>CBDDJE010000003.1:0-652430 GCA_965229435.1 Longimicrobiales bacterium
GCCCCCACCCATGTCTGCTCATGGCGTCTCCCCGGCGCGTGTCCAGGCTCCGTTGGCGAGGCTGATAGATTCATCGATTCGCCCGCCGTGGCAAACCCTGGAAGCGTGTTGAGAGCGAGGAGCGGATCGATGGACGGAGCAATCGTCGTACGGGAAACGGGTGGACCCGAGGTCCTCGAGTGGGGCATGCTCGACCCGGGTGAGCCCGGTCCCGGTGAGGTCCTGGTCCGACACACCGCGGTGGGGCTCAACTTCATCGACGTCTATCACCGCACCGGGCTGTACCCGCTGGACCCTCCGTTCACCCCCGGTGTGGAAGGCGTGGGCAGGGTCGAAGCCACCGGAGATGGAGTCGACGATCTGGAGGTCGGTGCTCGGGTGGCGTATACCAGCAACGGGCCCGTCGGCTCGTATCGGGAAGGGCGTGTACTCGACCGGCGCCGCCTGGTGAAGCTGCCCGACGGCATCCCGGACGAGACGGCGGCAGCGGTCATGGTGAAGGGTGCCACCGTCGAGTACCTGGTGCGGCGAACCTACCCCGTCCGGAAAGGGGACCACGTCCTGCTCACCGCGGCTGCCGGCGGCGTGGGACTCATCGCTTGCCAGTGGCTCCGGGCGCTTGGCGCGGTGGTCATCGGTACCGTCGGTTCGGAGGAGAAGGCGGAGTTGGCTCGGGCGAACGGCTGTGATCACGTCATCCTCTACAGGACCGAAGACATCGCCGAACGGGTGCGGGAAATCACCGACGGAGAGGGGTGCGCCGTCGCCTACGACTCCGTGGGAAAGAGCACCTTCGAAGCGTCCCTGGACTCGCTGGCTACACGCGGCATGATGGTGAGCTTCGGCAACGCGTCGGGACCAGTGGAGCCGCTGCCGCCTCTCACCCTGGCGCGGAAGGGGTCCCTTTTCCTGACCCGACCCAGCGTCGCCCACTATTACTCCACCCGCGAAGAAGCCGAGGAAGGTCTGGGCGCACTCTTCGCCATGATCCTCGAGGGGCACATCGAGCCCCACATCGGGGCCCGGTACGCCTTGCGCGATGTAGCCGACGCCCACCGAGCTCTGGAGAACCGCGAGACGGTAGGGTCGACGATCCTTCTGGTCTGAGGTGGGCGGGGCGCCTACTCGTACCGGAGCGCCTGCATGGGATCGACGCGAGAAGCTCTCGATGCAGGGATGTATCCCGCGCCCAGACCCACGAGCCCGAGAAGCACGGTTACGACCCCGACCACGGTCACGTCGTACCCCTCCAGTCCGTAGAGGAGTGACTGAGCGGCTCGCCCGAGCCCTATGGCGGCGATGACTCCGATGATCCCACCGACGACGACCATGCGGCCGACCTGTTTGAGGACCATGGCCCGCACCGTCGACGAACCTGCCCCGAGGGCCATGCGCAGGCCGATCTCGCGGGTCCGCTGAGAGACCGTGTAGGCGAGTACGCCGTAGAGGCCGATGGCCGCCAGCACCGTTGCGAGCGCCGCGAAGGCTGCCGACAACGTGCCGATGAATCGGTCGAGGAAGACGTTTTCCTTCACCTGCTCCTCGAGGGTCTTCAGGTCGCTCAGGGGCAGATTCGAATCCAAGCGGCTCACGACCGGTCCGATCTGACCCATGATCTCCTCGGGCTCCAGCGCGGTGCGGACGTAGTACACCAGGCCCCCGATGGTCCGGTCCTGCCGATAGGGCTTGAAGAAGAGCGGCGGGGCGGCCTGTTTCACATCCGAGTATTTGGCATCCTGGACCACGCCAACGATCTCCAGGTCCAGATCTTCCTGCCCGCTTCCGTTGTCCGAGATGAACTTCCCGATGGCCTGCGCGCCGTCGAGGTCGAATTTCCGGGTGAAGGCCTCGTTGACGATGACGACCCCGGGGGCTCCGTCACCGTCCGAAGGAGTGAACTCACGACCGGCGACGAGGGGCATGCCGAGTGTGCTGAAATAGCCGGGCCCCACCCAGTTCACCCTCGAGTTGGCGTCGACACCGGGCTCCCAGGCGAAGCCCTGCACCGAGACGTCGTTGCCCCAGCTGCTGCCGCCGAGGATGCCGACGCGGTCCGCGGAGACCGCGGTCACGCCGGGCACGGCCGCGAGCTCTTCCTCCAGTCGTACGAAGAAGTCCGCCGACCGATCGGGCTCGTAGCCGTTCAGCGCCGGCGCCACACCGAACATCACCACGCGTTCCGGATTGAGGCCGAGGTCTACGCGACTGACGTTCGAGAGACTCTTGATGAAGAGACCCGCGGCCACCAATAGCGCCATGGACAAGGCGATTTGAGCTGTCACCAGTCCGTTGCGGAAGCGCTGCGCGGTGCGGGCGCCGGACGGTTGGCCGAGGGTCGTCTTCAGCATTCCCGCCAGATCGAGCCGCGTCGCGTGGAGTGCCGGGTACAGGCCGAAGACCACGCCGGTGCCCAGGGAAAGGAGGGCCGTGAAGAGGACCATTTGCGGATCGATTGCCATCTCGAACGTCGACGCGGCTTCCGGAGGCAGGACCCGGGAGATCGAGACCAGCGTCCAGCGCGCTACGGCCAGAGAGGCTGCACCTCCCATCACGGCGAGGAGAACCGATTCAGTGAGCAGCTGGCCGAACATCTGGCCCCGACTCGCTCCCAGGGAGCTCCGGATGGCGATCTCCTGCGACCGGTTGGCGCCCCGTGCGAGGAGGAGGTTCGCGATGTTGGCGCAGGCGATGAGGAGGACGACGGCTGTGATGCCCAGGAGGAGACGCAACGGTGTGCTGGCCTCTTCATGGATGCCGCTCTGCCCGCGGTAGCCAGGCTCGACCAGAACCTGCTTGGTCCGGAACCGCTCCATCGTCTGCTCGGTCATGGAACCCTGCAGGGGAACCTCGACCTCTTGGATGATGGGCGAGTAGAGGCCGTTGATGGCCGACGTGGCTTGCTCCACCGTGACGCCGTCCTGGAGCCGTGCGAAGAGGTAGATCCAGTAATTGCGCCGGTTCTCGTAGCCGTCGAACAGCGGGTTGAGGGCGGTCCGCATGGTCAGGGGCACGAAGACATCAGGGTCGGCCCCCAGCGTCGTACCTTCGAAGCCCTTCTGGGCCACGCCGATGACGGTGAGGGGCTGGCCGTTCACGATGATCGTCTCGTTCAGGACCGATCGTTCCGCTCCGAGTTCGTTCTCCCAATACGAGTACGCCAGGACCGCTACCGAGTGTTCGCCGAGACGCTCGTCGTCGGTGGGCCCGATGAGCCGACCGAGGGCAGGCTGCATACCGAGCACGGGGAAGTACGACCCGGAGACGAAGATCCCCTGGCCGCTCGTGGTCTGACCGCCCTGCGAGAGGTTCGCCCCGAAGATCCGATGTGCGGCGATGCCCGTGAAGCTCGACTGCTCCCGCTCCAGGTCCTTGAACATCGGGTAGCTCCACAACTCCTGACAGCTTCCCGACTGGTTACACGACTGGGAGCCCGGGTTCGGCCCCGGAGCCGAAAGGTTGACCAGCCGGTCGGGCTCCTGGACAGGGAGGGACCGCAGCAGCATCTGGTCGAAGATCGAGAAGATGGCGGTATTGGCGCCGATCCCCAGGGCCAGCGAGACGACGGCTACGACGGTTACGAAGGGTGTTTTCGCCAGTGTGCGGAACGCGTACCGGATTCCCCTCATCTTCCCGACTCCCCGACCATGGATTGGCGTACCGGGAGCCGCGCACCGACTCCCAACCCTCTGACGTACGTAGGACAGGGCGTCCGCGATTCAGGTTGCAACCTCGTGGCGTCAGTCTGCCCGGAGTGCCTCGGTTGGGGCCACGCGTGTCGCCCGGCGAACCGGGAACCACGTCGCCATCAGGCTCACGGAGATCAGCACGACCGGCGCCACCACGAACGTGATCGGGTCCGTCGCAGAAACCTCGTAGAGCACCGACTCGAGAAGCCGTGACAACCCCAGCGCGCCGGCCAGCCCGAGCACCGACCCCACGATGGTGACCGTCACCGACTGACGGAGGATCAACTGGCGGACGTCGGCCGAGGTGGCGCCCAGGGCCACCCGCACGCCGATCTCCCGTGTCCGTTGTCCGACCACGTACGAGACGACGCCGGCGAGTCCGATGGCGCCGAGGAAGAGGGCCATGAATGTGGCGGCCGCGAGGATGATCAGGGTCGCGGATGTGGATTCCATCTCTTCGGCGACCACATCCTTCATGGTCCGCGTGGCCGAGATGGGGACACGCCCGTCGATGGACCTGATTTCAGCGAGCACCCCGGCCACGAGCGACTGGGGGGAGGATCCCGCTTCCGCCTCGATGGTCAGATAGGCACTGTTGATCTCGATGCTCGCTCCGCCGCCCTGCCGGAGGGGGAAGTACGCGTTGGGTCGAAGATCTTCCTCGGCGAGACCGAACTCCCGGACGTCTCCGACGACTCCGACGACCTCGGCCCACGGTGTGTCGGCGTTGACGCCATCGTCCTCACCGCCGGTGTCCCAGGTGATCCGCCGGCCAAGGGCATCACCCTCCAGGTGTAGGCGCTCGAAGGTCTCATTGACCCAGACGACCGGTCGGGCCTCCTCCCAGTCGCCGCGCTCCATGCTCCTGCCCCGTAGGACGGGAATGTCGAAGGAGCCGAAGTAGTCTCCACCCACCGCCCTGTACATGGCGGTCGGGGGCAGTACGCCCTCCTCCCTCGGCCGGCCGTCGATGTGGAAGGAGCCGCCATTGTTGTTGCCGCCCGCCAGCGGAATGCTCGTCGCGATCCCGACGGTCGCCACCCCTGGTAGGGCGCCGATTCGGTCGGAGGCCTGGGCGAAGAAGCGAGCCGCGATCTCGGGATCCTCTCCGGCGTTCCGGTTGAGGGCCACCGTGAGGACGTCGTCGCCGTCGATGCCCAGGTCCACCGCCCGGAGCTCGGAGAAGCTCCGGAGCATCAGTCCCGAACCCACCAGGAGTACCAGGGCCAGGGCGAGCTGGGTGGCTACGAGGACACTACGGGCGCGGTTTCGCTCGCGGCCCGTGGTGCTCCCCCGGGCTCCATCGCGAAGCACGGCGGCGAAGCGCCCGCCGGCGTATCTGGCGAGGGGCACCGAGCCGAATACCAGCCCCACGAGAACGGACAGCAGGGCCGCCATGGCGAGTGACGTGGCGCCGACGGATACCTCCGAAGCTCTGGGGAGGTCGCCCAGGGAGAGGAGGGCTGGGATGCTCAGCTTCGCCAACACCACACCGAGGATGCCCCCGCCAACGCCCAGGAGCACGCTCTCGCTCAACAAGCTGGTGGCTACACTCCGCCTGCCTGCACCCATGGCGGCGCGTACGGCCATCTCCTTCCGCCGGGACTCGGCCCGCACCAGGAAGAGATTGGCTACGTTGGCGCACGCGATGAGAAGCACGAATCCCACCGTCCCCAGGACGATCCAGAGGATGGCCTGGACGTCCACGACCATACGGTCCCGGAGGGTCCTGACGGAAACGGAGAAGCCGGCTTGTTCGAGGAAGGAGTCACCCAGATCGGGGAAGAACTCGGTCATTCGTGAGATGGACTCGATGCTCCGCTGCTCGGCGATCT
The DNA here is from genome assembly GCA_965229435.1 of Longimicrobiales bacterium. Lineage (GTDB taxonomy): Bacteria > Gemmatimonadota > Gemmatimonadetes > Longimicrobiales > Gaopeijiaceae > UBA2589. The sequence continues at coordinate 5,522 of CBDDJE010000003.1, forward strand.
CGACGGAGATGTCCGGGGCGAGGCGCGAGACGGCGGCCAAGCCGAACGTGCCGAACTCCCCGTTGGGGTCTACGTAGAGGGGAGTGTAGATCTCGGCTTCGTCGTCGGGGAACGCGAAGCTCGCCGGCATCACTCCGACCACCTCGAGGGTCCCTCCGTCGAGCTCGATGCTGCGCCCGACGACCGACGGGTCGGCGCCGAACCGCGTCGTCCAGCTGTCGTGGTCCAACAGGGCCACACGCGCGCCTTCGGGGCGCGCGTCGGCCTCGACAAACGGTCGGCCGATGAGCGGCTGGACGCGCAGGACGTCGAAGATCTCCGGGCTTATGCCGACTTCCCGGACGCGGGCCGCCTCGTCTGCCGCGGTCAGGTTCGCCCACCCTTCCCTGAACGCAGCCGTCGCCTCGTATACGTTCAGGCTCTGGCTGTAGTAGGCGAGCATTCCCTCGGAGTTCTCCAGGTCGGGAAACCCCAGACCGGGGGCGTGATGACGCATCTGGACGATGCGGTCCGAGTCCTGGTACGGGAGGGGCTGCAGAAGCACCGCGTCGACGATGGAGAAGATCGCCACGTTGGCCCCGATCCCCAGGCCGAGGGTGGTCACCACGACCACCGTGAAGCCCGGCTTCTTGCCGAGCGTCCGGGCCGCCCGTCGTAGCTCACCCATCAGATTCATCATCCTCTCTCCTCCTCCCAGTCTTCGCTCTCGGGTGTCGTCCCACTTGTCCTTCCTTCTACTGCGCCGATGGGCCCACCACTCCGCGGGGAGTCGCTTCAGCAGGTCCATCACCGCCCGCATTCCGATGCCGATTCGACTCCTGTCGTTCGCTCGTGCATCCTCCAGCAGGCACTTCAGGTCCGTGACGGATTCGTCCCCGAACCGGTCCCGGTACGGCCGGGGCATGAGACGGAGGACGCTGCGATAGATGCGCACCATCAGCCGTAACCGGGGCCGGAGGGCTCGAGCAGCAGGCGGGCGAGAGTGGTCACGTGGGCGCTCGGCTCAGACGCCACCGAGGGCCCGGGTCGCACGGGCGTGGTCCAGGATGTCCTGAAGGCGCCCCACCTCGCTCCTCAGCGCCGCGCGACCGGCGGGGGTGAGGCGGTAGTATTGGCGACGCTGGTCCTCGTCGGGGTCCTCTTCCCCCTCCAGCGGCTCGATGAGGCCTTGGTCGGCCAACGTGCGTATAGAGCCGTACAGCGTGGCCGGGTAGAGCTCGACGGCCCCCTCGGTACGTTCGCGAACGTCTTCCCTGATGGCATAGCCGTGCCGTGCGTCGTCGGCGAGAGCCAACAGAATGTGAAACCAGTGCCGCTTCATGGCGGTGGGTCCGTGGTTGCCCATGTCCGGTGCTCCAATTCGATATTCGACCATACCGATATGGAATCATACTGTTTTGGCGAGCCCGAAGTTTCAAGGGGCGTGGGTGCGCGGGAGCCCGATACCGTTACACGGCGACTACGTAGCCTGACGGAAAGGCGTACACGGGCGGTGGACCCATGGTGATGGCGTGGCTTCAACCCGTCCCCGAGGAGGCGACATGTTCCCGCTCCCCTACATCACCCGCCGCGCGACGCTCCTGGCCCTGGCCCTCGTGATGTCTTCATGTGTGTCCTGGCAGACCCACGACGGCGATGTCGTCGATGCCCTCCGGCGCGAACGTCCCGAGCGGGCTCGCATCCTGCTCGATTCAGGACGCGCTCTCGAGCTCGAGCATCCCACCGTCGTCGACTCGCTGGTGGTGGGCCGCACAGACGGGGTCGGCACGGTGGTTCCCGCAACGAGCATCGTCAGCGTCCAGACAGGCGGCATGCGCAACTGGATGCCAGGCCTCATCGCGGGCGCCGTCGTGGCGGCCCCCATCCTGGCCGACATCATGGCCCGGGCTCTGGCCGACGCGTTCTGGCCCTTCGGCGGGACTACGGGCAGGTGAGACCGGGGGCGGGCGCGGCCCCCGGCATGCTACCGCCCGCGCTGCTCCCTCATCGCCGCCCGTATGGCATCCACCGCTGCCGTCGTTCGAAACTCGATGATGCGCTTGCCGTCGGCGAGGAGCTTGTCCAGGGGCTCGATGGGGATCCCATTGATGGACGCCTTGCCGGCCTCCACCCGCTGCCGGAAGCGGACGTACTCCGGGTTGTCGTTGGCGATGATGCTGGTGATGTAATAGTCGTCGTGGAGCCCTTCGAGGCGGGGATCCTCGTCGATACCGAGAACGTCGCGCTGGAAGACGAGGACGTCGTCGTAATTGTAGAACTCCGGGATGTGGGCGATGACCACGTCCTCCTCGGCCCACTCGGCCTGGAGTTCCGCGGCCACCGCGTCCATCCCTCGCAGGTTGCCGCCGCTGTCGCCGAGGAAGAAGATGTTCTCGAAGCCCTGGGCCTTGAGGCTCACGGCGTAGTCCCGCAACACCGCGCGGAACGTCTCCTGTGAATAGCGGATGCCGCCCGGTGTGCTGGCTCGTTCGGGGTTTCCGGGCTCGATGGTGACGATGGGAGCCACCAGGGCTTGACCCAACTCCCGGGCGATGGCGTCACCCATGACCTTGAGCACGTGGTTGTGCTTGCCTGTGGTGAGGTAGGGTCCGTTCTCCTCGATCCCCCCGGTCAGGACGAGGGCCGTACGCCATCCGTCGGCGAGGAGATCCCTGACCTCGAGCATGGTCAGTTCTTCGATCCAGACGTTGTCCGGCATGGCGATGGGTCGGGGGAACGTGTCCATGTCGGCCATCTGGCCCTGCTGGCCGACTGTCGCAGCCGGAGTGAGTGTGAGCGCGAACAGCGTTGCCGCTACGGACCTGACCATGACATCTCCTGTGGTTCGCCGGTGGGGGTACGAGCTTGACACTGCCGGGGGCCCGTATGTTGATACTGCTCCACCGGAACGACCGAACCAAATGAAGGACACACGCATGAAGAAGAGCTGGCTCACTGCCATCGCCCTCACCTCGTTCGGGGCCTTCGGGTCCGCCGAAGCCCAGACGTTCCCCACTGACGATCCGGTCATCCAGCGGATGTGGGAGGAGGGGATGGGAGAAGGCTCCCAGGCATTCGAGCTGGCTCAGGCCCTCATGGACTCCATCGGGCCTCGGCTCATGGGGACGCCTGGCTACGACGCGTCAGGAGACTGGCTCCTGGATCTCTACGAGTCCTGGGGCATCGAGGCGGAAAAGCAGGTCTACGGGACCTGGCGCGGATGGGAACGAGGGATCTCACACATCGATCTCCTCGAGCCTCGCGTGCGCACCTTGTCGGGGATGATGATGGCGTGGAGTCCCGGCAACGATGGCCCCGTCGAAGCCGACGTCGTCGTTCTGCCGCGTTTCACAGCCTCTGCCGAGTTCGACGCGTGGCTCCCATCGGTGGAGGGCAAGGCGGTCATGACCTCTTTCCCTGAGCCCACGTGCCGCGCTCCCGAGTCGTGGGAGGAGCACGCCACCGAGGAGGCATTCGCCGAAGTCTCCGAACTTCGAGGCCGGGGTCGTGCCGAGTGGTTCCAGACGATCCGGGCCATAGGGCAGGGACTCGAGGCGCGCCTCGAGGAGGCGGGCGCGGTGGCGGTGTTCACGAGCCGTTGGTCCGAGGGCTGGGGCGCCGACAAGATCTTCGGCGCGAACACAACGGAGATCCCCTCCATCCATCTGAGCTGTGAGGACTACGGCCTCCTCGCCAGGCTCGCCGAGAACGAGCAGGGGCCCCGAGTCCGAATCGATGCCCAGGCCGAGTTCCTGGGTGATGTTCCGGCCTTCAACGTCGTCGGTACGATTCCCGGCACGGAGCGGCCGGACGAGTACGTCGTCCTGAGCGCCCACCTGGACTCATGGGATGGCGCTTCCGGAGCGACGGACAACGGCACCGGCACGATCATGATGCTCGAGGCCATGCGCATCTTGAGGGAGACGTACCCGAACCCGCGACGGACCATCGTCGCCGGTCACTGGGGTGGTGAGGAGCAAGGGCTCATCGGCTCTACGGCCTTCGCCGCCGACAATCCGGAGGTCGTCGACGGCCTCCAGGCCGCGTTCAACCAGGACAACGGCACCTGGCGTGTGGACTATATCCGGATGATGGGATTCACTCAGGCCGGAGCCCACTTCGGTCGGTGGTTCTCCGCCATGCCGCCGGAGATCACGGACCACATCATACTCGACATCCCGGGCCTGCCTGAGAGCGGTGGCAGCGACCACATGTCGTTCATCTGCAAGCCGGCGCCCGGTTTCCGACTCCAGTCCAACTACCCGGACTACCGTCAGTACACGTGGCACACCAACCTGGACACCTTCGACAAGATCGTCTTCCCGGATCTGCGCAACAACGCGACGTTGGCGGCCATGCTGGCCTACCAGGCCTCGGAAGACCCGGAGTTCATGTCCAGGGAGATGCGGGCCATGCCCGAGTCCCGTCCAGCGCCTACCGGCGAAGAAGAGCGCCGGTACATGGCGTCCGCGTCAGTGGGATCGTGGCCCCAGTGCCGGCCGCCTCGTCGGAGCTACGAGGGCAACTGAGGCGAGGCCCACCCGCGGAGACGGGGGCCGGAGACCCGTCAGGAGGGGGGGCGAGCCAGCCAGGCGCGCCCCCCTCAGTCGTCTTCCGACCGTACGTGGGGCTCAGCGTCGGGGCCGCTCGAGGGTCGGCCGGCGGATGCTCGCCATGAGCCCTGCGTGGTCCGACGCCCAGATCCCGTCGGCGACAGGCTCCGTGCCCACCACCTTGGCCCGGAAGAACCCCCGGCGGCGATCCGGATCCTCCCGGTCGGCCGAGGCTCCGGGGCGGAGCATCACGAAGTCGATGCGCTCGTCGAGCTCGCGTCCGGGCAGGAGGCAGCAGGTGCCACCGTTGTCCCCTCGGCGGTGGGGGGCTTCGGCCCAGACGTCGATGAAACCGGCGTCGAGCAGGTTACCGTACGTCGGCGTCCATGAGTTGGCGGACGGGTCGGCCAACGCGTCGGAGTTGAGATCGCCGAGGAGCACGACGTTGCCCTCCATGCCCGACACCACCACCTGGAGTTCGGCGGCCTGGGCGTTGTGGACGGCGCGCAACGGGTCCCCGGGAGCCGGTGTGCCCTGTGTCTCGAGGTGCGTCGTCACGAAATGATAAGCCCCTCCGTCGCGCTGGATCGATACCGAGGCCCAGCCGCGGGCCACCGAGAGGGGTCCGAGGACGACGTTGACCGCGTACAGGCCCTGGTCTGTTGCGTCTACCTGGACGTCGGAGCGGACCAGGATGGCGATGTGGTCCTGTACGCCGAGGGCCGGGAGCCCTTGGGCCGTCGGGGCTCCCATCGGCAGGGCGATGGCGCTCGTGGGCTGGAGTACGGCGAGCCGGTAGGGGAGCCCGCGAGCCGCGATCTCACCCATGAGGGTCCCCAGGAGGTTCGGGCCGGGAGCCGTGCCGGTGAACTCGAACGTCACGGGATCCAGGAGCCCCGTCGCGTACGCCACGGCCTCCTGTAAAGCGACGATGCGTGGCTCGTTCACCTCCAGCTCGTCCGCGAAGGCCCGGACGCGACCCGGAACGTCGCTCGCCTGTACCTCCGCGTAGAAGGCGGCGGTCGCAGCGATCACGGCGGGGAGGTCGCCGAAGTCCAGGGTGAACAGTGGCCGGGTGTCACCCCCGAGGAACATGTTCTGGGTATACGCCGAGACGGGGACCTGGGCCGCCTCCGGTCCAGAGTGGATACCGAAGTCGGGGCCCGTGAGGGCGGTAGGCTCCTCGTCGACGCAGGCGCCGAGAGAGGTGGCGCACGCGAGTGCGAGGCAGGACAGGGTTCGGTAGGAGCGGGTCATGGCACGCCTCCGTCGAAGTGGGTTGAGAATCACATGCCATCAAGCTCCGGCCACGTCGTTACCGGGACTCTACGTAGGCCTACGTAGACGCTGGGCAGCGTTTCGCGTATGTCTCCGAGGCGCGATTGCCGGAATGCGGCGTCGCGCCTATGCTCGCGACGATGAAGCTTCTCCTGCCTGTGGCCTTCGGCCTCGCATCCGCTTTTGCTGTCGCTTCCGTGGAAGCTCAGCGCGTCGGCGGCATCGACCAGGCGCTCTATCGGGAGGTGATGCCCGCGGCTGAACGATTCGACCGGGTGGACGGGTCTCCCCCCGTCGTGAGAGCGTATCGCTCGGGGGCGGATGGCCAGGAGGTCCTCCACGGGTACGTGTTCCTCACCTCGGACCTCCCGCCTGAGCAGTTCGGGTACAGCGGACCCATCGAGGCTCTGGTGGGCATGCGCCCCGATGGGACACTGTCCGGTGTCCGGGTCGTGGACTACCGGGAATCGTACATGCGGTCCATGGGCGACTTCCTGCGGCGGCCGGGATTCCAGGAGCAGTTCGCGGGGAAGCACATCGGGGACCCGTTCCAGGTCTGGGGTGACGTCGACGGCATTTCCAGAGTTTCCATCAGCGTTCGCGCGCTTTCCCGAGGCGTTCGGGATGCCGCTCGTCGCGTGGCCAATGCATACGGCCTTGCACCGGGCATCGAGGCCATCGGGGGCGACGATGTCGACCCGGTAGGGCTGTCGTGGTTCGAGCTTCGTCAGCTCGGGACGGTCCAGCGCTTCGAGGTCACCGAGCCCGGGGAAGGCTCGGCCGGAATCGCCGTGGCCCTCATCGAGAACGAGCGACTCGGCGAGTACCTGCTGGGGGAGGCGCTGTATGCCCGCGGACTCCAGTCCGCCGAACGCCGGGGGGGAGCCGAGCACCTGGTGCTCTACGCCATCGACGGTTCTCGCCTCCGGCTCTTCCGCCAGCAGGGTTGGGCCATCGCCCAGGGTGGCGACACCATGGCCATCGACCCCTCCGGCGTCCTGAGCCTCGGGCTCCCCTCCGGCGGGGTCGTGGCCGGGGAGGCGACGCTGGTCGGGCTCATGCTCCTGGGGGGCGAGGTCGACATCGCCGAGCCCTTCGATTTCCTCTACGACCTCGGGGAGCTCGGCGCGTACTCCGTCGCGTACGTGAGCAGGCAGGCGCGTCTGGCCCAGGCGGAAGCCCAGGCGGCAGCCGCCGCGGCGGCCCGCACGTCTGCAGAGTCGGCGATCGCGGAACCCGACACGGGCGCTGACGGTGCGAACGTGTCAGATGCCGGCGCCGAGCCCTCCGGCGTGGGCCCGGGGACCCCCGGCGACAACGTCGAGGAGCCCGGCGGTCACGGCGAGACTCCCGGTTCGGAGCTCGACCCGACAATGCCCGACGCTCAGGGGGGCGTCCCGGCGGAGCCAGAGGCCCTGGTGTCTGCGGGGGAGGTCGGCGTACCGGACTCCGAGCCCGAAGGGATCGTGGGGAGCGACGAGGCCGGCGACGGCGACCTTTTCCAGACGCTCGAGGAAGAGTCTCTCTTGGAGCGCACCCTGGCCGCCACGTCGTGGGGCCGGGTGGCCACGCTGGCCCTGGTGCTCATGCTCGCCATGGGAGCCTTCTTCACGAAGGGCACCCGCGTGAAGTGGCTCGCGTTGGGCACGACCTTCGTCATCCTCGGCTTCGTCGACGGGGGTTTTCTTTCGGTAACCCACATCACGGCTGGGATCACGGCGGGCATGGGGGTCTACACCCGGGACCTCCCCCTTCTCCTCCTCGTGGTCTTCACCCTCGTGACGACGCTCATCTGGGGCCGGGTCTTTTGCGGCTTCCTGTGCCCCTTCGGCGCCTTGCAGGACTTCATCGACCGGGTGGTGCCCGATGGGCTGAAGCGCCCCCTTCCACAAGCCGTCCACGACCGGGCCGTCTGGGTCAAGTACGGGGTGCTCGCCGCGGTCGTACTGCCTGCGATTGCCGGTGTGGAGGCCACCATATACCCGTACGTGGAGCCCTTCGGCACGGTCTTCTTCCTCAGCCCGTCGGTGCTTCTGTGGACTATCGCGGTCCTGATTCTCGCGGCCTCCGCGGCCATCCCTCGCTTCTATTGCCGTTACGCCTGTCCTCTGGGGGCCTCGCTGGCTCTGCTCTCTCTGGCGTCGCTGCGCCGCATCGAGCGTGTGCCCCAGTGCGACGTGTGCAAGGTCTGCGAGCAGTCGTGTCCCACGGGCGCCATCCGCGGTCCGGACATCGATTTCCCCGAATGCGTCCGCTGCAACGTCTGTGAGGTGAAGCTCCTGGAGAAGGCGGGCGTATGCCGCCATGACATGGAGGAGGTTCGCACCAGGCTCGTGAACATCGAGTTGCAACGGCATCCTGTGGAGGCCGCGGATGTCTGAGGGGAGGGGGGTCGAGGCCCGCGGCGGAGGGGTGAGCCGCCGAGACGCACTGCGTATCTCGGCCGTTGCCGGGATCTCGGTGGCGTTCTCCGGAGGGCTGGTTGCTGCTCTGATCCGGGAGGCGCGGCTACACCGGGTGAGCCGGACCCGGACGCGCATGGGCACGCTGGTGACCCTCACCGTCATCCACCCGGAGGCCGGCGCAGGGAATGAGATGATCGACGCCGCCTTCGCCGAGATCGAAAGACTGGAAGGGGTCCTGAGCCGTCATCGCCCGACGAGCGCCCTGGGAATACTCAACGCACGGGGTGTCCTCGCCGACGCTCCGACAGAGCTGGTCACCGTCCTGACCGAGGCGCTCCGGCTGGCGGAGGCCACTGGTGGCGCCTTCGACCCGACGGTTCTGCCTGTGCTCGACCTGTATCGTGCGAGCTACGCGTCGGCGGGCAAGCGTCCGCCGGACCCGGTCGTGGACGCTGCGCTCCGTCTGGTGGGTCACGAACAGGTCCGGTTGGAGGGCCGACGGATCTCGTTGGAGACACAGGGCATGGGTGTGACGCTGGACGGCATCGCAAAGGGCTTCATCGTCGACCAGTGCGTCACGCTCCTGAAGGAGCTGGGAGCCGGTAGGGTGCTGGTGGACGCGGGTGGTGACATCGGATCGGCAGTAAGCCCTACGGCGGACGAGCCCTGGACCGTGGCGGTTCAGGACCCGCATCGGGGGGACCGGCACGTCGGCATCCTGCGACTCGACGGCGACGCCGTTGCGACGTCCGCCGACTATCAGCACAGCTTCACACTGGACCGAACTGTCCACCACATCCTCGATCCCCGGACGGGGCGGTCTCCTGGCGAGACGAGCTCGGTGAGCGTGTCGGCGCCCACGGCGATCGAGGCCGACGGGTTGTCCACAGCGATCATGGTCTTGGGGCCCGTCGCGGGGATTGCCCATCTGGAGAAGCGCCCGGGCGCCGAGGGTCTCGTGGTGACGAAGGATGGGAGCCGCTTCTCTACCGCTGGGTTCAAGGGCACGCTCGCGACGCTCCTGGCCGTGTTCCTGGCCTCGTTCACCAGTGCTTCGCCAGGTACCGCCCAGCCTGTCGTGCCCTCCCCGACAGACGCGCTCTCGACGCCGGAGGTCAGCCCGCTTTTTGCTTCTCTGGACCTCCTCCCTGTCATTCTCGAGGCCGACTTCACGGCCCTCGAGGGTGACCGCCACGAGTCCCCGGATCGGGCGGGCACCCTCACCGTGCGCGTCGACGACCAGACTCGCGAGATCCCGGTGGAGCTTCGGACACGGGGAGCGTTTCGACTCGATCCAGCGAACTGCAGTTTTCCACCGCTTCGCCTCGATGTGGACCAGGCCGCCGACGCTGTCGGGACGCCTTTCGAGGGGCAGGACGATCTGAAGCTCGTTTCGTCGTGCCGGCCCGAGCGGCGCTCGTGGGAAGCCCTCGTTCTGAAGGAGTACCTCGCCTATCGCTCGGTGGGGCTGGTGACGGCCGAGAGCTTCCATGTGCGACTCCTCGAGGTCGTCTTCATCGATCTCGGTGATGGTGGACGTGCCGCGGAGCCACGCCTCGCCTTCCTCATCGAGGACGAAGACGCTCTGGCTCGACGTCTCGGTGCCACTCCGTTCGATCTGGCCGAGGGAAAGAACCTCCCCGCGACGGCGTTCCACCCGGTGTCGCGAATGACCAACGCCGTGGCCCAGTACATGGTGGCCAACCCGGACTGGTCGGGCGTCGCCGGCCACAATGTGGAGATCCTCGAGCGCGACGGTGCGGCGTTCGCCATCCCGTACGACTTCGATTTCTCGGGTGTCGTGGACGCGCCCTACGCGGCTGCGCCGCCGGAGTACCGACTGCGGTCGGTCCGGGAGCGATACTACCGCGGTTGGTGTGAGAACCCGCTGGTCACCGGGGAGGTGCTCGGTCGATTCCGGGATGCCCGCGAGGACGTGCTGACGTTGTGGGCTGGGGAGACGCGCCTCCCCGACGACGTTCGTGCCGATGCCGTGCGCTATCTGGAGGAGTTCTTCGACGCCATCGCGACCGACGAACGTGCGGACCGACGATTCCTGCGGGACTGTCGCTCGCTGCCCGGGTAGCCGTCGCGCCGGGGTCCGTGGGCAACGACTGGGGATCTCGTGCTGTCTATGGAGTACATTCAGAGGGTGGGTGAGCGGGGCGAAGCGCGTCTTGGCCATTCGCTCTGGACGGGTGACTTCGGGGAGTGGAACGGCGCGTGAAGGAGATCTGGGACGAGCTTCGACGCCGTCGCGTCGTGAGTACGGCGGCCGCCTATCTGGCGGTGGCTTTCGTCGGGCTGCAGTTGGGCGAGATCCTCTTCCCGGCCTTCGACGTCGGCCCCGGAGCTCTGCGTATTCTGTTCGGGTTCTTTCTGGCCCTTTTCCCCATCGTCCTGGCGTTGTCCTGGGTCTACGACGTCACGGGCTCCGGCCTGACCCGGACCGATGCCGATGAAGCGCCCGCAGGCCCCCACCCGGCCATCCTGGCCGGCGTCGTGGTCAGCGCCCTGGCCGTGGGTAGTGTGGGGTGGTGGGCTGTCCGGAACGTCGACCCGGTGGGCGCCCTGGCCCCGTCGTCGTCGTCCATCGCGGTCCTGCCTTTCGCGGACATGAGCGCGGAGGGGGACCAGGCCTACCTGGGCGATGGAGTCGCCGAGGAGATTCTCAACATCCTCGCTGGCGTCGACGGCCTGCAGGTCGCAGCGCGGACGTCCTCCTTCGCCTTTCGTGAGAACGACGACATCCGCGAGATCGGGTCGCGGTTGGACGTGGCACACATCCTCGAGGGGAGCATCCGGCGGGCGGGGAACGACGTGAGGGTCACGGCTCAGCTCATCGATACCCGTTCGGGCTTCCATCTATGGTCCGAGACCTACGACCGTGAGATGGACGACCTCTTCGCCGTGCAGGACGAGATCGCCGGGGCCATCGCCGAGGCCCTCCTGGGCGAGCTCGAGGTCGCCAGTGTGGGCACCGGGCGTCGGGAGGTGTCGTCCGAGGTCCAAGAGCTCTACTGGAGGGGGCGCGCGCAGTGGACGCGTAGGGACGCGGTGGGGATTCCCGGGGCCATCGAGCTCTTCGGCCGGGCCATCGAAATGGACTCCCTTTACGCGGCCGCCTATGCGGGGCTCGCCGACTCCTGGGCACTCATGCCTCAGTTCGTGCAGTCGGTCGACGGCAACGAGGCCATGCTTCGGGCGGAGAAGTTCGCTCAGCGAGCCATCGAGCTCGACGATGACCTTGCCGAGGCCCATGCGTCCCTGGGCTTGGTGCGGGCACTGCGGCAGGATCGGCTTGGCGCCCTCTCCTCCCTGGGCAGAGCCATAGAACTCAACGGATCGTACGCGCCGGCCCTCCACTGGCGGGGCAACGTGCTGGCCGAGATGGGCCGCCTTCAGGACGCGGCGGCCGACGCCCGACGGGCCGCCGCACTAGACCCGTTGTCGCCTGCCATCGCTTCGGACTTGGGCTACATCCTTCTATGGGGCGGCGATCTGGACGGCGCGCGTGAGGCATTCGCTCGGGCCCAGTCACTGGACTTCGGGTTCAGGCCGTCCTTGCTCGGTTCGGCCATGGTCGCGCTGGAGCAGGGCCAGGAGGTAGGGCTGCGCATGAATCTGACTCAATGGGCGGCGATGGTCGGTCTGCCGGTGTCCTTGGCAACCGACCTGTCGAACGGGATGCTGCGCTACCGCCAGACCGGTGAGCCACAGCCCGCACCTCCCGCGTTGGCGGCAACCGCGACCCAGGGAGGCATCCGGGCCGGCACCGCCGCCGGGTTGTTCGCTCGATTGGGCGCGGACGATGAGGCCCTGCGCTGGCTCCGTGCGTCCGTCGACGACCGATCGTGGGTGGACCAGTACCTTCTCGTGAACCCCGCGTACGATGCGCTTCGAGGGCTCGACGGCTTTCAGGAGATCCTTCGCCGGGTCGGCGCCTGACCTTCGGCCTCCTCTCGGGGACGCGCCGCGGTGGCCACCTCTCCGAAGCATCGACATATTGCCGGCCCCACGTTTGCGCCGTGCCGGCTGATTCGGGTCGGCACCCGATCCGGAGCCCGACCATGCAGGATCTCGCCCCCACCCCTCGCCCCCGACTCGCGCGGGCCTCGCTTTCGACGCCTTGCCGGATGCCGGTCTGGATCCTCGTGGCGGTCCTGACCACCGCGCCCCTCGCGCAGGATGTCCAAGCGCAGGAAGGCCAGGGACTCACCACTCGGCTCGCGTTGGACGTGGCCACGCCGGCGGTGGCGGCCATGACCGACGACGGTTCCCGTGTGGTCGTCACAGCCCGCACCCGGCGGGGCCGCCTGGACGTCGACCATCAGCGCTTCGGGGACCCGACGTACGTGGCGCCCTCGCTGATACGGGCAATGATCATCGAGACGGCGTCGGGCGAACGGACGTGGCTCCATGAAGAGGCTGCGCAGGTAAGCGACTTTGCCTGGTCGCCCGATGGTAGACACCTGGCCTACTTCCTCTTCGACGGGGCGAGGTTCCGGCTACACGTCCACGATGCGGAGTCCGGAGACACTCGCGAGGTGACACCTCGGACCCCGCTGGCCATCGCCTCTTCCTCCTTCCTCCTCTGGTCCCCCGATGGCGACGAGCTGCTCTTGACTCTTCGTCCCGAAGGGTGGGCAGAACGGGCTCGGGACGCGTTCTACGCCATGACCGAGGCTCCCATCATCGTCCAGGACTCCCGCAATGACTTCCTGGCGTGGGATCGCGTCCGGAACATGGCCAACGAACAGATCACGGCCCTGGTATCTGTGGACGATGGGACGGTGCGGGAGCTCATCACCGATGTCGTTCCGGCGGATGTGGGTTTCAGCCCCGACGGGACCCGCATCACCTACCAGACGGCGGAGCGCACCAAGACGTCCTATACCCGTCGCGACGGCACCGACTACGGGCTTTACCTCCTCGAGTTGGGCGGAGAGCCCGTTGAGCTCATCGCCCCCTCCGAAGAGCGTGTGAACGTCGAGTGGAACGACGCTCGGGATGCATATGCCTACTCGGATGACGGTGCCGTCCACGTCAGGGCCCTGGACGACGACGAGCCCCGGGATGTCACCGAAGGCCTTCGCCTGATGGACGGTGACACCACCGAAGTGAACTTCTCCGTGGACCGGTGGAGCGCCGACGGCGAACAACTTCTGCTCACCTCTTCGGAGGGGTGGCACGTCCTCGACATCGGTGATGCCGAACTCATCACCGTCCTGACCCAGGAAGAAGACGAGGACGAGCGTCCACGCCGAGGGATCGAGCTGTGGACCGACGACGGGTCGACCATCTACTACACCTACTCCGCGCCGGACCGATGGGAGAGAGGGCTTCGCCGGTTGGACGTGGCGTCGGGGAGGGTCGACGACGTCCTCGTCGACTCGGAGTTGTACCGCGACTGGACCCTCACCGACGACGGACAGACGCGGGTGTACACCAAGTCCGACGGGGATCGTCCGGCCGACGTCTTCGTCCAGCGGTCGGGCTCGGGTGACGAGGTGCGGCTCACCGAACTGAACCCCCAGCTCGAGGACGTGGCACTCTCCCGCACCGAGCTCATCGAGTACCTCGACGTGGACGGAAACAGCCTCTACGGCATCCTCTACTACCCCGTCGGCTACGACCCCGCTGAGACCTATCCGCTGGTGGTGGAGATCTACGAACGCTTCTTCGACAACGGCTACAACGAGAACATGAACCTCGTGACGGCTCAGGGGTGGTTCGGCCTCCGACCGTCCGTGGAGTTCGAGGAAGGCTATCCGGGAGAGGCGTGGCTGAAGGCGGTGCCCAACGCGGTGAACTCCCTCATCGCTCGCGGCCTGGTCGATGCCGAAAAGGTCGGGGTATACGGCCAGAGCTACGGTGGGTACGCCGCCAATCTTCTCATTGCTCAGACGGATCGCTTCGCGGCGGCCGCCAACGTCTCGGGCAAGGTCAACATGATCTCGTTTCTTGGCGACTCGCCGAAGATCACCACCCGGAACTACGGGGCGGCAGAGGTCGGCCAGGACCGAATCGGTGCGACGCTCTGGGAGCAGCCACACAAGTACATCGAGCACTCGGCAGTGATGTTTGCCGATCGCATCGAGACACCGCTGCTCATGCTGTCGGGCGAGGGCGATTGGAACGTCCCGGCGACGAACCAGCGGGAGATGTACTACGCCCTCCGCCGACTCGGGAAAGACGTGGTGTGGGTTCACTACACGGCCGGTGGACACGGGGCGGGAAGGGCCAGCACCGAGGCTGATTTCCACGACCACTGGCAGAGGATGTTCGACTGGTTTGCCGAACACTTCGGGGAAACAGCCGAGGTCGTCTCGGACCAGGAGGGGAGCTGACGGCCCGCGGGGCTGCGACGGAGGCCGCGCCCGAGAAGACCCTCGTCTTCCTCGTCGGGCCGCCCGCGGTGGGCAAGATGACCGTCGGGGAGGAACTTCGTCGGCTGACCGGGCTGCCCCTTTTCCACAACCACCTCTCCATCGAGGCCGTGCTCCCGGTGTTCTACTTCGGCGACCCGGCGTTCAACCGTCTCGTGACCCTGATTCGGAGGAGCGTCATCGAGGAGGCCGCGGCCAGCGGCCTCCCGGGGGTCATCTTCACCTACGTCTGGGCCTTCGACCAGGAAAGCGACCGGAAGTACGTCGAGGACCTCCGGAAGCCCTTCGAGGCGGAGGGATGCCGGGTGGTCTACGTCGAGCTGTGGGCCGACCAGGAGACGCGCCTGGAGAGAAACTCCATGCCTTCGAGACTCGCAGCGAAGCCCTCGAAGAGGGACGTGGCCAACGCGAGGCGCGTCCTCCTAAACGACGACGAGCGGCACCAGTTGAGCTCGAATGGTGACTTTCCTTTCGAGCCCTACCTGTTCATCGACAACACCGACCTCTCGGCGCGGGGAGCCGCAGAGGAAATCGCTGAGCACTTCGGCTTGCCCAGCGCGGCCGTCAGCGCACGCCGAAGCTCCGACTGAGGGCCTCGCGCGCGGCGCGGTACCCCACCATGCCGTGGACACCGCCCCCCGGCGGCCGCGAAGCAGAGCAGACGTAGAGTCCCTCCGCCGGCGTGCTCCAGGGGTGGAGCACGGACCGCAGTGGACCGACGATGCGAGAGAGTGTCAGCGCGCCTCCGTTCACGTCTCCGCCCACGAGGTTGGCATTCCACGACTCCAGGTCCGCGGGCCTGAGGACCGATCGGGCGAGGACGCGGTCCCGAAAGCCCGGAGCGAATCGCTCGATCTGCGATTCGATGGCCTCCGTGGCGTCGCCGTCCCATCCGTTGGGGACGTGGCAGTAGCCCCAGGCCACATGTTTGCCGGGTGGAGCCCGGGTCGGATCGAAGAGGGTCGGTTGGGCGAGGAGGACGAAGGGTCGCTCCGGCGCCCGGCCTTCCCACGGCGCCCGCTCGGCCAGCGCGATTTCGTGGAGGCTGCCACCGACGTGCACGGTCCCGGCTCTGGCGACGCTGGAATCCGACCAGGGGATAGGGCCGTCGAGGGCCCAGTCGATCTTGAAGGCACCGGGTCCGTACCGCCATCCGGCGAGGCGGTCGCGATACCCCGCCGGCAGCTGGTCGCCGGCGATGGAGGCCACCTGACGGTGGGTGAGGGCGAGGAGCGTGGCTCGTGTGTCGGGCAGCTCCGAGAGAGACGTCACGGCTGTCCCGGTCTCGATCGTCCCTCCCAGAGACTCGAAGAGAGAGGCCATCGCCGAAGACAACGCGCCTGCGCCACCCTTGGGGAACGGCCATCCCACGGCATGTCCGGCGACGAGAAGGGTGATCCCCACCGCCGTCGCGAGCGGCCGCTCCAGCGGGATGCCGGCGTGGGCGGCATTGCCCGCCAGCAGGGCCCGCCCAGCGTCGGTGTGAAAGGAACGGGCGAGGGCCGATGTGGAGCGGAGCGCCCGCACGCCGAATCGTGTCATGAGCATTGGATCGCGCGGTGGGCGCGTCGGGGCATCCAGAACATGGTCGACGAAAGTGGGCCACATGCGACAGAAGGGCTCGACGAGCCGCCGGTAGGTCGCCCCATCCGTGCCGAGGCCGCTCACCGTGGCGTCGAGGTCACGGCGGAGGATGCCGGCACTCTCATCCTCCAGCGGGTGCGCCAGCGGGACATCGGGGTGGACCCATTCCAGTCCGTGCTCTTTCAGGGGCAGGGAGGAGAGGAAAGGTGAGCCCGCTGCCAGCGGGTGGACCGCCGATCCCACGTCGTGGTGAAAGCCGGGTAGGGTCAGCTCCTCGGTACGGGCTGCTCCTCCCACTGCGTCTCCGGCCTCCACCAGGAGAACGTGCACGCCGTTGCGGGCGAGCTCGATTGCCGCCGCCAGCCCGTTCGGTCCTGCCCCGACGACAACCGCATCGGGAGGGCTCACTGCCCGGCCGATGCCTCCGCTGCGTATAGCTGTCCGAAACGGAGAAGGACGGTGCTGACGCCGTCGTCGATGACAGTGACGACATAGAGGCGATCGTACTCCATCTCTTCGATAGGCGAACCCGGGTCTCCTCCCAGGGCTGCCACCAGGTCAGGCGTGGTGTTGCTGTGGCCCAGCACGAGGTGTCGGCCCGGCATGGCAGCGAGTTCGGCGGCCAGGCCAGCCAGATCCCGAGGGTTGTAGACCGCCATCTCCAGGCCGCTCGCGTCGGCAAGCGGCTGACCCGTGGATCGGGTCCGGTTGAGGTCGGTGGTGTGGATATGGGTGATCCCGGCGTCCGCGAGCATCTGGGCGAGAAGGCGCGAACGCTCGGCTCCGGTCTCCGAGATGGGTGGATCGGAGGTGCCGTCCTCTGCCCGCTCGGCGTGGCGAACCAGGAAGATCACCGTGGGATCGAAGGGTCCGCCGGCCTCGGATCGTGCGCAACCCGTGAATACCGAGGCCATCAGGAGAACGACGTAGATAGCGCGGCGGCGGCGCATCGAGGATGTGGTGTACATGATGGGGTCGGGTAGAATGGCGTGTCAGCCCAGCTGAACCCGCCCGAGGACGTCGCTCAGGAGCCACCACGCCGCAGCGGCGAAGACGCCGAACGGTACCACCCAGCGTAGCCAACGGACCAGAGCCCGATCCACCCCCGACGGTTCGGGGCCGGCGATCTGCTCCAGCAATTTCGCGCGATGCATCACCCATCCGACGGTGAGGACCGCGACGAGGGTGCCGAACGTCTGCCCTCCGGACCCGAAGGTCAGATCCCAGGGGACGAAGATCTCCAGGTTGACCATCGGCGGGAGAGCGAGGAGAAGGGATCCTGCGTACACCGTCCACGTCGCCCGGCGCCGCGACCAACTCAGGTGGTCGATGAATCCAGCCACCAGGACCTCGAAGGCCGCGATCCCTGACAGGAGGGCCGCGCCGAACAGGCCGCCGAAGAAGAGGAGTCCGAAGACCCACCCAACGGGCAACTGGGCGAAGACCTGTGGCAGCGTCGCGAAGAGAAGACCCGGACCGGAGCCGGGCTCCAGGCCCAGAGCGAAGACGGCGGGAAAGATGGCCAGCCCGGCGAGGAGGCCGGCCGCCGAATCGCCCAGGACCGTCCACGTGGCGTCGGCCCGGATGTCGATCTCGTCGGAGAGGTACGAGCCGTAGACCACCATCAGTGTTCCTCCCAACCCCACCGAGAAGACCACCTGCCCGAGGGCAGCGATGGCGACGCTTGCGGTGATGTCCGATGGCTGGAACGCGAAGAGCCAACGAACCCCTTCGCCAGCGCCAGGGAGGGTGAGGGAGCGGGCGATGATGATGAGGAGGGTGACGAAGAGGACCGGCGTCACCACTGTCGAGATTCGTTCGATGCCCGCCCGCACGCCGCGGAGGATGATCGCGGCTTCGAGGCTGAGAACCGTGACCATGCACGCGACCTGCAGCCCGAAGGACGTGCCCGAGAAGCCCGACTCGGGGGGCAGGACCGCCGAAGCGTCGAGGGCACCGCCGAAGCCGGCGACCGCCTGGCCGAGGGCGTGGTAGAGCACCCAGCCGATGGCGTTCGTGTAGTAGGCCACGGCGGCCCACACGATCAGACAGAGCAGCCAGCCGACCCAACGGCCGCCTGGGACGCCGATGGCTTCGTAGCTGCCCAACGTCCCCAGTCGGGTGTGTCGGCCCAGCGACCATTCGCCCATGAGCGCGGGCACGGCGATGA
Source organism: Longimicrobiales bacterium (assembly GCA_965229435.1). Taxonomy (GTDB): domain Bacteria; phylum Gemmatimonadota; class Gemmatimonadetes; order Longimicrobiales; family Gaopeijiaceae; genus UBA2589. The sequence goes on from CBDDJE010000003.1 coordinate 23,880, forward strand.
GCACGGCGATGACGAGGTAGACGAGGATGAAGGCCGCGCCCCCGAACTGGCCCACCATGTAGGGGAACCGCCATACGTTGCCCAGCCCGACGGCGAGGCCGACCATAGTGGCCAGGACCCCCACCCGGGAGCGGAAGGTCTCACGCACGGTAGGGTTTCCTGCGGCAACCGTGGCCGCCACTGCGGCGGTTCCCAGGCGGGCTGAAGGCGGGCGGCTCGCACCGCGTGGCTTCAGCCACCCGTCGGTCCAATCGCCTCCGCGAGGTGATCCAGGCCTCGCTCCACGTCCTCGATGGTGTTGTAGAAGTGGGGGGCGATGCGGATCGCGGGGCCACGAGCCGATGCGATGATGCCCGCTGACCGGAGAAGGGCTTCTGCTCCCTGACTGTCGGGGCACGCGATGGCCGTCGTCGGAGCCCGGCGGAGTGGATCCTCAGGACCCAGAACCTCGAGGCCGCGTGCCTCGGCGCCCTCGACGCACCGGCGGCCCAGTTCCCCGGTCCACTCACCGATAGCATCGAGGCCGATCTCGCGAAGCCAGGCCATCCCAGCCCGCGCCACATAAGCCTCGAGGATCGGGGGTGTCCCCATGTCGAGTGCCCTGGCGCCGTCCCCCCAATCCAAGGTCCGTGCGTCGAAGGCGAACGGGTTCTCCCTCCCGAACCACCCGGTGATCGTCGGCCGGAGGCCTTCGGCCAGCCCCGGACGAACCCAGAGGAAGGCGATCCCCGGGATCCCCATGAGGAATTTGAGATTCCCAGATGCGACGAAGTCCGCCCCGGAAGACGGGGCGTCGAAGGACGCGGTGCCCAGGGTCTGGTAGGCATCGACGAAGAGGAGGGCGCCGGCGTCGTGAGCAATCTCGGAGATCGCCGCGATGTCCTGCTTGAAGCCGGTCTGGTAATAGGCGTGGCACGCCGAGACGACGGCGGTGCGCTCATCCACCGTAGCCTCGTAGTCCTCGAGCTCGACGGCCCCGTCGCGGACCGGCACCCACTCCACACGGGCTCCGGTCCGCTCCTGGGCGAGCCACACGTGGCCCACGGTCGGGAACTCCGCCTCGCTTGCAACGACACGGTTGCGCGAGCCGGTCAAGTCGAGGCCCGTGGCGACGCTCGCCGTCGCTTGGGAGACGGAGGTGGCGATGGCGACGTCCCGGGCTTCAGCGCCGATGAGGATCGCGAACTCTGCGCGGGCCGCCTCCGTTTCGGCAATCCAGGCGTCCCAATCCATCCCCGCCTCGGCCCAGGACGTCAGGTATTCATCGGCGGCCTCCCGGGTCGCGTCACACTGGGGTGCTTGGGAGCAGTTGTTGAGCGGGACGTGGGTTCGCAGCAGCGGGATCTGCGCCCGAATCGCGTCGAGGTCGTAGGAGGGGGCGTTCATGGCGGAGGAGGATACGGGGAGCGTGGGGGATGGCGCGAATGCGGCGTACAGGGATGATCCCTGGTACCGGGGACTTCCGAGCCTCCCCGATTCCGGCGATCTCCCCCTCGGAAGCCCTCGACTTCATCAACTGAGGTTGCGTTCGGTCCGATTCCGCTGGCTTCGATGGATTGGTGTCCGTTACCCTTAGGGCGAGCGGGCGAGTGGGGATCGCCGTCGGTTTCGGCCGATGGAGGAAAGTCCGAGCTCCGCAGGGCAGGATGCCGGGTAACACCCGGGCGTCGTGAGGCGATGGAAAGTGCCACAGAGAGTAGACCGCCGATGGCCGCTTGCGGCACAGGCAAGGGTGAAAGGGTGCGGTAAGAGCGCACCGGGCTTCCTGGTAACAGGGGCCGCATGGCAAACCCCATCCGGAGCAAGGCCACGTAGGAGACGAGGGGCGGCCCGCCCCGTTCGAGTCTCGGGTAGGCCGCACCGAGGTCGTCGGAGACGATGGCCCCAGATGAATGATCCTCCCCCGTAAGGGGACAGAACTCGGCTTATTCGCGCGCTCGACCGGGGGCGCTCGTCGCATGCAGCGGCGGGCGCCTTCATTCGTTATCGTGTCGACCGTATTCGCCCGCTGTCCGCTACACACGACAGGACTCGATCAGCCATGCGCGTTTCTTCGACCCCCATCGCCGCACTCTCGTTGTCGGTCGTCCTTGCCCTCACCGCGGCATGCGAGGCTACGGATGCCGACGCCGCACACGAGGACCAGGACGCAGGCGCTGCGCCCGAGGTGGAGTACCTGCGCTCCGCCGAGCAGGCCGCCATGGATCTGCCCTTCAGCGAAGCCGTGCGTGTGGGCCACATGCTCTACCTGGCCGGGCAGGTCGGGAATCGGCCAGGGGAGATGACGGTCGTCGAGGGTGGCATCCAGGCCGAAGCACGGCAGACGATGGACAACATCCAGGGTGTCCTCGAGCGCTACGGCTCCTCCATGGAGCGCGTCGTGAAGTGCACCGTCATGATCGACGAGATCGAAGAATGGGGCGCCTTCAACGAGGTCTACGTGGAATACTTCCCCGGACCCAAGCCGGCCCGGAGCGCCTTCGGTGCCGATGGCCTGGCGCTCAATGCCGCCGTGGAGGTCGAGTGCTGGGCCACTGTGGGGTGACGCGTCCGATCTGTGCCTCCTCGGAGCATGAGGTCGCAGGTCGGAGCCGAGCGGACCGGGCGTGCATTGGAGAGACGGCGCCACGATCTGCTCCGCGACGCGCGTCAGCGCAGCGAGCGCCATCCTGCCGGGCGTCTGCCGGTTGATTCCTTGACCGGGATGCTCGTTTGGCGAACTTGATCGTCTTCCAAGCGCCCGTAGCTCAGTTGGATAGAGCGCATGCCTCCGGAGCATGAGGTCGCAGGTTCGAATCCTGCCGGGCGCACTAGAGCCCTCACGGTGAACACCCCCGTGAGGGCTTCTTCATGGCTAGTCGCGAAGCTGCGACCTCAGCCCATCCGCTGAGATGCAGGTTCGACCCGAGCGGCCTGATGGGTGGTCCGAAGGCCCGTCCGTTCCATCCGCGAGAGGAGCGAGGATCGCGAAGCGACCGCAGCTCAATCCTGCCGGGCGCACTAGAGCCCTCACGGTGAACACCCCCGTGAGGGCTTCTTCATGGCTAGTCGCGAAGCTGCGACCTCAGCCCATCCGCTGAGATGCAGGTTCGACCCGAGAGGCCTGATGGGTGGTCCGAAGGCCCGTCCGTTCCATCCGCGAGAGGAGCGAGGATCGCGAAGCGACCGCAGCTCAGTCCTGCCGGGCGCACTAGAGCCCTCACGGTGAACACCCCCGTGAGGGCTTCTTCATGGCTAGTCGCGAAGCTGCGACCTCAGCTCTATCCTGCCCGGCGCACCGGAAAGCTCTCGACGTGCTGGTTGCTTCCGAGGTCGTGATGGCAGGCCAGGCAAGACGAGTACATTCGGCGCCGCGCTTAGGGTAACCACCGCGCCATACGGCCGAGGACAGCGTATCCCAGCTCGAAGTGATCCTCCGCCACGTCCATGAAGGGATCGATTCCGACGCGGAGGAGGCGGGCCTCCTCGAGGGCCACTGGGGGCCTGGAGTAGGGCCTCCCGCTCAACATCTCCACCAGTCCGGGGGCACTTCCAGGACCCAACGTCACGGCGTCTTCCGTCCCGCCTACTCCCATCGATCCAGAGCATACGACGTAGAAGGCCCCGGCGCCCGCTCCCTGCGCCCAGAGCGCGTCACCGGGCTCGAGATCCACTCGTTCCACCCGACCGGCCAGCTCGGCGATGGCGTCCATGCTTCCCCGTGGCAGGACCGGCGACCGCTGAAGAGCGATCATGCGGCCCACTCGGTCGAGCGTACCGCCGAAGGGAAGGGGGCCCACGTCACCTGCGGCGGCGAGTGCAGCGTGTCGAGCCGAGGGGTGGGCGAAGACCTCGCTGGCCATGTTGGTCAGAAGGGCGGCGAGAATGGCGAAGTGGCGCTCGCACAGGTTGCGAAGGTCGTCGGTTTCGAGACGAAGTGCCACGATGTCGCTCTCCGCTCGGATTCCTGGACTGACGCGATCGGGAACGAGAACATCGGGATATCCGATGAGGCTCCAGGGTTCCAAGAGGCGATCCTCCTCCGATCCCCGGATACGCACGTAGCCGTCGAGAAGCATGAAGATTCCGGGCGGGGTCTCACCGGGCGAGATGAGCCACCCTCCTGCAGGCAGCCCGATCTCTGATGCTTCCGAGATGAGCAATCCGATCTGGGTCGGCGACAGCGTGCGGAACGGAGGCAGGGTCCGGAGGTGCACGAGGGGGCCCACGGCATCGACTCGGACGGTCATGCGACCTCCGAAGGGTCGAGCGCCGCGAGACACCGCTGGAGCACGCCAGCGTGATCGTTGGACAGAGGGGCTGTCGAAGCGATGACGTCCCGAAGAGTGGCCAGTCGCAACTCGGCCGCGTGGGTCGCGGCGAGCGAGCTCGTCGACTCGATCCCGCACCCCACAAGGGCGCCTAGCGTTGTCGAGTAGCTGTCCGGCTCGTGCTCAGGCCGGCGCCAATGGGTGTCGTGCTCACCGTGGAGATCGTCGAGCAGCGTGGCCAGTGGCTCCCGAAGCGGCGGGATCACCATGTGGACGAGAAGCTCGCGACTCCCGGCCCGGGAACGCGGAAGGGGGCTGTGAAGACCCCGGTATACGCGCTGATACTCGTCGCTTCCCGATTGGAGGTTGAGCAGACGGAACGCCCGTTCGAGGGCGTGGTCTTGTTTGTCACGGAGGAGGGAGGTGAGGACGGCGAGGACCTCGGTCTTCCGATTCGGCGCTTGGCGGGCGCCGGCCTCGAGGGCGTGCCGCCATTGCATGAGCTCGAAGGCGGTGGTGACAGCGTAGAGGATGGCGTCCTGAATGAGCGCTCCGTCCAGAGGGTAGGCCGGCTGCTCCCTTCGCCACCGCCCCAGCGCGCGCAGCACCTTGAACCGGATGAGGCCGTCGGTCTCTTCTCGGAGATGCCGCAGCAGGACCTGAGGAGCCTGATTCGATCCGGACAACGCGAGGGCACCGGGGATCTGACTTCGGACGGCGTGGGACAACGTCTCGGACTCCAATGCTTCGGAGAGACGTGTGACGGCGAGAGGGCCGAATCGGGTCAGAGCGACACGCGCCTGCTCACGTACACTCCTCCGTCCCAGGCAGTGAATGAGGGGCGTCACCAGGCCGGGTGCTCGCAGCTCTCCGGCCGCCGCCGCGGCCTGTCCGGCGACCAGGGCGTCGGTGTCTTCGAGGAGATCCAGGAGCAGAGGTTCGAGGTCGGCGGAGGGGCGAGCACGAAGGGCCGAAGCGACGGCGCGCCGGACGTAGGGCCCTCCGTCCCGTACCGACGCGGTGAGCTCGTCTTCGACCTTTCGGTTCCGGTCCCACCCGCAGGCGATGAATGCCGCCTGAGCGCTTGCGACCACTGCCGGGTCCTCGTCGCCAAGAGCCGCTTCGAAGAGGGTCCGATCGGGCGAGAGGACCGAGAGGGCCCGGAGCGCTGTGGCTCGGACGGTTGGGTCGCCATGCTTGAGAAGGCGGGGAATGAGGGCGACCGTTTCTTCGCGGGCCGAGCCGATGAAGAGTTCGGTGGCCCGTGCCACGACCGCGGGAGACGGGTGGTAGAGGATCGATGGCGCAACAGACGCCGACTGGCCCTGGGCCTCCAGGAGGTCGAGCGCTGCGAGCACCCGGGCGTCGTCCGGCGAACTCAGCGTGGCCAGCAGTGCTTCGATGGACGCCACGTCCAGGGCGGGGAACGTGCCCCCGGCATACTCGGTCTCCGGATGGAGCGTCTCGCGGAAAAGGTCGAGGTAGTGCTCCCGTAGACTGGTTGCGACCACCAGCCATCCTGTGGCAGTCAGGCAGGCCAGGGCTGCGAAGGCCGTCGTCGTCGCCGGCGTGGAGAGCATCATGAGGATGATGACGGAGCCCAGTGCCTGCCCTCCCCGCTGCCCAAGGACGTCGATGATTCCCTTCACCTGTCCGCGGAGGCGGTCGGAAAGGGGGACGAAGAGGAGCTCGGCTCCAGTCCGGTAAAGGGAATGCCTCAGGCCACCATCCGCAGTCTTCAGGACCACCGCGGCTGTGAGTCCGCCAGCGACAGCGAATCCCAGGGACCCGACCAGGAGGATCGTCGGAACGAAGACAATGGCGGTCATCAGCCCGAAGTGACCCAGGAGCCATCTCACGACGATGAGCTGCACCGCCAGCGAGAGGATGTTGATGGCCAGGTAAGTGCTGGCGAAGAACGCTCCCAGGTCGTCCGCTGGAACGAGATCGTCGGCGACGCTCTTGAAGACGAAATCGACGAGCGTGAACGTCACGGTGGCCAGGAGCACCATGGTGCCTACGCGCAGGAGGTAGGGGCGCGAGCGGATGGCTCGTGCCACCTCCCCCAGGTCGCTCCACTGGCCTTTGGGACGGCCGTGGGCCTCCTGGACGTCCAGCAGACTCGGAGCGGCTGACGCGCCGAGGAAGGCCAGGGCCGCGGCGAGTACCAGATGGCGGGGCTCCACCAACGCGGTGGCTCCACGGGCGAACGCCGATCCGACGATGGCTCCTGCCACACTGCCCGACGCGATGACCGGGAAGACCCTCTTCGCCTGGGTGACGGTGAAGCGAGCGGCGAGCACCGTCCAGAACCGGACCACGACGAGGGACACGATGACCCCTGACCAGACATAGAGGGAGTACAGAGTCCAGGTGTCATCCCCAATGAAGAGCCAGAAGGCGGCGGTGATGACGCCGGCCGCGACGAGCCATCGGCTCAATTCGTTCTGTGCCGATAGGCGTCGGACCACCTTCGGCTCACGATGTCCGACCGCGAGAGCGACGACCGCGATGGCCAGATAGACCCACGGCAGGCGCCGGGCGGAAAGGCTCGCCAGGAATAGCGCGTCCCTCGCCGTCTCGAGGAGCGCATGCCCCACCATGAAAGCGAATAACGTGAGGAACGCCCCGATGACGTCGCGGCGCTCGTCGGGCCGCACCCGTCCCAACAGCGCAAAGAGGCGTAGGGTGACTCGGTTGAAGCGCCGAAGGACCGGAGTCGAATCCGGAACCGATGGTGGCAAGAAACGATACCTGTAAGGGGCTGGTGCTTCCGATGGGACGCGGACTCCCGCCGGCACGAAGATGCCACTATTCTTGGCCTCGGGGCCACTCCAACCGTGGCCCAAGGGGAGTTTCGGATTTGATTTCGCATCGTGGTGTGGGGATCGCGTTGACGCTGGTCCTCGTCGCGTTCCTGCCCAGTTCGGCTGCGGCTCAGGCGTTCCCCCCACCCCCGTCGCCTGCCGTCGCCGACTCGGTTCGGCAGGCCATCGAGGCCTTGAAGAGCGCGGACCGGGGGCCTTACGAGCGCATCCGGTGGTTTTGCAACGACGGAACCGTACAGCCGCCCACCGCCGGCGCCTGCGCTCAGCGTGGGGGTGGAGTCCAGCACGCCGAGCCCAACGCCCGAGCCCTGTGGCTGGCCGGGCGGAATTACCACGTCGGGACGATTCTGCAGGCCCTGGAGTACGAAGACTTCGCCGACGAAACCAACGCGGGGTACCGGCTCCGCGAGTTGGTCGTCGAGCGCTTTCTCGTCGATGTCGACGACGGTTGGATCATGCGCCGCGCCCGGTACTACCGTGGCGCCCGCCAGATCGAAGATGAAGAGCGTGCCGGTCGGGCCCTTCTCGAGCGCCGCTTCGCCGATGGAGAGTGGCTCCGGCGGAACTACCTGCTGGCGACACGACTCGCGGCCAGCGTCCCCCACCCGTCGCTGGGTGACGGGCAGACGATGGATCGGATCCGGGCGGTCTCGACGCAGATCGCCCAGGCCGATCCTGGGTTTCAGCCGTTGCGGGTCAAGATCCACTCCATGCCGTCGCAAGCGGACATCGGGGCCGTCGAGCGCTATCTGGCCGGGGGTGGACACGTTGCTGCCGTGCAGTCCGACCTTGTTCGTCTTCGCGACGACCTGCGGGCCCAGTACGACCCCGAGCGGGCCCTCGCCTCTCTCGCGGCATACCAGCGCCGGGTCGACGGGGGTGCGCTGGCCGACGGAATCGCCGAGCTCCGGGCTGCCCTCGCACGTGGCGATGCGGAGGGCGGCTTCGAGGCGATCGTGCGGTTGGGACCGTTGGTCCGCGAGGGAGCCGAGTCCGCGGCGAACGGCTCGCTGGCACTGGATCTCGTGGACCTCGGGCTCAGCCTTCAAGAGCGTGCGTACGTGCTGGCCGACCGCCTCGAGACCGAGTCGCCCCCGGCCTCGAGGGTGGAGGCTCTGGATCGACTGGGTCGCTACGTCACGCTGGCGTATTCCGCCGGCTACCTGTCTCGGCGCGAGCACGATGCTCTCAGGGAGGCGGAAGTCGCCCTGGCATCACGGCGAACCACCACCGCTTCTGCCTACAAGGCGAGCCTCGCCTACCTGGCGCGGAGCCTCGATTGGGCCAGGGGCACAGTGCGGGGAACGTTCGCTCCGGTCCTCGACCGCTATGCAGTGGTGGACGAGGCCTCGCTGATGTTCTACGACGCGACGCTGCGAGGCAGTGTGGTCCTGCCACTGTCGCGTGTTCTCGACGACCTCCAGAAGGATGCCGACCAGGCCCTGGGTGCCGCCCACTCGCTGTTCGGCGTCACCGAGGCTTCGGGTCTTCGGGGGTTGAATCCCGGTGTTGCCCTCGGGCGCCTGGACGTGCTCGAACCGGGCCACCATGAGGAAGTCCAGGCCAACACGATCTACCTCCTTCCGGAAACGCCGCCCGAGCTGAAGCCTGTGGCGGGCGTACTCACCTTCGATGAAGGGAACCTCCTCTCCCACGTCCAACTGCTGGCGCGCAACCTGGGGATCCCCAATGCCGCCGCTTCTCCGGACCACGAGGCGCGGCTCCGGTCGGCGCGGGGACAGGAGATCTTCTACGCGGTGACACCCATGGGCCGCGTCATCGTCAAGTCTGCCGAAGCCCTGGACGAGGTGGAGCGCCTACTCGTGGAAGACGACGACCAGGCGCCCCTTGAGCGCCACCGCCTCGACACGTCGCGACTCCGCCTCGACGTGCGCGAACCCATCCCATTGGGCCGGCTCCGGTCCGCGGACTCTGGCGTTCTCGTGGGGCCCAAGGCCGCAAATCTCGGGCAGCTCGCCGCCGATTTTCCTGGTCGGGTGTCGGCGGCTGTCGCCCTGCCGTTCGGCATGTTCGTGGAGCACGCGAGCCGACCCTACGGCGGTTCCCGGGGCACCGTCCTCGAGGAGCTGCGCACAGCGGCGGGCCGCGCCGCGGCCATGCGTCTGCAGGGCAGGTCGGAAGACGAGATCGATGCGATGATGATGGAGCGGCTGGCGTGGGCGAGACTTGCCATCGAGCGCTTGGAGTGGCTGCCCGAGCAGAAGCTCCGGGTCGAGAACGCGATCTCCGAAATGCTCGCGGGTGACATCTCCCGTGGTGTTTTCATCCGCAGTGACACCAACGTGGAGGACCTCCCCCAGTTCTCCGGGGCTGGCCTAAACCTCACGGTACCGCACCAGACGACCATGGATCAGATCCTGGCGTCCATCAAGCGTGTCTGGACCTCGCCCTTCGCGGAGCGGGCTTACCTCTGGCGCCGGCAGGTCCTGGAGGAGCAGGGAGAGGTGTACCCTTCGGTCCTGGTTCAGGAGACGGTCCCGTCGGAGAAGTCGGGGGTCCTCATTACCACGGGCCTGGAGGTGGGCGAACCCGGCGACCTCACGGTTGTGGCCGCTGAGGGGGTGGGTGGTGCCGTGGAGGGGGAGGACGCCGAGACCGTTCTGCTGAGCCGGGATGGGCAGGTGCGCCTCCTGTCGCAGACCAAGAACCCTCGTCGGCGGGTCATCGTGCCCGGTGGCACCCGGTGGATGGCCGCGTCACGTCCCGACACGCTCCTCAGGGCCGACGAACTGGCCCAACTCCGAGCCGTCGTGGAGCAGTGGGGTTCCAAGGTGGTCGGTACACCCGAGAGCGACACCACGTGGGACATCGAGTTCGGCTTCCTGGACGGGCGTCTCTGGCTCTTCCAGATCCGTCCCTTCATTCGTTTCCGTAACAGCGAGACCTATCAGGCGCTCGAGGCTTTGGACGCGGTGGCGCTGAGCAACGCAAACCGCGAGGTGGTCATGCAGGCACCATTGGAGGGGTCGTGATCCAACGAGCGCCTCACCCCACTGGAGCGGTCGCGAACCACAGCGAGTGGAGATACCGCCCATTCTGGCTCTGCCTGGCGACGTTCTGCCTCCTCGCCATCCTCGGGCTCACCACGCCGACGCCCTACCCACTGGATGCCTACGAGCACACGGGTATCCGACGCCTCCGTGCGTACCAGATGATCCTCGACGGAGAGATGCCGGGCAACATTCCCATCCGCCCGGGGGCGCGGCTCGCCAGGGACCAGATCCATCTGCGCATGGAGGGTCCGGCAGCGCGCTACGACATCGGGCCGGATACCCCCGTCGACTCGGCCCTTCAAGCCGGCATCGAACGGATCGTCGGGCGCCGCCACCCGTCGTACCGGGTGGCCATCCTCGACATCACCGACCCCACGGCCCCCCGGTACGCGGCGGTCCGTGCGGACCAGGGCTACATCCCCGGGAGCGTGGGCAAGTTGTTGGTGATGTCGGGACTCTTCCACCAGCTACGCCGACTCCATCCCAACGACATCTCGGCCAGGGAGGAGTTGCTACGGAGCACACAGGTGGTGGCCGGAGATTTCGCCATGCCCAACTCCCACGAGGTACCGGTGGTGGCGCCGGATTGGTCTCGGGTCTCTCATCGTTCGATCCGGCCGGACGATGTCTTCTCACTCTGGGAGTGGGTGGACCACATGGTGTCGCCCAGCTCCAACGCGGCCGGCTCAGTGGTCTGGCGTGAAGCCATGCTCATGCAGGAGTTCGGCCGGTCATACCCGCCCACGGCGGAGCAGGCCCGGGACTTCTTCCGGAATACGCCCAGGGCGGAGCTCACCGAGCGATCCATCCGCGTCATCGAGGACCCACTGGTCGAGGCGGGCATCGACCCGGAGCTCCTGCGCATTCGGACCATGTTCACCCGGGGAGCGTCGGGCGTGGTCCCCGGGCGGGCCAGTCACTCCACGCCACGGGCACTCGTCCGCTGGATGCTCCGCATGGAGCAGGGCCGTCTCGTCGATCGATGGAGCAGTCAGGAGATGAAGCGGCTGATGTACTACACCCGGCGCCGCTATCGGTATGCCTTTTCACCGGAGCTGAACCAGGCGGCGGTGTACTTCAAGTCGGGCTCGCTCTACCGCTGCCAGGCCGAGGAGGGATACACGTGCGGACAGTACCTGGGCAACGTGGAAAACCTCATGCACTCGGTGGCCATCGTGGAGTCACCCGCGGGTGCGGAACACGCCCGTGTATATCTGATCTCGATGATGTCCAACGTCCTGAAAGTGAACTCGGCCGGCGAGCACAGCGAGATCGCGACTCAGATCGAACGGCTCATCGCATCCCACCATTCAGAGATCCCCTGACTTGGTCCAGAATCGGATCGTGCGCTCGCCTTTCACCGGTCTTCTCGTCGTGTCGGCCGTCGTCGGCGGAACGCTATGCCTGCCGCCGGCCCTCCACGCTCAAGCCCGGAGCGCCGCAGCCGTTGCCGGCACGGCCGTGGTGTTGCCGGCGAAGGACCCGGCGCTCCAACGTGGCCTGAATCAGGTTCTCGCCGAACAGCGCTACCGCGCCCTCCGCGACGAACGACGCCTTTCTGTCGCCCTCGTCGACATCACCAATCCTGACCGACTGGTCTATGCCGGGGTCGAGGACGACCGGATGCGCTACGCGGCGAGCCTACCGAAGATCGCCATCCTGGCTGGCGTCTTCGATCAGATCGAGCGAGGAAATCTGGAGTATACCTCCGAGCTACGGAGCAAGATGGAGCGGATGATCCGGAACTCGGACAACGCCATCTCCAGCGAACTCATTCAGCTCGTAGGGTTCCAGAACATCGCCAGGACCCTTCAGGACCCCCGCCACCAACTGTACGACAGGCGTCGAGGGGGCGGTCTCTGGGTGGGCCGCGGCTTCGGTGGACTCGGCGTGTGGCGCCGCGACCCCATCGCCAACACGTCCCATGGCGCGACCGCCCGCCAGGTCGCCCGCTTCTTCGTCATGGTGGAGCGGGGTGAGTTGGTGAGCCCGTGGGCTTCGGCCGAGATGAAGGAGATCCTCTCCGACCCCGCCATCCACCACAAGTTCGTACTGGGACTGGAGCAGGCGCGGCCGCGTTCGGTGATCTACCGGAAGTCGGGTACGTGGCAGAACTATCACGCCGACGCCGCCATCGTGGAGCGGGACGGGCGCACGTACATCGCGGTCGTTCTCCTCGAGTCTCCTACACGATCGTCGGGGGGTGTGCTGGCGTCGCTCATCGTGCGCATGGACCAGCTCATCTTCCGTGCACCTGCCAGGACGTAGGGACGGCAGGGTGAGGTTGGTGTTCCGGGGCGTCCTGCCTGCCTCCCTGGCCTTGTTCTCGGCGGCGTGCATCACCGGGGAGGCGCCGACGTCGGATACCGACCTCTTCGAAGGGGTTGCAGCGCGCGAGATCGGACCCTGGATGGAGTTGCCCGCCGGGCCCTGGAGCTTGGGCGCGGAACCGTCGCTCGCCGTGGGTGGCGACGATCCGCGCGAGAGCCACCAGTTCGTCAAGGTGACGACAGCGACAAGGTTGACGGACGGTTCGCTCATCGTGGCCGACGCATCGGTATCGACCCTCCGAGTGTACGGGCCCGGTGGGCGCTTTCGTTCGACCCTCGGCGCCCGGGGGGAGGGGCCCGGTGAGTTCCGCAGCCCGACCGACATCATGGTCGGGTCGGGAGATTCGATCCGGGTTTGGGATCAGGCCCTCTGGCGACGTTCGACGTTCGACGACAGAGGAGCCTTCGTTCGCACCGAGCGATACGACCCGACGAACCCGGACATCTATCCCCTCCAGGGCATGTGGCCCATGGCCGTGAGCCTCGGTCGAGACGATCGCGTGCTCGTTCGTCTGGTTGAGAAGGCCCAGAAGGGTGAGTCGCGACGGGACAACGACCTCCCGGCGGGCTTCGCCCTCCACCACGTACGAGCGGGTGATGTACGCCTGCTGGGCCGGGTCCCCGACGAAGAGACCGTGGAAGTCGAGGCGCCCTGGGGCCCCACCGAGGTGGCTCCCCCGCTCTCCGCAGGACCGGAGATGGCCTTCGACGGTATCGGGCTCACCTGCCTGGGTCACGGGTCCGTGGCCCAGATCCTCTGCGTCGACGCCTCCGGGGAGCGACGCGGGTTGAGGTGGGTCGATCGCCCCCGGGAGGTGGCCCACGGGGATCCGGCCCTGACCCGGTGGCGCGCCGATGCCGAGGCCATGTACCTCGAGAAGCTCGGTCGAGACCAGGCTCAGGAGATGGTGTCGCTGGTCCCGACGCCTGGGTTTCAGCCTGCACTGCGGGGACTGACCATCGATGCATTCGGCCATCTGTGGATCGACGTCGGTTCCGACGGGGACGTGTCCAAGCGCCGTCATATCATCGTCAGTGCCGACATGGAGCCGCTGGGTGTGATGACGCTCCCCGACGTCGACGTCCTCGAGGTGGGCGAGGACTATGTACTGGCAGTGGCATGGACGGATTCGGGGACCGAGCAGGTCGTGGTACTTCCCCTTACGCGCTGACACGGGCGCCGGCTTGTCGACCGCGGCGGCGCAGCTTGCTTCCGGCGCGGCGGCCGACCACTCTGGAACCTCGGCGGCGGGTTCGCGACTTCCCGTCGTAGAGGGGTGGGGTGGCTGGGCTCCAGGACATCAGCCTGCAGGGGAGGCCACATCCGTAGACTGTCGTTGTTTGCGTCGGTGACGTGTATCGTCGCCTGCGGGCAGGTGGTCACCGCACCCGCGGACGACAGTGAGCCCATGTCGTGGGAGTCCTTCGACGTCGGGGCGATGCAGGCCCAGCGTCAGGGTCAGAACGTCAACTTCCTCACGGTCCTCGACGATCGACGTTTCCGCATGGGGTTGCTCCACGTGCCGAGGGGCACCGGGACCGGGCTGGTGGTGCATCGGCTGAACGCGGTCTATCACGTGGTGAGCGGCGCAGCCACCATCGCCACCGACACACTCGCTCTGGTAGTCGGCCCGGGTGACGCCGCCTTTGTCCGTGGCGACGTGGAGCACATCATCCGGGACGTGACGGACGATCTGGATCTGGTGGTCGTGTTCAGGATCGCGCAGCTCAGCACCGCCGATCCGGACCTCGTGGCCTTCACTCGAGATCAGATGGTGGAAGGCATCAGTGAAGAGGAGTCCGTCTTCAACCTCCTCCTTTCCACCACGACCGTCGGACTAGGCATGTACACGGTGCCGAAGGGTACAGACGCCGATCATCTCATGATCCACCCGACGGCTGAGCTCAAGATCGTAGCCGAGGGCACCAGCCGCTTCGACGTCGGCGAAGGCGGCATGCGCGTCGATCCGGGATCCATCGCATACATCCCCTCGGGGGTGCAGCATCAGTTCCGTCGAGTCGCCGACGCATTGGAGGTGTTCGTCGTCTGGGAGCGATAGTTCCGCGGCCGAGGACTGTCGTAGACGGAGGAATCTTTCGATCGTATCGGCCATGAATTGGTCCCAGATCGGCATCCTGTATCGACGCGAGCTCCGTTCGGCCCTCCGGGAACGGACCATTGTCGTCAATGGGATCCTCATCCCCATCTTCATGTACCCGATCATGCTCTGGGCGATGTTCACCGGGATGACGTTCGTCCAGGGGATCAACGAGGGGTTCGTGAGTCGGGTGGCGGTGGAGACGGCTCCCGCACCGGTGCACTCGGCGCTTCTCGACACCCTCCGGGCCCGGAACGACATCTCACTCGTCGGGGTGCCGGGGAACGAAGGCGGTGGGTCTTCGGAGATGGATGGTGGCCGGTTTCCCTCCTCGTCGGAGTGGCTCCAGGCGCTCGCGGACGGGGATGTCGACGCTGTCGTCTCCTTCCGGCCGCTCAACGGGGATGCGCTGCCCGGCAACTTCGCCGTCGACGTAAGCTACGACCGCGCGGAGGAACGTAGTCGACGGGCGGAGTCCCGCATCCGGCAGGTCGTGTCGGACTACCGCGCTGACTGGCTGGCCACCGAGGCCGAGTCCAGGGCCCTGACCGAGGCCGATCGGACGGTCTTCGCTGTCACGGGGGAGAACGTCAGCACGTCGGAGGACATCGGACAGCTCCTGCTGGGGCAGATGCTCTCGTTCTTCCTGGTCATCATGGTCGCCCTGGGCTGCTTCGTCCCGAGCATCGATACCACCGCCGGGGAGCGGGAGCGGTCGACGTGGGAGACCTTGATGACGGTCTCGGCGTCGCGGATGAGTATCGTGACGGCCAAGTATCTCTACGTGGCGACGCTGGGCATCGTGGCCGGGTTGCTCAACGTGGCGGCGATGATGGTGTCCATGGGCGCCGTGGTCCGCCCCCTCCTGGCAGACACCGGCGATGCCATAACCTTCTCGATTCCGTTGCTTGCGGCTCCGGTCATGCTCGCCGGAGCCATTGTTCTGGCCCTCTTCTTCTCGGCGGCGATGATGATCCTCGCAGCTTTCGCCCGGAGCTTCAAAGACGGGCAGGCGATGATCACACCGGTGTACTGGCTCGTCTTCATCCCGATCATCCTGGGCGATCAAACCGACGTGAATCTGAGCCTTGGGTCGTCGCTCATCCCCATTGGGAACGTCACCATGATGATTCGTGATGCCATCGGTGGTGTCTTCCTGTGGGAGTGGATCGCCGTGACCATCCTCTTCACCCTCACCCTCGTTGCCGTCCTCCTCCTCCTGGCTCGGCAGATCCTCAAGTTCGAGGACTTCCTCCTGGGGGCGTTCGATGGCTCGTTCTGGCGATTCGCGAAGGAGAAGCTGTTCGCATGACCGACCATGCCCGACCCACCGTCAGCGTCTCCGACTTGAGGAAGACGTTCTACGACGAGTCCCGGGGCGAGGTGCATGCCGTCGACGGCCTGACCTTCGACTGTTTTCCCGGAGAGGTCTTCGGACTCCTCGGCGCCAACGGGGCCGGGAAGACGACGACGCTCCGCATGCTCTCCACCGTCCTGCGGCCCACGGGAGGTAGCGCCACCCTCATGGGCCACGACATCGCCCGTGAACCCGAGGCGGTGCGGAAGTCCCTCGGGTTCTACTCGGCGTCGACGGCCCTCTACCCCAGACTGACCGCCCGGGAGACCATCGACTTCTTCACGCGGATCAACGGTTACCCGAAGGAACGGGTGGACGCCCGGGTCTCGGAGCTCGTAGAGCGGTTCGGTATCACCGAATACGAGAGCGGTCGCGTGGACAAGTTGTCCAGCGGAATGAAGCAGAAGGTCTCCATCGCTCGCACCATCGCCCATGACCCACCCGTGCTCATCTTCGACGAGCCGACGGTTGGTCTGGACGTCATGAACGCCCTGGAGATGGTGAAGGTCGTCCGGGAGCTCAAGGCGGAGGGGAAGACCATTCTCTACTCGAGCCACATCATGAGCGAGGTGGAGAAGCTGTGCGACCGCATCGGCATCGTTCACCGCGGGAGGCTCCTCGCTCTCGGGACCCTCGACGAGCTGCGCGAAGCCACTGGCGAGCACTACCTGGAGGACGTCTTCCTCCACTATGTGAAGGAGGCCGAGGGAATCGCGGGGGAGGCCGAGGTCGGACCGGTAGGAGAGCTCGAGGGTGACGCGCTCGAGATGGGTGTGGTGGAGGGAGGTGCGGTGGAAGGCGGAGGCGGTACGCCGGATGGCGGCCCCATGGGTAGGGCGCCGACTTCATGACGGGAACGCTCCTCCGCAACGAGCTGCGGATGGTGCTCCGAGATACGCGCACCGTTCTCATCGCCGTGGTGGCGCCGCTGGTGCTCTTCCCCCTGATGATCTTCGCCCTCAACTGGGTGGAGGAGCGTGAGACGACGCGCCTGGAGACCCAGACCTATGCCTTCGCCGTCGTAGGCGAGCGCGCCGACTTCGTCGAGGGTGTCGTTGCCGAGGCCCTGGCCCTCGAGGCGTCGGACGGGAGAGGGGGATCCAACGGCGTCGCGACGGATGGAGGATCCTCCGTCGACGAGCGGGGAATCGCCGCCGTCAACTTCGAGCGCCGGGCCGCACAGGACGCCGACTCCCTTCTTCAGGCCGGTGACCTTCACCTCGTGGTGATGGGCAGAGACGACACCCCCGAGGACTCCCTCGCCCCCGGCGTCCCCGTCATCGAGCTGCGCTACCGCGCGAACAGCGACTTCAGCCGAAGCGCCCGGGCGCGCATGGAGGAGCGACTCCTGGCCGTGCGGTCGGAGATGCGTGATTCGGTCTTCCGTGCCGCGGGTTTCCCGGTGGACCTCGACGAGGTCGCGGTGCTTCAGTCGGAGAACGTCGCGACCGCAGCCAAGGAGGCGGGCTCGCTCCTGGGCGGCGCGCTCGTGCCGTTCCTGATTCTGCTCATGCTGTCGGGTGGCTCCATCGTCGCCGCCGACTCCATCAGCGGAGAGAAGGAGCGAGGCACCCTCGAAACGCTGCTGACCACCGCTAGTTCCCGGCAGGACATCGTTCATGCGAAGCTCGGTGCCATCATGGCCGTTGGCCTCGCCGTCGGGATCGTGAACATCGCGAACATCGGTGTCTACATCGGTCTCGGCGTCATCGATCTCCCGGCCAACTTTCAGGTTGCCATCGGCCCGGACACCCTGCTTCTCCTGCTGGTGATGGTCGTCCCGCTCATCGTCATGGTCGCGGCTTCCCTCCTACTCCTCAGCGGTATCGCGAAGAGCTACCAGGAATACCAGATCTACTTCCTGCCCCTCTTCCTCATCTTCTTGCTGCCCAGCTTCGCGTCGTTCCTCCCTGGCGTGGAGCTTCAGAGTGTCATCGCACTGGTTCCCATCAGCGGGCTCGCCGTGGCCACCCGCGCCTTGCTCATGGGTGACTGGCACTTCGTATGGGGGTTCCTGGCCTTTGCCTCGACCGCGGCGGCTGGCTGGATCCTACTTCGGCGGACCGAGGCCACGCTCTCCAACGAGCGCCTCATCACGAGCACGGGAGCGGACGAGGCCGAGTTCAGAGGTGGGGCGGCCGTCTTCCCCAGAGAGGTTCTGCGCTGGTTCGTTGGATTCTGGGTGCTCTTCTTCGTCGTGAACCTCTGGTTCGGCGAGGAGTTGGGGGTTCGGGGCCAGGTACTGGTGAACCTCGGCGTGATCTTCCTCGGCGGCTCGATCTTCCTCCTCCGGAAGTACGAGCTGGACGTAAAGGAGACGCTGCAACTCCATCGACCCCATTGGCGCAGTTGGGTCGCTGTCCTGGTGGGGGCGCCGAGCGTGCTCGTGCTGGGAATCGGGCTCTTCGAGGTCGTGAACCGCTACGTCTTCCCGGTGCCGGAGTCGCTGCTGGAGGCCTTTGGCCAGAGCCTGGTGGCCGAAATCCCACTCTGGCAGATGGTCTTCTTCATCACGGTGATGCCGGGCGTCCTCGAGGAGATCGCGTTTCGGGGTGTTCTCTTCTCGGGACTTAGGAAACGGTTTACGAGTTCGTGGGCGCCGGTGCTGGTGAGCGCACTGGTCTTCTCGGTATTCCACGTGAGCCTGTTCCGGATCGCGCCCACGGCCTTCATCGGGATCGTCCTCGCCGTGGTGGTACTTCGGACCGGATCGATCTTCCCCGCCATGCTCTGGCACTTCCTGAACAACTTCCTGGCGGTGGTTCCCCAGGAAGCCGGGTGGATCATCATCGATCAGTCCGAGGGCTTCCCCCTCACGTGGTACGTGCTGGCCTTCGCCGGGGGTGTGGCGAGCTACTTCCTCATGAAGCCGCGGCCGGTTCCGCGGCCATGAACACCGGATGCATGCGGCCGGTCCGCGCCATGTTCACGCGGAGCTCCCCGCTGCTACGCATGAAGAGTGTGGTGAGTCGTCCGTTGATGGCACCGAGCGCCAGATCGTGACGCTGTAGGGCGGGCGCGTCGAAATCGCGCTCCACCCAGCAGGTGGGGTGGAACTCCTGGACGAGCCAACCTTCGGTCACGCCTCTACTTACGGCATCAGCCCAATCCTCCTCGGTGACCCCGGCACCCACGATGACGCCGCGACCCCGGGTGTCCAGCCCCTTCTTGAGGACGTAGCGCTCCGGTCTTCGCCTCACCTCTTCGAGGACATCGGCAGGCACCAGCCTGAGGTTCCGCGACCAGGGTACGTGCTTCTGTAGCTCCGCGTAGTCGTCGGGGGCGAAGACGTAGCGGAACTCGGGGTCGGAGATGATGGCGAGACAGAGCTTGTCGTCACCTACCCAACGGCCACGCTGACCGTTCTGCACGAAGAGGGCACGGTCCCTGACGGCGTGAACGAAGCAATCGAGGTTCTTTCGGTGCTTCTGGAAGGGTTGCATGCCGAGCTTCTGATACGCGTGGGTCACCGGCCGACCGTCGACGGTGGGGATCGATCCGGCGCCTTCGTAGCGGATTTGGCGCGGATCGAGCTCACCGCATTCGATGCCTTCCCACTCTACGTGCTTCGCGAAGTCTCCCAGCTCGAGCCGGTTGCCGCCCTCTTCGCGGAGGAGCGCGATATGGTCGGGTCGCGTGCCTGTGTCCTCCTCGATGACCTCCAGGAACCACTTGGCCATGAACCCCCGCTCCTCATGGTCGAGGGCCGGGGGCATGGGGTATCCACGCTCCTCCATGAACTCCCGCCACGCTCGGTTGCAGATGCCGGAGAAGACGAAGCCTCCGGGACAGTTGGCGTTCGTCTCGAGAATCCAGAAGCCGCCGTCCGGGTCGAGCATGAGATCGAGGCGGCAGATATGGACCTTCGCGTTTCGGGGATCGCGGTCCGCCGCCAGGTCGGCTGCGAGGTGGGGCGGTGTGGACAGCGCGTTTCGGATCGCCTCGTCTTCGTAGGAGGCGTCGACGATGGCCTGGATGGCGCGATGATACATCGCCGTGACGCGACGAAAGCGCTCCGAGTACTCCCCCTTCACCATCTGAGCCGGGCCGAGCAGGAAGGGCTTGCCTTCGGCGAACTGGAAGCGATCCTGGGCCTTCTTCCGAAGAGCCTCGCCGTCGGGGGTCAGCCCTTCGTCCATGAGGGCCTGGTGAAAGTCGTGATCGAGTCCCGGCCATCGCGGGCGGACGGCATCATCCAGGGGTCCGGTCATCGCGATTGTCTCCAGAAGGTGGCTCCGTCCCCATCCCTTCCCGTGGCGGCCAGAATACAGTGGCGCCGACGCCACTCGCCAGTTCGGGTGCCTAGTGTCGGCTGGCGCGGGGCCGGGTCGTCGACGCACCTTCGCGGGCGATGAGCCGCCCTCTCGCGTCGGCTCACCCCGTCCAAGGAGCTCGATGCCCGCCGATTCGTCGAGAATTCGCTTCACGCCAGGAGACCTGACCGGTGGCGTCGCGGCCGCGGTGGTGGCGATTCCGGGCAACGTGGCCGCCGGGGTCATTGCCTTCGCGCCGCTGGGGCCTGAGTACGCCGGGCAGGGCATTCTCGCGGGGATGCTCAGCTCCATCATTGCCGGGTTCCTGGCCTCCCTCACGGGCGGCGCGCCGGGGATGATCGCCGGACCGAAGGCCACGACGTCCATGGTCTTCGCCGCCATGCTCGCTTCGTTGGTCGCGACGGGGCACTTCGACGTGTCGACGCCCGACGGCGAGCGCCTCCTCCTCTCCCTGGCGTTCGGCGCGGTCCTGCTCAGCGGCAGTGTCCAGACGCTCCTCGGAGCGTTCCGGGTGGGCGGACTGGTGAAGTTCATGCCGTATCCGGTGGTGGCCGGCATCCGCAACACAACAGCGATCCTCCTCATCAACAGCCAGATCTGGCCGTCGATGGGGGTAGATCGCCAAAGCTGGTCCGCGTTCTTCTCCGACCTCGGGCAGATCCAACCCGGGACGGTGGCGGTTACGGTCTGCACAGCGCTCTTCGTGGCCAAGGGCGGGCGGTTCATCCAGAAGCCGGCCGTGCCCATCGCCGCGCTCCTCGTCGGGAGCGGCGTCTACTACCTCATCCAGGCGCTGTCACCGGGCGCCCGATTGGGGCCCGTCCTTGGGGCGCTTCCGCCGGTCGTGCCCAGTCCCGACTATCTGACGAGTGTCTTGCCAGCGTTGGTGGCCAGCGTTGATCTCGGCGTGGTCGCGGCTGTGGTCTCCGGGGCGCTGGCCATCGCTGTCCTGGACTCGATCTCGGCTCTCATCACGCTGGTCAGCTACCAGAGCATCGCGGATCGTCGATTCGACGCGAACCGTCAGCTGGTGGGGCAGGGCATCGGCTCCATGGCGGTGGCCTTCTTCGGCGGCCTCACCACCAGTGGCATCCTCGCCAGGGCAGTGGTCAACCAGCGGGCCGGCGGTCGGTCCAAAGTGTCGGGCGCTGTGAACGGCGTCGCCGTGCTGGTCCTCATGCTCCTGCTCATTCGGCCGTTGGCTCTCCTGCCCAAGGCGGCCATCGCCGGGCTCATCATGGTGATCGCGTCGGCGCTCTTCGACCGTTGGAGCTTCGGCCAGCTCAAGGAGAGCCTCCGACCCGACGCCACCGATCGACGGGACAACGTGGTGGCGACGGTGCAGATGCTGTTCGTGGTCTTCGTCGGCGTGGCGTGGGGGCTGGTGGAAGCGGTGGGAGCCGGCGTCGTGCTCTCCATCATTGTCTTCGTCGTACAGATGAGCCGGTCACCCATCCGGCGGATCCGGACTGGCGCCACCGTCCGTTCGGCAAAGAGCCGTGACTCGGAGACGACGCGGATCCTCGAGGAGAAAGGCCACCGCATCGCAGTCCTGGAGCTCGAGGGCACGATCTTCTTCGGTTCGTCGGATGCTCTGGCGTCACGGGCGGAGGAGTTGGCGGAAGATGGTGCCGACTTCGTCATCTTCGATCTCCGCCGGGTACGAGACGTCGACGCAACCGGCTTCAAGGTCCTGGGCCAGACCTTCGCCCGCCTGAGGGGCCGGGGGACGACATTGGGCTTCAGCTTCGTGATGCCGGAAGTGTTGAGGCCGGAGATCGCCGAGGACCTCATGCTCAACGGCGTTCCCGAAGCGCGGATGTTCGAGAGCACCGACCGGGCACTCGAGTACTTCGAGGACGGGCTCCTCATGAAGCTCGGCGCCGACGACTTCGACGAGCAGGGGTGGACGCTCGACATGTTCGCCGCCGACTGGGGATTGGAACCGGAGGAGGCGCACATCCTCGCGACATACGTCGGGGAGCGGTGGTTCGACGGCGGGGACTTCCTCTTCAACGTCGGAGACACCGATCGATCCCTCTTCCTTCTTCGGCGGGGAACTGCCGACATCACCATCCCCATCCCCGGCGAAGCCAGACACCGACGGTTGGGGACGGTGGCGAAGGGCACGGTCATCGGGGAGATCGCCCTCATCGATGGGCTTCCGCGCTCGGCGGGTGTGCGTGCCACCGATCCGGTGGACGTCTATGAGCTCACCCACGACGCCTTCATGCGCATGGCCGAGCATCATCCCACCATCGCGATCAAGATCCAGGCCGGTATCGGCTCCGTGCTGGGCACCCGGCTCCGGAGGGCCAACGCCCTCATCGCGGAGCTGGATTCCTAGCCCTTGGGGCGGTGCAGGGTACTGGGATGTCTACCGCTGGATGGCGTAACCGATCTTCAGGAAGAGCGTTCGGCTCCTCGTCGTGAGTCCGAACGCGTCCGTCCCTTCGTGGCCGTCGGTGTATCCCAGGAAGAAGGCGGTCTGAGGGGTCACCTTGTACGAGAAGAGGAACTGGGTGAAGAGCTGTTCCGACTGTGGCACCACGGGATCGACGTACTGGGCTGCCACCCGCTCGATGATCCGATACTGGACGATGGCGCGAACGAAGGATCGGACGTTGAAGTGATAGAGGGTCCGGATCTGAACGAGGTTGGCGGTGAAGACCGGGTCGCCTTCGTACCGAAGTCGCTGATGGGTCAGGGCCAACGTCGTCGCGAGTTGGCTCCCCAGGTAGAAGCTGGTGGTCGGCGTGAGGACGAGACCGAAGGATCGACGATTGTTGCGGAAGTCGACGAAGTCACCGGTGCGGAAGATCGACCCGAAGGTGAACGAACCGGACGGGCGCACCTCGAAGTTGCCCTCCAGACGATCGAGGTCGTGGGTCACTCCGCGGAAGAGGAGCTTCCGGCGGGTGGGTGAGACCACCACCGTGGACTGGCTCGGACCCTGGTAGCGGAACTCTGCGCCGATACGCTCGTCCGTAAGCGTGCCCTGGTGATCCTCGGTACGCTGGTAGAGCGCCGTCGTCTGGATGCGCGTGTACCAACCGTCCGCCGTTCCGGTGAAGACCCGGCCTACTGAGCCGTCCAGGATGCGGGTGTCGACCCGTGGGATGAAGCCGGCGTCTGCGCGGAAGTCGCTACCGAGATCCTGGAAACTCACCGACGCGACCCAATCGCGACTGAAGTGGTCGAAGGCCGCCGAGAGGGCCCAATCGCCGAAGGTGGTCGTCGGCTGACCGAAGTCGGTGGCGAGTTGGTCAGGATAGTCGGTGCTGGACCTCAGCACCTGAAGCCGCACCGCGTTCGACGGTGTCAGGCGATGGAATGCGTCGGCCCCCACGACCTGGTTCTGGTAGCCCGTACCGTACCGACCGGTGATGAGGACGCCGACGTTGGAGGCTGGCCCGACGTCACGCCGGAACCGGGCGACGCCGTTGTACGCCTCCTGCCCCAGAACTGCGGCAGCCGAGCCCTGGTTCGAAGGAAAGAGGAAGTTCGTCGTCGCGTCTCGCGCGGCGAAGAGGCCCACCGCGTTGGCTCCTTCTTTCCCGGTGAGCTTGACGCCCGCGTCAGGGTCGACGACGGAGCGGGTGAAGACAGCCTGCAGTGGCGTCAGGAAGAAGTCGGCGCCCTCCAGGAAGAACGGCCGGGTCTCGGGGAAAAAGAGGGCGAAGCGGCGGTTCTCCGCGAGCTGCGCGACGTCGGCCTCTACCTGCGAGAAATCCGGATTCACAGTGGCGTTCAGGCTCAGCGCCGTGGTCACGCCCCAGCGGAAGTCGAGGCCGATGTCCGGATCGATGTCGGCCAGGTCTGTCTGGGGATCGGCGACGAGGTCGCCGGTCGGGAAGGGCTCGCGACGCTGGGACCGACTCGCCGTGAGTGTGGGAACGAACTCCACGGCGCTTCCTGGTTCAATGCCCATGAAGCCGGTGATCTTGTTCGCGTGGCAGAGCAGACAGGTCGTGTTGCGGTCCAGGGGGGCCGATCGCATCCGCCGCCGTACGCTTCTCGGGTACGAGCGATCGATGATGAGACCCCACGTCTGCACTCCAGTCGTACGGGGGAAGCGCAGAGAGCTGAAGGGGATCCCGACTTCGACCACGTATCCGCCATCCGTCCTGCGCACCTCCGAGTGCCACACGGCGTTCCACGAGAAGTCTTCGATTCCTTCGGCCCGACTGAGGATGGCGTCCATCTGGACGCCCAGGGAGTTCACCCGGAACTCGAAACCCCGGCGCTCGTCGTTGAATGGGTCGAGAAGGAAGACGATGTGGTCGTCCTGGATGGTTCTCGCGCGATCGTCGCGTTCTGCCAGGTGGGCTCGGATCTGATCGGGCTCCGGATCGGAGGCGACACACCCGAAGTAGAGGGTGACTGTGTCGTAGAGCATCCGGCACTCCGTGTCGACGGTGGCCGGGACGTTGTCACCGGGAGCTGTTTCCCAGGACAACGGAATCCTCTCCGCCCTCGCCCAATCAGCCTCGTTCAGTACTCCGTCCACGATGATGGATCCCGAACTCCGCTCGATGGCGTACGCCGGGGCCGGAGGTAGAGCCTGGGCGTGGGCCGTGTAGGTCACGCCTGAGGCGAGGAGTAGGAGCAGAGCACCGGAGGGGCCCGGGCCGAGAGCCACGGCGCCGGTGAGCGAGAGGACGAAGCGGGGTAGCATGGCGCCCATACTCGCCCGCTCCTTCCCCCCGCGGCAAGGCGGACGTCGGCGTCAGGCCATCCTTTCCCCGGCGTCCCTGCTGGAAAGGAGACTCCAGCGAAGGTGAAGCACGAACCACGCGAGGGACGCCAGGGCGAGGACGAGCAAACCGAACACCGAGCTGTACAGCGCGACCTTGATCCCGCCCCACACCAGGGTCGGCGAAACCGTTCCCGCTTGTTCGATGGACTGAGCGGCCATCACGATGCCCACGAGGGTCCCGAGGATGCCGGTGACGAGTGAGAACCCACCCCAGAAGAGGATGGAGTCCATCCACGTTCGGGTCATGGGCAGCGCACGCGCGTCGCCCTCGAAGAGCCGTACCGTGGAGTAGAGGACCAGAGCGACGATCACTACGGATGAAACGGTGAGGGGGTATCGAATGAAGCCCATGAGTTCCCAGAGCTCGATCATGACGACTCCTGCGAAGAGATTGATGTGAGGGCGAGCGCTTCGGTGTAGGTCTGCTCGGCCCAGGTGGTCCAGCTATTCAGAGCCAGCCATCCGAGGCCGCCCGTGACGCTGAGGATGATGGCCGTGGAAAGGAGGGCCGCGTCGCGAACTAACCACGCGAGGGTCAGTCGGGCGGCGCTTTCGGGGGCGGCTTCAACGGTCGCCGCCAGTTCCAGCAGTCCCAGGAGCGCACCACTGCACCCGAGGGCCAGTGTCAGGCCGGAGAGGACGGCGACGGCGGCGATGCCCCGTCGCGGCTCTTCGTGGGCGCCCTTGATCCAGAGCTGGAACGCTTTCGCCAGGACGGCGGCGAGAGTGGTCGTGCCGGCGGCGAGTACCGGCCAAAGCCAGGGAGACGGGTCGGCCAGGACTCCTGCGCCCAGGAGCGCGGTGCCTTCGACCGCGAGTAGGAGGAGGGTCGCCACTCCCAAGGCGCCGCGCTCCACCGCGTGGATTCTCCGGGGGTGGACGCGAGCCACGAGTCGCCGGTAGAGAGGACGGGCCAGGTCTTCGAGTTCCTGCAGGGCGGGGCCCGCAGGGACGACCACTTCCGCTGCGCGCCTGCTGGCTTCCTCCGGAGAAACGCCCTTGGCAACCAACTGGTCGGTGAGGGCCCGGAGATCGGCGCTCAACTCCCGTACGATCCGGGTCCGGGCGGTCAACGGTAGCCCGACGTTCGACGTCACACCGGAGAGGGAAGGTCCGTGGCGGGTCAGCCTACCGTCGGGTTCGCCGGCGCGCTTCACGAGAGTACCTCGTCGGGCCCCCTCAGGATGGACATCAATCGGTTGAGGACGACATCCACCCGATGGGATCCTCCCGATAGGTGACGCTCTCCCCTCCGTGTAAGGGCGTACACCTTTCGCCGTCGCCCTTCGGCCCGGGACCAGGACCCTTCGATATGGCCGTCCCGTTCCAGACGGTGGAGGATCGGGTAGAGCGTTCCATGACGGAACCGGAAGAGCCCGTTGCTGCCTTCCTCCACGTCCAAGGCGATCTGGTAGCCGTGCTTCGCGCCGTCACGAAGGGTGGAGAGGATCAGCAGCTCGTTGATGCCACGCGCGAACCCCTGGACGTCGAAATCTTCCTCTGTCACCCGGAACTCCTTGTCGCGAGGGACACAACTTTCCGTATGTCGAGTGTCTTTATATCGACACTCTATATATAGTCGACTGGAGTCCAGGCGCAAGGAAGGGGGCCTGTTGGCCGTGAGATCCGCCTGTGGTGAACAGATGTCTTATGCGACACTTCTGGCACTTTACGGGTCGTGCAAACTTCAAGAAAGTGCTTGTCCTGTAAGGACGAAGCTCCAGGGGCCATGGTGGAGGCCCCTTCGGCAGATTGGCATGACGCTTGCTTCGGAAAGGGGTCAGTTCACATTGACCTCAGGAGAGGCCGTATCATGAAATCCAGTGTTCGTATCGTTGCCCTGGCCGGCATGCTGGCCGTAGCCGCCTGCGGAGATGACGGTGTCTCCCCGGGGAACCTCAGCGAGGAAGAAGCCCAGGAACTCGCGACGGCGATCTTCTCCCAGAGCCTCTTCGACGCTCTGGCCCTGAACTATCAGCAACCCGCCCAGGCCCCCGGCGGGCCCCAGCTCGCGACGTACACGGCGACCGTTGAAACCACGGGCCAATGCCCCCTGGGTGGTACGGTTGCCATGGAAGCCGTCGTCGACGTCGAGACCGACGACCAGACGGGTGCCGGCTCCGTAGACTTCTCTGTTGACCTCACTCACGTCGCTTGCGTTCTCCAGGGCGACAGAGGGACCCAGTTCACGCTCACCGGCGATCCGAACATCGGCTTCGACTTCCTCATGACCACCGACGGTCAAGAGAGTGCCGAGTTCTCCGGGAGCGTGTCGGGCGCCATCATGTGGAGCAGGGAGGACGGGGGCGGGACGTGCTCCGTCGGCTACGAGTTCTCCGGTTCCTCCTCGTCGAACGGGTTCTCCTTCGAGACGGCAGGCAGCGTGTGCGGCACGACCTTCTCTGAGAGCTTCTCGGTATCGGGCTGACGCCACGAGTGAGCCGCCCCACCCCAGGGTGATGCGGAAAGCCCCCGTCCGGTTCGCCGGGCGGGGGCTTCTTCGTGCCTTCAGTTTCCAGCGAGACGAGATCCGCCGGCCGTGCCGAATCAGCTCCCGGGTACGATGGGCAGGACCGCGTGGGAGGGCCGCTCGGCGTCCATCCACACGGTGTTCGTGGCGATTCGGGACGTGGTGGCGAGGCCTTCCGGCTCCCCGGTGTTGAAGTTCAGATCGAAGTGGGGATAGTTGCTGCTGGAGATGTCGAGACGGATCCGGTGGCCCGCCTGGAAGAGGTTGCTCGTCGGGAACGCTTCGATGGTGACCTCGTACACCTCTCCGACATCCATCATGGACGGCTCCTCCCACGAGTCCCGGTATCTGCAACGTATGATGCCGTCGGTGAGGTTCATGGCGAAGCCCTCGGGGTAGTCCTCGTTCGGCGGATACACGTCGATGAGCTTGGCGGTGAAGTCCGTGTCCGGCGCGTCGGACGAGATCCAGAGTCGTACCACCAGGGGGCCGGTCACCTCGATGGCCTGCTCCAACGGCTCGGTCTGGAAGACCAGGACATCGGGCCGCTCGGCGAGACGCCGATACGGCTCCGAACTACCGAAGAAGTCCTCGCGCTCGCGCTGGTCGTACGCTCCGCCCTCCATGATGGGCGCACCCGAGGTGATGGTGCCTCCGAGACTCGGCACCGGGTCGGAGGGGTCGTACCGGTAGGAGAGGGCGGACCCCCGCGCTGTGGTCCTGTCGGTGCCCAGCCCTCCGTCGGCCGTCAGGTAGAACGGCGTGTCCACTGCTTCGGGGATGGGCCAGTCGGTGGCCGAACGCCAGCGCCCGCCGTGGTCCAGACGGCCGTCGGCGTTCTTCCTTCCCGATCCTCCGCCCATCACGAAGTACCGCACCGTGGGCTCCCGGTCGACGCCGTTGTCCACCCCACGGAGCCAGTGGTCGAACCAGCGCACCCGAAGCTCCCAATAGTCGGAGGCGAGCTGGCCATCCAGGGTCGCAGCCGGACCGAAGTCCACGTCGCCCGCGTAGGTCAGCGAGCGATCGCCGTGGGTCCACGGACCAAGGATGAGCCGAACCGGACCTCTCTTGAGCGCCGACAACCCCATGAAGTTCTCCGCGGCGGTGCGGGGGTAGGGGTCGTACCACGAAGACATGTGGACCATGGGCGCGTCGGGCCAGACGTCGTGGTACCCCAACGCGTAGATCCCCGGCTGCTTCCAGTAGTCGTCGAAGACGCCGTGCGTCCACTGCTCGAAGAGGTACGCCTCGTAGGCCGGGGCGAGGCTCACGGGTGACCGCCCCGGTCGCCAGGGCATCTCCCGGAACCAGCGGTGGACATCGACGGCTTCCATGGCCGCCTTCACCTCGGGGTCGCCGGCCACTTCCGGGCTGACGAGCGCGTTGCGGTAGGCCCAGGTGGCCTGCTTGAGCTCGAAGGTCCCGCCCTGGCGGATACCGCCCTGGTAGGAGTTGGAGAAGCCCCCCGAGTCCAGGAACATTGCAGCGACGCCCGGCGCTCCAGCGGAAGCCAGGGCGGCCTGTGTGTGGGCAGCGTAGGAAAGCCCCTTTGTCCCGATGCGGCCGTCGCACCACTCCTGTGCGACGATCCACGCACAGCAGTCGTAGCCGTCGGGAGCATCGTCCAGGTACTTCTGATACTCGCCTTCGGAGTCGTATCGTCCGCGCACGTCCTGGTACACGACGGCGTAGCCGCGCTCCACGAAGACCCGCGCGACCTCGGCCCGGGATTTCGCCTCGTCTGGCTCGGCTACGGAGCGTTCGGAGCGACTCGGACGGTTCCGACCGTACGGCGTCCGCTCCAGGATCACCGGCCAGGGACCCGGGAGCTCCTCCCCGCTCCGGGCCGGCAGGTAGACGTCGGTGGCCAATCGGATTCCATCGCGCATCGAGACCATGAGGCCGTCTCTCAGCGCCACGTCGTACGGCCCGTCCAGCGGCATTCCGTCGGGGCCGACGTCGGACCCCCTGCCGCAGGCGGGAAGCGCGAGTCCCGCTGTCGCCGCCCCCATGAGCTTGGCGAAATCGCGGCGAGTGAGAGGGCGCTGCGCGTGGGAACTGTCCGTCATCGGGTCATGTCTCCTGGAACGAGCACTCATGCGGTCTTTCGCGGAGTGAACTTCGCGAGAGCCAGAGGCGCCGCGAGGCTGGCGACGGCCAACACCCAGAGGGTGATGGCGATGGGCGAGTCGAAGAGCACCGTCCAATCTCCTCCGGACAGGGCCATCGCTCGTCGCAGATTCTTCTCCATGAGGGGCCCGAGCACCAGACCCAGGACCACGGGCGCCAATGGGAAGGCGAACTTGCGCATGATGTAGCCCACCACGCCGAAGAGCGTCATCAGCACGAGGTCGAAGGCACTGCCGGCGACGGCGTACACGGCGACGAACGCGAGAGCGGCCACGCCGGGGATGAGGATCCACCTGGGAGTGGTCAGGGCCCGGACGAACAAGCCGACGAGTGGCAGGTTCAGGAGGAGTAGGAAGGCGTTTCCCACGTACATCGATGCGGCGAGCCCCCAGAAGAGGTCGGGCTGCTCTTCGAGGAGGAGGGGGCCCGGCGTAATGCCCAGGCCCAGGAGCGCTCCGAGGAGGACCGCCGTGGTGCCGCTTCCCGGAACACCGAGGGTCAGGAGTGGGATGAGCGCACCGTTGACCGAGGCGTTGTTGGCAGCCTCGGGGGCAGCCACTCCACGGATGTCTCCTTCACCGAACCTGCCGTCGGCTCCCGCGACGCGCTCCTCGGTGCTGTAGGCGAGGAACGACGCGATGGTGCCACCAGCCCCGGGCAGGACGCCGACGATGAAGCCGATGATGCCCCCACGGACCATCGACGATCCGGTGGCCGCCAGCTCTTTCACGGAGACCACGACTTTGCCGGTGAGGGTCGTCGCCGATCGGCCGGCACCGGTGTCTTCGAGGAGCTGCAACACTTCGCTCACGGCGAAGAGGCCGATGGTGACCACGACGAAGTCCATTCCGTCCAACAGCTCGATCCGCCCGAACGTGTAGCGTGGGATGGCGCTGTTCGGGTCCAGTCCTACGGTGGCCAGCCAGAGGCCGAAGCCGGTGGAGGCCAGGGCCCGGACCACGCTTCCGCTGGCGAAGCTCGAGAGGGCCGAGAACGCGAAGACCATGAGGGCGAAGTACTCTGCGGGACCGAACCGGATGGCCCATTCGGCGAGGACCGGGGCGAAGAGCACCAGTCCGAAGATCGAGAAGGTCCCGCCGACGAAGGACGCAATGGCGGATGCGGCAAGAGCGGGACCCGCCCTCCCGGCCTTCGTCATGGCGTGCCCGTCGATGGCCGTCACCACTGCGGATGCGGTCCCCGGCACGTTGAGGAGAATAGTGCTGATGGAGTTTCCGTACTGGGATCCGTAGTAGATCCCCACCAGGAGGATGAGGGCCGACTCCGGTGGAATTCCGGCGGCGAAGGTGACGGGAATCAGGATGGCGATGGCGTTGATGGGGCCGATGCCCGGTAGCATCCCTACGAAGGTGCCGATGCCCACGCCAGCCAGGGCGAGAAAGACGTTGAGGGGCTGGAGGGCGACGCCGAAGCCGTCGACCAGATGCCTCAGCGAATCCACAACTCACCCATCGGGAGGGGGAGGGACAGGAGGCGTACGAAGAGCAGCCAGAGACCGCCGGCGAGCACCGCCGCGGCTGCCGCAGACGGCAGTAAGGGGCCACGATACAGGAGTGACAGGGCCGTGACGACCAGCGTCGTCGAGACGAAGAAGCCGAGCCATGGGAGCGCGGCTGCGTAGATGAAGAAGGCGGCCACGGCCGCCCCCATTCGGATGGCGATGTCTGCGGGTGGGAGTGGAACGTCGGGCCGAGGGCGTGCGATGGCGACGAGCCCGCCGGCGACGAGCATCGTGGCCACGAGGAACGGAAGCGCCTTCGGACCCACGGGGTCGGTCATGAAGCTCACGTCGAAGGTGGTCGCCTCCACGGCGAGCCCGACCCCGGCGAGGGCCAGGACGACGCCGATGACCCGATCCTGTTTCACGGGAGCCTGCTCATTGGATGAGCCCGATCTCCCGGGACATGGCTCGGAAGTCCTCCACCTGGTCGCGTACGAAATCCGAGAAGTCGTCGCCGACCACGAAGAACGGCTGGAGCCGATTGGTCCGCCGTGCCTCTGCCCACTCCTCGGACCGTCCCACCTGGTCCAGGACTCGCACCCACTCCCGGTACTCCTCCTCGGTGATGTCCGGCGGGACGTAGAAGCCCCGCCACGTCACCCAGGTGACGTCCAGCCCCGATTCGGCGGCCGTGGGGACGTCGGCGAGGGGCCCCTCCAGTCGCTCCGGCGAGAGGGTGACGAGCACACGGAGGCGTCCTGCTTCCACCTGGCCCTCGACCTCGGATCCTTCGCCGGAGAAGACCTGCACGAAGCCGCCGAGAAGGGCAGTCATGGCCTCACCCCCACCGTCGAAGGGGACGTACCGGATCCGCTTGGGGTCGAGGCCGGCTCGATGGGCGAGGAGGAGCACCTTCATATGATCCTGCCCAGCGACCGCGGACCCGCCGCTCACCACCAGCGACGTCGGGTCCCGGCGCCACTCTGCGAGGAGGTCGTCCAGCGTCTGCCACGGCGCGTCGGTGGCGACCGCCAATACCCCGTACTCGGCGCCTACCGCTCCGACCCAACGAACATCGTCTTCGGTGAGGTCGCCGAACTGGCCCTGGGCGAGGCGAAGCACTGTCGCCGGGCTCGCGGCGACGAGCACGTTCGAGTCGTCGCTACGGCGGGCGACGGTGCGGGCGAAGGCCACCCCTCCACCGGCGCCGGGCACGTTGCTGGTCCGGACGAGACCCGGAGACAGACCGAGCTCCCGCAGGACTCTGCCCACCGTCCGGCAGGTAAGGTCCCAGCCACCGCCTGCGTTGGCCGGCGCGATGCACTCCCAGCCGCGGTCGACCTCCATGGGCTGGCAGGCCGCAAGGAGGGCCAGGCCTACCACGATGGCCGGGAGCGCCGCCCGACGTGCGGGGGTTCGCAGGCCCTCAGCGCGGACCATCGTCCTTGGCACCATGCCGGACTTCTCCACTCCGGGTGGCGGCCACCGCAGGGTCGCTCACGACACCCTCGACCTCGGCGATATGCACCAGACCATCACCTTGGTGCACGAGAGGATTCACGGCGTGGCCGAGGATGATCCCATCCATTCGGGCGACGACATCCTGGCCCTGTCGACCCGCGGGCCCGGCGATCACGCCGATGCGCTCACCCTTCCGCACCTCTTCGCCGAGTTGAGCCTCGAGGCGGAAGATGCCGCCGCGGGGCGCTCGTACCCACTTCGTGTTCCGGGACTCGCGCACCGGGTTGGTGGCGGCCGGGGCGGCGTCGATCATCCCCGCCGCACGCAGCACCCGCAGCGTTCCGGAGACACCGGCGTCCACGGCCGTTGGGCTGAAACGGCGAGGCTCCCCCCCTTCGAAGAGAAGGACCCGCTTGCCCAGCTTGACAGCGGTGTGTCGCAGGGTCCCCTTGATGGTCTTGGAATGGACGACGATGGGCGGGGCGAACGCCACGGCGAAGTCCCGGGTCTGCGGATCGTCCATGTCTCCGCGGATCTGGGCCAGGTTGGTCCGATCGTCGGAGCCGGCATGGAAGTCGAGGCCGAAGTCGCAGACCGACAGCACCTGCTGAACGAAGAGGCGAGCGAGACGACCGGCCAGCGGACCCCGCTCCGAGCCAGGGAAGGATCGGTTCAGATCCCGCCGGTCCGGCAGGTACCGGGACTCGGTGACGAATCCGAACACGTTGACCACCGGTGCCGCGATGATGGTCCCAGCGACGGCATCCGCGTGGAGGAGCTGCATGACCTGTCGGATGATCTCCACGCCGACGACTTCGTCACCGTGGATCGCCCCGCTGAGCCACACCGTGGGCCCGGCCTCGGCGCCGCAGAGCACCTCTATGGGGAGGGAAAGTGGCGTGCCGGAGGGCAGGCGGCCAGCCGGAAGATCGAAGTGGCGTCGTTTTCCCGGCGCCACCTGCTTGTCGGCGAAGACGAAGGCTTCTCGGGAACTCATTCGTGGTCGATGTCGACGTGGTTCTCGACGAACTCGATGATCTCCCCCGCAACGTCCACTCCCGTCGTCGTCTCGATGCCTTCGAGGCCCGGCGACGAGTTCACTTCGAGGACGAGAGGGCCACGCTCCGAGCGGAGGAGGTCGACGCCGGCCACGTTGAGGCCCAGGGCCTTCGCGGCTCTGACGGCGGTGCGCCGTTCCTTGGTCGTCAGCTTGGCCACCTCCGCGTTGCCACCCCGATGGAGGTTGGACCGGAAATCGCCGGGAGCCGCGTGACGGAGCATCGCGGCCACCACCCGACCACCCA
Organism: Longimicrobiales bacterium; assembly: GCA_965229435.1. Classification (GTDB taxonomy): domain Bacteria; phylum Gemmatimonadota; class Gemmatimonadetes; order Longimicrobiales; family Gaopeijiaceae; genus UBA2589. The sequence continues at coordinate 57,621 of CBDDJE010000003.1, forward strand.
CCACGAGGCAGCGGACATCACTCCCACCGGCCTCCTTCACGAACTCCTGCACCAGGATATTGGCGTCGAGCTGGCGGAAGGCGTCGATCACCGATTCCGCCGCCTTCTTGGTCTGGGCGAGTACGACGCCATTGCCCTGTGTCCCCTCGTGGAGCTTGATGACGAGAGGCGCCCCTCCGACCATCTCGATGACGCTGTTCGTGTCCTTGACCGATCGTGCGAAGGCCGTCACTGGAAGGTCGATGCCGGCCCTGGCCAGGATCTGGTTGGAGCACAGCTTGTCGCGGGAGACGCTGATGGCCTGGGACTTCGAGAGGGTGTAGACGCCCATCGTCTCGAACTGCCGCACCACCGCCGTGCCGTAGAAGGTGACCGAGGCCCCGATTCTGGGAATCACGGCGTCGACGTGGAGGTCTTCCCCTCGGTACTTGATGGATCCGGTCTTTCCCGCCAGGCCGAGGGAGCATCGGAGAAAATCGATGACCGCCACGTCGTGCCCCCGTTCCTCCGCCGCCTCGCGGAGGCGAGTGGTGGAATAGAGCGAGGCTTTTCGGGACAAGATGCCGAGTTTCACGAACGGTTCTCCGGGGGCTTCGATTTCTTCTTCTTCTTTTTCCGGCGACCGGCCCGGTACGAGCTCCCGGGATCGACGACTGCGCGCTTCCTGAGTGCTTGCCGCCCAAGAAGCATGCGAAAGCCCATCTCGTCGCGGCGTGTCAGCGTCAACTCGATGGTCCAGACTTCATCGCCGATGCGGACCCCGGTTTCGACGACGGGGCGTAGTTCCCGGTAACCGCCGGAGTTCCGGACCCACCGCTCGTCCGTGACTTCGGTCTCCACGTGGACGCGCTTCGCCCGCGAGCGCTGCTCGGGGTGGATCTCGAACCGCACCATCTCTGCACCGGCGCGCTGGAAGCGTTCCATGCCGATGGCGTGGAGAGAGGACGTCCGGGCACCGGTATCGAGTTTGGCCTTGATAGTATCCACACCGTACTCGGGGAGGGCCACCCATTCCCGCCAGCCCAAGGTCAACGCCGGCGGGTTGGGGGGCTTCCGCTTGCGGCGCCGGGTTCCCTCGGTCGTCAGAGGGGCCGTCCAGGTCGCGTCGTGGAACTGATCATTCGGAAACTCCGGGAGCCATGAGGCCGTCTTGGAGGTAGTAGGGTCCCGAAGGTAGCACCCGGAGTAGTTTCAGGGAGCCGTCATGAGCTTTTGGATTTCCATCCTGGCCGTCGTCGCCATGTTCGTCGGGGTCCTGATGATCCCCTTCGGACTTCCGGGTCTTTGGTTCATCGTCGTGGTGACGCTGGGACTCGTTCTCGCCGGCGAGGTCGGGTGGACCCTCGGTCTGGTCGTCGCCGGGGTCGCCGCCGTTGCCGAGTTGGCCGAGTTCGGCGTCGTCGCCCGGTTCGGTCGGGCCTACGGCGGATCCCGCAAAGCGTTCTGGGGGGCCGTCGTCGGGGGCATGCTCGGCCTCTTCGTCGGCTTCCCGGTGCCCGTTATCGGCCCGGTGATCACCGCCTTCATCGGCACCTTCATCGGCGCCGGCGCCGTGACACTGCTCGAAACCCGGTCGGTGCGACGCTCGGCAAGAGTCGGCTGGGGAGTGGTCCTTGCCCGGACCGTAGCGGTCGCGTTGAAGGTCGGCGTCTCACTCGCCGTGATCGTGGCCGTGGGGTTGGCGCTCGTTCTCTAGCGCTAGGAGCCTGTCCGAGTCATGGGGTGCGGCCGCGCACGAGGGGTATGACGCCGCGGGCACCGCCCGAAGGGTGGTCCCCTCGTGCCCTTCGGGTTGGGGCGGCACAGCGTCATCTCCGTCGTTGGCGCTCCTCGGCGTAGCACACGGCTACGCGTCGTCGCGCCGCCTCGGATCTGACGCTGTGGCGCTCCGGGGACCCATGCGCAAGCATGGGTGGCGGCTCGCCCCATTACTCGGACAGGCTCCTAGTCCTCGTCGTGGAGGAGGAGCCACCGCTTGATCTTCTCCACCTCCTCGGGATCCTTGATGAAGAATCGGCGCGCGACGTCGATGGCCGACGGGTCGTCGGTACTGGCCAGCCTCGCCATGTCGGCCGTGACGTAGACGACGAGCTTGTCACCGTGGTCTTCGATGTCGGTGACCATGGCCATGTTGATCCAGCGGTTGCCGACCTTCAGGAAGGCGTAAGGACGGGTGCGCACGGAGGTCGTCGAAAGGTGAAGGGGGGCGATGGCGAGGGGGTCGCTGCCTGACCGCACCAGGTGGAACGGAAAGTATAGATCGGAGGTACCTTTGGCGCTGAATCGGAGAAGTTCTAACTTCAATGGTGACGCCGTGAACGAATCATCGGATCGCCCATGCCCCCCGAAGGTAGCCGAGTGACCAACAGCATCCTCGAAGACATCAAACAGTCGCGGCCGTTCCGATCGGAGAGCCACGAGGCCTACGTGACGCTGCTGCGCACGGCCGACGACGCGAAGCGCTTCGTGGGGCGAGTCCTCGAGCCGGAGGGGGTCACGCTGCAGCAGTACAATGTCCTTCGCATCCTCCGCGGGGCGGGCTCCGACGGGCTTCCGACACTGTCGGTTGCGGAGCGGATGATCGAGCGGACGCCCGGCGTCACGCGGCTCATCGACCGGATGGAACGAAAGGGCTGGGTCTGCCGGGAACGATGCACTCAGGATCGGCGGCGGGTGTGGTGCCGCATCACCGACGAGGGCCTCGAGTTGCTCGGCCGCCTAGACGGACCCGTGGACGCCGTGGACGATATCCTCGCCGGCGCCTTGGAGGCCGACGAGCTCCATGACTTGCTGGACTACCTGAACCGGATCCGTGCATACGTCGGGGAGTTGACCGACGACTCGTCGGGGGCACACCAGGACGACTGACGACCGAGTCGGTTGACGGGCCTTTCGGCGGCGACTAATTCGTCGTCGCCCCCTCTCCCGTTGCTCCAGCCGCGACTCCCCATGTCTTCCGTTCTATCTGGCCGGGCCCATGCCGGCCTTCCCGTCGTCCTGTCCTTGGCGATCGCCGCGTGCTCGAGTGCGGCCCCGGTCGGAGCGCCCGCTCCCATGCCGACGCCCACTGCGCCTGGGGAGTACGACGTGGTGATCGAGGGTGGCAGGATCGTCGACGGGACAGGCAACGCCTGGTACCCCGGTGACGTGGGCATCCGCGGTGACCGGATCGTGGCCGTCACCCCACCGGGTGTTCTGCGCGACGCTGCGGCCGGAACGCGTGTCGACGCCTCCGGCAGGGTGGTGGCCCCGGGGTTCATCGACATACAGAGCCATTCCCGGTTCTCCTTCATCGGTGGTGGCGATGGCCGGGTGGTGTCGAAGGTGACCATGGGCGTGACGACGGAGATCATGGGTGAATCGACGACGAATGGTCCGTCCAGCGATGCCATGCTCGAGCTGGCCGGCACGCAGGTCGGCGTCACCCAGTTCGAGTCCTTCGGGGACTGGATGCAGGCGATGGAGGATCATGGGGCGTCGGTGAACTTCGGATCATTCGTGGGGGCTTCGACCATCCGTGTCTTCGGCATGGGGATGGCGATGGGTGCCGCTGGGAGCGCCGAGCGACGTGCCATGCAGCAGGCGGTGCGTCAGGCGATGCGCGACGGGGCCTTCGGCATCGGCTCAGCCCTGGTCTATCCGCCCGGCAACTTCGCTTCCACCGACGAGCTCATATCCATCAATGCCGCGGCGGCGCCCTTCGGCGGCGTGTACATCACCCACATGCGGAGCGAGGCGGACAACCTCCTCGAGGCCATGGACGAGGCCATCGAGATCGGGACCCAGGCGGGGGTGCCGGTGGAGATCTACCACCTCAAGGCGGCGGGGCAGCGGAACTGGCACAAGGCCGCCCTGGCCGTCGCCAAGATCGACTCGGCGCGAGCTGCGGGTGTGGACATCCAGGCCAACATGTACCCGTACACGGCGGGGGGGACGGGCCTCGACGCGTGCTTCCCGCCCTGGGCGTCGGCCGACGGCGAGCTGTACGAGAACCTGGCCGACCCCGAGATGCGGGCTCGAATTCGTCAGGAGATGGAGGTGCAGACCGAGCCCTGGGAGGCTTTCTGCTCCCTGGCGACACCCGAGGGGACGATGCTACTCGGCCTCAACCGCCCCGAGCATCAATCGTACCGGGGCTGGTGGCTCGCGGATATCGCCGAAGCGATGGGCAAGGACTGGATCGATACCGCCATGGACATCGTTCTGGCCGAACGCCAGCGGGTCTCGACCATGTACTTTCTCATGAGCGAGGAGAACGTGGCCATGCAACTCCGGCAGCCCTGGATGAAGTTCGGTACCGACGCCGGTGGCATGGATCCGAAGACGGCCGACGGTCTCGCCCATCCCAGGGCGTACGGCACGTTCACGCGGATTCTCGGAAAGTACGTCCGCGAAGAGGGCGTTCTTCCACTGGAGGACGCGGTGCGGAAGATGTCGTCGGCGGTGGCCACCCGGCTGAACATCCGGCATCGGGGCCTCCTCGAGGAGGGGTACTACGCCGATGTGGTCGTCTTCGACCCCGAGGCCGTTTCGGACCACGCCACCTACGACGAGCCGCATCAGCTGTCGACGGGAGTGGACCACGTCTTCGTGAACGGCGTCGCGGTGGTCACGGATGGGCAACACACCGGAGCCATGCCGGGGCGGCCGGTCCACGGTCCCGGTTGGACGGGTTGGGGGCGATGAACGCGCGGTCCGTCGGCGCCGTGTCCCTCCTGGCGATGGTCGGGTGCGGCTCGGGAGGCGGTGAAGTGGATCGAGCCGGCCGGGTGGTGGCTGATCCTGCGGAGGACACGGACGGCGTCGTTCGGGTCCTCGTCTATCACGACATGGAGGGTCTTACCGGGCAGTCGGACCCCAACACCTTCCGCTTCGCGCACCCGGAGCGGTATGCCGTCGGCCGGACCTACCTCACGGGCGACGTCAACGCGGTGGTGGCCGGGCTTTTCGATGGAGGTGCGGACGAGGTCCACATCGTGGATGGGCACGGTAGCGGCAACCCGGAGCCGGACCTCCTCCTCGACGAGCTCGACGAGCGTACCGAGTTGGTGAGCCGGGACGAGCTCTTCGACGCGTACGTCGATCTCACCGAAGCCGGCGTCTACGACGCCGTGGCCGTCGTCGGGATGCACGCGAAGACGGGCAGCGGTGGCTTCGCGTCACACACCTACACACTGGGCATCGACTTTATTCTGAACGGGATGCCCGTGACCGAGACCGAGGTGGTGGCCTATTCGTGGGGCAGGGTGGGGGTCCCGGTGATCTTCGCCTCGGGAGACGACCGCCTGGCCGCCGACCTGGAAGGCACCATGCCCTGGGTCGAGATGGTGATCGTGAAGACGGCGACCTCGGCTTCGTCGGCCGAGCCTAGGCCTGTGGACGAGGCGCGAGCCGACCTGCGCTCGGGAGCTCGACGTGCCATGGAGGGGTATCGCGACGCCCGCGCCATGGCCCTCGAGGAGCCTGTGGTAGCGCAGCTCCATGCCGTCCCGCCGGCCGACCTTTCCGTGTTGGACGGCGTGCCGGGCATCGACTATGCCGAACAGCGGGTGACGTTCACCGCCCCCGACTTCAGCGGTGCCTACGGCGGACTCGTCGAGCTCGTGGCGGTGGCCAGGGGCGGCTATGCCTCCGTCATGGCCGAGACCGGGCGGGCCATGGCGGGCCCCGCCTTCGGGCCCACGTACTCCGACGCGTTGTTCGATCGGTGGTTGGACTTCGAATCCGGACGGTGGACCCCGCAAGGGACGAGCTCTCCGGGACCGAGGACGTATCACGGCTTCCGCTGATTCCAGGCGTTCCGCCAAGGTCGCGCCTGCCCGAGGCAACGGAACGGACCCACTGTTCGTCTGATTCTACAGGAGCCCGCGGTACGGGATGGCCCGGGACCTCTCCGCAGCGGTGAAACCCGCTGCGGATGGACTCGTAGGTAGAGTCGATGGGTGGACGATGTGGGTGGGGTTCGGTTCGATGTAGCCGTGACGACGATGATGATGAACGTGGAAGAAAGGATCCGATTTCTGCTCCGGACGGCGATCCGAGTGGAGGAAGAGGGCGACGCGAGAGCGGCGTTCCTGTTTCGTCGGATGGCGGAGGATTTGAGCGCTGGTGAGAGCGCAACCTCGCCCGGCGGCCCGGTCTTGGTGGCCGTAGCCGACTAAGCCGCGGAGCCGAATCCCGACCTCACCGGCCCGGTCGCACTCAGGTGGCGACAGGGCCGGTTTGGTGTCCGCCCACCTGGCCCCGGGGGTGGTACAGGGAGTCGCCTCCGTAGGTCTGCCCTCGGCGGTGGTAGAGGGTCGCCGGGGTCTACCCTCCCGGGCAGCTCACGCGGTTGAGCACCCATCCGCGACCCTCGCCGTCCGACCCCTCGATGCGGGGAGCCAGCTGGTTTTCATCGACCACCGAGTAGATGATGCGTACGGGGAAGTCGTGCTCCGGATTCGCGAAGACGAACTCCCTGCCGACCTCGACGAGAGGGAAGCCGCGGGGCGACCTCTCACCGCCGGGATAGGGCCAGAGGACAATGGCGGTATCTGTCTGGACGATGCGGGCGAACTCGAACCCGACGAGGGCTCCGTCCCGGAGGTATCGGGTGGTGCCGAGCATGGCACCACCGTCCGCGTCGGACCATTGTTCTCGCATGTCCACGGTTTCCGTTCCTCCTGCCCAGCATCCGACGAGGGGTGCCAGGTCCTCCATGGACGGTTGGGCCTGGATGGATGTCATGGGCGCCGTCATGGCCAGGGCCAGCACGGCCCACGCCGTCGGCGAGATACTTCGGGGGAGCATGGTTCGGGGCTCCATTCGCCGGGGTGCGGCGGCGGGTTGGAAGCGTCGCGAGATCGGGGTGAAGAGACAGCCTCGAAGACGGCGGAACAAGTGGCCGGAGTCACTTGTACCATTTTTCACAAACTCAAAGGCCCCGCAGCCGAGCAGCGTGGCCGCAACGAAAGGAACCATGATGAAGGCCTACAAGCTCCTTCCTGTCGCCGGGTTCTTCCTCGCCGCATGCGGTGGTGGTGAGCCCGCCGACACGCCTGCTGCGGATGATTCCGCCGCCCCGCCGCCCGCGGCTGCGCCCGCGGGCCCTCAGATCCCGGGTGGTGAGCTGAGCATGCCGGGGTGGTATCAGGTCGACCACGATGCCATGACCGTGACGTTGGACATCGAGGCCGGCGCGACGCCTGACAACAACTACTGGAACTACAACGGGGCGATCAGAGGCGAGTGGGCGATCACCGTTCCGGTGGGCTACACCGTGACCGTGAATCTCTCCAACTCCGACCCGAACATGGCGCACAGCCTCGGGATCTCCCGGGAGCTGACGAACTTCGCCGTTCCGCCGACGCCGGACCCGGTGTTCGAGGGTGCCATCTCCGAGAACCCCCAGTCCATGGTGGATGCCACCATGCCGGGCGAATCCGAGACCATCACCTTCGTCGCCAGTGAAGCGGGGGACTACTCCATGGTCTGTTACATCGCCGGCCACACGGCCGTAGGGATGTGGCTGTACTTCATCGTGGCGGAAGGTCAGGACGCGGGCGTCGCGGGCATGTAGCTCTTCGTTGCCTTCGGGCCGCTGGCGAGATCCATCCGACGAATCCCTGGCATGAGGCGTCACCCTCCTGGGTGGCGCCTCATTCTCCTTTGGGCCCTGCGCCTCCCCCGCCCTTCAGTCTGCCGAGCCGCCCGGAGTGGACTCCCTGAGCTTCACGGGATCGGAGTCGCGATTTGCGCGCAGGTTGATCATCTCCACGAAGATGGAGAAACCCATGGCGAAGTAGATGTAGCCTTTGGGAATCTCCTGGTGCATGCCCTCGGCCACCAGGGACATGCCGATGAGGAGAAGGAACGAGAGGGCCAACACCTTCACGGTGGGGTGCCGATTGACGAAAGCGCTCAAGCCCTCGGCCGAGACGATCATCACGAACCCGGCGATGAGGATGGCCAGGACCATGACCGGTAGGTCCTCGGCCAGGCCCACTGCGGTGATGACCGAGTCCAGGGAGAACACGATGTCGAGCAGAGCGATCTGAATGATGACGCTGGTGAAGGATGCCGCCTTCGACCCGGTTCCATGCACGCCCTCATCGCCTTCGAGCTTGTGATGGATCTCACGGGTCGCCTTGAAGAGGAGGAACATCCCGCCGGCGATGAGGATGAGATCGCGCCCGGATATATCGCGCTCGAGTGTGGAGAAGAGAGGCTGGGTGAGCCCCATGATCCACGTGATGGAGAAAAGGAGGAGGATCCGGGTGGTGATGGCGATGGTCAGACCGACCCGTCTCGCTCGAGCGCGCGCGCTCTCCTTCACACGCTCGGCGAGGATCGCGACGAACACGATGTTGTCGATGCCGAGGACGATCTCCAGGACGGTGAGCGTCAGGAGTGCGATCCAGGCTTCGGGGTTGTTGGTCCAATCGAGCATCGAGCGGAATCCGGCCGGTCCGACGGGTACGTGCTGGAAGCCCACAAGGTACGCTGTTCGGCGCTCTCCTCCCAAGCCCGCCGTTCGGCCGGCACGCAGGGTCGGTCCGCTTTGATGCCGGGCCTGCGACTACGGCCTCAGGGATCACCATGTGTTCGGGTGGTCCATCCAAGTATATTGGTTTGACGAATCAATATAAATTGTGAGGAGCGATGTACGGATCAGATGCGGATGTCGTCAGGGACGGTATTCTCGCCCTCGTGGAGGCGTGCCGAACCACACGTGCGGCAGATCCCGAAGATCTGACCGAGGTGTCCGGCCATCAGGCGCGGATTCTCCGTCAGCTCGATGACATCGATCCGACCATGGTAGGTGAGCTGGCCGACTTCTTCGGAGTGACGCCTTCGACGATGTCCCTGAACCTGAAGCGGCTCGAGGAGGCCGGCTGCGTTCGGAGAAGTCGGGATCCGGACGACCGCCGAGTCATCAATGTGCGCCTCACGCCCAAAGGCCGACGCTTCAAGGATGCGACGGCGGCCGTAGACCTCGGCAAGGTCGATGCCCTCCTGCGGTCGCTCCGTCCCGAGGAGAGGTCAAGAGCCGTCGACGGCGTGCGCCTCCTCGTGGAGGGTACCAATCGGGTCGAGGCCCGAGCCGGGGAGTACATCGACGCACTCACAGGCGGGGAAGCCCCGTGAACCTGCAACCAATTGGCCCTTCTTCTCGTCTATACCTGAAACGCTACCTCCGCCGACATTCGTCGACCCGTTTTCAAATGGAGTACCAACGATGGCCGATCACCCGCTGATCCATCTCGAGGGACTGAGCAAGGTGTTCTACACCGAAGAGGTGGAGACCCACGCGCTGTCGAACATCAACCTGTCGATCCAGACGGGAGAGTTCGTGTCGATCGCGGGTCCGTCGGGGTGTGGAAAGACGACGCTGCTGTCGATCCTGGGGTTGTTGGACAGTCCGACGGCGGGCAAGTACCTGCTCGACGACACGCCGGTGGAGAACCTGACGGCGAGCCAGCGGGCGAAGATCCGCAACCAGGCCATCGGCTTCATCTTCCAGGCGTTCAACCTGATCGGCGACCTGACGGTGTACGAGAACGTGGAGTTGCCGCTGACGTACCGCGGGATGCCGGGAAGCGAGCGCAAGGAGCGGGTGCAGGCTGCGCTGGAGCGTGTGGGGATGGCCCACCGGATGGGCCACTACCCGAGCCAGCTCAGTGGTGGTCAGCAGCAGCGTGTGGCGGTGGCGCGGGCCATCGTGGGCAAGCCGCTGATCTTGCTGGCCGACGAGCCGACGGGAAACCTGGACTCGAAGAACGGCAACGCGGTCATGGACCTCATGAAGGAACTCCATGACGAGGGCGCGACGATCTGCATGGTGACGCACGATCCGCGCTACGCGCACATGGCCGACCGCAGCGTGCACCTCTTCGACGGCCAGGTCGTCAGCGAGGACGACGCCCGTAAGGCTGCCGAGCTCAACGAGGCCGGCTTCGACGTAGCCACCTGAGGACGGCACCAGGGGAACCAAAGGACGGCGCCAGCCGAACCAGCTGAATGGGTGGGGATGATGGGTGGGCCCGGGGCTTCGGCTTCGGGCCCTTCGTGTTTTCGGGGTCGCCGATGGGCGCTACCTTGGCGGCCCTAAACCTCGGCTCCGTGTCCCGGTGCCCCCCTCACGCGGGTTCCAGCTTCGCCACCGGGCCTCGCGGTCATTCCCACCTGGCTCTCCATGCGACTCTCTGCCTTCGGTACGATCCATTCGCTCACCGTTCTTCTGCGCTGCACGGCCCACGGAGCCACAGCCGGAGCAATGACCGCTCGGCGGCAAGGCTTCGCCGCAGCTCTCCTGATCGCGACTCTGGCTGCCGTCCCCTGGCCGGTGACGGGCCAGGCGACCCTCGGTGACCTCCTCACCCGAGCCGAACGCACGGACTTCGTCGAGACGAGCAGCTACGAAGACGTCATGGAGCTGTCGCGGAGCCTGGCCGAACTTTCCGACGAGATCCACCTGACCACCTTCGGCTACACCAACGAGGGTCGGCCGCTGCCACTTCTCGTCGTGGGTGCGCCTGACGCGACGCCGGAGTCGGTGCGAGCTACGGGCAAGACCCGCGTCTACCTGCAGGGGAACATCCACGCGGGTGAAGTCTGCGGGAAAGAAGCCCTGTTGATGCTCCTCCGGGAGTACGCCAACGGCGGGTACCCAGATTGGACCGACGATCTGGTCCTGTTGGTGGCGCCCATCTACAACGCCGACGGCAACGAACGCGTCGACCTGGGTAACCGGCCGCGCCAGCATGGCCCGCTCGGAGGCATGGGCCAGCGTCCCAACGCCCAGGGCCTCGATCTGAATCGGGATCACATGAAGCTCGATGCACCTGAAGCCCGCTCCCTGGTGGCCATGATGACGGCGTACGATCCCCACGTGGGTGTGGATCTGCACACCACCAACGGAACGCGGCACGCCTATCACCTGACCTATTCGCCTCCCCTCCATCCCAACACCCCGGAGGTCATCGACGACTTCCTCCGCGACGACTGGCTCCCGACGGTGACCCGACGGATCATGGAGAAGCATGACTGGGACTATTACTACTACGGCAACCACAATCCTCGCCGCCCGGGTTGGTACACCTTCGATCATCGCCCCCGCTTCAACAACAATTACATCGGTCTGAGAAACCGGATCGCGATCCTTAGTGAGGCGTACGCCTACGACACGTTCGAGGGCCGGGTGATGTCGACGCTCTACTTCGTCGAGGAGATCCTCCACTTCGCTCGGGAGAATGCCGGGCGCATCCAGGACGTGGTCGAGGAGGCCGAACTGGAGGGCGTCATCGGTCAGCGCTTGGCGACGCGCGCAGACTTCGAACGGTCCGCTCAGGAGGTGACGATCCTCATGGGGGAGGTGGCCGAGGAACGACACCCCTACACCGGGGAGACCATTCTCCGCCGACTCGATGTGGTGAACCCGACGCCCATGTACGAGTACGGCACATTCGCTCCCACCGAGACCGAGACGGCGCCGGAGGCTTATTACATCCTCCCGGAAGCCGAAGCGGCCATCGAGCGCGCCCGGGCTCACGGACTGGCGGTCCTGCCCACGACGCCGACAGCCGATATGGAGCTTCAGCGGTTCCGAATCGACTCCACCAGGGTGGCTGAGCGGCCGTTCCAGGGGCGCAACGAGCGGACGCTTTTCGGCGAGTGGGAGACGGTGGTGGAGTCACTTCCGGAAGGGACTGTCGTGGTGCCGGTGAATCAGTCTCTGGGCAGGTTGGCTTTCACGCTCTTCGAGCCCCGGTCCGATGACGGACTCGCCAACTGGGCCATCCTCGACGCGTCCATCGAAGAAGGCCGGTACCCCGTCCTGAGGGTGTTGTCCGGCCGGTAGGAAGGGACCGGGGCGAAGGGATCCGGACCGGTAGCTCAGGAGCAGACCCGGCGCGGGCCTAGAGTTCTTCGACCCTCTGAAAGACGTGGACCCCCCTTTCCTCCAAGTGCTTGATGACGGCGTCGAAGCACTCGGCGTCCCGTCCCACGACTTCGGGAGGGGCCAATCCGGGCTTGTCCCATAGCCCCCGGGCGAGCAACCGAACCATGGCCGTGCACGTGTACCCCGTGGTTCGGGCGACGGACATCGTCTCGGTGTCGGGGTTGTAGTAGTCCAGGAGATTGTATGTGTAGCGTACGGCGGTACCGTCGACTGCCCCCTCGATGACGATCCTCATGACGGTGAGGTCGGGCTCGCCGTCGTCGAACGTCCACGCACTGAAGAGGAGGGACTCAGTGACGTCCAGCGGCCGTACGGACCCGGAGGCCGCCTGAACTTCTTCGGTCGAGAAGAAGCCTGCCTCCCTGAGGATGCGCATACGCACGGCGTGCCCCGGATACCTCATGGTCTTCTCGACCATGTTCGGTGTGTCCGAGGTCTTCAGCAGCGAGCGTAGACCGTCGGTGTTGAAGGCCTCCAGCGATCCCAGGCCGGAGAAATGCACCAGCTCCACGTCGGAAAGGGCGGGACGGGTGACGTCGACACCGTCTTTCCGCATGCGGGCAGGCCGGACGTACTCCTGAATGACGTCGACGGGAGAGAACGGCGCCTTGTATTCCCAGGGCCAGGTCCGCTCCACGGGGAGTCCCCCGACGAGGCAGTGGTACGACGTCGTGACGTCCAGGTGCTCTTCCAGGCGGCCGAGGACCATATTGCTGAGGCCCGGGGCCACACCGCAGTCGAAGAGGCACGGCACGCCAGCCTCTTCGGCGAGCTTCTCCAATCCGAAGGCGTCCTCGGGAAAGAACGAGATGTCGACGATGGGCTTTCCTTCTTTGAGCACCCGCTCGACGGTTCGGTATCCCATGAAACCGGGCACGGCGCCGACCACGAGGTCGGCGTCCTGGACCGCCTTGGACACCGTTTCCGCCTTCGAGAGGTCTGCGACCACGCCGTCGGCGCCGAACTCGGTGAGTTCTTCGCAGCGGACCGGATCCAGGTCCACGACCAGGACTTCGAAGTCTTCCTCGGCGGCCAGATCGCGCACGATGGCGCTGCCGACCCTACCTCCGCCCAGCACGACGATCTTCAGGATGTTCCTCCGTTCTGACGCTCCCCATCGACTGGAAATCAGTCCAAGGTCCGAGTCATGTGCAAGGGGTGCCCCACGGAACGTCATACAGGTCGAGCGGGGCAGAACGGGACGCGGAGGGGTGAAAGGATGCACCATTCGAAGCGATGAGAATGTTGTGATCGCCGGCCAGGAGCGTAGTCTCCGGAGTACGATGATGGGCTCACCATGAGTGGCATCGACTGGAACGACCTCTATCGGACGACGTTCGAGGACCTCGTCCGCTTCCTGCACCGCAAGGTGTGGGATGCGGAGCGGGCCCGGGACCTCGCCCAGGAGGCCTTCGTGCGCGCCTTGCAGCACGAGCCGAGGAAGCCGCGAGCGTGGCTCTTCCAGGTAGCGGCGAATCTGGCCCGTGACGAGGCCAGGACCGTCATTCGAAGGAAGAAGCACCTCGTCCTCCTCAAGTCGGAGGCCGAAATACAGGAAGAAGGAGCCCAGGACCCCCAATCCCGGCTTCTGGAGCAGGAGCAGTGGGCCCTGGTTCGAGAGGCTCTCGACTCCCTCTCGGAGAAGGACCGTGAAGCCTTGCTGCTGTGGGACGCGGGGCAGAGTTACACCGATATCGCAAACGAGCTCGGTCTGGCGGTAGGCGCCGTCGGCACGACGCTCTCGCGAGCCCGGAAGCGGCTCGCCGAGGCATACAGAGAGAAGGAGGAGGCCGATGTCGCACGTCGATGAGGGCGCGCTGCACGCCTATCTGGATGGAGCGCTGGACGAGTACCCCGCGCCGGAAGCGGAGAATATCCGGGCCCATCTGGACGCGTGCGGGACGTGTGCCCAGCGATTGGAGGAGGAGCGACGCGTGCGTGCGGACGCCCATGCCATGCTCGGACTGGCTGCTCCGGTGGTGGACCTGCCGAGCCTGGAGGAGTTGAGGGCCTACGTGCAGAGGACCGCACAGCAGCGCCGAGGGATCAGCCGGTTGCAGCGCATGGGTTGGGCCGCGTCCGTGGTTCTGGCACTGGGCGCTGGATGGATGCTGCGGGATGGCCAACTCCAGTCCCGTGCCATGGACATCGGTCGGGAGTTGACCCCCCGATCGGGTGCGACCGCTGCGTCAGAAGCGCCTGCGGCGGCCGCCTCCGGTTCGGCCGAGGTGACGCCGGATGCGTCGGCGGTTGAAGCCAACGCCTTCGTCGGAGTCGACGGGGCGGGTCGCTCCTCGCGGACCGCCCTCGAGGAAGCCGAGTCGTCGGTCGGGGTGTTGCAAGCTCGGCGATCGGACCAGCCGCTCGTAGAGACGCCGTCGGCTGAAGCGACGTTGAACAGTGCTCTTGTGGCACCTGCTGTCGGGGAAGCGCCGGCCGACGGTGATGTCGCCAAGGTCGGCAACACCATGGCCGACGCCGCGATCGACGAGCGGGCGCCAGAGCCGCTGTCCGAGAGCCTGGATCGCATGGAACGGTTTCCGGACAGCCCGGTCCCGTCCGCGGATGACGCCGTAGCGGCGCCGGCCGACGCGGTGGCGATGGCTCCTGTGGCAGGTGATTCCGGCTTGAGTCTGCAGGACGCTGCCGGAGCCCGCGCGACAGGGGCGGCGGTGAGCGTCGAGAACCAGGCGGTGATCACGGCGGCCTCCGACTCGAGTCGGCCTGCCGAAGAGGAGCCGCGCAGGCGACAGGCCAGTGAGTCCGCGACCCCGCCACCGGTCGTCGCCAGCGCCGCGCGCCTGGAGCCTGCCGCCACCCGAGGAAACGCCGAGTCCGATGCCCCCACCGGGTCGCTCACCGTCGAGGTGGAGGTGGGGGAGGGCGAGGCCGTAGCCGAGCCCCTGCTCTCGGTTCCGGGTCACGAAGTCCTCGAGGTGGCCAACCTGGGTGAAGGCTCCACCGCGTGGGGCGCTCGGGTCCGACAGCAGATGGACGACGGGCGACGGTTCGAGGTCTTCCACCTCGAGCCGGGTATCGATCCGTCCATCCTGCCGCCCATGGATGGAGGCGTCGGTGAAGTCAGCACGGAGACTCCCTTCGGGTGGGTGCTCGTCCGGGGCGCGATGGACGATGACGAGCTCCGCGGTCTCTTGCTGGAACTCTTTCCCGAGTCGCCGTGACGGACGCCCGGCCGGAAGGATGCTGGGCCGTGAAGGACGCTGAGTCGTGAAGGACGCTCGGCGTTGAAGGACGGGTCCCGGTGACCGAACCCTTGTCCGGATCGGCCCCCAAGGAGCCCGAAGGGATCGAGCGCCGACTCGCCGAGTGGGGAGGTGTCGGCGTCGTCGTGCGGCGCGACGGGCCTACCGGCACGTGGATCTTCGTCGTGATGGACGACGACACCCTGGGGCCTCCCACGGGGGGGTGCCGGATGAAGGTGTATCCCACCGCCGGCGCCGGCCTTGCAGACGGGCTCCGCCTCGCCCGTGGGATGACCTACAAATGGGCGGCGATGGACTTCCCCTTCGGAGGAGGCAAGAGCGTACTCGCCGTTCCACGCCCCCTCCACGGAGACGAACGGCGCGGTCTGTTCCTTCGGTTCGGTGGGCTCCTCAACTCACTAGGCGGTCGCTACGGTACCGGTGCCGATCTGGGCACGACGGTGGACGACATGAGGACCATCGCCGAGGTGACCCCGTACGTCATCGGAGTCCATGGACGCGACGAAGGCCCCATGGACCCGAGCCCGTTCACCGCCCTGGGGGTCTTCTCCGGGATCCGCGCCGCCCTCGCCCACCGATTCGGTAGCGACGACCTCGCCGGCCGCCGCGTTCTGGTGGAGGGTTTGGGCGCGGTGGGTGAACCCCTGGCACGCCGTCTGGCCACTTCCGGGGCGGAGGTGCTTCTCGCCGACGTAGACGGGGACCGCATTCGCCAGGTGGCGGACGCCGTCGGCGGCTCCGTGGTTCCGTTGGCCGAGGTGCCGAGGACGGCCTGCGACGTCTACGCGCCGTGCGCAGTCGGAGCCACTCTGAACGCCGAAGCGATCCTCGGACTCCGGTGCTCCATCGTCGCCGGCGCCGCGAACAACCAACTCGGTGCCCCGGAAGACGCCGATGCGCTCCACCAGCGTGACATCCTCTATGCCCCGGACTTCGTCATCAACGGGGGCGGGGCCATGGCCTTCACCCTCATCTACCAAGGTGAGGACCGGGTGGAGGTCCTCGAGGCCCGCGTGTCCGAAATCGGAACGCGACTCACGGAGATCTTCGAAGAGGCGGCCCAGACCGGGGTCACCCCGTGGAAGGCCGCTCACACGTTGGCGGAGCGGGTGCTTGCACGGGGGCCCCGTTCGGGCCGAGCGTCCTCATTTGAGGACATGCGAGGCGGCTAGTCCTCACCACCGGTCAGTTCAACTGACCTTCGTCTTCCGGATAGCTGTGGAAGAGGTGGTCCAACTTGAGGATTCTCAAGACCTCGGCGGTCCGCCAGGGGATGGATCGAACCCAGACCTTGTCGGTCGGTGCGGTACCGAGGCGAGCCGTGAGGATAAGCGCCAGCTCCGCGACGTTGGCCTGTTGGAGACCGGTGAAGTCGAAGACCACGTGGCCCTCGTCCGGGTGCTCCTCGGCCTGCGTCTCGGCGTGTTCCCGAAGCTGCAGTCTCTTGTCTTTCTCGTCGTGTCTCATGGCTGCCTCCTATGGTGCAGGGTCGTCCCCCCTCACGAGGCTGTGCGGTCTTTGGTACAAGAGTCGTGCCACAGCGAAAAGGCCCATTCTGTCGGTATTTTCTGTCATCTTGGCACACGCTGGTGTCCCGTCACGGGGCAGGCCATACTGTGATGGGACAATTTTTTCGGAGGACCCGATCCACCTGATGACGCGCTCCTTCATCGTACTGACCTTCCTCGCGATCCTGTCGGCGCCCACGGCGGCACAGGAGCGTGACATCGCGCGGCAGGACTTTTTCCGAGCCGTCGCCACGTTTTTCAACCTGCCGCCCAACGAGATCGCCATCCTCAGCGACTGGCAGGTGCCCGCCGACGAGATCCCCGTCGTCCTCTTCATGGCCCGGCGGGCCGGCGTCTCTCCGGAAGCACTCGTGGCTCTCAGGGATTCGGGTCGAGGCTGGAGCGCCCTCGCCGATCGCTACTCGGTACGAGCCGCCGCCTTTCACGTCCCCGTGGCGGACGACGCTCCCACGGGTCGACTGGACGGGGCGTATCGACTGTTCCGGTCCACGCCGGTGGGTGAGTGGGGGACGCTTCGGCTCTCCGACGATCACATCGTGGGCCTGGTCAACGTGCGGGTGATCTCCCAGTCACTTCGGATTCCCGCCGAGCGGGTCCTGGCCGAGACGGCCCAACCGGGGTCTTTCCTGGACCTCTACGTTCGACTCAAGCGCTGAGCCCGCCCGTGTCTCGAGCCGAGTTCGTGCCCCTCGAGGGCTATCAGAAACTGCCGGTCGAGGAGATGCGTGCGGCTGCCGAGGAGTTCCTGGCCACCATGCGAAGGCGCCGGACCGTCCGGGACTTTTCTTCCCGGCCAGTCCCCAGGGATGTCATCGAGCGCTGCCTTCTCGCTGCCGGCACCGCCCCGAACGGGGCCAACCGGCAGCCGTGGCGTTTCGTCGTCGTCGGGAATGCCGAGGTGAAGAAGGAGATCCGTCGGGAGGCGGAGATCGAGGAAGAGGCGTTCTACTCGGGCAAGGCCCCGCAGGAGTGGCTCGACGCACTCGAGCATCTGGGGACCGACGCCAACAAGCCGTTCCTCGAGCGAGCACCCTGGCTCATCGTGATCTTCGCTGAGCGCTACGAAGTGGCTCCCGACGGCAGGAAGCTCAAGAACTACTATGTGAGTGAGTCGGTGGGGATCGCGACGGGCATGCTCATCACGGCTCTGCACAACGCCGGACTCGCGACGCTGACGCACACGCCTTCGCCGATGACCTTCCTCAACGAACTCCTCGATCGCCCGGACAACGAGCGGCCGTTCCTCATCCTGGTGGTGGGCCATCCCGAAGAGGACGCCCGGGTCCCGGACATCGGCAAGAAGTCCATCGAGGAGATCGCGGTCTTCGTCGAGTAGCGAAACCGCCGACCGCATGCGATAGTCGGCCCCGATCTTTCTCATCGAACACCAGGAGCTCCGTGGGACAGGACATCACCGGTCAGGCCCGCACGCCGGCCGACACACGAGCCTTCACCAAAGCCCTTCTGCGGGACATCCAGGCCCTGGAGCGCATGCTCGACGAAGGAGCGTTCGAGACGGGCATCCGACGGATCGGTGCAGAGCAAGAGATGTTCCTGGTGAACGAGGCCTGGCGACCCCTCGGCGCCGCTCTCGAGGTACTCGAGGAGGTGGAGGGCCCCTACACCACCGAGCTGGCGCTGTACAACTTGGAGGCCAACGTCGAGCCTCGGGAGCTCGAAGGACGATGCTTCCGGGACATGGAAGCACGGCTGAACGAGTTGGTGGCCCACGCCCGGGAGGCGGCCAACCGTTTGGGGGCGGAGATCGCGCTGACGGGGATTTTGCCGACGCTCTCGAAGTCCGACGTCACGCTGGAGAACATCACGCCCCGGACGCGCTATCACGCTCTGAACGAGGCTTTCGCGAAGGCGCGGGGAGGAGAGCCGTACAAGCTCCGGATCCAGGGCAGCGACGAACTCTACACAGAGCACGAGTCGGTGATGCTCGAGTCCTGCAACACGAGCTTCCAGGTCCATCTGCAGGTCGATCCCGACGAGTTCGCCACCCTCTACAACATCGCTCAGCTCGTCACCGCCCCGGTCATGGCGGCCGCGGTGAACTCGCCGATTCTCTTCGGCAAGCTTCTGTGGGACGAAACGCGCATCGCCCTGTTCCAGCAGTCCATCGACACCCGCAGGGGCTCGGTGCACGTGCGGGACCTGTCTCCTCGGGTCCGATTCGGGGAGGAGTGGGTGTCGAATGGGCTCATCGACCTTCTGCAGGAGGATGTGACTCGCTTCCGGGTGCTTCTCACGCGTGAAGTGACGGAGGACCCCATTGCCCTTCTCGAGTCCGGGCAGATGCCGACCCTCCAAGCGCTGACGCTTCACAACGGGACCGTCTACCGATGGAACCGGCCCTGCTGGGGTGTGAAGGACGGCGTGGCCCATGTCCGCATCGAGTGCCGGGTCCTCCCCTCGGGCCCCACCATCGTCGACGAGGTCGCAAACGCCGCCTTCTGGATCGGGTTCGTTCTGGGAGGCGTAGAAGAGTATGGCGATATTCGGCGCAGGATTGACTTCGCCGACGCCAAGTCGAACTTCCTAGCCGCCGCACGGAACGGTCTCAAGGCCGGCTTCCGTTGGCTCGACGGTCGGAGCCGAAGCGCGCCTCATCTGATACTCGAAGAGGCGCTGCCCATCGCCCAGGCGGGGCTGGCCGACGCCGGAGTCGATCCCGACGATATCGAACGGTATCTGGGGATCATCCGGGATCGGGTCCAGTCCGAGACGACAGGGGCCCGTTGGATCGTTCGCTCCCTGCGGGGCATGCAGGGTCAGGGGAGCAAGTCCGAGCGGCTCGCGGCCCTCACGGCGGGGACCGTGCGACGACAGATAGAGGGATCGCCGTGCCATACGTGGGACGACGCGGATATTGATGAGTCCGGAGGCTGGAAACTGACGTACGAGAGGGTCGAGCAACTCATGACGACCACGCTCTTCACCGTCCATGAGGAAGAACTCGTGGACATGGTCGCCTTCATGATGTCTCGAAATCGGATCCGACACGTTCTCGTGGAGGACGACGCACACAAACTGGTGGGCATCGTGTCCTACCGGTCCGTCCTCCGGCTCATGGCGGAGGGCTTCGAAGGATCCGTGGACACCGCCCCGCCGGTCCAGGAGATCATGGAACGAGATCCGCTGACGGTGGCGCCGGAGACGCCTACGTTGCGGGCGATCGACCTCATGCGTGAGAACAAGGTCTCCTGTCTGCCCGTCGTGAGTGACGGCCGGCTCGTGGGGATCGTCACCGAGACCGACTTCATGCCCCTGGCCTATGATCTCCTCGAAGAACGGTTGGGAAGCTGAGCCGATGTCGGAGGCGGGCGTGGCCGAGATGACGAAGGGGACCGAAGTCCAGGGGCGACGCCTCGGCCGTGCCGGGGGCCGACGGCCAGGTCCGACGCTTCTCTGCGTGGCCGGGATCCACGGGAATGAACCGGCTGGGATCCACGCGGTCCGTCGGGTACTCCCCGCGCTTCAGGACCGGGACGACCAGATCGGCGGCCAGTTCGTTGCTTTGGCGGGCAACATCGAGGCCTTGCGCCACGGTCGTCGATTCGTCGACCGGGACCTGAATCGTGCGTGGACGTCGGAACGGATCATCGAGCTTCGGGCCGGGGCAGCTACGAACGGTACCGTGGAAGACCGGGAGCAGACCGAGTTGCTGCGGGAGATCGAGAAGGTGCTCGAGGCTGCCGACGGGCCCGTGTACGCTCTCGACCTCCACACCACATCGGGCCCGGGAGGCGTCTTCTCGGCGTTCACCGATTCGCTGCCCCATCGCGACTTCGCCTCTGCCTTCCCGGTGCCCATGATCTTCGGTCTCGAGGAGCTCGTCGACGGCACTCTCCTCAATCTCTTGAGCGAGCACGGCATCGTGGCGGTCACGGTGGAGACCGGCCAACACGACGAGCCCGCCGCGGTGGATCGGGCGGAAGCCGCTCTCTGGATCGCAGTTGTGGCGGCCGGCCTCCTTCCCGAGCACGCCGTGCCGCAGTTGGTGGAGGCTCGCAAGCGACTTGAGAGGGATGTGGAGGGGCTGCCCCGAGCACTGGAGATGCGGCAGAAGCGCGACGTCCATGACGGAGACGGTTTCGTCATGGAGCCGGGGTACTCCAACTTCGACCCGGTGAAGGCGGGGGATGTGGTGGCCCATGACGCCCGGGGTGAAGTCGTGGTCGAGGAAGACGGTCGGCTGCTCATGCCCCTGTATCAGGAACAGGGAGAGGACGGCTTCTTCCTGGTGCGTGAGTTCAGCCCCTTCTGGATGCGGGCTTCGGTGGCCATGCGTCGAGCGGGTCTGTCCCGGATCGTCACGTGGCTGCCCGGAGTCCGTCGCGCCGTCGACAATCCGGACGAGGTGGTGGTGAACAAGCACGTCGCGCGCTTCTTCGCGCGTCAGCTCTTCCACTTGCTCGGCTTTCGACAGCTCGAGGACGCCGGGGATACCCTGGTGATGCGCCGGCGCCCCTTCGACGAGGGTCGCTACCTGAAGCGGCCGCCTCGTCCGGGACCCATCGAGCCGGACGGCGGTTCCGGTTCCTGACCCGCCGTGTGCGGTCGCTACTCCCTGACAGCCCCGGAAGGGGCACTGGTCGAGGCCTTCGACGTCCCGGGCCTGACCTTCGACCTCCGGCCGCGCTACAACATCTCCCCGGGACAGCCCTGCCCCACCGTGGGTGAGGACGGGGCGGGCCGACGGATCGGGCTCCTCGAGTGGGGGTTCCTGCCTGCGTGGAAGGACGAACCGAAGGGACCCTTCATCAACGCCCGGGCCGAGTCTGTGGCTACCAAGGCGTCCTTCCGGGAGGCCTTTCGCCGCCGCCGGTGCCTGATCCCTGCCGACGGCTTCTACGAGTGGAAAGCCGGGGGCGGCGAGAAGCGACCGTACTGGCTCTACCCCTCCGACGGAGGCCTCCTCTCTTTCGCCGGCATCTGGGAGTCCTGGAGCCGCCCCGGGCAGGAGCCGCGGCATGGGTTCGCCATCCTCACCACGGACGCCAACGCGGAAGTGTCACAGATCCACCATCGGATGCCCGTCATCGTCGAGAGAGGGGACCGGGATGCCTGGCTGAACCGGACGTCGGAGAGCCAGGGACTGCAGCGGCTCACCCGGCCGGCGCCCGCCGGGACGCTACGGATCCGGCCCGTCGGCGCGAGGGTGAACCGCCCGTCGGCGGACGGACCGGAGTTGTTGGAGCCGACGGGGGACGAATGAAGCGGACGGGCTCCGGGCGCCGACCGTGGGACTGATCCCCACACTCCGCCACGCAAGCGGGCCACGGCGAGGGAAGCCTCACCGCGGCCCGCAAACCCCGTACGGCGTGGCTGTGGGTCAGTTCGCCTGCCCGCAGATGGCGTAGAAGGTCACCGTGAGTGGCCCGCCCCGGGAACGGTTGTGAATCGAGACGACCCACCGGTTGTTGTTCACCGGCCGGTTCTCCAGGACGCGGAAGTCCGATGTGTCTCCCACGACGCTGAAGCCACCTCCGAAGACGCGGTCGGTGGATCCTGTACCGCAGACGTGCTGTCCCGCTTGGGCTGCGTCGGCATCCACCGTGAAGGTCGCTGAACGGATGTGGTATCCGGTGACGCCCTGTGGGCCCTGAGGGCCGGCAGGCCCTTGGGGCCCGGTCGCTCCCGGAGGACCTTGCGGGCCGGCGAGTCCCTGCGGGCCCGCGGGACCTGCGGGGCCTTGCGCCCCTGTCGCACCCTGCGGCCCCATGGGACCGTCCGGGCCCGCGGGCCCTGCTGGTCCTGTCGGTCCCGCCGGACCCTGCGCCCCGGGTGCACCAGCCGAACCCGCTGGACCAGGGTCACCCTGTGGACCCGGGTCGCCTTGTGGGCCAGCCGGACCCTGGGGGCCTAGTGGACCGGCAGGGCCCTGTGTCCCTGTGGGACCCGCCGGACCGGCCGGTCCCTGTGCTCCTGCAGGTCCGTCGGGGCCTGCAGGCCCGATGGGTCCTTGGGGGCCTTGTGGTCCTGCCTGCCCTTGGGGCCCGGCCGGTCCCTGCGGCCCCGGCACCCCTTCTCCACCCAGCTCGGACCACGAGAACTCAACGTGCCGGTTGGCGTGGCAGCGGTTCCGGAGTCCGTCGGCCTTGATGCGGTACACGAGGCCGAGGCGGGGGATGTAGCATGCGTAGAGCATGCCCGGTTCGCCGCCGGACGAGGTACCCTCATCGAGTCCGGAGGCAGCGGTCAGGGCAGTCACTGCCTGCGACAGCTCGACCTCGCCCGAGTTCTGGGCGGCGGTCTGCAGGGGTGCCGCGAGGCCTGCCAAGATGACGACGAGGCAAACGCGGAAGAAGTCGGTGCTACGGTGATCCTGATTCATGGTTCTGCTCTCCGACATCGGATCTGTCGATCACAATCCATTGGGTTGAGTGAGAGGACCGAGGGCATCGCGATCGACGCCGAACAGCGTCATCGCGGCGTGGTCCCGGTAGAGGTCGAGCATCTCGTGGACGACGGCCGCGTCTATGTCCGGAGTCGAGGCAGTGCTCGGGACGGTCGACGTTCCGTACAGTGAGCCGAGGCTCAGCTCCAGCGTGAGGAACGACGGCCCCGGATCATCGAGGATCCCGGCCCCGAATGACTCGAGCACTTTGGCGGCCTGGTTGTTTCCGGTCGCGAACGAAGCTTCCAGAACCGCAGGATCGACGGTGAGATCGGCCAGGGAGGTGATCTCTTCGGGCTCGGCGATCACGTCGGGCCCGTGCCAGAGGTGTTCCACGGTTGGCCCCGTCATCACGGTGGAGTTCGGTTCGCAAGCGCCGAGCGCCAGGGCGGCGACGGCGAGGCGAATCCAGCGTTGGGCGCTCACAGGCATCTCCCGTTCGATGTGGGCCACTGCCTTCACGGCGTGGCGTAGGTCGAACGGGGGTCTCAGGCCAGAAGCGTGCCGGCCGAGAAGTCCGCTTCAGACATGGCTTTCGTCAGGGTCACCGCCGCGGGAAGCGACGAAGGTTGCCGATGCACGCAACGATTTCCGTTCCGCCGGGGGGCGCGTTCGCGGTGGCGTGACCGTGTCAAGAAAAATCGGCCCGATCCGTCGGCTCCTATTGCTCCTCGGACACGGGAACTCCGCCGACCCGGGACGCGATGATCCGCCCGGGAAGCCGGTACAGGATCTCTCCGTCCTCCACGACAGCCTCCCCGTTCACAAAGACGTGGTCGATGCCCGTCGCATGTTGATGAGGTTCGAAGAAGGTGGCCTGGTCAGCGATGGTCTCCATGTCGAAGACGACCAGGTCCGCCCAGTTCCCCACACGGATTTCACCTCGGTCCTGGAGTCCCATGATCCGGGCCGGCAAGGACGTCTGTGAGCGGATGGCGTCCTCAACGGAGAGGGCTCCGGCGGTCATGGCGTAGTGCCGGATCTTGCGGGGGAAGGTCCCGTAGTAGCGCGGGTGCACCGACCGGTCTTCGGGGATGGCGATACCGCCATCGGATGCGGTGGCGACCCAGGGCTGGGCCGCGTAGTTCTCCACGTCGATCTCCGACATCGAAAAGCCTCGGAGGCGCCCCCCTCCTCGCCGATCGGGATCACCTTCGAGGGCCAGGTCGATGGCCATCTGCACCGGGTCGACGCCCCGTTCGTCGGCGATCTCCTGGAGGTTCTTCCCTACCCACTCGGACCGGGGGTATTCGAAGACGACGACCCGATCCGCGCCGCCCCTACGCCGGATCTCGTGTGCCACGTCCTGGCGGATCATGGCCGCCCGTTCCGCGTCGCCGAGGTTGCGCCGCAGCATCTCGGCGGGTCCAGGTCCGTCGTCATCTGGAGCGGCGGTGGCCCATCGAGGGATGAGAACCGTGTTTCCGTCGGAGCCCGACGTCGCGTATGGATACTGGTCGGCGAAGACCCGTACGCCTTCGGCCCTCGCTCTTTCGATAAGCTGGATGGCGCTCGTGCTGGAGCCCCAGAAGTGGGCGCCCTTCGCCTTGATGTGGGACGCGACCACCCGAGCGCCTGAGTGTCGCCCGACCTCGATGGTCTCGAGGATGGCGTCCTGGAGCGTCGGAGGGCCGGGTGCGTCCTGGCTCGGCCAGAACCACATGGGGTCGGCACCCTCGGAACGCTCGTGCGAGATATAGACTCCGTCGTACGGAACGAGTTCTTCCGCCATCCGGGCCACCTCACCAGTGGTGCTCCACCGTCCGGGTGTATACTCGAGCCCGGCGGACATCCCGACTGCGCCCTCCTCGAGGGCCTGTCGGACGAGCGCTCGCATCTCCTCGACTTCCGCGTCCGTGGATGGCCGCCGGAAGTCGTCTCCGAGGACCAGCCGGCGCACCGTCCCGTGGCCCACCATGAGCATGACGTTGGGGCCGACCCCTTGTCGCTCCAGGAGGGACCGCTGGTCCCGAATAGGCCACGGTGAGCGGCCGTCGTGGTTCACCACGACCGTCGTCACCCCTTGGGACACGACGTTGGGTGCCGCCTTCCGGTGCAGAGAGTCCGTCCGGATCGTTGCGCCGCCGATGTCGGCGCTTCCGTCGTCGGCGTGGGAGTGGATGTCGATGAAGCCCGGCGAGACATACCGACCGCTGGCGTCGACGATGCGCTCTGCCGTTGCGCCTTCGAGGATGCCGATGGCGACGATGCGACCGTCGCGCACGCCGATATCGGCACGGAACCAGGGATTGCCGGTACCGTCGAGAATGCGCCCACCTCTCACGAGCAGGTCGAACGGCCCTCCGTCTTGAGCGGTTGCCCGGGCGGGGAGGGCCGCGACGACGACCGCCAGGGCGAGGGCGGCGACTCGGGAGATCAGCGGGAGGGGGCCAAGGCGGGTCGACCTTCTCTTCGCACGTGCGTTCATGGAGGAGCAGGGCAGCGGGTGGGTCCTCGCGGTCAATGACGCGAGCGGGGCATTCGGGATCGTCCGCGATCGTAGGTGCGGCGGGGTGGGGTCGCCAGCCTCGCGGGTGTCGTTCTCCATACACCGGGGACTCTTCACGCCCATCCGTGAAGCTGTCGCCGGCATCGATGCGGACGTCCCCGCCGCCGACCTTCGCCTCCTCGAAGGCATAGTGAACGAGAGCGTCGCTCGGCCGCGGGCCGCTTCCCTCATGGGTGGAGCCTTCGCCCTCCTCGTGGCGGCGGTGGGGATCCAAGGGGTGCCGAGCTACACCGTCGAGTCGAGGACACGCGAGGACGGACGACGCGGCCGGCACACGCGTCCGAGAACGGAGGTCCGGCTCGGCCGCGGTCCCCCGCGACAGGGAACGGAGTCTACGGTCGCTCGTACGGTTAGTTTGGTGGCCAACTTCGTCGGTCGTCCCGTGCTCGACCGCCCGCGTCCCTCTCTCGCTTCCTCTCCAGTGCCTTCACTCCGTTCCCTGACAGCCTCCGCCCTGGTAGCGGGTGCGTTCATTCTGTCTCCCGCGGGCGGGGGGGCGCTCGGAGCCCAGGTTTCCCCGGACCTGCCAACGGGAAGTCGAGTCGAGTGGGCGGTGGAGAAACTCGTGGGATTCGGTCTGGTGGACGACCGCATCATCAGCATCCGGCCCTGGTCGCGGGGTGAAGCCCTGCGTCTCATCGAGGAAGCCCGCTCGAATCTCCATCGCCTGACGGTGGAGGAGCGCACGGCCGCTGAGGGGATCCTCCGCCAGATTCGCGACGAAGAGCTCTCGGGTTCCGTGAGGATGGATGGGGCTCTGGGTGCGACGACGATGGATAGCCCGTGGCTATCCATTCCCGAGGACACGAACACCGGCGGCATCGACGCCGAGGTCAATCACCTGGCCCGATATCACGGAGGCCGGGAGCTCGTCGATGGCCACACAGTGGCGGTCGAGTCAGGCCTCGAGGTGGTGCTCGGACAGCATGCTGCCGCGCAATTACGTCCGCGGGTGTGGTGGGGCGATCCTCGTGCCGGATCAGGCGACAACGGATTCCAACTCCTGCAGGCCCAGGCTCGCTTCCAGCTGTCGAATCTCCGGTTGGATATCGGTCGCTCGCCAGCCATGTGGGGCCCCGGGAGAAACGGTGGAGGCCTGATGTCCGACAACGCACGTGGCCTGGACCGTATCCGCATCTCGTCCGACGCACCTTTCCGGTGGCCAGGCTTCCTCTCCTTCCTCGGGCCGACGCGTGCGGAGGCCTTTCTCGCCTTGCTCGAGGAGGATCGGGACGTTCCGAAGAGCAAGCTCGTGGGCTACAACGTGGCCATACGACCACATCCCAGGTTCGAAGCGTGGTTCTCCACGCATATCCAGTCTGGCGGTGAAGGTGCCCCCACGGCGTCGACATGGTCTCGGGTGGCCGACCACCTCCTCTTCATCGATTGGATCTTCAACGGCGGCGAGACCTTCTTCTTCTCCAACAAGGGCACGTCGTTGGGTTTTCAGGTCCGAATGCCGGCCTGGCGACATGCCCAGCTTTTCGCCGAGTTCACCCTGGAAGACAAGGGCCACAACCCACGCCGCATCTTCTGGCAGGACGGGGGGTGGCTGATGGGGGCGTGGTTCCCACGTCTGGACCTCTCGGGGAATTACGACCTTCGGTTCGAGTTCTACCACAGCGGGGTGCGGATGCATCGCCACGACCAATTCACGTCAGGCCGAACGGTGAACCGCATGCTGTTGGCCCTCGGTGATGTGAACACCGACGGCGCGTTCCTCGAGCTGGGCTTCAATCGCCCGGGCCTGCGGACGACGTTCGAGGCTGGTGTGGAGAATCGAAGCGCTGATGTCTGGGACCGGCGATTCCGAGCGGACGGCGAGTTCGATGTCTTCGTGAAGATCGATGACCGACCGGACGAGTTCTATCTGCGGGGTCTCGCGACGCTGACTGCCTACGCCGCAGACGGGCGTGAAGTCTCCGTCGGTGTCGGCCTCGCGCGCGTTGCCGACAGTCGCTTCCAGGCTGGGGCGACGCGCTACGACCGCATCCTCCAGGTGACGGGGCGGATCCCGCTGCTGGAGCGTCGGTAGCGCGTCGCCTACCGGCCCGCTACTGCCTCACCCGGAAGACGATGGGGAAGGAGACCCACACGGGAACGCGCTGGTCTCGATTGAGGGCCGGAGAGAACCGATAGAGGTTCGCCACCGAAAGGGCGGCCTGGTCGAGGGCCTGATGCCCGGAACTCTCATCGAGGCGGACGTCCTGAACCGTGCCGGCCTCGTCGATGTGGAAGAGCACCTGCACGGTCCCGCCAACGCCGGCATCGCGCAGGAAAGCCGGGTACGCCCGCTCCATGGCCCGGACGATTTCCGTGCCGTTGAGGATCGTCGGTGCGACGGTGTACGGGAAGATGGTCGTCGTCGTCAGGGCCCGGGTTCCATCGTCGGACGACGGGGGCGGCAGCACGTCCGGCGGATTCGCTTCGATGGTCGTCTTGCCGATGGTGATGTCGTCGTCGATCTCCACCGAACTCACCACGGGCGTTGCCGGCACATCGAGCACGTCGGGCGGCTCGGGCAGGTCGATCTCGGGGATGTCGATGACGGTGAGGATGTCCCCCTCGATGACGGCGACCTCGGCCGTCAGCGTGGGCCAAAGCGCGAAGGTGGCGAAGTGGACCACCGTGGCAGCGATCATGGAACTCCAGAGCCACGCGGAGAAGCTCGTCTTGAGTCGATCGTTGGCGGGTGCAGCCCGGCCAGGGTGCAGGCCGTGTGTCGTCATCGCATGCCGTCCTTGTCCTGAGGAGTAGGCGACAACGGCCGCACGGGCCGCGACGCCCCCGTTTCTTATCCTACGAGGACGACATGAAGCCTCTTACCTGCACACTGCAGGGGGTGCGAACCACGTCGGTTGCAGCGCCACTGTGGGCTTCTACACCCCCACCGAGACGTCATCGAAGGCCGCGCGGACACGGTCGAGGCCCTCGAGGAGTTCGTCTTCCGGGTTGCCGAAGCCCACGCGTAGATAGTGGTCCATCCCGAAGTGGTCACCGGGCACGACGAGGACGGATTTCTCCACCCTGAGCTTCTCCGCGAAGTCGCTGGAGTTTATCGGCGCGTCGTAGCGGGCATAGCAGATGGCGCCAGCGTCCGGTGGTCGGTAGCTGAAGCGACCCTCCTGGGCGGCCATCCATTCCTCGAGTACGCCGAGGTTCTTGCGCACGATGCCGCGGGTCCTGTCTCCGATCTTCTCCCGAGTCGAGGGCTCCAGGGCCACGCAGGCCAGGAGGTCCGAAACCGAGGCCGGCGCGATGGTGGTGTAGTCGGTACGACCCCAGAGCTCGGGCACCAGCTTCTCGGGGGCGACAATCCACCCCAGGCGAAGGCCAGGCAGCCCGTATGCCTTCGACAGCGAGTTGGTGACGATGACCCGATCGTGGACCCCCCAGAACGACGGCGTCCGATTGCCGTGGGACTCGGCGCCGGCGTAGACCTCGTCGGCGAGGATCCACGCGCCATGCTGCTGGGTGAGGTCGGCGATGGCGTCCATGGACTCCCGGGAAAGGGAGGCGCCGGTCGGGTTGTTGGGGTTGGTGATGAGGACGAAGGACGCGCCGGCTTTCAACGCTTCCTCGAGTGCCTGCAGGTCCGGTTGCCATCCGGTGTCCTCGCGGAGGTGAACCGGCAGGAGTCGGGATCCGAAGGACTCGAGGAGGCCCGGAACCTGTCCATAGGTCGGGAGCACGATGGCCGCCGTGGCATCGCCTTCGAACAGGTGCCAGAACGCGACGAAGTTGGCTTCAGCGCCGCCGGTGGTCACGAGTACCGAGGCGTCGGTGGCTCCTCGGTACTGGTCGGCGATGAGCGTGCGGAGTCCATCGGAGCCGTTCGATTGACCGTAGCCGAGGAGGGTGCCGTCGACGTCGACATCGCGGCCCGAGAGCTCTACGAGCTCACCCACCGTGAGCGGGTGCACGCCGCTCTCGGAGAGGTTGATTTCGACGCGGTGCTCATATGTGGACTGCCACCGCTCCATTCGGAAAGGTGAGTACTTCACGGTCGACTCCGGGTGCGTGGGGGTTGGGGCGGATCGGAACCTCCGGCCTCCCCCGCCGCCGCGTCAACTCCTCGACCGGCCGGGGACCCCGCGTGTCCCGCCTGCGACCCCGCCGTGCTTTGCCTGCGACCCCACCGTCCCCTGCCTGCGACCCCTACCGTGACCAGCCCGCGTGCCCCGACTGCGACCTCACGCCACCGAGACCCGTTAGATTCCGCGGCGACTTCTCCGGTGTCGGCGACGAAGGTTCCCGGCATGACCTGCGACCGCCTCGGCGGCCCACACCGCGAGCCCATGACACCCTCGCATCTCCTTCGCCATGAGAAAGGTATTGCTCGTCATCCTCGACGGTTGGGGACACTCCGACTTCGAGGGCGAGCCTGATCCGAGCAACGCCATCGAGCTCGCCCACGTGCCCACCTTCCGGCGGCTGTATGCGGAATGGCCCCGAACCCGCCTGGCGTGCTCCGGTCTCGACGTGGGACTGCCTCGAGGACAGATGGGGAACTCGGAGGTGGGGCATCTGAATCTGGGTGCCGGGCGTATCGTCGATCAGGACATCGTTCGCATCGACCGCTCCATGGAGGACGACTCGTTCGGCGAGCGGATCGGCCTCTCCGACCTCGCGGAGCGCCTACGAGAGTCCGAAGGACGCCTCCATGTGGCCGGACTCGTCTCTGATGGCGGCGTGCACAGCCATCTGCGCCACTTCGAGGGATTCCTGGAGCGCTGGCCGGCGGACGTGCCACTGAGGCTCCACTGTTTCACCGATGGACGTGACACCTCACCGACGGGTGGACTGGAGTTCGTCGGCCGGCTCGCCGAGCTGTGCGAGGCCCACGAGGCGTGGACCATCGCGTCGGTGACTGGGCGCTACTGGGCCATGGACCGCGACAAGCGGTGGGACCGGACGAAGAAGGCATTCGACCTCATGGTTCGTGGAGAAGCGGCCGAGTGGGCCGACGACGTCGGTTTTCTCGCCAGGAGCTATGAGGACGGGACCACCGACGAGTTCGTGGAGCCCACCGGTATCCGGGGCGCCGGCGAAGAGGGTATGGCGGACGAGGACGTGGTCCTCCTCATGAACTTCCGGGCGGACCGCATGAGGCAGATCACCGCTGCCCTTTGCGATCCGGGCTTCGACGCATTCGAGCGACCGGATGCGCTCCCGTCACAGGTGATCTCGATGACCGAGTATGAAGACCATCTGCCGACGACGGTGGTGTTCGCTCCGGTGGACGTGAAGATGGGGCTCTCCGAGTTCCTGGCCGGCGAGGGGCGCACCCAACTGAAGGTGGCGGAGACGGAGAAGTACGCCCACGTCACCTATTTCTTCAACGGAGGCGAAGAGACACCGTGGGTCGGGGAGGATCGTGCACTCGTCCCATCACCGAAGGTGGCGACGTACGACCTTCAGCCGGAGATGAGCGCTCGAGGTGTCGCACACGCCGTCATGGAAGGGCTCCGGGGCGACTACGACTTCATCCTCGTGAACTTCGCCAATCCCGACATGGTGGGGCACACGGGTGTCATTCCGGCGGCCACGGCAGCGGTGGAGGCGGTGGACGCATGCATGGCCGAAATCATCGAGTGTGTCGAAGCGCACCCCGAGTGGGTGGCGCTCGTCACGGCCGACCACGGGAACTGCGAGAAGATGCTCAACGAGGACGGCAGCGTGCACACGGCACACACCATGGAGCCGGTGGACTTCATCGTGTTCGATCCTCACCGCGTCACGGATGGCGGGGGTCCGACGCACACGGGTGATCACGGCGGTTCGGCGGGCGCCGGTGTCGGCGAAGTGGAGGGGGCCGAGGCCTCTGGCCCGAAGCTCCTCGCCGACGCTCGCCTTGCCGATGTCGCGCCGACGGTCCTGGGGTTTCTGGGCCTGGAACCGCCCGCCGTCATGGACGGTCGTGACATCCTCGGTCGGGGCTCTGACGCTACCCGACGCCACGCCTCCCGGAGCGGGGCCTGAGACATGGATCGCGACCAACTCCTGGAGAGGGTGCTGACCCTCGCCGACGAAGTCGACTGGGCCGCCGCCGCCGAGCTCCTACGCGATCACCTCGACGACTTCGATGAGGACCCCGCCGTCCACTGCTGGCTCGGGGTAGCCGAGCGGGAGCTGGGAATGGAGGGCGTGGCCTACGAGCGCTTCAAGCGAGCGCTGGCGCTGGACCCGACAGACCCGTACGTCCTGGCCACGGCTGGCAACGGCCTCGCCCACTTCGACGACCCCGACGCCGAGGTCGCGCTACGTGCTGCGGCGGTGACGGCGCCCGGGGTGGCGGTGGGCCGCTTCTACTACGGCGCCTACCTGGCTCGGGAGGGTTTCATCGAGCAGGGACTGGAGGAGTTGAAGGCCGCGCGCGAGCTGGATCCGGAGGACCCGCACATCGCGTACGAGCTGGCGGTGGCCCACGCCTTCGACGGGGACCACGACAGGGCCACCGACATCCTGGCCGACGCCGTTCGCCTTGCCCCCGAAGACGGCTGGACGCGTGTGGTGTTCGGGCTCGAACTGCTGGAGGCCGACCGCCTCGACGAGGCAGCGGGGGAGCTCATCTCGGGGGCTCGTCTCCGCGAGGACGATGTCGACGCGCAGTTGGCGGCGGCGCTGGCTGCGGCGGCGACGGGCCTGGACGAAGACGCGTGGGAGATGCTCGAACGGGCTCGCATGAATGCCGTTGAAGCGGACCTCGTTCTCGTCACGAACGTGGAAGACCGACTGGACCTCGGGTACGCGGAGTCGCAGGCGTTTCTCGTCGACGACCTCGCGCCCAACATGCTGCGCCAGCGCCTCAGTGAACGGCCTTGAACCGGGAGCCCCAGAAGTGAGCCGACTCTCCATCGACTTCCAGAGACATCGCCTGGACAACGGGTTGAAGGTGGTCCTGGCCCCCGATCCTACGGTACCCATCGTCGCCGCCAATCTCTGGTACGGTGTCGGCTCCCGGAACGAACCCGAGGGCAAGACCGGGTTCGCCCACCTTTTCGAGCACATGATGTTCCAGGGGTCGGCCCACGTGCCCAAGAACCGGCACTTCGAGCTCATCGAGGGTGTGGGTGGGACGCTGAACGCCACCACCTGGTTCGACCGGACCAACTACTTCGAGACCGTCCCCTCGGTGGACCTGGAGTTGGCGCTCTGGCTGGAGTCCGATCGCATGGGATGGATGCTTCCGGCAATGACCCAGGAGAAGCTCGACAACCAGCGCGATGTGGTGAAGAACGAGAAGCGCCAGCGCTACGACAACCAGCCCTACGGCGACTGGGACGAGCGCGTTCAGGGCCTCGTGTATCCTGAGACCCATCCCTATCACCACACGGTCATCGGATCCATGGAGGACATCGACGGGGCCACGCTCGACGATGTCCGCTCCTTCTTCGAGACGTTCTACGTGCCCAACAACGCGGTCCTGACCCTGGCCGGGGACATCGAGCCTGCCCATGCCCTGGAGCAGGTGAAGCGGTACTTCGATGAGATCGAGCCCGGCGGCGAGATCCCTCCTCTGCCCGGGAATCCCGAGATCGACCCCATCATCGGATCGACGGTCCGCGACCACGTCGTCTCCGACGTACCGCTTCCCCGGGTCATCATGGCCTTCCGGGTTCCACCCTTCTCGTCCGACGACTTCGCCGTGGCCCGTGTCACCGGGGCTCTTCTCGGGACCGGTCGTGCTTCACGGTTCTATCGGCGCCTTGTGCGAGAGCGACGGGTCGCCAAGAGCGTGGTGACCTACGTCTATCCCCTCCTCACGGGCCAGTCGATGATGCTGGTCTGGGCCACCGGCTACCCGGGCACGACTCCGGCGGACCTGGAGGCCGCCATGTCCGAGGAGATCGAGGCGCTCCACACGGCGGAGGAGCGAGAGGTCGATCGCGCCATCGCCCTGACGGAGACGGACCTGGTCCGAACGCTGGAGCGCCTCTCCGAGCGCGCCGACCTCCTCTCGATGTGTGACCTCTACTTCGATGATCCCGGTCGCTTGAACGAGGAGCTGGATCGCCTCCGGGCGGTGGAGCTCGACCAGATCCGGACCTTCGTCGGAGATCGACTCGGGGAGAACAACCGCGCCATCGTCACCTACGAGCCGGAGAACGGACGATGAACGACCTGGATCGCTCGCGCCCGCCTACTCGTGGCACGTTCAGCGACTTCGACTTCCCGGCGGTGGATCGGCAGCGGCTACCGACGGGCCTGGATCTCCGGGTCGCCCAGCTACGCCGCCTTCCGGTGGTGAGTCTCAACCTCTTCTTGCGTGCCTCGGAAGCAGCACTCGACCTGGACAACGCCGGGTTGGCTGTCGCCACTGCGGATACCATCGAGGGCGGGACTCGGAAGCGGAGTGGTTCGGCCCTGGCCGAGGCGCTGGAGAGGATCGGCGCCAGGATGTCGGCTTCGGCGGGGTGGGAGGGGACGAGCATTTCCCTCTCCTGCCTGGCGGATCGGTTGCCGGAGGCGCTGGCCATCGTCGCCGAGGCGCTGCTGGAGCCCGGCTTCCCGGACAACGAGGTGGAGCGCGTCCGCGAGCAGCAGCTCGCTGCCATCCGCCAGCGCCTCATGGACCCGTCGTCGTTGGCCACGGACTCGGCCAACGCACGCTTCTTCGCCGACGGTGTCCCGTGGGCGCGCCGTATCGAGGGGAGTGCCGAGTCGGTCGCGAAGGTCGGCTCCGCCGAGATGGCGGCATGGGCCGACGCCAACTACCGCCCGGAGCGTGGCGGACTCGTGGTAGCCGGCGACGTCGACGGAGGCGAGGTCGCGAGCATGGTCCTCGACCACTTCGGCGACTGGACCGGATCTCCTGCCAACGAGGCGGCGTTCGACGTGGCCCCGCGCACACGGGAACGGCGGATCCATATCATCCACCGGCCCGGATCGGTCCAGTCCGAGATCCGCATCGGCCATGTCGGCACGACGCGCTCCGATCCCGACTACTACGCTTTGAGCATCGCCAACATGGTGTTGGGAGGCATGTTCACCAGCAGGCTGAACCTGAGCCTTCGTGAGAAGAACGGATTCACCTACGGCGTGCGCTCGCGCTTTCTGCTCCGCACTGCCCCGGGGCCGTTCCGGGTCTCGACTGCCGTCGGCAGTGACGTCACCGCCGCCGCGGTCCGCGAGATCATGAACGAACTCGAGGCGATGGCGGTCGACGGCCCCACCGAGGCCGAGGTGGTCGCTGCCAGGGACTACGCCGCCGGGATCTTCGGACTCCAGCTCGAGACTGCCGGCCAGGTGGCCACCCGGGTGAGTCAACTCGTGGTGTACGACCTGCCCGACGATCACTTCGACGAATATCGGCATCGGGTCCGCGCCGTGGATGCGGAAGTGGCCGCGGCGGCGGCCCGTAGGCACATTCGACCGGACGAGGCACAGATCGTCCTCGTGGGTGACGCCGAGGTCATCGCGTCGGACCTGGAAGCCCTGGATCTGGGCCCGGTGGAGGTCGTCCGCGGCCCAGAGTGAGCAACGCGCGGTCGCCTGGCGTACACCGTGAGGCCACCAACGTCGCCCGGTTGTAGACGGCTGTTCCGCGGATCTGGACCGGTAGCCCCCCGGGACGCCGGTGCAACGCATTCGGGGGTCGTCCGTATCAAAGGGTGTAGCGGTGGTCGTCGACCGGGCTTCTGCCGATCTGTCCCATTTCCCGCCCCTCGAACGTCACATGGATAGGACGGAGGGTCAGGGGAAGGGCCGAAACCAAGGCGTTCCCAGGTTGGCACGGCACCTGCACTTCATAATGCCGTGATCGAGTGCATCTGCCGAAAAGGCGGTTTGCCGCAACGAGGAGGTGTGGCGTGGCCAAGGCACGAATGAAAAAAGACAACGAGCTGCAGCTGCAGCCGAGCCCGGCTCGGGAGCATCGGCTGCGTCTCGAAGACATGAACGACTCGGAGGTCGTGCAGGCCTCCCTGGACGGAGATCCGCGCGCGTTCAACGAGCTGGTTCGCCGTTACGACCAACGCCTGCTCAACTTCGTCTACCGGACGATCGGCGATCGGGAGCGGAGCCAGGATCTGGTCCAGGAGACCTTCGTGAGGGTCTATAGGCACCTGCATCGCTTCGATCAGACGAAGAAGTTCTCGACCTGGATCTACACCATCGCCAGCAACCTGGCGAAGAACGAGCTCCGCAACCGGTCGAGGAACCCGCTGGTGCTCTTCCAGACTCTGAAGAAGAACTGGGATGCCGATCATCGCCCTCTGGAGTGGGAGGACACTCAGTTCAAGCCGGACGACCTCTTCCGCAAGCGCCACCTCCGGTCCAAGGTCGAGGAAGCGGTGGAACAGCTTCCCGAGCATCATCGGATCGTCTTCGTCCTCCGCGAGATGGAGGGCAAGACCTACGAAGAGATCGCGGACATCACCGGGTGCAACCTCGGTACGGTGAAAAGCCGCCTGAACCGGGCTCGGAACAACTTCGCCAACATCATCGCGCCGATGATCGACTGATCGTCCGGCCGAAACAGCAGGGGACGTGTGGATGGGAAGAGCCCTCGCCGGCTTACGTCGGCGGGGGCTCGGTGCATCGCCCCCGGCGCGCGCGTCCGATCATCGACGCCCAGGGGATCATCGTCCGAGGGACCGAACGCGGGGAACCCTCTCGAAGTCGCACAGTATGACACGAGCACCAAGCGCGGGCAGAAGGTGCCTGTGCACACCATGACGAGTCTGGACCGATGAACTGTTCACAGGTCGTAGCCCACTTCACCGATTACCTCGACGGCACCGCGTCCGCCGAGGAGGCGGGGGCGATCGAGCGACACCTCGACGGGTGCCCCAAATGCGTTCGCTACCAGAACGTACTCCGAAATGGTTCGGCCTTGCTCCGTACCCTACCCGAGCCGGAGCTGTGCGAGGACTTCGTTCCACGACTGCAGCACCGGCTCTTCAACGTGGACAATGAGCGCGCCATTCGGGCGACGGCGGACTCGGGTGCCCCTGCGATGACGGTCGCGGCCATCGCCGTACTCCTCGCCGTCGTCGCATGGTCGCCGGTCCTGTTCAATGGCGCTCCTGTCGTTCAGCTCGAGCCCATCGTCGTGGACCGGGCGCCGCCGCGGAACGCCGTGCGTCCGGTGAGCGTCACGCCGCCGGGGACGTTCAGCACCGCCAACCAGGATGGCCTTCCCGAAGGCCTCTGGGCCAACACGCTCCTGTACGACTACACGCCGCTGTCCCAGCGCTACGAGCAGCGAGCCCGTGTGCGCAGGACGTCCGAACTCGGCCGCTGACCAACCATCGGATGGGTTGAGCCTCCTGGACTCCATCCCGGGCTTCGGAGACACCCTCGGCGGAGTCTTCTATCTCCACGGTGAGGACCAATTCCGAAAGGAATTGGCCGTGCGCGCACTCGTGGAGGCGCACCTGGACCCCGCGACCAAGGACTTCAACTACGACCCCCTTCGGGGTACCGAAGTCGAGGGCGAGACGTTGGCGTCCATTCTCGCTACGCCCCCGATGATGGCCGAGTGGCGGGTCGTTGTCCTGCGGGAGGTCGAAGGGCTCGCCTCGACGAAGAAGGCCAGAGAGGAACTCCTGCGTGTGAGTCAGAGTCCACCGCCGGGCCTCGCCCTCATCATGAGCTGCACGGTGCCTTCGGGTTCGAAGGCGAAGTTCTACGGAGATCTCGCGAAGCACGCGCGCTCGGTCGAGTTCAGGGCGCTCAGTGAGAACGACGTCCCGGGCTGGCTCATGGATCGCGCCCAGTCGGACCACGGCTTGATCATCGAACCCGATGCAGCCCGGGCACTCGGCGCGGCCATCGGGACGAACCTCGGCGTACTCTCCCAGGAGCTGGAGAAGCTGGCCCAGTTCGTCGGCGAGCGTGAGAGCATCGGCATCGAGGACATCGAGGCTGCCGGCACGAAGCTCCCCACCCAGGACCGATGGAGGTGGTTCGATCTGGTGGGTGAGCGGAACTTCGAGGAAGCGCGCCGAACCCTCCCGGTCCTCTTGGGGCAGGGAGAGACCGGCGTGGGGCTCGTCATCGGTCTCGCGACCCACCTCCTCCGGCTGGGCATCGCGTCGGAGCGGGGAGCCCGAGGCCTGGAGCAGACACTGCCGCGCCACCAGAAGTGGCTCGCCAAGCGAGTCGTCGGTCAGGCACGAAAATGGCAGGTGGATGAGATCGACGAGGCGCTGGCCGGTCTGCGCGACGTGGACCGGCTGCTGAAGGCCAGCCCTCACACCGACGAGCACTTCCTGGAATCCTGGATACTGGGCCTGCGGGCCCGGGCGGAGGCGGCATGAAGCGACGTGGGCGGGAACGGTTCCTCGTGGCCGGGGCATTCCTGGCCGGTCTCGGCGCGGCGTGGGCTCTCCCGGCGGCGGCCCAGTCGCCCCTGGAGCAGGTGGAGCGCCTCACCCGTATGGGTCGCACCGAGGAGGCCCGGGAGGCGCTGTCGGAGTGGTGGGAAGGGGATCGGAGCCGGGCATCCCGCCGGGACCTGCAGCGCGGCCTCTGGCTCCGCGGCCGACTGACGGTGGATCCCGTCCAGGCCGAGCTGGACTTCCAGCGGCTGGCGGTTCTCTACCCCAGCGGGGACTTCACCGCCGATGCCATCCTGCGCCTGGCGCAGGCGGCATGGGCCATGGGCGATGAGGAGTCCGCTCGGCGCCATCTGGAGACGCTGGAGCGAGACTATCCTAGGTCGGAGGCGCTGGAGCGTGGCCGTGCCTGGATGGCCGACGCCGGCCCGCTACCACCAGCCGACCAGAGGGTCCGGCAACCGGCGGTACCGACGACACCTCGCCCTCCGGCGCCCACGTCGCCCGAGGTGGCGAGTGAGCGTCGGGCCGCGGCCCTGGCCGGGAGCTACTCCGTCCAGCTCGGCGCCTTCGCCGAGTTGGAGCGTGCGCGCACGCTGTACGATTCGGTGCGTGCCGACGGCGTAGAGGCTCGGATCGTTCGCGTGGAAGGAAGCAACTTCACCCACGTGAGAGTCGGCAGCTTCGCCCAACGCGCGTCGGCGGTGGAGCTTCTGGACGAGCTCACCCGAAGGGGGATCAGCGCGGCCCTGGTGAGGGACGAGCGACCTGAGCGGCCCATCGGGAACGAGTAGTAGCGGCTCGATGGGGCGACGGGAGTCTCAGAGCCCGTCTAGCGCACGTTGCAGGCGCTCCATGACGTCGTTGGCCAGCTCCTCCATGTCGGCACGACCGGTGACGCCGAGCTGTTGCACCGCGTCGAGGGCGGCGACCACGGTGGTGCCGTCCTCTTCGCCCTCGTAGACGACGACGTTGCACGGGAGCAGAAGCCCGATGTCCGTCTCGGCCGAAAGCGCCCGATGCGCCAGAGGCGGATTGCACGCGCCGAGGATCTTGTAGGGCCGGAAGTCGACATCGAGCTTGTTCTTCAACGTCTCCTTCACGTCGATCTCGGTGAGGATTCCGAAACCCTCGGCGGCGAGGGCCTCACGGACCGCCGCTTCCACGACGTCCGGCGTTCCATCGATCGTGCGCTTGTAACCATACCGTAGATCCGTGGTCATCCGATGTCTCCGATGTAGTGGTCGGGGATGGGGAAGTCGGGGCTTTCACCTTGCCAGAATACCGACACGATGTACCAACGCTCCCCGTCGAACATGAGCTGGATGGAGTTGATGCCCCGGGTGAAGGGCTCTTCGTCGGACGCGCTACGATACGACTCGTAGGCACTGAAGGCGTGGGCGATCACGCCGTACCGCTCGGTAACACGCCCGATCTCCGCCTCGACGAAGCCGTTCTCCTCGAGGAAGGGGGCGATCTGCTCCACATAGGTGTCGGGAGCCATCACGCGTCGCCCGAACTCCCCTCTCTGGTTTCGGCCTACGGGGCTCAGAGTGGCCTGGGGGGCGAAGAGCGATCGGAAGCGGTCCCAATCCCTCGCCTCGCCGGCCTCTCCGGAGATGACGTCGTAGAGGGCGATGATGATGGCGTCGATGGTCTCGACGTCGGCGCGAGCGGCGTCCTGACCCGCAGCCGGTCTCGGAGCCGGGGCCATGGCGAAGGCCAGCAGGAGGGCGAGGGTGGGGATGGCTCGCAGCATCATGGACCTCTTCGAGTTTCAACGTGCGTAGGGACATCAACCTGCCGGTGCCTCCTACGACGAACGGCCCCTGAAGTTGCGTCCACCGGCGGCGCTCCGGGAGGTGGGGGCACGCGCTGCCCGTGTCCTGACGCACCCGAACCGGTGCCCCACTTGAGTGGAATCGGCGTGCCTCTAACTTGACCCATGGCCTCCAGCGACACGCCCCTCATGCAGCAATGGCGAGAAGCGAAGTCTCGTCACCGGGACGCGCTTCTCTTCTTCCGCGTCGGCGATTTCTACGAGCTCTTCCACGGCGACGCGGAGGAAGGAGCCCGCCTTCTCGGCCTGACGCTGACGTCGAGGAACAACGGAGCGGCGGCGAAGGTGCCGCTGGCCGGTATCCCCGCCAAGGCGCTGGACGACTACCTCGTTCGTCTTGTCCGCCTGGGCCGCCGGGTCGCCATCTGCGATCAGGTGGAGGACGCGTCGGAGGCCAAGGGAATCGTCCGCCGGGAGGTGACGGAGACGGTGACGCCGGGTACCGTCGTCGCCGAGTCGTTGCTGAGTGAGCGCCGCAACAATTTCCTGGCGGCGGTGGTGGAGGGAGGGGGGCGTTACGGGCTTGCCACACTCGACGTCTCCACCGGAGAGGTGAGCGTCCGTGCGGTCGCGGCCGCGGATCTACGTGCCGAGCTGGGACGCCTGGAGCCCTCCGAGCTGCTGCTCCCGCGGAGATTGACCGAGAGTGAGCGTATCGCGGCGGCAGCGCCGGTGTCCCTTCCGAGGACGGTCCGCGACGACTGGATGTTCGAAGAAGACGTCGCCACCGACGAACTCCTTCGGGTCTACTCCGTCCAGTCACTGGACGGCTTCGGTTTCCAGTCCGACGACAGCCTTCTCGTTCGCGCAGCCGGCGCCCTCATACAGTATCTCGGTGAGATCCGCCCGTCGGGTGTGACCCACCTCAAGGCTGTGAACATCCAACGCCCGGGCCGGGTCATGCTCCTCGATGAGATGACGCGCCGGAACCTGGAGCTCATCGAACCTCTCCGCTCGGGTGAGGAAGGTGGAACGCTTCTCGACGTCGTCGACGAGACGGTCACGGCGATGGGGGGACGACTGCTGCGTAGATGGCTGTTGGAGCCTCTCGTGGTGGCGGAGGATATCTGGGCGCGGTTGGAGGGCGTGACCGAGTTCGTGGAGGCTCCCGACCTCCGCGACGGCTTGCGAGACGCGCTGTCCAAAGTCGGCGACCTGGAACGCCTGGCAGGCAAGTTCGGAACGCAGCGCGTGGCGCCTCGGGATCTGGCGGCGCTCCGACGGTCTCTGGGGCTCCTGCCGGCCATCCGCGACGTGGCCGGACGGGCGGAGTCGGGAATCGTGCGTGAGAGGGGCGCCGACCTCGACCCTCTCGACGACGTGGCCGACCTTCTCGACGAAGCCATCGCAGACGATCCGCCTGCCACCCTCCAGGAGGGCGGCGTCATCCGCGAGGGCTGGTCCGAGGACCTCGACGAGATCCGCTCCATTCGCGACGGCGCCCGGGACTTCATCGCCAGCTTGCAGACGCGGGAGCGCGAGCGCACCGGGATCGGCTCGCTCAAGGTCGGCTTCAACAAGGTCTTCGGGTACTACCTCGAGGTGACGAAGGCCAACCTCGACAAGGTCCCCGACGACTACGTCCGCAAGCAGACCTTGGCAAACGGCGAGCGATACTTCACGCCCGAGCTCAAGGAATGGGAAGAGAAGGTCTTCGGTGCCGAAGAGGGAATCGCCTCCCTCGAAGTAGAGCTCTTCTCGGATGTCCGGAGTCGGGTGGCTGCGGCCGTGCCGCGGCTCCAAGACGTGGGCGCCCGCATCGCCGTCCTCGACGTCCTCTCCAC
This sequence comes from Longimicrobiales bacterium, assembly GCA_965229435.1. Classification (GTDB taxonomy): domain Bacteria; phylum Gemmatimonadota; class Gemmatimonadetes; order Longimicrobiales; family Gaopeijiaceae; genus UBA2589. The sequence goes on from CBDDJE010000003.1 coordinate 99,141, forward strand.
CTTCGCCCGCACGGCCGTGCACCGGCGGTACGTGAAGCCGGAGGTACACACGGGCTTCGACATCGAGATCCGCGCTGGGCGACACCCTGTGGTGGAGACGATGATGCCCAGCGAGGACTTCATCCCCAACGATCTGGTCCTGGACGACAGCGGCTACATCGTGGTCCTCACCGGACCGAACATGGCGGGCAAGAGCACCGTGCTGCGGCAGATCGGTCTGATTCAGCTTCTCGCCCAGGTCGGCGCGTACGTGCCGGCTGATGCCGCCCGCCTTCCCGTGACCGACAGGATCTTCACACGGGTGGGCGCGTCGGACAATCTCGCCCGGGGGCAGTCGACGTTCATGGTGGAGATGAGCGAGACGGCAGCCATCGTCCACGGGGCCACGGACCGGAGCCTCGTCCTCCTGGACGAGATCGGGCGTGGTACGTCGACCTACGACGGTGTCTCCATCGCCTGGGCCGTCACCGAGCACATCCACGAGCACATCGGGGCCAAGACCGTCTTCGCCACCCACTACCACGAGCTCACCCAGCTCGGTGATCAGCTCGCGGGCGTGAAGAACATGAACGTCTCCGTCCGGGAGGTATCCGACGAGATCGTCTTCCTCCGGCGTCTCGCCGAGGGCGGGGCCGACCGGTCATACGGAATCCAGGTGGCTCGCCTCGCCGGGCTTCCCGACGCCATCGTCATGCGGGCACGGGAACTTCTGCACGAGTTGGAGGGAACACATACCGGTGGCGGCGAAGGGCTGGGACGACGAGGAGCCCACAGGCCGCGATCTGACCCGCAGCAGCAGTTGTCCATGTTCCAGGTCGAGCATCCGATGGTCAGTCGACTCCGGGCCATCGATCCCGATCAGATCTCGCCGAGGGAGGCGCTTCAAATCCTGTACGAGCTCGGAAGTGGCACACGGGAGGAGGAAGGTTGAGCGAGCCCTCCACGGGACTTCGGGCGACGTTGGTCGTTGCCGCGTCCATGGCTCTCGGGTGCGGAGGCGAGGGTGAAATCGAGCAACCCACCCCCCTCTATGGGAACGCCCCCATCGAGTACCCGCTCCACATGTGGGACCAGGACATGGAGGGTGAGACGCTCCTCCGGGTCCGCGTCGGGGACACCGGAACGGTGGACAGCGTGGAGGTCGTGGAGTCCTCAGGGTACGCTTCGTTCGACTCCGCCGCGGTGGCAGGCGCGCTCAGCCTTCGCTTCACGCCCGCGCGGCAGGACGGCGAGCGGATCCAGGTGTGGGCCCACGTCCCCGTCCGGTTCTCCAAGCGACCCCGACCCGACACCCTGGGCATATCGACGACTCCGGGGCGGTAACGGGCATGACTCTGGCGGTTCGATGAAGTCAGCGGGCCGTACCCTCGCTTCACCCCAACGACCCCCTGGGAGCTTCAATGTCTGAGCCGCGACACCTTCGTCCCTACGACAGTGTTCTCGAGCTCATCGGGTGGACGCCGATGGTCCGCCTGAAGTCCGTGGTCGACGGCAGCCGGACACCGGTCTACGCCAAGTGCGAGTTCTTCGGCCCCGGCGGCTCCATCAAGGACCGCATCGGCGTGGCGATGATCGAGGCGGCGGAAGCGGAGGGTCGGCTGAAGCCAGGCGGGACGGTGGTGGAGGCGACGGGAGGCAACACGGGGCTCGCCCTGGCCATGGCGGCGTCGCTCAAGGGCTACAAGTGCATCTGCACCATGCCCGACAAGATGAGCGGCGAGAAGCGAAAGCTCCTCCGGGCTTTCGGGGCCGAGGTGGTCATCACCCCCACCGCGGTGCCACCGGACCACCCCGACCATTACCTCCAGAAAGCGAGAGCCATCGCTGCCCAGACGCCAGGCGCCGTCATGGCCGACCAGTTCTACAACCCCGCGAACCCACAGGCCCACTACGAGACGACGGGCCGGGAGATCTGGGAGCAGTCGGAGGGACGGGTGACCCACTTCGTGGCGTCTGCGGGCACAGGGGGCACCATCACCGGCGTCGGCCGCTACCTCAAGGAGAAGAATCCCGAGGTGAAGATCATCGGCATCGATCCGGAAGGCTCGATGATCGCGCCGTACTTCAACACGGGGGAGAATGTCGAGGGACAGCCTTATAAGGTAGAAGGGATCGGAAACGACAAGATCCCCGGCTCGCTCGACCTGGGGGTCGTCGACGAGTACCGCTCCCTGTCCGACGGGCCCGCCTTCCGCATGGCCCGTCGCATCTCCCGGGAGGAAGGCCTCTTCGCCGGCGGCTCGGCGGGCCTTCTCGTCCAGGGTGCGGTGGAGGTGGCCAAGGAGCTGGACGACCCGGATGCCTTCATCGTCACTCTCATCTGCGACTGGGGTGAGCGGTACCTGAGCAAGGCCTACGACGACGACTGGATGCGAGAGAACGGCTTCCTCGATCGGCCCCGGGCGCGCTCGGTGTTGGAGACCGTCCGTTCCAAGGAGGGTGGCAGGGTGGCCGAGCTCATCACCGTGGAGCCGTCCACCTCCGTGCGACAGGCTCTCTCCGCCATCACCGCCCACGACATCGGGCAGCTACCGGTGGTTCGCGACAGCGAGTGCGTGGGCTCCCTCACCGAGGCGAGGCTCATGGCCCAGGTCATCGAAGACCCGGCACTTCTCGAACGCCCGGTCGAGTCCATCATGTCGGCGCCGTTCCCCGTCCTGGAGGGCCATGTCGACTCCGCCGAAGTCCGGCCACTCCTCGCCAGGGACAACCCCGCGTGCCTCGTGCGTGAGAACGGCCGGCTCGTCGGCATCCTCACGCGCTACGACGTCGTTCAGGCGATGACGAGGTGAACGGGATGAGGGACGGGGGCGACGAGATGACGGCCGCGGGAGCGATGACCCGGTGGCCCCGGAGAGGACACGTTGGCGCGGTCCGGAGCGGGAGCGGATCGTGAAGATCGCCGTACTCATGGGTGGCATGTCCGACGAGCGGGATGTGTCCCTGGCTTCGGGAGCCGAGGTGGCCCGGGCCCTCCGCGCTGCCGGCCATGACGTCCTCGCCGTCGATACCACCCGGGGGGTGCTAACGGAAGACGAGGAGTCACGACTCCTGGACGGCGGCGTTCGCGTAGCGCCGCCGGCTTCCGGGGAACTGGAGATCCTCGACGAAGGGCAGACGGTCGCGCTGACCCGCGAGCCATCACTCGCGGGTATGGATCTGTTCTTTTTGGCCCTCCACGGCGGCAGTGGGGAGGATGGCACCATTCAGGCGCTCCTCGATGTGGCGGGTGTCGCGTACACCGGAAGCGACCGCCTCGGGTGCTCGCTGGCCATGGACAAGGAGGTCACCAAGCGACTCCTCCGCGACGCGGGAATCCCGACCCCGGACTGGATCAGCCACGATCCCTCCGATCCCCATGCCTGGCCAGGCGTCGACGAGGTGCGTTCCGTGCTGGGGCTCCCCGTCATCGTGAAGGCCGCCGGCGGGGGCTCGTCTCTCCGCCTGGTCCTGGCCCACGACAAGGACGAGCTCGCCGATGCGCTGAAGGCGAGTGCAGGGTGGGGGGACCTGGTGATCTTCGAGCGGTATCATGAGGGACGGGAGTTCACCGTGGGTGTGGTGGGCGACGAGACGTTTCCCGTAGGTGAGATCGTGCCGGAGCACGAGATCTTCGATTACGAGTGCAAGTACCAGCCGGGGAAGGCGCAGGAGATCTTTCCCGCCGACATCTCCGAGGAACTCTCGGACCGGCTCCGGGCTTTGGCGCTTCGAGTGCACCGAGCCCTGCGCATGAGGGACTTCTCGCGGGTGGATTTCATCGTCGACGACCAAGGCAAAGCGTGGTGTCTCGAAGCCAACGCCCTCCCGGGGATGACGGCGAACAGCCTGCTGCCGAAGGCCGCGGCCGCCGCTGGCGTATCCTTTCCAGAGTTGTGCGACCAGATCGCCCGACTCGCGCGAGCACGGTGGGACGCGCCATCTTGATGGACGCAGGAGCGAAATGATGAGCTACACGACCGGAACCAGCTTCGAATCTTTCGGGATGGGCCTCACGCCCACCCCGATGGTGAAGCGGTTGCTCGTCATCAATACGGTGGTGTTCTTCATCGGGCTGGCGCTGCCGGCGGGCTTCATGACCCAGTGGTTCGGCTTCCACCCACGGGAAGTGATCTTCTATCCGTGGGGCGCCGCCACATACATGTTCATCCACGGGGGCATCGGGCATCTCTTTTTCAACATGCTCATGCTCTTCTTCTTCGGACCTCCCCTCGAGGCCCAGTGGGGCGAGCGCGAGTTTCTGAAGTTCTACATCATCAGCGGATTGGGCGGCGCGGCCCTGAGTTTCGCCTTCATGCCCACCTCCATCATCGGCGCCTCGGGAGCACTGTACGGCGTCATGTTGGCCTTCGCTCTGAACTGGCCCAACGCCCCCATCTACGTCTTCGGGATCTTCCCCGTCATGGCGAAGTACCTGGTGGGCTTCATGGCCATCGCGTCGCTGCTCAGCGCCACCGGCAGCGCGCAGGGCGGGTCGCAGGTCGCCCACTTCGCGCACCTGGGCGGGCTCATCGCCGCCTTCATCTACCTGAAGGCGGACTGGCGTGCTGCGGCTGCCCTGGGCGACATGAAGAAGAAGGCCCGCAAGAAGCGCCGATTGGCCATCGTCCCTGGCGACGACGCCGACGAAGAGGAGTCTGTGGCGAGGATTCGCCGGCGCCCCCGGGAAGATACGGCTCTCTACGACAAGGTGGACGCCGTCCTCGACAAGATCTCCGCCGAGGGTATGTCGTCGCTCACCGATGCCGAGCTCAAGCTTCTCGACGAGGTGTCGAAGAAGCATCGCACCAACTGACGCGTCGCCACGCCGGCCGGCGCCCTTCCAGGATCTCCATGACGTTGAACGCCGAGTCGCGGCCGTTCGCCGCTCACTCCATGAGGTCACTGACCTCCCTCTCCGTCTTCTTCTTCGTGGCGGCGTGCGCGAGCCCGTCCCCGTCTCCAACACCAGCGCCGACGCCGGCTGCCACGGCGGCGCCCACGGGCGGGACCCCGGCGTCGGGAGCCGTCCCGACCGCCGACGCCCAGCCCGCCGATGAGGTTCGGGAGCCGGCAGCCGCCCGCTCCGGAGGCTCGGCTCCGACGCAGCCCGTCGTCTACGGGGTGGACCTGGATACGGTCCAGGCGGGGCGCTTCGATCAGGGAAAGATGTGGACCTTCGAGTTCCCGCCGACCGAGTATCTCGCCGAGACGTATGGCTTCCGGCCGGATGATGCGTGGTTGGAGAAGGCCCGGTTGGGGGCGCTCAGGATCCCGAACTGCTCGGCCTCCTTCGTGTCGCCCAACGGACTGGTGTTGACGAACCACCACTGCGCCAGGGAGTTCGTGACGCAGGTCTCCACCCCAGGCGAAGGGCTGCTGGACGGCGGATTGGTGACGACGGATCTGGCCGACGAGCGTCCGGTGGAGGACTTCGAGGCGGACAAGCTCATCGAGATCGTGGACGTGACGGACGAGGTCAACGCCGTCCTGGACGCGTTACCCGCCGGCGAGCGTGCCGATGCCCGGGAGGGGCTCCTCGAAGAGATCGAAGAGCGGATTCTGGTCGAGTACGGAGGCGAGGGGTCGGGTCACGTGGTGGAGATGATCTCGCTCTACGATGGGGGACGGACCTCGGCCTATGTCTTTCGGCGCTACACCAACGCGAAGCTCGTCATGGCGCCGGAACTCCAGATCGGCTTCTACGGCGGCGAGCCCGACAACTTCAGCTATCCCCGCTATAACCTCGACTTCGCCTTTTTCCGCATCTACGACGACAACGGCGAGCCGTTGGCGAGCGACCCGTACTTCTCCTTCGACGACGACGGCCTCGAGCCCGGCGACCTGATCTTCATTGTCGGCAATCCGGGGACGACGAATCGCCTCCAGACGGTGGCCGAGTTGGAGTTCCGGCGGGACGTGAGTGACGCCCGCGTTCTCGACCTGCTCGAGTCGCGGCTCGACGTCCTGGGCGATTACATCGAAGCCAATCCGGATCTCGCCGAGGAGCTTGATCTGCGGAACACGTACTTCGGTCTCTCCAACTCGCTGGAGGCCTACGCGGGTCAGGTTCGGGGTCTCCAGGATCCGGTCATCATCGCCCGGAGACGTGACACGGAGCGTGATTTCCAGGCGGCCATCGACGCCGCCCCGGCACTTGCCGACCGATATGGAACGCTCATCGCGGACATGGCTGCCCTCCAGGGTCGCAAGCGTGAGCAGGCCCCCGGCTTCGGCGCGTTCCTGGCTATGACCAGCCCCGAGATGGCCTCCAGCACGCTCCATCGTGCCCTCATCGCCTTCCAGATCCTCAGCGCCCGGCAGGGCGGAGCGCCGGCCGACCAGATCGATCCACTCATGGAGCAGCTCCGGGCCGTTCCCGACCAACCGGTGGAGCTCGACCAGGTCCTCATGGAGGCCCGTTTCCGGGACTTCGCCGACTTCTACGGTGCCGACTCCCCGTTGGCGACGGCGGTGCTCCAGGGCCAGAGCATCGAGTCGAAGGCTCGGGCCGTGGCGTCCCAATCCCAACTCCAGGACTCAGCGGCGGCTGTACAAGCGGTGGAGAATGGCACGCTTACCATCGCCGACCCGGCCGTCGGGGTCGTGCGGGCGTACCTCCCGCAGTTCATCCAATTCCAGCAGGTCATTGCCGGCGTCTTCCCCGAGGAAGAAGCCATCGCCGCCGAGCTCGGGCGGGCCCGCTTCGAGGTGTATGGCACCGACGTGCCCCCCGATGCCACCTTCTCCCTCCGCATCGCAGACGGCGTCGTGACGGGCTACGACTACAACGGCACCGTGGCACCGCCGTTCACGACGTTCTACGGGCTCTACGACCGCCACTTCTCCCACGAGGGCGACGAGGATTGGGATCTGCCCGGACGGTGGATGGACGCCCAGTCCGAGCTGGACCTGTCGACCCCCATGAACTTCGTTTCCACGGCAGACATCATCGGTGGCAACTCGGGGTCACCCGTTCTGGACACTGACCTCGAGGTCGTGGGTGTCGTCTTCGACGGAAACGCCGAGAGCCTGCCTGGCGACTACATATACCTGCCCGAGCGGAACAGGTCGGTGACGGTGGACTCCCGGGCGATCATCGAGGCCCTCGACGTGGTATACGACATGGACCGGCTGGTCCTCGAGCTCCTCACCGGTCAGCTGGTCGAGACCGAGGCGGAGGCGGACCAGCGCCGCTGACCGGCCGGACGGATATCTCCCACACGCTGCCGCCACCGGAAAGACCGACGACGAGCCGGGGGCAGGCACGCCCCCGGCTCGTTTGTCAGGGTCAGCCGGCCGGCTTGTCAGCGAGGGAGCCGAACACCCACCGCCAGCGCGTCGCGGTCACCCACGGCGGCGCCGAAGCGCACCATGAAGCCCGAGTCGAAACCGACATCCAGGCCCAGATCGATGACTCCGTCGATGTCGACGTCGTCGCCCGGTCCCGACGCCACGTCCAGAACGACGTGCCCGCCGACGTTGGGCATGAAGCTCACGCCGTCGTCGGTACCTCTCCAGCCGAGGGAGATCCCCAGCGGAAAGGAGGCTACGACCTCGCTTCCGAATCCCAGGCCGGCTCCCGTCCACCAGATGACCTGAGGTTCTCCGGAAGAGCTCGGGCTGTTCAGGGCGCCGGAGACGTCGAGCCCGACCAGGCCCGCAACGTCGCCACCAGGCTCTTCGGCAATCCCTCCACGGAACCCGAGTCCCACGGGGGCGGAGTCGTTTCTCCAGATGGCCAGGGCACCGAGCTCGTTGCCCGGATGTGGCTCGACGAGGAACAGTGAGAGACCTGATGGAGCCCCTGGCCGCATCATCGATGGTGCCTCCCAGGCGACCTGGGCTGCGGCTCCGGTGGGAACGAAAAGAAGACTCGATATGGCGAGGATCCAAACACGTTTCACGGTCGACCTCCTTGCTCTAATCGGTATGTATGTAGCCCACCGGAGGCCCAACGCGTCCATCGCGTCAGCCGGTGGAGTCGATTGCGGTTGCGCCGAGCAGGAAATGCAAACGGCGTGCCGGGAGCGAGGCCGCAGGCGCTGCGTCGCAACATCATGCGGGTCCGTGGCAGGGTGCGACCGATCCATGATGGCGCCGTGGCCCCTTGGGGTCGGATCGCAGCTCGATGATTTTTCTACCAGGCCAGCGAAGGAATACACACCTTGGATCGTAAGGCTGTCATACCGGGCGTGTGGTCCGGTGGCTCAAGTCGGTCGAAACCCTTCTGTGGAGGTGTCGGATGGCCGGTGGCATCAGCAACAGCGTGGCGCTCCTCAAAGCGAGCGCCAACGTGCTCAAGCTCGACAAGGAACTGATGGTCTTCCCGGTGATGTCGGGCATCGCGAGCATTCTCGTGGTCGCGAGCTTCGCCGCCCCCATCGTCATGACCGGCGCCGGCGACGTCTTCGCCAACACCGATTCGAGCTACCTGGCGATGTCCGTCCTCTTCCTGTTCTACGTCGTCCAGTACTCGGTCATCTTCTTCTTCAACTCCGCCCTGGTCGGCGCGGCTTTGATCCGGTTGGATGGAGGCGATCCCACTGTCTCCGATGGTCTTGCCATCGCGTCGAAGCGAATGGGGGCGATCCTCGGATATGCCGTCATCGCAGCCACGGTGGGGATGGTCCTCCGGATGATCTCCGAGCGCGGCGGCCTCTTCGCCAAGATCGCCGCCTTCATCGGCGGCGTCGCCTGGACCATGGCGACCTACCTCGCCGTCCCTGTCCTGGTGACCAAGAACCTCGGACCCATCGATGCCATCAAGGAGAGCGCACAGGTCTTCCGGCGGACGTGGGGTGAGCAGATCTCCGGCAACTTCGGGTTGAGTTGGGCGATGTTTCTGGCGTTCATCGCTTGGTTGGGGGTCTCGTTCGCCATGGGATGGGTGGCGGTCACCGTCTTCTCTCCGACGGCCGTGATCCCCGTGATCGTCGTCTCCGTGCTCGGGATGATCTTCCTCAGCCTCATGGGCTCGGCGCTCAAGGGGATCTACACTGCGGCCCTGTACCGCTATGCCATGACCGGCGACACGGGCCCCTTCGACGCCCGCTTCCTGGGGGGGGCGTTCAGCGCGAAGTAGGAGCAGGGCGGTCGCTTGCTACGGCCTCGGGGCCCGCCTACAATCGGAATCCTTTTGATCGGATCTCGGAGGATTCCGCATGGCATCGGCCAAGGAGTACACCACGGACCGCATTCGGAATGTCGCGGTCCTGGGCCACGGTAGTTCGGGGAAGACCACCCTTATCGACTCCCTGTGCTACGTCGCGGGGACGTCGAAGCGGCTCGGCGACGTCGACGAGGGCTCCGCCCTGACGATGCACGCGCCCGAGGAGCACAAGCACGGCATCTCGCTGCAGCTCACGCCGGCGTACGCCGAGCACATGAACACCAAGATCAACCTGCTCGATACGCCCGGCTATCTGGACTTCACCGGGGAGGCGCTCTCCGCGATCCGCGTCGCGGATGCCGCGATCATTGTGGTGAGTGCCTCCTCCGGCGTGGAGGTGGGAACGCGGCGTGTATGGAGGTACTGCGAAGCCCGGGGAATTCCCCGGATCTTTTTCGTTTCGCACATGGACAAGGATCACGCCGACTTCGAGGGCGTTTTCGGTCAGATCAAGAGGCAGCTCACCAGCGCGGCGCTGCCGGTTGAGATCCCCATCGGGGAGGGCCCCGACTTCTCCGGGATCATCAACCTCTTCTCCGAGAAGGCCCACATCTACAAGGAGGGTACGAAGAAGGGCGAGTACGACGAGACCGACATCCCCGACCAGCTGAAGGACAAGGAAGCCCAGTGGGAGACCGAGCTCCAGGAGACGCTGGCCACCACCGACGAGAGCCTCCTCGAATCGTACCTCGAGGGCGGTGCCATCTCCCGGGAAGAGGCCATCGAGGCCATGGCGCGCGGCATGGGCAGGGGCGAGGTCTTCCCCGTCTTTTGCGGTTCGGCGAAACGGACGTACGGGATGCGTGCCCTTCTCAAGAAGCTCGTCGAGCTCTGCCCGCACCCGGCGGAGGCCAGGCCCGAGGTCGTCGACGGCACCGAGTACCCGGCCGAGGACGATGCGCCCCTGGCCGCGCTGGTCTTCAAGACCGCCGCCGAGCCCCACGTGGGTGAGCTCTCCTACTTCCGTGTCTTCTCGGGCAAGGTGTCCAACGGAGACGAGGTCACCAATGCCTCGGACGGGCAGTCGGAGAAACTGAACCACCTGGGCGTGCCCATGGGCAAGGAACGCCACGAGGTGAGCACGCTCCACGCCGGCGACATCGGTGTGGTGGCGAAGCTCAAGCACACCCACACCAACGACACGCTGTGCAAGGGCAAGCGGGTTCAGTTGGACAAGATCGAGTTTCCAAAGGCCGACATCTCCATCGCCATTCGCGGAAAGACCCGCAACGACGAGGACAAGCTCGGCGAGGTCATTCCCAGGATCCACGAAGAGGACCCGGCCTTCAGCGCGTCCTTCAACCCGGAGTTGCACCAGACCATCGCCCGGGGCCTCGGTGAGATGCATCTCGAGGTCCAGTTCGAGCGGATGGCGCGGAAGTACGGCGTCGAGGTCGAGACGGAGCAGCCGCGGATCGCGTATCGCGAGACCCTCACGAAGCAGGCCGAGGGGCAGGGGCGACACAAGAAGCAGTCCGGGGGGCGCGGACAGTTCGGGGACTGTTGGGTTCGGCTCAAGCCCCTTCCGCGGGGCTCGGGCTACGAGTTCATCAACTCCATCAAGGGTGGGGTGATCCCGGGTAAATACGTCCCGTCGGTGGACAAGGGCATCCAGGAGGCGGCCGAGCGTGGAATCGTCGCTGGGTATCCCATCGTCGACTTCGCCGCCGAGTGCTACGACGGTTCGTACCACGCCGTGGACTCGTCGGACATCGCCTTCAAGCTGGCGGGGTCCCAGGCCTTCCGGACCGTGGCCGAGAAGTGTCGGCCCATCCTGTTGGAGCCCGTGGTGGAGGTCGCCGTCGTGACGCCGGACGAGTACGTGGGCGACATCATGGGCGACCTCACCTCGCGTCGTGGGAAGGTCCAGGGGATGGAGCCGGTGGACGGCCGGACGACGGTTAAGGCCATCGTGCCGGAGTCCGAGCTGTACAAGTACGCGGCGACGCTCCGGTCCATCACCCAGGGACGCGGACATCATACTCGCGAGCCAGCCGGCTACGAGCCTGCCCCGGACCATGTCGCGGCGAAGGTGCGACAGGAGAGGGAGGCGTTGGAGGCGAGCTAGGGGGCGGAGCCGCCGCTGCCGGGCCGTCCGAGAATCCTTTTCTTCACTACTTGGCTCTTCAGAGTAGACACCCCTCATGCACGGAGAGCCGATCATGGCCAGCAGCTTCTTCGCCAGGAACGAACACAAGGTCGAGCGCGCCGCCCGCGTGGTGCTCGGGCTGGGTCTTCTGAGCCTCGTCTTCGTCGGCCCACAGACGTATTGGGGCCTCATTGGGATTATCCCGTTGGTAACCGGGCTCGTGGGTACATGCCCGCTGTATTCGCTGGTCGGCTTCAGTACGTGCCCGCGTGACGGAAGCTGCTGACGACGCCCGGCTTCTGAGCCGAAGCGCCGACGGAGACCGGTCGGCCTTCAACGAATTGATGGACCGCCATGCCGCAGCGGTCCATCGGCTCCTCCTTTCCCTGGGCGCGGCTCCAGACGACGCTGAGGATGCCCTTCAGGAGTGCTTCATCGCAGCGTGGCGTAGCGCGGCCTCCTACCGCGGCGCGGGCTCGGCCCGGGGCTGGCTGTTCACCATCGCACGGAATGCTCTTCGCCGTCAGCACAGGCGACGCGCCGGCGAGCCTGCCGAGCACGACTCCCTGGACGCTCTCGGAGCCGCCGCAGGTTGGGGCTCGGAGGCCGACTACCGCTACCGCTTCGAGGTTCGTGAAGAATTGGCGTGGGCCCTCGGCCATCTTCCACCCGATGAGCGCGAGGTCGTGGTGCTCCGGGATCTCGAGGGGCTCAGTGGGCAGGAGACCGCGGATGCGCTGGAGCTGAGCGTGGCAGGGATGAAGAGCCGACTACACCGGGGCCGACTCCGGCTGATGGGAGTCGCTCGCAGGGAGGTGGACAATGAGTGATCTGGACAGGGTCGTCGCCGGGCTCCGATGCCGAGAGGTGTTGGCGCTGCTCGCGGACTACGTTGACGGTGAACTCGACCGGTCGACGGCCGACCGCGTGAATGAGCATCTTCGAGGGTGCGACGCCTGTGAGAAGTTCGGTGGCGAGTATGGGGACCTCGTGGTCCGACTACGGGCCGAGCTCGGCGTGGCGGAGCCCGACGCAGGGGCGCGTGCCAGGCTCGACGCACGCATGGGTCATGTCTGGTCCGAGGATGCCGGGTAGCGTCGGCATTAGCTTCGGGTGTACTCGGAGTGACTTCACTGAGCCAGAGCTGGAGACTGAATGACGACCAGGATCGCCGTCCTCGGCGGGGGTAACCTCGGCCGCGCTCTCGCAACGGGCTGGGCCGCAGCCGGCCATGCCGCCCCTGCCGATGTCCACGTCACCCGCCGTCAGACCGAGAAGCTCGACGATCTGGCCGACGCCGGCTTCGTCGTGGGCGCAGACAACGCAGCGGCCGTGGAGGCGTGTGACCTCATCGTGCTGGCGGTGCAGCCACAGCAGCTCGACGCGCTCCTCACCGAGATCGTCGGCCCGTTGGATGCAGAGCGTCACCGTGTCATCTCGGTGGTGTCGGGTGCTTCCATTGCGGGTCTCCGCGAGGCGCTCGGGGAGGACGTACCCATCGTCCGCGCCATGCCGAACACCGCCGTGTCCATCGGCGAGTCCATGACGTGCCTCTCCGCGGAGGACGGCGCCGACGAGGCGCTGGACGAAGCGAGTCGGCTCTTCGACGCCGTGGGGGAGACGCTGGTCATCCGCGAAGAGATGATGGTTCCGGCCACGGCGCTGTGCGCGTGCGGGGTCGCCTTCTTCCTCCGCTGTATCCGTGCGGCTTCGCAGGGAGGTATCGAGATCGGCTTCCATCCAGAGGAGGCCCTCCTCCTCGCGGGCCAGACGGCGCGGGGTGCGGCGGCGCTCAGCCTCAAGAAGGACAGCCATCCCGAGGGCGAGATCGACCGAGTGACGACGCCCAGGGGGTGCACCATCGCCGGACTCAACGAGATGGAGCATCAAGGGCTCAGTTCGGCCCTCATCAAGGGGCTCATCGTCAGCGCTCGGGCCGCCGAGGGTCTCTACCAGGACTGACGCGAGCGTGTCGCCGGTGACGCTCGGGTCGCCCGTCGCCTCTCATCATGGCGGTGCTGCAGGCCTTGGCGCTCGACGTTCACATCCATGGCGAGGCCACTAGATTGCATGGGCTCTTTCGCCGGCACTCTCCTGACTTCGGGGGTATTCCGTCCCGCGAAGGAGACCACCGGATCGCCGCTCCGAACCATCCGACAACTTCGCCTGGAAGCATAGATGCGCCGCGTGGCCACACTCTACCGAACCACCGTCGGGAAGAAGGTCCTGATGGCGGCTTCGGGACTCGTGCTCTTCGGCTTCGTCTTCGTCCACATGCTGGGCAACCTGAAGATGCTGGCACCTCGAGCGGAGGACGGCTCGTACGCCATGGACGTCTACGCCGAGTTCCTTCGAGACGTGGGCTACCCCCTGGTCCCCCACGAGGGCGTCCTCTGGCTCACCCGCCTGGTGCTGCTGGCGGCCGTGGGCGTTCACATCATGTCGGCCTTCCAGCTGTGGAAGCGAAGCCGTGATGCCCGCTCGGGTCGCTACGGGAGGGAGACGAACCTCTCCCTCTCGTATGCCTCGAGGACGATGCGCTGGGGAGGGGTCATCCTCGTCCTCTTCATCGTCTATCACATCCTCCACTTCACCACCGGTGATCTCCACGGCTCGTTCGAGTACGGAGCGGTGCACCAGAACTACGTGAACGCCTTTCAGAGCCCGTTGGTCTACGGCTTCTACTTCCTCGCCCAGACGGCGTTGGCGTTCCACCTCTATCACGGTGTCTGGAGCTTCTTCCAGACGCTGGGACTCAACCACCCGAAGTACAATCGGCTTCGTCGGCCCTTCGCCGCCGGCTTCGCGCTGGTGGTCTTCGTCGGCTTCCTGACACCCGCGACGCTGGTCCTGGCCGGCGTCCTCACGTAGAAGGTCCACTCAGACGTGCAACTGAACAGCGGGGTCCCGGCTGGACCCATCGCAGACAAGTGGGACAACCACCGCTTCGAGATGAAGTTGGTGAACCCCGCCAACAAGCGGAAATACGATGTCATCATCGTCGGCACCGGCCTCGCCGGTGCCTCTGCGGCGGCGACCATGGGCGAGCTGGGCTACAACGTGAAGGTCTTCACGTACCACGACTCACCCCGCCGCGCCCACTCCATCGCCGCCCAGGGTGGAATCAACGCCGCCAAGAACTACCAGAACGACGGCGACTCGGTCTTCCGGCTCTTCTACGACACGGTAAAGGGGGGTGATTTCCGCTCCCGCGAAGCGAACGTGTACCGGCTGGCTCAGATCAGCTTGAACATCATCGATCAGGCGGTGGCCCAGGGCGTGCCCTTCGCTCGGGAGTACGGCGGCTTGCTTGCGAACCGGTCCTTCGGCGGCGCCCAGGTATCCCGGACGTTCTACGCTCGCGGCCAAACGGGCCAGCAGCTCCTCCTCGGTGCGTATCAGGCGTTGGAGCGACAGGTCGCCGCCGGCACGGTGGAGGTCGCCACCCGACAGGAGATGATGGACGTGGTCGTGGTGGATGGCGTGGCCCGTGGCATCGTCACCCGGAACATGGTCACCGGTCAGCTCGAGTCGCACACGGGAGACGCCGTCGTACTCGCCACTGGCGGCTACTCCAACGTCTTCTTCCTGTCGACCAACGCGAAGCACTGCAACGTCACCGCCACGTGGCGTGCTCATCGGCGAGGCGCCGGCTTCGCCAACCCCTGCTTCACCCAGATCCACCCCACGTGCATCCCGCCGTCGGGCGAGTACCAGTCGAAGCTCACGCTCATGAGCGAGTCGTTGCGCAACGACGGACGCATCTGGGTGCCCAAGGACAAAGAGGAGAAGAGGCTTCCGCGTGACATCCCGGAGGGCGAGCGGGACTACTACCTGGAGCGTCTGTACCCGTCGTTCGGCAACCTCACGCCCAGGGACATCGCGTCGCGGCGGGCCAAGGAGATGGTCGACGCTGGACACGGGGTCGGCGAGCGGGAGAACGGCGTCTACCTCGACTTCAAGGACGCCATCGAGCGGCTGGGCCGTGACACCATCAGCGAGCGGTACGGAAACCTCTTCGAGATGTACGAGAAGATCACCGGAGAGAATCCCTACGACCGGCCCATGCGCATCTACCCCGCGCCCCACTACACCATGGGCGGGCTCTGGGTGGACTACGATCTGCAGACGACGGTGCCGGGCCTCTTCGCCATCGGGGAGGCCAACTTCTCCGACCACGGCGCCAACCGCCTCGGTGCCAGCGCCCTGATGCAGGGACTCGCCGACGGCTACTTCGTCATCCCCATGACCATCGGGAACTACCTGGCTCGGGTGTCCCACAAGCCGGTGGCCACGGACCACTCGGCGGTGAAGGATGCCGAGTCCGACGTGCGCGGGCGCCTGGACCGGCTCATGTCGGTCAATGGCACACGGACTGTAGACGACTTTCACATCGAGCTGGGACGCCTCATCTGGGATCACTGTGGGATGGAGCGGAGCAAGGACGGACTCCAGCGGGCACTCCAAGAGATCCCAGAGCTGCGGGAGCGGTTTTGGAAAGAGGTTCGGGTGCCGGGCTCGGCGGCCGACTTGAACCAGTCGCTGGAGAAGGCCGGCCGCGTGGCCGACTTCCTCGAGTTCGCGGAGGTCATGTGCCACGATGCCCTGGCCCGCGACGAATCGTGCGGCGCGCACTACCGGGTGGAGCAC
This sequence comes from Longimicrobiales bacterium, assembly GCA_965229435.1. Lineage (GTDB taxonomy): Bacteria > Gemmatimonadota > Gemmatimonadetes > Longimicrobiales > Gaopeijiaceae > UBA2589. The sequence goes on from CBDDJE010000003.1 coordinate 115,031, forward strand.
ACCACCGAAGAGGGTGAGGCGAAGCGTGATGACGAGCGATACGCCCACGTCGCCGTGTGGGAGTTCACCGGTGTGGGCGAAGAGCCGACACGGCACGTCGAGGCCTTGGAGTTCGACAACGTCCAGCTCTCTCAGAGGAGCTACAAGTAGATGAAGCTGACGCTGCGCGTCTGGCGCCAGAAAGGACCCGACGACCCCGGTCGGCACGAACGGTACGAGGCCAACGACGTAACTCCGGACATGTCGTTCCTCGAGATGCTCGATCTGGTCAACAACCGCCTGACGGAAGAGGGCGGTGAACCCATCGCCTTCGAGCACGATTGCCGGGAAGGTATCTGTGGCTCGTGCGGGATGATGATCAACGGTGTGCCTCACGGGCCGAAGTCCATGACCAGCGCCTGCCAGCTGCACATGCGTTCGTTCAAGGATGGTGACGAGATCTGGATCGAGCCGTGGAAGGCGTCAGCCTTCCCGGTGCTCAAGGACCTGGTCGTGGACCGGGCCAGCTTCGACCGGATCATCCAAGCGGGCGGCTACATCTCCGTCCGGACCGGAAGCGCTCCCGACGGCAACGCCATTCCCGTGCCCAAGGAGGACGCCGATGCGGCTTTCGATGCCGCTACGTGCATCGGGTGCGCGGCCTGCGTCGCCGCGTGTCCCAACGCCTCGGCCATGCTCTTCACCTCGGCCAAGGTGGCCCACCTCGCTCATATGCCCCAGGGACAGACCGAGCGCTACGATCGGGTTCTGAGCATGGTGGCCCAGCACGACGCCGAGGGCTTCGGAAACTGCACGAACCACGGCGCCTGTCAGGAGGCGTGCCCCAAGGGCATCAGCATCGACTACATCGCCCAGCTCAACCGGGATCTCATCAAGGCGACGCTGCTGGATCGACCGGAGTAGGCGGGGTTGGTGTGACAGTGGCCCCCGGGGTGCGGGCTGCCTGCACTCCCTAGTACGGATTGCACACCGGAGGCTCTCCGCCTTCTCCATCCAGGTCGACGCCGATCCACATCATGAGCGTCGTGTCCCGAGGCTCGCTCCAACGGAAGTCGAAGTCGAGCTTCGCCTGCATCCCGAAGGTGTGCTCGAACGGGACCGGGACACCCGGCTCGGCGGCCAGAACGACGGTGGAGTCGGTCACCTGTTCCCGGGCCTCGATGGTCCAACTTCCCGAGTGCCCGTACCAGACGTTCACGCAGCCACGCAATGTCATCCCCGCAGTGGGTAGGCGGACGGTGGTGTAGCTACCCTGCCCGCCCTCGATGGGAATCCCCACCCAGCCGCCTCCTTCTCTGAGGGACGACATGATGCTGGCGATTCCCTGGGCCGACGCCGACGGCGCCCATGCCAGCGACAGAGCGACCACGAGCACGGCGCAGCGTACGACCACTCGGACGTTGAACCGGGAGGGCCAAATCAAAGCGGGGACTCCACGGAACGACGTGCGCTGAAGACGCGGGCGCGGGCATCCTCCCGGGCCGCGGTCAGGGCCGCCGAGTACTCGGGTCGGTCCCGGACCGGATCGAAGAGCGCCGAGCCGAGAATTCGTTCGTCCACGCCCGCGGGAGAGAGCTCGAAGGCGTACTCGACCCACCGGCCCGCGGCGGCGGCGTCGCCGACGTACCCGTAGTAGGCTGCCAGATCCTGTGCGGTGAGTTCAGGAAGATAGGATGGATCGTCGATACCAGTGTCGGTCAGACGGTCCTCAGCGGCACGCACCATTGCGCGCGCCTCCTCGGTTCGCCCGGCTGCATGGAGGCAGAGGGCGCGGACCAGCTCGTAGACCCCGAAGTCCAGCCGCAGGCACTCGGCAGCTCGCCCGGTCAGGGCGAGGGCTCTTCCCTCGAACGCCTTGGCCAGGGTGAGGCGCGGTTCCAGGCGGTATGCCTCCCGCGACTCGGCGATGGTGACATCGTAGGCGCCCAGCTGGAAGCCGAGTGACGCGAGGGCGGTGCGGCGGCCGGCCTGCAATGGATCCAGGTCCCGGGCTCGCTCGGCTTCGGCGAAGGCATCATCCACCCGGTCCCGACGGGCAAGGATCCGGGCCGACCAACTCGGTCCGTTGGGGGCGTTGGGGGCCAGTTCCTGAGCCCGGTCGAAGTCCGCCTCCGCCTCGTCGATCTCCAGCCCCAGGAGCGCGCGCACGTACCCGCGAGCCGCGTAGCCGTTGGCCTCCTCCGGGTCGAGGGCGATGGCCGAATCGGCGGCCACGAACGAGCGCGCCGCCAACTCGTAGGACGACATGCCCACGTCGTACTTGTAGTAGACGGCCAAGGCGTACGCCGACGAGAGCGCCGCCAGGGCGACTGCGGAAGTGGGCTCCAAGTCGATGGCCTCCCGGAACCAGCGGATGGCTTCGCGCATCGCGGCCGGTGTTCGTTGGCCCAGCGCCTCCGTTCCGGCGAGGTAGGCGTCCCGACCCGGCCCCACCACGGCCAGGTGCGGCGCGTAGCGGTCTTCCATCCCCACATCGCGGAGAAAGGTGAGGGCGACTCGGTTGGTCAGATCGACCTGGTCCGTCTGCAGTCGTTCGGGAGTCAGGATGTGCTGGGTCCGCAATGAGAGGAAGCCCTCCACGTCGGACTCTGAGACGTTGACTACCAGCGTGTCACCCCGGCTCTCGATATAGCCGTGAATGATGTGCTCGACGTTGAGGCTGTCGTGGAGTCGGGGGGTTCCCAGGCTGTCCTTCATCACCGACGCGGCCGTGTACAGATCGAGGACCCGGATCTCCGGCACGGTGGCGAGCTGGGTGATGACGCCTTCGGCCAGTGACGGCCCGAGGTAGTCGAAGCGGGGATCCCCGGTCCGGTTCTCGAAGGGCATGATGGCCACCGACGCCTCATAGGGTCGGTCCGCGAAGAGGCTTCCCCACGTCGCCTGGATGGCCAGCAGGATGGCACCGACCAGGACCAGCCCCACGACGACCTTGGTCGACAGCGAAGGTGCGGTGCGTTCTGGCGACAAGATCGGCTGGCCTCGGCAGGCGGAAGGGGACAGGGCGACACCCTATCGTAACCTACTGGACGGCCTCGGGGTCCATCGAGGCGTGGACGGGCTTGACGTTCACTGTCGTGACACTAGTTTACTGGTCATGTATTCAGTTCTTCACTTCGGTTCCCGCTTCGGAGGCATAGATGAGCACCACCCACTGGAAGATCGACCCTGCCCACACGCAGATCGAGTTCGGCGTCAAGCACATGATGTTCACGACCGTGCGGGGGAAGTTCGCGGACTTCGAGGGCTCCATCGGCCTCGACGTCGACGACCCTTCCGCATCGTCAGTGCAGGTGACCATCGACGCGGCGAGCATCGACACCGGCGTCGCGGACCGCGACGAGCACCTCCGGTCCGCCGACTTCTTCGATGTCGAGGAGTACCCGGAGATCACGTTCCAGTCCACGCGTGTTTTGGGACCCATCCGTGAGGGTGGCGACTTCGAGATCCTCGGAGATCTGACCATCCACGGAGTGACCCGGGAGGTCACCCTCGGGGCCACCTTCGACGGAACGGGGACAGACCCCTGGGGCGGTGCCCGCGCTGGCTTCGCCGCCAGCACCGAGATCGACCGGCGCGACTTCGACCTCACGTGGAATCAGGCGCTGGAGACCGGGGGCGTTCTCGTAGGCCACTCGGTGAAGATCTCTCTTCAGGTGCAAGCCGTGGAGGCGGCGGGGGTGGGCGAAGACGAGGCAGGCCAGGAGGTCGGCGCCGACGAGGCCGTACTCGTCTAGGCTGGCCTCGCGCGATCAGCGGCGGAGGATCCATCCCCCGCCTGACAGGACCCCGTCCGGCTTCACCGCCGGCGGGGTCTCGGGCTTTACCCCACCAGCCGTGGCCTTAGAATGGACCATGATGAATTTCCTGATCCGACTCTTCGTGAATGCGCTGGCTCTCGCCGCCGCCGCCTGGCTCATCGATGGGATCCAGATGTCCGGCGGATTCTGGGACGTCCTCGTCGTGGCCCTCGTGTTCGGACTCCTGAACGCGATCCTGAAGCCGGTACTCCTCTTCCTCTCCCTGCCCTTCCTCATCGTCACCTTGGGGCTCTTTGCCCTGGTCATCAACGCGGTGATGCTCCTGATCACGGCGAACCTTCTCGAGGACTTCGCGGTGTCCGGTTTCTGGACCGCCGTCCTGGGCAGCATCGTGATCTCGCTGGTGACGATGATCCTCGGGGGCTTCCTCAAGGACGGGGAGGAGCAGAACTGATCGAAGGGATCGACCTGAAGGAGTCGAACCCCCTATGAGCCTGTGATTAAGGATGTTGCGTAGCGGTGCCGATACTCAACAAGGTGGATTATGCACTCTTCGGGAGGTCGGTCCGTGTTCATGCCCGCGAAAGCGCTCAAGATCCTTCTGGTAGAGGACAACCCAGGAGATCAGGAGCTCGTTCGGAGCTATCTGACGTCCTCGATGGATCGGCCGGTGGAACTCCGGTGCGTGACGAGCCTGTCGGCGGCCCGGTCGGCCGTCGATTCCGTGGAGTGCGATCTGGTCCTGCTGGATCTGGGGCTGCCTGACGCCGACGGATTGGAGGTGGTGGGTGCGCTTCGCAGAGTCGTCGACGACGTGCCCATCGTCGTTCTCACGGGGTCCTCGGACGAGGGGGCGGGTGAAGAGGCTCTCGCCATGGACGCCCAGGACTACCTCCGGAAAGACCAGCTCGACGGAGCATCCCTCGGCCGCTCGGTACGGTACGCCCTGGCTCGGAGTCAATGGCAACAGCAGTACCGACAGCAGCTCAGCGCCAGTCCGGACGGCATGCTGGTCCTGGACGAGGGAGGGGCCGTCCGCTTCGTGAACCGGGCCGGTGAGGCGCTTCTCCGGACCGTGCCCCAGTCCATCGACGAGCTTCCCGGGGCCGTCCGGCTCGCACGGGCGGCGCCCATGGACGTGACGTTGGAGTCGGGGCGGATCGTCGAGGTCCGCAGCGTCGGCACGGACTGGCAGGGACAACCCGCTCAGCTGATCACCCTCCGCGACATCACCGACCGGCGGGCCGCCGAGCGGGCCCTCGCGCGCCTCACCACCGAGCTCCGCGAGGCCAACGAGCGCCTGGCTGCCCTCGTGAGTACCGACCCCCTCACCGAGGTCCTGAATCGCCGGGGCATGGAAGACGCCCTGGGCCACGAGCTCGAGCGGGCGGACCGGAGTGGCGATCAGATCGTGGGAATCCTCGTGGACTTCGACGATTTCAAGAGCGTCAACGATCGCTTTGGCCACGCAGTTGGCGATGCCGCCCTGAGGGCCCTGACGAACGCGATCCTCAGTGCTCTGCGCGGCGGAGACCATGTGGGGCGGGTAGGTGGTGACGAGTTCCTCGTCATCCTCTCCGATGCCACATTGGCCGAAGGGCTGACCGTGGCGGAGAAGCTCCGCCGCACGGTGGCCTCGTCGACGCTCCCTGTGGCGGACGGCACCATCAAGCTGTCGGCGAGCTTCGGCGTGGGTGTGCTCGAGACCAACATGGTCACCATCGAGCAGGTCTTGGCCGCCCTCGGCACCGCGCTCAAGCGAAGCAAGATCGGCGGTAAGGACCGGGTCACCGTGGCACCGGCCGCCGGCGGTGCCGTCCACGACGAAACCGAAACCCTCGACGATGGCCCACTGGATCCCGAGGCCGTCGAGCTGCACGTCGCCCTTCAGCCGATTCGGCGCACCGATGCACCCGAGACCGTCGGCAGCGAGGCCCTGACGCGAGGACCGCCGGGAGGCCTCGAGATGCCAGGCGACCTCTTCAGGGCCGCCTTCGAACAGGACGTTCTGACGGCCCTCGACCTCCGGGCTCTGAGGCACAACCTGGTCTCGATGCAGACCTCCGGCGTGCCGGGTATCCGGCATGTGAACCTCTTCCCGTCGACGCTGCTCAACACGCCCATCGATCGATTGCTTCGACTCATCGGAGAGGAAGTGGAACTGGACCGGGTCTGCATCGAACTCAGCGAGCAGCAGTTCCTCGGCGATCCCACGTACCTCCGTGAGCCGCTCCGCCAGCTTCGGGCCAGGGGCATACGCATCGCCATCGACGACGTGGGCTTCGGGCGCAGCTCCATCGAGGCCTTGCTCGTACTCGAACCCGATGTGATCAAGGTCGACCGCCACTGCGTTCAGGGAATCGAGCGCGGCAACGGCGAACGTCGGCAGCTCGAGCGCCTCATCGCCATGCTCGGCGCCATGAGCGCCGACGTCATCGTCGAAGGCGTCGAGAGTCAGGCGGAGCTCATGGTGCTCCAGGAGATGGGCGTGCGGTACGCCCAGGGGTTCTACTGGGGTCGGCCGACGCGCATGTCTGCCAACGGGGCAGCATGAGCCACCAGAGCTTCGAGGTCCTCCTTGTGGAGGACAACCCGGGCGATGTCCATCTGGCTCTGGAAGCCTTCAAGAGCTCGGCCTTGCCGGCGAACGTGCATGTGGTGGGAGATGGCGAGGCTGCGCTCCGCTTCCTGGAGGAGCGACTGGAGGTTCAGGCGGAGGGTCTGGATCTCGTGGTGCTGGACCTCAACCTGCCCCGCATGAACGGGCACGAGGTGCTTGCCAGCATGCGCCAGGAGAAGCGCTCCGAGGGCATCCCCGTCGTGGTCCTGACGTCATCGGATCGGGAGTCGGACATCCAGGAGTCCTACGGGCTCCGAGCGAACTGCGTCGTGACCAAGCCCGTCGATGGCAAGGACTACATGAAGCTCGTCCGCGCCATCCACCGGCACTTCGCCCTGGTACGCTAGGGCGGTCGACCCCGACTTCCGGTTCCGACCTTCCCTGCATGCGGGGACTGCCTGGAGACTCCTAGGCGACCCGCGCGGCTCTCGCAGGCAAGGTGAAGTAGAAGCACGCACCCTCGCCGGCGTTTGAATCGACCCAGATCGCCCCGCCGTGCGCCTCGACGATCTTCTTGCAGATCGACAGACCCATCCCGGTTCCCGAGTATTCCTCGAGGCCGTGCAGGCGCTTGAAGATCTGGAAGATCCGATCGTGGTAGACCGGTTCGATTCCGATGCCGTTGTCCTGGACGCCGAAGACCCAACGGTCCCCTCTCCGCAACGCCGAGACCTGGATCTCGGGAGGCTCCTCGCCCCGGAACTTCAAGGCGTTGGAGATGAGGTTCTGGAAGACCCGGGTGAGCTGACTTGCCGTTGCCACGACCTCGGGCATGTCGTCGAAGGTCACGGAAGCGCCGTGCTCGCGAATGGCCGGGCCCAGGATGTCGAGAGCCGTTTGGAGCGCCCTTCCGCTGTCGGTGGGGGCAGCTTCCTCTCGGTCTCCCTCGACGCGGGAGTACTCCAGGAGCGCGTTGATGAGATCGTCCATACGCTCCGCGCCACCCTGGGCGAAGGAGATGTAGCGTTCGCCGACCTCGTCGAGTTGATCTGAATAGCGCTCGGCGAGAAGACCGGTAAAGCTGCGGACCATGCGGAGTGGCTCACGCAGGTCGTGCGAGGCCACGTAGGCGAAGTTCTCCAGCTCGGCGTTCGAGCGGGCCAGCTTCTCCGCATACCGCGCCAACTGCTCCTCCTGCTGCTTCCGGGCCGTGATGTCGTCGCAGGCCAGGATCCGTCCATCGATTCGCCCTGTGGCCGCGTAGGTTGGCGCAGCGGCGACGTAGAGGTCCAGAACACGGTCGTCCTTCGCCCGGACTCTCGCCTCGATACCGTCGGAGCCCGTCACGGCTTCGGGTAGCTCGAGTCGAGTGTCTCCCACAGCCCGGATCGGTAGAGGTCTCCCGACGACTTCGTCACGGCTCCAGCCGAAGGTGCGCTCCGCCGCGTGATTCCACATGCGAACGCGATCGGACCGATCGAGGACGATGATCGGCAGGGGCGCGCCGTCCAACATCGTTCGCAGCGAGGCGTTGATGTCTTCCATGGCGTGCTGTGTGTCCTCGATCTGCTGGGCCATGGTATTGAAGGAGTGGGCCAGGCGGCCGAGTTCGTCGGTGCCGCGAACCGGGACCCGGTGGCCTTGTTCTCCGGCCGCGATGGCCTCTGCTGCCAGGGTGGTCTCCCGCAGCGATCTCGCGATGGTGATCCCGAGGAACCAGGCGCTCAACGCCACGACGAGGATCGCGAGCGGCGAAAGGAGGAGGAGCCGGAGCATGAACGCACTTGCTGGCGCGAGGACGGTCTCCGCGGGGAGATCGACGAGCATGATCCAGGGCATCCCCTCCAGGTAAGTGGCGACGCCGAACCTCCGCACCCCGTTCCACTCGTAGTCGACCATCGACGGGGTCTCGTCGGCCGCGCTGGCGAACGCCTCGGCGGGCGGGGGATCGATTCGGCCCCTCAAATCGCTCCACGGGTGTCCTGGCGATCCCAAGTAGATGCCCGTGCGAACGCCCATGAGATCCTGCAGGGCCGCAATCGTGTCCTCATCGAGCCTTGCGGTCGTGCGCCAGACGACAAGGGATCCCCTGTGTTGCCCATCGATGTCGATGGGCGCCGCCATGGAGAAGGCCAGCCCACCGTCCCATCGAACGATCTCGCCCACCGTCGGCGCGGGTCCAACGGGTGCTTCCAGTGGCTCAGGGTCTTCAGCCGAGCGGAAGACGACCCGACCCTCGGCCGACACGATGCGGTAGGCCAGGAACTGGGCGTCGGCGGTGAGTGCGGAGTCCAGGGCGGCGGCCAGGTCGGCAGCCGATGCCGCGAGGGGCTCGTCGCCGGAGGTGACGAAGGCGGCCACCGACGGGTGATCGGCCAGTGAGTCGTAGAACGCGAGCCGGTTCTGATTCCCATTCAGGGTGAGGGTCGCCAACTGGTTGGAGACCCGCAGCAGTCGCTCGCCGGCGATGTCGAACTGCGCCTGACGGACCTCTCGATAGGCGAGCCCGGCGAGCACGACGATGACGATGGCCATCGTCGCAGCGACGACGATCGGGAGTTTGACCTTCAATGACAGACGTTCGCTCATGGGTCCTCCACGGGAACGGGGGCGCTGCCAGAGATAGTATCGGTTGGCCTGGACCGATTCTGAAAGGAAAACCTCAGCTACTCCATGGGCGAAACCACCAGCGTGTACGGACCCGAGGGCATCGCATCCAGCGCGCTGGCGATGACCCGATACGATCCGGTCTCGGGGAAGGTCAAAGTGATGCGTGAGTTCAGATCGCCCGCCGAGTCGTCATCGGAATAGTGGTCCACGAGGCCTGGACCGGCCACGTAGAGGAAAGAGTCGAAGGCGTCAGAGCGGAGCTCGATGGTCACCCGTTGGCCCGCGATGCCTTCCAGCGACCAGACCTGGCCACGGCGGCCGTCCATGATGATAGGTTCGTCGCCGGCCATGAGCCCCGTGGTCTCCCCATCGGGGGCCATAGCGCCGGTGGCGGGTAGCGATCCCAGATCGAGCGGTGCCTCGACACGAAGTGTGTAGCTGCCCGTCGCCCCCTCGGTGAGGGCGCTTGCCACCACCGTGTAGGGGCCTTCGGTCCCGGGTGTGAACTCGATGCGGCTATTCAGCTCGCCGGCGCCGTCGTCGTCTGCGAGCGCGCCATCGATGTCGGGCCCCACGACGTACAGGTAGGAATCGAATGCGTCGGACTCCTGGACTACGACCAGCGCCTCGCCGGGGACGACCCGTAGAGCCCACGCCTCCACCGGTCGCTCCTGGGATGTCGCGGTGAGGAAGTCCAGGGTGCCTCGCCCCGTCGCACCCAGCATGAGCTCCCGTCCGTCGGTAGGAAGTCCGCCGAGTTCAGCCGGGTCGGGTTCACCGCAGGCGTAGCCCAAAGCCGGGGGCGTCACCTCGTGGGCGCTCAGGGTGTAGGCGCCGGTGACGCGGGGGCCGACGGAGCTGGCTACGACCCGATACGGTCCGTCCTCGAGGATGGTGAACCGGATGCGCGCATGGCAGGCGCCGGCGCTGTCGTCGTCGACGAGGGTTTCTCCCAGACCCGGACCCACGATGTACAGGTACGAATCAAAGGCGTCGGAGCGGAGGTCCACGGTAACGGCCGATCCGACCGGGCCGGTGAGCTGCCAGGCATCCAGGTACGTTTCCGAGGTAGAGAGATGGTCGGCGGCCGAGAGTGTCCCAGTCTGTTCGGAACCCACCTGCAGCATACCGCTCTCCACCGGAAGCAAAGAGAGCACCGAAGGGCTTTGAGCGCCGACGGGACTCGCGGCGGCGCTCAGGCCCACGGTCACGAGGAGGGCGGTGGCCGCGCGGAGGAGGGCGGCAGTCTCGCGGAGGACGGGGGTGGCCCGAGGGGTGGCGGCCGCGCGTGATGCGACGGCCAGGTCCCAGGGCGTGATGACGGGGCAATCCGGACGGCGTAGGTCGGGCACGATGAACTCCCTGTGTGGTCGGCGGTGCTGCTGCAAACTTGTTGACCGAGGCGGGCGGGCTCCAAGGGCTTTCTCACCCACCCCCGAATCCGATAGCTTGCCAGTGCCGCCAGGGGCACTGGTGTGTCGTCCCAGGTAGTGAGCCGCCACCCCCCGGTGGCCAGCGCACCGCCCGGGAGGCCACGTCGGTTGAGAACGACTCTTGGAACCTGATCCGGTTGAACCCGGCGTAGGGAGCGCGGCGAGGTCATGGGGCACCCACTCTGGCGGTCGCCTCGAGTCGCGCGGTCCCGCTCCGTCCCAACCGGGCGCATCGAATGCAGGCAGCGCACATGAGCGAGAGCAACGGCACGCCCCACGGCAACGGTACCTCCCACCTGGCCGGCTCCCCTTCGGGGACGGACGGTGCCCCCACGAATGACGCCACCCCGGGAATCTCGGGCGGCCGACCGCGCGTCGCTCCCCGAACCGAGGACGTGGGGACCGACTATCCCGGCGCCTTCCCCAATTCCAGGAAGGTCTACCTGGAAGGCACCCGGGGCGTCCGCGTGCCCATGCGGGAGATCCACCTGACGGGGGGTGAGCCACCACTGCGCGTCTACGATACCAGCGGACCCCGGGAGATCGACGTCCGGCAGGGGCTTCCGGGACTTCGCGACGAGTGGATCCTCGCTCGCGGTGACGTTGAGGAGGCGAGCCGCACTCGGATGCCCACCGGCGCCGTGGAGATGCCCGAGGGACTCGCCCGCCGCACACTCCGTGGCTCGGGGACCGTGACCCAGATGCAGTACGCCCGCCGCGGCGAGGTCACGCCTGAGATGGAGTTCGTGGCGCTACGTGAAGGCCTCGATCCTGATTTCGTCCGCGACGAGGTAGCCCGGGGCCGGGCCATCATTCCGGCGAACATCAATCATCCTGAACTCGAGCCCATGGCCATCGGGCGCAACTTCAAGGTGAAGATCAACGCCAATATCGGGAACTCGGCCGTCTCGTCTTCCATCGACGAAGAGGTCGAGAAGCTCCGGTGGGCGACGCTCTGGGGCGCCGACACGGTCATGGATCTGTCCACGGGGAAGAACATACACGAGACACGGGAGTGGATCCTCCGTAACTCGCCCGTACCGATCGGCACGGTACCCATCTACCAGGCCTTGGAGAAGGTAGACGGCGTGCCCGAGGAACTCACATGGGAGATCTACCGCGACACCATCATCGAGCAGTGCGAACAGGGCGTCGACTACTTCACCGTGCACGCCGGCGTGCTCCTGCGCTTCATCCCCATGACGGCGAACCGCCTCACCGGCATCGTCTCGCGCGGCGGATCGATCCTCGCCAAATGGTGCATGGCGCATCACAAGGAGAACTTCACGTACACGCACTTCCGTGAGCTCTGCGAGATCATGGCGGCGTACGACGTGTCCTTCTCCCTGGGTGACGGGTTGCGCCCCGGCTCCATCCACGACGCCAACGACGAAGCACAGTTCGCCGAGCTGAAGGTCCAGGGCGAACTCACCAAGATCGCCTGGGAATACGGCGTCCAGGTCATGAACGAGGGCCCTGGTCACGTGCCCATGCACATGATCGAGGAGAACATGGAGAAGCAGCTCGAGTGGTGTGACGAGGCGCCCTTCTACACACTCGGGCCCCTCACCACCGACATCGCGCCGGCGTACGATCACATCACGTCGGCCATCGGCGCAGCCCAGATCGGGTGGTACGGGACCGCCATGCTCTGCTACGTCACGCCCAAGGAGCATCTCGGTCTGCCCAACCGCGACGACGTGAAGCGCGGCGTCATCACGTACAAGATCGCCGCCCACGCCGCGGATCTGGCCAAGGGCCATCCGCGGGCGAAGGAGTGGGACTACGCCATCTCCAAAGCCCGATTCGAGTTCCGGTGGCGCGACCAGTTCAACCTCGCCCTCGACCCCGTCACCGCGGAGGAGTACCACGACGAGACGCTCCCCGCCGAAGGCGCGAAAGTGGCCCACTTCTGCTCGATGTGCGGGCCGAAGTTCTGCTCCATGAAGATCACCGAGGACATCCGTCAGTTCGCCCGGGAGCAGGAGCTCGACGAGGCCGACGCTGTGGAGGTGGGGATGGAGCGGATGGCCGAGGCGTTTCGGGAGAAGGGCGGGGAGATCTATTTGGAGGCCGGGGACTGAGGCGAGAGGGGATCGAGACAGGTGAACGATTGAGGCAGGTGACGACAAATGAGCAAGACGAAGTTGGATCCCGGCGAGGCCGTGACGATCCTCGCCCGGACGCCCCGGGTCCTCGACGCATGGCTGCGTGACCTCGACGACGGCTGGCTCGACACCACCGACGGGACCGATACGTGGAGCCCCCGACAGGTCGTCGCGCACCTCATCCATGGCGAGCATGATGACTGGATACCCCGGCTTCGCCGGATCCTGAACCACGGGACGGCGCGGCCCTTCGATCCTTTCAACCGAGGTGCGTCCATCGCTGGCGCCGACCGACCCATCGATGAGTTGCTGGACGACTTCGCCACGTCGCGTGCCCAGAGCCTGGTGGCGCTGGATGCCGTGTTGGAAGCTGGCCTCGACCTCGATGCGCGGGGGGTGCACCCTGAACTCGGCGAAGTCTCCGCGCGTCAGCTCCTGGCTACCTGGACGGCTCACGACCTGGGGCACATGGTGCAGATCTCGCGCACCATGGCACGGCGCTACGCCGGGGCGGTGGGACCATGGGCGCGGTATCTGAGCGTGATGGAAGGGGTGCCGGGGGCGGATCGCTCGGGACCATAGGAGGATTGGCGGCCGACGGGGGTCTTCGGCGCGAGGGGGAGCTGCTCGCCCGGCGGTTGGGTCGCTTCACGCCGCCTTGCTCGATCTCCTACGTAGTCGGCGTGGATCGTGACGTATGGCGTGTTCGCCGCGGGCAACTCACTCTCCTTTATTGTGGTCCTTCTAGGAGGTGGGATGCGCCGACTCGTTCGCCTGGCTTGCTCGCTCGTCGTTGTCCCATCGCTCTGCTTGGCTTCCTTGCCCGGGGCCGAACACGCCGCCGCGCAGTCGCGGCCTGAAGCCGTGGGCCCCTGGCGTCTCGAGCTGCCTGTGATCCCCGCATGGGTGTCGCTCCCGGCCTCACCCTCGCTTCCCGGTGCGACGTCGGCCTCCACCGGGGCGCTGCCCTCCGCCTCGACGTTGTCCGCCACGGCGACGTGGCCCCTCACGCTGGCTGCACCTGCTGATCTCCTTCCTGTTGGTCAGGAGTGGCGTCTCCCCGTCTACGACGACGCCGGAGAGATCATCCCCTACCACGAGATCGCGGCTCTCGTGGACCCCTCGGGATACAAGGGCGGGACGTGGGGATTCATCGGCGGCGCGGTAGCAGGCCTGGCCATCGGAGCGATCATCGGTCGTTGCGGCGGCATCCGAAACGGTTTCCAGTACTACTGTTCGCCGCGCGACGAGTCCCTGCGGACGATCTTGCCCGTCGGTCTCGGCTTCACCTTCGGGATGGCCCTCGGCTGGGCGGGCTGGAATTCGGACCGGACCACCTTCGACGAGGCCGTCGCAGAGATTCGTCGGCAGCGTCGGCTGGGCCGCTGATGTCGGCGCGCCCTGGAGACGCCCCGCGCCCTCGACCCGCACGGCGCACTCAGCCTGCACAGCGACTTGGCGCGGGGCTTTGCCTCGCCGCGTTGTCCCTGCTCCTCACTTCGTGCGGTGCGAAGGAGATTCCCCGGGACGACTGGGGGGGCATCACGCCAGACGCCGAACTTCGGGTGACGACCGTGTCGGGTACGGTCCACGACATGACCCGCGTCGCGGCGTTCGCAGACCGTCTCGAAGGGGTGGTGGAGGTGGGTCAAGGACCGATGGTCGATACGGCCATGATCCGTATCCCACTCGATAGCGTGGACTTTGTCGAGACCCGTTCAGCAGGCTCGGCGTGGCCGATCCTGACCGCCATCGCAGCGACGGCGACGACGATCATGATCATCAACGCCGCGGGGAAGAGCGACGTTGAGCCTGCTCCGACCCCCGTGGGGTCGTGCCCCTTCATCTACTCCTACGATGGTGTCGACTACCACCTGGACTCGGAGACCTTCGCGGGAGCCATCACTGGCGGCCTGGCGCGGACGGATCTGGACAACCTGGAGCGGCTGCGGGCGGTGGACGGTCAGTACCGCCTACGACTGGCCAACGAACGCCCGGAGACACAGCACACCGATGAGCTGACCCTGAGGGTCGTCGATCACCCAGTGGGCACGACGGTCGTGCCCGACGCCACCGGCGCCCCGCGCGTCCTCACGGAACTCGTCGCACCCCGTACGGCGACGGGTGTCAGGGGAGCCGACGTACTGGCGCAGGTCTCGGCCTCGGACGACGCCTTCTGGTTCGGCGATCCGGTGTTCACCATCGACGAGAACGACCCCTCCTCTTTCCGCGACGGGATGGAGCTGGTGTTTCCTCGTCCGGCGGGGGACAAGGCACTATTCACGGTCCGGGCGCAGAATACGACGCTGGCCCCGTTCGTTCTCGAGCGCTTCCTCGAGCTTTTCGGTGAGGACCTCGCGGGGTGGTATCGGAGAGTGGATCGGGATCCTGAGCTCCAGGCAGAGTTGAAGGCCTGGATTGCCCGGGAGGGGATGCTCCAGGTGTCGGTATGGGAGGGCGACGGATGGGTCTTCCACGGGCGCCTTCCGGATGTCGGTCCCCATCTGCCCAAGTCCCAAGCCCTCGAGCTGGACCTCGGTCAGGTCGTCGGGGGCGAGGTCCGGGTGCGCCTCGAGGTACCCAGGGGGCTATGGAGCCTCGACCACGTGGCTCTCGCGGCGGAGTCGGCCGCGCCACCGGTGGTTCGGACGCTCACCGCCGTCAGCGCCACCGATGTCGAAGGGCGCGACGTCGGGCACAGACTCTCGGGTACCGACGGCTCCCACGTCACCGCGCTGCCCGGACATGCGGTCGACCTCGTCTTCGACGCCCCTCCTTCGCCCGAGAACGGCTGGGAGCGGACCGTGCTCGCCAGGACGCACGGCTTTTACCACATCTGGGTGGAGCAGTCGGGGACGGCCCAACTCGACGTCGTTCAGCGGATCCTCGAGGAGCCGAGCTACGTCAACCGGTACATGCTTGAGCTCTTCAGGGGCACCCTCGAGAACTAGCTACCCGGCGATGAGGGCCGTGCGTGACGGAGGCGGCACATGCAGCTGGCTCTTCAACGATCCTCCGAGATCGGATTCGAGCTCAGGAAGTCCACCGCCAGACTCGCCATCGCCCGCACCCCGACGGGGAGTGCGCTTTCGTCAGCGTAGAAGTACGGGGAGTGGTTCGGGTGCACGAGGGACGGATCGTCGGCGCCTACACCCAGCCCGATGAACATCCCCGGGACCTCCTCGGCGAAGTAGGAGAAGTCCTCGGCACCGGTGGCCGGGGGCATGACGACTACGCCATCACCTGCCACCCTCTCGAGGGAGGGGACCATGCGGCGGGTGAGCGCCGGGTCGTTGACCGTCACCGGGTACCCGAGATTGATGGTGACCTCTGCCTCGGCCCCGTTCGCTTCGGCGACGTTCTCCGCCAGCCGTCGGACGCGTTGGTGCACGAGTTCCCGCGTATCCGGGTTGAGCGTCCGGATGGTCCCGATCATCAACACCGTGTCGGGGATGATGTTGCCTCGGTTGCCACCCTCGATTTGACCGATGGTGACGATGGCAGGCGAGTCGGTGAGGTCGACCTGTCGGCTCACGATGGTCTGGAGGCCCACCACGATCTGGGAGGCCGTCGCGATGGGGTCGACGCCGGCCCACGGCATGGCCCCATGCGTCTGAACGCCCCGGACGACGATCCGAAGCCCGTCGCTGCTGGCGAGTATACCGCCGGAGCGGTAGGAGATCGTACCGGCCGGTGACGGAAAGACGTGAAGCCCGAAGACGGCATCGGGACGGGGGTTCTCGAAGGCCCCGTCGGCGAGCATCGGGGCCGCTCCGCCAGGACCCTCTTCAGCGGGCTGGAAGATGAACTTCACCGTGCCCGGGAGGTCGTTCCGCATCTCGGCCAGAATGCTCGCTACGCCCATGAGGATGGCGACGTGGTTGTCGTGTCCGCATGCGTGCATGACACCCACCTCGCGACCCTGCCAGGTCGTGGTGACCTTCGACGCGAAGGGGACGTCGGCCAGCTCGGTGACGGGCAGGCCGTCCATGTCCGCCCGCAGGGCGACCACCGGGCCCGGCCGAGCCCCCCTCAGAGTCCCGACGACGCCGGTGCCGCCGACGCCCGTCTCCACCTCGATCCCAAGGGACTGGAGATGCTCGGCGACGAGCCCGGCCGTTCGAAACTCCTGCATACCCAGCTCGGGGTTGGCGTGGATGTCCCGACGCCACTCGACGACCTGGTCGTTGATGGCGGCCGCGAGCTCGTCGACGGTCCGGTGGAGGACGTCGGCATCCTGAGCCGAAGCGGGCAGCGCCGTGATGATCAAGAGGGAGGAGACAGCGACAGCGGCGCGGCGCGCGGCGTGAATGACGATGCGGAGCATGATGGGCGGCTCGGATGGGCGGCGATTGAAGGACGAATCAGCACCGTAGGTCGCGCGAAGGCAGGCGACAAGGCGGGAAGGGCTCGAGCGTCCCTCGCCTATGCTTGGCGGCGTCCCGGGGCCGCGACGCCGAAGACCACCAGGCCCGACGTTCTCAGCCGCCGGGGCGCCTCCAGTCGATGACTCTCCGGTCCGCCAGCGCCGCGTCGCCCACGGGCAGGTGCGGTCCCACCATGCCGCCCCGGTCGCGACGCATCATGCGGCGAACTCGGTCGATGGCTTCCCGTGGCGGCACGCCATCGCGAATGAGTCGGCGTACCCGAGCCGGAATGTCGAGCATGGGGCGGTCCTGTAGACGTTGTTGCATGGCTTGCCGCACCGTTTCGAGCGCACGATCGGTCGGCACGCCCGACTCCATGAGTTCGGCGAGAACCAGAAGCGCCACCGGCGAATGGGGTCGATCCCGGGGCAGAGACCGGAGCGCGTCGGCGGGCACGCCCCGCTGGAGGGCGTCGGCCCCCGCCACCAGGAGGGGAGCGTTGGCGCCGGGGCCCAGCGCGTCACGGGCCAACTGCAGACGGCCGGCGTGGGCTCGCACGCCGGCCACCAGGGCATCGGGGGGTACGCGCTTCACTGCCCCCTCCAGCGCCTTGGCGAAGAGAGGTTCGGACGGCACGCCAGCGGCTTCCATCTCGGTGCTCAACCGTGTGAGCTCTTCGAAGACGTCGGGAGGCAGCGTCTGCTGGGCCCGGAGTCGCGCCGTCGGTGGCGCTACCTGCACTCCAGGGCTGCCCGTCGCCGGATCCTGTGCCCCGACCCCGTGGGCCGAAGCCACGACGACCGGGGCGGTTGCGAAGGCCGCCGAGAGGGTCAAGGTGACGCCGATGAGTCGGCGCCGGCTCACACATGTATTCATCATGATGCTCCTTCGATCACGAGGGTCGCGCTCTGGCGCCCCCACTCGTCCGCGACGACATCCGGAGCGTCGTCGGGGACATACCATTCATCGTCCACCAGGAATCCGAAGTGGTGAACCCCCTCGGGCACGATGACTTCGAGGGTCCACGAGCCACCGTCCGCGCGTGCCATCGTTTGGGGTTCCCACAGGTTGAAGTCGCCTAAGAGCTGCACTGTCGTCGCGCCTTCGGGGGCCGTCACGACGAAGCGGACGCGACTCATCCCCTCGTCTTCGTCCACGACTTCGTAGATCGCGTTGCCCTCGACCTCGTCGTCGGCGATCCGAAAGCTCCGTCCCACCATCATGCCCCCGCTTGCCGAGCCCGGCTGGGCCAGGGTCAGGGGATCAGGCTCGGTACGTCCGAAGAAGCCGCGGAGATTCCAGGCCGAACCGATGGGGATGACGATGGCGACCCCCGCCACCACCTCCATGTCGACGGGCGTCGTCCACCGGTCGGCCCGCAGCTCGGCGATACCCCAGGACCCGGCGAAAACCGCCCGGGCGCCCACCGACCCATAGTCGCCTTCCGGCGTATGGTGCCAGCCGCCCACCAGTCCGAACTGAGACGTCGGCGGGCCGAGGAGGATCTCGGCGGTCCCGCCCGCCCGGCGAAGCTCGTTCTCGAAGACCCGCGTGGGGCCGTCGGCGACCCGCCACAGCTCGATCTGTGAGAGGCCGATCCCGGCCAGGCCGGCGACCTCGATCGAGACCTCGGAGTTGTACCACCGCAGCGCGGGACCGCCTTCGATGGCGGTCGATCGGTAGGGAAAGGGCGTCACCGCGTCGAAGCCCATGAGCCGACCTTCAAGGCGGGCTTCCAGGCCGGGACGCCACCGATCGACGATCCGCCCCTCGAGGAGCGCCCGACACGAAGCGGGAGTCCGACGCGCCCAGGCCGGTGCCCGCGAGGATTGATCCCACCAGGCCGGTCCCCGACTCGCCGTACCAGCTTCCTCGGAGTCCGGCCATGGCGAAGTGGGTATCGTCGCTGGACACGCCGATGGCTGGTCCGATCTGGGACGCGCCCGCCTCCAGAGTGATCTCCGCCTGTGCGGAAGCGCCTTCGGCCCCGGTCACCATCGCGGCGAGGGCCACGAGGCACAGTGCCGCGCGGGTGCCGGCTAGGGCTCTCGCCCTGAGCGCGGACGTGGCGGGGGCGCGGATACGCCCCGCCGGCGTGCCTCGCCGGACGGTGACGTCGGTGGTGGAGTCCCGGCGGGTCATCGTCTTCAGGTCCCAGCCGTCACAGCGAGGACGGCGTTACGGTTGCCGAAGCCGTCGTCGGAGTAGCGCTCCGCCCGCGGATCGGTCTGCCACTCCGTCCCGTCGATGAGGAACATGTAGCTGTGCACGCCCGGCCTCACGGGGACACGGCCCGTCCAGACACCATCGCCGTCCACGTCTTCCAGTGTGTACTCGGGCTCCCACTCACTGAAGTCGCCTGCGACGGCGACGCTGTTCGCGCCGGGAGCCTCGAGGACGAACTGCACGTAGACCACCGCCTCCACGCCGGTGGCGCTGCCTCCCGCGGGGCGCACGCCACCGTCTACCGCGCCGCCCTGGCCATCCACCACGCCACCCATTCCAGGCCCACCACCGCGCGGGAGCGCGATAAGCAGCGCCAATCCGGCGGCCACGGCCAGCCCCGCCAGAGGCGGAATCCTCACCGGGGCCGGGTGCACGAGCCACCGCAGCAAGCGGGCGAAGGGACCGGCTTCCGGCAGCGTCTCGATCTCTGCCATGACCTTCTGCTCGAGCCAGGGCGGTGCACCCGTCGAACGGGGCGCAGACTGGCGGAAGGCGGCGATCATCCGCTCCCACTCGTCGTAATCGCCGCGCTCGTCGGCGCCGGTCCTCGGAGCGCTCCCGCGCTCCACCGAGTGCCCCACGGCGGCCATGAGCTCGTCGCCCTTGCCGGCCTTTCGTTCTCTACCGTCACTCATGCGAACTCCTCCAGGAGTCCCCGGAGCGCCTTCCGCGCTCGTTGGACCCGCATCTTCAGGGAGGCGACCGAAAGATCCATGACCGCGGCCATCTCCTCGTATGTTCGGCCTTCGACATGCTTCAGGACGAAGGCTTCCTTCTGCTCCGGCGTCAGGGCATCCAGCGCACCCCAGAGCCGGCTTCGGATCTCGGCGCCGACGGCGTCGGCTTCCGGGTCCGAGTCGTCGGGCAAGATCGCCTGCACCTTGGCCAGCGGTATGTCCGACCGCCTACGACTCCGGACGTGGTCCTTGCACATGTTGGCCAGGATCCGGAACAGCCAGGCGCCGACCCGTTCGGGCTCACGACAGCTCCCGAGCTTCTTGTAGCCCTTCACCAAGGCCCGCTGGACCAGGTCCGCGGCCTCGTCGGCCGAGCCGGTCATCCGGAGCGCGTGCCCGTGGAGCGTGTCTCCGTATCGCCGAACCAGAAGGCGGTACGCGTCACGGTCCCCGTCGAGTACGTCTCGGACGACCTGCGCATCGGTTCGCTCCACCCGTGCATCCATGCCGCAAGATAGGAGAGGACGCGCCGTCTCCGCATGGGAAACGACGCGCCCCTCCCAGCCGGCATCAGCCTATGAGCCAGACCGACATGGTCGCCGACCGCCATAGTTGTGCGACGCCCCGCACCTGGCCGGCTTCCAGCCGCCGGACTCCGATCTCGAAGAGGTCGACCGCCCGGTTCAGCACGCGCTTGCGGGCTTCCGTATCGTCGTCACCCACGGCGGCCCGCGCCTGACCCAAGAGCTCCTCAGCCACCTGAGCCATCATCTTCAGCTCCTCCTCGGTGATGCCACCGGGCAGGATCACGCCTTTCAACGCCGACCACTGGGCGTGATGGGAGAAGTGCACCGCCCGACCGTAGTTGCCGTTGCCCAGGGCCCTTTCGGCGAGCTCGAGCATGCTGTGGGCGTGGCGCAGCCAGCGGTTCTGTCGGTCGGTCACCGCCACGTCGGTGACGGCGGCGTCGGACTGGATGAGGCGTGTCGCCAGCTTGATGGAGGAAGCGGCCAGGGCCACCTCGAGTCGGGCGCGGTCCTGACCGACGTGGAACGGACGGTCACGGTGGCCCCGACGGTGTCGGAGACGCTGGTCACCCAGGATGGCGCGTGCGGCGGCCTCCACCGAGTCACCGGCTTCCAGGAGCGCCTTGGCCTCCGCGATGACGGCTTCGAGCTCGGCGCGCACCGCGTCGGGATCGTCCACGACATCTGCGTCGATGGTGGCGAGGAAGTCCTCGAGTCGTTCGATGAGGTCCTCAACCGCCGGCACACCACCGGTGGCGATGAGGGCTCGGGCGACGAGACGCCTGGCCAGGCGGGAAAGGCGCAGTGCCTCGGCGTGGTCGTTCGCCAGCCAGGCCGAACGGGCCTGTGCGAAGGCCACCTGCGCCTGAGCGTTCAGAGCCCGGGCGTCGGTGGCCATGGCGTTGCCGTCCTCGGCTGCCAGGTCGGTGCTGACCATCGCCACTTCCGTGGCTACGTCGTACGAGCCCTCGTCGGCGAGGACGGCGAGCTCGAGCTGCTCGGCTGCCGTCAGCTCCTCGAGAGCGGGATCCGTCGCGACATCGTCGCAGGCGGCGACGGCAAAGAGCGCCAGAAGCGCCGTGATGCGGAGATTCTTGAGCGGTTGCATCGGTTGTCCTCCGTGGTGGTCTCGCCCGCCGTAACGGGCCTGTACGACAACCAGACGGTTGGACCGGTGAGAAGGTAACGCAGCATCGCCCCGCCCGCGGGGGACGTGAGCGTCGGCGCACACCAGCGCTACTCGCCGCCTCCCCACGAACCCTTGTAGATTCGGCGCTCGAAGGCGCGCCCGGTCCGGCAGTCCGGGCGTCGCCCCCCCCCCGAGAACCGACACCGGAGAGCCCTCGTCGTGAACCGCGTCTTCCCGTCGTGAACCGCATCCTCGTGACCGGAGCCGGCGGCCAGATCGGCTCGTGGCTCGTGCCCCGACTCCGTGAGCTCTACGGTGAGGCGAACGTCCTGGCCACCGATGTCCGGCATCTCGGCCCCGACTTCACCGAGGCCGGTCCCTTCCAGGTCCTCGACGCCACACAGCCCAAGGCGGTGGGGCAGGCGGTCATGCGCCACGACGCAGACACCGTCTATCATCTGGCGGCCATCCTTTCGGCCATCGGGGAGAAGGACCCGAGGTTGGCGTGGCACGTGAACATGGCGAGCCTGGAGGCGGTCCTCGAAGTGGCACGTGACCAGGGCTGTGCCGTCTTCACACCGTCGTCCATCGGCGTCTTCGGGCCCGACACGCCGAAGAACCCCACACCCCAGGACACCGTCATGCGGCCCACGACGATGTATGGGATCACGAAGGTCGCCGGCGAGCTGCTTTGCGACTACTACCATACGAGGTTCGGCGTCGACACGCGGGGCGTGCGTTTTCCCGGCCTCATCTCCTACGGCGCGCCGCCAGGAGGCGGCACCACGGATTGGGCCGTGGAGATCTTCTACGAGGCCGTGGCCAGGGGCAGCTATACCTGCTTCCTCGAGGCCGATGCCCAACTCGACATGATGTACATGCCCGACGCCGTCGACGCCCTCGTCGGGATCATGGAGGCCGACGCGTCCAAGCTCGTGCACCGCAACGCCTTCAACGTGACGGGGATGCAACTCACGCCCGAGGGCCTCTCCGCCGAGATCCGAAAGCACCTCCCGGAGTTCACCATCGACTACGACGTCGACCCCGTGCGGCAGTCCATCGCCGAGTCATGGCCGGACCGCATCGACGATACCGCGGCCCGGGAGGAGTGGGGCTGGGATCCGTCGTACGATGCCGCCGCCATGACCGCCGACATGTTGAAGCACGTCGAGGCGCCCGAGTGAGGTTTCCGCGCATCAGGCGAACCGCTGAGTATCCGTACCAGGTCGGTGCTCGATCTTCGATCGCGCCCGGTTGGCCATCGGCGCCCGAAACTCGCCAGCAGCGTTACCCATCTGACACACCAGCGACATCCCACAAGCGATGACCCATAGAGGAGCCACACCATGCCGGTGGATCGCCTGACGCAGGTACTCGAAGACCACGTTGCCGGACTCGAGGAGGCCGGCACCGCCAAGGGCGCCGAAAGCGTCGTCGTCGGTGTGAAGCGGGCAGGGGGTGAGCGAGGCCCTCGCTTCCTTCTCGATGGAGAAGGCGACAAGGAGTTCCTCCGCATGAACTCCAACTCGTACCTGGGCATGGGACTCCGACCCGAGGTCATGGAGGCCGAGGAGAAGGCCACCGCCGAGTTCGGCGCCGGCCCGGGCGCGGTCCGCTTCATCTCCGGGAGCTACGAAGCCCACCTCACCCTCGAAGCCGAGCTGGCCGCCTTCCACCGCCGTGAGGCGGGGATGATCTTCTCGTCCGCGTATGCCACGATCGTCTCGACGCTGACACCCCTCGTCACGAAGGACACCGTCCTCATCTCCGACGAGCTCAACCACAACTGCATCATCAACGCCATGCGTCTGGCTCGGCCCGCCGGCAAGGCCATTTATCCCCACAACGACATGGACGCACTCGGTAAAGCGCTGGAGGAGTGGAAGGGGAAGGCCAAGCGGGCCCTCGTCGTCACCGACGGGATCTTCTCCATGCGGGGTGACCACGCCCCGCTCGACGAGGTCATGGGGCTTTGCGCTCGGCATGACGAGGGATACGAGGAGAACGCCGTCTGTCTCGTCGACGACTCACACGGAGTGGGCGCCTTCGGCCGTACCGGACGTGGTGTCGAGGAGTACACCGAGGCTCCACCGGTGGACATTCTCGTGGGGACCCTCGGTAAAGCCTTCGGTGTCAACGGTGGCTACGTCGTCGCCAACGCCCCGACGATTCGCTTTCTCCGTGAGTCGTCGCCCATGTACATCTACTCGAACCCTATCACCGTGGGCGAGGCCGCCGCGGCGCTGGCGTCCCTACGGATCGTGGCGAGCGACGAGGGGGAGCGACTCCTCGCCCGTCTTCGGTCCCTCACCAAGCGATTCGAGGATGGCCTCGAGCGCATCGGCATCGAGACCATTCCCGGTGAGCATCCCGTCGTGCCCCTGATGATTCGCGACACGGCCCGGACTCGCGACATGGTCCGCCACCTCTACGATCACGGCGTACTGGTCACCGGTCTCGCTTACCCCGTCGTGCCCCAGGGCGACGAGGAGATCCGGGCCCAGGTCAACGCTGATCACACCGAGGCCGACATCGACTACGTCCTCGGGGTGCTGGAGGCATACGAAGGCTAGGCTCAGTACTTTGACGACCTCACACCCGCCATCGGAGTCCCCTTCAGTGCCGCCCAACACCCCCATGACGCCTGAGGAAGAACGTCGGTCGGACCTGGCCGTCCGGCGTCACATCAAGCAACTCCTCGAGCATATCCGCGACTTCTACTCGACATGTCACATGGTGGCCGTGGGTCAGCTATCGCCTGCCAAGGCCAAGTCGAAGGCACAGGAGGTGGAGGAGAAGCTCAACGAGATGATGCAGGACATGCTGGAACGGCTCGGGGAGGGCAGTGAAGGCCCGGAGGACGAGGAAAGCGCGAAGGACGAGGAAGGCGCGGAGGACGAGGAAGGCGGCGCGCACGAGGAAAGCGTGGAGGACGAGGAAGGCGCGGAGGACGGGAAAGGCGCCGAGGGCGAGGAGGCCCCGAGGGAAGAGGAAGGCCTGGACGAAACGGAAGGATCTCAGGACGACGAGCGTCTGGAGGGCGAATGAGCGACCAGAGAACGGGCTCGGGTACTGCCGCGCCGAGCGACGCCTGCACGGGGCCTGACGCTTCGACCGACACGGTGCGTGCCACGTTCACGAGACGCGATGTCCTTCGCGGAGCGGCCGCCGCCGCAGGCCTCGGCTTCGCAGCGCCTTTCGTCAACCTCGGACGGTACAGTCTTCGGGCCGAGGGTCGGCGTGAATACTCCCAGCGCTGCATCGATCTTGTCACCGGCTCCCTCGTCATCGACATGCTCGGCCTCACCACGCTCAACAGCGAGGTACGGGCTCGCTGGGGTCCCGACTTCTCCGGTCTCACCGAGGCCGACGCCCAGGAATTCAGGGATTCGGAGATCGACGTCTTCCACATCGCCCGGGGGGTCGGGGGCCGCACCACCGAGGAATCGTACCAGAACGTCCTCGGATTCGTAGCGTCGTTCAACGCCATCATCGCCAACCGGCCCGACGTCTTTGTCCGAATCGACTCCGCCGAGGACCTGGCCGCTGTCCACGGCTCTGGTCGGGCGGGCATCCTCGTCGGCATCCAGAACTCGTCGCACTTCAGGTCGCCGGCCGATGTGGCCCAGTTCCACGCTCTCGGGCAGCGGGTGAGCCAGCTCACCTACAACAGCCGGAACATGATCGGCAACGGCTCCACCGAGCGCGTCGACGGTGGGATCAGCGACTTCGGCGTCGCCATCGTCGAGGCCATGAACGAGGTGGGGATGGCCGTCGACGTGTCCCACTCGGGGGACCGGACCACCCTCGATGCGTGCGAGGTCTCCAGGGCGCCCGTCCTCTACACCCATTCCAACGCCCGGGCCCTCAATCCCGGCCACCCGCGGTGCAAGACCGACGAAGCCATCCGGCGCATGGCGGAGACCGGTGGCGTCATGGGCATCACCGGGGTGCGGAACTTCGTCACCGGGAGTGAGCCTGCCACTGTCGAGCACTACATCGACCACTTCGACCACGTGCGCGACCTCATCGGCGTCGAGCACCTCGGCATCGGGTCGGACATCGACCTCCACGGGTACGACGACATGCCCGCCGACGAGTACGCGGCCCTCAAGGCCAACTACAAGGGCTCGTACGCCTTCCGCGACAAGATCGACATTGACGAGATCGCCCATCCACAGCGGATGTTCGATGTCACGGAGGGCCTCATCCGGAGGGGCTACACCGACGAGCATGTCCGCGGTATCCTCGGTGGGAACTTCCAGCGGGTGCTCGGGGAGATCTGGGCGGGGGTCTAATCGTTCGACTCCCACACCGACGCGCCGACGGCCATGCCGATGACGCCGAGCGGGGGATGCAGGTCGGCCAGGCGGGGGCGGGGCTCAGGAGCATGGCCGATACGAACGGGTCAGGTTCCCTGCCGCGGCGGGGCTTCCTGTGGGGTCAGGGCTCCTGCCGGCGGCGGAACTCCTCCTGGCCGCCGGACTCCCTTCGGATCATCGTGCCCGCTTTCCCCGGTTTTCGGTCAGTTCGCTGGCCCCCGGTAGTCCGTGTGACACCCGCGACATGTGCCCTGTACCGCCTGGAGTGCGGCGCCCACTGCCTCGGCATCACCCGTCTCGGTGGCGTCCACCAGGTCCGATGTCGCGCTCTGGATGGCCGTCACCTTGTTCATGAAGTCGTTGCGGTTCTGCCAGATGGCCGCCAAGGCACGTGATTCCGGGGAGGTCGATCCCTGCGGCCAGACGTTCGCCAACGAGAGAGCCATCTCGTGAAACGCTACCGCGTGGTTCTCCGCGTGGTCCATGGGGACGGTGTTCGCCAGTGCCGCGCCAACGCCGCCCATATGAGTCCGGAAGGCGTTCATGATGGACTGGCGGTACTCGATGACCGCCGAGTGGTCCTGCGCCTCGAGGGCCGAGGGGGCAGCGACGAGGGCGAGCCCGAGGGCGCCGACGAGCAGACTACGGGGCGACATGGTCTTCACGGAGGTCCTCCTCTCAAGCGATGAATTCATTCGGGGATGGGTACTCCCATGGCCGCACGAGCCCCAGCGCAGGGCCACCCGCGGAGCGAGGCGCCCTCCCCACGAGGCGCAGCCCACCAGGCGCACGTGCGAAGCGACGCCACTCTTCCGGTGGGATCGGGGAGAGGGCCACCGCCCCCGATTGCGGCGGCCACCTTAACGCCCGTCCTCCGGTAGCGCGAGGGCCACCAGTCGCCCCTGCGTGTCACGGTCGCCGATAGCCACAACCACGTACTGTCGGCCGTTGGCGAGGTACGTCATGGGCGCGCCCGACGTGCCGGCCGGAAGATCCATCTCCCACACCACGTCGCCCGTGGCCTTGTTCCAGGCCCGAAACGCCTTGCCTCCCGCGATGGGGAGGATGGAGAGTGCCGACTCCGTACCCTCTCCGAGGAAGAGCAGTGTCTTTGTCAGAAGCGGGGCCGGCCGCCCTCGCTGTCCCAGCCAGGGTAGATCCAGGCCGGCGATGGCCGGGTGGCCCCGGGGCCCCGGCCCGTTCGCCTGCATCCAGACGTGCTCACCCGTGTTCATGTCGATGGCCGTGATCCGCCCGTAGGGAGGCTTCAGGATCGGAAGACCCGGATCGCTCCGGCCCGTGCTCCCCGGCATCGGCACTTCCCGGGGAAGGCCACGCACATAACGGAAATCCGAGCTGTCCGGCACCGGAGGTGGCACCAGGGCGGTGACGCTCGGTGAGGTGACCGAGGGGATGTAGAGGATGCCCGTTTCCGGATCGAAGGCGGCGCCGCCCCAGTTCGCCCCACCGACCCATCCCGGCATCAGGATCGTGCCCTGCTTGCCATCCACGTCCTTCACGGTGGGTGGCGTGTACATCGGGCCGTAGACGAAGTCGTCCAGGATCTCCTCCGCCTCGGCGCGTAGTGCCGGGGTGAAGTCGATGAGGTCGTCCACCGTGATACCCTGCAGGTCGAAGGGCTCCGGCCAGGTAGGGAAGGGCTGGGTCTCCGCCGCCACCTCGCCTGGGACCGGGGATGGGGGCACCGCTCGGTCTTCGATGGGCCAGATTGGCTCACCCGTCTCCTGATCGAAGGCGAAGACGAAGGCCTGTTTCGTCACCTGCGCCACCACCTTCCGAGGCTCTCCGTCGATTACCACGTTCAGCACGTTCGGCGCCGCCGGAGGATCGTAGTCCCAGAGACCGTGGCGGACCATCTGGTAGTGCCAGATGCGCTCGCCCGACTCCACATCCACCGCCACCACCGACTCGCCGTACAGGTTGTCGCCGGGCCGGTGGCCTCCGTACCAGTCGTTCGTGGTCGTCTTCAGGGGCAGGTAGACGTGGCCAAGCTCGTCGTCGGCACTCATCAGCGTCCAGACGTTCCCGTTGCCCGAGTAGACCCAGGACGAGTCACCCCACGTCGCCAATGCCGGGTCACCCGGTTCCGGGATCGGGTTGAAGCGCCACCGCAGTTCGCCCGTCCGAACATCGTACGCTCGCACGTAGCCCGGAGGTGCCGTCTTCCAGTTCCGGTTCGGTACCATCGCCGTAGCTCCGACGATGACCATATCGCGAACCACCAGCGGAGCTGACGTCCAGCTGAAGGTCAGGACTCGCGGATCCGGGTCGTCCGCCAGATTGACTGCGCCACCCGCACCGAAATCCGGATCCGGCTCCCCCGTCGCCGCGTCCAGGGAGACCAGGTACTCACCCGAACCAAGCAGGATTCGCTCGGACGAGCCGTCCGTCCAATACGCCACGCCCCGGTTCGACCGGCCTCCTGGCTCCGGGCGCAGTCCTGAGGCATACGGGTCGTAGCGCCACAACTCCTGCCCCGTCGCGGGATCCAGCGCCGCCGCCTGCCCCAGGTTCGTCGACGTGTACAGCCGGTCACCGACCTTGATGGGCGTCGCCTGGAAGTTCGAGTTCACGGACGACCCTGCGTGCGCTCCCGTCAGTCGGTAATCCGCAGACTCCCACGTCCACGCCACCTCCAGGTCGGCCACGTTGCCCGCGTGGATCTGCTCCAGGGGTGAGTACTTGGTCGCGGCGAGGTCGCGGGCGTAGTGTGGCCAGTCGCCCGGAGGGGGTGTGGTCGGGGGCGGGGCGTCGCAGGCGGCAAGCACCGTGACCGTGAGGACCACTGCCAGGCGGTGGAAGCCCGAGCGGCCGACCCAAGCACCGAGGGGTTGGAGACCCAGGCGGTCGCCCAGGTCGTGCAGGTCGCGCAGTCCGGGAACGCCCAGGTGGGCGCACGACCGGATGGCGGACGGCTGTTGAGGCATCATGTCGGCAAGGTGGTCCAACCGGATCGTCTATCGCAAACCGAGGGGACACTGTCCGTGCCTGTGCACGTCCCCCGACTTCTCCACCCTTGTCATGGAGACACCATGCCCACACTCCGTCCCATCGCGTCATTCCTTCCCCGTTCCCCGATCGCCAGCCTTCTACGCATGAAGCGAAAACGCCTCGAGGCCGGCCCCGGCCTCGAAGGACCTCGAAGATCGCGGAGGGAGCGCGCTTCCTCGCCTCTTCCGACTCCCGACGACAATGGAAGGAGGTGGGATCGACCGGGGCTCTACGAACGAGTCAGAGTCCGCATCCGTACCCGTCATCTCAGTCCCAGGACGGAAGCGACCTATCTCGGGTGGATCCGGCGCTACATCGCTCATTTCGGCGGTAGGCATCCCGCCACGTTGGGTCGGGCCGATGTCGAGGCTTTCATCGAGCAGCTTGCCGAGGGCCAGGGTCTCGGCCCTGGATCGCAAAATCAAGCGGCCTCCGCCATCGTCTTCCTCTACCGGGAGCTCTTCGGCATCGACCTCGGAGGGCGAAAGGGAGTGTCCCGGGCTCAAGGCAACAAGGTGCTCCCAAAGTACGCCTCTGCCGAGGAAGTCGACCTCGTCCTCGGCAGGCTCAAGGAGCCCTACCGTGTGGCTGCCATGATCATGTACGGATCCGGTACCCGTGTGTCCGAGACCATAAGCCTCAGGATCAAGGACGTGAGCTTGGGGAGCGGTGAGCTCCACGTCCGAGCCGGAAAGGGAGCCAAGGATCGCACCACCGTGATTCCCAGGTCTGCCATGCCGGCGCTCCGCAGCCAGATCCAGCGTGTGGAAGAGGCTCATCTCGAGGATCTCGAGACAGGCCGAGGCTGGGCCCGGCTTCCCGCAGCGCTACACCGAAAGGACCCTAGAGCCGGATGGGAGTTCGGATGGCAGTTCCTGTTCCCGTCCCCCAAGCTCACCCGTGATCCCAAAACCAGACACGTCGGGCGCGCACCGATCCACGTCACAACCGTCCAGCGGGCCATCAAGCGGGCGGCCCGAGCCGCGAAGATCCATCGACCCGTAAGCTGCCACGTTCTGAGACATTGCTTCGCCACGGAGATGCTCCGCGCGGGCTGCGACATCCGGCTACTGCAGAGGCTCATGGGCCATCGGGACCTCAAGACTACCAGTCGATACCTCCACATCATCAACCGTCCCGGCCTGAACGTGGTCAGCCCGCTCGACCGCCTGCCCAGTTTCAAGGCGACATTGGAGCAGGAATTGGCGACTCCGGAGAGCTCCCGGACCGGTTGAGACCGCTCCCCACTAATGGAGTTATGCCGCGTCGCGGAAGGGCACGGGGGGTCGCCCGGTTGCGGGCGGCGCCGCATAACTCCCATCCTGAAGCGAGAATCGCTAGAGAATTAGAGTTAGGTCGCGCCCTGGCTCCCTCCTTCCGGGATTCGTTTCAAGAGTGATGGGGGAGAGGCCAGGGCACCGCCGCCGACTTCGACTGGGGCTTCGCGTGATCCCGATTCCCCACCCCAACTACGACTCGAATCCGGGTCCGGCGCGGCGTACATCGAGGGGCGGGCGAAGCCCTGGCTACCTGAACGCGGCGCCGGGTCTGGCTCAAGGAGCGAGGGGTCGAGCCGCAGACCTGAAGTCGTCGGCTTCCAGGGGCGGTGGTCCGAGTTCGTCGTCGGGCACGACCTAACACGCAGTTGCTGCAGTCCGGGGAGACGCCGAGGGCTGGTGCTCACGTGACAGCCGGGCCTAGGCACCGGCTTGCGCCTCGTCGTGCCGTTGCGCCTTGTAGACGGGGTGGCCGGGCGGTCCGGTTGTACGACCGGCCAGCTCCGGCTGCAGAACTGCAAGCCGTTAGCTGGACCTCGGATCGGCGTGGCGTCGTGGGACCGTGGTGGTGGGCGACGGTTTTTCCTCCTCGACCGTCCCGCGAAAGATGGTCGGCCCACCCCCGTATCCTGTCTTGCAGTATGGCATCGGATGAAAGAGAAGGACCCCGGAAGCTCCAATGCGTGCTCGCCGCCTTGTTGCAGTCTTGTTTGGTTCTTGGACAGTCCTGGGAGTGTCTCCCGTCGCGGGCCAAGTCGTCGCAGGGCGAGTAGCGGACGAGTCGTCCGGCGAGCCGCTGTCCGGTGTTCAGGTCGTTCTCCTGGCGCGTTCCGGGGAGTCGGTCACCGCCGCGATCTCGGATTCTTTAGGCTCTTACCAACTCCAAGTACCCGAGGCCGGAGAGTATGTCGTTCAGGCCGACATGATCGGGTACCGTCGGCTACAGACACCTCTGTTGAACCTCTCGGATCCGAGAGTCTTCCGGGCGAACTTCCAGTTGCCGCCAGATCCCATCGAGTTGGAAGGCTTGGACGTTGAAGTCGAAGCGCTGGAAGGCCTGAGGCGCGAACTTCGCAGCTTCGGTGTGCGGTTGGACGAGCTCGGAGAGCGCTTCGTGTCGGCGGCCGACATTGCGGCGCGGCCAACGGCACGGGACTTCGGCCATGTACTTCAATGGCAGTCAGTTCCAGGCATGAGAGTTATCCGCGGAGATGACTGGTCACCTCCCGCGCCGATCGTTTGTGTAGAGCAGGGCCGCGGTCGCGAGGGGTGTGCGCTCCTGGTTCTCAACGGTGCACGTATCAGTCTCGAGACTGCTTACGACATCCCGGCTCACAGCCTTCGGGCTATAGTCGTGCTCAGGCCATTGGAGGCTACTCTCCTTTATGGAACCGAGGGTAGTGCGGGAGCCGTCCTCCTCTTCACCCGATGAAGCCTATCAGATTTGGAGAAGGGGCAGCCGGTCCATCTAACAAGGAATTGCTGCTGCCCGCGAAGGCTGTTGGGCATCTCTGGTAACGCTCTTGATTTGCTTCGCATGCGGGTGCGTCAGCAGAATTCCAGAACGTTAGGTATCCCAGCTTCCGCCGCGGCGATGGCATCCCTCAGAGTCGTCAACTGGAACGTAGAGTGGGCCCGCCCGGGCACTTCCAGGGGTGACCAGGTGTCAGCGGTGATCGAAGGTCAGGCGCCAGATCTCGTGTGTGTGACCGAGGGGTTCCGCGAGATCCTTCCGGGGAACGGGCACGTGATCGAGTCCGGTGCGGACTACGGCTACCGGATGTATGCTGGACGGCGGAAAGTGCTCCTTTGGAGTCGCCGACCATGGACCGAGGTCGATTTGGTCGGATATCCCGACATGCCCAGTGGGCGGTTCGTCGCGGGGGTCACCGACACCCCGTTGGGCGAGATCGTGGTCACGGGTGTGTGCATCCCGTGGCGCGCTGCTCATGTCTCGACCGGTCGAAAGGACCGGAAGGTCTGGGAGGACCACGTCTCGTACCTAGAGCACTTGCCGAAGGCTTCCTCCTTCTCTGAGGCGAGTCGGCCGCGGATAGTGCTTGGCGACTTCAACCAACGGATCCCACGCTCTCGGACACCTCATCGAGTCTACGGTCAGTTTGCGGACACGTTCGCAGATTGGCGCATTCCAACCGAGGGCGTCGTCCCAGGCGCGGGCGTTCAGGTTGTTGATCACCTGGCACACTGTGATGAGCTCGAGTGTGTGGGCGTCTCGGGGTGGCCGAACACACTGAGTGGGCGGCGGATGTCTGATCATCCCGGTGTTGTGGTTCAGCTAGTCTCCCGGGGGGATACCTAACATGGAATTGCTGCTGTCCGCGAAGGCTGTTCGGTAGGTCTGGTAGCTCTTGCGGTTTGCCTACGGGCGGGTGCGGCAGCAGAATTCCGGGACGTTATGCGGTGCTCCATCGAAGTGGCCGAAACGGTACGTGACCAAAGGGAGAGGAGCCGTTGTGGAGCGGATCCGACGAGTGGCGATGGGTAGCCTGATGCTCTTCGCGGGGGCCACTGCTGGCCTTGGAGCACAGACGGAGGATCCGATCGCGGCGTACTATCCCTTTCGAGGGTGTTATCAGCTCTCGCTTGATTCCGAGCCGTACTGGACCCGTGGCTTGGAACGGAGAGTAAATCTGACGATGGTCTCCCTGGAGCGCTCTCCGCATCTTGTCGTGTATCAGCTTCTGATGCGACCAGCTCCAGGTGAGCCGGCATCAGCGTATGAACGCCCCCACTGGACCCTAGTTGGAAATTCCAGCCCACTCGTATTGGAATGGGAGTGGCCCAGCTACGTGTGGATCCGGGCCGAGTTCGACGTCAGCTCGGTCGAGAATGTGCCGGACAGCGGATTGGTGGGCATACTTCGTTATGCCGACCACACTCCGGGTACCGAAACTCAGCCGGTTGGTGCGAGGATCACCCCCATCCCGTGTACACCCTAGATCGCTGATGGGCGATCCGCCCGCACCGCATAACATGGAATTGCTGCAGTCCGCATCCGGCTTGTGGACATCTCTGGTAACGCCTGTGGTTTGCGAAGCGTGCGGGTGCGGCAGCAGAATTCCGGGACGTTAGGTCGCCTCCGAACGCCCCGTCTCTCGGGAACTGAGAGACGGGTGAACCGGGCAAGAGGAAGAGGGGGTGCCGCCCCTCCACCCCATGCCGGGCTCCGCCCGGCTTCGAGACGGTGGCGCGTCGCGGGTCCACAGGCCCCAGGCCCCTTTGGCGGGGGCCAGGTCGAGCGTTGCTCGACAGGGCCTGTGGTTGTGAGCGTGACAGGCCGGGGCGGCCTAACATGGAATTGCTGCTGTCCGCGGAGGCGCTGAGGGTATCTCTGGTAACGCCCGTGGTTTGCGAAGCGTGCGGGTGCGGCAGCAGAATTCCGAGACGTTAGAACGCTGGACTGCCCCGTCCGGTCGAAAGCCCTAGTCGCCTCATAGTCTGGATGGTCTGTGGACCTATTTGAGTTCATCACCGTGATGATCTCGGTGATCCTCGCGCTCTGCGCTGCCCAGCTCTTCCTAGGGCTCGCACCGCTGCTCCAGACTCGGCACGAGGTTCGGCTATCCGCGACTCATGGTGGCTGGGTCGCGACCCTGTTCCTCGTCACGTTCCTGCACTGGTGGTCTCTGTGGGACTTCCGCGATTTGGAGTGGACCTTTCCGATGTTCGCGCTGAGTCTCGTCGGTCCCTCACTCTGGTTTTTCGGGGCGACCTTGATCAATCCTCGAGACCTCTCGACTGATCCGATTGACCTCGCCTCCCACTTTCGCGACATCCGCCGGCCGTTCCTGGTGGTCGTTCTACTGGCGATGATCTTCTTCACGATCGACGGCCCCATCTTCGGTACCGAGGCCTTATTCAATCGGCTTCGGTTCGCTCAGGTGGTGATTCTCGGACTAGCTAGTGTTGGGATCGTCTCCACAAGCGATCGAGTCCAGGTCGTGGTCAGCTTGATGACGTTGGCCTTGGCCGTGCTCGCGGCAACATCGAGGCTGCTGCCGGGGATCGTACTTTAGCTTGGGTGTTCGAACGTGTGGGCCAGCGTTCTAACAAGGAATTGCTGCAGTCGGCGTATAGGCTGAGGGGCAGCTCGCTGCGCTCGCTGGCGAACTAGAAGGTGCCGCTGCAGAATTCCGAGCCGTTAGGGCGCAGCCGGAGGACCTCTTGATGTACGCGAACCATACGATCGTCCTCCGTATCCGCGGCCTCTCAGCCCAGGTTGCAGAACCGGCCCGCCAGGTATACCGAGACGGGTCATCCGGCGTCACACTTCGGATCACCCGGGACCCGACCGATCATGCGATGCTTGCGTGGCGCCGAGTCGGAATGGCCAACGTTCTGCTCAATGGAATTGTGGGCAACCGAGGCCCAGGCCCACTGGACGAGCTCGAGGAAGAGGAAACGAAGAAGGAGATCGAGAGGGCGACCGAGCGATTTGGTCAGGGGCCGTATTTGGTGTTCCGACGTGAGGACACGATTGCCGACTTCGAGTGCAGGGAGGAGCGCTCCCTAGTTGATTTCGATATCGGGATCGGTGGTCCGCTTGCCACCGGAGTTCGCCAGGACTCACGTCAAGCTCTTGAGGACATTCTCGCCGGCCTCTCCATTCTCCTACCCGAGTTCTGGGGCTACGACGAGGTCGTGGACGCGGTGACCTATGCTCGTCCCGATGGACGGCCGTTCTTCGTGTTCACGATGCAGGCCCAGGCTCATGGCGAGGTAGGCCGGACGGTACCCGAAGATCGGTGGGCAGAGCTCGATGTTACGATCCAGAAAGTGACCCGACAGCGAGGTCTTGAGAGCGTCACGCGGCTCCTCCGAAACTCACTGGCGCGACACGAGGATCGACTACGCGCCTTTCTAGCTGCCTGGTTCGGTTTGGAGATTCTGGTCGGAAAGACCTTCGCTCAGTATGAGGCCGCGTTCTTCGCGCGCGTCGTTGAGCATACTCAAAAGGATGGGCCCATTCCGCACGTAGACCGTATCCGGGACGTGATGCGCGACAAGTACCGCCTTTCGGACCGATTCTCGATGATCGCGACGGAACTAGCCGGTGACGATGCCGACGACGACTTGCTTGTCTTCACCAAGGTGAAGAAGGTCCGGGACCGCCTACTCCACGGTCAGGAGGTACCGGACGCAAGTTTGCCCCTTGAGGAAGCGAGGTCTATCCTCCGCCGCTACTTGGAACTCCACCTTTACCGGGTCGAGAGTGACCGGGCAGTGGCTGCGCCCTAACATGGAATTGCTGCTGTCCGCGAAGGCTTTGAGGACACCTCTGGTAACGCCTGTGGTTTGCGAAGCGTGCGGGTGCGGCAGCAGAATTCCGGGACGTTAGATCGCGCCTACCGGGGCCGGCATAGTGGGCCGCGAGGGGAAAGAGGTTTCCCATCCCGTCCCCAGACTGGAGCGCCGACGGGGAAGAACAACGAGGGTCCGGTGGCGCGCCGTCGCGGCGTCCGCAGGATCCGGCGTTGAAACATCCAGGGCCACGTTTCGTGGAGTCCGCGAGTCTGCGCGGCGCGTCGTCGGGCGCCACCGGGTCGAGCAGGATGGCCCCGTCGTCGAGACGAACGCGCGAAGCGTGGTAAGCGGCTCCGCAGGATTACTCGTTTCTTCAAACAGCGCGTTCTAACAGGGAATTGCTGCAGTCCGGGGAGACGCCGAGGGCAGGTGCTCACGTCCTTGCCGGGTGGGGCATCGGCTTGCGCCTCGTCGTGCCGGTGCGCCTTGTAGACGGGTGACCGGGCGGTCCGGTTTGTCTTGCGGCCAGCTCCGGCAGCAGAATTCCAAGTCGTTAGAAGGCGCCTGGCTACCCTGCTCCCTGAAGCTTCTCCCAGAACCCGCGGGGCGAAACGGTTTCGATCGGGAGTCTATGTGCCACGTCGAGGAAGTCTCGATCTCCGGTTACGAATATGTCGGAGAGTCCTGCGACCGCCTCGCCCAAGACTTGGACGTCGTCCGGGTCTCGGAGTTCGACGGCAATTGGCGACGCCGTTGAGATGACTGCTGCCTCCCGGCGGAGAAGTGCCTGGGCCTCGTGGATTGCCTCGTCAGGTAATCGGAACTTCTCTCCAAGCTTGCGGCCCAACTCTTCCAGCACCGTCTCACCGAGGACGAGCTGGTGTTCAGCGAATACCACGTGCAGAACGTCGGTGCAGATCCCTCGCGTTCCGAACGCACTGACCAAGACGTTGGTGTCGAGAAAGACCCTCAAGAGACGTCTCGAAAGACATCCTCGTCCGTTAGGTAGCCGGCAGCTTCAGCGAACGGCATGATACGCTTCCGGAGATCCTCGAACTGCGCCACGGCGAGTTGGCGCCGGAGTGCTTCCCTCACGATATCGCTTCGGGTCTTGCCGGTGCGCTTGGCCAGCTTGTCGAGCTGCTTCTGGAGTTCGGGATCCAATCGGATCGTTACGGCAGAGGTTTTCATGTATGACAATGTATGACGTGCGGCGCCTTCTAACAAGGAATTGCTGCTGCCCGCGAAGGTGTCGAGGACCCCTCTGGTAACGCCCTTGGTTTGCGGAGCATGCGGGTGCGTCAGCAGAATTCCAGAACGTTAGCTTGAGCTCAGATCAACGGGACGGCGTCAGGTGAAGAAACAGCTTGTCGTGCTCCTCTTTGCGGTGCTTGTCGGGCTGCACAGCCGCCCGGTTGCAGCCCAGTCTTCCGACGTCGATTTCCTCTTGGCGTATTCGGAAGCCGAGGGGGTGTTGGCCGGGTTCCGGCCGGCCTTTAATCAACATCTCGCGCAGCTGGGCGTCAGGCCCACAGCCGAGTTGAACGCAGCCCTCGACGAAGTCCTCACGGTCGAGGCTCTGCTCCCGATCATGCGCGAGGCCTTCGCAGCCCAGGGTGAGCCGGCCGCCTTCGCGGCGGCCGCAGAGCTGGTGCGAGGCGGAGCTATAGGGCGGGTACACGCGCAGGTGGATACGATCGAACTCACAGTCCCACTTGCCGAGTACGCTGCGACGGTTGACGCGAGTCCTCCGCCACAAGAGCGCCTAGAGTTGATCGGCAGCATCACACAGTCTCAGGCGGCAGGGGAGTTCTACCTACTCATGAGTGAGACGCAGCGAGAGGCATCGACGATGGTCGCTTCGGCTATGTCGGTCGATGTTTCCGAGTTTGTGCCCCTCCCCGAAGATCAGCAGGCTGAGTTGAACCAGCAGTATCTGATCGGTGCCTTCTACTCCTTCCTGCAGCGATACGAGTCGGTCTCGGATGCCGAACTCAACCAAGTCCTGGCTGAGTGGCAGAGCGATACAGGGAGGTGGTTCGTCCGCGCCTACAGTTACGCCGTGGCGGAGGTCGCCTACGAGGCTGCGGACAGAATCGTGCAGCGTATCAGCGGCTCAAGCTAACAAGGAATTGCTGCTGTCCGCGAAGGCGTCGAGGCCACGTCTGGTAACGCCTGTGATTTGCTTCGCGTGCGGGTGCGGCAGCAGAATTCCGGGACGTTAGACCGAAGTTCAAGGGGGTGAGGGCCAGGCCGATGAGGTTCCACAGCCGAGTAGCCCTGGTCGGGATCTTAGGCTTGGCAGGATGTGGCCAACCTGAGGGCGCCGAGACGTTCGTCGAGGAGGTCACTCCGTCGGGAATCCCCCTCGCCATCAACCGACCGGGCGTTGAGGCTCCCCCCGCGCCCATGGTAGCGCGTGTCGCGCTCGAACTCGGAGCGCTGGGCGGTGAGCAACCCGACGTGTTCGGCGATGTCGGCGCGGTCGATTTGAGCGGAGACGAGATCTTCGTGCTTGACGCCATGGCGCGGGAAGTCCGCGTCTTCGGCCTGGATGGCCGACACCTCCGATCATTCGGAAGGGCGGGCGATGGACCTGGCGAGTTCCAGTACGCGTCTTCGATCGCTGCGGGCGACGATGGTTCGGTGTGGGTGTTTGATCCTCCGCGACTGACCTTGAGTCGCTTCGGCGCCGATGGTGAGTACGAATCAAGCATCGCCGGACAGCCCGGTTCGATCCCCCTGCCACCTCCCTCGGCGATCGCTCCAGATGGAGCACTCCTCGGTTTCTACTTCAGCAATGTCGGACGCGACTATTCGGCGCCGATGCATGCGGGCGACCTTGATCTGTACCAAATCATCCGGGTGGAGCCCACTACCGGGGCCGTCGACAGCCTACCTAGCCTTACGATGCCGGTGCTGAGAGTCGGAGGTGTGCGCGTTCCGCAAGCTGGAGTGATCCAGTTGTCGATTGAGCCGAATGGTGCTGTGTGGTTCAGTGATCCCTCGGAGTACCGACTCTACCATCGCTCCGCAGCCGGAGACACGCTGCTCATTGTCGAACTGGAAGACCAAGCTCCGGTTCCCTCTCATCTACTGAACGCGACTCGATTGCAGCCGGACTTCGGGCCACGGCGACTCGCTTTGGGCGTGACGGACCGATCCCGGGAGCGGACGATATTCCACAGGCCCGTCAGCTCGTGGCCCGGGTTCTGGGCGTAGAAAGCGAGCTGTTGTTTGTAGTGCCTCGGATCGACGGAGCACCGGAGGGATCGGCGGTTGATGTCTTCGAGGCCCAAACCGGTAGGTATCGGGGACGAGTAGAACTCCCAGTCTCCCTCGGACGAAGGGACCCGGTGCGACTGAGGGACGGCGGGCTCATCGCCGCGGTTCGCGGCGAGCTCGATGTTCCCAGAGTGGTGCGCATTGTCTTCGACGGAACCTGAGGCGTACGAGCCATTGAGCTCTGGGGCCTAACCGGTCTTCGGTCTAACAAGGAATTGCTGCTGTCCGCGGAGGCGTCGAGGGCACCTCGGGTAACGCCCTGGGTTTGCGAACCGTGCGGGTGCGGCAGCAGAATTCCAGAACGTTAGGTGACAGCGCTGACAGCTGGCTCCGATCATTCCTTCCTCCCTGAACTGAAGCCGGCTGGGGATCGTATGGATGAAAGAAGTTCACGCCGCATCTGGGTTGATGCGCTGGGTGCTGTGGGCCTCATCGCAAGCTTGGTCTTCGTCGGGCTCGAGATCCGGCAGAACACTGTAGCGACTCGCGCGGGCACCGCTCAGGCCGTGTTCGAAGAGAACAGCGCCTGGATAGTCGGGATGCTTCAGAACCGTCCCATGGTGGAACTCCTGGTTGAAGTCCAAGCCAACCCGGACACGATCACGTCCATGGACGGAACTCCCGAAGGAATGATGTTGCAAATGGTGGCTAGGTCGAACTTCGAGTACTACCAGAACGTGTGGTATCAGGCGCAGACCGGAGCGCTCGATGAGCAGCTGTGGACCCTAAGCCTAGGCGCTCAGTTCAACAGTTTGGCGACCGATCCCATACTCATCTATCACTGGCCTCGCATGAGAGATGCGTATATCCCTGGGTTTCGGGCCCTAGGAGACGAAGTCTTCGGCAACGAAGCCGGAGTCATATCACAGCGGTAGGCTCGCTGGGAAGCGCTGTCACCTAACAAGGAATTGCTGCTGCCCGCGAAGGCGTCGAGGCCACGTCTGGTAACGCTTCTGTTTGCCAATCGGGCGGGTGCGTCAGCAGAATTCCGGAACGTTAGGTCGCGCCCTGGCTCCCTCCTTCCGGGATTCGTTTCAAGAGTGATGGGGGAGAGGCCAGGGCACCGCCGCCGACTTCGACTGGGGCTTCGCGTGATCCCGATTCCCCACCCCAACTACGACTCGAATCCGGGTCCGGCGCGGTGTACATCGAGGGGCGGGCGAAACCCTGGCTACCTGAACGCGGCGCCGGGTCTGGCTCAAGGAGCGAGGGGTCGAGCCGCAGACCTGAAGTCGTCGGCTTCCAGGGGCGGTGGTCCGAGTTCGTCGTCGGGCACGACCTAACACGCAGTTGCTGCAGTCCGGGGAGACGCCGAGGGCTGGTGCTCACGTGACAGCCGGGCCTAGGCACCGGCTTGCGCCTCGTCGTGCCGTTGCGCCTTGTAGACGGGGTGGCCGGGCGGTCCGGTTGTACGACCGGCCAGCTCCGGCTGCAGAACTGCAAGCCGTTAGGACGCCGATCCGCGTCACCGGGAGCTGCTGGATGAGTGGGATCGATCCCGAGGCCCTATACCATCAGGTCCTCTCGATGGGCACGGAGGATATGCATGGTCTCTATGAGATCCTCTGGTCCCTTAACGTGAGCCACCCGGATGTCCCAATGGAGCTGAAGATCTCCGAGTCGCGAGGGGCGGTGCTCCGTCTGTTGGAGGATGGCCTAATCGCGCTACACCACCGAGTCTGGCACCCCTCAGAGGAACTCGGCCAAGTACCCAGGAGCGAAACCGACGAAGTCCTCGCGCTCCCTTCCTCGTGGGAGCCCGGCGAGAAACACGTGGGGTTCGTCGCGACGGACGAAGGCGTCGCAGCGTACTTCGGGGCATCGCAGGGCTAGCCTTCTCGGGCAGCGTCCTAACAAGGAATTGCTGCTGTCCGCGAAGGCGTCGAGGGCACCTCTGGTAACGCCCTTGGTTTGCGAAGCGGGCAGCTGCGTCAGCAGAATTCCAGAACGTTAGAAGGCCCCTAGTCGGGGGGCGGATAGGAGCGCTCTACCCTGCGCCGTAGGAACCTGCCCACCAGCCCATCTAGGCCAACTTGGTCGAACTCAGATAGCGCCCTCTTTCGCAGGGCCTCGTCAGACCACCACGGGTCATCAAGCCTCGCCTCCGCCCGCTCAGCAAGGTCGGTGCGTCCTAGGCGGACTGCCAACCTAATCTCGGCTTTGACACAGGCGATCTCATGGCGAGCTCGGTTGTCGCGTGAGTACCGGATGCGATTCGTCCAAATCCGGGCATGCGTCGCTTCGTGGACGAGTGTTCCAGCTACGCTCTCGACCTCAGCATTGTGGAGGTTCGGTCCATTCAACCAGACTACTCTGCCTGGAGGGTAAAACATCGGCCCGCGAATATGATCGATGAAGATTCGCTCGACGTCCGTTCCGATCCTTTGGTAGACCCACGGTTGCGCCTCTTCGATGAGGGAGAGGGCGCGACTTACCTTCTCGAACCAGAGGGGGAAAACGTCTTGGTCTTCATCCCAGGCGTACAGTTGAAGCGATCCATGCCGGTGGCGGGCGCTTCCGCTCAAGAGGAGTCTCACCCCTACGTATTGGCCAAAGTGCCCCAATAGGCGCCGTGCTTCGCTCACTCGGGTTCTCCCAACACGAAGTTTTTCGAGTTCGACTCGACGATGACCTGAGGCCCTTTTTCAAATGTGAATGGTACGGCGAAGTAGGGTACTTCTGCATCGATACCGGTGTCCGCCCTGACGTGGCACTGAACGACGTGGGTATCCGCTCGGGCGAGCTACCGCTTCTGCGCGAACGGGACCGCTTCCGTGTGCATCACGTGGCCCCATTCTCGTTGCTGGGAAAGGAGAGGCCGGAGGGAGAGGTCACGGTGTTTCCGAGTGAGCCAGAAGGCAACGTCTTTGGCAGTCTAGGAGCAAGGTACTTCGAAGACAGAGTCCTGGCCTTCGATCCCGCCGAACCCGCCGTCGGGGTGACGGATCGGGACTGGCGGCCTCCGGGAAGCAGCTGGATGCGTTTCGCAATGTCGGGGACTTCAGGGCTACCGGTCACAGCCGATATCCGCGTCGCTGATGACCCCGGGTCTGGCTTCTTAGCTCTTCTTTCCACGGGAACCTGCAGGTCGCTCGTGGGCCCTTCCGCTCTTCCTGATGACCCTGAAGGGAAGCGAGAGGTCAAGCTTGGTGGCGCGCTCCTGAAGGTCACGCTCAGCGTCGGCGATCTGCCAGAGTATGCGGTTCCACTGGGGGGGGACCTAGGGCTCGTCTTAGGCTCAGATGTGCTGTGCCGGTTCCTTACCGTCTTTGACTTCCGCGCCAGAGCGATCTGGATGAGGTCTTACCCCGGGGCCATCTAACAAGGAATTGCTGCTGTCCGCGAAGGGGTCGAGGGCATCTCTGGTAACGCCTGTGGTTTGCCAAGCGTGCGGGTGCGTCAGCAGAATTCCAGAACGTTAGGTCGTGGGATGAGCTGAGAGGGTCTCAATGAAAGCACTCTTCCGGAAAGTGCGCGGCCTACTCGGGCTGGGGGTCGTCGGCGGGGTAGCAGGCGGGCTATTTGGTGCGTTTTGGGGACTACTTGAAATCCTGGTCTTGTCGCCAGGCCTCCGACCCCAGTTCCTCTTCTACATGGCCGGATGGGGCGTAGTCGGGGCGATGGCTACTACCGGGTTTGGCCTGTTGTTGACGACGACGTCGGGGCGTCGCCGTCTGGAGGATGTGAGCCCCTGGCGCGCGCGGCTTCTCGGCGCGGTGGCCGGAGCCGCGGGTCCGGCCGTCCTACACTTTCTGGTCCCGTCCGTTTTTCTTCCGGGCGCAATCGGGCTGCTCGTTGCGGCAGTTGGGAGTGTGGTGGGAGCGGCGCTCGCTTCCGCGATGATTGCGGTGGCCAAGACGGCGCCCGATGCACCTGAACTCGTACCAGACCGAGACAATCCATTGTTGGAATCGGGCTCACGACCGTAGGCGGTCCACGACCTAACAAGGAATTGCTGCTGTCCGCGGAGGCGTCGAGGGCGTCTCTAGTAACGTCCGCGGTTTGCTAAACAGGCGGGTGCGGCAGCAGAATTCCAGAACGTTAGATGGCCCGGAGATGATGCGAAGAAGCGCCCGCTCCTAGCCCTGGTGAGAGCGGTACTCGACGCCTTCGATGCCCTCAAAGTCTGCGTCTTGCGTCCAGACGGTGGCTTCGTGCGACCGCGCGGTGGCGAGAATGACGCTATCCGCCAAGGCGAGGCGGAGATCCGCGCTCAGGTCTGCCGCGGCCACTGCGAGATCCGCATCCAGATCGACCACTTTCCCCCGTCGCATCTGTGAGACAGCTCGAAGAGCGATCTCGGAGTCGCGCAGAGTGCGAATTCTCTTGAAGACCTCGAATAGGGTGATGCTGGGGACAACGAGGTTTGCCGTGTCCTGAATCGGCCCAGCGAACTCCTCAGCGTTGGGACCATCGGCGAAATACTCGAGCCAGGCCGATGAGTCGACGACGTTCAAACCCGATCATCCTCCCGGGGCACCGTGGTGTCGATACCTCTAAGGGACCCACGCATGGACTCTACTGGCTCTACGGGGATCAACTCCACACGTCCCCGGAAGGGGATGGCGTCGACCTGTTGCCCGGGCTTCAGATTGAGGCGCTCACGGACGTCTTTGGGAATGACGACTTGGAAGCGGGACGAGATCGTGACTACAGTCATTTTCCTAACCTCCCTTCGTTGGTGAATGATAATCACCTGAACGATGAGAGTTCCGCAAGACGGCTGTTTGTTTGAGCGCCGGGCCATCTAACATGGAATTGCTGCTGTCCGCGAAGGCGTCGAGGGCACCTCTTGTAACGCCCTTGATTTGCGGAGCGTGCGGGTGCGTCAGCAGAATTGCGAGCCGTTAGCTCGCACCTCTAGGACTGTCGGGCGACCGCCTTCGCCACGTCCTTACGGGCAGCGCCAAGCTTGAGGAGCGACCTGATCAGTAAGTCGATTGAGACACTCGGGTCAGCCGCTTCCATCTTCGCGACGCGAGACTGACTGGACCCGACGATCCGGGCGACCTGGGTCTGGTTCAGATGGCGCTCCACGCGAAGCGCCCGGAGGTCCTCCGCGAGTGCGAGCTTCATGTCGATGAAGGCCGCCTCTGCGTCACTGAGCTCTAGGAAGTCCTGGGCATCGCCCACCTCCCAACCGGCCGCCTCGAGCTTCTTCTTTGTCTTCTTATCCATGCTGGGCTCACTTACCCGGTGACCGGGCATCAGAATAGGCCGCGAGTCGTCTCTTACAAGTGTCGATCACCTTCTTCGGCGTTTGTCGCGACTTCTTCGAGAACACTTCGAGGATGA
The DNA here is from genome assembly GCA_965229435.1 of Longimicrobiales bacterium. Taxonomy (GTDB): domain Bacteria; phylum Gemmatimonadota; class Gemmatimonadetes; order Longimicrobiales; family Gaopeijiaceae; genus UBA2589. The sequence continues at coordinate 158,885 of CBDDJE010000003.1, forward strand.
CCACCGCGTCTTGGGCGACGAAGTAGATGATCCGCCATGTGGCATCCCGATCGACGATGCGCAGCTCGTGGCACCCCGAGCCGATCGAAGGCATCGGCCGAGAGTGCGGCATGGAGAGTTTGTCACCCCTCTGGAGCCTCCGAAGCAGGAAGCCGGCTTCGAGCCGGGCCTCATCGGAGAAGGGAGGTGACCTGACCTCGCCAGCCATCCAGAGCAGAGGCTTGTCGTCAGGACTCATCCTGTAGTATATGTCGAATATGACATAGGTTCCACTGTGAGCTGGGCGCTGTGCGAGCTAACATGGAATTGCTGCTGTCCGCGGAGGCGTCGAGGATCCCTCTGGTAACGCCTGTGGTTTGCGCAGCATACGGGTGCGGCAGCAGAATTCCGAGACGTTATGCGGTCGATTCACAGGTCGTTGTGTCTAGGCACACATGTAATTACGTTGTAGTTACATTCTGGCCAGGGCGCCGTCTATGAAGACCAAAATCATTCGTATTGGAAACTCCCAGGGAGTCCGGATCCCGAAGCCGTTACTCGAAGAAGCTGGTCTGGGCGACGAGGTGGAGCTCCGCATCACCGAAGAGGGCATCGTACTCGAGCGTCTGGCGTCGACCCGTGTCGGCTGGGCTGAAGCGGCTCAGGACTTGGGTAGTGACGAGACTGACGGCGAGGACCCGTTCGCTTCCACCGACTTCGACGATACGGAGTGGGAGTGGTAGCGGAGGCAGACTTCCCCAGACGAGGGGATGTCTACCTGATCGCGCTCGATCCAACGCTCGGTCGCGAGATCAAGAAGACCCGTCCGTGCGTCGTGGTCTCCCCAGACGAACTGAACGGCCACCTATCAACCTTTATTGTCGCGCCGCTCACTACTGGGTCCTACCGCTATCCCTTCCGCATTCCGTGCCGTTTCCAAAAGAAGGATGGTCATGTCGTTCTAGACCAGCTTCGAACGATTGATCGCCGACGCTTAGTTCGTCGGCTAGGCCGGATCTCAGGGCCTGCCTTGGACAAGACCCTGGAGACGCTCCGGGAGATGTTTGCGAAGTAGCCCGACCGCATAACAAGGAATTGCTGCTGTCCGCGAAGGCTTCGAGGGCATCGCTAGTAACGCCTGAGGTTTGCGGGACAGGCGGGTGCGGCAGCAGAATTCCGGGACGTTAGACCGCCCTCTAGGTGATTGGCATCACATGACTTCCAGAGCCCTTCGTTACCGAATGCTGCGAACCCTTGGTTTGTCATGCTTGACGGCCTTGGCCGCGTGCGGGCCATCTCCCGACGTCGATGGCCCCGGGGAGGCGGGGGTGAGTCCCTATCTGTACGTATGGGCCGGGGCCGAGGGTGAGGGGGACAGCGACTTTCTCGCTGTACTCGATGCGGATCCGGCTTCGCCCACTTACGGGCAAGTCTTGTCCACCGTTCCGGTCGGGGTGCGGGGAAACGCGCACCACTCAGAGCACAGCATGCCCAGTGGTGACTCCTTGTTCGTGAACTCGTTCTCCGCTGGAGAGAGCTTCGTGATCGATCTTTCTGATCCGGAAGCCCCCTCCGTGGCGAGCTCGTTCGGCGCGATCGGCGAATACACCTATCCGCACACGTTTGAACGCCTACCCGGTGGGAATGTACTGGCCACGTTTCAAACGAAAGGGGAGGGGAGCGAAGCGGCTGGCGGACTACTGGAGCTCACCACGGCGGGCGGTCTCGTGAGGGCGGTAGATGTCGCGGATCCGGTCGATCCGGAGCTCCGCGCCTACAGCGTGACGCCGATTCCACGCATTGATCGGGCCGTGAGCACTACGAGTGACATGTGGGCCGTGAGGACTGGGACATCTTTCCAAGTGTGGCGCCTCTCCGATCTGGACTTGTTGCGCACAGTCCGGCTTGAGCCCGGTCCCGGTGGCTATGAGCACCGTGATCCGGCCGAGGTGCGGCTTCTTTCGGATAGCGTGACGGCCATGATGACGACGTTCACGTGCGCTCTCTACCTACTTCGGGACCTGGAGGGCGAGACGCCGTCGGCCGAACTAGTGAACGCCCTGCCATGGTCAAGCTACGAGACCGATGAGTGCGGTATCCCCGCGACCTGGGGCGACATCTGGCTTCAGACGTATAGACACGCCGACGGAGCTTGGCTGGTCTCCTTCGATGTCTCGGACCCCACGGACCCGGTCGAACTAGACCGTTTGGCCTGGGATGGAGCTTGGTGGCCGCACTGGATCTCGATCGAGCCTGGAGGTCAGCGCGTTGTCGTCACGTCGGGGGAGGGCGAGACGCTTTACCGCGTCCTTATGGTCCGCATGAATCTCGAGACCGGGGCCCTGGACTTTGACCCGTCATTTCGTGACCCGGGTGGAAGCGAGCCTGGTGTGCTTTTCGACCGGACCGCGTGGCCTCACGGGCAGGCAGGCGCAGCCCGTCCTCACGGAGCGGTCTTTTCGGGCGTGCGTTGAACTCCTGTGGTCCTCGGACGCCGGGCTAGCTAACAAGGAATTGCTGCCGTCCGCGTTGCCCTAAAAGGCCCGACTCGCTACGCTCGCGGTGGCAGCGTATAGGGTGCGCCAGCAGAATTCCGAATCGCTAGGAAGTTCGAAGGAGTCAGTGTGCAGAAGGACAACCGGAGACTTCGATCCGAGGTGGGCACCATGATTGCCGCGGGCTTGATGGCGGTGCTGCTGTCTTGCTCCGAGGATCCCGCGAGCCCGTCCGCACTGGGGCAACCCGATCCTCAGGTCGGAGTCGCGTACAGCTTGGTTAGTGTCGACGACCTAGCCCTTCCTCAAGTGATCGAGTTGGTCGACACACAGCGTATCGTCTCTTCGGGAACACTCGTGGCAACCGCGAGGACTTCGGTGACGGTGTGCGGGATTGGCGGATCCCACTGGTCCATTGTTGAACGCCACGAGTACGAGGGGACGGGGCTTCCGGAGACCGCTTGGCCAGGGCTTGGCGGGTATCTCATCGGCCCCACCAACAACCACATCGTATCAGCTGGATCGGGCGTCGCCTGCAATTGGTCCAGAACAACGATCCGCGGTGACACGATCATAGTGTCGCGGAACGGATCTGACCTTCGCTATGAAGCGCGATAGCTCGCTCCGGAATCAGGTGCTGAACTTCCTAACAAGGAATTGCTGCTGTCCGCGAAGGCGTCGAGGGCACCTCTAGTAACGCCTGTGGTTTGCGAAGCGTGCGGGTGCGCCAGCAGAATTCCGGAACGTTCGGCTTCACAGGAATGGGCGGGGTGGCGTAGTGCGATTCAACAGGGTGCTGGTGTGCGTGCCGTTCACTGCGTTAGCGTGCGCGCAGGCGGCACCGCCAGATCTCATCACGACTCAGTTCCTCGAGGTGGCCATTCAGGGCGGCCTCCATCTCGAGTCATTGGAGGGGCCCTCAGGCCTCATCCCCGACCGACTCGTTGAGGGCTCGTCTTCACACAGCCTCGGTGCGGGCTCAGCCGGCCGTGCTGTCTACTTGGGAGAGCTCTACAGCGCGACATCGGATGCTCGCTTTCTCGCGCTGGCTACCCGACAGATCTCGGCGGCCCTGGTCGGGGACTCGTCTGTGGCCGGCAACTACTCACTGTACGGTGGTCTGGGTGGAATCGCCTTCGCGGCGGCGGAAGTGGGTCGGTTGGCCTCGGACATGGATCTGGTTGAAGCAGCCGATCGGCGGCTCGCGTCCATCGTAGCCGCATCTCCAAGCCGGGGCGGCGCGGGATGGGGCGGGGTCAACGACGTGATCGGTGGACTGGCCGGTACCGGACTGGTGCTCCTGCATGGCTACTCGCGGCGCGGGGATGCGAGCCTGCTGGATGCCGCGATCGAGATCGGTGACACGCTCCTGGCGCGCGCGGATTCACTGCCAGGTTCTCGTCTCCGTTGGGAGCGAGGCGTGGAGACGCCCGTTGACCTGCCGAACTTCTCGCACGGAACGGCTGGGGTCGGGCTGTTCATGAGCCGCCTCGGTGCAACTGCGGCGCTGCCGAGGTTCAGTGAGGCGGCATCCTCTGCAACTCGCTACCTCATTTCGGTGGCCGACGAACGGGACGGACTCTTCTTGGTTCCGTACGGTGTCCCGAACGAGGGGTACGTGACCCGGTTCGATATCGGATGGGCCCACGGTCCGGCCGGCAGCGGCCGGATTCACTACGCCGACTGGATCGCGAACCGTTCCGAGAGTGGCCGGCGGCTCTTGGACCGGGCAGCACGGACGATCGTCGCGTCGGGCGTCCCTGGCGCGACCTCCGACTCGACGCTTTGGTCCGGCCCGTTCCAGATTGACCGACGTTTCGGGATGGCGGGGGTCGTGCCGTTCCTCATCGACGTTTCACGCGAACTCGGAGACGGCTCCTACGCGCTCGCGGCTGGCGAGATCGCCGAGTACATCCTGGGGCGTGCGACGGCCGGAGCAAATGGAGCGTTCTGGACCGTGCCGCTGTATGGCTTCCAGGGCGACGACGGGACTGCCGTGTTCACGAGCTACTTCTATGGAACGGCCGGAATGGGCCTGGCGATGCTCGAAGCACACTACATGATGTCCGGTGGTCAGCCGACCATTCGATTCCCCGATGATCCTTTCGGAGAACATGGCAGGCGGTGAAGCCTCACAAGGAATTGCTGCTGTCCGCATAAGCTGCTAGGGCTGGTCTGGTAACCCCTGTGGTTGCGAAGCAAGCAGGTAGAACTCCGGGACGCTAGGTAGCGATTGGCGATCCTTCAGTCCTGGAGGAGGACCGCCTCGATAGACTGGGTAGCCTCGATCATCCGGCTGAGGTATACCTGACGAATCTCGGCGGCCGTGATCACATGCTCCAGGGCGGTCGGAACCGCTGGATCGACAGGTCGACCCACAAGAGCTCGAACCGCTGCGTCTCCGATTAGGCCCCAAGGTCTGGCTGGCGTTGCTCCGGCCGCTCGGATCATGCGAATTGCAACGAGGGACTCGTCAACGAAGCGGTCGAACTCGCGCTTGTCCTCCGTGATCTGCGCCAGGTAGGACACGATCGCATTCCTCTGGTCTGCGGCGCGGATCAATCGCAGGTCACCCGTCTGAACAAGGGCCGAAAGAGTTCCAGTGATGGGACGGGGGTCAGAGTAATACAGTCCGCGCCGATCGATCAGCCAGGAGCGTGCCGAGTCCGGGGAGACCACTTCCGCCGAGGCGAGTGCGCTCAGGGCAGCAACCCCGGCGGCATGCTGCTGCTGTTCCAGCGTCCGAGCGTCTGTGAGTCGCTGCCGCGTCTCAGCGAGGTCCGTCCTCAATTGTGCGAGGTATTCGGTCTCCGCCATGCGGTCCTGTCGGTAGTCCCAGACGGAATCTGCTGTGAGGGCCACGGATACGCCCGCCACAATAAGAAGGAACTCTGCGACTGCCCGTCTTGCACGGCTGGATGAGCTCAAGTCCGTCGACCTCCTGTCTTGGGATGCCACAGTGTAGGGAGGAGTTGGTCCTCCAGCACGGTGCTGGGGCGGTGATCAGGGCGGACAGCATGAGCAACCGACCGCTTCCCAACAAGGAATTGGGCTGCTGTCCGCGAAGGCGTCAGGGGCACCTCGGGTAACGCCCCTGGTTTGCAAAGCGTGCGGGTTCGGCAGCAGAATGCCGAGTCGTTGGACCGCCGGTCGACGTGCGGTCGGCTTCCCCAAATTGACTGGTGTCCCAGTGCCAGGAGACGAACGCGCCACGGCCCATCTCCAGGAGTCGGATGAGGCTGACCGAGCGGAGGACGACCACCGTCGCCTGCGCCGCCGTCTTCACAGTGGGGCGACGCTCTTTCTCCTGTTGGCAGTGGGAGCTGCGGTTCAGGCTTGGCCGGGTGGGCTCTCGTATGCTCTGACGTGGTTCCTTGGGTTTGTAGCAGCGGGAGTCGTGCTCAGTATTCCGCCGCTGCGAGAGCTGCGGGCGTTGGAGGCAGAGCAAGAGAGGTGCCTACTTGCGGAGGAGCGTTGTGATTGAGGCGCTCGGTCCCGCACCTGCCGGTGCGGCGGTCTACTATGGAACTGCTGCTGTCCGCAACGGCGCTGTGGACATCTTTGGTAGCGCCTCCGCTTTGCCAAGCGGACGGGTGCGGTGGGCAGAATTCCGGGACGTGATGTAGTCCCTAGAGATGCCGTCACTCGGAGTTGACCAAGTGCTCCATGGCAGTAGGTATGCCGCCCCGCTCCAGAGCATCGACATAGGCCACGAAGTCTGGTTTGAAGACGCGCGTCCGGAGTTGCCAATACCGCTGGAGGCCAGGCTGCTGGAGCTCACCATGCGGACCCAGCTCGGCCTGATCAACTAGCGCCCGTTCCCAACGAGGGATCGCTGCAGTGCAGGGGGACGTCCCGGGGCGGTGCTCACGTCCTGGCCGGGTCAGCCACCGGCTTGCGCCCCGGCGCGTGTGTACGCCTTGTAGATACGTAATCGGGCCGTGCTCGGGGCTCTCCGAGCGGCAAGCCCCGGCAAGGGAATTCTGGACACCGGCTGCCTCCAGCGGGGGCGGCTATCCATTTTCAGCAAGGACGGGAGCCGTGGCTTCTCCTGGAGTTTCGGGCGTTGGCGGCGTACTAAGCGCCGACATCGCTGTGCCTCAGCACGAGCGGGAGTTGCGGTTCTACTCGAGCGTCCTGACGACTGGAGACAGTCCGCTTTGGCGCAAAGACCTGATGAATCGTGAAGGCCATCCGATTATCGGGCTGGGCGAACGGAACCCCGACTACGCGGACCTCCCCCTCCAATGGATGCCGCACATCCAGGTGGCGGATATTGCTGCCAGCGCTGAGCGGGCCGTAGGCAGGGGGGGGCGCGAACTCATGCACCACAAGGACGGTCTTGGACAGAGCCAGTGGGCTGTCCTGTCCGACCCCAACGGGGCCGCTTTCGGGATCATTCCAGAGGTTGCCTCCGAGGTGATCCCGACCCTGGATTCCGGCTGTATAACCTGGTTGGATTTGACGGTCGGCGACGCGGCCCACACTCGCGACTTCTACCAGGAGGTCGTTGGGTGGTCCGCCGAGGACGTGCAAATGGAGGACGCAGCGGGGAAGTACGCGGACTACGCCCTCTGCACGCCGGACGGAACGGCTGTTGCCGGCGTCTGCCACGCGCGCGGTTTGAACCGGGACCTGCCACCGGTATGGTTGATCTGCCTACCCGTGGGCGACCTGGGCGAGAGTCTCGCGCGTGCCCGTGAGGAGGGCGGTGAGGTCGTGGACGAGAGGAGAGATAGCGCGGGCGACTTCACCTACGCGGTGGTCCGCGACCCGGTAGGGGCGTGCTTGGCTTTGGTACCAGGCTGAGGGGATCGACCGCAGCTCAACCTTCGAAGTTACCGACGCGGTTCATGAATCCGGGCGGTGATTCCCCAAGTGAGCGTCGAACGGGCGGCAACAGCTACCCTCCCGTTCGACGTGCATGAATCCGGGACGCTGGATAGCGAAGACCTCGACGATCCCAGGGCTTCGTCGGCTCCATCGTGCACCGTCATCCCCGCCATACATCGCGCATGACGCGCAATGCATTGCGCCCCATGATCTTCTCGACTCGGTCGGCCGAATGGCCCCGGTCCATCAGCATGCCCGCCACCCTCCCGAACTGATCGGGACCGTGGAGCTCTGGGATCAAAGGGAGGTCACCCGGCTCCAACACGACCCCGCGCTCCTGGAGGAGCTGGCGCGCACGGCTGTGCAGGGTCGACTCGAGGAAGGCCTCTATATCGTCGATCTTGGTCGTGCCGGCGTACGTCCCGATCCCGACGTGATCCTCCCCGCACACATTCACTGCATGCTCGATGTGACGGACGACGTCCGCCGAGGTGGCCGTGCCGTCCGGGACGAGGAAGAACGGCATGAAGTAGATCCCGACGATGCCACCGGTTTCGGCGACGAGCCGTAACTCCTGGTCCGTCTTGTTCCTGGGCAGGTTCGCCAGAGCACGGCACCCCGTGTGGGTGATGGCGGTCGGGCGCGTCGCTGTGCGGAGCGCGTCAATGCATGTGTGCTCGCCGCTGTGACTCAGATCGACGAGCACCCCGGCCCCCTCCAGCGCCTCTATGACCTCGTGCCCGAATGGGGTCAGCGCTCCGTTCTCGGGCACTAATGCACCGTGGCCGAGCTGGTTCGCGCCGTCGTAAGTGAGCTGAATGACTCGCACGCCCAGATCGGCGAAGGTTCGTACGCGGGACACGTCGTCTCCCACCATCACCGCGTTCTGGAACCCGAAGATGACGCCGACTTTCCGCTCCTCCCGGGCTCGCTCGATGTCCGACGCGCTCGACACCCGTACCAGCGAGTCCGGGCGGCTCCGGACCCTCTGTGCCCATCGCGTGACCTCTGTCACGGTGAAGTCGAACGACTCCTTAGTGTCCGAAGCGAATCCACCGACCGTCACGTTCACGGCGCGCATGCCAGAGTGGATCGCGTCTGCGATCGACCTCGGATCGAAGAGGCCGACGGCGCCGCCTCCCGTGGTTCGCGGAGGTTGTTCAGCACCTCCGGTAGCCCCTCTTGGTTTGCCAACCGGGCAGGTGCGGCAGCAGAATTCCAGGATCTCGGAGGGCCACAGGAGGCTGGACCCATTGGAGCACGTGGTCGCGGTGCTGTTCGCACTGGGATTTCCTGCAGCGACGGCTCCGTCGTATTCGAGTCGCCGGGCTGCGATTCTCGCCGGAGATCGGGAACTCAAGAAGACCGAGTACCGACAGACGATCGCCTGGCTCTCCGCCATGGGCGTCGCCTCGGTCCTTTTCTTCATCGCGACCGGTCGGGATCTCGCTCTCCTCGGGGTGGTGTGGCCCAATTCCCTTCGAGGCGCGGCTTCGGTAGGCCTGGCAGCTGCCGGGTCGGCCCTCCTCTGGATTCAGGTACGTGCCGTCCGAACGGATGCTGCGACGCGGGCCGCGGCGAGAGAAGCGCTCAGGGACGTGCGGGAGTACTTCCCAAGCGGTTCGGAAGAGAGGCACTTGTTCCGTGGGGTTTCCTTCGCCGCTGGGATCGGCGAGGAGCTCTTCTATCGGGGCTTCCTATTCTGGTACTTCGCTGAATGGCTACCTCTGTGGGCTATCGTGGTTGTGACGTCATTGTTGTTCGGCCTCGCCCACATCATGCATGGAACGAAGGCGATGGCCCGATCCACATGGATGGGGTTCGTCCTGGCCGGCTTGTACGTCCTCGGGGAGTCACTCGTCGCCCCAATGATCTTGCACGTGGCTGTGGACCTGACCAGCGGAGAAACGGGAGCCTCGGCGTTCGGAGACGATCCACCCGTGACCATCTAGCAGGAATCGACGCGGTCCGTGTTCGCTGGCCGGCATGCTCATCTGAGGAATACGCCCAGTAGTTGTGGGTGTCGCGGGGTGGATGGCCGCGGGGTAGCCATCAGGGTCACACCGAAGGTCCGGGCTTCCGAACCTCGACACGATTTCTGCCCCCTCTCTTCGCTGCGTACAGGGCCTCGTCCGCCGCCACGACGAGCATTCCGGGGCCAGTGACCTCCTTTGGCGCCGAGGTCGTTACCCCGACGCTTGGCACCGAATGCGTTACCCCGACGCTTGGCACCGAAGTCGTCACCCCGACGCTCACCGTGACGACTGGTGCCGTCGGCGAGCTTTCATGTGGGACCTCGAGGTTGCTCACGGCGGTGCGGGCCTCCTCGGCCAGGCTACGAGCCGCGTTGGCGTCGGTGGCGCCCATGACGATGGCGAACTCCTCACCGCCGTAGCGCGCGGGGAGATCCGCGGGCCGTCGCGCGATTCCACGGAGAGCCTCGGCCACCTTCTGCAAACACTCGTCTCCGACGGTATGCCCGTATCGGTCGTTGAAGAGCTTGAAGTGATCGATGTCGATGAGCATGAGCGATACGGGCGTCTCCTCCCTCAAACCCCGCCGCCACTCCGAGAGCAGGAAGTCATCGAAGTGGCGCCGATTCGCCAGGCCCGTCAGCCCGTCCTGGAGGGAGAGGGCCTGCACCTTCTCCTCCGCCAGCTTGCGACCTGTGATGTTGTGATGTGAGATGACGTACCGAGCAGGTCCATCCCATTCGAGTTCGGTAATTCGCATCATGAACCAACGTGGCTCCGTGGGGCTGTGGCACGGATATTCGTGAGAGAACACGCGCACCCGCCCGCCGATGATCCGGCGAAGCCCCTCCGCCACGATCGCTCCGTCTCGGTCGCCAGTAACGGCTGAAGCGTCGCAGGCATGGAGGTAGTCGACCCCGATCCAGTCGTTCGCGCTGCGGATTCGGCTGCCATTGTCGATGCCGAACCCCACCCAGGCCGTGTTGACGCAGTCGATCGCGCCCCCGGCGTCGATGACTACGATGTGCTCGGTGACCGAGTTCACCACCGACTCGAAGAACTCCATGGACCTGGTCATGTCGTGGCATTCTACTGGGTCTTCGCGCGGACGCCCACACTCGTCGGTCTCGACAAGCGACCGGGAATCATGGTGCGCCCGGGGCCTGCCTGACTTCAGATCGCGTTCCAGAGGCGCTGGAGCGTCGCGGCTAGGTGTCGACCCCGAGTTGTGAGTCGCTTGAGTCGGGTACGGGCAAGGTGGTGGCGAGCAGCAGGACGAGGGTCGGCGTACGGATGGGCATCCACCTCGGGGTGTTTCCTGCGTGGGACACGCCGACCGAGCCCAGTGGTCGCGGCGGGCCGTCGCGTCCGTGGCCGCAGACGACGAATTCGTGTAGAGTTGCCAGCTATGGAAACCGCTCCTGACCGCCTGACTGCCGACCTCGAGGGGCAGTACGTCGTGGGCGCTCCCATAGGGTCTGGGGGCATGGCGACGGTGTATCGAGCCAGCGACACGCGCCATGGCCGGGAGGTCGCTCTCAAGGTGCTTCGCCCGGAACTCTCCGAAGCTCTGGGGCGGGAGCGTTTCCTCCAGGAAATCCGGCTTGCCGCGAGCCTTACCCACCCGAACATCCTCCCCCTGCACGACTCCGGCGATGCCGACGGCGTCCTGTGGTTCACGATGCCACTCATCGAGGGCGAGAACCTTCGTGACCGCCTCGATCGGGAGTGCCGGCTCCCCCTGGAGGACGCCGTGCACCTGCTCGGCCAGATCGCCGACGCGTTGGACTACGCGCATCGTCGGCAGATTGTGCATCGCGACATCAAGCCGGAGAACATCCTCCTCCACGAAGGCCACGCCATCGTCGCCGACTTCGGCGTCGGTAAGGCCATCGAGGCCGCCACGGCGAACTCGGGTGGATTCACGCAGGTCGGTGTCACGGTGGGCACACCGGCCTACATGAGTCCGGAGCAAGCGGTTGGGGAGCTGGTGGACGGACGCAGCGACCTGTTCGCCCTCGGGTGCCTGGGTTTCGAGATGTTGACGGGAGAGGTGGCGTTTTCGGGCTCGACGGTTCAGGCCACTATCGCACGTCGCTTCGTGCACACACCGCCTCCGGTCTCGTCGTTGCGAACGGGCGTGCCCGCAGGCCTGTCCAGGATTCTCGAGGCGTTGATGGCGAAGGAGGCGGCGGAGCGAACCACGACCGGAGCGCATGTGGTCGCCGCGCTCAGGTCGGGCAATGGCACTGCAGCGCCGGTCGTGACAGGTGACGCCAGGGGAGAGCGCAGCGCGACTCGACACACCGAGCGCTCGGTCGTGGTGCTGCCGTTCGAGAATCTCAGCCCGGACCCGGACAACGAGTACTTCAGCGATGGGCTCACGGAGGAGACGATCACGGCACTCTCGCGAGTCGACGCCCTTCGGATCGTGCCGCGGACCTCTGCGATGCAGTACAAAGGCTCGACGAGCTCGTTGCGCCAGATCGGGGGCGAACTGGGTGTGGGTTGGGCTCTCACAGGGAGCGTCAGGAAGGCCGGAAATGCGCTGCGGATCAGCGCGCAACTCGTCGACGTGCACTCTGATGAGCCCGCTTGGGCGGAGACCTTCAAGGGCACCATGGACGATGTTTTCGATGTGCAGGAACGCGTGGCGCGATCCATCGTCGATGCCCTCGATGTCGCCCTGACTCCGAGTGAGAGCGCACGCCTGGCGGAGCGCCCCATCCAGGCCCCGCGCGCGTTCGAGCTCTATCTCCGGGCACGAGAGGCTCTGGCCGGCTACGATCTGGCCCGTGCAGAACCGCTCATCGCCCACGCTATCGAACTGGAAGGCGAGGTGCCGGCTCTTCGGGCTCTTCGGACCATGGCTTCGGTGATGCTCCTTCGAACGGGAGCGTCCCGGGAAGAGTCCCTCATGGAGGAGATCGAGCGCGAGGCTCGGGCTCTCATCGGGGTTGCTCCGGATCGGGCGTACGGCCATGCCATCCTGGGCTTCCTGGGCTACGAGCGCGGCGATCAGGTGACGGCGGTGAAGTCTCTGCGTCGGGCAATGGACCTGGACCCCGCCGACGGTGACGTCCGCTTCTTCCACGGCATCGCCCTTCAGGCCGCAGGCCACACGGATCCACGGACCGGCTTGGAGTGGGTCGCCCGCGATCCGATGTCGTTCATGGCGCATGCACTAGTGGCAGCCAACAGTTGGTTTCAGGGGCGCCCCATGGACGGTCTGGCCTCCATGGAGGAGTCGGTGAGGCTCGCGCCCATGGCACTCATCTTCCACTGGGCCCTCGGGTACCACTACGCGCTGGTCGAGCAGTACTCAGACGCGGATCGGGAAGCCCGGTGGCTGGCCGAGCACGCGGCAGGATTCCCATACACGGCCCAACTTCGCGGCCTGCTCGCCTCTGTGAACGGACATCGGAAAGAAGCGTTGGAACTGCTGTCGACCGTCGACGAAAACGCGCTCGATGGGCACCACACGTTCCACCTGGCCGAGTCCTACGCCAAGGCCGGCGACCACGATCACGCCGTAGAGCTGCTCGACCGGGCGGTTACGCTCGGCTTCTATGACTACAACTACTACGGTCGACTCTGTCCCTTCTACGCGGACCTTCGGGGGCGGGCGGACTTCGGGCGCGTGCTGGATCGGGCCAAGCGACGGTCCGAGGAGTTCGCGCGGCTGATGGCTACCGGCTGAAGCCTCCGATGGGCCCCAGGTAAGCCGCACCGAAGCCGTCCATAACACCTTGGACCTCGTCGCTCGGCTCTCCGTAGACGTGGAGAGCGGTAGGGCTGAAGCAGGCCAGGAAGCGCTCGGCGAAGTTCGCGCCGAAGTTGCCGAGGTGCTCGAGGGCCGCAGCCGAGTCAGCGTACTTCTCACAGATGTGGCAGACGGTTTCGTCTGCGCTCAGGAACCATTCGTAGTCGATGGCGCCCGCTTCAGCGCGGGTGGACTCGACCATTTCGGACATCAGAGCCTTCGCTTCGTCGAGCCGTCCATCGTGAACGGCGAGTTGGAGATTCCAGGCGACGGTAGCGGACATGGTGGTGTCTCCTTTGGAGGGGGCTGGCACTTCAGGCTCCCGGGGGAGCGAGGTACCAGATGCCGTTCCCGGCGGCGGGGCGCAAGCGACGCGGTCCTCCTCACACGTGAGGCGGTTCCAGTCGACAAGTGGATGGAGGGTCACGTGGGATGGCTCAACGTCCTCCGGGCACCGGGGTCACCACGGCGCTCGACCTCCAGGCCATTCAGTCCTTCCCGCCCAGGAGGCGCTCGGCCTCGTCCGCAGTGAGTCCGACGTCCGCGACCTCTTCACCCTCGGCGAGGAGCGCCCGGTCGTCAGCCAATCGGGCCAGGCCGAGCGTTCCTGAAGCCGCCAACGCTCCACCGACCGTGAAGGGACCCAGGAGGGCGAGGGTGATTTCCCAGACCGGCACATTCGGCGTCGCCAGTCCGAGGGCCACCATGGTGGCGGGAATGAGGCTCACCACCAGCCCTCCGACGGCTCCCATGGCAGCCATGCCCGGCATGGAGAGTTCGTCGAATCGGCGTCGGCGTCCCACCACGCCGAGCACCACCGAGAACGCGATCCCGCCGAAGAACCCGGGAAAGGCCAGCACGGCAGGCCAAATGTCGACGGCGGCCCCGAGGGGGTTGGGCCAGATGTTGTGAACAAGCTCGATGCCGCCTCCGACGAGGATGCCCCCGATGGCCCATGTCAGTCCCATTCCAAGGGCGCCCCTGAGACGCCTCAGCATCTTTCTCATATGGCTCACGTGGTTCGCGGTGGAGGTGGTGGATCACGACTTTGTCGGGCAAAGTTACTTGCGCGTGGATACGACGGAAGCCCCGGTAGCTGGGGGCGTCGAAAGACAGAGCTGAGCGCGTCGTTTGTTTTCGGGGAATCTTCGAACCGGGGTGTCAGGTTGGAGCCCGGCCGTCGTAGGATGAAGCATGCCACACCACGCCCGGAGACGACGCCAGAAGGAGAACCGGGTTCTGCTAGCCGCGTTGGGGGTAGCCGCCGTACTCCATGTGGTCGCGTTCGCGTTCATCGGTTTCAGCGGAAATGGCTTCGTGTGGACCCCCGATCGGGAATCTGTGACGCTCGGGGCCACCTCCTGGACGGGGACTCCCGTCGACGTGTTCTTCGGGCCACCGCGGATCTATCAGGCTGATGGTACATTGGCCCGGGAGCCGGACGATCGGGTGTTGGAAGCTGCCCGGCTCCTTGGCATGCCGCCTATCTGCCTCTCGCGGGAGATACCGCCGAGTGGTCCGGGGTCAGGGGAGGTGAGACTCGTCGTCAACGAGAACGGTCGGATCGATAGGGCTACCTTGCATGAGAGTACCGGAGACTCGTGCTGGGATGCTGTTGCCCTGCGGGTCGCGGGCCAGCTCTGGTATCGCTGGCTTCCGAGCGATGACTTTCCCGCTCCGGTCGAGCTTCTTCAGCCCATCACGGTGGGTTTGACGCAGGATTAGGCGGAGGGTCGACGACTCGGGACACCGCGCGGTCGCGCAGAGGCTACTGCAGTCGCGATCCAGGCGTACTGCGCTCCGGATGAAGCGCCGGAGAGCAGTGAACCAAGCCCTATTGCAGCTCGGTCTGGGCGTACGCCTGGACGGCTCTGGCGATACCAAGCGCCGCCCGGTCGGGGTCATCGACGATGACGGCTCGGTCCCGGCTGCTGGTCAGAAAGCCCGTCTCGATTATCACGCCCACGGTCGCGGGGTGGATGGAGTGGCGGTATCGTCGGTAGTTGAATGCGTAGTAGTTGCGCATCCGACGGGTGGTGGTCGTCAGCCGTCGGAGGCCCGTCACCTCGCCATACGCAGCGCCGAGCACCTCGGCGACCTCGTGGGCTCGGCCCGTCCGGTCGCGCCGGGACGACGCTACTCGATAACCAGAGGCCCGGGCGTCGTCGCTCCCGTCGGCGTGGATAGCGATGAAAAGATCCGCGCGATACGACCGGGGCACGACAGCGGGGAGTACGTCGACCTCGTAGCCGGCCTCCTCCAAGAGCCCGGCCGCACGCTGGGCGATCTCGAGGTTGACCTCCCACTCGTGCATGCCCTGCCACGAGGTCCCGTTCCGCCTGAGTCCCGACAACTCGCGGGGGGCCTCATCGGCGCGCCAATGGCCGGCCTGGAGAGCGACCTTGAGTGTGGGGCGCGCCTCGAACCTGCCTGCCGTCGCTGGCTCGATCTCCGGGGCCGGCTCGATTCCGGGGGCCAGGATCGCAAGCCCCGCCCGGACCTCAGGGCCCGACCCTCGGGAGTCGGGCTGTGGCGTCGCACCCAGGACTCCAACGAACAGACAGAGTCCGGCGGCCATCGTCTTCCCCGTCGTCCCTCGCATCCCCCTCCCCATCCCCTCCTGGTGCGCGACGCCTTCGTTTTCCGTGAGTCCTTGATGAGACGCTATCGTGCGCTCTCGGGTTGCGACGGGCAATAGGGGGCCCCTGCCATCGTCGTTCGAGCGATGGGGACCAATGGCCATCGCCACGATCGCGATGGAGGCGATGGCGACGGAGTGGTCGATGCGCATGCGGGCGCCTCCGTGACGTTGGTGGGCTGAAGTGGGTGGCCGTCTTCGGGCGATTCCATTCCCTTCGGCCCGCGAGTCCTTGCGGGCGAGACAGAGTGGCCGGCATCATGGCCCCGCCCACCCCACCTCCCAACGGCTGCCCACGGCACTCTATTCGATGAGACGATACACCGTCGGGCCGCTGGCCCTCTCGGCGTTGGTTTGCTTCGCAGCGGCGGGCACACCCTCCCGGACGGCGGCCCAGCCTCCACCCGACATCCGAGGGGCCTGGTCGGCACAGGACTACCGGCTCGCCGTGGGGCCGACACACCCGGTGCGCGGCCAGATCGTCTTCTCGGAGCACGACTGGCAGGTCGTCTTCTTCGTCCTGGATGCGACCGGGGCTCCACTGCGCGGTTCGGCGGAAGGGGGCAGCTACGAGCGGACCACCGACGGGGTGATCTTCCGCCATCTCTTCAACCTATCCGTCGGTGAGGGGATGGATGGTCTGGCCGAGGCCCCTCTGCGGATGGTGGTGCGTGATCCGGAAGACGCGCCCCTGGAACCGACACGCATCGGCGTCGAAGAAGACGTCCTGACCCTCTATTTCCCGAGTGGGAACCGGATGACCTTCCTGAGATCGGGCCGGGATCGAAGTTGAGCGAGGGCGCCCCACCTGCGGCGGCCAGACTCGCCGTCGAAAGCCTGGTCATCATCGCGGACCGGACCCTTCGGGCGAGGATGAGTACGTACGGGCTTTGGGTCTCCGGCGGCAGCATCTTCAAGGGGACATTGAGCTTGGCAGGCCAGCAACGTTCGCGAGACGTGCCGGTGGACACGGAGGTTCCGGGGGTCGTTCACCTGCGCACCGCCTCCTGAGCCGTGGCGTGGACGAATTCGACCCGTTGATTGCGGCCGTGGACTCGATCCTCGAACTCATCGAAACCGATCTTTCAGGATAGTTCGAGATGCGATGCACAGCCCCGGGCCGACCGCCGCTCGCCACGCTATCGATGCCGGGTCGCGTCGCGACCTGTTTCGGCGTGGTCATGGCCATGGTCGGACCCTTGGTCGGTGGCATCCCAAGCGCGGCACACGCTCAGGCTGTTCCTACCGCCCGCGCGGTCCAGATATCGGCTCCGCCCATCATCGACGGCCGACTCACGGACGACGTATGGTCGGGGGTACCGGCCATCACTGGCTTCACCCAGCGTGAGCCTATGGAGGGCCAGCCCGTCTCGCAGCGTACCGAGGTCCGGGTGGCCTACGATGGGGACGCACTCTACGTCGGCGCGTGGCTCTTCGATGCGAACCCGTCGGGGATCGTGGTGGGCCAGACGCTACGCGACGCGTCGCTGAACGATTCCGACGCCTTCGTCGTGGTCCTCGACACCTATATGGATCGTCAGAACGGGTTCGTATTCGGGACGACGCCGGCAGGCATCGAATATGATGGCCAGGTGGCAGGAGAGGGTGTAGGAGGCGGTGCGGGGGGAGGCCGACAGCAGCGTGGCTCGGCGGGGGGCTTCAACCTGAACTGGGACGGATCGTGGGAAGTGGCCACGACCCGCGACGGGGGTGGTTGGTACGCGGAGATGCGGATCCCCTTCACGACCCTTCGCTACGGGGCGGGCGGAGTCCAGGAGTGGGGCGTCAACTTCGAGCGGAAGATCCGTCGCAACAGCGAGGAGTCCGTTTGGGCGCCGCTCCCGAGGCAGTTCAGCGTCTACCGGATCTCCCTGGCGGGCACCATGAACCTCGAGGCGCCGTCGCGCCGCACGGTCTCGGTGAGCCCGTACGTCCTCACCGACGCATTCAAGGACTACCGCGTCGCTGATCCGGAGATCGACTACGGATACCAGGTCGGTGGCGACGCCAAGATCGGGCTCGACCAGAGCCTCACCCTCGACCTCACGGTGAATACCGACTTCGCCCAGGCGGAGGTGGACGACCAGCAGGTGAACCTGACCCGATTCAGCCTTTTCTTTCCCGAGAAGCGGGCGTTCTTCCTGGAGAACGCGGGGACCTTCGCCGTGGGCGCGAGCCGGTCGGCGGAGCTCTTCTTCAGCCGTCGCATCGGACTCACCTCCGGTCAGGAGGTCCCCATTCAAGGGGGCGCTCGCCTCACCGGAAAGGTCGGCGATGTGCAGATCGGTCTCTTGAACATCCAGACCGGCGATGCCTTCACTGTCGACGAAACGGGAGATCCCGAGCGCGTCGCGTTCCCCACCAACTTCGGCGTGCTTCGGGGCTACAAGGAGTTCGGGAATCGAACCCAGCTCGGCGCCATCTTCGTCTCCAGGCTGAATACGTCGAACGCCGACGACCGAAACTTCACGTACGGCGTCGACGCGCGTCTCGGCGTTGGTGAGGCCCTCACGTTCAACAGCTGGGTCGGCTTCACCAGCACGTCCCAGGGCGCCGGGCTCGGAGGCTCAGGCTTGAACGACGGCGAGTACGGCTTCGAGGGGGACATGCGCTACGTCACCCGGGACTGGCAGGTATCGGCGGGCTACCGCCAGGTCGGTGACGCATTCAATCCCGAGGTCGGATTCGTGAACCGGAGAGACTACCGGCACGTGAACTTCCGGGTCCTGCGCCACCTCCGGACAGACGGCGTCCCCTGGTTCCGTGAGTTCCGACCCCACGTGTCCGGCAACCTCTTCTGGACGCTGGACGGCTTCAACGAGTCGTACCTCTTTCACATCGACAACCACTTCGCCTTCGAGAACGGCGCCTTCTTCCAGTTGCCGGGGCTGAATTTCACGGGAGAGGGGCTGGAGGAGCCCTTCGAGATCCGCGAGGGGGTCATCCTCCCCGTGGGCACGTACCGGAACGTCGACTGGGAGTTCAGGGCCAACACCAACCGTGGTGCTCCGCTGTCGCTGTCCGGCGGATGGGCGCTGGGAGGGTTCTACAGCGGGACCCGCTTCGGCCCGAACGCGACGCTCGCCTACCGCTACGGCGACGTGCTCACCACCAGCGTCCGCGTCGACTACTTCGACGTCAGACTCGACGAGGGGGAGTTCACGACATCCGTCCTGCGCTTCAATGCGTCGTATTCGTTCACGCCGAGGCTCTACCTTCAGGCCAACATCCAGTACAACGACGACACCGAGGACGTGAGCACGAACGCCCGCATTGGCTGGCTGGACACGGCGGGCACCGGCCTCTTCATCGTGCTCAACGATACCGACCATCGAGGGTCGTTGGAGCGGACGGGGCTCATCGCGGGACCGAAGCAGCGGCAGCTGGTCATCAAGTACAGCCGGCTGTTGAACCTGACCCGGTAGGGCTGAACCCTCCTCACCAGAGCCGCCTATGAAGATGAACGTGTCCTGGGTGAAGCTTCTGCGCGACGCGGCCGTCGTGGTGGGCTCGGTCTATCTGGCCATCGTCCTGGAGGGGATCTCCGAGACGCGTGATCGAAGGGTCGATGCCGAGCAGGCCCTCATGCGGCTCCATACCGAACTCCAGCAGGATCGGGCGGACCTGGACGTGATCATGGCGGCCCAGGCCGACCGGCAGGTGAGGCATCAGCGGATCGACCGTTGGTTGAGTCGACCGGATGCTATCCCGGCCGACTCCATGACCGAACACCTCACGGCGCTCTTCTCGGTGAATCGAACGATGTTTCCCCGGAACTCTTCGTGGACGACGATGGTCTCGTCGGGACAGCTGACGTACCTGGAGGATCCGGCGCTGGTGGCTCGCCTGGCGAACTTCTACGAGAACCTCAACGAGCGACTCGAATACAACGGGGTCGTCTACGACAGATGGGTTTCGGACGTTGCGAGAGATGCGGTGACGAGTGTCTGGAACCGGGTGGACGGTCGTCCCATGGCGATAGACTCCGAGGACATCGCGCGCTTCCGCGGTGATCTCCTGGGACTCCTGGACCTCTCCATCGGTTTCTACGGGCTCCTCGAAGAATGGAGGAGGGAGTTGGACGAGGTGCTCGAAGCAGTGGAGCGGCATCGGGGTTGACCGCGCACGAATCGCGTCTCCCTCGAGGAGTCGGAGATCGTTGACAATCCCCGAACCCGGCCCGTACTCTGTGACACAAAGTGCGTTCCACGCCCGAGGTGATCCATGCCCCCGATTCCGCCGAACCTCTCGCTGAACGATCCCGCGCCCGGCCGGCGGCGGATGCGGACGTTGCGAACAGCCCTGACGGTCGCGGCGGCCTTTGCCGTGGCCGCACCGGCGGCCTTCTTCGCCGCGACCGGGCTGAAACCACAGTTCCGGGCCGAAGGCGCCCTTTGGGTCGCGGGCGGGTCCGAGGACGAGCGCCGAACCGTGTCCGCTACGGAGGGCACGAACCGACTCGCGGGGGCGGCCTGGATCGAGCTTCTTCGGTCCTATGTCGTTCTCGACCCCGTCGCCGCGGAGCACCTGCGGCCTGCCACGGCAGACGGGAGCGACGACGGGGAGGCGGTCAGGGCTGCGGCCGGCGACCTGTCCCGCCGGCTCATGGTGGCCATGGACACGGATGGGAGTTTCTTACGGGTGGCGTTCGAGGATCCGGAGCCAGCGCAGGCGGTTGCCGTCGTGCAGGCGGTTATGGATCGGTACGTCGAGGTAGCCGCCGACCTGAAGTCCCAAAAGCTCGCAGAGACCGTCGCGGTTCTGGAGGAACAGCTGGAGATCGTTCTCGAGCGGCTAGCGGAAGCCGAACGGGACCTCGAGGGATTCCGGGTCGGGACGATATCGAGCCCCGACGGCGAGGCGCTCGCCACAGCCGACTGGAAGGCAGAGGAAGGGCGTCTGCGCCGTCGCGTCCGCTCACACGAGGGCCTCTACGACGAGATCCGGGGTCGCCTGGAGCAAGCACGGCTGGCTCAGGTGTCGTCCATCCCCGATGTGCGCATCCTCGACATGGCGACGGTCCAGCGCCAACGCTGGGGACTGTCGGGACTGCTGCTGGCCATGGCCATCTTCGTGACCATTGTGGGGGCGGTGTTCCTCGGAACGGGGTTGGCCGAGCGGATCGGCATGTTCGAGACGGCGACCATGGACAGGATGTAGCGACACGGGCTCAACCTGGTGACACGAGGACGCACCTGGGAATGAAAGGACGGGCCGGGTTGCCGCGGTACGTCATGATGGTCACGGCGCTACTCGTGCCGACGGGGTGGGCCGAAGCACGGTCCACGACGGTGGTTTGCGAGGGACGGTCGGTGGACGCCTGGGTGGCCGCGGCGGCGGAACGAGTCCGGATGTACGACGACCTCTTCGCGTTCGCCGTAGACCGGTTCGGCGAGCCAACCGGATGCGACGGACGGACGGCGACCGAGTTCGACGGTGCCCAGTTCGGGACAGTCCAGTACCACTTCTCGTCCGGGGTGACCTTCCAACTCGAGACGATGCCCCCTGCCGTGAGTATCGTCACGCTCCGGTCCGAGGATGGGTTCGCGGATCCCGAAGGCGTCATCGAAGCCGTCCGGCTCTACTCCGCGGGGCGAGGCCTCGCCATCGACTGGGAGGAACCCGAACATAGGGGAGGAGCCGAGGACTCGATCGAGCAGTACTGGGATCCGGATCCTGGTTTGAACGGTTCGGTGACGCTCACGCGGGTAGCGGGTGCGCTGGTGGCGGTGCGCGTGAGCATGGCGCCGTAGCCCCACCCTTCCGGTTGCCCGCCCATCCTTCCAGGGCAAGATTCCCACGCCCGGGAGCCGAGGCATAGGCGCTCGGGTTTCGTTCGAGCCACAAGGGGGGTGGGATGTCACGAAGCAGGGACGGGAGCGGTGTGGGGCGGGTGGTGACACAGGGAGGTGCCATCGGGATGGTCCTGGCGGCGCTGATGGGTGCCCCGGATCAGGCGGTCGCGCAGCAAGATGCCACGGTGACGCCGGAGGACTACGGCCAGTTCGAACGGCTGGGTGCCTTCGACCTCGACCCGACAGGCCGGTGGTTGATCGCCGCCGTCACACGCGTGGACGGGGACGGGGAGTTGCGCCTCCACCGGGCGGATGGCTCTGGCGAACCCCTCGCCCTGGAGCACGGGAGTCGGCCGGAGTTCAGCGCGGACGGGCGGTGGCTCGCCTACCGGAGGGGGGTCTCGCAGGATGAGCGCGAGAACGCCGAAGGCCCGGTCCACGACCGGCTGGGCCTGGTGGATCTCGCCGTCCTCTCCGACACGGTACTCTTCGAGATCTCCTCCTTCGCGTTTCGTCACGATGGGCAACTGCTGGCGGCGCGGGGTATCGCGGCCTCGGATTCGACGGGGGCCGACCTCCTGGTCTTCGACCCGGCCGGCGTCTTCGACCCGGCCGGCGGCTCCGGAGCAGCGAGCGCTGTCGGCTCGGCCGGGGGTGCCCGGACGGTGGTGGGCAACGTCGATTCGTTCGCGTGGCAGGATGAGGGGCCGCTTCTCGCGGCGACCCTCAAGACCCAGTGGGGCACGACGAACGGTGTCGTCCTCTTCGACCCCGAGTCGAGCACGCTCCGCACTCTGGATTCGGGGGATGCCGAGTACGTGGCACTGACCTGGCGGGAGGAGTCGGAGCAGCTCGCTGTCATGCGCTCCGTGGAGGCCGACGACCGTGAGGACGCGAGCCACGACGTTCTGGTGTGGCCGGACGCGCGGGGAGGGACAGCACGCGTGCTGGGCGCCGTGGGCGGCATGGTGGACGCGGATGTGAGGGTCATCCCGTACCGGGGCATCACCTTCTCCGAGGACGGACAGTCGGTCTTCTTCGGCGTGCGACCGTGGGAGAGCTCCGGGGCCGAGGGAGGCTCGCCGGACGGCGAGGCCGACGAGGGCGCGGCAGAGGATCCCGGTGGTACCAGCGAGGACGTCGAAAGCGCTGATGAGGATGGCGACGCCGATTCCGTCGCTCCCGCCGACGTCCAGGTCTGGCACTGGGACGACGATCAGATCCTCCGTGCCCAGGAGTACCGGGCGGCCCAGATCGCCCGTCAGAGCCATGTGGCCGTCTGGCATCTCGAGGACGACGCGTTCGTCACCCTCGGCGACGACCTGGACGAGCCCGTGACCCTGGCCGCGGGTGGCCGTTGGGGCCTCGTTCCGGACTACGACCCCTACCTCTTCGAGCGCCGCTTCGGGGCCGGTACGGCCGACTGGTACCGGGTGGACGCTCGGACGGGTGAGCGTCGACCGCTGGCCGAGGCCCTCGATTTCGGTGTCGTCTCGGACATGGAGAGCTCCGTGGCGCTGGTCTACCACGCAGACGCCTGGCATGCGGTGGATCTCGCGAGCCTGGAGCGCACGACCCTGGCAGGCGGTCGCAGTTTCACGCAGCCCCTCCGGGCCTACGACTACCCGGGCCCGAGACCGAGTTGGGGGTTCGGCGGATGGGTGGACGGCGGATCGGCAGCCCTCCTGTACGACGAATACGACGTCTCTCTGGTGGACTTGGAGACGGGCGAGTTGCGCCCCCTCACCGACGGGGCCTCCGAACGCCTGCGCCATAGGGTCGTCAACGTCGACCCGGACGCGTTCTTCTTCCAACCGGCCCATATCGACGCCGGAGACGAGATCTGGTTCTCCGTGTTCGACACCCGCACCAAGGCCTCGGGCTACGCCCGGGGAGGCATGGGCGGGTCACCCGAGACGCTGGTGTTGGAAGAGGCGCGAGTGGCGGGCCTCAGCATGACCGAGAGTGGCGATCGCACGGCCCTCCGCATGGAACGTTGGGACGACTCGCCCGACGTCTTCGTCGGTGACGGCGAGTTGGACGGTCTGGTCCAGGTTACCGAGACCAACCCCTTCCAGGCCGACTACGCCTGGGGTCACACCGAGCTTCTCGACTACACGACCGACGCCGGCCACGACCTACAGGCCATCCTCGTTTATCCCGCCGGTTTCCAGGAGGGAAGGCGGTATCCCCTCATCCTCTATCAGTACGAGCGTCTCTCGGACGGCCTGCATGGTTACCACGTGGCCAGCGAGCGGGACTACTACGACTTCCAGGCGTGGTCCCAGGAGGGCTACTTCGTGCTCATGCCGGACATCGTCTACGAGCCGGGTCGGCCCGGCCCCTCGGCCCTGGACGCCGTGGAGCATGCCCTGGATGCGGCGGTGGCCACGGGTCACGTGGACGCGGAGCGCATGGGGCTGATCGGTCATTCCTGGGGCGGGTACCAGGCGACGTATCTGCCCACGCGCACCGACCGCTTCGCCGCGTCGGTGGCCGGGGCGGCGATCACCAACTTCATGAGCTTCATGGGTGCGGTGCACTGGAACGGTGGCTTGCCTGAGACGGGCCACTGGGAGACCGGCCAGGCGAGGATGGCGGTTCCCTACTGGGAGGACCTGGAAGGCCATCTTGAGAGCTCGCCGGCGCACTTCATCGCCGACCTGGACACCCCTATGCTCCTCATGCATGGCGACGAGGATGGCGTCGTGGACTTCTACCAGGGCCTCGAGTTCTACAACTACGCTCGTCGTGCCGGCAAGGAAGTCGTCCTTCTGGTGTATCCCGGCGCCGATCACGGTCTGACCGAGGAGACCCAACAGGTGGACTATCACCGGCGGATCCTGGAGTGGTTCGGCCACCATCTGAAGGGCGAGCCGGCGGCCGAGTGGATCACCGACGGGGAAAGCTGGGTCGAGCGCGACAAGAGGCTGAAGGGGTAGGACGGGGTCACCCCCGTCCGGCTCATGGCTGCATCGGCTGACTCCGGGGAGGGCGTCGCCGATTCGCGGAAGGGCCTCGCCGACTCCGGGGAGGGCGTCGCCGGCCCCGGGGAGGGCGTCGCCGGCTCCGGGGAGTGTGTCACGGGCTCGGATCCCGTCGACTACTCCGACGAATCCCGCTGGAGTCTGCTGTCGCAGGCGGTGCGGGGCACGGGGGGCGATCCCACGAAAGGTCCTGTGCGCCGGGCCATCGTCCTCCTTGCGGTACCCATGGTCCTGGAGATGGCCATGGAATCCATCTTCGCGGTGGTGGACATCTTCTTCGTCTCCCGGCTGGGTGACGAGGCGATGGCGGGCGTGGCCCTCACCGAATCGTTGATGACGATCATCTACACGGTGGCCATGGGCCTGAGCATCGGCGTCACGGCGATGGTGGCTCGCCGGATCGGCGAGGGAGATCCGGACGCGGCAGGGCGAGCCACGGTCCAGGCCGTCCTCCTCGGTACCGTCATTTCGCTTGGGTTCGCTGCAGTAGGGGTCCTCTTCGACGAGGAGCTTCTACGCCTCATGGGAGCCGATACGGCGACTGTTGAGGCTGCGGCACCGTACACGAAGATCCTCATCGGATTCAACGTTGTCATCGTCTTGCTGTTCCTGCAGAACGCTGCGTTTCGCGGGGCGGGGGACGCTGCCATCGCCATGCGCGTCCTCTGGCTGGCCAACGGTCTGAACATCGTGCTGGATCCATGCCTCATCTTCGGCCTCGGCCCCTTTCCGGAGATGGGGATCCAGGGCGCGGCGGTGGCTACCACCATCGGACGAGGGACGGCGGTCCTGGTGCAGCTGTACACCCTGCTTCGTCTGAGCGGCCATCTACGCGTGGCCACCGACCATCTGCGGGTGCAGTTGTCCGTCATGTGGCGGCTGGTGCGCCTTTCGGCCACTGGCACGTTCCAGATCTTCATCGGGATGGCCAGCTGGATCGGCCTGGTTCGGATCACCGCCGAGTTCGGCGCCGAGGCCCTGGCGGGCTACGCCATCGCCGTGCGCATCATCCTCTTCGCCCTCCTTCCGGCGTGGGGCCTGTCCAATGCCGCGTCGACGATGGTGGGCCAGGCGTTGGGCGCCGAGGACCCCGATCGTGCCGAAGAGGCGGTGTGGATCGCCTGCCGGATGAATCTCCTGTTTCTCGGTGGCGTCGGGGTGATCTTCCTGGTCTTCGCGCCTCAGATCGTGGCTCTCTTCGGCGGGACCGGGCTTACCCAGGACCACGCCGTGGATTGCCTTCGGATCGTCGCCGCCGGCTTCCCGTTCTATGGATACGGCATGGTCCTCACCGCGGCCTTCAATGGGGCCGGCGCGGTGTGGACGCCGACGGTCATCAACCTGTTCTGCTTCTGGCTCTGGGAGATTCCCCTGGCGTGGGTGCTGTCGTACCCGCTGGCCATGGGTCCCAACGGCGTCTTCACCGCCATCGCGGTGGCGTACGCGACGCTGGCGGTGGTGAGTTGGGTGCTGTTCCGTCGGGGGACGTGGAAGACGGCGACGGTCTGAGGCGCCTTGTCTACGAGGGGATCCATGCGAACTGGTCGAGAAGGACCGTGGTGTCGTTGAGGCCATCCCCGGAATCGTCCCGCCCTTTCGGCCTGGCAGATACTTGCAGCCCCCCTTGCGGCCTCCCACACTGACCGTCCGCTCCCCGCCACCGCAGCACGCAACGGGAGCAGAACCGACCGACCAGCACCTTCAGGAGAAACACCGCATGCGCACGTTGGCCCACCGCGCCCTACTGCTCGCCATCACCCTCGTCTTCGCCCCCTCCCCCCTCGTGGCCCAGGCCGACCCCCGCCTCGACGATCTCAAGGAGGAGGCGCTCGGGATGGTCGAGGAGGACGCCAAGATGGTCCAGGAGATCGTCGACATGCTCTTCAGCTTCGGCGAACTCGGCATGCAGGAGTTCGAGACGCAGCGTTATCTCACCGGCATCCTGGAGGACCACGGCTTCGAGATCGAGCTCGGCGTCGCGGGCATGCCGTCGGCGTGGACGGCGCGGTGGTCGAACGGGAGCGGGGAGCCGGTCATCGCCCTGGGTTCGGACGTGGACGGCATTCCCCAGTCGAATCAGAAGCCGGGGGTGGCCTATCGGGACCCCATCCTCTCCATGGCTCCTGGCCACGGCGAGGGTCACAACTCGGGGCAGGCGGTGAACATCGTCGCCGCCCTCAACGTGAAGGAGATCATGGAGCGGGAGAACATCGACGGGACGCTCCTTATCTGGCCCGGAATCGCGGAAGAGCAACTCGGATCCAAGGCGTACATGGTCCGGGACGGCGTCTTCGACGGAGTGGACGTGAACCTCTTCACCCACGTCTCGTCGAACTTCAGCATGTCGTGGGGTCAGTCCGGCGGGAACGCGTTGGTGTCTGCGATGTTCGTCTTCGAGGGCGAAACGGCCCACTCGGCCGGCTCGCCATGGCGAGGCCGGTCGGCGCTGGACGCGGTGATGCTCCTGGCCCAGGCGTGGGAGTATAAGCGTGAGCACCTCCGCCCGGCGGAGCGATCGCACTACATCATCGTCGACGGCGGCGACCAGCCCAACGTGGTGCCTCAGACGGCATCCATCTGGTTCTTCTTCCGGGAGATCAACTACGAGCTGGTGATGGAGTCCTACGACGCCGCCAAGCGGATGGCGGAAGGCGCGGCCCTCATGACCGACACCCAGGTGGACACGATCATGACCATTGGATCGGCGTGGAGCCGGCACTTCAACAGGCCCGTGGCCGAGGTCACATACGAGAACATCCAGGAGGTCGGCCTCCCGGAGTGGAGCCCCGAGGACATCGCGTTGGCCAACGCCTTCCAGGAGGAGATGGGTCAGGAGCCTCGCGGCCTGGCCGATGAGATCAACGAGCTCAGCGGGCCGGTGGATCTTTCCCGCTCACTGGGCGGTGGCTCCGACGACATCGGCGACATCTCGTGGAACATGCCCACGGTGACCCTCCGCTTTCCGGCGAACATGCCCGGCGGCCCCGGCCACAACTGGGCCAATGGGATCGCCATGGCGACGCCCATCGCCCACAAGGGCTCTCTGGCAGGGGCGAAGGTCCAGGCGCTGACGCTGCTGGACCTCTTCCTCGACGGCGAGACCGTGGATGCGGCGTGGCAGTACTTCAACGAAGAACAGACGGCGGAGACCACGTACACGCCCTTCATCACACCGGAGGACGAGCCCGCGATCTGGCTCAACGCCGACATCATGAATGAGTGGCGCGAGCGGATGCGCCCCTACTACTACGATCCGAGCCGGTACGACACCTATCTCGAGCAGCTGGGCATCGAGTACCCCACCATCCGTCGGCCGGTGAGCGACGAGGATGGGGCTGCGGCATCCTCACCGGAGGTCCCTCGCCCCGAGGGAGCGACGCCGGGCGCGCCGTCCAGATAGGTCGAGCTTCGCCATGCGCCGGCCTGCGCCGGGCTTGCCGGACCTGAGGGTCCGGAGCCGCAGGGCCGAGCTCATGGACGACCCCGACCTCGATCCCGACCGACACCACCACGCGCTGAGCGCCCTGGCTCGTGTGAACCGGGTGTCGTTGGGAGCGTGGCGGCTCGGTCGGGAAGTCGCCGCCCTCCAGCAGCCGTCGGGTGGGCCGGTGCGGGTTCTGGATGTCGCCTGTGGAGGCGGCGATGTCGTGGTGCGGGTGGCGAGTGCGGCACGACGAGCCGGGAGGCCGGTCGTGCTCCACGGCTGCGATCGATCTCCCCGAGCCCTCGAGGCGGCGCGATCCGCGGGGAAGGCTGCGGGGCTGCCGACCCGTGCTTCCAGTGATGGTGGAGGCGTGGTCCACTTCTTCGAGCACGATGCCCTTCGCGATCCCATCCCCGACGGGTACGACCTGATCACTTCGTCTCTCTTCCTGCACCACCTGGCGTGGGCCGAGGCGGTGCAGCTCCTGAGGGCGATGGCGGCAGCGGCGCGGAGGCGACTCTTCGTGCAGGACCTGCGCCGGACCCGTAAGGGCTACCTCCTGGCCTGGCTCGGGCTCCACACCCTCACCCGTTCCGGCGTGGCGCGGGTCGACGGGCTGCGTTCCGTGGAGGCGGCCTTTACCCTGGAAGAAGCCCGGCGCCTCTGCACGGAGGCGACCCTCCAAGGTGCCATGGTCGGCAAGGCATGGCCCCAGCGGTTCGTCGTGCGATGGGACCGGATGGTGGTCTCGTGACCCATGAGGTGGTCGTCGTCGGCGCCGGGCCGGCGGGAAGCTCGGCGGCTCTGGCCCTCGCCCGGAGCGGCGTGGACGTGGTCCTGATGGATCGAGCGACCCTGCCCCGGTGGAAGGTGTGCGGCGGATGTCTCGGCCCGGCGGCTCTCGATCTACTCCGGTCCATGAGGCTGGACGGCGATCTCCGCGCGGCCGGCGCCGCGCCCATCCCGTTCATGGAGCTGAGGGTCGGTGACAGCCGGGCTCGCCTCGGGCTTCCGGGGTCGATGTCGCTCTCCCGTTTCCGCCTCGATGCCCTGCTGGCCGACGCTGTGGCGGATGCAGGGGCTCGGATGCGATTCGGCGTTCGGGTCGAGGGTCTGAAACCGAGCGGGGACGGCGTCGAGTTGAGAGTCCGCGAAGCCGGCGTGAACGACGTGCTCCAGGCGCGGGTGGTCGTGGACGCGACAGGACTCGGTGGACTGCACCTCGCGGCCCAGCGCACGAGGGAGGAGGTGGCCCCGGGCTCTCGCGTGGGTCTCGGCGCCGTCTTTTCGCCGGTGTGCGAGCACGACTGTCCCGCGGGCGAGTTGCGCATGACGGTGGGCCGCTACGGATATGTCGGAATGGTACGAACGGAGGACGGTGCCCTGGACGTGGCGTCCGCCGTGGATCGCGATCTGGTGGCCAGGCTCGGTCCCGCTGGTGCGATCGGGGCCCTGCTGGCCAGCGGTGGAGATCGGCTTCCCGATGGAGATCCGGTCTTCGGGTGGCGGGGCACGCCGCCTCTTACACGTCGGGTCAGCCGGGCGGGCGAGGGGGCTGTTTTCCGGGTCGGGGACGCGGCGGGCTACGTGGAGCCGTTCACTGGCGAGGGTATCGGCTGGGCGATGGCCGGGGGCGTCGCCGTCGCACCGTTCGTTCGCGAGGTACTGGCAACGGGGAGTGCCAGGGTTGGGGAGAGGGACCGGGGCGCGCGCCGATGGTCCATGGCCTATCGGCGGGTGGTGGAGCGTCGGCAGCGGGTGTGCCGGTTCCTTTCCTGGGGCCTGCGACGCCCTGCGCTCGTCCGTGCGGCTGTGGGCATCCTCGGGGTCGCTCCCACGCTGGCCCGTCCTCTCATCGAAGCCGCGGGCAGACCGTCGCCGGTGTCGGTGGCCCCTGCCGCCGGGTCGGTGACACGGCTGGCTTCGCCGTGACAGGGCTCCGGCTGACGGGGGTGGGCACGGCCGTCCCCGACCACCGGCTGACCCAGGTGGAGGCGGTGGAGCTCCACGCCTCCTTCTGTGGCTTCGACGAAGGGCGGTCGCGGACGCTCCGGGCCCTGTACCGGCGCTCGGGTGTGAGCACGAGGCACAGCGTGCTCCTGAACGACTCCGAGGGAGAGCTTCGGAACCGGCAGCGGTTCTATCCTCCGGCCCAACACCAGGGGGACTTGGGGCCCACGACTCTTCAGAGGATGGCGGCCTACGAAGAGCATGCTCCGGCCCTCGCGGTCACCGCGGCGCGGAGGGCATTGGAGTCCGGCCAGGTCGCTTCCGAAGAGGTGACGCACCTCGTCACGGTCTCGTGCACCGGCTTTGTCGCTCCCGGCGTCGACTCGCGGATCGTCGAAGAACTCGGCCTACGGCGGCGCGTTCGCCGAACACACGTAGGATTCATGGGGTGCTACGGTGCCCTGGCGGCACTCCGGGTCGTCGACGCCATCGTGACCGCGGATCCGGAGGCGGTGCCGCTTCTCTGTTCGGTGGAGCTGTGTACGCTGCATTTCTCGTACGCGTGGGACACCGAGCTTCTCGTGGCCAACGCCCTCTTCTCCGACGGCGCGGCGGCTGCGGTCGGTCGGGGTGCCGGTTTCGGCGGCGGCGTTGGCTCGGGCGGCGGCGTTGGCTCGGGCGGTGGCGTCAGCAACCCGGACATCGGCACCTCCCAAGGGCTTTGGCAGGTCGCGGCGACGGGCACGCACCTCCTTGCGGAGGCCGAGGACGCCATGACGTGGCGGATCGGGGATCACGGCTTCCACATGACCCTCTCGCCGCGCATTCCGGACCTCATCGAGGCGACTCTTCGTCCGTGGTTGGAGGGATGGCTGGCCGAACACGATCTCACCGTGACCGACATCGCCTCCTGGGCGATCCACCCAGGAGGGCCTCGGGTCCTCTCGTCGTGCAGGCGGGCTCTCGATCTCCCGAGAGAGGCGACGCAGGCCTCCGAGGCTGTCCTCCGCGAATGTGGCAACATGTCGTCGGCGACGGTCCTCTTCATTCTCGAACGGATGTCGCGCCAGGGGGCGGACGGACCCTGCGTCGCCCTCGCATTCGGACCGGGCCTCGCCATCGAGGCGACGCTTCTGACCTGATTCGGGGCTCCGCTCCGGTCCGGGCTGCGCGTTCGGGGTCGGAGCGCTTGCCAGGAGGGCAGAGCCCCGGCATCCTGACCGGCTGAGAGGTCGAAGGGGTGGC
Organism: Longimicrobiales bacterium; assembly: GCA_965229435.1. Taxonomy (GTDB): domain Bacteria; phylum Gemmatimonadota; class Gemmatimonadetes; order Longimicrobiales; family Gaopeijiaceae; genus UBA2589. The sequence continues at coordinate 189,967 of CBDDJE010000003.1, forward strand.
CGAGGCTGACAACAAGGGGATCGACGATGGACCGGATGGCTGACGAGCTGAAACGACGCGACTTTCTCCGTGCCGCCGTCACGGCGGTGGCGGCCGGCGCCGTCGCTCCCGCGCACCTCCTCGCCATGGAGCCGGACCCCGAGGCCCGTGCTGAGCTCGCCTCCGCCCTGGCCCATCAGGCTCAAGAGGGTCCGCCCCCGGTGCCCCTGGGCAACGGGGAACACCCGGCGCTCGTGTTCCAGGCCTACCCGGGAGGGACGGGGTCCCTCTACAAGAGGTGGAACTCCGAAGGCCTCGACCCCTTCCGGCGGCACCCCATCCACATCGATCCGTGGGTGGGACCCGTGCCGGGTGATCCGGACGACATCGCCTTCCTTCCCGTCCACCGTCTCGCCGCCCTCATCCGCGGCGGGCACGTCTCTTCCGTGGAGCTCACGGAGATCTATCTGGAGCGCACGAAGCGTTTTGACGAGTCTCTGATGTTCGCCGTGACGATCCTCGAGGATCGAGCGATGGAAGAGGCGCGACAGGCCGATATCGACCTGGCCAACGGCGTTTACCACGGGCCGCTCCACGGGATCCCGTACGGGGTGAAGGACCTGTTCACCGTGCAGGGTACCCGGACGACGTGGGGCTCGGCGGACTACGTCGACCAGGTCGTCGACCAGGACGCCGATGTGGTACTCCGCCTGCGTGACGCAGGGGCTGTTCTCATCGCCAAGCTGGCGACAGGTGAGTACGCGTCCGGCGACCGATGGTATCGCGGTCAGACCCGGAACCCCTGGAACCCGGAGGAAGGCTCGAGCGGCTCATCGGCTGGGCCTGGCTCGGCCACGGCCGCGGGGGCGGTAGCCTTCGCCATCGGCACGGAGACGCAGGGATCGATCGTATCTCCGGCGCGGCGCAACGGGCTCAGCGCCCTTCGGCCGACGTTCGGCAGCGTCTCGCGGTACGGAGGCATGGTCCTCTCGTGGAGCATGGACAAAGCCGGGCCCATGTGCCGGACGATCCTGGACTGTGCCTTGGTCTTCGAGGCCATCCGTGGGGCCAGCGAGCGCGATCCGGCGTCCCTCACCGCACCATTCCGCTTCGACCCCGACGCCGATCTGACGGCGTTCCGCATCGGGTACGACGAGGAAGCTCCGGAGGAGTTCCTGCAGCAGCTAGCCGACCTGGGCGCCCGCCTCGAGCCCATGGCCGAAATCCCCGAAGGCGGGTCGAACTCACTGGGCGTGGAGTCTTCGGCGGCGTTCGACTTCCATGTGTCGCCGGATGGCGAAGAGCCGGAGCCCGTGCCCGAAGGCCTGGAGCCACGGGAAGCGCGCCGGCGTGGCCGATTCCGGCGGGGCCGGGACATCCGCGCCCTGGACTACGTCCAAAGTCAGCGGCGGCGCCTGATCCTCATGAAGGAGATGCGCGATGCCATGGCGGGCTTCGACATGTTCGTGACGGGTCGCGGGCACGTGGGACTGACGAACCAGACCGGCCACCCTGCGGTCATCGTCCAGTACGGCTTCGGGGTGAGGAACCCCGATGCCGATGCGCCTACGACGATGCCCCTGACGACGACTCTTCTGGGTGATCTGTTCGCGGACGATAAGATCCTGAGCGTCGCACACGCCTTCCAGAAGCGGACCGACTGGCACCTGAAACGGCCGCAGCTGGCCTGACCTCGTCGTCGCTGCTGGCGTCGGTTGCGGTGCTGGTCGTTGGAAGCGAGATGACCGGGAGGTCGTCGCGACCGCGGCGTCGCTTGCGGCCCCGGACCAGGCGGCGGTGCTCGAAGATGGCGAAGGCGCTGAGAAGGCCGAGGACGAGATGGGTCCACCCGAGCACGTCGAGGGCGAGGGGTGTGGCCACCGTCTGTATGAGGTAGCCGGTCAGGACGAGGGGCCCGAACGCCACGGCCGCTGCCAGACCGGTCTTCCTGCCTGTAGGGAGGCTGGACTTCAGGCTCCGCCAGATGTGCTGGGTGGTGATGAGCCCCACGGCGAAAAGCATGAGGGGCGCGGTCAGGATGTGTGCCTTGAGAAGCCAGGGCTCCAGCGGGTGGTTGATGACGGCCCACGGGTCCACGGGCGTCAGGAATCGCTTCATGTAGAAGTACCCGACGCCACTCACCGTGGCGAGAGCCGTCGTCACGTACAGGAACCACCGCTGGAAGCGGGTCACCGGATGGACGACTCCTGCTGGGCACCGAAGGGATCGATGATCTGGTGAAGGGCCAGGGTCCTCCGGACCGCGTACGTGACGGCGTTGGCCGTCAGTGTGGCTCCGGTCATGGGCGCGATGTCGCCTCGCAGGGAGAGCTCGTCGTCGAGGGGGCGACCGAGGAACTGGGCGAGCCACCCCTCCGGGGCCTCGTACTCGGGAGGCTCACGAAAGGAAACGGTCTCCACCCGTTCGACGTGCCCCCGCGGGTCGACGACGATCATGAGGACCTCCTGAAGCGTGCGTACACGGTGGGCGTCGAAGTAGGCGACGCCCACCGGCGCTCCTCCATCGGACGCGACGTAGTACGACACGACCCCACGTTCGATCCCGGAGCGAGGACCCGCGAGGTCACGGGCGGCGTCGAGCTGGCCCTCATCGAGGAAGGCCGTCCGTCGCTCGATGTCCGCTGAACCGAAGGCGAGCCGGAGCGCTTCCTCCTGGGTGAGCTGGGCGCCCAGGGGTGTGGCGAAGGCCGTGGCGGCCAGGAGCGTCGCCACCACCAGTCGCATACCCGACGGACCCGCCCGGACGGCGACCCACGGCCGTCTCCGTGCATTCCTCCGCGCCGCCGTAGGGCGGGGGCTTCCCAAGGCGGTCAGAACAGCCACCCGAGGCTCACATTCCACTGGTCCGTGGCCGTCTCGGCGGCATTCGACCAGAGCTGGTAGTCGGCTTTGAGCACCACCTGCGGCACTGGCTTCCACGCCGCGCCCAGGGAGGTGATGGTCACGTCGTTCGCGGGATCGGCTGCGAAGCCGGCAGCGACCTCGCGCTGGGTGTCCACCTTCTCGTAGCGGATGTAGGGGAGGAGTTGGTCTTCCAGCGTGGTGCTCCGCAGTACGTCGTACCCGGCCTGGACGTACCAGCCCAGCATGGACGTGCCGATCCCCTCGCCGCCGGTAAGGCCGATCATCTGGTTCAGCTCCGGGACGTCGTCGACGGAGGCCCCTGCGACGAGACCGCGGAGGTCCCATCCCCGAGCCCGGTAGTCGGCGTGGAGATCCCAGATGGTGACGCGGCCGCCCACCTCGCTGCCACCGAAGCTGGCGTTCTGGGCGGTTTCACCCGTGTACGCCGAAGCTCCGACGGTGAGGCCCAGCATCCCGGTGTAGTCCAACCGCCCGGCGAGCCCGAAGTCCTCTGCCAGGGCCTTGGAGCCTTTTTGCCGTCCACCACGGAGGCCGGCGCCCGAGAAGTTCATCCCGTTGAGGGAGTTCATGAGGTAGACCCTCCACGAGATGGCGTCATTGCCACCGAAGAGGCCGACTCCGTTCTCCCGCCATGTGGTGGGAATGATCCGATTCTCGGTGAGGGGACGCTCGGAGCCCAGAAAGATCGGCGGCTCGTGGAGTTCGTTGACCAGACCCATGGGCGCCAGGAGCATTCCGCCGCGAACGCCGACGGCGTCATTGAGGAGGTAGTCGACGTAGGCGAACTCGAGGAAGATCTCGTCGGCGTGCTCGACTTCGATCTCGGAGTTGAACAGGAGTCGGTCGTTGAACTTGTAGCCGACGTAGATGATGACGCGCAGGGCATCGAACTGGTCGGTGGCGGTAGCGGGTGACCCGTCGTCCCGCTCCGAGGCGTAGTTCTCGTAGAGGAACTCGCCGTAGCCGCCGAGGGAGACGCCGCGCTCCACCCGGTAGACCTTGGATGCAGCGGGACCGAGGCCCTGCATGGCCGTGTCGGCCCGGACGACGTCGCCACCCAGGTCCATCCGCTCCAGTTCCCGGGTGATGGCTTCCAGGCGACGCTCGAGCTCGGCGATCCGGGCGGAGTCGGTGGCCTGCCCGTAGACCGGCGTCGGGGCGAGGCCAGCAATGAGGAGCAGAAGGGTTGCCGCGAGTACTGCTATTGATGAAGAGGCGTGCATTTCTCTGTGGTGGCGTGTCTGGAGTCTCACTCGGGGGACTCCGAGGGGGTGAAGTCGAAGAAGTGGAAGGCGGGCGTCGGGTGAGGCGAGACGCCCGATTCGCCGTTGACGACGAAGAGAGCCGCCACGCCCAGGGACGTGGCGAGGTGGTGTCCGTCTACCGGCCCCAGGACGAACAGGGCGGTGGCCAGCACATCCGCGGCGACGGGGTCGTCGTGGACGACGGTGACGCTACCCCACGGGGGAACGGGCCGGCCGGTCCTCGGGTCGAGGAGGTGTCCAAACCGCTGGCCGTCCACTTCGATTCCTCGCTCGGACTGGCCGCTGGTGGCTACCGAGACGTCGTGGACCGACACGCGGGCGACGGGTCGGCTGCGATCCGTGGGGTGAGCGATGGCTACCTCGGAAGGGGACGGGCCGACCAACAGGATCTGACCGCCCAGGTCGACGCGGGCGGCCTCGGCACCCGTCGCCTGAAGTGCCCGCCTGGCCTCGCGGAGGGCCGCTCCCTTTCCGAAGCCTCCGGCGTCGAGCCATGCCCCGGGGGCTCGGCGCAGAACCGAGCCACGGCGATTGTCGATGAGTACGCCGGCGAAACCCGTTGCGGCGAGGGCGGCGCGGATCTCCGCCTCGTCGGGGACGCGACCTTCGCCCCGGAGGTCCCAGGCATCGACCAGCGCTCCGACGGCAGGATGGAATGCGCCGCCGGTGACCTCGGCCCATCCGGCGATCTCGGCGAGGAGGCCGGCCACGTCCGGCGAGGGCTCGACGGCGGAGCCGGGGCTGGCCCGATTCAGGCGACTTAGCTCCGAGTCCTCCCTCCACGTCGAGAGACGGCCCTCGACGGCTGCCATGGCGTCGAGCGCCGCCTCGCTGGCGACCACCGCCTCGGACCGATCCTCGGCCGTGGTGAGTACCGTCGCCCGGGTGCCCATGAGCCACGCCGTGCGTTCCACGAACTCTCCGCCGGGCTCCGACCCGTCCGGTCGGGACACCCATGCGCCGGCGGCTACCGTCGTCAGGACGACAGCGAGGGCCCGGAGGCGCCGACTTCGCAGGTGAGGGAGGGACATAGGCAGTCGAGATTGAGAACCATTCTCATCTAGATGCCTCCATGGTACAGCCACCGGGAGGAGCGGTCAACGCGGTGGTTCTCGTGGACGCAAGGTCAACGCCGCCGGCGTTCGCCGTGTCTGCTCCAACGAGGCGTATCGCCTGAGAGGGCATCCCCTCATATTGTCCTCCGCCTTCGCAGGGCCGCGTTGGTGGCCCTACCCACCGAGCTCCAAGGGAGAACGTCCAGCATGTCACGCACCATCCTCCGGATCGCCGTCATCGCGGCCTTCCTCGCACTCAGCCCTACGGTCGCCTCAGCGCAAGCCGACCCTCGACTCGACGACTTGAAGGAAGAGGCTCTCGAGTTGGTCGAGGAACGAGCGGAGTTGGTGCAGGAGATCATCGACATGCTCTTCAGCTTCGGCGAGTTGGGCATGCAGGAGTTCGAGACCCAGGCGTATCTCACCGGGATCCTCGAAGAGGCGGGCTTCGATATCGAACTGGGCGTCGCGGGCATGCCCTCGGCCTGGACCGCCCGATGGAGCAACGGCTCCGGCGAGCCCGTCATCGCGTTGGGATCGGACGTGGACGGCATCCCCCAGTCCAACCAGAAGCCGGGCGTCGCCTACCGGGATCCCATCCTGGCCATGGCCCCTGGTCACGGTGAAGGCCACAACTCCGGGCAGGCCGTGAACATCGTCGCCGCTCTGGCGGTGAAGGAGATCATGCAGCGGGAGAACATCGACGGTTCTCTCCTCATCTGGCCCGGTGTCGCCGAGGAGCAGGTGGCATCGAAGGCGTACTTCGTCCGCGAAGGCGTGTTCGACGACGTGGACGTCAACCTATTCACTCACGTGAGCAGTGGCTTCGGAGTGAACTGGGGTCAGCAGGGCGGTAACGCCCTTTGGTCCGTCATGTACCGCTTCACCGGCGAGACCGCCCACTCCGCCGGGTCACCGTGGCGTGGCCGTTCGGCGTTGGACGCCGTCATGCTCATGGCCCAGGCCTGGGAGTACAAGCGGGAGCACCTCCGTCCGGCGGCGCGGTCGCACTACATCATCGTTGACGGTGGCGACCAGCCCAACGTGGTGCCGCAGACGGCGACCATCTGGTTCTACTTCCGTGAGCGCGACTACGAGCTGACCAAGGAGCAGTACGACGCCGCCGCGAAGATGGCCGAGGGCGCGGCACTCATGACCGGAACGACGGTGGACACCATCATGACCGTCGGGTCGGCATGGAGCCGCCACTTCAGCAAGCCGGTGGCCGAGGTCACGTTCGCCAACATCCAGCGGGTGGGCATGCCCGAGTGGTCGGAGGACGACGTCCGCTTCGCCGAGGCGTTCCAGCAGGAGATGGGCGTCGAAGTCACCGGACTGGAGACCGACGTGCCCGAAGAGATGAGCGGTCCGGTGGACCTCTCCCGCTCGCTGGGTGGAGGGTCCGACGATATCGGAGACATCTCCTGGAACATGCCCACCGTGACGCTGGGCTACCCGTCCAACATGCGCGGCGGCCCGGGGCACAACTGGGCCAACGGGATCGCCATGGCCACGCCGGTAGCGCACAAGGGTGGCGTCGCCGGGGCCAAGGTCCAGGCCATGACGCTCCTCGACCTCTTCCTCGACGGGGAGACCATCGATGCGGCGTGGGACTACTTCAACAACGTCCAGACGGCTGAGACGGAGTACATCCCCTTCATCAGTGAACACGATCGGCCGGCCATCTGGCTCAACGAGGACATCATGTCCCGGTGGCGGGAGCAGATGCGGCCCTTCTACTACGACGCCGACCGCTACGACACCTACCTCGAGCAGTTGGGCATCGAGTATCCGACGATTCGGACGACACCGGTCTCCGAGGACGGTGAGGCGCCGGCGGACGGGGCAGCGACGGGCGCGACGGCTGCGCCTGGTACAGGTGCAACCGGGACAGGTGCAGCGGCGACAACAGGTGCGGACCGGGGTCCTGGGGGTTCGTGAGGCCCAGTCCGGAAGTGGCTGAGGTGAGCGGGGCTTCCGGGAGCTGGCAGGGGCCGGGCGCGCTCGAGCGATACCCGCGTGAGCTCGAGCGGTACCCGCGCACCCTCCCGCGCCCCCGCATCCTCGTCGTGGCCGCAATCGCGGCGCTGGGTTTCATGGTCAAGGCGACTTCGGCCTCAGGCCAGGCGTTCGATGTCGTCGAAATGACGGTGGAAGACGTGCAGCGGGGTTACGCCACCGGCGCCTTCACCGCCCTGGAACTGACGCAGGCATTCCTGCAGCGGATCCGTGCGTACGAGGAGCACTACAACGCCTTCGTTTCCATGAACCCCCACGCTCTCGCCACGGCCGCGGAGCTGGATGTGGTGTATGCCGGCTCCGGGCCGGTGGGCCCCCTCCACGGGGTACCCGTGGTCATCAAGGACAACATCGACTACGGCGGCCTGGTGACCACCGCGGGGTGGGAGGGCTTCAGCAGCGCCACCGGAGGAGTCGACATGATCCCGTCCGACGACGCGGCGGTGGTGAGCCGACTCCGGGCGGCGGGCGCCATCATCCTCGGCAAGACGAACCTTCCGGACTTCGCGGGCCACGGCACGCGGACGACGAGTAGCGTAGCGGGGATGACGCTCAACCCCTACGACGTCGAGAAGGTGCCCGGGGGATCCAGCGGGGGTACAGCGACGGCTGTCAACGCGAGCTTCGCGGTCCTCGGCCTGGGCACCGAAACAGGCGGCTCGATCCAGAATCCTTCATCCGCCCAGGGCCTGGTTGGTGTGAAGCCCACGTATGGTCTCGTCCCGTTGGAGGGGGTCGTTCCGCTGAGCGGGACCTACGTCGACGTGGTTGGCCCCATGGCCAGGTCGGTGCGCGACGCGGCCACGGCCCTGGATGTCCTGGCAGGACCCACGGAGGAGGATCTGGCCACCTTCGCTGCCGTGGGCAACATGCCCGAGGACGGATATCTGGCGGGACTCGACGCAGGGGCTCTGGAGGGGAAGAGGTTCGGACTCGTGGGCACGGGCTGGCGAGACGATTTTCTGCCCCTCGACCCCACGACGGAGGAGCACTACCGCCGGGCGGTGGAGACGCTGAAGGGCCTGGGTGCGGAGGTGGTCGAGGATCCCTTTGCCGGTAGTGGTTTCAAGGAGGCCTATGGGGAGCGTCCGGGGGTACGAACCCAGGGCGCATACGACATGCTCCTCTACCTGCGGGGCCTCGGCCCCGACGCTCCCTTCGACTCCATCGAGGAATGGGAGACGTTGAGCGGGCGGGAGTACACTCGTGGGCGACGGGGAGATCAGGAAGGCCCACCTCCGGCCCGACCGAGCGCTACGGAAGCCGGCGACGCCTACCAAGGGTGGCGCTACCACGTTCGGAACATCTTCAGGCAGGTGCTGGAAGAGAACGAACTCGATGGCCTTTTCTTCCCCCAATCGGGCCAGCCCAACCGACCGGTGGTCGAGGATCCCGAGAGGCCCGAGTACACGCCCAACAACTGGGCGGAGCTCCCGAGCAACATCATCAACGACCTGGGCGTGCCAACCGTCACCGTCCCCTACGACTACTACGAAGACGGAACGCCTTTCGTGCTTGCGCTCATCGGAGACATGTGGTCCGAGGGCGCCCTCCTCTCCTTCGCCTTTGCGCTCGAGCAGGCGACGGAGGGCCGACGCCCGCCGGAGCTGGTCGCGGCACCAGGGCACTGACGCCGGTCGACGTCGGCAAGGTCGGGAACCCGATGCGGATATCGGGAGTGGGGTCTACGTGTCGACCGATTATCGGGATAGACTCGTGGTCGCCGAACGAGGCGCCAAGCCGGTTCTCAACCAACGGGTGCTTGGCCGTGTCTCCATTGAGCGGTGACCTCAGCCACCTCCAGCACTTCGGGGCCTCGACCCTTGTCTCTTGAGTCCGGAACGACAGCGGCGACAGCGCGCAGCATCGCGGCGCGCCTGACCTTCGCGACCGCACCTCTACTTCTCGGTGGCCTGCTGGCGGCCGGTTCCTTCGCCGTTGGGCCTGCCCCGGCGGCTGCCCAGCTCGAGAGCGGGCGGCCCAATATCTTCTTCGACTGTGAAGGCCGGGACTGCAACTCCCAGTACTACCGCACCGAGATCGACTGGGTGAACTGGGTGAACGACCAGGAGGTCTCGGATGTGCACGTCATCATGACGAGCACCAATACCGGGGTGGGAGGTCGGGAGTACCGACTGGACTTCATCGGGCGCGAGGAGCTCGCTTCCTACGAGGACCAGATCCTTTGGCAGTCGCTACCGACGGACACCGACCGGGAGCGACTCGACGGCGTGACCCACGTGTTGGGGTTGGGCATCGCGCGCTTCGCCACTGTGGCGGGATATCGGGACCTGGTCTCGCTCCGGGGGCCTGATCCGGAGAGCTCGATTGGCGGACGTCGGGTGGTGTCCCAGGCCGAAGTGGACGACCCTTGGAATCTCTGGGTCTTCCGGCTCAACGGGAACGCGAATCTAGATGGCGAGGAGCTGAGCAGCACCCGGCGGTTCAACGGCGGGGTAAACGCCTCGCGGGTGACGCCCCTGTGGAAGATCAACTTCAACAGCAACGTCAACTACCAGCGCAGGGAAGTCGAGCTCGAGGACGGCACCTTCAGCGACACACGTGTGGACTGGAGCGTGAACCCACTCGTCGTCTACTCCCTGGCCGACCACTGGTCGGTGGGCCTGCAAGGTCAGGTTGCCCGCCAGACCCGTTTCAACCAGGGCTTTCGATGGGAAGCAACGCCCGCCATCGAGTTCAGCGTATTCCCATACGACGAAGCCACCCGGCGGGCGTTCACCTTCGGTTACAAGGTGGGTCCGGCCTACCGGGACTACATCGAGGAGACGGTATTCGGTGAGGAGTCGGAGCTTCGTTTCGAGCAGTCCCTCGAGATCGAGCTGTCCCAGCGTCAGACCTGGGGGGACGCCGGGCTCACGTTACGCGGGTCCCACTACCTTCACGATGTGGGGCTCTACAACGTCTCGCTTCGGGGTAACATCGACTTCCGCATCACGCGGGGCCTCAGTGTGAACGCCCGGGGCAACGTCGGATGGGTGGAGGACCAGATCTACTTGTCGGCGCAGGGCGCTACCGACGAGGAAGCGCTCCTCGAACTCCGGCAGCGTGGAACGGACTTCAACTACGGGATGTCCGTGGGCTTCTCGTTCCAGTTCGGATCGATCTTCAACAACGTCGTGAACAATCGATTCCGCGGTGTGAGCGGCTTCGGCGGAGGGTTCGGCCGCTTCTTCTAGGAGGAGGTCCTAGTTGCTGGGAGGAGGGCCTAGTTGCAGGTCACGAAGCCTGGCTGCGTCGCCGGCGATGCGTTCGCCGCGGAGGCGTCGCCGAAGTAGATGCCGCACTGCTGGCCTGCGAGACCGGAGTGTGAGCCCGTGGCGGCCCATCCCGTTCCCGTCGACTCGTTGACGGAGATGGTGACGGCATCCGTGAGCGTGATGTCCAGGTCGGTGACGTCGGCGGCGTAGGTGTACTGGTTGCTCAGATAGATCTCTTGCTGGCTCGCCACGTTCTTGAGGTCGGACGTGACGGCGGCGATGTATGACTTCGTCCTCATCGAGGAGAACTTCGGGATGGCGATGGACGCCAGAACCCCGATGATCACCACGACGATAAGCAATTCGATCAGCGTAAAACCGCGGCTGTTGTTTTGCATTCGATTCTTCCTGACGGCGAACTCCCCGGGCGTAGTTACCCCTCGAGGGGAGATCCTTCGGGGGGAGGCGGAGAATTGTCGGCTTTCCTCGAACGCTACGCCCCCCCTCATGGGGCCGCAAGGAAAATGGTTGGAGCGCCCGGAGCGCCCGTGATTGATCAACCACGGCCGGATTGGGTACTTTCCCCGGCGCAGCAACGCTCTACAGGAGAACAGCGGAGGAGCCGTGGCAGGCCATAACAAGTGGTCGAAGATCAAGCGCAAGAAGGGCGTCAACGACGCCAAGCGCGGGGCGCTCTTCACCAAGCTCATCCGGGAGATCACCGTCGCCGCCCGGGAGGCCGGGGGCGATCCGGACTACAACGCACGGCTCCGGCTGGCCGTGGATACCGCGAAGGCCGAGTCGATGCCCGCAGAGAACATCGAGCGTGCCATCAAGCGCGGCACGGGCGAACTCGAGGGGGTCAACTACGAGGAGACGACGTACGAAGGCTACGGCCCCGGCGGGGTCGCCCTCTTCATCGAATGCCTCACGGACAACACGAACCGCACCGTGGCCGATGTCCGGCACACGCTGGGGAAGTACGGCGGCAGCCTCGGCACCGACGGTTCCGTGGCATGGCAGTTCGAGCGGAAGGGCCAACTCGTCGTCGACGCGTCGAAGTATTCCGAGGACGTCGTATTCGAGGCAGCGATCGAGGGTGGAGCCGAGGATGTCGAGGGCGACGGCGAAGAGTTCATCGTCACGACACAGCTGTCCGATTTCGCCGCCGTCCGCGACCACCTCGCGGCTGCCGGAATAGAGACCTCGTCCGCCGAGTTGGCGCGGATCCCCTCCAACGAGGTCCAGGTCACGGGAGCCGACGCGGAGCAACTCCTCAAGCTCCTCGACGCGTTGGACGACATCGACGACGTGCAGAAGGTCCACTCCAACGCCGACATCGACGAAGCGGTTCTCGCTGAGGCAATGTGACGCCGTGCTGGTTCTCGGTATCGACCCGGGGACCGCGGCCACGGGCTACGGTGTCGTCCTACGTGGAGACCAGGGACGAGTGGTGCTCGTGGAGTGTGGGGTCATCCGGACGTCACCCAGGGAGCCTCTCGCCGTCCGGATCCGGGAGATCTACGATGCGGTCGTAGGCCTCATCGAACGACACCACCCCGGCGCCGTGTCCGTGGAAGACGTCTTCCACGGCAAGAACGCCAAGAGCGCCTTGAAGCTCGGCCACGCCCGGGGCGCCATTCTCCTGGCCGCCGCGCACCACGACCTTATCATTGCCGAGTACGCACCCCGGGAGATCAAGAAGGCTGTGGTCGGCACCGGGAACGCCACCAAGGACCAGGTCGGCTACATGGTGAAGCAGCAGCTGAGGCTCAAGGAAGCGCCGTCGCCGGCGGATGCCGCCGACGGGGTGGCCGCCGCCCTGTGCCATTGTATGGTGGGAAGCTTCCCCGGATGATCTCGCGACTCCAGGGCACGGTTCTCGCCCGTGAGGGCGAATGGGTGGAGATCGAGACGCGGGGCGGCGTCGTCTACGAGGTCGAGGTCCCCATCCCCGTTCTGGAGCGGCTCCCCGCACCAGGGGGTGCCGTTGAACTCCGCACGGTTCAGGTGGTGACCGAGACCTCCACTGCCCTCTACGGATTCATCGACGGACACCAGCGGACGCTCTTTCAGCGGCTGCTCACGGCATCGGGTGTCGGTGCCAAACTGGCCTTGGCCATGATGTCGACGTATTCGGCCGAGCGCCTCGCCCGTGCTCTGGTGGAGAAGGACACGACGGCGCTCCGGCAGGTGAGCGGCATCGGGAAGAAGAAGGCGGAGAAGATCGCCCTCGAGCTTGCCGACAAGGTTGCCGACCTGGCCATCGTCACGCCAACCGAGTCGGGTTCGCCCTCCAGTGGAGCCCAGGATGCCGTCCAGGCGCTGGTGGCCCTGGGATACTCCTTCGGCGAAGCCGACCAGGCGGTGAGGGACGTCCTCCAGGAAGGCGATGTGGGTGATACCCAGGAGCTCATCCGCCGGGCGCTGGCAGGGTGAAGCGGCCATGAGCGAGCACACCCACGTCACCACGCCCGAGACATTGGAGGAAGATCAGAGCTCGGAGCCCACGCTCCGCCCACGGCGACTAGCCGAGTTCATCGGGCAGGCCAAGGTCAGGGAGGCCCTCTCCATCGCAATCGAGGCGGCCACGCAGCGAAAGGAACCCCTGGACCACATCCTCTTCCATGGCCCGCCCGGTCTGGGGAAGACAACGCTGGCTTCGCTACTGGCGCGTGAGATGGGGGTGAACTTCAAGACCACGTCGGGTCCGGTTCTGGAGAAGCCGGCCGACCTGGTGGGGATCCTCACGAACCAGCGCCAGGGTGACATCCTCTTCATCGACGAGATCCACCGCCTCCGGCCGATCATCGAGGAGTTCCTCTACCCGGCCATGGAGGACTGGAAGGTCGACATACGACTGTCCGACGGACCGAAGGCCCAGACGATGACCATGGGAATCGAGCAGTTCACCCTGGTGGGAGCGACCACTCGGTTCGGGGCCCTCACCGCTCCCATGCGCGCCCGCTTCGGCATCGTGCAGCGGATGAACTACTACCCGCCGGAGGAGCTCGTCACCATCGTCCGCCGAAGTGCCGAGATCCTCGGCATCGACGCCACCGAGGGAGGCGCTCGCGAGATCGCGACGCGGTCGCGCGGGACGCCCAGGGTGGCCAATCGACTCCTTCGACGGGTTCGGGACTACGCCCAGGTGCGCGCCGACGGTCGGATCGACGCCGAGGTGGCCGCGGCGGCGCTGAAGCTCCTGGACGTGGACGAATACGGCCTGGACGAGATGGACGCCCATGTGCTCAAGACGCTCATCGAGAAGTTCGAGGGTGGGCCGGTGGGTCTGAACTCCCTGGCGGTGGCCATGGGTGAGGACGCCACGACACTCGAGGAGGTGTACGAGCCCTTCCTCATCATGGAGGGCTTCATTCAGCGCACCCCCCAGGGCCGGGTAGCCACGCCGCGCGCCTTCCGGCGCTTCGGGTACACCATTCCCGACGCGGGAGGCGACGGGGCCTCCCAGGGTACGCTCTTTCTCATGGACGACGACGACGGCGCCTAATGATCCCTCCCCAGGGATGAGCGAGTCCAAGGAATGAGCGGGGGTCGCCCCGACGGGACGCGAGTCGACGATTACGACTACGCGCTGCCCTCCCACCTCATCGCCCAGTACCCTGCGGCCCGGCGCGACGAGGCCCGCCTTCTGAGGCTCCGCGCCGACGGCTCCCTCGTTCACGGCCGGGTCCCCGACGTGCTCGATGCCGTGCGGTCGGGTGACGTTCTGGTCGTGAATGAGAGTGCTGTATTCCCTGCCCGGCTCCTGGGCCGAAAGCCTACCGGCGCCGGAGCGGAGGTGCTGCTGGTGCGGCCGTTTACCGGAGTCGAGCGGGGAAGGGGCGCGGGGATGGTCGACGGTGCCCCGGGGGGCACCGTCGATACGCGCGGGGTCACCGACGGTGGCGACCCCTTCGGGGGCGCACGCCTCTGGGAGGCCTTGGTCCGCCCGGGAGGCAAGCTGAAGCCCGGCCGGAAGGTGGTGGTTTCGCCGGAGCTCGAAGTCGAGATCGTGGACACCCTCGTCTCGGGCAACCGGGTGGTTCGTCTGGTCTCGGATCTTCCCGTAGGCGAGGCCCTGGAGCGCTACGGCCATATACCGCTGCCTCCCTACATCGACCGCGAGGACGAGGCCGTGGACCGGAACCGATATCAGACGGTCTACGCCCGAACGCCCGGGTCCGTAGCGGCGCCGACCGCCGGGCTCCACCTGACCCGGGACCTCCTGGGGCGCCTCGAAGAGCGGGGAGTCGGGCGTGCCGCCGTGACGCTGCACGTGGGGGTCGGCACCTTCCGTCCGGTCGAGGTGGACGACCCGGCGGACCACGACATGCACCGCGAGTGGTATTCGGTCAACGAAGAGACGGTGGCCGTCATCGAAAACGCCAGGGCAGGGGGCGGGCGAGTCTGGGCCGTGGGAACGACGGCGGTTCGCACGCTGGAGGCGGCGGTGGACGATTCGGGGCAGCTGCGAGCAGGGTCGGGGGAGACCCGCCTCTTCATCCGTCCGCCATACGATTTTCGCGTCGTGGATGGCCTCCTCACCAACTTCCACCTGCCGCGCTCTACCCTCCTCATGCTGGTCGCCGCCCTCGCC
Organism: Longimicrobiales bacterium; assembly: GCA_965229435.1. Lineage (GTDB taxonomy): Bacteria > Gemmatimonadota > Gemmatimonadetes > Longimicrobiales > Gaopeijiaceae > UBA2589. The sequence continues at coordinate 204,988 of CBDDJE010000003.1, forward strand.
GGGTACGGACGAACCATGGAGGCGTACCGCGCCGCCGTGGAGGGAGAATACCGCTTCTACTCCTACGGCGACGCGATGCTCATCGAGCCTTCCCGGGGTTAACCGACCCCGTGGGAGCGGCCCGGTATGAAGCCCGATGTACCCCCGCCGTCACTCCGCCGAGAGTACCTTGACGGAATCCACTCGGGTGGCCCGGACGGCGGGGAGCCATCCTGCAACCGATCCTACGACGATGAAGAGCGCCGCCGATGCCGCGTAGACCCACGGGCTGTTGGGGTCGACACCGAAGAGGAGGGACTCGAGCCATCCGCTGGACCAGCGGGCCCCGAGGAGTCCCAAGGCGACGCCGGCCCCGGTGATGAGAGTGGCCGAGCGAAGCACCATCTGCCGTATGGATCCGCGGTCGGCGCCCAACGCCATCCGGATTCCGATCTCACGCGTCCTGGCGTTCACCGATCCAGCCAGGACGCCGTAGGTGCCCAGGAGGGCGAGGACCAGAGCCAGAAGGGCGAACGCACCCATGAGGGATGCGGCGAAGCGATCCTGCGCCCGGGCGGCATCCACGAGGCTTTCCAACGTCGCGGCTCGATGGACGACGAGTTGCCCGTCGAGCTCGGCGACCACCGATTCGATCTCCGAACGAAGACCGCCTCCGCCCTCCCGGGCTCTGACCGTCTGGATGAGTGCCCAGTTCCGGTCGTCGTTGTACTGGGCATGGGGCAAGTAGATCTTCCGGGATGTCTCTCCCCGAGTGTTGTAAGGGACGTCCTCGACGACGCCCATGACCCGGCGGGTGCCGTTCACCGAGACGATCTGGCCCACCGGATCGGTGTCGCCAAAAAGGTCATCGACGATGGAGCGGTTGATCCAGACGACGGGCTCTCCTTCCAGGTCGACATCGGCCAACCCCGCGCCCTGCGCGATTTCGATCCCCATGGACTCGAAGTAGTCACCGGCAACGATCCGGACATCGGAACTCGTCCACTCCCCGGGTTCGGCGGTGCCGTCGTCGGCCGGCCATCGTATGCCCCAGGTGTGGTAGCGACCGAGGACGGGGAGCCACGACGTAGCGCCCACCGACTCCACGGAGGGGAGTGCCGCGAGCCGGTCGTGGAGCCGCTCGTGGAAAGCGTGCCGGTCGGGACCCTCGGGATAGCGGGCGCTGGGCAGGTGCACTTCGAAGGTGAGCACGCCGTCCGTGTCGACTGCAAGCGCAACGTGGGTGAGGGCATCGAAGGAGCGAACGAGGAGTGTCGCACCGGTCACGAGCACGAGGGCCGCCGCCACCTGAACCACCACGAGGCCGTCCCGGAGTCGGCGGGCGGCGCGACCTCCCGTCGCGGAGCGATCACCGGATCGGAGGATCTCTGCGGGAGCTGTCCGCGACATGCGAATGGCGGGAGCCAGGCCGAAGACGACGAGGGCCGCCACCGTCACCAGCAGGGCGAAGCCGAACACCCTTGGTCCCATGCCCAATTCGACGATTCGCGGGAGGGCGTCTGGAGCGATGGACGGGAGCCAACGGAGGCCAAGCCACGCCACGCCCAGGCCGACGGCTCCACCTCCCAGTGCCAGGAGACCATTCTCGGCGAAGATGCCCACGACGAGCCGTCCTCGGCCTGCGCCGAGAGCCGACTGGAGTGCCAGGGGGCGGTCGAGACCCAGGCCCCGGGCGAGGAGGAGGTTGGCCACGTTGAGGCACGCGGTAAAGAGGACCAGGATGCCCGCGGCGACGAGGATCCACAGCATGCGCGCCCGGGTCACGCCGACGATGTCGTCGTGGAGGGGCACGATGGTCGGCAGGTATCCCTCGGCCTCCGGCTGCCGCTCCCCGTAGGCCACGGAGAGCGCGGCTACCCGCTCGCGGGCCTGATCGAGGGAGACGCCGGGCTGGAGGCGGGCTACGGCGGAAAGGTAGAAGTTGCCGTAGCCGTTGGATCCTCCGAGACGCATGTCCTGGGGCATCCAGACATCGGCCGGTGAGCCGAAGGGGTCGGTGAACTCAGCGGGCATGACGCCCACGACTTCGTACGGAGCGCCGTCGAGGCGGATGGTGCGCCCGATGATGTCCTCGTCGGCCTCGAACTGGCGGGTCCACAGGCCATGGCTGAGGATCGCGACCGGGGCGATGATGTCCGTGCTGCCCGCCGACTCACCGGGGCCGAAGCTCTCTTCTTCGAAGAACGTGCGCCCGAGATGAGGCGGCGACCCGAGGGTCTCGAAGTACCCCGCCGAGACACGGAGCACCGTCACTCGTTGCGGGCGGTCTCCGTCGGTGAGGTCGGCGCCCAGCTCACGGTACGTGTACAGCGTGGCGAACGACTCGAAGATCTCGTTCCACTGACGGTACTCCGCCGCCACAGGAGCACGGAGGAACCACTCCCCGCCGGGTGATTCGGCGTCGCTCTCGTACACGCGGACGAGTCGATCCGGCTCCGCATAGGGGAGCCCTTCGAGGAGCACCGCGTTGAGGACCGTGAAGATCCCCGTGTTGGCCCCGACGCCCAGGCCGAGCGTCGCCACCACGACAAAGGTGAACCCTGGCGCCCGCCGCAGGCGGCGGATCGCGCGGACCATCTCCGTTCTCCACTCTCCCATCGACATCCACCACCTCCTGGTCTCACCTCGATTGCGTGCCGCGGCCCGGGGCCGGGTCGCCGCGATTCTGCGGCCTGCGCGAAGAGGGTCTCCGAACCTCCTGACGACCTCGTCCACGGACGCCCCTTCGTCCAACGCGTCTTCGAAGTGCGCACGAAGTTCGCGTTCCACCTCGGCCCGCCCGTCGGTCACCTCCAGATCGGCGGCGTCGAGGACCTCGTCGATGACCTCTTCGATTCGAGGAGGGAGAGCGCGTGCATCGTGGGCACCCTCGGCACCACGTCCCCCACGGTGTCCCGGCGTCCTCATGCCTTTCGCTCCGACGGCTGGTCTGCCACGCCCAGGGCGGCCATGGCATCGACGAGCTTCTTCCACTGGGACCGCTGGCCGACCAGCCACTCGAGTCCCGAGGCCGTCGCCCGGTAGTACTTCCGGCGCCTACCGTTGGGAGCCTTCTGCCAGAACGCCTCGACGTGACCCTTCCCTTCCAGGTTGTACAGCAGCGGATAGACCGTGGATTGACCGAGGGCCAGGAGCCCGTCGCTGCCCCGATCCAGGGCCTCCACGAGTTCGTATCCGTACATCTCCCGCCGCTCCAGGAGGGTGAGCACCGCCAATGGTGCCGCGCCTCGAGTCCACTCCCGCTCCAGCGTCATCGCCTCGTCCTCGTCATGACGTCTTCCTCGTCTGCTGCGCACAACATACTATGTGCGACATAGTATGCGAGGCAAGAACACTCGGTCGCATCACCTTCGACAGGGCGGGGGGCGGAGGGGTTGGAAGCGCGTGACTCCGGTTACATTCTCCACCCATGTTCACCTACGACCTTCACGCCACCGACGGCTCGGCGCGGGCCGGGACGGTCCACACCCCCCACGGGGAGGTGACGACGCCCGCGTTCATGCCCGTCGGCACGGTGGGCACCGTGAAGGGGCTCATCATGGAGGAGGTGGAGCGGCTGGGCGCCCAGATGGTGCTGGCCAACACGTATCACCTCTACCTGAGGCCTGGCGAGGAGCTGGTGGAGCGCCTGGGTGGGCTCCACGACTTCATGCGCTGGGACGGCCCGATTCTCACAGATTCGGGGGGCTACCAGGTTTTCTCCCTCGGCGACATCCGCGACATCCACGACGACGGGGTGGTGTTCCAGAGCCACATCGACGGCTCGAAGCACACGTTCACGCCCGAGTCCGTCATGGAGGTTCAGCGGGCTCTCGGCGCCGATGTGGTCATGGCCTTCGACGAGTGCCCGCCGGGCGGATGTGACCGGACCACAGCCGAGGAGGCGAACCGGCGCACGTTAGCGTGGTTGGAGCGATGCCGGGACCGATTCGCGAGTCTCAGCGAGGAGTCGGCAACACCCCACCAGACGCTCTTTCCTGTCCTCCAGGGCAACGTCTACGACGACCTTCGCCGCGAACACGCCCGACAGTTCCAGGAGCTCGACGACTGGTCGGGCTACGGCATCGGAGGCCTGAGCGTAGGTGAGGCGAAGGAGGACATGTGGCGCACCCTGGAGCTTCTCGACGAGGAGCTTCCGTCGGACCGGCCCCGGTACCTGATGGGAGTCGGCTATCCCGATGACCTCCTGGAAGCCATTGCTCGGGGCTGCGACCTCTTCGACTGTGTGGCGCCGACGCGAAATGCGCGCCACGGGACTGCCTGGACGAGCGATGAGGGCCAGGTGAACTTGAAGGCGGCGCGGTTCCGGGAGGACAGGCGGCCGATCGATGAGGAGTGCGACTGTTACACGTGCTCCCGCTACGACCGGGCGTACCTCCGTCACCTGGTGGTTTCCGCCGAGTGGCTACAGGTCCGTTTGCTCTCGATCCACAACCTCCGCTTTCTCGTTCGCCTCGGAGAAGAAGCTCGCCGACGCATCGGCGAAGGTACCTTCGACGGATGGCGCCGGGATTGGCTGGAGCGCTATCGCAACCAACGGAGTCCGGTTTGACCCCCTACAGCCTACTGCTCGTCGTACCCCGGGAAGGCGGTAACTCCGGGACGATCTTTCTCGTCCAGATGATGCTCATTTTCGGAATCTTCTACTTCCTCCTGCTGCGGCCCCAGGCCAAAGAGCGACAGCGGCACGACGAGATGCTGTCGAAGATCAAGAAGGGCGACGAGATCGTCACGAACGGGGGGATCATCGGGAAGGTCGTCCACGTGGAGGAGAAGCGCCTCACCATCAAGACCGGAGACAACACGAAGATTACCGTCGACCGGGGCAGGATCGCTGCAGTTCTCGACGTCATGGGCGAGCCGAAGGAGGAGTAGTGCAGCTGTCGCCACTCTCGGCCGGATCGAGCGCTGCCCGCTCCAAAGCGTGTCGCCGCTCCGCAACACGGGTCCGCTGAATGGCTCTCCACGAGATCGTCCTCATGGGAGACCCCGTCCTCCGGGAGAACGCCGAGGAGGTCACCGTCTTCGACGAGGAGTTGGAGGCGCTGGTCCGCGACATGTTCGAGACCATGTACCACGCCGACGGCATCGGCCTGGCGGCGCCGCAGATCGGCCTTTCGAAGCGGATCATCGTCGTCGACCTCCGTGTGCCCGAGGAAGAAGAGCCGATCCGCATCGCTGTCGTGAATCCCGAGGTGACGTGGGAGAGCAAGGAGGCGGAGAAGGAGTCGGAGGGCTGCCTCAGCATCCCGGGTTTGGAAGAGGTCGTGAAACGCCCCATCTCGGTCCGTGTCGAGGGTCGGGATCCCCAGGGCAACGCCCTCGAGGTGGAAGCGGATGGGCTCTTCGCCCGCGCACTCCAGCATGAGATCGACCACGTGAACGGCATCCTCTTTCTCGATCGGGTGAGCCCGCTCAAGCGGAAGATGCTGCTCAAGAAGTGGAAGAAGCTCCGGGCGGAGGACGATTAGAGGGGTGAGCGGCTCGTGAGGATTCTGTTCTGGGGGACTCCGGACTTCGCGGTCCCATCCCTGCGGGCTCTCGACGACGAGGGTTTCGAGATCGTAGGTGTCGTGACGCAGCCCGATCGACCGGCGGGTCGTGGGCGTAAGCTGACCCCCTCGCCGGTGAAGGAGGTCGCACTTCAGGCGGGCTTTCCGGTGCTGACGCCGGACCGCCCCCGGGGTGACGACTTCGCCGACTCCATACGCGCCCTGGAGCCGGACATCTCGGTGGTGGTGGCCTATGGTCACATCCTCCGTCCGGAGATCCTGGAGATTCCACCCATGGGGTCCATCAACGTCCACGCCTCCCTCCTTCCCGAGCTTCGAGGCGCGGCCCCCATCAACTGGGCCATCGCCCGTCGCCACGAGGTAACGGGGGTGACCATCATGAGGATGGCCGAAGCCATGGACGCCGGAGCCATCATCCACCGGGTGGAAGAGCCCATCCTCCCCGACGAGACCGCCGGTGAGCTGACGCTGCGTCTGTCCGAGTTGGGTGCCCAGGCGCTCGTGGAGGGCCTCGCCCTTCTCGCAGCCGGAGCCGCCGAAGAGGTGGGACAGGAGCACGATGCCGCCACCTTCGCGCCCAAGATCGACCGGGAAACTGCTCGAGTGGATTGGGTGAGGGCGGCGGCGGACGTTGCGGCACACGTCCGCGCGATGGACCCCGTGCCCGGCGCCTGGTCGCGACTCGACGACGCTCCGGTGAAGCTGTTCCGGCCGGCGGTCTGGACCGCGGAAGAGCTCGAGTCATTGAGGGCGCAGGGCCTACCCACCAATGGGGGTCCGAAGGTGGCCCGCGGGGACTCACCTCCCGGGATGGTCGTGGCAGCGACGGCGGACGACGGGGTGGTCGTGGCCACCGGGGAAGGCGGCGTTTCGTTCGCGGAGGTGCAGCCACCGGGAAAGCGTCGCATGGACGCGGCCGACTGGATCAACGGGCGGGGTGTGGACCCGGGGCAGCGCTTCGACTGAAGACGCCCCGTGTCCCTCAGAGCCGTCCCTCGACTCCACGTCGTCACCGACGACGAAGTTCTCGCCCGCCGCGACTTCGTTTCGCTGGCGGAGCGGGTCCTCCAAGCCGGAGGACCCGGCGTAGCTCTTCATCTTCGAGGGCCGCACACCTCAGGGGCTGTCGTGTATGAGCTCGCGGTCGCATTGTCGGAGGCCGCTGGTGAGGCGGAAGCCGTCCTCGTGGTGAACGACCGCGTCGACATCGTGCTCGGCCTCGGGCTCCGGTCCGGCACGCCGCAGAGGGTGGACGTGCACCTCGGTCGGAGGTCGCTCCCACCACGTGTGGCTCGCACACTGGTCGGGGAGGGGACGTTGGTGGGGCGTTCGGTCCACGGTGTGGATGACTTGGACGATGCCCTCGGGGGTGGAGCGGACTACGTCGTCTTCGGGCACGTTTTCCCGACGCGGTCACACCCGGGGAAGCCGGCTGCCGGCGTCGAGGCCATCCGCGTCCTGGCCCGGGCAGCCGGACATGTGCCGGTGGTGGCCATCGGTGGCATCGGTGTACACGAGGTCGGCGAATGCCTGGAGGCCGGAGCCCACGGGGTGGCCGTCCTCCGGGGAGTGTGGGAGGCTTCGGATCCGGAAGACGCCGCAAAGGACTACATTTCGGCCCTCGCCCGCCGGCCGAAACGGGCTGGTGGCGGGTAGGAATCAGGAGGTTTTCGTGACGACCAGTGAGCAGGAAAGACCGGCAGTCGGCCGGAACGAGATGATACACGTCCAACTCAACGGAAAGGACCGTGTGATCGAGAGTGGTCTCACCGTGCGTTCCCTCCTCGAGTCCCTGGACCTCAAGCCAGGGATGGTGGTCGTGGAGTTGAATCGGGAGATCCTGGAACGGGACAGCTACGCCACAGTCACCGTCGCCGAGGGCGACATCCTGGAACTCGTGCACTTCGTAGGAGGAGGGTGACGCCATGTCGACGACGATGATCGACGAGGCACGGGCGCTGGACGGTCCTTTGATTATCGGGGGCGAGAGCTTCGTCTCACGGCTCATCGTGGGCACAGGCAAGTACGAGACCAACGAGATCATGGTGGACGCCATCCGGGCTTCGGGCGCCGAGATGGTCACCGTGGCCGTCCGACGCGTGGATCTGGACCGCACCAAGGCCGACGGCATCCTCCATCAACTCGATCCGGCGGAGTTCTTCCTGCTGGCGAACACCGCCGGGTGCTACACGGCCGAAGACGCCGTTCGCTATGCCCGGTTGGCCCGGGCGGCAGGCTTCAATGACTTCGTGAAGCTCGAAGTCATCGGCGACGAGAAGACCCTTCTGCCCGACGTGGCGGCGACGCTGGAGGCCGCGAGAACGCTCTCCGACGAGGGCTTCAAGGTCATGGCGTACACCAACGACGATCTCATAACGGCGCTCCGCCTGGAAGATGCCGGGTGCGTCGCCGTCATGCCCCTGGCCAGCCCCATCGGCAGTGGGCTCGGCGTGGTGAATCCGTATTTCATCCGGGAAATCAAGAGCCGCCTCGACGTCCCCGTCATCGTGGACGCAGGTGTCGGGACGGCATCGGATGCGTGCGTGACCATGGAGCAGGGGGTCGACGGCGTCCTCATGAACACGGCGCTGGCCGCCGCCGATGACCCCGTCCGCATGTCCCACGCCATGAAGCACGCCATCATTGCCGGGCGTCTCGCCTACCTCGCCGGGCGCATGCCCTCGAGGGAGATCGCCGTTCCGTCGTCGCCGACGAAGGGGATGTTGGACTGACGGGTCGACAGGCCGCGCTGCAGGTGCGTCTCGAGGCCGAACGGGGGCGTCGTCTGGACCTCGCCTTCGCAGAGACCGCGAGGGGGCTGGAACCGCGGGAGCGAGCCTTCGCCCACGAGCTGTCCCACGGTGTCACCCGGCTACGAGGCCGCCTGGATCACCTCCTGGCCGGCCACGTCCATCGGGGCCTGGGCTCGGTGGAGCCGCGACTCCTCGAGATCCTGAGGCTCGGAGCCTACCAGATCCTCTACATGGATGGCGTCCCCGGGTACGCGGCGGTGTCCGAGACCGTGGATCAGGTCCGGGCCGCCGTCGGCGCCAAGCCCGCCGGCTTCGCCAACGCGGTTCTGCGAAAGGTGCTGTCGGTGGGGGACGACGCCGGCGTGTTTCCAGATGTCCACGAAGATCCCGCAGGGTACTTCGCCGCCTGGGGCTCCCATCCGGAGTGGCTTGTCCGTCGATGGTTGGACCGTTGGTCCGTGGACGACGTCCGTCGCCTCGTCGAGGCGAACAACCGCCGTCCCGACGTGTTCGTCGTGCCGCTGGACATGACGCCGGAGGATGCCGTGGAGCGACTCGTGGAGTCGGACATCGGGGCGTCGGTCGCGGGACTCGGCACGGGATGCCTTCGCCTGGACGACTCGGGTGGGGTCGCGGAGGCGCTGAGGGTCATCGGGCCCGCCATCGTCCAGGATCCGGCGGCAAATCTGGTGACGAGATACGCGGATGTTCCGCCAGGCACGATCGTTGCAGATCTTTGTGCGGCGCCCGGTGGTAAGATACTGGCTCTGTCGGGTGGCCCAGCGAAGCTGCTCGCGTCCGATCGCTCGGAGTCCCGTATCGAAATGGTGAAGGAGAACGCACGCCGCACCGGACGTCGTCTCGTGCCGGTGGTGGCCGATGCACTGTATCCGCCGTTCCGGGCCGTCGACGCCGTGCTGTTGGACGTACCGTGCTCCGGGACGGGGACGTTGTGCCGACATCCGGACGCCCGTTGGCGCCTTCGGCGGGAGACCATCGACGAGCTCGCGGGGCTGCAACGTCGGATGCTGGCAGCCGGCGCCGAAATCGTAGCGCCCGGTGGGCTCCTGGTATACTCGACGTGCACCCTCGAGGTCGAAGAGAACGAAGGAACGGTGGACGCCTTCCTGGACGAACGCCCGGACTTCCGGCTGGAGGCGTCGGGTTCCGTGCCTTTGGACTGCATGGACGACTCGGGGCGTCTTTCGGTGACTCCCCAGGGACACGGCTTCGACGGCGCCTTCGCGGCCCGCTTGAGGAGAGTGGCGTGAAGCTCGGCGATTCTCTGGGTCGCCGCCGGGGACGGCGCCGGTCCACGAAGGCTCCCCCGGAGGGTGGGGTAGAAAGCGGCGAGCAGTCGACCCCCGTGGGTGGTGCCTCGGCGAACTGGCTCGAGGGCCGAAGTTTCTTCCCCCGGCTTCGCGGCAGGAACCTCCTCCTCGGCGTCGCTGGCCTCGCGCTACTCGGCTGGGTTTTCGGCTACGGATTCGCCACGAGGGTGCTTTTCCCGGCGCCTCCGCCCCCCGGAGATCTTTTCGAGGTGCCCGACCTCAAGGGAATGGGTCTCGCGAGTGCATCCGAGCGCTTGGCGGGAGTGGGTCTGGAACTGGGCACCGTCGATTCCCTCCAACATCCCTCCGTGCCGGCGGGACTCGTGTTGGGCCAATCTCCACTCCCGGGCCAGCTCAGTCGGCCGGTGAACCCGGTAAGGGTGAGCATCAGCACCGGCCCCCAGGCGCGATCCGTGCCCGATGTCCGGGGACTCACCGAGGAACGGGCTCGGATCGTTCTGGAGACGAGTGGCTTCGTCGTGAACCTCGATACGATGGAATCGGAAGAGCCTCGAGGGCGCGTGGTCTCGGTGTCGCCGGCGCCAGGCGCCATGGTGGCGCTACCGTCGGAGGTCCGGGTCCGGGTGAGCGCCGGTCCGCCGGTGGTACCTATGCCCTTCGTGCTGGGCATGGAGCGAGCCGAAGCAGAGATGCTCCTGGACTCGCTGGGGTTGGTAGTATCCGACGTGGAGGAGGTATTCCGCTTCGGCCGCGACCAGGGCATCGTGGTGGAGCAGGAACCCGCCGCCGAGACCGAGCTGCAGCGCGGGAGCAGCGTTCGCCTGACGGTGGGGCGCGGCGGCCGCGGAGGCGAGGAACAATGACCTCCCGGTCCCGTAGCAGAGCAGGCAGCCGCGACCCCGGCGCGGTCCGCGTCCGCGCCCCATCGGAAAGCCCATCATGAAGCGCTCGTTTGCACGTTCGCCCTACTTCTGGGCCATCGTCGGCGTCATTGGCGTCGTCATCGTCGCATGGGTAGGGCGCGAGAGCTATCGACCGGTCATCACCGGTACGGAAGCTCCAGACTTCACGTTCGCTTCCATCGACGGCGAGCAGGTCAGTCTCTCCGACTTCGAAGGCGAGAAAGTCATCCTCGTGAATGTGTGGGCCACCTGGTGCGGACCGTGCGTCGTCGAGATGCCCTCGATGCAGCGGCTCTACGACTCGCTGAAGGGGGAGAACTTCGAGATCCTCGCCGTGAGTGTCGACGCTCGCAGCGGTGAGGTCGACGCGTTCGGTCGGCCGGGTGGCGATCTTCGAGCCTTCACCGAGGAGCTCTCCCTCACCTTCCCGATTCTGCACGACCCGACGAACTCCATCAGCCGCCTGTATCAGACGACGGGCGTCCCGGAGAGCTTCATCGTCGGTAAGGACGGGGTCATCTACAAGAAGGTCGCGGGGCCCACCGAGTGGGATGCGACCCAGAACGAGGAGCTCATCCGGCGGCTCCTCGACGCCGAGTAGGCCGGCCGTGCCGAGGCCCACGCAGGTGCTGGTCACCAACTGGCGCCTGAAGCTCTCGGCGCTGGCACTCTCGGTGCTCCTCTGGGCCCTGGTCCAGACCGAACCCACCAACCGGGAGACCTTCTCGCAGGTTCCCGTACGGATCCAGATCGCCGATACGGGGTGGACGACATCCGGCCCGCCATCGCCTTCGTCCATCGAGGTTCGGCTGGGCGGACCTCCCCGGGAGATCATCCGGTTGGCGCAGGAAGGGGTGAGCATCCGTGTCCCCGTGGGCTCGGTGGGTTCCCGGGACACACTCATCACTCTCCGGCGCGAATGGGTGCAACTCGGCGAGCGGTCGGGGCTCACCGTCGAGTCGTTCTCGCCGCCGGATGTCCGCATCTCCTTCGAGCCCGCCCGGACCCGTCTCGTCCCCGTATCCACACGTATGGTGAGCAGGATTCGCGACCACCTGGCGTTGGCATCCGACATCGAGGTCAGTCCGCGGCTGGTGAGGGTCCGAGGCCCCGAGAGCCGGTTGGAGGGTCTCGACTCCGTCCCCCTCGTGCCCTTCGACCTCTCGGACATCACCCGCTCCGGTGCGTTCACCGTGCCCGTGGATACATCGGGTCTGCTCGGAGCCTCGGTGGTTCCTAGGACCGCGACATTGGGCATTCGTGTCGAGGAGGTCGTGGAGCGGGTTCTCGACGAGATTTCGGTGGAGGCCGTCGCCGACGCCGGTGAGGCCGAGGTCGTCGTCGAACCCGCCACCATCCAGATCCGACTTTCCGGTGCGCGTTCCATCGTCACTTCCCTCGATCCGGACCGCCTCCGGGTGTGGGTCCCCGCGGAGTTTCTCGAGGGGATGGCGCCCGGTGAGGAGCGCCTCCTCCGGGTGAGGGTCGAGGGCGTGCCCGCCCTCGTCACCGCAGTCCCCGGTACCGAGCGCGTGACCGTGCGTCGGGCCATCGACCAGGACGGGGGTCCGGGATCGCAGGGACCACCGTGAGCAGTGAACCGAGGAAGCCCCTGATCCTCGGACTCGAGACGTCGTGCGACGAGACCTCCGCGGCGGTCCTCGACGGGGATCACGCGATCCTGAGTCACGTCATCTTGTCCCAGGACGTGCACGAGGTGTACGGCGGCGTCGTGCCCGAACTGGCTGCCCGGGCCCATCTGCAGAAGGTGGATGTGGTGGTGGCTGAGGCGCTGGGGCGGGCCGGCGTTGATCTCGAGGACATCGACGTGTTCGGCGTCACCGCCGGGCCGGGGCTCATCGGGGCGCTCCTCGTGGGCGTATGCTGGACGAAGGCGGTGGCGTATGGCCTCGGGCGCTCGTGGGTCCCGGTCCATCACATGGAGGCTCACCTCTTCGCGCCGTCTCTCGAAGAACCCGAGGCCGAGCCGCCCTTCGTCTCGCTGCTGGTCTCGGGCGGGCATACGCTCCTCCTCCACGCCGAGGAGTGGGGAGCGTACACACTGCTGGGTCGAACCCGGGACGACGCCGCCGGAGAGGCCTTCGACAAAGTCGCCAAGCTCCTGGGCCTCCCGTACCCCGGGGGCCCGGCCGTGGAGCGAATGGCACAGCATGGAGATCCGAAGCGGCATCGTCTGACCCGCCCCATGCTTCGGGGCAACCAACGGCCGGAGGACTCGGACTTCTACGACTTCTCCTTCAGCGGCCTCAAGACGGCTGTGGCGGATCTGGCCCGTTCGGTCGCGTCGGATGTCGGCGTCGCCGATCCAGTAGACCTCCCCGACGAGGAGAAGGCCCATATCGCCCGGGCGTTCCAGGACGCCGCCGTGGACGTACTCGTGTCGAAGACGTTACGGGCGGTAGAGGAGACGGGGTGCGACCGGGTGGTCCTCGGAGGAGGTGTGAGCGCCAACGGTGCCCTTCGGTCCGAGATGGCGCGGCGTCTGGCGGACGGACGCGTGTTCTGGGCCTCGCCACGATTGTCGCTGGACAACGGGGCCATGGTGGCCCGGGCCGCTCGCTTCCGGTTCGACCTGGGGGAGATCGGCGACCTGGAAGGCTCTGCGTCCGCTTCGTTGGCTTTCCCCGGCCTCTCCACGGCTTCCCGCGAGGCGGCGATCCCACGAACTTGAAGGGCTGTATTCCTACAATCCCAAGCCATGTATCCGGTCTTCTTCGATGTACCCGATTGGGTCCCCTTTCTGGGCGGCCAACCCATCACGTCGTTCGGCGTGTTCATGCTCTTCTCGTTCCTCACGGCGGGATACATCCTCCGCGCGGAGTTGAGGCGGACGGGTGAGGACCCCGAGAAGGCGTGGGACTTCGTCTTCATGGCCGTCATCGGTGGGATCGTGGGGGCCCGGGGCTACTACATCTTCCTAAACTTCCCGCGCCTCCTCGAGGATCCCATGGGACTGATCCTCTCCCGAGGGGGCCTCGTCTGGTATGGAGGATTCCTCCTGGCGACGGCGCTGGTGATCTGGGAGATTCGCCGGCAGAAGATGTCGGTGCCGAGCACCGCCGATCTCATGGCGCCCGCTCTGGCCCTCGCATACGCCGTGGGCCGCGTGGGCTGCTTTCTCGTGGGGGACGATTGGGGTCGTCCAACCGACTCCTGGGTAGGGATGCGCTTCCCACAGGGAACGCCGGCCACCACGGTGCAGAACATCGAGCAGATGTTCGGCATCGAGGTCGATCCCGAGCTCATCGCCAAGTACGGACAGGTGGTGCCCGTCCACCCGACCCAGCTCTACGAGGTGGGGCTGAGCACCCTCATCTTCTTCGCCTTGTGGCGCATCCGGGACCATGACCACAAGAAGGGGTGGCTCTTCATGCTCTGGCTCACGCTGGCAGGGATGGAGCGCTTCGCCGTGGAGTTCCTACGGGCGAAGGACGACCGCTTCTTCGGGATCCTCACCATGGCCCAGATGATCAGCATGGCCATCATCGCCGTGGGCGCCCTCGGGATGGCAAAGACGTGGCATCGTGACGCTCAGGAGAACGAGGCCGCTTGAGATGTCCGGGGCTCCGCTGACCGTACTCCACACCTCAGACTATCAGATCGGTCGTCCGTACCTGCCAAGGGCGGCGGACGCCATGATCGAGCTGGCCGAGTCCGTGGGACCGGACGTGGTTGTGGCGTCGGGAGACCTGACGCAGCGGGCCAAGCGCAGTGAGTTCGAGGGCGCCCGGGAGCTTGTCGATCGATTCGGCGACGTGCCCGTGGTGGTCACACCGGGCAACCACGACGTCCCCGTATACCGGGCGCTGGAGCGTTTCACGGCTCCCTATCGCAACTGGCGCCGCTTCTCCGGTTCGTCTGACTTGGACACGGTGACCCGCGTCCCCGGGGCGACCTTTGTCGCACTCAGTTCCGCGGCACCCTATCGAGCCGTCGTCTCCGGTCGACTCAGGGCCCGTCAGATGGCTTTTGCCCACCGCGCCTTTCGACAGGCGCCCGTGGAGCACCACCGGATCGTCGTCATCCACCACCACTTCGTCCCGGTGGAAGGTGGTGGGGCGGGACGGCCGCTATCCGGGGCGGTGGAACTGCTCGAAGAGTTCGAGGCGATGGGGGTCAGCGCCATCCTCGGTGGGCATGTCCACCAACTCCATATGCATCCGTCCTCGAGCCTGACGGGGAGTGCCCGGTCGGTACCGGTGCTGTCCACCGGGACGGCGACGTCCCGGAGAGGGCGGGGGGCCGAGGCCGCCGTGAACAGCCTTTGTGTCCTCCGCTTCAGCGACGCCGAGGTGGAGGTGACCCCCTACGAGAGGGCGGTGGGTGGGGGTGGCTTCGAGGCGTTGGAGTCGACGACGTTCGAGCTTTCGGCGCGTGCGAGCCGGCGAGCCGCCGCCGAGACGGACCGGTCGGCGGAGGTGACGGTCCCATGACGACCCACTACCGCCGCCGGACCCCGTCACGCTTGGACGAACTCGGGGCCGTGTCCGTATCGCTCCTCGTCGGGCTCGGCGGAGCCGCGGTCGCCTACTACCTCACGCGCCTGTACCTCTCCCGGGAGAAGCTGGAAGGCAGTCAGGCACGCGCCCCGGGGGAGCCCGGGGAGGGCGCGCCCATCGGTAGGCTCCGTCGGTCGCGGCTACCGGCCCCCGGAGGGACCGCGGGCGAAGGCGGCTGACGTTGGGTCGTCGAGTACTGGTCCTGTTCCTGGCGGTAGCCGGCGCAACGGCGGTTCCGACGACCGTCGACGGCCAGATCCAGCCGCCGGAGGTCACCGACGTTCGCTTCGAGGGCAACGAGACGTTCCCTGGCGACTCGTTGGCGCGGGCCATCGCGACCCGGGAAACCGAGTGTAAGTCGGGCCTCTTCAACGTCCCCATCCCACTCTGTCCACTAGGGATCGGCTTCGCACTGAACCGTTCCCAACTCCGAGAGCGGGATCTGCCGCGGGACCGGGCCCGCCTGATCCTCTGGTATCGTCAACGGGGTTTCCAGGACGTGCAGGTGGACACCCCCACCGTCTTTCGCACGGCCCAGACGGCGCAGGTGGTCTTTTCGCTGAACGAGGGGCGACCGGTAATCGCCGACAGCATCAGGTACACGGGCGTCGAAGGTCTCGGCTTCCCGGACCTCCTGGACAACCTCCCCATCCTGGAGGGCGATCGGCTGAGCACCATCGCCCTGGACGCGACACGCGACTCCATCACCAACCGACTGGCCAACCGCGGCTACGCCTACGCGGAGGTCTATCGGAGCGCCCTCCGGCCTGCGGACGCCCCATACGATGCCATCGTCACCTTCGACGTGGATCCTGGTCCGATCTCGACGTACGGCGCCATTCGTGTCACGAACAACGAGAATCTCAGCGCCCGCACTGTGCTGAGAACCGTCCAGCTCTCCACGGGTGATATCTACCGACAGAGCGCCATCGATGAGGCGACGACCCGCTTGTACGGACTCCAGATCGTGCGGAGCGCCAGCGTCACTCCGATTCGCTCCGATACCGTCGCCCTCGTTCGCGACTCGGTCATCGATGTGGAGATCGACGTACGCGAAGGAGACGCCTACCGCGTCCGTGCCGGCGGCGGGCTGAACACGGCCGAGTGCCTGAACGTCGAGGCGAGGTGGACGAGCCGCAACTTCTTCGGCGGTGGTCGCCTCCTCCAACTCCGCGGTCGCGTCGGAAACATCCTGGCGGCTGACTTCCGGGAGATCCTCTGCAGCCAGAGCGGCCGGGACGAGTTCGGCAAGCTCACCGGTCTGGCTTCCATGGAGTTCGTGCAGCCGTGGATCTTTTCGACGCGCAACTCACTCTCGGCGTCGGTCTTCGCAGAGCGGCAGGCGCTTCCGAACATCTTCGTCCGGCGCGCCGTCGGTGCCCAGCTCGCGCTCTCCCGGACCATCGCTCCGCAGACCATCCTCACCGGCTTCTACCGCCCTGAGGTCTCGGAGCTCGATGCCGAGGACGTCCTGTTCTGTACCGGACTCCTCGTCTGCGACCCCGACGACGTCCGAGAGCTCGAAGGGCGGAACTTCCTCTCGCCGCTGGGCGTGTCGTTGGCCCGGGACCGGTCGGACGATCTCCTGAATCCCCGGCGGGGGTATCGAGTCCTCATGGATGTGGAGCATGCCGCGTCTTGGACCACCTCCGACTTCCGCTACACCCGCGTCGTGGCCGAGGCGTCCCGCTACGTGCCCCTGGGCAACATCGTCCTTGCCGGTCGCATCAGGGGTGGATGGGTGGGCTCCGGGGGTTTCGCCGGTCTGGCTGGGACGACCGAAGGGAGCGAAATCGTCCATCCACAGAAGCGCTTCTATACCGGTGGTGCCAGCTCGGTACGGGGCTTCGCCCAGAGCAACCTGGGGCCCCGTGTCCTGTTCGCCACCGCCACCCAACTGTTGTCCCTCGACGACGGCTACGGTCGGTGCGATCCCCTGGAGTTGGCGGCCCTTTCGTGTGACCCGGACGAGGACACTGCCCTACAGCCTCGACCCACCGGCGGAACCAGGGTCGTCGAAATCAACGCCGAGCTCCGCTTTCCCGTTGCTTCCGTGTTCGAAGGCGTGATCTTCGGCGACGCCGGACAGGCCTGGGGTCGGGACCAGGCGGTGGAGCTCTCGACCCTCGAGGTGACGCCGGGCGTAGGGGTACGCTTTCCGAGCCCGGTTGGACCCATCCGGGTGGACCTCGCGTATCGATTCAGGGGGGGAGAGAGCCTCGCTGTCGTGACCGAGGTCATCGAGCCCTTCGACCCCACGAACCCCGACCATGAGCGGATCGTCATCCGCACCGCCGCAGGAAACGACATGAGCATCGATTGGGCCAGCACCGGCGCGCTGAGCACGCTGGCCAACCCCGTGCTCTTCGGATCCAACGACCGCGGGTTGCAGCTCCACGTCTCCATCGGCCAGGCGTTTTGATGGCGGGCGGGCCGGACCGTGGGGCAGAGATCCCGGAAGGGGAAGCCCAGGCGAGCGAGGCGGAGCCGCCGGAGCCCACACCGGAGGTCCGTCACAGCCCCGCCATGATGTGGAGGCGCCGGCTGGTTCGTGTGCGTCGGTTCGTCCGCCGCTCGTTCTGGAGCCTCGTGTTCCTGGCCATCGTCGTCATCGCGTTCGCGGCGCAAACCGGGCGGGGACAGGACATCGTTCTTCGGACGGTCCTCAGCGAGGTGCGCTCGTCCCTGGCGGGGGAGTTGACCATCGAGGGGATTCGCAGTGGTACGCTCCTCACTGGTGCGACGCTGCGTGGGGTTCGACTCGACGCCGAAGGGGGTACTCCCTTCCTCGTGGCCGATTCGGTGCTTCTCCGGTATTCCCTCCTTTCCACCATCACCGGCGGCTCCCCCATCCGGTCGACCACGGTATGGGGTGCGGACATCGTCGTGAGCCGGTACTCCGAGGAGGAGCCGGTGAACGTCGCTCGCCTCCTCGCGGCAGGAGAGCCGGACTCCGCCGATACGGGGCAGCGGACACCCACACGGCTGGGCCACGTGGCGATCCGACGGGGCCGGGCTCGCATCGTGTCGCCTGCGGACGGACGGAGGCCGGCAGATGCCCAGGGGCCGGACGGCCAGCCTGTGAGGGAGCTCACCTTCGACGGGCTCGACATCGATGTCGAGAATGCGGTGCTTGTGCCCGGAGGGTCGGTGATCTTCCAGGCCGATCTGGCGTCGTTCTCGGCGACCGTCGGCATCCTCGACGAACCCCTCCGGGTGCGGGAGGTGTTCGGGACTCTGACGTACGGGGACCAGGGGATCCGGATCACCGATGCGGCCTTCCGCATGCCGGGAACGCTTGTCGAGGGCGACCTGCGAGTGGGTCCGGCCGCGCCAGGAGAGCCGTGGACGTTCTGGACCGATCTCGAGACCCGCGGGTGGGGTGATCTCGCGGACCTCCACTGGGTGGATCCGAGGATCCCCGATGGGCGCTTCACGGGTGGCGCCCAGATCGACGTCGCCGGCCGCGTGGGGGTCGGGCTGCGTGACCTCCGGGTCGAGCTGGAAGCCAGCGACGTCCTTTTCGACGGCCGAGCCGTCTTCGATGATCGCATGGTTCTGGACGGGATGGCTGTTACCGCGAGCCCGGTGACCCTCGATCGTCTCGAGCCGTGGCTCGAACGCGACATCCCCCTGGACGGGTGGCTCAGTGGCGACGGCGTCTTCGACGGAACCCTGGACGACCTCACAGGACGTGGACGGATGACCCTGGTACCCACCGGGTACGGCGGCCAGGCCACGACCGTGGAGTTCGAGGGCAACGTGCGAATGGGTCGGGGTGCGCGGGACTTCAGGGCCCGACTTCAGCCCTTGAACTACGACGTGCTCGTGGCGTTCTGGCCCGAGCTCCCCTGGGCTGGCCAGGGCGACGCCACGGTGGAGCTCGACGGCGACCTCGACGAAGGCCTCGACGTCCGGGCGCTCCTGAATCATCGGGCGGTGAGCGCGGACCCATCCATCGTGGAGGCACGTGGAACCCTGTGGCGTGGAGCCGACGACGGCTGGGTCACGGATCTGGATCTCGACCTCCAGCCGCTCTCCGTGGCAATGTTCGCATCGCTGGCCCCCGACCTGGGATTGGTGGGGAGCGTTTCGGGACCGGCTCACGTGGAGGGCCCATTGGACGACCTCGCGGTGGGAGGGGATCTTCAGACCGTATTCGGCCGGGTCGTGGTGGACAGCCGTGTGAACCTCCGCGATCCGTCCCGGAACTACCGCATGGAGATCGCCGCCGACTCCATGCCCCTCTCACGGCTGGTTCAGCGACTACCACCGCAGACACGGTGGAGCGGCGAGCTCGTGGTGGAAGGGTCCGGCTTCTCGGTTGATTCGGCGGATGTGGCGTTCCGGGTCTCGGCGCGTCGATCGAGGATCGGTCCCCTGCGTGTGGACACACTGACCGCCTCGGGACGCATCCAGTCAGGCATCCTCGTCACGGACCAACTGAGAGGAAGGGTCGGAGGTATCGACGTAAGTGGCCGGGGTCGCCTCGGGCTTCAGCCCGGACGCTGGGGCGCATCGACCGTTGAGTTCTCCGCTCCGACCTTGGTGGGCCTGCGCCCTCTGGTCATGGGCGTGCCCGACTCGGTCCTGGTGAGTGACGACCTGAGCCCCCTGGATCGGGAGCTCCTGCGCCTGCAGGGCATCGAGCCGGACACCTTGCCGTCCAGCCGCGACGTGCGGATGGAGGGACGAATCGCGGGAGCGGCGAGTCTCAGCGGATCCATCGAAGACCTGGATCTGGGCCTCATCGTGGATGTCGTGGGTGGAGCCTTCAAGCAGAACCAGGTCGACACCGCCCGCGTGGCGTTCACGGCCACCGGTCTACCGGCCACTCTGGGAGACTGGGAGATCGGCGCCAGCGCCATCGGCATCGTATTCGAGGGGCGCGAGTACGAGCGCGGTGGCTTCGAAGCGGACATGGTCGCCCAGGCGGGGGCGGGGCGAATCGAGGTCGTGCGGCGGCCCGGGGAGGAGTATCGGGCGAGAGGATCCTTCGAGATCGATTCGGTGGGAGGGCGGATCGAGCTGGATGAAGGCTCCGTACGGGTCGACGATCAGACGTGGGTCGTGGCTCAGGCGGGTCCGGTAAGCTGGGGCGAAGCGACCCTGTCGGTGGATAGTGTCGTGGTGGTCCGTGAAGGGGTCGATCCCATGCGCCTCACCGTCGACGGAGACCTCACCCGCCAGGGTCAAAGTGACTTCCGCCTGCAGGTCGAAGGCCTACACATCGAGCGGATCCTCTACATGGCCCAGCGCGAGGACCTCCAGATCGGTGGCCATGTGGACGCCGATCTCATGGTCCGGGGCACGTCCAGTTCTCCCGAGATCACAGGTGAGTTCTCGGTGCTCGGGCCCCGTTACGGTGCCGTGCAACTCACCCGCGTCGATGGAGCCGTCCAGTACGCAGCGCGATCGCTGGGCGTCGAGCTCCAGGGGTGGGACGCGGTCCGGAGGGTGGCCACGGGCTCGGCTACGTTGCCTCTGGACCTGGGCCTGGGCGATGTCGCCGAACGTGTTCTGGAGGCGCCCATGGACGTGCATGTGGCCGCCGATTCGCTCGATGCGGCCATCGCCCTCTCCTACCTGACCTCACTCGACGGTGTCCTCGGGACGGTGTCCGGCGACATCCGCATCGGGGGAACCCCCCAACGGCCCGAGCCGGAGGGCACTGTGGAGCTCCGGAACGCCGCCTGGTCCATCGACGCCATCGGGGTACGACACCAGGGAATCGATGGCGAGCTACGCTTGCATCCCGACCGTACCGTGGATGTGTCGCTGTCGGCTCGACGACCGGGCCGCGCCACCGTCACGGGTACACTGACGTTGGAGCCAGTGCGT
The DNA here is from genome assembly GCA_965229435.1 of Longimicrobiales bacterium. Lineage (GTDB taxonomy): Bacteria > Gemmatimonadota > Gemmatimonadetes > Longimicrobiales > Gaopeijiaceae > UBA2589. The sequence goes on from CBDDJE010000003.1 coordinate 225,809, forward strand.
GACCCGGAGCTGGATCTGAGTTTCCAGTTCACTCGATTCCTCGGTGTGTCCCGGCCGGACATGGAAGGGTACGTGAGCGGCGGGTTCACCCTAGGTGGGACATACAACCGCCCGGTGGCTGAAGGGGCTCTGACCGTGGACGAGGGAACGATCTATGTCGACGAGCTACAACGGGCTGCGAGCGTCGTCGACCTGAGCGACCCCTTCCTCTTCGACGTCGGCCTCGCCGTAGATACGACGGCCCTGGTGTCCCAGCCGCTCTTCGCCGGACTCCGCAATCCGTTCTTCGACAACCTCCGGGTGAACGTGGATCTCGCCGTGCCCAGAGGCACGTGGCTGCGGTCCATCGACACGAACGTGGAGATGACCGGCGATCTGTTGGTGCGCTATGACCGCCGGGCGGGCGACTTCGTCCTCATCGGTGAACTGGAGGCCCTCCGCGGCTCCCATCGCGTCCTGGGCCGGAATTTCCAACTCGAGGGCGGGACCATCGCCTTCATCGGACGGCCCGGTCTGAACCCCGATCTGAACATCGCGGCCTCGACGAGGATCCGGAGCCCCGACGAAGCACCGATCACCATCGACGCCCAGGTTACCGGGACGCTCGTCCAGCCCGTAGTGACGCTTTCAAGTGAGGAGGCGGGCCTGGCGGAAGAGGACCTCATCTCGTACATCGTCTTCGGGCAGCCCAGTGCGGCGTTGGGAGGTCGGGGCGGCGCCGCGGGGCAACTGCAAGAGTTGAACGCGGTGGCGTCGGTGGGGCAGGGTACGCTCACACTCCTCGGAGGGGCGTTCGCGAATCAGCTGGGCTCGGCTCTGGCGCGTGAGCTCCCTGTGACGCTGGACTACGTGTCCATCCAGCAGCTCACCGGAGCCCAGACCATCGGGCGCTCTTTCGCCGCCAACACCTTCTCACAGGTGGAGCTCGGCCGCTACATCGGAGACGACGTCTTCGCGATCTTCGTACTCCGGCCCTTCGCCACCGAAGGTCAGGACGAGAACAAGCTGGCCGGCGTCAGGGTAGAAATCGCACTGAACGACAACTACAACGTGGAGCTCTTCCGCGAAGACCGCTTCCTTCGAAGCGGCAGTACCGGACTCAGGACGTCGTCCTCGCTGCTCGGGCAGGACGAAATCCTCGGGGTCTTTCTCTTCCGGGAGTGGGGATACTCCCCGACACGTGACCGATAGGAGCTGATCCAGAAATGCAAATGGCCAAAGTCTTCGGCTTGATGACGGCGATGACGCTGATCCTCGTCGGCCTGGGCCAGTATGTGGGTGGCTCGGGTGGTGCGGTGCTCTTCTTCATCATCGCCATGGCGATGAACTTCGGGACGTATTGGTTCAGCGACAAAGCCGTCCTCAAGATGTACAAGGCGCAGGTCATCGGACCGAACGACGCACCCGATCTGTACCGGATGGTCGATCGGCTCCGGCAGCGGGCCGAGCTGCCCATGCCGACGGTGGCTATCGCGCCCCAGCAGCAGCCCAATGCATTCGCCACGGGCCGCAACGCCGACCACGCCGTGGTGTGCGTCACCATCGGGCTCATGAACACGCTCAACGCGCAGGAGCTCGAGGGCGTGGTTGCCCACGAGCTGGCACACATCAAGCACAAGCACATGCTGGTGGGGACGGTGGCCGCTGCCATGGCCGGAGCCATCGGCCTCTTCGCCAGCATCGTCCGCTGGGGCTTCATTCTCGGCACCGGGCGGGACGACGAGGGTGGCAATCCCTTCGCGCTCCTGGCCATGGCCATCGTCGCTCCCATCGCGGCCGTTATCGTCCAGATGGCCATCAGCCGACAGAACGAGTTCCAGGCCGACGCCACCGCCGCCCGGATCGTCGGCGACAAGCGGGGCCTGGCCAGCGCGCTGAACCGAATCGAGGCCGTGGCCCAACGGGTCCCCATGCAGGTGAACCCGGCCGGAGCCCACATGGCCATCATCAACCCCTTCGCCGGCGGATCGCGGATCCCGTTGGCGAACCTCTTCCGCACCCACCCGCCGACGGATGAGCGGGTTCGCCGTCTGGAGGAGTTGGAGCTGTAGGTCTCCACGGGGCTCGCAGGTGAGCCTCTCTCGGGGTGTTCCGCGGTCCCGCCGACGGAGACGGGGGCCGGCTATCGCGCCGGCCCCCGTTTCACGTGCGGGTCCCGGGTTTGAGCCTGCCCGGCATCTCTGATTAGTATTCCAGGCTATGCCGAAACCCAGGACCACCACGCCCACCGCCGATGCCGCGTCCGGCTCCAACGGCCAGCGCTCCGACGCCTCCGCCGGATCGCCGGGATCTGTTGGCGACGGATCACCCGGTCCGCGCGGTCGCGAGACCCTCGTCGTCCACGGCGCCCGCGAGCACAACCTCAAGAACGTCCACGTCGAGCTCCCCCGGGAGAAGCTCGTCGTGGTCACCGGGTTATCCGGGTCGGGGAAGTCGTCACTGGCCTTCGACACGATCTACGCCGAAGGGCAGCGACGGTACGTGGAGTCGCTGTCGGCGTACGCACGCCAGTTCCTCGGCCTCATGGAGAAGCCCGACGTCGACTCCATCGAGGGCCTCTCGCCGGCCATCTCCATCGAGCAGAAGACGGTCAGCAAGAACCCCCGTTCGACCGTGGGGACCGTCACCGAGATCTACGACTACCTCCGCCTTCTCTGGGCCCGGGCCGGGACACCTCACTGCCCCACGTGCGGCGAACCGGTCATCCGTCAGTCGGCGACGCAGATCGTCGATCGGCTCCTGGCCATCGGCGAGGATATACGCGTGGAGATCCTCGCCCCGCTGGTGCGAGGTCGGAAGGGGGAGTTCCGCGACCTCTTCGAGAAGGCCCGCAAGGAGGGCTTCATCCGGGCGCGGGTCGACGGAGAGACGTACGACCTGACCGAGCCCCCGTCGCTGAATCGGTACGAGAACCACGACATCGCCGTCGTGGTGGACCGACTCGTCATTCGTGAGCGCGACCGGGATCGCATCGCCGATTCGGTGGAGACGGCGCTCCGAACGGGCGACGGCGTCATCGAGGTCCTGGAGCACGGGAAGGGGCGGACGAAGGACGATCCGACGTCCCACGTCTTCAGTGAGCACTATGCCTGTACCAACTGCGGGACCAACCTCGCCGAGCTCGAGCCCCGTCAGTTCTCCTTCAACTCGCCGTACGGGGCCTGCCCCGAGTGCGACGGCCTAGGCACCCGAAAAGAGGTGAACCCACAGCTCCTCACCGCGGACCCGAGCGTCTCCATCCTGGAGGGAGTCATCTTGCCCTGGGGCGATCCCTCCGGGCACTTGCGGCGGTCGGTCATCGCCGGCCTCGCCGAGGCGTATGAATTCGACCCCAACACTCCCTGGGGCGAGCTCGACGAAGATGTCCGCGAGGCCATCCTCCTGGGCTCGGGCGACATGAAGCTCCGTTTCCCCTACAAGGCGGGGAAGTCGAGCGGCTACTACGAGGACCACTGGGAGGGCGTCGTCGCCAACGTCGAACGCCGGTACCGGGAGACCGGTTCGGACCGGGTTCGGAGCCAGCTCGAAGATTACATGTCGACACTCCCGTGTACGGTGTGCAGCGGCAGCCGCCTTCACGAGGCCTCCCGGGCGGTGACGATCGCGGGGCGCTCACTCGGCGATGTCGTGGAGATGTCCATCGCCGAGGCTACGGAGTTCTTCGAGGGATTGGCCATGGCGACCCAGGGCGCCTCGACCACGGGGAACGGCGGAGGGTCGACAATCAAGGCCGCATTCTCGGAGAATGGAGGCGCCGGCGGCCATCACGCGCCCCTCCCCGAGAAGATCGCTGGCCCCATCCTAAAAGAGGTCGGGGAGCGCCTCCGCTTCCTCCGCGACGTGGGCCTCGACTACCTCACGCTCGGGCGGTCGGCGGGCTCCCTGTCCGGCGGGGAGGCCCAGCGGATTCGGCTGGCGACGCAGATCGGTAGTCGTCTGGTCGGGGTGCTCTACATCCTCGACGAGCCCTCCATCGGATTGCACCAGCGCGACAACACGCGCCTGCTGGCGACGCTCGAGCGTCTGCGGGATCTTGGGAACACGGTGCTCGTGGTGGAGCACGACGAAGACACCATCCGCCTGGCCGACTACGTGGTGGATCTGGGTCCCGGTGCCGGTCGCCACGGAGGCGAGGTGGTGGCCCGCGGTACGATCGACGACATCCTCGCCGAGGAGCGATCCCTCACAGGGGCGTATCTGAGGGGCGACCGGGAGATCGAGGTTCCCGAGGAGCGCCGGCCGGCGGACCCGAAGCGGGCTTTGGTGGTTCGCGGAGCGCGGGGCCACAACCTGCAAAGGGTCGATGCGCGATTCCCCCTCGGCGTCTTCCTCTGTGTGACGGGTGTCAGTGGCTCCGGCAAGTCGACGCTGGTGAACCAGACGCTCTACCACCAGCTGGCCCGGCACTTCTACCGCAGTAAGGTCGTGGCCGGGCCCCACGACTCCATCGAGGGGCTGGAGCTCGTCGACAAGGTCATCGACGTCGACCAGTCACCTATCGGTCGCACACCTCGATCGAACCCTGCGACGTACACCGGGCTCTTCACCCCCATCCGGGATCTGTTCGCCAACCTCCCCGAATCTCAGATGCGGGGCTACGACCCCGGTCGCTTCTCCTTCAATGTGAAGGGCGGGCGATGCGAGGCGTGCTCCGGAGACGGTCTGGTGAAGATCGAGATGCACTTCCTCCCCGACGTGTACGTGCCGTGCGATGTCTGCAGGGGGCGCCGATACAACCGGGAGACGCTGGACGTTTACTACAAGGGCAAGAACATCGCCGACGTCCTGGACATGACGGTGGAGGACGCACTCGAGTTCTTCCACGCTGTGCCGAGGATCAAGCGGAAGCTCCAGACGCTTCACGATGTGGGCCTGGGCTACATCCACCTCGGCCAGTCGGCCACCACACTCTCCGGCGGTGAGGCCCAGCGGGTGAAGCTCGCAACCGAATTGTCCAAGCGGTCCACCGGCCAGACCATCTACATTCTCGACGAGCCCACCACGGGACTGCACTTCGAGGATGTCCGCGTGCTGCTGCAGGTCCTGCATCGCCTGGTGGACAAGGGCAACACCGTGGTGGTCATCGAGCACAACCTTCACGTGGTCAAGACCGCCGACTGGATCCTCGATCTCGGGCCCGAAGGGGGCGCCGGCGGTGGGCGGATCGTCGTGGAGGGAACCCCCGAGGACGTGGCCGCATACGACGGATCGTACACGGGTGAGCATCTGGGGCCCCTGCTGACGGAAGCGTAGTGCGTAGTCCGGGTAAGCGTTTACCTTAGTGGGCCGCGCTTCATTTGCATTGGCGCGGTGTGCCAGTCGGCGTCAGGAAACCGCGATTCCGCACGGACCGTAGGGCTTCCCGAAGACGTTGGCGATACGCTGCCACGCAGCCTCACAGATAATGGAGACCACCATGGTTAGCCGAGAGGATCTCGAGAGTTATCTGATCCGTATGGATCTGGACTACGAGGAGATCGATCCGGGCATGTACCTCGTCCGCGGACGGAACCACGGATTCCCCTTCGTCGTGCATCATGACGAAGCGCTTCTCCTCATCCGTATGAAGCTCATGGACATGTCGGAGACGAACGAGAGTCGGGAGCTGTTCCGGCGGCTTCTGGAGCTCAACGCCTCCGAGGTCGTCCACGGCGCCTACGGCATCGAGGAGGACGAGCTCATCATCAGCGATACGCTGGAGTTGGAGACCTTGGACTTCCATGAGCTTCAGGCGTCCATGGAGTCCATCGAACTCGCGGCCGCCACTCACATGGAACTGATCCGCGATCTCGCCGGGGCCCAGGCCGCGGCGAAGGGGGCGGAGGACTAGGACATGGGCATCTTCACGAAGCTTTCGACCGTCATCAAGTCGAACATCAACGACCTCATCTCTCGGGCGGAAAACCCCGAGAAGATGCTGAACCAGATCATTCTGGACATGCGGGACCAGCTCGCGAAAGCGAAGCGCGAGGTCGCCGCCGCCATCGCCGACGAGCGCAAGCTGAAGTCGCAGCTCGACGCCGAGGTCAAGCAGGCCCGTGATTGGCAGCATCGTGCGATGCTCGCCGTCAAAGAAGGCCGCGACGACCTGGCCAAGCAGGCGCTGCTCCGCCAGAAGGAGCACACCGAGCGGGCGCAGGTCCTCCAGTCGACCTGGGAGAATCAGGCTGCGGAGACCGAGAAGCTCAAAGGCTCGCTGCGGCAGCTCAACGACAAGATCGAGGAGGCCAAGCGGAAGCGGAATCTCCTCATCGCCAAGCAGAAGCGGGCCCAGGCGCAGCGCCGGATCCACGAGACCATGTCCGGTCTCTCCGACACCTCGGCCTTCGAGGCCTTCAACCGGATGGCGGACAAGATCGAGGAAGAGGAGCGGAAGAGCATCGCTCACGCCGAGGTCAACGCCGAGCTTGGTGGCGACACGCTGGAGTCGGAGTTCCTCAAGCTCGAGGCCGGTCCCGGTGGGGCCGATGTCGAGGATCAGCTCCTTGCGCTCAAGGCGGAGATGGGTCTCATCGAGGCGCCCGCCAAGGAGAAGCCGCGCCAGCTCGAGGCGGGTGACGACGGCGCCGACGACAACGTCCAGGATGCCGAAGTGGAGATGGCGGACGAAGACGACGAGTCGATTCCCGAGGCCCAGCTGTTGTCCGAGTTCGAGGAGTTGGAGGAGAAAGCGGAGAGCTAGGGTCTCTCAGCGTTAGTAGACGCCGGGTCGCGGGGGTCCCCTCGCGACTCGGCGCTTCGCTGCGGAGCCTTCGGCTCCGATCCTCGCTGCGAGGGGACCCCCGCGACCCGGCCTGAGCGCTGGGAGACCGACGGGGCTCGTTCGGCCGAGGGGGCTGCGCGTTCGGGGCATCGGCCCAAGGAGCCCTCGCGCCTTCGGCGCATCGCTGCCGCGGGTCGCGCTGGAGTGCCCCGCGACCCGGCCCCAGAGCGTTGGAAGACGGACGGGGCTCGTTCGGCCGAGGGGGCTGCGCGTTCGGGGCATCGGCCCAAGGAGCCCTCGCGCCTTCGGCGCATCACTGCCGCGGCGTCGCGTGGAGACCCCCCGGGTTGCCACCACCTTGCGCCTCCGATCCATCGGTGTCTATAATCTAGACAGTATCACTGATGTAGACACCGATGGGAGGGGAACGTGGCGGATGCACCGGGGGAGTTCGAGCAGCTGGTACTGTTGGCGATCCTGCAGTTGGGGTCCGACGCCTACGCGTCGGCGGTACGGGCCAGGATCGAGGGTGATGCCCACCGGAAGGTCACCCGGGGTGCGCTCTACGCGACCTTGGATCGCCTTACGGCGAAGGAGTGGGTGGAGTGGGCCGTGGAGGACACCACGCCCGAGCGGGGCGGCATCCCGCGCCGCTGCTTCTCGGTGACCGCGGACGGTCTCGAGGCCGTAAGCCGGTCGTACGCCGCGCTGCGTACGCTGGCCGATGGTCTCGAAGATGTCCTCGGCGAAGCCTGAGGCCGGGCGATGACTACGGTGCAACAAGGACCACCGTCCTGGCTGGAGCGTGTCGTGAAGGGCCTTCTGGGTTCGGGCGCATCGACTCCCTTCATCCTCGGGGATCTTCGCGAAGAGTTCAGGGCCCTCTCGGCTCGACGATCCAGAGCTGTGGCGTGCGTATGGTACGCGGTTCAGGGCGTGCGCGTGGCGGTACGGCTCCGACTCGAGCCTCGGCGCCCGGGTCCTGCGATCCCGGGTCGGTCCTACACGCGTCGCGGCGATCTCCGAGACGTGGTCACGACCGACCTTCGCCAGTCCGTTCGCTTTCTCCTTCGTCGTCCGGTCCTCTCGGTGGCGGTCATCGTCACCGTGGCGCTGGCCGTGTCGGCGACGACGACGGTCTTCGCGGTACTCGACGGGGTCCTTCTGGAGCCGCTGCCGTACGAGAGCCCGGACCGACTGGTAGCGGTGTGGGAGACGAACCCCGCCGCCGAGGACCGTAACGTCGTTTCGCCGGCGAACTTCCTGACGTGGCGCGACGAGCTGGAATCGTTCGATGCCATGTCGTCGATCCTGGAGACGGGCACGACCATCCTCGAGGAAGGCGTGCCCGAGCGCATCGGGTGGATCCAGGCGTCGGCGGACTACTTCGAGATGGTAGGCGCCGAGGCCCGAATCGGGCGACTGTACGGCGAGGCCGAGGACCAGCCAGGCGGCGGTAGCGTGGTCGTTCTGTCGGAGGGATTCTGGCAGCGGCGATTCGGTGCCGACCCGGGCGTCGTGGGACGCACCATCCAGCTCGGCCTCAGACCGGGCGGGGTGCCCTTCGAGATCATCGGCGTGCTGGACGACCGCTACGACTTCGACGTCGAGGTCGCCTCGTTCGGGGGGGTGGGCTCCCACGAGATCTGGCTTCCGCCACAGTTCGGTCCGGAGGCGCAGGCGGCGGCGGGACGGTACCTCCAGGTGGTCGGTCGTCTGGCGCCGGGAGTTACGGTGGAGGCGGCCAGCCAAGAGGCCGACGCGCTGGTGGCCCGTCTGGCCGAGGCCTTCCCGGATCGCCAGGAGGGGTGGGGCGTTCGGGTCGTGGGCCTTCACGAGGACATGGTCGGCGGGGTCCGGCCCATGCTGGTGGTGGTCTTCGGTGCGGTCTGCTTCGTGCTCCTCATCGCCTGTGCCAATGTGGCCAACCTCCTGGTGAGCCGCGCCAGTGAGCGTGAGCAGGAGATGGCGGTCCGCTCCGCCATGGGGGCAGGGCGGGGGAGACTGGTCCGCCAACTCATGGTTGAGAGCTCGATCCTGGCCGTGGTGGGAGGTGCCCTGGGGATCGGCCTCACGCAGTGGGGTTTGGTTGCGTTCGTTCGAGCGACGCCGGACCTGCCGCGGCTGGAGGCCATCGGGCTCGACGCCGGCGTGCTGGCGTTCTCGTTGGTCGCCATCGCCTTCACGGCCATCCTCTTCGGAATGGCGCCGGCCGTGTCCATCGGGCGCCCCCGCCTCGCCGGTGGTCTCGGCACCCGCGGATCCGTGGCTACGGTCGCCATGAAGCGCCTCCGCGGTGGACTGGTCGTCGTGCAGGTGGCTCTCAGTCTGGTGCTTCTGGTGGGCGCGGGGCTGCTGGTTCGAAGCCTGGTCAATCGCCTGGACGTAGGCGTGGGGTTCGACGTTGAGCGTCTACTCACGACTCAGGTGCAACTCGGCGGGGCGGGCTACGACACGACGGAGCAGATGCTCTTCTTCGAGGAGCTGGTCGAGCGGGCTGCGGCGCTTCCGGGCGTCCAAGCTGCCACCGCCGTCACGGGTGCCCCCCTCGCAGGCGCCGGGACGCGGACGGGCTTCTGGGCGTTGGACCGCCCCGTGCCCGAGGCCGGGCAGATGCCCGGGGCGGACGTGCGGTGGATCCATCGGGACTACCACGAGGTCATGGGCATCCCCCTCCGCGACGGACGGCTGTTCGAGGCTGGAGACGATGCAACGGCCCCCCTGGCGGTGGTGGTGAACGAGACGGGGGCGAACCAGATCTGGCCGGGCGAACGGGCCGTGGGAAAGCAGATCGCCATGCCGTGGAGTGACACGCTTGTGGCGGAGGTGGTCGGTGTTGTGGCCGACATCCGTCACAACGGACCGGATACCGAACCGTATCCCATGTTCTACTGGGAACACCGCCAGTTCAACGCGTTCAACTTCATGTCGCTGATCGTCCGCACGGAGGCGGTTCCTGCGGCGACGGTCGCCGCCGGACTACGGGCTGAACTTCTGGAGATGGATTCGGGGGTTCCGCTCTCCACCATGGACTCCATGGCCGACCTCTTCGCTGACGCCGTCCGTCGCTCGCGCTTGGCCGCCATCAGCCTGGGAACGTTCGCCCTCGTGGCCCTGCTTCTGGCGGGGATCGGGATCTACGGCGTGGTGGCTCACGCCACGGCGCGACGCTCGAGGGAGATCGGCATTCGCATGGCCCTCGGGGCTCAACGAACGAGCATCGTGGCCATGGTCGTCCGGGAAGGCATGGCCCAGGTGGCGCTCGCCATCGTGCTCGGAGCGCTCGGGGCGGCCGCCATGACCGGGCTTCTCGAGGGGATGGTCTTCGATGTCAGCACGACCGATCCGGTGACGTTCCTCGGCACGGTGATCATCCTGACCACGATTGGCCTCGCCGCCACCTGGCTCCCTGCGCTGCGCGCCAGCGGAGTCGATCCGGTGGAGACGATGCGCGGGGACTGAGGGCGACGGGGGCCGGCCGATCCGGTCAGCATCCCCCGGTGGCGGATGCTGGCCGGAAGGTCCAATCGAAGTCCCGGGAGTAGAGGTAAACCGCCCCGTCGACCGTCACCACAACAGCGATCGGATCCATATCGATCTCTTCCACGTGTTCGTTACGACAGCGGATGCCGTCCACGTAGACCGCGCCGCATTGTCGCTCCGGGTCCACGGTCGCGGCAGCCTCGGCGCGCGCCATGGTGCGTTCGTATCCCATCCTCGCTGGAAGCGCGGCACCGAACGTGCCTACACAGACCCGCGACCCGTGGGACACGGGAATGTAGAGCCAGCGGAGTAGATCCGTGTTGTCCTCGGCCTTCAGCTTCGCCTCCTCCAGGCGCGTCCCCTGGATGACCCGATACCCTCGCAGGGTGGCCGGATGCACGCCGAACTCCAGGCTGAGAAAATCCTCGAGGCGCCCGTTCGACACGGTGACCTGGAGCGGGTCTAGCCGTATGGGCTCCGGCCTCATCTCGAAGTCCACGGAATAGCGGGCGTCGGCGTCTACGGCGAGGAGCGGCGATTCGGTCTCAAAGTACCCGAGCCGCTCGATGACGAGGTAGTACTCCCCGGGTCCCGGGAAGTCGACCTGGAACACTCCGGCGGTGTCCGCCGCGCGCATGAGGAGAGGCGTTCGTTGCGGATCGAGGACGATGATCGCCGCCAGTCCCACGCCCGAACCGTTCTCCGAGTCGAGGACCCGGCCCGAGATGATCTGGGCCTCCACCGAGGTCATGGGCAGGCACGCGAGCGCAACGAACAAGCCGGAGAAAAGGGCCCTGCCCCTGGAGCGTGGGGGCGCGAAACGGCGGCGGCAGGTGAGGATGGGGCCTCCTGGGCAGCGACGACGAGTGCATACAGTAGGACCGCTGAGTCCGGGGTGCACGTGCCGCCTTCGAAGAGTTGCGAGAAGAGTGTCCGACGGGAACGTTCCGTTGTCGACCCTCGAGGAGGGAGAAAACATGAGACGGCTGTCGGTGATGGTCCTCACCGGAACGGTGGTGCTGTTCGTGCTCGGGTTCCTGCTGTACGTCGTGCTGCTCGGCGGCTTCTATTCCTCGCACCTCGGCTCCGCCTCAGGCGTCCTGAGAGACGTGCCCATCGGCTGGGCCATGGTTATCGCGCATGTCGCGCTCGCGTCTATGTTGCTCTTCGTGCTCGAAAAGGCTGAGGCGGCATCGTTCTCTGGCGGACTCCGAGTCGCCGGCGTGTTCGGCCTCCTCTTCGGGGTCGCGGTCGCATTCGACCTGTATGCAGTCACGAACTGGTCGGTTCTTCCGGTCCCGTTCGTGGAACCATTCGTCACCGCCACTCGTCTGGCGCTCGCCGGTGCCGCCATGGCGTGGGTGTCGGGGAAGGTGGGTGGTCCGTCGTCCGCCGGGCCTCCCGCATGACGACCCCCAGGGTGGGCGTCTTCGCCGCTGCCTGTGGGGTCCTCTTCGCGCCTCTCGGGATCTCGGCCCAGGAGGCGCCCTGGCCCACCGACGGGTGGGAGGCGAGCACGCCGGCCGCGGAGGGACTCGATCCCTCGGCGCTCGCGGCCCTCCATCGACGCATCAGGGCGGGGGACTTCGGATACGTGAATCGCGTGGTGGTGATTCGACATGGGCGACGGGTGGTCGACGAGCGCTACGGACACGACTACCGCTCCATCAGCCGCGATCGACGAAGTGCCATCGGCTGTGGGTTCGGATGTGACGATCCCTCCTGGGACCATCAGTTCAACTACCTGCACCCCGATTGGCATCCGTACCACCAGGGCCGTGACGTCCATACGCTGCAGTCGGTCACCAAGTCCATATCAGCGACGCTGATGGCTGTCGCCATCGCCCGCGGGGACATCGCCGGCGTGGATGAGTTGCTGCTTCCCTTCCTTCGAGGGTACGACGTGTCGTCCGTGGCAACCGGACTCCGGGACGCCACGCTCGAGGACGTGCTGACCATGCGCACGGGGATCGAGTGGCACGAGACGGATCGGCCCATGGACGACACCAACACCACGATCCAGCTCGAACGAAGTGCCGACTGGGTCCAGTTCACCCTCGATCAACCTATGGATGCGCGACCGGGTGAGCGTTGGGTCTACAACTCCGGAGGGAGTCAATTGATGTCGGCCGTGATCCGAAGCGCGACGGGGCGGACCATGGACGCGTACGCGGAGGATCATCTGTTCGGGCCCCCGGGAATCACCGACTACCATTGGAAAGTCACGGACGCCGGGCTGCCCGACGCACTGGGCGGTCTCTACCTGGAGGCAGTCGATCTGGCGAAGATCGGGTACCTGTATCTCCGGGACGGAATCTGGGAGGACCGCCGGATCCTGCCGGCCGGGTGGGTGGAGGCGGCTACGGCCATACGCGTGACTGCGCCGGGATACGGCTACCAGTGGTGGCGCCCTGATCCCATGGGGGAAGAGGTGTGGGCAGGACAGGGTTTCGGCGGTCAGTTCCTGCTCGTCCTGCCCGACCACGATATCGTCGCGGTCATCAACAGCTGGAATCTGTTCGGGGGTCGCTATCCGAGCCTTCGAGACGAGCTGGTCCGAACGCTGATCCAGGGTTGAATCAGGCGCCGCTCACCGCCCGGGGAGCCCTGTGTCGTTGGAAAGACTCCAGACATAGGCGGCCAGCGAGGCGTACTGCTCCCACCCAAGGTCGAGCCCGCCCCCGGGATTCATCTCGAAGCGCCATGCTGGATCGGAGAGGAGTTCCCGGCGCACGCCCCAGAAGACGGTCCGGCGGATCTCCTCGAGTGAACCGTCGCTCTGAACCCACGTGGCGTCGGTGAGGTCGGGCCCGTTGCGACCACCCGACCCGGCCTGTCCGTGGCATCGTGCGCAGCTGCCCGCGTTGAAGATGGAGTCACCCTCGGCGATCATCGCCGCCCACCTGCGCGCCTGATCCCGCTCCAGCCACTCCTGAACCTCGGCGGGCAGGGTCGGCTGTTGAGCCTCCGCCGCGCTCGCGCCGACGATGGTCAGCGCCACCGCCAACGTCGCCATCGCTCCGGCCACCCTCATCGATCCCTTCATCGTCCCTCCATGATTTACGAGACAGGCCTGCCGTCGGGCGCAACATAGGACCGTGCCGAGCCGGGTGCATCGACCGTCGAAATCGACGTCCGATGGTGATGCACTTATTTGGTGCAACGAGCTTCTTGGGCGCACTGCATTGGTGGTAGCGCTCCAAGTCGACACCGCGATCGGGGTCATTAACTCGTTGTCATGCTGCACGTTGGGGGTCTCGAGAGCCATTGGCATGCAGTCTGCATTGACGCTTAGGCCGACGACCTCGGGTCGTGGGCGAGGTGCCCACGGGAAGTTTCCCAGAAACGTCCCTGCCGTTGCGAGGTCCGGTAGGGCGAACAGGAGTGCACTGATGAGAATCAAGAAGAGCACCGTGTTCGTCGCCATGACTGCAATGCTCACCATGGCGGCTTGCGACGATACACCGACCACCCCCGACTTCGACGAGGAGAACGCTGCCGTTGTCGAGGGGCGGGTAGATGAGACGACCCCTTCCCAGAGCTCGGCCAACGGTCCGCAGCGAGCGCCGGGTACGGCGGCTCAGACCGTCAGTGTCGTTCAGATCAGCTCGTCGGGTGAATACAGCGCGCTCGCGTCGGCTGAAGTGCAAGCCGACGGAACCTACCGGATCGAACGTGTCCCCCACGGGCGCACCAACACCGCGGTGGTGGCATACGTCGACGGTCGGGCCGCGGGTGAGGTCATGATCCACGGAGAGATCCAGGCGCGTTCGACAGTACGTCCGGCTCCTATCACCTATGAGACGACCATGGAGACGCGTGCCTATGCCCACATCACGGCATCGGGTCGCGCGAATCAGACGTCCACCGCCGAGCTGGCCCTGCTCCTCAACGCCACCGGTTCGGACGCCGAGGCTCTCCTCTCGTCCGACGCCGAGCTGAATGCCGTGGCCGAGGGTTCGGCTGAAGCCAGCGCGACGATGAACGAGGTCTTCGCCGATGCAGGTATCTCTCTCGACGCCTCGACTCGGTCGAACCTCATGGTCGACGCCGCTGTTGATCTGGCGGCCGACCTTCTGGGCGGGGTCTCTCTCGACGTCGCCCAGGACGAGTATGCCGACGCGGCCATCGAAGCATGGACCGGGGCGGGTGCCCGTCTGGAGACGATCGTGATGGCTACGGCCGGTGCCGCAACGACGTTGGACGCAGTCATCGAAGGACGCAGCACGGTCCGGGGTCGGATCATCACCGAGCCGGTTCTCTTCAACCTTCGGGCTCGTGAACGCGCTGCCGCTCAGTACTCGACCTCTGCGGAGGCGACGCTCGCTGCGGCCATCGAATCGTCCCTTGCCGACGCGCGCGCCGGAGTCGAAGCCTCGTCCTCGACGGCCGACGACGTGAAGAGCGAGCTCGAGACTCGTCTCACCACCACGATCGACGCGGCAGCCGATGCGGCTGTCGACTACCTGGCCGCCGGTGCCAGCACCACGGTGCGGGCCAACGTCCGTGCGGCAGCAGAGGCCGCGCTCGTCGAAGCGACGCTGAACACGCGTCTGGAGACTGCCGCTACGGCGTCCGCCGCGGCGTCCGCGATGGCCAACTACCGGGCCAGCGTCCGGAGTGCGGTCCAGGCGCTGGTCGATGCGGCTGGTGATTCCAGCGCCGATGTCGACATCATCACCGAGCTGTTCATCGCAGCCTGTGGTGGGGCGTACATTCACTGACCCGTAGCTGATCGGGTCGGCGGGAGCTGACTCGACACGAATCGAGCCGGGTCGTGGGGCTTTCCCTGCGGCCCGGCTTTTTCGCTGTTCCTCGTGGGACCTCAGGTGCAGGCGTTCCGAGCCGGGAGGCAGAGGACCGCGGATGACGAGTCCTGGCTCACCACCGGTGGAGGCCTCGACTCGAAACCGCACTCACCGTCGGTGCCTTCCCGGCGGCGGACCGGGCGCTCATACTTGCACCATGGATACAGTCTATCTGAACGGGGAGTACATCCCCAAGGCCGAAGCGAAGATCTCCCCCGACGATCGGGGATTCCTCCTGGGCGACGGGCTCTACGAGGTGACTCCGTTCTACGAAGGCGTTCCCTTCGGACTGGACCGCCACCTGCAGCGGCTTCTCAAGGGGCTCTGTTTCCTCCGCATCGACTACGACGTATCGGGCCTGGAGGAGATGCACCGCCAGCTCATCTCCCGGAACGGACTCGACGAAGCCGACCGCTCGATGGTGTACATGCAGATCACCCGGGGAGCGGCACCGAGGACCCACTACTTCCCGGAGACGGCGGTCGAGCCGACGGTCTATGCGTTCGCGAAAGAGTGGTCGCGGCCTGCGGACGATGTGTGGAACAAGGGCTTCACGGCGGCCACGGTTCCGGATCGCCGATGGAGCAGGGTCGACATCAAGACCATCTGCCTTCTTCCCAACGCCATCGGATTCCAGGACGCAAAGGACCGTGGCGCCGACGACGCCATCTTCGTCAGGGACGGCGTCGCCATCGAGGGGGCGCATCAGAACTTCTGGGCCGTCTTCGGAGACACCGCCGTGACGCACCCGGTCACCGGGCACATCCTTCCCGGCATCACGCGTGGGGTCCTGCTCGAGGAGGCCCGCGAGGCGGCGATGCCAGTGGAAGAGCGACCGGTCTACATCGAAGAGCTCCAGTGGGCCACCGAATGCTTCTTCACGGGGACCACCGGCGAGGTTCGGCCCGTGGTGGAAATCGACGGCAAGCCGGTGGGGGACGGCAGGGTCGGGGAGGTGACGCGGAAGCTCTCCGACCTCTTCCTCCGGCGGGTGGAGGCAACCAAGGCGGCGGGTCGGGTCGGAAGCGCGTGAGGGATTCTTCTCCGTGGCATCGGGGGTATTGAAGTGAGGGCGCCTGCGGCCGTGTTGGGAGTGCTGGTGGGCGCGGCCCTGGCTGTCTTGCCGCTGGCGTCCGGCGACCTCCGGGCCCAGACCCAGGAGCTCCCGCGGGTCCGTGTCATCGCCACCGGTGGGACCATCGCGGGGAGGACGACGGGAGGACAGCTGACCGGCGCCCAGATCGTGGACGCGGTCCCGCAGCTCGCCGAGGTGGCGATCATCGAGGTCGAGGAGTTCAGTCGCATCGGTTCCTCGGCGATGACGCCGGACCACTGGCTGCGGCTTGCCCGTCGGATCAACGAGCTCTTCGCCACCGACGCCGAGCTTGCCGGCGTCGTCGTGACCCACGGCACCGACACCATGGAGGAGACCGGGTACTTCCTCCACCTGACGGTCGACGACCCTCGACCCGTGGTCATGGTCGGGTCCATGCGCAACGCGAGCGCCGTGTCGGCAGACGGACCGGCCAACCTCCTCTCGGCGGTCCGCGTGGCCACCTATCCGGCCTCGAAGGGGGCGGGCGTGGTGGTCGTCCTCAACGACGAGATCCACTCGGTTCGAAACGTGCGGAAACGCGACAGCAACCGGGTGCACACGTTCGGGTCCGAGTGGGGCCCGCTGGGCATCGTCGACTCTGATGAGATCGTCTTCCGCCACGAGGTGACGACGCGCCACACGACGTCTTCGGAGACGAGATTGACGACTGGGGTCACCGAGCTACCCCAGGTGCCCATCGTCGTCGACTTCACGGGCAACGACGGCTCGGCTCTCGACGCCCGGGTTGAGGCGGGCGTCCCCGGAGTCGTCGTCCAGGCGTTCGGTGGTGGCCGTGCCAGCCCCGGAATGCGACGTGCCGTGGCGGACGCCGCGGAGTCCGGTGTCCGGGTCGTGCTCGCCTCGCGGGTCCCTGAAGGGCGGGTGCTCGCGGGTGGTGGCTCGCCCTCCGGCGGTGTCGTCACCGCGGGGGACCTGTCCCCCCACAAGGCCCGCGTCCTGCTGATGCTAGCCTTGCTGGAGGAGCGGACGGGTGCGGAACTTCAGCGCCTTTTCGACACGCACTGAAATGATCCGCGCGGTGGGCGTCCTGGTCGCCATTGTCGCCCTCTCCGGCTGTCGGCTGGGTCCCGGCGTCGAAGGCCTCGTCGATCTCGCGCCGCCGGGCTCCGACTCCCTTCGCCTGGTCTACCTGGGCACGGGCGGCTGGATCATGGAGCATGGCGAAGACCAGGTCATGACCGCGCCTCTCTTCTCCAATCCAGGCGTTGTCCGCACCGGGCTCTGGACCATCGCCGCAGACACGGCCGAGATCGATCGCTGGATGTCGAAGTACGATGTCCGGCGGGCTTCGGTGATCCTCAGTGGCCACGCCCACTACGATCACCTCATGGACGTACCCCGAGTCGCGCTCCGGCATGCGCCTCGGGCCCGTATTCTGGGCAATCGGACGGTGGCGAACACATTGAGTGATTGGTCCGGCGTGGCCGACCGGATCGACATCGTGGACGATTCCGAGGTGGCCGATCACGAGACCATGGGCCGGTGGAGGCGTTACGGGAACGTCCGGGTACTCCCCCTGCGCTCCCACCATGCGCCCCACTTCGACGGCTACACCTTGTACCAGGGCACCCGGGACTACCCTTTGGACGACCCCCCCACGCTGGCCATGGACTGGCTCGACGGGAACACCCTGGCCTTCCTCATCGACTTCCTCGACGACGTTGGGGAAGTCGCGTTCCGGGTCTACTATCAGGACGCGGTGGTTGCACCGCCCCTCGGGTTCGCCCCGGATTCGCTCATCGCCGAGCGACCGGTGGACCTCGCCGTCTTCGTCCCCGCGACGTTCGACCAGGTCGACTGGCATCCGGAAGCGTTCGTCGACAACCTCCAGCCCGATCGAGTGCTCCTCGGTCACTGGGAGGACTTCTTCGTCCCGGTGGACGCCCCCACCCGCTCCATCTTCCTGAGCGACATCGGACACTTCGAAGACCGTCTCGAACACGTCTTCGACGGAGCCTTCTGGCGGCCGGAGATCGGGACCGAGTTCCGCTTCCCCAGGCGGTAGGTCGGCGCTGGCGTTCCTATCCGCGACTCCCCAGAATGGGAGCCGTGATGGTCCACGACGAAGAGGAGGGGACCCGTGCCCGAGACACCTTCTGGTAGCCCGGCCCAGTCAGGCGACGTTCTGATCATGGTCGGCACGACGAAGGGTTCCTTCCTCTTTTCCTCCGGCCCCGACCGATCGGTGTGGCAGATGGACGGACCCCACTTCCCTGGAGAGGAAGTCTACGCCCTGGCCCTGGACTCCCGAGGCGGATCCAACGTCTTGTGGTGCGCGCCCGGCAATCCCTTCTTCGGGACGACACTCCGACGTTCCGACGACCTGGGCGCGAGTTGGTCGGGGAAGGACGAGCGGCCAGTGCGGTTCCCGGAGGCGTCGGGTCTTTCCCTGGAGCGGATCTGGCAGATCCGGCCCGGACCTGAAGACGAACCGGAGCGGATGTGGCTGGGCGTCGAGCCGACGTGTCTCTTCGAGAGCACCGACGGAGGCGACAGTTGGGCGCCTGTGGAGAGCTTCCTCGAGCACGAGCACCGGCAATACTGGACGCCGGGGAACGGTGGCCTGTGCATGCACACGATCATTCCCCATGCCACCGACAGGGAGCGGATGCTGGTTGCGTTCTCCACCGGCGGGGTCTACGGGACCGACGACGCTGGTGCCTCCTGGTCGCCTCGCAACATGGGGGTACGCGCCGAATTCCTTCCGGACAAGCATCCCGAATTCGGGCAGTGCGTCCACAAGATGGCGTACCATCACAAGCGCCCCGAGCGTCTCTTCCTGCAAAACCACTGGGGCCTCTACCGCACCGACGACTGGGCCGTCTCGTGGCAGGACATTGCGAACGGCGTGCCCTCCGACTTCGGATTCGGAATGGCCGTCCACCCCCATGACCCCGATACCGTCTACATCGTCCCCCTGGAGTCCGACGGCTTCCGGTGCACCCCTGAAGCGAAGCTCAGGGTCTATCGCACCCGGAATGCCGGGGCGACGTGGGAAGCGATGACCGCCGGGCTACCGCAGGAGGACGCGTACGAGACGGTCCTCCGGGACGCGCTGGATGTCGACTCCATGGACCCGGCCGGCGTCTACTTCGGGACGAGGAGCGGCAAGGTCTACGCCTCGTCCGACGACGGTGAGTCCTGGGAGCTCGTCATCGAAGGTCTCCCGCCTGTGGTGTGTGTGAAGGCGGCGGTGCTCGCGTGAAGGCAGCGGTGTTCGCGTGAAGACGGCCGAGGGGATGAACAGCCGCTTGATTGCGACGGAGGTCACCGTGGTCCTGCCGGGCCAGCTCAGGGAGCTCGTCGGCGGTGAGGCGCAGATCCTCGTCGAGGAGGCCGGTGACACCGTGGAGACCCTCTTCACGGCTCTCCGTCGGCGGTACCCCGCCATCTACGACCGGATCTTCACGGAGCAGCGCGAGGTGCGTCCCCACGTGAACATCTTCGTGGACGGGGCCGACATCCGCTGGTCGGGTGGGCTCGACACGCCGGTGGCCCCACATAGCGAAGTCGTCGTGCTCCCGGCGGTGAGCGGCGGGTGACGAGCCCGTGGTTCGAGGCATCTCACGAGCCTCCGGGATGTACGGGCGAAGCTGGGCAGACCTCACGGCGTTGGCTCTGGAGGTGGAGGACCTCGTTGCCGTGCGGCCGCCCGACCTGGAGGCGCCGCGCCGGGAGCGCCCCCCACGCCTTGACGCCGGGGTGTGCCGCCGCCGGTCACCTTCGAGGTCGCGCCGGCTCCGGCTAGCGCCTCGTCGGCGGCCGCCCCTCGAAAAGGAAACGGACACGACGGCCGTCCTGATCTTCGGCCACGGTGAAGTGGGCTGGCGCTCCGACATCGAGGCCACCGCCAGCATCCAGGGCACTGCTCATGGGGACGAGGTAGAGGCCATCCACGTCGAGGGTGTCCTGGGCTTCCGAGGTCCCCATGTCGCCGATGTCGGAGACGATGGCCCCCTCCTTGAGGAGCGGCATGGAGTATTCGACGATGAGGTCGGCCCTCAAGGCCGGGATGCCCGGGATCGCGATGGTCCCGCCACGGATGAGCAGGTCGGGGAGACGTCGGCCGTTGTAGGCGAGGCTCTCGTAGACGTTGGGGTCGTACTCGGCGTACCGCCCTGTGGCGATGGCGTCGAGGGCGGTGAGGATGCCGACGAAGTTGGTCTTGCGGAGGTGCTGCTTCTGGGGGTCGTCCGCCCACGCTCCGGACTCGATGAGGACGGTGCTCGCCCCCCAGGCGCCCATGAGATCGCCGAAGGCCCTCGGATTGAAGGTGTCGTCGTATTTGGCGATGTGCTGGCCGACGAGAGGTTCGACGGCCTCCATGAGGAGGGTGGCGACCTGCATGGCCCGCCGGCGCTTGTCGTCTACGTCCCGGGCCTCGTTGAAGGCGGGGGCGAGGAGAGCGATGGCAACGCCGAGGTCGGTCCCGCTCACGCGTACCGCGGCGCTCTGGTCGTGGAGGTTGAAGCCGAAGTCCGGTTGGACCTCGTCGTTCACGGCCTTCAGCAGCCGTCCCTCGGGGGTCTGAAGGCGACGGGCATCCCGGTTCACATCGATGCCCTGGGCGTTCCGTCGTTGGAAGCGCTCGGCGCCGTCGGGGTTGAGCATGGGAATCATGTGGATGGTCGCGCCCTCGGCGATCCTTCGGGCCAGAGGATGATCCGGCGACTCGTGGAAGAAGCGGATCATGTCCGCCAGGGCCATCGACGCGGTGCTCTCGTTGCCGTGCATCTGCGACCAGAGCAACACGGACACCGGTCCGTCGCCGAAGGTGAGGTGGTGAATGGGCCGGCCCTCGGCGCTCTCCCCCGCGACCCGGGACGATACGGCCTCGCCGAGGTAGGGCTCGACGGCGCTCCAGTAGCGTTGAGGGTTGAATCGGCGGTCCTCCAGACCGGGGACCCGAGCTGCGTCGTGGAGAGTCGCGAGCTCGGTGGGTGATGTCGGGGCAGGGGTGGTCGGCCCGTACGATGCGGCTCCTCCGCATGCCACGAGTAAGGCCGCGACCCACGGCGCTGCCGCGCGCGCCGTCTCGGGCCGGGATCGGCGGTCGGTCGGGTGCCGCGGGTCTGGCGTGGGCGGTCGGCGGTTGAGGAGGCGCTGGAGTCGTCGGTTCGTCATGGGTAGATGAGGTAGGGGGCTCTCGTTGCCTCGAAGGCCTCTAGTGCTGCGGCCCACCCGCGGGTGAGCTCGTCCACGGTCATGTCCGCTTCGATGCCCGTGCGAAGGGCATCGGTTCCGGCCAACCGGTCGAAATGGCTCTCGCGCCAGAACCACTGGTCCTCCGACGCCAGCCGGCTCTCGACGAGCATGGCGACGGCGACCCGTGGCGCATCGTAGGCACTCGACTCACCGAGGACGCGGACACCGTTCACCGCTTCGCCGCCGAACTTTCCATCGCCGGGGGCATCGGGCGTGAAGGTCACGGCCTCGAAGCGCACTCCCTCGAAGCCGTAAGCGTTCAACGCTTCGGCGAGCGCGTCGCCGTCCAACCACGGCGCGCCGACCCATTGAAAAGCACGATCCGTGCCGCGGCCCACGGAAAGGGGCGTCCCCTCGAAGAGGCAGGTGCCGGGGTAGGCCAGGGCGCTCTCTACCGACGGCATGTTGGGAGACGGTGGAATCCAGGGGAGCCCCGTCTCCTCGTACGTCATGTGGCGCTCCCACCCCTCCATGGGGACGACACGGAGGTCCACGTCGATGCCGTACTCGGCGACGTACATCCTTGCGAGTTCTCCAGGCGTCATCCCGTGTCGCATGGGCACCGGGTATAGACCGACGAAGCTCGAGTAGGCCGTGTCCAGGACGTTGCCCTGGACCACATCACCACGGATGGGGTTGGGCCGGTCGAGGACGATGAAGGGGATCCCATGTTCGCCGGCCGCCTCCATGGCATAGGCCATGGTAGAGACGTACGTGTAGTACCGGGCACCGATGTCCTGCATGTCGTAGACGAGGACGTCCACTCCCTCGAGCATCTCAGGCGTGGGACGCAGCGTCTCGCCGTAGAGCGAGAAGACGGTCACACCCGTTCGATCGTCGACTTCGGTGTCCACCCGGGCCCCGGCCTCGGCGACCCCGCGGATGCCGTGTTCCGGTCCGTAGAGGGCGACGAGCTCGACATCCGGGGAGGAATGGATGGCATCGATGACATGACCGACGGCTTCGTTCGCCGAGGCGTCTGCGTTCGTGTCGGCCCAGTACACACCGGTGTGATTGGTTACGAGGCCAATCCGGAGGCCGGCCACCAGGTGGGCAGAATCGGTGAGGAGCACGTCCACGCCCGGTCGCACCGCCGGCGCGGGTGCCCCGGTGGCGACGAACGCCGCTTCCGAGTCACCGGCGTCGGTCTGGCCCGAGTCACTGGCGCACGCGCTGAAAAGACACGTCAGGAGCCCAGTGAACACGGCTGATTGTGGGGGTAGAAACATCTGAATACCTTGGCGCCGGTCGAGGTTGTGCCGCATCGCATGCTCCCACGAGGTGCGTGACATTCGGCAAGCATCGGCGACACATTGGATTACGTCAACGCACCCCCCAGCAAACGGTCCACCCACGCATGACGCAGGTACGCCTCGCTCCGTGCCCGAACCTCTTCCGGGGACTCGGCACCCTCGCGCTCGTACTCACCCTGTCTTCGTGCGGGTTCTTCGGGGGATCACCGGACCCGTTATCGCCGGCCGGTGACGCCGACGAGCCCGGAGCGGACGCGGCGTTGCCAACCGACCCGGCTGCGGGTATGGACAGGCCTCCCTCGCTGGACGACGTGTTCGACAGCATCGCTGCCACCGAGGAGGCGGCGGCAGCCAGCGCCGTCCCCGAGCCCGAGCAGGAGCCGGCGGATGAGCGGAGCTGGGCTCAGCGGACCATCGACGAGATGACGCTGGAGGAGAAGGCGGGCCAGCTCATCATGCCCTGGGTCCTGGGTGATTTCGCTCCCAAGGGCTCCGAGAGCCACGAGCGCGTCTTCCGCTTCATCGAAGAGCAGAAGATCGGCGGTGTCATCATGTCGGTGGGCACCCCTTTCGAGGTGGCTGCGAAGCTGAACGACCTCCAGGCCCATGCCGACATTCCGCTCCTCGTCGCGGCGGACCTGGAGACCGGGGCCGGGTTCCGGATGCGTGGGGCCATCCACATGCCGGGCAACATCGATCTGGGCGGCGCCACGAACTTCCCGTCACTCATGGCGGTGGGTGCCACCGGTGAGGAGGAACTGGCGTACCAGATGGGTCGGATCACTGCTCTCGAGGCCCGCGCGGTGGGGATCCATGTTCCCTTCGCCCCGGTCCTCGACGTCAACTCCAACCCGGACAACCCCATCATCAACGTGCGCTCCTTCGGCGAAGACCCGTCGAGCGTGGCGAAGATGGGGATCGCGTTCGTGCGTGGGGTGCAGGAAAACGGCGCCATCGCGACGGGCAAGCACTTCCCCGGCCACGGCGACACGGAGGTCGACTCCCACATCGCGCTTCCCGTCATCCGCCATGATCGGGCTCGCATGGACTCCGTGGAGCTACATCCATTCCAGGAGGCTATCGACGCGGGGATGGGCGCCATCATGACCGCCCACATCTCCGTGCCTTCCCTCAACGGTGGTGTGCGCGAGCCGGCGACGCTCTCCCCGTTGGTGCTCACCGACGTCCTGCGTGGTGAGATGGGGTTCGAAGGCATTGTCTTCACCGACGCCATGGACATGAGCGCGATCTCCAGAAGCCACAACTCGGGTGCCGCGGCCGTCAGGGCCCTGGAGGCGGGCGCTGACGTCATCCTCATGCCGGCCTCGGTCTCAGGGGCGCTGGATGGGATCGTGGAGGCAGTGCGGACGGGGCGGATGAGTGAGGCCCGCCTGGACGAGTCCGTGCTCCGCGTGCTCTCCATGAAGGAGGGACTCGGCCTGCACGAGAACCGCTACGTGGGCATGGAGAGGGTGGCGAACACTGTGGGGATCCCCGATCACACGGCGGTCGCCGATGACATCGCCCGACGCTCCATCACCCTCCTCAAGAACGACCGTGGCTTGCTGCCCCTCGCCGGCACCCGCTCGGCCAGGGTCATGTCGGTCACGTATCGCAGGACGTCGGACGTCCTGGCCGGCCGCTTCTTCAATCGGCAGCTCCGTCAGACCTACCCGCGTTTGACAACCGCCGAGCTCGATCGGGACACGGGACCGGAAGTCTACGACGCCCTGTTGAGGAGAGCCCGGGATCGGGCGCTGGTCGTCGTCAGCACGTATGTAACCGCGGTGTCGTATTCGGGCTCGGTCGCGATTCCCGAGGAACTGAGCGACTTCATCAACCGACTCGACGACATCGGCGTACCCCACGTCGTGGTCTCGTTCGGAAATCCCTACCTCGTGACGGCGTTTCCCGGCGTCCAGTCGTACATGCTGGCGTGGAACGGTTCAGAAGCGAGCCAGCGCGCGGCGGCCCAGGCCATGCTCGGTCAGGTGGAGATCACGGGTCGGGTACCCACGCGCATTCCCCCGCTCTTCGAGATCGGGGATGGACTCATGATCGGGAGCAAACGCGGCCTCGCCGGGGGCCGCTGACGTGCGGGACAGGAGACGAGCTACCGGCAGCGCCGGATTCCAGGCTCCGCTCCTCCCGCTCACGGGTGGTCGGCGTCCGATTCACCTCCGAACCGGGTTCGCCCTTTTCGGCATCGTTCTCGCCGCAGCGTGCTCGGGCCCGCTGGCTCAGGGCGGCCCGATGCCCGAGCCCCGGCAGCCGTCGCCGCCAGCCGGCTCCACCCCGCACGCCCCGCTGCCCATTCTACGGGGTGAAATCGACGCCGAGTCCCGGGCTTGGATCGAGTCGACACTTCAGGAGCTGACGCTGCGCGAGCTCATCGGCCAGCTCGTCATCGAGTGGATACCCGGCGGCTATGTGACGCCGACGAGCCCGGAGTTCGAGCCCCTCCGTGCTTGGGTCGAGGACGACCGCATCGGGGGCGTCTCACCGTCCATCGGGACGCCGCACGCGTACGTCGCCAAGCTCAACGCCCTCCAGTCCCGGGCCGAGATCCCCCTTCTGGTGACGGCGGACTTCGAGAACGGCGGCCCCGGGATGCGCATCAACGGGTCGTTCGCCCTGCCTTCGATGCTGCCCCAGGGCGGGGGCACGGACTTCCCACCGACGATGGCTTTCGGCGCCATCGGTGACGAACGCTTCGCCTACGAGTACGGCCGCATCACCGCGTTGGAGGCCCGCGCCGTCGGTGTGCACTTCCTCTTCTCGCCGGTCCTCGATGTCAACTCGAACCCGGACAACCCCGTCATCGCCACGCGGTCCTTCGGAGGCGATCCGGACCTGGTGGCGCGGATGGGCGTGGCGTTCATCCGAGGGGCCCGGGACGGTGGAGCGTTCACCACCGGCAAGCACTTCCCGGGCCACGGCGACACGTCGACGGACTCCCACATCGGTATTCCGGTGGTGGACGCCGACCGGGCCCGCCTCGATTCCCTGGAGCTGTACCCCTTCGCCCAGGCCATCGAGGCAGGCGTCGATGCCATCATGACGGCGCACGTGCAGCTTCCCGATGTCCTCGGTCCAGGCGCGCCACCGGCGACCCTGGCGCCCGAGGTCATGACGGGGATCCTCCGTGACGACCTGGGCTTCGAGGGTATCATCTTCACCGATGCCATGACGATGCGGGGGATCACGGACATGTACGGCCTGGGCGAGGCGGCGGTTCGAGCCCTCGAAGCGGGCTCGGATGTCGTGCTGTCGCCCAAGGCAGTCACCGAGGCCATCGACGCAATAGTGTCGGCCGTCGAATCGGGTCGGTTGGAGCGCGGGCGGCTGGAGGACTCCGCTCGACGACTCCTCGAGGCGAAGGCCAGGGTGCAGCTTCATCGCCGACGTCTGGCGTCTCTCGAGTACGTCACGGAGGTGGTAGGGTCGGGGGCCCACGGGGCTTTCGCCGATACCGCGGCGACGAAGTCCATCGTCCTGGCCCGGGACCGCGACCGCCTCGTCCCCATGGACGGCCTCTCCCTGGAACCGACGCTCCACCTGCGGTGGGCACCGACGTCGCGCTCCTGGGCCAACCGGGACTTCGGGCCGGCCCTGGCCGAACGCGTCCTCGAGTTGACGGAGCTCTCGCTGGACCAGCGGAGCGACTCCGCCGCGTACGTTGCTGCGGCCGACGCGCTGGCCGAGGCAGATCGGGTGGTGGTGACTGCGTATGTGCCCGCTTCGGCGGGCTCGGACGAAGATGTCCTTCCGGAGCCCTTCCGCGAGCTGGTGAACGAGGCTGCGCGGACCCGTCCCACGGTGCTCGTCTCTTTCGGCAACCCCTACCTGCTTTCGGCGGCCACCGACGTGGGATCGTATCTCGTGGCGTGGGGTGATCGGGCCAGGTCGCAGCGGGCCGCGGTAGCCGCCCTCTTCGGCGAGGAACCCATCACTGGTCGGCTGCCGGTGGCGCTACCCCCCTTCCACAATCTCGGCGAGGGACTCACCCGGGCCAAGGTCGCCGATCGGATCGCGACGCTGGAGATCGAGGATCCCGTGGTGGCCGCCGGGATCATCGCGCGCCGTGGCGGAGCCCCGAGAGGCAGCTTCCAGACCGTCGCCAATCCGTCCAGCGTGGGGATGTCCGATGGCGCCCTGGCTCGCATCGACTCCATCCTCGTCGCCGCGATCGCCGACTCGGCGTTCTCCGGCGCCGCGGTGGCGGTGGGTCGACGGGGTCGGCTGGTGAAGCTGGCTGGCTTCGGTGAACTCCAGTACGGCACGGGGCGACCCGTCACATCGACGTCGATCTTCGACCTGGCGTCGGTGTCCAAGGTGGTGGGAACCACGACAGCCGCGATGATCCTTGTGGGTGAGGAGCGTCTGGACCTGGACGCTCCTGTCGTCGAGTACCTGCCGTGGTGGTCCCGGGGCGATCCGCGTAAGGCCGACGTCACCGTCCGGCAGCTTCTCCTCCATCGCACGGGCCTCATCCCCTTCCGCACCTGGTACCATGAGATCGAGGGGATGGACGCCTACAGGGACGCGGCCGCCGACGAGCCCCTCCAGAATCCACCGGGCCAGGAGACGGCGTACTCCGACATCGGCATCATGACGTTGGCGTGGGTCATCGAGGAGATCGCGGGCCAGCCCCTCGACGACTTTCTCCAGGATCGCCTCTGGGACGAGTTGGGGATGTTGGAAACGCGTTACAACCCGCCCTCGACGCTGAGACCCCGCATCGCGGCCACGGAGATCGACACCATTTATCGCAACGAGATGGTGTGGGGGACGGTACACGACGAGAACGCCGATGCCATGGGTGGCGTCGCCGGCCACGCCGGCCTTTTCAGTACCGCCGTCGACCTCTCGGTCTTCGCCCGGATGATGCTCAACGACGGGGTGGCTCCGGCGTGTAGTCCCGACGGGGTCGAAGGCGAGCCGTGTCCCGTGCGACGGACCGAGGATCGCCGGATCGTCGACGCCCACGTGCTGGACGAGTTCACCACACGGTACGATGCGACATCGACCAGGGCGTTGGGATGGGACACCCCGTCCGAGCGGTCGGCCGGCGGGGACTACATCACCGAAGATGCGTTCGGCCACACCGGCTATACCGGTACCTCCATCTGGATGGATCCCGAGCTCGACCTCTGGGTCGTGCTGCTCACGAACAGGGTCCACCCGACCCGTGAGAATCAGAAGCACGTTCCCGTGCGGAGAGCCGTGGCCGACGCGGCCGCACTGGCCATCACCGACCGGACCGTGCGCCCGAGATCACCTTGAGCGCCTTCACCTCCCTCGACCTCGTCGTCCTCGTCGCCTACCTGGCGGGTGTGACCGCGTGGGGGGCGTGGTTGGGCCGTGGGCAGAAAGGGGGCACGGACTATTTTCTCGGGAGCCGCTCCCTCCCGTGGGTCGCTGTCATGCTCTCGGTGGTGGCCACGGAAACCAGCACGCTGACGTTCCTCAGCATTCCCGGTGTGTCGTATACGGGGAGCCTGGTCTTCCTCCAACTCACCTTGGGCTACCTCGCCGGCCGGGTCATGGTGGCGACGCTTCTGCTGCCGTCGTACTACGCCGGGGAGCTGTCGACGGCCTACCAGCTCCTCGAGACACGCTTCGGTATCGGAGCCCGGCGCTTCACGTCGGCCATCTTCATGGTGACGCGCCTGCTGGCCGACTCGGTGCGGCTCTTCGCCACGGCGATTCCCCTGGCGATCATCACCGGGTGGCCCTATCCGCTGTCGATCGCCGTCATCGGCATCCTCACCGTCGTCTACACCTACTTCGGTGGCATCAAGGCGGTAGTGTGGGTCGATGCGGTACAGATGGGGCTCTACCTCTTCGGCGCTGCGGTGACCATCGTCGCCATCCAGTATCTGGTGCCTGAAGGGTGGGGCGAGGTGCTGGCCGCAAGCGCCGAGGTGGGGAAGACCCGGATTCTCGACT
Source organism: Longimicrobiales bacterium (assembly GCA_965229435.1). Lineage (GTDB taxonomy): Bacteria > Gemmatimonadota > Gemmatimonadetes > Longimicrobiales > Gaopeijiaceae > UBA2589. Next base: position 254,330 of record CBDDJE010000003.1, read on the forward strand.
TTTCGCTGGACCGCAGCGTTCCTTACACCATCTTCGCCGGCTTCTTCGGTGGGGCATTCCTCACCATGGCGTCCCACGGGACGGATCAGCTCATCGTCCAGCGCCTCCTGACGTGTACCGACCAGAAAGCCTCGCAGAAGGCACTCATCGGTAGTGGCTTCGTGGTCATCCTCCAGTTCCTCCTCTTTCTCCTGGTGGGGTTGGGGCTCTGGGCCTTCTACCAGGGTCGGCCCTTCGAGTCGTCGGACGCCATCTTCCCCACCTTCATCGTTCAGGAGCTCCCGTCGGGACTCACCGGGCTTCTCATCGCCGGCGTCTTCGCCGCCGCCATGTCGTCGTTGTCGTCGTCCATCAACTCGTTGGCGTCGGCCACGGCATACGACTACTGGGCACCTCTGGTGGGGGCCGTGGATGACGAGGCTCGTGTCCTCAGGGCCGGGAAGATCTTCACCCTCGTCTGGGCCGCTCTCCTCGTCGGGGGTGCGATCCTCTTCATTCCCCTGTCGGAGGGGACATCCGCCGTAGAGGTGGCGCTCGGGATCGCGTCTCTGGTCTACGGGGGACTGCTGGGAGCCTTCGCCCTGGGTGTCTTCACGACACGCCCCGGTCAGCGCTCTGCGATCATCGGCATCGCCGTAGGCATCGGCACGGTGACGCTTCTCCGCGACGAGATGGCCTGGCCATGGTACGTGCTTGTCGGGTCCACCGTGACCTTCGTCACCGGCGTGGTCGCCGGCCACTTCGAACGGCCCGCGGTCGAGGCGTGAGCTTCCTGGCGTCATGAGTCGGCCCGGCTGGTGAGCCTGTTCGTCGGTGTCGACGGGGGAGGGACCCGTACGCGCGCCGTGGTCATCGATGGAGATGGCCGCGAACTGGCCCGCGCCGAGGACGAAGGAGCCGTGGTCACCGCCCATCGGCCCGACGACGCCGCGGAAGCCGTGCGACGGGTGGTGAAGGCGGCGTTGAAGAAGTGCGGCCGGAGTGGTCGGGCCGATGTCCTCTGGGCGGGGCTTGCAGGGGCCGGTACCGCCGCCCCCCGCGCCGCGGTGACGCGCGCCCTCCGGAGACTCGAGTTGGCGGAGCGACTGGTTGTCGGAACGGATGTGGAGGCCGCGTTCTACGACGCCTTCGGAGACGGTCCAGGGCTCCTCGCCATCGCGGGGACCGGTTCCATCGTGTGGGCTCGCTACCCGGACGGGACCGAGCGTCGGGTAGGTGGATGGGGCCACCTCCTCGGCGATGAGGGCAGCGGGTACTGGATCGGGCTCGAGGGCTTGCGGCGTCTGACCTCGAGCGAAGACGGGCGGACCGCGCCCACGGCAATGGAGGCGCCGCTACTCGATGCCTGTGGGGTGGGGACGGTGGCGGAGACCGTGGGGTGGGTCGAGACCGCTTCCAAGAGCCGCGTCGCCTCTCTGGCCCCCCACGTCGTGGCGTGCGCCGACGCCGGGGACGAGGCTGCGCTGGCCATCGTGCGTGAGGGCGTGGAGCAGCTCGTCACCATGGTCAAGGCGGCCATGTCGCCACGGCCGGCGCCCTCGCGTGAGGGCCGGCCTGAGGGCGCAGTCGCGAGTGCACCTGACGGAGGAGTCGCCGTTCAAAGAACGACTGACGGGGGAGTCTCCGTCGAAGTCGTCGTCCTTTGGGGCGGGCTGGTCGCTCCCGGTGGGCCGCTGCGAGTGCGGCTCGCCTCGGCGCTCGGCTCTCTGGGGCTAGAGGTCGTCCAAGTCGAGGTCGACCCACCTCGTGGAGCGGCCCGGCTGGCGCGAGCCGCCGTCGGTAGCTGAGGGGCCCGTCGAGGCCCGGTGCCGAAACGACAGCACAACGACTCTAGACCGTCGTTTTGACAGGTTGGGTTGGTGTGTAAACGGTTGGGGCCGTTCATGTTGACAGGTATGGCCCCCCTCTGGAATGGCACGGTGGTTGCTCATCGAAAGGGGCAGACAAGCAACCATCAACAGAACCTTCCACAGGAGGTTGTCATGGCCATCACGAAGTACCAGCTGCGCCGCCCGACGTACTCCAACTGGGGCGACCTCGACGACATGTCGAACCGTCTCTCGAGGTTCTTCGACGATTCGCTTCTCAACTTCACTCGCGAGGGCGGTCGTTGGATGCCCCCGGTGAGCGTGTCCGAGACCGCAGACGAGCTCCTGCTCACCGCTGAGCTTCCGGGCATGACGGAAGAAGACATCTCCATCGATCTGGAGAACAACGTCCTGTCCATCAGCGGGCAGAAGAACGAGGTCCGCGAGGAGGGCGACGAAGAGCGTCGCTACCACGTATACGAGCGGCACTTCGGCACGTTCGCCCGCTCCTTCACGCTCCCGCGCACGGTCGACCCGAACGGCATCACCGCGTCGTTCGAGAACGGGATCCTCAACGTGCGGATGCCCAAGGTCGCCGAGGCCAAGGGTCGGAAGATCGAGATCTCGAAGTAACGACGAGGGTGCCTCGGGACCGGGCGTTCAACCCGGCCCGCTAGGAACGGCGGCGGGTCCCGGCTTCGGCCGGGGCCCGCTTGGTTCTCGTCTTCTGACGCTCGGTTCTCGTCTTCTGACGAGGAGACGCCACGGTCGCGTTTCCGTGGAAACGTCGCCGCCTCCGTGTCGACGGAAGGGCCTGTCTACCGGTCGTCCTTCAACGTCTCCCTGAGCTCTCGCAGAAGCTCCACGCTGTTCGCCCCCCGGACCGGTCCCGGCAGCAACTCCAGCTCGCCGCCGTCAGGGCGGGACAGCACCCCGCCGGCTTCGCGCACCAGGACCATTCCGGCAGCGAAGTCCCAGGGCATGAGGATCTCTTCCCAGAAGGCGTCCAGAGATCCCTGAGCCAGATAGCAGAGATCGAGGGCAGCGGAGCCCGCCCGTCGGACCCCGGACGCGTTCCGTAGCACCCCGTCGAGTTGCCGGAGGTACGTAGGCATTGCGTCGAGGAGCTTGAAGGGGAAGCCCGTCCCGACCAGGGACTTGCCCAGCGGCCGTTCGCCGGACACCCGGATGCGCTTTCCGCTCTTGAACGCGCCCTCTCCCTCGGAGGCCCACCAACGCTCGCCCGAGGAGCCGGATACGACAGCCCCCGCCACCGGCCGGCCCTCCACCGCTACGGCAACGGAGGCGCAGTAGTGGGGGTGCCCGTGGAGGAAGTTGGCTGTGCCGTCGAGGGGGTCGACGATCCAGAGGGGGCGACCGTCCCAACGGGCCAGTTGGTATTCGACGGGTTCATCGCTCTCCTCGGCCAGGACCGCGTGTTCGGGGTGGTTGGCCGAAATGATGGCGAGGGCGGCGGCCTGTGCGTCGAGGTCGGTCTGCGAGACGTAGTCCGCGCGGGCCTTCACGGTGGCTCCGGCGAGGAGGACGGTGCCAGCGTCGCGACGGTGGACTCGGGCGGCGGCCTCGGCGGCTTGTCGGGCGGTTCGTAGCAGCGGATTCACGCGCTAACTTAACCCCCTCCAATGAACCAGTGAGCGGGCATGCCGCGTGCCCCGCACAGTCTCCATGGGCTCCCGCAATGACCTCGACGGAATCCTCGAAGAAGAAGCGTGTCTTCAGCGGCATGCAGCCGTCTGGCGAAGCGCACCTCGGCAACTACCTCGGCGCTCTGCGGCGTTGGGTCCACATGCAGGACGACTACGACTGCATCTGGTGTATCGTCGATCAGCACATGATCACCGCCGGCGGGGACCCGGCGGAACTTCCGGGCTTCGTCTTCGACCTCGCCGTCTCCTACCTGGCCGTGGGGTTGGACCCCGAGCGGGCCATCATCTTCGTCCAGTCCGACGTCCCCGAGCACACCGAGTTGGCGTGGCTCTTCAACGCCGTGACGCCCGTCGGTGACCTCGAGCGGATGACCCAGTTCAAGGAGAAGGCGCAGCACTTCGAGTCCATCCCTGCCGGAATCTTCAACTACCCGATCCTCCAGGCCGCCGACATCCTCCTGTACAAGGCCGATGCCGTACCTGTGGGCGAGGACCAGAAGCAGCATCTGGAGCTGACCCGCGACATCGCGAGGAAGTTCAACGCCGCCTACGGCGAGACCTTTCCGGAGACCGAGCCCCTCATCGGCAAGGATGTGGGCCGGATCCTCGGCCTCGACGGGGAGGCCAAGATGAGCAAGTCGCTGGGCAATACCGTGCCCGTTCTCGCCGAACCCGACGAGGTGTGGGACCGGGTCCGGACTGCGGTGACCGATCCGCAGCGGGTGAGACGAACGGATCCCGGGCGTCCGGAGGTGTGCAACGTCTTCACCCTCCACGGCTTCTTCACCGACGAAGCGAAGCGGGGGGAGTTGGCGGAGGGCTGTCGGACTGCGGGGATCGGTTGTATCGACTGCAAGCGGGTCCTGTCCGACAACATCGTGGATGCCTTCGGGCCGTTCAGGGAACGAGCCGAGGGGCTCAAGGCGCACCCTGAGCGCGTCCGCGAGATCCTCGACGACGGCGCCCGAAAGGCCGGCGCAATAGCGAAAGAGACCATCGGCGAGGTACGGGAGCGGATGGGCATCGACTGGAGACGCGCGGCCCGCTGACCGAGGGCCATCCCGTCGAGTCGCGACGACTGGCCAGGCGCCTGGCCCGCTGTCGGTCGCAGGGATGCCCCGGGGGCCAGGAACGCGTTGATTTCATTCGCGGCGGCGTGTCCCTATTTTCGGCGTAGAGGCTCCCCCGCCTTCATCCCCGGCTTCGTGCCGACCGACAGCTCCGGAGACATCCCCCATGCAGGAACTGTTCAAAGCCGCCGTCGAACGAGGCGCCAGCGACATCCACATCAAGGCCGGCGATTTCATGCGCGCCCGCATCCACGGCGAGCTTCAACCACTCACCCAGCAGAAGCTCACCGTGGACCAGGTTCGGGGGATCGCGCTTCAGCTCATACCGCATGAGGACGAGCGGGAGAACTTCGACAGGATCCTGGACTACGATTGCTCCTGGGGCATCCCCGGCGTGGGCCGTTTCCGGGTGAACATCATGAAGCAGCGGGGCTCGCCCATGATCATCATGCGCGCCATCCCCATCGAGATCCCGTCGGTGGAAGATCTGGGGTTGCCTCCCATCGTCAATCGGATCGCGGCGTTCGAGCGGGGTCTGGTCCTCGTCACCGGTGTCACGGGTTCGGGTAAGAGCTCGACGCAGGCGGCGATGATCAACTGGATGAACCACCACAAGCAGCACCACATCGTCACCCTCGAGAACCCCATCGAGTTCCTGCACCGCGACAACAAGTGCTCCATTACCCAGAGGGATATCGGTACCGATACCGACTCCTTCCAGACGGGGCTGAGGAGCGTGCTTCGTCAGGATCCCGACGTGATCCTCATCGGTGAGATGCGGGACAAGACGACCATCGAGACCGCTCTCAAGGCGGCGGAGACAGGTCACCTGGTCATCTCGACGCTTCACACGCGCAACGCCGTACAGACCATCTCTCGCATCATCGCGGTGTTCGAGCCCACCGAGCAGGAGATGATCCGAGTGCGGCTCTCCGAGTCGCTCCAGGCCGTCATTTCCCAGCGCCTGGTGGCGAGGAAGGAAGGGGGGCGGGTCGCGGCCATGGAGGTCATGCTCATGACCGGCACGATCCGCGACTGCGTCAGGGACTCCGATCGGATGGAGGAGATCTCGGATCTCATCGCCGAAGGGCGGAGCGTGTACGGCTCCCAGACCTTCGATCAGCACCTCATGGAGCTGGTGAAGTCCGGCGAGGTCGACTTCGAGGTGGCGAAGGCGGCGGCGAACAACCCGTCGGACTTCGACCTTCAGATGAACATGCTCGGCGGTGGCCCCTCCCAGGGTGGTGGTCCGCAGGGCACGCAGGGGCTGGCCGACGAAATGTCCAACATGATGGGGAGCTGAACCGATATGTCCGATGGTGAGCGGGTGAATCTGAAAGGGTCGTTCCTGCCGGTGACGACGCCGTTCGACCCGGTGACCGGCGACGTCGATGTCGTCGCCTTTCGCTCCAATCTTCGCGGCTGGTTCGAGCACCCCGTCCACGGCATCCTCATCGCAGGGTCCACCGGTGAGTCGGTCTTTCTCGACGAGGCCGAACGGGTGACGCTCATCGACGCTGCGCGCGACATCGTTCCACACGATCGGGTGATCATCGTCGGGACGGGGTCCGAGTCGACCCGGCACACCATCCGACTGACCCGACAGGCCGCCGAAGCCGGGGCCGATGCGGTGCTGGTGAGCCCGCCGGCGTACTACAAGGGAGCGATGACGCCGGCGGTCCTGGCCAGGCACTTCCGGGCCGTGGCAGACGCCTCGACGGTACCGGTGCTCGTCTATCAGGTACCGCTACGGTTGAGCACCCTGGACCTCCCGTCGGGGCTCGTGGGCGAGCTGGCCCAGCATCCGAACATCGTCGGAATCAAGGACTCCAGGGGGAAGCTCGATCTGGTGGGTGAGCTGGTGGAGCACACCGCCGGCGAGGACTTCGACGTACTGGTGGGCAGCGGCGCCCTCCTCTATCCCGCCCTCGAAGTGGGTGCGGTGGGGGGCATCATGGCCGTGGGGCTCATGGCTCCGGCCCAAGCGGCGGAGATCTCCATCGCGTTCGCCGAGGGGCGGAGCGGCGACGCCGGCCGGGCTCAGGAGCGGATCGCGCCCGTGCATAACGAAGTTGTTGGTGGTATGGGCGTCCCGGGGATCAAGGCGGCCCTGGACCTGCTGGGCATGCACGGCGGCGCGCCACGCCCACCGCTTTCACCGGCTCCGGACGCGAAGGTGGAGGAGGTGCGAGCCGTGCTCGGGCGGGCCGGCCTTCTGGAAGGCGTGGCGGCCTAGGTCCGTCGATGTCATGTGGGAGCGCGTCCCCATCTGATTGACACGCCCCCCTCCGGGATTAGCTTTTCCCGAAGGATACACCAGTCACGGGCCCATCCCCCACCGGGGGCGGGCCCGTTTCCTTTTTTGAGGTACGAATGGCTCATCAGGGCTCATGCACGGTCATCGTCGGCTGCCAGTGGGGCGACGAGGGCAAAGGCAAGATCGTCGACGTTCTTGCGGAGAACGTCGACATCGTCGCCCGCTATCAGGGTGGGGCCAACGCGGGACACACCGTCCACGTAGGGGAGGACGAGTTCGTCCTCCACCAGATCCCCTCGGGGATTCTTCACGAAGGACGTCGATGTCTCCTGGGCAACGGGGTCGTCCTCGACGTGCAGCAGTTCTTCGAGGAGTATGATGCCCTGTTGGCTCGGGGCGTCGACATCGAGGGTCGTGTGGGGGTGAGCAGCCGCGCACAGCTTCTCATGCCGTACCACCGTTTCCTCGACAAGGCCGTCGAGCACTCTGCCGAGGTCAAGATCGGCACCACGGGTCGCGGGATCGGACCGGCCTACGAGGACAAGGCCGGCCGACGGGGTGTACGGGTCGCCGATCTCGGGAATCGAGAGCGGCTCATGGAGCGCATCGAGGCCGCCCAGGAGCGGACCGTCCGACGTCTCGATGAGCTCGGCGCCGGTACCGACGACCTGAAGCGTGCCATGGACGAAGCCCTGGCCCTGGGGGATCGCCTTCTGGCCCTCTCCACGGAGGTCGGGCCGGAGATCAGCGCCGCGCTACGCGAGGGACGCAGCGTTCTCCTCGAGGGGGCTCAGGGGACAGCGCTGGACCTCGACCATGGGACCTACCCTTTCGTCACGTCGTCGAATACGACCGCTGGTGGAGCAGCCACGGGCACCGGCATCGGCCCCACCCAGATCACCGACGTCATCGGTGTGGTGAAGGCGTATACGACGCGGGTCGGAGAAGGTCCGCTCCCCAGCGCCTTCGAACCCGAGATGGATGAGCACGTACGGACCCTGGGCGGTGAGTTCGGCGCCACCACCGGACGGCCCCGTCGTTGCGGCTGGTTCGACTCGGTGCTCACGCGACTCGCTTCCCAGGTCAACGGACTCACGGGCGTGGCCGTCACGAAGCTCGATGTCCTCGACACCCTCGATGAGCTTCAGATCGCCACGGCGTACAAGCTTGAGGATGGGAGCGTGACCGAGCACTTCCCGGCGGACACGTGGGCGCTCGGCAAGGTCGAGCCCGTATACGAGACGATGCCCGGGTGGAAGGCTCCGACCCACGACGTCCGCAGGCTCGAAGACCTTCCGCCGAAGGCGCGGGCGTACCTCGACCGGATCGAGGAACTGACCAATGCACCCGTCCGGTGGGTGTCGGTGGGGACGAAGCGTAGTCAGATCATCCCCGTGGGGTGACGTCAGACCACCACCGTCGCCACGATCCGCGCCACCCAGATGATGAGGATGAGGAGCGCCGGCAGGAGGGCGAGGCCCACCGAGAAGGTGAGGCCCATGCGAAAAAGCGCGGGCCCGATGGGTAGGACCTCCCGACCCCAGATCTTCAACGTGAGAATCTCCACCAGCGATCCCAGCGTGTAGCACACGTTGGCCATGACGCCGAAGACCCCGATGGGGATGAGGATCTGGAGGCTGGGGACGCTACCGAAGGGCGGAATCATCGCGAAGAGGATGAAGGTCGCCGTCGCCAGGGTTCCCGCACCCCCTACGATGAGATTGTAGGGCAGGCGGCGCTTCTCCCACCAGCGAAGGATCGACATGCTGTCGCGCTTGGCCGGCGTGGGATAAAGGAAGTCGACCAGGGAGCGCGCCCGACCGTCGGCGACTGCGGCGAAAAAGTCGGCGTCGGGCGCTCGCGCGCTGTCCTCGAGACGGGTGAGATCGTTCATCACGAAACCAGGACCCAGGCGACGAACCGAGCTACCCAGATGAAGGTCATGATGAGCGACGGAAGCAGGGCCGCGCCGAGACCAAGAGTCAGCATTCCGCGGTAGAGAGCCGGCCCCGCGGCTGGTCCCCGGGGGCCCAGGATACGACCCATGATCGCGTCAGCCGTCGGGCCCAGGAGGTAGAGAAGGTTGGCGATGACGAGCACGGTGACAGGGCCCTCCAGAGGCGGGTAGTCCAGGCCCTCGCTGAAGGGTGGCAGCAGGGTGATGACGGTCCCATATGCGTACGTGAAGGCCCCGCCTCCCAGAATGGTGAGGTTGAAGGCCAATCGCCGCTTCTCCCACCACTTCAGGATCGCGCCGAATCGCCTCTCCGCCGGGGCGGGAAACAGGAACTCAGTGAGGGCGCTCATCGCCTCGTCTCCTTGCTCGTCGTCTTCTCGCACACAGTAATCTACTTTGTGTGGCAAAGTTGATGCCAGACCCTCGTCGAGGTCACGCGAGGAGAGGGCGACGAGGCCGCTGCGCGTCCCGTTTCTTGAGCGGTTCAGCCGGCTGGTTAGCTTTCGACGCTCACATCCGCCGAGGTAGCGGCGGCCACGGTGCAGGGGCGGTCGGGAGATAGCCGAAGATGTTCGAAGAGCTGGGAAACAAACTCGACGCGGCACTCAAGAAGCTGCGTCAGCGGGGCGTCCTTACCGAGCCCATGATCAAGGAGGGGCTCCGCGAGGTCCGGCGCGTCCTCCTCGAGGCCGATGTCAACTTCAAGGTCACCCGAGACTTCCTCGGCCGCGTCCAGGAACGGGCGCTGGGCGAGCAGGTCCTCAAGGCAGTCTCACCTGGCCAGCAGATCGTCAAGATCGTCCACGACGAGCTGGCGAACCTCTTCGGCGAAGGCCGGCCGACGCTGGAGAAGGCGAGCTCGGGGCCCACGGTCATTCTCATGGTGGGCTTGCAGGGCGCAGGGAAGACGACGACGGCAGCCAAGCTCGCCCGGCGCCTCGGGCGCGAAGGCAGAACGCCCATGCTTGCCGCCTGCGATCTCCAGAGGCCGGCGGCCATCGAACAGCTCCAGACGCTGGGCAAACAGATCGGCGCCGAGGTGTTCGCCGGTGAGTTCGGCGGCGATCCCGTCGAAGCGGCCAAAGCGGCGAAGGCCCGAGCGGAGGAGTCGAAGCACTCGGTCCTCGTCGTCGACACGGCGGGTCGTCTGCAGATCGACGAGGCGCTGATGGATGAGCTCGGGCGCATCAAGGAGGCCGTTGAGCCTACGGAGATTCTCCTGGTTGCCGACGCCATGACGGGTCAGGAGGCCGTGACCATCGCCCAAGGCTTCGACGACGCTCTCGGCATCACGGGCATCGTCATGACGAAGATGGATGGCGATGCTCGCGGGGGGGCCGCCCTCTCCATTCGGGGTGTCACGGGCAAGCCCATCAAGTTCGTGGGTGTCGGCGAAGGCATCGACGACCTGGACACCGCCGACCCCGAGCGTCTCGCTGGCCGGATCCTGCAGATGGGCGATGTCGTCGGCCTCGTCGAGCGGGCGCAGGTCGCCATCGACGAGGAGGAGCAGGCCAAGCTCCAGGAGAAGGTCCTCGGGCAGGGGCGCTTCACCCTCGAGGACTTCCTCGTGGCCATGCGGCAGGTGCAGAAGATGGGGCCCCTCGATCAGCTCCTGAAGCTCATCCCCGGAGCGAACAAGATGAAGATCCCGGCGGCGAACATGGACCCGAAGAGGATGAAGCACGTGGAAGCCATCATCCTCTCTATGACCCCCGAGGAGCGGAAGAACCCGAGCATCCTGAACGGATCCCGCCGGGCCAGGATCGCCAAGGGAAGCGGCCGACCGGTGGCCGAGGTGAACCGTCTCCTCAAGCAATTCAAGGAGATGCAGAAGTTCATGAAGCAGATGAAGGGGATGATGGGCGGGGGTGGGATGCCCGGCCTGGGTGGGATGCCCTTCGGACGCTGACGCGTCAGTTCTTTCCTCGGCCCATACTGTCGGCATGAAACCATCGATCCACGGCTCGAAGCCCCCGATTCTCCGGCGGGACTCGTCCACTCTGACCGCGGCGGTCGTTGCATTGGCGCTCGGGGTCCCGACCCTCTTCGCGGCCCCGGGAGCGTCCGCGCAGCTCCCTTCCGCTCCCCGGGCCTGGGACTTCCTCGTGTCCGATTGGCGGGAAGGCCTCGAGCGCGAGGGCATCGTCGGGGCGTCCATCGGTCTCGTGCAGGACGGCCGACTCGTGGAGCTCGAGACCCACGGCTTGGCGGACCGCGACCGCGGCAAGGCCGTCGACGAGGGCACGATCTACCACTGGGCGTCCATCACCAAGACGTTCACGGCCATCGCCATCATGCAGCTCCGGGATCGGGGACTCGTCTCTCTGGACGATGCCATCGTGAACTACGTTCCCGAGCTGCGGGGAGTCCACAACCCGTTCGGATCCATGGAAGGCATCAGCATCCGCCACGTCATGAGCCACTCGGCGGGGTTTCGAGGCAGTAGTTGGCCCTGGGCGGGGAGTGAGCCCTGGCATCCCCATGAGCCCACGGAGTGGAGCCAGCTCGTGGCGATGATACCCTACACGACCATCCACTTCGAGCCCGGCTCGCGGTACAGCTACTCGAACCCGGGGATCATCTTCCTCGGCCGGGTCATCGAGGCCGTGACGGGAGATGTCTTCGAGGCGTACGTCGACAAGAACATCTTTCGGCCCCTGGGAATGAGGCGGGCTTACTTCGACGTGACTCCGTGGCACCTGCGGGAGGACCGGTCCAACCACTACTTCGTTCGCGACGGGATGCCTGAGGCGGGGGGACTGGACTTCAATACCGGCATCACCGTCTCCAATGGCGGCTTGAACGCTCCCATCCCCGACATGGTCCGCTACCTCGCCTTCCTCACCGGCTCGTCGATGGACGACGTCGATGCCGACGCGGTGCTGTCCCGGGAGTCCCTGGCGGAGATGTGGCAGCCGGTTGTGCCCATCGGCGAAGGCCCTCTGGGCCGTGGCTCCATGGGCCTGTCGTTTTTTGTCCACGGCAAGCACGGCGACACGGTGGTGGGGCATACGGGCACTCAGCGCGCCTTTTACTCCTTCATCTACTTCGATCCCGACCAGCGGATCGCGGTCATCGCCGCGTACAACACCGGGCCCGGCGACGACACCGGGCCCGACACCAACGCCCTGAGACTTCGCGCGTCGAGCCTGGTGGTGGATCAGCTCTTTCCCGCGCTGAGGGCGAGCCGATGAGTTTGGATCGCAGGACGTTCTTGCGGCGAGTCGCCGGCACGGTCATCGCGCCTGCCCTCGCGGGCACGGCGTGTGCGGGTGACGGCTCTGGGGCCGGTGGTTCGGCGAGGGCGAGGTCCGGAGCCGGCACCTCCGGAGCGGCCGGTGGCACCGTGTCCCCTGGCCAGGTCCTTCACGCTCCGTGGGGGCCCTACGAAGACGTCCTCGTCGTCGACGCACTTGCCGGGCCGATCCAGTTCAACATCCCCCAGGAAGGTCTCCCCCTCGGCTCTGCGGCTCTGGACGCCGTCCGGCGCTCGGGGATCACGGCGGTGAATCTCACGGTGAACGGCCGCGGCGAGGGAGATGTCGGCGCGTACGAGGCCACAATGGGACGGATGGCTGAGTGGTCGGCACAGCTCCGGGCGAGTCCCGATGTGCTGGCTCCCGGTCGGTCGGTGGCGGATATCGTCGCCGCGAAGGAGGCGGGCACCCTCGCTCTCGTGTACGGGCTCCAGGACGGTGTGCCCTTCGAAGACGACCTCGACCGGCTCGACGCGCTGTACGCCGAGGGTGTACGCATCATCCAACCTACCTACAACGTTCAGAACCGCCTGGGCGCGGGCTGTCTGGCGCCAGAGGACGAGGGGCTGACCGAGTTGGGTCGAGAATCGGTGGCCCGCATGGAGGCGCAGGGCATCCTCCTCGACCTCTCCCACTGCGGCCCCCGCACCACCCTCGACGGCATCGAAGCGGCCGAGGGACCCGTGTCCGTCACCCACTCTGGGTGCTCGGCCCTCTACGACCATCCGCGGAGCAAGGACGACGCGACCCTGCGCCTCCTGGCCGACCGCGGTGGCGTCGTGGGCATCTACCTCATGCCGTTCCTCAACGCGGCCGGCTCCCCCACCGCCGAAGACGTCATCACTCACGTGGAGCACGCCCTGAACGTCTGCGGAGAGGATCACGTCGGTATCGGGAGCGATCAGGGGATCGTCCCATTGGACGTGAGCGGCGACTTCCAGGCCCAGTTCGAGGCGGTATCGGCCCGACGGGCGGCGGCCGGAATCGCGGCGCCTCGCGAGGACACCGTGCCGTTCGTGCCCCAGCTCAACGACCCGAGACGCATGGAGACCATCGCCGGGCTCATGGCCGACAAGGGCCACGAGCGACGGGTCATCGAGAAGGTCCTGGGCGGGAATTTCATGCGGCTCTTCTCGGAGGTGTGGTCGTGACGGACCGTGATGGGGACCTGAAGCCGACGTCCTCCATGGATGACGAACGGGCGGCTCTTCGCCATCTCCTGGCCATCATCGCCTACCGAGGCGGCAAGGTGCTCCGGGACGCCCCGGTGGGGTTCGGTGCCACCTCCGTGGGGCACGGCACCCGGTCCGCCGTGGAGATCCTGGCCCACGTAGGCGACCTCTTCGAATGGGGCCTGGCCCTCGCCGCCGAGGGCAGGCACCGGTGGAGCGATACACGCTCGGACGACTGGGACGAGCAGGTGGACCGCTTCTTCGCAGGCCTGGCCTCCGTCGACGCCCACCTGGCCTCGGGGGGGGGCATCGCTCGCTCGGCCACACGGTTGGCTCAGGGGCCGTTCGCCGATGCCTTGAACCACATCGGCCAGCTGGCCATGCTGCGTCGAGTGGCGGGGGCCCCGGTAAAAGGTGAGAACTACTTCAAGGCGGAGATCACCATCGGGCGAGTCGGGCCCGACCAGGCGCCGCCGGTCTACGAGTTCGGGTAGGAGATCGACGGCAGCGGGGATGGGGCGCCGATGACCCGCCCCCCGCGGGGTCGGTCATGGGTCACTTTGACCCACTACCGCGGGGTCCCATCGCTGTACAGCCACCCCAGATGCTTTTATCCTTTGCGTCTGCCCTTTTTCCGCTCTCGTAGCGAATTGGGCGCCGTCCTCGGGGCGGATTCGGACACTGAAGACCACAGCAAACAAGTAGAAGATGCCTGCACGTATTCGACTCCGGCGGATGGGCCGGAAGAAGACGCCCCACTACCGGGTTGTCGTCGCCGACAGCGCCTCACCGCGCGACGGTCGCTTCGTCGAGACCCTCGGCTACTACAAGCCCCTCTCCCAGCCGGCTCGCCTCGTGCTCGACATGGAGCGCGTGGACCACTGGCTCGAAGAGGGTGCAAGCCCGTCGGGTACGGTGAAGTCGCTCATCTCCAAGGCACGCCGCGGAGGTGACGACACCGTTGCCCTCGGTGAGGTCGACGCCGAGGAGCGTCAAGCCAAGCGTGCCGAAGAGCTCGCCGCTCGTCGGGCAGCGGAGAAGAAGAAGGAGGCTGAAGCCGCCGAGGCCGCCAAGCTGGCGGAGGAAGAGGCCAAGGCTGCCGCCGAAGCCGAGGCTGCCGCGGAGGCAGAGGCTGCCGCCGAAGCCGAGGCTGCAGAAGCCGGCGAGGGTGAAGCCGCCGAGGCCCCCGAAGCGGAGGCCGCTGCCGACACCCCGGAGGCTGCTGCCGAGGCTGAAGAGGCTCCTGAAGCCGCCGCCGAGGAGGAAGCCCCCGAGGCCGAAGCCGAAGAGGCCACCGAGGAAGAGGAGAAGTCCGAGTAATCCTCGGACGGCTTTCCATGGCTCATCCGAGCCACCTCGTCGTCGGGTTTCTGAACAGGCCCCACGGCATCAAGGGTGAGATGTACGTCTCGCCGCTGACCGACCACCCCGAGAGCGTCTTCGCCTCCGGGGTGGTCTTGTCGTTGGGGGGGGCGGACGACGACGAGCCCGATCCCGACCTGCCACCTCTTCGCGTCGAGACCACGCGTCCGTTCCGAAGTGGCCTCCTCGTCCGCTTCGGCGGTGTCGAAGATCGCTCACAAGCGGAGCAACTGGCTGGTCGGTATCTCTTCTGCCCTGTCGAGCACCTGGAGCCGCTGGGTGAGGGGGAGGTCTACTACCACCAACTCGTCGGCATGCAGGTGGAGACGGTGGGCGGTCGCGAGGTCGGTTCGGTGACGCAGGTCTACGAGCTTCAACCGGCCGATCTCCTGGAGGTGCGGGGGGCCAAGGGGGTCGTGATGGTCCCGTACCGCCGGGAGATCGTCGTGCAGGTCGATCTGAAGGGTCAGCGGCTCGTCATCGACCCACCGGACGGGCTTCTCGATCTCGAGGGCGGGTGACATGTGCGCCGCGCGCATCAACATCGTGTCGATCTTCCCCGACTTCTTCCGCGGCCCGCTGTCATTGTCGATTCCCGGACGGGCCGCCGAGGACGGCCTCGTCGAGTACCGCCTCGTCGATCTCCGGGACTACACCCACGATCGACACCGGACGGTGGACGATGTCCCCTACGGTGGCGGCGCCGGCATGGTGATGAAGCCCGAGCCCTTCTTCGAAGCACTCGACGACTTGGAGCCGGAGGGGCCGATCGTGCTTCTGTCCGCTCGAGGGAAGCCCTTCGAGCACCAGGACGCGGTACGCCTCAGCGTGGCGCCGGAGGTTACGCTGTTGTGCGGTCATTACAAGGACGTTGACCAGCGGGTGGCCGAGCACCTGGCCACCGAGGAGCTCTCGCTTGGAGACTTCGTCGTGTCGGGCGGCGAGGTCGCCGCCCTGGCGGTCACCGACGCCATCGTTCGGCTCCTGCCCGGAGCCATGGGCGACCACGATGCCGCCGCCACCGACTCCTTCTACGACGAAGGACTGCTCTCCGCCCCCTCCTACACCCGTCCCTTCGAGTACCGTGGTCATGTGGTGCCCGAGGTCCTGCGCTCAGGCGACCACGCCAGGATCGCCGCGTGGCGCCGAGAAGAAGCCGAGCGACTGACCCGGGAACGCCGTCCCGACCTCCTGGACGGAGGGGACTGAGACCGAGCAGCCCCACCCTTTCCCGAGGCGGCACCACGACGAGGCTTAGATACCTCACAATGTAGGGTTGGTTGGAATCAACGGTCCGGAGGGTTCGCTTTCCTCGGTCCTCAGCCCCCCGCGAGGCCGTCCATGCCGCCCTCCACCCACTCCGGCGTCGGGCCGTCGGCCAGGAAGCGGACCGCTTGGATGCTTGCTTCCACCAGAGCCGCCATGTGATCGAAGTCCACGCGATCGACTTCGTCGGAGGGACGATGGTAGTCCGTGTGCAGATTGAAGCTGGAGAGCGTGTGCGCCGGAATCCCCAACCGTGCGAAGGCGATGTTGTCGCTCCGGAAGAAGAAGTTCTGGTCGGGGCGTGGGTCGGGAACGATGGGTGATCCGGCGGCGGCGAGCTGGTCTCCCATGGTCGTGCGCTCGAACCCTGTGAGCCACCCGTGGCCGAACCCGCCGGCCAGGGAGTCTGGACGCCCGATCATCTCGATCTGTAGGTCGGCGACAGTGCGCTCCAGGGGCACCACGGGGTCCTCCAGGTACCACCGAGTGCCCAGAAGTCCCATCTCCTCACCGGTACTCAGGAGGAAGACGAGGGTCCGACGCGGGGGCGCTCCGCGGGCGAAGGCCCGGGCGATCTCCAGGACCGCCACCGATCCCGAACCGTCGTCGTCGGCTCCGTTGTAGATGGAGTCCCCGTCCACGGGCGTACCGATTCCCACGTGATCGTAGTGGGCACCCACCACGACAGCCTCGCCGGCGACCTCGGGGTCTGTTCCCCGCACGATCCCCACCACGTTGACCTCCGTCTCGACGAGCCGGTCCGACGGGAGCGTATCGAAGTCCAGCCGGTCCGACGGGAGGCGGAGACGCTCGACGGTGCCGGCAGCGGTCGTCACGGTGACGCGGGCGAGGGGTATTCGCTGAAAGAAGCCGTCGTCTCCCGCCGCCTCCACTCCGTAACGCGCCAACTCGGCGGCGAGGAAGCGCGCGGCCCGGTGGGCACCCGCCGTACCGGTTCGACGCCCCTCCATGGAGTCGGCCGCCAGCACGGAAAGGAGCCGCTCCAGGCGGTCTGCGCGGGGATGAGCCTCGTCTGCGAGGGGCTCGGGCCCGGCCTCGCCGGCGCCAGCGCACGCCGCAACGGCCACTGTGGTGACGAAGAGGAGGAGCGTGGAGAAAACGAGGCGTCTGGGCATGGACGGAGGTTGTGGCGAACGGGGTGCCGGGGTAGGACGGCCTGGAACGTGGTGGCCCTGGAGCCCTTCGGCAACGGGGCTGCGGGGGTTCACCGTGAATGGGCTCGGCATTATGTTTCTTGTCTCTGCCGGAACACCTCTGGCCGTGTCGTTGGAGCCGAATCATGACTGATATCATCAAAGAAGTCGAACGAGAGCAGCTTCGAGCTGAAATGCCCGATTTCGCTCCGGGTGACACCGTCCGGGTTCTCTATCTGGTCCGGGAAGGTCAAAAAGAGCGTATCCAGGCATTCGAAGGCGTTTGCATCGCCCGTAAGGGCGGTGGTGTGGACGAGACGTTCACCGTTCGGAAGATTTCCAGCGGAATCGGCGTCGAGCGTATCTTCCCGCTCCACGCCCCCACCGTGACCGGTGTCGAGGTCGTCCGCCGAGGCGACGTGCGCCGGGCGAAGCTCTACTACCTGCGTGGACGTCGTGGAAAGTCAGCCAGGATCGCGGAGAAGCGCCAAGTTCGCTGACCCTTCGCCGACCGAGTCGGCGGAGCCTGAGCTCCAGCGGCCCCAGGACCTGCTCGAATACGAGCGAAGGTTCTGGGGCCGCAGTCGTTTGGTCGCCGGTGTCGACGAGGTAGGCCGGGGGCCCCTGGCTGGACCCGTCGTCGCTGCGGCGGTCGTGCTGCCCGTGGGGCTGTGCGTCGTCGGGGCCGACGACTCCAAGCAGCTCGCCCACGACGTCCGGGAAGAGCTCTTCACGGAGATCTGCCAGACGGCCCTCGCCGTTGGCCTCGGCGCCGCCTCCGTCCGTGAAATCGACCGACGCAACATCCTCCGGGCTACGACCGCCGCGATGCAACGGGCGTTGTATCGGCTCGAGGGGGTCCTCCATCGGCGCGGCGAAGGTCCAGACGGACTGCACGTCGTGGTCGACGGCCTCCCTGTGAAGTATCTGGGCCGTGAGCACGAAGCCGTGGTGGACGGCGATGCCCTCGTCCACTCCATCGGGTGCGCGTCCATCGTCGCCAAGGTGGTCAGGGATCGACTCATGCGCAGACTGGCGGCGCGGTATCCCGGCTACGGCTGGGAGACCAACGTCGGCTACGGCACGATGGGCCACCGGACGGCCATCGACGAGATCGGCCTCACCCCGCACCACCGGCTGACCTTCACGGGGCTGCAGTTCGAGCTGGAGCTCTAGGGTGGGGTCGAGATGCTGTCGCCGCGCTGGAAGACAGGGCCGACCATACGACGGGGAGGGACCCCGCCGGGTGCCGCAGCCGTATTAGGGCCGTTCCGCCGCGATTCCCGTACCGGGATGGCCTCGGCATTGAAGGCCCCTCGATCCGTTCTGGTTTCAGCATGACCGCTCGCCCCCTGGTGTATATCGGCTTATTCGCGTCTCTGGCGCTGGCACTCTCGTTGGGACCGGCTCCTCGGCCGGTCATGGCGCAGACTTCCGCGTCCGCCGAGGGTCCCGTCTTCCGCGACGGCCAGGCGCAGGTCGTGCCGGCCTTCGCGGAGCCCAGGAGCTGGGTGCGCCACGACCTCTGGGTCGAGACCGAGTTCGATTCCGACGGGGACGGGCGCCTCGATCGGGTACACGTGGCGGTGACGCGGCCGCGGCAAACGGACACGGATGGTTTGAGGGTGCCCGTCGTCTACGAGACGTCGCCCTACTACTCGGGCGTCGGGACGACCGACTCGCAGTACTTCTGGAACGTCCGGCACGAGATCGGTGCCGAGCCGCCCCCCCGGGGAGAGATGCCCGACATCCGGCAACAGAGTCTCCGACCGGTCATCTCGAACTCCCACGTCGGCACCTGGGTGCCCCGAGGGTTTGCTGTGGTCCACTCGCAGTCCCCGGGCACGGGCCTGTCGCAAGGGTGTCCGACGGTGGGCGGCATGAACGAGTCGCTGGCGCCGAAGGCGGTCATCGACTGGCTCAATGGCCGTGCTCGAGGCTTCACCACCCCCGACGGGAACGAGGAAGTGGAGGCCTTCTGGTCCACCGGACGGGTCGGAATGACCGGTACGTCGTACAACGGTACGCTACCGCTCGCCGCCGCGACCACCGGCGTCGACGGCCTCGAGGCCATCATCCCCATCGCGCCGAACACCTCGTACTACCACTACTACCGCTCCCACGGCCTGGTGCGCTCCCCAGGTGGCTTCCTGGGCGAAGACGTGGACGTCCTCTACGATTTCATCAATTCCGGAGACCCCGCCCGAAGGGCATACTGCGACGCGACCTACCGCGACGGTGAGATGGCTTCCGGCCAGGACCGGATCACCGGCGACTACAATGACTTCTGGGCGGGGCGCGACTACCTGAACGCCATCGACGGTGTTCAGGCTGCGACACTCATGGCCCATGCGTTCAACGACTGGAACGTGATGCCGGAGCACAGCTATCGGATCACCGAGGCGCTGAAGGAGCGAGGCGTTCCGGTGCAGATCTACTACCACCAGGGTGGCCACGGCGGGCCGCCTCCGCTGGAGCTGATGAACCGGTGGTTCACCCGCTACCTCTACGACGTCGAGAACCGGGTCGAGGACGACCCCAAGGCGTGGATCGTGCGTGAAGGCGCCGAGGGAAACACGCCGACTCCATACCCGGACTATCCTCACCCCGAGGCCGAGGCGGTTCGTTTGTATCCGCACGGCGGGGGTCATGGCGTGGGGCTGCTTTCTCTCGCGGAGCCTGCGGACCCTGGGACGGAATCCCTCACGGACGACGTCTCGCGCGATGGGGGCGCGTTGGCGTCGGCGGCATCGTCATCCAACCGGCTACTCTACGCTACACCGGCGCTGGCCGAGGCCGTCCACCTCTCCGGGGTTTCCACGGTCACGATCCGTGTGGCGGCCAATGCCCCGGCTGCCAACCTGTCGGTTTGGCTCGTCTCCCTGCCGTGGGTCGAAGGTTCGCCGATCACCGACAACGTCATTACCCGCGGATGGGCGGATCCGCAGAACGCCGAGTCGCTGACCGAGAGCAGGCCCCTCGTCCCCGGCGAGTTCCGGGAGCTGACGTTCGATCTGCAGCCGGACGACCAGGTGATCCCCGCGGGTCAGCGCATCGGCCTGATGATCTTCTCCAGCGACCCCGAGTTCACCCTCTGGCCCGAGCCCGGCACGGAGTTGACCATCGATCTGGACGCTACGTCGATTACGCTGCCGGTGGTGGGGGGGGCAGTGGCGCTGGGGCGGCTGATGAGCTGACCGGCTTCGCGCCGAAACCCTTCCGCTCCATCTTCCCCCATGCCTTGCGGCCGACGAGGGTGTTGTAGAGGCCTCGCACCCGCCAGAAGGTGTTGAGTTGCCTGAACCCGAAGTTCTCGAGGATGCCGAGGAAGAACATCTTCAGGACATCCGACGTTCGGGTGTAGCGGGCGAAGGCGATCTCTTCGATGAGCACGGCGATCGTGGAGAGAGTGACACCCAGGGCGAACGCCAGAACGAAGAAGCCGATGATGTACGCCTGGGACGCCTGGCCCGAGAAGACGGCGATGGAGAAGCCCACGTAACCCAAGAGTTCGATGACGGGGCCCAGGCCCTCGAGGAAGAGGAAGACGGGGAAGGCGATAACCCCCGTCGGACCGTAGCGAGGGTTGAACAGCATCTGGCGATGGCGAACGAGGCTCTCGATGAGCCCTCGTTGCCATCGATCCCTCTGTCGCCCGAGCACGCGGTACGACTCGGGCACCTCGGTCCAGGCGACGGAGTCGGGTACGAACTGGATGTTGCAAGGCCGACCCTGGTCGGTGAACAGACGCTTCATGCGGACCACGAGCTCCATGTCCTCGCCCACGGTCTCTCCCGTTGTCCGCTTGCTTCCATAGCCCCCAGCGTCGACCACGGCACCGCGGCTGAATAGTCCGAAGGCACCGGAGATCACCAGGCTGGCGTTGAAGGCGGCCCAGCCCACGCGGCCGACCAGGAACGCCCGGAGGTACTCCACTGTCTGGATGGCCGCGAGGAACGTCTTCGGGAGTCGCGCGTCCGTGACGATCCCGGACTGGACCGTGCAGTCATTGACGACGCGGATCTTCCCTCCGACGGCGACGGTCCCAGCGTCTTCCAGGAAGGGCCGCACGATCCGGGTGAGGGCGTCTCGCTCGAGGAGGGTGTCGGCGTCCACCGCGCATACCAGGGGGGTGTTGCAGTAGTTGAGCCCCGCGTTGAGCGCGTCCGCCTTGCCCCCATTCTCCTTGTCGATCACCCAAAGGTTGGGGTGGGGCCTGCTCTGGTACACGCCGCGTACCCGCGCCGTGTCCAGCCCCGCAGTGGCGATCCGTGCTCGGGGGGCCAGCTCGAAGGCCGTCCGGAGGACCTCGACGGTTTCGTCTTTGGAGCCGTCGTTGACTACGATGATCTCGTGGCGGGGATAGTCCAACGTCAGCAGGGACCGCACCGACTCCACACAGGTGAGGGCCTCGTTGTAGGCCGGCGCCAGGACGGTGATGGGTGGAGCGGCTTCGGCCCGGGAGACGTCGAGAAGGTTGAAGGAGCGGAGGCGTTGCCGGTACCGCCAGATCACGTGCAGCGCTTTCAGGCTGGTGACGAAATAGACCAGGTTGATGGCGAAGAAGTAGACGAGAACCAGGGCGTTCACCACCGTCAGCGCGGTGAATGCCGCGGTCACCATGATCGCACCTCGGAGATGACCTGAAGGCCGAGGGCGGCACGCGGGTGGTCCGACCCGGCAAGGAGATCGAGCCGCTCCGTGCCGCCGGCTTCCTTGAGGGCACGAGCGGCCGCAATGGCGACCCACGCGGAGGGATCATCCTTGGCGGCCGCGTCGAGTGAATCCAGGTCTTCCTTCGAGCCCAGGCTGCCCAGAGCGCGAACGGCGTGGAGCCTGACCGGCAGAGCGTCGTCGTGGACGGCGGCGCGGACCGCCTCCACGTGCTCGCCTCGACCGACGCTGGCGAGGAGTCGGAGCGTCGCCGCCCGCAGCTCGACTTCCCGCTCGGTGGCCAGCACGTCGTGGGCGAGGTCCGCGGAGGCTGCGTCGTCCAGTTGGGCGAGGACATCGGCGGCCACGGCCCGGACCCGGGGAGAAGCTTGTTGATCGGCGAGGGTCCACCGGAAGGCTGGAGCCGCTTCTGGGCCCAGGGACGCGAGCATGGCTACAAGGAAGTCCAGTCGCCAATCGTCGAACCGGTTCATACGAGCCAGGACCGCGTCGGCGTAGCTCCCGTCCTGTGCAGCGGCGAGTGTTGAGGCAGCGGCCATGGCGACGTCCGGGGACGGATCGTCGAGCGCGGAGATCACCTCATCGGCGTAGCGTGGGAGCCCGAGCTCCCCCAGGGTCTGGACGGCCCGTGCGCGACGTCCTTCAACCCGGTGGTCCAGGTAGGGGAGGATCTCGGCCAGGTGGGGTTCGGCGAGGCGTCGGACTTCGTCGCGCTCGTCACCGTCGAGGCGGCGCGAATACTCGAGTAGGAAGTTCAGGAACTCCACTCGGTTGTCATCGTCGACGGAGGCACGGAGCGCTTCGAGGCTTCCCTGGCCGTAGAGCACCTCGCGCAACTCGTACTGCCAACGGCTCGCGCGGTCCTGGATCGCCCGTTCGACGGCGAGCTTCCGGGAGCGGAAGCCCAGCGTCCACACGGCCAGGACGACGGAGAACGTCAGGAGCAGTGCTCCGGTCAGGACGACGAGAAGGAGCAGCGCCTGCCCCGGGGAGAGCAGCCGGGCAGCGACGTCCACGGTCTGAAGCGGTGCGGCCGGATCAACCACCGGCGGGCCCCGTCTCGAAGTCGACGACGAGACGCGACACCCTCGTGACGAGTTCCTTCACCGAGAAGGGTTTCGCCATCGCGTCGTTGGCACCCAGATCGAAGGCGCGCCGGGCGTCGTGATCGCCTCCGAACGTCAGCACCACGACGGGTACCCCCGCGAATGACGGCTGCGACCTGAGCCGGCGCAGGATCTCGAACCCGTCGGCCCCAGGGAGCATGACATCGAGAACAACCGCGGATGCGGTGATCTCGGCCAGACTCCGGAGGGCTTCCCCACCGTCGGAGAAGTGGGTCACTTCGAAGCCCTCGCGACCGAGGCGGTGTTGGACCAGATCCGCCAGGATCTCGTCGTCTTCGATGAGGAGGACATGGCGTATGCCGTCCGCCCTCGTTTCATCGGACGCGACGATCCGGCCTTCTCGCTGATTCCCGGCCACGTGCAGTCGGCGCGTTGCGCGGGCTACCGCCTCGTCCACTCCCTCAGCGCCTCCAACCGATGCCACGCCGGCGTGCCACTGGGGTGTAAGCGTGGTTCCATCAGGCAGGACCACCGGGGATTCGCGCGTGGCCGCTCGCAATTTCTCAAGCGCCGTGGCCGCCCCGTCCGGACCCGTGTTCGCGAAGAGGATGGCGAACTCGCCGCCGCCCCATCGCGCGACATGATCCGAGTCCCGAAAGGACGAGCGGATGGTGTCGGCCAGCGAACGAACCACTTCGTCCCCGATCTCGCTACCGTGGATGTCGTTGATGGCAGCGAGTCGGTCGGTGTCCAGAATGGCAAGGGAAAGGTCCAGTCCCGCCCGCTTGGACGCGGCGGCGACCTGCTTCATCTCCGCCAGGAAGACCGTGCGATTCGATAGTCCCGTCAGGGGGTCCTGGCGCCCTGCCTGACGCGACTCGGCAGCGCGCTCGAGCATCATGGCGACCGCCGACGCCAGCACGGGTCCGTCGGCCGGTTTTGTGAAGAACGCGTCGGCTCCCAACGACATCACTTCGGTTCTCGTCTGCAGGTCGGTCCTCCCCGTCAGGAGGATGACCGGGATGGCTCGGGTACGGGCGCGCCTGCCAAGGCGGCCCAGAAGGTCTCTCCCGTCCTCTCCCGGCAAACCCAGATCCAGGAGGATCAGATCGATCTCCTGCTGCTCCAGAACTTCCTGAGCCTCTTCAGCGCTCTGGGCCCAAACGATGTCCCGGTTCGGTCCGCTCACGATGGACCGGGTGAGAGCTGCCTCCACCCGGCTGTCCTCGACGACGAGGATGCGAGCCATGCGCGGATCGTCGATGGCGATCTCCTGGCTCACGGCGCCGATGAGCTGGTCCGTTGCCTCCACCAGCGAGTCGAGGGGCTCGTCGCGGGTCGCCGTCGCCGTTCGGGCGATGTCCGGGAAGCGCTCCGCGAGGGCCGGTCGCGTCAGGGAGTCGGCCAGGCGGCGGACGGACTCGGCGGCCTGGGCGCGGCCGTCGGCCAGGCTCTTCTGCGCGGCTCTCAGGGCGACGACCCGGGCGCGGAGCCCCTGGCGATACCAGGAGACCATCTCGTCCTCGACGCGATCCGAAGGCCGTGCCCGGGGAGCCTCTTTGGGGATCGAGCGTGGTTCACGCGGTCCTGATGGGGTCGTCGACCGCGTGGCCGGCGCGACCGGAGCCTTGGCCGCGTGGCCTTTCGTGGCGGTCTCCGCGTGCGGTGGCGCTCCGGTGCGGGCCGCCAGCAGGGGGCGGAGCAGTCCCATGACGTCGTCCGGGAGGTCCCCGGCAACCCCGTAGTACCGTCGACGACCGTCCTTGCGGACCTCCACCAGTCCAGCGTCCCGGAGCTTCGCCAGATGTTGGGATACGGCCGGGACGCTCACCGGGAGCTCCGCGGCGATCGCGCCTACCGTCCGCTCTTCATCCCAGATGAGCCGGAGAATCTCCAGCCGCCGCGGAGCGACGGCGGTCTGGAGTGGATCCCTGGATTCGGAGCGTACGCGTGCCATGCCCGATAGTTAAGCACACGCTTAATCCCATGCAATGACAGGCTTCTCCACCGTCGGCGGGGGTTACGCCGGGGGCAGGCTCTCCACCAACGCCACCATCTGCTCGAGGTGGTCCGAGGTGGGCATGCGGCCCCGGGCGGCACCGAGATTGTCCACCATGTGCTCGGGATCGCCCGTTCCGGGCGCCGCGACGGTCACCGCCGGATGGGCGACTACGTACTTCAGCATGAACTGCGCCCAGGTGGTGGCATCGAACTCGGCAGCCCACTCCGGGAGCTCACGGTCGCCGATCCGCTGCCACATCCGGCTACGGCCAAAGGGCAAGTACACGATGACGGCGATCCCCTCTTCCCGGGCCAGGGGGAGGATCTCCTCTTCGGCGATCCGGTTGTCCACCGCGTAGTCGATGCCGATGAAGTCCAGCGGATACTCCCGCATCACCTGTGCGAGATGGCCATACTGGCTTTCGCTCGTGGTGGTGATGCCGATGTACCGTATCCGGCCGGCGTCCTTGTACTCCTGGAGGATGCCGAGCTGGGTGGGCGGATCGCCCATATTGTGGACCTGGTTCAGGTCGATGACGTCGAGGCTCATACGGTCGAAGGAGCGCTCGATCTGGGCCCGGACCGCCGCGGGATCGGCCGTGGATTGGCCACGACCGACCACGTTGACCTTGGTGGCCCAGAAGATCTGGTCCTGGAAGCCGTCTTCGGAGGCCCAATCACCGGATAGATCCTCCGAGGCGCCACCGCCATACCCGGCGGCCGAGTCGAATACCCGCCCCGCCGGGGGCGCGCCGTCAGCGAGAGCGTGCAGGACGGCGCGGTGATCGCGGAGCTCTTCCGCCGTCGAGTTCGTGGAAATCCAGCGCCCCCCGAGCCCGATGACGGGAACCTGCTCGCCCGTCGAGGGGATGGCCTTGAGGATCTCCCCGGTGGCGCTGCGGGCGATGCCGGCCCCGGATGCACCCGCGGCCGAGGCACTCGCGCTTGCAGCAGCGTCCGCCATGTCAGCGGCCTCTCCGGTGCAGTTCAACGACAGGGCCGCTCCGGCGCCGGCGGTGATACGAAGCCATTCACGTCGGGTCAGCATGGTCTCCTCGGGCAGTGTGGGAACATCTCGACGGGGAAGGCGGCCATGCCGCGCGTCCCCGATGAACATAGGGATCACCCTGTAGACCGACGAGCCCGCGAAATCGTTAAACGATTCCACGGGCTCGTCGCCCTCCTGCCTTTCACGGGCCGCCCGGTCGTGTCGATGGATCCAGCGGATCCTCCGCATCGGACCGGGGATCGTCCACGCTGGACCTCAGCGCAGCCCCGGCTCCATGTCCAGGATCTCCACGGAACGCGCCCGGTCGACGAGGCGGAGGAAGTCTGCCCTGTATCCCATCGGATCATCCCCCAGCGCCCCCCGTGCCAGCTTGGCGACGTCGTCGAGGGTGAAGCCGGCGCAGTGCTCCGAATCGCGGAGGAGCATGCCCCAAGCGGCGACCGCAGCGGCGAAGCGGAAGTCGTCGGAGGTCTCCACCGCGGTATCGCCGACCCTTCGGGTGACCAGTTGACTCGTGTCGCCGTCGGGCTGCTTGTAGCGGAGTTTGACGAAGAGCATCTCCTCGTTGTCCAGGACCTCGGGCTCATCGTTGCGCTGGTAGCGAAGCGGGTCGACGTCGCGAATCACCGCCGAGCTTTCTACCCCTACAGGCACCACCTCGTACAGCGCCGTCACCGAGTGACCAGCACCCAGCTCGCCCGCGTCCTTCGTGTCGTCGTTGAAGTCCTCGGCAGCCAGCAGGCGGTTTTCGTACCCGATGAGGCGGTACGCGGCCACCCGAGCCGGGTTGAACTCGACCTGGATCTTCACGTCCTTGGCGATGGTCACGAGGGTTCCGCCCATCTCGTCGACGAGGACCTTCTTCGCCTCCAACTCACCGTCGATATAGGCGAAGTTGCCGTTTCCGTGGTCGGCGATCTGCTCCATCTTCGCATCCTGCAGGTTGCCTGTGCCGAAGCCGAGGACCGTGAGGAATGTGCCCTGCTCGCGCTTCTCCTCGATGAGTCGAATCATCTCGGCGTCGCTGGATGCACCGACGTTGAAGTCGCCGTCGGTGGCCAGGATCACCCGGTTGTTTCCGCCTTCGATGTAGTTCTCACGGGCGACGCGATACGCGAGGCGGATGCCGGCCCCGCCCGCGGTGGATCCACCGGCGGTCAGCCGCCCCAGGGCCTCGCGGATCTTCTCCCGCTCGCTACCGGGCGTGGACGGCAACACCATTCCGGCGGCGCCGGCGTAGACGACGATGGCTACCCGGTCATCGTCCCGGAGCTCGTCGACGAGCATGCTGAACGCCTTCTTCAGCAGAGGCAGCTTGTCCGGCGAGTTCATGGAGCCCGAGACGTCGAGGAGGAAGACGAGATTGTTGGTCGGTGCCTCGGCCATGTCGATCTCGCGCCCCTTGAGCCCGACGCGTACCAGGTGATGCAGGGGCTGCCAGGGGGCTGGCGCCACTTCCGCGGTCACGGTGAAAGGATGCTCACCGGCAGGGGGCGGGTCGTCGTAGGGGAAGTAATTGATGAGTTCCTCGATGCGGACGGCGTCGACAGGTGGACGCATTCCATCTTCGATGAAGCGCCGGACGTTGGAGTAAGAGGCCCGGTCGACGTCGATGGAGAACGTCGAGAGGGGGTTGCTCGCCACCGACTGGAACTCGTTCTCGGCGATGTGGGCGTAGGCTTCACGATCGGCGGCTTCGTACTCGGCGAAGGCCATGTTTCGGCTCCCCGACAGGATCCCGGCGCGGGCGATCACCGCGGGAGACGCCGAGGCCTGATCTGCCGCGCCACGCACCTTGTTCCCGAGCTCCCGCCGACGAGCCTCACCCGCCCGTCCCGTCACCACCAGTTCCTCGAGCGCGAGAGGCTGAGGCGCCACGCTGAAGTCGAGGACATTCCCGTCCGCCCCCAAAGCGAGTGTGCCGCGCTTCGTGGCGTAGCCCACATGAGCGACCTCCACGGTCACCTCTCGACCCTGCCAGGAATCCCCGAGGATGATCAGGTAGCGGCCGAAGACATTCGTCCGTGCGCCCATCGAGGTTCCCGGAATGAAGACCTGGGCTCCCTGCAGGGCTTGTCCCGACCCGGCGTCGACGACCCGGCCGGTCAGCTGGATCTCGAAGTCGCGAACGGGTGACTCCCGCACGGCTTCGGCGATCGGCGACCACTCCGCCGGGGGCCTCGAGTAAGCCACCTCGAGAATCGGCGTGTTGGCCGTCGGGATCGTCAGCACCGCAGTGGCGGCGATCATGGCGAGGGCTCGAATGAGCATGGCAACCTCCTCGTGTTGCGCGAAACGTCCGGCGAGGGCTTACTTGCCCTCTCTGATACCTACGACGGCTCTGGAGCCCCGCCTTACACAGCGGGGCCCACCGCAGACCGCTTCCGCCGCAAACCGAAACCGCCCAACCGTGACCCCAGAGCGCTCCCCGGACTTCTCACGTCGGGTCCTCGAGGACGTCTACAAGTACCGCCGAAAGCACCCGGCCGTCGTGTGGGCCCTTTGGCTGGTCACCGGCCTGTTCGGGGGACACCGGCTCTTCCTCGGCAAGACCGTCACCGGACTGCTCATGCTCGTGACCGGTGGGTTGGGCGGCCTCTGGTGGGTGTACGACGCGTTCCGCATCAGAAAGATGGTGGACCAGTACAACGCGGCTCAGGCCGACCGGGAGGAGAAGAGTCTGCCCCCCATCGACATGGACTTCATGCCCGCCATGCCCACCGACGAGGAGTTGTCGGGGCCGCCCGCGTGGGCGGAACGGCGCAGCGGTCGGGCGCGGCTCGTCGGTGACGGTATCGTGTTGCTGATCGCGGGGGCTGCACTCGGGGCTGTCACGGCATCCAGGGGAGACCCGGAGGCGCTGTTCGCGGTTCTCGTCCTCATCGCCATCACCGTCCTCGGCGCCCGATGGGATCCGAACCTCCCCCTCCTCGGAGAACTCGACCGATGGAGCCACCGGCTCCGCCTCTACTACCGGTTCAACGACCCCGGCGGGCCCCTCTCCCTCATGTTTCGTCCGCTGGTGGGACCGCTGACGGCATGGGTCCGGAAGAAGGCGCGCGCCGAGGTGAGGTTGTACCTCCAGCTCGGCGCCGTCTTCACCATCGGCTTCACCCTCCTCGATATCATCCAGGCGGGCAGCAGCGGGAACCTGGACGGCGGTGCCCTGGTGGGGGACCTCTTCTTCACCTTCTTCAGCGTCTACGCCTTCGCCACTCCCATCGGTGCGGTGCTCACCACGCACCTCCTCCTGGAGCGCCGGGACGAAGTGGTCTGGGCGCTCAGCGGGTGGACGGTCGTGGCCATCGCCATGGGGCTCCTGTAGGCCGGCCGGGGCCTACTCGCTTCGCAGCGTCTCAACGGGGTCCGTGCCGCCGGCTCGCACCATGGGCACCGCCAGCGACGCCACGGCGACGAGGGTGAAGAACGCCGGGACCGCGACGAAGGTCACAAGGTCCCGTGGCTCGACCGCGAAGAGAAGCGATTGAAGCGTCCCCGCCGTCCCGGCGGCGGTACCCAATCCCACGACGATCCCGACGGCCACGGGCACCAACCCAGACAGCAGCGTCTGACGGGCGACCCGGGCGCCGTCGGCGCCCAGGGCCATGCGTATCCCCATCTCCTTGCGTCGTACTGCCACGTTCTGGGCGCTCACCCCGTAGATGCCGATGGCGCCAAGGAGCACGGCCAGCACACCGAAGAGGCCGAGGAGCTGGGTGACCAGTCGTGTCGTACCCATGGACTCGCGGACGATGTCGAGGACGTGGCCGCTCCGCGAAAGGAGGACGTCGGCGTCCACTCGACGGACGGCGTCGTGGAGTGCGACGAGTGCCCTGCCGGGGTCGTTCGAGGCGCGGGCGACCATGTACAACCGGTTCATCGGCTGCTGGGCGAGGGGTCGATAAAGCTCGGGGAAGACGTCCGTGCGCAAGTCGCTTTGCCGGACGTCGTCGACCACCCCCACCACGCGGACGGTGTCGGTGCCGGCACGGCCCAATACGAGCACGCGTCCCACCGGGTCCGGCGATCTGAACGCGTGCCGTGCCAGCGTTCGATTGATGACCGCTACCGCCTCGGCGTCCGCCCCATCGCCTTCGTCGAGGTAGCGGCCCGCCACGAGGTCGACCTCCATAGTCTCGAGGTAGCCGGGGGTGACGATCCGGAAGGCAGTCGTGGGAAGGTTGCCTTCGGCAGTCGCGGCACCCGGCGGGTGGTAAGAACTCCACGCGCCACCGGGCGTCATGGGAAGGAAGAGAATTGCTCCGGCGGATTCGATTTCGGGCGAGGACTCGGCCGCCCGGCGGACCTCATCATAGAAAAAGGTCACACTCTCACCCTCGTACCGTCCGTTGGGAGGGGTGAGGCGTACGGCAACCGCTCCGTCGGGGCGGAAGCCTGGATCGACGGCCGAGAGCGCGACGAACGAGCGGGTCATGAGACCCGCACCGATGACGAGCAGAACCGAAAGCGCGACCTGGAGACCGACGAGTCCGGCGCTGAGGCGGCCCGCCGACCGCCGCTTGCCACCGCGGAGGACCGCGGCGCTGTCTCCTCCCCGCGCGGTGCCCCAACCCGGGAGGACTCCGCCGGCCACCACGGCGAGGAGGGCGGCCCCGAAGGTGAACACCACGGCGGCCGTACCCACCTCCCATTGGTCCGCCCGGGGCACGGTCCCCGGGAGGCGGGACGAGGCCCACGCCTGGAGCGTCGTAGCGAACACGATGCCCGCCGCCGCGGCGCCGGATGCCAGGAGGAGCATTTCGAGGGTCAGCTGGCGAAGGATCCTCCACCGACCGGCGCCCAGCGACGCGCGCACGGCGATCTCGCCCTGGCGGGCGCTGCCCTGGGCAAGGAGAAGGGTCGCCACGTTGGCGCACGCCAGGAGCAGCACGAAAACGACGGCCGTGAGGAGGACGACGAGAGGCGTACGCACCTCACCGAGGAGGTGCTCGCGAAGCGAAACGACGCGCACCGCGGCCACATCCTCGTCGGACATCGTCGCTCCCCCCTCTGTCCAGGCGACCGAGAGGGCCCGCCTGATCTCGGCTTCCACCGAGCCCGCCGACACCCCGGGACGAAGGAGCCCGTTCAAGGCCAGGGCCCACCCCGAGTCGGCAGGATCCAGCGGCAGGGGCGCCCACGCCTCCCAGTCCGGCTCCATGGGGACGTGCTCCGGCCCCATGACGCCCACCAGCGTCCGTGTCCTTCCGCCGATCTCCACCGGCCCGCCCACCACGGACGGATCGGCGCCGAACGCCCGGGTCCACACCGCGTGGGAGAGGATGACGGCGTCCGACGGCTCGGCCAGCGCGTCTTCCCGGGTGAAGTCCCGACCCAGGAGGGGTCGCGTACCCAGGGCCGTGAAATGCCGGTGCTGCACCACGGCGCCCCGTAGCTCCTCCGCCGGGTCGGCGGACGTAAGGGTGAAGAGGGTTCGACCCCACGGCAGGATCTCCTCGAAGGAGGGTGCCTCCTCCGCCACGCGCTGGGCTCCGGCCAAGCCGATGTAGAAGAGCTCGTCGGGATGGATCCGGACCAGGCGATCCTGATGGGCGAAGGGCAACGGCCGCATGACCACGGACCAGGTGAGCGAGAAGACCGACGTATTGATGCCCAACGCGATGGCGAGTGTTGCCACCACCAGGAGGGCGGGTCCGGGACGCCGGCGCACCATGCGGGCAGCAGAGGCCGCGTCCACCCACATCTCCGCCACGAAGCTTCCTGGTGGGGACGACCTTCGCCAAAGGTGGGGCGCGCTGCGCACCACCTGACTCACGTACCAGGCGTAGGCGCGGAGTGCACCGGTCTCGGCCCGACGGTGACGGACGTACTCCTCGTCGAGGTCGGGGCGAGCCTCGCCGCTGGGGTCGAGGAGGTCGAGGAGGTGTCCGGCCAGGCGCGGTGGGCGGTGTGGGTTCGTCATCGCCCGCTCCCGCCGTCCAGAAGCGCGTCCGGGTCGAGGCCTTCCCACATGCTCCGGTGAAGGTCGAGGGAGGTGCGAAGGGCGTCGGCTCCGGCGGGCTCGATGCGGAAGAAGCGCTGCGCCCGGCCCCGGCCGTCGGTGCCGTCGCGGAGGGCGGACGACACCAGCCCCTTCTTCTCGAGTCGATCCAACGTGGAATAGACGGCGCCGATGGAGACGTCGCGTCCGGTACGCGCCTCGATGTCGCGGCGAACGCGCATCCCGTAGGCGTCTCCGCGGTCCCGGGCCACGGAAAGCAGAACCTGTTCTTCGAAGGAGCCCAGCAACCCGTCCGATCCCATCCCCGCCTCCTCTCTACATTGTAGAAACTACGACAATGTAGAAGTCACCGGCGGTGCGGGGCAAGTCGACCCTTTCGTCCCTCAGCCCTCCGTTCGAATCGCGACCTGAGGATCGATCCGTGACGCGTGTCGGGCCGGCCACCAACTGGCGGCCAGCGAAACGCCGAGGACCAGAGCCGCTACGCCGAGGTACGTTGCGGGGGCTTCCGGATCGACCCCGTACAGGAGATGGGCCAACCCTTGGACGAGGATGCGACCCACCGCCAGCCCTGCCGCCAAACCGAGTCCGACGTCCACCACGGAGCGCCGGACGACGGACCACTGGACGCTCACGACCGAGGCGCCGAGGGCCCGGCGCACACCGATCTCTGCCGTACGGAGGGTCACCCCGAAGGCCAGCACCCCGTAGATGCCGAGGGCGACGAGAACGAGCGCCGCCACGCCGAAGGCCATCCAGAAGTGACTCCAGACCCGATACCGGCCGAGGCGTCGTTCGGTGACCGCTCGCATGGACTCCAGGCTTCGGAGTGGGAGCCCTGGGTCGGCGGCGTGGACATGGACGCCGATTCGAGATACGTCGAGGCCGGTCATCGGTATGCCGCGGGCCGCGAGCGTGGGGTAGGCCAATCCCCACGGTCCCAGTCGCAGCCGGCTGTCACCGACGTCCACTTGCTCCATCGGAACGTAGATCCCCGCCTGCTGCTCCGGCGCAGCGGGTCGGTGCCAGAGGTCGGGCACGACGCCCACGACCTCCAGCCACGGCTCCGCGTCCTCGGCGTCGCCGAGACGGAGGCGGCTTCCCACCGCAGGCCCACCCCCGAGGTAGTGATCGCGAAAGCTCTCATTGACGAGGACCACCGGCGCGGACGTCCCGCGGTCCGACGCGTCGAAGACCCGGCCCTCCACCGGCACCACGGCGAAGGTGGGGAAGAAGCCCGCTGATACGGTGACGAGTCCGGCCTCCGGGAGCATGGACGTGGTGGGTGACCCATCGACCCGGAAGGGCACCGGCCTCGGGCGGTCCAGGGGCAGCGACGACGCGTAGGCCGCCGAGCGTACCGCGGGGTCGTTTTCGAGGGCTTCGACGAGTCGGGCGACGAACCGGTACTGGGCGTCGAGGCTTCCGTACGTCTCATCCGACCCCGTGGACGAAGGGAGGCTCAGGCGGGCGACGATGACATCGTCGGCCACGAAGGGCTCGGCGCTTCCCGCCACGTTTCCGGCGCTTCGCCCCAGGAGGCCGGCGGCCAGGAGCAGGGCCGAGGTGAGGGCGATCTGGGTGGCGACGATCCCGCGCTGCAAGCCGCCCCCGCCGAAGGTGCCTCGTGAGCGGAGGCGGCTGGCATCGGCGCTCTGGAGGGCGGGGGCCACGCCGGCGAGGACGGCCGTGAGGCACGCCACCAGGGCCGTGGCGCCAAGGGTCGGTCCGCTTATCGCCACGTCCCACCAGAAGAGGGAAGCCGTGCCGTGAGGAAGATCGAACACGCCGGCGCCGGCGCCGACCCGGTTGAACCACTCCACACCGAACCATGCAACCACCAAGCCCAGCGCGGCGCCGAGGACGGAGAGCGTGCCGGCCTCGGCGACGAGCTGTCTCACCACCGTACCGTGGGTGGCTCCGAGGGCCCGGCGAACGGCCAATTCCCGACGTCGCCTGAAGCCCCGCACCAGGAGGAGGTTGGCCACGTTGGCGCAGCACACCAGGAGCAGCAGGAGGGACCCGCCCACCAGTCGGACGACCGTGCGTGTGAAGTCCTCTCCCACGTACTCCTCTTCGAAGGATCGCAGGGACGCGCTGATGCCCCCGTTCGTCTCCGGAAAGGCGTCGGCCAGTCGCGCGGTGATGGCGTCGAAGTCGGCACGAGCCGACGTGAGGTCGACGCCGGGAAGGAGCCGACCGAAGACGTCGAGACGGCCCGATCCGCGTTCGATACGACTGAAGTCGAGGCGCAGGGGGACCCAGAACTCCTCCGCGATGGGGAAACCGAAGCCCTCGGGCATGACGCCCACGACGGTGGTTGGTCGTCCGCTCACGGCCAGGGTGCGTCCCACGACGCCAGGGTCGCTGCCGAAGCGCCGGGACCAGAGTCCGTGGCTGAGGAGGATGACGGCGTCGGCGCCGGGCGCCATGTCGTCGTCGGTGAAGGCCCGACCCAACGCCGGAGCCACCCGCAGCAGATCGAAGGTGCTTCGGGTGATGGCTACACCGTCGTAGCGGTCGGGGGGCGCTCCCTCCGTGGGGAACGTGACCTCGCGCTCGACGTAGGCGCCCAGGTCCTCGAAGGACCGCTGACTCTCGCGCCAGGCGACGTAGTCGTGGGGGGTGACGGCCAGGGAACGTTGACCTTCTGCGAGGCGGGCGCGCTCGAAGTGCACGAGCCGGTCAGCATCCTCGAAGGGGAGCCCGGCCACCACGGTGCCCCATGCGATGCTGAAGGCCGTGGCCACGACCCCGATTCCCAGGCCCAGGGGAAGGACGGCTACGACCGCTTCCATGGGGCGTCGCCGCAGCGACCGGAGGGCCGACCGGACATCAGCCAGGAGGTCCCCCATCTCCGACCCTGGCGAGGCGCCCACGAGTCCCGGCACCGGGAGGACGAGGGCCAGGATGGTCTGACGCCAATACCACAGGGAGGCACGCAGGCGCGATCGGCGGGCGATGGTGGTGAACCGCTCTTCCAGATCTCCGAGGAAGTACGATGCCGTAGGCCCCGTGATGCGACGTTCGAGAAGGCCCTGGGCCCAGCGAGGTGGGCGCGGCGCCCGGTGGGGGTCCGGCGTGGGAGTGGGCACGTCACTCCTCCGCGGCGAGGGGATCGAACGCGATGCCCTCCCAGAGGCGGGCGTGGACCATCCTGGAGCGACGAAGCTCTACGATGCCCGCCTCGGTGATGGAGAAGACTTTCCTCGGTCGGCCGCTGCGGTTCGCTCCAGAGAGCTCGACGCCGGTGTCGAGGAAGCCCTTGTCGCCCAGGCGCGCCAGCGTGATGTAGACGGCAGCCAGCGACACGTCCCGGTCGGTGGCTTCGAGGATCTCCTCGTGGATGGAGGCCCCATATCCGTCGCCGTCCAACCGGGCCACGGCGAGAAGCACGATCTCCTCGAACTCGCCCAGATGATCTCCCTTTCCCATCCCCACCACCTATTTAGCAAAATTAAATCAGACAGCAATGTTGATATCCGTGGTCGGCCCGTCAAGAGTGTCCCACCGACTTGCCCACGCAACCCTTCCTGGATATCTGTAGTCTGACAGTGAGTCAGATGACAGATAGTGCTCGGCCCCGTGAAGGGGTCGGAGGAAACCGCTCCATGGACGTACAGGATCACCTGCCCCTCGCGCCCCGCGACCTCCTCATTCTTGCGGTATTGGCCGAGAGACCGGCCCACGGGTACGGGCTCATCAAGGAGGTGGAGGAGCGCTCCGAATCGGGTGTGCACCTGGACCCGGCGAACCTCTACCGCGTGCTGCGCCGGATGCGCGAGCTCGGGTGGATCGAGGAGGCCGACGGGGGCGAATCTCGGCGTCGCGTCCATCGGATCACCGAGCGCGGAAGAGCCATCGTGACGGCTGAGCTGGCTCGCCTGGAGCGCCTCCTCAGCCAGGCGCGTCCGGCGCTGGCGAACGGGGCGTCGTGACGGGATGAGTCGTCGCACGCACCCTCTGGAACGCGCCTTCCGCCTTGTGCTGCGTGCCTTGCCACCGGGCGCGCTGCGCACGGAGGACGTTTCGGAGATGGTGCTGGCTCTCGGCGACCAGATGGACGCCGAGTCGTCGGCGTGGGGCCGAGTCCGGGTGGGGTGGCGGGCTCTGCGCAGGACGCCCGGCGTGGTGGTGTCGGAGTGGTTGGATTGGTTGGGAATCACCGGGCCCACGAGGGGTCCGTCCACGAAAAGAGAAGGGGATGGGATGATGAGCAGCTGGTTGAGGAACCTCGGATTCGCGGGTCGGTCGTTGAGGAAGTCACCGACGTTCTCGGTGGCCACAGTCTTCCTGGTGGCCCTCGGCGTGGGCACCGTCGTGACGGCCTTCACCGTGGTCGATCACGTGCTTCTCCGTCCGCTGCCGTACCCGGCCGCGGATCGCCTGGCGTTCCTCACCCGGGGATCGCACAACGGCGCCACACTCGAGCGGATGCCCGGCGTCGACGCCTTCGAGATGTGGACGGTGACGTCCACCACCTCCGTCAACCTCACGCGACCCGATGGCGACCCGCTGCGCCTGCTCAGGACGGAGACCACCCCCGAGTTCTTCACCATGTTCGGCGCCCGCCCTCACGTGGGCCGGCTCCTCGTGGACGGCGACCGAAACAACACGGGGATCGCCGTGGTCACCTACCCGTTCTGGCGCGACGTCCTGGGAGCCGATCCCGACGTGGCGGGGACGACCATGATCATCGATGACGAGCCCATCGAGATCGTCGGGGTGTTGTCAGAGGACTTCGTGCAGCCGAGCCATCTCGGCGAGCCGCACTACTACCGTCCCATGGACTGGACCAACGAGGCGCTGCAGACGCCGGGTTTTCACGCCCACAACGTCACGGCGCGTCTGGCATCCGGGGTTACGATCGAGCAGGCCAACGAGCAGATCGATCGGGTGGAGGCCGACGTGGCCGCCGCCTTCCCCGAGTACTACGAGGACGGCCCCCAGGACTGGCCTCTGGAGTACTTCCACGACATCACGGTGGAGGACGTCCGGGGCGGGCTTTTCCTCCTCTTGGGCGCGGTGGGCCTCCTGCTTCTCGTGGCGTGCGCCAACGTCGCCCACCTCTTCATGGCGAGAGGACTGTCCCGAGCCCGGGAGATATCCATTCGTCGGGCCATGGGCGCCCGAACGTGGAATCTCCTCGGGCAGTTGTCGGCGGAGAGCCTGGTGGTGGGCCTCATCGGGGGCGCCGGCGGCCTGCTCATCGCCCAGGGAGCCCTGGCGTTCTTCCGCCGCTGGACGGTGGATCTTCCGCGAGGCACGGCCGTGACCCTGGACCTTCGCGTCTTTGCCGTCGCCATCGGGCTGGCTTCCCTCACCGCCCTTCTCTTCGGATTGGTGCCGGCGCTCCGCACGGTGGGCCAGGACGTGCACACCGGCCTACGGGCCGGCGGCCGCGGCATGAGCGGAGGCCGGAGCGTTCAGGCGTTCCGGAGTGGCCTCGTGATCTTCGAAGTCGCGGTGTCGCTCGTCCTGGTGGCGTCGGCCGGCCTCCTGATGCGCAGCTTCGCGTCCGTGACGTCCATCGACCCGGGCATCGAGAGCGAGAACGTGTGGGTGGTTCCCGTAAACGTCGCCAACATCGATTCGCCGGAGGAACACCTCGAGCGGATGGAGCCCGTCCGGCAAGCGCTGGCATCGATTCCGGGTGTGCGCACGGCCACCTACTCTATCGAAGCACCCTTCCAGTGGGTGGGAGGCGGTCGCTGCTGCTGGGGCAATCGGGCCACCCCGCCCGGCGAGACCGAGGACAACTCGGTGCGACTGCACATGCACCCCATCGCGCCTGACTACTTCGAAACGTTTGGAAGCGAGCTCGTCGCTGGGGCAGTGTGGACACAGGGAATGGCGTCGAGCCAACCGGTGCCAGCCGTCGTCTCCGAACCGATGGCCGTCCGTTTCTGGGGGTCGGCCGAGGCTGCCCTCGGTCGGGAGCTCTCGAACGGAGGTGGCTCCATCATCGTGGGCGTCGTCGAGCGCACGCAACACTACGGACTCGATCAAGATCACGACTACGCCCTCTATCTCCCGATGGAAGCGATGCCCTTCCCGATTCCTCTGGCGACCTTCGCCATCCAGGCGTCCGACGCCGGGCCCGGCTTCGCGCGGGAGGTCCGCGAGGCCATCTGGTCCGAGGAGTCTGCGCTCCCCGTGCCGGAAGTCGTTCGTATGGAGGAGTGGATCGCCGAGTCGTCTGCGACCCGGCGTTTCGGGTCGTGGCTGTTCGGGGCGTTCGGCGTCGTGGCCCTCCTCCTCGCTGCCGCCGGCCTGTATGGGACGCTGCTTTACACCGTCGGCCAACGGAAGCAAGAACTCGGCATCCGGCTGGCCCTAGGGGCGGGGCGCGGACGCATCCAGAACGACGTCATCCGAAAGGGCGTCATCCACGCCGCCGTCGGCGTCACCGTCGGCGGGCTCATCGCCCTCTGGGTGGGGCGGCTCCTGGAGGCCTTCCTCTTCGGCATCTCCACCACCGACCCCGTGGCCCTCGGGTCGGCGGCGGCGGTCCTCTTCGTGACGGCGGTGGTGGCGTCGTGGTTCCCCGCCTACCGGGCGGGCCGGACCGATCCGTTGGAGACGCTCAAGGCGGAGTAGGAGAGCCGGCATCGAGAGCGGGGTCGGTGCGACTGCACCGGCCCCGCGTCTCAGCCTTTCAGCCCTGGAACGACTCCAACGGGTCGACCCGCGAGGCCCGTAACGCCGGAATGGCTCCGGCCACCAGGGAGACCGTCGCCATGGCGAAGGCCGTGAGCACCAGCGTCCACCCATCGTCGGGTTCGACGCCGAAGAGGAGGGACCGGACGGCGGGGCCGACCTGGTAGGCCAGGACGAGGCCCACCGCCAGGCCCACCATCGTCAGCCGAGCCACCTGAGCGAGGACCAGTCGAACGATGGAGAGGGGCGCAGCGCCCAGCGCGAGTCGAATGCCCATCTCGGTGCGACGCTGAGCGACGAAGAACGACATGAGGCCGTACAGCCCGATGCACGAGAGGAGAAGGGCGAAGACGCCGAAGCCCGAGAGGAGCCGCGCGAAGACGCGCTCCCGCGCCATCTGCGCCGCCAACTCGTCGTTCTGCGCCCGGTACGCCGCGATGGGTAAGCCCGGATGGACGTCCGCCACGACGGCGCGGGCCACGGCCTCGAGGTCGGCGGTGGGGTCGGCCGCTTTCGCCACGAAGTGTACCCGCCACAGTCCTCCCGGCCGTTGGGTCCACGGGTCGAAGAACGCCGGAGCCACCTCGCCCTTGAGGCTGGAGTACTTGGTGTCGGCGACGACGCCCACGATCCGCAGCGGTCGATCGCTCCTCGCGTTGAGGGTCTGACCCAGGGCCTGGCCGCCGAACAGCTGCTGCTCGGCCGTCTCGTTGACGACGGCCACGCCTGCGCGGTTGACCACATCGTCGAGGGTGATCTGCCTACCGCTCAGCACCGTCATACCCATGGTCTCGAAGAAGCCGTCGCTCACCGCGTTCATGTCCATCATCGGCCGTTCGTCGGTGATGGGGATGTGGACCCGGCCGTTGGACTGGTATCCACTCACGAGGACGTTCTCCACCACCGCCGCATGGCGAAGGGCAGGGTTCGCCCGCAGCCCGGCGAGGATCTCGTTGTAGATGGCCTCCTCCTCGTCGGGGTCGTCGGTGACGAAGGAGGCGTCGACGCGGAAGGCCACGACCCCTTCGGGGTCGAAGCCAGGATCGATGGCCGAGACGTTGCCCAGCGTGCGCAGGAAGAGCCCGGCGCCAACGACCAGCGGCACGGAGACCGCGATCTGGACGGCCAGCAGCGCCCTCCACGTACCCAGCTTTCCCGGGGTACCCCCCCGCGTGCCCATCTCCGCACGCGGTTCGGCCTGCATGCGCCGCAGCGCGGGCAGGAGACTCGACGTCAGCGCGGCGAAGACCGCGATGGCGCACGTCACGGCGAGCAGGGTCGCGTCCACGTCGTAGTGGACGGCGGCGAAGCCGGCACCGCCTGTGAGGGACGAGACGAGGAGCGGGCCGCCCTCGAGTGCGACCCACAACCCTACGCCGGCCCCGGCGCTTCCCAGGAGCGCGCCCTCGAGCAGCTGGGGGCGGGCCAGCTCCCATCGCGAGGCGCCGATGGCGCGGCGCAGTGCCAACTCCTCGGAACGGCTGGTGGCTCGAGCCAGGAGGAGCGTCGAGAGGTTGGCGCAGGCGATGAGGAGGACGAGGCCCACCACGACCGCCAGGATGAGAAGGGGGCGCTCCGCGCCCGCGCGCAGGGAATCCAATCCCCGCGAACCGTCGAGGGCCCGCACCGTGACGGCCTCGGCGTCGCCGGCTGCGACGACCCCGGCTTCCACCAGGTTCGCCCGGAGCGTCTCGGTCCACGCGCGCTCCGCCACCGCCGGAGCCGCCCCTTCAGGCATGCGGGCGATGATTCGGAGCCAGTGGGTGAGTCCCGACGTCTCGAGAGACGCACCGTCGGCCGTGGAGAAA
Source organism: Longimicrobiales bacterium (assembly GCA_965229435.1). Classification (GTDB taxonomy): domain Bacteria; phylum Gemmatimonadota; class Gemmatimonadetes; order Longimicrobiales; family Gaopeijiaceae; genus UBA2589. The sequence goes on from CBDDJE010000003.1 coordinate 294,484, forward strand.
TTCAGGAAGCGCGACGCGGACGGGAGGGGTAACGTCACGTCCACCGGCGCCCAGAATCCTCCGGGGGAGAGTCCTACATACTCCTTCGGCGTCACGCCCACGATCCGGTACGCCGCGCCGTTGAGGCGGACGGACTGCCCAACCACGTCGGGGTCGCCGCCGAAGGCGTCCTGCCAGAGCGCATGGCTCACCATGGCCACGGGCTCGGCTCCCGACCTGGTGTCGCCGACGCCCAGGGTACGCCCCAGCGCCGCGTCCACGCCCACGGTGGCGAAATACTCACCGGAGACGAGCATGCCGCCCACGGCCTCCGGCGGACCCACCTCGCGCTGGACGGCGAGCTCGCGGATGAAGGCGAAGGCCGCCAGCCGGGTGGGGGGAGTCGTTGATCCGCGGAGCCTTTCCCACGCCGGGTGCGAGACGTTGCTCGCCAAGGACAGCCCGTCGTTGGGGTCCACCGTCGAGGCCGAGCCGTACTGGCCGCCCTCCCAGGTGTCCGGCCAACTGTGATAGACGAGACGGATCTCGCGGGGGGCCTCCACCGGGAGGGTGCGCAGGAGAAGGGCGTCCAGAGCGCCACCGATGGCAGCCGAGGCGCCGATGCCCAGCCCCAGCGAGACAACCGCCACCGCCGTGAAGGCGGGTGAAGCGATCAGGCCACGCACGACGTGCCGGACTTCCGTCCCGTCCAATACCGGCCGAACCACGGAGCCGCGAATCCAGAAGGGGAGGATCACAACCTGGCTCCAGTACCACAGCCAGGCCGCACCGCGGGAGTGTTCTGCTCGTCGCCGGTACGATTCCGAGAGGTCGCCGAGGATCTCGTCCCGATCATGGGAGGGAAGAAGCAGTCCCAGGAGGGTTTCGGCTGCCCGAGGCGGCCCGCTCACGATTCGCTCGCCAGCAGATCGTCCAGCCCGTCGGCCATGGCGTCCCACTCGCGGCGGGCATCGCGAAGGGCCTCCAGCCCCGCGCGCTCGATGGCGTACGTCTTCTTCGGGCGTCCGCCGCGCTCGGGCGTGGGCTCGCCCCGTCGCGACGAAAGCATGCCCTTCGCCTCCAGTCGCTTCAGTGTGACGTAGACCGCTCCCGGCGACGTCTCCCGGTCGGTCCGCCTGGCCAGCTCGTCAAAGATGGCCGCTCCGTACGCCTCATCCCCAAGGCGTACTACGGCGAGGAGAAGGAGCTTCTCGAACCCACCCAACGTATCCCCCATCCCGACGTCCCTCCGCCAGCGTGAGCAGCGACACCCCTAACAGTGTTGGGTTGATAGATAACAGTGTTGGGCTGGAGGACGCAAGCAAGGGGGTGGCGCGGGGCCTCACGGGGGTGCGGGCAGGCGCCGGCGAGCCGTCAGGTCGGACTCAGAACATCAGCTCGTGCTCGTAGCACCATCCCCACGTCTCACCCGGCTCCACCGAGCGGATCACCGGGTGGTCGGTCTCGCGGTGATGTCCCGTCGCGTGCTTGCCCGGCGACGAGTCGCAGCAGCCGACGTGGCCGCACGTCATGCAGATGCGCAGATGCACCCAGCGGCCGCCTGTCGCCAGGCACTCCTGGCAGCCTGGGCCGCTGGGCTGAACCGGGCCGAGACCGTCGGCGTGGGAGCAAGCGCCCGACGGCGGGCGGCTGTGCAGGCGGATCTCCTGATCAGGATCGATGCGTGACATGGTCGTCCTTGGGGGTGTAGTGATTGGCGGGTTGGGGAGACGCGTCAGCTGAGGCTGGATACGATTTCGAAGAGGGTCACCCCGGCGAAGTTGCCGATCACGTAGCCCAGGATCCCGCACAGCAGGCCGGGGGTCACGAGATCGTCCCAACCGTTGCGCATTGCTTCTGCGGCGGCGGTGGGTGGCCCGAGGAGGCACGCGTTGGAAGCCACCGCGACCTCGCGTGGATCGAGGCCGATGATGCGACCGAGGCCGAACAGCGTTGCTGCGTGAATCGCGACGATCGTCGCGGAGAAGAGTAGGAGGACCGGCGCGTCAGCAACTAGACCAACAAGGTCGGTGCCCGCTCCGAACACCGCGAAGAAGACGAACATCAGGAGCATGCCCAACTCGGTATCTCCGCGAATGCGAGCGAGAGGACCCTTCGCGGCGTTCGCCAGGAGCACAGCCAGCGCCGTGATGAACAACAGGGCGTAGTCCGGGACGCCGACGAGCCGAGCCATCCACAGGCCGATGGCGCACACGAGCAGGCTGAGCGCCAGGGCGCCCGCCCACATCTGAAGTTGGCTCGCATCGTCCGCGGACGCGCCTCCGGAAGCGGCAGGGGCCTCCTCGACGTGTTCACTGCGCTTCGGCTCCGGCGTCGACCGCGCCGCCCAGCGCGCGAACCAGGCAGTCCCCGGGAGCACGGACAGGACCAGGAGATAGCTGAGCCCCATCGCCGTCTCAGCCGCGAGCACGGCGGAGAAACGCGTCGGGTCGTCGAGCCCGACCATCTGCGCGACGGCCACGAAATTGAGGCTACCACCGATGTAGCCACCGGTGTTGGCCGCTGCGATAGCCGCGGCATCGTCCCCGACGGGCACGAACAACAAAGCCACAAGGACTCCCACCATCGTTCCTACCACCCCGAGGGCGAAGGCGATGAGCGTTCTGCCCGTCTCGGCGAAGACGCGCCGGAGGTCCGCCTTGAACAACAGGAGCGGGATCGCGGCAGTGACGAAGTACTGGGACACGAAGTCGTACGTCGGCGCCTGCCGGGGGATCACACGAAAGTTGGAGAGGGCGAGCGGAATCACGATCACGAGCAGTGTCGCCGAGAGTCGCTTGGCCCACGGGAATCGTTCAAGCCAGAAGGCGAGCGACACGCATCCGAAGAGGAGACCCAGGAGCGCGAAGTGGTCGTCGGGCCCGATGACGGTCACCCGCCCCACACCTCCTCGAACACCCTCAGGTAGTTGCGTCCGAGAAAGTCGAGGATCATGTCGTCCGAATGGCCACGCGCCGCCAAGGCATCGGTGAGTCTTGGGACTTCGGCGATCGTTTCGAGTCCTTTCGGGGCTGCTTGGAGTCCGAAGTGGTCGCTCCCCAGTCCGATGTGCTTCGGCCCCATCACGTCCAGCGCCGTCTCGATGTCTCGGACCACCGAATCGAGGTTCGTGTGCGCGACGTGGATCAGCCCCAGGACGCCTCCGTTCTCGGTGATCGCCTCGAGCATCGGGCGATCACGAGGCAGCTCGAGGCGAGGTCGTGGCAGCTTCCCACCCAGGAAGTCGGGGTCGCTCGGGGAGGAGTCGGGGAACATGGTGGGGGTCGTGTGGGAGAGGATCACGGGGTTTCGGGTGCACTCGAGGATCTCCCAGAACCCGGCCTCGGCGATGTGGACCAGGTCAATGAGGATCCCCAACGCGTCCATGCGCTCGACCAGAGCACGCCCCATGGACGTGAGGCCGCCCGTCCGTTTGGCGGCCCAGCAGCCATCCGCGAAGACGTTCCTCCGGGTGTGGGTCAGACTCGCCGAACGAAGGCCGAGCGAGTAGTACAGGTCGAGGAACCGCAGGTCAGCGCCCAGTGCTTCGCAGCCCTCGAAGCTCAAGACAAGCGCCACATGTCCATCCGCTTTGGCGTTCACGATGTCGCGCGCCGTCGTCGCCAGCCGGAGATCGGGACATCGACGTACCTGGTCGTGGAGGTGCCAGACCATCTCCATGCCTCGCCGGAAGGGGTCCCTCAACCAGTCGTCGTCCAGATAAACGGCGCAGAGTTGACCCGATACGCCGCCTTCGCGCCAGCGAGGCACGTCGTATTGGCCCATGCACCCGAACCAGATCGTGTGCGGGCTGAGGCCGAAGGCGGCGAGCGGTGACCGTTCGAGTCCGGGCGGAGCCTCCCAATCCAGATCGGGGACATCGACCCGGTCCGAGAGCTGCATCTTCCCTTCTGTGATGGGGATCAGGATGTCGCAGTGCCCGTCGATGACGATGGCGGACTCGTGGAGCTGACGGGAGGTGGATGCGGTGAGCGTCATCGGCCGGACCCTCGCTCGAAAATCACGCCGGGAACGTTCGTGTAGGGCGCTTCCGGGGCCTCGTACCCGCGTAGATGAGCATCGAAGAAGCGACGGATCACCTCGCGGGTGCGCCACACCAGTTCGTCGCGGTCGATGGAGCCCGTCTGGGGGATGGGAGACACCATCGACACGAGGCGTAGGATCGGAGTCATGGGAGGTAGGTCCGTGAAGTCGAGATGGGCGCTGCCCGCGATCGTGGCTTGTGTGGCCGCCGGGCTCATTTCGGCGACGGCGTGATTGATCCACAGCGAGGGCTCGCTGTACAGGAACAGGAATGGAGCACTCAATCCCTGTTCGGCCACCACACCGAGTTGTGCCCCGTCGATGTTGATACCGGCCCCGCAACGGGAGTCGGAGCGGCACACTTCTGCCGCCATCGCACCACCGAACGAGTGGCCGAATACGCCGATGTAGGTGGCATCGATCTGTCCAGCCAATGCCCCGTCCGGGGCAGCCGCCTCCACGATCCAGTCCAACGCGAACTGTCCGTCGGCCACCCACACCGCGAAGCTCTCCTCCAGGGCCGGTAGGCCAGCGATGGCAGGCAGCAGTTCGGCGTGGCGAGCCCGCCCAGCGGAGTTCGATGCCCGTAGCTCTTCCAGGAGGCGGAGGGAGGTGTCGACCAGCTCCGGAGTCGGCTCCGGGGTCTGCGAGATGAGGTTCGTCGTGCCCGACGGCACCTCGAGCGGGAGGGCTTCGTACGGGTGTCCCACACTGACGACCACGTAGCCGTGGCTTGCCAGATCCTCCATCAGGAACGTGCTCTGGTCGGGTGCTCCGGCATAGCCATGGGAGAAGAGGAGCACCGGGTGCCCCGCAGCGGAGCGTAGCAGGGGCGCACCCGGGTGTGCGTGCGTGGCGATCAGATCCAGGTGCGAGAAGAACAGTCCAGGGAGGCCGAGCTCGCCGGCCAGGGTGGCGGCCCGCGCCGCTGGATCCGGCCAGTAGGGAGCGACCCCGACGTCGGGCACGGCATCGGCAGGGTACCAGACACGGAGGGGCACCACCCTCCGGTCGGTCGGCTCTGGTGTCAGGCGCTCGGGGCGGGTCGAGTCGACGGGGACGAAGTACCGGATTCCTACCTCGTGCGGGCCGGTTGGTGGGGGAAGGGAGAAGAGCGGGAACATGACTGCCAGTCCGGCCGCGGCTGTGGCGCCTGGAAGCGCAGCACCGAGCATCAGTGTGCGGACCACGCGATGGGGTCCGCGCGTCGGCTGTTGGCGAGGCAGTCGTGTGGTGCCGAGCACCGCCAGTCCGGCGAGGAGAAGAGCGACGCCTTGCCATGCTCCCCACGCTGCGAGGACCACCGCCCCGATTGCGGCGAGCGACACGGCTCCAGCGCAGACGGTGTGCAGTCGTTCGCCACCCAGGCGCAGGAGAACGGCCGCTACGAGTGCGGCGCTGGAAGTGAGAAGAAGAATATTCACGTAGGGGAGGGCCCGGGACGCGACGCGAACACGATTTCGGGGCGGACCCCGAAGGGAGCACAGGGTAGTGTCACACGCCACCCTCGTTCAACAACGGACGGATACTGCCCCGGAAGGTCGGTAGAACGAGCCAAGGCAACACGTTAGAATTCCCGCGACCCGGTAGCTCAGCTGGCAGAGCAACTGACTTTTAATCAGTAGGTCGTGGGTTCGAGCCCCACCCGGGTCACTTTGGCTTTCAACGAGTGCAGCGAGCGCGAAGGGTTCTCACCGAACTTCATCCCCAGCGACGCTCGGTCCGGTGCGCGCGAGTCTCAGGGCTCATGTGCCGCGGGATCGTGGAAGACCCTGTCCCACCGAACGGGCGGGGATTCCCGGTCCTCTCGAAGCAACGTATGGTCGATCTGCCATGTCAGTCGAGTCACGAGGTTACGCCCATGAACGTGAAGACCCCGACCTGCGCCCTGATCGCATTTGCCGCGCTCACTTTCGGTGTGGAGCCGGTGCTCGGTCAGGCGGTGCTGCAGATGCCACTCCCGCCGCTACCCGATGACCAGGAAATGCTGGTCCTGGAAGTCGACCTGGCGCCGGGGCAGTCTTCTCAACCCCACCGCCACAACGCTCACGTCTTCGTCTACGTGCTCGAGGGTACCGTGAACATGCAGGTGGAAGGGGGTGAACTCATGACTCTCTCGGCGGGGGAGATGTTCTACGAGAACCCGAACGACATCCACGCCGTTTCGGCGAACGCCAGCGACTCGGAGCCCGCCCGCATCCTGGTGCACCTGATCAAGACGACGGGAGCCCCAGTTACGACGCCGGCGGGACGCTAGCCCAGGCAGCGACGTCGTCCGCGCAGCGAGACATTGCGGGCTCGATTGCCTCTTTCGTGTCCGTACCACTTTCCCAGCCAGGTCCCTACGGCGCTCGGCTCGGAGAAGAGAGGCGCCTGGACGGCGCGATGGCTCAGAGTCGCGACACGTCCGGACCCTGAGCGGCAGTCGCCAAGAAGGCGTGACGGCGGAGGCCTCCCGAGGAGCCCCGTCCAGCCACGGCCGGACGGGGCTTGCTTCGGGGGGCGGCCAAGAGTGCGGGCAGTCCGGTTGCCCGGTTTCGCGTACGCCGACTCAGCCCCCCCAGGATTCGCGACATGACGCCAGGCCCCGCCCGCCGGACCTGTTGTACGCGATGGAGACGCGTCGAGTCTGGAAAGCGTGCAAGCGACCTTCCCGTTCAGGCTCCCGCCGCCGTGTGGTTTGCACGCTTTCGCGAGTGCTCGCGTCCTCTTGGAGCGGAGCAGGTTTCGGTGTCTCTCTGAGGACGGTGCGACGAAGCGATGGTGAGATGGATTCGTGGTGGTCGGTATCGAATGGCGGTGGGGCTCGGCCTGCTGGCCGCTGCCCAGATCGGCTTTCTGCTCATGGCGCGTGGAGGTGCCGCGAGCGCGCCGCCGACGGCCGAACCCGGCTTCGACTTCAGTGGCGTCCAGGTCATGGCCGAAGGTCCGGAGCCGGAGCCTCTCGTCGGGGCGGACCCCGTTCTCGTTCTCGTCTTCCACTCGAGCTGCGGGCACTGCGAGGTCCTTGCCCCTGACTGGGCCGAGTGGATGCGCACCCGCCCCGAGGGCATGGAGGTCGTAGCCGTCTCCCAGGAGCCCGTGCGGTCGGCGCTGGAGTACGCCGAGCGCCACGGATGGACCGTGCCGGTGCGGTCGGTGGTGGTGCCGAGCATGGGCAGCCGGGCCCGCATGCTCGTCGGACTCACACCCTGGGTCTTCGCCCTCGACGAGAGGGGGCACGTCGTCGCCAGCGGTCACGGCTCGGAGGTCGAGTCGGTGGCGGCAGCGATCAGCGGGGGAATGTGAGCCCCGTCGGTCCTGGAGCACTTCGTTGGCCGCACCTGGTGGTGGGCTTGGGCCTCACCACCCCTGCGTTCGGTTGTGGATCCTCGCTGGCCGATGACGTCCCCACCATCGAGGTCGATGAGGGGCACGTCGAGGCCTACCCGGCGGATGTCGACTTCGCCGACGTCCGGGATGTCGTGACCGATGGTGTACATCTCTGGGTTCTCGATCGGGCTGCACCGTTCATCACCCGCCTGAGCCTGAACGGTGACAGCATCCACCGGTTCGCATGGAGTGGCGAGGGGCCCGACGAACTGACCCAACCGGTGGCACTGTGGGTGACCGGCGAGTACGTCGACGTCGTGGATCTCGCGTTGGGCAAGCGCGCGTCGTTCTCCTGGGATGGTATTCTCGAGAGTGTCCATCGCCTGAGTGACGAGCGGTCCGGATGGATCCGCGGCGACATGGAGCGTGTCTCGCATGTCGATCCTTGGCGTGTGAGAGCCCTCGGGAGCGGTACGTACTACGTCCGCCTTCCCAAAGGGATGACGCAGCCCGTGGACTTCGCCGGCGGTGAGCTCGTACGGGCGACACCAGATCTGCAGCCCAGGCGTGCCGTGGCACGCTTCGCCGACTATCTGCCGAGAGACGAGCGGGGGACCGGGCAGTTTCCCGCGACGCCTCTCTGGGACGTCTGCGACGATCGGATGGCTATCTGGAATCCGAGGAAGGAGAGAGTCGAGTGGGTCAGCGAGGACGGGTTGCTCCTCCACTCGATTCGAGTCCGGGCCGAGGGCGTGCCCGTCACCGATGCGGGCGTCCTCGGCTTCCTCCGGGCCATGGCGGCCCACGAACTCGGTCATGGCGTCGAAGTCCCCGCCGCGGTGCTGCGAGCACGGCTACGGGATGTCCGACCCCTGTTCGGTCGACTGGCCACCGATTTCGTGGATCTTCGCTGCTCACCCGATGGCACGGTCTGGTTGAGACGGTTCGATCTCGAGGCCGACCCGCTTGGAGCGGACGACGAGTGGCTTCGAGTCCCTGCGAGTGGTGATGTGTCCCGGGTGCGTTTTCCCCCTCGCTTCGAGCCCTTCGTGTTCAACGTCAACGAGGTCGTCGGGGTGGTCGAGACCCCCCTTGGCGACCGCCTCGGCGCCTGGCGCGCCGCCCCCTTTCTCTAGCACGTTCCCCCAAAGGAGTTCTCTCCATGCGAAAGCGGATTCTCTACGGTCTCGTGGTTCTCAACGTCATACTCGCCGCAGCCATCCTCATGGGTCCGGTGGCGGCCCAGGTGCTTCCGATGTCGGGTCTGAGGGATTGCTGTCAGGGAACGGTTTGCTGTGAAGACTGCTGCTGGTTCCGGAGTGATTGTGATACCGATGGAGATTGCTTCAAGCAGTTGGACGCCAGCGGGAGCTGAAGAATCCTGAATCCCCCCGTCCTGCACCGGCGCGTCGCCGGGTCGGTCGCCTACTGGTGGGTCGGCGTCGTGGCTATTGCGGCGCTGAGTCTGTATTCGTCGGGTGCTGGGCAGGAGACGCTGTGGTCGGTGTGGGGATTCGCCGAAGCGGTCGGCAGTCAACTCTGGTTGGCTTTCCCCTTCGTGGCCTTCGCCGGTGGCATCGCCGTTGCCCAGGCGAATGAGGGGGCGGTCGTCCGAGCGTTGGTTGCGACGACACTCGGTCTCGGCGGACTGGCTTACGGCGCCGGAGCCTTCCTGGTTCCGGTGGCCGAATGGCGTGCCGATGCGGCTGTGGGACTGGACATCGAGCTGCGATATCCGTTCGGGCCACATACTCCGTCGGCCATTCTTGCGCGGCGGGCCGAGGTTGTCGGAGTGCAGCCGGCGGATCGCAGCTTCTCGGTTGACAGTCCCTTGCTACGACCCGCCAACTGGCTGTTGTACACAGTTCACCTCCCTGTCGCGTTCACGCTCTTCGGCCTCGTGAACGCCCTCCTGGGGCTCGTCGCCGGGTGGTGGACCACCGGCTTGAGCCCACCCAAGCGGCGAAACACCCGCTGGGGCCTGGGGCTGGGATCGGCTCTGGTCTTCTATCTGCTCTCCACGGGCGGTGCCGCCTGGGTGCGGTCGGACCCCACCCACTCCGCACTCCTCGGCGCCTGGCTTCCCCTCGTCCCACCACTGCTCATCCTCCTCTGCGCGGCATGGGTTGCGCGTCGGGTCGATTTGCACGGCAGCGCGCCATTGGACGTCTAATGTTCGATGCCGAGCGTTTCGCGAGCGGTGACCGGACGTATGTACGAGAGGTCGTGCTGGAGCACGAGTCCATGGTACTCGTCATCTGCCGGTCTTTCGCCCGGGACAACGACCACGCCGAGGACCTGGCGCAGGAGACATGGACGACGGCTTGTCAGAAGATCGACGCCTTCACGGGGAGGGGGAGTTTCCGGTCGTGGCTGGCCGCCGTGTGCACCAACGTCTGTCTGAGCGACGTCAGGACGAAGAAACAGCGTGGCGAGCGTCTACAGCAGTACGCGGCCGAGGTACGCGCCCGAGACTGGAAGCAGATCGATCCCCTCGCCGAGACAGCCCGCCGAGAACTGCAGTACTCGATCTACCGAGCATTGCCCAAGCTGACCGAGAGCGAACGCGAGGCGGTCACCCTTCGCATTCTCGAGGGCCGATCGAGCGCCGAAGTCGCCGAGACCATGGGTATCGCACCGGCGACGGTTCGGTCCCATCTCCGGCACGCGATATCGAGACTGAGAACCATGATGGAGGATCCGGACGATGACCTGTCCAGACACCGAGCGTCTCCTTGAAGCCCTGATCGACGGGCACTCGAGCCCCGAGATCGACGCCCACATCCAGGGCTGCCACGACTGTCGGAGCACCGCGCGGCTCCTGCGCTCCATGCGAGCGGCCTACCTGCCGGAGCTTCGCCTTCCCGCCGACCTCGTAGAAGACCGGGTGAGCCTCATCGTGGGTGAGCTGGCGGTCGACGGCTCGAGGGCCACGCCGTCGACCGCGCTGGACGCCTTGATCAGCGGACTGCTGGCCGTCGCCACAGTCGCCCTGACGCTGATTGCCACAGGCTCGCTGGGAGAGGCGCGGCCCGGGGTACCCATTGTTCTGGCGCTCTTGGCGGGTGTCGCCGCCGTCCTTCGGGAGCGTTCCCTCGGCGACGAGCGGATCCCAGCGCCGTAGGCCTTCGGCGCTAGGACCGCGGGCGGCGGCGACAACCCGCTCTATGTCCCGGCGTCCAGCGCAGCTTCGATGCGAGCCACCGAGTCCCGGAAGTGAAGGCGGGTCGCCCGATCGAGTGACCCGTCCAGCGCCGACGTCAGCTCTCCCCGAAGGTCGTCGAGTTGACCCCTGGCGAAGGGCACGATGTCGGTCCCCACCGCGTCTCCGTCCTCCATGAGTTCGGCCATCCGAGCCAGGTAGGCTCGCTGGAGGTTCCGGCGATACGTGTCGGTGGCTTCCCCTGACCGGGCCTCGCTCCAGACGCCGCCACGTAGATCGTCGAGCATGGTTCCGAGAGCGTAGGCGTCGTTCCCGTGGAAAGCTTCCTGCTCGATGAGGCGCTTCATGCGGTTGACGTTCAGGACCTGATTTAGGGCCGAGGACTGTCGCGCCAGGACCAGGTCGACGGCGCCGGTGTCCTGGAAGCGGTCCAGGATGTCGGAGTCCAGCAGCCACTCCGGCGTGGCGAAGACCTGTCGATTGAGGTACTCCATGGCCCGTTCCTGACGCTCTCGCTCCACCATCGCGAACGGCACGCCGTTCTGGCCCTGCCGCTTCCTCGTCCGGACGACACCGCCGATGTTGGCGACCACGTGGCCGGTGTAGCGATTCCACTGGCCCACCACGTTGCCGTACAGCTCCTCGAGCTCGGCGTAGTCCTCGCCCTCCTCGTACGTCCAGTCCACCAGCCGGTCGGTGATGCGCTTCAGGTTCTCGACCCCCAGGTCCGAGGCACGCATGGCGTCGTCACCGATGGCTTCGGTGAGGGCCGTGGGGTCCGCTCCGGTAGGACTGGAGAAGAGGTAGATCGGATCCTCCTGCATGTCGGCCACGAAGGCGCGCAGCTCGGGCATCTCCGTCGTGCGGTTGGTGCCCGGCCGCGGCCGGTATCCCCACTCGATGGCGAACTTGTCGTAGGGCCCGACCACGGGCATGAGGCAGGTGTCGTCGCCGGGCTGGGCGACGTAGTTGAAGCGTGCGTAGTCCATGATCGACGGAGCCACCCCGTTCTCACACACGAAGCGCGAGCGGAGCTGGTCGACGGTGTAGGCGGACGACGCCTGCATGTTGTGCTGGAGCCCGATGGTGTGGCCCACCTCGTGGGCCGACACGAAGCGGATGAGCTCGCCCATGACCTCATCCTCGAACCGCACCGACCGGGCCTCTTCGTTCACCGCCGCCGTCTGAATGAAGAACCAGTTCCGGAGAAGGTTCATGACGTTGTGGTACCACTGGATGTCGCTCTCGAGGATCTCACCGGTGCGAGGGTCGTGGACGTGGGGACCCGAGGCGTTCTGGACATCCGAGGCCAGGTAACGGATGACACTGTAGCGGGCGTCCTCGGGACTCCAGTCCGGATCATCCGGCGCGTCACGGGCGACGATGGCATTGGAGAACCCGGCCTCCTCGAAGGCCACCTGCCAATCCTCCACGCCCTGCTTGAGGTACGGCACCCACTGCTCCGGGGTCGCCGGATCGATGTAGTAGACGATGGGCTGGACGGGATCCACCACCTCACCCCGTGCGAAGGCGGCGGGGTCGCTGGGCTCCAGCCGCCACCGTGTGACGTAACACGTCTCCTGGGCCTTCTGTTCGTCGAGGCCGTAGTCGATCTGCCTCGTGCTGAAGAATCCGACCCGCTCGTCACAGAGCCGGGGCTCCATGGGATCCTCGGGGAGGAGCAGCATCGAGTGATGCATTTCCATGGAGAGGGTGTTCGCCGCCGCGTTGGATGGGGCTTCCGTGGCGTCGTACGTCAGCACGCGGCGGACCTCGACGTTGCGGGGGTAGGCCGATGCTCGCTCGATGAACGTCCTGTCCCGATCCACCGTCCTAACGCCGTAGGCCTCCCGACGGAAGGATTGGAGTCCCAGGAGTCGTACGTCGGTGGTGAAGAGTTCGGTGACGTCGATGACCGAGCCGGAGTCGTCCTCGGAACGCACCTCGATGTCGAAGGCCATGATGATGGGCTCGAAGTTCGAGTTCCGGACCGCGGCGGCGATGGTGGCCGAATCGGCGGCCACGTTGTCGTAGCTCACCAGCCGGAGGAGGATGCGGTCGCGGCTTCGCTCCCAGCGGACCGTCGACGTGTTGGCCTTCGATCCGCCGTAGCCCGCACCGTCGGGGGTTCGCGCCACCCGGGTCAGCAGGAGCATTTCACGGCCGAGAAGCTCGTCGGGTACCTCATAGAAGAGGTCGTCGCCAACCATGTGGGTGTCGAAGAGCCCTCGACTCGTGACGGCCTCCGCGGTGATGACGTCGGAGTAGCTCTTCTCCTGGGCTTCCTCCTCCTGGGCCTGGCCGCGCTCCTGGACGAAGGGCGCCAGGGCAGAGGCTCCCGCGGGACATGCGACGACGGTGATGACGGAGACGAGAAGGGCGGACGGCAGGCTGCGCATCATGGTTGGCTGGGTCGAGGGCGTCTGAGGCGTCGATGGTCCGATAGGTCGACAAGCTAAGGGCAGTGTCCCGGGACCGTCGAGTACGTGGCCAGGGACGCCTGCCGGAGGCCCGTATCGGAGCCTCACCACCCCCCGAGAGCGGTGAGGTGATCGGACTCCATCTCCAGGGGATTCCGGTCCCGCGACAGTCCAGCGACGAGGGGTCCGAAGGGCCAGAGACCGACGCTCCAATCGGCGGCGCCGATGATTCCGCCCACCGTGGATCCGAAGAGGGAGGCGACGCCCCGGTCGACGGCTTCGGCCCAGGCGGCGTACTGCTGGTCGTACTGCACGACGTGGGTCCGCTCGTGGCTGGCGATGAAGTCCGGGGGCAGCGTCCGGTCGACGTCGATGAGGATCACGCCGCCGAAGGTCCGTCCCGCGGCGCCGTCGTCGAGCCCGGACCGGTCCCTCTGGGTGGTGAATACCGGCGTACCCGCGGATAGACTGTATGACCAGTCGAGATCCAGTCGGTCGTTGGCCACGGCCCGGGCGGTGTAGAGTATCGTCACGACGTCCGGCTTGAAGGACGCCGACGACTCGACGCGGTCCCAGTAGAGCCTCCCCAGACCGAGCTGGAGCACCACGCGATCCAGCGCCCCGCGCCCGTCGCGGCCGTTGGCTACCATGGAACCACCGACGGACGCGATCTGCCGCCCGAGGATCCCCGCGCCGTCGAACGGGCGGGCTGTGACCCGCTTCCCGACATACGTGACGGCGCCACCGGCGGCTCCCTTGAGAAAGCCGTCCGTGAAGGATCCGTCGTCCGATGCGGCCTGGAAGACGCCCGCCACCAGCCCGCTCAGCACGGCGTTCACGCCGGCGTAACGCACTTCTTCGCCGAAGCCCGGCCCACGGGTCGACTGAGCCACGGCATCGCGTGACGCGGCGGCACTCACCGCGATGAAGACCGCGACGGAAAGGCCGATGCAAAGCAGTGGCCGCCCCGACGATCCGGTCTTCGTGACGGTGCGCTCCCGAGACCATCCACACTGACCCATGTCAGGGGTCGATCTCGAGGGTCCAGTGCAACCGCATGGTCGAATGCAGCAAGAGGTCGTACCGCTCGGCCTGGGAGCGCTGGATCAGAGTCCGAGCCCGCGTCCATCGGATGGTGACGGCCACCTGATAAGGAAAACCGTTCGTCGGCAATGCACTGGACGGGACCCGCAATGTGTCGGGCCAGCTGTCACCCGTGAAACGGAGCCGGACATTCTGCTCGTTTTCGGCCCTCACGAGGATCTCCCACCACGCCATGTCCGCTGGGCTCGAAGGTCGGTCGGCCGTGAGGACCAGATCTTCACCGGCCGACAATCGGACGAGCCCTTCCGGGGTCGTGGCGACTCGGACGCGCATCGAGATGGACGGCGATGGGCCCAGGCCCTCCGGGTGGGGCAGGGTGAGGCGGACGCTCTCCGGAGCCGGGGCGGGGAAGGCCAGAGCCACCTTCCATCGAGGCTGAGGCACGAGGGTGGTCGCGAACGGGCTCGTGCTGCTGTCGGCGACGATGGCGGAGTCCTGGACGATCAGGCTCCCGTCCGCGGACGACCGGGGGAATCCGTTCTGTCCGATGCCCGGATTCAGTGTGCCAGACACGGTGACGACGACCCGATCCGCGTCAGCCGTATCGGTCTCGATCTCCGAAGCGACGACCATGAGGGCCGGCGAAGGCGGCTGCGAATAGTCGACGACCCCGAGGTCGCACCCCGCTGCGACGAGCGCTGTCATCGCGGCGCAGACCGGCCAGCAGCGCATCGTCCTCCTTCCGTGTGGCGTCCACCGAGTCTCGATGATGGGTACGCGAGTATCCGTCCCCTATGACAACGACGGAAGGGCCCGACGTGAGACGGCGTGGCACAACGCCGGTTCGCCGCCTACCCTATCGTCCCCACCTCGATCGACCATCAGGAGCACAAATGCGCAGTCGCCCTTTCGAGCGCCCGAGCCCCTACGGAATCCGCTCACTCGCCTTCACGCTCGTCCTCGCCGCCGCGCTCGCACCGGCCGCGGCTGCCCAGACCTACTGGCCGGGCGTCGGCTACGACTGGGAGCGGCGGGATCCGGCCTCGATGGGCCTCGACGCCGCTCTCATCCAAGAGGCCATCGACATCGCCATCGCGGGTGAGTCGACGTCGCCGCGGGACCTGGCGTTGAACCATCAGATGACGTTCGGGCGGGAACCCCACGGTGAGCCGGTGGGACCGTTCACCGTGCGCGGGCCCCAGAGCGGCCTCATCGTCTACAAGGGCTACATCGTGGCCGAGTGGGGTGATCCCCACAAAGTGGACATGACCTTCAGCGTGTCGAAGAGCTTCTTGTCGACGACGGTGGGGTTGGCGTACGACCGCGGTATGATCGGCGACGTGAACGATCGGGTCCGGCAATACATGCCTCCTGTCGTTCTCGACCACGGCGATGGCGAACCGGGCGATGAGAGCGGTCGTCGCTCCAAGCTCCTTTTCGAATCCGAACACAACCGGAAGATCCGGTGGGACCATCTCCTCCGTCAGACCAGCGACTGGGAAGGAACGCTGTGGGGCAAGCCGGAGTGGGCGGACCGGCCGGATCAGGACCGCTCGACCTGGGGCACCCGTGCCCGGTTCGAGCCGGGGACGGCATACGAGTACAACGACACCCGTGTGAACCTTCTCGCTCTGGCCGCCACCAGCGTGTGGCGGCGACCACTTCCGGAGGTCCTCCGTGAGGAGGTCATGGACCCCATCGGCGCGACGAACACCTGGCGTTGGTACGGCTACGACAACTCGTGGATCACCCTCGACGGGAGCATGGTGCAGGTCGTGAGCGGTGGGGGGCACTGGGGCGGCGGCATGCACATCAACGCCTTCGACCAGGCCCGCTTCGGACTCTTTACCATGCACCGGGGGATGTGGAACGGGAGGCGAATCCTGTCGGAGGAGTGGTTCGACATGGCCACGACCCCGGGGACGGTGAACGAGGGATACGGCTTCATGAACTTCTCCCTGAACACCGGCCAGCGTCGCTACGAGAGGGCACCGGTGAACACGTGGACGCATACCGGAGCGGGATCCAACCTGATCTACGTCGATCCGGCCAATGAGTTGGTCATCGTCGCCCGGTGGATCCGCGGGGGTGCGTTCGGCGACACCGTGCACCGCGTGCTTGACGCGCTCGGGGATGCGGCGGTGCGGAGGTAGGGGAGGCAGCGGTGCGGAGGTGGGAAGCGGCTATTCGGCGACTGAGCCGAGGAACGCCTAGGCTCCGAACTGCTTCAGATGATGGTCGGCGTGCTTCCACGCCCAGCGCTGCCACTCCCACGTCGTGAGCGGACCGAACGCGGGGTGGGGTGGCGTCTTCTCGTCGACCTCCCACTCGGCCATCCTCTCCAGGCCGGCGAGCACTCGCTCCCGCAGCGCTTCGAACTCCTCGGCCGGAACGGCGACGCTTGCCGGATCGTTGGGGTTGGGGACCCCCTTGGGCCAGGGTAGCGGTACCCTGAAGGCTACGAACTTGATGACCTTCGAATAGCTCTCCTCCCAGTCGGACTGCGCGTCACCTCCGCGCAGAACCCACTCCATCGCTCCCGCGATATGGGAGAGGGCTTGCTGCACGTTCATCTTGCCCCACTGCCGGGGGGCGTCGGGTGTGAGTCGCCGGACGCGGTGGGTGAGTTTCACCAACGCCCTGGGATTGCCGACGGTGTTCATGGGGTGCCCTCCGAAGTCAGCCGCCAACCTCCATCGGGTGGCTGCAGGACGCAAGCAATGCGGAACGTGACCTCCCGCACGATGGAGATCCGAAACTGCGGGAAGCCTTGTGCCGGGGGTTCCGGTCGGGCGACTATGCCCGCCCCACAGACCCACCAGGAGTCAAGAGATGAAGCATTACGGAGCCGCAGAACTGGCGGCCAGCTTTCGGACGGTCCGGAGCAACACCCTGCTTGCAGCCCGAGACATCCCGGCCGAGAAGTACGACTTCAGTCCCGCCGACGGATTCATGACGGTCGAGAAGCTGCTGACCCACATCGCTTACGGGCACGCCTTCCAGTACCAGCTCCACGCCATCGAGAAGCTCTCGCACATGGGTGAGATGGATTGGCACGGCCTCATGGCTGACATGCAGGCCAAGCAGGCTGTGGCCAGGTCAAAGGACGAGGTCATCGCTCTTCTCGAGGAGACGGGTGAGATCTGGGCCGGGTTTCTCGATGGGGCCTCGGAAGACTTCCTTGCCGAGCGAGTGGCATTTCCCGAGGAGTTTGGCCAGCCACCCAAGAGCCGCTTCGAGATGCTCCTCTCGGTGAAGGAGCATGAGATGCACCACCGCGGACAGCTCATGGTCGTCCAGCGAATCCTGGGCATCGTCCCTCACCTGACCCGGCAGCGGGAAGCCCGGATGAAGGAGATGCAGGAGCAGGGAGCCGACTGAGCGAGCCCCTACCCCTCGCCTGATGATGGAAGGGCGCCCCCACTCGATGTGGTGGGGGCGCCCTTGTCGCGTCCTCCATCGATCGCGCCACCGAGCCGTTGGCGCGATTGTGGGCGCTCAGGGCGCCCGGATGTGGTCTCCGAAGAAGAGGGCGTTGAGGAAGAGCCGATTCGTGCCCCGCCAGTAGCCCCGGAAGTTGGGATTGTCGACTAGGAGTACAACGCTGCCGCCGCCGAGCTGATCGGCGAGAACCGAGGGTGAGCCCGCCAGCCGTGCCTCGTTCTCGTCGGAGATGTAGCCACTCAGGTGGGGATCCTCGGTGAGCTGCGCCACAGTGCTGTACGCGTTGTCGCTGGGCTCGAAGAAGTAGGCATGGTCGCGCCACACCGGGAGGAACCGACGCTGATAGCCCCAACCCAGGGGATGGGTCAGGTCCAGGTCGGTGGCCCAGATGGACCCTCCGATGGATTGGGCGCCGGAGACCTCCGCGGCCACCTCGTAGTCTCGGCGCGGCTCCTCCGGGGCGTCTTCGCCCACGCGTCGACGCACGCCCGGCGCTGCGATGTTGGGCGTCAGACCGTTCTGCGCCGCCCACGCCGCGGCACCGCGGATGGCCACGAGGGTCCCCCCGCCGCGGATCCACGAACGGAGGGCGTCGAGGCGGTCCCCTTGGAGGAATCCCAGGTTGCCCGACACCAGGACGAGCACGTCGTAGCGCGACCAGTCCACCCGGCCCATGTCGCCGACATCGACCTTGCTCACCGCCATACCGATGCGCTGGTCCAGGAGGTGCCAGAGTTGCCCGGCCTCGTACGAGGAGAGGCCGTCCCCGATGGGAAGGAGGACCCGGGGAGCTCGGACCGGCAGAAACGATCGGCTCCCGAGGTCGGGCACGTCCACCGCCCATCCCGTCTCGGCCGCGTGAATGGGGACCCCGACCTCGCGCGCCACGTCGGTCACCGCCGCGTGCAGGGCATCGGGGTCCAACGTCTGGATTCCGACGGGCATGGAGATGGCTCCCCGTCCCAAGTCCACCATCCCCGACGCCGTGCGCACGGTGAAGGGACGGCCCGAGACCTCGGCGCGGACTCCACGCGCCTGGAGGGCCTGGAGGGCCCGCGGGGATTCGGACAGGCGCCAGTCCATGAGGTACGCGATGCCGCTTCGCGGTACCGCGGGAGCCGCGCGATCCGGAGCCGTGGTCACCCGGTCGCCGAGGGCGGGCATCCCGCCCCGGATCTCGGCGTCGGGAATCCCGTAGGCGAGGCTGAGCGTCCACGTCGACGCATCGTAGAACACGCTGTCGGCGAAGCTGTCCGTGCGCTCGAAGACCGATCGGGCCAGGAGGTGCATGGGCTGGGACGACGGGACCACCCAGGCCGCGCCGGGCTGGAACGTCATCCCGTCCACGGTCACCCCTTCGGCCAGCTCACGGACCTCGATGCGGTGACGCAGGAGGAGATCGATGAAGTCCCGGTTCAACGTCCAGTCCAGAGGATCACCCAAGACCCAGCCGGCGGCGCCGTACTCCTGAGCCTCTGCCGGGGCGTCGGCGAAGAACTGACGCTGGTAGGCCCGCATGGCGTCTCGCTCGTCCATGGCGACGCGTACCGTCGTCAGCGCCGTCCGGAGGTGGTTCCGGATGCCGAAGGCGAAGGAGAGGATGCCGTGATGGCTGCTCTCCTGGATGTGGCCCCGGGCGCTGGCCTGCTCGAAGACCAGGCCGAGTCCTCCGAGGAAGTTGGGGTAGGTCGAGCCGTACCCCGGGTAGGAGTTGTCGTAGACCTCGCGGGTGAAGTAGAGGGACCCGATGTCGTCCAGGGTCTCCGCCCAGTCGTCTGCGAAGCGCATGGTGATGTCGGTGTACAGACGCTCGGGCAGGAGCGGGTTCCACGAACCCACCGGCTCACTCGGCTCGAAGAAATAGGTGCTGCTGGCGCCCATCTCGTGGTAGTCGGTGACGAGGTTGGGCCGCCACCGCTGGTGGAACTCGATGCGCGCCCGGCTCTCGGGGTTCACCAGCGGAAACCAGTCGCGATTCAGGTCGAACCAGTAGTGGTTCGTCCGGCCGCCGGGCCAGACCTCGTTGTGCTCCCGGTCCAGAGGGTCGGCGACGAAGGGCTCGGCGCGATGCATGTTGGCCCAGTGCGTGTGCCGGTCCCGCCCGTCGGGGTTGAGGTTCGGCTCGATGTGGAAGACGCCGTTGCTCAGGTGGTCGTCCACTTCGCCGGTGCCGGCCACGAGCCAGTACGCGGTGAGGAGCGCCGCCTCGGCCGACGACGTCTCGTTGCCGTGGACGCCGTACCCGAGATGGACGATGAGGGGGATCTCGTTGGCGGCCTCGGCGTCGATCTCACCGCGGGATGCGGCCAGGTGGCGGGTCCGGATCTCTTCGAGTCGCGCATGGTTCGTAGGGGAGGTGACGGTGAGCACGGGCATGGGCCGGTGCTCGAACGTCATCCCGATCTCCTGGTACGTGGCGCGATCGGACAGGCGGGCCAACTCCTGCATGTACGAGACGATGCGGTCGTGGCGGGTGTGGTAGCTGCCGATGGGGTAGCCGAGGAACTCCTCAGGAGAGGGAATGGACGGCTCGAAGGTCGTGCCCGCCGGGAAGTAGTAGTCGAGGCCGCGGGTGGCAGCGTCGGTCTGGGCCTGAAGCAGTTGCTGGGCCCCGACGGGGCTCGCGCCCACCCAGAGAAGGGGCAGGGCGAGGAGCGACGAGGCCAGGAAGGGAAGGGCGAGGGCGCGAGCGGAGCGGTCCATGATCGATTCGGCTGGATGGGCGGATGATCGGTCGATCCTGACGCATCGGGTCGAGTGCGTCCAGCCCCCACGTGAGCGTCGAACCACCCATCCTCCCTCCTCACCTCACCGGGGGCCCGGCCGGACTGAGCCCGAAAGGTCGTCCCCCCTCCGACGTACGGAGCCAGGACGAGGTCGATTCCGGCCTGGGTGAATCAAGGCGTGGAGGTGGTCGGTGGGTGCACCAGGTAGTGGTGGAGCGGTACGAAGTTCGGGGCGACGACGCGTGGCCACGCGGCTCCTCCCCCTCGTGGGCATCCACCTCGTCGCACTCGGATGCCTCGACGCCACGACCCGGACACCGCCGACGCTGGGCGACGCCGACCATCGCATCCTGTTCGTCGGGAACTCGCTGACCTACACCAACGATCTGCCCGGGGCCGTAGCAACAGTGGCTGGTGCGTTGGGATACGATGTCGCCGTGGCTTCGGTGGCCAGACCAAACTTTGCCCTCGAAGACCACTGGTATACCGGCATCGGCTCCGTCATCGCCGACACGGCCCCCGACGTCGTGGTCATGCAGCAGGGACCCTCGTCCCTACCCGACAACCAGGAGCACCTGGCGGTCTGGAGTGACTCGCTGGCCCGGGTGGTGCGCGACGTGGGCGGAGAGCCCGCCCTGCTCATGGTGTGGCCCTCCTTGTCCAGGGCCTTCGCCTTCGACGATGTCCGCGATGCCTACGAGAGGGCCGCCGTGAGGGTCGACGGGCAATTCTTCCCTGCGGGAGAGGCGTTTCGGGCGCTATACGACCGGTACCCTACCTTCTCGCCGTTCGGAGCCGACGGCTTCCACCCCAGCGACTACGGCACCATCGTGGCCGCGTACGTCCTCGTCGGCACCTACTTCGACGAGACGGTGACGGGGCTGCCCCCGCGCCTCGAGGCCGCCAACGGCGGGCGGGTGGTGGACCTGCTCCTGGACGAGGCGCTGGCGCTGCAGGCTGTAGCGGATTCCGTGGTTGCGGCCTGGCGCTGAACGTCGCGGGTCCCCCCCGTTCACCCGCCGCAATCCACCGTTGGGCGTGATAGGCCGGTCGTTCGCCGGATGGGGCGCCCATCACCCCCCGTCGTCCGCATGCCCGTGCGCAGGGGGCCCGGATCACGATCCATGGGACGACCGATCACGGACGGGATCATCCGAGCTGTCGTCGTGGACGACGAGCCCGGCGCGCGAAGCCCGGCGCCTACTCCGCCCGCAACGCCACGTTGGGGTCGACGCCCGTGGCCTTCTGCGCGGGCACGAGACTCGCCGCGATCCCGACGCTCAGCGTCAGGAGGAGGACGAACCCGAAGACGACTGGGTCCCGGGGGTTCACGCCGAACATGAGGAAGCCCAGGAGGTTCGAGAGCCCTGCCGCCATGACCAACCCGATAACGAGGCCGATTCCGATCTGCTTCAACCCCTGGCGCAACACGAGCTTCAGGACCTGGCTACGGCCGGCCCCGAGGGCCATGCGGATCCCCATCTCCTGGGTGCGTCGGCTCACCGAGAACGACAGGACGCCGTAGAGGCCGGCCGAGGCCATGAAGAGCGCCACGGCCCCGAAGATGACGAAGATCGACCCGAAGACCCCATAGAACCAAGATGATCGGGCTGCGGCCTCGGAGATGGTCCGCACGTCGTAGAGGGGAACGTCGCCGTCCAGCACCCGCACCGCATCGCGGAGCCCCGGCACCAGCGATGTGGGCTCCACCCCCGGCCCGCTCCGGGCCAGCACCGTCAGGAAGCTCGCGTCCGCCTGGGCCACCGGGAGGTAAAAGCCGTCGGGCGTGGAAGCAGGCGACCCCGGCGGGCTGAAGCCCTGCATCTGGAGGTCCTCTACGACGCCGATGATGGTGGTCCAGGGGATGGTGTCGGCCGTTCCCGTCCAGAACTGACGCCCCACAGCCGAGGAGCCGGGCCAGAAACGCGAGACGAACGACTCGTTCACCACCGCCACGGGCTCGGCGTCGAATCCGTGCTCGTCGCCGAAGGCACGCCCCTCGATCATCTCAGCGTCCATGAGGGCGAAGTAGCCCGGGGTGACCTGCTGGATGTGGGTGATGGGGCGGTCCGACGGTTCGGGGTAGTCCTGGCCCTCCAGGCGGATCCGCGTGCCCCCGGCGGTGAGCCCGGGCACCGACGTCGTCAGTGCCACGCCCGTAAGACCCGGCGTCGATCGGGCCCGATCCTCCAACTGGTCCCAGAACATCTGACGCGCTTCCCGGGTGGGGTAGTCGGTCTCGAAGAGCCCGATACGACCGGTCACGTACGCTTCTGGGTCGAAGGGGAACTCCATGCTACCCACGTGCATCATGCTCTTCGTCATCAGGCCGGCCCCCACGAGGAGGGCCACCGACAGGGCCACCTCCACCAGCACCAGGGCCTTGCCGATGCGCCCGGCCTTGAGGCTGGACGAACCGCGCCCTTCGTCCTTGAGAATCTCGTTCACGTCGGCGCGGGAGACCTGATACGCTGGCGCCGCTCCCGCCATCACCGCCGTGAGTACGGTCACCGCGACGGCGAAGAGGAGCACCGGGAAGTCGACCTCGAAGGTCACGAAGTAAGGTCTCCCGGTGAGGGCCGGATCGGTGGCGCGGTCGAAGAGATCGACAGCCCCGAAGGCGAGGGCGGTGCCGAGTATGGCGCCGACCGCGGAGAGCACGAGACCCTCGGCCATGAAGGGGGCGATGACCCGCCAGCGCCCCGCTCCCATGGCCACGCGGACGCCGGCCTCCCGCATTCGGGTCGCGGCGCGTGCAAGGAGGAGGTTGGCCACGTTGGCGCACGCGACCAGGAGGACGCACAGCACGGCGATCATCATCGCCGTGAAGACCGTGGCGATCTCGTCGCCGTTCTGTTGCTGGGAGACGGTGATGAGTCGCGCGGAGATGCCCTCGTACTCGTCCGGCCATTCCCGGGCGAGCTGGTCGGCGATCCTCGCCACCTCGAGGTCGGCCTGCTCCCAGCTGACGCCGTCGGCGAGGCGCCCCATGACCCAGAAGAACCGGCCTTCCCCGCGGACGGTGCCTCGGAGGTCCTCGTCGGTGGTGATCCAGACGTCGTGGAGCGAAGGCCATCGAAAGCCCTCGGGCATGACACCCACCACCGTGCCCTGCACACCGTTGATCCGCACCGTCTTCCCGATGACGTCAGGGTCGAGGGCATACCGGTCGCGCCAGACGTGATAGCCGATGAGGACGGTCGGAGCCGTGCCCGGCGCGTCCTCGCCCTCGATGAACCCGCGGCCCACGAGGGGCTCGACCCTCAGGACCTCGAATGCGTTGGCGGTGACCCAGGCCCCCTGGTACCGGTCGGGGTCGAGGTCGTCGGCGAGGTTCACGGTGCCGCCGTAGTAGCCCAGGAGTCCCTGGAACGAACGGGACTGCTCCCGGAAGTCGAGGAGGTCGTGTCCGCGCATGGGGTCGTCGTCGGGTTCTCCGGACCGCAGGTCCACCCGTGACAGAACCCCGACACGATGGGCCTCAGGAACGTCGAGGCCCCGGAAGAGCACGCCGTAGACCAGCGAGAAGATGCTGGTGGAGAGGCCGATTCCAAGGGCGAGAATCACCACGGAGACGGCGGCGGATCCAGGCTGTTTGACGAGGGCCCGGGCGGCGGCCCTCAGATCGTTCAGCAACGCGTCCATGGGCCTCTCTCCTGGGGAGCGCGGCGCCGCTCGTGTCCGTCGGGAGAGCGGCGGTCGCTCGGGTGCCGGTCGTTGGTCGTACGTACGGGTGGTCGTCGTGCCCGGTTTCGCGCCGGACGTGTCTTGTGTATGCGAACGCGACAGTGTATACATGTGCGACACATCTGCTACCCACGCCTCGCACGCCCATGTCCAGATCGTCCATCGGCGAACTCGAGCATCTCATTCTCCTGGCGGTCCTGTCGTTGGGTCGCGACGCGTCCGCGCTCCGGGTCCGTGAGGAACTGGCGAGCCTGGACCGGAAGGTGAGCCGGGGAGCCCTCTATCGTTCGCTGGACCGGCTCGAAGAGAAGGGCCTCTGCGCGTGGTCGTTGGCCGATCCGGGAGCACACCGGGGAGGTCACGCGAAACGGATCTACGCGGTGACCGGCGAGGGGCGGGCCGTGGTCAAGGAGCGTCGCTCGACCCTCGAGCGGCTGTGGGTCCAGGCCCGCGAGGCTCTGGAGGGGTGATCGCTGCTCCGTCGGTCGTGGAGCGGATCCTCACCTGGGCCGTGGGGGACGCCGCCGTCGCCTCCAACGTCATCGGGGATCTTCGTGAGGAACGGGCGGAGGTGGCGGATCGGCGCGGGCGTTTCGCCGCCTCGATCTGGTACGGAGGGCAGGCGCTCTTCATCGGCCTCCGCTATCTCGGCGCGTCGCTGAGGCGAGGGCTGTTGGGTACCGCGGGAGACGCGATCCTG
Source organism: Longimicrobiales bacterium (assembly GCA_965229435.1). GTDB lineage: Bacteria > Gemmatimonadota > Gemmatimonadetes > Longimicrobiales > Gaopeijiaceae > UBA2589. The sequence goes on from CBDDJE010000003.1 coordinate 319,003, forward strand.
GATGTCCGGCCGACGCTCCGCTCGCTTCTGCGGGCGCCCGTCACCTCCGTGGCGGGCGTCCTCTCGCTGGCCGTCGGCATCGGTCTCATGACCGCCGTGGCCATGGTGGTCAACGCCATCTGGCTCTCTCCGTTGCCGTACCCGTCGGCGCCCCGGATCGCCGATGTCGAGGACATCCATCCAGTGGAGGTTTGCCAGGGCTGTTCGGTGGGGATGTCGTACGACGCCTTCCGCCGACTCGAGGACGACGTGTCCGTCTTCAGCCAGATGGCGGCCATGCGGGGGCGCTCGGCCAACCTCGCCGTGGGCGACGAGGCCCGTCCCCTCGCCATCGGCGAAGTGTCGGGAGACCTGGCAGCGGTGCTCGGGTTCAGGGCGGCCTTGGGCCGACTCATCGTCGCCGAGGACACCCGGCCGGGGGCGGCCAACGTCCTGCTGCTGTCCCACTCGCTATGGCGGTCCCGCTTCGCCTCGGATCCTGGCATCGTGGGGCGCACCGTGGACCTGGACGGGACGTCCCACACCGTGATCGGGGTCCTGGACGGGACCGCCCGGCCTCTCGACCGTGCCCGGGCGTGGGTGCCCCTGCGAGCGGAGGATCAGGCCCCGGGGTTCGAGCCGCGAGGACTTTGGGTATTGGGTCGCCTCGCCGAGGACGTCGAGTGGGACGTGGCGAGGGACGTAATCGCCGCGTGGGGTGAGCGCACGTACGCGGATGACCCCACGCTGGAGCCGGGGTGGTCGGCGCGCATCCAACCCCTCCGCGTGTCCCTACTGTCGGAAGCGCCGCCCCTCTCCATGATGCTCGCCCTCCTGGTGGCGGGCGCCATCGTCCTCGGCATCGCCTGCCTCAACCTCGCCGCCGTCCTCCTGGCCCGCACCGTTCGGCGGGAGCGTGAGCTGGGCGTCCGGCTCGCGCTCGGGTCGTCTCGTTGGCGGCTGGTGAGGGTCGTCCTGTCCGAGGCGGCGCTGCTGTCCGCGGCGGCCGCCGTCCTCGGCGCCGCTGTGGCGGCCACGGTGGTCCAGGCAGTGGCGCGCCGGTTCGCCGCCAACCTACCCGGGTGGATGGTGCTGGAGCTGGATCCGGCGGTCCTCGCGGGGGTCACCGTGGTGGCGGTGGTGGCTGTCCTCGCGTCCGGCCTGTTGCCTCTCCGTCGCGCCCTCGGGCTCGAGGCCGCCGACGGCGTGCTTGGCCGTATCCAGTCACGGGCGTCGTCGCCGAGACTCGGAGCACACGACCTGCTTCTGGGCATGCAGATCGCCTTGGGGGTGGTGCTCGTGGGGGGATGCGTCACGGCGGTCCACCAGGCCGCCCGGGTATCCGACTTCTCCGACATCGGACACCGGTACGAGGACCTGCTTTCCGCGTCGGTCTCCCTTCCTGAAGGCCGGTACATGGACACCGAGTCGGCCGCGGAGTTGAGCCGGATGCTAGCCCAGTCGGTGCAAGGGCTGTCCTCGGTGTCCGAGGCGGCGGTGAGCCGCACCCTCTTCCTCGGATCGTGGGGCTCGGCCGAGGGCGGCAGTCCGGTGAGGGTCGAGGATGCTCCGTCGTCCGTACCCGATCGGGTGGTGCCTCGGCACTCCCTGGCCGTGAGCGCGGGGTACCTGGAGCTCTTCCAGATTCCCATCCTCGCCGGGCGTACCATCCTCGACTCTGACGGACCGGGAGGGGAAGCCGTCGCCGTGGTGAGCGAGAGCGCGGCGGGAGCCCTCTGGCCGACCCTCGACGCGCAGGCGACGGTGGGCCGGCGATTCGTCGTGGAGGGTGGGCAACAGACGCAGTGGTTCCGGGTCGTCGGCGTCGCGGGTGACGTGGTCGTCAACGTTCGGAGTGAGTCGCGACGGGCAACGCCACGGATCTACGCCGCCCTGAGCCAGACGTCGCCCACCCTCATTCCCGACAACCCTGGGGGCGATCGCCTCTCCGTCGTCGTCGACCGCGCCGGAACGCTCACCCCGGGTGACGTGGAGACCGCCGTCCGCGGTGTGGACCCCGACCTGGCGCTCGCGGAGCTCATCTCCGTCGAGGATCAGTTGCGGCGGTGGATCGCTCCCACGGTACTGACCGCGGGACTGCTCGCCGCGCTCGCGGCCGTGACGGTGGGCCTTCTCATGCTCGGGGTCTTCGGAACGCTCAGCTACCGGGGCGCCATGCTCCGGACGGAGCTCGGGATCCGCGTGGCCTTCGGAGGTCGGCCCGCCGATCTGGTGTGGACGGTGGCGGCGCGCACCGTTCGGGTCGTGGCCATCTCTCTGGCCTTGGGCGTGGGATTCTCGTTCGTCATGGCGTCGTCTCTCCAGGGGGGAGGAATCCCCCTGGGCGGGGACGATGCGTGGCACGTCGTCGTCACCGTGGCGCTCCTCGCCGTCCTCTGCGCCGTCGGGTGCGTCGCGCCGGTACGTCAGGCCATTCGGGTGGATCCGGTGGAAAGCCTTACCGCCGAGTAGACCGCCGCGTCCTTGCCGTATGATCAAGTCGATCATATGATCGAAACGATCACATCGACGGACCGCGGCCCGCTCGGAGGTCGCACCTCGTCCCGAAAGGCTCGTGGAGGACACCATGACCGACTCCCCCATCGAAGAGCGGCTGCCCCTCAAAGCGGTGGACTTCCACATCCTCTGGGTCCTCAGTGACGGCGACCTCCATGGCTACGGGCTGGTCAAGGAGATCGAGGAGCGGAGCGACGGCCACGTCGCTCTCGAGCCCGGTAACCTGTACCGCTACATCCGTCGCCTGGTGGACGAGGGCCTCGTGGAGCCCGGCCAGCGGGAGCCGGCGGCGGGATCGGGTCGCCAGCGGCGCTACTACCGGGCCACCGACCTTGGGAAGAGGGTCCTGGCGGCCGAGACGGCGCGCTTGCGGTCGGTGGTGGACGCCGTGGGCGTGAGTCTGGGCTCGGGGGCCTGAGATGGACGACCGCGGTTCTTCGGAAGGTGGACGGGCTCCGGGTGTCTACCGATGGCTGCTGGGCCTGTACCCCCCGTCGTTCCGCGAACGCTTCGCCGACGACGCCACCGAGCTGTTCGTCGATCGACTCGAGGATGCGCGGTCGGCGGGGAGGATCGCGGTGGTGGTTCTCTGGGTGCGCACGGTCGTCAACGTCGTCGTCCACGGAAGCTTGGAGCGCCTCCTCCAGCTGCGGGCACGCGGAGTGGGAGATGCGTTCTCGGCCCTCAGACACGCCCTCCGTCAGCTTCGCCGCTCGCCGCTGTTGTCGGGCGTGGTCGTCCTCACGCTGGCGTTGGGCATCGGAGCCAACGTCGCCCTCTTCGGCCTCATCCGGAGTGTGCTGCTCCAACCGTTGCCCTATCCCGACGCCGACGAGCTGGTGCAGCTGTGGGAGACGGGCCCCGATCCCGACGCCGAGCGTCTCGGGCCCTCGCCGCTGAACTTCGTGGACTGGGCCGCGGAGGCCGAGTCCTTCGAGTCCGCGACTGCGTGGTATCTCACCTCCGGCACCTATCGGACGGAGGAGTGGGTGGAAGAGATCCGGTCCGCCCAGGTCACCGCCGACTTCTTCCGCACCCTCGGCGTCGAGCCCCTCCTCGGGCGGGGCTTCCGGGCCGAGGAGGTGACGGGGTATGGGCCGGTCGTCCTGAGCTACGGCATGTGGCAGCGCCTGTTCGGCGGTGACCCCACGGTCGTGGGACGGTCCATCGTCTCCAGCGGCAACTCGTACGAGATCGTCGGCGTCATGCCCCCCGACTTCCACTTCCCCGACCCCTCGGTGGAGACGTGGGTGGCGTGGAGCCTACCCGCCGTCTACGCGCATCGACCGGAGACCCGGACGTGGCGCTTCCTCAACGGCACCGCGCGATTGCGCGACCAGGGGACGGTGGAGTCGGCCCAGGACGAACTCGCCGGGATCGCGGCATCACTGGAAGATCGATACCCCGAGACGAACCGAGGCTGGGGGGCGGCCGTCACCTCGCTTCACGACGACACGGTGGGAGGCGTGAAGGCCACGCTGTGGCTCGCCTTCGCGGCGGTGGGCCTCGTCCTCCTCGTGGCCTGCACCAACGTCGCCAACCTGCTGCTGGCGCGCGTTCCGAAGCGGATGGCCGAAGTGGGTCTGCGTCAGGCCATGGGTGCGACGCGGGGGCGCATCGCCCGCGAGCTTCTGGCCGAGAACCTCATCCTGGGGGGCCTGGCGGCCGTGTTGGGCCTCGGGGTGGGGGCGGCGCTCCTGGAGGGACTGGTGGCCCTCGACGCCGGCGGGATTCCGAGGCTGTCGGAGGTGAGGCTCGACGCGTCGGTCTTCGCCTTCGCCGCCATGGCCGGCATCACCACGAGCGTGCTGTTCGGCGCGGCTCCGCTGGTCCAACTCCTGTCGTCCAGGACCGGGGCTTCGTTCGGTCTACGAGTCACGAGCACGCGCGGGCATGTAGCCCTCCGTGAAGCCTTCGTTGGGACGCAGACCGCCTTCGCCGTGGTCCTGCTCGCGGGCGCGGCGCTCTTCGCCACGAGCCTGACCCGGGTCCGGGCCGTGGACCCGGGGATCGACCCCGTCGGGGTCGCGACCTTCCGGGTGTCCCTCGATCCCCTGGAGGGGGGCGAAGGAGGCACGGTCCGGTACTACGACGCGCTTCTCGACGCCGTTCGCGCGGTGCCGGGCGTCGTCTCTGCCGGCGCGGCCCAGACGTTGCCCCTGGATCCCGTCGCCGGCGACTTCAGGCGCCCCTACCGGGCGCCGGGCTCCACCGTGGCGTCGGGCGACGCCGCCACCGTGCAGATGCGTATCGTGACGCCGGGCTATCCCGAGACCATGGGCATGACCCTCCTCGAGGGAGAGACGTTGCCCGACGCCGCCTCCACCGGCGGCGAATGGGTCGCCCTCGTCAATGAGACGCTCGCCCGGACGCTCTGGCCCGACGGCCCGAGGGCGGGGCAGGTGTTCGAGATCGATTTCCGGGAGGGCTGGATGCCGTACCGGGTGGTGGGCGTGGTCCGGGACGTGAAGCACTACGGCCTGCGTGCGCCGTCGGGTCCCGAGGTGTACCTGGCCCATCATCAGATCCCCTATCTGGCCATGAGCATCGTGGCGCGCACATCGGGTGACCCCGAGGCGTCCTTCGGCGCGCTTCGTCAGGCTGTGCTGGACCACCGGCCGGTGCAGCCACCCCACAACTTCGTCTCCATGGAGGCTCTCGTGGGCGACTCCATGGCCGAGGAGCGCTTCCTCTCCGTGCTCTTCACCGTCCTCTCGGCCATCGGTCTCGCGCTGGCCAGCACCGGGATCTACGGGGTCATCGCCTACTGGGTGAATCACCGCCGGAGGGAGATCGGGATCCGCATGGCGGTGGGCGCCGAGCCGGCCCGGGTGGTCGGCGCCATCGTGCGGCGCGCACTACTGGTGTCGGGAGCCGGGCTGGTCGTGGGTCTCCTGGCGGTGTGGACGTTGGGCGGGTGGGTGGAAGGGCTCCTCTTCGGCGTCTCCCCCACCGACCCTGCAGCGGTCTTGGGAGTGGCTGTGGTCCTGGGCGTCGTGTCGGCGTTGGCCGCCTGGATGCCGGCGCGTCGGGCGGCGTGGATTCCCCCGTCGGATGCTCTTCGCGCCGAGTAGTCCAGGGGCGGACCTTGCCACGCCCGATGTCGGCCGTCGATGATGCCGGCACCCTCGAACCCAGCCAAGGAGCCGCCCCGTGCCCGATCGCCGATCCTTCCTGAAGTCCGGAGCCGCCGCGGCCGGCGCCCTATCACTGGGGCCCGGAGTGCTGGCCGGCCAGTCGAGCGGGGCGCATCCGGACGGCGGCGGCCCCCTCGACGACCCTCACGAGACCGGAGAGGGTCGCGCGTCCCGGGCGCTGGACATCCTCATTCTGGGGGGCACCAGCTTCCTGGGTCCGCACCAGGTCCATCTCGCGCTCCAACGAGGGCATTCGGTCTCCACGTTCACTCGGGGTCGTACGGAGCCGCGGCTGTACTCGGCCGACTTCGATTCGGTCGAGGCCCTGGTGGGCGACCGTGAGGACGACCTCACCGCCCTCGAGGGGCGACGCTGGGACGTGGTCATCGACAACTCCACCCGACGGGCGGCGTGGGCCGAGACGTCGGTGGATCTGCTGCGGGACGCCGCGGAGCACTACGTCTTCATCTCGTCCACCGGCGTCTACTATCCGTACCTGACGGAGGGGGTCGACGAAGACGGGCCCGTGCCCATGGAGGACTCCCGGGGCGGCGACGACGGATCGATGACGTACGGGGTCATGAAGGCCCAGGGCGAGGAGGCCGTTCGGAGGGGGTTCGGCGACCGGGCCATCGTCCTTCGACCCGGCCACATCGCCGGACCCGGCGATACCCAGCCGGGACGGTTCCCCTACTGGACGACGCGCATGGAGCGCGGGGGCGAGGTCCTCGCCCCGGGTCGGCGTTCGGATCCCGTCCAGTTCGTGGACGTCCGGGACCTCACCGATTTCATGTTCCATCTCTTCGAGACGGGTGTCGGAGGGACGTACAACGTAGTCGGACCGGCCTCGCCCATGACCATGGAGGGCTTCCTCCACGGAATGAGGGCGTGCACGGGCGAGCCCGTGGAGTTCGTGTGGGCCGACGACCATGACTGGCTGCAGGAGAACCGACTCACCGGCTTCATCCCCTGGGTACTGCCCCGAGGAGACGAGCTGGCCCACATGAGCGTGGACGGAAGCCGGGCCCGGGAGGCGGGGCTCACCCTTCGCCCGCTGGCGCGCACCGTCTTCGACGTCATGGATTGGTGGCACTCCGACGCCTTCGGAGCGGAGGCCCGGGAGACGGTCCGCTTCCGGTTGGACGCCGAGACCGAGGCGGAGCTCATCGCCGCCTGGCGGTCTCGGGAGGCCGGAGGGGCCGGATCGCCGTGACGGACGTCCCCGCCGACACGCCAAGGGCGGCGGTCCGGGAGCTCTGGCCGCTCCTGTCCGTGCGAAGCATGGACGCCTCCCTCGGCTTCTACCGCGACCAACTGGGATTCGAGGTTGCGGGCACGGCCGTCCGCGACGGCGAAGTCTACTGGTGCCGTCTTCGCCGTGGGGGAGTCTGCATCATGCTGCAGCAGTTCGACGGACCCGGCCCGGCCGTGGTCGTGCCGGGCCACGACGCCCTCTACCTGATCTGCGACGACGCCGACACGATCTTCGAGGAGTTGAGCCGCCGAGGGGTCGACGTGAAGGCGCCGACGGTGGCCGAGTACGGCATGAAGCAGCTCTTCGTGCCCGAGCCCGACGGGAGGAACATCATCTTCGAGAGCCCGACCGCCGACTGGGCGGGGTAGCCCGGCCTCAGGGGTCCTCCGCGCGCAGCCTCAGTCGTGTGCCCCAGGGGTCGGCGATGACTCCCTCCCGTTCGAGTCCGGGCGCGACCAGCTCCCACTCGAGGAGCTGGGCCTCGTCCTCGGCGGGGGCCGACGCGCCACGAGCCCAAGTGTTCAGGCCCAGGTGGTGGTGATATCCGCCGGCCGCGAGAAAGAGGGCGCCCGGGTAGCTCCAGACCATCTTGTCCAGGCCGAGCTCCACGTGGTAGAACGCCTCGGCAGTCTCCAAGTCGCCCACGTGGAGATGCACGTGGCCCATGACCGTTCCTGGCGGTAGCCCCCGCCATCCATCACCTGCCGACGAAGCCATCACTCCCTCGACGTCCATAGGGTCCGTCGCCATGAGGAGCTGGCGGTTCCGATGGCCCCAGGACCGCCGGGGCCGATCGGCGTACACCTCGATGCCCAGCCCGTCGGGGTCGTAGAGATACACGGCCTCGCTCACCAGGTGGTCCGAGGCGGCGAACGGCTCCCCCAGCGCCACCAGATGTCGGAGGAAGGCGCCCAGCGAGGGGCGGTCGGGGAGGAGGATGGCGTAGTGGAAGAGGCCCAGGCGGCCATTCCGGGGCACCGGCGCGGCGCCTGGCCGCTCCCGTAGGACCAGGAGGGGCTCGGATCCGCCCCGGGCTCCGAGGGCCAGGCTGCCCGGGGAGGAGTCGAACTCCTCGGCGGCCAGAATCCGCCGGTAGTACGTCCGCGACCGATCGAGGTCGCCGACCTGGAGGGTCACGGTGCCGAGGCGGGTCGCCGGCGGCATGCGGTATCCAGGCGGCTGGACGCCGTACTCGCCCGCGTTCACGGTCCGCGCTTTCCTCGTGTGTTCATGGAGCCCACGTTCCTCCTTGGCGGGGGATTCCACCCCCGCGCCCCATCGACTCTGGAGAAGCCCATGGACGACACCGCCATGCCCGACGCCGGATCCCACGAGTTCGGATCGCGGGAGAACGAGATCATCGGGAGGGCGGCGACGTGGATCGGATACTGGTCCTGGATCGCCATCCTCAGCGGCATTCTCTCCGGCCTCGGGGGTCTGGTGTCCGAGGATCCCATCGGCAGCCTCATCATGGGCACCATCTACGTCATCGTCGGAGCCTACTTCCGCGGTGCGGCCACGTCCATGCGTGACGTGGTATCCACGGCGGGCAACGATGTCGACCATCTCATGACGGCGTTGGACCGCTTGTCCTCGGCCTTCAAGGTCATGGTCCTGCTGGTCTTCATCGGCGTCGTGCTCGCCCTGGTGGTGGCCATCATCCTCGCCGTGGGGTTCGCCGCCACTTGATAGGGGCGTTCGAAGGCCGTGCGCGAGAGGTCCGCGGCCGCCCGCGAGAGGTCCGCGGCCGTGCGCGGGAGGTCGGCGGCCGTCAGCGGGAGGTCCGCTTCCGGCGCTTCGGCTCCGGGAGCTCCCTGGTGGTGATGCGGGCGAGCTCGCTGAGCCACTCCCGGTCCTCGATGCGGTCCTCGACGACCAAGCACGGCTTCGCGCCCGGATAGGGGCTGTCCTCTGTGATCTCCCCGACGTAGTCCCTGCCTCCCGGGGTGGGCTTCACGAAGAGGCGATCGTCACACACCAGGGCGAACATCTTGCCACGACTGAAGAGGCCGTACTCGCCGAACATCTTCTTCGCCGTCACGCCACAGTCGGCCTCGAACTGCTCGGTGACGAAGTCCACGAAGTCCTGCGATGATGCCACCGCGTTCTCACTCCGCTCGGGTTGCCACGGCCGGATCGGTGCTCGCGGCGCTCCGGGCCGGAGCGAAGAGCGCGCCGGCGCTCACCACGAACACGATGAGGCATACGGCCGAGAGCACCATGGGATCAAGGGGGGCCACTCCGACGAGGGCACTTCTGAGCCCGCGGCCCACCGCTGCCGTGGCCAGGATGCCGATGGGCACCCCAAGCGCGACGCGGATCAGCCCGCGTCCCACCACCGACGCGAGGATGCGTTCCCGGGTGGCCCCCAGGGCCATCCGAACCCCGATCTCGCGTCGGCGCCGCCGTGTCGCATGGGCGGTCACCCCGTACACGCCGATGGCTCCGAGGAGGAGCGCGGCCAGGGCGAAGACGCCGACGATCCGCAGGAGCGACGCCTGTGTGGCGTGGAAGTCCGCCGCCATCTCCGATCCCAGCGCCTCCGCGTACACCGGGAGGTCGGGCCGGGCGGCGCGAACGGCCTCACGGATGGCCGCGAGGTCGGTGGGCCCGGCGTCGAGAATGCGGGCGACGAGGAAGACCGACTCGGCGCCGAACCCGTCGGTCTGGGCCACCGCGCGATACAGAACCGGACCGGGGGCCGACGCAGGCCCGCGGCTCCGCGTGTCCGAGACCACGCCGACGATGGTGAGGGGCCGGTCGTGTCCGTCCAGCCCGATGGTCACCGTACGGCCGACGGCCTCCTCACCCGGGAAGACCGAGCGTGCGAGAGCCTGATTCACCACGGCGACCTCCACGGCGCCGGGGACGTCGGAGTCGTCGAGGAGGCGCCCACTCTGCAGCGACATGCCGAGGGCGGCGAAGTAGTCGGGGTGCACGGGGGCCCACGAGACGCTGCCCGGATCGTCCGGGCGGTCCCAGCCCTCGACGCGAAGGCCCGCCTGAGCCCCCATGACCAGAGGCGACTGGGCGGAGAAGGCGGCGGACTCCACCGTCGGCAGAGCCTGGACGCGACTCCTGAGCTCCTCGAAGACGGCGACCCGCTCCTCGTAGCTTCGGAGCCAAGCGTCGGGCTGGGCGACCCGGACCGACGCGATGTCTGCGGCGTCGAACCCGAGATCCACCTGCCCGAGGGTCCAGAGGCTGCGGCCGAGGAGGCCGGCGCTGGCGAGGAGGGCGACGGCCGCCGCGGTCTGGGCGGCGATGAGCCACTGACCTCGCCACCCGCCGACGCGCTCACCGCCCCGGAGCCGGGTGGCCGAGGGTCGCAAGCCGCCGGACGCGGCGAAGGCCGCCAGGGAGACGCCCGTGCCCACCGCAACGCCGAGGGCCAGGACGGCGCTCACAGAGACGAGATCGAGGGCCACCTCCTGGGCTCGGGGGACGACGCCGGCAAAGCCGGGAAGGCCTCGCTCCAGAGCCAGGGCGGCCAGGGCGATACCACCCAGGCCACCCAACGCGCCCAGCAGCGCGCCCTCCAACGCCACCGGGACCACGAGTCGCGCGCGACCCGCACCGAGGGCCACGTGGATGGCGGCCTCCCCGGCCTTCTCCGCTCGCCGGCCGGAGGCGAGATGGGTCACGTTGACCATGGCGGCGAGGAGGAGGAGAAGCACGGCCGCGGCCAGGGAAGCCAGAAGGGGTGTGAAGTCCCCTACGATCTCGTCGAGAAGGGGACGGACCAGCGCTCCGTGTCCCTCGTTGGACTCCGGGTAGGTGGCCTCCAATCGCGCGGCGAGGGCGTCGATCTCGCTTTGAGCCGCGGGAAGAGATGCGCCGTCGGCCAGGCGACCGATGACCTGGAAGTACCAGGCGTCGCGCAGGGTCGAGAGGTCCCCCTGGAGGAAGCGGATCTCGGGGGCCTCGGATCGCGACCGCACCCACGCCGCGAGGTCCGGATCGGGCACCGCGAGTCCCGACGGAGCTACGCCCACGATCTGATACGCCTCGTCCTCCACGCGAATGCTCCGTTCCAGGATGTCCGCAGCGCCTCCGAAGCGCTCCTGCCAGGTGTCGTGGGAGATGACCACGTGGCGCTCCGGGAAGCGCGTGTCGAGCGCCGGATCGAAGCCGACACCAAGGACGGGCTCCACGCCGAGCACGTCGAAGAAGTTGCCCGATACCATCGCCACGGTGGCACGGAACGCCGTCCCGTCGACGGTGAGGGAGGCGCCGCGGACGGAATGGGCCGCCAGTCGGCCGTCGAAGGACCGCAGGTCGCGCCGCCAGTCGAGGTAGTTGGCAGGGGCGACGAAGCGCTCTTCGCCCTGCCGGGTCTCCCAGACGGCGACCAATCGATCGGGTTCGGGGAAGGGGAGGGAGCCGAGGAGTGACGTGGCCAGCGTGCCGATGGCCGCGATTCCACCGAGTCCCACCGCGAGCGTGGCGATGGTGGCCGCCGTGAAGACCGGTGTGCGGAGGAGCCCCCGGGCGGCGTGGCGGAGGAGCCGGGGAAGATCGCCGAGGAGGGTCTGGTTGCCGGGGCGGTCGGGGTGGGGCATGCGCGGGTCCTCGTCTCCGGTGGGGTCGTGCCGGTATGGACAGGGGCCGCGCGAAAACCGTTGCGGGCGGGTGCCTCCGCCTCAGCGAAGGACGAAGCGCACCAGCACGGGCCGGTGGTCCGACGCCACGGGCTCGTGGAGGAGCTCCTGGTGGATGACCTGGAAGCGCTCCGCCGGCCTCACGAGCACGTAGTCGATCTCCCGAACGGGATCCCACGACGAGAACGTGAGCCGGTCGGCGCCCTTGTCCACCACGTGCCACGAGCGGGCGAGGAATGCCATGACGTCGGAGTCGGGCGTCGAGTTGAAGTCCCCCGCCAAAACAGCGGGGAGGGTGTCGTCGGCGAGGAGGTCGTCCAGCGCCCGGGCCTGGGCGAAGCGTTCGTCGTCGGTGCGGTAGAAGTGGATCCCGACGAAGCGGACCTGTCGCCCCGAGTTGGGGGCGGACACGACGGCGCCCAGTGCCGACCTGGGCTCCTCGCCGTCGGGTAGGCGATGGTTCGTCCACTCGGCGATTGGCCACCGGGACAGGAGGGCCATCCCGTACGAACCTCCCTGGTACGCCATGAAGCGCCCGAACACGGGCGTGAGTCCGGTGAGACGACCGAGCTCGGCGGCCTGGTCCACGCCGCCAGTGCGCGCGGTGACGCTGTCGATCTCCTGGAGGGCCACCAGATCCGGGTCGACGCCGTCGATGAGCGCGGCGATCCTCTCGAGGTCGAGGACCGAGTCCATGCCTTCGCCGTGGTGGATGTTGTACGCGAGGACCGTGAGGGTGTCTACGCCGGCGGCCTCGTCCGGCGCGCCGTCCCCGGAACCGCAGCCGGCGAGCGTCATGGCGAGCGCGGCGAGGATCACGGCGGCAGCGGTGCCCTGGCCGCGCCGTCGTCGCCAGGCGAGACCTCCGATCATGGCCAGGAGCGTTGCGCAGGCCAGGACGTACGCGCTGTCGGCGATGAGGGAAGCATCGGGATACCGGACCGCGAGACCGATGTACGCCCAGGCGAAGACGGGCGGAAAGAGCCAGTTGCCTCGATGCACGACCATGAACGTGGCCAGACCGGCGCCCACGATCATCATCACCACCGACCAGACCGGTCCGTCGATGCCGAAGCCCGTCCACTCGACGTAGTTGGCCAGCTGGAAGGTGTTGGAGATGAGGGCCACCGAGATCCACGCCAGGTACAGGCCGAAGGGGTACGCCACGAGGAACCGCTCTCCCCGGCTCAAGGAGGCGCGTCCGAACCCCACCCGTTCATGGATCCAGACGAGGCTCACCAGGAGGCCGATCATGGTGAGCCAGGCAGGCCAGAAGAGCGCGAAGGAGAAGGTCACGATCCACAGGACGTTGAGCGCGCCGTTCACGGCCCATGCAAGTCCGAGGCGTCCGAGGGCAGCGCTCCCGCGTTGACCCGGCAGGAGTTGGTAGACCACGAAGGCCGCGAGCCAGAGGTAGATGAGGCTCCAGATGGAGAAGACGTAGCCCGCCGGCAGGAAGGACGAGGCGTAGCGGTTGGCGATTTCGCCGATGGACGCTCCGCTCAGCGCCCCCGATCCGGCCAGGCCGTTGACCGCGAAGACGACGGCGAAGACCGCGGCGTTGACGAGTTGGAGCCACAGTGGGTGAACGACGTCGGGGGCGTCTGGTGTGCTCGAGGTCTGGATGGTACCGGCACCGGGAGGATGGGGGGCGTGGGACGGTGGGACGCGTGCCGCTGGCGTTTTGCCGCTGGCCGTTGGCGGAATGTGGACCGTCGGCGGAGAGGTGGCGAGGTTCGAGCCATGTCCTTGCCGCCGGAGGTCCCATGAGGTGGGGCGCACCCCTTCAGCTCGCCCGCTTCGTGGAGCGGCCGAACCGCTTCGTGGTTCACGCGAGGCTCGAGGCGGACGGTCGGGAGGTGGTGGCTCACCTGGCCGACCCCGGACGGTTGAAGGAGCTACTCCTTCCGGGGGTCCGAATGGGCCTTCGCCCGGAAGCCCCTTCGCCCACCCGCACGACGCGCTGGACCGCCATGCTGGTCGAGGCACCCGAGTCCGACGGGGCGCTCGAGTCGGATGCGGTGCCGGAGGCCGACGGGGCGGCCGAGTCCGAAACGGGTCGGTGGGTCAGCGTCAACACGACTATGCCCAATCGGCTGGTGCGGGAGGCGCTGGCCGCCGGCGCTCTCGAGGAGTTCGACGGGTGGCGACTGGTACGGCACGAGGTGGCGTTCGGGGACTCGCGCCTGGACTTCCTCCTCGCCGACGAAGCCGGACGCTCTTTGTACGTGGAAGCCAAGAGCGTGACCCTCGTCGAGGAAGGCGTCGCGCTCTTCCCTGATGCCGTCACGGCTCGCGGGGCCCGTCATCTCGAGGAACTCATTCGCGCCGTAGAGGAGGGTCACCAGGCTGCGGTGCTCTTCGTCCTCCAGCGTCCCGACGCTTCGCGGATCGTCGCCGCCGAGTCCATCGATCCCGTCTTCAGCAACACCTTGGCCCTGGCGGAGTCCGCCGGCGTCCGGGTGCTCGGTCGACGGTGCAGCGTGACGTGGGAGGGGATGGAGATGGGTGGTGCTGTCCCGGCCTCCTCTGGTGCGTGACCGCGCGGACACGCACGTTGACGATCCCAACGCACTGACCACGGCACCCCCCGCCCAGCGCGGGAAGGAGGAAGCGTGCCGCCATCGAGCCGTGTTCCCTCGCTCTTCGCCGGCGTGCCCTTGGCCGCATTGCTCCTCGGCGCGCCGGGCATCGACGCTCAGGCTCACCCCACCTCGGTGGCGCCCGAAGAGATCCGTCACATCCAGTCCATCTCCCCTCAGAGTGGGCCGCCGGGCACCTTGGTGTCCGTCAGCACCATGAACCTTCCGTATGAAGCGAGGGTCCACGTCGGGGTGGGAGCCATGGGGCAGGGGTTCGAGGCCCTCGCCGAGGCCCAGCAGGGCAGATTGGGCGAGATCGCGGTGCGCGTACGCGTACCGGAGGCGACGCCCGAAGATCGCCCCATCGTTTTCATCGCGTTCAACGCCATCTTCGCCCCCATTGGCATGTCCGACCCCTTCCACGTCACCGACGAGGAGGGAAAGCTGCGACGCCGCGGTGAGGTCGTGTCGAAGGAGGATGATTGCGTCCTCTTCCGCGACCAGGACGGGTACGAGTACGAGTTGACCGGTGAGACGGACGGGCTTGAGATCGGGCAGCCGATGCGGGTGGAGGGCTTCTTCTTCAACACCGGTCCCTGCTTCGACGGCCCGACCATCGGCGTCTCCGCCTTCCGTCCCACGGAGTAGCCGCGCTACTGCTCTCGGGGGCCCGTGCATCGATCCCGTGCGAGCACTCCGCGGGGAGTAGGCCGGACCCGGCCGTCCGAACCTATCCCGGCTCCGTCGAGAGCGTGTGTCGAAAACGGAAGCCCTCGTTCGTAGGTAGGTTGAGCGGGCGGTACGAGACCGCCCCGGGACCATCCGAGAGGAGACCTCCATGCAGTACATGCTCCTGATCTACGAAGACGAATCGAACCCGCCTCCCGATGAGGCCGAGATGGGGAAGTGGTTCTCCGTCACCGAAGAGATGCACAAGGCGGGCATCCACGTGGCCGGTGACGCCCTTCACCCCACCTCCTCGTCGACGACCGTCCGCGTGAAGAACGGGGACACGGTGGCAACGGACGGGCCGTTCGCGGAGACGCGCGAGCAGTTGGGCGGCTACTACATCATCGACGTCGATGATCTCGACGCGGCCATCGAATGGGCGGCGAAGATGCCCAATTCCCACAAGGGGTCCATCGAGGTTCGCCCGGTCATGGTCTTCGACCAGGGCTGATGCGCCCGGGCTCGCCGCAGAGCCGGTCGTCCGATGCCGCGGTGGTGGTGGAGCGGGTGTACCGGAACGAGCGGGCGTCCATCGTCGCCGGACTGATCCGGCTCTGCGGTGACTTCTCTTTGGCCGAAGACGTGGTCCAGGATGCGTTCTCCAAGGCTCTCGAGGCATGGGAGGGCGAGGGTGTGCCCGCCAACCCCGCGGGGTGGGTGGCCACCACGGCCCGCCGGAGAGCCATCGACCAGATCCGGCGAGCGCATCGTTTCGCCGAGAAGCAGCAGGTCCTGGCTCGCCTCGAGGAGGCGGAGGCGGATTTGAGGGACGACGGCGTGCGCCTCCCCGGCGAAGACGGCCCCCACGACGATCGACTTCGCCTCCTCTTCACCTGCTGCCATCCGGCGCTCTCGGTGGAAGCGCAGATCGCCCTGACCCTCAAGGTCGTGGGCGGGCTCACCACCCGGGAGATCGCCCGGGCCTTCCTGGTGGCCGACACCACCATGGGCCAACGCCTGGTGCGGGCGAAGAAGAAGATTCGGGATGCCCGTATCCCGTTCCGCGTACCGGCGGGCCCCGCTCTGGAGGCGCGGCTGGGCGCGGCCCTCGCCGTCCTCTACTTGGTCTTCAACGAGGGCTACGCAGGTACCGAGTCCGCGGGCTTGGTGCGCAGCGACCTCTGCGAGGAGGCCATCCGCCTGGCGCGGCTGGTGGTGGAGCTCATGCCCGAGGAGCCTGAGGCGACGGGCCTCCTCGCCCTCATGCTTCTCCACCACTCTCGGCGGGAAACGCGCCTCGAGGAAGGCCGTCTCGTGCTGCTCGAGGAGCAGGATCGTCGCCGGTGGGACCAGGACGCCATCGGCGAGGGCGTCGATCTGGTGGAGCGTGCCCTGAAGCGGGGGCGCGTCGGTCCGTACCAGATCCAGGCCGCCATCGCGGCCCTACACGCGCGAGCCGACACGCCGGAAGCGACCGATTGGGAGCAGATCGCTGCCCTCTATTCCGTCCTGAAGCGCATGGTCCCGACGCCGGTCATCCGGTTGAACCACGCCGTTGCCGTCGCCATGGCGCGCGGCCCGGAGGTGGGCCTCCGTCGTCTCGAGGCCCTGGCTCGCGAGGGGGAGTTGGACCGGTATCACCTCTTCCACGCCGCCCGAGCGAACCTGCTCGTGCGTGCCCATCGGGAGTCGGACGCCCTGGCCGCCTACAAGGAGGCCCTGAAGGTCTGTTCCAACGACGTCGAGCGTCGCTTCCTCGAAGACCGGATCGGAGGTCTGGAAAGCTCGTAGCGTCGTAGCGTCGTCACTCTTCCGCGACGACGCGGATGTGGTCCAACACCCGGTCGTGGATGGCGGCGATGATGGCGTCGGAGAACACCCCCCAGTACCCGGCGGGCTGTAGCCGCTGCTCGTACCACGTCGTGCCTTCCAGACGCACGCCGCCCTCCGGCAGAGGGACGATGAGGAACTCCCCCCGCCGTGGGACTAGATAGCCGTCGAGATGCGGCGGCTTGATGGGGTAAGGGCTGAGCTCGTTCAGCGGACGGGGTGATTCGACGACGTCGAACGCCAGGCGCCGGCCGGGCTCGCTGTGTGTGATGGGCTCGACGAAGGCCCCCGTCGAGAAGACGCAGTACCGGACGCCATCCTCGATGTGGGCCGACATGGGGTAGGCGACGCCCAGGCGGAAGAGGATCTCGTCGGGCGGCGGGAGCTCGGGGAAGGCCACCACCGCGTCCCACACCGCGTCCGCCGATGCCTCGATCTCGATGGTGGAGACGACGGCGCGGATCGGGTACGTGTCAGCGGGCTCCTCGAGCACAGCCGAAGTGGGCAGCATCGCCAGGACGAGGACGCCCTCCAAACTCCGTCCTCCGTTCTGCGCGATGGCCCGCCCCACGGCGCCTCCCATGAGAACGAGGGGGATGCCCAGTGGTGCCATCATCAGGATGCAGATCGCCCCCTCGATGCCTACGGCGAAGCTTGCCAGGGAGGTGAGAAGCGCAGCGAGAAGGGTCACGCCGACGGTCTCTCCCCACGTCCCGGGGTACGCCCGGCAGTACGCGTATCCGGCGACCACCCCGATGGCGAAGGGTGTCCCCATGAAGATTGCCAACCCGTACCGCTCCAACCACAGGATCCCGAAGAAGATCATCCCCAGGCCCACGGCGACCCCCGCCATGATGGCCTTCGCGGCGGCGGGTTTCTTCTCGGCGTTCGGCCCTGGAACCGCCACGAGGGCCCTCGACTCGCCGGCCTCGGGCAGCACCACGAGCAGTGCCATGAGGGCGTACCCCGCGAAGGGGATGAAGAAGAGGAGGGAATACCACGGCGACCAACCGGCGTGGAGGAGCCGGCGCATGGTCAGGGTGACGCCGATCCAGAGGAACGGCAGCGTCCAAGCCAGGAGGGTCGGCGCCAACCACGTCGGACCCGCTTCGGTCAGGCCCGCCGAAAGGAGAGGGACAGGATTCAGGTAGTCCCAGGGAGCCCACACCACGTCCGTGGTGAGCCCGATGAGGCTGGCGTCCACCGCGTACTTCACGGCCATGAGGCCGAGTCCGTGGACGAGGTAGGTCCGACGGTCGACCTCGTTCTCCAAGGCGAACCAGAAGCGAAGCAACTCGGACATGGGCGCCTCGTCGTCCACGGGCGGCAGGAAGGGGACTGCCGCATCTTGGTGCCCGGCCGTGGTGAGGGCAACGGGCCTTGGCTGTCGGCCCTCCAGGACTTCTTTTCGGGCTCAGTCCGTCGACCTCCTCACGACACGCGAGTCGTCATGAAGACCCTTCCGTTCGTCGCCGTCGCCGTGCTCGGCTTCACCTCCGTCGCGGGGGGGCAGACGGTTCCCGCCGCCGACCCGTCCCTCGCCCACCTGGTCGAGGAGCTCGAGCGCATCGAAGATCTGTCCGGGGGCACGCTGGGTGTGGCCGCCATCCACCTCGAGACCGGGAGGCGGGCCTATCTCCACGCCGACGAGCCCTTCCCCATGGCGAGCACGTACAAGGTCCCCATCGCCGTCCAGCTCCTGGCGCGCGTCGATGCCGGGGAGATCGGTCTTTCCACCATGGTGGAGGTCGAGCCGGAGGATCTGCATCCCGGGAGCGGGACCATCTCCCGGCTCTTCGACGACCCGGGGGTGGTACTCTCGCTGCACAACCTCCTCGAGCTCATGCTCCTCATCAGCGACAACAGCGCCACCGACATGACGCTTCGGGCGGCGGGCGGAGGCGACGCGGTGACCCGTCGCATGCGGCAGCTGGGCATCGACGGGATCCGCGTGGACCGTCCCACCTCCGTGCTCATCGCCGACTGGGTAGGGGTGACCGGCGTGCCGGCGGACGGCGACGTGACCCCCGACGAGTGGAGCCGACTCGCCGACGACCTCGACCCCGGGACGCGGGAACGGGCCGCCGCCGCCTTCGCGTCCGACCCTCGTGACACCTCGACGCCGCGGGCCATGGGCGACCTGTTGGAGGCCATCTGGGACGGGCGCGCCGTGACCCGGGAGAGTACCGAGCTTCTCCTCGACATCATGCGGCGGGTGGAAACCGGTGAGGGTCGACTCAAGGGCCTCTTGCCACCCGGTACGACGGTGGCCCACAAGACCGGCACCATCGGCGCCACCACGAACGATGTCGGCATCCTCTACCTACCGGGTGGCGGCGGGCATGTGGTGGCCGCCGTCTTCGTGAAGGACTCGGAGATTCCGGTGGCGGAGAGGGAGCGCGCCATTGCGCATGCCGCTCGCGCCATCTACGACTTCTTCCTCTTCAATCCCGGACCGTGACGGAGGCCACCGTGAGCGAGACCCCCCTGGGACGATTCTGCTGGTACGATCTCATGACCCCGGACCCGGATCGGGCGCCGGACTTCTACGGGCCCGTGGTGGGATGGACCACCATGCCCTTCGAGGGCTCCACCGAGCCCTACACCATGTGGGTCAACGGGGAGACCCCCCTGGGCGGTGTGGTGAAGCTGCCCGACGAGGCGGTGCAGGGGGGGGCGCCACCGCACTGGCTGGCGTACGTCTCCACCCCCGACGCCAAGGCCACGGGTGCGAAAGCGGCGTCGCTGGGCGGCACCGTCATGATGGAGATGGAGCTGGACAACGTCGGGACGTTCGCGGTTCTGGCCGATCCGGGCGGCGCCGTCATCGCCGTGTACCAGCCTGAGCAGTGGACGCCGTTCGACGAGGGCCCGGCGCCGGTGGGCCACTTCTCGTGGCACGAGCTGTACACCAACGACATGACCGAAGCGCTGGACTTCTACTCCGAGCTGTTCGGCTGGGAGGCCATGGACCAGATGGACATGGGAGAGGCCGGCATCTACCAGATGTACGGACGTAACGGCGTGACCCTGGGGGGCATGATGAACCGAAGCCCCGACATGCCGCCGCCGACCTGGATGTACTACGCTCGGGTGGCGGACATCGAGGTCGCCGCCGCGGCCGTGGCCGAACACGGAGGCGAGGTGTGGAACGGCCCGATGGAAGTCCCCGGTGGCGACATGGTCGCCCACTGCAGGGACGCCCAGGGCGCCGCCTTCGCGCTCCACTCCACCACCGGCTGACGCGGCCTCGGCCTAGAGGACAATTCCCAGGAGGCTTGGCTCGCGCTTGACATCCGTGACGGACAAAATTATTTGTCCGAGCATGAACATCACACCCCAGAGCACCGAACCCGACGCCGCGCTGTCCATCATCACCGATCCGTCGTCGGCGGTCGCACTCCTAAAGGAACCTCGCCGGCGTCTACTGGAACTGGCGGCACGGCCCGTCACCGCGGTGGATCTCGCCGCTGAGCTGGGTGAGACCCGTCAGAAGGTCGGCTACCACGTGCGGCAGTTGGTGGAGGCGGGCCTCCTCGAAGACGTGGAGGTGGGGCGGCAGGGAGCGCGGATCGACAAGACCTACCGGGCCTCCGCGGCCTCATACACCCTGGCCCCATCCCTCCTCGGCGATCTCGCGGCGGGTCTCGAGTCGTCGGCCGATCGGGAGAGCGCGTCGTATCTGGTGGGAGCACTCCACGAGGTCCAGAACGACCTTGCCGGCGTATTGGCCCGACGCGGCGCCGCCGACGAGCGATTGCCCACGCTGACCCTGTCCACGAAGCTGCGCTTCCGAGACGCGGCGGAGCGGGGCGCCTTCGCCGACGCCCTCGTGCGGGCCCTCACCGACGTGGTGGCGCGCCACTCCACCCCCTACGAGGGGGACATCGACGAAGCTGAACAATCCCGGGCCGAGCCCTTCCGGCTGACCCTCACCCTCAACCCCACACCATCATGAGCGACGAACGCTGGAGCGACGAGCGGGAGATCCGGATCTCTGCCCCTCCCGAGCAGGTCTGGGCGGCCTGGGCGGAACCGGCCCACGTCCGCAATTGGTTCTCCGATGATGCCCATGGAGACCTGGAGCCAGGTGGGGAGCTCGTCCACGAGTTCCACGGGCACGGCCAGCATCGGTATCGCGTCGTGGAGGTCGACGCGCCGAAGCGCCTGGTCCTGGACGGCGAGATGGATGGACGGGCCTTCCGCCAGACCGTGGAGATCCGCACGGAGGGCGGCACGACCGTGCTGCGCCTCGTGCACTCGGGCTTCGGATCGGCCGATCCGGACTCGGAGATCGTCCAGGGGATCGACTCGGGCTGGTCCATGGCCCTTGCTCTACTCCGGCACTACGTGGAGAACCATTTCGGCAAGCCGAAGGCCACCCACGTGGTCTTCCGACCGGCCCGCTTCGAGTACGGCGACCTCCTCCAAGGGCGCTACCTGGCCGGAGCGGGCCTCGACGGCTGGCTGACCCGGGGCGCCGGGGACATCGCGCTCGACGGTCCCGTAGAGCTCGACATTCGCGGGGCTGGACGGCATCGCGGCCGGGCTCTGGCACTGACCGATCACGAGGTCTCGGTGACCCTGGACGACGTGGACGGCGTGCTCGAGCTCAAGGCGTTCGGAGCAGGACCGGAGGCGCGGATGCTGGGTGTGCGCCTCATATCGTGGGCGGAGGACCCCGAGGGGATGGGTCCGTTGAAGGGAGCCTTGGACGAGGCCGTCGCCCGGCTCGTCGACGCGGTCCACGCCTGACCGACCCCGTAGGGGGTGGGCGGCACGTCCACGCCGGATCGGTGGGGGCTCCTTGCGGTGCTAAAAAATTAGCGGTATGCTGAAAAAACTGCAGAACGCACCAGGGAGGATGACGACGTGGGTGGACGGAGGACGGAAGGTCTCAGTCGGAGGGAGCGGCAGATCATGGACGTGGTCTACCGACTTGGGCGCGCCAGCGTCGCCGAGGTCCGCGACGAGATGGCCGACGCCCCCAGCTATTCGGCCGTGCGGGCGCTCATGGGAGTCCTCGAAGACAAGGGCGAACTCACCCATGTGCGGGAGGGCCCACGCTACGTGTACAGCCCCACGACATCCCGTGACGAAGCCCGTGCGTCGGCGTTGAAGCGGGTGCTGACCACGTTCTTCGATGGATCGCCCACGAAGGCCATGGCCGCGCTCGTGGACATGGCCGAGGACGTATCGGAGGACGATCTGCAGCGCATGGAGACGATGATTCGCGAGGCTCGGAGGGAGGGACGATGACGACGATGACGGCAGTTGCGATGGGCGGCCTGGGTGTTCTGACCGTGGCGTGGGTTGCGGTGATCTCGTTCCGACAGGCGTCCGCCTCCCTCCGACACTCCATCTGGCTGGCGGCTCTTCTCGGGCTTCTGACGATCCCCGTGCTCGAGGTGGCCGGGGTACGCGTCGAGGTACCGGTCCCCACCGGCCTCTCCCTGCCGCTCCCGGCGTGGGCCGTCGATGACGCGCCGGCATCCACGGCTCCCGCGGCCAGCATGACTGCGACGCCCCGAACCGTGGCGCACCGAGGGGTGAGGCCTGAAGCCGTCGCGACATGGGGCCAGGGGGGAGCCACGGTCGCGGCTGCCTCGGGTCAGGGGGCGTCGCTGTCTTCGGCCATCGATGGCTCGGTCTCTGGACGCGGCTCTTCGTGGGGAGGCCAAGGACGAGGCATCGATGAGCCCGCCCCCCTCGCAGTCGCCTCCGTGGGTGACCGGGAGACCGCTCGCGGCGTTGGCCTCGCGGGAATGGGGGACGGTGTGCGCAGCCCGCTGGCGGGGAACCCGGTAGTCCCCGCCGTAGGCGACGTAGCGTCGGTGCTAGGCAGCGTCACGTCGGTGTACGGCGCGTTCGCCGTCTGGCTTGTTGTCGCCATGCTCCTTCTGTGCGTCACGGCGTTCGGTCATCTGCGCGCGCGGCGCCTCACCATCTCCGATGTCGAGACTCCATCGCCGGTCGCACTCCAGCGACTCGACGGAGCGCGCCTGGCCCTGGGTGTGCGTCGTCCCGTGTCGTTGGTGGTGAGCCGGCGGATCAGGGTCCCGGCCACTTGGGGCTTCCTTCGCCCGGTCATCGTCCTGCCCGAAGCGTATCGGCAGTGGTCCGAGGCGACGCTGGACCGCGTCCTTCTGCATGAACTCGCCCACATCGCCCGGCGGGACTGTGAGGCCTACCTGGTGGGAGACCTGGCGCGGGCGCTCCATTGGTTCAACCCGCTGGTGTGGGTCGCGAGCCGGAGACTCCGCGCCGAGAGTGAGCGAGCGTGTGACGATCGGGTACTGGAGGTGGTCCGGCATCCGAGCGACTACGCCGCCGACCTCGTGGCCATGGTCCGCGGCGTCTCCGGCTCGGCCGGGGTGCCTCGGGCCGCCCTGGCCATGGCCCAGCCGCGCGGCGTTTCCGATCGGGTCCGGGCCATACTCGATCCTTCACGGTCCCGAGCGCGGGTTCGGACTCCGGCGGCCGTGACCATCGGCGCCGTGGCGATGGGCCTCGTTCTGTCCGCGACGGTGGTCACACCAGCACCGGTGACGCTTGCCTCGGACGCCGAGACACCGGACGCCGAGTCGCCGAGGGCCGAGACTGCGGCGGACAAGCCGGGTGTAGACGTCACGGCGAGGGCCATCGAGCCGACGACCGTTACGGCACCGGCCCGGACGTCCGTCGCGACGCTCCCCTCGGTCGGCGTTGACTTAGGGGCCGCCCATGTGTCACCGGCAGCCGAGACGGCTCGACCACAGGAGCGACTCTGCATCTTCCGCGAGGGCGGAAGCCGTTCCACGTCGCATCACCAGGACGAAGACGAGATCAGGATTCGGTGGGAAACCGACGATTGTCGGGTCGACATCGACATCCTGGGCCGGGTGGACTTCGCCGACGACGACCGTAGCGTCGTGGCCCTGGCCTCCGACGCCCGTTTCGAGATCGAAGAGCGGTTCGGCAACGATGAGCGACGGGCTCGGATCGAAGGGCGATCGGGCGGTGGCATGGAGCGCCGCTTCTGGCTGGACGGCGAGGAGACTCCGTGGGGTCCGGAGGCCGACCGCTGGCTGGCGAGCATCCTGCCGGAGATCTTCCGTCACAGCACCATCAACGCGGAAGCGCGTGTGCGTCGCATGGTGGATGAGGGTGGCGCGGACGCCGTCTTCGCCGAGGCCGCCCGAATCCAAAGCGACCACGTGAGTCGCCGGTACCTCGAGCTCCTCATGGAGGCCACGGAGCTGGACGAGGCCGGGTATCGTCGGGTCATCGAGGCCGCCGCCGCCATCGAATCCGACCATGGGTCCGCCGAACTCCTTCTGGCCGTCGTTCGGCGGGCGGGGCTACGGACTTCCTTCCAGGATCCGCTCCTCGCGGCCTCGGAGGGACTCGACTCGGATCACCAGCGGACACGGGTGCTTCGGGTACTCCTCGACTCGCCCCTCTCGGGAGCGCAACTGGACGCGGTCCTGAGGAGCGCTCAGTCCATCGACTCGGACCACAATCTAGGCGAGCTCCTCTCGTCCATCGCGGCGGCAGGTCGTATGGACGACGTCGCCCGGGCATCCTTCCTGGAGACCCTCCGCTCCATGGCGTCCGATCATCAGCAGGCCATGGTGATGCACGCCTTCCTCGATTCGGGGCGACTCTCCGACGCCGAGCTCGCCATGGTGCTCGAGTTGACCGACAACCTCGAATCGGACCACCAGCGCGCGGACGTCCTGCAGCGAGTCGCCCGCGACTATCCCCTCAGCGGCGATCAGGTGTCCGCCTATCTGCGCAGTGCAGCGGGCATGGAGTCGGACCATCAGAAGGCGTCGACGGCCCGGGTGATCACCGAGCGGGCGGACTTCAACCGCGAGCAGATGCTCCTCGTCCTGCGCATGGCGGACCAGGTCGACTCCGATCATCAGCAAGGCGAGATCCTCGGCAGCGTCCTGCGACGTCGCTCTCTGGACGCCGCGGAGATGTCCGAGTTGCTACGCGTCGCCGGCACCATCGACTCCTCGCATCAGCTCGGGATGGTCGTCGGCGTCCTCGTCGAGGAGCAGGACCTCGGTGATGCGACGCTCCTGGAGCTACTGGACGTGATCGGGACCATCGACTCCAGCCACCAGAAGGCCGAATCCCTCCTTCGGGTGGCCCGCCGCTACGACCTGTCGGGTGCTGCCCGGGATCGATACACGGAGCTGGCGCGAGGGGTCGGCTCTCATGACCGAGAACGCTTGATGGCAGCCCTGTCGGGCTGATTTGGCGAACGGGGCGGGACCTTCGAGATTCTGGAGGTTTCGTCCCGCTCACCTCACCGCTGGAGGGTCTGTGTCCATGATGTCCCTCGTTGGCGGTGCCTCGCGCATCAGAACCGTTACTGCGGCTGCGACGGCGCTCTTCGCGATCGCCGCCTGCGCCCCTTCGACGCCCGAGTGGTCCGGCCAGTTCCGCGGGTTGGGCCAGGAGCCGGGATGGAGGGTCGACATCGACTCGGAGGGGCTACACTGGCTCGGTGACTACGGCGACGTGGAGTTCTCCACCGGTCCTCCGGAAGCCCACCGTCCGTCCGAAGGCGTGATGATCTGGACGGCGAGCGCGGACTCGCATGAGATCCGGGTCACGGCCAGAGAGGAGCTCTGTCGCGACGTCATGAGCGGACACGCTTTCACCCATACGGTCACCGTGGAGGTGGATGGCGCCAGCTACGCCGGCTGCGGCCGATGGCAGGAAGATGCCGGGTGATCTCCGAAGAGCACTTCCGGGGCTTGGAGCGCGCATACGCCGCAGCTCCCGTCACCCGCTGGATGGGAACCTGGGCCGAAGTCGGGGACGGCCGGGCCACCGTGCACCTCGAGATCGAGCCGTCGTTCTTCCACGTGGCGGGAGCGGTTCACGGATCGCTCTACTTCCGGATGCTCGACGACGCAGCCTTCTTCGCCGCGAACTCCCGGGTGCCTGACGTCTTGCTGCTCACGGCCTCCTTCAACCTCGACTTCTTCCGTCCCGTCATCGACGGGCCCCTGCGTGCGGAAGGTCGGATCGTCAACGAATCCCGTCGCATCGTGACGGCCGCGGCCGAGCTCTTCGACGAACGAGGGAGCCTGCTGGCACGGGGTAGTGGCTCGTTCATGCCCAGCGGGTTTCGACTCGAGGACGCCGAGGGTTACGTCCTGGCCGCATCCGAGGGAGGGGGCGGGGCACACGGGTGACTCCCCGGACCCCGGTGTCCTGGAGCGCGGGCAAGGACTGGTCTCGCGGCCCGCTACGCGG
Organism: Longimicrobiales bacterium; assembly: GCA_965229435.1. Taxonomy (GTDB): domain Bacteria; phylum Gemmatimonadota; class Gemmatimonadetes; order Longimicrobiales; family Gaopeijiaceae; genus UBA2589. The sequence continues at coordinate 344,831 of CBDDJE010000003.1, forward strand.
ACGAGCTGCCCGTCGCCTGATCCATGGCCGGCGGGCTCATCCTCCGGAGGGCGCGAGCCCCGGCAGCGACCAGATCTCCACCAGATTGCGCGAGATGTAGGGGATGGCGACGTGGCCCCTCCGCGTGTCCACGCCGATGTCGGCGGGCTGTCCACCGAGTCGAATGGCGCGGTCTACCACGTCCCCGGTGATCCGCCAGAGGGAGGAGTCGTTCTGGCTGGCCAGGAGCATGGACCCTCCCACCACCTCGACGCCGTCGAAGTTGCCCCCGTCGATGGTGACGACGTCCTGGAAGCCGTCCTCGGGAGTCCACGCACGAACGATCTGGCCGCCACCCCATGGCACCAGAATGAATGCCGAGCGGCCCTCGTCCCACGCGATGCCGTTGGGCGGACCGGTGCGATCGTCCTCCACGGCGATGTCCGCCGTCCCGTCACGGATCTCGTAGACGCGACCTCTGCCGGTGTCGGTCACGAAGAGCGTGCCGTCGGGGCCGATGGCGATGTCGTTGAGAAAGCCGGGCTCGAAGGAGCGGAAGTCGACGAAGGCGAGTGCCTCGCCCGACTCGCGGTGGAAGGCGTGCACCCCGTCCACGTCCGCCACCCAGAGCCGCTCGTTCTGAAGGGCCATACCCCGCGGCATGTGGAGGGGCTGGTCGTCCGACCCGGTGATGAACGAGCGCTCCGCCACGGTCCCGTCGCTTCCCACCCTGGAGATGAAGCCGTTTCCGTCGCGTTGGTCCCCCGCGGCGGGGCCGAAGTTCGCCACGAAGTACACGTCCTGATCGGGGTCGTACCTCACGGCCTCCGGCCCGGCGAGCCCCTCCGCGGTAGTCACCAACCGGGCGCTGCCGTCTTCGGGGGGCAGGCTCGTCTCGTCGGGGGTCGGGGCGTCCGTCCCACATCCAGCGAAGATGAGGAGGAGGGTAGGGGCAACGATCCAGGTCGATCTCATGCGGTTGGGCTCCGGGCTGCTGCGGGGTCGTCGTTCGGTCTCAGGCGAATGCACTCGGGTCAAGTGTAGACACGGACCCGGGCGTCTTGATCCACCGAGGCATGGTGGACCGCGTTGATCCGAGCCGAGCGGCGTTTCTACCTTCCGAGGTCGCCACCCACCGAACCCGTTCTACCCGAGGGACCCGATCAACCCACTCCGAGGCGCCTATCGAGGCTTCCGCCGCCTGCTGCGCGTGGTCAGTCGACCGGTGCGGCGGGATCGTGGTCTGGACGGCGTCGTCGTCCAACCCTATCGCGGCTACGGCAGCCGAGACGAGATCTACCTCATGGGCCGGGTCTTCACTCAGCCCACCATGGGGAGCGGACTCGCGCCGGGCTCCCTTCGTCGGGAGATCGCCGACGTTCTCCGTCGCTTCGGGCGTTGGGGTCTCGGGAACGCCACCGTCCACGCGCAGGTCGGTGCCGCCTCGGGGACGTTCGAAACCGACGACGACGGCTATTTCCACGTCGAGCTCCCCACCCGGGGGGGGCTCGATCCGGCCGAACGCTGGCACACCGTCCGCCTTCGGGTGACTCGCGGCGAGGACGAAACCACCGAGGACGGTCTGGTCTACGTACCTCCACCCACGGCGAGGTATGTGGTCATCAGTGACATCGACGACACCGTGATGCACACCGGGGTGGCCAACAAGGCGAAGATGCTCTGGAGGCTGTTCGTCCAGGACGCCGAGAGCCGGACCGCGTTTCCCGGCGTCTCGGACCTGTATCGGGATCTGTACCGGGGCATCGGGGGCGACGAGGGCAACCCGATGCTGTACGTGTCGCGGGCGCCGTGGAGCATCTACGAAGTGCTGGAGACGTTCTTCCGCATGGAAGGGATCCCCGAAGGCCCCGTCCTCTTCCTGCGCGAGTGGGGATTGACGCTGCAGCGGCCTCTGCCCAGGCGCGCCAAGGACCACAAGCGGGATCTCATCCGCGGGATGCTGCGTCGGTATCCCGACCTCCCCTTCATCCTCATCGGCGACAGCGGGCAGCATGACCCGGAGATCTATGCCGAAGTGGTCCGCGAGTACCCCGAACGGGTGAAGGCGGTCTACATCCGCGACGTGGATCCGGATCCCGGTCGAAGGGACGAGATTCGCGAGCTCGCCGCCGAGGTCGACCGGGCTGGGAGCACCCTGGTTCTCGCCGACACGTCGGACGTCATGGCCCGCCACGCCCAGGAGATCGGGCTCATTCGATAGGCGACGGCGGCCACTTCTCGGCCGCTCCTCTTGCCGCGATATTTTTCGCTGCCTCCCTCATTCGCCGGGAGCCCCGAGCGCGCCTCAGACGCACTCGCCTCCCCGGTCGGGTAGGGCAGGAAGAAGCGCCCGCAGGTCGCGGGTGATCTTCCCGTCACGTTCGATCAACGAGTTCAGTCATGCCGCTTTTGCGCGGCGTTGCCGGCGTCGTCGGTGCCGGCCTCATCGCCGCCTGCGCCACCACCGGTTCCACCCTGGGCAGTGGGGTCGGAGATCGCTTCATCGAGCATCCCCCGTTCTATGCCGGCGCCGAACCCGCGTCGTTTGTCCGTCCGGTCGGTTTCCTGCCGGTGGTGTACCAGAGGGGAGCCTCCCAGCCCGACATCTTCGATCCTGAGCTTTCATCCGAGTTGCAGAGGCTCCTCGACGAGATGACGGATCATGTGGGCACGGTGCATCCGCACCTCCGCCCCCTTTCGGTGGGTGGAGGCCTGCCCACAGGGGCGCCCGACGTCATGTTCGGCTGTCCCACGGACTCCGGGTTCTCGGACGACGACTGCTCCGAGCGCGAGAGCGAGGCTCTCGGGCGTGGCAACCAACCCATGCGGTTGGCTGTCGGCCGCCCGTCTCCCGAATGGGTGGCGGGGATCGGTCGGGCCATGGAAGAGGCGGGCGTCGATCAGGCCCTGATCCTCACCGTGGAGGTCGGCCAGTACTGGATCCGGCAGCGAGGCTTCAGGGGCACCAAGGAGGTGGAGCTCGGCACGGACTACACCGTGCGCTTTCCCTGGCTCACGTCCCTGGAAGGGCCCGTCGCGGTGGTTCAGGTGACGGGCGCCCTCATGGGGTCGGACGGGAAGGCGATACGCATCGGGGCCGAAGGGATGCTCGCGCGGCGCACCCCCATGAGGGTCAGCGCCCTCGGAGCCACAGCCCTGGTCACGGACGAGGAGATCGCCGAGCTGCGACACCTCCGAAGGGACGACCGCCCCGGTCACCCGCTGGTCTGGCAGGAGGCTGTGCGCCTGCTGGTGACCCAGCTCACGGGTGCAACGACGCAGTAGCTACTTCCGGCTTTCATCCTACGAGTTCATTCACGCAACGATGGACATGAAGTCGAGCGCAGTCCAACGGGCCGGGCCGCTCCGTTCCCTTCCGATCCTGGTGGTTCTCGCTCTGTTTGCCTGTGGCGAATCCACCGCGGGTCCCGAGGCCCCTGTGGCCTCCATCACCGTCACCCCGCCCGACGTCGACCTGATGGTGGGAGACACGGTCCGGTTCAGGGCCGTGGCCCTCTCCTCCCGTGGTGACGCACTACCGGGTCGCACCTTCGTCTGGGCGAGTGACCGTGTGGATGTCGCCACCGTGGACGACGCCGGGTTGGTCACGGCCCACGGTGCCGGGCGCGCCACCATCTCGGCGACCGCCGGCGGCCGCATGGGCTCGTCTGTCGTCGACGCGACGGTGGCCCCGACCATGACGCCGGCGTTGACCTCGCTCGCGCCGGCGACCATCCAGGCCGGCTGGAGCACCTTCACCCTCGCGGTCAGGGGGACGCACATTCCGCCACAGGCGCGCGTGACCTGGAACGGGGTTCCGCTCGAGTCGTTCGTTGTGAACTCGACGGAGATCCACGCCACGGTATCGTCCAGCTACGTGGCCGAGGAGGGGAGCGCCGAGGTTCGCGTGGAGACCCCCATGCCCGATCCGCGCACCTCGAACGCGATGCCGTTCACCATCTTCTCGCGGCCGGCTTCGTCCGTGGACCTCCTCCTGTCGGGCAACGCTACGGCTCTGGGTGACCGACTTCCCCTCCGTGCCGTCGCCCGTGATCAGTTCGGAGAGGCCATCGAGGGCAAGCGCATCACGTGGACATCCAGCGATTCGCTGGTGGCCAAGATCGAGGCTGGCTACGTGCGCGGCGTATCGCTGGGAACCGTCGAGCTCGTCGCCGACGCCTACCCGACTTCGGGGCGGATGCTCTTCCATGTCGTGGACGCTCCGGTGGCCGAGATCGGCTTTCAGATGCAGCCGACGGGCGCGTACCCGGAGCTCTTCCGTCGCGGGCTGGAGCCCGCGGGGGGTGTGCGACGCGTCTTCGCGCCCGGGACGTTCGGGCGGGACCTGGCCTTGTCTCCCGATGGAACGCGGTTCGCATACGTCGGTCGTGACGGTGCGTCCAACGAGGACATCTACGTGGCGAACGTCGACGGTACCGGCGTCGTTCGTTTGACCAACGATCCTGCGGTGGACGATCAGCCCGTGTGGTCGCCGGACGGTGAGGCCATCGCCTTCCGGAGTTACCGACAGGGCAAGTCGGACATCTTCGTCATGAACGCCGACGGATCGGACCAACGGAACCTGACGCACGCGTCGGTCTTCTTTCCCGGCGAACACAACGTCGACGCGGCATGGTCACCCGACGGGACGACCCTCGTATTCAGCCGAGGCTTCGGCCTGGGCCAGTCGTTGTACAAGATCGACGCGGACGGATCGGACCTCCGGCTCTTCCTGGAGTGGTCCGGGATGGATCTCGTGGAGGTCGCTTGGTCGGTGGACGACGTCCTCGCGTTCCGTCGCGTCGATCGGGCGTCGGGCACGGCGAGCATCGAGTTCGTTTCGGGCGCGACCGGCGAGACGATCTACTTCTTCTGGCCTGTCCATGCCGGTGCCCAGACGCCGGTGTTCCTGGGTGGGGGCTGGCTCGCGGTCAGCGCGCCGGTGCATCCCGAGTCGACTCTCCCCACCATCGCCCTCCACCACCTGCATCAGGGGTACCTGGTGGTGCCCATGGGTCAGGAGTTCGGCGGCCTCCAAAACCCGAGGGTGCTGGTGCGATAGAAGAGAATGCGGGATGTTGGCGCCATGATCAGACTCAGCGCGCTCGTCATCCCGCTTCTCGCGTCCGCGGTAGCCCCCGTCTCGGCCCAGTACGACGTCGTTCTCCGGGGCGGTCGGGTCATGGATCCAGAGTCGGGGCTCGACGCCGTCATGAACGTCGGGATCACCCAGGGTCGTATCGAGGCCATCACCGACGTGGAGATCTCGGGGCGGGAGGTCGTGGATGTCTCGGGCCACGTAGTGGCTCCCGGCTTCATCGACCTCCATGCCCACGGGCAGGACCCGTTCAGCCGCGACCTCCAGGTGCGGGATGGCGTGACCACGGCGCTCGAGATGGAGGGCGGCGTCTGGCCCGTCGCCGACTGGTACGCCCAGCGGGAGGGACAGTGGCGGATAAACTTCGGCGCCACGACCAGCTATGGGGCGGCCCGGGGGATGGCGTTCGGAGGGAACGGTGAGGGTGTGCGGTACGACGCGGCCTCGCCGGAGCAGGTCGAAGCCATGCAGGAGGTCATCGCCGAGGGTCTCGCCGAGGGAGCGCTCGGCTTGGGGCTCGGGCTCCAGTACATCCCGGGCGCGGGCCGTCAGGAGATCTTCCGCGCGTTCCAGACGGTTGCCCATCAAGGGCTCACCGTGTTCGTACACATCCGATACGCCGGCCTCGTCGAGCCGGAGTCGGGGATCGCCGCGGTGCAGGAGATGATCGCAAACGCCGCCGGGTCCGGCGGCTCGGTCCATATCGTCCATATCGGGTCCAGCGGCCTCGCCCAGGTGCCTGTCCTCCTCGACATGATCGAGGGGGCGCAGGCCGAGGGCGTGGACGTGACCACCGAGATCTACCCTTACACCGCCGCGTCTACGGGAATCCAGGCGGCGATCCTCGATGAGGGGTGGCGTGAGCGCCTGGGCGCCGACTATGGCGACATCGAGTGGGTGGCGACGGGAGAGCGACTCGACGCCACCACCTTCTACCAGCGGCGGGACGAGGGTGGCATGATCATCGCCCACATCATCCCCGAAGAGGCCATGCTCCACGCGGTGGCCCGTCGCGGCGTGATCATCGCCAGCGACGGGGTGGGCTTCGTCGATGGACGAGCCCACCCTCGTGGAGCCGGGTCCTTCGCCCGGGTCCTCGGGCGCTACGTCCGCGACGAAGGCAGGCTCTCGCTCATGGATGCCATCGGGAAGATGACGCTGCTGCCCGCCCGACGCTTGGAGGCCGTGGTTCCGTCGATGCGCGTGAAGGGGCGGGTCGCGGTAGGAGCGGACGCCGATCTCACCATCTTCGATCCTGCGGCGGTCCTCGATCGCGCCACCTTCGCAGAGCCGGCTCAGCCCTCGGCGGGGATTCTCTGGGTGATGGTGAACGGAGTGTTCGTCGTACGCGACGGAGCGTTGGTCGACGGGGCCATGCCCGGCCGAGCCATCCGGAGACGGCCTATTTCCTGAGGGCGGTAGGGATGGTGTCGACCCGTGTCGTGTCCGGACGGACCGTGGTATCGGTCGGAAGCGCATCCCGAACGGTGCCCCCGTCCGGCAGAGTATCGACGGCCAGCGTATCAGGACCCGGGAGACTATCGGCGACGACGGAGTCCCCGAGAGGTTCCGCGGCCGACGCCGAACTGTCGGAGGGTGACGGAACCCCGAGTGGCTCACCCGATGGAGTGAAGTCCACGTCGAAGTCGGGCGGTGGCAGCGGGCTCGGGAGGGCGGGGACCCGCCTCGACGGATCGATACGATCGAGGATGAGGTCGCGTCGCCACACCATGCGGCCAGGGCGGGTGTGGAGGTTCGAGGTGAGGGGGTGGGGGAGTGTCGCGGCAAGCGTGGCCGCCTGGGACAGACTCAGGTTCGCGGCGGAGCGGCCGAAGTAGACTTGTGCCGCGGCCTCCGCGCCGAACACGCCGGGGCCCCACTCGGCGATGTTGAGGTACAGCTCGAGAATCCGGTCTTTCTCGAGGTGGCGCTCCAACCGCTTCGCCACCACCGCCTCCATGGCCTTCCTGACGAGGCTGCGGTCGGTGCCGAAGTAGAGGTTCTTGGCGAGCTGCTGGGTCAGCGTGCTTCGTCCGCGGAGTTCGCTTCGGTTGGCCCAGACGTAGCGGAACGCATCCACCAGAGCCCCCACGTCGGAGGGACTGAACCAGCTGAAGTCGTCGTCGCCCGTCCACTCGACTTCGTCGGCCAACGACACCCAGTCGATTCCTTCGTGCTCCCGGAATCGGTAGTCCTCGGCCACGATCACCGCCCTCTGCAGGTTGGGCGAAATCTCCTCCAGTGGGACCCACACACGGCGGATCTCGAGCGTAAGGTCCGACGCACGAGCCTCGTCGATCCGCTGCTCCATGAGGGCGCTCAGTCCGGGGTCTCCGCTCCCCAGACCCATGGGGTAGGGGATGACCACGAACCAGAAGAAGAGGAACACGGCCATACCGATCCCGGCCGCTACCAGGAGTGGTTTTCGTCGGCGGCGGAGGCGGCTCAGAAGCTCGCTCATGACTCGCATGACGTCGTCGGCGTCGCGGGCGTCGATGGAGGGTGGATCGGTCGCACGGTTGGTCGGGAGCGGTGTCGGTGGCGCTGAGAATACACTACAACCGCCGTACCGCGCTCCCCCTCTCTCGGCGTGTGGCAGGGTGGCACGGGCGAGCCGCGACTCCCCCAACCATTTCGTAGGACGACCCGTCTATAGGGTTGCTCCTCCCTGTTACCAAGAGTATGGTGCCTCTACTTCTCCCGGTAACCGGGAGGTAGGGATGTCGACACCTAAACAGGGAGGATGGGATGCCCGATCCCGATACCGAGATGATTCGAGGGACCCTCGACATGCTGATTCTCAAGGTCGTCTCGCTGGAGCCCATGCATGGCTGGGGGATCTGCGAGCGGATCCAGCAGATCTCGGCCGATACGCTCCAGGTGAATCAAGGGTCGTTGTACGCCTCCCTCCATCGCATGACGCGCGAAGGGTGGATCGACTCGGAGTGGCAGGTCACGGAGAACAACCGCCGCGCCAAGTACTACCGCTTGACCCGAGCCGGTGAGCGGCGGCTGGGATTGGAACACGAGCACTGGACCCGACTGTCCGGTGCCGTGGACACGATCATGGGGCTCACCTAGCCCACGAGTCGGGGAACCGTACGTACAACGGAGGAGGATCGATGATGAGGTGGCTGAGGGATCTGGGGTTCCGGGCGAGAGCCCTTCTGTTCCGCTCGCAGATGGAGGCGGAGCTCCGGGAGGAGCTGGCCGACCACCTGCGTCGTGAGACCGAGCGCAACGAGGCGGCGGGCATGACGCCCGCCGAGGCCCGTCGGGCCGCGGCCGTGCGCTTCGGAGGCGAGGAGCGCTTCAGGGAGCAGGCCAGGGAGTCGTGGGGCGTCACCGCCTTCACCGATCTCGCGGGCGACGTCCGATTCGCCGGCCGCCAGCTTCTCAAGAACCCCGCCTTCAGCGTCCTGGCGGTTCTGACGTTGGCTCTGGGAATCGGTGGCACGGTTGCCTTGTCGTCCGTGGTGTACGGACTCCTGCTTCGCCCCCTGCCCGTGCCCGACTCGGACCGCGTCGTGACGTGGTGGAGCGACTACAACTGGCGGGGATCGGAGTTCGATCACGTGCGTGACGTCGCCCAGGCGTACGAGTCGCTGGCGGCGTTCTCCAACGAGGGGTACACGCTCCGCTCCGAGTCGGGGACCTCCTTGGTCGTGGGAACCGTGGCCTCGGCAGAGCTCTTCGACGTCCTCGACGTGCCGCCCCTGTTGGGCCGGACCTTCCAGGCCGGCGACGACCGGCCCGGCGCCGAGCCCATCGTCGTTCTCTCCCACGCCCTCTGGAGCCAGGAGTTCGGGGCCGATCCCGACATCGTGGGACGGCGGATCGAGCTAGGGGGCGCTCCACGGACGGTGGTGGGTGTGATGCCCGAGGGCTTCTACTTCCCCTCGCCGGACTTGAGCCTGTTCGTGCCGCTGAACCTGGATCCCGCGACCCGATCGTACGCCGGCAACGGATGGCTCGTGATGGTGGGACGACTCCGTGCCGACGTGACCGAGCCGCAGATCCAGACCGATCTCCAGCGCGTCACCCAGGCCCTCGGCGAGCGCTTCGAGTACCCGGCGGCCTGGGACAAGACGAGAAACCCGTACGTGGTGCCCATACGCGAGTACCTCTTCGGCGAAGTCCGTCCGGCGCTCCTCGTGCTCCTGGGAGCGGTCGGTCTGCTCCTCCTCATGGCCTGCGTGAACGTCGCCGCGCTCCTTCTTACCAAAACCGTGGATCGCACGCGAGAGGTGGCGGTCCGTGCCGCCCTGGGGGCAGGGCGCGCGCGTCTTGCCCGCCAGGTCCTCACCGAGTCCGTGGTGCTCGGCCTGGTCTCCGGCGCGGTGGGCATGGGGCTGGCCATCGCCATGTTCGACCTTCTGGTGGCGAGCCTTCCGCTCCAGGAGTCCTTCCGGGAGACGCTCAGCCTGGACTGGACGACCCTCGTGAGTGCGTTGGCGCTGGCGGTCTTCGCCGGGTGTCTCGTGGCCATCGCGCCCATGCGCAGCTTGCTGCGCGGTGACCTTTCGTGTGTGTCCGTCTCCGATCGGACTGGCGGGGGTGGCCTGCGCGAGGGACGCCTGCAGAACGTGCTGGTGGTGGCGGAGGTGCTCCTGGCGGTGGTTCTGGTGACCGGCGCGTCCCTGCTCATCCGGACCGTAGGGCAGCTCCAGGCCATCGACGTGGGCTTCGAGACGGACGGACTGCTGACCATGGGTGTGCTTCTCCCCGAAGAGCAGAGCACCGAATCCGAGCGGGCGGCGTTCCACGACCTGCTGGTGGAGCGCGCGCCCTCCATCCCGGGCATCGAGCAGGTCACCTTGGTCAACCGGCTTCCCCTTCGTGACGGGGGATTCCAGGGGCCCGTGGGTATCTCGGACCGACCCGAGCTCCAGGGCACCGACCGTCCCAACGCGCTGTACCGGCCCATGACGGCGGGAGGCTTCGAGACCCTCGGCGCCGAGATCATCGAAGGAAGGAGCATTCAGCCCACGGACGGGCCCGACGCGCCGGTGGTCGCCGTCGTGAACGAGACCTTCGCACGGAGCGTGTGGGGCGACGAGTCGGCCCTGGGTCGGCGCTTCACCAGCGGTTTCTTCGAAGGCGAGGCCGAGGTGGTGGGTGTCGTGCGCAACATGGCCGTGACCGACCTCGTGGGAGAACCGCCGAGGGCGGCCTACTACTCGTGGGACCAGACCCAACGGGGACAGGCCGGCGCCATCATCGTTGCGCGCGTGGCCAGCGGGGACCCATCGGCGGTGGCGCCGGCGCTGCGGTCGCTGGTGGCGGAGATCGACTCCCGGGCGGCCGTGGGCCGGATCGAGACCATGGACGATGCCCTCGAGGGGAAGATGGCCGAGGCCCTGCGGTTACGGTTCTTCCTTGGACTGTTCAGCCTCCTCGGGATCGTCCTGGGCAGCGTCGGCGTCTACGGCGTCGTGTCGTACTCGGTGCAACGCCGACGCACGGAGTTCGGCATCCGGATGGCTCTGGGGGCCGATCCCCATCGACTCCTGGGCAAGGTGCTCTGGCGCGGCCTGCTTCCCGTGGTGGGCGGCATCGTGACCGGGACGGTGGTGGCGCTCTTCGCGTCGCGGCTCCTCGCCGGCTTCCTCTTCGAGGTGAGTCCCGTGGATCCGGTGAGCATGCTGTCCGCCGGAGGCGTCCTCTTGCTGGTGGGGGCCGCCGCGTCGCTCCTTCCTGCGCTGCGCGCCAGCAGCACCCGACCCGCGACGGCTCTGCGCGCGGAGTAGGCTTCCCGTCCCCGGGGGAGGTGCGCTTCCCATCCCCCGGGGACGCCAAGCTCTGACCTTCCCCGAGGGACGATCGCCGCCCTCGGCTCCCGGCGAGTGGGCATCCGGGCCCCTCTTCGGAGGCCCTCCGGTAACGCGATACGAAGATTCTCGTAGACAAACCAGCAAGGATGTGCTAGGATGATACGAAGTTCTTCGTAATCACAGATGTCGGAGTGGCACGGATGACGGACGGAAGCACCTTCACCGAGCGCGAGCTGGACATCATGAGCGTGCTCTGGTCGGCCGGATCGGGCACCGTCTCTGAGGTTCGCGAGGCCCTGGATCAGACCCTGGGCTATACCAGCGTCCTGAAGATGCTCCAGATCCTCGAAGAGAAGGGGATGGTCTCCCACGAGCAGGAGGGGCGGGCGTACCGGTACTTCCCTCTGGTGGAGCAGGGCGAAGCGGGAGGCCACGCACTCGGCCGAATCGTCGACAAGATCTTCCAGGGCTCGGCCGAACTGGCGCTGGCGCGTCTCGTGTCGGGCCGGACCCTGGAGCCCGCGGAGGTGGAGCGCATGAAGGCACTCCTCGACGAGGCCGTCGATGACGAGACGGAGGACGCGGGAGGCCACGAGGCAGGCGGGCGCGGACGGAAGGGAGGTGGATGATGACGATGATGACCTGGATGGTGTGGTCGGCCCTCGTGGCCGTTCTCTTCACCGCGTCCGCCTGGTTGGCAGAGGGTGCGCTGCGCGAGCGTGGCTGGGCGACTCGCTGGACGTGGATGACGGCCCTCGTCGCTTCGGTGGTCGCGCCCGTGGTCGCGTTCTTCCGACCCGCGGCTGCCGCCCACGCGACGGCCGCGTCGGAACGAGCAGGGGGGTGGACGCTTATGGATCCGGCGTGGCTCGCCGAACTGAGTACGTCGGCCGTCGCCGCCCGTCCCACGAGCGCCAGCCTGGACGATGCACTGCTCGGAGCCTGGATCCTCGGCTCCTTCGCCGTGCTGGGGGCCGTGTTCGTGGGCCTCACCGTACTCCGCACGCGTGCGTCGCGGTGGCATCGGGCCCGCGTCCACGACGAGTACGTCCTTCTGTCACCGGACTTCGGGCCCGCCCTCATTGGCCTCGTCCATCCGGAGATCGTTCTACCGAGGTGGGCCCTCCGCATGCCGGAGGAGGATCAGCGTCTCGCGTGTCTGCACGAGGCCGAGCACCGAGCCGCCCGGGACACCTGGATCCTTCTGGCGGGGGTGTTCTGTGTCGCCGCCATGCCCTGGAATCCGGTGCTCTGGATGCAGCTCCGGCGACTCCGGGCGGCGGTCGAGGTCGACTGCGACGGACGGGTGCTGCGGCGGGGCGCATCCAGGCGGGCCTACGGCGCGCTGTTGCTCGAACTGGGCTCGGCACGACGGCCGGGTCCCCTGACGGCTCTGGCCCTCGCCAGATCCGAATCACTACTCGAGAGGAGGTTGAAGATGATCGTGAGGAACGTACGTGATCGGCATCCGGCACGGGCGCTGTGCGCCGCATGCTTGAGCGCCGCCCTGCTGGTGGTGGCGTGTGAGACCGAGCCGCCGACGTCGGTACAAGAGACTCCCCAGGCTGCGGTGGAGGCCGGTGCCGAATCCACCATCCAGGCCAAGGAACTTCCGTTCGGTCCCTCGACCCAGGGTGCCGCCGCAGTCATCGGCCAGCTGAAGGAGTCCATCGAAAGCGGAAAGGCGCGGCTGTACTTCGACGGAGAGGAGAGGGGATCGCTCCCGGCCGATCTCGATCCGTCGGACGTGGATCGGGTGGAAGTACGGAAGACTGAGGAAGGTGAGGCGTCAGCGGTCTACGTCTTCTCCAAGGAAAATGCGGCGGCCCTCAACGGCGACGCCGGGAAGGCGCAGCCCGAGGCCGGCTCGACCATCCGGATTCGGAGCGCCGAGAGCGGGGGTGAGCCCCTCGTCTACGTGGACGGCGTCCGCGTCGAAGGCGTGTGGGATCTCGCGCCGGAGAGCATCGAGCGCGTCGAGGTCCTGAAGGGAGAGGCAGCCCGAGCCCTCTACGGCGACGAAGCCGCCAACGGCGTCGTCCGGGTCACGCTGAAGGAAGTGCCCCCGGCGCGATGATCGGCTCCGTCCGCTGCGGGCCCTCCCTGTGAGGGCCCGTAGCGGTCATTTCTTCTTCGCCGGGTACAGCCACCCTCGTTGTACCCGACGAGGTTCGTCCACCACGACGAAGGAGTCGGGTGCACCCTGGTCGATGAGGCGCAGAGCGTCCGGCACCCGCCGACGAGGTAGCACCGAGTAGAGCACCTCGACCGCCCCCTCTTTGCCGCGACCGACCATTTCGGTCACCCCGAAGCCGGCGGCCCGCAGCTCCGCCGACAGCTCGGGCCCTCCTGAGCGGACCACGGCGCGGATCGTTGCGAGCCCCAGCGCCAGTCGCTCCTCCAGGAGCAGCCCCAGGAAGCTGCCCGACGCAAAGCCCGCCGCATAGCCGATGACGTGGATGGGGCTCTGGAGGTGCTGTACCACGATCCCGATGGCGGTCACCCAGATCAGGATCTCGAAAGATCCGATGAGGGGAGCCAGGAACCGCCGTCCTCGCATGATGAGGAGCATGCGCAGAGTCGCCATGCTGACGTCGGTGACACGGAGGAGGAAGACGACGATGGGGCCGGCCGGGCCGGCGACGAGCTCTTGGAGCATGGGGTCCGTGATCGGGAGGGTGGTTCAGAGTGACGCGGAGGATACCACGATGTGTCCTCGAGAAACACGCTGACGAATGGAGGGGCGGAGGGCGGCGCTTGCCCGGGCCAGGGTCGGCGTCGCACCATGTCGGCACTCCACGCACGATCCTGCGAGGCGAGATGCCTGACAGCCGCGATCCGCCACCCACCGTTTCGCGAAGACGAGTGCGGGGGATCCTCGTCGGCCTCGTGGCCGCCCTGACCTCCGCCTGCGCGGACGGATCGCCCCCGACCACCGGCCCGGTCGTGACCGACAGCGGCGGCGTCCGCGTGGTCGAGGGTCTGGCAGTGCCCGAGCCCGGGGCAGGCTGGACGGTGGCTCCCGCGCCCCTGTTCCGTCTCGGTTGGGACGATGGGGACCCTCCGTTTCAGCATGTCTCCACCGGAGCGATCCTCCCCGACGGGCGCGTCGTCGTGGGTGACGCGGGAGCCGGCGCGCTCTACTGGATCGGCCCCGGCGGCGAAGTTCTCGCTCGGGCGGGTGGACCGGGCGAGGGGCCGGGGGAGTTCGCCGGCATCTCCTCCATCCTGACCCTCGGGGCCGATACGGTACTGGTCCAGGACGATGGGAATCTGCGGATCAACCGCTTCGTCGATGGCTCCCTCGCCTCCGATGAACGCTTCGAGGCGTACTTCGCCGACGCCATCTACGGTGTCATGGGCCGAACCGAGGGGGGCACGCTCGTCCTTCGCCCCGAATCGCTGGTCGCCCGTGCTCTCCAGGGACAGGAGGGGTGGGTCTCGTACCCCATCGTTGGGACCGATCCCGCCTTGTTGGCCGTCGATACCCTGGTGGAGCTCGGGATCATGCACATGCGACCCGCGGATAGTCGGAATCCCGTCCGACACTGGGGCTCGGTGGACGTCGCGGGCGACCGGATCGCGTATGCCGCCAGCGACCGCCCGGAGGTCCGCTGGTTCGACCTGGAGGGACGTCCCGTCCAGGTCGCCCGGCTCGAGCTGGAGACGGTCGAGGCGGACCAGGCTCTCTGGGACCGATACGAGGCGAGTCTGCGGGAGCGCCTCGAGGGACGGGACCCGGCCATGGTCGAGGAGCGTGTCGCCGACGCGCGGCGGGACTTCGAGGGGCCGCAACCGTACTTCAACCGGGCGCATGGCGACGCGGCGGGAAACGTCTGGCTGAGTGACTACGACATCACCGGGATCGAGGCCCGGGCCTTCGTCGTGGTGGAAGCGGACGGGCTGTCCGCCCACCGGGTGGAGCTGCCGTCCGGCATCCGGGTGCTGGACATCGCCGACGACCGGATCCTCGCCGTGGAGACCGACGAGCTCGACGTCCAGGCCGTCGTGGTCTACGCGATTCGAAAGGAGTAGGGCTACCGCCCAACCGTGTGGAGTTGCACCCGCTCCACACCCAACTCATCCACCGTGAGCCCGAGGAGCCGGTCGCCCGCCACCTGGAGCGGGGCGAGGCCTGCGGGTACGTCGGCCACGGCCACGAGTGCGCCCGTGGTGTCGGCCACCCACCAAGTCCCGCCCCTGACCCTCGGCCCGCCATCGAGCATCATGGCGTCTCGTGGCGCGTGGTATCGCTTGGTCCAGACGTGCCCGCCGCGGTCGACCAGGAGGCCCGCCAGGTGGGGGATCGAGTCGGACCGCTCGGCCTGCTCGAGGAAGAAGAGGCGCATCTCGTCGCCTCGGTCTTCCAGGAGCGCGGGTAGGGCTTCCCACGCCTCCGCGGCGTCGTTGTCGGCGGGGGGAAGGGTGACCACGCGATCCGCCGCGCCCGCGTAGGGGCCGGCGCCGTCCCAGAGGTGAACCGTCGGCGTCTCCCCGTTGGTGAAGTGGATGACGCCGTCGTGCACCGCGAAGTACGGATACGGCGAGAAGGGTCCGGGACCACCGCGTCCTCGGATGAAGCCCGTCACCTCCGTCAGCCGGCCCCGGTGCTCACCGTCCGGCCCGAAGCGTTCGACGGAGATCCGATCGTGGCCCGTTCCGTCGGCAGATCCCGCGGTGATGGAGCCGATGGCGACGACGCCGGCACCCACGGGACCGACGAGCACGTCGAGTCTGCCGACGCCCGCCGACTCCAGGGAGGGCTCCAGGGCCAGTGTCCGCGCCAGCGCGCCGTCCAGGGTGAAATAGGTGATGCGGATGTTGTCCGAGTCCCATGCTCCGACGGTATCCGGGGGAACGAACCAGATGGAGCGGAGGAAGGCGAACTCACCGGGTCCCGCCCCCTCGCCGCCCATCTGGGCCACGAACGTGCCGTCGGGATCGTAGACGCGGATCGAGCCGGGTCCCCGGTCGGCGACGACGATGCGGTCGTCGGGAGTCAGCAGCGCTCCAGTCACTTGCTGGAACAGGTACGCCGGGTCCCCCTCGAGCTGCCCGATGACCACCGAAGGCTCCGGGTGCACCGTCCATCGCTCCACGCCGGCGAGGTCGTCGTTCTCGGCCGAGGAGCAGGCTTCGAATACGCAGACCGCCACCAGGAGAAGCGTCCATAGGCTCCCCGGAGCGGGTCGGTTGCGGAGAATCATGCCCATGACCTACGATGAAGTTAGTTGATCGGTCCAATGTGGACCTCCCCGTCGATGACGCAATGGAACCGCGGGTGCGCCGGGATTGCGGATTGTCGTGGGAGGTGGCTCTGCGGCACCTTGCCGGGCCGGACGGAGGCGATGCGAAGGCGGAAGGAGAGCAAGCCAGGACGGTCGAAATCAGGAGGACGAGCCATGACTCCAGGCAGACTGTGTAGCTGGGCTGTTGCAGCCCTCGTAGTGGCGCTGTCGAGCGGTGCCTGCGGCACCGGTGAGCCTCGGCTGGACGAAGACTCCACCGTGGACACGCTCGCGTCGGGCCGGGTCGTGGTGGCCAACGACGGAACTGGACGGTGGACGGCCGAAGGCGCCTGGAGACTCGAGGAGGACCTCCGGCTCGGCACCCTCGACGAGGGCGGTCCCGAGCAGTTCGCCCAGATCGCCTGGATTACGTCCGACGGCGAGGGTCGCATCTACGTCGTCGAGTATCTCGATCAGGAGATCCGGGTCTTCGAAGCAGACGGCTCACACGCGCACACCATCGGGAGAAAGGGCGAAGGGCCGGGCGAGTTCACGGGAGCGGTCGCCCTCAATTGGGCGCCCGACGGCTCGTTCTGGGTGACGGACTATGGCAACGATCGGTTCTCCCACTTCTCCGAGTCCGGGGAGTTCCTCCAGAGTTGGATGCGCCAGTCTTCGGGGGTGATTTTTCCGTGGAATGGAGGGTTCGTCGGCGATCAGTGGATCGACTGGGGTCTGGACCGCATCGACGAGGATGGGCCGGACCGTGGCTTCACCATGCTCTACCCCATCGAGTTCGATCCGCCGGATGGCTACGACACGCTACCGCGCCTCGACTTCATGCAATTCAAGGGGCCGGCGGGGCGGCGACTCTTCGGCCGCAACAAGGGGATCATGCTGGCGCAAACGGACGACGGACACATCTGGTTCGCCCACACCGACGACTACACGCTCTACAAGCGAACCCTGGAGGGGGATACGGTCCTCCAGACCAGCATCCCGAATCGGAAGTCCATGATCACCGACGCCCAGATCGACTCCATGATCCGGCGTTCCCGCGAGATGGGTGATCCTCGCGATCTCCACCCGGATTTCTACGTCCGGGAGCGACGTCTGGTCACCAGGCTCCTTCACGACGGGGCCGGCCATGTCTACGTGATGCCGGAAGAGGACGGCGTAGCGGAGGGAACGGTCATCGACGTCTTCGAAGAGGGAGGTGTCTACCTCGGTCGCATGGAGTTCGGGGAGAAGGTGCTCACCATCGGTCCACCACCCCACGTCACGCGGGACCACATTTACGGCGTCGTGCTCGACGAGTTCGATGTCCCGTATCTGGTACGGTGGAGGATCGTCCGGCCGGCCGGGAACGCCTCACCGTGAGGTGTGGCTCCACTCGGCGGATCGCTCACGGGAGTACCGCCCTCGCGCTGTGTCTCGTGTCCGTTGCGGCGATGCCTTGTCCCACGGCGGGCCAGGAGCTGACGGGTTGGCTCACCGTCCACACCGACGAGGCTTTCGACCACCTCGTGGACACCGAGAGTCTGGTTCACGAGGTCACGGCGGACGGCGATCTGGTGGCCCGTATGTTCGTCACCCGCATGCTGGTCCGGCGGGTGGAGCCGGTACGGGCCACCCTCCTCGCGGCCGCTCGTGCGTCGACCCGCGATCCCCTCGGGTACGCGGGCTACGCGGCCACGACGCGCGTGGTCGAGGCCCGGTGCGACCAGGGACGGGTCCGTTTCGGGGAGACCACCGACTTCGACGGGGAAGGTGGGGTCCTGCGGCGGTGGACGCCGACGCCCCACTGGAAGCGACCGTCCGAGGTGGCGGACGCCGATGCGATGGAGGCCGTGCTCCGATGGGCGTGCGCACCCGATTCGACGCCCTCCCCATGGCATGTCATGTAAGGCGCCTATCGGCCAACGCGTAGTTCAGATTGGAGCCCACTCGCACAGGATCCCGCGGATGAGGACCACAGCGCTCTCCCTCGCAACCCTGGCGGCGATGGTGTGTGCCGGCGGACCGGCGGTGGGCCAGACCGTGCGTGGCGTGGTCACCAATGCAACCACCGGTGAGCCCTTGGCGGGGGCCTGGCTCCAGGCGCTGGACAGCCAGGAGCGGCGCGTGGACGCCACCCTTACCCGGGGCGACGGCTTCTTCCAGGTCGTCGCCGCCGGCGCCACGACCCTTTCCGCTTCCTTCCTCGGATTCGCCGAACGACGCATCGACCTCGCTGGCGCCGAGCCGGGGGACACGCTCTCCATCGACGTCGGGCTGACGTCGCAACCGCTTACGCTGGAGGGGATCGAGGTGGTGGGGGAGGAACGGTGCGGAGGCGACCGCTTCCGGGCCGCCGATGCGGCCCGTGTCTGGGAGGAGGCGACCAACGCCCTCGAGGTGGCGGAATGGACCGTGGACGAAGGGCTGTTCCGCTATCAGGTGGAGCGTTACTCCCGGAGGCTGGACGACGAGGCTTTCCGGGTCGTGTCGGAGGAGCGGAAGGAGCGACCGGGTTGGGGCCTGCGACCCTTCAGGAGCCCTGACGCGTCGGAGCTGGCGGAGCACGGATATGTCCGGACGGTGGACGGGGAGACGGTCTACTATGCCCCCGACATGGACGTCCTTCTCTCGGATGCCTTCCTCCGTACCCACTGCTTCTCCGTGGTGGCGGGCCGGGAAGAGCATGCCGGTCAGGTCGGATTGGCCTTTCGCCCGACGGCGGACCGCTCGGTTCCCGAGATCATGGGCGAGTTCTGGCTCGACGCGAGAACGAGCCGCCTCACGTCGATGGAGTTCCGCTATGTGGGACTGGAGCGGGACATCGACACGTCGCTCCTCGGTGGAAGGGTGTCGTTCGAATCCGTCGAGGACGGCCTCATCATCGTGGACGAGTGGTGGATCCGGACGCCGGTCATCGGGATTCAGCCCATTGCCGGTTCGGCGCGCACACGTGAGGTGGTGATGGGCATCGACGAGTCGGGCGGATCGGTCCTCCAACTTGGGCGCAGGGGGGAAGTGGCGGCGGTGGGCCGTCCGGGATCGTCCATCGAGGGCCGCGTCGTCGAAGAGATGACCTACCGACCGTTGGAGGGCGCCACGGTACGCCTGGCGGGGACACCCTATGTGGCGAGAACGGGGGCCGACGGTTCCTTCGCCATCCGGGGTGCCCGAGCCGGAAACTACGGGGTGTCGGTTCATCATCCGAAGCTGGATCGTCTGGGACAGGACACGGTGCGCACCGTCGTCTCACTCTCGGGTCCGACTCCAGATCCTCTCCACATCCTCGTGCCCGGCATCGAGTCCGTCATGACCCGACGCTGCGCCAGGCTCCTCGGCGAGGAGCCCGATCCCCGATGGGGGATTCTCCGAGGAACCGTCGTCGACGGAGGCACGGGAATTCCTCTTCCCGACGTCACAGTGCGAGCCAGCTGGCTCGACGTGGCCCGGATCGACGAGACGGGCTTCGACGGGAGGCGACCCTGGACCGAGGTGTCCACCGATGGTGAAGGACGCTTCCTCTTCTGTGGTCTCCCCGCTCCTCATCACATCTCCCTGACGGCCAACACCCTCGGGGTCGAGCGCGAGGCTTCCGTGGACCTCCGCCCCGGGGCCGTCTTCGACACCACTCTTGCCCTTCCGCTCGGCGGTGCCATGGTCGTCATGGGTACGGTCCGGGATGGTGAGACCATGCGTCCCGTGGCGGGTGCGGAAGTAACCATCGGGGACGAGACGGTCCTGAGTGACGGACGAGGCTCTTTCCTTCTTCCGTCCCTCACCGCCGGCCTTCACGAGGTCCGGGTCGAGCACATGGCCTACGGAGAGCGGATCGACTCGGTCCTGGTGCGCGGGGCCAGCGCGGTGTCCATGGAGATCACCCTCATGCCGGAGGCCTTCGAGTTGAAGGGACTGACGGTGGAGGTCGAGAGCGAGCGAGCGGCCCGCTACCGTCGATACCGCGCCCGGGGGACCCGCGTCGACGTCATGGAGAGGGAGGCCATCGAGAAGGCCAGCCTCGGCGCGTCGAGCGTTGCCGACGTCCTGGTCTCACCGGAGCTGCCCTTCCTACGGGCGTATGAGGTCTCGTTCCCCATCCGGGAGGGCAACAACCGCTTCTTCCGCCGGGGCATCTGCGTGGAGCTCAGTCGTCAGCGGGGCGGTGGGTGTCGCATGCCTGAGGTCTACCTCAACGACGCCCCCCTGCACCAGCCGGAGTTCGCTCTCCTGGACCTCGACCCCGCCAGTATCGAACGCATCGAGGTGGTCCCGCCGCTGGAGGCCGGCGCGGTCCTGGGCACACAGGGCGGAGACGGCGCCATCTACATCTACCTCCGGGGGGCTGGCCCGGGAGGCCGTCGGTGAGCCGTCCACGGGGGAACGCCGTCCCCGTCCCCTTCGCCGTCGCCTTCCTCCTCGCCGCCGGCCCCGCGACGATCCCGGCTTCAGCCCAGACCATCCGGGGCCACCTGCTGGACGCCGAGTCCGGGGCGCCCATCGATCTGGGTCTGGTCATCATGGAGACGGCGGCGGGCGACTCGGTCACCTCCGCGTTGACCGGGAGGGACGGGTACTTCTCCATCACCTCGCCCGATCCGGGTAGCTTCACCCTTCTCGGATCGGGCCTGGGCTACGAGGAGACCCGGGCCGGGGTCTTTGACCTGGGGATGGGGGGTGAGCTTCAAGTCGAGTTCCGGCTTCCCCTGCGCCCCATGCCCATCGACCAGATCCTGGTCGAGCTGGACCGGGAGATCTTCGAGCACAAGCTGGTCCGCACGGGCTTCGTCCGTCGATACCAACGGAACGTGGGCGGTCACTTCGTGACGCCGTACGACATCGAGCGCTCTCCGGCGAGGTCGACGGAGGCCCTCCTGGAGCCCATTCCCGGGATCCGTGCCCAGCCGATCCACGACGAGAACGACTTCGGGCCGGTAGGCTACGTCGGCGAAGCGGTGCTCCTGGAGAGTCGCGGCGGCCGGTGCACCCCGACCATCTATGTCGACGGGATGCGCGTGCGGTACCAGCCCCAGTCGGGCCAGACGCTCACGAGCTACGTCCCCCTCCACACGGTCCTGGCGGTGGAGGTCTACGACTCTCCAGCGGACGTACCGACGGAGTACAACATGACGCGCGTCGACGACCTGTGCGGCGTGCTGGTCTTCTGGACGAGGTGACGCACATGTCAGAGACGCGTCCTAGGCCTGTCGCATGGTTGCTGCTTGCGGCCGTGCTGTCCACGGCTCTCCTCCTCCGAGCGGCGAATCCGCCACACCTGGGTGCCCAGACGATCTCGGTCACGGTCCTGGACGGACAGACGAGCCAACCCGTCCAAGGAGCCATCGTCGCGTTGTCGACCGACGGGGGCAGCCTCCTCGCCAGACGGCTGACCGACGAACGGGGACGGGTTCTCTTCTTCCGCGAAGGCATCGGCCTACAGCGGATCCGGGTGGAGATGATCGGGATGGCGTCGGCGGAGACGGAAGCCTTCCAGGTCGACCATCGTTCGACCGTTCACCGTGACCTGACGCTTGCTACCAACCCTATTCCCATCCGGGGCCTGGCCGTCGACGGCGACTCCCGGTGCCGGGTGGATCCGGCCGCGGGCGAGGTCACCGCCCGTCTCTGGGACGAGGCCCGGAAGGCACTCATCGCCGCTGCAATAGCCGATGAGCAGGACCTCTATCGGTACGACATCATGCTCTACGAACAGGATCTCGATCGCACCAGCCTCGTCGTGGAGCGCTCGCGGCAGACCCGCCGTCATGCCGCTATGGAGACGCCTTTCGTGAGTCGCCCCGTCGAGGACCTCATGCGATACGGCTACGTCGAGCGCTCTGGCGCCGTCGATCTCTACATGGCGCCCGACGCCCACGTCCTTCTCTCGGATGCCTTCCTCGGATCGCACTGCTTCGGGTTCCGCGTTGGCCGTCATGGAGGTGAAGCCGAGGGGTTGGTGGGCCTCACCTTCGAGCCGACGTCGGATCGTCGGCGCTTCGTCGAGGTGGCTGGCACGCTCTGGCTCGATCCGAGTACGTCGGAGCTCCAGTGGCTGGAGTACGACTACGTCAACCTCGATCCCGACCTTCGCCTGCCCGAGGTGGGTGGCCGCGTGGAGTTTCAGCGTATGCCCGACGGCGGCTGGATCGTGCCCGAGTGGTTCATCAAGATGCCCAGCTTGGGACTTCAACGGAGCCTCGACGGCTCCAGTCGACGGACCTACGTGCGCGGCTTCCGGGAAACGGGCGGGCGGGTCCTCGACGTCCAGGCGCCGGGGCGAGTCATCGGCCACGCCATGGCCGGCGCCATGGAAGGCGTGGTGCGAGACAGCGTCGGATCACCCATGGAGGGGGTTCGGGTGGAACTCGTCGGAACCGAGTGGACCGCCGAGACCGATTCGGCGGGATCGTTCTCGTTCTACCCTCTGGTGGACGGCGTCTATCAGGTGCGGCTCGCCCACCCGACCCTGGAGCGCTTCGGCCAGTCGCCTGTCGAGTTCACCCGCGTGGTGGTGGATGGCGAAACGACTCTGGTCGAGAGCAGGGTCCCCACGGTGCGGTCGACGGTGTTGGAGGCGTGCCGTGCCGACGGTGTCCATTCCGACTCCGTTCCCCTCATCGGTCTCGTGCGCCGGTCCGACGGCACGAGAGCGTCGGACGCCGAGGTGCGGGTCGTCTGGGACCGTGGCTCCGATGGATACGTGGTCCACCCCGGAGAGCTCGGGGTATTCACCCTCTGCAACGTGCCAAGGGACAAGGAGATCACGGTCTTCGCCACGTCGGTATCGGAGCCGTCGCGTGGAGGCGTTCCCGAGGAAACCGGCGACACGGCGGATGGACCCCACCACGAGGCGGCCGAGGTGACTTTGGAGGCGGCCGAGGTGACCCTCCCGGCCGCCGTCGATTCGCTGGAAGCCCTGACCACCGAGGTGCGCCTGGTCGCCGCCGACGACGGTGAGCCGTTCGGCGTCGCGGGGCAGGCGGACGCGCCTTCCGCGGACGGCCTCCCCTCGACGGCGCGCATGTGGCTCGATTCTCTCGGATACGACCTGCGGCGTGCGACCGCGCTCTATCAGGTCGAGGGTGATGAGCTCGCCGCCTACGACAGCCTGCCGGAGATCTTCGACGCCATCCCGCGCGTGGAGTACCGGAGGTCTCCGGCGGGCGTCGGCCAGCTCCTCCTCCACCAGGACACGGCATGGGTGACGGGTGCCGACCAAGGGTGCCCCCTGTCGGGATATGTGAACGGAGGTGAGATCCGTCAGCGCGAGTTCGGTACCAACCAGAGGGCCCTCCCGGCCCTCTTCGATCTGAATGCCATCACCGCCCTCGAGGTTTTCGACGGGGCACGGGCGCCGGTGGGTCCCGCCGACGGATGTGGCGTGGTCCTGGTCTGGATCGAGGAGCTGCGCGAGACCTTCGACCCCCCCTTCCTGGGGACGATACGAGGGCGGATCGAGGGGCTCGCCGATGGCGACCACGATGACGTCACGGTCACGCTTGCCCCATTCGAGAGGTCCGCCGAGGTCGACGCCGATGGGCGATTCGACATGGGAGCCGTCCCGCCGGGGCGGTATACCGTCGAGGCCCGACTCCCGGGGGTGGGCGTCTGGCTGATGCCTGTGGAGGCTCGGGCCGGCGCGGCAGCGGAGGTCTCCATCGAGGTCGCCCGTCGGTAGGAGAGGACTCGCGGATCAGCGGGTCTTCCCCGGACCGTCGCGCCGCGCCACGTCAGCCCGTATTCTTCCGCCCATGCGCTCGAGACGACTCGCGCCGGGCTCGCCGGCCACGACCGCCGCCGCTTTCTCGGCCATCCTGGTCCTGGCGGTAGCTGCCTGCGCACCTGCCGGGCCGACGGTGGACCTCGTCCTGGTCGGTGGCACCGTGTACGCCGGCGACGGCGACGCACCCGTCATCGCCGACGTGGCCATCGGTGGGGGAAGGATCGTAGGGGTCGGTCAGGGTCTGAACGTTCCCGAGGGCGCCGAGGCCGTGGATGTCGCGGGCCTCGTCGTCGCCCCGGGCTTCATCGATGCCCACTCCCACGCCGAGCTGGACGAACCGTGGGGGCGCGATGCCCGGGCCTTTCTGACCCAGGGGATCACCACGGTCGCCCTGGGCCTGGACGGCGGAGGCACGTGGGAGGTGGCCGATCAAATCGCCGCCTGGGAGGACAACGGCATCGGCGTGAACGCCCTCACTTTCGTGGGTCACAACGCCGTCCGCCGCGAGGTCATGGGGATGGAAGCCCGAGCCCCTACCGGTGCCGAGCTGGAGCGCATGAAGGGGATGGTCCGGCGGGGCATGGAGGAGGGCGCTTTCGGACTCTCCTCGGGGCTCTTCTACACGCCGGGCTACTACGCCGAGACGGAGGAGGTGATCGAGCTTGGCCGCGCGGCTGCCGAGTGGGAGGGCGCCATCTATGACACCCATGACCGTGACCTGGGCGCCACCTACCAGGGCATCGGCTACGACGCCTCGGTCATGGAGGGGATCCGAATCGGGGAGGAGTCGGGGCTGCGCGTCATCTTCTCCCACTTCAGCCCCCAGGGGGCGACGAACTACGGCCGCGCGCCCGTCGGCGCGGAGATGATCGAGGCGGCACGGGAGCGGGGTGTGGAGGTCGCGGCGGCGCAGCATCCGTACACGGCCACCCAGTCGAACCTCCGTTCCTACGCGCTGCCGCGTTGGGCCAGCGCCGGTGGTACGGAGGCGGTGCTCGCGCGCTTCGCCAATCCGGACACGGCGGCCATCCTCGACATCCAGATCATGGAGTCGCTGGCCATGCGGGGCGGTCCGGAGCAGATCATGATCGTCGACGAGGACCCGAGGCTGAACGGGCGTACGCTCGCCGAGCTCGCTGCCGAGTGGGGGATGTCTGTTCCGGCCACCGTCCACCGGGTGGTGGAGGAGAACGGGAACGCGAGCGTCATGAACCTGCTCCTCTACGACCCGGAGAACATCCGGTACCTGGCGACCATGCCGTGGATGATGACGTGTACCGACGGACGTACACCGGCGGCCGGCCAGGACGTGGTCCACCCGAGGGTCTACGGTGCCTTCCCCAGGAAGATGCGGATGGTGGCCCTCGACGACTCTTTGGTGAGCGTCGCGTTCGTGGTGAGGAGCTTCTCCGGATTGGCCGCCGACTTCTTCGGCCTGGACGATCGCGGCTACGTCGAGGAGGGCAAGGTGGCGGACATCGTCGTCATCGACCTGGAACGTTATCAGGACCTCGCGACCATGCGGGATCCCCACCACTACTCCGAGGGCGTTGTCCACGCCCTCGTGGGGGGCAGCTTCGCCATCCGGGATGGCGACTTCATGGGGATCCTGGCAGGGCAAGCACTCAGGGCGCCGTGGGAGCACACCGGAGGCGGCGAGTGAGGCGGGGCGGACGGGTCCCATGACGACTTCAGATCCCGTCCTGGCGGAGCGCGAGGGGCCCGTCCTCAAGCTGACGCTCAACCGGCCGGACCGACTCAACGCCGTCAGCCGTCCTCTCTACGAACGCCTCATCGAGGAGCTCGAGGGAGCTGACGCCGACCCGGATGTGAGATGCGTGATCCTGACCGGCGCGGGACGGGCGTTCTGCGCGGGAGCCGATCTGAAAGCCCATGCAGATGGTCCTCCCGACGAGTTCGAGCGGGTGCGATACATCGACTCCGCCCAGACGGCGAACGAACTCCTCCAGGGCATCGGCAAGCCCGTGGTCGCTGCGGTCAATGGAGCTGCGGTGGGCGCGGGCCTCGAGCTCGCACTGTCGTCGGACCTCATTATCGTGGCCGAAGGCGCCAAGCTGCGGCTACCCGAGGTCGCCCTCGGGACGTTCATCGGAGGGGGCGTCGCCTACACCCTGGTGGAGCGGGTGGGGGTCGCACATGCCCGGGAGCTCGTCTACTTCGGTGACTTCTTCTCCGGGGCGGAGGCCGCCGAGATGGGTCTGGTCAATCGGGCCGTACCCGCCGCCGACGTCTCGAGCGTGGCGCGCGAGTGGGCGGGACGGTTGGCCGAGCGGGCGCCGAGATCGCTCGCCGCGGCCAAGCGACTCATCGGCCCCGCGGCCGACCGCACCAAAGCCGACGTCCTGGAAGCGGAGCGTGCGGCGCTGGACGAGATCTTCGGCACGGAAGATTGGGCCGAGGGCATCGCGGCCCATCGGGACGGACGCCCTCCGCGCTACACCGGGCGCTGACGCCATGGATTCGGGTATCTCGGCCACCGATGACCGGGTGGCGGCGGACCGTCCGACACTCGATCGGATCTTCGAACCGGCCTCCATCGCGGTGGTAGGGGCCAGCGCGGACCCCGCGAAGCGGGGCTATCAGATCGTCCGAGCCCTCACCGAATCCGACTTTGCCGGCCACGTGTACCCGGTGAACCCGCGTGGGGGCGAACTCCTCGGGCTAGCCATGGTGACCTCGGTGGAGGAGCTCCCTGATGGCGTGGACTTGGCTGTGTTGTGCACCCCCGCCGAATCGGCTCCGGACCTCGTACGGGCGTGTGGCGCTCGGGGGCTCGCAGGGGTCGTGGTCCTGGCCGTCGGCTTCGGTGAGTCGGGCATGGCGGGGCGGGAGCTCGAGGAAAGACTGGGGGCCGCGGCACGGGACGCCGGGGTCCGCGTCATTGGTCCGAACACCTCGGGTCTCCTGAACCTGGAGCGAGGGGTCAACCTCGTAGGAGCCCGCGACGTGCGCGCCGGGGGGATGGCCGTCCTGGTCCAGTCCGGGAACATGGCGCTGGCGCTCATGACCGAGGTCACCGAACGGTCCTGGGACGGCATCTCCATCTCCCTGGGCGTCGGCAACGAACTCGACCTCGGATTCGCCGAGGCCCTGGGGTACCTCGAGGGGCACGAGGAGACGCGAGCCGTACTCGCCTACGTCGAGGGACTCCGTGACGCCGGGCGGTTCCTCTCGGTGGCGGCGCGGGTGAGTGCGTCGAAGCCCGTCGTCCTCCTGAAGTCGGGTCGGACGGCACGGGGTTCGGAGGCCGCCCTTTCCCATACCGGCGCCGTCTCCGGACCCTACGAGCGGTTACACGCCGGCCTGCGCCAGGCAGGCGTGGTCGAGCTGACCCGCACCGACGAGCTGCTGCACGTAGGCGAGACGCTGGGGCGCCAGCCGGCTCCGCCGGTCGGCACGGGGATCGCCATCCTCTCGGACGGGGGTGGGCAGGGGACCCTCGCGGTGGATCAGCTCGTGGAGGCCGGTGCCCGGTTGGCCGAGCTCTCCGACGGCACGCGGAATCGACTCAGGACACTCCTGGGGCCGGCGGCCGCCGTCTCCAATCCCGTTGATCTGGCTGGGGCCGCCGACGCGGATCCGGAGGCCTTCGGCAGGGCTATGGCCGTCCTGACGTCGGATCCCTCGGTGGGCGTGGTCCTCGTCATCGGACTCTTTGGCGGCTACGGAGTTCGCTTCGCCGACTCCCTCACCGGGGGCGAGGTCCGGGCTGCCGAAGCGATGGCCAACGCGGCGGGCGCCGCTGGCTGTGGGCTGGTGGTGCACACGATGTATGCGGCTCACCGGACGCGCCCGCTGGAGGCCCTCGGTGTGCGGGGCGTGCCTGTCGTCGGCTCCCTCGACGTAGCGTGCCGCTGCGTCGTCGAGCTCCAGCGTCGAGGGGAGTGGCTGGCGCGTCCGGCGTGGGAGTACGAAGCGCCGCCCCGTGCGGTAAGCCCGGGGACCAGGGAGGGGGCGGGGGCACCAGGCGGTGGAGGGAGGCGCTCCTTGTCCGAGCCCGAAGCGCGGACCGTCCTCGCCGACGCCGGGATGGACTTCGGTCCGTGGCGGGTGGAGGACTCGGCCGAGGGTGTCGTCGCAGCTCTCGAGTCCTTGGCGCGACCGATGGTGGTCAAGCTGGTCTCCTCGGTCATCACCCATAAGTCCGATGTCGGTGGCGTGGTTCTCGGCGTGGAGTCGGAGGAGGCCGCTCGGGCTGCCTACGCAGCCGTCGCCGGGGGAGCCCGCCGTCAGGGTGAGCCCGACCCGATCTCCGTCCTCGTCGCTCCCCAACTGCCGACCCCACGCGCCGAGTTGCTCGTCGGCGCCTTCCGCGACCCTGCACTGGGCCCGGTCCTCAGCATCGGCGCCGGTGGGGTCTGGGTCGAGGCTCTCGGTGACGCGTCGGTGCGGATCCTCCCCGTGGATGACCCGGAGCTCGAGTCGATGCTCGCCGAGCTTCACCTCTGGCCCGTGCTGCAGGGGGGACGGGGGTTCGCCTCCGTGGACCTCGGCCCCGTGATCGCCGCCGCGAAGGCGGTGGCGGACACCATGCGCCGGAGGGACGAGGTCCTGGAGGTGGAAGTGAATCCGCTGTTCGTCTACGAGGATCGGGCCATTCCGGTGGATGCGCGGGTCGTCGTTGAGGACTCCAGGTAGGATGTGGACCACTGTGCGCATCGCGGCGGTCGCCGTGCTGGGGGGGACAGTCGCCGTGGGGTCGGCACTGCTGACGCCCCCGTCCCTCCAGGCTCAGACCGTCCGTGGCGTGGTCTCCGAGCGTGCCACCTACCAGCCCATCGACGGCGCCACCGTCACGCTCATCGACCTTCAGGCCGACACGTTGGCCCAGACCCTCACCGATGAGCGAGGCTTCTTCTCCCTGGATGCTCGCGAGGCGGGGCAGTACTTCCTCATCGCGTCGGCGTTGGGCTACCGTCCCGTGCGGTCCGATGAGGTGCGCCTCGAGGACGGCGCCGTCCGCATCGTCGAGATGGACATGGCGCTCCAGCCCATTCCCGTGTCCGGGCTTCTCGTCGAGACCGAGGGGGGCGAACCGGAGATCCCCGGCCTGGCGGGTACCGGTTTCTACGATCGACTGGCCGACGGCTGGGGCGAGTACCTGACGCCGGGGGAGGTCCTCGCCCACCCCGGGGAGTACACCCACCAGCTCTTCCGCGAGCTCCAGACCGTCGAGTTCGTGCGCACGGAGGATGGTCCGACGGGGCCCTTCTCTGACAAGCTCATGCTGCGGAAGGTCACGGGTGGCCGGACCTTGGAGGCTCGCCTTTGCCAGCCCCTGATCTACATCGACGGCGTCCGGACGGAGCTCATGCCGGGTGAGGCACTCCAAGACGCCGCCCCTCGCGAGCGGATCGAGGCCATCGAGGTGCATGCGACGAGCCATGGCGCACCTCTCCGCTACTTCGAGGCGTTCACCCCCGACGCGTGCGGCGTCGTCCTCATCTGGATGCGCTGACGCCGATCCGTCAGCAACTCGGACGGGCTCCTAGAAAAAGAACTCCCCACCGCCTGCGTTCCCACCGAAGCGGGGGTTCACGATGTTGTTGAAGATGGAACCGAATCGGTACTCGATCCCGAAATTCATGAAGTAGCGATAGCTGGTTCCCAACTGCCGCTGACGGAGGAGGATCTGCTCGTCGGTGGCGCCTGCCGCCGAGATGTAGAGCTGGTCACGGATCCAGGCGTAGTTGCCCCCCATCCGGACGGAAAAGCCCTGGAAGAGGCGAACGTTGAAGTTCCCCGAGATGGTGACGCTGTACTTCGAGGTGTCGTGGAGGTACTGCTGGGCCGTCACCGACGTCGACCAGCGGCCCCACGGCTCGACAAGGGAGAGCTCGGTCGCGGCCACGTGTTGCGGCACGGTCTCGAATTTTTCGTTGAAGATGGTGCGCTCTGTATACTCGAAGTAGTCGAGGCCAACGAGATACTGCAGGGTCAACGAACGTCGGCTGGACTCGGCGTAGGGGAAGAAGTTGTATTCGACGCCCGGCTTCAGACTCCAGCGGAGGTCCTGGTTCACGAAGGTGGACGATCCGATGTCGCCGCGGAGGCCGAGAGCCCACTGAGCGCCAACCGACCGGACCAGGGAGAGGTCCGAGCCCCAGTCCCGGCGGATCTCCTCCACGGTACTCCCGTCGGATAGATCGAAGGATTGGACGTTTCGGCTGAACCGTCCTCCGACGGTGATCTTCCAGGCCTCCGTCGTCCGATTGGCCGACACGTTGCCGAACATGTTGGAGAAGCGCGACGTCGCCTGGCCGTTCATGAAGCCGTTGGCGCTGATGCGGAAAACCCAGAAGTCCCAGGGATCGTCGCCCGACTGAGCCCCCGGTGGTCCGCCAGGCCCTGGTCGTCCCATGGGTCGGGGTCCCCTCGGCGGTTCGCTGAAGACCACGCGCAGCTGGTCTGCGGCCGAGGTGGTCTGCGCGTACGCGACGAGGCCCAGCTTCACGCGCTCGACCAGTCCCTCGCGCTGCTCGTCGGTGGTGGCGTCGCCCGCCGTCGAGTGGGAGAGTTCGTGGTCGGTTCCGTCGAAGTCCCCCAGCCCGATGAAGGCCATGGTGTACTGTCGGCCGCCTCCCCCCGTGGTCTGCGAGGTCACGAGGACGTGAACGTCGGCCACCTCACGGTCACGCACCCAGTTGACGAAGGGAGCCTCGCGCCGGAAGTAGTCCAAGTCGTGGCAGCCCGGTGCCTGACAGTCGAAGAAGAGATTGATGAGATCCTCGCCCTCGGCGTCCTGGGCCGATGCGTCCATCGGCGTAGCGAGAACCGTGAGCACCAGAAGTCCCGCGAGCCATACGACACGCGCCATGCGTACCCCCCTCACCCGGATGGTCATCACCCCGCCCCTCGAGGGGGACGGCTCGACTGTCCTCTCAGACAATTCTACTAACACTTTCGTTGCCCGAAGGTCCACAGTGGCGTTCGTGGAGCTTTCGAGTCACTGCGGGTAAGCCGCCTTGCGCTAGTCCTTCAGCGCCGCGACAGGGGCCACCCCACTGGCCCGACGGGCCGGCAGGAAAGTCGCCACCACGGCGACCGCGACCAGGGCTCCCGTGAGCCCGAGGGAGTACCCGTAGTTCAGATCGGCCTGGAAGAGGTTGAGTCCGATGGCGGCGCCGCGGAACATGAGGTAGGCCAGCGGCAGTCCGGCGGCGAGTCCGATGCCGACGAGAAGAAGTCCGGATCGGGCCACCAGTCCGACGACAGCGCCTCGATCGGCCCCGAGGGCCATCCGGATGCCGATCTCGCGCTGACGTTGCGCGACGGCGTGGGCCATGACCCCGTAAATCCCCATGGTCGCCAGGGCGAGCGCGATACCTCCCATGACCATGAGGAAGAGAGAGATGGATCGCGGGCCCGCCAGCGAGGCGGCGATGAACGCCTCGAGCGTCTGCACGTCGGCCACCGGTTGGTCGGCGTTGACGGACCAGACGGCCTGCCGCACGTCGGCGGCGATGGCTCCGGGCTCCCCCTCCGTCCGGACCGCGAACGACGGATTCCGCAGGGGAGCCTGTGCGCTAGGCAGGTAGACGAGCTCGCCGCCCTGGCCGGCGAGGGCGATCCTTTCCTGCAGGACGTCGCCGGCTACACCGACGATGCGACGAGGGGTACCCGAGACCCGGATGCGACGACCGAGGACATCCCCGTCCCCGAACTCACGTCGCGCCAGACTCTCCGAAACGATGGCCACGGCTTCGCCGTCGAAGCGGTCTCCGTCGCTGAACCCCCGGCCTTGGAGGATCTCGATGCCCAGGGTCTCGAAGAAGCCGGGGCTCACCGACTGAAGTCCTGCGGTCGGCAGGTCCGCTTCGTCGACGACGGGTCGACCTTCCATCGCATAGGGAGCGCGCGGGTTGTCGCGACCACGGGGCAGGCTCGACATGAGCGCCACCGAGTTGACGCCGCCGATGCCGAGGAGTGCGTCCTCCAACTCCGTCTGATAGGTCGCTACCGCGGGGTCGGAGTCGTAGCGGTCCCCGGAGATGGAGATCTGGAAGGTGAGAAGCCCCTCCGCTTCGAACCCGGCCTCCTGGTTCGAGAGCCGTTCGAAGGCCTCGATGAGGAATCCGGCTCCGGCAAGGAGGCCGAGGGCCACCGCGACCTCGCCGACGACGAAGGCATTGCGGATCCGCTTCCGCGCCCGACCCGCGGTGCCCCCCCTCGCGCCGTTGCCCAGGGCTTCGCGGAGGTTGGCCCCAACCGAGTGTAGGGCCGGGGCGAGGCCGAAGGCCACGCCGGCTGCGACCGCCACCATGAGCGTGGCGGCGATGACTTCCATATCGAGCCTCGGGAGGAAGGCGGCGGGCATCTCCACGGGCATGATCCCCTGGAGCCATCGGATGATCCAGATGGAGAGGACGACGCCGATGCCCCCGGCGATGACCCCCATGGTCACACTCTCGGTGAGCATCTGCCGGATGAGCCGGGCCCGACCGGCGCCCATCGCTGTCCGGACCGCCACCTCACGCTGTCGCTCCTCGGCCCGTCCGAGGAGGAGGTTCGCGATATTGGCACAAGCGATGAGAAGGCCGAACAGGGTCACCACCGACAGGATCAGGACGAGCTGCCGATCGGTGGGGCCCGGAAAGAACTCCCCCACTGTCTGGACGACGAAGCCCACGCCTCGATTCGCCTCGGGGAACTCGGTCACGAGCCGTGCCCCGGTTGCATCGATCTCCCGACGTACCTCCTCCGGGGTGGCGCCGTCACGCATCCGGAGGAAGGCGATGTGCCCGCGGGTGCCGCGATCCTCGATGAGCGCATCGAAGTTGGATGGTCGGAAGGCATGGACATTGGCAGGAACCATGTCGAAAGCCTCCGGCATGATTCCTACGATCGTGTAGCTGTCGCCGTCCAGCACGACGGTGAGCCCCAGGACGCCAGGATCACCCAGGAAGCGCCGCTGCCAGTAGTCGTGCTCCAGGACGAGCACACGCCCAGCGCCTTCCACCCCCTCCTCGGCGCGGAATCCACGGCCGAGGGCCGGCGGAACACCCAGGACTTCGAAGAGCGACGGTGTGGCGACGACGACGGTGAGCTGCTCCGGCCGGTCCAGGCCCGTGAGGTTGCTCCGCTCCATGGTGTAGACCGTCGAGGACTCGATGCTCGGAGCCGCCGCGACGAGGTCCCGATAGTTCGGAACCGAGATGCCTCCGGCGAATTCGATGGGGTCGTCGGTATCCCAGGTCCGTACCAGCACCAGTTCGTCCTGGTCGGCGTACGGGAGGGCCTCGAAGAGCCACGCGTTCAGGATGGAGAACATCGAGGTGTTCGCCGCGATGCCCAGGGCCAGAGACAGGATGGCGACACCCGACACGATGGGCGATCGCGCCATCATCCGGATCCCGTAGACCACGTCTTGCAGCAGTGTCGTCACGTCTCCCACCTCCGCATCCTGGACCCCCTCCGTGCCGGTCGGCGGTACGGACGGGAGAGCCAGTCCGCCGCCGTACCGACAGCCTCTACGAGCGGGCCCTACGGAGAGGGGAGCGCCCCCGTTTCGTCCCGGTTGGTTGCGCCTGCATTCGGCGCGCCGGGGGATGAGATAGAGGCGTCGTCGTCCCCCTCTCCCGCTTGCGCGTCCGCCCGGCGACGCATATATCCAACATAGATATATTCACAATGGATACTTCTGGGTGCTGATCTATGGGTGATGCGAAAGCGGAGGCACGGCCTCTTCGGCGACCGGTCTTCCACATCCTCCTGGCGCTGAGTCGGGACCAGCTTCACGGCCTCGGGATCGCCGAGGTGGTGGAGCGGGATACCGACGGTTCGGTGGAACTCGGACCCGGCACGCTCTATCGCTCCCTCAAGGAGATGACCGAGCGAGGACTGGTGGTCGAGGTGGACGCGCCAGAGGGCGCCGACCCACGGAGGAAATACTACCGGGCCACCGAGCTGGGTCGATCGCTCGTTGCCGCCGAGGCCGGCCGCCTCGCATCCATCGTGAGTCTGGCCCGAGCCCGCGACGTGCTTCCGGACGGCGCGTGAGTCCCCGGGATTCTGGCATGGGAGACCTGCTTCTTCGAGCTCTCCTGCGCTTGTGCCCGCGAGAGTTCAGGCGTCGCTACGGCGACGAAGTGCTGGAGCTCGCTCGCCACCGGCTCCGGGCAAGCCCGAACGGTTGGAGCCGCGGGCGCACGTGGGTCGCGGTGATGCTGGATCTGGTGCGCACGGGCACGGCGGAGCGACTGGGCCGTCCTCTTCCGCTCCGGATGATGGCGATGGCAGGAACGGGCAGGGGACGAAACGACACGAGGGAGGGGATGATGGAATCCATGGTGCAGGATATGCGCAGCGTGCTCCGACGTATTCGACGGACGCCGGGCTTCTCGGCGGTGGCGGTGCTGATCGTCGCGCTGGGCATCGGGGCCAACACCGCGGTGTTCACCCTGGTGAACGCCATCATGCTCCGCCCTCCGCCCTTCGCCGAGTTCGAGAGCGTCGTGCGCATCTACCAGGATTCGGACGACGGGGAGCCCAACTCGACGTCGTTCCCTGCCTATCGGGACATGACGGCCTTCGACGATGTCTTCCACGCGGTCACGGCCTCCTCCCCCGCGAGCGCGACGTGGGAGCGAGAGGAAGGACCGACGGAAGCCGAGGTCGAGTTCACGACCTCCAGTCACCTAGACGTTGTGGGCCTTCCTCCGAGCATGGGACGGTGGTTCGAGCCCGTCCACGATCAGGTGGGCGCCGGTTACTTCGGAGTCGTGAGCCACCACACCTGGCGGAACCAGATGGGCGCCGATCCCTCGGTCCTCGGCAGTGCGGTGCGCCTCAACGGAAGACCGGTGACGATCATCGGCATCGGCCCAAAGGGATACGTCGGTTCCGGGGCGCCCCTCATTACCGACTTCTGGCTCTCCATCTCCTCGGTGGAGGTGGATGGCTCGTTTCGCATCGGGAACCTGGATCGAAGAGAGGATCACTGGTACGACGTGATGGCCCGTCTGAGCCCTGGGGTCGGCGTGGACCAGGCGCAAGCGGCCATGGACGTACTCGCGGCACGGTTGGCGGAAGGGTATCCCGAGATCAACGAAGGCAGGGACATCACCGTATTCTCGGCCGCCGATGTGCGGGTCCATCCTCAGATGGATGCGGCCATCGCCCCGGTGAGCGCGGTCATCATGGGGATCGCCGGCATCGTTCTCCTCCTGGCATGCAGCAATCTGGCGAACCTCCTGCTGGCTCGCGGAATCGCCAGGAGTTCGGAGGTCGCCGTACGTCGGGCCATGGGCGCCAGCCCGGCGCGGGTGGCGGGCATCTTCCTCGGTGAATCGGTTGTTCTGGCGGCGGCCGGAGGCGCTCTCGGCGTGGGGCTGACGGCGTGGCTCGTCCGCTACGCCGATCGGCTACCGGGGTATCTCCCACTCCCGGGGGTCCTCGACCTGACCATCGATGTGCGCGTGCTCGGCTTCACCCTCCTGCTGGTCCTGGTCTCCGCCGGCTTCTTCGGCGTGTTTCCGGCGATCCGCTCCATGCGGACCGATCCGGCTCGCGCCCTGGGCAACGAGACGCGCTCGGCGTCTCCCGGTCGGGGCGCGTCGGCTCTCCAGGGGGGACTCGTCGCGGTGCAGGTCGCCGCGTCGGTGGTCCTCCTCGTGAGCGCCGGACTTCTGGTCCGGAGTCTCACGATGCTCCAGGGTGCAGATCCGGGCTTCGATCCGGCGCCCCTGGCGTACCTGCGCACCACCACCGATGTCCCCGGCCTCGCCGTGGAGGGCAATCCCGGCATTCTGCTGGAGCAGGCCAGGGAGGCCATCGCCAACGCACCGGGTGTCGTCGATGCGGCTTTGACGACGAGGCTCCCCGTGGGTTTCGGTGGGTCGACTACGACGGTCGTGGAGGGATACGAGCCAGTATCCGGAACGGGCTCCGTGGAGTTGGACTACGCCGTTGTCTCCGACGCCTACTTCGAGGTACTGGGTTTGCCTGTCGTCGATGGTCAGGGCTTCGGTCCGGATGTCGGCTCTTCGGGTGAGCCCGTCATCATGGTCAACGAGGCCGCGGCCCGACGGTTCTGGGGTGGCAACGCCCTGGGGGGGCGCGTTCGACCGCAAAGTCGCGAGGACGCGTGGCGCCAGGTCGTGGGGGTCGTGGCCGACCATTCCGTCGAGGGACTCGGCGAGGGCTCCACGCCCATGTTGTACTATCCCATGGGCCGCTCGGGAATCGCCGCCGCGTACATCGTAGCCCGTAGCGCGACATCGGGAGACGAGGTCCTGGCGACGCTGCGGAGTGGACTCCGGAGCGTGAACCCGGCGCTCCCCGTTTCCGAGCTCGACACCATGGAGGGTCGCCTGGGGGCGGCGCTCACGACGCCACGATTCACCGCAGCCCTCCTGGGTGCCTTCGCGCTCCTCGCCGTCCTCCTGGCGAGCCTCGGAATCTACTCCGTCGTTTCGTTCAGCGTCGCCCGTCGGACGGCAGAACTGGGAATCAGGGTGGCGCTCGGAGCCGGCCGGGGCCGCCTCGTGGCGAATGCCGTCCTCAAGACGCTGTCCTACGCATCGGTGGGTATCGTCGTCGGGATCGCGCTCGCCGCACTGGCGGTTCCGCTTCTCGAGGGGCTGCTGTTCGGGGTTTCCACGACGGACCCGACGGCGTTCCTGGGCTCGGTGGTTCTGCTCCTCGCCCTCTCTGCCTTTGCTGCCTGGCTCCCGGCGAGGCGAGCTGCTCACGCGGATCCGGTGGAGGCGCTTCGGCGAGGGTGAGTCGGGGGTCGAAGAGGATGCGTCGGGGGTCGATGAGGACGCGTCGGGGCGTCGGCCGGAGAGGATCGGGGGCAATGGGTCCGACCCGTGACCGAGTGGGCAGCGGCTTGACCAGGATGTTACGTGCGTAGTAATATTACGTTCATTGTAATATTACTGTTCACGTAATGATGCCCATGTCCGACTCCGCGAGTCCCCTCACGCCTGCGGTCTTCCACGTTCTCCTGGCCCTCTCCGAAGGCCCGCTCCACGGATACGCGATCATGCGGCGAGCCGAGGAGGCGTCCGGCACATCCATGGGGCCGGGCACCGTCTACGGTGCACTGAGCCGCCTCGCCGAGGCCGGCTGGGTCCAGGAGGCCGACTCGGATCCTGATGACGCGCGTCGAAGCCGCTCCTTCGAGCTGACATCACTCGGTCAGGAGGCCCTTGGGGAGGAGGCACAGCGCATTACGCGGCTCGCCGGGATGGAACAGGTGCGACGATTCGCCGCGGACACGCCGTGACACAGCCCTCCGGTGAGGGCGGCCTGGTGCTCCGCCTTTCGTCCGCTTTGTACCGCCTGCTTCTTCTCAGATATCCGGCAGACTTTCGGCGCGCGTACGGCGAAGAGATGGTCGACGTCTTCGAGGCGGAAGTCCTCCGAACGTTGGTCGAGACCGGGGTGTCGGGAATGCCGGCCCTCTGGTGGAAGGTGGCGCGAGACCTGGGCCGGCCCCTACCCGGACCGGTCGGAGCGGAATCCACCCGGAGGCGCTCGGGAAACACCTCCTGGAGCGCGGGCGCCCGCGAGGATCTCGTCTTCGCCGCTCGCTCCCTCCGACGAGAGCCCCGCTTCACCGCGATGGTTGTGGCCGTGCTCGGTGTGGGCTTGGGGTTGAACGTCGTCGCCTTCACGGCCATCAATGCCTATCTCCTGCGACCGCTGCCGTTCCCCGAGGCCGAGCGCATCGTCACCGTTCAGAACGTGGGCAACGTCTCCTGGCGGGATGTGGACGATGTCTTCGAGGCAGCCGTGTCCTACGACCTCGACGTCTTCACCATCATCGGCGACGGGCGACCGGAGATGGTGCCTGGCGCCTGGACCACGCCGGGCTTTATGGCGACGTACGGGATCCAACCGCAGTTGGGCCGCACCTTCCTGCCCGAAGAGGCCGGCAGGTATGGGTCACCTGTCGCCATGATCAGCCACCGCCTTTGGCAGCAGCGGTTCGGCGGAGATCCAGACATCGTCGGACGCAGCTTTTCCGCGTTCACTTCGGACCGACCCGACCACGCCGAAGCCTTCACCATCGTGGGTGTCTTGGCCGCTGACTTCTGGTACATGAACGAGTACACGGAGGTGCTGAGTCCCCTCCGTGAGGACCGCTCCGTCTATGCCGGTCGCCTTCGGACCGACGTCTCGCCTGATCGGGCCGCTGCGCTGCTGACGGACAAGTCCCTTTTGGGTATGGAGCGCGTCCCGGAGGACTTCGCGGTCACGGTCACACCACTCCAGGAAAGACACGTTGCGGCCGTTCGCCCCACGCTCATGGTCGTACAGGCAGCGGTGCTTCTGGTGCTCCTCATCGCGTGCGCCAACGCTGCGGTAATGTTGCTGGTGCGGTCGACTCGGAGGGAGCAGGAACTCGGCCTTCGCCGAGCCCTTGGTGCGTTGGGTCCCCGCCTGGCACGCCAGCTCCTCTTCGAGGGGGGGCTCATTGCCTCGTGTGCGGCTGCGTTGGGCTTCGGCCTTTCTGCGCTCACCCTCACTGCGGCACGGGCGGGCATCGAGGCCCGGCTGGGCCTGACGGTGCCAGGCGGGTTGGAATCCCTGGATATCGACGGCACGGTACTCGTCGGCACCCTGGCCCTTACGCTGGTGGTAGGGCTCGTCTTCGGGGCGGTCCCTCTGCTGAGCGCGCTACCGAAGGCACTCCGCGCTTCCATGGGTGACGCGTCCCGGGGCGGCACCGAGTCCCGCGGCCGGCGCCGCGCCCGGAACACCATGGTCGCAGCCGAGGTCGCCCTCAGTCTGTCCCTGCTCGTGGGGGCAGGATTGATGGTCCGGTCGGCCCTGCACCTGCAGTACCAGGACCTAGGCTTCCATCCCGCGGGGGTTGTGCGGGCGCAGATGGGGCTTCGCCAGGCCACCTACCCTGCCGCAGCGGACCGGGTGATGGCTTTCGAGCGCCTTCGCGAAAGCCTCGCGCAGATGCCCGGCGTGGAGGACGTAGGACTGGTCTCGATGGGTCTCTTCTCCACCCGGTTCACGACGTGGGAGACCGAGGGACAAGACCCCGACGGCGTATCGCGGGCCGAGGCCGTCCGGTGGCTCGTCGACGAACGATACTTCGACGTCTTGGGGATCGAGATCGTGAGAGGACGGCCCCTGGATGCGTCCGACGGACTGGAGAACGAACCCGTCGCCGTGATCAGTGCCCGGTTGGCCCAGCATCTTTTCGGCGACGAAGATGCCCTGGGAAAGTCGGTGCGCCTCGCCGCATTCGACATGCCGGGGATGCCTCCGGAAGAGCCCGATCCGTGGGCGAGGGTCGTGGGGGTCGTCGCCGACATCCACCGCGAGGTCGCCCCCGACCCCGTCGGCGATCTCTATCTTCCGTATCGCCAAGTGGGGCCTGCCTGGATGAGCGCCATGGTGCGCTTTCGTGGAAGCCCCGGGCCGTTCGCCGTGGCTCTGGATGATGCCGTCGGTCGGGTGGATCCCGACGTTCCCCTCTCGAGCGTCGGACGCCTCGACGAGACCGTGGCAGCGGCCATGAAGCCGACACGGGACTTCGCCGTGCTGCTCGTGGGCTTTTCGGCGTTCGCTCTGGTCCTGGCCATCTTCGGCCTCTACGGCGTCATCTCGTACGCGGCTCGTCAGCGTCAGAGGATCATCGCCATCCGCATCGCCCTCGGCGCCGATCGGGCGTCGGTGGTAACCCTCTTCCTCCGTGAGGGCCTCACCGTCGTGGCCGCCGGAGTCGTTCTCGGCACGGTGGGAGGCGTCCTCCTGGGACGGGCCCTGGAGACGCAACTCTTCGGAGTGCGGCCGGGGGATCCCATGACCCACATCATCCTCGCCGGGGCGATGGCGGCGGGTGCCGCGGCAGCCGTGTGGGTGCCCGCCCGCCAGGCAGCGCGGACGGACCCCATGGCCGTGTTGCGGGGCGAATAGCCCCGTCGCCTCAGCGGATACGCTCGAAGCGTACGTCCCGCGTTCGGGTGTTCGAGAGGTAGAAGCCCAGGATCGTTCCGTTCCGATCGCGCTCGAAGGAAAGCGTGAGGCCGCCGCCGGAGAAGGTGTCGCGATCGCCGGGGCTGAGCCGTGCGTCCTCCAGCCGGCGATGCCGAAGGACCAGGTGGGGCTCGCCCCCCTGGCCGCGGCTGTCGCCCACGTCTGCAGCCTGGTCGCTACCCGCCGTTGCGCCCGACGCCTCCTCGGCGGGGTCTTCGAAGTCGACGGTGAAGAATGTCTCGATCTCCTCACTGAAGTACCGGCCGGAGAAGCCACGGAGGTCCTCCGGGGTGGGCTCCCACGCCTCCTCTGATTCGCCGTCGTCCTCCAACCGCGTGGCGTGCTGCTCCTGGCCGCCCTGGAAGAGCGTCACGCCGGTGACGCCGCCCTCTGCGTCGCGATGGAACACCACCGAGGCCTCCACGACCGTCAGCGCGAAGGTCGAATCCGACGTGGGCTCGATCTCGATCCGTGGCTGTCCGGTCGCCTGCGTATACAGCGTCTCCTCTTCCCGGGTGAAGGTGAGGATGAAGGTGGGCGCCGCGTCCAGCGCGTAGCGGCCGGTCAGCTCGTCGAACGACTCGGCCTCGTAGGACGACGGGTCGAAGGCCTCGTCTTCAGCCACGGCGGCGGCTTCCGGTTCCATCGCGTCTTCGAAGAAGGCCTCGGCAAGTCGGAAAGCGACGTTGCTGTCGAACGATGCGTGGTTGCTCTGGGTGGTGACTCCCGCCCGGAGCTCCGGGTAGTACGCCAGCATCGAGCGGTGGGCGATGTCGGCGCCGCCGTGATGCACCCGCGCGAGGCCCCGGTGCTCGTCGATGAAGAGGCCGAGCCCGTAGTTGGTGGTGTCGCCGTCGGTAAGGACGTACGGTGTCATCATCTCGTCGAGCATGGCGCGGCTGCCCACCTCGGGCGCGATGTAGTTCTCCACCCACGTCTGCAGATCCTCGAGGGTCGAGTAGATCCCCCCGGCGCCCACCGCAGCGCCGAGATCGCGGATCTCCCGGTAGCCCTCGGAAGCGGGCGCGTAGCCCTGAGACCGCTCGGGAACGACGGACTCGGGGTGCGGCCGAACCATCGTCCGGGTCATGCCCAGCGGACCGAAGACGTGCTCGTCCATGAACTCGTGGAACGGCTGGTCCGAGGTGCGTTCGACCATGAGCGCTGCCAACGCGAAGGCGGTGTTGTTGTAGTTCCACTCCGCGCCCGGCGCGTTCTGCAAAGCCGGTTGTTTCTGCACCACGGCGAGGATCTCGTCACGGTCCACGAAGTCCCCGCGGTCGATGCGACGGCCCGTCATGATGAGCAGGTTGAAGATCTCCCGGAGCCCCGAGGTGTGGGTCAGAAGATGACGGACGGTGATGGTCTCGCCGAAGTCCGGGAGTTCTGGTAGATGGAGCCGGATGTCGTCGTCAAGGGAGAGGGCACCGCGCTCGGCCTGGAGCATGACGGCGAAGGCCGTGAACTGCTTCGAGGTCGAGCCGATGTTGGTCCGGGTATCCTCCTCGAAGGGAATGCCGTGGGCGAGGTCGGCCATCCCATAGGTCTTCGAGAAGAGCGTCCGACCGTCACGCCATACTCGCACTCCGGCGCCTGGCGAGTCATCGGTGTCGTAGGGCGATATGAGCTGGTCGACGAGCTTGTCCGGGTCGGTTTCGAGGGGCTCCAGTCGGTGCAGGGTGATGGTGTAGTCGCCCTCCTCGCCCTCGAAGGGAATGACCTGGATGGTGTACCTGCCGGCGTTTCGCGTCTCGCCTGAGAAGCGGTCGGGCCCCCGGGCGGTCACGTCTACTCTGGCCCTTTGTTCTCCCTCCGGGTTCAGGACGCGTACGACGGCGTCAACGGAGATCTGGTCGACTTCCCCGAAGATGAAGTAGTCCTCGCCGGCCTCGATCTGGTACTCGACGGTGTCTCCGGCGCTGAGCGTTCCCGTCAACGTCCGGCCGACTTCCAGTTCGACGGACTGCGCCGTCAGGGGAGCCGAGAAGGCCGTCGTCGCCAGGACGAGAGCCGGAGTGGGCGCGAGAAGTCGGAGTGCGGCCGCGAAAGAGGTTCGAAACGGAAGGCGATCGCCGAGCATGTGTTGAGGCCTGTTCGCTGAGGGCTGTCGAAGCGCGGACGGGTGTCGACCGCGCCGAGGAGCACGTGATGAAAACCGTTCACTGCTACGTATTGCGAGTAGCCGACCTTCACCAGGGGGCTTCGACCTTCAACAGGATGGGACCGGTGACCGAAGAAAAGACGGCCTATCGCGAGCGGACTCCGTGGCCGACGTGGGCGGCGACGATCTACTGGGTCGCCATCGTGGCCGTCGTGGCCCCACTCCTGGCAGGGCTCGACACGGAGCTGGAGGCGATCACCCGAGGGGCTCTGGCCCTCGGGGTGGTCAGTGTGGGACTGGGGCTCGCCCGGATCATCGGCGGCCTCACCGTCCTGGTGCAGGAGACAAGGCTCTACCTCTACCTGGGGTCGTATCCACTCATCAAGCGAGTGGTGCCGTACGCCGAGATCCTGGATCTACGCAGCACCGAGTACAGCCCCATCGGGGAGTTCGGCGGATGGGGCGCCCGG
Source organism: Longimicrobiales bacterium (assembly GCA_965229435.1). Taxonomy (GTDB): domain Bacteria; phylum Gemmatimonadota; class Gemmatimonadetes; order Longimicrobiales; family Gaopeijiaceae; genus UBA2589. The sequence goes on from CBDDJE010000003.1 coordinate 387,161, forward strand.
GGAGTGGGCAGGAAGAAGGCGTGGACGGCACGGGGGAACCAGGCGGTCGTCCTGACCCTCACGGACGGGCGGGAGCTGTACGTCGGGAGCGACCATCCCCAGCGCCTCGAGGAGCGCATTCGGACCACCGCCGGAGACCGGCTGGGTGGCGTGCAGGCGGCCGACGCCGCGTCCTAGGCCGGTGGGCGGCGGTTCGGCGGACGATCGGCCCGCGCGAGCTACTCGGGGAGGCCCAGTTCCTGCCAGCGGTCTTGGAACATGGCGATCCAGCGGCTGGCGATTGGCGTCGATAGATCGAAGGTGCAGGCCCTGATCTCCTGGACGGCTGCGTCGGCCCGTTCAGCACCCGGACCCCGCGGCAGGCGCCGAATGACGTAGAAGGCCTCCTGGCCGTCGTACGCCACGGGGCAGGTGCCGGTGAAGGGCTGAGCCGTGAGGTCTTCCCACCCCCGTTCCAGGATGGATGCCAGTTCAGTCGCCGCGCCTTCGGGCACCGAGCCCGTGGGGGAGTCCGGTTCCGGAAATGCGGTGGAGGACCATCGTCCGTCGTCGTGGACGGTGATGGTGACCTCGCAGCCGCCTCCACCGTCGGGTCCGGCGCACAGACCCCCATAGCGCCCGCGCTGAACCTCGACAATCCACTCCAGCTTCGTCGTCGGGCCTTGGGAGCAGGCCGTGGCGGCAGGGGCGAGTACCAACACGAGAAGCCGGGCCCACCGCGGGACGGAACGTCCCGGGTGGAGCACCGGCTCCACGTGATTCTCGCGTCCCGAGGGACGCATGGAGGTCTTAGTCCCGGACGCGGTCCTTGAGACCCTTGCCAGCGCGGAAGGTCGGAACCGTCATCGCCGGAATCATGATCTCCTTGCCGGTCTGAGGGTTGCGGCCCTTACGGGCTTTCCGACGCCGTGTGGCGAAGGTGCCGAAGCCCGTGATGGTGAAATCACGCCCAGCGTCCAGCTCAATGGCGATGATTCCCTCGCGCGGGTCGGTGGAGAAGATCGCGTCGATCACGTCCTTGGCCTTCGCCTTCGAGAGATCCGCTTTCTTCGCCAGCTTCTCCGCAAAATCGTCCTTAGTCACTGGAATTGCCCCTCCGTTGAGGTAGGTTGGCCGAGGGTCGGTCGTCGCGCGACAGACCCACCGAGCGAGTATTCACCCCTACGTTTTGGGGCTTCCGGGCCTCCATGTCAACGTCTTGTCGGGTACGGAACTCACGGCTACCGCGCTAAACGAATGTTTTTCCAGGGGAACCCGGATCGCGAGGGCCTGTATGTGCGGATGCCCGTGGCTCGGGCCAGGACGAATCTTTGGACGGAAGAGACATGATGAGAGCGTGGATGACCGGGTTGGGCGGGGTGTTCGCCGGAGTGCTGCTCCTGGCGGGATTCCGCTTCATGACGGTGCCTCCGCCCCATGTGACCCACCACCACGCCAACTGGGCGGTGTTCCTGAATGGCGAGCGGCTGGACCTCTCCGATGACCGCTTCATGGAGGATGTCGCCAGCTGTCGGACTTCCCCGGAGTCCATTCGACCGCGCGATCGAATTCATCTTCACGACGGTGACGACGACGTCGTGCATGTCCACCATCCCGCGTCGACATGGGGCCAACTCCTGGCCAACCTCGAGATGGCGGCGGGTCCCGACTATCTCTTCGCCCCCGACGGTGAGCGGCACTTCGCCGCCGGTGACAGCCTCCTCGTCTTCATTCGAAACGGTCAGCGGGTCTACGACCTGAGCAATGAGCCGGTCCGTTCGGAAGACCGGGTCGTGATCTCGTTCGGCACCGAGAGCCCCGAGGAGGTCATTCAGAGGCACTTCAGCGAGGTCGCCGACAACGCCGCCGAGCACAACGAGAAGGCGGATCCCGGCGCGTGCATGGGGAGCCACGAGGCCGAGACCATCGGAGCCAAGCTGCGACGGGCGTTCATCGGCTGATCCGCGCCCGGGATGCGGTCGAACGATCGCCGGAGACCATTGCGGCGACCCAGCCGACGACGACGAGGCACGCTCCCAGCGTTCCGACGGCAAGCAGCGGCAGCGTCCAGGACCGTGGCAGGAAACTTCGAGTGACGAGGAGGAGGGCCACGCCGGTCATCCCGCCCAAGCACCATCCCGCGAGCTCCATCGGCGTCGCGTCGTCCAGAATGCGAGGTCCGTCCGCCGGCCCGATGACGTTGGCGGCGGCCTTCCAGATGCGGTCGCCGTCCCAGCACAGGAGGTAGGTCACGGAGGCCAGCATCCCGACGGTGATCCACACCGTGTTTCCGAATCCGATGCCCCAGGTGATCAGGACGATACTGACGACGATGGGTACGAAGAGGAGGGCCCCGACCGTTGCCGTGCCCGGTACCAGGAGGAAGAGGCCCGCCACCACCTGCATGATGCCGATGAAGTACCAATAGGGTCCCGTCTGGTACATCGCCTCGAAGAAGAACCCGACGGGGTTCTCGACGGGGAGAAGGGTGAAGCGCTGGCCGGTCGCCTTCACGAGTCCGGTGGGGATGAACGCCATGGCCAGGAGGAGACGGTTGGCCAGGGTGAAGCGTCCGAGCCAGGGGCGTGAGCGCGCCCAGGCGTGCCATCGGAGGAGGCGGTCAGGGGGAGAGTCGGGAAGTCGCATGGTGGGGATGGCTGCGGTTGTCCGGCCCCGATGCAGGCGGTCGTAGGGTATGGGGGCGGCTCGGAAAGCCCGGCCGCCGCTCATCGCGCCTACGAGCTCGCCGCCGGGGGCGTTTCGCCAAGCGAGGACCGTAGATCGTCCCAGGGGTCGTTCGCCACGGACCGCGGCAGAGGTGGAGAGAGTCGTCCAGGGGAGGTGGAGGGAGTCGTCCTTGGGGACATTACCCGGCAGAGCCGCCTTGCCCCGGGAACGTCTGTTTCGGCATGATCGCGTGCCATGACCTACGAACTAGCCTTCGTTCTCGCCCTCGTCGTCGTGACGGTGGTCCTCTTCGTCACCGAGCGGTTCCCGGTGGACGTGGTGGCCCTCCTCGCGTTGGGCATTCTGTTGGTGTCGGGTATCCTGTCACCCGACGAGGCCCTTGCGGGATTCAGCAACGAGGCGGTCATCACCATCGGGGCAATGTTCGTCTTGAGTACCGGACTGAACCGCAGTGGGACGCTGGAGGTCTTTGGCCGACGCTTCCAGGCTCTGGCCAAGAAGAATATCCTCGGCGCCACCTTCGGTCTCATGGTCGTCGTCGGGGCCACGTCGGCGTTCATCAACAACACAGCCGTCGTTGCGATTCTGTTGCCGGTGGTGGTCGCCGTGTCCCGGGACCTCGACCTGAGCGCGTCCAAGCTGCTCATGCCGCTGTCGTTCGCGTCCATGTTCGGCGGTGTCTGCACGCTGGTGGGCACGTCCACGAACCTGCTGGTGAGCTCCATCGCCGACGACCACGGACTCGAGCCCTTCGGGATGTTCGAGTTCAGCGGTCTCGGGCTCATCTTCTTCGCCGTGGGCACGGCGTACATGCTCGTCGTCGGCACGCGGCTTACGCCCAATCGGCGAAGGCCGGAAGAACTCGCCGAAACGTGGCGGATGGAGGAGTACCTCACGGAGTTGGTCCTATCGGCCGAATCCGACTCCGTCGGGTACACCATCGCCGACGCGCCCCTGACCCGCGACTTCGACCTCGATGTGGTGAAGATCCGACGGCCGGGCCGGGGCCCCCTGCCCATCATGGCCGAGATGGTCCTCGAGGCCGGGGACGCCCTGGTCGTTCGCTGCAACGTCAACCAGCTCCGCAGGCTCCTGCAGAACGAGGGCGTCATCATCGAGCCCCGGGCGCGGTGGCGTGAGGAGGATCTGGAGCCCAGGGAGATGGTCCTGGTGGAGGCGGTGGTCGCTCCCAACTCGACCCTGGACGGTGAGACCGTGGTCTCGTCCAACTTCCGGGAGCGGCTCGGTGGAACGGTCATCGCGATCCGGCATCGCGGTGCCCTCATGCGCGAAGACCTCAAGGAGGTCAAACTCCGCGCCGGCGACGCGCTGCTGGTGGAGACGAGCCAGCGGCGGCTACCGCAGTTCCGGGCCAGCGATGCGTTCGTCCTGGTATCGGATCAGCCCATCCAGGAGTTCCGGCCGTCGAAGGCGGTGCCGGCTCTGGCGATCCTCGCCTTCGTGGTAGGGAGCGCCGCCCTGGGTCTCCTGCCCATCGTGGCGTCGGCAACCGCAGGCGCGGTCGCCATGATCCTCGTCGGCTGCCTGACACCCGAGGAGGCGTACAGGGCGGTGGACTGGAAGATCATCTTCCTCATCGCCGGGGTCCTGTCCCTGGGGGCTGCCTTGGAAAGCACCGGCGGGGCCGAGCTCCTGTCCACGCTGCTTTCGCCGGTGGGCATTCGCTTCGGGGCCGTGGCTCTCATCTCCGCCCTCTACCTGGCCACGACATTGGTGACCAACGCCATGTCGAACAACGCCACGGCAGTGCTCCTGGCCCCCATCGCCATCGCCGCGGCCGACGCCATCGGGGCCGATCCCCGACCGTTCCTCATGGCGGTGACGTTCGCGGCTTCTGCGAGCTTCATGACGCCGGTGGGTTACCAGACGAACACGATGATCTACGGGCCGGGGCAGTACCGTTTCAGCGACTTCCTCCGCGTCGGTGGTCCGCTCAACGTGATCTTCTGGTTGCTGGCGACGGCGCTCATTCCGGTGTTCTGGCCGCTTTGAGGGTTTCCTCCGGGTGGTCGCCGTGACTTCGCTCGGTCCTCGTCCGCCGGGCGTGACTTCGTAGGGTTGCCGTCGGGGGATCGGCGTGCCCTTTCCGTTCACGAGCGGAGGGCGAGAGGCGTCGCACGCGCGCGATCCGGCCTACTGGCCCGAATCCCCGCTCGCGCCGTACATTGCGAGGACATCGGCGCCGTGGTGAGGCAGGTCATCGGTCGACCCCCTGCACGGGCCGGTACCGGAGGAGCGCATGAGGACATTGGTGGCCGGAGGGATCTTGCTCGGGGCCTGGCTTGCGCTGGGTGCCTCGCCCGATCTCTCCGTCACCGTCGTCCCGGCGGCCGGGGACGGGCCGCTCGCCGCGTCAGAGGCCGCCGACCCCGGAGCGTTCGGCGAGGCCGACCTGGATGCCACCGCGCTCAGGGAGGTCATCGAGGAGTACTGCGTCCGGTGCCATAGCGACACGCGGCTCCGCGGCAACCTCACCCTCGAGGATTTCGATCCGGCCCGGGCCCACGAAATGGCCCCTGTCGCCGAGAAGATGATCGTGAAGTTGAGGGCAGGCATGATGCCGCCACCGGGGGTTCGCAGGCCGGAAGGGGACAGCCTCGTCGCTCTGGCCCAAGCGTTGGAAAGCGTCATCGACGAGGCTGCGGCGGTCAGCCCGGATCCGGGTGTTCGGCGCTTCCAGCGCCTCAATCGCGCGGAGTACGAGCGTGTCATCCACGACCTCCTCGGTCTGGAGATCGACGCAGGTCGATGGCTGCCGGCCGATACCTACCTCGGGAATTTCGACAACCTCTCCGCCGCTCAGGGCCTCTCGACGACCCTTCTGGAGGCCTACCTCCGCGCAGCCACCGAAGTGAGCCGCCTTGCCGTGGGCAATCCGGCGGCGCCCCCGGTCTCGGTCAAGTATACCAACCCCATCGACGTCTCTCAGCACGCGTGGGACCGCCTGGAGGGGGCTCCCATCGGCACCCGCGGCGGCATGGTGGTGACCCACGACTTCCCCGCCGACGGAGAGTACGTCTTCTCGGTGGCGACACTCTTCGGTCAGGGTGTGCCCGGCCAGGATCTCGACATCTCCATCGACGGCGAAGGGGTGGGCCTCATCCGCATCCCCCACAACGGCTCCAACCGCGTCCCGCTGGGAACGGAACCCATCTTCGTCACGGCGGGCCAGCATCAGGTGGCTGCGGCCTTCGTCCGGACTATCGACGGGCCCTACGAAGATCGGCTGAGTCCTTTCGATTGGTCCTTCGTGGGGGGTGAGGATGCCCAGCAGTGGGCGAACTACGGCATCACCGCCTTGCCCCACCTCGCCGACCTCATGATCACCGGACCCCACCATCCCGTGGGCGTCTCGGAGTCGGAGAGCCGGGACCGCGTCTTCACCTGTCGACCGTCGGCTCCGGGGGAAGCCCGGGCCTGCGCCGCGTCCATCGTCCGGCGCCTGGCTACGCAGGCGTACCGCCGGCCGGTGACCGACGAAGACCTCCTGGGCCCCATGCAATTCTACGACGAGGGAGCCGCCGAGGGTGGCTTCGAGATCGGTGTCCGAACGGCATTGCAGTCCATCCTGGCGAATCCCCAATTCCTCTTCCGCCTGGAAGAGCAACCCGCCGGGGTGGCGCCGGGTGAGTCGTATCGGCTCAGCGACGTCGATCTGGCTTCGAGGCTCTCGTTCTTCCTTTGGGGGACCGTCCCCGATGCCGAGTTGCTCGCCGTCGCCGACGCCGGACGCCTCGGGGATGCCGGCGTGTTGGAGAGCCAGGTCCAGCGGATGCTCACCGATCCGCGTGCCGAGGCTTTGGCGACACGGTTCGCGTCCCAGTGGCTTCGCCTCCAGGACGCGGTGAAGAACCAGCCCGAGCCATTCCTCTATCCGGACTTCAACGGGCAGCTTCGCGACGACATGGTCCGGGAGACGCAGCTCTTCTTCGAACATCTGGTCCGCGAGGATCTGAGCCTCCTGGAGCTGTACTCCGCCGAGTACACCTTCCTCAACGAGCGTCTCGCCCGACACTACGGCATCCCCGGAATCGTCGGTGACGAGTTCAGGAAGGTGGACTATCCCGACGACACCCGGCGGGGCGTCCTCGGGCACGGCAGCGTCCTCCTCCTCACCTCCATGTCGCAGCGCACGTCGCCCGTGCTGCGCGGCAAGTGGGTGATGGAAGTCCTGATGGGCGCTCCGCCGCCACCTCCCCCGCCCAACGTGCCGAACTTCGAGGAGACGGCCACGGCGTCCGAAGGGCGCAGGCTCACCACGAGGGAGCGGATGGAGATCCACCGGGCCAACCCGACGTGCAACGCCTGCCATCGCCTCATGGACCCCATCGGGTTGGCACTGGACAACTTCGACGTGACCGGCCAGTGGCGCATCCGGGAGCAGGGCATGCCTCTCGATACGCGCGGCACCTACTACGACGGTACGCCCATCAGCATGCCCGCCGACCTGACCCGGGTCCTGCTGGACCGCCCCATTCCGCTGGTGCGCAACTTCACCGCAAACATGCTGGCCTACGCCATGGGGCGGAGGGTGGAGTACTTCGATCAACCCGCCATTCGGGACATCGCCGAGGCGGCCGAGGACGATGGCTACCGGATGAGCGCCTTCATCATGGGCGTCGTGAAGAGCGACCCCTTCCAGATGATGCGTGCGCCCGACGCGGTAGGGACGGAAGCAGACAGGCTGGATCTCGACGAAAGATAGGACCCCGACGACACGCCGGACCCCAGGGAGTGGGAAGACATGGAGTTCATCACAGGGAAGCACATCTCGCGTCGCAGCTTCGTGCAGGGCATGGGAACCACCGTGGCCCTTCCGTTCCTCGACGCCATGGTCCCGGCGGGTCGATCATGGAGTGATCCCATGCGGGATGAGACGGCGACTCGTCTCATCTGCATCGAGGAGTCCATGGGGTGCGCCGGTGGAAGTGATTGGGGCGACGCCCGCCACCTCTTCGCTCCCGAGCGCATCGGCCGCGACTTCGAGATCGGCCCCGACAGCCAGCTCGCCGGTCTTGCCGACTTCCGCGACTACCTGACCATCATCAGCAACACCGACGTTCGGATGGCCGAGCCCTATCGGGCCGAGGAGATCGGTGGCGACCACGACCGTTCCACGGCCGTCTTCCTCACCCAGGCACACCCCAAGCAGACCCAGGGCTCGGATATCTACCTGGGAACGTCGCTGGATCAGATCCATGCCCGCCGCTTCGGGCGGGACACCGCGCTGCCCTCGCTGGAGCTCTGCACCGAGTCCATCGATCGCGGCGGCGGTTGCGCGTACAACTATCACTGCGCGTACACGACATCGTTGGCGTGGGCGTCGCCGAACCAGCCCCTCCCCGCCATCCGGGAGCCCCGCGCCGTGTTCGAGCGCTTGTTCGGGGCAGGGGACTCGGCCGCCGACCGCGATCTTCGGCGGCGGACGAACAAGAGCATGCTCGATTGGATCGTCACCGAGGTGGCCCGACTCAAGGGCACACTCGGGGCCACCGACCGTCAGGCGATGGACGAGTACCTCCAGCAGGTCCGGGAGCTCGAGCGCCGGATCGAGTTGGTGGAAGCGCGCAACACCAGCGGCGAGGAACGACAGATGCCCGAGGCGCCCTCGGGGATCCCCGACTCGTGGGAAGAGCACATGGAGCTCATGTTCGACCTCCAGGTGCTGGCCCTTCAGACCGACATGACCCGGGTCATCACCTTCAAGACGGGGTTCGATCAGTCCAACCGGACGTTCCCGGACAGCGGGACGAACAAGTCGCACCACGGTGCATCGCACCACGGCAACGTCCCCGCCGACATCATGGACTTCAACAAGATCAATACCTACCGGACGGCGCGCCTGGCGTACCTCCTTCGGAGGCTCAGCACCACGATGGAGGGCGGCACGTCGCTCCTCGACAAGACGGCGGTGGTGTGGGGCTCGCCCATGGGTGACCCGAACCTGCACAACCACCGCAGGTGCCCCCTCGTCCTCATGGGCAAGGCGAACGGTGCCCTGGAAGGCGGCATCCACCTGCGGGCGCCCAAGGGGACCCCCATGGCCAACGTCTTCGTGAGCCTCATGCAGGGCATCGGACACGACATGACCAGCTTCGGCGACAGCACGGGAGCGTTTCCCCTGACGCTACCGAAGGGCTTCGCCGCCACGAAAGGGCAGGACGCGTGAGGGCTGACACGCACTGCCCGGGCCCGGCAGGGTGGGGATCGGTGAGGAACGTGGTGAGGGCCAGCGTGTGCCTTGCGGCGGTCATTGCCGTCCCCACGCTGTCGTGGCCGATGGGAGCCGAAGCCACCACGGTGACTGGCGTCGTCTCCGCGGCCACCACCGACGACGAACTCATCGAGGCCGCCCGGGACGGTGACGTACAGGCGGTGCGGGCGCTTCTGGCCCGGGGCGTCGATCCGAACGCCGCCACCGGCGACGGCATGACCGCCTTGCACTGGGCCGCCGAACGCAACCAACCCCGGGTGGCGAGGGTGTTGCTCGAAGCGGGTGCCACAGTGGATTCGGGTACTCGTATCGGGGCCTACACTCCGCTGCACCTCGCCAGCCGACGGGGAAACAGCGAAATGGTCCGCGCCCTCCTCGACGCCGGCGCGGATGTCCACGCAAAGACGGCGAACAGCGGTGTCACCGCGCTGCATCTGGCCGCCGGCGCCGTCGACGGTGCCGCTTCCGTGCGGGCACTTCTTGATCGAGGGGCGGACCCGGACGCCGTCGAGGCGACCTTCGGCCAGACACCCCTCATGTTCGCCGCCGGCGCGAACCGGGTCGAATCGGTCCGGGCTCTTCTCGAGGCCGGCGCCGACCCGTCGGTGGAGACACGGGTCGTCGATGTCCTCCAGCATGTCATCGCCGACGACGAGGCTTCGCGCGTCCTGAACGATGTGCTGAACGAAATGCGGAAGGCCGAGGAGGGAGGCCGGGAGTGGGAGCCGAGCGCCGCCCAGGTCAGGGAGGCAGTGGAAGCCCAGCGGGCATACCTCGAGTCGGGTGAGCCCTACCGGGAGTACGATCCGGACGAGCTCATCAGCTATCGGCCGGACTATCCCGGCGGGCCGGATGTCGCTCGACGGCCGTACCGTGAGACCCTCGTCGGCTTCACCGGGGGAATGACTGCACTCCTCCACGCAGCCCGGGAGGGGCACGTCGAGGCGGCCATGGCTCTGTTGGATGGCGGCGCCGACATCGACCAGACCAGCGCCGATAAGACGAGCCCCCTGCTCATCGCGACTCTGAATGGTCAGTTCGACCTGGCGCTACGCCTCATCGAACGGGGTGCCGACCCCGATATCGCCGCCTCCACCGATGGGGCCACGCCGCTCTTCGCCGTTCTGAATACCCAATGGGCGCCGAAGTCGAACTACCCCCAGCCCCGAGCCCACGACAATCAGCGCACCGAGTACATGGAGGTACTGGAGGCGCTCCTCGCCGCAGGGGCCGACCCCAACGCCCGCCTCGATACCCACCTCTGGTATTGGGAGTACGGGCTGACGAAGATCGGCACGGATCTCCGCGGGGCCACACCGTTCTGGCGCGCCGCCTACGCCCAGGACGTGGAGGCCATGAAGCTCCTGGCCGCCCACGGTGCCGACCCGAACATCCCCACGATGTGGCCGGAGCCGGGCATGCGTGAGCGGCGGCAGCAAGACGGTCGCCAACAGGAGGACTCCAGGCTACCGACGATCCCCACGGACGCCTTCAACGCCTATCCCCTCCACGTGGCTGCGGGCGGCGGCTATACGGGCCTGGGTGCCTTCAGCATCCGCAACGTCCCCCATGCCTTCATCCCCGCCGTGAAGTACCTCATCGAAGAGCACGGTGCCGACGTGAACCTCCGCGATTCGTGGGGATACACGCCCCTCCACTACGCGGCGGCCCGTGGAGACAACGCTCTCATCCGCTACCTGGTGTCCCAGGGAGCCGACGTCACGGTGATCAGTCGACTGGGCCAGTCCACGGCGGACCTGGCACGCGGGGGGCGCTCGGGCTTCTTCACCCGTGTGGCCTACCCCGAGACCGTAGAACTCCTCCAGAGTCTGGGGTCGACCTTCGAGTGCCTCCACACCCACTTCCTCGATACCGGCGACTCGTGCCCGCTGGCCGGGGTGGATGACCCCTGGGCGCCCCGGACTCAGGAAGACCAAGACGGCACGGGTGATCCCGGCGGCGACGATGCCAGGCGCGAGACGCCTGAGGAGAAGCTGATTGGTCGGTGAGGGAACGGGCCCCGCGACCGACGGAGCGGGGCCCGATCCGGAGCTGACGCCGGTCCAGAAGTTCGGGGAGGCCATCGCCGATCGGGTGGAGCGGTGGATGCCGAGTCCCTTCCTCTTCGCCATCATCCTGACGTACGTGGCCGCCCTGGCGGCTTTCGTCACCGAAGGCTCCAGCCCCACCGCCATCGCCCTGGCCTGGTACGACGGCTTCTGGAACCTCCTCCAGTTCGCCATGCAGATGGTCATCATCCTGGTGACCGGCTTCGTGGTGGCGTACCACCCCCGCGTTCGGGGTGGCATCCTGCGGCTGGTCCGCATGCCGAAGAACGGGCGCCAGGCGGTGGTGCTTGTCGGCGTGGGGTCGATGGTCGTCGGATGGATCTCCTGGGGCCTGGGCCTGATCTTCGGCGCCATCCTCGCCAGGGAGATGGGGAAGGTGGCCGCCCGGGCCGGGATGGCGGTGCACTACCCACTGCTCGCCGTGGCCGGCTACATGGGAATGAGCCTCACGTGGGGGTGGGGGCTTTCCAGTTCGGCGGGCCTCCTCCAGGCCACCGATGGCAACGTCTTCATGCAGCAGGGGATCGTCGATCGGGTGATTCCCGCCACGGAATGGGTCTTCCACCCGTATCCGCTGACGTTGACGGCCCTGGCCATTCTCTATGCCTCCCTCATGCTGTGGCTCCTGCAGCCACCCGACGATAACTGCCGAGGCATCCGCCGCTACGTGTCGGGGATCGAATCCGAGTTGGCCGCCGACGATCCGGATATTCTGGTCCCGTCCGACGCAGTGGGTGGCGGGGAAGGCGTCGCGGCAGGAGGGGTGACCGCGACTTCACACGGGTTACCGGACGCCGACGCCTCCATGACGCCGGCCGATCGGATCGACAACAGTCGCATTCTCGGCGGGATCCTGGCCGTCACGGGGATCGCGCTCTTCCTGCGGGCGTTCTTCACCCAGGGGTTGGGGGCGTTGAACCTGAACGTCTTCAACTTCGGCTTCCTTATGATCGGAATGGTGCTCTACGCGAGCCCCGGCCGGTATCAGACGGAGTTCAACGAAGCCGTGAAGGGCAGCGCCGGCGTCATCCTCCAGTTCCCCTTCTACGCCGGGATCATCGGCATCATGGTGGGGACCGGGCTGGTGGACACCATGACCGAGGCGCTCCTGTCCATCGCCACGGAGGACACGTTCGCCGTCACGGCATGGCTCACCGGAGGCGTTCTCAACGTCTTCGTGCCGTCGGCCGGCGGAGAGTGGGCCATCGTCGGGGGGCCGATGATGCTCGCTGGCGCCGAACTGGGCATTCCCCACGGTCAGACGATCGCCGCCTACGCCGTGGGTGACGCCCACACGAATCTCTTCAACCCCTTCTGGGCGATCCCCCTGCTGGCCATCACCGGGCTGAGGGCCCGGGACATGTTCGGCTATGGGATCACGATGATGATCCTGCTGGTGCCCTTCATCGCCTTGGCGCTGTACTTCTTGCCGTACTAGCGGGCAATTCCCTACCTCGCTGCCAATTGAAGAAGTAGGGCGGGCGGGCCGCGCCACCCGGAGGTACACGGGTATCGCGCGTGCCCGAGTAGGAGTGAGGGCGACGGTCGTGGAGACGGGTGACGGGGATCGCCACCTTCGGCGCCCCGTCACCCGCATCACTCAATCGTCGTCTTCGTCCTCGTCATCTTCGGCGCCCAGGTGATCCAGCGCCGATGTCCGGAGGGTGTCCCAGATGAAGTCGTGGATGTCCAGGAGGTCTCTCGGCTCGTGTCCGGCCTCGACGAGGCGCTTCTTCACGCCCAGGGCCACACGCTTGTAGTTCTTGTACGAGCCGACCTGCGCCTTGCGGGTGTAGCGGGCCGTGGGGGCGATGGAGCCCGCCTGGCGGGCGAAGGCCGAACGACGGACGCTGACGTGCTCCTGCGGATGCACGAGGGCCGGAAGCGCTGTGGCGATCCGCCAGGAGGGCTTGCCGCCGAGGAGACTGGTCAGCGCCTGGATGTAGTCGCGGAAGCGCTCATCGAAGTGGCGTTCGCCGTGGAGGACATCGGCCACGGCCTCGGCGTACGCCTTCCGCTCCTCGTCGTCGAGGCGCCGCAGGTTCTTCACGTGCGAGATGGGCAGGAGGTTGGTCCCGGCGAGAACGTCGGTGATGGAGTCGAAGAGTGCGTCGTGTTGACCTTCGTCGACGAGGGCCGCGCAACGGTCCGCAGACAGCGCCTCCTGGGCGTCCTGGAGGCTTGGGTCCCGGTGGCGCTTGAGCGCCGTGCTCTCGGGGTCACCACGGTGGTCGGAAATCCACTCCGGGTCCTGGAAGCCCTTGGGGTACATCCGGACGAAGAGCTCGATCTGGTCCTCGAAGGGGGCGACCTTCTTCTTGATCTTCCGGGTCGCCTCCCCACCGGTGGCGATGATGGCACGCTCGAGGTTCTTCCGGATCACCGCCTCGGGGGCGCCGAGCTCTTCCACGGGCTCGAGCAACTTGTAGTAGCCCTTCCGGATCTTACGGAGGCGCCCGTCCTCGAACTGGTAGCCTCGGTGGGTTTCACGCTCCCACGCGAGCACCGCGACGCCCCACTCGGGGCGTTTGGCATGCCGGAAGAGCTGTCCTTCCAGTGCGGGGGTCGTGTCGGAGGCGGTGGTCAGGGTCGCTCGAGCCAATGGGACATCCTCTTGCTTGCGACCGTGCCCGGAGGTGTCGGGAACGGCCCGTGGGAACGTGCTGGGAGCCGCACGGAGGGCTCCCATTCTGACGATTTCGAATTTATCAGACTCTAAACATATGCAAAATCGTCACTTACGTCACGGTGTGGCGATCGGCGGATGTCACTGGGACGGAAAACGGGCCGGAGCCCGACCTCGGACTCCGGCCCGGCCGCGGGACCGATCCCGCGGAGAACTCCGTCGAGCGGCGCTAGTTTCCGCCGCCCATGATGTAGTGACCGCCGATGCCGAAGAGCCAGATCTCCGAGTTGGCGAAGAGAACGTCGAGAGCCGTGTGGACGCCGAACCCGCTGGGGAAGGTGAAGGAGACGCCCGCCGAAGCTCCCAGATCGGTCTCGGTGGCCGAGTTCCCGGCAATGGAGACCCTGGTGACGTTGATACGGGGCATGACCCATGGGGCGATGGCCGCCTCCGGCGACTGTGCGAAGCCCTTGATGGCGATGCCCAGGGGGAAGCGGAGGAGGGTCGCGTCGCCAGGGCTCATCCAGCCGATACCGCCGTTGAAGGCGACGGTGGCGGACTCACCCTTCACCAGGTCGATACCCACGGCGCCACCGACGGTGATCTCGTCGTCGCCGGGGGAAGTGACCATGCCGAGCCCACCCATGAAGGAGGCCGACTCACCGGTCTTGCCGAAGATCGCGCCGTACGCATCGAGCTTGCCCGAAGCGTCGTTGAGGCCCCGTCCGTAGGTACCGGCGATGAAGGTAGATGGGCCCATGTTGGCCGATGGAACAGCGTAGTCCGGGAACTCCCAGAGCTGCGCGCTCGCGGGGAGCGCGCTGACGAGTAGCAAACAGCAACCGATGGTGACCCCGACGGTGCGATGCCTCATGGTGATCCCCCCAAAAAAGTAGTGATAAACACTTGTTTCCAGCTTCGTACCCTACAACACCCACTTTGGGTGCTCGTCGCGTCAAGGATTTCGAAGTCGGATCCACGGCGGGAACGGGTGGCGGACATTGCGGATTCAGTCTGCCGTACGTTGCGAAGCAGCTTCTGGCGACCTAGAACGGAAGCCTGGACTGTGTTCAGCCCATCCTTCAGGAGAACCCGTCATGCTCTACCGTCGTATGCTGGCAACGCTGGCCTTCCTGGCCTGTACGCCGTTCGCCGTCGAGGCCCAGTCGGTCACCGAGTCCCTCGCCGGCCTCTATAACATCACGAAGACGAACATCATGGCCACGGCCGAACTCGCCGACGCCGACCTCCTCGCGTATCGGCCCACGGACGAGGTGCGGACCACGGCGGAGCTTCTCGGCCATATCGCCAACGCCCAGTTCGCCTTCTGCTCTGCGGCCGCCGGGGAAAACAGCCCGCAGACGGAGAACTATGAGGAGACCCGAACGACCCGGGACGGCCTCATCGAAGCCCTCCAGGCCGGCTTCGCCTACTGCGACGGGGTCTTCGACGCCATGACCGACGAGGACGGCGCCCGCCCGGTGAACTTTATCGGCCCCAGCACGGCCCACGGGGTCCTCGCCTTCAACTCGGCTCACAACTACGAGCACTACGGCAACCTCGTCACCTACATGCGGATCAATGGGATCGTGCCGCCTTCGTCGCGGTAGGTCATTCCACGACGTCGTGACGGTCGCCTGAGCATGTCCGTCCCTTCGGTGGTCGTCGCCTTCCTGGCGGCGGCCGCCGTCGTCGTTGGGGGCTGCGTTCCCGACCGGCCCGACCGTTCCGGGACCTCGGTCGAGGGCGCACGACAACCCGCTGGCGCCACCGACTGTTCTGCCATCTTCGCCCAGTTGGTGGCGAGGGGGGGTGGCGCGCGGATGGCCGTTCCCTTCCGCCCTCTCCGTGTCCCGGTTGGCGACATCGGGGACTGGATGGTTGGAACGCCCCGCCACGTCCTCCACATCGAGGACGGCCAACCGACGACGCGGTGCGGGAAGGCGGGGGCGTGGAGTATCGCCGTCGCGGACGCCCTGACCGCGACCGCTACGGCATCCGAGGTGCCATCCTTCACGGATGCGGACCTGCGGGCAGCCGTGGAACGGCACCCGTCGGGCGTGGCGATCTACCTCTGGTCGCCCCATATGCCGCTCTCGGTGGACGGGTACTCCGAGCTCAGGGAGGCGGCGGAGGCTCGAGGCCTGGGGGTCGTACCCCTCCTGTTCGCCGAATCGGATCTGGACTTCGCCCGTCGTGAAGCCGCCAGGGCGGGGATGCCGGAGTCGGCCCTTCTCACCGTGGCTTCGGCGGAGCTGATCCTACGCGATGCCCAGCTACACGCCCCTTCCGTCGTCGTGTTCAGGGGTCGACGCGCCTCTTCCGTCCTGCCCGGTTATCGCAACGCCGAAGGGTACGGTCGCTGGCTTGCCGAGGTTGCTCACCTCTTTTGAGCGACGGCCTCACATGCGCCCAAGAGGGCGTCCCAGTCCCGATCCCCGGCACCTTCATCCGTTCGAGCATCCTCCACGAGGGCGGTGCATTGCGGCACGCTCAAGGAGAGGGCGTGGAGGGGGAGTTCGTGGGCCGCCAGAGGGAAGGGGTTTGCCTCGGCCGACGCGCCTTCGGGAAGCTCAGGAACGCAGGCGTGCTGCCATAAGGCGCCCAACTCGGCCCACAACGCCATCTCGCCGTCCGTGGTCGGCGGAGGGCGCCATCCCCGTGACGACGGATCCACGACGCGGAAGTCGAACCGGCTGGGCTCGTCGGATCCCCGCGGTACGCGGTTGGAGATGTAGAAGAGGTTCCCGTCGGGGAAGAAGGCCGGAAAGTAGCTGCCTACGCCGCTCTCCAGCGACGTTGAAAGGCGCTGGAGCCCGGAATGACCGACGATGCGCCCGCTGTCGTCACGTTCGAGGCGTGCCACCACGATGTCGGTGATCGTGCCGGCGGGGAGACCTCCGTTCACGAAGGGTGTGAGGTAGGCTCCCTGGCTCAGGTGGAAGGTGAGCATGGAGCCATCGAAGCTGAAGTCGGCCTTGCCCGCCGCGAAGCCGAGATCCACAACGACCTCACATGTCGTCGTGCCGGCGCCCGGGTCCACGGACGTGATCTCGAAGATCTTCAGCGACGAACCCGAGCTGTACTCGTTGCCCGCGGTATCGCTCGTGTACGCGGCGACGTAGCGTCCGTCCTTGGAGATGAACGGCGTGTTCAGGTCGTTCTGGACAGCCGGGCAGATGGCCATGGGCGGAGAGGGTGTGACGCCGAGGAGGCGACCGTCGGCCACATCGTGGGAGAAGACGTAGTCGGCAATGCGGAACCGGGATTCGTGGTTCGTCCCGGAGAACATGAGCCGGTAGGTGGTCTCCACCCGGTCGTCCACCGCGCTCTCGGACACGAGGGCCGTGGATTGGTAGTAGACTCGCTCCATGGCCGGGTGGTCCTGGACGAACGCCGGCTGGAGGTCCGCGACGTCTTCTTCCCGATCCAGGGCGTCGAGCATGGGCTCCACGGGATAAAAGCGGACGGTGGAGTCGGGCGTGTAGTACGACGGGACGGTCATGTATCGGCCGTCTGGCGTCGCTACCGCGTCCGATCGGTCGGGGATGGCGATGCGCCTGCCGTTGGAGAGGTCGTAGAGGTAGTTCTGATTGTGGCTGGCGAAGGCGACGAGCCACTCCTCGCCGTCGTGGGGAACCGGTCGGGCGAACCAGTTCACGTCGTCCACGGGTGCCTCCGCCGTCGAGGGCCGCAGCGCGAGAACCTCCACGTCGTGATCCGGGATCGCGCAGTAGTCGGCGCTTCCCCCAGTGAGCCGCGCCATGGCCTCGGCGCCGATGGGGGTGAGATCGTCGTCCGCAGCCATGGCCTCTGCCGCGGAGTCGGATCCACCGCACGCCGCCAGCGCCGTCACGAGGATCGACGTGATGCCGAGGAAATCACACCGGGACCTGCGGCGGGTGGCCGCCCATGCACCTGTCGCGGGCCGCCTCATCGCACCGTCTCGAAGGGTCCGGTCGGCATGTTCGGGATGATCCGCAGGGCGTTCTCGAAATACACCGCCTTCAACACATCGTCGGGGAGGTCCATCCCGTAGAGCTTCCAGAAGGCGTGGTAGTCCCGGTAGTAGTCGAAGTACTCGTCAGCGGTCTCGAAGACCCGCCAGTAGTACGGGTACTCGTCGGGCTGGAAGGAGTCCTTTCCGAAGAGAATCCTGTCGCGATACCGATCGAAGAACTCGCCCGCAAAGCGGGGTTGGCGCCCGAGGTCGTACAGGACGGCGCCGACCTCGGCGTACACATTGGGGTGGGCGTCGAAGATCTCACCGAGGCGACCCAGGTCGGCGGTGTGCCATCCCATGTGGGCCAGCACCCACGTGGTTTCCGGATGCTTCGCCACCATCCGATCGCGTTCGGCCATGAGCTCTTCGAAGTGGGGGAAGCGGGCCGGATCATTGAACCGGCGTCGCTCGAAGAGCGCCATCTCGAGCCAGCGCTCGTTGGTGAAGTCCAGGGGCTCGAAGAACTCGGGGGGATCCGCCGTGTGGACGAAGACGGGGATCCCGAGGTCGGCCGCGGTCTCCCACACGACATCGAGTTCCGGGTCATCGAGCTGCAATCGGGAACCGTCGGTCTTCTGATAGTAGAGCCCGAAGGCCTTGCTGATCTCACCGATGCCCACGGCACCCGTCGCCACGTCTTCCCGAAGCTGGGCCGCGATCTGCTCCCCCGAACCGGGGCCGACCTCGCTCAGATCCACGGAAGCGAAAAAGACGAAGCGGTCCTCGTACCCCGCTTCCCGGACGGCCTCGATCTGTGACCGGAGTTGGTCTCCGGAGCTCGGACGGGCCTGCACCATGACGCCGATGTTGAGATCGTCCATGGCCGCCACGACCTCCTCGATGGCCTGACGGTTGTCCAGCGTCGGCGGGTGGCCGTGCAGGTCCACCACGGGGAAGCGCGCCCGTGGCACTTCGTGCGCCGGGACCACCAGTGTCGACTGGGGCTTGTACTCGAGGATCGTGGGCGGCGGGATCGTCGGCTGGCGACCCTGGCCCGGGCGCTGTTGGGCATCGCACGCGATAGGCGTCGCGGCGACGGTGAGGACGAGGAGGGCGCGGGTGGCGGCTCGGGTGTTGTGCATGAAGTCTTCCGTTCGGGTGCGTGGCGGCAACCTGCGGGCGTGTGCCCTTGCTGTACAGGGCCCGGCACCGGACCCTGTGGGGTGTCGATCTCTTCGAGAACGGCGCGATCACGACGAAGGGAAACGCGGACTGCCATCGCGTACGGGACCGGATCGTCGAAATCTGAACCTCTGGATACGAATTGGGGAGCGAACGAATGTCGAAGCGTGAGCGAAGGGCGCGGGGATCGGGACGGGGTCGGACGGTGATGCGGTGGTGGGGCGCGTGGGTCTTCGCCCTCCTGGCCTCGATGGTTCTCACGCCGACGGGGGCCCGGGCCCAGGACTCGGACGAGGTCGATCCGGAGACCAAACGGCTCATGGAGGGACTCCCCCTGGAGCCCACCCGCACCCTCCAGGGCACCTTCACCGAGGGTTCGTGGATCTCCCTCGACGTAAGCCCCGACGGACAGACCATCGTCTTCGACTTCCTCGGCGACCTCTACGTCATGCCCTTCTCCGGCGGTCGGGCCGAGCCCCTTACCCAAGGCATGGCCTTCGACGGTCAGCCGCGGTTCAGCCCCGACGGGGAGACGGTGGTTTTCGTCAGCGACCGGAGCGGCGGTGACGCCGTCTGGACCATCTCGGTCGATGGTGCGGACACCACGCGCATCACGCGGGGTGGCGAGAACAGCGCCTATCAGTCTCCCGAGTGGACCCCCGACGGGGACTATATCGTGGCTACACGCCAGTCGCCGGGGCAGGGGAAGCTCTGGATGTACCACCGTCGTGGCGGCAGCGGTGTCCAGCTCATCGAAGAGCCCGACAATGCCCGGACGACCGGGGCGGCCTTCGGAGACGACGAACGCTACATCTGGTACGCCCGACGGACGGGGACCTGGCAGTACAACTCACCCGGCTCCGACTACCAACTGTGGGTCTACGACCGGGACACCGGCGAGAACAACTCGCGGACCGGACGGTACGGCGGCGCGTTCCGGCCCACTCTTTCTCCTGACGGACGCTGGTTGGTCTATGGGAGCCGACACATCTCCGAGACGGGGCTCCGGATCCGGGACATGGAGAGCGGCGCCGAGCGATGGCTCGCCTTCCCCGTCCAGCGTGACGACCAGGAGTCCAGAGCCGCGCGGGACGCGTATCCGGGGATGAGCTTTACGCCGGATTCCCGGGAAGTGGTCGCCTTCTATGGTGGCAAGATCTGGCGCGTCCCCGTCGACGGGTCGTCTACGGTCGAGATCCCCTTCGAGGTAACGCCCAACCTGCCCATGGGACCCGAGGTGGACTTCGACTACCCCATCGAGGACACACCCACCTTCATTGCAAAAGAAGTCCGTGACGTGGCGCCCTCTCCCGATGGCCGGCGCCTGGCCTTCACCGTCATGGGCGACCTGTACGTCATGGATCGGCCGGACGGCACCCCACGGCGTCTCGGCGATGCGGATGCCATGGCCGCGATGCCCGCATGGTCTCCGGACAGCCGACGGATCGCCTTCGTGACGTACGACGACGAGGAGGGCGGCCATCTCCACAGCATCCAGGCAGACGGGAGTGGACTTCAGAGGGTGACACCCGATCCGGCCTTCTACACTCAACCCGTCTGGTCACCAGACGGTGAGCGGATCGTCGCCATCGCCGGACCCCAGCGTGCCTACGAGGAAGCGCTGACCCAGGGGGTGCCGCGTGGCGCCCAGGACCTGGTGTGGTTCCCCAGCGGTGGCGGAGCGGGCACCCGGATTGCGCCGGTGGGTGGGCTCCAGGAGCCTCACTTCACCCAGAATTCCGACCGGATCTACGCCTACCAGGGTGGCACCGGCCTGGTCTCCATGCGGTGGGACGGGACGGACCGCCGGGAGCACGTGCATGTGCGCGGCGGTGGAACCGGAAACGGTCCAGGCCCGTCGG
The DNA here is from genome assembly GCA_965229435.1 of Longimicrobiales bacterium. Lineage (GTDB taxonomy): Bacteria > Gemmatimonadota > Gemmatimonadetes > Longimicrobiales > Gaopeijiaceae > UBA2589. The sequence goes on from CBDDJE010000003.1 coordinate 407,745, forward strand.
CGAGCAGCATCGTCATGGCCCCTCAGGGCGATCAGGCTCTGGCTCAGGTGGGGAACCATCTCTACGTGGTGACCGTGCCCCGTGGTGTGGGTGGTGAAGCGCCGACGATCTCGGTGGCGAACCCGGACAACGCGTCCTTCCCCGCCATGCAGCTCACCGACATCGGCGGCCAGTTTCCAGCGTGGGGTGCCAGCGGCCGTGAGGTGCATTGGGCCCTGGGCAACGCGTGGTTCGTAGCGGATCTGGATGCCGCGGAGTCCTTCGCCGATAGCGTTGCGGCGGCCCGCGACCGGGAGGACGACGAGGAAGAAGACGAGGTCGAGGAAGAGGACGAAGACGTAGACACTCCCGACCAGTATCAGCCCGAGGAGCATCGGATCCGGATCAGCGTCGACCGGGACATCCCCCGGGGCGTCGTCGCCCTCACCGGTGCCCGGATCGTGACCATGAACGGCGACGAGGTCATCGAGCGGGGCGACATCGTCGTCCGCGACAACCGGATCGTCTCGGTGGGGCCGAGCGGGGGCGTCACCATTCCGGGTGAAGCGCGACGCTTCGACATGGCCGGTAGGACCATCCTGCCGGGCTACGTCGATACCCACGCCCACCTCCGGGCAACCTTCGAGGTTCACCGGGCCCAGCCGTGGTCGTATGCGGCGAATCTGGCGTACGGGGTCACCACGGCGCGGGATCCCCAGACGGGCGGTAGCGACGTCATCACCTACGAGGACTTCGTCCGTGCGGGAACGATGCTCGGACCGCGGATCTACAGTACCGGGCAGGGGGTCTTCTCCGGGGAGCGCATCCGCAGCCTCGACGACGCCCGGGACGTCCTGGCGCGGTACGCCGACTACTTCGATACGAAGACCATCAAGATGTACGGCGCCGGAAACCGCGAAGTGCGCCAGTGGATCATCCAGGCGGCCCGCGAACTAGAGCTCATGCCCACGACGGAGGGCAGCCTGGATCTGCGCCTGAACATGACCATGGCCCAGGATGGGTACTCGGGGACCGAGCACAACCTCCCCGGGGTGCCGTTGTACGACGACGTCGTGGAGCTCGTCGCCCAGTCCAACATGGCGACGACGCCCACCATCGTGGTGACGTACGGCGGGCCCTGGGCGGAGAACCTCTTCTATACCACCACCGACGTCCTTCGTGACGAGAAGCTCCGCACGTTCACACCCTTCGAAGAGGTCTACCGGAAGGCGGCTCGGCGGGTGCCCGGCTGGTTCGACGAGAGCCAGTACATTCACCGCGAGATCTCCGAGTTCCTCGACGACGTGGTCGAGGCGGGAGGCCGTGCCGGGGTGGGAAGCCACGGTCAGCTCCAGGGTCTTGGCTACCACTGGGAGCTGTGGCTCACCGGTGCGTCGGACGCGATGACGCCCCACGAGGCGTTGAAGATCGCGACCATCATCGGCGCCGACGCCCTGGGACTCGATGAGGATCTGGGGTCCCTGGAGCCGGGCAAGCTCGCCGACCTGGTCGTCCTCGACGAGAACCCTCTCGAGGACCTCCGCAACAGCAACACCGTCTCCTGGGTGATGAAGAACGGCCGACTCTACGACGCCGATACCCTGGCCGAGATCTGGCCCAGGGAGAGGGATCCTGAAGGCTTCTACTGGCAGAACATGGGAGCCATTCCCGAGCGGACGACGGGGGGGCGGTGAGCGGGCGATGACGAGAACCGCCTCCGCTCCCCTGGCCGGCCTTCGCGTCTGCGACGTCACCCAGAACCTGGCGGGCCCCTTCTGCGCCCAGATCCTGGCCGATCTGGGCGCCGACGTGGTCAAGGTCGAGCCTCCCGGCGGTGACCTGGGCCGTGCGTGGGGGCCACCGTTCTGGGGGGGCGACAGCACCCTCTTCCTGTCGGCGAACCGGGGCAAGCGCTCCATCGTCGCGGATCTGAAGGACGAGGAGGGCATGGCCGTGCTCCGTGCGCTGGCGGAGAGCTCGGATGTGTTCGTACAGGCGTCCCGTCCGGCCGCCGCCCGGCGACTGGGGATCGACTACGCGTCGGTGCGGGCCTGGCGGGACGATGTCATCCATCTCTCCATCAGTGCCTATGGCCAGGAGGGGCCCATGCGAGACCAACCCGGCTACGATCCCCTCATGCAGGCGTACGCCGGGATCATGTCGGTGACCGGGCAGCCAGGTGGCGCACCGACGAGGGTGGGCGGGTCGGTGGTGGATTTCGGCACGGGCATGTGGTCGGCCATCGCCATCCTCGGGGCGCTGCGTCATCGCGACGCCACCGGTGAAGGCGCAGCCCTGGAGACGAGCCTCATGGACACGGCGCTGGCCTGGGTCTCGTACCACACCATGGGCTACCTGGCCACGGGCAGGGAGCCCGGTCCCATGGGGTCGGCCCTCGGCTCCATCGCACCCTACCGGGCCTTCGCCACCACCGACGGCCACGTCATGATCGCCGCGGGCAACGACGCCATCTTCGCGCGCCTCTGTGAGGCCCTCGACCTCGACGGTGTGGCCCAGGACCCCCGTTTTCGCAGCAACGCGGACCGGGTACGCCACCGAGACGACGTGGATGCCGTGGTGGAGGCCGCGACGCGGGCCTTCTCCACCGCCGAGCTCCTGGAGCGCCTCGCTCGGGCTTCGGTGCCCGCTTCGGCCATCCGGGGCATCGCCGAGGTGGCCGACGACGAACAGGTGGCGGCGGTTGGGATGTTGGCTTCTCATTCCCATCATCGGTCCGAGGACTACCGGGACATCCCGCTCCCCCTGCGCGTCGACGGAGAGCGACCTCGAGGCAAGGCCCCGCCGCCCCTCCCGGGCGAGCACACGGAGGAGGTGCTCGCCGAGCTGGGCTACTCGGCGGATGCCGTGGCGGCGCTAGTGGAACGAGGGGTCGTGGAAGCGCCTGCAGCCGGTTCCCGGGGGTGACACCGGCTTCGGCCTCATCGCACCAGGGCCACGCGGAACCCGATGAAGGGTCTGCGCGCTCCAGGATCCGCCCCACCGCGGTTGGCTGAGCGGACGAACTGTTCGGTGTCTTCGAAGGAGCCACCGCGCATGACCCACAGGGCGTCGGTACCCGCTGTCTCCAGGTCGTCGGTCTCGTCGTACGGGTAGGGCTGGTACGGACTTCGCGTCCACTCCCAGACGTTCCCGGCCATGTCCTGGAGGCCGTAGGCACACTCCGGGCACGGGAACGAGCCCACCGGGCGGGTGGACGAGGCCCGGTAGTTCGACCGGTCCCGTGAGGGCTGGTCGCCCCAGGGGTAGATCCGGGCGTCGCCCGTCCGGGCGGCTTTCTCCCACTCCGCCTCCGATGGCAAAGCCACTCGCCATCCGTCGAAGAGTAGCCGTCGGAGCGCCGATGGGGTGTCAGGGTCTCCGCGGAGCGCGTTGTCGAGCCACCGAGCGTAGGCCACAGCGTCCGTCCAGGCCACGAAGGTGACGGGATGGTCCGGAGGGCGGGACAGGGCTGCCGGATCGGGGACGGGGTAGTCGGTGGCGTCGACGAAGGCAGCGTACTGGGCGACGGTGGTCTCGTAGCGCGCCATGTAGAAGCGTGGCATCTCCACGGTGCCTTGCACCCGCCCTTCTCCCCACCACTCGAGGTCGAAGGCCATGGGGTCGACGCCGGGGTCGCTTCCCATGAGGAAGGGGCCGTCCGGGATGGGGACGAAGCCGAGAAGAGAGTCGTCGGGAAGGTAGAACACGTCCGGCCGGAATCCGTCGAGGGACTCGGGGACGTCGATCTCGTGCGTTCGGTTGGCGTCCATGGTCGACGTACCGGATTGGGCGAGCCAGAGCGAAGCCCAGACGGCGAGCACAAGGGCCACACCACCGGCGATGACCGTGAGCCGGGGACCCGCCGGGCCGGCGGGGGTGTCCTTCACCCCGCTGGCGGGGTCCGCGGAACCACGGCTCGCCTGCTGAGAGCCCGGCTGGATCAACCGGTGCTCGCCGTCTGCCGGCAGGCGAAGCCCCAATCGTGAGCGCACGCCCTGGCGAGCAGCTCCCGCGGGGGTATGTCCATGAGGTTGCGACCTCCCTCCCGGAGGAGAAGGCGGAGGTCGAGTGGTCGAGGGTCGCCCCGCACGATCCGCTCTCCGTCGAGGAGGTTGAGGCAGGCCTCCTGGAAACGCAGCTCGCACGCCCTGCCGAAGAGAGCTCGCGCCAGGTCGGGATCGGCATCGATGATGGCGCCCTCGGCGTAGTGGGCGCCGAGTTCGTTACAGGCCCATGCGGAGGCGTCGGAACAGTACGAGGCCTCGAGCTGGACGAGCCGATCGCACGCGTGCCTGCGTCCTTCCTCGCAGGCAGCCTCCCAGAACGGCAGGCTGTCGCCGACGTGTCGGCCGTCGGCCCGGCCCGTCGACGCCATGGCCGCGAAGAAGACGAGCCACACGCCCATGTGGGCGAGGTTCAATCGCGGGGGCGACCACCACGCGAGGCGCTGGAGCGGGGCGGCCTCACCGCCGATTCCCGGGATGACGACACCTTTCGCGTCGAGGGTCCGGACCAGGGAATCGATACCCCGAACACTCAGGTTCAGGAGCGGAACGCAAAGCAGCTTGTCGTAGAACGTAGGCGCGCCGTACGAGGTGAGGATCGCGTAGAGGCCGAAGACCCCGAAGCCGTAAAGGGCACCGAAGAACGTCTTGCCCAGCGGCGTGCGCGGCGAGGTGGACGGGTCGGTGACCAGAAGGTGGAGGCCCAGGAAGACGGCGGCCGGGATCTCCGAGTCCACGAAGTAGGGGACCCCGGCCCACGCGGAGTAGAGCGCACTCAGTCCGAACAACACGGCGGCTGCGGATGCGGCGATGAGGGTGATGGAGAAGAAGTACATCACCACCAGGCCCACGAGGAACAGGTAGAGGTAGATGCGCGGCGCCAGCGTCAGCGTGGAGGCGATTTCTTGTCCCCACGTCAATCCGGTGGAGCCGGTGGCGATGAGGGCCAGTGAGAAGAGGCCCAGGGCGAAGGCCGACGGATTGAAGATGTGGACCCTTCGGCCGTCGCGGTTCCAGCGGATGAGCTCCTTGCCGAGGAAGCCGGCCGCGATCATGAGGAACTGGAGGTAGAACCAGTCGTCCCGGAACCAGAGGAAGAGGTTGATGCTGAAGATGATGGGGACGGGACCGAAGCCGAGTTGGTACGTTGAACCCCTCCACCAGGCGAGAAGCATCGAGAAGCCGTAGGCGAAGGCGAGCTGCGCGCCGATGAGGACGGCCGTGTCGTAGACTGGGCGCCAGTACCATCCCCAGTAGACGAAGACCGCGAATTGGCAGAGGGCCTGGATGTAGTGGTGCGGCCGCAGGGTCGTTCGCACGAGGTCGTCCCGCCGTGGTCGGGCGAAGGCCACCACCACGTTCCACGCCACGAGGAGGGCGGCGGCGGCCCAGAACGACCGGGTGAGCACCTCACCGCTCTGGACCCTGGGCGTGAACGCCAGCCCCATGAGCACGGCCGCGCAAACCGTCGGAAGCCAGCCGGCGATGGGGGAGCGATACCCTGAGGGTCGAGTAGACGGCATGACGCGGGGAACGAGCGAATGGGCCGGATCGGCGCGGAAGCTAGGGCGAGTCGTGGGTCTCGTCACGGGGACGATGGACCGCGAGTAGACGGGACCCGCATGCGGCGAGTAGAGTGTACGTGCAGTCCGACACAACCGGGAGTTCAGGTGACGACGACCCATATGGAGCGGGCGGAGAGGGGCGCGGACCTTCGCGAGACCTTCGAGGCGCTCCGCCGAACCGAGTTCGCACGCCTCGACGAAGGCGGCCACGTCTATCTCGACTACACGGGTAGTGGGCTCTACGCCGATTGCCAGGTACGGGACCACGATTCGTTCCTGGAACGCCACGTGCTCGGCAATCCCCATTCGGAGAACCCCGCCTCCCAGGCCGCGACGAGGATCGTGGAGGACGCCCGTCGTGGCGTTCTCGACTTCTTCAACGCCGACCCCGATGTCTACACGGTGATCTTCACCTCCAATGCGTCGGCGGCGTTGAAGCTCGTGGGTGAGGCATTCCCCTTCCGTGCGGGGTCGCGCTTCGTTCTCCTGGAGGACAACCACAACTCGGTTCAGGGCATCCGAGTCTACGCCGAGGCGAAGGGCGCCGAGACGATCTACCTGCCCCTCGACGCCGAGCTCCGCCTGGCGGAGGGCGTCGAGATACCTGAGGCCCCGGGGACGCCGAGCCTCTTCGCATTTCCCGGCCAGTCGAACTTCTCCGGTGTGAAGCACCCGCTGTCCCTCATCGACGATGCCCGTGCCAAGGGGTACCGGACGGTCCTGGATGCGGCGGCGTTTGCGCCGACGAATCGACTCGACCTGGCCGAGGTACCGGCCGACTTCGCCTGCGTGGCCTTCTACAAGATGTTCGGGCTACCCACGGGACTGGGTGCTCTCCTGGCCCGGAAGGAGGCTCTGGCAGAGCTGGAACGGCCGTGGTTCGCCGGAGGTACGGTGGAGTTCGTTTCCGTGCAGAATCACGTGCATCGTCTGCGCACCGACGCCGAGTCTTTCGAAGACGGTACACCCAACTTCCTGGGCATCGCCGCCATGCCTCGCGGGCTGGCGTTCCTTGCCGACGTGGGCATGGAGAACGTGACGCAGCACGTCGCTGAGATGACCGAACGGGTGCTCGACATTCTCGACTGCGCCTGCCTCCCCGACGGCGCGCCGGCCATCGAGGTCTACGGCCCGAAGGGCACGGAAGCACGGGGGGGCACCGTCGCCTTCAATCTCCGGAGTCCCAAGGGCGGCGTCCTCCCGTACGGGGATGTCGAACGGGCGGCGAGCGCCGTGGGGATCTCGCTGCGTGGCGGCTGCTTCTGTAATCCGGGCGCCGCCGAGCGGGCGCTCGACCTGCCTCCGGCCGAGGCGTTGGAATGTTTCCAGGGGATCCCCCGTGGGTCTTTCACACTCAAGAAGTTCGCCCGATGTATCGGGGAAGAGCACGCCGTCGGAGCCCTTCGGGTCTCCGTGGGCATACCCACCACCCACGCCGACCTCGATCGCTTCCAGGAATTCCTGGACGACTTCTGTCGCAGCCAAGGAGTATCAGCCGGATGAAGCGCACCTTCGTTGCCTTGACCGTAGCCCTCGTCGCCGCGGGGCTCGGGGCCTGTTCCGGGGATGCCGCTGACGCCGGCTCGGCCGGTACCGCCGCCTCCGTGTCGGGTGGTGTTCCGTCGTTCCAGGTCGATCCCAGCTGGCCGTTGGAGATGCCCAACGACTGGATCATCGGCGCGGTGACCGCGGTCTTCGTCGATGCCAGGGATCACGTGTGGGTCACCCACCTGCCCGAGACACTGACGCCCGAGGAGACCTCCGCCGTCCAGGACCCGCCCATGGGGTTGTGCTGCCGGCCGGCACCCGTTGTGGTGGAGTTCGACGCAGCGGGAAATGTGGTACAGGGGTGGGGCGTTCCTGCCGAACAGGACGTCTCGGAGTTTCCGCGAAACGCCCACGGGCTCTTCGTGGATCACGACGACAACGTCTGGATCGGAACGTATCGCCATCACCGGGTCATGAAGTTCACCCGCGACGGCGAACTCCTCTTGCAGATCGGTGAGTACGACGTAACTGGCGGGAATGCCGACACCGAGCTCCTGGGCGGACCCGCGGGCATTTGGGTGGATCCCTCCACCAACGAGGTCTTCGTCGCCGACGGCTATCGGAACCGGCGAGTCATCGTCTTCGAAGGGGACACCGGCGAGTACCTTCGCCACTGGGGCGCGTATGGCGAGGAGCCCCTCGACGAGTACCAATACGATTGGGGTGGGGAGAGCCACGCGGCCGACCCCCCGACACAGTTCGCTACCGTCCACGGGCTCGTGGGCTCCAACGACGGGCTCATCTACGTCGCCGACCGCCGGGGCAATCGGATCCAGGTCTTCCAACAGGACGGGACGTTCGTCGCCGAGAAGATCATCCAGCCCCGCACGTTGGCTTCAGGTTCGGCGTTCGTCATCGCGCTCTCGCCGGATCCGGATCAGGAGTGGCTGTATCTGGCGGACGGGACCAATCACAAGGTGTGGATCCTGAGGCGCTCCGACCTCGAGGTCGTGGGTGACTTCGGGCGTGGCGGACGGCAGGTGGGACAGTTCCTCAGACCCCACGGGATGGGTGTAGATTCGCAGGGCAACATCTACGTCGGCGAGGCCTCGACTGGTCGACGCGTCCAGAAATTCCAGAAGATCGGAGGTTGAGCCCGATGTACATCGCCAAACGTGCCATCCGAGGCTCGGGCCTCGCCCTCCTGGCCGCGCTGTGCGCAGTCGCGTCGGTCGAGGGTCAGAGCGCCGCGGAGATCATCGACCGGATGCTCGACGAGTACGAGAGCCGGACCGAGGGGATCGACAACTACACCCTGGTCCAGGACTTCATGGGCTTCTCCGCGACGTCCTACTTCGTCAAGGAGATGGTGGACGGGCGCCCGGTGTTCAAGCTCCAGAACACTAGTGCCGCCGGCATGAACATGGACGACTCAGGACCCGGGACGCTGGACGAGATCTACGCCCTCGGCGACGACTTCAAGAACAACGCTATCTACCTCGGTCGGGAGACCGTGGACGGTCGAGAAACGCACGTTCTCGAGATCTCCGACCTGGAAGAAACCGAGCTGGGTCAGCAGATGGGCCAGGATTCGGAGTTCCGGCCCATCAAGGGGCGGCTCTTCCTCGACGCGGAAGAGTACATGCCGCGCCGGATGATCTTCGAGGGTGAGCTCCACAACGACGAAGGCGTCCACGCCGTCACTTCCACCATGGATCTTCTGGACTACCGCGAGCACGACGGGATGCTGGTGGCCCACGAAACGCTCATGACGGTGGAGGGGTTGGGCGCCGCCATCGACGACGACGCCAGAGCGCAGTTCGAGCAGATGGAGCGCGAGCTCGAGAACATGCCGCCGGAACAGCGCCGGATGGTCGAGTCGATGATGGCGGACCAGCTCGAGCAGTTCCGGGCCATGATGGCCGGTGACGACGAGCCGATGGTCATCCGCGTGCAGGTGAGCGAGGTCCGGGTCAACACGGGTCCGCCGGGGCGTCCCTGACAGGCCTTGCCGGCAAGGCCCTCGTCAGCGCTCCAGCTCGGCGGCGAGAGCCTTGAGATCGGTCTCCAGCCGAATCACCCAACTCTGAAGTTCGCCGAAGAGGGCGGGGGCCCCGTCCAGGTTCCGATCGCGCCCGAGCGTCTCGAGCTTCTGCGCCCGGGAGCGAGCCGGCTCGGCGCCGAAGACGGCTACCGCGCCCTTGATGGTATGGGCAGCCCGCTCCAGCGCCTCGGCGTCGCCGGCCTCCAGCGCAGACTCGATGCCTCGGAGGAGGTTGGGACGGTCGCTCTCGAAGACGTCGACGAGCATGCGGATGAGCTCGGTGTCCCGCTCCGTCCGTCCCATGAGCTCGTCGCGGTCGAACGATGAGGTGTCGGTCTCTTCGTCTGCGGATGGTTCGGGTGCCGCGGCTGGTTCCGGTGCCGGGGTACGGCCGATCCCTCGCAGGACTGCCCGAAGGCGATCCCGGTTGATGGGCTTCGTGACGTAGTCGTCCATCCCGGCTTCCAGGAAACGCTCCCGGTCACCCACCATGGCATGGGCCGTCATGGCGACGATGGGCGTGAAGCTTCCGTCTTCGGCCTCCCGCTCCCGGATACGGCGGGTCGCCTCGATGCCGTCCATCTCGGGCATCTGGATGTCCATGAGGACGACATCGAAGGGTTCCTGGTCCAGGGCCTCCAGGACCTCGCGACCGTTGCCCGCGACCCGCACCGAGTGGCCGAAGCGCTGGAGCATGTGGACAGCCAGCTTCTGGTTCACCGGATTGTCTTCCGCCAGGAGCACGCGGAGGTTGAGGCGGGTCTCCCTGAGGGAGTGACGGGTGACCAGTTGGCCTTGGGTCTCCGCATCCTTCGCCTTCTCGATGGTGAGGAGGAGGGCCTCCCGTAGCTCCGCCGGGGCCAGAGGCTTGAGCAGGTACGACGCGATCCCCAACTCCTCGCAGCGGGCCCCGTCTCCCGGCTTGCCGGCGGCGGTGATGGCGACCATCACCACCTCGTCGAAGCGTTCGTCCTCCCGGATCCGCTCGGCGAGTTCGAATCCGCTCATGGCCGGCATGTTGCGGTCCAGGAGGGCGATGTCGAACGGGGAGCCGTCATCCCACGCCTGCCCGAGCATGTCGAGGGCATCGGCCCCCGAGGCCGCGGACTTCACCTCCATCCCCATTCGGTCGGCGAATCCCTCGAGGATGCGCAGGTTCGGTTCCTGGTCGTCGACGGCGAGAACACGCAAGCCGGTGAGCTCCACGTTCTCGCTCGGTGGGCGGGGATAGTCGTCCGCCGCCGGGGCGAAGCTGGCGGTGAAGGCGAAGCTGCTTCCCTTACCCACTTCGCTCTCGACCTCGACCCCTCCGCCCATCATGTCGGCGAGACCGGCCGTGATGGCGAGGCCTAGACCGGTTCCGCCGAAGCGGCGTGTCATGGTCCCGTCGACCTGGTTGAAGGAGCCGAAGATGTGACTGAGCTTGTCGGCGGGAATCCCGATGCCCGTGTCCTCGACCTCGAAGCGGACAGCCATCTCGGCGCCTTCTCTCTCCACGGGGCGGACGGTCACGCGAACCCAGCCCTTCTCCGTGAACTTCACCGCGTTGCCGACCAGGTTCACGAGGATCTGCCGGAGTCGCCCGGGGTCGCCACGGAGCCGCTCGGGCACCCCGGGGCGTTCGTCGTAGAGGAGCTCCACACCCTTCTGCCTGGCGGAAAGCGCAAGAGGCTTCATCGCCCCGGTGACCGTTTCCCAGAGGGTGAAGTCGATCTCCTCCAGCTCCATCTTCCCGGCTTCGATCTTGGAGAAGTCGAGGATGCTGTTGATGGTCTCCAGGAGGGCGCCAGCCGATTGGTGGACCATCTGGAGGTACTCGCGCTGCTGGTCCGTGAGGACCGTATCGAGGGCCAGCTCCGTCATCCCGATCACGCCGTTCATCGGCGTCCGGATCTCATGGCTCATGTTCGCCAGGAACTCGCTCTTGGCGACGTTGGCTTCCTCGGCCAGGCGCTTCGCCTCGAGGAGCTCGGATTCGCGCTGCTTCTCCTGGGTGATGTCCCGGGCCAGAGCGTAGATGAGCCCTTCGTCCGGGTAGGGTCGGGCGTTCCACAACAGGACGCGGTAGCTCCCGTCGGAGGCCCGGTACCGATTCTCGAAACGGATGGTGTCCGCGCCGTCGGAAAGGCGCTCCAGCTCGGCCTGTGTCGCGGCGACGTCGTCCGGGTGTACGAAGTCCAGGAAAGGCCGGCCTGTGAGTTCGCTCTCCTCGTACCCCAGGACCTTGGTCCACGACGGGTTCAGGCGCTTGAAGTAACCGTCGAAGCCCGCCACACAGAGAAGGTCGAGATCCAGCTTGAAGAAGCGCTCGGCCTCGTGTTTGTCGAGGGCGGCGAAGCCATGTTGTTCACTCACTCCGCTACCTCTCCTCGTCGGACGTCGAGAATCCCCTCCGCTCCATCGCTCCCCACGCCGAAGCACCCCTGAACTTCGAGATCATGCCCCGGAGGCGCCACCATATGGACAGCTGTCGGTAGCCAACATTCTCCACGACGGCGATGACGAGCAAGGTTGTCAGGTCGCGCATCTTCGGATATCGCCGGAAGCTCAGCTCTTCGAGCCCCACCGCGGCGAAGGACAGGGAGATGCCCAGGGCGAATGCCACGGCCAGGAAGGCGAGGACATAGGGCGTGGAGGCACGACCCAGAACCAGGGCCGCCACGAAGGTGAGGTAGCCGAGGCTCTCGATGACCGGCCCCAGCACTTCCAGGAAGAAGTAGTACGGTGCGGCCAGCATTCCGATGCGCCCGTACTTCGGGTTCAAGATCATCACACGGTTGCGCCACAGGGACTCGACCAGTCCCCGTTGCCAGCGGTCGCGTTGCCGGCCGAGGACCCTCAGATCCTCCGGGCACTCGGTCCATGCCACCGGGTCGGGCACGAAGGCTACGCGGTATCTCTCGCCCTTCTCACGGCAGTGGCGGTGGAGCCGGACCACCAGCTCCATATCCTCACCCACAGTGTCGTGGAGGTAACCACCGATTTCCACGACGTGACGCCGGCTGAACATGCCGAAGGCGCCGGAAATGATGAGGGTGGCGTCCAGCGCATCCCACCCCATGCGTCCGGCGAGGAACGAGCGCAGATACTCCAGAACCTGGATTCGGGCGAGGAAGTTCTTCGGCAGGCGGACCTCTTCGATGATCCCCGATCGAACCTTGCACCCATTGACGATTCGGATGACGCCACCGGCGGCTACCGTCGAAGCGTCCTCGAGGAAGGCCCGCACGATTCGGGTCAGGGCTTCGGGTTCGAGGAGGCTGTCGGCGTCCATGGCGCAGAACAGCGGGTGACGGCAGTAGTTGATTCCCGTGTTGAGTGCATCGGCCTTGCCTCCATTCTCCTTGTCGATGACCCAGAGGTTGGGGTGGACGGTGCTCCGGTAGATGCCCCTGACCGACGCCGTGTCGATCTGGGCGACAGGAGCTCGGGCAGCAGGCTCCAGCTCGAAGGCATCGATCATCCGCCGTAGCGTGCCGTCGGACGAGCCGTCGTTCACGACCAGGATGTCGTAGCTAGGATAGCGCAGCGTGAGCAGCGAGCGGGTGGATTCCACGCAGGTTGGCTCCTCGTTGTACGCCGGGGCGATGAGCGTCACCGGTGGGAGGCCTGCGGTGGACATGAGCTCGTCCGGGTCGACGGAGCTCATACGGAGGGCGTAGCGGCGGAGCGCTCCGAAGGCCAGGAGCGTCATCCACAGATACGTGCCGTTGAGGAGTACGAAGTAGAAGATGACGACGACGTTGAAGCCGTCGAGGAAGGTCAGGCCCAGCTCGGTGAGCATGGCTGTCATTCGGCGAGGACCTGCTGGGCCAGGAGCGACCAGGGCCCGCGCGACGCCGCGATGCGCTCCAGAGTGGCCGTATCTCCCAGCGACAACAAACCCCGGGCCGCCTCCAAGGAGACCCAGAACGTGGTGTCGTCGAGCTTCGATTGGAGGACCGGGATCTCCGCTGTGCCGCCGAGGCCGGCCAGGGCAGAGACGGCGGCCGCACGGATCACCGGGTCCGGGGCGTCCACGAAAGGCCTCACTGTGGGGAGGTGCTCGTGGTGCCCGAGCTGCTCGAGGATGCGGAGGCAGCCGACGATGAGCTCACGATCGGGGGGCGGGGTCTTCGCCGTGTCCGACAGGAGGTCCAGGGCGGTGGCGACCGAGGGCAGGTCGTTGAGTTCCCGGAGTGCGTCGGAGGCCACGGCGCGGACGAGGGGAGGCTCCAGGGGGTTGGCGAGGATGGCCCGGAGGAGTGGCGCCGCCTGGGGCCCACCGCCGGCCAGCATGCTGGCCAGGAAGCTGCGACTCCAACTCGTGAAGCGCGGCAGGTGCTCGAGGACCGCGGGGAAGTAGCGTTCGTGGCCCGGCCGGAAGAGGCTGCGGGCGGCGATCATCGCCACGATGGGAGACTCGTCCTTCAGGGCGCTCGCCACCGCGTGGGCGTATGTCGGCATCCCCATCCTCGCCAGGATCAGCACCGCGTGCCCGCGGGACTCGGCTGTGCCTTCACGAAGGGTCGGAATCACCTCGGGCAGATACGGCTCCGCCATCGCCTGGATCAGCGCCCGCTCGTCACCGCGCAGGAGACGGGCGTACCCCAGAAGAAACTCCAGGAAGTCGACGGCGTCGCCCTCCTCCACGCGTTCGAAGATCGCTGTCGGGGGCGCCGCTCCACCCAGGATCTCGAGCATGGCCGGCTCCCACTGCTTCTGGAGTCTGCCCCGTCGGCGCGTCGTCCGATCGTTTCGGATTCTCAGGCCGATGGCGAGAGCGGCGAAGGCGAAGGAGGTGAGGAGCAGGACGGCCGCCGCAAGAGTGATGAGGAGGAAGCCCTGGTCCATGGTGGTCCAGCTCAGGGCAACCCGTGCCATCGGCGCGATCAGCCCTGAGCCTCGTTCGAAGGGGGCACGTCTGCCGGGTTGTCGCCGTCGATGACTGCGCTCTCCGTTGACCCGGCCGGCGTCGCGGGCCTGGGGCGGGCCGGAGAGGAGTCCGGACGCGACTCGCGTTGGGGAGCGTGGGCGTGGAGGAGACGGCGCACCCGAGCCAACAGCTCCGTGGGCGAGAACGGCTTGAGCATATAGTCGTCGGCGCCGAGCTCGAGTCCGCGAACGACATCCGCTTCACTGCCCATTCCCGTGAGCATGACGATGGGGACGCTGTGGAAGCGGGGGATCCCGCGGAGCTTGGCCAGAAGCTCGAAGCCGTCCATTCCCGGCACCTTCACGTCGAGGATGGCCAGGTCGAAGGACTCCTCCGTCGCCCAATCGAAGGCGGCTCTCCCGTCCTCGAATGCGACCACCTCGTGTCCGTCCCGAACGAGGCGATGGTGGAGGAGTGTGGAGGTGACCCGGTCGTCCTCCACCATGAGGATCCGGCGTGTCTCGAGCACCAGGTCGGGCTCGGCGTGAATGGTGTCGCCGCCTGCCGCCTTCGCCGAATAAAGGGACCGCTGCGCGGTGGAAATGGCGTCGTGGAGAGGCTGATCCGTCCCCACCGTGGCCACCCCTCCCGACAGGGCGATGTCGATGCCCGCGTCGCGCATCTCGTGGAGGGCATCGTCGGCGGCCAGCATCCGGATCGTCGCCTCCAGCATCCGCTTGGCCTGTGCGGTCGTGCGGTCGGGTAGCACGGCAACCAGCTCCGAGGTCTCCCACCGCCCCAGCCTTTCCCCCTTCCCGATGGCCTCATGGACCGCGGCGCAGACCTCGAGGAGGAATCGGTCGCCTGCGTCCGGCCCCAGGCGCATCGTCACTTCCGCGAGAGGGTCCAGGGAAAGGACCGCCACTGTAAGGGGGGCGCGGGCGGAGGCGGCCTCCCGCCGGTGTTGCTCGTAGTGGGCCAGGAGTCCCGCGCGGTTGGGCAGACCGGTAAGGCCGTCGCGGACGGCGTCCCTTCGCTCGCGGCCGGCCTCGATCTGGCGCGCGGCGACGGCCCGCAAGGTCTTCGGGTCGGCCGGCTTCTCCAGGAAGCCGTCGGCGCCCACCGCCATGCATTCGGCCCGTGCCACGGCGCCCGCGTTCGACGACAGGACGATCACCGGCACGATGGATGTCTTCGCGTTCTCCCGCATCTGCACCAGGACATCGCGACCGTCCCGGTCCGGCAGGATCAGGTCGAGGACGACCAGGTCGATGTCGCGCTCCCCCAGGATCTCGAGTGCCTTCTCCGCCGACTCCGCCAGCAACAGCTCGCGCCCGTCGGCCCGCAGATACGCCGTCGTCGCCGTCGCCACCGTCTTGTTGTCTTCAACGATGAGGATCGTCGCCCCGTCGTCCGGCCGTGCGTCACGGAGCTCGGAGATGCGGGCGAGGAAGTTGGAAACGCTGCGCTCAAGGTGGGCGTCGGCCGCGCGCTGGATCGCCAGGGCGCCGGCCGCCACCTCCGTGAGGTCCAGGGCCTGGGCGGCGGACTCCAGGGAGCGAGCGATGCGCCGGATGGAGACGCTCACCGACGGATCGTCTACCAGGCTGGCCGCCGCCGTCTCCAACCCGTCGAGGTGGGTAGAGAGCGTCTCGAGTCGTTGAGGCACCGAGTCCGTCATCGATCCTCGGGGGGGGGCGGAGAGGAGCGGAATTCCATCCACGACCTGACGGTCGCCACAAGATAGAGCGGGCGACGCCGAAATGCTTGGGTTTTGAAGGAATCGCGCGCGATCGTGCGAACTCGCGCAAACATCAGGGGATCCCGATTCACGGATCGGGTCAGTTCAGCCGAACTCGCTTCAGATGTCCATCAAGCTGTTGGATTCGTGCCACATCTCAGGAGGGGTCCGCGACCTTCAGATGCTCTGGCATGCTGTATAAGTGATCGATGTGCAATGCCTTGGGACAACATGGCCCGTTTCGGGTGAAACGGCTCGGGACTTGCGATTCCCCGGTGAAAGGTTGGCATCAAACCCCCACGTGACTCGAGAGAGCAAAGGACTCAAGCAGGTGAAGATCTTCATCAGAGGTGTGGTGGCGGCTCTCGCAGTGAGCCTGTTCGCCGTGGTCTCCGCCGATGCTCAGCTTACGGCGGTGAATCCGGTCTGTACCGCCTCGGTTCTGACCCCGGGGCCGAGCGGATCGCCTGCTTGCTCTGGCGCTTGGGCTGGGAATGATGTCAACCAGCAGGCGGACGTACTCCAGAGCATTCTCGACACATGGGGCGTCACGGCCACCTATCAGGGCACGACCGATGCCGGTATGAGCAACGGGCCGTTCTCGCATGTGGGTGGGGGCGCGAAAGGTTCGGTCACCTTCAACACACCGTTGAGTGGAACGTTCATCCTGGCCTTGAAGGCATCCAACCAGTTCAGCCTCTTCTTCTTCGACAACGCGGTCGGCATCGGGACCATTCAGTACAACACCGCCGGCGTGTCCGTGAACAAGAAGGGTAAGGCGCAGAGCTTGTCACACGCGTCGCTGTACGTGGCCCAGCCCACCTCGGTGCCTGAGCCTGCAACCCTCCTTCTCGTCGGCTCCGGTCTCCTCGTCCTCATGGGCATGGCCTGGCGTCGTCGGGAAGAGTCTCTGGTCTGAGGATCGACGGGATCGACGAATCGTCCACCCCGTTTCGAGTCACTGTCCGAGGGCTCCGGCTTCAGCCGGAGCCCTTTTTCGCTTTTTCGACGTTGTGGCGGGCCGGGGGTGCCTTCCATCGGCCACTCTGTCCAGCCACTCTGTCCGATTCGGCCATCGCGGCCGGGCCCTCTCCCTACCGCATTTTCGTCCGATCGTGCCGAAAACCCCCGTCCTGTAAGGACATCGCTATGGGCACAGGGATTGGCACCCGTATTGCCCTTACCAGTGGTCAACAAGACACAAGGGCTACGGGGCCGTTCTTCTCCCCGGCCAAGCGCTGGGAAAAGCGAGTTTGATGGCTTGAATCCCCCCAGGGTCGGTCCCGTAGCCCGAACATCCCCCCCGAGAGGTGGCTGACCCGCCCCCCCCGAAGTTGGGCGGCCCCTCTGCCCCGCAGGTTCGCCTGCGGGGTTTTTTTTGTCAGGATGCTTGCGGAGTGGTTCGGCGGGGCATACAGACAGGGGATGACACCGAGAGCCGAACACGTCATCTCCGTCCTGGTGGCCGACGACGACGAGGATCAGCGGGTCCTCGTCGAGACGATCCTCCGGGAGTCCGACTTCCAACAACACACCGTGACACTCGCGTCGGACGGTATCGAAGCTCTGCGCGCCCTTCGTGAGCAGGTCTTCGACGTCGCCATTCTCGATCTGGCCATGCCTGCTCTCGACGGACTGGAGGTCTTCGAGGCGGTGGGCGCCGACCCGCACCGCCCGCAGGTCATCTTTCTGAGCGGTCAGGGAACGGTGGCCACGGCGACGCGGGCGATGAAGCTGGGCGCCTACGATTTCCTCGAGAAGCCGGTGGATGGAGACCGGCTGGTGACGCTTGTCTGGAAGGCGGCGCAAGCCCGGGAGGTCATCGCTCGTTCAGAGCGCCTGGGCGCCGTGGCAAAGCGAGAGGCGTCGGAGGTCAGCATCATCACCGAGGACCCGCGCATGAAGGAGTCCCTCCGCCTTCTCGCCAGAGTGGCGGACTCGGACGTCTCGGTCCTGGTTCGAGGCGAGTCGGGGACGGGTAAGGAGCTCATCGCCCGTGAGCTTCACCGGCTCTCTGGGAGAGCGAACGAGCCCCTGGTCGCCCTGAACTGCGCCGCGGTCTCCGAGGCACTGGCCGAGTCCGAGCTCTTCGGGCACGAGAAAGGGGCGTTCACGGGGGCGGCGACGAAGAAGGTGGGTCTTGTGGAGTTGGCGGACGGCGGGACCCTCTTCCTCGACGAGATCGGCGATCTGGCGACGACCCTCCAGGCGAAGTTCCTTCGTGTGTTGGAGTCGAAACGTTTCCGGCGGGTCGGTGGACTGAAGGAGTTCCCAACGAACTTTCGCCTTGTGTCGGCTACCAATCAGCCATTGAAGAAGCTGGTCCAGGAGGACGTCTTCCGCGAAGACCTCCTCTACCGGATCAACGCCATCGAGATCGAGCTGCCACCCCTTCGGGACCGGAGGGGTGACATCCCTATCCTCGTTCGGCACTTCCTGGGCGAGTTCAGGCCCGGCGAGTCCGACCTGTGGCAGGTGGACCCGGCGGCCATGGAGCACCTCGTGAACTATCCATGGCCGGGCAACGTGCGCGAACTCCGGAACGTCATCGAGCGCGTCGCGCTTCTCGCACGAGATCAGACGGTCCGTGCCTCGGACCTGAGCGCTTCTCTCGGTACCCCCGGCGTGCCTGTTCCCCCGAGCGACGGGGCCTCGGCCGAGAACGGACCAGCCGCCTCGGGCTTGCCCTCCCTCAATCTCGACGAACTGGAGAGGCGAGCCATCGAGGAGGCCCTCCAACGCATGGAATGGCACCAGGGTCAGGCGGCGGAGGTCCTCGGCATCTCCCCTCGGACACTTCACCGGAAGATCCGCTCCCTCGGGCTGGAGCGGCCCCGGAGCTGAGTACGGCGTGGCGCACCGGTTCGCCGTGGGGCACTTTTGCCGGCGCGCAGGTTGGTCGAACAGGACTCGCGAACGAGACTCAGGAGGGGCGGTGAAGACACGAGTGTCCCAACAGACACCCATGGCGGCGCTGCTCCTCGCGCTCACATCGCTGCCCGCCGGGCCGGGGTTGGCGTCGGCCCAGTCCGATGTGGCGTTTCCGCCCGACGTCTATGCCGAGCGCCGGGCGCGCCTGGTGGACGGCCTCCAGGCCCCCGTCATCGTTCCGGGGGAGTACATGATCCGCCATGGTGGGGAGAAGCGGCAGGAACCGAACTTCTTCTACCTGACGGGTGTGGAGTCGCCCTACGCCATCCTCTATCTGGAACCGGGCCCCGCCGGGAGCCTGCGTGAGATCCTCTTTCTCCCCGAACACCGGCAGTTCGCCGGCGCCC
This sequence comes from Longimicrobiales bacterium, assembly GCA_965229435.1. Taxonomy (GTDB): domain Bacteria; phylum Gemmatimonadota; class Gemmatimonadetes; order Longimicrobiales; family Gaopeijiaceae; genus UBA2589. The sequence continues at coordinate 426,699 of CBDDJE010000003.1, forward strand.
AGTACTCGTTCCAGGACCCTCGGCTCGTCGACGCCGCGTGGAACCGCTTGATCCGTAGGCTGGAACCGGGAACCGAGGCCGAGGCGGCGACGGGGATCGGCGAGACGGCTCCCCTGGCCGACTTCGTGCCCCGCATCCGCGATTTGACGAGGGGCCATGCGACCGTCTACTTCGCTGGTGAGTCCGGCGAGATGTACGCACCGCCCGGCCTGTCCGCGCCCCTGACCCTCCGCCAGCAGTTGCAGGAGTCCGTCGCAGAGGCGCTGGGCGGCAGGCAACTCGCCGATGCGACGCCCGCCATCGAGCGGATGCGTGTGGTGAAGGACGCCTACGAGATCGACGCCTTGCGCCGTGCCGCCGAGATCAGCGCCGATGGGCTTCTGGAGGCCATGCGGCGGATCGAGCCCGGGATGAACGATCTGGAAGTGGCGGGAATCATGGAGTGGGCCTGGAAGCGGGGTGGATCGCCGCGGGCCGCGTTCCCACCCATCGTCGCCTCGGGACCCGATGCCGTCTCCCTCTTCACCATCCGGTCCGAGAACTACAATTCGGTGGATCGTGTGATGGAGGACGGTGACCTCGTCTTCATCGACTACGGAGCCGCGGAGTGGGCCATGTACGGCTCCGACATCTGCCGGACCTTTCCCGTATCGGGACGCTTCAGCGACGAACAGCGTCGACTGTACGAGATCGTCCTGGAGGCGCAGGAGGCCGCCATCGCCGCGGTGCGTCCAGGAGCTTCCATCCTCGACGCCATCCGAGCGGCCGCTGGAGTCTTCCAGGCCTACGGACTCGAGGCCAACGAGAACATCGATACCATGGGGGTGGAGCGTGTGTGGGGCCTGATGCCATCCCCGACCCATTACATCACCCAGGGACAGGGACTCACGCGCTATACCGCGGTGGCGGGGCTCGGTGTGAGGGATATCGGGCACCACATCGGACTGGAGGCCACCGACGGTAGGGACTACTCGACTCCCCTGGAACCCGGCATGGTCTTCACCGTGGAGCCGAAGATCTACGTGCCGGACCTCGACATCGCGATCATGATCGAAGATGTGATCCTCGTCACCGAGTCCGGCTCCGAGAACCTTTCGGCCAGTGCGCCTCGTACGGTGGCGGAGATCGAACGGATCATGGGAGGAAACTGATGGGCCTCGACTTTCTGGTACCGATTTTCGGCATCCTCATCGTGTTGGTGCCGGTGACCGGGGCGACGCTGGTGATGACGCTGCGACTGGGCGGGAAGCCCTTCATCGAGACGCTGGCGAAGGAACTCAAGATGGGAGGCAATCCTCGTCTCGAGGAGCAGATCATGGCGCTGACCGATCAGGTGGAGTCGCTCACCGACGAGGTGCGTGAGCTGCGTTCCGCCCAGTCGTTCGACGCCAAGCTTCTCGGCTCCCGGGAGGGCTCCGAGCCCTGACCGCTCCATGGCCAGCCGGCGTCGACTCCCCCCCATCGAGCGGGCCACCGAACGGCTGAAGCTTCGTCCTCTACGGCGAAACGACGAGGGTGCCTTCGTCGCGATGCTGGCCGACAGCGCCGAGGCGTGGGCTCCGTGGACCCCGGCTTCGTCACCCGACTTCGCGCCCGCAGCGCGGTTTCGCAACGAGTTGGCCCGCACCGAGGGCGGGGCGCGTCGGGGCAGCCACCTCAGGCTCGGCGGCTTCCAGGAGGACGGACGCCTCGTCGGGCTGTTTTCCTTGAACGAAATCGTTCGCGGTGTCTTCCAGTCCGCCTACGCCGGATGGCAGGTCCGAGGAACGGACATGGGCCGTGGACTGGCCACCGAGGGCGTCCGGGCCCTTCTCGACATCGCCTTCTCTCCCGAACCTGCGGGCCTCGGCCTGCACCGGGTGCAGGCGAACGTCATGCCCTCCAACGCGGCGTCGTTGCGGGTGGTGGAGAAGGTCGGACTGAGGAAGGAAGGAGAAGCCGAGCGCTACCTGCGGATCGCAGGGCGCTGGGAGGACCACCTCATGTTCGCCGTCACCACCGAAGAATGGACGTCGCCGGGCTGAGGTCTTCTCCCTTGGTCCGTCGCCGCCTTGCCCGCCCGACCGCCTCCGGGCGATCGTACGTCTCGTCGAACGTCGTAGGCCCCAACCCCACTCGGCCCATGCTCCAAACCACGCGTCCTGTCCGTACCGTCGTCTTCCTGGCCCTCCTGGCGGTCGTCACCGCTTCCCCTGAGCTCACCGCCCAGGAGACTCCTGCCGACATCGTTCGCCGGGTTCTGGATGCGACCCCCCTCATCGACGGGCACAACGATCTGCCGTGGGCCATTCGCAACAGCGAGGCCGGGCCCCACGACGTCGAGGCGGCGGCGCACGATCTGCGGAGCACGACGTCATTTCACACCGACATCGCTCGCCTCCGGGCGGGTATGGTCGGCGCTCAGTTCTGGTCCGTGTACATCCCCTTCGGAGCGATTGAAGAGGGGGCGGCCAAGGTCCAGTTGGAGCAGATCGACATCGGGCTCCAGATCATCGACAAGTATCCCGAGGCTTTTCGTCTCGCCCTGACGGCGTCCGACCTCGAGGCCGCGTACGGCGACGGTCTCATCGCCTCCATGCTGGGGATGGAGGGCGGGCATGCCATCGAGAACTCCCTGGGGTCGCTACGGGCCTTCTACGATCTCGGCGTCCGGTACATGACCCTCACCCACAACGGCACGCTCGACTGGGCCGACGCTTGCTGCGACGAGGCACGTCACGGTGGCCTCACGGAGTTCGGCCGTGAGGTCGTCCGTGAGATGAATCGGATGGGCATGATCGTCGACATCTCGCACACGTCTCCGGAGACGATGAACGATGTCCTGGATGTGGCCGAGGCTCCGGTGATCTGGTCACACTCGTCGGCACGCGGGGTCCACGACCACCCGCGGAACGTGCCGGATCAGGTGCTGCGACGCCTCCCGGAGAATGGGGGAGTCGTCATGGTCACCTTCGTGCCCGGCTTTCTGACGTCCAACGATGAAGCCACCATCGGCGACGTCGCCGACCATATCGAACACATCGCGGCGCTGGCCGGAGTGGATCACGTCGGCATCGGATCGGACTTCGACGGCATCGATTCCACCCCGGTGGGCCTGGAAGATGTCTCCACCTTCCCGGCTCTCTTCGAGGAGCTCGTGCGGCGGGGTTGGTCCGAGGACGAGCTCGCCAAGCTCGCCGGAGACAACGTCCTCCGGGTCTGGAGGGAGGTGGAGGAGGCTGCTCGACTTCTCCAGCGGCAGCGGCCCCCGTCGACTCGTACCATCGAGGAGTTGGACGGGACCATCGGGCAGCAGGACGGGATCGGCGGGCAGCACGACGCGGGCGGGCGATGAGCGCCTGGAGCCGACCGGACGGGTCGGAGCACGCGGAGTACTACAGCCGGTACATCGCGCAGGTACCGGATGGCGACATACTGGTCACGCTGCGGGACCAGCTTCCTGGGACGCTCGACCTGCTGGAGGTACCCGAGGACCGCGAGACCTACAGGTACGAGGAAGGGAAGTGGAGCCTCCGGGAAGTCGTGGGCCATATGATCGATACGGAGCGGATGTTCGCGTTTCGTGGCCTGGCCATGGCCCGGTCCGACGACGTGGATCTTCCGGGGATGGATCAGGACGAGTGGGCGGCCCGGTCCAATGCGGGCGACCGGCCCATGACCGACCTCATCAAGGAGTGGATCGCGGTGCGGCGGTCCACGGTCCACCTCTTCGCCTCCATGGACGACTCGGCCGCCGGCCGCCGAGGCCGTGCCAGCGGATACGATTTCACCGTCCGAAGCTTCCCATGGATCATCGCCGGCCACGAGCTCTGGCATCGGGGGATCATCGAGCGCTCGTACCTGGGCGGGCCGAAGCCATGACGGAGGCGAAAGACAGGACGGAGGTGAAAGCCATGACGGAGGTGGGACGATGACGGAGGTGAGACGATGACCGAGCGGAATCGACCGAAAGTCGGAGCGGACAACGCCGGCAACGACGACCCCCGCAGCGCGCTGCGCCGACGGGATCGGGGCAAGAACGAGGACTGGGTCCGCAGCTTCCTGGAAGCCGCGCCCTACGGCTTTCTCGCGACGGTGGACGACGAGGGACAGCCGTTCCTCAACTCGAACCTCTACGTCTACGACCGGGACCGCCATTGCGTCTATCTGCACACGCATCGCACCGGGCGCACACGTGCGAACCTCGCGGAGCCCGAGAAGGTGGCCTTCAGTGTCGCGGGGATGGGCCGCCTGCTGCCGGCTCCGGAAGCTCTCGAGTTCAGCATCGAGTACGCCGGCGTCACGTGTTTCGGGACCGGCCGCATCGTAGAGGACGAAGCCGAAGCGAAGCAGGCCCTCCAAATGCTCCTGGACAAGTATGCCCCCCACCTGGAGGCGGGTCGGGACTACCGCCCCACCACCGACGACGAGCTGGCCCAGACCACCGTCTATCGCGTGAACGTCGAAGCGTGGAGTGGAAAGCAGAAGGAGGTCGAGATCGATTTTCCCGGCGCCTTCGACCTGCCCACGCTGCCCGTTCCCTTTCCAGCTCGGGGCGCTTCCGACGCGGGCTCGTCTTCCGAGGGCGATGCCGGGCCAGGAGGCTCATGAAGCGACCTCCCCGCGTCGTCGTGGTGGGCGCGGGCTTCGGGGGGCTCGAAGTGGTGCGACGGCTCGCGAAGGCAGAGTGCGACGTGCTTCTCCTGGACCGACGCAACCACCATCTCTTCCAGCCCCTCCTCTACCAGGTAGCCACGGCAGCCCTTTCGCCGGCGGACATCGCAGAGCCCGTCCGGGCCATTGTCCGCAAGCAGGCAAACGTCCAGGTCCTGCTCCAGGAGGTCACCGCCGTCTCGCTCGAAGCCAGGACCCTACAAGTGGGCGCCGAAGAGGTCGCCTACGACTGTCTGGTTCTCGCCGCCGGCGCCACCACTGCCTACTTCGGCAACGATGAGTGGGCCCGACGCGCGCCGGGGCTCAAGACCATCGACGACGCCATCGAGATCCGTCGCAGGGTCCTCATGGCCTTCGAGGAGGCGGAGCTGGAGAAAGACGAGGAAGCTCGGCGCGCCAAGTTGACCTTCGTCGTCATCGGAGGGGGGGCTACGGGCGTCGAGATGGCCGGAGCACTCAGGGAGATCGCGGCCATGTCCATTCCCGACGACTTCCGGCGGGTGGATACGACTACCGCTCGAGTGTACCTCCTCGAAGGGGGACCGCGCCTGCTCCCGACCATGTCCGAAGACGCATCGCGGAGCGCCCTGAAGCAGCTAGAGAGTCTGGGCGTCGAGGTCCGACTTGACACCATGGTCACAGCGGTCGACGAAGGCATGGTGTGGGTGGGCGACCAGAGCGTGGCCGCGGCGAACGTGATCTGGGCGGCGGGGGTCGAGGCGTCTCACCTGACCCGCTCGCTGGGCGTCGAGCTCGACCGCCAGGGGCGCATCGTTGTGGAGCCCGATTGTTCTGTGCCGGGCCACCCGAACGTGTTCGCCGTAGGCGATCTCGCGGCTCAGGTGGACGCGGCCACGAAGGAGCCCGTCCCCGGTGTGGCCCAGGGAGCCATCCAGATGGGGACCTTCGTCGGTGACATCATCGCCGCGGAGATCTCCAGCCCCACCCCCCCGCGCCGCCCGTCCTTTCGCTATCGGAACAAAGGCGAGATGGCGACCATCGGTCGTGCTCGAGCCGTCGCAGATGTCGGAGGTCGGACGTTCAGCGGCTTGTTCGCCTGGCTGCTGTGGAGCGCGGTCCACGTCGCCTTCCTCGTGGGCTTCCGCAACAAGCTCCTCGTTATGGTGCACTGGGCCTGGCAGTGGTTCATCCAGTCCCGAGGGGCCCGACTCATCACGGGAGGATCGTCCCCGAGCGTGTCGCATCCCGTGGACCTCGACGGGCACGCCGCAGGTCGGGGATCCGACTAGCCTCCCGCGTGCTTCGCCTCCAGCGCCGCGAGTCCGACGTCGATCTCCTCCCGGGTCACCCAGTGCCCGCGAACCATGACGCCCACCCGGTCGGTGAGGTTGTCGAGGTCGGCTAGCGGATTGGAGCCGAGTAGTACCAGGTCCGCACGCTGCCCCGGGACGATGGTGCCGAAGTCCTCGTCCAACCCCAGGTGCTCCCGGACGTATCGACCCACGGCGACGGTGCCGCTCTCCAGGATCTGCTGGTTCGACATGCCTGCCTCCGCCATCTCGTCGATCTCCCGGTGGAGAGCGAATCCCGGCACGTTGAACATCTGAGGCGAGTCGGTGCCCATCATGATGGGTGCTCCGGCGTCGGCCAGCGCCCCGAGGATCCGGTCACGGACGTCGAGGAAGGCCCGGACGGCTTCGGCCGATCCCCTCGGGCTGCCAGCGGCCTGACGCCGCCAGGCGTCCCGCTGCTGCGCCGAGACGTAAACCATCTCCGGCTGGGACAAGAAGGGCTCCGGGTCCTCCGTCCCGTAGAGGTTCTCCCAAAGGTACATGGTGGGCACGACGTACACGTCGTGCTCGACGGTCAGGGACACGATCTCGTCGATCTTGCCTTCGTCCACCCCCTCGACGAGTCGCTCGAGGCTGATGGGCTGGCCCGTGTTCACCTGTGCGACGACATCGTCGGACGCCACCGCCTGGACGTAGCCATCGAGATGGTCGATGGTGGACATCCCCGTCTCGATGGCATGGACCAGCCCGACGTCGGCGGGGACGTGCCCACCGAAGGTCAGGCCCACCTCCTCGGCGACAGCGACCATCCGGTCCCACGACTCCCGAGAAACCCCTGGATGGATCTTCTGGAGGTCGTATCCTGCTGCCGCGTGATCCCGGATCAGGCGTTCGGCGGCTTCGGGGGTCGGCGCCGAGTTTCCATTGATGGAAGGGGCGCCGACGTAGAAGTTCGGCCCGAGGACGTCTCCGCGTCGGATCTCCTCTGCGAGAGGAATCTGGTAGGCCGAACCCAGCATCCCCCGGATCGACGTCACACCGTTGGCCACGTAGAGGAAGAGGATGTCCTCCACGGCCTCCCGAGGAGGGTTGTCTCCAGGTGGTACGTGGGCGTGCATCTCGGCCAGCCCGGGCATGAGGTACCGCCCTTCACCATCGATGATGGTCGCCCCCTCACCGATGACGATCTCGTCGGCGGGCCCCACTTCCGTGATCACCCCGTCCACGACCACCACAGTGTGGTCCTCCTGAACTCCGGGCGCGGTCATGGGGAGGACGTCCACCCCCACGAATGCGATGGTTCCCGGGGCCGCCTGTGGTCGGGCTTCGCAGGCGGTCGATGCCGCCAACGTGATCCCCGAGGCCCAGGCCAGTACGAACCGCCGCATCGTCGTCTCTCTCATCGTCATCCTCCCGGGAGGGGTTCCAGTGTCGGTGCTCAGCCCTTGTTCGAGAGCCAGTCTCGCGCGTCTGCATGGGCGGTGCAGGTGAACAGGCCCAGTCCGGCCTCTCGACCGAAGTCGCCGTCGGGCTCGAACGTGTCGTGAACCGCGCTCGGAGCCACCACCGCCAGGCCCGCGATCCGGTCTCGATAGGCACCGAAGATGGCCCCCATCGCTTTCATCTGCTCGGCGGACTTGCCGGAGATCCCTGCGGCGCCACTCATGTCGAGGAGCACGGGGATGACCTGGGGTGCGCCGTCCTCGTGGAAGGCCCCGTAGGCGACCCGGCGCAGCTCGTTGGCGGTAAAGTCACCGTCGACGGTAAGGACCAGCACGCCGTCGCGAAAACGGGTGAATACGGGCATCTCGCTCTCCTGAAATCTCGTGCGATGCTGCGCGGTGCGAATGACCGCGAACAGAACGTACATGAAGGTTCGAGTCTGCCCAGGGGGGGATGATTGAAGATGTCGGGGCGCGATAGGGCAAGCAAGAAAGCCGGTCGTGGCGCGGTTCCGTCAGCCTGCCGACGCCACGGATGACTCCCGGCGCGGGCCCGCCTTTCCTAGATTGGACCCGAGACCTGACGGTTCTTCCTCCACAACCCCGGCTGGCCCATGTCCGAATCCGAGGGTACGAAGGAGCTTTCTGGAATCGCGCGCTCCGTCGAGGCGCTGTTCTCCTCTACCGCCGCCGATCCGGTCGACACCCTCGAAGGGGCTCTGGAGGCCGGCGAAGCCGGGGCGTCGACGCACAGCGTCCTGACACCCGATCTGGCTCCCACCGAACCCGTCGACGCCTGGTCTGATCCTCTCGAGGAGGAGACCCTGAGACTCGACGATGATCTGACGGTCGATGACGATTCCGCCGTATCTACCGGGTCCGGAGCCCACCCGACCGACGACTCGGAGCCCGTTGCAGTCGACGACATGGCGCCCACCTCACCCCTGGAGGCTGCCGTGAAAGCCTTCCTCGACGGGGATCCAGGACAGCGTACGGAGATCGAGCGACTGGCCCTGGAGATGCGTGATGGGCCCGAGGTCGACGGGGTAGCTGTCGCTCTGGGCCGACTGGCCGCCGCCGCCGGGGAGCCACCGAACAACGACATCCTGGCGGTCGCCTTGTCGATGGCGACACCCCTGGTCTATCAACGACTGGCCAGACAGATGGGCACGGTTCGCGACGAAGGGCGTCGGCAGGAGTACTTCGTCGCCTGCCGGAATCTCGGTGCACCCATGGCCATGGCCGTGAGGGACGATCTGGCCGACTCCACGGATCGTCTGGCCCGACGCGTCCACTGCGAGGCCCTGGTCGAGATGGGCCCCGTTGGTCGTCCGATCATCGAAGAGATGGCGGAGTCCGAGAACCGCTTCCTGGTGCGCAACGCCGTGGCCATACTCGGCGAAACGGGCGGCGACGGCGCGGTGGAATTGGTCACCAGCGCCCTCGCCAATCCCGACGCCAAAGTCCGCCGTGAGGCACTCCGCTCCCTTGCCAAGCTCGGGGACGAAAAGGCCGGTGAACTCGTCATCGGTCTTCTCGAAGATCCGGATGCGGGGGTCCGCATGGCCGCGGCGGTCACGGCAGGGGAGTTGCACGTCGAGCGCGCCCTCCGCTCCCTCATCAAGATGCTCGACGGTACTAGCGATCCAGACGAGGCCCTTCCCGTCATCCGGGCCTTGGGCCAACTCGGCGACCCGGGGGCGGTGACTTCGATCGAGAAGCATGCTGTGCCGAGGCTCTTCTCCAAGCCCCGCACGGACGTGCGCATCGCCGGGTACCGAGCCCTGAATCAGATTGGGACTCCCCACGCCCGAAGGCTTCTGAACCAGGCCCTGGACGACAAGGATGCCGCCGTGAAATCCGCGGTGAAGGAGATCCTGGGGATGCGCTAGACGGTCAGACGACCGTCAGCACGTCACTCAGCGCCCGCGCGAAGCGCGGAATCTCCGTCGCAGCCGACCAGAAGGGAAAGCGCTCCTGGCCTGAGTGGCCAAAAAGACGCGTTACGGTCACCCGGGCGTCATCGATGGCCCTGCCGAGACGGTGTGCCTCAGTGAACGGAATGAGGTGGTCCTGGCGTCCGTGGATCACGTGGACCTGGTTTTCGACCCGTTCGAAAGCTTCCATGGGATCCACGGCGGGCTCACGGCGTCGAGCGCCGGCGACGAGGTCTTCCGCCAGCCCCATCACGTCGGGTCCAGGCCCGCCGTCGGGTGGTGCCCCCCCACGGTCCGGAGCTGCGTCAGCGGGTCGTGCCGTGCCACGGGCGCGACTCGTACCGCTCGCCGCCGATTCCGTCGCGAAGACATCGAACAAGCCCTTACGTGCCTCCCCGACGGTGGCCCGAAGCTCGCGGATCCTGGAGTCGTAGACGGGATCCCACGAAGGGGCGCCCACGTCTCCGGCGTGCTGAGCCAGGGCTCGGAGGGCATCGGCCACGTCAGCCGCGTCCTCGTGGGCGGGCACCGCCGTCAGGTAGTTGGCGGCGACGATCCACCGGCCGTAGGGGTCCGGTCTCAGGTGGTGGCGTTGGCCCCCCCACTCGTGGTGACCGGTCAGCATGAAGCGGATGGTGTGCTCGATGGAGCAGTACCCCCCGAAGCCGCAGACACCGGCGATGTCGTCCGAGAGATCGGGGTGGCCCGACGCCGCGATGGCGTGGGGGGCGCCGAAGGAGAACCCCACAAGGCCCAGGCGATCGCCTCTGACGAAGCCTGTGTCCCGCAGTCCGCGGACGGCTGCGGCCACGGTCGGCACGGTCAGCGCCGGAGCGAGTGACAACTCCCGCCATTCGGGCACTTCGGGTACGATGGTAGCCAACCCCGCCGAGGCCACCGAACGGGTGAAGCGGACCAATTGAGCGTGGGCTCGCCCCGGCCGGGTGATCCCGTGGAGGACCACCCACGCGGGCAGCGGCGCCGGCATCCCTCGGGGCCTCACCACGGTGGCTGGAATCGTCGTATCACCCCGGTCGATGGTGATCTCCTCTTCCACGACGTCGTCGGGACCGACGATCCAGGCTCGTGCGTAGCGGGCGACTCGGCTGCTGAGGGCGATCATGGAGGGAAAACTACCCTATTGTGTCCTTGCCCGACGGCCTGAGGTCGGGCATGATCCGGCACACCGGATCTATTGAACTCTCCAGGAGAACCACCGTGAAGCGTATCGCCCTCGCCCTTGCTGCCGCCTCGCTCATGGCACAGCCCCTCTTGGCCCAACAGGGCCCGCGTATCGCCCATCAGCCTTCCTCCCGGACGCCCTTCAGCGCGGCGATCCAAGTAGACAACACATACTGGCTTTCGGGCAAACTCGGCGTCTCGTCCGAGACGCGCGCAATGACCGAGGGGCGTGTCGCGGCGGAGACCCACAACATCATGCGCTCCTTCGGCGAGCTGCTGAACGAACTGGGCATGGACTACCATGACATCGTCCGGGCCACGGTCTACCTGGTCGACGTGGAAGGCTACTCGGAGATGAACGAGGCCTATGCCCAATACTTCGAGGGCGGCGATGCTCCGTCCCGGGTCACGGTGGCCGTGAGCGGTCTGGTGGCGGGTGCCGCCATCGAGATCTCGTTTATCGCGGTGAAGACCGACGGCTGACGCCGGGTGACACTGGATCGCCGTCGCTTCCTCTCGGTCCTGGGTGGCGCCTCTCTCGCGTGGCCCAGGACCGTGGAGGCGCTGGCGCGCGACCTCGCCTCCGGAGGGGCACCCGACGATGAGGCGTTCTGGTATCAGGTCCGCTCGGCCTTCCTGATTCCCGACGGTCGTATCTACCTGAACAACGGCACCTTGGGTCCCTCGCCGAGGGTCGTGGTGGATGCCGTCACCGAACACACCCGCCGGGTCGCCGCCACCTATCCGCCGGGGGTGGCGTGGGACGACCTGAAGCGATCGGTGGCCTCCCTGGTCGGGGGCGACCCCTCTGGATTCGTCTTTCCCAGGAACACCACCGAGGCCATGAGCTTCGTCGCCCATGGGCTGGCGCTCTCCGAGGGAGAGGACGTCGTCACGACGGATCACGAACACATCGGCGGCCTCGAGCCGTGGCGGGTGGTTGCTGCACGCAGGGGGGTGTCCCTCACCGTCGCGCCACTTCCCGTCCCCGCCTCCAGCGAGGACGAACTTGTGGAGGCGATCTGGAACCGGGTGTCGTCGCGGACCCGGGTGGTGAGCGTTTCGCACCTCACCTTCACCACCGGCACCCGGCTCCCCGTGGAGGAGCTGGCCCGACGGTGCAGGAACCGGGACATCGCGTTGTGCGTCGACGGCGCCCATCCTCCGGGGATGCTCGACGTCGACCTCGACGGCATCGGTTGCGATTTCTATGCAAGCTCCCCCCACAAGTGGATGCTCGCACCCCAAGGGTGCGGTCTCCTCTACCTCTCCGGTGCGTGGCGGGAGGACCTCTGGCCCACTCTGGCCTCCGGGGGCTGGGATGACCTCGAGCTCGGGGCGCATCGGTTCAACCATCTGGGGACCATCGACGAGTCTCGGCTCGCCGGGCTTCTCGCGGCGTCGGAGTTCCTTCACGCCCTGGGGATGGAACGGGTGGAGGGACGGGTTCGATATCTCAGGCGCCGCTTGGAAGACGGCCTGAGGGCGATGGACGGGGTGGAGGTGGTGACCCCCTCGGACGAGGGGCTGAAGGGTGGGATGATTGCGTTTGCCGTCGAGGGGGTGGAGTCGGCTGCGCTACAACGGCACCTTTCGCGGACCGCAGCCGTCCGCACCCGGGTCATCGGCGAGTACGGCTACGGATGGATGCGGCTCTCCACCCATGTCTACAACGGACCCGAACAGGTGGATCGCGTGTTGGAACTCGTGGAGGCGGTGGCTGGCGATGGTCTACCAGGGGAGGGGGCGGCAGATGGGTGAAGAGTCACCACCGTATGGCACCGCGGCCCTCGCAGGCCTGGGGGCCTTTCTGCTCTACGTGGCGACCCTGGCGCCCACCACCGGGTTCTGGGACGCCAGCGAGTACATCGCGACGGCGCACATCCTCGGGATCCCGCATCCGCCGGGAAACCCGTTCTTCGTGGTCGTCGCCAAGGTGTGGAGTCTGCTGCTGGCGCCAACGGGACTCTCCGTCGCCGTGCGCATCAATCTCTTTGCAGCGGCGACGAGCGCGGCGGCGACGGGCTTCTTCTTCCTGGTCGCTCACCGTGTCCTCGTAGGCGTCTTCGCCAGGCCGGAGCTCGCCCGGATCGGGGCCGGGGCGTCGGCCGTAGTCGGCGCTACGGCTTTCACGGTCTGGAACCAATCCAACGTCAACGAGAAGGTCTATACCCTCTCCGTTCTGATCATCGCTGCTGTCAGCTGGCTTGCCGTGCGATGGTACGACCGCCGGGAGGAACCGGGGAGTGAGCGAGGCCTTCTCGTAGCCCTCTTCCTCATGGCCATCGGGTCCACCAGCCATCTGATGTCGGTCTTGCCGATGCCGGCCCTCGCCGTTCTGGTGCTCCTCGCGGGAGCCCCGAGGCTGTTTCGCCCCGACTTCCTGTCGCGGGCTTTGCTCCTCGTGGTGCTGGGCCTGTCGTTCAACTTCGTCCTCCCCATCCGGGCGGCTCAGGATCCGGTCATCAACGAAGGGGACCCCACCTGCGCGTCGACGGCGGGGGCGGCGATCGCGATCTACACCCTCGGGAAGGCTGGCTGCCCGGCGCTGGCTTCCTCCCTGACCCGAGAGCAGTACCAGACCCCACCCATCACGCAGCGAAAGGCCTCCTTCGGCGCCCAGATGGCGACGTACCTGCAGTACTTCGAGTGGCAGTGGGCCCGGGGCCTCGCCCCGTCGGAGCTCCCTCAACTCGTGCGGCTCCCCTTCACGCTTCTCTTCCTGGCGCTGGGGATCGCCGGACTCAGCGCGGCCTGGAAGGTCGAGCGGAATCTGTGTGCCTACCTCTCGGTGCTCGCGGCCACGCTGACCATCGGTCTGGTGGTCTACCTGAACTTCCGGCACGGGTACTCCCTTCACGCCGGACTCGACCAGTCCCTTCGGGAGGTCCGGGAACGCGACTACTTCTACGTGGCAGGCTTCCTCTTTTGGGGATCGCTGGCCGGAATCGGTCTCGCCCGAAGCTGGCATGCCATCGCATCGTTCATGGGGGGGAGCCGTCGCAACTACGCTACGGCATCGCCGGTCCTCGTCGTGGCATTCCTCCCCCTCATGCTCAACTGGGGCTGGGCAAGTCGAAGTGGAGACTATGCCGCGAGGGATTGGGCGTACGACCTCCTCGTGAGTGTCGAACCGTACGGGGTCCTCTTCACCAACGGCGACAACGACACGTTCCCCCTCTGGTACCTGCAGGAGGTGGAGGGCATCCGGCCGGATGTAACCGTGGTGGTGGGTCAGTACCTCTACACGAGTTGGTACCCGAAGCAGCTGCAGGACCTGACGACCCCCGGTCGGCAAAGGGTGTACGACCCGGAGGCCTTCCCGGGGCTCCACGACGATCGCCCGCTCCCTTCACGGCCCATCACCGTATTGAGTCAGGATGTCATGGATTCCGTGACAGCCATGCGACTCCCTGAAGACCTCACGATTCCCTTCCCGAAGCTGGCGGTCACCTATCCCGAAGGCATGGTCCTCGACCGGGCCCAGCAGTTGGCGTTGCGCATCATCAACGACTCCGGACGCGAGCGGCCCATCTTCTTTTCGTCCTCTGCAGGGCTCATGACCCAACTCGGACTGGAGCGGTGGGGTGTGCGCCACGGACTGACCACCAAGCTCGAGCTTCGGAACCTGGAGACCGACGAGCATCTGGGCCTGGTGCAGGGTGCCCCCGAGTACGGTGGCGACTGGTACGACGTGGATCAGACCCTGAGGCTCTACGACGAGGTCTACCTCTATCGGGGCCTCAGAGATCGCGACATCTGGGCCGATCGGTCCACACTCATGATTCCCTTCCAGTACTATGTCCTCGCCCTCCAACTCTCCAACGTCGTCGACCTGGCCGGAGGGGACGCGGACATGGCCCGCGCTCTGGAGCAGGACGCCCTGGCCTTCCAGATCGTCTCCGAGGGCGGACCGCTCGGGGCCCCCGGTCGACCGTAGGAACCCCCTCCCGCCGAGGGGGTGCAACCGCTCATGAGCCTCCCCCATCTGGAGCGCGACGAGCTCTACCGCTATGCCCGCCACCTGGCTCTTCCCGATGTCGGGCTCGAGGGTCAGCGGCGCCTCAAGGCCGGACGTGTGCTGTGCGTGGGGGCCGGGGGTCTCGGATCGCCACTGACGCTCTATCTGGCCGCCGCTGGCGTCGGCACACTGGGCATCGTCGACTTCGATGTCGTCGATGAGAGCAACCTGCAGCGCCAGCTCCTCCACGGGACTTCCGACATCGGACGGAGCAAGCTGGAATCGGCCACCGACCGCCTGCGCGATGTGAATCCCAACGTCGAGCTGGTGCCGCACCCGGCCCGCCTGACGTCGGAGAATGCACTTTCGATCCTGACTGACTACGACGTCGTCGTCGACGGGACGGACAACTTCCCCACCCGCTACCTGGTCAACGACGCCTGCGTCCTCCTCGGCAAGCCCAACGTGTACGGCTCGGTCTTCCGATGGGAGGGGCAGGTCTCGGTGTTCTCCATCGAGGGTGGGCCGTGCTACCGCTGTCTCTTCAGGGAGCCGCCGCCGCCCGGTCTGGTGCCCAACTGTGCCGAAGGAGGCGTATTGGGAGCCCTCCCGGGCATCATCGGCGCGGCCCAGGCCATGGAGACCATCAAGCTTCTGCTCGGTGTGGGCCGCACGCTGGCGGGCCGGCTCGCCATCTTCGATGCCCTCGAGATGACGTGGAGGGAAGTCGCGCTGAGGCGGAATCCGGCGTGCCCGGTGTGTGGAGACGACCCCACCGTCACCGAACTCATCGACTACGAGATCTTCTGCGGGACGAAGGCGTCGGGCGCTCCCCTGGCAGGGAGTTCTCCGGATGAGGACGTGGTCGAAATCGACGTCGGCGAGCTGGCGGAGCGACTGGCCGGGGAGGAGCCTCCATACCTCCTCGACGTCCGCGAACCGTGGGAGTGGGCGGTGAGCAGTCTTGCCCAGCGGGGTGCCCGTCTGATTCCTCTGGCCGAGCTCGAGCACCGACTCGAAGAGGTACCGCCCGATCGACCCATCGTGACGTACTGCCGCTCGGGCGTCAGAAGCGCTCAGGCCGCACGGCGTCTGGCGCATGCGGGCCGGGGCGATGTGGCCAGCTTGCGGGGCGGTATCCAGGCCTGGGCGGAAGCCCACGATCCCGACATGCGCGTGGTCTGACTCGCGCGAGACTCTTGACCCCTGGCAGGCGAAGCACTGAATTGGCGCGTAGGCCGGGTGCCCACGCCACGCGCGAGCAGCCACACTCGTCTCCGTCCAGGCCACTCCTCGGAGGACCGTCCGATCACAGGCAGCCGGCAGATCCGGAGAGGCTCATGAAACGCGATTCCCGCCCACCCATCGCCTCTCGTAGCGTCCTCGGTCTGGTTCTCTTGGCCGGGGCGTTCGGTGGGCCTGTCGACGTGATGGCCCAGGATCCGTGCCCTAGCGCGTCGGCCGTGGACGCCGAGGCCGGCTGGACCGCCTATTCGGACGGCCGCATGGACGAGGCGAGGACGCGCTTCCAAAGCGCGCTTCAGCGTTGCGACAACGACCACTACGCCCGGACGGGCCTGGGCTACGTCTTCCTCAGGGAGGGCGACACCCAGGAGGGTGCTCGCCTCTTCCAGGTCGTCGTTCGTGCCGAGCCCGGCAACGTCGATGCCTTGGTGGGCCTGGGGCTCGTCTCGTGGCGATCCGGCGAGCTGGACGCGGTGCGCCGCCACTTCGAGACGGTGCTCCAGTACGTGCCCGACCATCCCACGGCACTCGACTACCTCGAGCGGCTGGCGGGTGCCGCCCCGAGGGCTCAGGACGAGGCGGACCGCGCCTGGTCTTCCGGCGACACCGAGCGGGCGCGCCAACTCTACGATGGGAGGCTCGCCGCCGATCCCGACGACGGTATCGCCCTCCTTCGGCGAGGGCTCATGCACGGATGGGACGCCGAGTACGATCGGGCTCTCGAGCTGCTCGAGCGCCTGATGGCGAACGACGCCGGGAACCTCGATGCCCGCCTCGCCCGCGCACGGGTGTTGGCGTGGTCTGGGCGACTCGGCGACGCCACCGCGGCCGCGGAGGAGGTCCTCGGCATGGAGCCCGGGAATCCGGATGCTCTGGCGGCCATGGCTCTCTTCCACTCCTGGGCCGGTCGGGCGGACGAGGCACTCGAGAGCTACGACGAACTCCTCTCCATCGCTCCCGACCACTCCACGGCCCGAAGGGAACGAGCGCAGGCCCTGGCGTGGGCGGAGCAGTACCAACAGTCCATCGGCGTCTACGAGGCCCTCGTGGAACAGCGGCCGGACGACGTGGACAGTCGACTCGGCCTCGCGAGGGCCCGGGGGTTCTCGGGCGACTTCGAGGGGGCCCTCGAGGAGTACGACCGGGTTCTGGAGATGGCGCCGGGAGACGTGCGGGCCCTCAGCGGGCGTGCCAGGACCCTGGGATGGTCGGGCCGACTGGTGCAAGCCGAGCGATCAGCCCAGGAAGCCGTTGCAGCCAATGTGGCGAGTGGCGAGGCGTGGGGTGTGCTCGGTGAGGTGTACCGTTGGCAGCGCCGGAACGGGGCCGCCGTAGAAGCCCTGCGCCACGCCAACCAACTCGCTCCCAACGATGCGGCGATCCGCGATCACCTCCGCTCCGCCGAGGGGGCTCTCGCGCCCACCGTGCGACCGACCGTCCGTGGCGAGGACGACTCCGATGGGAACCGGATGGTGACCACCACGCTGGTGGGACGCCACCATCCCATGCCCCGGCTCGACGTACGCGGAGAGGCGTACTGGCGGGACCTGAGCCAGGATCTCTCCCTGGGACCTCTCGAGCGGTCGGCCATGGGTGTGTTCCTTACCGGCACATACGAGATGGACCCCGGCTGGCTCCTGACGGCTGGCCTGGGTGGCAGCCGTACAGACGGCTTCGACGATCCGACGTTCCTGTCGTATCGGGCTGCCGTGCGGTCACCCCAGCGGCGGCCGGTAGACGTGACCCTCGAGTTCGTCTCCTTCGGCGTCGATGAGACGGCGGCCATGGCCGAACGCGGTGTGAGGAGCACACAGTTCCTCCTGTCCGCGGCCTGGCGTCCCACTCTGGACTGGCGTGTGAACGGTCAGTTGGGACTTGGAAGCTACGAGGCCACGGAGTCCAATGGACGTCGCAGCTTCTTTCTCGCCGCCACCCGGACGATGGGCTCGGAGCTCTTCCTGGGCGCGGGGTTTAGAGCATTCTCTTTCGAGAAGAACCTCTTCGACGGGTACTTCGATCCGGACTTCTATGGCGTCTTCGAAGTCAGCGGAACGTGGGTCCGCCGTCCGCTACCCTGGAGCTTCCTCGTCGAGGTGGCCCCGGGAGTCGAGCAGGTCACCACCGACGGCGATCCGAGCCTGACCATGCGAGGTAACGGTCGCGCGGCCTACCGGGTCGCCGGCGCCAGCGAGGTGTCGCTGGCCCTGTCGTACTCCACGGCCAGCGTCACGAGCTTCGCATCAGGCGGCGACGGGTACGACTACGTCTCGCTCGTGCTTGGGATGCGCTGGATCCTCGAGTAGCCTCGTCGACTCAGTCGATATCGGCTTCGACGATCTTGACGCCGCCGAGGCCCGCAGCGACGTAGAGAGTCTTGCCACGGTACATGATGTGGTTGGCGGACTCCAGGTCGTCGAAGCGCAGGCGGCCCAGGAGTCGGATGGTCACCGGGTCACCGCACTCGATGTCGTCGAAGTCGTCGTCCGCGGCGGCGGCGTAGATTCCCCCCTCACCGTTGGAGATGAACATGACGTCGTCGTCGACGGTGACGGAGTTGGTGACGACGACCGAGGGATCGAGTCCGAGACTCGCCGGGTCCGGCCGCGGGACGTTGCCGACGATCTCACCCGTCTCGATGCACATCACCTGGACACCCTCCGGACCCGCCGCGATGAAGGCCAACTCGCCGGCGACCTCCACCGTGGACTTGGACTCGGGCACGTTGGCCCCGGGGAAGGGATAGCTCGCCAGGAGGTTCATGGATCCACCGGGGAACACGCCCTCCTCGAAGACGGAGATCCGTCCGGGTGTACCCTGCGCCACGAGGATCCTGTCTTCATCCTCGTCCCAGGCCACCCACCGGGCGTCGTCCAGAGCGAACTCGCCCAGCTGGGAAAGGTCGTCCTGGTCGAACGCGTACACGGCCCCTCCGTCTCCGGACGTCGCGTACAGGATGTCGCGGGCGATCATGACGCTCGTGGCGGCGAAGCTGGCGACGGGAGCCCGTGTCGCTTCATCCAGGGTGAACTTCTTCCCCTTGAAGCGAATCCTCTCGACGATGGCCGACGAGGGGAGCAGTGGATCCGACGAGAGCTCGGCGAGATAGGCCGCGTTGTCGTCGATGGTCACCGCATTGACATCCGTGTCGTTGAAGATCGCCGACGATCGGAGCCGGGGCCGATCCTTGTTCAGTTTCTCGAGGTAGTCGACGCCGCCCAGCGCGGGGTTTCCCCGGAAATTGTAGGACACCACCGCCTTGTTTCCCCCGGTCACCCACACGGAAGTCGCCTGAACCACTTCTCCGGAAACCGTCGGCGGATCGACCTCGGTCTCGAGGGTCAAGGTGATGGAGGACGGAGCCATGGCCGGCCCTGCATTCACGGCCATGACACCTTCACGGTGCGTCGTCCGTTGCGTGGCGATGGACCATCTGCCGGGTGAGGGGGCCGGACTCGTGCGGAAGGCAGTGAGCACCGACTCGTCGATGGGCACGTTCGCGTCGGGGTACTTCACGCGCTGCCCGAGGACCCATTCGTCGTTCGTTACCTCGATTCGCTCGTTGGCCTCGTCGCCCGGGACGAGGATCTGCTCGTAGCAGCCGGTCAGGGCAACGAGGGCCACCATGGGGAGTGGGAGCTGCCTGTGCATCTTCATGGTCGATTCCAGTGTGTGGATACGTTCCCGCCACCCCCCCGGCGAACGGAAACAAATGTAGTCCAGCCTGCCCTTCGGCCGGCAGAGTTTTCTCATCGGCGGCACCGATTACGCGACGGTCCGCGCCCCGCGGAAGCCTTTGGTGGAGGGGTCCCCGACGCGGATACCGCTGCGGCGGGGCCCTCCGGCCCGGGGATCCTTGCCACGGATCGCTGCCTTACGCGAGCTTGTTGGTCCAAGATCCGTGCCACGAGCTCGAGAGACCCATGCCCCGACGTTTGCTACTCGCCATCGCCCTGGCCTGCTCGATTCCGGTGGCCGCCGAGGCCCAACCGCGTTTCATGGTGGCAGGCGGGTTCACCGCGCCGACAGGGAGTCTCTCCGACGTGGCCGATGCCGGCTATCACGGGCAGGTCGGGCTCTTCGTCTCCGTCCCCAGCGTCCCGCTAGGTCTGCGGGGCGACGGCTTCTTCCATCGCCTGGGGACGCCGGATGCCCTTCTGGACGATGTTCAGGTGCTGGGGGGGACTCTGAGTGTGGTTTACGACCTTCCTGGCATCTCCCTGGTGCCGTACCTCCTGGCCGGGCTGGGGGCGTATCAGCTCCAATCCGGGCCAGTGGGGGCCACCGTGAAGTCCAGCGACAACGGGTACCATGGCGGCTTCGGCGTGAACATCGGGGCCGGCACGGGCATTTCGGCCTTCGCCGAGATCCGCTACGTGAAGATCCGCGGAGATTCGGATGCCACGCTCATCCCCCTGACGTTCGGCCTCAAGCTCTAGAAGGCGGTTGAGGAAGTACACTGGGCCGCCACCCGTGATATCGCACGGGTACCCGGGAGGCCACGGGGTCGGAGGGTGCTCCATCAAGGGACGATGCTCACCGTCACGATCTTGAGGCCGCCGAGACCTGCCGCCACCAGGAGCACGCCGCTTCGGTAGTCCACGTGGTTGACAGACTCCAGGGCGCCGAACTGGAGTTGGCCCAGGACCCCGACGCTCTGTGGTTCGGAGCACGACGTCTGGTCGAAGGCCTCGTCGCCGGCCGCGACGTAGACACCGGCCTCACCGTTGGAGATGAACACGAGGTCGCCTTCGACGCTCACCGCGTTTGTGACGACCACGGAGGGGTCGAGCCCCAGGCTCGCGGGATCCGGGCGAGGAACCGAGCCGACGATGGACCCGTCGTCCAGGCACATGATCTGCACGCCCTCCGAGCCCGCTGCGATGAAGGCCTTCCCGCCGACCACGTCCACAGTCGACTTCGACTCGGCGATGTCGGCGCCGTCGAAGGGGTAGGTGGCGAGTAGGTTCAGCGACCCACCCGAGAAGTTGCCCTCCTCGAATACGGCGATCCGACCGGGCGTGCCTTGTACGACCACGATTCGCCCGTTGTCTTCGTCGTAGGCGACCCAACGAGCGTCATCGAGAGGCGACTGCGCCAGGATGCTCAAGTCGTTGGCGTCCAGGGCGTACAGGTCACCACCGTCTCCCGTCGTGACGTAGATGACCTGCCCCACCGCGAGGGCGCTGGTCGCGGCGAAGCTCGAGAGGTCGACGCGCGCCTGGCCGAGGATCCTGAGACCGAAGAAGCTCAACCCCAGGACGTCGAGGGCGGCCGACGTGGTGAAGCTGGCGTCGTCCGTGGCCGTGGCGGCGTAGACGGCGGATCCGCTCAACGCCACCGCGGAGACATCCGAGTCGGCGAAGTAGGCGGCGGAGAGCACCCGAGGCCGGCGCCCGAACCAGTTGATGATGTAGTCGGTGCCACCAAGAAAGGTGCCGCCTCGCACGTTGTAGCTCACGAGAAAGGCGAGGGATGATCGTGCCGAGATGGACGTGGCCTGCAGCTCCACTCCATCGATGGTTGGCGGATCCACCTCGGCGATGAGCGTCAGGTTGACGTCGGAGGGGGCCAGCGCCGGCGGCGATGTCGCCTCCATTCCCGGCGTTGCGGCGAAGGTCTGCGGGTCCGGCGGGTCGATGGGAACGTCCTCATCGGTGTACTCGATCCGCTCGGCGAGAGAGGACGAGTCGTTGATGACGGTGACGCGCCCATCGGTCTCTTCCCCAGGGCCGGCTACCTGCTCGTAACACGCGGTCGAGAGCGCCGGGACGAGGATGCTGGCAAGGAGAGCTCGTAGACGCATGACGGTCGGGGGGCTCGGGGGACCTTGTGGCCGGGCGAGCGAACCCGGCATCCGGAGCGAAGTTATCCCTCGCCCACCGACTGCGGTAAGGGTTTTCCCGCGGCGACCCATGTACGCGGCGACGTCAGTGGGCGGCGACATCAGGAGGCGTACACCTCAGGAGGCGGTCACGTCAGTACGCGGCGACCTCAGGAGGCGTAGATCTCAGGAGGCGGTCACGTCACTACGCGGCGACCTCAGGAGGCGTAGATCTCAGGAGGCGTAGACCTTCGAGAGGCGTAGACCTCCGGAGGGCGCTCAGCGACGTAGGGGGCCAACGCTAGTAGGCGGCGAGCTCCCTCAGCGCGTCCACGACATCGGGCGCCTGCGGCAGGATCCGGTTCTCCACCTGAGGGGCATACGCCACCCAGGTGTCCATGGATGCCACGCGCTTCACCGGGCCGTCGAGGTACTCGAAGAGCTCGTCGGCGATGCGGGCCGCAATCTCCGAACCGATTCCCCAGGACAGGCTGTCTTCGTGGACGACGAGGACCTTGTTCGTCTTCTTGACCGAATCCGCGATCCGCTCCATGTCGAAAGGCTGTACCGTTCGAAGATCGATGACCTCGGCCTCGATGCCGTGCTGCTCGGAGGCGACCTTGGCTGCGTCCAGACTCCGCTTCACCAGGGCGCCACAGGTCACGAGGGTGATGTCGGTGCCCTCTCGCACCACCTTCGCCTTCCCGAAGGGGATCATGTATTCCTGGCCGGGATTGCGCCCCTTGTTGTACACCTGCCGGTACAGATGCTTGTGCTCGAGGAAGAGCACGGGATCGTCGCAGCGGATGGCGGTCCTGAGCAGGCCCGCCGCATCCTCGGCGGTGGCCGGCATACACACGTGCAGTCCCGGACAGTGGGTGAAGAGCGTCTCGCCGGTCTGGGAATGGTAGATGGCGCCACCCTTCAGATAGCCGCCGTAGGTGGTTCGGATCACCACCGGGGACTTGAAGTGTCCATTGGAGCGATAGCGCATGGTGGCCAGCTCGTTCCGGATCTGCATCATGGCGGGCCAGATGTAGTCGAAGAACTGGATCTCCACGACGGGCTTGAGGCCCCGTAGGGCCATACCGATGGCGCGGCCGACGATGTTGGCCTCGGCCAAGGGCGAATTGTAGACGCGGTCCGACCCGAACTGCTTCTGGAGGCCATGGGTCACCTTGAAGACGCCGCCCTTGCCCTTCACCTCGTCGATGATCTCGTCCCGGGAGACATCGGCAACGTCTTCGCCGAAGATGATGACGCGCGGGTCCCGCTCCATCTCCGAGCGCATGCACGCGTTCAGCAGGTCGACCATGGTGAGGAGCTTGTCGCTGTCGTACTCGGGCCGGTCTTCGGTATCGAAGTCCGTCGAGGTGGGGTCAACCTCCTCGGAGAAGAGGTGCTTCATGGCCGTCGACGGGTCCGGCTGCGGCCGCTCGAGGGCCACGTCCGCCGCCTCGGCCACGGCGTCGTGGATCTCCTGCTCGATGGCGTCCAACGCATCGGCGGTGGTGGCGCCTTCGGAGATCAGGAGTTCACGCAGCCGTCGAAGAGGATCCCGCTTGTCTTGCTCCTCGCGCTCTTCCGGGGTGCGATAGGCCCGCTCGTCGTCGGACATGGAGTGGGAGTAGGGCCGTGTCGTGTATGCGTGAAGCATGGACGGCCCCTTCCGCTGCCTGGCGTACGCGATGGCCTCGCCCGCCGCCCTGTAGGAGTCGATGACGTCCGTCCCGTCACACTCCACCACGTGGAGGCCGGGGAAGCCCGCGGCCAGCTTCGATACGCTGCCCCCGGCCGTCTGGACCTCGATGGGCACGCTGATGGCGTACCCGTTGTCCTGGACGACGTACACCACGGGCAGGCCCAGATTGCACGCCGTGTTCAGCGACTCCCAGAATTCGCCCTCTGAGGTGGCTCCGTCGCCGGTGCAGACGATGACCACCTCGTCCTCGGCGAACGATGATTCGACCCTTTCCCTGAGGCCTTCGACCGCGGCGAACTTGGTCCCCGCCTCTGCGGCGCCCACCGCCTGCAGGAACTGAGTCCCGGTGGGCGACGACGAAGTGGGCGTGTTGAAGCGGGCATCACCGAAGTGACCCGGCATCTGCCGGCCTCCGGAAGCGGGATCGTCTTCGGCGCCCACGGCCTGGAGGAGATGGTCGAGGGGGCTCTGTCCCAGCGACAGCATGAGCGCCCTGTCGCGGTAGTACGGGAAGAACCAGTCCCGGTCGGGGTCGCAGTGTGCCCCGAGGGCGACGCCCACGGCCTCGTGGCCAGCCCCCGAAATCTGGAAGTACGCCTTGTTCTGGCGCTTCAGGCTCTGTTCCCGGTCGTCGACGCGACGGGAGGTCACCATCGTCCGATAGAACCGGAGGAGCTGTTCGTGGGAAAGACCAGCTAGATCGGAGGCCGGCATGACTTCCTGTTCGCTTGTCGCCATGGGTTCGCGTTTCGGGGTGGTTCGCGCAACCGACCGGGGCTGCGAGACAGCCCTTAAAGATACCCAACTCGCCACGAGGACGAAGAGTCGTGATCGTGGAGGAGTGGTGGCCGGTCTCCGAGGGAGGCCGGTCCCCGCACGCGGTCGCCGGCGACGGTTGGTGTCGGCGGGCCTTGACTCACATGCCGGCTTGGGAGGACAGGTTCGCGATCTGCTGGCGAAGACCGTCGGCCGTCGTGGCCGGCAGGCCGCACGCGTAGTCCTGGCAGACGTATGCTGCGGGCTGTCCGTCTACGAGACCGCGCCCTCGGAGAAGCGGTGAGGTGGCCTCGGCGGCTTCCGGGGTCGTCCCGGTCACCACCACGTTCCGCAGCGCTTCTCCGTGGGCCGCCGCGACGAGTTCTGTCGTGGCTCCGTCCCCCGGCGTTCCGACTATGGCGATCTCCACGGGGGAGGCTGCCAAGCGATCCAGGACGGAGAGGAGGCGTCCGAAGGCGGGCCCCGCCTGCTCCAGGAGATCCGCCTCGGCGTCGATGGCCGCTCGGGCGGCATCGGTGAATCGCGGCTCGTCGAGTAGGCGCCCCAGTCGGGCGAAGAGCTCAGCAGCCATGGAGACGCCCGACGGCGTCGCCGAGTCGGTGGCGTCGCGAGGTCGCACGATGAGCGATTCCCCGTCGTCTGGGGTGTCGAAGAGGAGTCCCGTGTCGGGATCGAGGAAGCGGGTGAGGATCTCGTCGGCGAGCCAGGTCGCGCGCTCGAGCCATCGTGTGTCCAGCGTCGCGGAGTGGAGACTGAGGAACGCGTTGCCCAGGGAGGCGTGGTCGTCGAGGAACCCATGGATCTTCGCTTCCCCGGCGATCCACGAGTGCTGGAGGCGATCCCCGATGCGGAGTTCCTCCCACAGGAACTCTCCGTTGGAGACCGCTACGGACAGGAAGTCGTCTCGCCCCAGCGTCGCGGCGGCCTCGGCGAATGCGCGCAGGGCGAGTCCGTTCCACGAGACCAGGACCTTCTCGTCGCGGAAGGGCGGCTCCCGGCTGTCCCGCACGGCCAGGAGCTTGGCTTTTGCCTCACCCAGCCGTCGGTGGAGCTCGGCCTCGTCGGTGCCCTCGGTTCGTGCCACCGCCTCGAGGGGTGTCGGCAGGTACAGATGGCTCCTGCCCTCGAAGTTTCCACGCTCGGTGACCCCGAAGACTCGTGAGAAGAGCGCGGCCTCCTCCCCGAGAACGTCCCGGAGCTGCGAAGGGGTCCACACGTAGAATAGGCCCTCCTCTCCCTCGGAGTCCGCGTCCCGGGCGGAGTAGAACCCACCCTGCTCGTCGCGCATGTCCTCTACCACGTACTCCAACGTCTCGACGGCCACGTCCCGCAGGTCCTCGGCTCCCGTCGCCCGGTAGGCGTCGAGGTAGGCGGTGGCAAGGAGGGCATTGTCATACAGCATCTTCTCGAAGTGGGGGATGAGCCATCGGGCGTCGACGGAGTAGCGATGGAATCCTCCGCCGAGGTGGTCGCGGAGGCCTCCCGCAGCCATGCGACGGAGTGTGTGAACGACCATCTCCAGGTAGGAGGCTTCGCCGGTGCGCAGATGCTGTCGCAGCAGGAGCTCCAGCGTCACCGGCTGCGGGAATTTGGGGGCTCCCCCGAAGCCGCCATGGACCGGGTCGTAGCGGTCGGCCAGCACCCGGCAGGCTCGATCCACCATGGGCAGCCCGGTTCGTCGAGGGGCCCCCGCGATGGACGATCGGGTCAAGGCCTCCACCAGGCGCGCCGTCCCCGCCTCCACCTGATCTCGCCGCTCGAGCCATGCGTCCGCCACGGCGTCGAGTACCTGTTTGAACGAAGGCATGCCCGGCCGAGGCTCGGGCGGGTAGTACGTGCCTCCGTAGAACGGCGCTCCGTCGGGGCGAAGGAACACCGTCATGGGCCAGCCACCTCTGCCGGTCATGATCTGAACGGCCTTCATGTAGATCTGGTCGATGTCCGGCCGTTCCTCCCGGTCGACTTTCACATTGACGAAGTGACGGTTCATCAGCGCGGCCGTCGCCTCGTCCTCGAAGGACTCGTGCTCCATGACGTGGCACCAGTGGCACGACGAGTACCCCACCGAGAGGAGTATCGGGCGGTCCTCGGATCGGGCGCGGTCGAGTGCTTCCACGCCCCAGGGATACCAGTCCACCGGATTCTCGGCGTGCTGAAGGAGGTATGGACTCGTTTCTTCGGCCAGTCGATTGGGCATGGCTCGGGTGTCCGGTCCTCGGAAGAAAAGCGCGGCGGAAACCGTTGAAAGCGTTATGTTTCCGCGGAGTTCACATCAGGGGGAAAAGGTACTCCCTGAGGGGGTGTTCGGTCCGAAGGAGCGCGACGCTGTACGCGAGAATCGCCGGCATGGCCATCCGCCGACCGCGGATGATCCCGTACCTCATCCGGGCCGCCTGGGCCTTCCGGGCGCGGGGATGGTACCGTCGCCCGCCGTTCCTCCCACTTCCACCCCGGTCGTATCTGCGTTGGCGGCTGGAAACGGCGTACGGGGATCCCGATGCCGAGCCCCCCGTCGACGAGTTCGAGCGTTACCTCGTCTGGTCCGCCCGGATGCGGAGCGAGATGTCCGGTCGGCGACATGAGTAGGCTCTTCCTCCTCATCGTCCTGGCAGTCGTGGTCTGGATCTACTTCCCCGAAACCCGGGCCATGCTCGTCGATGTGGCCGAACCCGTGGTCGTCCCCATCAAGCGCTGGAGCACGGAAGAGGAGATGCGGCAGGTGGCGCGCAACGTGGTGGAGCACGAGCGGCTGACCGGGGAGATGCCGGAGGGAGCGGCGTGGCTGACATGGCTGGACTACCGCTACTCGGGAGACGACATCAAGCGCGACCCGTGGGGCAGCGTCTACCAGTTGGAGACGTCCCGGGATTCGGTCTGGATCCTCTCTCTGGGCAAGGATCGGGTCAGGGCCACGGAAGACGACTTCCGCGTCGCGGCGCCCAGGGGTTGATCCGTGGATTTCGTTTCCATCCTCTTCGATCAGCTGGCGGCGCATGGCCCCTGGCTGCTCTTCGTTCTGGCGATCCTCGAGACGTGCTTCGTCACCGGCCTCGTGGTTCCGTCGGGCGTGGCGACATCGGTCTCGACGATTCTGGCGCTCGAGACCGGTACCCCGTTGGCGCCCTTCATCGTCGCCGCCGCTTGTGGCGGCTTCGTAGGCGACAGCATCGGCTATTGGGTCGGCCGCCGCTCGGGTGAGTACCTGCTACGGGATGGAGGCCGTTGGCGGCGGCTCCTGGGGAGTCGGTGGGACGCGGTACAGGACCTCTTCGGACGGCATCCGGTCTATTCGGTGACCGTGGCCCGCCTCATCTCATTCGTCCGCACCGTCATGCCCATGGCAGCAGGAATGAGTGGGATGAGCTACCACCGCTACCTCACCTTCGAGGTCGTCGGTGTCCTCGGATGGACGGCCATCTACGTAGCCATCGGCTTCGCCGGCCGTGAGGGTTGGGAGGCCGCCTCGAGGGTGTTCGGCGTGGGCGGCGCGATGGCATTCGTCGTCGCCACGGGTGTGGCGCTGTGGGTGGTCCGACGGCGGACCCGCGCCCCGGTCGAGGAAACGAGCTGATGCTCAACGTCGCGCTCACGGGCAATGTCGCCTCGGGGAAGTCAGCGGTCGCCGATCGGTGGCGCACCTTGGGTGTCCCCGTGGTCTCGGCCGACGAACTGGCTCGGGACGCCGTGGCGCCGGGATCCGAGGGGCTGAACAGGGTGGTGGAGGTCTTCGGCGTCGATATCCTCGCCGCCGATGGGTCGCTGGATCGAGGGCGGATGCGCCAGCGGGTCTTCGACGACGAGGAGGCCCGCCGGCGTCTGGAGCAGATCATCCATCCCATCGTCTGGCGCCTGCGAGACGAGTGGCTCGATGAGCAGAGGGCCGCGGGGGCGACGCTGGCCGTGTCCGAGATCCCTCTACTCTTCGAGACCGGACGCGAGGGGCACTTCGACGCCGTGGTCCTCGTCGACGCACCGTTGGATGTGCGGGTCGGCCGCATGGTGAGAGATCGGGGCCTCGCCCCCGACGAGGCTCGCCGCGTCGCCGACGCTCAGATGAGCCCGGCGGACAAGCGGGAGCGAAGCGACTACGTCATCGACAACGTGGCTGCCCTCCCCGACCTGGAGGTGCTCGCGGACCGCGTGTTGGCCGAGCTTCGAGGGCGTGCTGGCGAATCGAGCATGACCATCGACATGCACCTTCACACCGAGGGCTCGCGGGACTGCCTCTCGGATCCCGAGGCCGTTCTGGCCCGTGCCCTCGGGCTCGGGTACGGTCGCATTGC
Source organism: Longimicrobiales bacterium (assembly GCA_965229435.1). GTDB lineage: Bacteria > Gemmatimonadota > Gemmatimonadetes > Longimicrobiales > Gaopeijiaceae > UBA2589. The sequence continues at coordinate 454,955 of CBDDJE010000003.1, forward strand.
CATCACCGACCACGACCGGGTGCATGTGGCGTTGCGGATGGCTGACGCGTATCCCGAACACATCATTCCCGGTGAGGAGGTGAAGACCGCGGAGGGAATCGACGTCATCGGCCTGTACCTCTCCGAGGAGATCCCCAAGGGGACGCCTGCCGAGGAGACCATCGAGCGCATCCGGGAGCAGGGGGGCATTCCGTATCTCCCCCATCCCTATGCGGCCGGAAAGGGTGGTGGTGGCGCCTACGCCGATCGACTGGCGCCTCTTTGCGACGTCGTCGAGGTCTTCAACGCCCGGCTCCACTCCAAGAAGATGAACGACGATGCCCTGGACCTCGCTCTTCGACACGACAAGCTGCGCGGAGCCGGCTCCGACGCCCACACGGTCGGCGAGATCGGCAACGCGTTCGTAACCCTACCGGCTCATCCCAACCGGCCCGACGCTCTGCGCGCCGCGTTGGCCCAGGGCCGGACGGGGGGGCGGGAGTCGTCCCGGCTGGTGCACCTCGCTTCCACCTGGGCGAAGGTCCGAAAGAAGCTGCCGTGAGGTGCGGTGGCGTCCCCCCCCGGGCTCTTGGTAGCTTTGCCCGAGGTCGCCGGTGTGCGATCCCCCTCCACCATCTCCAGGGTCAGGAACCTTTTTGAGCTACCGGACGCCTGCTCACCGTGCGGCGGCGGTCAACGAAGTGAAGAACGCCCTCCTCGCCTCCCGGCGGGCCGTTCTCACCACGCACCTCAACGCAGACGGCGACGGCGCCGGCTCCCAGGCAGCCATCGCGTCGTGGATGCGCGCCAACGGCGCCGAGGCGTGGATCGTGAACCCCACCACCTTTCCGAAGAACCTGCGCTTCCTCGTAGAGAACGAGGACTGGATCGTGAACGCGGGTTCCCGGAAGGCTCGCGACCTCTGTGACAGCGCCGATCTGGCCATCGTTCTCGACACCGGCGAGGTCCCCCGGATCGGACGTGTCCAGGAGATGATCCGCGAGCTGACCACGGTCATCATCGACCATCATCAGCCGGGAGATCAGGCCATCGGCGGGATCTCGTTGCGTGACCCGGATGCCTGTGCCACAGGTGAGCTGGTCTACAACGTCATCGACGCCGCGAAGGGGCCGTGGTCGCAGTGGATCGCCGACGGAATCTACGTGGCGATCATGACCGACACCGGCAGCTTCCGCTTCGACAACTCCACTCCGGGTTGTCACCAGGTCGCGGCGGAGGTCATCGCTCAGGGGGTGAACCCGGAGGAGATGCACGACAGGATCTACGGTCGGGCCCCAATGCGGAAGTACGAGCTCCTCAAGCACGCCCTCGACACCCTGGAGCACGATCCCGACTGGGGCATCTCGTGGATGGTGATTCCGAAGGAGCCCTACGACGAGCTGGACATCATCGCCGAAGACCTCGAGGGGATCGTCGACATCCCGCGGTCCATCGAAGGAACGGAGGTGGGCCTCCTCTTCCGTGACACCAGCAGCGGGGAGGTGAAGGTCTCCTTCCGCTCCAACGGACCTGTCGATGTGAATCAGTTGGCCCGTACCTTCAAAGGTGGCGGCCATATGAAGGCTTCTGGCGCTGTGCTGGCCGGCCCCATGGATCGAGCCGTCCAGAGGGTTCTGGACGAGGCCCGGGCGGCTGTGGTCAAGGCTCGGGCGGAGGGGGGCTCGGCATGAGAGGCGGAGGGCTCGGCCCGGAGGGGGCGGGAGGTGGGCCCGAGAGCCGGGAGATCCGCATGAGGGGCGGGAGGAAATGACCGGACCGCCGACCCGGAAGTCCTCCGACCCTGGCGTTCCCGAGGCCCTGCCTCGTGTGCTCATCCGCCTCCGGGAGGAGGTCGGTGTCGAGTACATCGACCGGCTTTGGATCTTCCCGCCCATCCGTCGCGGTCGTCGGGAGCAGGGGCTCATCGCGGTCAGCACCTACCGGGGTGACGAGGACCGTCGTGGAATGCTGACGGTGTCGTATCGTGCCGAACACACGGGCAAGGGCGTGACCGTCGAACCGACGCTCACCGATCAAGGGGAGGCACCTCCCGACCGCTTCCCCCCGGTGATGCGTGGGGTCGTCCAACGGGCCGACGAAGAGGGAGCCGAAGCCCGCGAGGTGGACATTTCGGCGTCGGGGCAGAAGTTCGAGGAGTTGATGGAGGAATTCGACGACGTCTTCATCGAGGCTCCCGACTCTTGAGTTCTCAGACCCGAGATGCCGCCGCAGAGCAGGGAACGCCCCCGTTCCTGCGTCTCTTTGCGCGCTACCTGCGCGATCAGGGTCTTCCTGTCACGCAGCAGCGGGAGGCGGTTGCCGAGGTCCTCTTCGCCTCCGACGAGCACCTCTCCGTGGACGACATCGAACGTGCCCTCCGCGGACGGGGCGAGCGCATCGGCAAAGCCACGATCTACCGGACCCTCGACCTGCTCGTCCGGAGTCGGCTGGTGGCGGAGCACGACTTCGGCGAAGGTTTCAAGCGCTATGAGCACCGGCTTTCGGCACGGCCCATCCACGAGCACATGATCTGCGTGGAGTGCGGCACGGTGACCGAGTTCGAGAGCAACGAGCTGTACCGAATCGAGAACCGCGTGAAGAACGAGTACGGCTTCCTGCCGGTGCGGCGGAACCTCGAGATCTACGGCCTCTGCGAGACGTGCCAGGAGGCGGGTGTGGAGCTCACCACCGAAGGGCTCATCTGTCCCATCGAGACGGTGCGCTGACGTTGCCCAATCGGCCCGATCCGGACGCCCCCGGCAGAGGTAAGGACGCCGTGCCTCCTTTCGGTGTTCCCGAAGCGCTGGCAGATCTGCCGTGGGAACTCCCCAGGACCTTCCTCGGCCTCGAACGGACGGATGTCCCGCTCGCTGACGCCGACGCCGCCATCCTCCCCGTGCCGTACGAGTCCACCACCTCCTGGGGTGGGGGCACCCGCCTCGGCCCCGACGCCATCATCCAGGCGTCACGGTACGTCGAGCTGTACGATCAGGAGTTCGACTGTGAGCCGGGCGCCGATCTGGACATCCGGACGCTCCCCGCTCTGGAGCTCACGCGTGCGGGGGCGGTGCCGGCCATGGACGAGCTCCAGACGGCGTACGCACGGGTCGCCGCCGCCCTCGGGAACGGCTTTCTCCTCATGCTGGGTGGGGAGCATTCGGTGTCGTCTCCGGCGATCCTCGCCCAGGCCGACCGCTTCGAGGGCCAGCGTCTGAGCGTTCTCCAGATGGATGCCCATGCCGACCTCCGACTCGAGTACGAAGGCACCCCTGCGTCCCACGCCTCGGCCATGGCCCGGGTGCTCGATCGGGCCGATGTCGTGGGCGTGGGCCTCCGTGGAGTGAGCCGGGAGGAGATCGACGTCTCGCGCTCGTCAGATGCGTCGACACTCTTTTGGGCCGACGACATGTGGGAAGACGACCGATGGATGGACCAGGCCCTCGAAGCCCTCGGACCCAAGGTCTATCTCACCTTCGACGTGGACTATTTCGACCCGTCCATCATGCCGTCCACCGGGACGCCGGAACCGGGCGGTGGCGACTGGTACCGCACGTTACGCTTCCTGCGGCGGGTCTTCGAGGAGCGAGACGTGGTCGCGGCCGACATCGTCGAGCTCGCGCCGACTCCGGGACTGCCTGCGCCCGACTTCGTGGTGGCGAAGTTGGCCTACAAGCTGATATCCTACCGATACCTCACGAAGTCGGGTTGAGGGGCCGGTGTGACCGGCGGCGCGGGGCAGGGGCTCCGGCCTGAACTCTGAAGGGAGGGGACGACGATGAAGAACCTTCGTATCACAATGCGCAGTCTCTTGCGAACGCCCGGCTACACTGCCGCGTTCGTTCTCACGCTGGGGCTCGGGATCGGCCTCAATACGGCGATCTTCAGCGTCATCCACGGGGTGCTGTTGGCACCGCTCCCGTACCCCGACGCCGACCGAATCCTGTACGTCCAGCAGCCGGCCCTGGCCGCCGGCCTCGACAACGTCTCCTTCTCCTTCGAGGAGGTGCAGGACTACCGGGAGCAGTCACGGACGGTGGACGAATTCGTCGAGTACGGCGACTGGACCTTCACGGTCGTCGCCGAGGACGAGCCTCATCGCGCCATCGGTGGCTTGGTGACCGCCAACTACTTCGACGTCCTCGATCTGACGCCCCAGGTCGGCCGAACGATGAACGCCGACGACGACGGACGCGGGGCCGAGCCGGTCATGGTTCTCACACACGACTACTGGACCCGCGTGTTCGGGGCCGACCCCGACATCATCGGGAGCACGGTCCGGCTCTACGCGTTCTCGGCGCCCACGGTGACCCGCGTCATCGGGGTGCTGGAGCCCGGGACCCACTACACGGGCACGCGGACCCAGGACTTCTTCGTCAACTACTCGACCAACGCCCACTATCAGAGCGCCACCATGGAAGACGACCGGGCGCACCGAATGACGGACGTCTTCGCGCGCCTGGCGCCGGGTCAGAGTGTCGAGGCGGCGCAGGCCGAGCTCGAATCGCTGAACCAGGCCCTCCGCGAGTCCTACCCGGCCGCGTATCCCCAGCACCTGCAGATGACGATCCGGGCAACGCCGTGGCAGGAGGAACTCACCCGGGAAGCCCGGCCCACGCTGCTGGTCCTCATGGGAACCGTGGGTCTCGTCTTGCTGCTGGCGTGCGCCAATGTGGCGAACCTCACCCTCACGCGGATCGTGCGGAGGGAGCGGGAGTTGACCGTCCGTGCGGCACTCGGCGCCGGGAAGCGGCGTCTCCGTCAGGAGCTGCTCACCGAGAACCTGGTCCTGTCTTTGGCAGGGGCGACCCTCGGCCTGGCGCTGGCGGTCTTCGGTTTGGAGCTCCTGGTCCAGTACGCCGATCGGTTCACCGTCCGCACCGGTGAGATCGGCATCGACGTGCCGGTACTCCTCTTCACCATCGGAGTCGCCGTGGGCGTCGCCGTCCTCCTGGCGTGGACGCCGACGCTGCCTGGGCTCCAGGGACTGGGCAACGCGGCTGGAGCCGCCGCCGGTGCGCGTGGGGCGGTGGGCCTGTCCCGAAAACACGTCCAGCACGGACTCGTAGTGAGCCAGTTGGCGCTCTCCTTCACCCTCCTCATCGGCGCCGGCCTCATGGTGCGAAGCCTCATCAACCTCACCGAGGTCGACACCGGGATCGCGTACGAGAGCGTCATCGCCATGCAGTCGCCCAACACGACGGGGATGGCGGGCGCGGAGAATCTCCAGCTCATGGATCGGGTCATCGAGGAGATCGAGACCTTCCCCCAGGTCCGGTCGGTGGCGCATGCCAGTCGGGCACCCTTCCAACCGGTGATGCTCACCCAGCGGACATTTCGGGTGGAGGGCGTGGCCGAGGACGGCATCGCCTCGCCCATGGGACAGGTGAATCTCGTGTCGGAGAGCTACTTCGAGACGGTGGGGGTCCCCATGGTCCGGGGGCGCTCCTTCCAAGCCACCGACGACGGAGACAGCGAGCGGGTCGTCATCATCAACGAGCGCATGGCCCAGGACATCTTCGGCAACGAGAACCCCCTCGGGGGTCGCATCGCACAACAGCAGTTCAACGGTGAATGGGGCGAGTGGTCCCGCATCGTTGGTGTCGCCGCTGACACCCGCGAATACGGACTTTCCCTCTCGGGTGCCCACACGATCTACCTGCCGGCGGCCCAACAAGGCGCTGGACCGGCCATCATCGTCGCCACCGCCGGGGAGGCCGGGCCTATTGCCCGGCGTGTGACGGAGATCGTTCGGAGCATGCAGGCCGATCGGCCTGTGGACAACGTCACGACCCTCACGGAGCTACGAAGGGAGGACATCGCCGCCGATCGGCTCAACGCGGCGCTCTTCACCGCATTCGCCATCCTCGCACTCTTCATCGCCGCCATCGGCGTGCTCGGCGTGCTCGCTTTCGCGGTGAGCCAGAGAACTCGCGAGTTCGGCGTGAGGATGGCCCTCGGGGCGGAGGAGCGTCAGGTACTGGGGATGGTCCTTCGTGAGGGCGCGATCCTCGCCGTGGGCGCTCTGGTCGTCGGTGTTCTCGCGGCAATCGGGCTGTCCCGGTTCCTCGTCGAACTCCTGTTCGAGGTCAGCGCGACGGACCCGACGACGTACGCCGCCGTCGGAGCACTGCTGGCGATTGTCGCCCTGACGGCGTCCTACGTGCCGGCGCGGCGGGCTACCCGGGTGGACCCCATGCAGGCCCTGCGATCGGAGTAGCAAGGATGTAGACCAGGGCCGGCAACAGCCGGCTCGACTCAGAGCTCGGTGCGGCGGGGCGCTTGATCGCGCCCCGCCGCGGCTCGAAGTTCAGGCCATGCGTTTTCCCCTGGGCGGGCCTCCCGACGCCGCCGCCAATCCCATGCAGTTCCGTCCTCCGGAAGGGGACGATGCCAAGCATCGGTTTCCGTGGATGGAGATGGCCCGGGCCACGGGCGGTGAGACCCTTTGCGGGAACGACATCCGGCTGGAGTTCGAGGGGTCGGTCACCTTCTCGGCCTGGCTCGATTCCATTCGGGCGGCGGAGCGATTCGTCTACTTCGAGAACTATCTCGTCCGGGACGACCGCGTGGGTCGGGAGTTCAGGTCGGCGCTCATCGAGAAGGCGCGTGAAGGCGTACCCGTCCACGTGCTCTACGACTGGGTGGGATGCTGGGCGACGCCCGGGAGCTTCTGGAAGCCTCTCCGCGACGCCGGTGTCCAGGTGGCCGCGTTCAACCCACCCCGCGTCGCACTTGGAGATCCGTTCGGAGCGCTCCAGCGGGACCACCGCAAGCTCGTCGTGGTGGACGCCGAAGTGGCACACCTGGGGGGATTCTGCGTGGGCCACGAATGGGCGGGGACAGACGCCGAGGCTCCCTGGCGTGATACGGGGGTGGAGATCCGGGGGCCGGCCGCCCATGCCGCCGCGTTGGCGTTCGAATCGGTCTGGTCGCGTGTCGGAGACCCGGTCGCCTACGCGACGACGGTGGAACCTCCGGTCGAGGCGGGTGGCACACCGGTGTGGCTCATCGAGGGCGAACCCGGCCGAACCCGCGTCTACCGGACGTTGCACCTGGTGGCGTCGAAGGCGCGGAAGTCGATCTGGATCACCGACGCCTACTTCGTGGCCCCCAAATCGGTTTCGGAAGCGCTTGCAGCGGCGGCGCAGCAGGGTGTCGATGTCCGGATCCTGGTGCCGGCACACAACAACTGGCCCATCGTCGGATCCATGTCGCGGGGCGGGTACCGGTACCTCCTGGAGTCCGGCGTGCGGATCTTCGAGTGGCAGGGCCCGATGATGCACGCCAAGACCTCCGTCGTGGACGGCGTCTGGTCGCGCATCGGTTCCAGCAACCTGAACTCGGCGAGCCTCCTCGGGAACTGGGAGCTCGATGTCGGCGTTCTCGACGAGGGGCTGGGACGGCAACTGGAGGGCTTGTTCCTGGCCGACCTGGCGAGTTCGGTCGAGATCGTCCTTCCGGGTGGTCCGGTCATCGGAGGTCGTACCGTCTCCACCGCTCTGGGCATGTCCACAGAGCCTCTGGACCCCGAGGATCCGTTGCCCGTGCGCCTGGAGCGCAATATCCGGGGCATCGGTTCGTCGCCAGGCAGGCTGACGATGGCGTCGGTGGTGCGGGCCAGCGAGATTCTCGGCGATGCCCTGGCCGGAAACCGCACCCTCGGCCGGGAGGATCGGACGGTCCTGGGCACGCTGTCCATCGCCGTCCTTCTGGTGGGTGTGGTGTCGGCCCTGGCACCGACGGTCGTGGGGTATGCGTTGGCCGCCGTGGCAGGGTGGATCGGTGTCACAACGGGCATTCGGGCGTATCTTCAGGCCCGCCGGGCGAGAGCCCGGGAACGTGAAGCGATGCAGAAGCGGCTCGAATCGGAACGAGAGGAAACGTGAACGAAGTCGAAGTAGGGATCGCCATCGCCTTCACAGCAGGAATCTTCTCGTTCCTGTCGCCCTGTGTTCTTCCGCTGGTGCCGAGCTACTTGACGTTCGTCACGGGCATGAGCCTGGAGGACCTCCAGGAGGGTGTGAACCGGAAGGCGACGTTCATGCACTCCATGCTCTTCGTGGTCGGATTCTCCATCATCTTCATCCTCCTCGGAGCCTCGGCGTCCTTCCTCGGCCAGTTCCTCCGTCAGTACGAGCTCCTCATCGCGCGGATCGGCGGCGTGATCATCATCGTCCTCGGGCTCCATCTGGCCGGCGTCTTCCGCCTGACTCCCCTCATGCGTGAGAAGCGGATCCATCTCGCCGACAAGCCGGCGGGGTACCTCGGGACGTTGGGGGTGGGCATGGCGTTCGGTGCGGGCTGGACACCCTGCATCGGACCGATCCTCGGCGCCATCCTCACCTACGGGATGACCCAGGAGACGATGTGGGCGGGGGTGGGTCTCCTCAGCGTCTATTCCCTGGGGCTCGCGGTGCCGTTCCTCGTCGCGTCGCTCGCCCTGGACTGGTTTCTCCAGACCTTCAAGCGATTCCGCCGCTGGATCCCCATCGTCGAGAAGGCCTCCGGCGTCCTGCTGATCTTCCTGGGTATCCTGCTTCTCACCGGACAGTTCACGGTCCTGGCGGCGTACCTGACGCGCTTCACCCCGTCGTTCATCCTCGAACGGATCTGAGCCCCGGGCCAAGGGATCTTGACCCGGGCCAACCGATCTGAACCGGGGCCAACCGATCTGAACCGGGGCCAACCGATCTGAACGGGCTCGAGGGGATCCGGCGCGGGGACAAGGAAGGGGTGGGCGTCGAACGCCCACCTGAGGGAGTTCAGTCCCCCACGGCTCCGGCCGGCGTCGCCTCCAGGTCCTCCTCCAGGAGCTGACGGCGGAGGAGCCGCTCGTACGTGCCCTCGGCGGTGATGAGCTCGTCGTGGGTTCCTTCCTGGACGATTCGTCCGTTCTCCAGCACCAGCACCTTGTCGGCGTGCATCACCGCGCTCACCCGATGGCTCACGATGAAGGCCGTGCGCCGGACGGCGACGTCACGGAGGTCATCGAGGATGGCGGTCTCGGTGTGGGTGTCCACGGCGCTGAGGGCGTCGTCGAGAATGAGAATGAGGGGATCGCGGGCCAGGGCCCGGGCCAGGGTCGCGCGCTGCTTCTGGCCGCCGGAGAGGTTGATTCCGCGCTCCCCCAGAATCGTGTCGTAGCCCTTGGGGAAGTCCTCGATCTGATCGTGGAGTTGGGCGATCTCGGCGGAGCGGCGAACGGCCGCAGCCACGTCGCGGGGCCCGTCGGCACTGCCCTCCGCGTCGGCCTCCGGGGCCTCGTCGTCCAGTCCGAGTCCAATGTTCCCGGCGATGGTGTTGGAGAACAGGAACGAGTCTTGAGGGACCATCCCGATGTGGCGGCGCAGTTCCGCCGGGTCGAATCGATGGAGGGGCGTCCCATCGAGGAGGACCCGGCCCTCGGTGGGGTCATACAAACGCGTCAGCAGAGCGAGGAGCGTGCTCTTCCCCGCGCCGGTGGGCCCGACGATGGCCACGGTCTGGCCTGCTTCGACGGTGAAGTCGATGGAGTCCAGCACGAGGCGGTCGGTGTCGGGGTAGCGGAAAGAGACGTTCTCAAACGTGATGGATCCCTTCGCGCCATCGATGGGCACCGGCTCGTCGGGCACGTCGATGTCCGGCTCCGTCTCGAAGATCCTGTTGAGCCGTCCCATGGAGGCGGCTCCTCGCTGGTAGAGATTGACCACCCATCCCAGGGCGATCATCGGCCAGATGAGGAGCGTGAGGTAGAAACCGAACGCGACGAAGTCACCGAGGGAGATCCGGCCCTCCATCACCTCCACCGCTCCCATCCAGGTCACGAGGACCATGGCCGCCCCCGAGACGATGGAGAGGACGGGGTGGAAAGCGCCGGCGCGGAGGACGAGGGCCATGTTCCGGCTACGGTAGTCTGCGTTGTAGCCGTCGAACTGCCGCGCCTGCTCGGCCTCCTGGGTGTACGCACGAACGAGACGCACACCGGTGAGACTCTCCTGGACGAAGGTCGACAGGGAAGAGAACTGCTCCTGGATCTCCTCGAAGCGCTGGTGGATGATCCGTCCGAACCCCAGGACGATCGGTGGCAGCACCAGCAGTGGGATCAGTGCGAACAGGGTCAGTCGCGGGCTGATCCACAGCATGAAGCCCAGGGCGAAGACGAAGCTGGCCACCGTGTTGACGGTGTACATGATGGCAGGGCCCGCCGCCATGCGAACGGCCAGTGTGTCATTCGTCGCACGACTCATGAGGTCGCCGGTCCGCGTCGACCCGTAGAAACGAGCGTCCAGCCGGAGGAGGTGACGGAAGAAATCGTCTCTGAGATCGGTCTCGATACGTCGGCTGATGCCATTGAGGAGCTGCCGCATGCCGAAGCGGAACACACCGCCGACGAAAGCCACGACGACGATCATCGAGGCGTAGAGGGTGATCCGACCCATGGTAACGTCCGGGTCACCCATCCCGTCGATGGCCAGCTTCATGAACCAGGGGCCGGCGATCTGGAAGACGTTGGCGAACACCACGCAGACCAGCCCCCCTATGAGCCCCTTGGTGTAGGGGCGGAAGTAGGGCAGGATGGTGCGGAGTTCGTTCATGGCTCCGACTTACCCGCAGGGCGGGAGCGCGGTCCTCAATACCCTACCGCGCGTCCACCTCGACGGGGGTCCGACCAGGCGGTGAGCCGGCCGTCGACAACGATGATCGCCTGGGCGTCACCCGAGACCCCGTCCCGTTCCACCATCGTGTGTCCCAGGGCCTCGAGAGCGGCCACGGTCTCGGCGGGCAGTCCGCCGGCCTCGTAGTAGATCTGGTCCGGGAGGTGCTGGTGGTGGACCCTCGGTGCGTTGATGGCCTGGACGACGTTCATCCCGTAATCGACGACGTTGGAGATGGTCTGGAAGACCGTCGTGATGATGGTCGACCCGCCCGGTGTCCCGGTGACCATGAGGAGCTCTCCCGAGGGGTCCAGTACGATGGACGGCGTCATGGCCGACAGCATCCGCTTGCCCGGGGCCACGGCGTTGTTTTCTCCCTGGACTAGGCCGAACTGGTTGGGAGTTCCCGGTTTCGCGGCGAAGTCGTCCATCTCGTTGTTCAACACGAAGCCTGCACCGGCGACGGTGACCTTGCTCCCGTACCACGAGTTGATCGTCGTCGTCACCGAGACCGCCATCCCCTGGGCATCCACGATGGAGTAGTGCGTCGTGTTCTCGCCCTCAGAGAATGCGGGGCCCAGCCCCGGCTCGACCTCAGTCGACGGCGTCGCACGGTCCATGCGGATGGTCGACGCTCGCTCGGCGGCGTAGAGGTCGGAGGTCATCCGCTCCAGTGGCATCTCCACGAAGTCGGGGTCGGCGAGGTAGTAGTTCCGGTCGGCGAAGGCCCGCTTCCACGCCTCGGCGTAGAGGTGGATCATCTCGGCGCCGTGCCAATCCATGGCCGGCAGGTCGTACAGCTCGAGGATGTTGCCCATCTCCGCCATGGTGGCGCCGCCCGACGACGATGGGGGCATGGAGATGACGCGGTGGCCCCGGTAGTCGAAGGTGATGGGCTCCCGCCAGGCGGCCTCGTAGGTGGCCAGGTCCTCGTGGGTGATGATGCCGCCGCCCCGCTCCATCTCGGCGACGATGAGGTCCGCCGTCTCACCGTTGTAGAAGCCGTCGGGCCCGTCGTTCATGATGCGGCGAAGGGTGCTGGCCAGGTCGGGTTGGCGGAGAGTGTCGCCGACGAGGGGAGGCTGGCCGTCCCGTGGGAGGAACTGGGCCGCCGACGCCTCGAAAGCCGACAGCGACTCCACCATCGTCGCGCCCAGCGACCCGAGGAAGCGCTCCTTCACCTCGAAGCCCTCCGCGAGTTCCACGGCGGGGGCCACCAGGGATGCCCACTCGAGTGAGCCGTAGCGCTCCCACGCCTGCCACATGCCGGCGACGGTCCCCGGTACGCCGGAGGCGAGGTGACCGACGACCGATTTGTCGGTGAGGTTGCCGTCCTCGTCCAGGAACATGTCCCGGGTAGCCGCCAGCGGTGCCTTCTCCCGGTAGTCCAGGGCGGCGGTCTCGTCGTTGGGAGTGCGGAGGACGAGGAAGCCTCCACCTCCGATGTTGCCCGCTTCGGGGTTCACGACGGCCAAGGCGAACTGCACGGCGATGGCGGCGTCCACCGCGTTGCCACCAGCCCGGAGAATGTCTGCCCCCACCTGGCTGGCGTACTCGTCGGTGGACACGACCATCCCATTGTCGGCGACCACCGGCTCGGCGTCGGCGGAGTAGGACCAGCTTCCCGGGAACGCCACCTCCGTCGCCGGGTCGTTCGAGGGCCCGCATCCCGAGGCGACGAGAACGACGAAGGTGAGAGCCATCACCGCCTGCCGGGCCATGCCGAGGGGAGAGTGGCGGCGAGGAGGCCAGAGACCGGGTGAGTGCAGGGGGTGTTGCATCGAGGGTCGGGTTTGAGGGTACGCTTCGTTGCCGGTGCCGCGACGCTTCTCGTAGCTTCGGGCGCCGCTGAAGATCTGACGCGCCGCCCCTGCTCACAACCGCTCATGCGCGATCCCCGCCTCACCGAACAGCGAAATCCGGCCTCCCAGGGCATCGACGAACTCGACGCCCAGGGGATCGTCGACCTCATCAACGCCGAGGACCGACGTGTGGCCGAGGCGGTGGGGGAGGAAAGGGAAGCCATCGCCCGGGCCGTGGAGCTGGCGGAGGCGACCTTCCGGGCAGGGGGTCGCCTCATCTACGTCGGCGCTGGCACGTCCGGGCGGCTCGGCGTCCTCGACGCCGCCGAGATGCCTCCGACCTACGGCACCGACCCGGCCATGGTTCGGGGCGTCATCGCCGGCGGATACGAAGCGTTGGTCCGGGCCCAGGAAGGCGCCGAGGACCACCCGGAGGACGGTGCGGCCGAGATGGATGGACTGGGGGTCGGCCCCGACGACTTTGTCCTGGGCATCGCCACATCGGGGACTACGCCCTTCGTTCACGGGGCGGTGGATCGGGCGTTGGAGCTGGGCGCGCGCACCGGCTTTCTCATGTGCACGCCTCCGCCTGCCGAGTTGGTGGAGCGGCTCGACGTGGTCATCGCTCCGCTGGTCGGACCCGAGGTCATCACGGGCTCCACCCGGATGAAGGCCGGTACGGCCACGAAGCTCGTGCTCAACACGATCACCACCGGCGCGATGGTCCGGCTGGGCAAGGTCTACGGCAATCTCATGGTGGATCTCCAAGTGACCTGCTTGAAGCTCAAGGACCGGGGGGAGCGGATTCTCCAGGGCATGCTGGACATCGATCGTGACGAGGCCGCCGACCTCCTGGAGCGGGCGGGCGGGCATGTGAAGACGGCCCTGGTGATGGGACGACTGGGCGTGGATACGCTGGAGGCCCGCCACCGCCTGGAAGAGGCAGACGGTATCATCTCGCAGGTGGTGGGAGGCCCGGAGCGTTGAGTCCGGAGCGGATGCGCCTGCTGTTCCTGGTGGCCAGCTCCGGGGCGTCCGCGGTGGTCGTGTGGACGGCGGCGAACCCGCTGCCTCACCCCGGAGGGGACAACGCGGGCTACATTGCGCTGGCCCATGGGCTCCTCGCCAACGGGACGTACACCGACGTCTTCGATCCGGAGGCTCTGCCCCACACGAAGTATCCGCCCATATTCCCCTTCGTCCTGGCCCTGCTCATGGCCCTCGGGGCCCGGACGTGGACCGCCTTCAAGGCCGTGGCCGCTGTCGCCACGGTGGTGTCGGTGGCCTTCACCTACCTCTGGGCCGAGCGCATCCTCAGGCCCGCCGGGGCCTTCGCCGTCGCCCTGCTGGTGGCGCTCTCGGTGGGCGTGGTCTACTACAGCCAATGGGTTCTGTCCGACCCGGTCTTCTTGGCGTTCACCATGGTGGCCCTCTACGCGGTGGCGAGGGCGGACGAGGAAGACGGGCTCGACCACCGATGGGTCGCCGTCGGCGTGGTGGCCGTGGGTCTGGCGTATTTCACCCGGTCGGCGGGCCTGCCTCTGGTCCTCGCCGTCCTGGGATGGCTGACCGTTCGACGCGCATGGCGACCGCTGGCCGCAGCGTCCGTGGTGCTTGGACTCCCCATGGTGGCATGGTGGCTGCGGGCCCGGTCCGTCCAGGGCGTCGCTCAATACGCCTCCGAGTTCTGGATGGTGAACCCCTACGATCCGTCTCTCGGGACCGTGGGCGTCGGGGGCCTCGTAGGGCGGGTGGTGGAGAACGCCGTGGGCTACGCGACGACACACCTGCCGGGGGGTGTGGTGGGTGCGGACGCTCCGGCGTTGGCCCTGTTCGGCATCGCCCTGGTGGCGGCGTCGTGCGCGGGGTGGGGGATTCGCCTCCGCGAGGGTCCCGGCCCGGCGGAGCTTTTCTACCCGCTGTATTGGGGAGTCGTCCTGCTCTGGCCTGTCGTCTGGAGCGGAGATCGCTTCGCGCTGCCTCTACTGCCCCTCGCCTTCGTCTACGGGGCCGTCGCACTGCACGCCGCCACCCGTCGGCTGCCCGATGCAGTGGTTCCGGTGGCGGCAACGGTCGTGGTGCTGGCCATGCTCTTTCCGGCCATCGACGGGTGGCGTCGAGCGGTGGAGACGGCCTCGGCATGCCCGGCGGACGTCCGGGAACGGGACGTGTGGGCGTGCTACGGAGGCGGGGTCCAGAGCTTCATGGCGGCCGCCGCGTGGAGCGGCGAAGGCCTTCCTGACGATGCCCGGGTCCTGTCCAGAAAGCCCCGCCACTTCTACCTGCAAAGCGGGGTACCCAGCCGTGCCTTCGCCTTCTTCGAGGAGCCCGAGCCCCACTTGGAGTTGGCGGATGCCCTCGGAGCCCGGTACATCCTCCTGGACCAGTGGGACGGCTTCGCCCGTCGCTACGTCGCCTCCGCGGTGACTCGCAGGCCCGGTGCCTTCTGTTTCGTCGGGGGCTTCGGGAACGCTGCCCGGGGTGGGAGCCAGCTTCTGGGCGTCCTGCCTCCGGACGCCCGTGACCGGGCAGTCGGAGGAGGAGGAGACGTACGACTGGAGAGCTGCCCCGACGGGTATTCGTCATCGCCGGTTGGGGCGATGCCCGAGAACTATTCGTCGTCGGGACGCATTCCGTTGCTCGATGGACTCGACTCGTAGATCAAGGCCAGCGCGATGCCGAAGACCAGATGCTCCAGATAAGCCCGATCGTCGCCGTCCAAGCCATCCAGGAGACTCCCCAGGAAGGGGATCCTGCGTTGGGGCGTGTGCGAGCCGAGGATTCCCGTGAGGCCGCCCATGGGGTGTACCGCGTACTCCAGGGAGCCATAGATGGCACCCTTCAGGAGGGCGGGGCCGGGAACGCGTGGCTCGACGACGCCTCCGTACACCAGTCCCTGGCCCAGGCCGGCGAGAATCCGGCCGGCAGTGTCGGGATCCATTCCCGGCAACTCCGCGTCGGCGCGCAGGAGCGGGCGAATCAAGTCCGTCAGGAGTGCGGCTGCCGCGCCCGCCGCCGCGGCTCGGAGGAGCAGGGTGAGGCCGGGTTGCCGGCGGCCCGTCCAGCCCTCCAGGGCCTTGTCCACCACAAGGGCGATCCCGGCGGTCATCAACTCGTCGCTGGACGGAATCTCCGGCCTGGGAATGAGCTGGCCCTCGTCCGAGTCTTCACCCTCGTCGGTAGGGACGACGGCTCCTGGCGAGGGAGCGGCGTGTCGGGCCCGCTCGAGGGCGTGACCCAGTTGGTACCAGATGCTCGTGTCGGAGGCCATGACCGATGAGTTGGAGAAGCGGACGCGGAAGATGGGGAAGCGGCCCGACGGGGATCAAGGCGACGCTGCGTGTCGGTTGTGTGGCCTTGCGTGTCGGATGTGCGTCCCTGTTCGTCGCGGTGGTCTCGGTGGCGGACCCCTCGCCGGCTGCGGCTCAGGCGCCGGACGAAGATTGGCGCACCCTCGAGACCGAGCACTTCCGTGTGACGTTCCCCGCGGAGTTGGAGGGGCTCGGTCGCCAGGCCGCGGACCGCGCCGAGCGAGCCTACGACGAGTTGGAGCGGCATTTCATCGAGCCTCCCGAGGGCCGTATCGATCTGCTCCTCACCGACCACGCGGACATCTCCAACGGCTTTGCCGGCGTCACGCCGTCGAATCGGATCACCATCTTCGCCCGCCCGCCGACGGATGCGCTTTCCCTGGGCTTCGCCGACGAGTGGCTGGAGTTGGTCATCACCCACGAGCTGGTCCACATCATCCACCTCGACCATGTGGTGAACCCCATCGGCCGGTTGGGCCGGGCCGTGTTCGGCAGGGTGCCATCGGAGTGGCCGTTCTTCCCTGAGCTCGGTACGCCCCGCTGGGTCATCGAGGGGATCGCCACATGGTACGAGTCACGCCTCACGCAGGCGGGTAGGGCACGGGGCAGCTTCCTCGAGATGCAGTTGAGGACGGCTGCCATGGAGGGCCGCTTCGAGAGCATCGGTCAGGCCGCTGGAGAGTCTCCGGTCTGGCCTGGCGGCAACCGCCCCTATCTCTACGGGACGATGTTCTTCGACTACCTCCTGGAGAAGTACGGGGAGGACCGGATGAGTGCCTTTGTGGACGCCGTCGGGGGCCAGTGGATCCCGTATCGTCTGGACGCGGCCGGCCGCAGCGCGTTCGGCGTTTCCCTCACCGACGAATGGAAGGTCTGGCAGTCGGAAGTCGAGGCGGGCCTGGCAGACTTCGAGGAGGAGCTTCGGCGCCACGGTCCCGTCACCGAGCCAGAGGCCCTGACCGAGGGAGCCCGATGGGCGCTCTACCCCGAGCTCTCTCCCGACGGACGGTGGCTCGCGTACGCCCGGTCGGACGGCGTCTCGGACGTATCGGTGGAAGCCGTCGAGTTGGCGACCGGGGAGACCCGCTCGCTCGGCAGGACGAATCAACTGGCCACCGTGTCGTGGATCGACTCCGAGTCGCTCCTCGTCAGCCAGCTGGAGCTCGACGGTCCGTATCGTCTCTACAAGGACCTCTACGTCTTCGACCTCACCGGGGAACAGCGCCGGCTCACCGAGGGGGCGCGGCTGAACCAGCCTTCGGTCACGGCCGATGGTTCGGTGGCGGTGGTCGTGCGCGAAGGCGACGGAACCAACGAGTTGGTGACGTTCGATATCGCCAGTGGCGAGACCGATGTCGTCGTCGCTGCCCAGCCTGATGTCCACTGGGCGTTTCCTCGCTTCTCGCCCGACGGACGGTGGATCGCGGCCACCCGGTTCGAACCCGACGCCCGCCACGACGTGGTCGTTCTCGACGCGACCACCGGTGAAGTCGTCCAGCGGGTCACCGACGACCGGGCGCTGGATCTCGGGCCGCGATACAGCCCGGACGGACGGTGGCTGCTGTGGACGTCCGACCGGACAGGGGTGTTCAACGCCTACGCGGCCCCCGTGTCGGCCGACGGCTCCGTCGGGAGCCCCGTACTGGCCACCAACGTCCGGACCGGCGTCGCGTACCCGACGGTGGACACCTCCGGGGAGTTCATCTACCTGAGCGGCTATCACGTCGATGGGTGGGAGATCGAGCGCGTGCCGTTCCGGCCGAACGACGCGCCGGCCAGCCCACCCCTGGCGTCGCGCTTCATCGCCGATGGATCGGTGACCCGACGAGGGCCGGAGGAAGGTGAGATCCGTGACTACTCGCCGGGGTCGACACTCCGTCCCTGGTACTGGGAGATCTCGTACGCCGACGAGGTCCGGACGCCACCCACGGTCGTCAACGTCGGTGGCAACGACCTATCGCTTCCAGGGCGTCAGATCCTGGGACCATCGCTGGGGATCCAGACCGAGGGTCGCGACCTCGTAGGACGCCACGCCTACACCCTCTTCGCACGAGTGGCGACCCGGGGACCGACCAAAATGAGTGGCGGCGTCGCATATTCGTACGCCGGCCTGGGCAATCCCGTCCTGACGGTCTCGGCCACCCAGCGGTTCGAGGACGGCGGGCAGATCGTGGCCCAGCGCCAGAGCGATTCTACGCTGGACACGCTCTACGTCCTCGGCCGGGAACGATTTCTCCAGGCGGCCGCCACCTTTCGCGCCCCTTCGTGGCGATGGGATCGGTCCGTGTCGTTTTCGGGTGGCATGGTGTGGGAGAACCGGGAGTTGTTGGGTGGGAATCTCGAGCCCACAAACGAATTCCAGTTGCTGCGCCCGTCGGCTCGACTCGTGGACGGGACCGTTTCCTTGTCCCTCAACTCGACCCGCAGCCACTCCTTCCAGATGGGGACGTCGAGAGGCCTCGGTCTCTTCCTCCAGGGTCGAGTCCGCCGGGAGGTCACCATCGCCGATTCCCTTCGTTCGGTGGCCGGGGCGGATCGATCCAATGTCCAGGCCCTGGGATCCATCCGTGGCGCTATCCCTCTCTGGCGTGCGGGTTACGCCCGACAGGTCATCGCCTTCCGTGCGGCAGGGGGCGTGGCCGGAGGGCCAGGAGCGGATCCCGGACACTTCCGGGTCGGGGGTGCCACGGGCGAACCCGAACCTGTGACCGGGCTGGAGCTCTTCGGTGGCTCCTTCTTCTTCTTCCCCGTCCGGGGCTACGAGCCGTCCAGCAGGTTCGGCCGCTATGCCTGGAGCGCGTCGGCCGAGTATCGGCTGCCCCTGTGGATGCTTCACGAGGGATTCAGGGCGTGGCCCATCCACTTCGATCGGATGATGGCGTCGGTCTTCTTCGATGTGGGCAACGCGTGGGGGCCCGACGTATGGGTGACGGGCTTCCAGAATCCGCTTCGGACGGCCATCGCATCGACGGGTGCGGAGCTCACGGCGGAGATGCTGACCTTCTACGACGTCCAGGTGAGGGTCCGCGGGGGCGTGGCGTTTCCGCTCGTGGCCGCCACCGTGCCGGCGGGTGAACCGCGGTTCTATGTGAGGGTCGGCTTGCCCTATTGATCCGCGGGTCACCTCTCGGGAAGGTTCAGGCTTAAAGCGCGTGGTTGAGGCATGGAAGGCTGTTTTCGCGCGCGCGAGATTTCCCTTGCATGGCCTTTCGGAGGTGCGGTAGTCTGGTAGGGTGCCCCCCCCTCTCGACTCCTGGAACGAGCGTGTTCATGCATCGCAGACTCAGCCCCACATTCGTGTTCTTCGCCGTACTTCCCTTCCTTGCCGGGTGCGGTGACGACCCCGCAGGACTCGAGGGCTTCGGAACGGTCATGATACAGTTCGACAACGTCGTGGACGGCACACCGGTGGCGATGAATACCGGTACCTACACCAACGCTGCCGGAAACGAGTATTCCATCTCGAAACTCGAGTACACCGTCTCCGGCTTCGCCCTCACCGGCGCGTCGGCGAGCTTCGACCAGGACGTCGTGCATTACCGCGACGAAGGAGATGCAGGTACCGCCACGCTCACCTTCACCGACGTCCCCGCCGGTG
This sequence comes from Longimicrobiales bacterium, assembly GCA_965229435.1. GTDB lineage: Bacteria > Gemmatimonadota > Gemmatimonadetes > Longimicrobiales > Gaopeijiaceae > UBA2589. The sequence goes on from CBDDJE010000003.1 coordinate 474,279, forward strand.
AGTACGACGGCCTCGACTTCATCTGGGGGATCGCTGCTGCGACCAACACCGCCGGGTCGCATCCGGATCTGGACGCCGCGGGGATGGCCTGGCCGGCCATGATGGGTGGTGGCTACCACTATATGCGTCACGAGGGCGCGTTCACGCCCACCGGCGGCGGGACCGCGAACTTCACGACCCACCTCGGTCCGTCCATGGGCAACGACTACTCGTTCGCCGTCATGCTCGACCTGCCCTCGGCCATCCGCCTCGATGGTGGTGAGACCGCGGTGATCGTCGTGGAGATGGATGTGAACCAGTGGTACACGAGTCCCAACATGTACGACTTCAACGACTACGGAGCGATCATGGGCAACACGGCGGCACAGACCCTGCTCCGGGCCAATGGAGCCTCGGTTTGGGCCGCCGCGTCGGCAGCCGTGAACTGAGTCGGAGCATGCTGGTAGACCGGAGGCGACTCAAGGGTGAAGTCGGGTCGAGGGCGAAAGCCCTCGGCCCGGCGGTCGCCATGCTCTTGTTGGTGGCAGGGTGCGACGACGTCCTCGCTCCGGGGACCGACGGCCCGACTCCGCTTACCATCGAGGTTGGAGACCTGCCTCCGCTGCCGTCCTTCGACGACAACCCCACCACCGTCGAAGGCGTCGCATTGGGACGCAGTCTTTTCTTCGAGACTGCCCTCTCGGGAGATGGGACCCAGTCGTGTGGGAGTTGTCATCAACCGCACCTCGCGTTTGGCGACAGCGGGAGCTTCAGCCTCGGCATCCTGGGTGACCCCGGCGGACGGAATACCCAGGTGGTCATCAATCCCGGATGGCAGGAGTTCCAGTTCTGGGACGGACGCCGCGCCACGCTCGAAGACCAGGCCCGCGATCCGGTGGTCAATCCCGTCGAGATGAACGCCGTCTGGTCCGAAGTGGTCGTCCGGCTCGCGGCGGATCCGGTGTATCCGGACTTGTTCGAGGCCGCCTTCGGGTCACCGGAGATCACGGAGGACCGTGTGGTCATGGCCATCGCCCAGTTCGAGCGCACACTCGTCTCCGCCGAATCCCGCTTCGACCGGAAGCTTCGCGGTGAGGTGACCTTTACCGCCGCGGAGCAGCGGGGCGAAGATCTCTTCTTCTCGGAGCAGGGCGAATGTTCACACTGCCACGCCGCACCGTTCTTCACAGACAACGAGTTTCACGACATCGGGCTGGACTCGATCCCCATGGATCTCGGGCGGGCGGACGTCACCGCGCATGACTTCGACGAGGGCAAGTTCAAGACGCCCACCTTGCGCAACATCGAGGTCACCGGTCCCTACATGCACGACGGCCGTTTCGAGACGCTCGCTGAGGTTCTCGAGCACTATGCGGAGGGCGTGCATCGGTCTCCAAACCTCGATCCGACGCTCGGAGTCCACTTGAACGGTGGCGGCGACGGGGTGGACCTGGACGCCCAAGGGCAGGCCGACGTGATAGCATTTCTCAGGACGCTCACGGACTCGGCCTTCCTGACGAACCCGGCTTTCTTGCCACCCAGCCAGTAGCGCGACCCCTCGAAGCCTGTTGAAGTACAGTAGGCCGCGTTGAGGATGCCACCCTGACGGGTGCACTCACGACCCTTCCGGTTTCGCGCCGACCCCTTCTGCGCTCGCCACGCATGGCGCGCGGTTGCTGCTTCCCCTTGCCGTCGCTGGCCGCAACACCGAATATAAACCGAAAGATCCCACGGTTCGTGACGAATCCATGACAAACATATGGTGCGTCTCGTAACGAGCTTGACCACTAGATATGGGGTCCCTAGAATGGCTCTCACCCTAGATCTGGTAGGGGTTCAGGGGTTTTCCACAGCAGGATGACCGGCGGGGAGGGCTTCCCGCCGTTTTTCGACTTCGTAGTCCACCGTTTTCCACCGTCTTATCCACACCGCAGGAGCCCGCCGTCCAATGATCCGCGTTCATGAGCCCCGTCCCCAGAGAGAATCCGTGATCTTCGACGACGTCCTGCCCGATGATCTTCCGGAGGCGGAACTCACCGAGAACGCGCGGATCGTCCTCGGGCGCCGGTACCTGAAGAAGGACGCCGACGGCAACCCCACGGAAGAGCCGGAGGTCATGTTCTGGCGGGTGGCGCGGACCATTGCCGACGTCGACGCGGAGTACGGCGCGTCCGACTCCGCCGTGGACGAAGTGGCTCGTCAGTTCTTCGATCTCATGATCAACGGAAAGTTCGAGCCGAACTCACCCACGCTCATGAACGCCGGACGCCCCCTCGGGCAGCTGTCGGCGTGCTTCGTCCTGCCTGTCGACGACGCCCTCTCCAACGGGCAGAGTGGCATCTACGACACCCTCAAGTCCATGGCGCTGGTTCATCAGTCCGGCGGTGGCACGGGCTTCTCCTTCTCCCGACTCCGTCCGGAGGGCTACACGGTCCGCTCCACCATGGGTGTGGCGTCGGGCCCGGTGTCGTTCATGAAGCTCTACGATGCCAGCACGGATGTGGTGAAGCAGGGTGGGACACGGCGAGGTGCCAACATGGGCATCCTCCGGGTCGACCATCCCGACATCCGTCGGTTCATCATGTGCAAGAACGACACCACGCAGGTGACGAACTTCAACATCTCCGTCGCCATCACCGATGCCTTCATGGAGGCGGTGTCCAAGGGTGAGTCGTACGACCTCATCGATCCGAAGACGAACGAGGTGGTCGGTCAGGAGAGCGCCCAGGAGATCTTCGACATGATCATCCACGGCGCTTGGCTCACCGGTGAGCCAGGCACCTTCTTCATCGATCGTGCCAACGAGTACAACCCGGTCCCGGCGCTGGGGAGCTACGAGGCGACCAACCCCTGCGGGGAACAGCCGCTCCTTCCGTACGACGTCTGCAACCTGGGAAGCATCAACCTGGGCAAGTTCGTCAAGGACGACGCCCGTCCGGGCGTCGATCCGGACGAGGGCGTCGACTGGGACTCGTTGCGGACCGTCGTCCACCTGGCGACGCACTTCCTCGACAACGTCATCGACGCCAACCGGTACCCGCTTCCGGAGATCCACGACCTGGCGCAGAGCATCCGTCGCATCGGACTCGGCGTCATGGGCTGGGCGGACATGCTCGTGCGCCTCGGAATCCCCTACGACTCGCCCGAGGGTGTGGACCTGGGCCGCCGGGTGATGGAGTTCGTGAACGAAGAGTCACGCAACGCCTCCGAGCGCCTCGCCGAGACGCGCGGGGTCTTTCCGGCGTGGGAAGAGTCCATCTGGGGTCCCGACGGCAAGGCCGCGACGCGGGAGGATGGATCGCGGATCCGATCCGAGCGGAAGTTGCGCAACTGCAACCTCACCACCGTGGCGCCCACGGGCACCATCTCCATCTTCGCTGGATGCTCCGGGGGCATCGAGCCCCTCTTCGCCGTGGCGTTCATGAGGAATCAGGCCGGCGTCATGATGCCTGACGTGAACCCGGACTTCGTGCGCATGGCCGAAGAAGGCGGATGGTACTCCGAGGACCTCATGGAGCGCATCGCCCAGGAGGGCCACATCCACTTCGATGAAGTGCCCGAGGACGTCCAGCGGATGTTCCGGACGGCGCACGACATCACGCCCGAGTGGCACGTCCGTATGCAAGCCGCCTTCCAGGAGCACACGGACTCAGCCATCTCCAAGACGACGAACTTCCCTCGGGAGGCCTCCGAGGAGGACGTCCGCGAGATCTACGAGTTGGCGTTCCAACTCGGGTGCAAGGGGGTGACGGTATACCGCGACGGGTCCCGAGAAGGGCAGGTGCTCTCCACGGGTGCGACGGCCAAGAAGGACGAGGGTGGCGAGGCGTCGGCCGAGGTATCGGAGCTCCATCACCAGCTCGCCGATGCCCGCGAGGAGGCCCACAACCTCCGGATCGAGGTGGACGCCCTCAAGGCCGAGATCGAGGATCGGGACGAGACGCGAGGGGCGGCTCGCCACAAACGTCAGCGTCCCGACGCCCTCCGTGGGTACACGATGAAGATGATGTCACCCCTGGGGGACCTCTACGTCACCATCAACGAGGACATCAACGGACGTCCCTTCGAGGTGTTCTGCACGTTGGGCAAGGCCGGCGGTGCGGCCATGGCCGATGCCGAGGCCATCGGGCGGCTCATGTCGCTGGCCCTCCGGTCCGGGATCTCCATCACGCAGGTCAAGGAACAGCTCCGCGGAATCTCCTGCGATCGTGCTGTGGGGCTCGGGCCCAACAAGGTTCTCTCCGTGCCCGATGCCATCGGCCAGGCCATCGAGCGGTACCTCCAGGAGAAGGAAGGCATCCAGGAGGCGCTGCCCCTCACGGTGGGCACCGGCACGGATGGCAGCCGCACGCAGATGTCGGCCGCGCCTTCGGGCCCCGACCTCTTCGACATGGGGACCTGCCCGGACTGCGGTACGGGGCACCTCGCCTTCGAGGAAGGGTGCAAGAAGTGCCACGTCTGCGGGTACTCCGAGTGCGGCTGACGGCCTGACGCCAAACATTTCACGACGCCGACGGTAAGAGCGGGGTGGCTTTCGGGCCGCCCCGCTTTTCGTCCCACCTCACGTTTCGTCCCACCCCGCGTTTCGTCTCACCCAGAGGGGCTCTGCCGTAATCCACTGGTCATGCTTCGATCCCTACCCGTCCCCCTGATGCTCGCACTGTCCGCCCTCGCGGCCGAGCGAGTGGCTGTGCACGGGCAGCTCGCGGGCTTCGGCGGGGCACTCGCCGAGGCCGACATGCTCTACACGGCGGGGGAGCCGGAGCTGGCGCTGGACCGCCTCGAGGCCCACCTCGCGGCGGACTCCACGGATTACGGCGCGCTGTGGAGGGCAGCTCGCTCGGCCGTGGTTCTGGGGATCGAAGAGGAGGATCACCGGGACCAGAATGCGTGGCTCGACCCCGCCATCCTCTTCGCAGAACGTGCCGTGGCGCAACGGCCCGACGGCATCGACGGCATCTACTGGCGGGGAGTGGCGTCGGGCCGGCGGGCCATGAATGCCGGACCCGGGTATGCCGTGGAGTTGGCCGAGGTGGTATACCAGGACGCGCACGCCATTTTGGCCGCGGATTCCCTGCACGGGGGCGCTCACAACATGCTGGGCAAGCTCAACTACGAGATCATGAGCTTGTCCCGTGTGAAGCGCCTCATCGCGCGCACGTTCATGGGTAACGACGCCCTCGATGACACGTCGTGGGAGAACGCCGAGTACTACCTCCATCGCGCCGCCGAAGTGTGGCCCGACTTCGTCCTCTTCCACTTCGATCTCGGTCAGCTCTACGAGAAGCGGGACCGACGCGAGCTCGCGGTCCGGGAGATGCTCCACGTCCTCGCCCTGCCGGCGGTGCATCCCACCGACATCGGGCTGCAGGAGCAGGCGCGAGAACTGCTGAGCGATTGGGAGATTGATCCGGATACCGCGCCGACGGACCTGTCCGAGCACGAGCCGGCTCCGCCGCCGCCCGAGGGCTCGTAGGCGCGTCCACGCCGTCCCGGCTGGACGCCCTCCTACGCCGTCAGGCCCTCCGCTGCGCCCACGGCCCGGTGATGGCCAGCGTCCAGCCGTCGACCTGCATGTTCACGAAGAAGGTCGACCCGTCGGGCGAGAAGCAGGCGCCGGCGAATTCACCGTTGCCGTTCAGGTTGTGGGCGAGCTTGTAGATGTCCCCTCCCGGGGTGATGCCAAGCAGGTAGTCGTCGCCGGTGCCGTCCTCGCAGACCACCAGGTCCCCCCAGGGGGCGACGCAGAGGTTGTCGGCGTTCTCGATGATCGTCCCGTCGTTGGGCTCGACGAACAGCTCCAGCACGCCGGGGCGGTCCCACTCCCCCGCTTGTCCCTCGTCGGGACTCGGCCGATAGCGCCAGATCTGACCTTTACGGGCCGCGCCGCCGTTGGTGCACGCCATGTAGAACTCGGGCACGCCGTCCCGCTCGCCGTAGAAGATTCCCTCGCCGCGCGCGAAGACCGCGGCCCCGGCGTCACGCCCCCGATACCGGAGGTCGTCGTCGGGAGACTCGACATCGTCCATGTCGATCCACTCGACCTGAACTCCGACGCCGGGCTCTATCTGCCGCGCGTCGAAGTTGCGGGTGTCGAATCCCGGCTCGCCCCGGACTGCCAGCGCCTGCAGCCGGCCGCCGCGATGGAGCTCGCCTGGAACATCGGGGAGGTACCGATAGAAGAGGCCGTCGGTCAGATCTTCTGTCTGGAAGACGATGCCGGTGTCGGGGTGGACGGCAACCGCTTCGTGCATGAACCGGCCCATGGCCTTCAAGGGCACGGGTTCCACGGGAGGACCCGACATCGCGGCCGGCACCTCGAAGTTGTAGCCGTGGTCCTTGGCCAGCGGTCCTCCTGCCGACGCGACGATCTCTTCACAGCTGATCCATGAGCCCCAGGGGGTCGGACCACCCGCACAGTTCACCAGCGTGCCCGCGAGGCTCAGGTGGTGGGAGACCAGTCTTTGATTCGAGGTGTCGTAGACCAGCGTCGTCGTACCGCCGAGGGGAGGCGGTGCACCGCGCGCGCCGGCGTCGTAGAGGTGGGACGGATCGAGCCGGTCGAGAAGGGCCAGATCGGCTCCGAAGGCACCATCCTCCGGTTCGTCGCTCGGAGTAGCCTCGTGATTTCGCACCAGGATCGTCAAGCCGTCCGGTCCCGCGAACGTCGCCATCCCATCGTGCCGATGGGGGACGAAGAAGCCGTCGGACATCTCTTCACCCTTGCGAGAGATGATCCGGTAGCTGAATCCCTCCGGCAGCGCGATGATACCTTCCGGGTCGTCGATGAGCGGTCCGAAGCCCCGTTCGGCGGACACCCGGTTGGCTGTCGTGCCTGTGCGGGCGCAGCCCAGCCCGGTGAACCCCAGAGAGATGGCCGCGGCGGAGCCGAGGAAACGGCGGCGAGAGATCGTCATGGAAGACCAATGAACGGGGTCGAGTCCCGACCTGAATGCCCAGGCCCGACCGACTGGGAAGGACGAAGATGAGAAAGAGTACCACGGTAGCTCCGGCGGGTGCCCTCTCAGAGGTCGCAATTCTGCCACGGACCCGTATCGGACGCTCCCGTATCACCGGCACGATCGCGTCGCTGGCCCTTCTGGCGCTCGGCGCATCGGCCTGTGACGATCCTCCCGCCGGCCCCACGCCCGGGCGGCCTGCCTTCGATGGCGAAGTCGCCATGGAACTCGTTCGCAAGCAGGTCGACTTCGGGCCCCGGGTGCCCGGAGCCGAGGGCCACCGACGGCAGCTCGAATGGATGGTGGCACGCCTCGACTCCTTCGCCGCGGAAGTGGTGGCCGACACCTTCTTGCACGTGACCGAGCGTGGGGACTCGCTCACGCTCACGAATGTCCTCGGTCGCTTCGCCCCCGACGAGGAGCGGCGCATCCTGCTTCTGGCGCACTGGGATACCCGACCGACCTCCGATGAGGCGGCCGATCCCGCGGAGCAGGACGTTCCCGTCCCGGGGGCCAATGACGGAGCGTCGGGCACGGCGGTACTCCTCGCCCTCGCCGAACTCCTGGCGCAGGCGACACCCCCTGTCGGCGTCGACCTGCTGCTCGTCGACGGCGAGGACTACGGCCCAGGTGTGGAGGACATGCTCCTCGGCGCACGCCGGTACGGCGGCGTGTTCCAGTCCGATTCCGAGCTCGTGTACGGGGGAACCCGCCCGGTCTATGGCCTCCTCCTGGACATGGTCGGAGATGCCGATCCGCGATTTCCAGTGGAGGGGATCTCGGCCCAGTTCGCCAACGCCGTGGTGCGGAAGGTCTGGCGGGCGGCCGAACGGCTGGGTTACGAGGAGGCCTTCCCGACTGCCGTCGGACAGAACCTCACCGACGACCATGTCCCGCTAATCGAGGCGGGGCTTCCCACGGCCAACGTCATCGACTTCACCTACGGGCCCGGCAACGCCTACTGGCATACCCCCCGGGATGTGCCCGAGAACGTGAGCGCCGAGACACTCGGCATGGTCGGCGAAGTCGTCACCGAACTCGTCTATTCCGGCGGTTGAACTCGACCGCGGTCGGCCGGTCACTCCATGCGGTTGACCGTGGGATCCAACTCCCGCAACGTCGGCGATCGTCAGCGCAGCGGCGACCTTCCGAGCTTCGTCACTCTTCCATCAACCAGTCGAGCCTCCGTGACGACCGAATCCCCCTCTCCGTCCTCTGTTCGCGTCGCCGTTGTCCAGGCACCCGGTCGGCCCTTTCGGCGTGAGGCTGCGGTAGACGTCGTTATCGAAGAGACCGCCGCAGCGGCCCAAGAGGGGGCCGAGCTCGTCGTCTTTCCCGAGGCGTACGTCGGCGGCTACCCCTGGGGACTGGCCTTCGGCACCGCCGTCGGCGGCCGGTCCGACGCAGGCCGCCGGACGTGGGAACGCTACTGGGCCGCCGCCGTGGACGTGCCCGGGCCAGAGGTGGACCGAATGGCGGAGGCCGCCAGGGAGGCGGGCGTCTATCTCTGTGTGGGCGTCGTCGAACGCGACACCACGTTCAGCGGCGGGACGTTGTATTGCACCATCCTCTACATCGGTCCCGACGGGGCACTCCTCGGGAAGCACCGGAAGCTCAAGCCCACGGCGGCCGAGCGCCTCATCTGGGGCGAAGGTGACGGCAGCACCCTCACAACCGTCGACACGCCCTTCGGTACCGTCGGCGGCCTCATCTGCTGGGAGAACTACATGCCCCTGGCCCGCATGGCCATGTATGGCAAAGGCGTCGATGTGTACCTGGCGCCCACTGCCGATGCTCGGGGCCGGTGGCAGTCGACGCTCCAGCACATCGCGCTCGAAGGCAGATGCTTCGTCCTGGGCTGCAACCAATACGTCCACCGGGACATGATCCCCGACGACATCGAAACACGAGACGAAGTCGATGCCTGGCCGGAGACCCTCTGTGTCGGCGGGTCGGCCGTCTACGGGCCCCTCGGCGAACGCCTGGCCGGCCCTCTGGAAGGCGAAGCCGGCACACTCGTCGTCGATCTCGATCTCACCGCCATCCCCAGAAGCCGTTTCGACTTCGACGTCACAGGCCACTACGCCCGCCCCGACGTCTTCCGCTTGATCGTCGACGAGACCGAGAAGCGGCCGGTGGAGTAGCCCGGAGGGGGTCCTTCAGCGGGAGACTCGGAGGGGGGACTCGGTCGGCCCCCCTCCGTAGCGAGCCGCTGCCCCGCTGTCCCAGCTGGGCGGTCAGACCGGCGAGCGGTCTCCCGAAGAAGGACCCGCCCACGACCAACCACTTGAACGCAAATACGACGCGGTTACCACTCGATCTCCCCCTGCTTCGACGTATCGATCCCCTTGCCGTCGCCGCCCTTCAAGAGGACCTGCTCGATCTGCTCATAGAGAAACTCCCGCGACTTCGGCTCTCGAGGGTCGAGGCCGTAGTGGTTGATGAGCAGGGTCTGGTGTTGGAGCCAGTCTTTCCAGCAGTCCGCACAGATGGCGGCCTCGATGCGGGACCCCAGCTCGGAGCGAAAGGGGGGCTTGGCGAGTCGCGGGGCGCCGTCGCCGCAGCGCCGGCACTCGATGGTTTCGTCACTCATGGGGCTCTCTATCGGATCCTCGGGATCAGGGCGTCGCACTACCCTCGGTTCACCGACGGGATCCCTGGCCATGGCTCCGAGGCATGCCACTTGCTGGAGACACACTTGGTCCCTTCCAGGGGCTGTGATTATTTTACATGGCTATAGGCAAATAGGTTCTCGAAGGCAGGAACGATGGCGCTGACAAAGAAGCAACTGGCCCACCTGGAGAAGCGGCTTCTCGACGAGAGAGCACGAGCCCTGAAAGCGCTGGGCTTGTTCGACAAGTTGACGCAGGCCGACCGGGATTCGAGCGACTCCGACCTGTCGGCGTATACCGACCACATGGCGGACCAGGGGACCGAGGCCCAGGAGCGGGAGAAGGCCGCCGCGTTCGCCACCAAGGAAGGGCGGTACCTCTACCGACTCGAGGAAGCGCTGCGCCGCATGTACGCCGATCCGAAGAACTTCGGGAAATGCCACACCTGCGGGGCCGAAGTCGGCTTCGAGCGCCTGGACGCTCTGCCTCACGCCCGGTACTGCATCGACTGCAAGCGGAAGGAGGAGTCGGCGGCCTGATCGGCCGTCCTTCTCCACCGAGGTACCTCTTTCGTCGCCTTTCGCTCGGAACCTGCGGCCTCCGCCGTCCCGTCCGTCAACCGCCGTCAACCGCCGTCAGCCGCGGGCGACCTCGGCGAGAAGCCGGTCGCCCAGGGCTTCGGCTTTCCACTGCCGCATTCCGTCCACGGCCAGCAGCTCCTCTCTGGTCTTCGGCTCCTCGCGGGCGATCTCCGTGAGTACGGCGTTGGCGAGCAGCGTGCCTCGGGGTAGCTCCAGCTCGTCGGCGACCCGATTGCGGATATCCTTGAGTCTACGGAACCGCGCTTCGACCTCCGGTGGAGGACGTCCCGGTCCACGGTTGTCGTCCTTCGGGTAGGGGACCAGCGCATCCTCGGGCAGCTCCGTCACGGCGTGGAGCCGACGGAGGAGCTCCTTGCCCTCGTTCCTCGCCAGACCCTTGGGAAAGCCCTGGATCTCGAGCAGTTCCTCCACCCTCCGCGGCTTGCGAGCGACGGCCTGGACCAGCGGCGGCTCCCCGATGATCCGAAAAGGCGCCCGGTCCTTGTCCCGGGCAATCTCGTCGCGCCAGGCCAACGCCTCGCGAAGGGCCGTTACTTGCCGCGGTGACAGGTCCCGGGCCCCCTTCACCCGGGTTACGGGGTCGAGCTCGTCTTCGCTCAGTACGTCGTCGGCCACCGCCTCCAGCGCACGGCACTCCTCTTCGGCCCATGCCCTCCGGCCGAGCCCGTCGAGATCTTCGAGAAGCAGACCAGTGAGTCGCTCCAGGTGCCGGGTGTCCTCGGCGGCGTACTCGAGCATGGACTCGGAAAGGGGCCGCTGAGCCCAGTCGGCGCGCTGATACTTCTTCGAGAGTCGGACGCCCAGCCGGGACTCGAGAAGGGACTGGAGGCCGAGGCCCTCCCCGCCGATGAGGGCGGCGTAGATCTGCGTATCGGAAAGCCCTCGCAGTTTGATTCCCAGATCCCGGCTGAGGAGCCGAAGGTCGAAATCGGCGCCATGCATTAGGACCTCCACCGAAGGGTCCTCGAGGGGGGCGCGGAGGATCTCTCGAGGATCGAAGCCGAGGGGGTCGAGGATGTAGGTCCGATCGGCCACGGTGAGCTGGATCAGACAGAGCCGGTCGCTGTAGCGGTGGAAGCCGGCTGCCTCACAGTCGAGGGCGATGCGCTTCGCGCCCGCCAGGTCGTCGACGAGACCGTCGGTGAAGTCGTGGGATTCGATGTAGATATGACTCATTCGGTGTGCCGTGCAGGGGCGTCTTGGGCGCGGAACCGCCGCGCAAATCAACCAACAAGCCGCCGCGACCGCCACCCCGTCGGGCCCTGTCGACACGGGTCGAGGGCTCCCCAGGAGGCGGCAGTGGGGAGTTGCCCGCCCTCCGCGACGCCGCGACAATTCCGACTCGGAACACCACCTCTCCGTGCCCCGTCTCGCATGCTTCGAACCAAGGTCGTCTGCACCCTGGGCCCTGCCAGCTCCGACCCGGATATGGTGGCAACCATGGTCCGCGGCGGGATGAATCTGGCCCGTGTGAACATGTCCCACGGCTCCCGAGACGATCACCGCAACGCCATCGAGGCGGTGCGGACCGCTGCCGAGGCCTTCGGGCGACCTGTGGCGGTCCTCGTCGATCTGGCCGGCCCCAAGATCAGGGTCGGAGACCTCCCGGCACCCATGGAGCTCGAGCCCGGCAACACCGTGGTCATGGCGCCGGAAGACGAGGCCCAAGAGGGCGAGATTCCGACGACCTACGCGGCGTTGGCGGAAGAGATCCGCTCCAACGACGCCGTCCTCCTGGACGATGGGCTCCTCGAGCTCAGGTGCATCGGGACGCATGGGAGCAGGACCAACCTCGAGGTGGTTCGCGGAGGCACGCTCAAGAGTCGGAAGGGCATCAACCTCCCGACGGTGAACGTGAAAGCGCCGTCCCTCACCGAGAAAGACCTCGACGATCTGGCCTTCGCGCTGGACGCGGGGGTCGAGTACGTGGGGCTCTCCTTCGTGCGGAGGGCCAGCGACGTGGTGGACCTGAAACGGCGCATCGGCAAGCGGGCCCTGGTCGTGGCGAAGATCGAGAAGGTGCAGGCACTGAAGGCCATCGAGGAGATTCTCGCCGAGACGGATGCCGTGATGGTGGCCAGGGGCGACCTCGGCGTAGAGCTGCCCTTCGAGCGTGTGCCACTCGCCCAGAAGCGGATCATCCAGCTCGCCAACTACTACGGACGCCCCGTCATTACCGCGACGCAGATGTTGGAGTCGATGATCGACAACGCCCGTCCCACCCGGGCGGAGGCCTCGGACGTGGCCAACGCCATCCTCGACGGCTCCGATGCGGTCATGCTGTCGGGCGAGACGGCAGTGGGGAAGTATCCCCTTCGGGCCCTCGAGGCCATCACGCGCATCGGGACGGAGATCGAGCGGAGTGGGTTCCTGGAGCGCGGGCCGCGCTATCTGACCCGTCCCGGGCTCAGGACACGAGGGGGCGCGTCCCGTCGTGAGCATGCCATCGCGGCAGCGACGGTGGACTCCGCCCGGCAGGTGGGGGCGCCCGCCATCGTCGTCATCACGCGATCCGGGTTTTCCGCTCGCCTGGTGTCCTCGTACCGGCCGCCGGTACCGGTGTTCGCGGTGACGACGGAGCCTGCCACCTATCGGCAACTCGCGGCGGTCTGGGGTGTCCGCCCGGTACTCGCGGACGTCGCCGAGGTGACGTACGAGAGTCTTTCCGAGTGCGGGAAAGACGCCGTCATCGAGTCGGGTATGGGAGAGTCGGGGGCCGCCGTGGCCATCACAGCAGGGTTCCCCTTCCACGAGTCCGGCTCGACGAACAACATGCGGCTCGACCGGTTGTAGGCGTGACGAGGCGACGGTGAAGCTCACCTTCCTCGGAACGGGCACATCCTTCGGGGTCCCCGTGGTGGGCTGCGACTGCGCAACGTGTACTTCGTCCGATCCCCGGGACCGGCGGACGCGTCACGGCGCCGTCGTCGAGACTGACGAGGGTCGCCTCCTGGTCGATACCCCGCCCGAACTCCGCCTCCAGCTCCTGGAGGCCGGCATCGGGTCGGTGGATGCGGTGTGGTTCACCCACGTCCATGCCGACCACATCCACGGTATCGACGATGTTCGCGCGTTCACGGTCCGTGGTCGCGGGAGCATGCCCGCGTACGTAGCCCACGAGTATCGGCCGGTGATGCAGCGTCACTTCGAGTACATCTTCGACGATTCCATCGAACCCCCCGCCGGTAGCTCGAAGCCGAAGGTCCGGCTTCACGGATTCGGGACCGACGACGAGGTGGCGATCCTGGGCCACACGTTCCGCCCTGTTCGTGTCCCCCACGGACGGGTCAACGTGTACGGGTTCCGCGTCGGCGGGCTGGGCTACGTCACCGACGCGAAGTCACTCCCGCCCGAGGCCGTCGCGCGGCTCCGCGGGGTGGACGTGCTCGTGCTCAACGCTCTGTGGTTCACCAAACCCCACGGATCACACTTCAACATCGAAGAGGCGGTCGCGGCCGCCCGGGACGTAGGGGCCCGCGCGACATATCTCACACATCTCACCCATCGGGTGACGCACGGTGAACTGTTGGAGCGTCTCCCGGAGGGCGTTTTCCCAGCGCATGACGGACTCGTGGTCGAGGTAGCCTGATGGAACGTATTCGATTGGACTTCGGAAACCTCCTCGCCTCCCGCTTGGACGGTGGCATCGACGAGACCCTTCTCGTCGGGGCACTGGCCGACCGATTCCGGGCTGCACACGCCGCCGTCGAGGAGTTGAGGGGCACCGGCGTCCTCGGCTTCTACGATCTCCCGTACTCGGCGGAGACTGTGGACAGGGTCGTGGAGCTCGCCGATGGCTTCGGACAGTGGTTCCAGGACATCGTCGTCCTGGGTATCGGTGGTTCGAGCCTTGGGGCCGTCTCGCTAAAAGAGGCCCTCCTCGGACCGGGTTGGAACGATCGCTCGGAGGAAAGCCGCGACCACTTCCCGCGGCTGCATGTCGTCGACAACCCCGATCCGGTGACACTGTCCGCCCTCCTCGATCGCCTCCAGCCGGCGCAGACGATGTTCAACGTGGTGTCCAAATCTGGAGCCACGGCCGAGACGATGGCCCAATACCTCATCGCTCGCGGCTGGATCGAGGCGGCGGTGGGGGCGGACAAGGCTCGCGGGCACTTCCTCTTCACCACCGATCCCTCGGCCGGGGTACTCCGTCAGATCGGTGACGCCGAGGACATTCCCATGCTTCCGGTTCCGGAGAACGTCGGAGGACGTTTCTCCGTCCTCTCTCCCGTGGGACTCCTGCCGGCGGCGGTGTGCGGAGTGGATCCCCACGCGTTGCTGGCTGGGGCGGCTGACATGGTCGAACGCTGCGCCACAGACGAGTTGACCCGAAATCCGGCCGGGGTGCTCGGGACCCTGCTGCACCACGCCGACACCGCGATGGGGCAGGGGATCCACGTCCTCATGCCCTACTCCGACCGCCTCCGCCCGGTGGCCCTCTGGTACCAGCAGCTCTGGGCCGAAAGCCTCGGCAAAGCGCTGACGCGGGCCGGTGAGAAAGCCGAGACCGGCCCGACGCCCCTGGCCTCCATCGGCGCCACGGACCAGCACTCCTTGATGCAGCTGTTCATGGAGGGCCCCAGGGACAAGGTCGTCCTCTTCGTCGGGGTGGACGACGTCGGCATCAGCATGGAGATCCCCGATCGCCACCCCGGCATCGCCTCCATCGCCTACCTGGGTGGGCACACACTCGAGGAGCTTCTCGACGCAGAGCGGGCTGCCAGCGCCGAAGCGTTGCGTCTTCGGGGACGACCCAACGCGACGCTCCACCTTCCGCGAGTCGACGAGGAGGCGCTGGGTCAGCTGTTCATGCTCTTCCAGATCGCCACGGTCTATGCCGGCGCGCTGTATGATGTGAACCCTCTCGACCAGCCGGGAGTAGAGTTGGGCAAGCGCCTGACCTACGGCCTCATGGGCAAAGAGGGCGTCGAGCGACCGGAGCTGGCCGAAGCCGACCCGCGGTGGGTGCTCTGAACGAGCGGGTTCGGAGGTTTACGGCGAGGCTACCACCGGGCTTCTCGCGCCGGAGCCGATCCGGTCGTGCTGGACGTCAGGCGACCGGTTACCTTTGGACAGGAACCCGTGCTTCGAACCTTCTTCACGGGAGAGACAGATGAGAGACCACGACGAAGTCCCATACATCGTCATCGAACGAGACCGCTCGGGCGGTGTCGGATCCTTCATCCTCGGCGCCCTCGTGGGCGCGGGCGTCGCCTTGCTCCTCGCGCCGAAGACCGGCGAA
The DNA here is from genome assembly GCA_965229435.1 of Longimicrobiales bacterium. Classification (GTDB taxonomy): domain Bacteria; phylum Gemmatimonadota; class Gemmatimonadetes; order Longimicrobiales; family Gaopeijiaceae; genus UBA2589. The sequence goes on from CBDDJE010000003.1 coordinate 489,676, forward strand.
GAGACGCAGGAGGAGCTCAAGGAACAGGCACGAAAGCTCCGCATCGCGGCCGAGGAACGGGTTCGCGAGGCCCAGAAGCAGTTGGAGGAACGCCTCGACGAGGCGCGCGAGGGCGTGCAGAGCCGCTACGACGAGGTGCGTGACGCCGTGACCGCGGGTCGTGAAGCGGCCGTCGAGGCTCGGACCGACCTCGAGCAGAAGCTGGAGCGATCCAAGGCCGCGTACCGGGCGGGCGTCTCCGCCGCGCGCGAGACCGTCACCGCCGGAGCCGAAGAGACCGACGACTGACGCTGAAGCCCAGGCACCATCGGCTCGGGCACCGACTCCGGGAGTTCTCTCGTCGGTTGGTGGAGAAGTGCGATGACGACGAGGTCTTCTTTCTCGCCGGCGGCATCGCCTTCAACCTCATGCTCGCGATCTTCCCGTTGGTGCTCCTGGGCATCGGCATCGCAGGCTTCGTACTCCCCAGTTTCGGTGACCCGACCCGCTTCGTGGTGGGGCTCCTGACCGACAATCTTCCGCAAGGTGCGGAAGGCGAGATCACCCAGCTGGTCGAGTCCCTGGTTCAGTCGCTCCTCGATGGACGGACGGGCTTCACCATCGCCGGTTCCATCTTCCTCCTCTGGATGGCCACCCGGCTCGCCGCCTCCCTCCGCGTGGGGCTCCGCGAGACCTTCGACATAGGAGCGAAGCGAAACCCCCTCCACGGCAAGCTCTTCGACGTCGCCGCGGTGATGATCGGGATCGTCTTGCTCACCCTGAACCTCACGGCGACGGTGCTCATCACCGCCACCGTCGACTACGGGGTTTCCTTCTTCGGCATCCAGGGCTCCGCCCTCTCCGTCATGGACCGTGTCCTCGGCTACGGGATCTCCTTTCTCTCGATCTGGACGCTCCTCTTCCTGCTGTATCGCTACGTCCCGTATCGCCCCATTCCATTTCGCACGGCCGTCGTGGCCGCCAGCTTCGCGGCGGTATCCCACGAGTCCCTGAAGTTCGCCTTCTCGTGGTACGTGACCGATGTCGCGAATTTCCGCACCACCCTTGGTAATCTCGCCACCGTCGGCGTCTTTTTCTTCTGGATCTATTACGAATCGCTAGTGTTTATCCTGGGCGGAGAGGTCGCTCAGGTGGCGAACATGAGAAAGGCGAGTCGGGTCGGCGTGGAGACATTCGAAGGGTGAGCGAAGAATCGCGGAAGATCGTCGCCCGGAATCGGAAGGCGCGCCACGAGTACGAGATCCTCGAGACCGTCGAGGCGGGGATGGAGCTCAAGGGCCCGGAGGTCAAGTCCCTCCGAGACGGCGCCATGGCGTTCCAGGATTCCTTCGCCCGCGTGGATGGAGGCCAGGTCTGGCTCCATAGCCTCCACATCAGTCCTTACGAACAGGCGAACCGGTTCAACGAGGATCCGGTACGGCCCCGACGCCTCCTCCTCCATCGCAACCAGATCCGCCAACTCGCCGTCCAAACGGAAGAGAAGGGGCTCACGCTCGTGCCCCTGGAGATCTATTTCAGGGGCGGCTATGCCAAGGTGCTGCTCGCCGTCGGCAGGGGTAAGAAGCTCCACGACAAACGCGAGTCCCTGAAGAGGAAGCAGCAGGAGCGAGAGGCCGAGCGAGCCATGGGGAAGTACTCGTGAGCAGGGCGTCCTGCCCTCGAAGGTCGACGGTCGGTTGGCTGGCCAGCGCGACCGCGGCTGTCCTCCTCGCCGGCGCGCCCGCGGTCGGGGTGGCCCAGGCCCAGCCTCGTCTCGACATCCAGCGCGAGGACGGCTCCACGTCCCGAGTCTCGGTCATGATGGACCGGGGGTACGCGTCCGTTCCCGTCTCGGTGCTTTCAAGCCTCGGGTGGAGCGTCGAGGAGCAGGGCTCCGAGGTGACGCTGTCGGCCGCCGGTGAGATGGCCGTCAGCCTGCGCATCGGCTCCCCGTTCTTCCGGTGGGACGGGGTCGTCCTTCAGTTCACGGACGCTCCGTATCGAGTGGGATCGAACGTCTTCATCCCCCTTCAGCTTCTCACCGACTTCCTCCCGCGTCGGCTCCCCGGCCTCTACGACTACGCCGGTGACCGGGCGCTTCTCAGGGCTGGCGACATCACCCTCATCGGCGACGAACTGGAACGACTCGACGGGACGGTCGACGACGTCGATGGCGGGATCTTGTCGTCGACCCCATCCCCTGGGAGCGCTCCCGACCTGTCGGGTCCGGTGGGCGCTGGCGAGCCCATGTCCGCCGAGGAGGTCCGGGCCGCCGGCCCGTCCCCCTACGATGGGGTGCGGGTCGTCGTCATCGATCCCGGGCACGGCGGCGTGGACCCGGGGGCGCTGGGGCCCGACGGGATCCGCGAGAAGAACGTCGCGTTGGAGGTCGGTCTGAGAGTCGCTGCCATCCTCCGCGAGAATCCGGATCTGGAAGTCCACCTCATTCGTGACGACGACACCTTCGTCGATGTCTGGGAGCGAGGACTCATCGCGACGGACATCAAGGGTGAGCGCCCGGGGATCTTCGTGTCGATCCACGCGAACTCCTTCCCGGCCCGCCGTGAGGCTCGGGGCTTCGAGACCTACTTCCTGTCGGATGCGCGTACCGAGCACGAGCGCAGGGTCTCGGCCATCGAGAACGCGCCCATCACGATGAACCCGAGCAACGTCGACCAGGAGTCGGTGGCCGACATCGACTTCATCCTCCGGGACCTGAAGAACTACGAGCACGCCCACTGGTCGGAGGATCTGGCGTCTCTGGTCCAGGATGAGCTCGGCGATGTCCATCCGGGCCCCAATCGAGGTGTGAAACAGGGTGTCCTCGCGGTCCTGACGAATGCGCTGATGCCGTCGGTTCTCGTGGAGCTCGGCTACCTGTCCAATGCTACCGAAGGCCGACTCCTGGGCACCGGAGGCTTTCACCGGGATGCCGCGGCCGCCATCGCCGAGGCCGTGGAGCGCTTCTTCGAGCGGTATCCACCAGGGAACGGGCTCGGGAGCGACCGGGAGGGACGTTGACGCGATCGCGACTGGCGGTGTTGGTGTGCGTACCGCTGGTGAGCGCGTGCGCGTATCACAACGTCATCCACAACGCCCAGCGCCTCTTCGACAACGGAGAGGAGTATCGGCAGGCAGGCCAGGACTCGCTCTCCCGGGAGCACTTCACCGAGGTGGTGCGAAAGACCGGTGAGGCGTACCGAGCCCGGCCCGAGAGCGAGTGGGCGTGCGATGCACTCATTCTCCTTGGACGTTCTCAGCTTCGCCTCGGCGATCTGCGCGCCGCCCGGGCCGCGTTCGAGCAGGCCGGCCAGACCCTCGGCCCTTGCGAGGCACGCCCCGACCTGGACGTCCACTTCGCGGCCGTGGCCCTTGAGATGGGGGACGCCGGCCGCGCGCTGGAACGGCTGAACGCTGCCCTCGACGGTGAACTTTCGGACCGGGCGGCGGCGGAGGCCCACCTCCTCAGGGGTGGTATCCTGCTCGAGCGCTCTCTGGTCGAGCACGGATGGTGGGACCTGGACCGCGCCATCGACATCGACTCGGGCCTGCGCACGTCCGCGGGGCTCACCGCGCTGCGATGGAGCGTCGCCCAGGGAGACCGGGAGGCCGGCCGACGCGCCGTCGACCGGTTGTTCTCGTACAGAGAGGCAGGTGCCCGGGCCGATTCGGTCGTCGCCCTAACCGAACAGGCGCGTCGCACGTGGAGCGCCGCCGAAGCGGCCGAACTCCTCGCCGGCGTGGACGACGCCGCGTGGAATCGAGCCGCCCGTGGCGGTGTGGCCCTACACCGGGCGGCCCTCCTGCACGAGGCTGGAGACACGGCCGACGCCCGGAGGCAGGCGACGCGGGTCGCCTCCGGGCTGGGGATCACCGCCGCCGACGCACGGCTGATGTTGGCGGGCTGGCGCTTCGCGCGGGCCCTCGACCTCCAGCAGCTGAGCGAGGTCCGCACGATTCTCCTGCCGGAAGGGGGCGACCCCCGTGTCGCGGCGCTCCTCGCCGACCTCGCCCAGGTCGACGATTATGCCAACGCCGGTCTGGATGATCCCATCGGCCTCTTCGCCGCCGGGGAGATCGCCCGGGACCGGCTCGAGGCCAACCAGGTGGCGCGGGGGCTCATGCTCGCCTACGCCGACGGCCCACACGATGAGCCCTGGAAAGCGAAGGCTATTCTCGCGGCCCTGGAGCTCACGGAATCGGTGGGAGACCGGGCCTGGCTCCTCGGGCGTCTGGAGGCCTACCCCGACAACCCTTACGTTCTGGCCGCCCTCGGTGACGCCGCCGCGGGATTCGAGGCCCTGGAAGAGGAGTTGGAGGTGCGGTTGGACGTGCTGGCTCGATAGTGGAGCTCTCCACACGACTTCTCGGCGAGGACTTCCAGAATCCTGTTCTCCTCGCCGCGGGCACTTGCGGGTTCGGGCAGGAGCTCGAAGACGTTCTCGATCTCGACGCCCTTGGTGGCTTCGTCACCAAATCCGTCACCCTCGAGCCCCGGAAGGGCAACCCCGCTCCCAGGGTGACCGAGTTTTCGGGGGGTATGCTCAACTCCATCGGCCTGGCGAATCCCGGTGTCGATGGAGTCCTGCGCGTCAAGCTTCCGTGGATTGCCCGGAACGTGAAGACGGCCAAGGTCCTGGTCAGCGTCGCCGGTCACACCGTCGCCGAGTTCCACGAACTGGTGCAGCGACTCGACCAGGCCGAGGGGTTCGTCGGATTCGAGATCAACCTCTCGTGCCCGAACGACGCCCGCCGCGATGGTGCCCCCTTCGCCCTCGACCCCGACGCCGTCGCCGAGATCATCGAGGGATGTCGTCAGCGGACGTCCCGGCCGCTCGCGGCCAAGCTCGCTCCCAACGATCCCGACCTGCCTGGCACCGTGCGTCGCGCCGTGGACGCCGGCGCCGACGCGCTGACCCTCACGAACACGCTTCCGGGTCTGCTCCTCGATGCGGTCTCGGGAGGGGCCGAGCTCGGCGCGGGCGCCGGCGGTATGAGTGGCCTCGGGCTACGGCCCGCCGGGCTGCGCGCCGTCCGCCAGGCCCGAGCGGTCACGGACCGGCCCATTCTGGGGGTCGGCGGCATTCTCGGGCCGGCGGACGCGGTGGCCTACGCCCGGGCGGGAGCCCAGCTCGTGCAGCTCGGCACAGCGACGTTCGCCGCCCCTCGGGCGTCGACGAATCTGATCCGCGGACTGCGCGTTTGGGGCCGGCGTCACGGCGTCGGTTCGTGGGAGGAGATCGTGGTCCACCCCCAGGGAGTGCGCGCATGAGCCGGGTCATCATCCCCCTGGACGTCCCGTCGTCGGAGGAGGCCCTCGCCCTCGTGGAACGGTTGGGCGGGCAGGCCACCTACTACAAGGTCGGGCTCGAGCTCTACACTCGAGCTGGACCCTCGGTGGTCGAGGAGTTGGTACGTCGGGGCAAGCAGGTCTTCCTGGACCTGAAGCTCCACGACATCCCCACCACCGTCGGACGGGCGGTGGCCGCCGCGTCGGATCTCGGGGTCGACTTGCTGACGGTCCACGTGTCGGGCGGACCGAGGATGCTCGAAGCGGCGGCGGACGCACGCTCCGGAGATCTGGCGCTCCTTGGCGTCACGGTGCTGACTTCCTTGAGTCCCGACGAGATGGAGACCGTGTGGGACCGAGAAATCCGTTCGGTCCGTGAGGAGGTGGGGCGCCTTGCAGGCCTGGCCAGGCAGGGTGGGCTCGATGGCGTCGTTGCGTCCGCTCTCGAGGCTTCCTGGCTTCGCACGCAGCTCGGCGAAGATTTCCTCATCGTCACTCCGGGGATCCGCCCGGCCGGAGCCCGTCGGGACGACCAGAATCGGGTGAGCACACCGGGCGATGCCGTCCGCGCCGGCTCCGACTACCTGGTCATCGGTCGACCCATCACCCTCGCCGCCGACCCCGCGGCGGCGCTGGTCGCGGTCCTCGAAGAGATCGAAGCAGCCCGCGCTCCGAGCCCCTGAACCCAACACACCACGAGCTATGCCCCTGAAGGTCAGAAATACCGCTACGAGAGCCGTCGAGCCGTTCGTTCCCCTGGACGATGGCAAAGCGAGGGTCTACGCGTGCGGTCCGACCATCTACAGTCACGCCCACATCGGGAATTTCCGCGCGTTCGTATTCTTCGACCTCGTGCACCGGCATCTCGAGTGGAGCGGGTACGACGTCGATTTCGTCATGAACCTCACCGACGTCGACGACAAGGTCATCGACGCGGCCTACGACGCCGGGAAGTCCATCGGGGATCACACGGCGCCCTACGGCGAGATTTTCCTGGCCGACTGCGCCACCCTGGGGATCCGACCGGCCGACGTGTATCCACGGGCCACGGACTACATCGATCAAATGGTGACCTTCATCGGACGCCTCGTGGATCGGGGCCACGCATACCCCGCAGAGGACGGAGCCGTCTACTACTCCATCTCCAGCTTTCCCGACTACGGCAAGCTGAAGGGGATCGACCCGTCGTCTCTCAAGGCGGGCGCGCGCGTCGCTCAGGACGAATACCAGAAGGACGATGTACGGGACTTCGCGTTATGGAAGGCGGCCACCCCGAAGGATGAGGAGGTCGGGGCCGCGTGGGACTCACCGTGGGGTAGGGGCCGTCCGGGGTGGCATCTCGAGTGCTCCGTGATGAGCACCGCTGAGCTCGGTGAGACCCTCGACATCCACCTCGGCGGGGAAGATCTGGTCTTTCCCCACCATGAGAACGAGATCGCTCAATCGGAGGGTGCCACCGGTCGGCCTTTCGTGCGCAACTGGCTCCACGTGAAGCATCTCTTCGTGGAGGGCAAGAAGATGTCGAAGTCGTTGGGCAACTTCATCCGCGTCCGTGAGCTCCTCGAGGAGGGGCACGACCCCGCCGCCATCCGCCACCTCCTCATCTCGTCCCACTACCGGGGCGATTTGAACTTCACCCGCGCCGGCCTCGAGGCGTCCCAGTCGGCGGTTCAGCGGCTGCTCAACTTCGAGTCCCGGTTGGAGAACCTCACGCTCGACGAGGGCGCCGAGCGGACGCGGCTCGGCGAGCTGGGCCGGTCCATGGTGTCGGACTTCCGGCAGGCGATGGACGATGACTTCAACTCGGCGGATGCCCTCGCTGCGGTCTTCGTGTTCGTGGGAGCCGCCAATGCGGAACTCGACGGGCGCGGTGCCGTGACGGCCGCCGACCGGGACGAGGCCCTCTCTGCCCTCCGCTCCGTGGACGAGGTCCTCGGGCTCCTCGAAGTAGGCCGTGCCTCCAGGACGGTGGATGATGATCTGGCGGCGTGGGTGGAGGAGAAGATCGGGGAACGAGCCCAAGCGCGCGTAGATCGTGACTTCGCCCGGGCCGATGCCATTCGCGACGAACTGGCCGAGCGGAACGTGGTCCTGGAGGACGGAGCCGACGGTACGCGCTGGAAGGTCACCGGGTAGGAGGCCGGCTGCGTTGACCGGCCCTCGCCCCCGGTTATGCTTCAGGCATCACGCTGGCGTAGCTCAACTGGTAGAGCAGCTGATTTGTAATCAGCAGGTTGGGGGTTCGAGTCCCTTCGCCAGCTTCAACCGGGTTGTTTGCGGTCGCCAGCTCGGCAACGCCCATCCTCATGTCCGTTCCGGAGCCGGCGCCGTGGATGCTCGTGGTGCTAGGGATGCCGTTGCTCGCGTTGGTGCGAAGACGCCATCGTCCGATCCGGGTGAGGGAACTCCCCACCTCGCTTTAGGCTCGTCCCACGCCGAGCGCGCCCCGAGTTGCGACTGACCCGGAAGTCCACGACATGTTCAAGCGCGGGTCGGGGTGCCGAAACGCCGAGAGAGGGGTCTCGCAACGGAGCGCCGACTCACGAGGAGGGCCTCCGCCACCGGATCGGACCGGGGGTTTGGGCGAGTGTCTCTTCGGTTGAGAAAGGCCCCAGATTCCGCCCACGTTCGGGGGTTTACGCCCCCCGGACCCCCGGTTACCTTTCAAAGCTCGATCGTAAAACAGCCGCCTCTGCAACCGGGGGCGGCTCTTTTCCACGCCCGAGTGATCGACGGGAAAGCGTTCGAGAGTCCCGATCAAGGCAGTTTCGGGGATGACATGGTGGGGTACCGAAGCGGTCAAACGGGGCAGACTGTAAATCTGCTGGCATAGCCTTCGGAGGTTCGAATCCTCCCCCCACCACTGCAGGAAAAGATAGCGACAAGGCGGGAGTAGCTCAGTTGGCTAGAGCATCAGCCTTCCAAGCTGAGGGTCGCGGGTTCGAGTCCCGTCTCCCGCTCTGATGGAGAAGGATCTGCTGCAGGGCCGGCCGGCACGGCGGGTTCGAAAGCAGCGTGGGATCGAAGGTCGGGCAGGATGAAGGACCGGCGCGAGCCGTGAGCAGGACCGGGCGCGAACACGTCGCTCTGATAGCTCAGGGGTAGAGCGCGTCCTTGGTAAGGACGAGGTCGCGGGTTCAAATCCCGCTCAGAGCTTGTAGCACTGTAGGCGAGACGGCACGGGACGCATATCCCGTCTTCACGAAAAGTCTGGATCCGAGAGGACAGCGATGGGCAAGGAGAAGTTCGAGCGCACGAAGCCCCACGTGAACGTGGGAACGATCGGACACGTTGATCACGGGAAGACGACGTTGACGGCGGCGATCACGCTGACGCAGGCCAAGAAGTTTGGCGGTGAGGCGGTGGCGTTCGAGAACATCGACAAGGCGCCGGAAGAGCGGGAGCGGGGGATCACGATCGCGACGGCGCACGTGGAGTACGAGACGGAGAACCGTCACTACGCGCACGTGGACTGCCCGGGCCACGCGGACTACGTGAAGAACATGATCACGGGAGCGGCGCAGATGGACGGCGCGATCCTGGTGGTGAGTGCAGCGGACGGCCCGATGCCGCAGACGCGTGAGCACATCCTGCTGGCTCGTCAGGTGAACGTGCCGTTCATCGTCGTGTTCATGAACAAGGTGGACATGGTCGACGACGAGGAGCTTCTGGAGCTGGTGGAGCTGGAGGTACGCGAGCTGCTCTCCGAGTACGACTTCCCCGGCGACGACATCCCGGTGGTGAAGGGCAGTGCGCTGAAGGCGTTGCAGGCCGAGGGTGAGGGAGCGGATGCGGAGTGCATCCAGGAGCTGATGGACGCGATCGACTCCTACATCCCGGAGCCGGAGCGGGACATCGACAAGCCGTTCCTGATGCCTGTGGAGGACGTGTTCAGCATCACGGGCCGAGGCACGGTAGCGACGGGGCGGATCGAGCGTGGGATCGTGAAGCAGGGCGAAGAGGTCGCGATCGTCGGAATGGGAGGAGACAAGAAGACGGTGGTGACGGGAGTGGAGATGTTCCGCAAGCTGCTCGACGAGGGTCGGGCGGGAGACAACGCGGGACTGCTGCTACGCGGGATCGGCAAGGAAGAGATCGAGCGTGGCCAGGTGTTGGCGGCGCCGGGCTCGATCACGCCGCACACGAAGTTCAAGGCGGAGGTGTACGTGCTGACGAAGGAGGAGGGTGGTCGTCACACGCCGTTCTTCGACGGATATCGTCCTCAGTTCTACTTCCGTACGACGGATGTGACGGGAGCGGCGCACCTACCGGAGGGAGTGGAGATGGTGATGCCGGGCGACAACGTGCAGATGGAAGTGGAGCTGATCACGCCGATCGCGATGGATCCGGAGCTCCGGTTCGCGATCCGCGAGGGAGGCCGCACGGTGGGCGCGGGTGTGGTGACGGAGATCATCGAGTAGGACGCGGTATTTGAGCGATCATCGGGTCTGGTCTGACAGGCTGGACGCCGGTGGGTGCTCCGACGGAGACCGCTTCGCCTAGAAGCGGGCAGATGGGACAGAGGGTAGAGGCTCCGCTACGGCGGAGGGCCGACCGAATCCCTCCGCCGAGTCTCCTACGGAGCACCCACCGGCGCCCCACCGGCCGGGCCGAAACAGAGCCGATGACCGATCGGTCGCGCGGCCGAGTCGGGCACGACACCGGCGGGCGCGCGAACGGAGAAGCTGAAGGGACTGAGAAGGAAGACCGATCTGGTAGGAGATGGACCACGTAGGGACGTGGGACGTACGAGGAAGCACTCAGGACGTACGAACTGGCAGGCACGACGGCCGAGTCCGTACCGAAGCAGCAACAAGAATGGCCGCGCAACGGGCCCCTGTGACGCGCAGAGCGCGAAGCGGGACGGCTCGTCGGAGCGAGACTCGGTCGCGCGTAGCGACCGTAGCGACGCAAGCGGAATGAGTTTTTTGGAAGCCCGGACCCCCGCGGCGGAGCGGTCTCGAGAAGACGAACCGTCCCGCTTCAAGGGCTCCACGTAACAGGAGCACGGATATGCCGCGCGATAAGATCATCCTCGCCTGTCAGGACTGTCAGGAGAGGAACTACCACATGACGAAGAACAAGCGCTTGCACCCCGAGCGGGTGGAGTACCGCAAGTACTGCCCGCGCTGCAAGACGCACAAGACGCACAAGGAAACGAAGTAGTGGGTGCCGTAGAGAAGGCTCAGGAGACGAAAGTCTTCATCGAGGAGTGCTGGATCGAGCTGCAGAAGGTCACGTGGCCCGATATGGAGCAGCTACGCTCGGCCACCATCGTTGTGCTCCTGTTCACCCTGGCTGTTTCCGCGGTCATCTGGCTCATGGACAAGACCATGAGCTGGATCATCACGGGGATCATGGGGATCTTCGGAGCTTGAGGTGACCACTATGGCCGACACACGCTGGTACGCCGTTCAGACCTATTCGGGTCATGAGAACAAGGTCCAGAAGCTCATCCAGCGTCTGGTGGAGGACGAGGCGACGGAGGACGAAGCCCAGATCCTCGACGTCCTGGTTCCCACACAAGAGGTCATGGAGATCAGGAACGGGAAGCGGGTCCAGGTGACCCGTCGCCTGTACCCGGGCTACGTGCTGGTACACATGCTCCTGAACGAGCGGACATCCCACGCCATCAACAACATCCAGGGCGTGATCAAGTTCGTGGGCTCGGGCAAGGCGCCTCAGCCGCTGCGCGAAGACGAGATCAACAAGATTCTCGGAGTCGAGGTCGAGTCCGAGGACGACACACACGAAGAGATTCCCTTCCACATCGACCAGGTCGTCGAGGTCACCAAGGGACCGTTCACCGATTTCAGCGGAACGGTTCAGGAGGTCTACCCCGACAAGGGCAAGGTCAAGGTGGAAGTGTCGCTCTTCGGACGACCGACGTCGGTCGAGTTGGACTACACCGACCTGAAGGGATACTAGGCAATGGCCAAGAAAGTCATCGGATTCATCAAGCTCCATGTGCCGGGAGGCCAGGCGAACCCCGCCCCTCCGGTAGGCCCCGCGCTGGGTCAGCACGGCGTCAACATCATGGAGTTCTGCAAGCAGTTCAACGCGAAGACCTCGGATAAGCAGGGTCTCACGATCCCGGTAGAGATCACGGTTTATGGAGACCGTTCGTTCTCTTTCATCACCAAGACCCCGCCAGCTGCCGTGCTCATCAAGCGCGCCATCAAGATCGGCAAGGGCTCGGGAGAGCCGAACCGGGAGAAGGTCGGAAAGATCACGCGCGCGCAACTCGCCGAGATCGCCGAGACGAAGATGGAGGACCTCAACGCCAACGACATCGATGCCGCGGTGGAGATGATCGCCGGTACGGCGCGTTCGATGGGCGTCATCGTCGAGGGGTAGTAGAAGCAGCACTCGGGGCACCGACGCCCCACCCGCATACCACCGACTGAGAGCCGTCAGCGGTGGGAGGGCAAACGAACCGGCTCGAAAATCATGGCAAGTACAGGGCAGCAGTTCGCAGCCGCCAAGGCTGGCGTACCGCCCGGCGTGAAGCTGGCACCCGACGAGGCAGTGTCGCTCGTCAAAGAGCTCGCGTTCGCGAAGTTCGACGAAACCGTCGAGCTCGCCACGCGTCTCGGGGTCGACCCGCGCAAGGCCGACGAGCTCGTCAGGGGCACGGTGGTGCTACCGCACGGAACAGGTAAGACCGTTCGCGTGCTGGCCATCGCCCAGGGTGAGAAAGAGGCCGAAGCGCAGGAGGCCGGCGCCGATTACGTCGGAGTCGAGTATGTGGACAAGATCCAGCAGGGCTGGGTCGACTTCGATGTCGCCGTTGCGACACCGGACCTCATGGGCAAGGTGGGACCTCTCGGCCGGATTCTCGGTCCGCGTGGTCTGATGCCGACCCCCAAGGCCGGCACCGTGACCTTCGACATCGGCAAGGCGGTCAAAGAGATCAAGGCGGGTAAGATCGAGTTCCGGGTCGACAAGACGGGTAACGTCCACGCTCCCATCGGGAAGGTGTCATTCTCCGAGGAGCAACTGGCCGAGAACCTCCAGGCCTTCATGGACTCGATCGTTCGCGCACGGCCTTCCGCCTCGAAGGGGGTGTACGTGAGAAGCGTCACTGTCTCGAGCACCATGGGGCCGGGCGTCGCCATCGATCCCAACCTCTACCGGAGGGTCTGATGGATCGCGCAACGAAAGAGACGTTCGTCAGCGAGCTCCGGGAGCGGGTGAGCCGTGCCCCGGTGCTGTACCTGACGGACTTCACCGGACTGAAGGTCAAAGAGATGACGGAGTTGCGTGGTCGGCTCCGTGAATCCGGGGCCGAATACCTCGTCATCAAGAACCGTCTGGCAAAGCGTGTCATCGCCGAGTCGGACGAGCTGCCCGACATCTCGGAAAGCCTGGTCGGACCGACCGGTTGGGTCTTCGGCTATGAAGATGCCGCCGCAGCGGCGAAGGTCCTGAGCGACTTCGCCAAGGCGCACGATTCGAAGCCCGCCTTCAAGCTCGGTGTGCTGGAGAACGAGATCCTGCAGCCCGAGCAGGTGGAAAAGATCGCGAAGCTCCCGCCGAAGGAGCAGTTGTATGCCGAGCTGGCCGGTGCCCTGCAGGCGCCCATGGCCAATCTCGCGTACGCGCTGGAGGCGAAGCTTCAGGAAACGGCCGGTCTTCTCGACGCGCTCAGAGCCGAGCGCGCAGAGGCAGGTTGAGCCCGCATCCCGGGCACGTAGCAGGAGGGACGCGGGCGCGTCCCTGGTAACCGAACAGGGTCAACCCAATCGCCGACACGAGTCGGTGAGCATCAGGAGGAAGCAGGTACAATGGCGGATCAAGAGAAGCTGCTGGACGAAATCGGAAGCATGACGGTTGTCGAGCTATCCGAGTTCGTCGATGCATTCAAAGAGAAGTTCAACGTCACCGCCGTCGCCGCTCCCGTGGCGGCTGCTGGAGCCGTCGCTGGCGGTGAGGCCGCTGCCGAAGAGAAGGACGAGTTCGACGTCGTCCTCGCCGGCATCGGTGACAAGAAGATCCAGGTCATCAAGGTCGTGCGTGAGCTGACCGGCCTGGGACTGAAGGAGGCCAAGGAGCTCGTCGACGGAGCCCCTGGCACCGTGAAGGAAGGCGCGACGAAGGAAGAGGCCGAAGAGATGAAGGCCAAGCTCGAGGATGTCGGCGCTGCCGTCGAGCTCAAGTAGCACGGGTGCATGTGCCTGACAACAGGCCTTTCGCTCTGACGGCCCTGCCTGGCCGCGCGATCGCTCCGGCGTTCGCGGAAGACGGCGTCACATACCCGGATCGGGCTGCAACAGGAGCCAGGATCCGGCGCGGCATCGTGCCGCGTACCGAATCGGGCCAGCGTGAGTCCCGGCTGCTGGCGCCCCTCCTCCGAGGGGCGCCGGTGGTCCGGGCCGCGCGCGCTTGTCCCAGATCGAGAACGAGTCACGTGGCTCGGCCCTTCGGGCCGGGTTCATAAGGGGGACACACGTTGGAACTGCGCAAAGACAATCGGCCGATTCTGAGCTTCGCGAAGCTCGACTCGGTCATGCCCATGCCGAATCTCCTCGACGTTCAGCTCCGCTCATTCGAGAAGCTGATCGAGCCTGACCTCCAGGAGCAGTGGGACTTCGGGCTGGACCGGGTCTTCGGGGAAATCTTCCCCATCGAGGACGTGAACGAGCACTTCATGCTCGAATACGTATCCGCGACGCTCGGAGAGCCGAAGTACTCCGTCGAGGAGTGCATCGAGCGGGACATGACCTACGCGGCGCCGCTCAAGGCTACGCTCCGCCTCATCATCTGGGAGCAGCCCGAAGAGGAGGAGCAGCCCACCAAGAAGAAGCGGAAGAAGAAAAAGTCGACGCCCATCGAGGATCGGGTGACGCAGGACATCATCGAGAAGGAAGTGTATCTCGGTGACCTGCCCCTCCTCACGGAGCTCGGCACCTTCATCATCAACGGCGCCGAGCGCGTAGTGGTCAGCCAGTTGCACCGTTCCCCCGGTGTCGTCTTCGAGGAGAGCATCCATCCCAACGGGACGAAGCTCTTCAGTGCGCGGATCATCCCCTTCCGTGGGTCGTGGGTCGAGTTCACCCTCGACATCAACGACATCTGCTACGTCCACATCGACAAGAAGAAGAAGTTCCCGGCGACGGCGCTGCTTCGTGCCCTGGGATACAGCACCGATGCGGACATCTTCAAGCTCTACTACGACGTCAAGGAGCTGAAGCTCGGTAAGCTCGACGACGACATGAAGGCGGAGATCGAGGGCAAGGTCATCGCCGAAGAGTTCGTCGATCCGGAGACGGGCGAGATCCTCATCGAGAATGGCGAGGAGATCGAGGAGGAGGTCATCGGGATCCTGGAGCGGCTCGGGGTCAAGAAGATCAAGGTCTACGCCAGCGACCGCGAGACGGCTCGCGGCGAGAGCCCCCTCATCAAGAACACCATCAAGAAGGACCCCACCGAGAACGAGGAGGAGGCGCTCAACGCCATCTACTCCCTCCTCCGTCCCGGCGAGGCTCCCAACATCGAGACGGCCCGTGAGGCCCTCGAGCGCGTGTTCTTCAACCCGAAGCGCTACGATCTCGGCCGCGTCGGTCGCTACAAGATCAATCAGCGTCTCGGCGTCGATGTCCCGAAAAGCGAGACGGTCCTGACGAAGGACGATTTCGTCACGATCATCGGCAACCTCATCGAGCTCAACGAGGGCCGGGGCTTCACCGACGACATCGACCATCTCGGCAATCGCCGGGTCCGGACGGTGGGTGAGCTCATCGCCAACCAGTTCAGCGTCGGCCTCAGCCGGATGGCGCGCCTGGTCAAGGAGCGGATGTCGATCAACACCGACCCGGAGAAGATCAACATCGACGACCTGGTCAACGCACGGACGGTGTCCGCGGTGATCCAGGCGTTCTTCGGCTCCAGCCAGCTCAGCCAGTTCATGGACCAGACGAACCCGCTGGCCGAGATGACGCACAAGCGGCGTCTCTCCGCGTTGGGTCCGGGTGGTCTCACGCGGGAGCGCGCGGGCTTCGAGGTCCGGGACGTGCACTATTCCCACTACGGGCGGATGTGCCCCATCGAGACGCCCGAGGGTCCCAACATCGGGCTGATCACGTCGCTGACGACGTACTCCCGGATCAACGATCTGGGCTTCGTCGAAACGCCCTACCGCAAAGTGAAGAGCGGCAAGGTCACGAACGAGATCGAGTGGCTGTCGGCGAACGAAGAGGAAGAGGCCCGGATCGCTCAGGCCAACGCCCCCCTCGACGAGAAGGGCAACTTCAAGAACGAGTACGTGCTCTGCCGTGAGCGAGGTGACTTCCCGCTCCTTCAGCCTGAGGACATCGACTACATGGACGTGGCGCCGGACCAGTTGGTCTCGGTGGCCGCGGCTCTGATTCCTTTCCTCGAGCACGACGACGCCAACCGCGCCCTCATGGGCTCGAACATGCAGCGGCAGGCGGTCCCGCTCCTCTACACGGACGCGCCCCTCGTCGGGACCGGTCTCGAAGCCAAGGTGGCTTCGGACTCCGGTGCGGTCATCACGGCCCGTCGCGGTGGAACCGTGGTCCATGTGACGGCGGACGAGATCGTCGTGGATACGGGCTCGGCCATCTCCGGCGACCAGCCGCTGGCCAAGCTCGCTCAGTTCGACCGCTACCGCCTCCGGAAGTACTGGAGGACGAACCAGGACACGGCCATCAACCAGCGGCCGTTGGTGAAGATCGGAGAAGACGTGCAGCCCGGCGACATCATCGCCGACGGGCCAAGCACAGATGCCGGTGAGCTTGCCCTCGGGCGGAACGTCCTGGTGGCGTTCATGCCCTGGTACGGCTCGAACTTCGAGGACGCCATCGTCATCAGCGAGAAGCTGGTGAAGGACGACGTCTTCACCTCCATCCACATCCAGGAGCTGGAACTCCACGTCCGCGACACCAAGCGCGGCATGGAGGAGATCACCCGGGAGATCCCCAACGTGGCCGAAGAGAGCCTCGTGGATCTCGACGAGCGCGGCATCGTCCGCGTGGGTGCCCGGGTCAAGTCCGGCGACATCCTGGTGGGTAAGATCACGCCGAAGGGCGAGACCGAGCTCTCTCCGGAGGAGAAGCTCCTTACCGCCATCTTCGGTGAGAAGGCGAAGGACGTGAAAGACTCGTCCCTGCGCGTGCCCCCGGGCATGACGGGAACGATCATCGACGTGAAGATCTTCAGCCGCCGCATCGACGACCCCCTCCTGGAGAAGGAGCACGGGGTCAAGATCGGTGACCTCCGCGCCATGGAGCGCGAAGAGATCCAGCGCATCCAGGACGCCCGGGACGACGAACTCCGGGAGATCCTCCAGCGCCAGACCATCGCGCTGATGCTCAAGAAGGGCACCGTCGAGCCGGTCCTCGACGAGGGCACGAAGCTCACGAAGGACGCCATCGACGAGATCAACTTCAAGAAGGTCGATCTGTCGACGTTCAAGGTGCAGAACAAGGATGCCAGCGAGCGGATCCGTCGCGTGGTCGACGAGGCCGATCGTCGGATCCAGCGGGTGAAGGAGAAGACCGAAGAGCAGATCGACAAGGTCTTCCAGCCCGACGAGCTGCCGCCTGGTGTGGTCCAGCTGGTGAAGGTCTACGTGGCCGAGAAGCGCAAGATTTCCGTCGGCGACAAGATGGCCGGACGCCACGGCAACAAGGGTATCATCGCCCGGATCGTTCCCGAGGAAGAGATGCCTTTCCTTCCCGATGGGACGCCTGTCGAGATCGTCCTCAACCCGCTGGGTGTGCCGTCACGGATGAACGTGGGGCAGATCCTGGAGACCCACCTCGGGTGGGCCGGACGGGTCCTCGGCTTCGAGGCAAAGACACCGGTCTTCCAGGGCGCTACCGAGAACGAGGTTGGCGCGCTGCTGAAGCTCGCCGGCCTCAAGTGGGTGGATGAGGCGTTGAAGCTGAACGCCGACTCGCCGACGGGCCTCGACGACATCGAGATGATGACCGAGATCGCCGGACGCTTGCCCGTCGTGATGGCTGGCGCTGATGAGAACGGCAACGGCAACGGCGAGGATCCGGTGGGGCACACCCACGGCATCGGCCAGTCACTGGACGCCTACCTCGGCATCAAGCTCAACAAGAAGCAGGAGAAGTTCTTCGACAAGGTCGTGGACTTCCTTCTGGAGGCCGCGGAGGAGATCTGCGAGCGGACCGACCAGAAGATGACGGACCTGTTCCCGGCAATTCAGAAGCTGAAGGGCCGTTCCAGCATCAAGTCAGGGCTCGACGACGCCGTCGTGGAGCTCCTGGAATACGCCGAGATCTTCCCCAACGGAAAGATCTGGCTCCGCGATGGCCGCAGTGGCCGGAGGTTCGACTTCCCGGTCACGGTGGGCGCCATCTACATGCTCAAGCTGAGCCACCTCGTGGACGACAAGATCCACGCGCGCTCGATTGGGCCCTACTCCCTCGTCACGCAGCAGCCGTTGGCCGGTAAGGCCCAGTTCGGCGGACAGCGTTTCGGGGAGATGGAGGTGTGGGCCCTGGAGGCCTACGGTGCAGCGCACACGCTCCAGGAGATCCTCACCGTGAAATCGGACGACGTGCAGGGTCGCTCGAAGGTCTACGAGGCCATCGTGAAGGGCGACAACCTGCCGAAGCCGGGCATCCCGGAGTCGTTCAACGTGCTCGTTAAGGAACTTCAAGCTCTCGGCCTGAGCGTCACGCTCGGGGAGGAAGAGTAATGATCGATTTCCCTAGAAGTCGCGATCAGCGGACGGCGGACTTCGAGTACATCCAGGTGAGGCTCGCCTCGCCGGAAGAGATCCGCTCGTGGTCGTTCGGCGAGGTCATCAAGCCGGAGACGATCAACTACCGCTCCTTCAAGCCGGAGCGGGACGGACTCTTCTGCGAGCGCATCTTCGGTCCTGTGAAGGACTGGGAGTGTCACTGCGGGAAGTTCAAGAGGATCCGTTTCCGCGGGCACGTCTGCGACCGTTGCGGCGTCGAGGTGACGCTGTCCAAGGTCCGGCGCGAGCGGATGGGTCATATCGAGCTGGCCGTGCCGGTGGCCCACATCTGGTTCTTCAAGACCCTTCCGAGTCAGCTCGGCTACCTGCTGGGCATGACGCTCCGTGACCTCGAGAAGGTCATTTACTACGCGGCGTACGTCGTCACGAATCCCGGCAAGCAGGACGTCGAGTTCCAGCAGCTCCTGGACGAGGACGAGTACTACGACCTCCGGGTCAAGGCCCGCGAAGAGGGCGACGATTCCTTCAAGGCCGAGATCGGCGCCGAGGCTGCACGCACGCTGCTGCAGCTCCTCGACGATCCGGACAAGAAGAAGGTCAAGGACCGGAACGCGGATGGTCGTGGACTCGATCGTCTCGCCGATTGGCTCCGCTACGAGATCGCCAACGAGACCTCCCAGCACCGCAAGAAGAAGAAGCTGAAGAGGCTCAAGGTCGTCGACGCACTGCGCACCTCCGGTGAGACCCCCGACCAGCGCAACAAACCCGAGTGGATGATCCTCGACGTGATCCCGGTGATTCCGCCGGACCTGCGTCCGCTGGTTCCCCTCGACGGCGGGCGCTTCGCAACGTCTGACCTCAACGACCTCTATCGTCGGGTCATCAACCGGAACAACCGTCTCAAGAAGCTCATCGACATGCGCGCTCCGGAGGTCATCCTCCGCAACGAGAAGCGCATGCTCCAGGAGGCGGTGGACGCTCTATTCGACAATGGTCGCCGTTCCAAGGCGATCCGCGGTCGGGGCAAGCGGCCTCTCAAGTCCCTGTCCGACATGCTCAAGGGCAAGCAGGGTCGCTTCCGGCAGAACCTCCTCGGGAAGCGTGTGGACTACTCCGGCCGTTCCGTCATCGTCGTCGGTCCGGAGCTCAAGCTGCACCAGTGCGGCCTGCCCAAAGCCATGGCGGTGGAGCTGTTCAAGCCGTTCATCATCCATGAGCTGGAGAAGCGCGGTGAGGCCGAGACGGTCAAGCGCGCCAAGAAGATCGTGGAGAAGGACGATCCGAAGGTCTACGAGGTCCTCGAGGACATCATCAAAGACCACCCGGTTCTGCTGAACCGGGCGCCGACGCTCCACCGACTGGGCATCCAGGCCTTCGAGCCGGTGCTGGTCGAGGGTAAGGCCATCCGGATCCATCCGCTGGTGTGTGCGGCGTTCAACGCCGACTTCGACGGCGACCAGATGGCGGTGCACCTCCCGCTGTCCTTCGAGGCGCAGCTCGAAGCGCGCGTCCTCATGCTGTCGTCGAACAACATCCTCCTGCCGTCGAACGGACGCCCGGTGGCGGCTCCGACGCAGGACATGGTCATCGGGTCGTACTACCTCACCAACCCGGGTCTGCGTATCACGGACCTGGAAGTGGTGGTCAACGACACGAAGATCGCCAAGAGCCGTCGGGAGAAGGCGGAGAAGGAACTCGACGAGATCTTTGCCGACGCGCCGCGCTACTCGACGTATGGCGAGGTCGAGATGGCTCTCGCTCAGGAGCGCGTCCACTTCAACTCGCCGGTGTGGTACTGGATCTCGAAGGACTTCGGCGGTCAGAACGACCGCTGGATCCGCACCACCGCCGGTCGTGTGCTCTTCAACTCCATCATTCCCGACGAGCTGGGCTTCATCAACCGGACGTTCGGGAAGAAGGAACTGGGGGACCTGGCGTTCGAGTGCTTCAACGTCACCGGCCTCGGCCGGACGACGGAGTTCCTCGATCACATCAAGGACTTCGGCTTCCGCTACGCCACGATGGGTGGCATCAGCGTGGGGATCGAAGACCTCGAGGTGCCTCACGAGAAGGGCGAGATCCTGCGGGAGGCCGACGAGCAGGTGGCGCGCTTCCAGAAGGCGTACGCCAGCGGCTTCATCTCCAACGGCGAGCGCTACAACAAGGTCATCGACACCTGGACGCACGCGAACAACGACGTCGCCGACGCCATGGTGCGCCACCTGGAGCGTTCACACGGTGGCTTCAATCCGGTGTACATGATGATGACGTCCGGCGCCCGGGGTAACCGGGACCAGATGCGTCAGCTCGCCGGGATGCGCGGCCTCATGGCCAAGCCCCAGAAGAAGCTCACGGGTGGCATCGGTGAGATCATCGAGAGCCCCATCAAGTCGAACTTCCGCGAGGGCCTGACGGTGGTGGAGTACTTCATCTCCACCCACGGCGCGCGGAAGGGTCTGGCCGACACGGCCCTCAAGACGGCGGACGCGGGGTACCTGACCCGTCGTCTCGTGGACGTGGCCCAGGACATGACCATCACCATGGAGGATTGCGGCACGATCCTCGGCCTCGAGATGACCGCCCTGAAGGAAGGCGAGGACATCATCGAGCCGCTGGCCGACCGCATCGTGGGCAACGTCGCCCTCGAAGACGTCTACGACCCCATCGACGGGGAACAGATCGTCGAGAACGGCGCGCTCATCGACGAGGCCATGGCCGACGCCATCGAGGACGCCGGTCTCCAGATGGTGAAGATCCGCTCCGTGCTCACGTGTGAGGCGAAGCGCGGTCTCTGCCAGACGTGCTACGGTCGCAACCTGGCCACCATGAAGATGGTGGACACGGGCGAGGCCGTCGGGATTCTGGCCGCCCAGTCCATCGGTGAGCCGGGCACGCAGCTCACGCTGCGAACGTTCCACATCGGTGGTACGGCGTCGCGTATCGCGGCCCAGACGCAGCGGAAGTCGAAGATCGACGGTGTCGTCGGTCTGGAGCGCGTCACCATTGTGGACACGCCCGACGAGAAGCGGATCGTCACTTCGCGAGAAGGTCAGATCCTCCTCAAGACGGCCGAGGGCGCCGTCCGAAGCCGCCTCGCGATTCCGTACGGAGCGACCATCGCCATCGAGGAAGGCCAGGAGATCGAGGCCGGAGACCTGCTCTTCAGCTGGGATCCGTACTCCGAGCCCATGGTCGCCGACTCGAAGGGTGTCATCGAGTTCCAGGACATCGTGGAGGACATCACGATGCGCGAGGAGCTCGACGAGTCCACCGGTCGTCGTCAGATGACCATCATCGAGGACCGGGACAAGAAGCTCCACCCGACCATCATCATCCGGAAGAACACGAAGAAGCGCGAGAAGCTGCGCGAGTTCATCGTGCCGGTGGGTGCACAGCTCACCGTCCAGGACGGCGCCGAGGTGGAGTTGGGCGACACCATCGCCAAGATCAGCCGTGAGGTCTACAAGACCCGCGACATCACCGGCGGTCTCCCTCGGGTGGCCGAGCTCTTCGAAGCTCGCCGTCCCAAGGATCCGGCCGTCATCACCGAGATCGACGGCGAGATCAGCTTCGGCGACATCAAGCGAGGCAAGCGTCAGGTCCACGTCACGCCGGAGCAGGGTGAGCAGCGGACCTACGACGTGCCCGTCGGTAAGCACATGCGCGTCCACACGGGCGACATCGTGCGCGCCGGTGACCGGATCTCCGAGGGTCCGGTCAATCCCCACGACATCCTGGCCATCAAGGGGCCCCGGGCCGTTCAGGAGTATCTGCTGAACGAGATCCAGGAGGTCTACCGGCTCCAGGGCGTGAAGATCAACGACAAGCACATCGGCGTCATCGTGCGTCAGATGCTTCAGAAGGTGCGCGTCACCGATTCAGGCGACACGCAGCTTCTCGAGGGTGAGAACGTCGACCGGACCGAGTTCCGCGAGACGAACCAGGCGGCCATTGCCGAGGGCGAGAAGCCAGCGCGCAGTGAGCCCCTGCTGCTCGGCATCACGAAGGCCAGTCTCACCACCGAGTCCTTCATCTCGGCGGCCTCCTTCCAGGAGACGACGAGGGTGCTCACCGACGCAGCCGTCCGCGGCGCGCGCGACGAGCTGAAGGGTCTGAAGGAGAACATCATCATCGGCCACCTGATCCCGGCGGGAACCGGCATCCACCGGTACTCCAACGTCGA
Source organism: Longimicrobiales bacterium (assembly GCA_965229435.1). Classification (GTDB taxonomy): domain Bacteria; phylum Gemmatimonadota; class Gemmatimonadetes; order Longimicrobiales; family Gaopeijiaceae; genus UBA2589. Next base: position 511,828 of record CBDDJE010000003.1, read on the forward strand.
GTTCATGGTCGAGCAGTCGTACTACGACGAGGAGATCATCCCGCTCACCGAGCCGGGAGAGCTGGTACCGGGTCTGGGAATCGACACGGACGTGCTCGCCTTGGAGTAGTCAGGCGCACCATCTGATGGGTTGCCCGCCCACTCTCGGGTGGGCGCCCGTCGAATCATCGCCGAGGGGCCGTGAGGTCCGGAGGCTGAAGCAGGGCAGAGAGCCCGGGTCGCGAAAGCGGCCCGGGCTTCTTGTTGGTTGGTGGTGGGGTCGATGCGGCCAGGCCCTGCTGGCCGCGGCTTAATCGTCGCCGTAGCAGATGCCGTACACGTCGGGCACGACCATGACCTCACACGAGTCGCAGTTCTTCAGGACCAGGAACGTCGCGCAGGTCTCTCCGTTGCACTTGGACATGGAGCAACCGGTGTCGCTCGTCGTGACGCAGAAACAGCCGTCGATCTGCCATCCGTTGCCTTCCGGATCTCTCAAGATCGAGTCGATATCCTTCAGATTGTTGCAGTACACCTCTCCGTTCTTGTAGTAGCAATCCGTCATCGGTTCCGCGGTCATGGTATCCTCCTGGGGTTGCGAATAGGCAGCGCGGCCTTTGGAACTACGCGTCGTCCCCTGGGCGCGCAAGTCGACCCGTCGAGGGCGTTCGCGCGGTGGCTAGCGGAGGAGCGATCGAACCGATGCGTCGGCATCCCGCCACCGAGCCTCGAGTTCGGTGAGAAGATCCGCTGCAGCCTCGTCGTCTCCGAGCCGGCCGAGGATACCGACCCGACCGAGGAGGGCAAGATTCTCCAGGCCCCATCCCGGATCGAACGCGTCCAGGACGGGGTGCGGTCGGGACTCGAGTCTCTGGTAGAGGGACAACGCGAGGGCGTCGTCGCCCGTCCGTTCAGCCAGTCGGGCGTACAAGAAGAGGGATGTAGCCGAAGGGGACGGCTCGGCCTCGAGCCTCTGGACGCCCTGCCGCAAGGCTTCCAGCGCCTGGCCGGCGTCGGTGGGTAGCGCGAGCCAGCCTCGCCAGAACTCCACGAGGGACAGGTCTGGGATAGCGTCGATGTCGATGCCACCGAACCAGGCATCGACCTGATGACGATCGGCAAGGAGGGCGGGGCTGATGCGGGACAAGGACGTCGTGCGAAGAGCGCGGGACGCCTCCTCGCCGACGGCGGACGGCGCCCAGAGGCGCATGAGCTCGGTCACGTACGGTCCGACGGACGCCGAGTCCGCTCCAGCGGCCCCGAGAATTTGCAGTGTCAGCACGGTGGGCTCGCCCTCGCCGAACGGTACGAAGTCGCCTGAAGCCGTTCTCGCCGCGAGGCGGCCTCCGGGATAGGCTCCACGGACCGCCTCGACGGCCCGCTCGATCCTGCCTGTCGCCAAATACGGATGGGCGCCGAAGTCGAAGGGCCGAGCGTCCGGCGAGTTGCCGGCGCCGGCCCGATCCGCCAGGCGCGCCGCGGCTGCGTGGCGCCCGGCGGCCAGATGGAGGGCGGCCAGTCGTGCGATGTCGTAGCGCGTGGTATCGTGTCGAATGTCCAGGGCGCGCTCGAGGTGCCCGAGGGACACGGCAGCGAGGCTGTCCCGTCCCTGGGAGGCGGTCCGACTCGCCCCCCGCGATCGGACCAGGAGCGTCCAACGCGCCAGCTCTTCGTGTGGCCGGGCAAGGTGAGGGGCATAAGAGGCCCAACGCTCGAGGTGCCGACGCGTCTCGTCTTCGATCCGACTGAGCAGCCTTCCGTCTCCGTGGTCGGGGCGGTCCACCTCGGGAATGGATGCCCACCGGATCGAGTCGCCGAGGACGGGACAGAAAGGCACGATATCGGCGAAGCTCAGCTGCTCCCAGAGGAGCGCCGAGGCGGTCCGCTCCGGCCAGAAGGTCAGGCACACGTCAGGATTGCTGAGATCCCTCCAGATGTCGAAGAGATGGCCGTACCCCAAGGAAAAGTCCGGGGACAACCGGACGCTCGTCGTGAATGACGCGATCGACCGATCCCAGTTCGCTCGTGGCGTTGGGCCGCGTCCGTGGTCAACCAGCATCCGGTCCCGGAACTCTACGCTACCCAGCAGAAGGTGGGCGTAGGAGTCGTTCGGCTGCTCCTCGATGAGTTGCCGGTACCCGGAACGGGCCCGGTCGAAGTCACGGGTCACGAACGCGTGGAAGGACTCGATGTGGAGTCGTTCGCGCTCGGGGAGGAGGGACGCGGTTTCACGGGCCCGGGTGATGTGCCGAAGGATGGCGGGGCCCAGGTCCGCCCACCGCTCCGAACCATCGGCCCCCTGCCAGTACAAGGCCAGGGCCAGGTGATGGTGGGCCAGGGCGAAGTCCGGGTCCAGGTCCACTGCCGCGCGGAGTGCGTCCCGACTGGGGCCCAACTCCCCCCTGTCGAGGAGTCTACGGCCGCGGCTGTACTCGCGTACCGCGTCCGCGTTGTCCGACAGCCTGGCGGGCCCGCCCGAGCCCACCGCGTCCGTGAGGTCGAGGAGGGCCAGGGTAATCGTGGCCGCCAGGTCGTGGATGTCGGTCGTGGGGGCGGAAACGTGGGTCGGGGTCGACCCGAGTACCGAGGCGTTGGCGGGGTCCACACGTACGATCTCGGCGTCGAGGTTCGTTCCGTCGGTCCGCACGTCGAGTACGACGAGATGGTCCGCCGCCAGTTCCCGAGCGAGTGCCCCCGCCTCGGAGAGACTTCTCGGCGCCCGGTCGAGTCCCAGGTCGAACATGGGGCCGACCATCGCAACGTGAGGGACCGTGGCGACGCCGTCCCACCGTCCGAGTTCGGCCGTCACCTCACGGGCCAGGGCCCAGGCCGCCTCCTCCGTTTCGGCCGACCAGTCGGGCCTCTCCACGGGCATGACCGCCCACGCGCCAGACGGTGAGGCGTCCGGGCCGAGCCCGGGCCGCGACACCCAGGCGGCCCAGCCCACTGCAATCGCCAGGCCGACTCCCATGAGGACTCGCAGGCCTGGGATCCGCCATGCAGCGGATGTCGAGCGGGGTCGGATACCTTCGAGGACCGCCTCGAAGTGTTGTGCGCTCTCAGGGCGGGCGTCCGGGGCTTTCGCCAGAGCGGCTTCCACCAAATCGACCAGGTCGGCTGGCGCGTCTGGGCGCGCCTCCGACAGGGGCGGTGGGGGGCGAACCGCATGGCCGGTGAGAACGGTGGTACGTGGCCCGCGACCGAAGGGCGGGTCGCCGGTCAGCATCTCATAGAGGACGCACCCGAGGCTGTAGAGGTCGGACCGCGCGTCGATAGACGATCCATCGATCTGCTCGGGACTCATGTAGGCCAACGTTCCCACCGACATGCCCGTTTCGGTGAGGTTCTCACCATCGGTGGCCAAGGCCGTCGCGATGCCGAAGTCGCCGAGGATGGCGTGTGAGCCGGTGAGGAAGATGTTCGCCGGCTTCACGTCCCGGTGGACGACCCCGAGGCTGTGGGCATAGCCCAACCCCGCGCTGAGTTCCCGGCCGATTCGAACCGCGTCCCAGATCGGCAAGGCCCCCCCTCGTCGGATGCGGTCCTTCAGGGTTTCCCCCTCGACGAATGGCATGACGTAGTAGAGGAGCCCGTCGACGTCCCCGGCGTCGTGAAGGGGTAACACGTGCGGGTGCACCATGGATGCCGCGATTCGGATCTCACGCTGGAAGCGGTCTGCCCCCACACTCTCGGCGACGTCGGGCCGCAGGACCTTGATAGCGACCATGCGTCGGTTCCGAGGGTCCTCCGCGAGAAAAACCGTCGCGCTTCCCCCCTCGCCCAGCTTCCTCATCATGACGTAACGCCGGCCCAGTGCGCGTTGGGCGCGATCCTGAAGCTGTGACACGCGATGCCCCCCCGAATGCAGACCGCCTCATTAGTAGCGGCCTTCGCGGCGATCAGCCAGGATCGCCGGCTGGGAGTGGCGATCCCGACCGGCGCCAACCGTCGCTTCCCGTCCTCGCCACCCGCGCCCTGGTCATCGCCACCCGGTTTCAACCGAGCACCGCGCGCCCTCACGATCGTGCATCCACCCGACGCTGGCCTCTTCCCCCGATCCGGCCTACTCTATGGTCCTACACCTCGACTCGAAGCTTGGAGGACTACCGTGCGCCCCCCAATCCGTGCGTTTTCGCTTCTGTTTTCTCTCGTGGCTCTCTCCGCCCCGGCGCTCCACGCCCAGGACTTCTCGTCGTGTGCCGAGGTCAACGAGATGGTTCGCGCCGAGGAGTTCGGGGAAGCTCTGTGGCTCGTTGAGCGCTGCAAGAATGCTCTCCAGACGGCCTGGTACGACGGGCTGGTGGAGGCATTGCGTGTTCCCCTTGCCGGCCTCGAGCCCAGCGGAGGCGAGGTGGAGGGAGCGATGGGGATCACGACGGTGAATATCGCGCATGGACCGGTGGAGACGACCTTCACCAGCGGAGCGGGGGGGGCCGAATCTCCCATGGCCGGGCTCGGAGCGCTCGCTTCTCTTGGGAGCGCCCTGGGCGTTCGTCAGCCGGGAGTGGAAGAAGTCCGGCTCGGTCGCCGCACCACCGGCCGCCTCGAGGAGAAGTCCGACGGAACGTTCAGCCTGATGGTCACGCTAGAGGATGGTGTGCTCGTCCAGGAGGGGCCCGACGCGGAGCAGCTTCAAGAGGTCGCCATGGAGACCATCCGGATCCTGGGCGCGTATTTCGGGAACTGAGACCGAGGAGGCTGAGCGCCCGCTCCGGATGCTCAGAAGCCGTCGAAGCTCTCCGCCCGGACCGCGACGACCCGCCATGCCGAGCCGGACGGCTCGAGCTCCATTCTGAACGTCACGGTCCCTTCGCGGTCGCGGCCGAAGTTGCCGCGGTGTGTGACGGAAGCGACGAAGGTGGCTACGGCGCGGTCACCGACCACGCTCGACGTGGCAGGCTCCTGGGCGACCGCGGTGAGATCGTCGCGCCCGAGGAGTTCGTCCAGTTCCTCTCGAAGATCCTCGTCACCGCTTCCTTCTGGCCAGAGCGCCATGGTGGCCGAGCGGTCTTCGACCATCAACTGGAGGTATCGGTCGACCTGCGTCGTCAACTCCGTCGCGCTGGGTGGCGAGGGGGCCGTGGCCTCGATGCGGATCGACACGCGTCCCTGCACGCCCTCGGAGGAGGCGGTGATCATCGCGATCCCTGGCCCCACCGCCCGCGCCTCTCCCGACGGGTCGACCGTGACGATCGCGGGGTCGGATGTGGTCCACTCCACGTCACGCTGGAGTTCGGACCCTCCCGGTCCCAGCGCTCGGGCGATGAGTCGTCGACTCTGGCCCGCCTCCAGCGTCGCCTGACGCGGCTCGACCCGGATCTCCGCGACCTCGGCCCTGGCCGATACCTGTACGCTGTCCGCGAACCGCCCGGCGGAGGCCACGATCCAGGAGCGCCCTTCCGCAAGGGCCGTGAGGATTCCGTCTGCGTCGACGGCAACCGTACCCGGTGTTCTCGAAGCCCATCGTACCGGTGACCCGGGGAGGGCACGGCCGTCCGCTGCCCGCACGGTCGCACGGGCTGGCCGGCGCTCGCCCACGGGGACGGTCTCTTCGCCGACATCGACGACGATGGAGGCGGGCACGGGAGTGGTCGGAGTCGGGTTGGAGGGGCGGGGGCGTTCCTCGACCGGCGGATCCACTGATGGCCGGTTTGTGGTTTCGGGAACGGTGGCGTCGCTGGCCGGCGACGAGATCGTAGTCTCCTCGTCCGTATTGCCCGTGGGATCGCCACTTCCGCCCTCGCCTCCCTCTTCGGGAGCCTCCGACACCCCGTCGGTGGCGGCGACGAGGGTGGGATCAGCCGCGGACGCCCCTGGGGTGGAGACCGACCCGTCGACCGCGCCGTTGTCGCCTTGTGCGGCTCCCGCTCCGCCGAGGAGTGCGCGGCCACCGAAGAAGGCGATGACCACCGCCGCAACCGCCAACAGCCCCGCGACCCCGCGCCTCGAACCGCCCTTAGGGCGCGGCGAGGTCGTCGCTGACCCGGCCGGAGGTCCTTTGGGCCCTCGGTCAGGGACCGTGCCGTCACCCATGGCCCGAGGTTCGGCGGAGGCGCCCCCGGTCGGCTGGGGATCGATCGCCGTGGCCGAGGCCGAGGGGGCCCCGGGCGTCGAGGGGGACCCCGGTCGCGCGGTGATCTCGGTCGGGGCCTCGCTGGCGGGAACCGTACCCTCACTCTCGGCTTCGGCCTGGGTCGTGTGGACCAGGGCGACGATCTTCGACCGGATGGGGTCCTTGAACCCCATGGGCCGACCGCCCATTGCTTCCACCGCCGCGTCGAGGTCAGGCCACCGCTCGGCGGGCGCCTTGCTCAGCATCCGCTCAACGGCTTCGGCGACCTCCTGGGGGCAGTCAGGGCGTGACGCCCGGATGGGCTCGGGTGGCTCCTGTGCGTGGGCTACCATGACCGAGTACTGCGTTCCGCTGAAGGGCGTAGCGCCGCAGATCATCTCGTACGCCACGATGCCGAGGGCGTATTGATCGGACGCCCCGGTCAGCTCCTCGCCACGACATTGCTCCGGGCTCATGTACTCGGGCGTTCCGATGGTGGCGCCGGTCTGCGTCAGGCCCGTCTTCACCTCGGTGATCTTGGAGATGCCGAAGTCCGTGAGGAAGCTGTCTCCCTCCCGGTTCAGCATGATGTTCGCAGGCTTGATGTCTCGGTGGATGACTCCTCGGCCTGCCTGGTGTGCGTAGTTGAGGGCCGAGCCCACCTGGTAGAGGATGCTGCGCACCACCTCGAAGTCGAGGGGCGCATGCCGCTTCACCAGCGAGCGCAGCGTGGGTCCGTCGATGTACTCCATGACGAAGTAGTGGAGCTCGTCGGCCTCTCGCACCCCGTGGATGTTGACGATGTTCGGGTGCCGAAGAGACGCGACCGTCTGCGCTTCCAGCTTGAATCGCGACACCATCGAAGGGTCGGCAAGGAGGTGGGGCGCGATGACCTTGATGGCTACCTGGCGGCCCAGGGCAACGTCCTTGGCGACGTAGACGGCCCCCATGGCCCCGTGGCCGATACGCTCCAGGATCTCGAACTCGCCCTCGGTAGCCGAAATGAGCTGAGCGGCCTGGGCGTTACGGAGGGAAATGTGGGACACCACGGTGGCGTCTTCCGTCCGAGAGGCACCGCAACTCCGGCAGAAGCGGTCGTCTCGACCCAGGGCGGTTCCGCACTGCAGGCACTGTGTGGGACCGTCGTGGGTGGGAGGCACGTGCTGGCCGGTGGCGGTATCGGCTTCGCTCATGGAGGCGCCGCAGCCCGGACAGAAGTCGTCCTCCCGGGCCACCAGCCTACCACACGACGTGCACGATACCGTTCCGGACATTTTCCCTTCGGTTGAAAGGGCCGCCTCAGTCTTGGTAAACCGTTCGGTACTCGATGTCCAGAGGCCCCTTCACGGCGACGGGCTCACCCAAGCGGACCATGCCGGAGCCCTGGAGCAACACCTGGTCCCGGTGCACGAACATCTCCCGCCCGCCCTCGGGCTTGAGATAGGTCCCGTTGGTGCTGTGGTCGTCCAGGTAGAAGCGGCCCGCGCGGCACGCGATGTCGGCGTGGGCTCGGGACGCCTGAGCCGATGGGACCACGAGATCGCATTCCGCGCCCCGGCCGATGGACAGAGATCCCGCCGCGTCGCTGCTCAACGAGTGTCGCTGGTTCCCGAGGGTGATGTCCAGCCTCGCCCGGGGACCCACCTCGAGCTTCGGGGCCATGACCGTCATCTGAGACGTCTCGCCGCGCCACAGGACTTCGCAGAGGTGGAGTTGCTCGTCCCGTCCCCTCACACCGTGCACGCCGAGACTCCGGTGAGGGACGGACTGCTCGGAGGCCGCGACGGTGGCTTCCGTGGTGAGGATCTGGTCGGCGGCCGAGAGGGCGACCACCCGTGCCGCGACGTTGACCACGTCGCCGAACACGTCGTCGTCCTCGACCACCACCGGGCCCCAATGCAGCCCGATGCGGACTGCCGTCGCCATCCCTTCCACAGGCGGTCGCGCGTTCATCACCCGCTGCATGCCTACGGCAGCGGAAACCCCCGCGAAGGGGCTCGGGAAGGCCGACATGATCTCGTCGCCGATGGTCTTTACGACTGCGCCGCCGTATTCATCCGTCACGGTGCCGAGATCCTGGAGGATCCCGGCGATGAGCTTCCGGGACTCGACATCGCCGAGGCGTTCGGTGATCCCCGTGCTGTTGCACACGTCGGCAAAGAGGATGGCGCGATCCGGCATGGACTCCTGCAGCTCGGTCTGTTCGCCGACGTCGGGTCGACGCTCTGTCCAAAAGTAACCCGGGCGCCAGGGGCGGGAGAACGATGTTGGCGACGTTTTTTCCTGGCGTCACTGTGGGCCGTCCGACAACTTCGGGCAGGTCCCCTCGTCATCCGATGCTTCACGCTCGTAACGGAGGAAGTGATGGTACGCCAGGTGGTGGTAGCCCTCTTGTTCTCCCTCGTGGCTTCCGCGGCGGACGTCCACGCGCAGACCGCCCAGAAGTTCTCGATCCAGGCGTCGGCTCTGGGGGTTCAGCTCACCGGTATCGAGAACGAGGACCTGGCCTTCGGTGGCGGTGGCGAGATCCAGTTCCGCTGGAACCCCAGCGCGTTCAGCCTGGGTGTCGGATTCCAGACGACCCGCCACGACCTGGAGCCCAACAGCGTGACGTTCAAGGGCGGCTTCCTCGAGCCGCGCTACGTCGTAGGCGCCATCGGAGAGTCGGTGGGCGTGTACCTGAGCGGGCGTCTCATGTCCCTCAACGCCACCTTCATGATCCTCGGATCCGAGATCGAGATCGACGGGTCGGCGGTCAGCGGAGGCGGAGGGATCCTGATTCGGCTCGGCTCGCGTGTGAACGGCGATCTGGGGATTACCGTCGGCAAGGAGTTCTACGACGGTGAGGCGGCCGACGGCGCCACGGTGGTGACCCGGTTGGGTCTCGCGGTGGGCATCGGGTAGCTCTCCCGAGGCGTCCATCGTTCCCTCATAGGTTCCGCCGAGCGGTAGCGGAAACTTCATCGGCCCGGTCTGGCCTTCGGCGGTCACGGTGGTGAGGGGGGGGCTCCACGCGCCCCGCGCGAGTCGTCCATCGTGCCTGTCAGGCCACCCTCGTCGTCCACGGCGAGGTGGTAGACGATCTGCCTGGGGCCCCGCCTCGAGCGTCCCTTCACAGCTCCCAACGGCCACGTCGTCGGACTCCGGGGGCGTCAGCGGCGTGGTCGTCGAAAAGGCCAGGGCGACGGCGATCACCAGGTCGTCCCGTTTTCGCATTCCAGAGCACCAGGTGCGGTGGGAGGTTGACGGAGCAGCACTCACTCGAAACCCCACCCGGGAGGCAGTCCATGCGATCCTTCAAGAAGTTCGTCACCCGCGTCTTCGTGCCGGCACTCATGCTTGTCGCTCTCCAGCTCTTCGGGAGCTCGGCCACCAACCCCCTGCAAGCAAGCGAGTGCGTGCGGAACAACCAGGACCTGTGCAAGAGCAATGAGGCGTGCGTGACGTTCGATCTCATCGTCTGGGAGTACAACCAGTGCACGACGACCCACGAGTATGGCACGCTGACGCAGTGCAAGTACTGCCACTACTAGAGGTGACGCGAGAGACCACGTAGATCGCCCAGGAGGCGTCGCAATGAGGATCGACGTGAAGACGACCATCGGTCTGGTATGTGTGGTAGGTGCGGTATTCGTGTCAGGACGATGCGCCGATGGCGCGCCGACGCTGGCTGAGGCTTTGAACCTGCCACCCGACTCGGTTCGGCTCGTCTTCTTCCAGCCCGCCGACTGCGCACGACATCGAAAGGCCATCGTGGACGAGATCGTCGACGGGAGGGCGAGACCCGTGGTCATCTATGCCGACCCCCAAAGGCCGGTGGACCTCGGGCGCCTCCTCGGTGAGGAGGTGTCCGGGGTCGAGGCTCTCCGGCTTCCTGATCTAGGATTCGAGAAGGAGTTCGAGCGGCTGGGCATCGGTGCCACGCCGTTCGTCCTGACGCTGGACCACCAAGGAGTCGTCGTGGGCAACGCCCGCCCTTTGGGATGGGGCGGATGATGAGGACATGGAGTGCGTTTGCCCTTTGTATGCTGGGTCTCGTGACGCTCACCGGGTGTGCCGACAGCGGGTGGGATCCCGACCCCGAGCCACTCTGGAGGTCGGGGCAAGGGGCCCGGACGGTGGTGCCGTGGACCGGCGACACGCTCTTCCATCTGGATGGGCGTTCCGACTCCCTTCTGGTGAACCCTTCGCTGCTTCGCAGTACGGTTGCCGGACTGGCCGTTCTCGATCGCGTCGATCTGAACGTCACGCTGTACTCCGAGAGTGGAGAGCGCCTCTGGACGGCCGGTCGTGCGGGGCAGGGCCCGGGGGAGTTCGACAACGTTCGTGACCTGCGCTCCGCGGATGGAGGCCGCTTGCTCGTCTACGATGTGGGAAACGGGAAGGTCACCGCCCTCGATGTCTTCTCGGGCGAGCTGCTCTCGGAACTACGGCTCCCGGAATCGGTCGGCGTCGCCGAATCGATGGTGCCTGTCGGCGATTCCGTCATGTTCGTCACGTTCCGTCCGGAACACCCTCTGGCCGTGGTCTCGCTGGTGGATGGCTCGACCGACGTGTTCGAAATGCCCTGGGACGGGTTCGAGAGACTCAGCTCGCTCCATCGCCAGGGCATCACGGCGGCGGAAGGCGCTCGATGGGTGTACCTGTTCCGATACGGGAACGGGTTCTTTCCCTTCCAGGGGACCCGCCCCCTGGCCTATACGGGGCAATACGTGGAACATCAGCCGTTCCCGGCCCTTTCGGTAAGCGTGACACCCACGGGGCGCAGCACGGGTTTCGCCGACCAACCGGTATGCTCCGCATGCTCTGCCTCGATGGTCCACGACACCCTCTTCGTCCACTTCGGGGGTGAGACCGAGTACGCGGCGCGCGTGCTGGACGCCTACGACGTGGTCACGGGAGAGTACCTGATGTCCTACGAACTCCCGACCTTCTTCATGCAGATCGAGGTCGGTCCGGAGTGGATCGCTGGCGTTCGCGAGAATCCCTTTCCCGAGCTTCTATTGCTGTCGCGCTGACGAGCTGAATCACGGACCGGTGGCTTCGAGCGCGATCTTCCCACCCTCAACGCCTTCGAGACCATGCCCGTCCGCCCCCCACCTGGAACACCCATCGTCGTCGTCGGAGCGGGCGCCGCCGGCCTCATGGCCGCCCTGTTCGCCGCTCGATCGGGTGGCGACGTCGTCTTGGTCGAAGGCACGAAGGACGGTGGCCGGAAGATCCTCATCAGCGGGGGTGGGCGCTGCAACATCCTGCCTTCCGAAGCCGCGCCCCGGCGGTATGTCACCGACTCGTCGTCCAATTCCCTTCGGAAGATGCTGCGCAGTTGGCCGCTGCAGGAGCAGATCGCATTCTTTGAACGCGAGCTCGGCCTGCGGCTCGTGCGTGAAGAAGAGACCGGGAAGCTTTTCCCGGAAACGAACCGGGCCCGCGACGTCCGCGACGGGCTGGTGGCGAGGGTGCGTGAGGCGGGAGCGCGAATCTGGTTCGGGACGAGGGTCACGGATGTCCGGCCGGGAGACACCGGCTGGGTCGTCTCCTTCGATGGCGCTCCGGACCTCCTCGCTTCCGCGGTGGTTTTCGCGACGGGTGGCCTTTCGGTGCCTGCGACGGGAAGCGACGGGGTCGGGCTGTCCATCGCGGAGAGGCTCGGCCATCGGGTTCACCCGACGTACCCGGCGCTGACTCCCCTGACGGCAGATCCAACACCACATGCTGGCCTGGCCGGGATATCGCTTCGGGTCGGCATCCGGGCTCCCGGGACGAAGCCGGCGTTCACTACCCAGGACGGCTTCCTCTTCACTCACCGTGGTTGGAGCGGGCCAGCCGTTCTCGACGCCTCGCACCTCGCCATTCGGGGTCGAGACGACGGGTCGCGCCAACAGCTGGAGATCCAGTGGGCCGAGTCCGACGCCGTTCAGTGGGACCGGATGCTACGGGAGGGGAAGGGGACGGTCCGATCGTGTCTCGCGGCGGAGCTACCGAAGAGGCTGGCAGAGCAGCTTTGTGGGGAGGCCGCGATCTCCGTCGACACCAGCCTCGCCGTACTCCGCAGGGAAGACCGTCGCCGACTCGTCGAACTCCTCACGCGATACGACCTGCCATGGACGGGCGATGAGGGGTACAAGAAAGCAGAGGTGACCGGAGGCGGGGTCGCCCTCTCGGAGGTAGACCCCGCGACCATGGAGAGTCACCGAGCTCCGGGCATCTTCCTGTGCGGGGAGATACTCGACGCTTTCGGACCGATTGGCGGCCACAACTTCCTGTGGGCGTGGGCGACGGGGAGGGCGGCCGGGCGAGGCGCTCGTCGCACCTCGGCGCCGTGATCGATGATCGGCAGGGCCATCGGGAATGGAGTTGCCGTTCACGCTCGCTTAAATTTCCGCACGGCCTTCCTGGCCGCTACCTACTTCCCAGGACGCACATGTCCATGATCTTGGGGTCACCCGTTCGTCCCTTTCGGGTGCTCTTCGCAGTTCTCTTGTCGGTCATCTTTATCGTGCCCTCCGTCGCCCAGGCGCAGAACGCACCCGAGCACGATGGCTTCACCCTCCTCCTCAACATCGGGGTGGGCACTCAAAAGGACCCGGCTCTCAGCGAATCGGTGACTGCGGGACTCGCAGGCATCAACCTCGGTATCGGAGGCTTTCTGAACGAGCGCGCGGCGCTCTGGTTCCGGGTGTCGGGAACCGTCGCTTCTCACGACATCGGCGTGGGGTCGGTGACCCAGACGTCGGGCTTCGCCGGTCCCGCTCTGCAGTACTGGACGTCCGAGCGTTTCGCAGTCGAGGGTGGTCTCGGGCTCGGTTACTGGGATGTGGAAGGGACGAATGAGAGCGGGCTGGGCGCGCTCCTCGGTGTCGCGTACGTCTTCTGGACGAACGGAGGGCACAGCCTGAGCGTGGGTGCGGAGTACGCTCCGGCCTTCACGGATCCTGATACCGTCCACAACTTCGGCGTGGTGTTCGGCTGGCAGAAGAACTGACCCATCGGGGACGGCGTCCGGGCTGATCCCGGCCTGGGCGCCGTCACCCGTGGGCTGCCCGCGGTGCGCCGCTGGTAGAGTGAACACCACCGTCCTGCTCGGCCTCGGTGCTCGTCCGGACGGGTTCACCCGGGAAGGGCATGACTCGACGGAAGACATCGCTGGTCGTGGGCATCGCGGGCGGCAGCGCTTCGGGCAAGACGGCGGTCACCCGAAGCATCGTAACCGCGTTGGGCGATGTCGAGACGGCCATCGTCCCTCACGACGCCTACTACCGCGACCTCCGGCATCTGCCCTTGCCCGAGCGTCGGCAGGTCAATGTCGACCACCCCGACAGCCTCGAGACCGACCTCCTGGTTCAGGATCTTCATCGACTGCTCGCCGGTGATCCCGTCGCCATTCCGCTGTACGACTATGCGACGCACCTTCGACTCGATGAGCGACGCGTCATCGAACCGGCCCCGGTGGTGATCGTCGAGGGGATTCTCGTTCTCGCCCTCGAACGACTGCGCCGGCTGATGGACCTGAAGGTCTATGTCCACGTCCCCGAAACCGAGCGGCTGGCCCGACGGCTGGCCCGGGATGTCGAGCGCCGTGGTCGCACGGCGGAATCCGTCCGGGCGGACCACGAGTGGCGAGTGCAGCCGATGCACCGAGAGTTCGTCGCGCCGAGTCGGGCATACGCGGACGTGGTCATCGAGGAAGGCGGGCGCAACGCCGACGCCATAGATCGTCTGGTCGCGCAGATACGCCGCGGTCTGACGTGATGGCGTCGGTCAGGGCTCGTACCGCCACGCAGGCCACTTCAGGATCCGGAGCTCGCGGAGCCGTTCCACCGTCATTCTTGGTGCGATGCGTTGGCGCGCCGACACCCAACACGTGGAGGGCGATCAGGGCGCAGAATGGACGGCGAGGCGTAGTCGGAGGGGGAAACAGCCACAATCGAAACGGGGGGCGTTGATTCATCGATGACATGGGACCCTGGCGGCCTACATTGCCCTTGTCCCGGACGATGTCGGATCACTGGGTTGGGACCCCTTGGGGCCCGTTGACACCCCCCCGACCCCTTTCTACCTTACCATGCTCTGTCAGACCGGCGTCCGCCGCGCATTCACGGCCGCCGACGCGGCGCGCCTGAAGAAGGCGCGTTTTTTATCACGGTAAGAGGTGCAATGCCCACCATCAGCCAGCTCGTGCGTAAAGGCCGTAAGGCGCAGCAGAAGAAGAACAAAGCGCCTGCCTTGCAGCGGAACCCTCAGAAGCGAGGGGTCTGCACGCGTGTGTACACGACCACTCCGAAGAAGCCGAACTCGGCGCTTCGCAAGGTTGCTCGTGTCCGCCTCACGAACGGGTTCGAGGTCACCGCCTACATCGGCGGTGAAGGGCACAACCTTCAGGAGCACAGCATCGTGCTCATCCGTGGTGGTCGCGTGAAGGATCTCCCGGGTGTCCGCTACCACATCATTCGTGGAACGCTCGACACCTCGGGAGTCGAAGAGCGCCGACAGGGCCGTTCGAAGTACGGCGCAAAAAAGCCCAAGTAAGTAGAGAACCATTAGATGAGCCGTCGTTCCCGCGCTGACAAGCGAGAGACTCCGCCCGATCCGAAGTTCGGATCCCGTACCGTCACGATGTTCATCAACAAGTTGATGTACGACGGAAAGAAGTCTGTGGCCGAGCGGATCTTCTACGATGCGATGGACCTCCTCGAGGAGCGGTCGGGTCAGCCCGGCGTCCAGGTCTTCGAGCAGGCCATCAACAACGCCAAGCCGGCCCTCGAGGTGAAGAGCCGCCGGGTGGGTGGTGCGACGTACCAGGTTCCGGTCGAAGTTCGGCCCGAGCGGCGTACGGCGCTGGCGACGCGCTGGCTCATCGGGTTCGCCCGGGGGCGTTCGGAGAAGAGCATGGCCGAACGATTGGCTGGCGAACTTCTCGCGGCGAGCCGCGGGGAGGGAAGCACCGTGAAGAAGAAGGACGACACCCATCGGATGGCCGAAGCCAACAAGGCCTTCGCCCACTACCGCTGGTAGGTCGCTCACCGGCGCCTGACCTGTTGTAGAGGCGCGGGACGAAAGCAGGAAGGCGAGCCGGAAGGACGGGCTGGCTGAAGCAGGACCGAAGCCCCTGGAGGAGAGGGGGCCGCGGACAACAGAGACGCGATGGCCCCCGGATGAGCCGAAGGGCCCTCTCCAAAACAAGGGAGCGCGGATGGCCGCTCGTCCGAACATGACGGCGGCAGACAAGACCACGCTCCCTTTTTCATGCCTCTCGGGGCTTGGACCAACGAAGCAACGGACGAAGGACCAGATAGATGCCTAGAGTCACACCACTGCCGCGCCTGAGAAATATCGGCATCATGGCGCACATCGATGCCGGTAAGACCACGACCACCGAGCGGATCCTGTTCTATACGGGCCGCGTCCATCGTGTGGGTGAGGTCCATGACGGGGCCGCCACCATGGACTGGATGGAACAGGAGCAGGAGCGGGGCATCACCATTACCTCCGCTGCTACGACGGCTCACTGGAACCGGTTCGACACCGAGTACCGCATCAACATCATCGACACCCCCGGCCACGTGGACTTCACGGCCGAGGTGGAGCGTTCCCTCCGGGTTCTGGACGGGGCGGTGGCGGTGTTTTGTGCCGTGGGCGGCGTAGAGCCTCAGTCCGAAACGGTCTGGCGGCAGGCTGATCGCTACAACGTCCCGCGCATCGCCTTCGTCAACAAGATGGACCGCGTCGGCGCCGATTTCATGAACGTCGTCGAGATGATGCGGGAGCGCCTCGGCGCCAACGCCCACGCCATCCAGTATCCCCTGGGTGAGGGCGAGCTCTTCACGGGCATGGTCGACATCGTGGAGCGTAAGGCTCTCATCTTCGAGGACGAGATGGGCGCGAAGATCAGCGAGGGCCCTGTGCCCGATGGGCTCAAGGACACCATCGAAGGTCTCCGCGAGTCGCTCATCGAGGCCGCGGTGGAGCACGACGACGAG
This sequence comes from Longimicrobiales bacterium, assembly GCA_965229435.1. Lineage (GTDB taxonomy): Bacteria > Gemmatimonadota > Gemmatimonadetes > Longimicrobiales > Gaopeijiaceae > UBA2589. The sequence goes on from CBDDJE010000003.1 coordinate 527,839, forward strand.
CTCATCGAAAAGTACCTCGCCGGCGAGGAGCTCACGGACGACGAGATCCGCCATGCGATCCGGGCGGCCACCATCAAGGGTGTACTCTTCCCGGTCTTCTGCGGTTCTGCCTTCAAGAACAAGGGTGTGCAGGCCCTGCTGGACGGCGTCATCGACTATCTGCCGTCTCCGGTAGACGTACCCGCCATCAAGGGGCATCTGCCGCACCACGACGAGACGTTCGAGACCCGCGAGGCGAGCGACGATGCTCCCTTCGCGGCTCTGGCGTTCAAGATCGCGACCGACCCGTATGTCGGTAAGCTGACGTTCTTCCGCGTCTACTCGGGCTCGCTGCCCTCCGGCTCCTACGTCTACAACGCGACGAAGGACAAGCGGGAGCGTGTGGGTCGGATCCTGCAGATGCACGCCAACAAGCGTGAGGAGCGGGACGAGGTGTTCGCCGGCGACATCGCCGCGGCCATCGGCCTCAAGGACGTGAAGACCGGTGACACGCTCTGCATCGAGACGGACCCGATCATCCTCGAGGCGATGAAGTTCCCCGAGCCGGTGATCGCCGTCGCCATCGAGCCCAAGACCAAGGCTGACCAGGACAAGCTCAGCAGCGGACTGGTCAAGCTCGCGGACGAGGACCCGACCTTCCGCGTCCACACGGACGAAGAGACCAACCAGGTCATCATCTCGGGCATGGGTGAGCTTCACCTGGAGATCATCGTCGATCGGCTCAAGCGTGAGTTCGGCGTCGAGGCCAACATCGGGCGCCCGCAGGTGGCGTACCGAGAGACCATCCGCAACCGTGCCGAGAAGGTGGAGGCGAAGTTCGTCCGCCAGACCGGTGGTCGCGGACAGTACGGGCACGTCGTCATCAACATCGAGCCCGCCGAGTCCGGCGCCGGATTCGTCTTCGAAGACAAGATCGTCGGTGGCGCCATCCCCCGTGAGTACATCGGCTCGGTGGAGCAGGGCATCAAGGAGGCTCTCGACACGGGCGTGCTGGCCGGATATCCGGTCATCGACGTCAAGGTCGAACTCATCGATGGCTCGTACCACGATGTCGACTCCAGCGAGATGGCGTTCAAGATCGCCGGTTCCATGGCCCTCAAAGAGGGCATCCGGAAAGCCAAGGCGGTCCTCCTCGAGCCCATCATGGATGTCGAGGTGGTGACGCCTGCCGAGTACATGGGCGACATCATCGGCGATCTGTCCTCCCGTCGGGGGAAGGTGGGCGGTATGACCGAGCGGGCGGGTGCCCGGGTCATCGGCGCCTCCGTGCCCCTCGGTGAGATGTTCGGCTACTCGACGACCCTCCGCTCCCTGAGTCAGGGACGGGCGGTCTACACCATGCAGTTCGCGCAGTACGAAGAGGTCCCCCAGTCCAAGGCCGAGGAGATCATGGCGGCCAACGGCGGGGCGGACTGAACCAACGACGCATAACACCACTCCACGACCGAGTCACAGAAGAGGACAGCGATGGGCAAGGAGAAGTTCGAGCGCACGAAGCCCCACGTGAACGTGGGAACGATCGGACACGTTGATCACGGGAAGACGACGTTGACGGCGGCGATCACGCTGACGCAGGCCAAGAAGTTTGGCGGTGAGGCGGTGGCGTTCGAGAACATCGACAAGGCGCCGGAAGAGCGGGAGCGGGGGATCACGATCGCGACGGCGCACGTGGAGTACGAGACGGAGAACCGTCACTACGCGCACGTGGACTGCCCGGGCCACGCGGACTACGTGAAGAACATGATCACGGGAGCGGCGCAGATGGACGGCGCGATCCTGGTGGTGAGTGCAGCGGACGGCCCGATGCCGCAGACGCGTGAGCACATCCTGCTGGCTCGTCAGGTGAACGTGCCGTTCATCGTCGTGTTCATGAACAAGGTGGACATGGTCGACGACGAGGAGCTTCTGGAGCTGGTGGAGCTGGAGGTACGCGAGCTGCTCTCCGAGTACGACTTCCCCGGCGACGACATCCCGGTGGTGAAGGGCAGTGCGCTGAAGGCGTTGCAGGCCGAGGGTGAGGGAGCGGATGCGGAGTGCATCCAGGAGCTGATGGACGCGATCGACTCCTACATCCCGGAGCCGGAGCGGGACATCGACAAGCCGTTCCTGATGCCTGTGGAGGACGTGTTCAGCATCACGGGCCGAGGCACGGTAGCGACGGGGCGGATCGAGCGTGGGATCGTGAAGCAGGGCGAAGAGGTCGCGATCGTCGGAATGGGAGGAGACAAGAAGACGGTGGTGACGGGAGTGGAGATGTTCCGCAAGCTGCTCGACGAGGGTCGGGCGGGAGACAACGCGGGACTGCTGCTACGCGGGATCGGCAAGGAAGAGATCGAGCGTGGCCAGGTGTTGGCGGCGCCGGGCTCGATCACGCCGCACACGAAGTTCAAGGCGGAGGTGTACGTGCTGACGAAGGAGGAGGGTGGTCGTCACACGCCGTTCTTCGACGGATATCGTCCTCAGTTCTACTTCCGTACGACGGACGTGACGGGAGCGGCGCACCTACCGGAGGGAGTGGAGATGGTGATGCCGGGCGACAACGTGCAGATGGAAGTGGAGCTGATCACGCCGATCGCGATGGATCCGGAGCTCCGGTTCGCGATCCGCGAGGGAGGCCGCACGGTGGGCGCGGGTGTGGTGACGGAGATCATCGAGTAGGACGGATTTGAGCGTTCGCTGGGCTGACCGGTTGGTCGGTCGTGGCGGGTGCTCCGATGGAGACCGCTCGCCTCTGTAGACACAGAGACGAGACGGGGGGCAGAGGCTCGCTACGAGGAGGGGCCGACCGAGTCCCCTCCTCGAGTCTCCCACGGAGCAGCCGCCACGCCCGACCCGTAGGCGGGCAGACAAGCGATCGACTCGGCCTCCGGCCGAGCGATCGCCGAGGCGACACCGGCTGGCGCGCGAACGGAGAAGCTGAAGGGACCAAGAAGCAAGAAGCTGAACGACGGCGGGGCTGCCGAAGGTGGGCAGGGCCGCTGAGAGGGAGCAGGAGAGAGAAGGACACTCGAACCGACCGGAGGGTCGACCAGGGTTTGGTCGAACGGTCCGGGACGGAATCGGGTCCGGCAGGCACGGGTCACCCGCGGCGAGAGCCGTGTCCGACCCCCGCTGGCAGGAGACTCGGCCGCGCGTAGCGGCCGTAGCGACGCAAGCGGAGTTAGATGGAAGACAGGAATCACCGGCGGCGGAGCGGTCGAGTGAAAGCGGGGGCCGGACACGGCCCCCACCACGAGAGACCAGACAATGGCTGAAAGAATCAGAATCAGGCTCAAAGCGTTCGACCACTGGGTGGTCGACCAGACGGCGGCGGATATTGTTCGGACCGCTCAGAAGACGGGTGCGACCGTGAAAGGTCCCATCCCGCTTCCGACGCGGCGCCAGCGGTGGACCGTGCTCCGCTCTCCCCACGTGAACAAGAAGGCGCGCGACCAGTTCGAGCTGCGTACGCACAAGCGCCTGATCGACATCGTGGATAGCCGCCCGCAGACCATCGACGCGTTGACGAAGCTGGATCTACCAGCAGGCGTCGACGTCGAGATCAAAGTCGACTAGGGAGGATTCGGGAGATGCCCGGATTGATTGGAAAGAAGGTCGGTATGACCCGGATCTTCGATGACGAGGGGGTTCAGATCCCCGTCACGGTCATCGAGGCCGGTCCGTGCCCCGTGGTTGGAATGCGCTCCGCCGAGACGGATGGTTACCACGCCGTTCAGTTGGGATTCGGCGCCAAGAAGGAGAAGCGCACGTCCCGCGCGGAGATGGGTCACGCCGCCAAGGCCGGCCTCGAGGCCGCGCCCCGTCTCATGCGTGAGTTCCGCGTCGGAGACGACGAGGAATACGAGGTGGGCCAGGAGCTCACCGTGGAGCTCTTCGAAGCCGGTGACCGGATCAAGGTCACGGGCCGTTCGAAGGGCCGGGGTTTCCAGGGAGTTGTGAAGCGGCACGGATTCCGTGGCCGGCCCAGCTCCCACGGACACCCCATGTCTCGTAATCCGGGCTCCATGGGGCCCGGCACGGATCCGTCCCGCGTGATCAAGGGGAAGAAGCTCCCCGGTCGCATGGGCGGAGCCCGCACCACCATCCGGAACCTGCAGGTCGTGCGCGTCGACGGCGAGCGGAACCTGCTTTTCGTGAAGGGCGGTGTTCCGGGCGCCCGTGACGGTTACGTCCTGATCTCGAAGTAAGGCCAATGTTCAAGGCACGCTACTACAAGGAAGACGGCAAGAAGGGGAAGGCTCGGGCGCTGCCCGATGCCATCTTCGACGGCGTCGTCAATGAGCCGGTCATGCACCAGGCGGTGAAGGCCTACCTCAACAACCAGCGGCAGGGTACGGCTTCGGCGAAGACCCGCTCCGATGTTCGGGGCGGAAGCCGCAAGCCGTGGCGCCAGAAGGGCACGGGACGTGCTCGTCAGGGCACGATCCGTGCTGTTCAGTGGGAGGGCGGTGGCGTTGCGTTCCCGCCCATCCCCCACTCGTGGCGGACGAAGCTTCCCAAGAAGGTGCGCACGCTGGCCCGCCGTTCGGCACTGAATGATCGCGCCGAGAGCGATCGAGTGGTGCTGGCCGATCTCCCGCAGATGGAGAGACCCAGGACCCGTGACCTCCTGGCCTTCATCCAGGGCATGGAGCTCGAGGGCAAGACGTTGATCCTCACGGATGGCTCGAACCGCAACGTCTACCTCTCGGCCCGGAACCTGGACCAGATCCAGGTGATGGCTTTCGGCGACGAGTCGGTCTACGACGTGCTGTGGGCCAACACCGTGGTCATCGAGAAGGCGGCCATGGACGCGGCTGAAGCGGGAGCGGGAGACGAGGCCAAGGCCGAGAAGAAGACCGCCCCGAAGAAAAAGGCGCCTGCGAAGAAGAAGGCCGCGGCCAAGAAGGAAGAGGCCGAGGTGGCCCAGGGTGAAGAAGCTGCGGCCGAGGCTTCCGAGGTCGCCGCGGACGATGGGGCTTCTGACGCCACTTCCGAGGAGGCCGATTCCGAAGAAGCCGCCGAGGACGTGACTGCGGAGGCCGAGTCCGAGGCCGACGAGGATGAGGAGAAGACCGATGCGTAACGTCTACGACGTGATCCTCGCGCCGGTGGTGACCGAGAAGACCACCGAGCAGATGGAGGACAACATGTACACCTTCATTGTCGCCGAGGCCGCCAACAAGATCGAGATCGGCAAGGCCGTCGAGCAGCTCTGGGACGTGACGGTGGAAGACGTCCGGACCATGCGCTACGCCGGAAAGGTGAAGCGAGCATTTCTGGGACGGATGGCCCGCAACTACGAGAAGGGCCGTCGTCCTTCGTTCAAGAAAGCCGTAGTCCAGCTCTCCGAGGGCGACTACATCGAGCTCTACGAGGCCGGCTGATGGCAATCAAGAAATTCAGGCCCATGACGCCGGGCACGCGAACGCGGTCCATCCTCGACAACGAGGTTGTCACCCGTCGTGGCCCCGAGCGCTCCCTGACCGAATCCCTCCATGGCAAGGGTGGTCGCAACCACCACGGACACATCACGGTCCGTCGCCGCGGTGGCGGTCACAAGCGCAAGTACCGGATCATCGACTTCAAGCGCGACAAGTTCGACGTACCGGGCAAAGTCGCTCATATCGAGTACGACCCGAACCGTTCGGCGAACATCGCGTTGATCCACTACGCGGATGGCGAGAAGCGCTACATCATCCACCCCAACGGCCTCAACGTCGGGGACACGATCTCTTCGGGGCCAAACGCCGACGTGCGTCTGGGCTCGGCGCTGCCGCTCTCCCTTATCCCTCTCGGCACCCAGGTCCACAACGTGGAGCTGAAGCCGGGCAAGGGTGGTCAGATGGCGCGTTCCGCCGGTTCGAGCGTCCAAGTCGTAGCCAAGGAAGGCGACTACGTGACGCTGCGGCTGCCCTCGACGGAGGTGCGTCGGGTGCGCAAGGAGTGCATGGCCACGGTGGGTTCGGTTGGCAACGCCGACCACGAGTTGACAGTCATCGGTAAGGCCGGCGCCAACCGCTGGCGGGGCAAGCGCCCCAAGGTTCGTGGCGTGGCCATGAACCCGGTGGACCACCCGCTGGGTGGTGGTGAGGGTCGCGCTTCGGGCGGACGTCCTCCGACGTCGCCTTGGGGCAAGCCCGAAGGCAAGAAGACCCGGAAGAAGAAGAAGAAGTCCAACAAGCACATCGTGCGCGGCCGCAAACGCGGCAAGGCCACGAAGTCTTAAGGGAAAACTGAGCTATGCCGCGTAGTGTCAAGAAGGGACCGTTCATCGAGAAGAGCCTTCTCGCGAAGGTCGACATGATGAATCACAGGGGTGAGAAGAAGGTCATCAAGACCTGGTCCCGTGCGTCGACGATCTCGCCCGAGTTCGTCGGGCACACGGTCGCCGTCCACAACGGGAACAAGTTCATCCCCGTCTACATCACCGAGAACATGGTAGGCCACAAGCTCGGCGAGTTCGCTCCCACCCGGCTCTTCCGCGGGCACGGCGGGAAGCTCGCCGACAAGAGGGCGGGTCGCTGATCATGGAAGCCATTGCCAAGGCCCGGCACGTCCGCATGAGCCCCCGCAAGGTGCGGCTCGTGGTGGATCAGATCCGGGGCAAGTCGGTCAACGAGGCCTATGCGCTTCTGACCTTCTCGAAGAAGTTCGCCGCCGAGCCGGTGGAGAAGACGCTCCGCTCCGCGGTGGCGAACGCGCAGGTAAAGTCACAGGACGAGGGTTCCATGCTGGACGTCGACGACCTCTTCGTACGCGAGGCGTACGTAGACGAAGGTCCGACGCTCAAGCGGTGGAGGGCCCGCGCCCAGGGGCGCGCTTCTCCAATCCGCAAGCGGACGAGCCACATCACCGTAGTCGTCGACACGAAGGACAATTAAGCACATGGGTCAGAAGACACATCCGGTAGGATTCCGGCTCGGCGTCGTAAAGGACTGGAAGTCCCGTTGGTATGCCGAGCGCGATTTCCCTCGTCTCCTCAAGGAAGACGAGACCATCCGCAAGTATCTGCGGCGCAGGCTGTCGCATGCGGCCCTCGCCTCCATCGAGATCGAGCGGAAGCCGAGCAAGATCGTCGTGACGCTGCATACCGCGCGGCCCGGCGTCGTCATCGGCAAGCGTGGCTCGGAGGTGGACAAGCTCCGCGACGAGCTCGCCGTACTGACCAACGCCGAGATCTCCGTGAACGTCGAGGAGATCAAACGCCCCGAGATCAGCGCCTACCTGGTGGCCGAGAACGTGGCCCACCAGCTCAGGCAGCGGATCTCGTTCCGGCGCGCCATGAAGCGGGCCGTCCAGTCCGCGCGGCGGGCCGGGGCCGAGGGCATCAAGATCCAGTGCGCAGGTCGCCTGGGTGGTGCCGAGATCGCCAGAACCGAAGGCTACAACGAGGGTCGGGTGCCGCTCCATACGCTCCGCGCCGACATCGACTACGCCCAGATCCACGCCAAGACGACCTACGGGGTCATCGGGGTGAAGTGCTGGATCTTCAAGGGCGAAGTGGTGGAAGAGCGACGCGGACGCACGTACTCCACCGGCGGCTGACCGAGAAGCGAGGAAATAAACGATGCTAGCGCCGAAAAGAGTCAAGCACCGCAAGACCCATAAGGGGCGGATGCGCGGAAAGGCCCAGCGGGGAAACAAGGTTTCCTTCGGAGAATACGGCCTTCAAGCGCTCGAGCCCACCTGGATCTCGAGCCGTCAGATCGAGTCCGCCCGTGTGGCCATGACCCGCCACATCAAGCGTGGTGGTAAGGTCTGGATCCGGATCTTCCCCGATAAGCCCATCACCCAGAAGCCGGCCGAGACCCGGATGGGGAAGGGAAAGGGAAACCCGGAGGCGTGGGTGGCTGTGGTGCGCCCCGGCCGGATCATGTTCGAGCTGGAAGGTGTCCCGGTCGACGTCGCTCGCAAGGCGATGAAGCTGGCCGCGGCGAAGCTCCCCATCCGCTGCAAGTTCGTCATCCGCGACGAGCAGCTCTAGGAGTCGAGAGATGAAGGCAGAAGACATCCGCGAGTGGGACAACGTCGAGATCGAGGCGCGGCTCGAAGAGCTCAAGGAGGAGCAGTTCAAGCTCCGCTTCCAGGGCTCTATGCTCGAGCTGGAAAACAGCTCCTTGGTCAAGCAGGTCCGTCGCGACATCGCGCGCCTGAAGACCGTCCTTCGTGAGCGCGAGCTCACCCCGAACGCCTGAACGAAGAATCATGAGCGAGAACGAGAGTCAGAACGAGCGTAACCGGCGAAAAGTCCGTGTCGGCGTCGTGGTGAGCGACAAGATGGACAAGACGGTCACGGTGAGCGTGGAGCGGCAGTTCGCCCACCCCCTGTATGGCAAAGGGATGAAGCGGACGAAGAAATACCACGCTCACGACGAGAACAACGAGTACCGCGTCGGCGACACCGTGCGCATCACCGAGACTCGCCCGCTTTCCAAGACGAAGCGGTGGCGGGTGCTCGAGTTGATGGCCCGCCCGGACTGAGCCACGGTCAGAATCCAGATAGAGCTACCAGAGAGATAAGATGATCCAGCAAGAGTCGGTCCTCAGGATCGCCGACAACACGGGAGCCAAGGCGGCGCTCTGCATCAGGGTGCTCGGTGGTTCGCGTCGTCGGTACGCCGGTGTGGGAGACCTCATCGTCGCGACCGTCAAGGACGCCATCCCCAACGCCGGGATCAAGAAGGGTTCCGTGGTGAAGGCAGTCATCGTGCGGACCGCCAAGGAGAGCCGTCGGCGGGATGGTACGTACATCCGCTTCGACGACAACGCCGCGGTCATCATTGACGACAACGGCGAGCCGAAGGGCACGCGAATCTTCGGCCCGGTGGGCCGTGAGCTTCGCGAGAAGCGCTTCATGAAGATCGTCTCGCTGGCCCCGGAGGTACTGTAATGGCCAAGAAGCATCGAATCGTGAAGGGTGACCGGGTGAAGGTCATCCGTGGCAACTACCGGGAGCTCGAGGGCACGGTCCTCGAGGTCCTCAGGGACAAGCAGCGTGTGCGCGTCGAAGGCGTGAACATGCGCAAGCGCCACACCCGTCCGAGCCAGCAGGACCCCGATGGCGGCATCATCAGCTTCGAGGCCCCGATCCACATGTCGAACGTCATGCTGATCGATCCCGCCACCGAAGAAGCGAGTCGGGTTCGCATCCAGGTCGAAGAAGACGGCGTCAAGGAACGGATCGCCGTGAAGAGCGGCAATCCGATTCCCAAGCCCCAATAAGAGTCAGAGTCGTGAGCAAGATCGAACCCAGATTGAAGAAGCACTACGACACGTACGTGCGTGCGAAGCTTCAGGAAGAATTCGACTTTTCGAACCCGTTCGAGGTCCCCAAAGTCGAGAAGATCGTCATCAATGTCGGCGTCGGTGAGGCGGCCAAGGACCAGAAGCTCCTGGAGAGCGTTTTGGACGAGCTCGGCAAGATCGCCGGGCAGAAGGCCAACGTGAATCGAGCCAGGCATTCGATCTCGAACTTCGCTTTGCGGGAAGGCATGCCCGTCGGCGCGTCAGTGACGTTGCGCAAGGACCGGATGTGGTTCTTCCTCGATCGGCTGATCAGCACGGCCATCCCCCGGATTCGTGATTTCCGCGGGCTTCCGACGCGGTCCTTCGACGGCCGTGGCAATTACACCCTCGGGGTGAAAGAGCAGATCATCTTCCCCGAGATCGATTACGACGACGTGAGAAAGGTCCACGGAATGGACGTGAGCATCGTGACGTCCACCGACAAGGACGATGAGGGCTTCGCGCTGCTGCGCGAGCTCGGCTTCCCCTTCCGTGGTGAGGTGCCGATCCAGATCGGCGCCACCGCTTAAGAGAGAGATCAGGAATGGCCAGAAAGGCACTCGTAGAAAAGAACAAGCGCAAGCCTAAGTTCGCCGTGCGGCACCGGAATCGGTGTCAGCGCTGCGGACGCCCGCGGGCGTTCATCCGCAAGTTCGGCCTTTGCCGGATATGCTTCCGCGAACTAGCGCTGAAGGGGGAGATCCCCGGCGTGCGCAAGTCCAGCTGGTAGGGGAATCCAGACCATGATGACCGATCCTATCGCGGACATGCTCACCCGCATCCGCAACGCCGGCCAGGCGTCGCACAAGTGGGTTGACATGCCTGTGTCCAAGACGAAGATCGAGATCGCTCGACTCCTCGAGAAGAGCCACTTCGTGCACGCGCACAAGGTGCTCAACGACGGGCGGTTCGGCGTTCTCCGTGTCTACCTGAAGTACCATGACGGCAAGCCCGTCATCCGCCACCTGGAGCGGGTCTCTCGTCCTGGTCGACGTCACTACGTCGGCAAGGACGACATCCCCCGTGTCCGCAACGGCCTCGGCCTGGCGATCCTGTCCACCTCCAACGGTGTGCTCTCCGACCGCGACGCCCGCGCCCAAGGCGTCGGCGGCGAGGTCATGGCACTCGTCTGGTAGCAAGAGATAGAGGCAGAAGATGTCGCGCATTGGAAGAATGCCGGTCTCGATCGTGAAAGGCGTCGAGGTCAAGCAGATGAACGGAACGGTGATCGTGAAGGGGCCGAAGGGTGAGCTGGAGCTCGCTCCGCACCCCGACATGAAGGTCATCGTCGAAGGTGAGGAGGTCCGCGTGGAGCGGCCCTCCGACCACAAGGACCACAAGGCGCTTCACGGCCTGACGCGCTCCCTCATCCAGAACATGGTGACGGGCGTGACCGAGGGTTACACGAAGACGCTGGAGATCCAGGGCGTAGGCTACCGGGCCGACGCGAAGGGGAAGGGCATCACGCTCAACGTGGGCTTCAGCCACCCCATCGAATACATGCCGGTGGACGGCGTTTCACTGGAGTGCCCGAACCAGACGACCATCGTCGTTTCGGGGACGGACAAGCAGAAGGTCGGGCAGACCGCGGCGGAAATCCGCTCGTTCCGTCCGCCCGAGCCCTACAAGGGCAAGGGAATCCGATACCAGGGCGAGCACGTCCGGCGCAAAGCCGGTAAGACCGCCGGAGCATAAGCGAGAATGGACAAGATCAAGCAGAAGCTCCTTCGTCGGAGCCGGCATCTACAGCGCAAGCGGCGCCACTACCGTGTGCGGCGGAAGGTCCGGGGCACGGCCGAGCGGCCGCGCCTGGTGGTCGCCCGCTCCCTGAAGAACATCGAGGGGCAGCTCGTCGACGACGACGCGGGTCGCACTCTTCTCGGACTGTCGACCCTGGCCGAAGGGCTCAGGGACTTCAAGGCGGAGGGTGACAACCGGCGGATCGAACATGCCTTCGCCGCGGGCAAGCTCCTCGGTGAGCGCGCGAAAGAGGCGGGTTTCACCGCTGTGGTCTTCGACCGCGGCGGCTACAAGTATCACGGTCGAGTGAAGGCCTTCGCAGACGGCGCCCGTGAGGGGGGGCTGGAATTCTGATGGCAAGCAATCCGAAGAAGTCGAAGAAGAAGGGTCCCGGTCGCGGACGGGGTCGTGAGAGCGATCTCGTCGAGAACGTCATCTTCATCAACCGCGTGGCGAAGGTCGTGAAGGGTGGACGCAGGTTCTCCTTCTCGGCCCTGGTCTCCGTGGGCGATCAAAAGGGCAACGTCGGTATCGCCCTTGAGAAGGCCAACGAGGTCGCCGAGGCGATTCGCAAGGCCTTCGAGCACGCTCGCCGCAACATGGTGAAGGTCCCCATCGAGAACGGCACCATTCCCCACGACATCGTCGGGGAAATGGGAGCCGGGCGAGTCCTCATGCGGCCCGCCGCTCCGGGTACCGGCGTCATCGCCGGTGGTCCGGTCCGCGCGGTCCTCGAGGCCGCCGGCGTGACCGACGTGCTCACCAAGAGCCTGGGCTCCAACAACCCGATCAACGTGGTTCAAGCCACCATGAACGGACTCCAGGAGCTTGTCACCGCCGAGCAGGCGGCCGACGAGCGAGGGATCTCGGTGGAAACATTGGGAGCGCATCGTGGCTAAGAAGAAGGAAGCCAAGAAGGTCAAGATCACGCAGATCCGTAGCGGAATCGGTCGGCAGGGCGGTCACCGCCGCACCATCCGAGCGCTGGGGATCAAGCGGCACCAGCAGAGTGTCGTTCACGAGCTGACCCCCGCCATCGAAGGGATGATCGCCAAGGTCTCCTTCATGGTGGAAGTCGAAGAGGTCGAATAGATGGCTGAGCTACATGATTTGAGCCCGTCGAAGGGCTCCCACCGCGACCGTAAGAGAAAGGGGCGCGGTCCGGGTTCCGGAAACGGCAAGACGGCCGGCCGGGGTCAGAAGGGCCAGAAGGCTCGCTCCGGTGGCAGCGTCCACCCCCGGTTCGAGGGCGGACAGATGCCTCTCATCCGGCGGATCCCCAAGCGTGGCTTCAAGAGCATCAACCGCACCGAGTACCAGGTCGTGAACCTTCGCGAGCTGGAGAAGGTGGATGGTGATGTGTCTCCGGAGACGCTGAAGGGTGCGGGCTTGATCCGCTCTCTCAAGAAGCCCGTGAAGATCCTGGGCGTGGGCGATGTCGACGGGAAGCTCTCCGTGACGGCTCACGCCTTCAGCGGGAGCGCTCGGGAGAAGATCGAGGCCGCGGGTGGCTCGGTCACCGTCATCGGCTCCGACGACTCGGACGCGTAGATCCTCACAGACGCTACACAACCGCGGGCGCTCGGACCGTTGAGTCGGGCCGCAGACCGCTAGGCTGACAGAATGGCGAACAACCCCGTCGCGAATCTCCTGCGTGCGCCGGAGCTCAAGGAGAAGGTTCTCTTCACCTTGTTCATCCTGCTCATCTACCGGACCGGTGCTCACATCACCGTGCCGGGCTTGGATGTCAACATCCTCCGGGCGCAGTTTGCAGGGCTGCAGAACACCTTCTTCGGCATCTACGACATGTTCGTCGGTGGCGGGCTGTCGCGCGCCACCATCCTCGCCCTGGGCATCATGCCCTATATCTCGGCGAGCATCATGTTCCAGCTTCTCGCCGCGGTCTTCCCGACCATCGAGAAGCTTCAGAAGGAAGGTGAGGACGGGCGGAAGAAACTCACCCAGTGGACCCGCTACACGACGGTGGTCCTCTCGGCCGCCCAGGCGTACGGCTACTCGGTCTTCCTCCAGTCGATCCCCGGAGCGGTGGCGACGCCGGGCTTCCTGTTCATGTTCACGACGGTCATCACCCTCACCGTGGGTGCGATCTTCGTGATGTGGCTGGGTGAGCAGATCTCCGAGCGAGGCGTCGGTAACGGCATGTCGCTCCTGATCTTCTTCTCGATCATCGAGACCTTCCCGTCCGCCGTGGCGCGGACGTGGGAGTCCTTCACCCTGGGGGAGATCTCGGCTCCCGCCCTGGTACTGTTGGGCGTCGTGGTCATCCTCATCACCGCAGCGGTCGTCGCGATGACCATGGCGGCCCGGAAGATCCCGGTCCAGATCCCTCGGAAGGTCGTGGGACGCGGGCGCATCCGCGAAGGTCAGAAGAGCTTCGTCCCGCTCCGGGTCAACTCCGCGGGTGTCATGCCCATCATCTTCGCCCAGTCGTTCATCGTCGTGCCCGGGACGGCGGTTGCCTTCTTCCCGGACCTCGGCGTTCTATCGACGCTGGCTGAGATGTTCCAGCCCCAGACGCTGACGTACAACATCACGTACGGGCTTCTCATCGTCTTCTTCACCTACTTCTACACCGCCATCATCTTCAATCCGGTGGATCTGGCGGAGAACCTCAAGAAGCAGGGGGCGTTCATTCCCGGGGTGAAGCCGGGAACGCGGACCGCGGAGTACATCGACCGGGTCCTGACCCGCGTCACCCTCCCGGGCTCCATCTACCTGGCCATCGTGGCTCTGGTACCGTTCTGGATCCTGGGGTACTTCAACGTCCAGTTCTTCTTCGGAGGCACCAGCCTCCTCATCGTCGTCGGCGTCGGGCTCGACACCGTGCAGCAGGCTCAGCAGCTCCTCCTTCTGAGGCATTATGACGGCTTCATGAAGAAGGGGCGGGTCAAGATGCGCGGACGCCAGCGCTACATGTAGCGCCGAACCTTCGACGTGGATTTCTGATCATGGTCGTCATCCTCCTCGGGCCTCCGGGGGTCGGCAAGGGCACCCAGGCCGTCCGCCTCGCCGAGGAGGTCGGCGCGGCACATGTCTCCACGGGAGACCTGCTCCGAGCGGCGCGTCGCGAGGGCACCGAGCTCGGTCGGCAGGCCCAGGGCTTCATGGACCGGGGTGAACTCGTCCCTGACGGCCTCATCCTCGATCTGGTCCGCGAGCATCTGGCGTCTCTCGAGGAAGGCACGCCCGTTCTTTTCGACGGCTTTCCCCGCACGGAAGATCAGGCCAATGGCCTCGATGACCTCCTGAGGGAGCTCGGCCGTTCGGTGGACGCCGTCGTCCTCTTCGAGGCCGACGACGAGGTCCTGGTGAAGCGGCTGAGTGGCCGTCGTAGCTGCCCCGAGGACGGGTCGGTCTACAACGTCTACTTCAATCCGCCGGAGACGGAAGGGGTGTGCGACCGCTGCGGTTCGGCGCTCGTCCACCGGAAGGACGACAACGCGGAGACCGTTTCCCGCCGGCTCGAAGTGTATCAGGAGGAGACGGCGCCTCTCATCGCCTTCTACACCGAGCACGACGCACCTCTGGAGCGCATCGGCGCGGACCGGGATGTCGATGAGATCTACGCGGACTTCCAGCGGATCGTGGACGGGCGAGCAGCGCTTTCCACCGTCGGCACTGCGGAGGCCGAGGTCGGCCAGGATGAGAGCGCGCACGACAGCGAATCCGAGGCGGACGTAGGGACCACCGAGGGGCGGGTATGATCAACCTGCGGACGGCCACGGAGATGGATACCATCGCCCAGGCGGGATCCATCATCGGCGCGCTCTTCGACCGATTGCCCACCCACGTCCAGCCCGGCGTCTCTACTGCGGAGATCGATGGGGTCGTCGAGGACTTCATCCTCGGCCACCGGGGGGCGACGGCTGCGTTCAAGGGCCTGTATGGCTTCCCGGGAAGCGCGTGCATCTCGGTCAACGAAGAAGTCGTTCACGGGATTCCGAGCGAGCACCGGATTCTGGACGAGGGCGACATCGTCTCTGTCGACGTCGGCGTGATGATGGACGGTTGGTACTCGGACTCGGCCCGGACCTTTCCCGTGGGCGAAGTGAGCGGCGAAGCCATCCGTCTCATGGACGTGACGAGGAAGGCGCTGGCCGCGTCCATCGAAGCGTCGGTCCCCGGTAATCATGTCGGCGACATCGGCGCGGCGGTCATGACGGCCGTGGACGGCTCGGGCTACGGGATCATCCGTGAACTCGTCGGTCACGGCGTCGGTCGCGACCTCCACGAAGAGCCGCAGGTACCCAATATCGGACGGGCAGGACACGGCCCTCTCCTGCGGGAAGGGATGGTCCTGGCCATCGAGCCGATGTTGTCTGCCGGGACGCCCCGCATCAAGACACTGGACGACGGGTGGACGGTCATCACCGCCGACCGGTCGCTCTCGGCCCACTTCGAGCACACCGTGGGCATCACAAAAGAAGGTCCGAGGATTCTGACCTCGGCAGAGGGTCCGGTCGGAGCGGGAACGCCCGCCTCGGGGGCCGGTTGAAGGGGCTTTACAGGCTAGTTATACTTTCTAGCTCTGCCATAAACGGATTGGAGACGAGAAGTGAAGGTCCGAAGCAGCGTTAAACCGATTTGCGAGCATTGTAAGGTCATCCGCCGAGGCGGCGTGGTGCGCATTATCTGCTCGCGAAATCCCAAGCATAAGCAGCGGCAAGGTTAAAGCATGGCACGTATCGCTGGAGTCGACCTGCCGCGAGGCAAGCGCATCGAGGTTGCCCTCACCTACATCTACGGGATCGGCGACACCCGGGCCCGTCAGATCATCGACGCGACGGGGATCGACCCGAACATGCGCACCCAGGATCTGGGCGACGACGAGGTGAACCGCCTCCGCCGACAGATCGAGGGGAATTTCAAGGTGGAGGGTGCTCTCCGCACGGAGCGGTCCATGAACATCAAGCGTCTCATGGACATCGGCTGCTATCGCGGCCTCCGTCACCGCCGGGGCCTTCCGGTCCGCGGTCAGCGGACCAGCACGAACGCTCGCACCCACAAGGGCAAGCGGAAGGCGATCGCCGGTAAGAAGGCGCCGCCCAGGAAGTAGGAAGTACAGCAGGACGTTTACCGCCCCGCCCCGCGCCACGTCGTCTGACGTCGTGCGGATCGAGGGGCGTATCGCATGGCAGGATTACCGGGGGAACGAGGAATCATAGGTGGCAAAGCCGAATCAGAGTCGTCCGAAGAAGTCCAAGAAGGTCGTGGAGGCCGAGGGCATCGCCCACGTCAAGGCGACGTTCAACAACACGGTCATCACCATCACGGACACGTCGGGTAACGCGATCGCATGGGCGAGCGCGGGCAAGGCGGGATTCAAGGGGTCGAAGAAGTCGACACCGTTCGCCGCGACTTTGGCCGGTGAGCAAGTGGGCCGCGAGGCCGCCAGCATGGGCGTGAAGCGCGTCGACGTACGCGTGCAGGGCCCCGGATCCGGTCGCGAGTCCGCCATTCAGGCGCTCGCCTCAGCCGGTCTCTTCATCAAATCGATCGTCGATGTCACGCCGCTCCCGCACAACGGGTGCCGGCCGCCGAAGAAGCGCAGGGTTTAAGGCATATGTCACGTTATACAGGACCCGTCTGCAAGCTCTGCCGCCGTGAAGGCCAGAAGCTGTTCTTGAAGGGTCAGAAGTGCTACACGGAGAAGTGCCCCATCGAGCGTCGGGCCTATCCGCCGGGCCAGCATGGGCCGGCGCAGGCGCGGCGTCGCAAGCAGTCCGACTACGCGGTGCAGCTCCGTGAGAAGCAGAAGGTGAAGAGGATCTACGGCCTCGCCGAGAAGCAGTTCCGTAACCTCTTCGAGCATGCGAACCACATTCCGGGCGTTACGGGTGAGAACCTGCTCATCGCCCTGGAGTCGCGCCTCGACAACATCGTGTTTCGGATGGGCTTCGCCCAGAGTCGGAACGCGGCACGCCAGCTCGTCCGGCACCGCCATGTGGAGGTCAACGGTCGCATCGTCGACATTCCGAGCTACAAGGTCGAGGCCGGCGACGAGATCTCCATCAAGCCGAAGTCGAAGGACATCCTGCCGGTTGAGGCTTCGCTGGAGGCGCGCACGCGCCCCACGCTCCTCGACTGGCTCGCCCTCGACGAGAAGCAGCGTGTAGGTCGGATGGTTCGGACCCCGACCCGGGATGACATCCCGCTGGCGGTCCAGGAGCAGCTCATCGTGGAGCTGTACTCGAAGTAATGCACTCGTCGGCGCGCCTTGTCGGGCCCGTCGCCGGTAACGGTACATTCAGGAGGACAATGTGGAGATAGATCTGAACGGACTCGTGCTTCCAGAGCGCGTCGAGAACGTCGACCCTCAGGAGGGAGCGCGGTCGGCTCAGTTCGTCATCGAGCCGCTCGAGCGAGGCTTCGGCCACACGCTGGGCAACTCGGTACGGCGGGTGCTGCTTTCGTCCCTTCGTGGCGCCGCGGTCTGGGCGTTCCGGATCGACGGCGTGGTGCACGAGCACCAGACCATCCAGGGCGTCGTCGAAGACGTCCACCAGGTCATCCAGAACCTCAAGTCGCTGGTCGTCACCCTCGACGAAGACGTCGAGGAGGGTGTCCTCGAGTTGCACGTCGACAAGGCCGGGCCGGTGACGGCGTCCATGATTCAGGCTTCTGCGGGGGCCGAGGTCATGGATCCCGACCACCACCTGTTCACGCTGCAGGAGGACCGCTCCGTCAACATGGAGCTCCACGTGAACAAGGGTCGCGGCTTCGTTCTGGCCGACCAGCACGAGATCCCCAAGGGCGCGCCCGTGGATCTCGTCCGAATCGACTCCATCTACAATCCGGTGCGCCGGGCCAACTTCTCCGTCGAGGAGACCCGCGTCGGCCAGCGCACCGACTTCGATCGGCTCACGCTGCACATCGAGACCGACGGATCCATCGATCCCGAGGGCGCGGTGGCCTACGCCGCCGAGCTCGTCCGGAAGCACCTCGAGTACATGCTGTACTTCGGTGAGGGCGGCATCCCCGAGGTGACTCCTCCGGGTGCATCGCCGGTTCCCGAGCGGCTTCAGGATCTCTTCGAGCGTCCCATCGAGGACCTCGCCGAGCTCTCCGTCCGTTCACGGAACTCGCTGCAGAAAGAGAGCATTCGTACGCTGGGCGATCTCGTCCAACGGACCGAGGACTCCATGCTCCAGATCGAGAACTTCGGAAAGAAGTCGTTGAAGGAGATCTCGGACTTCCTCGAAGAGCACAGCCTGCGCTTCGGGATGCAGCTCGAGGAAGGTGAAGACGGGCGCCTCTTCTTCGTCGAGGAAGACGAGGCCGAGGCTGCAACCAGCGGCGAGGAGTAGGGAACCGTGCGGCACCGCAAGAAGGGGAGGAAGCTCTCCCGGACCGCCAGCCACAAGAAGGCGACCATGCGCAACATGGCTACGTCGCTCTTCCGGCACGAGCGGATCGAAACCACGACGGCCAAGGCGAAAGAGCTTCGGCCCTACGCCGAGCGCCTCATCACGTTGGCGCGTCGTGGTGACGTCCACTCCCGCCGTCTGGCGGCCACCAAGATCCAGGACCGTGAGGTCCTCGGGAAGCTGTTCGACGAGATCGCCCCGCGTTACATGGAGCGTCCCGGTGGGTACACCCGGGTCCTGAAGCTGGGGAGCCGGAAAGGTGATGCGGCGGAGATGTCGCTCATCGAACTGGTCCGTTAGTTTGCCCGACTTCGATAGAGAAGACTCTCCAAAGGACAGGACGAAGGACATGGTGATGAACGATTCTCGACGTGGTGCGACGAATCTGGGCACCCCACTCATGATCGTCGCCTTCGTGGTAATCGGCGGCTTCATGTACTGGCTCAACCTGCAGGCCCAAGCCGAGCGCGCCCAGCGTGCCATCGACGAGGTGCCGGTCGAGGACACGACGCCCACCATGCAGACCGTCCCCGTAGGCGACATCGAAGCGGACGGGACTCCATTCGTCGGTCGGGAAGTCAGCATCGGCGCGACGAACGTGGCCAGCCTCCTCGGCCAACAGGGCTTCTGGCTCGAGACGCCGAGCGGGAACCCGTTCCTCATCTCGAAGGGGCCGGAGGTCATGGCCTCGGGCGTCGCCATCTCACCGGGCTCCCCGGTGACCGTGACGGGGACCGTCCACGCGATGAGTGATTCCATCCTGACGGCCTGGACCGAGGCGGGCACCATCGCCGAGGGTGACCGGATCGTCGCCGAGTTCGCCACGCACTTCGTCGAAGCCACCGATGTGGTACCGGCGGCCGGAGGCGGGGCACCGGGTGACGCCAACGAAGAAGGCGGCGCGTCGGGTAACTGACCGCTCCTCGATTCAACCAAACGATCAAGCGGGAATAGAACGATGGCTCGAGTGTGCTACTCGTGTGGCAAGGGTCCGGCGACGGGCAACAATGTCAGCCACGCGAACAACAAGTCGAAGCGGCGTTGGCTGCCGAACCTCCAGACCGTGAAGATCGTCGACCCGGAGGGTGTCCGCCGGCGTGTGCGGGTGTGCACTCGCTGCATTTCGGCAGGCAAGATCGTCAAGGCACCGCCCGTCGCGGCGACCCAGGGCTGACGACGGCCCCCGCCAGCATGGAGGAGCCTCCCGGGAACGATCCCGGGAGGCTCTTTTTCATAGTTGCGAAGGGCGTGTCGAAGGCGTTGTATTGCTTATGGACCGACCCTGAACGTGGGGCGCTCCGTCCGCCGCATCCCACTCCTGGAGCAGGCCAGAGCCGTTCATGACTCGACCCCGCGTCCTCTACATCATGGGATCCCTCGCCGCTAACGACCTCGGCGAGGAGGTCGTGACCATCCTCGGTCGACTGTCCCGGTCGAGCTTCGAGCCCTCCGTGGTGACGTTGGGCGGCCGTGAGGAGCTTCGTGAGCGCGTGAGGGAGCTCAAGGTCCGCACCCACTCCCTGGGCCTCGTCGGTCCGTTCGGGACGCTCAGGGCCGTCGGGAAGACGCGGGACCTCATCAAGAGTACGGGAGCCCAGTTGGTGCACGGAATCGGGTCCTGGGGGGGCGCCGTCGCTCAACTCGCCGCGCCCAAGGACGTGGCCGTCGTGCGGACCGTGAGCCGGCCGCCCACCCACGAGAAGGACTTTCGCGGCCGGCTGCTGCGCCACCTCGAGAACAAGGCCAGAGGGCGCGTCGTGGGCACCCGCTTCGTGGTCCCCAACGAGGGCAGCATCGGGCTCGCCGTGAGGGCGTACGGGTCTCCGGAGGGCCATGTCACCGTGCTTCCCACGTCTGTCGACGTCGACGCCGTCCGTGACCGCGTGGCCCGCGTCACCCGGGAGGGAGCCCGTCGCCTCATGGGGATGGGAGAGGGAGATGTCGCCTTCGCCCTCATCTCCAACTTCGAGTCCGGCGCTGGAATGGACCGTATTCTCAGCGGGCTGGCGGTCGCACGAGCGGAGAACCCCAACCTCCGGATCTTCATTGTCGGGTCCGGTCGCTACGAGGGATCCACCCGATGGAAGGCCGAGGAGCTTCAACTGGGCGATTCTGTCGTCTTCCTCGGCCAGGGTACCGAGGCCGGTCCCATCTGGGCCGCGGCCGACGTCGCCATCGACGCTTCGCCGTGGGCGTCCTGGTCCCGGGCGGCCCTCCTCGCCATCGCTGCGGAGGTACCCACCGTGAAGATGCAGCAGGGCGTCGGCGGATGGTCGGAGGAGTTGGAGGAGAGCCTTCCCATGGTGTCCGGGCACCCCGAGCGCTTCGCCTCGGACCTCCTGCGCCTGGCCTCGGACGCGGAGTCGCGCGCCGAGATCCTCAAGCACGGCGCCCGGGTCACGGAGCAGATCGATGTGCGGAACGTCGCTGAGCGCCTCGAGACGCTCTACGGAGAAGTCATCGATCAGTTGCAGGGCCGGAGCTGAGGAGCTGAGCTTCCTCGCCTGCCCACTCCTGCCCGGCGACGATCCTTGAGGTTGCTCGTGACGGGTGCTGGTGGGTTGCTGGGGTCGGAGTTCGTCGGGTTGGGGTCCGAGGGCGCGGGACCGGAGATCATCGGTCTCACGAGAGCACAACTGGATGTCACCGCCGCCGAAGAGGCCGACCAGGTGATCGGCCACCACCGGCCCGACTGGGTCGTGCACTGCGCCGCCTACACCGCCGTGGATCGGGCCGAGGAAGAAGCCCGGGAAGCGATGCGCGTGAACCACGGCGGCACGGTCAATGTCGCCGCCGCCGCTGCCCGCCACCGAGCTCGGCTTCTCTACATCTCGACGGACTACGTTTTCGACGGGCGGAAGGGTGCGCCCTATCTCCCCTCCGACCCGGTCAACCCGCTGTCCGTGTACGCCAGGACCAAGCGTGCAGGCGAGGAGGCTGCCCTGGCCGCCGGCGGCGTGTCTGTACGAACGGGTTGGTTGTATGGGGCCGGCGGTGGCAACTTTGTGGATGCCATCCTCCGTCGGGCCCAGGCAGGTGAGAGGCTCCGCGTAGTGCATGATCAGCGTGGACGACCGACGTGGGCGAGGAATGTGGCCCTGGGCGTGGTAGAGCTGGTGTCGGGCAGCGTGGCCGGGCATGTGGCTCGAGGGCTGGATGGTGTTTGGCACCTTGCCGACGGTGGGGACGCGACCTGGCTCGAGCTCGCTCGAACCGCACTACGCCTGCGGGGCTTGCAAACAGAGGTGGCCGGCGTCCCATCCCGGGAGTGGGGTGCGGCGGCGTCGAGACCGGCGTACTCGGTGCTGGACGTGGCGGCTACCGAGGCGGCGCTGGCGAGGCCGATGATGCCGTGGCGGACGGCGCTGGAGCGTTACCTGGGTGGGACACCAGGGGCATCGACCGGACGCGTCTGACGCCCTGACAACAGACTGCACTATGGTCCCGGCGCCGCAGGGTGAGCGGGACTCCTTCAAAGACAGAGGAGCGCGGGTGAGCAAAGACGACGACTTGAGCCGCATCGAAGAGGGCCTGAAGGCCGCGGCGGATGCGGTTGCACCCTTCGAGCCGGGGAATGTGGCTTTCGAGCGGAAGGAGCTCCGTGATGACCCCGTCACGGCGGCAGACGAAGCTGCGGATGAAGTGCTTCGCAGGATTCTCCCTCGGGACGGTGAAGGGTGGCTCTCCGAGGAGTCGGTGGACGATCCACTGCGTCTGCGGTGCCATCGGGTCTGGGTCGTCGACCCCATCGACGGCACGCGGGAGTTCATCGAGGGCATTCCCGAGTGGTGTGTCTCCATTGGGCTGTTGGAGGGGGGGGTGCCTGTCGCCGGCGGGATCTACAACCCTGCCACGGAGGAGATGGTCGTGGGCTCCCTCGCCGACGGGGTGACGTTGAATGGATCGTCGGTGACGGTCACGCGCCCAGACACCGACGACAGGGTGAGCGTTCTGGCCAGCCGATCCGAGATCCGGCGCGGAGAGTGGGAGCGATTCCAGAACGGGCGATTCGACGTTCGGCCCTGTGGCTCCGTTGCCTACAAGATGGCCCTCGTCGCGGCTGGCCTCGCCGACGCCACGTGGACGTTGGTGGGGAAGAGCGAGTGGGATGTGGCGGGCGGGACGGCTCTCGTTCGCGCGGCCGGTGGGGTCGTGACGTTGGCCGACGGAACAGATCCGCCGTTCAACCAGCCGAAGCCGATCTTCCCGAATTTCGTCGCGGCTGGCCCCGAGGTCGGGAGGATGGCGGTAGAGGAATGGTTTCAGGAGGCACGATGACGGACGGCGCGTTCTCCGACAGTCGTAGCGTGAGCGTTCCGTGAAGGGGGTGCTCCTGGCGGGCGGCTTGGGCACGCGACTCATGCCCATGACTCGTGTCACGAACAAGCACCTGCTTCCGGTCTATGACCGGCCCATGATCTACTTCCCGCTCCAACAGCTCGTTCACGCGGGGATCCGCGACATACTGGTGGTGACGGGCGGCGACCATGCGGGGGACTTCCTCAAACTGCTTCGGAACGGGCACGACTTCGGGTTGGAGCACCTGGGGTACGCCTACCAGGAGGGGGAAGGTGGGATCGCCCAGGCTTTGGGACTTGCGGAGCACTTCGCTGCGGGCGAGCCCATCGTGGTCGTCCTTGGCGACAACATCTTCCAGGACTCTCTCTCGGAGCCCATCGCCAGATTCCGCGAGGACCCGGACGGGGCGATGATTCTGCTCAAGGAAGTCCACGACCCCGAGCGATTCGGGGTTGCGACGATCGCGGGTGATCGGGTCACGCGAATCGTGGAGAAGCCGAAGGAGCCTGCAAGCAGCCTGGCGGTGACAGGCTGCTACCTCTACGACGCCCGCGTTTTCGACGTGATCCGGGAGCTCGAGCCATCCGGCCGGGGTGAGCTCGAGATCACCGACGTCAACAACCGGTACGTGGAATGGGAGGCGCTCCGCCACCATGTTGTTTCCGGATGGTGGGCGGATGCGGGAACCATCGGTTCGCTGCACCGGGCAACGGGTCTGGTGGCCGCGGACCGCGATAACCCCGTTCTCACTCAGTTCGGGGTGGGTGGGGAGGCGGGCGACGGTGATCCGCCCCTACCCGCCGGCCCCCGCTGACCGTGCGCTACCTGGTGACCGGGGGTGCCGGCTTCATCGGCTCCAACTTCGTGCGCCACCTGTTGGCCGAGCGGCCCGGGATCGACGTCGTGAATCTCGACTGCCTCACCTATGCGGGCCATGTCGAGAACCTCGAGGGCGTGATGGATCACCCTCGTCACCGCTTCGTTCGCGGCGACATCTGTGACGGACCCCTGGTGCGGGAGCTCATGACTGATGTCGATGTCGTGTTCAACCTCGCCGCCGAGTCCCACGTAGATCGCTCGATCGTCTCCGACCAGCCTTTCGTCCGCACCAACGTCGTGGGGACCGCGACCCTTCTCTCGGCGGCGTCAGAAGCCGATGTCGGCCGGTTCGTGCAGGTGTCGACCGACGAGGTGTATGGAGAACTGCCGTGGAAGGACCCCGAGGCACCGACGGCCGAAGGGGTGTCGGGGCCTGGAGACAGATTCACGGAGGACACCCCGCTGGCTCCACGATCGCCCTACAGCGCCACCAAGGCCGCGGCCGATCTCCTCGTCCAGTCATACCACACGACACACGGCCTGGACGTGGTGATCACGCGGTGCTCCAACAACTACGGTCCGTATCAGTTTCCGGAGAAGCTCATCCCGCTCATGATCCGGAACGCGATGGCCGGGAAGCCGCTCCCCGTTTACGGCGATGGTCTCAACGTCCGCGATTGGATCCACGTGGAGGACCACTGTCGAGGACTGCTGGCTGCGGCGGAGAAGGGCGCGCCGGGGGGTGTCTACAACTTCGGCGGGGATGCCGAGCGGACGAATCTGAGCCTCGTCCGGGACCTGCTCGGGCTACTCGGCGGGCCCGAGTCGGCCATCGAGTTCGTCGAGGACCGAGCGGGACACGACCGCCGGTACGCCGTCGACTTTTCACGGGCGGAGGAGGAGTTGGGGTGGCGGCCTGGACGGTCCCTGGACGAGGCGCTGGCGGAGACGGTCGAGTGGTACCGCGAGAACCGGTCGTGGGTGGACGCGGTGCTGACCGCTGCCGGGTAGGTCCCGTCCACGAGAGTTGCTATCGTTCTTGGCTGTAGCCTCGGCATCGCTGCCCTCGCCGTGATTCCAGCTGCGCGTTTCGGCTGAAACTCAAACCACAACGGATACACCGCGTGAGCACCTCCAAGGACGATCGTACCACACTCGGCGTCATCGGTCTCGGGTACGTGGGCCTCCCCCTTGCCGTGGAGGCGGGGAAGGCCGGAATCCGGGTCATCGGATTCGACGTGAAGGACTCGGTGGTGGAGAGCGTCAACCAGGGCCGCTCCCACATCCAGGACGTGCCGGGGGAAGAGGTCGCCGACCTTCGGCACGCGTCCATGCTCGAGGCCACGAAGGACATGGGCCGGTTGAGCGAGTGCGACGTCGTCTCCATCTGTGTGCCCACGCCGCTTTCGAAGACCCGAGACCCCGACGTCTCGTACATTCTCGCCGCCTCGGAGGCTGTCGCCGCAGGACTTCGGAGGGACCAGCTCATCGTCCTCGAGTCCACGACCTACCCCGGCACGACGCGCGAGGTGATGCTGCCGGCGCTCCAGGCCAGTGGCCTCACGGTGGGTGAGGACTTCCATCTGTGTTTCTCGCCGGAACGCGTTGACCCCGGCAATGCGGTGTGGACGACCAAGAACACACCCAAAGTCGTGGGCGGCATCACCGAGTCGTGCACCGAAGCGGGCAAGCGGTTCTACGAACGCTTCCTCGACACCGTCGTCCCGGTCTCGTCCACCGAGGCGGCAGAGATGACCAAGATCCTCGAGAACACCTTCCGGGCCGTCAACATCGGGCTGGTCAACGAGACCGCCATCATCGCCGACCGGCTGGGCGTCGACGTGTGGGAAGTCATCGATGCGGCCTCCACCAAGCCCTTCGGCTTCATGAAGTTCACCCCCGGTCCAGGACTCGGTGGACACTGCATTCCGGTGGACCCGCACTACCTCTCGTGGAAGATGCGGACGCTCAACTACAAGACGCGCTTCATCGAGCTCGCTTCGGAGATCAACTCGGAGATGCCGTACTTCGTGGTGGACAAGGTGCGAGAGGCTCTGAACCGACAGAGGAAGTCGGTGAACGGGTCGGCGATTCTGCTTCTGGGTGTCGCCTACAAGCGCGACATCGACGACGTGCGGGAATCCCCGGCCTTGGACGTGCTCAGGCTCCTCGAAGACGATGGGGCCGAAGTCACCTACCACGACCCATTCGTTGCCGAACTCGATGAGGACGGCCACCACCTCGAGTCCGTGGACCTTACCGACGAGGCGCTGTCCGGTGCCGACGCGGTGGTGATCCTCACCGACCATTCGGGCTTCGACTACGGGCGTGTCGTGGACCAGGCCCGAGTGCTCATCGACGCGCGGCATGTTGCGCCACGGCCCGCAGGGCAGGGTGGGTCGTTGGGCTGGATCGTAAAGGGCTGACCCGCGACGCTCAGTTGCCGCGGGTGACCACGACGATCACCGTCGTGATGGACCCCAGGATCGCGACCAGATCGGTGATCAGCCCACGCGTATCGAACTGAGTCGAGGGGTCTTCTGCCGGGATGCTGATGGTGCTGCCGGGCCCCGGGGTGGGGTACGAAGACCAGAAGAGGAACTTGTCCCGAGTCCTCGCGAGGCCGTTGGCGTACCGGACCGAGGCCCGACCCTTGTCCGCGTCCGAGCGTAGACCTCCCGCTGCCGCTATGTAGTAGTCGAAGTCCTGGCCCTCACGCCAGAGGACCGACACCTGGGAGTTGACCGCGCCCTGAACCTGCACCGTAGGCGAGAAGACCGGGATGAACAGGGAGTCGCCCGGCTGCAGGGTGATGTTCTCGTCGCTGGTCGGGTTGTTCAGAGCGGTCGGTAGATCCAGGTCTATGCGACCCATGTCGTCCTGAGCCCGGTACAGGCGAGCGCCCTCGGGGTAGCCGGTCTCGAGGATCCGGCCGGCTCGCGCCACGAGATCGGCGACCCGGTCGTCCTTGCTCAGCAGGGCATACTCACCGGGAACCGACACCTCTCCGGTGATCTTCACCGATTGGGGCATCTCGAAGTCGGGCTGACGAAGGATTCGGACCTGGTCGTAGGGGGCAAGCTCGAACTCGGGGCTCGATCCGGGGGGTGGGAAAGGGACGCCCGGTGGACCGACGTAGCGCCCGTCTCCGCTCCGCTGGCTCAGGTAGCTTGAATCCAGAGGCACCTGTAATCGCTCGGCGAGTTCTCCCATGGCCCGGTTGTCCGGCAGCCTGGTGACTTCCGCGGCCCGCAAGTCTGCGCCCGTGATGGGACCGCGGGCGAGCTCCACCGCATCGCGGATCGTCATCCCCTCGGCCCAGGGGAAGGTATCGGGCTTCGCCACCAAGCCGCCGACGATGACGTAGAAGCCGTCTGCCAATGCGCCGACGCCGTCCACGACGATGGAGTCGCCGTCCTGGAGTGCCACCGGAGGGATGATGACCCCCCCGAGATGGTTGAGCGCCGTAGGGTCGTCCGAGGGAGCCAGCGCCAGATCGATCGCCTGGCGCTCGCCCAGGCCCGGACCTCGGTCACCTGGTCGCACGACCCGGTGGATGGTGAGACGGCGGCGATTGGCATTCGGCCCGAAGCCTCCGCCGTGGCGGAGGACGTCGACGAGGTCCTCGCCCGGGGCCGTTTCATAGAATGCGGGGCGACCCACCGCCCCGTAGAGCCCGACCCGCGACGAGCGGAGGGGTACGTGCACGACGTCACCCTGTTGCAGGCCCAGATCGCCGGACACGTCGCCAGTGATCAGATAGGGGTAGAGGTCGATCACGGAGGCGCCACCGTTCCGCCGCTGGATCCGCACTTCACGGAGATTCCCGATGGCCGTCGGCCCATCGGCTGCGTAGAGAGCATTGAGGACGGTGGCCACCGAGGCGAGCTGATAGGCGCCGGCCTGCCGAACGGCGCCCACGACGTAGACCTGGATCGTCCGAAGCTCGGTGATGCTCACCGAAACCGTCGTGGTTCCTCGGTCGATCCCGGAGTACGCCTGCGCCAGCCTTCGACGAAGAAGGGCACGGGCGTCGGCCATCGAAAGGTCGTCGAGGGCGACCCGGCCGACATTGGGGACGAAGACGAAGCCCTCGCGGGTCACCGTGAGGTCGTGGGCGGCTTCGATCTCTCCCGTAAGCAGCACAAGCAACTGATCTCCGGGACCCAGCCGATAGTCGTCCGGCACAGGACCCGACAGCAGGGGCTGGAACTGGCTCGTGGCCCGGCGAAAATCACGGTGGCCGAAGACGGGGAACCCCGCTTGCTCGGGTTCGGCAACCACCGTGTTTGACATCCCCGTGCTGAGCTCCACCAGTTCCAGACCGTCGGCAGTTTCGACGGCCAGGCCGAGTGTCTGGAGTCCCTGCAGAGCCACAGCACTGTCTATGTTGGGGTCGACTTCCCCACCGGTGAGGAAGGCGTCCAGCGCATCGGTGGGGATGCCAGCGGCGCTGAGGCGAGCGCGGATCTCGCTGGGGGTCAATCCCGACTGGAGTAGCTGCTGCCGGACGAGTTCAGGATTCTCGCGAAGGAGCCGCTGAGCTTCGGCCGCGGATGTCGGCAGCTGACCCGACGCCGGTGAGGGTCCAACCGCCAGGGCTATCGAGAGCGCAAGGGCAAGAAATCTCATGGAACTGATCATGCGCTGGGCGGCACCGGGGCTGAGGACTCGTACCTGCGCGGCGCTACCGACGTCAGTAGGCGCCAGTCCGTTGCAGGACTGCCGGGAAGGTCGCAAGTAGAATCGCGAAGTCCAGGCCCAGAGACCAGTTCTCGACGTACTCGCGGTCGAGGGCGATGACCTCCTCGAAGTCCACGATGGAACTCCGGCCCTTGACCTGCCAGAGGCCGGTCACGCCGGGCTTCACCGTCAGACGAATGAAGTGGTGCTCGTCGTAGGCGGCGAGATCCGACTCGAAGAAGGGCCGCGGCCCGACGAGGGACATCTCACCGCGGAGCACATTCACGAGTTGCGGGAGCTCGTCGAGACTCCACCGGCGCAAGAACCTCCCCGACCTGGTGACCCGCGGATCGTTCGTGATCTTGAAGAGCCGGGGGTCACCGGACTCGTTCAGCTCCGCCAGGTCGGACTTCATCCGGTCCGCGCCGACCTTCATGGTCCTGAACTTCCACATCTTGAAGACACTTCCGGCCTGACCCACCCTTTCCTGCACGAACAAGACAGGTCCCGGCGCGTCGAGCTTGATCCAGATGGCGATGGCCAGGAGAATCGGCGAAAGGGCAACCAGCAAGACGGACGAAACCAAGATGTCGAGCAGGCGTTTCACCGCGTCCTGGCCGGCGCGAGAGGCGGGGAACGTCAACTCCAGGAGCCGGACTGCGCCGAGTCCCAGGACCTTGGGTTTGGATGTCGTGAGGGGCGCATCTGTCGAAGGTACGGACAGGACGCGGCACCCTGCGACCGCCGCCGCCTCGACGACCGTATCGAACATCCCCGGGCTGAGGTCGCCACAGAGCAGGACGGTATCCGTCCCTGTGTCGCACAGTACCTCCCAGACCGCCGATGGGTGTCCAAGGTAGTCCTTAACATCCCCCCGCTCTGACAGCCAGCCGACGGATTGCATGCCGAGACGCCCTGCAACGGCTTCGGCTGCACGACCTCCGCTGGGACTCCTGGGATCACCGACGAGGAGGACCAGATCCGTAGGTGTCGTCGCCGAGCGGTAGTGCATCACCACCAGCCACGTCAGACGTCGGGCGGCGAAGATCAGAGTGCCAATGGCGACCACGAGCAAGGCCCACCGGCCCAACGTCCAGAAGGGACCCAGTGCGTCGATGGACTGCCACATGGCGAGCGCGCCTCCAAAGGCGACGCCCTTGAAGATCGTAGGGGCTGAAGCCCACCGCTGCTCGGACTGGTAGGCGCCAATGGCCGCCAACCCGACGACGACTGCGGCGATGGATCCCCACCCCCCCATGAAGCCTTCAGGAAAGAGGGTCGACACCGAGGTGCCGACCGCCGCGTGACCGCGAAGAAGGTGTAGCGCCTCACGAGCAGCGATCAGGGCGACCGCGTCCAGCAGCAGGAGCGATGAGACCCGGCGGATCGCCCGCCGGAAATGTCGTCTCTTGGTGCTGACTGCTTGGCGTTGAGCCTTGAGTTGCGTCCGGCCGGGGGCCGGTGCTCGGGTCGGGGTGGATTCCGGCGCCCGAGTGCGGGGGGGAGCGCCTACTGTCGTCAACATTGGAAGGAAGCTAATCCGTTACGGGGCGTCATCAACTGGCGATGGAAACGAACGACGGGTGCTACATGAGACGACGTGATCCTTTCACAGGTAACGGGGTTCCACTCACAGGTAACGGGGTTCCACCAATCACGTCCGCCCTTACCTTGAGGGTAATGCACTCGGGGCCCCCGTGCAGCAACAAATTCGCCGCCCGGCCCGACGACAGTTCCGAATGAGGTCAATTTGTTCAAAGCAGCCATAAAGAAGCTCCTCGGCGATCGACATCGCCGAGAGGCGAAGGCCCTCCAACCCATCGTCGACGAGATCAACTCGATCTACGAGGGACTCGCGTCGCTGTCAGACGATGAGTTGAAGGCCAAGACCGAAGAGTTCCGTGCCTATATCAAGGAGCGGACGGCCGAGCTCGAAGGGAAGATCGAGGCCCTCAGAGAAGAGAAGCGGCACTCCGAAGACGCGTCGGAGCGGGAGCGCCTGTCACTCGAGATTGGCGCGCTCGAGGCCGACCTCCTGGAAGAGATCGAAGAGTCGCTGGAGGACCTGCTCCCCGAAGCGTTCGCCGTGGTCAAAGACGCCTGCCGGCGTCTGGTAGGCCAGGAAGTCACGGTCACCGGCCAGCAGCTGACGTGGGACATGATCCCCTACGACGTCCAGCTCGTCGGCGCCATCACGCTCCACCGTGGGAAGGTGGCGGAGATGGCGACGGGTGAGGGGAAGACGCTCGTCGCGACCATGCCGATGTACCTCAACGCGTTGGCGGGTCGGGGGGCGCATCTCGTCACCGTGAACTCGTACCTGGCTCAGCGTGACGCAGAGTGGATGGGGGCGGTCTACGGCTTTCTCGGCCTGAACGTCGCCGTCATCGATCGCCACGACCCGGGTTCACCGGAGCGTCAGGCGGCGTATCGCGCGGACATCACGTACGGGACGAACAACGAGTTCGGGTTCGACTACCTCCGCGACAACATGGTCCACTCTCTCCAGCAGAGGGTCCAGCGGGAGCACGCGTACGCCATCATCGATGAGATCGATTCGATTCTCATCGACGAGGCCCGGACGCCGCTCATCATTTCCGGACCGGTGGGGCGAGACACCTCGACCCCCTTCAAGCAGTTCAACCCCCTCGTTGCATCTCTTTACAAGAAGCAGCTCCGGATCACCAACGAGTTGGTGAGCGAGGCCGAAGCGCACCTGGAGGCCGGGGAGGAGTTCGAGGCCGGCGAGAAGCTTCTGGCGGTCAAGCGAGGCACGCCGAAGCACAAGAAGCTCATGAAGCTCACCGCCGACGATCCGTCGCTCCAGACGCTGATCAACAAGGTCGAAGCGGACTACATGCGGGAGAAGCGCCTCTACGAGGTCGACGAGATGCTCCTCTTCGCCATGGACGAGAAGGGGCACAACGTGCACCTCTCGGACCGGGGCCTCGACGAGCTGTCTCCGAACGACCCGGACGCGTTTCTGGTGCCTGATCTCTCGGCCGAGATGGGCGAGATCGAGCACTCCGAGGCCATGTCGGTGGACGAGAAGCGGGAGCGGATGCAGGAGCTCGAGGCCGAGTATGCGGCCAAGAGCCAGAAGATCCACGTGCTGCATCAGCTACTCAAGGCGTACACCCTCTTCCAGAGGGACGAGCGGTACATCATCGGTGAGGACGGCCAGGTCGTCATCGTCGACGAGTTCACCGGACGTCAGATGGCTGGTCGCCGGTGGAGCGACGGCCTGCACCAGGCGGTGGAGGCGAAGGAGGGTGTGGAGATCCGGGGCGAGACCCAGACCCTCGCCACCATCACCATCCAGAACTACTTCCGGATGTACGACAAGCTCTCCGGCATGACGGGTACCGCCGAGACCGAGGAAGGGGAGTTCCACCAGATCTACGGACTCGACGTCCTCGTCATTCCGACGAACCGGCCCATCGCCCGTGACGACCGCGACGATCTCATCTTCAAGACGAAACGCGAGAAGTACGTGGCGATCATGGACGAGATCGAACGCCTGAACAGGCTCGAGCTCCCGGTCCTGGTCGGTACGACGAATGTCGACGTGTCCGAGACGCTGTCACGGATGCTCAAGCGTCGAGGGATTCAGCACCAGGTACTCAACGCGAAGCACCACAAGTCCGAGTCGGACATCGTCCGGGATGCGGGGCAGCCCGGGGCCGTTACGGTGGCCACGAACATGGCTGGCCGCGGCACCGACATCAAACTGGGAGCAGGCGTCACCGAAGCTCGCACCGTCGCTTGGCTGAAGGACCGGGGTATCGAAGTGGAGGAGGTGCTTCCAGTCGATCCCGTCCGGGCCGAGAAGCTCCGCCTCGAGGACGACGACGACGTGTTGGAGGACGGGGGTCTGCAGATCCTCGGCTCGGAGCGCCACGACTCGCGCCGCATCGACAGGCAGCTTCGTGGGCGAGCCGGACGTCAGGGCGACCCTGGCTCTTCCCAGTTCTATCTGTCGCTGGAAGACGATCTCATGCGGCTCTTCGGGTCCGAGCGGATTGCCAACGTCATGGAGAAGTGGGGCGCCGAGGAAGGGGAGGTCATCACGCACGGCCTCGTCACCAAGTCCATCGAACGAGCCCAGAAGCGCGTCGAGACCAACAACTTCGAGGCACGGAAGCGTCTGCTGGACTACGACGATGTCATGAACCAGCAGCGGGAGGTCATCTACGACCTCCGGCTCTTCGCCCTCGAAGGTGGCGAAGATCTCAAGGGCGAGATCTGGGAGATGATCGAAAACGCCGCCCGGGACGCCATCGACGAGTACGCCCCGCAGGAGGAGAACCCCGAGCACTGGGACCTGGCGGGGCTGCAGCGTCGCCTGACCCTCGACTTCTTCATCCTCGTCTCGGAGCTCCCCGAGGAAAACAGTCCCGAGCACGAGATCGAGCGCCACGAGATCGAGAACTGGGTTCTGGACGGGCTCAAGGCCTCGTTCCACCGTAAGATCGAGACGCTCGGGGAGCACTCAGAGCAGGTGATGAGCTTCATCATGCTCTCGGTCATCGATGAGAAGTGGAAGGATCACCTCTACGACCTGGACCACCTCAAGGCGTCTATCGGCTTCCGGGGCTGGGGGCAGAAGGATCCCCTGGTCGAGTACAAGAAAGAGGCCTACGACATGTTCGTGGACCTCATGAGTGACCTTCGGAAGACGCTGGCCAGCTACTTCTTCCGGGCCCAGTTCGGCGCGCCGAGGCCGCAGCGCCAGGCGCCGACCAGGCTCAGCTTCAGTGGACCGTCGGATTCCCCGGGCGGAAGCTTGGCCGAACAGGCCGCTGCCGCGGGCCAGCGTAGGGGGGCCACAGCGCGCCGTCCAGCCAAGGAGGTCGACGAGTTGGGGATGTCGGCCCGGGCTGCCTCGGGCGCCGCTGTTCCCGCCGGCGCGTCGGGACCGGATCCGGCTCAGTTGGCGACCAATCGGGGGGAAGAAGATCGCAAGCAAACCCCGGTCACCGTCGAGGACGAACCGGGGCGGAACGATCCGTGTCCGTGTGGGAGCGGGAAGAAGTACAAGAAGTGCCACGGGCGGGTTTGAGGAGTCACGGCCGCCGGCCTATGGCGCACACCGAAGAGTCCGAAGATCAGCAGACCTCAGCCACTTCTCCTGCGGTGGTCCAGCGCAGCGACAGCCTGGGTGCGACCGTCGTCCCCGCACCGTCTTCGCCCCTTGACCCCAATAGAGCCCTAGGCCTTTTCTCCAGGGGAGGGGTCGTCCTCGCAGGTGCTCGCGTTGGGGGGCGTGGAGCCTGGCTGGCTTTCCAAGTGGTTGCGGCGAGGCTGTTGACTGTCTCGGACTACGGCGTCTTCGCCCTCTTCTGGGCCCTCTTGAGAGTGGGTGGGGTCTTTGGCACGTTGGGGTTGGACCAAGGTGTGTTGCGTTACGGCTCCGCTGCGAGAATTGGGCGAACGCGGCTGACCATCCTGGCACCCGTCTTGTCCGTTGGGCTTGCGGGGCTCTTGTCTGCTGTGATCCTGGAGGTAGGGCAAAGGTTGGCTACAGGGGTCTTCGCTTCCGCGAAGTTTGCAGGTGTTGGAGGCCTCTTGATTGTGTCCGTCATGGCCTTGGCGGGAGGGCGGACTGTCGCCGCGGTGAGTCGGCTGGCGAAACGTCCGTGGACGACGGCGATGGTCGAGGACTTCGTCCCCCCCGTCATAGCTCTGTCGGCGCTGTTTCTGCTTCCGGTCGACGATGCCACCACGCGAGTCATTGCTGCGGTTGCCGTGGGCATGGGCGTTGCATTCTTAACCGGGGTGGTAACGACCCCATTCAGGCCGCGGGGAGAGCCTAGGAGTCAGCGACTGGCTACTGTCTTGGGCTACTCGCTTCTGGCGTCGACTGCGAGTGTCTTTGTCCTGCTAAGTTTTTGGATGGATCGCCTGATGCTTGGAGGGTTGTCCACTGCCGAAGCCGTGGGGCTCTATCAGGCCGCATCGGTCGTCGCGGTGGTGCCGGCCGTGGTTCTTTCGGGTATCGGAACGATGGTGGCTCCTTTCATCGCAGAGGCGACTGGAGGGCCACAGGGGCAGGACCGTGCGGCCGAATACTATACTCGCTCAATCGAGGACAGCCTCATCCTGTCGGGGCTTCCGATCGTCATCGCATCGACGATGCCTTCCGAGACGCTAGAAGTCCTCTTCGGGCTCGACTATGGGGCGGCTTGGGGCGTCCTAGTCGTTCTGATCATCGCCCAGCTCGCGAACGCAGCGAGCGGTCCCGTGGGGCCGACTCTGGTCATGATGGGGCGGGCAAACTATTGGGCGCGGATCGCCGCGTTGGGTCTGACCGTCAACGTCGTTTTGGCACTCTTGCTGATCCCGCGACTCGGGGCGCTCGGTGCTGCTACTTCGACTGGGGTGGCAATTGCGCTCTTGTCGTGCAGTGGATTCGTCGCAGTCCGTAGGTCGGTTGGTGTCCCGATTTGGAGCCGGAGTGCAACCCGTGCGCTAGTGACGGTTCTAGTCGCAGTTGCTTTCGGGTGGACCGTGCGAGCAGTGTTCCGTGGAAACGACGTGGAGGCCTTTCTCGGTGTACTTACAGCCTCGATTGTGTTTGTCTCCGCGGCGCGACCCTTTCGGCGCGCTATCGAGGCTCTCCGGTGATGGATCAGTTGTTCCGGCGGGCACGCTACGGATTGGGTCGGATTGGAGGTCGTATCCCTCTGGTATGGCTACGCCATAGGGGACTCGGCTCCTCCGATGGCTTCGTGGCCTCATATCCTCGGTCGGGTAGCACGTGGTTGAGGTTCCAGTTGCATCATGCGCTGACCGGGAAGGAGTCCGACTTCGAAGCCGTCAACAACCGAATTCCGGATGTAGGTGGGCACGGGCAGGCACCTCTGCTCTTGCCGCAGGAAGGACGTCTGGTGAAGACGCACGAACTTCCGCGCCCAAGCTATCATCGATCCATCTATCTGGTGCGCGACCCGAGGGACGTCTGCTTGTCGGAGTTCTCGTACATGCGGATGCGCGGTCTCACCGACGAATCACTTGAGTCGTTCGTGAAGCGATTCTTGGATTCTGGTGTCAACAGCTTCGGGTCATGGTGCACCCATGTGAGCGCCTGGCTGAGACATGCGGAGTCGAGTCAGGTTCTCCTGATTCGGTATGAGGACCTCAGGGCCGACGGTGTGAATGAACTCGAGAAAGTAATGGCCTTTCTCGGTACAGAGTCCAAGGTCGCCCTGGAGGAGGTGTCA
Organism: Longimicrobiales bacterium; assembly: GCA_965229435.1. Lineage (GTDB taxonomy): Bacteria > Gemmatimonadota > Gemmatimonadetes > Longimicrobiales > Gaopeijiaceae > UBA2589. The sequence continues at coordinate 563,258 of CBDDJE010000003.1, forward strand.
GCTGCCGCCTCCGTCGCGTCTATGCGTCGCTCTGAAGAGCTGTCACGTCAGGCGGGGGACGGGGCCGTTTCCGCAGTTAGAAGCGATATTCGATTTATTCGCAGTGGCAAGGTAGGAGGTTGGCAGGAAGGAATCGAGCCGCTGCTGCGCGACCGTTTCATTGACCGGCTCGACGCCCTTCTCACTCGATTAGGGTATGTCGAGCCGTGACCGTCGCCTTTCTGATCGGTATCATCCTCGCGTTGATGGCACAGCCGTGGGTGCCTGGGTGGTTCGTTCTCGCGCTGGCTTTTCTATCGTCCCATGTCGACGCTTCTGGCGGTACCTTGGACTCGGCGACCACAGTAGGCTGGCTAAACACGATCGCCCTCGTGGCGGTACCGCTCCTGCTCTTGGCTCGTTTCCCACCGAGGCGATCCAGACTCACACGAGTGAGTGTAGCCGGCGCGGTGTGTGGGCTGTTCCTCGCGTATGTAGCGGTTTCGACCCTCTGGACACCGTATCGTCTCGCGGCGGCAAAACAGATCGCGTATCTCTTGTACTTCTGGGTTCTGATCGCCGCGGTCGTCCGGGTCTTGGAATCTGATCGACGTGGCCTTCGACGAGCCCTGTGGGTCTTCTTGGGTGGAGGTCTATCGCTTGGGCTCCTCCAGTCGTTCGTCTTGGGCAATCCGTTCGGTCAGGCGGGCGGGCGCTTCACGAGCTTCACGGGACCGCAGGGCTTCGCCATTTCGTTGATCGTCTCGCTGCCTCTTTTGTTTGCGCTCCTTCCGCGGAAGCAGCGATGGCTGGCTGCGCCACTCTCGTTGGCCTTGCCTTGTCTTGTCTTCCTTACAGGCAGTCGATCCGCGTTCTTGCTTTCGGTTCTTGTCTTCACCGTGACCTGTGTGGGTCTTCTCCTGTCCGCTGCCGTGCGCAGACGCATAGGGCTGCCCGTTCTGCTATCAGCCACCTCCTTCGGCGTTCTCCTCCTCACAGCCTTTGCGGTACCATTGCTACTTACGGTCAATCTGGGTGACACTGCGCTTTCCGAAGGACGGATTGGAGGAGCGGTCGCCGCAGCGACGGGTGCCTCTGCTAACCGGGCGGAGGCGCTTGGAACAGCGGCGTGGCGCCTTGGGATGTATGCGGCCACCGTTGAGGCACTCCGGGCGGGTGGGATGCAGGAGACTCTGCTCGGCTCCGGCACTTCCTCTGCAGCGTCGATCGTGGTGGATGGGGGCTACGCCTACCGGGACTACACGGCGCAGGACGTGGACGCAAATCGAATAGTGCACAACGAATGGCTGCGTATCGCCTTTGAGTGGGGAGTCGTCGGACTCGGTCTCACGATGGTGGTCTTCGGAATCACTATTCGACGGCTGGGAGAGACTCGTTCGGTAGCCGATCCGTGGCAGACACTCATGCTCATCATCGCTTTGCTCTCTGTCCTAGCGTTTAGCATGATCGAGAATCTTCTTGCATCCGCCGGGCGCCCCAGCGGGGTCGCTATCGCCTGCTTCTTCGCGTTGTTGACGGTGTCAGCAACCGAAGGGCTCCGAGAGGAGGTGCAGTGAGACTGTTGGTCGTATCGCCGGCCTTCTTCGGAAGTGGGACCGGTGCGGCCACGTACTACAAGATCCTCTCAAGTGAGCTACTGCGGTGTGGATTGGAAGTCGCCGTCGTGTCCGATGCGGAGCCGGGCTCTGGGGAGGTGGAGCGGTTCCCGCTCTTTCCCAGACGCTCAGTGAGGGATCGGCATCTCTTGCGAGATGCAGCGGCATTGGCGTGGCAGCAAGCGTGCTACGCTCGCCTCCCAAGCATCGCTTCCAGGTTTCGTCCCGACGTCGTCTTGGTCCACGACAGCTTCTTCAACTTCCCAGGACCCTTCGAGTGGGCGGTCCGGATAATGCGCCGTCGCTTACCCGGCGCTCGATGGATCGTGGATGTGCGAGGGCGACAACTCCCCAAGCGGCAGGTCCCGAAACTTGCCGCCCTCGACGCGGCAATCGCTTGTTCACAAAACGTGGCGGATTTCCTCGTCCGGGGAGGCGTCCCTTCCCGGCGCGTTGTTCAGGTGCCCGTCATCCAGGAACGGTTGGAGGCCGACATCGAATCGACGGACGTTGTCGCCCGCGTTGGCCTCGAAGGGCAGCGGTACATCCTCTACGGGGGACTCATCAAGCCCGCAAAACGAGTCGATCGGCTGATCCGTGCCTTCTCAATTGTGCGAGCGGAGCACCCGGATGTGATCCTGGCGCTCGCAGGGCCAATGAAGGAACAGTCCAGGGAATTCCTAGCACTGACTCGCTCCGACGGAGTGCGGCTCCTCGGGACGCTACCGCGTCGGGACCTACTCGCCGTGATGTCGCAAGCCAGTCTGTGCGCACACGTTTCGGATGCGGAGGGACTACCTCGGTTCGTACTCGAGGCGCTAGCACTCGGCCGCCCATGTGTGCTCCCGCCATCCGTCCCGGAGTTCCGGAGGTTGGCTCCTCAACTCGTTGCTGGGGATAAGCCCGAGGACATTGCCGAGCAATTGCTTCGGCAGCTGCAGTCCGGATCCTGCGTCGACACCTACCCGATACATCGACACTATCCCGAGAACGTTATACCCTTGTACCTTCGCACTTTTCGCGAGACCGACTGATCGCTACGAGGAGCCTCAGAATGAAGGTTGCGGTGCTTGGAGGAGACGGGTTCTGCGGGTGGCCAACCGCACTACACCTCTCCCAAAACGGGTGGGACGTCGACATCGTCGACAACCTGTCGAGGCGGAATATCGACAACGAACTCGGTATCCGGTCCCTGACTCCCATCGAGTCGATCGATAGACGCCTTGAGGCGTGGGAGGAGGTCAGCGGAAAGCGTATCGGGTTCGTCAACATCGACCTGGCTCGCGACTACCGTGCGTTTCTCGCCTACCTCGAGGAGACTCGACCGAGCGCCATCGTGCACTTCGCCGAGCAGAGGGCTGCCCCGTACTCCATGAAGTCTCCGGACCACAAGCGCTACACCGTGGACAACAACGTGCGCGCGACCCACAACGTGTTGTGTGCGACTGTCGAGTCCGGCCTCGATCTGCACCTTGTCCACCTCGGTACGATGGGCGTCTATGGTTATGGCACGGCAGGCGCACCGATCCCCGAGGGCTACCTGAAAGTCAAGATGGAGGGGCCCGGGGGAGTTCTTGTGGACGGCGAGATTCTCTATCCCGCTAACCCGGGAAGCGTCTACCACATGACGAAGACGTTAGATCAGCTGCTTTTCGCATATTACAACAAGAATGACGGACTGCGGGTGACCGATCTCCATCAGGGCATTGTATGGGGCACAAACACCCCTGAGTGCGAGACGGCCTCTGCATTGTCCAATCGATTCGACTACGACGGCGACTACGGGACAGTGCTGAATCGCTTTCTAGTCCAGAGTGCGATCGGCCACCCGCTAACCGTGCATGGAACCGGCGGTCAGACCCGAGCGTTCATTCACATTCGCGACACCGTCCAGTGCATTCGGCTCGCTCTTGAGAACCCACCTGGAGCTACCGATCGCGTCCAAATCTACAACCAGACGACAGAGCAGCATCGGATCATCGATCTTGCCAACCTAGTTAGTCGCCTGACCGACGCTGAGATCGTTCATCTACCCAATCCTCGCAACGAGGCGCCGGAGAACGAACTAGACGTCGTCAATCAGAATCTCCTTCGGCTCGGCCTCAAGCCGACAACGCTCGAAGAGGGCCTGCTCGAGGAAGTGACCGAAGTGGCGAGGAAGTACAGTTCACGCGTGGATCGGTCCAAGATCCTATGCACGTCAAAGTGGACGGATGATCGCGAGATCGTAGAGGATCTCGCGGGCCTCGAGACAGGGGTTAGTTAGAACCTGCCGATTGGTTGGAACCCGCCGAATAGTCTCGGAGGAACCAGTTGACGGTTTCGCGCAGACCCTCATCGAGTGAGGTTGCTGCACTCCAGCCTAGCATCCTTCCGGCTTTACTCGTGTCGGCGTAGTTGCGCTGGACGTCTCCGGCTCGTTCCCCTACGTGATTCACGGTGACGCCCGCTACACCGCGCTCACGTAAGATGGCTACCAGTTTATCCGTCAATTCGTCAACCGTGGTTTCTTGGCTGGTCGCGATCTGGAACACATGACCGCCGACCTCGGGAGCAGCAGCTGACCGCGTGATGGCGTCGAGCAGGTCTTCCATGAAGATGAAATCTCGCGTCTGAGCACCATCCCCGTAGATCTCGAGCACCTGACCATTCATCGCTCGACGGATGAATTTCGCGACCACTGAGTTCTTATGCCCCGAGCCAGGCCCATAGACGTTGCCGAACCGCAGGCCGACGGTCTCGAGACCGAACGTGCAGGTGTAGCAGGACGCATAATATTCGGTGGTGAGCTTACTAACCCCGTAGGGCGAGATCGGCCGGGGTAGGATGTCTTCGCGTAGTGGTGGATCCACTTCACCCAGAGCCGCACCGCTCGAGGCATATATGAAGCGTCTGACCCCGCTATTCCGGGCCGCTTCGAGTCCATTGAAAGTACCGACAACGTTGACCATCAGGTCGTTGCGAGGGTCCGATACGGACGGTGCTACACCGCTTTGCGCCGCAAGATGAACGACGACATCGGCCCCCCGGGTAGCAGAAGCCACTATTTCAGAGTCGCGGACGTCGCCGACGATGAGCTCAACGGTATCATTCCAATCCGAGGGTTGTCCCGATCGTTTCACCTTTGGAGCCACACGCGCCAGGTCTGCCTCGGTACCGACGGACAGATTGTCGAGGACCCGGATGCGGTGCCCGCGAGAGCCCAGAGATCGGATTAGGCTGGTGCCGATGAATCCGCACCCTCCCGTGATTAGCCAGTTCTCCGCCATTTACGATTCCGTTTAGGGTAATTCGAAGTGTGAGTTCTGCCACCGAGAAGAGATCGAAACCGGGGGAAGATGCTCCTGTGGATGGCCGGACACGCCGGGTGATCCTGGTCACGCTGGGCGCATCGATTCTCCAACAGCGCGCCTTGTCCGCCGACAAGTCTTGTCGCACCGCCCTGGAGACGCGTGACATCTACGCCCCCCGCCCCCCCGCTTGGGGTGGCCGTGGTCCGATGGGGGATGAACGACCCGGCCTTCGGGTGCTTTGGTCCCCGGTCGACCTTGATGCTCATCCGAGCAGAAGCTGCCGTCCGACCAGCGCGAGAAATCGTGGGTTGTGCAGCGCATAGCGCCGCCACAATCGTCGTGGCTCGGTAGCCAGCCTGAAGGCCCACTCGAGCCCTACCGCTTGCAGGAGCTTCGGTGCCTGAGGCTTCTTGCCAGCCAGAAAGTCGAAGGCGGCACCTACTCCAACCATCACTGCCGGCACTTCTCCAGCCCGTTGCCCCATCCACCACTCCTGTTTAGGGCAGCCAAGCGCAACAAACAGGATGCGGGCGCCAGATCGCCGGATGCGTTCCAATTCGCCTTCCCGATCGCCGGCCGGCTCGAAGGGCGGAGAGCATGTGTACACGAGGCGGAGGTTCGGGAACCGCACCGAAACCTCAGCGGTCAAAGCTTCCAAAACCTCTGTTGTTCCACCATGGAAGCCCACAGGCGTACCGGTCCGCTCGGCCATCTGGAGGAGACGGAGCATGAGCTCCGGTCCGTAGACGCGGGTGGCATTCTTCGCGTTGTACTTCCGAAGTGTCCAGACCAGCGGCACACCGTCCGGTGTTACCAAGTCGGCCCCGTTCACGATCGTGGCGAAATGGGGGTCGTCGTAAGCCTCCATCACCATGTGAACGTTACAGACGCAGACGTAGCGGGACTCACCAGCCGCGGCCCAGACCCGAATACGCTCGGTAGCGTCGGAGTAGGATGTCGCGTCTACCCTGACCGAGATGATCCTCCTCGACTGGACAGAGGGCGGTCCCGATGCGCTGATGCCGTCATTGTGGGGCTCAGACTCTCGTCTCATTGAATCACTCGACGAACCATCGGTAGGGGGTCTCAACTCCGACCGGCAGGTCGTTCTTGGGGTTCCATCCGAGGCTCCGGATGCGGCTTTCCAGCAGTTTCCGGGGCTTACCGTCAGGAGGATGCGGATCAAAGACGATGTCGCCTGGATGTTTCACCACGTCGGCCACTAGTTCTGCCAGCCTCCGCATCGAGACGTCACGTCGGTTCCGACGTCGAGCGGTTGGGGTGTCCTCACTCCCCAAACAGAGACGCACGCGTCCTCTCGACCATCTACATGAAGGAGGTTCCGCCTCGGCGTACCCATCCCCCAGACATCGACCACCGATCGATCCCCTGAACCATCCTGTCCGTTGATGCCAGTAACCAGCGCACCCCGTCGGTCTGAAGTTGTCACTCAAAGTAGGTGAGAGGCGTCGGAAGCGAGATCAGCCTAGTCTGTTATGCGTTTCCGTTCAAGGTACAGGAGGCCTGATCATTGGGATTGTGACGGCGGCTTTGCGTGTTCTGCTTGGCAACGGCTAAAGGCTCTGCTGGACGGTCCATGATATCCGAGGATCAAACGGTCCGGATCCGGTGAGACGAACGAGTTCGGATCCTTGAAGCGCGGCGGGAGCTCGATGCTCCCGGCTAGGCTGAGAAAGGATTGGATGCTACCTCATTCAAACCCTTCCCTGAGGCGCCGTGTTTTCGGGACGAAGGGGTATGTGCGACACTACGGTCCATATCGCTGCGGACTGCGACGCCCTTCTCAGGTACTTCGTCGAGGGTCACATTACCGTGAATCAATTCTTCTTTTGTGGCTGAGGGTTGGAGGCACATGGCAAAGAGAGCACTGATTACCGGTGTGACCGGCCAGGACGGGTCCTACCTGGCTGAGCTTCTTCTCTCGAAGGGCTACGAGGTGCACGGCATCAAGCGCCGATCATCCTTGTTCAACACTCAGCGCCTAGACCACATCTACCAAGACCCCCACACACCCGATCCGCACTTCTTCCTCCATTACGGGGACCTCACGGACACGTCCAACCTCACCCGAATCCTGCAGGAGGTTGAACCCGACGAGGTGTACAACCTCGGAGCCCAGAGCCACGTAGCGGTAAGCTTCGAGTCGCCAGAGTATACTGCCGATGTGGACGCCCTAGGGACTCTTCGATTACTCGAAGCGATCCGACTGCTGGGGCTTCACGAGAGAACCCGATTCTATCAGGCGTCCACGTCGGAACTGTACGGCCTCGTACAAGAGACCCCCCAAAGAGAGACCACCCCATTCTATCCACGGAGCCCCTACGCTGTAGCGAAGCTCTACTCGTATTGGATTACGGTGAACTATCGGGAGGCATACGGCATGTATGCCTGCAACGGCGTCCTCTTCAATCATGAGTCTCCCCGGCGTGGTGAGACTTTCGTAACCCGAAAGATCACGCGGGGGCTGGCCAACATCGCCCTGGGCCTGGAGCCGTGTCTCTACCTGGGGAATCTCGACGCTCTCCGGGATTGGGGGCATGCCAAGGACTACGTGGAGATGCAGTGGCTCATGCTACAGCAAGACGAACCCGACGATTTCGTCATCGCTACGGGCAAGCAGCATTCCGTACGGGATTTCCTGCGTTGGTCTGCTGAGGAGCTCGGGATCACGCTTGAGTTCGAAGGCGATGATGTGGACGAATTCGGTGTCGTCGCGAAGATCGATGGAAACCACGCACCGGCGCTTGAGCCCGGAGACGTTGTTGTGCGCATCGATCCGCGGTATTTCCGTCCTGCTGAGGTCGAGTCACTTCTCGGAGATCCTACAAAGGCGAGAGAAGAACTGGGGTGGATCCCGAGGACCACCGCCAGAGAGATGTGTGCTGAGATGGTAGCCGAGGACTTGAAGACTGCTCGTCGCTACGCGCTGCTGAAGGAACATGGGATGGAGATCCCGGTCTCCAGCGAAAACCTGGAGGGGCGTCGGTTGTGAGAATCTACGTCGCGGGCCACGGGGGAATGGTGGGGTCCGCCATCGTCCGAAGGCTGATCGATCGACCGGATGTGGAAGAGATCCTCACACGGACGCGAGCCGAGCTAGACCTCATTGACCAAGCGGCGACGCGTGCCTTCCTCCAAGGCGAGCGGCCTGACGTTGTGGTTCTAGCCGCGGCGAAGGTCGGTGGCATCCATGCGAACAATACCTACCCGGCCGACTTCATCTATGACAACCTGATGATCGAGGCCAACGTCATCCGAGAGTCCTTCGCGGCTGGGGTGGAGCGGCTTCTCTTTCTCGGGAGCTCCTGCATTTATCCCAAATACGCTGAACAGCCTATTCGGGAGGAGGCGCTTCTCACCGGGACGTTGGAGCCCACGAACGAGCCGTACGCGGTTGCAAAGATCGCGGGGATCAAGCTTTGCGAGAGCTACAATCGGCAGCACGGCGTAGACTACCGATCAGTGATGCCCACAAACCTCTACGGACCCGAGGACAACTTCCATCCCGAGGATTCGCACGTGCTACCAGCTCTTCTCAGACGCTTCCACGAGGCAGTGGAGGACGGGAGGGAAGAAGTGGTGGTGTGGGGCTCAGGTGAGCCTCGGCGGGAGTTTCTTCACGTGGATGACATGGCTGAAGCCAGTCTCTTCGTGCTTGACCTCCCGAAAGAAGCCTATTGTGAGGCTACCCGGCCCATGCTCTCGCACCTCAATGTGGGTACTGGCACCGACTTGACTATCGCGGAGCTCGCCCGGACGATCGCTCGGGTCACTGGCTTCGAGGGTCAAATCCAGTTCGACACGTCGAAGCCTGATGGCGTGGCGCGGAAGCTGATGGATGTCTCTCGACTCAACGAGTTGGGGTGGAAAGCTCGAATCCCGATGAGAGACGGGGTCGAATCGACCTATCAGTGGTTTCTGGAGAACAGGTCGGGTGTGCGCGCTTAGGAGACGATGAACGGGCAACCGTTTGCGACGGAGGAGGGGAGGGCACGATCCGCTGCTTGGGTGTAGGATTGAGACCGTCATGACCCCGGTTGCTAAGACGTAGAGCGCCCGAGTAACGCCCTGGAGGCTCACCTGGGGAAACATTAGGTTCGCTTCCGATCGTAGGCTGACTGTGCAGAATCCCACCACCACCATCCACGGCCTACCTCGCCCGCTCGCCCGGGCCCTGGAGGGATACGCCGAGCGACTGGACGTGGACGCGATCCAACGGGCCCACGCTGTGGCCGTGGACGCCCACGCCGGCCAAACACGCGCCTCCGGCGACGACTACGTGTCGCACACCATCGAGGTCGCTACGATCCTCGCACAGCTCCGCCTGGATTCCGACACGGTCGTGGCCGCCTTGATCCACGATGTCATCGAGGACACGGCGGTGACGCTGCGGGACGTGGAGGAGCAGTTCGGACCGCAGGTGGCACAGATCGTGGACGGCGTCACGAAGCTGGGAAAGGTGCGCTTCCGGTCCGCTACCGAGCAGCAGGTCGAGAACTATCGGAAGATGCTGCTCTCCATGGCCAGCGACGCCCGGGTGATTCTCGTAAAGCTCGCGGATCGCCTCCACAACATGCGAACGCTCGAACATCTGCCGGTGCACAAGCGGAGACGGATCGCGTTGGAAACTCGCGAGATCTACGCGCCGCTCGCCCACCGACTCGGGATGGCGGCGATCCGGTGGGAGCTCGAGGACCTGGCGTTCAAGTTCCTGGAACCCGAAGAGCACGACGCCCTCCAGAAGCAGATCCGGCAACGCCGAAAGGAGCGCGAACGGGAGATCCTGGAGGTGCAGCGTCCCCTCGAGGAAGCTCTGAAGGCCGCCGGCATCAAGGCTGAAGTGAGCGGTCGCCCGAAGCACCTCTGGTCCATCCACCGGAAGATCGTGACCCAGGGCCGGCCGTACGAAGAGATCTACGACCTGATGGCGATGCGCGTCCTGACGGAGACGTTGGAGGACTGCTACGCGGCTCTGGGCGTGATCCACTCCAAGTGGACACCGATTCCGGAGCGGTTTCACGACTACGTGGCGACACCGAAGTCGAACATGTACCGCTCACTGCATACGACCGTCTTCGGGCCCGGCGGGCGGCGGTACGAGATCCAGATCCGCACGGAGGACATGCACCGCACCGCCGAGTACGGCATCGCGGCCCACTGGCGCTACAAGGAAGATGGCAGCGCCGACGCGGACGAGGCGGATGAGGCGCTGACCTGGTTCCGCCAGGTCCTGGAGTGGCAGCAGGACACGGCCGAGCCGGAGGAGTTCATGGAGTTCCTCCGGATGGATCTCTTCCGTGGCGAGATCTTCGTGTTCACCCCGGACGGTGACGTGAAGGCGCTGCCCATGGGGAGCACGCCCATCGACTTCGCCTACTCGGTCCACACGGAGATCGGGCACCACTGCGCCGGAGCGAAGGTCAACGGACGCATCGCGCCCCTTTCGCGGGAGCTCAGGAACGGAGATGCGGTCGAGATCCTGACCAACGCAAAGCAGCGTCCGAGTCGCGACTGGCTGGCGTTCGTGAAGACCTCGAGGGCACGACAGAGCATTCGCCAATGGATCAGGCGGGAAGAGTTCGATTCCGCTCTGAAGCTGGGTACCGACCTCCTGGATCGGGAATTGAAGAAGGCGAAGAGGAGCCTGCCCAGCGATCCCCACGAGCTCCTCGAGGCGGCCATCAACCTGGGGTATCGGGAGTTCGATCAGGTCTACGCAGCCCTTGGCAGGGGCGATGTGGGGCCCACTGCGGTGATCAAGCATTTTCATCCCGATCACGATCCCGCCGAGGTGGCGAAACGGGAGCCATCCGCCTTGTCCAAGTTGGCTGCCCGCCTCCGCATCTCTGGCCGAGGCGTTCGGATCCAGGGAATGGACAACCTCATGGTTCGATATTCCCGGTGCTGCCAGCCCGTGCCGGGCGACCCGGTCATCGGCTACGTGACGAGAGGGAGAGGGGTCTCGATCCACCGAAAGGACTGCCCGAACGTTCTTGCCTTGTCCCGGGATCCCGAACGACGCATCGAGATCGAGTGGGCGGCGGAGAAAGGCGACCGCTTCTTCGTGAAGCTCTTCCTCCGGGGTACGGATCGGCGAGGGCTCCTGTCGGACGTGGCCAAGGCCATCACGGACACGGGCACCGACATCTCTCACGCCGACATGCGGTCGACGGAAGGGGGCATGCACGGGGAGTTCGTCATCGAGGTTCGCGACCTCGCCCACCTGGAGAAGGTCCGACGGTCCGTCGGACGCGTGAAGGGCGTCCTCGACGTGGAACGACGGGAGCACTTCGACGAGGAAGACCTGGGGTGGGCCTGACCCCCCACCGAGCGGGTTCCCGGGCGCGATGGTCGATGCGTGCCTTCGCCAGCCTCTCTCTTGCCTGGCTCGCCGTGATCGGCGCGGACGGAGAAGCCCGAGCTCAGTCCGTGCATGTGGGAGATCGCCTGGAGCCCTACCTCCGGCTACTCCAGCTTACCGGCGACGCTCCACTCGGGTCGTTCTCGATTCGTCCCGTGCTTCTCCCCGAAGGGGCGCGGATCGAGGGGTCCGAGGAGCTTCCGTGGACCGTGAATCTGGAGGGGGAGTCCGGTACGGCGGGCCTCCGCGTCGTCGAAGTGGATGCCGAGCTGCGCACGTTCCTGAACACCCGCCATCCGTTTCTCAGAAACGACGGCCCGGTGTGGCAGGGCAAGGGCCTCACCACTGCCCTGGACCTCGGGGGTGCGTTGCGGTGGAAGGCCGTCTCGCTCTCGGTCCGCCCGACACTCATCTACACCCAGAACTCGGCCTTCGATCTGGCCCCGGTCACCATCGCCGGCATGCCCGAGTACGCATACCCGTGGCGTCGCATCGACATGCCCCAGCGTTTCGGGTCGGACCCTTTCTGGCGCCTGGACCCCGGACAGTCGGAGCTTCGCCTGAGCTCGCACGGCACGACGGTCGGAATCAGTACTCGGAACCTCTGGTGGGGCCCGGGGATCGAGAACTCGATCACCATGAGCAACAACGCCGGTGGTTTTCCCCATGTCTTCGTGGGGACGCGAGGACCGAGGAGCATCGGCATCGGCACGGTCGAGGCCAACTGGATCATGGGCCGTCTGGCCCAGAGCGACTACTTCGACCCTGCGGTCGAGAGCCCGGATCGCTTTCTCACGGGTCTCGTCTTCGCCTACTCGCCGAGTTTTCTCGACGGCCTGTCACTGGGCTTCGCACGCGTGTTCTACGGGGCGGTGCGCGATGGCGGGCAGCCGCTGTCGGACTTCTTCCTCGTTCTTCAGGGCGTCCGGAAGAGAACCCTGGCCACGCCGGCCAACCCGACCGGCGACGACGACACCGACCAGATGCTTTCGTTCTTCGCTCGCTGGGTGCTGAGTGAGAGCGGCTTCGAGGTCTACGGAGAGTGGGCGCGCAACGACCACTCCGTGGACCTCACCGACTTCCTGCAGGAGCCGGAGCACTCCCAGGCCTACACGCTGGGCCTGCAGAAGGCGGTGGAGCTGGATGGTCGTCGCATGCTGGCCCTGAAGGGGGAGCTCACCCATCTACAGAGAGAAGCGACGTTTCTTCTTCGAGCCAGCCCGGTCTACTACACGCACCATATCGTCACCCAGGGCTATACCCATCGTGGTCAGATCATCGGCGCCGGCATCGGACCAGGGGGCGTTCAGCAGCACGTCGGGGCCGATCTATACGCTCCCTGGGGAAAGGCAGGCGTCATGCTCCAGCGCCGGGTCCACGACAACGACGCTTTCTATGATTGGGCCGAGGCCAGCGACTCATCCTTCGACAACCACGACGTGTCACTCGATGTGGGCGTTCACGCATTGTTCTTCCGCCGGGGCTTCGAGTATGGCGGGGGCGTGATCTACACCCGCGAGCTCAACCGCTACTTCTTCGGGCCGAAGGTGAACAACTTCAACGCCTCCTTCTCCGCACGCTGGCATCCAGGCTCGTGACCACCTTCGACCTCGTCTCTCCCCATGACCCCGCAGGCGACCAGCCGCAGGCCATTCGGGAACTGACCGAGGGCCTCGAGCGTGGCGACACCCACCAGGTCCTCCTCGGCGCCACCGGAACGGGCAAGACGTTCTCCATCGCCCACGTCATCGCCAACTACGGCCGACCGACGCTGGTGATGTCCCACAACAAGACGTTGGCGGCGCAGCTCTATGGGGAGCTGAAGTCGCTCTTCCCGCACAATGCCGTCGAGTACTTCATCTCGTACTACGACTACTACCAGCCCGAGGCGTACGTCGCATCGACGGACACCTATATCGAGAAGGACGCCTCCATCAACGAGGACATCGAGCGCCTGAGGCTCCGGGCGACCTCGTCGCTCATGGAGCGAGAGGACGTCATCGTCGTCGCCTCGGTGTCGTGCATCTTCGGCCTCGGCAATCCGGCGGATTATCGGGGCCTGATGTTGCATATCGACGTGGGTGGAGAGCATCCGCGAAAGCAGATCCTCCGGGGCCTGGTCGATATCCAGTACAAGAGGAACGACTATCTCTTCGAGCGTGGCACCTTCCGTGTTCGTGGCGACACGGTCGAGATCTTCCCCGCGTACGACGAGCAGGCCATCCGCGTCGAGCTGTGGGGCGACGAAGTGGAGCGGATCAGCCGTTTCGACCCACTCACGGGCGAAGTGATCACGACGCTGGACCGTACCGCCATCTACCCGGCGAGCCACTACGTCACACGACGCAAGACCATCAACCAGATGATCCCGGCGATACGCGACGAGTTGGAGGATCAGCTCGCGAAGTTCCGGACGGCGGGCATGCTCCTGGAGGCCCAGCGGCTCGAGCAGCGGACGAACTTCGACATCGAAATGATGCTGGAGATCGGGACCTGTCCGGGCATCGAGAACTACTCGCTGTACACCAGCGGCCGGCGGACGGGCGAACGACCAGCCTGTCTCATCGACTACTTCCCTGCGGACTTCCTCACGGTCGTCGACGAGTCCCACGCTTCCATCCCTCAGATCAACGGCATGTACAACGGGGATCGGTCGCGGAAGCAGGTACTCATCGAGCACGGCTTCCGACTACCGTCGGCGCTGGACAACCGGCCGCTGAAGTTCGAGGAGTGGGTCGACGTCATCCCGCAGGGCGTCTTCGTCTCCGCCACACCGGGAGACTGGGAGGTCGCCCAGGCCGGTGGTGTGGTGGTCGAACAGATCATCCGTCCGACGGGACTCATCGACCCGGAGATCATCGTCCGTCCGGTGAAGGGTCAGGTGGACGACCTCCTGGCCGAGATCCGGGATCGCGAGAAGAAGGGGGAGCGGGTCCTGGTGACGACGTTGACGAAGCGGATGGCCGAGGACCTGTCGGAGTACCTCCAGTCGGTCGGCGTCCGGGTACGCTACATGCACTCCGAGGTCGATACCATCGAGCGAATGGCGATCCTCCGGTCTCTGCGCCTCGGCAAGATCGACGTGCTCGTGGGGATCAACCTTCTCCGGGAAGGGCTGGATCTGCCGGAGGTCTCGCTCGTCGCCATCCTGGATGCCGACAAGGAGGGATTCCTCCGGGACGCCCGCTCGCTCATCCAGACCGTCGGGAGGGCCGCCCGGAACGTCGACGGCAAGGCGATCATGTACGCCGACCGGGTCACCGCTTCGATGGCGCGGTGCATCGACGAGACCAATCGCCGTCGCGAAGCCCAGCTCGCGCACAACGAAGAGCACGGCATCACCCCGGAGACGATCCGAAAGACCATCGAAGAGATCGAATTCTCCACACGGGTCGCAGACGCGCGTCAGGCTCCGTCGGCGGTTTCAGAAGCACCGGAATCGTACGCCGACGAGGTCAACCGTGAGGAGTACGTGAAGATCCTCGAGAAGGAGATGGAAGAGGCGGCCGAGGCTCTGGACTTCGAGAAGGCGGCCCTGCTCCGGGACCAACTGTTCGAGTTGAAGTCGTCCGGTTGAGGGGTTGAAAGGATCGGCCTTCATTTTTTCCTTCACCTTCGGTCCGATCGGCACGAAGTTGTAGGGGAAGCCCACGCCTTCGACCGACATGGGCGCTCTGGCTTCCCGGGGGCTCAGGCTGCCTCCTCCGAGCGGTTCTCGCGAGCCCGCTCACCCACGACTGCATCCCCGAAGGGATTGGCGATTACATGAAAGTTGGAGTCATAGGATCTGGATACGTCGGCCTCGTCGCCGGCGCCTGTCTCGCCGAGTCGGGCAACGACGTGGTCTGTGCCGATATCGACGAAGGCAAGATCGCTCGATTGAACGACGGCGAGATCCCCATCTACGAGCCAGGGCTCGAACCCCTCATCGAACGCAATCTCGAGGCTGGCAGACTGACGTTCACCGCCGATGTTCCGGCTGCCGTGAAAGCGTCTCACATCATCTTCATCGCGGTGGGCACGCCTCCTGGCGAGGACGGGTCGGCGGATCTCCAGCACGTGCTGGCTGTGGCCAAGACCATTGGACGGGCGATGGAAGACGAGAAGATCGTCATCACCAAGAGCACGGTCCCCGTGGGTACGGCGCGCCGAGTTCAGGAGGCCATCGAAGCGGAGACGAATCATCCGGTCCACGTGTGCTCGAACCCGGAGTTCCTGAAAGAGGGGGCGGCCGTCGACGACTTCATGAAGCCGGACCGGGTCGTCATCGGGGTGAGTTCGGAGTATGCACGCGAGGTGTTGGCCGATCTCTACGAGCCGTTCCTTCGGACGGGGAGCCCGGTGCTGTTCATGGATGTCCCGGCGGCCGAGATCACGAAGTATGCGGCCAACGCGATGTTGGCGACGCGGATCTCCTTCATGAACTCCATCGCGCGGCTCTGCGAGGAGACGGGCGCGGACGTCGACGCGGTCCGCAGAGGAGTGGGTTCGGACCGGCGAATCGGCCCGAGCTTCCTCTTTCCTGGGGTCGGGTATGGCGGTTCCTGCTTCCCGAAGGACGTGAAGGCGCTGGTGCGCACGATGCGCGAGTACGGCGTCGACGCCTCGATCCTCCAATCGGTGGAGGACGTGAACGAGACGCAGAAGCACACGCTCCTTCGCCGGCTCGTCCAGAGGCTCGGCGAGGACCTTTCGGGGAAGACGGTCGCGATCTGGGGGCTTTCCTTCAAGCCGAACACCGACGACATGCGTGAGGCCCCGAGTCTCGTGACCATCGAGGGGCTTCTCGAGCGTGGTGCCCGAGTGGTTGCCCACGATCCTGTGGCCATGGAGGAGGCACGGCACTATCTCGGGGACCGGATCGAGTATGCGACCCGCAACTACGACGCCCTCGACGGCGCCGAAGCCCTGGTGATCCATACGGAGTGGCAGCCGTATCGGAATCCCGACTTCGCCCGGATGAGGGAGGCAATGGTCCGGCCGCTGCTGCTGGACGGTCGCAATCTGTACGATCCGGAGGACATGGCGGCTCACGGTTTCGAGTATGTCCCCATCGGGCGCCGGTCGATCCCGGTGGCAGAAGCGGGGGGCGCATTGGAGAGCGGTTCCCAGGCCGTCTCCTGATGCGGGTTCTCATCACAGGAGCCGCAGGCTTCCTGGGCTCCCACCTCTCCGAGCGTTTCCTGTCCGCCGGCCATGAAGTCGTCGGGGTCGACAACTTCATCACTGGTTCGAGAGACAACGCCACGTTCCTGGAGGAGTTCGACGGTTTCAGGATCATCGAACACGACATCTCGGAGCCGCTCTTCCTCGAAGACGACCTCGACGGTGTCCTCCACTTTGCGTCACCGGCGAGCCCGGTGGACTACCTGGAGCTTCCCATCCAGACGCTGAAGGTGGGGAGCCTCGGGACGCACAATGCGCTGGGGTTGGCCATGGCGAAGGACGCCCGCTTCTTGCTGGCGTCGACCTCGGAGGTGTACGGCGATCCCCTCGTTCATCCCCAGCCGGAGACCTACTGGGGCAACGTGAATTCAGTGGGCCTGCGCGGTGTGTACGACGAGGCCAAGAGGTTTGCCGAGGCCATGACCATGGCTTACCACCGCTACCATGGCCTCGACACGAGGATCGTCCGAATCTTCAACACCTATGGACCCAGAATGCGCCCGGGCGATGGCCGGGTGGTTTCCAACTTCATCGTTCAGGCGCTACGTGGAGACCCGTTGACCGTGTACGGCGACGGAAGCCAGACCCGGTCCTTTTGCTACGTGGACGACGAAGTCGAGGGCATCTTCCGGCTCTTCAACCAGGACGAGCGGGTGGAGCCGGTGAACATCGGCAACCCCATCGAGTTCACGATCCAGGAGTTGGCGGACATCGTCATCGAGGAGACCGGGAGTTCGTCGATCATCGAACGAATGCCGCTTCCCGACGACGATCCCAAGGTTCGCCAGCCGGACATTACCGTGGCGAAGGAGCTTTTGGACTGGGAGCCGCAGGTGGAACTCCGTGAAGGGATCCAAAAGACCATCCCCCATTTCCGTGCGGAGATCGATCGCCATGACGCACGGGCTCGCACGATAGACTGAGGGCGTCCCGAGGCTTCCAAAGACGACGATCGCACCCCTTGGCCATTCTTTCGACCGACGTGAGGATTAGCCGTCGCACTTCTCCGTGACCAGCTGAACTATCGAATGACAACCCCCCCACGCTCACACGTCCACCAGCTCGAATCGGAGTCGATCTTCGTCATGCGCGAAGTCGCGGCTCAGTTCGAGCGGCCCGTCCTCCTCTTCTCGGGCGGGAAGGACTCGATCCTCATGGTGCACCTGGCCCGGAAGGCCTTCGCGCCGGCGCGCATCCCGTTTACGCTGGTTCACATCGATACGGGTCACAACTTTCCCGAGACTCTCGCGTTTCGGGACCGACTCGTTGCGGAGGTTGATGCGAGCATCCACGTCGGCTCCGTGCAGGCGTCGATCGACGCGGGTCGGGTGAAGGAGGAAGAGGGTCCGAATCCCAGCCGCAACGGACTGCAGACCGTGACCCTGCTCGATACCCTCGAGGAGCTGAAGGCGGATGTGGCCCTCGGGGGCGGCCGACGCGATGAAGAGAAGGCCCGGGCCAAGGAGCGGTTCTTGTCCCACCGGGACCGCTTCGGGCAGTGGGACCCGAAGAACCAGCGCCCCGAACTCTGGAATCTCTTCAACGGTCGGCGGAATCCCGGAGAGCACTTCCGCGCTTTCCCGCTTTCCAACTGGACGGAAATGGACGTCTGGCAGTACATCGCCGACGAAGACATCCCCATGCCGTCCCTCTATTTCGCTCACGAACGCAACGTCGTGGAGCGTGACGGGGTCCTTCTCGCCCAATCGGAGCACAACGCCTTGCTCCCGGGCGAGAGCTATGAGCGACGCACCATTCGCTTCCGGACGATCGGCGATGCGACCTGCACTGGGGCAGTGGAGTCCGACGCCGCCACGGTGGAGGACATCATCGCCGAGGTGGCCGCCGCCCGGCAGACCGAACGAGGCGGCCGCTCCGACGACAAGCGGTCGGAAGCCGCCATGGAAGACCGCAAGCGCCAGGGGTATTTCTAGATGCGTCCCGAATCGCCGACAGAGCGGCGTTCGGCCGCCGGTGCATCCGCGGGGGCCTTCGTCCCTCCTCCTCGACGTAGCGCGGCTACGCCTCGTCGTCGCTCCTTGATCCCACGGCGCCCCGACGCCCTCGGCGCTCGCTGCGCCAGCAATCCGGAACGCTGATGGCCTCGACCGAAACCAGCACCCGCCCCATGGACCTCCTTCGTTTTTCCACTGCCGGCTCCGTCGATGACGGGAAGTCGACCCTCATCGGCCGACTCCTCTACGACACCAAGTCCATCTTCGAGGACCAGTTGGAGGCGGTGGAGGACGCGTCGAACCGACGGGGCGAGGGGTATGTGAACCTCGCCCTGCTGACCGACGGCCTGCGTGCGGAGCGCGAGCAGAACATTACCATCGACGTCGCCTACCGGTACTTCGC
Source organism: Longimicrobiales bacterium (assembly GCA_965229435.1). Taxonomy (GTDB): domain Bacteria; phylum Gemmatimonadota; class Gemmatimonadetes; order Longimicrobiales; family Gaopeijiaceae; genus UBA2589. Next base: position 582,052 of record CBDDJE010000003.1, read on the forward strand.
GACGCCGCGTCGAAAGTTCATCATCGCGGACACGCCGGGGCACATCCAGTACACGCGCAACATGGTGACCGGAGCGTCGACCGCTGAGCTGGCCATCATCCTCATCGATGCCCGAAACGGCGTCCTGACCCAGTCGAAGCGCCACGGCTTCATATCGGCCCTTCTCGGGATTCCGCATGTGCTGGTGGCGGTGAACAAGATGGATCTGGTGGACTGGTCCCAGGAGGTCTACGAGTCCATCGAGTCGGAGTACTCGGACTTCGCCGAGAAGCTCGGTGTCGACGACCTGAGCTTCATTCCCATCTCCGCGCTCCTGGGCGACAACGTCGTCGACCCGTCCGATAACATGCCGTGGTACAACGGCTCGACGCTCCTTCATCACCTGGAGCACGTGAACGTGGGAGCCCACCGAAACCTGGTGGACTTCCGCTTTCCGGTTCAGTACGTAATCCGGCCGGATCAGGACTACCGGGGCTACGCCGGCCGCGTGGCATCGGGCTCGATCCGGCCGGGTGAGGAGATCCTGGTCCTGCCCTCCCGGAAATCGACGACGGTGGCCCGCGTCGACACCTTCGACGGACCGGTGGACGAGGCTGTGGCCGGTGACTCGGTGGCGATAACCACCACCGACGAGTTGGACATCAGCCGGGGCGACATGATCGTGCGCCCCCTGAATCTCCCGGACGCAGCGTCCGAGATCGACGCGACGATCTGCTGGACGTCGGAGGAACCGATGCAGCCGGGAACACAGTATTGGCTCCGGCAGACGACCCGGGAGGTGAAGGCCTTCGTGAACCGCGTCGTGTACCGGATCGACGTCGACACGTTGCATCGGGACGAAGTGGAGACCTTCGGACTGAACGACATCGGCCGGGTGCATCTGACCACCTCCCTTCCCGTCTTCTTCGACCGGTACGATCTGAATCGGGAGACGGGTTCCTTCATCCTCATCGATCCGCACACCAACGCGACGGTGGCGGCGGGGATGATCCGCGGGGCCGTGCAGAGCGTCGAGGATCTACCAGAGGCCGAGGGCGCGGACGAAGAGCTGCGCCCGGTATCGCCTGGCGTCGTATGGGAGAGCTGGAACATCGAGCTCCCCGAGCGCGAACGCCGCAGCGGCCACAAGGCCGGCGTGGTCTGGTTCACCGGCCTGTCGGGTTCGGGCAAGAGCTCCATCGCTCGACGCCTGGAACGGCGTCTCTTCGACGAAGGGATGCAGACGATGCTCCTCGACGGCGATCAGGTCCGGCACGGACTCAACGGAGATCTGGGCTTCACACCCGAGGATCGGACGGAGAACATCCGGCGGATCGGAGAGCTGGCGTCCCTCTTCTTCCGACAGGGGGCGCTGGTGCTCTGTACCTTCGTCTCCCCCTTCCGGGAGGATCGGGAGCGGGCCCGTGGTCTGGTTCCGGAGGGGCGCTTCGTCGAAGTCTTCGTCGATACCCCACTCGAGGTCTGCGAGGCACGGGATCCGAAGGGCCTGTACGCAAAGGCTCGCAAGGGCGAGATCGCTCACATGACGGGGATCAGCAGCCCCTATGAGGCCCCTGAAGATCCGGAGATCCGCCTGGAAACGGTCGGTCGAGATCCCGACGATCTGGTGGCCGAGCTCGTGGTCCGGCTACGGGATATGGGGATGGTGAAGTAGCGGCGGTCCACGCCTCACGAGGTCCGGCCTTTACCACGGACCCTCCCGGCCCCCACCTTACCCCCATGCCGACCGATTCGAAGCACGCCAGACAGATCGTTGCTCGGGGTGTCTCCGCGTGGGAGCGTGAGGACTTCGAGTCCGCGCTGCAGACCTTCCAGAGCGTCCTCGAGGACCATCCGGACTTCGCCGATGTCCAGAACAAGGCGGGTCTGTGCCTCGCCATGCTGGGCCGGTTGGAGGAGGCGCTGAAGCACTTCGACGCCGCCCTGGAGCAGAACCCGTCGTATGCCGAGGCGCATCTCAACCGTGGGATCATCCTCAACGATCTCGGCCGTCACGAGGAGGCACAGGAGGCCTTCACGAAGGCCGGCGAGATCGACACCCGGGACTCGAGGGTCTTCCCCTCGGAGGTGGGCAACCGTATCGCCGTCACCCACGCCCAATTGGGTGACTTGTACCTGGTGGCGAACCACCCGACTCATGCCATCGAGCACTACCGGGCGGCGCTGGAGATCCGGCCCCGCTTCATGGACATCCGCTCCAAGTTCGCCGAGACGCTCATCGAGCTGGGCGAGCTCGAGCAGGCGAGGGAGGAGCTGACACTGATCCTGGAATCGCGGCCTTCCTTCGTGGGAGCGCGGATCCGGCTCGGGGTCGTGCTCAACCGGTTGGGTGACGACGAGGAGGCGACGAAGCAGTGGAAGCGATGCCTGGAAGACGACCCTCGCGACATGCGGGCTCGGGCGTACCTGGCGTCGGTGGAGTCGACGCTGGACGGGTCGAGCGACTGACCCGGCGACCCATTCGGCAATCCGCGTGTATGCTCGGCGGAGTCCTGCGCGACGCTGGCCTCACATTTGCCTTCTAGAAGGGTGATCGGAAAGGGGAGTGGGCCGCGCCACCCAGAGGGTACCCGGCGCTTGCGCGCGTTCAGGCGAGGATCGACGAGGAGGCGTAGCCGTAGCTACGGTGACGAGGAGAGACGATGGATCAACCGCGCAACCGCCCTGCGCCCAACAGCAAGGCAGACAAGATCTTAGCCGGTCGTGGGTTGTGGTGGCACGGCCCCACCCGCGTCGTTGGCGCTCCTCGACGTAGCGACGGCTATGCCTTCGAAGCGCCGCCTACCGGTTGGAGCCGTGGCATCCACAACGCGGCCCGCTCCCCTTTCCGATCACCCTTCTAGCTCCACGATGATTCTTCGACACCGCTTCCTGATCCCGGCCGCGACCCTTGCCCTCGCCCTGGGCTCTTGCTCGCCTAGGGCGAGTGACCAGAGCGCGGTCCAACGCGGGGATGAAGCGTTCGCCCTCGGCAACTTCGACGAGGCGTTGGCAGAGTACCGGTTGGCCATCCGGCAGGGGGCCGATGATCCGTCGGTGACGGCCCGGGTGGCCCACACCTACGCCCTGATGAACCGTGTCGACGATGCGGGCTCGTACTATGTCGATGCCGCCGCCCGGGACCCGGCTCTGGTGGACCAGGCGGTGGGAGACCTGATGCACCTGGCCCGGAAGGCGTGGTCCACGGGCGATCGCTTCGCCATGGCCACGGCGGTGGAGACGGCATTGGGGCTGCGGCCAGGAGTGGGTGTGGGCGACATGGCCCTCCCCCTCGCCCGCCACTACTTCGAGAACGGCGAGTACGGTCGGGCTCTGCCGTTCTACGAGAAGGCGATGGCGGAGGCGGCGGACTCGGTTCCGGAGATCGTCTTCGAGGTAGGCGTCGCCCACGACGAGATCGGGGACTGCGAGCACGCTCTGGTCTTCTTCGAGCGGTTCAGGGAGATGGTGCGCCCGTGGGAGCAGGGGGAGGTCGACTGGTACATCGGGCGATGCGCGTTCAATCTCGCCCGACAGCTTCGCGATCGATCCCATTCCGCCTCTCCGGTTCGAGCCGCCGAGGAGCTGGAGGAGGCCCTCCAGCTCGTGAACCGGACGGTGGAGGTGGGAGAACCTCGCAACCTCCAGGCCCAGGCCTGGTTCGAGAAAGGGGAGATCCTCGCCGAGATGGGGGACTGCGAGGCGGCGATGGAGGCGTACTCGCAGGTCCGTTACGCGGACCAGGCAGGCGCGCTCATCGACCGGGCCCAGTCACGCTTCGACGAGATCTACTTCGGTCGGGGTCTGGAGCATCTCCGCGACGGTCGATGTCGGTGACGGACCGATGAGGCCGCACCGTGCCGAGGAACTTCGAAACCACGATGTCGACACAGTGTACGTTCCTTCGATGAACACCTCCCGAATGATCCCACGCGTTTGGACCACCCTCGCCCTTCTTTTCGCCGTCGTCCTTTCGGCATGCGGCGGCGGACAGAGTCGGTACCAGGGGATGTCGCCGGACGAGCTCTACCAGATGGCGGAAGCCGAGTTCGCGGAGGGCAAGCACGACAACGCCGTCCGTGCCCTGGACCGGATTCTCCGTGACCACGGAGACTGGGACCGGGTCGCGGAAGCCCGCCTCATGCTCGGCAACGTCTATTTCGACCGGGAGGACTACCTCACGGCCCGCGCGGAGTACAACCGGTTCATGGATCGCTATCCGGGCCATCCGCGGGCGGCGGACGCCGCCCTCGGATCGTGTCGTTCTCTTGCAGAGCTGGCCCCGATCCCGCAGCGCGATCAGGGCTACACCCGTGAAGCCATCAGTGCGTGCAGGAACGTGGTCATCGACTTCGCCGGGATGGAGCAGTCGGCTGAGGCGGCGCGGATCTCCAATCGGCTGCGGCACACGCTTGCCGAGAAGGAGTTCTTGAACGCCGAGTTCTACGCCGATCGCAACATGTGGGACTCGGCCATCAAGTATTACGAGTTCGTGGTCAACCTCTACCCGGAGTCCGACTTCGTGCCCGACGCGCTCCTGGGCATCTATCGGATGAACGTGGCCATCGGGTACGACGATCTCGCCGATGAGGCCCGCCAGAGGCTTCTCGACGAGTACCCGGAGTCCGAGGCGGCGGCACAGCTTCGGGCGAACGACGGATCGAACGGCTGACCCCGGACCCGAAGCCGTCGACTGACCCGGTCCAGGGTCGCGCACCAACGCGGATCGGCGTGTTCGGCGGCACCTTCGACCCACCCCACCTGGGCCACCGATCCGTTGCCGCCGATGTGGCCGACCATCTGAACCTCACCGAGGTCGTCTGGATCCCCGCCGGCGATCCGCCACACAAGCGCCGTCGCAACCTCACGCCCGCCGATCTGCGACTTCGAATGGTGCGGGCCGCGACGGCGGATGACCCACGCTTCCGCGTAAGCGAGATCGAGATCCACCGGGACGGGCCGTCCTATACCGTCGATACCCTCAGGGCGCTGAAGGACGAGCACGACGGTTGGGAGCTGTACCTCATCCTCGGCATCGACCAGTACCGCACCTTCCACCGCTGGCGGAAGCCGGAGGAGATCGTCGGCCTGGCTACCCTCGCGGTCATGGATCGGGAAGGAGAGGCGCTTGCCCTTGGGGTTGCGGAGGCCTCGGGGACCCTCGTGGCGCCAAGACCGTCGCCGACCTCCGGGACACCGGGCACGGGCGGCAACGTCCTCTCCGTTCCCGTGGGCCGGGTCGACATCTCGTCCACCCAGGTTCGGGCGGCGGTGAGTCGGGGTGAGTCCATCGTGGCTCTGGTCCCGGCGGAGGTCGCCGAAATCATCGAGGCCGAGGGGCTCTATCGACGTGACGGCGAACGAGGCCGGCACCGCTGACACCTCCTACAAGCTTGTTATATTCGCCGTGGCCTTCCCAGGAGACGGTGGCCGGATGGGGTGTGACCCGATCGGGGATGTCATGACAGGTGGAGTGTGTTCTTGAGGCTGGACGAGCGGGGACTCGAGCAGTGGGGTGAGCAGATCGGACGCGCGGTACAGGCGCCGATCTTCATCGGCCTCCATGGCCCCTTGGGGGCAGGGAAGTCCGTCCTCGCCCGGGCCATCGGTCGCGGCGCGGGCGTCGAGGAACCGATGCCGTCTCCCTCGTACAATCTTCTGCTCCGTTACGACACCGGCGCCGACGTCGACGTGGTCCACGTCGACCTGTACCGGATCGAGTCCACGAACGAGTTGTGGGAGCTCGGTTGGATGGATCTCGGGCGGGATCCCGAGATCGTACTGGTGGAGTGGCCCGAGCGTGCCGGCGACCATCTCCCCGCCCATCGGTGGTCCATCGGGCTCTCTCCGGCGGCCGACGTCGCGGACCTCCGGGAGATCGAGGTCCAGAGGATCGGGGACCCGCCGGAGCTACCCGCCTTCCCGATGTCCGTCTCGGTGAGTCCGTGACGTCGGACGATCCGGGCAGGGTTTGTCTGGCCCTCGACACGTCCACTCCGGTGGGCAGTGTCGCGGTCGCCGTGGGCGACCGCGTCGTCGCACGCGCCCGGCTGACGAAGCAAGCCCGACACGCCTCGGCGCTCCTTCCCGCCGTCGACGAGACGCTAGCCGCGGCGGGGGTCGACCCCCGCGGTGTAGACGCCCTCGTGGTGGGCGAAGGTCCGGGCTCCTTCACCGGGGTGCGGGTGGCGGCCGCGACGGCCAAGGGGCTGGCCCGGTCGCTGAACAGACCCCTGTATGCCGTCTCGAGTCTCGCGGGGGAGGCCCTTCGCTACGACGGCCCGGCGGTACGCTACGCTCTCTTCGACGCCCGGGCGGAGCGGGTGTACGGGGCGTGCTACGGTGTGGGCTCCGCTCGAGTGGAGACGCTCGTGAAGCCCCACGCGGCGGAGCTTCGTGACCTCCTGGCCGGAGATGTGCCCGCCGGGGCCGCCTTCGTCGGTGACGGAGCCGAGAGGCACCGTGGCGTGATCGAGGGGGCGGGCTTCCAGGTCGAGGTCGCGGAGGGCGAAGCGACCTCGGCCGACGGCCTCCTCCGCTGGCTCGTCCGCACTCCTGAGGCTCGTCCATTGGAAGACGTCGCGTCGTGGGAGCCGGAGTACGTCCGTGTGTCGGGAGCGGAGCGACTGTGGGCGACGTGACCGGGGACGGGCTGGAGTTCCCCACAGGCATCGATGTCCGACCCCTCGGTCGCGACGATATCGAAGCCGTCGTGGCCATCGAGACCGAGGCGTTCACGACCCCGTGGCAGGCGTCGACGTTCGAGGGCCTCCTGGGCCGCGACGGTATCGAGCTCCTGGTGATGACGGATGTCGACGAGGGCGTCATCGGCTACGCCGTCCTGTGGGTCATTCTCGATCAGGGTGAACTGGCGAATCTGGCGTTGACCACCAACCGGAGAGGGGCGGGTTTGGGCGCCCACCTCCTGCGCCACGTCCTGGACCGTGCGCGGACCCGGGGAGTGGAAAAGCTGTTCCTCGAGGTGAGGGCCTCGAACGAGCGCGCCATCGACCTCTATCGGAGCTTCGGTTTCGAGGACGTGGGGCTCCGCAGGGGCTACTACGACCGGCCGAAGGAGGATGCCGTGGTGATGCTCGCGACGTTCGGCAGTTGAACCCCGGGGGCTGAACGGTTCCCAGCGGTCGGCAATCGTCAGGCCGGGCAAATGGAGGGCGGTCCCGTAGCGGCATGGGAGGGCCCGACGGGCCGGACCATGGTGTTGAATGCCGGCTCTCGCCCCCCATTCCGATCGCCCTCGTGAGCGCCTCAGGCGACTCGGTCCCCGAAACCTGAGCGTCGCCGAGTTGCTTACCCTCATCGTGGGGAGTGGCAGCGCCCACGGCTCGGCGACAGAGATCGCGGCGAGGATCGCCGAGAACGCGGGAGACCTCCACCGCCTCGCCGGGGCGGACGTTGCCTATCTCGAGGGGGTGGAAGGCGTCGGTGCCGCCACCGCCGCCCGCCTCGCGGCCGCCTTCGAGCTCGGTCGCAGGGTGGCGTCGCTTCACGCTGCGGACGGGGAGCCCGTCCGTGGGCCGGCAGACGTTTTCCGGCGCATGGGACCACGCCTCCGCGACATCCGCCAGGAGGAGTTCCACGCCCTCCTTCTGAACACCCGGCATCGCATCGTCCGGGAAGTGTTGGTGACCAGGGGCATCCTGGACGCCTCGCTCATCCACCCCCGCGAGGTCTTCCGGCTGGCCGTCAGCGAGGGCGCGGCGAGCGTCATCCTGGTCCACAACCATCCCTCGGGGGACCCGACGCCTTCGGCCGAAGACCGAGCCGTGACCCGTCAGCTCGCCGCAGCGGGTCGGTCCCTGGGGATCCCGGTCCTGGACCACGTCGTCATCGGCCGGGGCCGGTACGTCTCGCTCGCTCCGGAACTCGGATCGCCCCGGGATTCGGGGCTTCCGACGACCTGACGTCCATGTCGGGCGACGGTGGGCTCCGGCCGGGTGTAAACATATGAAGTCAATTCGAAAAAATGCGTTGACCTTTGAGTGGAGGGGTGGGTATCTTCGGTCAGCGTTCACCGGGCGAAAAGCCCTGTCCTACTTGCCGAAGGAGCCCAGATGGTTCGCTCGGCCGCGGCCCTGGTCGCCGTACTGATTCTTCCGAGTTTTGCCCTCGGCCAAGTGCCGCAGGGGACCCATACGGTCGTCGACGACGACACGTTGTGGGATCTCGCAATCCGCTATTACGACAGCCCGTGGGAGTGGCGGACGATCTTCGAAGCCAACCGCGACGTGGTGGAGGATCCGCACTGGATCTTCCCGGCCGAGGTTCTCGTGATCCCTGGACTGCCCGGCACCGCTGCGCAGCCGGTCGAGACCACACCGGAGCCCATGGACGAACCGGTGGCCGACGACGTGCCTACCGACCTGGTGCCCTTCGGCCTGCGCCCGGCTCGCCCGATCTCCGAGGGTGCGAGAACGATCTTCTACGCCGATGAGCAGCAGGAGCGGGCGGACGCGATGGCGTCCGAGAACCGCGACTACGTCACGGTTTCGTCCGATGGGGTCTACTCCGCTCCGTGGCTTCTTCGTCAGGACGCCGAACCCCGCAGCAGCGGTGTCGTGGCTGGTTTCGCCGAGCCGGGTGAACGGAGCTCGACGATGCGGCTGTTCGATCAGATCCGCATCGAGATGCCGGCGCCCGCCCGAGTAGGGGCGAACCTGCAGCTCTTCGAGATCACCCGGACGATTCCCATGGTCGGCCGGGTTGCTCGGCCGGTCGGTGTGGCGACGGTCTCGGCCATCGGCGACGGTGAAGTGGTGGCCCAGGTCCGGAAGGTCTACGGGAGAATCCAGGCCGGAGCTCTGGTCAGGGCCCTCCCCGCCTATACGGTGGAGCGAGGCTCCTCACCTGAGCCCGTCGCAGGTGGCTCCGAAGCGATGATCATGGGCTTCGCCGGGCAGCAGGTCATCACCGACGTCGGGCACGTGGCCTTCCTGGACCTCGGCAGCGATGACGGCATCGCCATCGGAGACGAGTTCGTGCTCTACAGCGACGCCGTGGGCACCGAGACCCATGGCTCGCTGCAGGTGGTCTACACCACGCCCTCGACGGCCTCGGCCCGCGTGGTCAACATGGACGACGATGTCTGGCGGCAGGGTGTCATCGTCCGACTCGCGAGGAAGATGCGCTGATGGCTTCGGCGAGGAACAATGCCTTCCTCGCCGACCCGCCTCCACCGGAGTCCCCGTCGGTTCCACCCGACGGGGGCTTCGTGCGTTCCTGACCTCGGCCTAGCTTTCGCCGATCGAGGTCGTTTTCGAGACGACGGATCCGAATTCAAGACGAAAGGCAGTCTTTACCACATATGACTGAATCGAAGCAGAAAGTCCTGGTCACGGGTGGTGCCGGATTCATCGGCAGCCACGTGGCGGATGCATATCTGGCCGCCGGCCACGACGTCTGGATCGTGGACGACCTCTCCTCCGGGCGCCGGGCGAATATCCCTGACCGCGCAGAGTTCGTGGAGATGGACATCCGCGACCCCGAGCTCCGGAACCTCTTTCGGGAGGTCAGATTCGACGTGGTGAATCACCACGCGGCTCAGATCGATGTCCGAGTCTCGGTGGCCGATCCGTCGAAGGATGCGTCCATCAACCTCATGGGCCTTCTCAACATCACCGAGGCCGCCGTGGAGGTGGGTACCCGCCGCATCGTGTACGTGAGCAGCGGGGGGGTCGTGTACGGGGAGCCGGAGGAGGTCCCCACACCCGAGTCGGCTCCGAAACTCCCCCTGTCGCCTTACGGCGTGACCAAGCTGGGCGGGGAGTTCTACCTGAACTACTACCGGGTCATCCGGGGCCTGGAGTACGTCGCCCTCCGCTACTCCAACGTCTACGGGCCTCGTCAGGATCCGCATGGTGAGGCCGGTGTAGTAGCCATCTTCTGCAACCGGCTCTTGAGTGGGGAACCGCTCTCGATCTTCGGGGACGGCGAGCAGACCCGCGACTACGTCTTCGTGAGGGATGTCGTGGCAGCGAACATGCTCGCGTCGGAAGTGGAACTGGAGGGCGATGGCCTCGATTCCGTGGGCTTCAACGTCGGGACGGGGGTCGGTACGAGTGTCCTCCGGTTGGCGGAAGTCCTGGAGGGGATCGCCGGCACGGATCTTCCACGCAATCATGAGGCGGCCCGACCCGGCGAGCTGCGGCACAGCACGTTGAACTCCGGGAAGATCCAGGGCAGGGGGTGGGCACCCGCCTTCTCGCTGGAAGAAGGGCTGCGGGAAACCTACGAGTACATCGCCAACCAGAGGGACTGAGATCGTCGATGGGCCTCACCTACCTCCTCCTCCAGTCGCGACCACCGACCACGGCGTGGGAAATGATCGTGGGTGGGACGCTTCCCACCCAGATCGTCCTCACCATTCTGGCCATGTTCTCTCTGGCTTCGTGGTGGCTGATCTTCGGTAAGGCTCGTCAGTTCCGAGCGGTGCGCCGGCAGGGCGACGACTTCCTCGAGCGGATGGAACGAGCGCAGCGTCTGGAGGACGCGTACAAGGCCATTCTCGCCCTCCCGGACTCACCCTACGGCCGGGTCTTCAGGCAGGGCGTCAACTTCTTCAGCGAGCTTCGGCCGGGGGCGCTCAGGGAGGGGGCACCTCAGACCCAGGGCCTATCGCTGACGCAGCTCGAAGCGCTTCGCCTGGTCCTCGAGAAGGAAGAGGCCGAGGAACGGGACGACCTCGCTCGCGGCCTGGTATGGCTGGCCGTCATCGGGTCGGTGTCGCCCCTCCTGGGGCTCATGGGAACCGTCATCGGTGTCATGAACGCCTTTCTGGGCATCACCTCGTCGGGTTCCAGCAACATCATGGCCGTGGCGCCGGGTGTGGCCGAGGCCCTCATCACGACGGTGGCCGGGCTGGCCGTGGCCATCCCGGCGGTCATCGCCTACAACCACTTCGTGGGCAAGCTGAACCTCGTCAGCGGCGAACTCGAGGGCTTCTCCAGTGAGTTCATCGGGACGCTGGCCCGCGAAGGGCAGGTGTAGCGCCGTGGAGCACGGGCGGAGGGTGTGTCCATGAGCTCTCTGGGGTCGCATCGCCGAGGCGGGCGGGGACGAAGCCGCTCCGATCTGCCGATGAACGCCGAGATCAACGTCACGAGCCTGGTGGACGTCGCCTTCACGCTTCTCGTCATCTTCATCATCACGGCACCGATTCTCCAGGGTGGCATCGAGGTCGCCATCCCCCGTGCCGACGTACCGCCCCTCACGTCCCAGGAATCGCCCTTCTTCATCACGGTCATGCGCGACGGTCAGATCATGATGGAAGAGACGGCGGTCACCCTGGACGAACTGGAGAGCGGCCTGCCTCAACTTCTCTCGACGGGAGAGATCGAGCGGGTCTTCATCCGAGCCGATTCGCTGGCTCCTTACGGTCCGGTGCTCAAGACCATGGCCATCGCCGTGAACAGCGGCGTGAACTGGTCGGTGGTCGCGGAGCCCTGGACGCCGTCGCGCTGATGCGCCGCCGTCGGTTCGACCCCTTCGATCGTCGCGCCATGGCACTTTCGGCGGGCTTCCATGTCGCCCTCCTCGCCCTGGCATGGGCGAGTACGCTATACGAACCCCAGCAGATCGAGTTCCTGACGTACGAGATCGAACTCGTCTCGCCGGCGCCACCGGCGCAGCAGCAGGAGGAGGTCGAGATCCAGCCGCCTGCCGAGGAGCTGGTCGTGGAGCGGCCCGAGCCCGATCCCCTGCCGCCGGAGCCGGATGTGGAGGAGATCGTCCCCGTGGAGGAGCCGGAACCGGAGCCCGAACCGGTGCGTGAAGAGCCCCCTGCGGAGGAGCCCCCGCCGGACGTCGCCGATGACCGTGTGGTGACGCAGACGCCCGATCCACCCGAGGAAGAGCCGGAGGTCACGGGCGAGGCGCTGAACGTCCGCATCGAAGGGCTTCGGCGGGACTACCCCCAGTACTACAACAACATCATCCGCCAGATTCAGCGCTGTTTCCGGTGGAGGGACGGCGGAAACTGGCAAACCACCGTCTTCTTCTATATCGACCGCGAAGGGGAAGCGGACGAGATCGACTGGGTGAGTCGCTCGGGCAACGCCGCCTTCGACATCGAGGCGCTCGGGGCTGTCGAGTGTGCGGGTGGACGCTTTGGACCTCTACCTGAGGATCTGCCGTATGACCGCTTTCCGGTGCGCTTCAGCTTCCGGCCCATGGGGGTGACCCAGGTCACCCTGCCGTGGGATGGGGCCAGGGTCCGACCCGGGCGGTGAACGGTCGGCGGATGGCCGCGACGGTGGTCCAATTGAACGTGATTCTGGAGGAGAAGACGGTGAGACGATGTGCAGGGTGGCTGGCGTTGGCGGTGACGATGGCGGTCGGCGGGTTGGCGGTGCCGATGACGGCGGCTGCCCAGGACGAGCTTCCCGGGGTGGAGCTCGGCCTGGTCTACGCCAACAGCTACCGGCCGGCGCTGGCCGTTCAACCCTTCACGGGGTCCTTTGGAGGCGAAGCGGTTGCCGCTCAGGTCGAAGCCATCGTGGGTCGTGACCTGCGCTACTCCGATCGCTTCGAAGTGCTCGACTCCCTGCCGGCGGGTCTCGTCGGCTCCGAAGTCGACTACTCTCTCTGGGATCGTCTCGGCGCCGTCTGGCTGGTGACCGGCGAGGTGGAGGGCACGGGCGACGGATTCGTCCTCGTCCTCGAACTCCACGACGTGGTGTACGGCGAAGTCCGCGAGCGGGCGCGCTTCCGACTCCCCAACGCCATGGACTCGGACTTCCGCATGGCCGTGCACCGCACGTCGGACGAGGTCGTGACGTGGGCGACCGGGGATCCGGGGATGGCGGCGAGCCGGATCGTCTTCACCATGTCCAACAGCCAGGGAGGCAAGGAGGTGTACGTCATCGACTCCGACGGCGAGAACCTCCGGCAGGTCACCAACTACGGCGACCTGGTCGAGTCGCCCACCTGGTCGCCGGACGCCCAGCGGATCGCCTTCACCTCGTGGAAGACCGGGGTCGCACGGATCTACGAGACCGATCTCTACGGGGGCAACGAGCGGATGCTTCCCGACGTCCGGGGAGACGGCGATTACGTTACGCCGTATTACCATCCCGACGGGAACGTCGTCGCCTTCTCCGTCTTGGGCAGCAACGCCCAGAGTGGCATCTTCACCTACGACTGGGAGCGCGACTGCTGCCTATCGTACCTCTCGGGTGGCCCCTGGTACGATCTGTCGCCGACGTACTCTCCCGACGGGCGGTGGATTGCCTTCAACACCCTCCGCTTTGGTACGTCCGTCCCACAGGTCATGTTCATGCCCTCGGAAGGCGGGTCCGCGGAGACGCTGTCGCCGTACGAGTACGGGAGCGGAGGCTTCTACTCCGAGCCCGACTGGTCCCCATTCGGCGATCTCGTCGCCTTCACCGGCCGCATCGATCGCCGTGGCCGCTATCACATCCTCGTGGCCAATCTGGAGGATGGCGGGCGCGTGCTGCGCCAGTTGACCTCCGAGGGCAACAACGAGGCGCCGAGCTGGGCGCCCGACGGGAGGCACCTCGTCTTCGTGGGTGAGCGGCGCTGGGGCCACGGCCTCATGGTCGTCGACGTCGCGACGGGCAACGTCCGGGCTCTCCTCGCCGGACAACGCGTGGGCCTCCCGGATTGGTCGCCGCCGTTGCCGCCGACCTAGGAGCCTGTCCGAGCAAGGGGGTGAGCCGCGTGACAGGCTCCTAGCCGTCGTGGTTCGACCGGTGGGGACCGGGCGTCCTCCCCGCGTAATCCGGGGGGATGGAGGAACATTTGTTTCCAAGTGGGGCGGCGAGGGGCCGCCGGAAGCACCAAAACCGTTGCGCCGTCAGGGAATTCGCCCTATATGACAGGGACTTTGCACGTACCAAAAGAGCGTTAGTTTCTTGTGTCGTATAAGCGTGCCCCCACGCGCCATTTCTTGTAGTTGTACTTCCACTGTTCGCTCAACCCAGGAGTTGGGATGATCCTCCGCCGCTTCTTCGTCACAGTTTTCGCTGCCACGCTCTTGGTGGGCGCGTGCGGGGGTGACCCGCCGCCGCCGCCGCCGCCGCCGCCGGGTCCTGACATGGATTCCCTGCGGGCCTACCAGGACTCCGTCCGCCAGGCCGAGGAAGAGGCCCGTCGCCGTGCCGCGGAGGAGGAAGCCGCCCGTCGCGCCGAGGAGGCCCGTCAGGCTGCCATTCGGGCCGCGCGTGCCACGCTCATGGAGATGGTCCACTTCGCGTACGACGAGTCCGAGATCGAGCCTGAGGCTGCGGAGACTCTCCGTGCCAAGGTCGCCATCCTCCGGGCCAGCCCGCAGGTCCAGCTCCGCATCGAGGGGCACGCGGACGAGCGTGGCTCCACGGAGTACAACCTCGCGCTGGGCAACCGCCGTGCCGAGTCGGTGCGCCAGTTCCTGACGGGCTTCGGCCTGGCGGAGAACCGGTTCTCCATCGTCTCCTTCGGTGAGTCCCGTCCGATGGTTCAGGCCTCGAACGAGCAAGCTTGGGCGCAGAACCGTCGTGCCGAGTTCGTGATCACGGCCGGCATGAACGCGATCAATCCGCCCAGCAACTGAAGACGGATCATGATCGGAACCCCTCCCTTCGCGCCGCGGAGGGAGGGGCAACCGGTCGAATCAGATGAAACGAATGACTGAACGTACGACGGCCCGCGTCATCACGGCGTTGGCCGTCGCTGTCGTCTCTGGCGGCTGTGCGATGAAGGGCGATATCCGGACGCTCCAGGAGGAGCTCCGGACGGTCGCGGCCAGGCAGGACTCCCTCATCACCATGCTGGCCCTCGAGACCCAACAGACGCAGGACACACTCCGCACCCAGTCGAACCAGATGTTCGACTTTCGCGGCGATATCGCACGACGGCTCCAGCAGATCGAGGAGAGCCTCGCGCGGCTGGAGGCCATCGCCGGAGAGAACCAGCGAGGCATGGCCGGGATTCGCGACCAGCTCGCGAATCTCCGCCGTGGTGGCGTCACGACCGGGCAAGGACCGAACGGGGGCGGTGGCACGACATCGGGCGGGGGCGGCGAGAATCTCCTTGGTGGATCTTCCGGCAACGCGGACCAACTGTGGTCGGCTGCCACCCAGCAGCGGAATCGCGGATCCCTCAACTCGGCGGTGGTTGCCTATGAGCAGTTCATCGCCGAGCACCCTGACGACCCGAGGGCGGTCGACGCATACTTCCAGCTCGGTGACCTCCGATCGCAGCAGGATCGGCCGGATGACGCCCTCGAGCGTTTCCAACAGATCCCACAGCTCTATCCGACGTCGCCGCGCGTGCCGGAGGCGCTCTTCCGGATCGCCCTCCTCCACGAGGAGTTCGGCGACGTGGAGGAGGCGAAATCTGTTCTCGAGCGCATCATGAACACCTACCCGGACGCTCCGGTGGCGGGTCTCGCTCGAGAGAAGCTGCGCGAGATCGGCTGAGTGACTTCGGCACCGCTTCACCGCGCCCTCGCCGAGGCCTAGATGCGCTGCCCCGACTGTGACGCGACGGAGAACCGGGTGGTCGACACCCGGGCGAGCCGGGGTGGGCGGGCCGTACGACGTCGAAGAGAGTGCACGGTGTGTGGCTCGAGGTTCACCACGTACGAGTACGTGGAGGCGCGCCCCATTCAGGTACTGAAGCGATCGGGGGCCGTCGAGGACTTCGATCGAGGCAAGCTTCTGCGGAGCGTGAAGATCGCTTGCGCCAAGCGCCCGGTCTCCGCCCACGAGATGGAGGCCCTCGTCGACGATATCGAGGACGAGTTCTCCAGGGAGGCCGGCGTCGAAGTCCCGAGCGTGCGCCTGGGTCAACTCGTCATGGAGCGATTGAGCCCTCTCGATCGGGTGGCGTACGTGCGCTTCGCCTCGGTCTACCGGAACTTCCAGGACGCGGGTGAGTTCCAAGAGTTCGTCGACGAGATGGCCGAGGCCCAGGCGCGTGAAGAGCAGCGTCGCAATCAGGTCGAGCTACCCATCTGACTCGGAGTCTCGCGGCGATCGCCTCTGCGTGACCGCGAGGGACGCAACGACCCAAAACCCACGAGATGCGACACCGCAACCCACGGGGCGAGATGCCCTTCCTGGATCATCTCGAGGAGCTGCGCTGGAGAATTCTCTGGTCGCTCCTCGCTCTCGTGGCGTGCTCCATCGTCGCGTTCGGACTGGTCTACTACTTCAATGTGCTGGACCTACTCGTCGAGCCCATTCGCGAGGCGTACGACGACCCGGACCTGCGGCTCATCAACCTGTCGCCGGCCGATCCGTTCTTCGTCACCCTGCGGCTGGCGATCTACGGCGGGATCATCCTCTCCTTCCCGATCCTCGTCTACCACATATGGTCCTTCCTCTCTCCGGCGCTCGAGAAGGAAGAGAAGCGGGCCATCATGCCCGCGCTGTACCTCGGCCTGGTCCTCTTCGTGGCCGGGGTGGCGCTCGCGTACTTCGCTGCACTCCCGGTGACGCTGGAGTTCTTCAAGGCCTTCCTCACGACGTCGTTGGAAGCACAGCTCGAGATCAACGCCACGCTGGGCTTCATCGTGAAGATGCTCATTGCCTTCGGCGTGGTCTTCGAACTCCCCATCGTTATCCTGGCCTTGAGCCTCATGGGTCTGGTCACGCCGGCCTTTCTCCGGTCGAAGCGTCGGCACGCCATCGTCCTGATCACGATCTTGGCCAGCTTCATCACTCCAGGGGATGCCATCACGCTGACCATCTTCATGATGGTGCCGCTGATCCTCCTCTATGAGTTCGGCATCTTCCTCTCAGCCGGTGTCTACCGGAGGAGAGCGAAGGCCGAGAAGGCGGCCGAGAAGAAGCACGAAGCGAGCCTGGAGCCCCCCTCCGGGTCGATCGAGACCCGAGATGACGGGTAGCCTCGGCGCCACGGCAGGGCCTGGCGCGTCGGGCGGCGGCCCTCAGCGGCCGCCTCGACGCGGTCCGCTGGGTGTCCGGGCCGGGCTCTTTCCCCTGTTCCCGTGTTGCCTGATCACGGTTCTCTGTCTGCTGCCTACGACCCTGCACGCCCAGGTTGTCCGCGCTGATACGACCGGGGCTGCGGCGGCGGATTCGATGCAGGCCGCCGCCGACTCGGCCCGCCTCGCGATCATCAATCGTCTCGAGCGCCTTGCCCGGCGGCCGGGGGCTGACAGCGTCCTCTACGTCCAGGATTCGGTACGGCTCGCCCAGGCGGCCGAGGGTAACCGAGGGGCAGGCGCGGGGCCGGATTCGGTGACCACCGCCCTCTTCCGGATGCCGGGCTTCTCCCTGACCGAGTACGACGGAGAGGATGCGGACTTCGACGCCGATCGGAGGGTCCTCGTCCTTTCCGCACCAACCGGTGGCCGGGCGCGAGTGTCCCAGGAAGGCACCGTCTTCGAGGCCGATACCGCCATCATCTTCGATGAAGAGCGAGGGTCCATCCAGGCGGTAGGACAGGGGACGTTCATTCCCGCCGACGGCGACCCGGTGGACGCCGCCGACATGGTCTTCGACCTGAACCAGGGAAGAGGAACCGCTGTGGGCGCCCGGACATCGTACGCACAGGACGGAGCCAACTGGATCGTCCGTGGCGACATGCCGTTCGCGGCCCCCGATTCCACCTTCCTATCACACGCCCAGTTCACTTCGTGCGATATCGAGGACCCGCACTACCACTTCGAGACCGACGAGATCAAGATCGTGGCGGGCAACGTCCTGGTGGCTCGGGGTGTGCGCCTGTACTTCGCCGACGTGCCGGTGGCCTGGCTTCCCTTCATGGCCCAGAGCCTGGAGCGTGGACGGGCCTCCGGCCTCCTGACGCCTCGCTTCAGTGTCAACGATATCGTCCGCACCTCCGGTGGCTACCGGAGACGGCTGAGCAACGTGGGCTTCTACTGGGCCATGAGCGACTACTCCGACGCCCTCGTGGCCATGGACTGGTTCAGCGAGACCTTCTTCAGCCTCACCAGCTCCCTGAGATACCGCTTCAGTCGCCAGTTCCTGGAGGGCGACCTGAGCTTCCGCCGTTACTGGAGGGCCAACGGGGATACGGAGCTGGCAGTGGACACCCGCCATTCGTGGCAGATGGACGAGCGCACCCAGCTTCGGATCTCTGGCCGCTTCATCACGAGCAACGAGTTCCTTCGGGAGAACTCCTTCAACCCCAGGGAGGTCACCCAGTCCATCGACTCGGAGGCGGGCATCAACCGGCGGTTCGACTGGGGGACCATCTCGGCGTCGGCCAACCGGCAGAAGTACCTATCCGATGACCGGACGACGTGGCTCCTGCCTTCGGTCAACCTCTCGCTGTCTCCAATCACGCTTTTCCGCGCGCCGCCAGGACAGGCCGGGGTCTTCAACAACATGACCTGGTCGGGCTCCAGCGGACTCCGACGCAACACCCTCGATCGGATCCAGCCCGACACCTTCGATATCCGTCAGGCCAACACCGTGACGACGTCGGGCTTCACCCGCAGCAATCTCAGCATCGGAAATCTCACCTTCTCCCAGTCGGTGGATCTGGAGGAGGCGCGGACTCTCGATGTGCCGGACGCCTACCTCCTCCTCGGCACCGGCTCGGAGCCACCCGAGGTCCTGACCGGGCCTCCGGCGATGGACGTCGCGGACATGACCCTCGGCTGGTCCACGTCGCTGAACTACCAGCAGCAACTCATCGGATCGACGACGCTCACGCCGCGCCTGAGCCTCTCCGGGAGCATGTTCCAGTCGGACCTGGACACCCTGGCGTCCAGCTTCGTGTCGGCGCCGTCCCGCCTGTCTTTCGGCGCCCAACTGCGTACCGACGTGTACGGCTTCTTCGGAGGCGTCGGGCCCTTCGAGGCCATTCGTCACAAGATCTCACCTTCCTTCGACTACCAATGGACGCCGAAAACGAGCTCTTCGGAGCTCCAGGAACTGGTCTTCGGGACGCGTGCCTTGCAGCCGAAGAACACGGTCTCGGTGTCGCTAACTCAAACCTTCGAGGCGAAGCGACGCCAGGACGACACCGACGCGGACGGGGGCCCGGACGCAGGCCTCGGACAGCCGACGGATTCCCTTGGAGCCGTCGACCCGACGGCGGGGGGGGTGGGTGCGGCGGACGCTCAGGCTCCGGGCGGGCCTGAAGACGGTGGGCCTCGGCGCATGCAGACGACCCCGTCGGTCACGCTCCTGGCGTGGCGCACGAGCGTCGTACGCTACGACTTCGTAGAAGCCGACGAGACGGGCCTGTTCCTGGCGGGCTTCGAGACGACGCGCCTGTCGAACCAGTTCTCGTCCGACTACTTGCGGGGGCTCTCCATCTCCATGGACCACGAGCTCTTCGACGACGAGATCCTGGACGACGGATCCGTGGGCAACCGGACCTTCTCGCCGCACCTGAGTCAGGTCAATCTCGGCTTTTCCATCGGGTCGCGCTCTTCCATCTTCCGCTGGCTGGGGCTCACCGGAGACGGGGCAGACGAGGTCGAGGAGCCGGACGTGACCGACCCCATGCCCGAAGGCGTCACGGACGAGTCCATGATCGTGCCGGTGACCGGGCGGCAGCCCAACCCGCAACCGCAGGCCGGCAGAGGGTCCCGAGGAAGCTGGTCCGCCAACCTCAGCTACTCCCTTCAGCGTCCCCGAGACCCCACCCGGGTGGCCAGCGAGATGCTCAGCGGGACGGTTCGACTCGAGCCCACACAGAACTGGAGCGTGAGTTGGCGGACGGCGTATGATCTCGAAGTGGGCGCCTTCAACGATCACTCCATTCGGCTCACCCGCGACCTCCACCGCTGGCAGGCCAACTTCGACTTCCTCCAGACCGCGACGGGGAACTGGTCGTTCCGTTTCGAGGTGTCCTTGATGGACAACCGGGACCTGAAGTTCGACTACCGCCAGAGGAACCAGGATCTCGGGCTTTCGTCCAGCCAGCGTTGAGGAGTCTTTCGTGCGCCGGGAGGCCATCGAGCCTCGGGCGGCGCGCCTCCGGCCAGGGGTGAGCGCGCGGCCAGCGACGAGCCACCGTCCTCCGGACGTGTCCGACTCCGGCGTCCTCGAATGTCCTCAATAGTGGACGAGACCGAACCCTGTGATCTCTGTAAATGGTTGTGAGTCAAAAGGTTGTAGTTGCGGTACGCCCCATGCATCCGGTGTGCCACGAGTTGGCCCGCACCGGCCGGCGGCACGCTGCCGTCGAACCCGGGCCCGACCGACGGAGGATGGACCGATGAGAAGCATACTTGTGGGCTTGGCCCTTTCGATGGTTTTCCTGACGGGATGTCGGGACGAACTGATCTTCGTTGACGATCCGGTTGGTGTGCCCGCAGCTCCCCGCGCGGTGGCCGCGAGCTACTATGCCGGCTCCGTCACGGTGACCTGGGAGTTGGCGCCGGATTGGAACGGTGAGGCGTTCCGCGTCTACTCGCGAAGGGTCACCGACAGCGAGTGGTTCTTCATTGCTGAAGTCACCAGCTGCTCTCAGGACTTCTGCACATACGAGGACATCAACGTCGCCGCCGGTGAAACCTATGAGTATCTCGTTTCTGCGGTGAGCGACGCGGGCACGGAGACCAACGCCGCGATCATCGTCGAGGTCTTCGTGCCTCAGTGGGTGGCTCCGCCCATCCCCGACGCGACCTCGGTCATCGCCCTCGACGGCGCCAACTACATCAACTGGGGCACAGCATCCCTCGCCGCCGGTGACTTCTCCCACTACAAGGTCTATCTGGACGACGGAGGCACGGCGCTGCTGCTCGGCGAGACGGATTCCGAGGGGTTCGTCGACCTCCTCGCCGCGAACGGATCGACGTACGGCTACTTCGTCACCGCCGTGGATACCGACGGCCACGAGAGCGACGGCAGCGTCATCGGTGAGGGGACGCCTCGTCCGGACTTCTCTGGCGAGCTCCTCTACGACTTCGCCGACGTGCCGGCGAGCTCGGGCTTCCTCTTCTCCGAGGACGAGTCGGTGGTGCCGGTGGTGGACGGGTCGAACCCGGCCAACTTCGACTTCCGACTGGAGCAGGACATCAACGGCTGGTGGATGGTCCTCGGCGACAACGCCGCAGTGCACCAGAACGGTTTCGCGACGACGGCTCTGAAGTGTGGCGTGGGCGCCGATGCCGGGTGTGTCGATGTGCCGACGGCTCCTCTGAGCGGGTATGTGGCCAGCGACATGCAGCTCCTGACCGAGACGAGCTACGTGCTCCGGGTGGTCGGAAGCGGTGGTGATCTCCACTACGGCATCATCCGCGTCACGCACCTGGGCGTCGACCAGAACGGAGACGATCTCATGATCTTCGACTGGGCCTACCAGATGCAGGCCAACAACCCGGACCTGGTCATCGGTTCGGGGGGCTGACCCTGGCGGCACGCCGACTACTCATGATTCGGACGACGCCGGACTGAACCTCTCAGGTCCGCACGAGCCGGGTGTCCTTCGGGATGCCCGGCTCGGGCCGTTCGGGGCGGGGCGGACTCGCCACACGCGTTCGATCGTGGCCCGTAGGCGGCGGGAGCGTAGGTTGGGTACATGATCAAAGTCATGGAGGCGGTGCCGAACTTCTCGGAGGGTCGGGACCTGGCGAAGATCGAAGCTCTGGTCACGACCATCGAAGCCTTCGACGTCGAAGTGCTCGACTGGTCCGCGGACCCTGATCATCACCGTTCGGTGATCACCTACATCGGAGCGCCCGAGGACGTCGAAGGCGCCGCCGTCGCCGCTGCCCGGTTCGCGGCTGAACACATCGATCTGACCCGCCACCGGGGAGTCCATCCACGAGTGGGGGCGTTGGACGTCCTCCCCTTCGTGCCGCTCCAAGGCGTCACCATGGCCGATGCCGTGGCTACGGCTCGGCGGGCCGGAGAGGCCATTTCCGCGCTCGGAGTACCGGTCTACTTCTACGGCCAGGCGGCCGATCCCCCTGGGCGGGGTTTGGCCGAGATCCGCCGCGGTGGCTTCGAAGCCCTGCGGACGGGGTGGCCCGGGGGACGGCGGCCCGACCTGCCTTTCGACGCCGTGGGTCCCCATCCGACGGCTGGGGTGACGTGTGTAGGCGCCCGCCCGATCCTCCTGGCGTGGAACGTCATCGTCACGGGCGTCGACGTCGCCGACGCCCGTGAGATCGCCTCGTCGATCCGGGAGCGGGGTGGAGGCTTTCCGGGCCTACGGGCTCTGGGCCTGAGGCTCGAGGAGCAAGGCAGAGTTCAGATCTCGATGAATCTCGAGGACCCCGAACGCGTTCTTCCACTCGACGTTTTCTGTCGCATAGAGGCGGAAGTCCGCCGCCGTGGGGGCGATGTGGTGGAAACCGAAGTCATCGGCATGATGCCCGATACCCTTGTGCTCACGGATTCGGTGGGCAGATTAAAGCTTCCTGACCTGGGAACCGCCCGGGTCCTCTCTCACCGAGTGGCCGAGTACGTCTCGGCGCGAAGCGGTGAGCGCACGGAGACCCCGGACATTCGCGAATGAGCATCGAGTCGCTCAAGCAAAAAGCACGCAAGGCCGAGCAGAAAGAGGACTGGCAGAAAGCCCTCGAGCACTACAACAAGGCCCTGACGGAGCTGGCGAAGGACGAACAGGTCGACATTGGCCTGTACAATCGCGTCGGGGACCTCTACGTCAGGGTCGGCCGACTGGAGCCCGCTGTCGAGCACTACGAGAAAGCCGTCGAGCTCTACCGCGAGGCTTATCTCCCCAACAACGCCATCGCGGTCTGCAAGAAGATCATCAGGAACGTGCCCAACCATCATCGGGCGTACCTGGTCATCGGGCAGATTCGCGCCGAGCAGGGCTTCCTGCCGGATGCGCGGACCAACTTCCTCACCTACGCAGAGCGCATGCAGGCTGCGGGCGACCTCGACGAGAGCTTCCGTGCCCTCATCGAGTTCTGTGACCTGGCCCCCGAAGATGTAGGTGTACGGGTCACGGTCGCCGAACAGATGGCGGCGCAGGGGCGTACGGACGAGGCCGTGGAGCAGCTCACCATCGTCCACCGGCACCATGCCCAGCTGGACGAGGACGCCCAGGCGGACGAGATCGAGAAGAAGATCCGTGAGCTCGATCCTGATGCCGACCTCACCGTGGTCGCGGCTGGGGGCTTCGGCGAGACGGCGCTTGACGACGACTTCGGTGGGTTCGGGGAGATCAGCCTCGGAGGCGACGCCTTCGGGAGCGACGACACCGAAGCCACGTTCGCCGTCAACGATGCCATGGAGGACGCCGCCTCGGAGCTCGAGGCCGCTGCTGCCGAGCTCGCGGATGCGGTGGCCGGATCGGAATCCGCGGAATCCATGGAGATCGAGGCGGAGGTCGACGCAGGCCTCGAGGACTTCGAGATTCAGGCCGGTGACGCAGGCGAGGATTCGGACGAAGCCGCCTTTGGTTTTCAAGAGGACGAAGGCGAGGCCGTCGAGCTCCCGATGATGAGCTTCGACGACGACGATGGTGCGGAGAACGACAGCATCGGGTTCGGCGATGACGAGAGCGACAGCGTCGGGTTCGCGGACGACGCCGAGAGCGACAGCGTCGGGTTCGCGGACCATGGCGAGAGCGACAGCGTCGGGTTCGCGGACGATGGCGAGGACGAAGAGGCCGTCGAGCTTCCCATGATGAGCTTCGACGACGAAACGAGTACCGCCGAGCTCCCCACCATGGGGTTCGAAGACGACGAGGGAGCCGTGGCGACGACGGGCTTCGTGGACGCCTCCGGGCCGGATGCCGACGTCGGCGAGGCCGCTTCGCCGGATGAAGACGCCGCTGTCGAGGCCGCGTCTTCTTCCGAGGGGGTGGCCGACGCGTTACAGGACGCCGTCGAGGAGGCCCGGGCCGACGACGCCACGGAAGAGTTCTTGGTCGAGCCCGAGGTGGACGCCACACCGGCGGCGACCGACTCCTCTCAGGAGCTCCAAGAGGCTGCACACGATTTCGCCGCCTCCGAGCCGGTCGCGGAGACCCCGGCAGAGCCCGAGGTGGAATCCGCCTCGGAGCCGACGGCCGAGGTTGCACCGTCGCCGGAGAGTGAGGCCGCACCGCAGCCGGATCCTGCCGAGTCGGCTCCGACCCCGCCTGAAGAGGTCGCGGCCCCGTCCAGTGAGGCTGGCGACGGCGGATACGTCGACCTTGGGGCCATGATTCTGGGGGGCAGTTCGGAGAAGTCGACCCGCTTCACGGTGGCTTACGAGGAACCGAGTGGCGACGAGGAGGCGGACTTCGCGAAGATGCTGTCCCAGTTCAAGGACAAGGTCTCCGAGAATCTGGATAGCAGCGATGTCCGTGCCCACTACGATTTGGGCACCGCATACAAGGAGATGGGCCTTCTCGATGAGGCCATCACGTCCTTCCAGGCGGCGCTGAGGGCGTCGGCGAATCACCTCCCGACGTACGAGATGATGGGCCAGACGTTCATCGAGATGGGTCAACCTGAGGCTGCTGTCCGGTCCCTGGAGAGGGCGTTGGATGCGGCCGATACGGTGGAGGACGAGTTGGTCGGCATCTACTACTACCTGGGTCGCGCCTACGAGGCCCTCGAGAAGAAGGACTCAGCCGTCGACTACTACGACCGAGTGTTCGCCCTCGACATCAACTTCGCCGACGTCACCGAGCGACTCAGAGAACTTCGGTAGTGCCGCGGGTACTTTGAGGTCCAGTGTCGATGTGCCGTCCTCCGCGGAGAATGACGTGAGCCGAGCGGTTCGAGGAGTTCCACCGAAGCTGTCCGCCATCCAGGACCCCGTCCGGGAGTCGTTGGAGCGCGTCGGCGACGAGATCCGGCGGATCGTTCTCTCCGACTTCGACGACATCGAAGAGGTCAACGAGCACCTCCTCTTCATGAGAGGGAAGCTCTTTCGACCGACGCTGTTGCTTCTCTCGAGCCGGGCTGCCGGCCGGGATCATGACGACGCCCTGACGCTGGCTGCCGTGGTGGAATTGGTCCACCTCGCGACCCTCGTCCATGACGATGCGGTGGACCACTCGGCGCTGCGCCGCGGTCTGCCGACGGTCAACGCCCTCTGGACCCACCAGGTCGCCATCATCATGGGGGACTACCTGTACTCACGAGGCGTCTCGGAGCTCGCCCGCATCGGCAACCTCGAGGCCCTCGCGGTGCTGGCCAACGCCGCCAACGAGATGTCCGTAGGGGAGATGAGGCAGCTGACCTCCTACGACGCCCTCGACTTCACCGAAGAGGACTACTACCGGCTCATTGCCGCGAAGACCGCCTCCCTGATGTCGGCGTCGTGCGAGATGGGTGCCATTGCCGGAGCTCCCGAGCACCGGGAGGCGCTGGCCCGCTTCGGACACAGTCTCGGGATGGCGTTTCAGATCGCGGACGACCTCCTGGACTACACCGGTACGGAGGCGGTGACGGGAAAGCCCACGGGACACGACCTGCGCGAGCGGAAGGTGACGCTGCCCCTTGTCGAGGCGCTGGCCCGGGCCGACGACGAGGAGCAGCGGGAGATCAGGTCGTTCTTCACACGGGTCGATCCCACCGACGACGAGATCGCCCGGATGGTGGAGATCGTCGTCGAGCGTGGCGGTCTGGAGTATGCTTCCCGGGCCGCCGAAGGGTATGCGGTCCGTGCCAGGGAGGCCCTGTCAGGCCTTCCCGATTCCCCGGCGGCCGCCTCGTTGGCGGATGCCGTGAGCTATGCCGTCGATCGCCGGCGTTGAGGATGACTATGCCGTCCCCCGAGCCCTGCCGAAGGGGAACCCACCTCATGGAGCGCACGTATGCTCGTTAACACGGGTCGACGGGAGGTCGTGCGCTTTCTCTGGACGCTGGTGCTCGGCTTGTTCCTCGGAGGGCTTCTCACGAAGCTCGTCGAGGTTTCGCCCATCGATCCGAACGCGGCGCCGCGCGTCTTCCTGCTGACGTCGGTGGATGCGTCCATCGGGCCCCTTGCCGTGGACCTGGTGGCTGTCGCGTTCGTATTGGGACCCGTTACACTGACATTGAACGTATTGACGCTCGTAGGGATCGCCATCGTAGCGATGATCGTACGATCCTGGATCTGACGAGTTCTACGGGGCGACGCCCCGATGGAGGAATCGAAGCATGGGTTTAGGCGGATTCGGAATGGGGGAGATGGTCTTCATCTTCCTCATCGTGCTCCTACTCTTCGGCGCCAAGCGCCTCCCGGAGATCGGATCTTCCCTCGGTAAGGGCATCCGGGAGTTCAAGAGCTCGGTCAGGGAGATCGAGCACGAGCTGAAGGTCCCCGACGACACGAAGAAGATTCATCGGTCCACTCCGCCGCCGGAGCCGGCGTCGGCCGACGCGAACGAGGATGGCGAGCCGCGGAAGCTCAGCGACAGCGTCTCAACCAGCGACGCCTAGCGCCGGAGAACCGAAGAAAGGGCCGGTCGCCGAGCATGTCGGCGGCCGGCCCTTCTTCGTAGGTACGTCGAGTCTCCGCTACCCGGACGACCCTCGGTCAGAAGACCGTCGGCATCTGTATCGCGTCTTCATCCTGAGGTGCGAGGACGATGTCGCGCCGGTCGTTGATGTCGGCTGCGGCGCGTAGGCCCTGGATCCACTCCTGAAGCCTCTGCTGCTGCTCGGCCTGGATGGCCGCCGTCCGCTGCTGCGGAAGTTGTGCCTGCCACGCCGCACGATCGGCGTCCGTCCGGGTCAGGACTTCGATGATGTACGCGTTCGCGGGCGTCGTCACCACATCGCTCACTTCTCCGGGCTCCAAGCCGAAGGCGGCCCCGATGGCGGCGTTCTGTCGACCGATCCCCGGCACGAAGTCGTTCCGGGTGAAGGGGCCTGCGGTACGCACGTCCAACTCCATCTCGGCGGCGACGTTGGCTAGCGCCTGTCCCGAGCGAACTGCGGCGACCACCTCCGCCGCTTCCTCGCGGGCCCGATCCATCTTCCGCTCGAAGAGCAGCGTCGACCGGATCGCCGGCTCGGCGTCCTCGATCGGCAGGATTCCTTCGGGTTGTGATGAAACCAGTTCGATGGCGTAGAAGGCGGTCGCGGTCTCGAACACGGGGCTCACATCACCGACGACGGCCTCCTCGAAGAGCCAGTCTGCGCCTTCAGAAACCTGTCCGGCACCGGGGATGAACGGGAAGTTCTGCGCGATGTCCATGGTCTGGACTGCGAGCCCCAGATTGGCCGCCGCCGTCTCCAGCTCCATCTGCTCGGACAGGTCCTCGAGAGAGTCGGCAACGGTCAGCAGCTCGATCTCACTGTCGTCCGTCCGGTTGATTGGAATCAGTATGTGCCTGACGCGGGCGCTGTCGGCGGCCCAACGTTCCTGCACTTCGAGGACGTGGAAGCCGAAGGACGATCGGACGGGGCCTACGACCTGGCCGAGCGGCGCCGCCGCCACCGCCGAGTCGAAGGGGGCCGTCGTGGCGCCTGCAGGCACGACACCCAGGTCACCACCGTTGGCCGCACTCGCCTGGTCCGCCGACTCGAGCTGCGCGAGCTCGGCGAAGTCGGCTCCGTCGACGATGGCCTGGCGAACGGAGTCGGCGAAGGTGCGCATCGCCGCGGTGTCGGCCGGGGTAGGCGTCTTGTCGAGCACGACGACCTTCACCGTCGCCCGCGCCGGTACTTCGAACTCCTCCTCATTGGCGTCGTAGTACGCTTCGATGTCGGCGTCGCTGATGGTGAAGTCGGCGTCCGGATACCGCGCCGAGGGATTCATCGGGACGTAGCGGATCTCGACCGTCTCGTTCTGGTCCTTGAACTGGCGCCACAGCTCCGAGTCGGTCACGAAGATGCCCGACGAGATCTGGCGGAGCAGCTTGCCGCGCGGGATGACGTCCCGGTAGTAGGCCTCGAGGGCAATGAGCTGCTCGGGCATGAGAGACGCCAGGAAGGACTGATACGACTGGAGGTCGAGCGTTCCGGACTCGGTGACGAACTGCGGTCGGAGGTAATCGGGGGGATTGTACTGTGCGGCCTCGCTGATCTCCCGGTCGGTGACCGTGATACCGCGGGCGCGGAGCTCCTGGAGAATGAGGAGCTGATTCACGACCTCGTCGAAGGCGGCGTCCTCGATCTCCTTGTTCTGCTGGGAGCTGATCATCTCCTCTTGGGATCGCTGAACCTGGTCGTAGAGCTGGCGGTACGCCGCCATGTACTGGTCGTACATCACCGGGTCGCCGTTGACCGAACCGATCTCGCCGGGACCTCCGCTGCTACGGCCGCTGGCGTCCATGCCCCATTCGAACACCATGAGGGCCACGAACGCGATCGCCGCCAACAGCATGATCGGCTTCGTCGCTTCCCGCATTTGACGCATCATGACACGTCGTCTCCTACCACCGCTATCAGGTTCGAAAAATCCTCGAAAAACCAGCCCGAAAGGATAACGGGTCGGATCCGGGCACTCAACGGAGCCGACGGGCCTCGAGGAGTACCGTTCCGTACGCGTCCGGGAACCCTCGGTTCCCCGATGTCCAGCCACCCGTTCGCCTTGCAGGGCGATTTCGTTGACACTTTTTCGGCGCGCTCCATATCTTCGGGCGTCGTCGGGTACCGCCGGCACCCACTTTCTCGACATCCGTCGGAGCGCGCGTGCACGATTCACTCGATCAGGAGATTCGGACTCTCCAGTCGATCTTTTGGTCGGAGCGTGATCCGGACGGGCTCGCCTTCGCCAGTTTGGCGGATGCGTTCCGGAGGAAGGGCGAGGTCCGAGAGGCGTTGGATCTGCTCACCGACGGCATGTCGCGACACCCGGAGTTCGTCACCGGGCATGCCATCGCAACGAGGCTCTACAGCGACCAGGGGCTTGATTACGAGGCGGAGCTGGCCGCGCGGCGCGTCCTGGAGCTCGATCCCGAGCACCTGGTCGGCCTTTCGGCCCTCGCCACGCTCCTTGCCGGCAAGGGGGAGGACGACGAGGCCGATCGCCTGCGCTCGACGCTTCTGGAGCTCGATCCCGACTCCGAAGAGGCGCGGGTTGTGGCCCTGGACGGACATCCGGGCGACGGCGCTCCTTCGGCAGCCCCCGAGATCACCGAGTTCGTACCCGAAACGAACTTCGGTGACACCGAGGACACGCTCTTCGACGACCTGACCCTCGTGGGTCCCGGAGAGGAACCCCAGGTGCGGCAGCCCGGCGACGAAGAGCTTGCCGCGGCCATGGATTCCCTCGGCCTCGTCGGCGAGGACGAGATGATCCAGGGATCGGCTCCTTTGGACGTCGCCCTGCCCGGGCCGGAGGCGGAGTTCACGGACCTGGACGCTCTGGCACCTGACGACGCCACGGATCCGGGTGCCTCCGCCCCCGACGGGCCGGACGAGACCGTGGTAGAAGTCATGGACCTCGGCGCCCTGGCCCCCGACGAGCCAGACGAGGCCGAGCTCGAGGTCATGGATCTGAGCGCCCTGGCCCCCGACGAGCCGGTCGAGGCCGAGGCGGATGTCATGGACCTGAGCGCCGTGGCCCCCGACGAGCCGGACGAGGCCGAGCTCGAGGTCATGGATCTGAGCGCCCTGGCCCCCGACGAGCCGGACGAGGCCGAGGCGGAGGTCATGATCTGAGCGCCCTGGCCTCCGACGAGCCGGACGAGGCCGAGCCGGAGGTCATGGACCTGAGCGCCCTGGCCCCCGACGAGCCGGACGAGGCCGAGGCGGATGTCATGGATCTGAGCGCCCTGGCCCCCGACGAGCCGGACGAGGCCGAGCTCGAGGTCATGGATCTGAGCGCCCTGGCCCCCGACGAGCCGGACGAGGCCGAGCTCGAGGTCATGGATCTGAGCGCCCTGGCCCCCGACGAGCCGGACGAGGCCGAGCTCGAGGTCATGGATCTGAGCGCCCTGGCCCCCGACGAGCCGGCCGAGGCCGAGGCGGATGTCATGGATCTGAGCGCCCTGGCGCCCGACGAGCCGGACGAGGCCGAGGCGGAGGTCATGGATCTGAGTGCCCTGGCGCCCGACGAGCCGGACGAAGCCGCGCCCGAGGTCATGGACCTGAGCGCCCTGGCCCCCGATGAGCCCGAGCCGGAGGTCATGGACCTGAGCGCGCTGGCACCGGACGTGCAGGGGGAGGAGAGTGTGCCGGGAGCCATCGACCTCACCGCCTTGGCGCCCGACGAGCCGCCAGTGGAGGAGAAGAGGCCACCATTGGCGGGCACTGCGAGTAGAGGGAGTCCTGAGA
This sequence comes from Longimicrobiales bacterium, assembly GCA_965229435.1. Classification (GTDB taxonomy): domain Bacteria; phylum Gemmatimonadota; class Gemmatimonadetes; order Longimicrobiales; family Gaopeijiaceae; genus UBA2589. The sequence goes on from CBDDJE010000003.1 coordinate 612,116, forward strand.
TGAGCGACACGCCCGCCGAGCCGATCTACACGCGTACCCTCGCCGATCTCTACACCAAGCAGGGTTTCGACGACAAGGCGCTGGAAGTCTTGAAGGCGCTCCAGGCACGGAACCCCAGCGACACGGCCCTCACCGAGCGCATCGCCATCCTCGAAGCCGGCGGCGCCCCCAAGGTTCCGGTTCCGGACCCCCAGATTCCGGGAGACGGTCACAGCGAGGATGAAGTGGAGGAGCGGGCCCGGGAACTGGCGGAGCACGGTCTGGACGGTGCAGAAGCCGTCGATACCCCCTTCGCGTGGGACTCGGAGGGATCCGACGACGGCGACCCGGACGAACCCGCGGCGGGGAACTACTTCGATTCCCTCCTGGCGTGGGAGAATCGGGCAGAGCCGTGAGGATCGCCGTCGTCCACGGCCAGAACCTCAGGCTACTCGGCCGCCGCGAGCCCGAGGTGTACGGCACGGATACGCTCGAGGACATCAATGATCGACTCGCCCGTCTGGCCACTGAGCTGGGCTTGGAGTTGGAGACCTTCCAATCAAACCACGAGGGCGAGATCCTCGACTTCGTGGACGACGCGTCGGACCGAGTCGACGGGTTCCTGATCAATCCAGGTGCACTGACGCATACGTCCATCGGCCTACGGGATGCCCTCATGGGCGTCGACCGGCCGTTCGTGGAAGTCCACCTCTCCAACACGCAGGGCCGCGAGCGCTTCCGCCGCAGGTCGTTCCTTTCGGGTGTCGCGGCGGGTGTGGTTTATGGCTTCGGGGTCGAGAGCTATCTTCTAGGGCTCCGTGGCCTGGTCGCCCGTATCGGCGACTGACGGCCCGCACTACAGACAACAGCGACTCAAGAAGACATATGGCCAGTACGGCGGACTTCCGTAACGGGATGGTACTCGAGATCGACGGCGATCTCTGGGCCATCACGTATTTCCAGCACGTGAAGCCGGGCAAGGGCGGCGCCTTCGTTCGCACCAAGCTCAAGAACGTCCTCACGGGGGCGGTGGTCGACAAGACGTACCGCTCGGGTGAGAAGGTCAACGATGTCCGCCTGGAGCGGCGTCCTGTGAACTACAGCTACACCGACGGCCAGCTCTACTTCTTCATGGACGCCAACACCTTCGAGATGATCCCCATCGCGGGTGACCTCCTGGGTCCGGACCAGCTGAAGTTCCTCAAGGAGAACATGGAGTGCGAGGGACTGGTCCATGACGGCAAGGTGATCAGCGTCGAACTTCCCCAGTTCGTGGAGCTCGAAGTGACGCGCACCCAGCCGGGCTTCAAGGGTGATACCGCCCAGGGAGCGACGAAGCCGGCTACGTTGGAGACCGGAGCTGAGATCCAGGTACCTCTCTTCGTGGACGAAGGTGATGTCCTCAAGATCGACTGGGCCGCAGAGAAATACCTCTCACGGGTGAACTGATGATCGACTTCGACTTCATCGAACGGCTCATTCAGGCGCTCGACGCCAGCAGCGTCGACTCCCTCGAGATCGAGCGGGGGGGGACGAAAGTGCGCCTCTCCAAGACACCGCCGATGACGGCCGCCCCGGTGGCCGTCCAGGCTGCGGCGCCAGCTGCCGCGGCCGTTGCGCCGGCTCCGCCCCCCGCGGCTCCCGGCGGAGACCAGGCCGCCGGTGGCTCTGCTTCGGTGCCCCCGGCATCGGACCTCGAGGAGATCACCTCCCCGATGGTGGGTACCTTCTATCGCGCTCCGGCCCCCGACGCCCCGTCGTACGTGGACGTGGGAGACAAGATCGCTCCGGGCGACACCCTCTGCATCATCGAAGCGATGAAGCTCATGAACGAGCTCGACGCCGAGATCTCCGGCGAGATCGTCGAGATCCTGGTGGAGAACGCTCAGCCGGTGGAGTTCGGTCAGGTCCTCTTCCGTGTCGCTCCTCGCTGACCTGTAGACTCGTATCGGCCGTTCCCTGAGAACGGCCTTGAAATGCACCGGATCCCGTGCGGTATTGGGGTCGTCGCGGGTCGTGGCGTCATGTCGGTGACCGAACGACGCGTGTCCCAGGAGATAAACACTTGTTTAAGAAGGTCCTGATCGCGAATCGCGGGGAGATCGCTCTCCGCATCATCCGAGCCTGTCACGAGCTCGGAGTCCAGACGGTGGCCGTGTACTCCGAGGCCGACCGCGAGTCCCTCCACGTCCGCTTCGCAGACGAAGACGTCTGCATCGGGCGTGCTCCGGCGAGCGAGAGCTACCTGAACATTCCGCGCATCATCGCAGCGGCGGAGGTCACGGGGGCCGAGGCCATCCATCCCGGGTACGGCTTCCTCGCCGAGAACGCCGAGTTCAGCGAGATCTGCACGCGGTCCGACCTGGTCTTCATCGGCCCCAACCCCGACCAGATCCGCTCCATGGGCGACAAGGCCACGGCGCGGGCCACGATGATGGAGTCCGGTGTGCCAACGGTACCCGGCTCCGAAGGCGTCGTGAACGATATCGAGGACGCGGTGTCCATCGCCGACGAGATGGGCTTTCCCATCATGATCAAGGCGTCGGCGGGTGGGGGCGGGAAGGGGATGCGTGTCGCCGCGGATCGCGACGACTTCAAGAAGCTGTTCACGGCGGCGCAGAACGAGGCCAGGGCCGCCTTCGGGAACCCGGATGTCTACCTGGAGCGGTGCATTCTCAAGCCGCGCCACGTGGAGATCCAGGTCTTCGGTGACCAGCACGGACGGGTTACGCATCTGGGGGAGCGGGACTGCTCCATCCAGCGTCGGCACCAGAAGCTGGTGGAGGAGGCTCCGTCACCGGCCGTCACCCCCGAACTCCGCGAAGAGATGGGGCAGGCTGCCGTCAGGGCCGCCGAGGCTATCGACTACGTCGGCGCCGGGACGGTCGAGTTCCTCCTCGACGAAGATGGCTCCTTCTACTTCATGGAGATGAACACGCGGATCCAGGTGGAGCACCCGGTCACCGAGGTGACCACCGGGTACGATCTGGTGAAGGAGCAGATCCGCGTCGCCGCTGGCGAGAAGCTCTCCGTGCCCGACAAGGTCGAGCACCAGCGCCACGCCATCGAATTCCGGATCAACGCCGAGGACCCGGACCGCAACTTCGCCCCCGGCCCAGGAACCATCACCACGTTCCATCCCCCGGGAGGCCCGGGCGTCCGTCTGGACACCCACGTCTACGCCGGGTACACCGTGCCGCCTCACTACGACTCCCTCCTGGCGAAGCTCATCGTGAGTGGAAACACGAGGGAAGAGGCGATCGTCCGGGCCCGCCACGTGCTCGACCAGTTCATCATCGAAGGGATTCCGACGACCATCCCCTTCCTTCGGGAGATCGTCGACGACGACGCCTTCATGCGGGGTGACGTGGACACGGGCTTCGTGGCCCGGATGCAGGCGGAGAAGGCCGCGGCGGAATGAGGGTCGACACGTACTTCACACCGCCCGAGGTCGACGCCGGGGCCACGGCCGACGCGACGGTCGTCGTCATCGACGTGGTGCGAGCCACGACGACGATCATCGAGGCGTTGGCCAACGGGGCCCGCGCCATCTACCCCACGGAATCCACCGAGGAAGCCGTGCGCATCGCCTCATCGATGGGTCGAGAAGACACCATCCTGTGCGGAGAGCGGAAGGGGGTGAAGGTCGAGGGCTTCGATCTCGGGAATTCGCCCCGGGAGTTCGACGCCGCGACGGTGAAGGACAAGAAGATCGTCATGACGACGACCAACGGCACCCGCGCTCTGAGCGCGGCAGCCGACAGCGCCCGGCTTCTCCCCTGTGCCTTCACCAACCTGGGTTCGGTGGCCGAGGCCATCGCCGGCGACGACCATGTGGTCATCGTGTGCGCCGGCCGCGAGGACCGCTTCTCGCTGGACGACGCCCTCTGCGCCGGTCACCTGATCCAACGAACCATCGCCGACTCCGAAGACGATCACGAGCTCAACGACGCAGCCCGCGCCGTTCGGGCCCTCGCTTCGGCGCGGAAGCCCACCAAGCGTTTCTTGTCGGTGACGGCCGGTGGCGCATCGATCATCGAGATCGGGCTCGGGGCGGACCTGGACATCTGTGCCGACGTAGACCGCCACGACATCGTCGTGGAGATGAGGGATCAGGCCATCACGCGAGCCGGCGAATGACGAAGGGGTGATGGCCGTGAGGAGTCGATGCTGAGCGAGGACCAACGCCGGGAGATCGCGGCCGTCGCCCTTCTGGCGGTCGCGCTGCTGTTCTTCCTCTCGCTCCTGCCGGTCACGGTCCTCGGAGGCGCCGGTGAGGAGTGGTTTCCCAGCGGCAACATGATCGGAGTCCTCGGCGGCACACTCCAGGGACTGCTAGTGGCCTTCGTCGGGATGTCGGCGGTGCTCGTGCCCATCCTCTTGGCGGTGGCTGGCCTGCGCGCCGGCGACTGGCTGTCACCGGATCGATCCCTCCGCCTTGTGGTCCTCTTCACCGGCCTGCTCTTCCTCATTCCCCTTTTCGCCTGGATCACGACCGAATCTTCGGCGGTGGCGGGCTGGCTCGGCACGTCTCTCGGGTCGCCCCTTGTTGGCCTGGTCGGAGAACTGGGCGCCCTCCTCATCACAGGGGTTCTCTTCGTCGCCCTCTCGGTGGCGACGCTGAGCTGGAATCCCCTTCGCTCCGTGGGTCGTGGCGTCAGGGCGGGGGGCGACGTCGCCGGCCGCACCGCGAAGGTTCTGGCCGACAAGGGCAAGGAGCTTGCCGAGGCCCGGGCGAAGGCGTTGGCCGAGCAGCGTGGACAGGCGGCCGTCGCCGAGGAAGAAGCGCCCGTCGAGGGGCTCGAACCCGAGTGGATGCAGGGTGCCGAGCGGGACGATCAATGGGATGGCGAGTTCGCTGAGAAGGAGGCGGCGGGGGCCCCGGTGAACGGGAACGGTGCCGCTGGGCTGGCCAACCACCCTTCGGCCGAGGGCGTCGTCGGCTCGGACGGAGATACCTCCGATGGCATCGGCGAGAAGGTCCCCGAGTCGGGCGGGGATCTGTCGGCTCAAGAGACCGACGGGGCAGACACCGCCGCCGGAGAAGGCGCAGCCGTAGCCGACGATCCCTCCCGGGAGAGCGTCGACGACCGACACGAGGACGAACTCGACGACCCCAACGCCGAGTCGGCCATCGGGCACGAGGTGCCCCCGGTGGATCTCCTCAGCGCCCCGGAGACCCAGGATCGGGCCAGCATGGAGCGGCAGCTCGAGCAGCTCGGTGACGTTCTGGTGGAGAAGCTCCGGACCTTCAACATCGAGAGCGAGGTCCGCGGTCGGACCACCGGCCCCGTCGTCACCCAGTTCGAGGTCGTGCCGGCGCCGGGAGTGAAGGTGAACCGAATCGCCAACCTCGACGCAGACCTCGCGCTGGCCATGAAGGCCCGCACCATCCGTATCGTGGCTCCCATCCCGGGGAAGGGTGCCGTAGGCGTCGAGATCCCCAACCCCTCACCGGAGATCGTGAATCTCCGGGAGATCCTCGAGACGCCGGAGTTTCATCGGGCCAAGGGTGTCTTGCCGCTGGCCCTGGGCAAAGACCTGAATGGTCGGCCCTACGTGTCCGCGCTGGAGAAGATGCCCCACGTCCTCATCGCCGGCGCGACGGGGTCAGGCAAGTCGGTCTGTCTCAACACCATCATCACGAGCCTGGTCTACCGGCACACACCGGAAACGCTGCGTCTCTTGATGATCGACCCGAAGATGGTGGAGCTGTCGGTCTACTCGAAGCTGCCCCACCTCCGGCACAACGTCATCACCGACCCTCGCGACGCCGCCGGTGTACTCAAATGGGCGGTACTGGAGATGGAGCGCCGGTACGCTCTCCTGAAGGCGAATACGGTCCGTTCGATTCAGGAGTTCAACAAGAAGGTGCGCGAAGACCAGATCATGAAGCGCGCCGAGCCCAAGGGACGAGAGGGAGACGAGAACCGGTGGATCTACGACGACGGCATCATGCCCTACATCGTCGTGGTGGTCGACGAGCTGGCGGACCTCATGATGACCGTCCAGTCGGAGGTGGAGAAACCGCTTACGCAGCTGGCCCAGAAAGCCCGCGCCATCGGCATCCACCTCATCGTCGCGACCCAGCGGCCCTCGGTGAACGTCATCACCGGCCTGATCAAGGCCAACTTCCCGACGCGGATCGCGTTCCGGGTCGCATCGAAGACCGATTCCCGGACGATTCTGGATCAGAATGGGGCCGACGCCCTCCTTGGCAACGGCGACATGCTCTTCCTTCCGCCTGGGGGCAGCACGCCCGTTCGCATTCAGGGGGCCTACCTGCCCACCGAGGATACCGAGCGCCTCATGGGGTGGTACGCCGACCTGCTGGAGCGACACGCCGAGGAAGCCGAGGAAGCGCCGGCGACGGACGAGCCCGACATCTTCGACGAGCTCAAGAGCCAGGAGATGGAAGACGCCTCGGCGGTGCTGGAGGAGATCGCAGGCGACTGGGACGAACTGTTCCGTGCCGCCGCCGAGGTGTGCATCATGAACGAAGGCGGTTCGACGTCATTGCTGCAGCGGAAGCTCAGCATCGGATACGGTCGGGCGGCGCGCATCGCCGACCAGCTCCAGGATGCCGGCGTCCTGGGACCGTCGGAGGGTGCGAAGGGCCGAGAGGTCCTGATCACCCTCGACGAGCTGGACGACATCTGCGGACCGGGATGATGCGATGAACCGCCCTGTGCCTCTCCTCGCGACCGTGGCCCTCGTTCTCGCGCCCGGCTCTCTCCGGGCCCAGGACGGCCTCGAGATCGTCGACGCCGCTGGCGATCGCTACGCTGCCGTGGAGACGGTGTGTGCCGACTTCACCCAGCAACTCTCGATTCCGCTCCTGGGCAGGGAGCGGACGGGAACCGGGCGACTCTGCACGGGCCGGCCGAACCTGTTCTCCATGCGTTTCGACGACCCCGCCGGCGACGTCATCATCGTCGATGGTGAGTGGGCGTGGGTCTATTTCCCGAGCAACGACGAGAAGACCGTCATGAAGGCGCCGGCGGAACAGAGCGCCGGTGGCCGTGACTTCCACCGGGAGTTTCTGGTGGACACCGAGTCGAAGTACGACGTCACCTACGAGGAAGTGGAACTCATCGAGGGCCGACGCGCCCATCGACTGCGGCTCCTGCCCAAGCAGCCTGCTTCGTACCGGGCCGCGGTCCTCTGGATCGACGAGGGTCAGCCGGTTCTTCGACGTCTCCGACTCGAAGAGGAGAACGGCAACGTGCGTACGATCACCCTCGACGACGTGGTCTTCGGGGCCGACGTCGGGGCGGACCGGTTCACCTTCACCGTGCCGGCCGGGGCGCTCGTCGTCGAGCCGCCGGGTTCGGCGGGGCGTCGTTCTCCGTGAGCCGAACGCGCGATCTGCCCGTCTTCCCGGTCTCGCCTGATCCCATCCGCCCCGGGGTGTCGCCCAACGTCCTGCCGGTGCACCACGAAGTCGACGCCCAGGGTAACGCCGACGGGCCTCGCATCGCTCTGGTCACACTGGGGTGCGACAAGAACACGGTGGACTCGGAGCGGATGATGGGTGCCCTCGTAGGGCACGGCGCTCGGGTGTCGTCGGACGTAGACGGCGCCGAGGTCGTCATCGTGAACACGTGCGGTTTCATCCAGTCGGCCAAGGAACAGTCCATCGAGACGATCCTCGAGGCGTGCGATCTCAAGGACGAGGGGAGACTCAAGGCCGTGGTCGCGGTCGGGTGCCTGGTGCAGCGACACGGAGAGGAGTTGCAGAAGGAGATCCCCGAGGTCGACCTCTTCCTCGGCCTCACCGAACTCCCCACCCTCGTGCCACGGTTACGGAGCCGGGGACTGCTTCCCGAGGAAGATGCCTTCGTGCCGGTCATGGAGCGCCCTCTCCGGATTCTCTCGACGGAGACGCCCCACACCTCCTACCTGAAGATCAGCGAGGGGTGTGACCACACCTGCGCCTTCTGCGCCATTCCCCTCATGCGGGGGCTGCATCGCTCCCACCCCGTCGAGGAACTGGTCCGCGAGGCGGCCGGTCTGGGGGAGGCGGGGGTGAAGGAGTTGAACATCGTCTCCCAGGACACCACCTGGTACGGAAGGGACCTCCGCCGGAAGGACCGCGAAGCGCCGCTCCTGCAGGACCTCCTGGCCGCCCTTCTGGGGGGCACGGACGTTCCCTGGTACCGCCTTTTCTACATGTATCCGTCGGGCATCACCCGGGATCTGGTGGACCTCCTGGCTCGGGAGGATCGGATCGTGCCGTATCTGGACGTTCCCATCCAGCACGGGAGCGACCGGATTCTGCAAGCCATGCGTCGTCCCGAACGACAGAAGACCATCCGTGAGCGCGTGGGCTGGCTCCGGGAGGCCATCCCCGGGCTCACGCTTCGGACGACCGTCATCGTCGGTTTCCCGGGCGAGACGGACGACGACTTCCGGGCGATGCTCGACCTCCTCGAGGAGATCTCCTTCGAGCGCGTGGGAGCCTTCACGTACTCGGTGGAGGAGGGGACACGGGCCGCCGAGATGGACGGACGGGTGCCCGACGACGTCATGGAGGAGCGCTTGGAGGAGGTGATGGAGTTGCAGCGGGGCATCTCCTTCGATCGCAATCTGGAACTGGTTGGCTCGATGACGACCGTGCTGGTGGACCAGCGGGTCGACGACGACCCGGACTTTGCCGGTGTCGGACGGACCGTGGGGCAGGCCGTGGACGTCGACGGCGTGACGCATCTGCGGAGCGGGTCACCGCTATCTCCCGGGGACATGATCGAGGCCCGGATTGTCGAGGCCATGGACTACGACCTGGTAGCGGAGGTGGTGGAGGGATGATGGGAATGCGCGGAGCCCGGCCAGTGGATCTCGAGACTCGCGGAAGGACTTTCGCCGGGAGGCTGGGAGCAGCGCTCTGCCTGGTCGGCGTGGCGGCGTCCGGAGGCGTCGCGGCCAGCGCCGCGGCCCCGTCGGCGATCCTCGCCCAGGATGTCGCTGACATCGACTACGAGCACCTGTCCTTCCGCGGCTTCGGCCTCGAAGCGGGATACGCGTGGCCCAACCGGCTGGAGGAGTCGTGGAGCTACGGCCTCCGGATCGACATGGGGTATGCCGGTCCCGGTCTCCGGGTACTACCCTCCCTCACCTACACGGGCACCCGGCTCCTGGACGAGGAGGTTGTGGAGTTCGCCGAACGCGTGGGACAACTCGTCGCCGACCAGACCGGCGGCCCGGCCCCTGACCTCGACCTCGGCACCATCGAATACACCGACATCGCCATCGGTCTCGATGCCCAGGTCGTATGGGAAGTCCCCTTCGACCTGCTCACCTTCGGCGGCTTCGGCCTGGCGGCCCACTTCGTCGACGGGGATGGCGCGGCCATCGACGGTACCTTCGTCGAGAACCTCCTGGATTCGGTGGAGCCTGGCTTCAACCTCCATGTGGGCGCCGAGTATCCCGTGACGAACGCGATGCGCCTATATACCGTGGGACGGTACGAGATCATGCCGGACCAGCAGCAATTCCAGGTCCGGGTGGGCTGGCAGTTCATGACGGGACCCAATGCACCGGGAGAAGGCCGCGGCAATGAGTGACAATGGACCGATCCGCGTCGGCATCGTCGGTGCCGGTGCTATCAGCCAGGTCGTCCACCTTCCCATCTTCGTCGAGCGCGAGGATGTCGAGGTCGTCGCCCTCGCCGATCGCGACGCCCACAAGGCCGAAACCCTTTCGCGTCGGTACTCGGTGCCTATTGTCTTGGACAGCGATGAGATGCTGGCCGTCGAGGATCTTGACGCAGTGATCCTCTGTACGCCCAACCATCTCCACGAAGAGATGGCCATCGCCGCTCTCGACGCCGGCAAGCATGTCCTCGTCGAGCGACCGCTGGCCACAACGTCCGAAGGCACCCGGCGTGTGGTCGACAAGGCCAAGGAGACCGGCAAGGTTGTTTCGGTGGGGCTTCCCCACCGGTTCCGTCCCGAGGTCATCGCCCTTCGCAGCTTCGTCCAGGGCGAGGAGCTGGGCGACCTCCATGCCGTCCGTGGTAGCTGGCTCACCCGAACGACTCCGGTGGGGAAGACGTCGTGGCGGACGGACCCCGCTGCCGCCGGAGGGGCGCTGGTCGATCTGGGGATTCCTGCCCTGGACCTCTGCCTCTGGACCACCGACTTCCCCGTGGTGCGGCGGGTCGCGTGCATCGTGTCGAAGGGCTCCGAGGCCGTTGAGCATTCGGCGACCCTCCTGCTGGAGACCGAAGAGGGCGTGGCCATAACCCTCGAAGTGAGCAACCGCTACTTCGCCGCCGAGGACCGCTACTACGTCCGTGTCATGGGTACCGAGGGCTCGGGGTCACTCCCCCCCCTGGAGGTCTATCGCCAGGTGGGTGGCCGTCCCATGGACGTGACGCCTCGTCAGCCTCGCCCCCGCGGCGGGGAGAATGCGTACACGAACGCCTACCGGCGCCTTCTCGACGACTTCGTCCGCCAGATCACGGGTCTGCGCGACGTGGTCGTTCCCAGGGAGCAGGTCGAGGTGATGCGGGTCATCGAGGCGGCGTACCGATCGGTGGAAGAAGGGCGAGGGGTGGAGCTGTGATGCGCCGACGGGAGTCGGTGTCGTAGCGCGGTACGGCCTTCCCGTCCTCTCGGGGGCGCTGCTCGCCCTCTGCTTTCCACCCTTTCACCTCGTCGTCCTCCCGTTCCTGGCGTTGGTGCCCTACGCCGTGTGGACCGAGGGTCTCACGGATGACGATGCCGGCAGACGTACGGCCGTGAGGGGTTCGGTTGCCCTGGGCGCCGTATATTTCGGTTGGATCTTCCACTGGGTCCCGTTGGCTCTGTACGCTGCGGATCCCGGCATTGCGGCGGCGGGGTTCGCGGCCGGCTCGTACGTGCTCATCGTCATCGGCCTCACCGGCCTGGCGGGTCTGTTCGGCGGGCTCCTCCACCACTCCGTCCTTCGCCTAGGCGCTCCGGTGTGGCTGGCGTTGCCCGTCGTCTGGACGGCATTCGAATGGACCCGGGCCCACCTGCCCGACAGCCTGGCCCTGCCGTGGCTCGGACTGGGCACCTCCCTGACGGCTGTTCCCGAGCTCGCCGGCGCTGCCGAGATCGTGGGGGGGCGGGGCATCACCTTCTGGCTCGCCGTCGTCAACGGACTCCTGGCCACCGCGTGGATCCGCCGGTCCCGGGGCGCAGCGGTCGCGGCCGTCGGCGTCGTGGTAGCCGTCGCTGGGTGGGGGGTCTGGCGCGCGGACCGGCTCGTGCCACGCACCGTGGCCCGGTTCGCCGTCGTGCAACCGGACATCGCCCGGGGGAGGAAGCTCGAAGAGGGCGCCCGCAGTGTCGATGGCGTCGCCGGTGCCCTTCCGTCGGTGGTCGAGGAGCGGCCCGAAGGATTTTCGGTGCAGGCGGCATCCGTCGACGTGGTCGTACTTCCCGAGCTCTTTCTCCGGGCGGATCCCAGATCTCCCACCGTCGCCGGCGCGAGGCACGCCATCCAGGAGTTCAGCCGAGCCGTCGGGGCGCCGGTCATCTTCGGTGCCCTGGGAGCCGATGCGTACAACTCCTCGTTCCTCATGCGGGCGGACGGCCTCGACGACTACCGGTACGACAAACGACGCCTCGTGCCCGTCATCGAGCGTATACCCTTCCAGCCAGGGTCGTCTGCCTATCAGGCGGGCGTCGGCTGGCCTCTGGCGGAGGTCGGAGGCAATCGCTACGGGGTCTTCATCTGCTACGAGTCGAGCTACCCGGAGGTGGCCCGCGCGATGAGACTCCAGGGCGCCGACGTCCTGGTGAACATCACCAACGATGCCTGGCTCGAGGGCATCGGTCCCCTCCGACGGACCGTGGCGCTGCGGCAGCACCCCGCCCATCTGGTGATGCGGGCTATCGAAGGTCGTGTAGGCGTCGTCCGCTCCGCGGCCACGGGGGTCTCGATGTTCGTCGATCCGGTGGGTCGGACACACGATGTGGCAGAGCCGGGGAGCCGTGAGGTCCGCGTTGCCGATGTCCGCACGGTCGACGGGCTGACGGTGTACCACCGCTACGGCGACGTCGTCGGAACGGCGAGTGCCTTCGTGGGCTTCGTACTCCTCGCCCATCTGTTGCTTCGTGGCATGGGCATGGGTCGCCCTACCCGGCACCGGCGGTCGTCACTGGACCCGCAGGGGCCACGCGTTTAGGTTTTCCAGGCTATGCCTCGACCTTTCCGGGTCCGAAGGCACCCAAATTTCGGGCCGACGCGAATCCATCGCGCGGCCCGGTTCACTTCGTCGTTTTGGAGCAGGACATGAAGCAGGGCATCCATCCCGAATACATGGTGGCCACGGTGGTGTGCGCCTGCGGAAATCGGTTCGAGACCATGTCCACCCAGGAGGAGTTGCACGTGGAGATCTGCGCCGTGTGCCACCCCTTCTACACGGGCAAGCAGCGTCTCGTCGACACCGCGGGTCGCGTCGACCGCTTCAAGAGGAAGTACCAGCAGCAGTCCGACTCGACCGCGACCTCGGAGGCCGCCGAAGCGGCGGAGCCTGAAGCCGCCGAGGCGGACGCTGCCGAGACCGAGGCCGAGACCGCAGAGGCCGAGACCGCCTCCTGAGTGCACCGCAACCGGTGCGCTGACCGGTTCGGCCGCCTGGGCGGACGAACGCCATGAAGGCATCCACTCTCGATCCCCGGCTGAACGAGCGTCTGTCGGACGCGGAACGTCGGTTCGACGGCATCGAAGAGGCTCTGGCGAGCCCCGAGGTCCTCTCGGATCACGACAAGCTCCGGAAGCTGGGTCAGGAGCGCTCGCACCTCGAGCCCATCGTGACGACGGGACGCGAACTGCGGGGCCTCATCGAGGAACACGCCGGGGCCGTGGAGTTGGCCAACGAGGCCGAGGACCCGGAGATGCGCACCATGGCCGAGGAAGAGGCCGAGTCGCTGACCCACCGGATCGAGGCGCTGACCATGGAGGTCAAAGAGCTCCTCATCCCCCCCGATCCGTTGGCCAACCGGCCCGCAGTGGTGGAGATCCGAGCCGGCACCGGCGGTGACGAGGCAGGGCTGTTCGCCGCCGACCTCATGCGCATGTACCGCTCGTATGCCGAGAGCCAGGGATGGTCCATGGAGCTCTTGAGCCTGTCCGAGGGGATTCCCGGCTCCATCAAGGAAGCCATCTTCACGCTACGCGGGCGCGGGGTCTACGGCCGCCTTCGTTACGAATCCGGTGTGCATCGGGTCCAACGTGTGCCGGCCACGGAGAGTTCCGGCCGGATCCACACATCGGCCGCCACCGTCGCCGTCCTCCCGGAAGCCGAGGAAGTGGACCTGGAGATCGATCCCAACGACCTCCGCATCGACGTCTTCCGGTCCTCGGGCCCCGGCGGGCAGTCGGTGAACACCACGGACTCGGCCGTGCGCATCACGCACATCCCCTCGGGTCTCGTCGTGTCGTGCCAGGACGAGAAGTCCCAGCACAAGAACAAGGCGAAGGCGCTCAAGGTCCTCCGCAGCCGGCTCCTCGACCACATGATCGCCGAGAAGGAGGCAGAGCGTGCCCGGGAGCGGAAGACGCAGGTTGGGACCGGCGACCGGTCGGCGAAGATCCGCACCTACAACTTCCCCCAGAGCCGCGTCACCGATCACCGCATCGGCTTGACCCTCTACACTCTCGACGACGTCCTGGGAGGCGACCTGGACGAGTTGGTGGCGGCGTTGCGGCTGGCGGACCAGGAAGAGCGGATGGACGGCGACGACGGATGAGCGACGCGCCGAGCTCCCTCGCCCGGGCGGCCGATGCCCCCGACGACGACGTCTGGTCGATTCTCCGCATGATCCTTTGGAGCTCCGACTACCTCCAGGGCAAAGGGGTCGAGACCGGTCGACTCGATGCCGAGCACCTGCTGGCCCACGTCCTCGGGATGCAGCGGCTCCAGCTCTACCTCCAGTACGAACGGCCGCTGACGCCGGACGAGCTCGACGCCTACCGGCCTCTGCTCAAACGGCGGGCCGGCCGAGAGCCTCTGCAACACATCATCGGTGTCCAGCCCTTCCGGGAGCTCGAGCTCCGCGTGGACCCATCGGTCCTGGTTCCGCGACCGGAGACGGAGGTCCTGGTGGACGCTGTTCTCGAATGGGCCAAGGGAGGAGGACGTACGGACCTCACGGCCCTCGACGTGGGCACCGGGTCCGGCGCCATCGCCCTCTCTTTGGCAATGGAGGGTCCCTTCGCTAGGGTAGTAGCTACCGACGTGGACGACGACGCCCTGGGACTGGCCCGGGAGAACCGCGCCGCGGCCGAGTTGGAGGAGCGAGTCGTCCTGAGGACCGGGGACTTGTTCCAGGCGTTGGAGAATGGCGAACGGTTCGATGTCGTCGTCTCGAATCCGCCGTACATCCCCGAAGGCGATGCCTCCAGCCTCGAGCCCGAGGTTCGCTACTGGGAGCCCCGGCGGGCGCTCTTCGCGGGGGCCGACGGACTCGACGTCCTGCGGTCTCTGGTCGATGAGACCCACCGGCACCTGGAGCCGGGAGGGCTCTTCGCGGTGGAAGTCGGTGCGGGACAGGCCGCCGCTGTGGCGGATCTGATCCGAAAGACGGAGAGGTACGATGCCCCGAGGGTCCTCCGGGACTACTCGGGCCGTGAACGGTTCGTGCTCGCGCACGGGCTTCGATAGACGAAGTTTACGAGGCGAGGGCCAGGTGGCCCGTTGCCCATGGGGAGGACACGATGGCAGGCATTTACGAGATGGCGAAGGAACTCGGTGCGGCTCTGGCCCGCACCGACGAATACCAGGCGCTGAAGCGGGCCTCGGACGCGGCAGAAGACGACCGTGACCTGGTGGAACTGCGCAACAAGCTGCAGGCCCTCGAAGCCCAACTCGAGAGCGAACTCCGGGCGGGCAAGGAGCCCACCGAGGAGATGAAGAAGGAGTACACGGAAGCCGCCGAGAAGCTTCAGGGAATGGCGTCGTTTCAGCGTGTCGTCGCCGCCCAGACGAACTTCGAGAAGGTCATGTACAAGGTGAACGAGACCGTGGCCAAGGGCATCGAAGAAGGCGCCCAGAGCCGCATCATCATTTCTTCCTGATCGATTCCGCGGCGTTCACGCCGTGATACCAAGCAACCAGTCGAGGATACGTTGAAACAGCCTACCGAGATCAAGCCTGCCGACGGTAAACTGGGTGTTCTGCTCCCCGGATTCGGCGCCGTGGCCACCACCTTCGTCGCCGGCGTGGAAGCCGCCCGACAGGGGCTCGCCGCTCCCATCGGGAGCCTGACGCAGATGCAGACGATCCGCCTCGGGAAGCGGACCGAAGGTCGGTCCCCCCTCATCAAGGACTTCGTCCCCATCAGCGGCCTCGACGACCTCGTCTTCGGCGCCTGGGACCCCATCCCCGAGGACGGTTACGAGAGCGCCCTGACCGCCGGTGTGCTCAATCGGTACGAGCATCTCGATCCCATCAAGGACTTCCTCTCGTCCATCAAGCCCATGTCCGCGGCGTTCGACAAGCGGTACGTGAAGAAACTCGACGGCTCGAATGTGAAGAAGGCAGCCAGCAAGAAGGAGCTTGCGGACGCGCTCCGGCAGGACATCCGCGACTTCAAGGAGGCCAACGGCTGCGAGCGCGTGGTCATGGTGTGGTGCGGCTCCACCGAGGTCTATATCCGTCCGGGTGCCGTACACGAGTCCATCGAGGCATTCGAGAAGGGTCTCGAGGAGAGCCACGACGATATCGCCCCGAGTCAGCTGTATGCTTACGCGGCCATCATGGAGGGCGTGCCGTACGCCAACGGCGCCCCCAACCTGTCCGCCGATTCCGCCGCCCTGGAGGCGTTGGCCAAGCGTGAGGGCGTGCCCATTGCCGGAAAGGACTTCAAGACCGGCCAGACCCTCATGAAGACCATCCTGGCTCCCGGCTTCAAGACGCGCATGCTCGGCGTCTCGGGCTGGTTCAGCACGAACATCCTGGGCAACCGCGATGGTGAAGTGCTCGACGATCCCGAATCGTTCAAGAGCAAGGAGGTCTCGAAGCTCGGCGTCCTGGAGGAGATCCTTCAGCCCGAGATGTACCCCGAGCTGTACAAGGACCTCTACCACAAGGTGCGAATCAACTACTACCCCCCGCGCGGCGACAACAAGGAGGGGTGGGACAACATCGACATCTTCGGATGGATGGGGTATGACATGCAGATCAAGATCGACTTCCTGTGCAGGGATTCGATCCTGGCCGCGCCCATCGTCCTCGACCTGGCCCTCTTCCTGGACCTCGCCGGCCGTGCCGGCATGAGCGGCATCCAGGAGTGGCTGTCGTTCTACTTCAAGTCACCCCAGACCGCGCCCGGCCTCTACCCCGAGCACGACATCTTCATCCAGCACAAGAAGCTGAAGAACACCCTCCGCTGGATGATGGGCGAAGAGCCCATTACCCACCTCGGCGTCGAGTACTACGACGACTAGGGGTGGGCGACGCTCGGAGACCGCCTCCCCACTTCCTGAAGTTTGGTGGTCGCACTCGACGGCTCTGAAGAATCGCGAGACGCCCGCAGACCAAGGATCGAAGACGCAGGAATAGGGGGTACCCGCATGAAATGTGGGTCGCTATTTCAAGGATGAGAGACGCAGGTATGCGGGATGGATCGCGGTTCGTCGTACTAGAGGGGGGGGATGGGGTTGGTAAAACCACCCAGATCGCCCTCCTGTCGAGCTGGCTCGACGCCATCGGGCTCCCTCACATCACGACGAGGGAGCCCGGCGGCACTCCGGTGGGAGAGGCGATCCGGGAGATCGTTCTCGGCGGGCGAGACCTGGACATCGGGCCCGAGTCGGAGCTCTTTCTCATTCTCGCCGCTCGGGCGGCCTTCGTCCGTGACGTGGTCCGGCCCGCGCTGAACGAGGGCCGGACGGTGGTGGCCGATCGGTTCTCACTCTCGACCCTGGCGTACCAGGGCTACGGGCGAGGACTCGATCTGGACGAGGTCCGGGATGCGGACCGTCTGGCCCGTGGGGGACTACGACCGGACCTCTGTCTCGTACTCGATCTACCTGCGGACGAGAGCCTGGAGCGGCAGCGAAGGGGCGCGGACGAAGCTGACCGCATCGAGCGCGAAGGAGGAGACTTCCGGGAGCGCGTTCGCCGGGGGTACCTTGAGTTGGCGGACACAGAGTCGGACGTGGAGCTGGTCAACGCTCGGGGTACCCCCGAAGAAGTCCACGAGAGGATCCGCGACCGCCTGCTGGCGCGCTTTGCCGGGACCTTTCGAGATGGTGGCGCGACCGATGCGGAACAGGCGGGGTAAAGGGACGGAACGGGGGAACGCACGGAGGATGGGCCGCTTTATGAATCGCAGCATCGTCGCACCGATCTTCATCGTCGTCCTGTCGGTCTCGGCCGGAGGCTGGCTGCTACAGCAGGGCGTCGACCGGGCGGAGAACGTCTACGTTCGGGTCCGGGTGCTCCAGGAGGTCGTCGACCGAGTGGAGTCGAGCTTCGTGGACGAGGTCGATCCGGGCTCCCTCTATGAGTCGGCCATCGATGGTCTCATCCGCGACCTGGGTGATCCCCACTCGTCCTTCCTCCCCGCCGATGAGTACGAGGACCTCCGGATACGGACGGAAGGTGAGTACGGGGGTGTGGGTCTGGAGGTGACCGAGCGCAACGGCTACGTGACTGTCGTGAGCCCCATTCCCGGTGGGCCCGCCGGTCGCATGGGGATCCGCGCCGGCGACCAGTTCTTCGAGATCGAAGGCGTGCGCGCCGACACCATGGTCACCGATCAGGCGGTCGAGCTCCTCCGGGGCCGTCCCGGCCAGGACGTCACGGTGAAGATGCTTCGCCCGGGCGTGGAAGAGCCCATCGAGTTCACCATCAGCCGTGAGGTCATCCGGCTCATGGCCGTACCCTTCGCGGTCATGCTCGACGGCGAGATCGGGTACGTGCCTCTCCGCACGGTACGGGAGTCATCCGCCGAGGAAGTCCGGGCCGCCGTGGACTCTCTCCGCGACGAAGGCATGAGGGGCCTGATCTTCGATCTTCGCGGCAACCCCGGCGGACTTCTGGATCAGGGGATCGCGGTCTCGGACCTCTTCCTGGAGCGGGGACAGGGGATCGTCGAGACCCGTGGACGAGCGGGTGACCAGAACGAGACCTTCCAGGCCTCGCGCCCGGACCGCTATCCCGGACTCCCGGTGGCCATCCTCGTCGACGGTGGGAGTGCTTCGGCCTCGGAGATCATCGCCGGGGCGCTCCAGGACTACGATCGGGCGGTCCTCATCGGTGAGACGACGTTCGGAAAGGGCTCGGTCCAGAGCCTGTACCGCCTCACCGGCGGAGACGTCCTTCGGTTGACCACCGCCAAGTGGTTCACGCCGATGGGTCGAGGCATCCACCTCGATCCCGAAGTCCGGCGCAACGGGGAGCGATCCCACACCCTCTCCATCTCGGGACAGCTGGTGGATCCCGTGGAGCTCGAGGGACGACCGACGTTTCAGTCTGCTGCCGGCCGTACCTTGTACGGTGGTGGTGGCATCACCCCCGATCTCTTCGTCATGCCCGAGACCCTATCGGCGGCGGAGGTTTCGGCGGTGCAACGCCTCTTCGCCCGTGGTGGCGGCTTCTCTTTGGCTCTCTTCAACTACGCCGTCGAGTACGTTTCCGAGCACGCCGACCTGGAGCCCGGCTTTGCCGTGTCAGGGTCCGATCTGAGGGACTTCTTTGCCACTCTGCCCGACTTCGGCGCGGGTGTGGATCTGGCCGACTTCGAAGGCGCGGAGCGCTTCGTGCGCTACCAGTTGGAAGGCGAGATCGCCCTTCAGGCCTGGGGTGAGGCGGGGCAGTTCCGTCAGCTCCAGGGCCACGACCGCCAACTGGCCCGGGCCATGGAGATCCTCCTGGACGCAGAGTCTCCCGCCGACCTCCTCGAGGACGTGGCAGCGGAGCCGGCCGACGAGGCACCGGCACCAGGCGCGTAGCAGCGCCGAAAGGACGCCGTGTCGCCGGTTCGGGCATGGCGTCGCCCGGTGCCCTTCGTTCGATTCCTTTACATGAACAGGAACCAGGTGCGCCCGTGAGTGAGGTCGAGGTTGTGCGAGGCGGTGTTGTGGAGTCGCGCCACGCCGTCCACGTGGCAGTGGTCCATGCGGATGGGACGCTCCTGGCGTCTGCGGGTGATCCCTCCACCCTGACCTACTACCGCTCGGCGGCGAAGCCCATGCAGGCGCTGCCCCTGGTCGAGGAAGGCGTGGCCGACCGCTTCGGGCTCACCGAGGCGGAGCTCGCCCTTTGCTGTGCTTCCCACGAAGGCCAGCCGGCGCACGTCGCTGGAGCCCTCTCCATTCTCGCCAAGGCCGGAGCCGACGCTTCACTCCTCCGGTGCGGCCCACACCTGCCGTACTCGAAGGAGGCCGCTGCGGTGGTGGTCCGCTCTGGTGGTGAGCCCGAGCGGGTCCACAACAATTGCTCCGGCAAACACGCGGGCATGATTGCCCTGGCGGTGGGCATGGGCTGGGACCCCACCGACTACCACGAAGCGGAGCACCCCGTGCAGCGCCGGATGATCGAGGAGGTCATCCGCTGGTCCGGGTTGTCGGCGGAACAACTGCCTACGGGCGTCGACGGCTGCGGTGTGGTGTGCTTCGCGGCGCCACTCGAGGACATGGCCCGTTCCTTCGCGACCTTCACCCAGGCCGCAGATGCCGGGGAAGGAGCCGGTCGGATCGTCGAGGCGATGACGTCCAACCCCTTCATGGTGGGCGGTACCGGGCGGACATGCACCGACGTGATGGATGTCGTCGGAGACGCGGTCTTCGTGAAGCTCGGTGCGGAGGGAGTGTACGGGGGCGGTCTACGCGGCCGTGGGGTGGGCTTCTCCATCAAGGTCGCCGACGGGGGACGACGGGCGGTGGAAGTCGCTTTGATCCATGTGCTGGCCTCCCTCGAAGCGTTGAGCGATGACGACATCGGGACCCTTCGGCACCACGGCCGGCCGACGGTCCGGAACACCCGGGGCGAGGCGGTGGGTGAGGTCCGGCCGGCCTTCGATCTCGCGGTCCATGCGGTAGGAGGGGTCTGACGTGTTCGTCGATCGCGCGGTCATCGAAGTGAAAGCCGGAGTCGGCGGGTCCGGCGCCGAGGCCTTCCGACGGGAATCCGGCGTACCCCGAGGGGGACCGTCCGGAGGCGACGGGGGCAAGGGCGGGGACGTCATCCTCATGGCGGACACACAACTCACGACGCTCCTCGACTACAGCTACCGACGCCACTACAACGCACCCCGCGGGATGCACGGGGAGGGGAGCAACCGTACCGGCAAGTCCGGGGACGACCTCTTGCTCAAGGTCCCTCCCGGAACGGTGGCCTACGACGACGATACCGACGAAATCCTCGGCGAACTCCTGGAGGACGGCGAGTCGGTGGTCATCGCCCGAGGGGGGCGGGGGGGGCGGGGCAACGCCCGCTTCAAGACCGCCACCCAACAGGCGCCACGAAGGTGGGAGCCCGGCGAAGAGGGTGAGGAGCGCCGCGTCCGACTCGAGCTGAAGCTCATCGCCGACGTCGGGCTCGTCGGGGAGCCCAACGCGGGCAAGTCGACGCTCCTGGCGACGGTGACCGCCGCGCGGCCCAAGGTCGCGTCCTACCCCTTCACCACGCTCTCGCCCAACCTCGGCGTGGTCCAGCTGTCCGACTACCGGACCTTCGTCATCGCCGACATCCCCGGCATCATCGAGGGAGCCCACGAGGGCAAGGGGCTGGGCCACCAGTTCCTGCGGCACATCGAACGGACCCGTGTCCTCCTCCTCATGGTCCCTGTCGATGCGCCTGACGCGCAGGCGGAGTATTCGAGGATCCGCGAAGAGCTGGAGGCGTACTCCGAGGACCTGGCGCGGACTCCCTTCGTGGTCGCCCTCACCAAGGTCGACCTCCTGGGCCCCGAGGACGATCCTCCGAGGTTGGAGGCCGAAGGTGCGCTCGAGGTGGTCCATTTCTCCGCCGTCGCCCGAACGGGCCTCGACGAACTACTCGAAGCGCTGTGGAAGCACAGTCAGTCCGTGGTGGCCGAGGAGAGAGGCTCGGGAGACGCCGGCGAGGACGAGGAGTGGTGGACTCCGTGACCCGCTCCGGCACCGAGGAGGCATGAGCGCCTACGAGCTACTCCTCCTGGAGCAGCTCCCTGGTGTGGGGCCCGCCACGGTGCGGCGACTCGTCCGCCGTTTCGGGAGTGCAGCCGCAGCCCTCCGGGCCTCCGATGCCGCGTTCTCCACGGTCTTGGAGGGCGCCCGGGCCGAGGGAGCGGCCCGGGCACGGCGGGACCCGGTGCTACGTCGGAGGGTTCACGATGCCCTGAGCCGGGCGGAGAGGGCGGGTGTGTCCGTTCTGTCGTGGGACGACGATGGGTATCCGGCCGCCCTGCACCACCTCGCCGACCCGCCGCCGGTCCTCTTCCTGGCGGGACGCGTCGAGTTGCTGGCTCGACGGCCTTCTGTGGCTGTCGTCGGCGCCCGGCGCTCCACCGCACGGGCTCGGGATGTGGCGAAGCGGCTGGGGGCGGGTCTGACGAAGGCTCGTGTGACCGTGGTCAGCGGGCTGGCGCTGGGTGTCGATGGAGCCGCTCACGCCGGAGCGCTCCGCGGGGGTGGAGACACCGTCGCCGTGCTCGGCACCGGCGTGGACGTGCCCTATCCGAGATTCCATCGCCGGCTCCACGACGAGATCCGTCATCGGGGTCTCCTGGTCAGCGAGTTTCCCCCCGGCACGAGGGCCGCACCCCATCACTTTCCTCGTCGGAACCGGGTCCTAGCGGCCCTGTCGGAGATCGTCGTCGTGGTCGAGGCGGGCGCACGGAGTGGCGCGCTCATCACCGTGGACCACGCGCTCGATCTCGGCAGGGAGGTCTGGGCGGTCCCGGGACCCATCGACACCGGCGTCTGCAAGGGGTCCAATCGACTCCTTTCCGATGGCGCGGCACCGCTGGTCTCCGTCGATGCCTTCGTCGCCGCGGTCGCCGGGGGAACTGCACGAGGGGGCGCCGAGAGGATCGCACCAGGGCACGCCGGGGGGACCACACCGAGGCACGCCGAAGGGATCGGGCGCAGGGAAGCCGGGGGGGCCACCGGCGATGGCCAGCTTTCGCTGCTGGCCGGGCCCGCAAGCGGCGCCACTCCCGGGTCGCCGGGCCCTGCGAACGCGAGGAACACGGCGGTCGGGGCGACCTCGGGCGAGTCTCTGGAACGGCGTCTCCTGAGCGCGCTGCACGAGGCTCCGGCCCAAGCCGACGAATTGGCTCGTCGGTTCGACGCACCCATCGCGACCGTCCTGGCGATCCTCACCACGCTCGAGCTCCATGGCGAGGTGGAGAGGATGGCCGGCATGCGTTTCCGTCGCGCCGCGTGAAGGACCAGCCGGTCGGGCCGCCCGACGGCCGCGCGTCACCGACGACGGTGTCCTCCATCTACGTCCATGCGCCGTTCTGCGCTCGACGATGCACCTATTGCGACTTCGCGGTATCGGTACGCCGCACGGGAGACGCCGACGACTGGCTCGCCGCCATCGAGGCGGAGTTTGCCGTCGTTCGAGCCGAGGGGCTCTTCGAGGTGTCCGACACTCTCGATACGCTCTACGTCGGCGGGGGTACGCCGTCGCTTCTCGGCCCCGACGCCATGGAAGGGCTCGCCCGGGTGGTCGGCGAAGAGCGCCTCCACGGGAGGGGGCTCGAATGGACCGCAGAGGCGAACCCGGAGAGCTTCACCCCGGAGGTGGCCGATGGCTGGGCCCGGGCCGGCGTGAATCGCATCAGCCTCGGGGCGCAGACCTTCCACGAGGGCGCGCTCCGGTGGATGGGCAGGCTCCACGGACCCGGCGGGCCCGCCCGCGCTCTCGCGGCGGCGAGGGGGGCTGGCATCGCCAACGTGAGCGTCGATCTGATCTTTGGATTGCCCCGGGCCGTGGGCCGCTCCTGGTCGGACGACCTGGCCCGGGTGCTCGACCTCGACGTTCCCCACGTGAGCCTGTACGGGCTCACCGTCGAGGCTGGCACGGCGCTGGGGCGGGCGGTTCGCGAGGGGCGCGAGCCTCCCGTGGACGAAGAGCAGTACCGCGACGAGTTCATCCTGGCGGCGAAGACACTGACCGCCGCCGGCTACGTCCATTACGAGGTCTCCAACTTCGCTCGTCCCGGTGCCGAGGCGCGGCACAACTCGGTCTACTGGCAGGGCCGCCCCTATCTGGGGCTGGGCAACGGCGCCCACAGCTACGCTCCTCCGGTTCGCCGCTGGAACGCCCGTGCCTGGGAGGACTACCGGGCCGCGGTCCGGGATGGGAGATCACCTGAGGAATCCCGGGAGCGAGTCGACGAGAAGGCCGAGAAGTTGGAGGCCATCTGGCTCGGACTGCGAAGCCGTGGTGGGATCTCGATGCCACGAGGGGTGTCGAAGGTCAAGAACAGGGTCGACGGTTGGCTGGAGCGGGGCCTGGCCGTGGAGGAAGACGGTCGCCTCCGCCTCACCACGGAGGGGTGGCTGCTCCTCGACGAGCTGGCTGTGGATCTGGTCGACGACGACGAGCGGAGTTGACCGCTCGACCACGGAATTTCGATCTTCGAGCATGTGCGCACTGGATCGCCGAGACACGGTCGGCACCGAACTGAGTGAACGGGAACGTCAGGTTCTCGAGGCCGTGGTGCGTACGTACGTCGAGACCGCGGAGCCGGCGGGGAGCCGCACGGTGTCGAGGAACTACGATCTGGGGGTCTCCGCGGCGACGGTTCGCAACACCATGAGCGACCTGGAGGAGAAGGGATATCTCTTCCACCCGCACACGTCGGCGGGCCGGGTTCCCACCGACGTGGCGTACCGCTTCTTCGTCGACCGACTCATGGAGCCGCTGGCGCCGTCACCGCAAGAGCGGGCGGACCTGGAGCGTCAGTTGGAAGGCGCCGGCACGTCGGCGGTGGAGCGGCTCGTGATCCATGCGACGCGGGCCCTGAGCTTCATTTCCCATGAGCTGGGCGTCGCCGTGGCGCCCCGCCTCGACGACGCGGTCCTCGAGAAGCTGGAGCTCATCAAGGTCTCCTCCGACAAGGTCCTCCTCGTGGCGACCATCGGGGGGGGCGTCGTCCGGACCGTGTACGTCGACCTGCCCGTCGAGGTGCCCCGCGACACCCTCGTGAGGGTGACCGTGGCGTTGAACGAGCGTCTCGCCGGGCGGGCTCTGAGCGAGCTTCGGGGGACGCTTCCCCAGCGTCTCCGGGACGCGGTGGCCGACGAGCAGAGCGCGGAGCTGATGAACATCTTCGTCCAGTCCAGCGCCGAGCTCTTCGATCTGAGTACGCTGTCCGAATCACAGCTCCTCCTCGGCCCCGCCAGCGTGTTGGCCGGCCAGCCGGAGTTCGAGAGCGGTGAGCAGCTCAAGAATCTCATCAGCCTGACCGAGGAAACGGACCTCCTCGCCCACGCCGTGGGTAGCCGGGATCACGGTGGTCGTCTCAGGATCACCATCGGTGAAGAGAACGACGCGAGCATGTTGTCGGACTTCACCCTCGTGACGGCCGAGTACCGTGTCGGTGACCTCAAGGGCGTCATCGGCGTCATCGGCCCCACCCGCATGCCGTACGAGAAGGTCGTTACGATAGTCGACTACACGTCGTCACTGGTAACTCGAATCCTAGCCACGTGAAGCGCGTCTCCGCCGGAGATGCGGGTCCGCGGTGAACAGGAAATAGATGTCCGACTACTACGAGCTCCTCGGCGTCCCGCGGGATGCGGACGGCGAGCAGATCAAGAAGGCATACCGTAAGCTTGCGCTGAAGTACCACCCCGACCGCAACGACGGGTCGAAGGAGGCGGAGGACCGATTCAAGGAGGTCACCGAGGCCTATGAGGTCCTCCGGGACTCCGAGAAGCGGGCGATGTACGATCGCTATGGTAAGCAGGGGGTGCGCGGAGCCGCCGGCGCCGGCCCCCAGGGCTTCGACTTCAGCGACGCCATCGAAGTCTTCATGCGGGACTTCGGCGGATTCTCGGGCTTCGAGGACCTCTTCGGCATGCGAGGCGCCCGGGGCCAGCGCACGAAGACGCGCAAAGGGCAGACGGTTCGCATCCGACTCCCCCTGACTCTTTCTGAAGTCGCCTCGGGCGTCACCAAGAAGGTGCGGGTCGCTCTTCTCGACGAGTGCCAGGCGTGCTCGGGAACCGGCGCCGAGTCCGGACAGCCTCCGGCGCCCTGTCCGTCGTGTGGCGGCTCGGGCGAGGAGCGCCACGTCCAGCGCTCCGTCTTCGGCCAGTTCGTCAGCGTCCAGCCCTGTCGTCGGTGCGGAGGCGAAGGCCGGGTCATCGAGAACCCGTGTTCCACCTGCTCCGGCGAGGGGCGAACCCGGCTCGAGCGGGAGATCGAAGTCGAAGTGCCCGCCGGAGTGACATCGGAGAACTTCCTCACGCTCAGGGGCCGAGGGAGCGTCGGTCCACGGGGTGGCCCGCGTGGCGACCTGGTGGTTCTACTGGAGGTGGAGGAGGATCCGCGCTTCGTCCGACGGGGATCCGACCTCGTTCACGAGCTCCCCATCACCTTCACCCAGGCGGCCCTCGGCGGCGAGATGGATGTGCCGACCATCGAGGGTACGGCGCGGTTGAAGATCCCCAGGGGGATTCAGAGCGGCGAACTGCTCCGACTCAAAGGCCTGGGGCTCCCCGAGCTCAACGGGACCCTCCGCGGTGACCAGTTGGTACGCGTCGTCGTGTGGGTGCCCGATGATCTCACCCGCGAGCAGGAAGAGCTCCTGGAGCAGCTCGCCGCGGTGGAGAACGCTCCGCCGGCCACCGTCCAGCGGGGTTCCCGCAAGGGATTCTGGTCCCGGGTGAAGGAAGCGTTCACCGGCGGATGAGTCGGGATCGCCGATGGCTCGAGCTCCGGGTTCGGACCCAGGCAGCCGAAGGCCACGAGCTGGTCCCCGATGTCCTCGTCGACCTCGGCGCTCGCGGCGTTGTCGAGGAGGACGAGCACCACATCGCGTACTTCGAGGAACCCACTGACGCAGATGCCTTCGCCGGCGGCGCACGGGACACCCTCGAGGACGCGATTCCCGGCGTGGAGATGCAGGTCGAATGGCGGTGGCAGGCCCACGAGGAGTGGGCGGAAGCCTGGAAGCGGGGCCTCGGTCCCCGGCGCATTACCGACCGCCTCATGGTGCATCCGTCGTGGAAGCCTCCCAGCGATGTCCGCCCGGGAGACATCGTCATCGTGCTCGATCCGGGCATGGCGTTCGGCACCGCAGAGCATGGCACGACGCGGGGCTGCCTTCGGCTTCTCGACGGTACGGTGGCGAAAGGCGAGCGGGTTCTGGACGTGGGCGCCGGATCGGGGATCCTCTCCATTGCCGTAGCGCGCCTGGGAGCTGCCGAGGTCGTCGCGGTGGAGGGCGATCCTCTCGCTTGCGAGGCCATGGCCGACAACCTCAGGCGAAACGGGGTGGTGCGGCGGGTTCTCGTCCGGGAGGTGTGGGTGGACGCATCGGCGCTCACGGCCATGGGTCCATTCGAGGGCGTGATGGCGAACATCGAGACGGGATTACTGCTTCCTCTCCTCCCGGGTCTCACGGCGGCGGTGGCCCCCCAGGGCTGGCTCCTCCTGTCGGGAATACTCGAAGGCGAGTTGGACGCGGTCCTCGCCGCAGCAGAGGACCACGGCTTCGGCAACCCCGAGGTCGACGCCGACGGAGAGTGGAGGTCGGCCCTGTTCAGGCCCGGTCCGGGCTAGCCCCCTGGCGAACCATCATGCCGCCCGTCGACGGACCGCTCGCCGGGCATCCCGTTCAGCCAGGGCGATGGCGTACCAGCGACTCACCTCCATCCTGGAACGACCGTCCATACCCAGGGCCACCCAGCGGACGCTCTCCCGCAGCCGGAGCACTGGCGGCGGTTCGTCCGGAGGCGTGTCGGGATCTTCCACTGCGACGACCC
This sequence comes from Longimicrobiales bacterium, assembly GCA_965229435.1. Classification (GTDB taxonomy): domain Bacteria; phylum Gemmatimonadota; class Gemmatimonadetes; order Longimicrobiales; family Gaopeijiaceae; genus UBA2589. Next base: position 639,005 of record CBDDJE010000003.1, read on the forward strand.
AGGCGTCGGTGCCTCCCCCTTCTCTGGCTTCTCTGGCGCGGCACGGCCCCTGCCAGCTTTCGAGAATCCGGAATCGCTCCGGATGATCCTCGAGGGCCCGGCGTAGTCGCTCGAGCGAGATGGACCGGCCCGCCCGCTCCGCGAGAAGCTCGAGCAACTCACTTAGACGAAGAGCCGGGTGAGGTGCGACCTGGAGGACGGACTCGGCGTGGGCGGCGATGGGGTTCATCCTCGACTCCTTTGGGACTCCGACGGATAGTGGAGGGTGATCGTCGACCGTCGACTCGAAAGGACGGTGATGGACGACGAAAGTCGGGCGGGGGATGGGGCCGAGCCATGACGCCGTGGGACATGGAGAACCGTAGGCGGGTATTCGTCTGCGTCTGCCGAGTCCACAGCCACCTCGAGGAGTGTCCGTGACTGACGAACAATGCCTGTTCTGCCGCATCGTCGAAGGCGAGATCCCTGCCGAAGTCGTTCACGAAACCGAGCACGTGCTGGCCTTCCGGGACATCTCGCCGAAGGCGCCGACTCACGTCCTGGTGATCCCGAAGCGGCACATCACGTCGTTGGGTGACGCTGCCGACGACGACGCAGGTCTTTTGGGGGAGGTCATGATCGCCGCCAGGGACGTGGCGCGCGGGGCCGGCGTCGACGAAGCCGGCTACCGCATCGTGGCCAACACGGGAGACGACGGAGGACAGACCGTCCACCATCTTCACGTCCACGTGCTCGGCGGACGAAATCTCGGATGGCCCCCGGGCTGATGGCCCTGCTCGTTGATCGGGGTGGGGCGCGTCGGTAGCTTCAACGCCCCCCGAACGAGAACCGAAACCGCAGCGAGTCGAAACAATGCCCAGTGAACTGAAGAGTCGAATCCAGGCGGACCTCAACGCCGCCCGCAAGGATCGCGACAAGCTTCGTACCCTGGTCTTGTCGACGGCTCTGTCGGAGATCCGCAACAAGGAGATCGACGACGGCGCGGATCTCGACGACGACGCCGTGATCGGGGTCATCAGCCGTGGCATCAAGCAGCGGAAGGACGCCTCGGAGCAGATGAGATCAGCGGGACGCGGTGAGCTGGCGGACAAGGAAGACGCCCAAGCCGAGGTCCTGGCCGAGTACCTTCCGGAGGGGCTCTCGGAGGACGAGGTACGGGCGATGGTGCGGCAGATCATCGACTCCGGCACGAATCAGATGGGGCCGCTCATGGGGCGGCTCATGCCCCAGCTTCGTGGCCGCTTCGACGGAAAGGAGGCGAACCGGATCGTCCGCGAGGAGCTGGCGGGATGATCTCTCCCGGTCCTATCGGTATCAGGCGCCGATGAACGACCACGCGCTCGAGGTCCTGGAGTTCGAGCGCGTCCTGGAGCGGGTGGCCCAACGCGCCGCCAGCGAGCCGGGTCGCGCCCGGACGCGGTCGCTCCGCCCCTCCATCGATCCGACGTACGTCAAGCGTGAGTTGGACCGCGTCACCGCCGTCCAGCGCTTGGTCGAAGATCGTCCCGAGTGGGCACCGGGTCCGATTCCCGATGTCGGTGAGGAGATGGCCCAGCTGCGCGTCGACGGGGCGGTCCTGGAGCCCATCGGGCTGCACCGCATCGGCGTTCTTCTCGGGACGTCCCGCGGCCTCCTCCGATCTCTCTCCGGAGAGAATGCCTTCCCGGAACTCGGGAGTGTGACGGAGCGGCTCGTCGACCTGAACGATCTGGAGGACCTCCTCCATCGCTCGGTGGACGAGGAAGGAGCCGTATCGAGCCGGGCCTCCAGGGAGCTGAAGCAGATCCGCGACCGTCTACGGGGTGCTCAGACCCGGATCGTGAGGAAGCTCGAGGCCTTCCTGGGCACGTTGCCGGATCGGTTTCTGGTGGGCGACGCATCTGTGACCATCCGGGAAGGACGGTACGTCATCCCCGTCCGACGGGAGGGCAAGGGTGAGGTCGGTGGCATCGTCCACGACGAGTCGCAGACCGGCGCCACCCTCTACATCGAGCCTCCAGTGGCCATCGAAGCCACCAACGAGCTTCGAGGCCTCGAGCGGGAGGAGGCCCGTGAGATTCGGAGGATCCTCGGCGAACTCACCGAGCGCGTGGCGGCCCACCGGCTGGAAGTGAAGGGGGCGTTCGACGCTCTGGTCGACTTCGATTCTCTCCATGCCCGAGCCCGGGCGGCGCGGACCTGGAAAGCCACGGCACCCGACATCGTCACGGATGCCGCGATCGGGCTCGCCCTGCGCCAGGCCCGTCACCCACTCCTGGTCGAGGCCGGGGAGGGGGAGGTGGTGCCCTACGATCTGTCGCTGGACGACGACGAACGCTGCCTGGTGGTGTCGGGCCCCAACACGGGTGGCAAGAGCGTCTTCCTGAAGGCGACGGGCCTCATCGCGGCCCTCGCCCAAAGCGGCGTGGTGCCTCCCGTCGGGCCGGGCACCCGGCTCCCGGTCTATCGGTCCTTCTTCGCCGATATCGGCGACGAGCAGTCCATCGCCCGGAACCTGTCCACTTTCTCGGCCCATCTCGAGAACCTGGCTCGCATCGTCGCCGAGGCCGACGACGCCAGCCTCGTCCTCATCGATGAGATGGGTACCGGCACCGACCCGGCCGAGGGCGCGGCGTTGGCGCGGGCGATCCTCGAGGAGCTCGTCGCCCGGGGCGCCACGACCATCGCGTCGTCCCATCTGGGAGACCTCAAGCGTCTGGACGGGGACGCGAGCCGGATCGTCAACGCTTCCCTCCAGTTCGATTCCGAGCGGATGGAACCGACGTACCGGTTGGTGAAGGGCAGACCCGGGCGGAGCTACGGGTTGGCCATCGCCCGCCGGCTCGGGTTTCCACCGGACCTCCTCGATCGGGCGGAGACGTACGTCGGCGAGGGCGAGGCCAGTCTCGAGGACGTCCTCCAGCGCCTCGAGCAGAAGGAGCGGGAGGTGGAAGAGCTCCTGGACCAACTCCAGATCGAACGCGCGCGTGCCGAGCGTCTCCGCACCGACGTGGAAGGTCGGGCCGAAACGCTTCGCGAGGCGGAGCGGACGGCGGAGGACCGCGCCCGGACCGAGGCCCGGCAGATGCTCCTCGATGCCCGTGAGGACGTAGAGCGGGCCATCGCCGAGTTGCGTGCCGGCGTGGAATCGGGAGCTCCCCTGGATGAAGCGGCGACACGGGCCAGAGGGCAGGTGGAGGCGGCAGCCAGAAGCCATCGAGAGGAGCGGGAGCGCCTCGCCGAAACGGAACGGCGACGCGGTTCGGCCGACCGTTCCCCGGACGTGGCAGTCGGGGATCGGGTCCGGATCCGGTCCACGGGGGCCAAGGGCATCGTAGCCGAGCTTCGCGACGACCGGGTGGTGGTGGAGGTGGGGTCGTTGAAGTTCGAGGTGGCGACTTCGGAGGTGGAACTCGTTGGAGGGAGTGGCTCCCCGGTCGAGACTTCGCCTCGCGGATCTGGGACAAACGCCGCGGGCCGGGGCGGTGGATGGACCGGCCCCGACCGCGGGCAGGCGAAGCTCGAGGTGGACCTCCGCGGACTCCGCGTGGACGAGATGGAGCTGGAGCTTTCCCGGGCTCTCGATCAGGCGGTCCTCGAAGACCTCACGCAGCTCCGGATCATCCACGGGAAGGGCACGGGAGCCCTCCGCAGCCGGGTTGGGGAGATGCTTCAGTCCGACAGGCGCGTGAGGGACTTCCGCATGGGTGCCCCCGGTGAAGGCGGCGCCGGCGTCACCGTCGCCACGTTCTCGAAGTGAGCGGAGCCGCCTCGTGATCCCCGACGACGTCATCGACGAAGTCCGCGCCCGGGCCGACATCGTGGACATCATCGGGGAGTTCGTGCCCTTGAAGAAGGCGGGCAGGGAGTTCAAGGCGTGCTGTCCGTTCCACGAGGAGCGGACGCCGAGCTTCTACGTGGTTCCCGACAAGGGATTCTACAACTGCTTCGGGTGCGGAAAGTCGGGGAGCGTCTTCGACTTCCTCATGGAGCGTCAGGGCATGGACTTCGTCGAGGCCGTCAAACACGTCGCCGGGCGAGCGGGTGTCGAAGTCCGGGAGGTGAAGAAGTCGCGGCCGGAGGAGGATCCCAACCGGCCCCTGTACGAGATCAACGCCTTCGCCCGACAGTGGTACCGCGATCAGCTCCTGTCCGATGGTGGGAAGGCGGCACGCGGGTACCTCGAGGGCCGGGGCATCGGGCCCGAGGTCGCCGAGCGCTTCGGCCTCGGCTATGCCCCCGATGAGTGGCGGGCCTTCCGGGAGGCCGCCCAGAAGCATGGCTTCGACGAAGACCACATGATGCTCCTGGGTCTCCTCAAGAAGACGGACAAGACACCGGAGCCGTACGACGGGTACCGTGGCCGCGTCATGTTTCCCATCGAGAGCATCTCGGGGAAGGTCATCGGCTTCGGGGGGCGGATTCTCGACGGTGAGGGACCGAAGTACATCAACTCGCCGGAGACCCCGATCTACCACAAGAGCGACAACCTCTACGGGCTCTCGTGGGCGAAGAACGTGATTCGCCGCGAGGAGGTGGCCATCGTCGTCGAAGGCTACATGGACGTGGTCTCCGTCGCCGCCTCGGGCATCGAGAACGTGGTGGCCTTCTTGGGGACTGCGGTCACGGCGGGGCAGGCAAAGCTCCTGGGGCGCTACACGACCAAGGTGCTTCTCCTCTTCGACTCCGACGCGGCAGGCCTCAAGGCCACCTTCAAGGCAGGGGACCTTCTGCTGGAAGCGGGCCTCCATCCGGCGGTCGTCACGCTGCCTCCGGGGGAGGACCCGGATACCCTCGTGCAAGCGAAGGGGCGGGAGGCGCTGGAAGAGCTCCTGGAGCAGGCCGTCGACGTCCTCGACCGCAAGCTCCAGATCCTCGAGGAGAAGGACTACTTCTCGTCCATCGAGCGCACCCGTTCGGCGGTGGACCGGCTTCTCCCCACCCTGAGGGCCGCCAAGGATCCCATCCTCCGAGACATCTACGTCGATCGTGTCGCCGACCGGACGGGCGTGCGCAGGGCCATGCTCGACGCCGAGTTGGCGAGGAAGGACGAGGAAGACGCCAAGCGGTCCAGATACGGGTCGCCGGGCAGGGCCGTCGGTGGTTCCGGGCCCCTTCCTCTCCATTCCGGACCTACCCTGGGCCCCCGGGTACCGGCGGGAGGCGCCGAGCTTCAACTCCTCAAAGTGATGGTCCGCGGCGTGGAGTGGGTGGAACGAGCCGTCGAGCTGATCTCCCCCGAGGACTTTGACGATCCGCACTACAGGGCCATCTTTGAGGCGCTCCTCGAAGCACCGGAGATGCGCGCTCCGCCGGCAACCATGGAACCCGCGGCGCGCCAAAGGTTCGATGACATTCTCGCCGATCCCGAAGAGCTCGCGCACGGACTCGACGTCTTCACGAACTCCGTCAATCGGATTCGCGTGTTGGCACTCGACCGCCGGATTCAAGATCTGCAAGGCCAGATCGAAGCGGCGGTGGGGGACGATCGGAAGCTCGAGCTGATGGCCGAGAAGTCGAAGTTGGCTGCGGAGCTTCGAGAGCTGGACCCGAGGTACTGGGCGTCGGCGGTACGCCGTCGGCCCTGACCACATACGACCCGAACGCCTGAATCGATGACGCAGCAGACCCGCACGGGCTTGAAAGAGCTTCAGAGACTGGACATGCGAATCCACACCGCGCGTGAGCGGATTCGCGACTTCGATCCTCAGTTCGAGGAGGTCGAGGAGCCGGCGCTCATCCTGGAGGGCGAGCTCGAGACGAGTCGGAACCGTCTGAAGGAGATGAAGGCAGAGGAGCGTCGGCTGGAGCGGGGCACCGAGGAGAAGCGCGACCGGGTCAAGCGTCTCGACGAGCGGTTGGGTGGCGTACGGAACCTCCGCGAAGAGGCGGCAGTGAGCGCGGAGTTGGAGATGGTCCGTCGTGCCCTGCAGAACGACGAGCAGGAAGCGATGACGCTCATCGACCAGGTGCGGAAGGGCGAGGAGAGGGTCTCTGAGCTCGAGGCGGCCTTCACCGAAGCCAGCGAGCTCGTCGAGCCGAAGAAGAAGGCGCTCTTGGCCGAGCGCGAAGAGGCCAAGAAGGACCTGGACCTCCTGGAGAAGAAGCGTGAGGCGTTCGCCGCTGAGCTCGACCCGGAGGAGCTTCGCATCTACGACGCCATCCGCGGAAAGGGTCAGCGCGCTGCGGTCGCCGAGCTCACGGAGGACGGCGCGTGTGGCAACTGCTTCGGCATCGTGCCTCTCCAGCATCAGAACGAGATCCGCCACGGCGATACGCTCATTCGGTGCGAGGCGTGCGGAGTCATCCTCGCCTCGCCGGATCCGGAAGACGTGAAGAGTGAGGGCGACGAGTCCGACGCCGCCGCCGAGTCCGATTCCGACGACGCTGCCGCCGCCGAGTCCGATTCGGGCGAAGACGCCACCGCCGCCGTGGGCGCTTCCGACGACAGCGGGGAAGACGAGGAAGAGTGAGCCCTACGGGGCAGAGCCGGGCCGCGGCCCGACTTCGGGCCCCGGACCCCCGGTGGGCGCCACTGCGCCCTGCCGACCGTGATCGGGTCGCGGCCTTGGTCGAGGCGCTGAAGCTCCCTGCTCCCCTCTGCTCGATCCTCGCCGGCCGGGGTATCGACGACGTCGCCGGAGCGAAGCGCTTTCTCCGCCCGCGCCTGGACCATCTCGGGGACCCGGCCGCCCTTGCCGACGGACCCGCCGCTGTCCGACGCATCGCCCGCGCCACTCGAGAGGGTGAGACGATCCTCGTCCACGGCGACTACGACGTCGACGGGATCGCGGCGGCCGCGCTTCTCACCCGGTTCCTCTCGGGACGTGGCGCCTCGGTCGTCCCCTTCGTGCCCCACCGGCTACGCGATGGCTACGACTTCTCCGCCGCCGGCCTCGAGGCCGCCCGACGGGCCGGCGCCACGCTCATCGTCACGGTGGACTGCGGAACCGTCGCTCACCAGGCCATCGCCGAGGCGAGCGCCGCGGGCATGGACGTCGTGGTCACCGACCATCACACCGTCGGCGACCGGCTTCCGGACGCCGTGGCCGTGGTCAATCCCCAGCGTTCGGACTGTGCCTACCCCGACAAGAACCTCTGCGGGGCCGGTTTGGCCTACCGGGTGGCCGAGTTGCTGGCCAACGAGCTCGAAGCCGGAACACCGGCAGCCGAAACCACGGAGCCGCCGGAGCTCCTCGACCTCGTGGCGCTCGCCACCATTGCCGATCTCGTCCCTCTTGTGGGAGAGAACCGGATCCTTGCCCACTACGGCCTCCGCCGGATGTCCGCGAGTCGGTGGCCCGGGCTGAGGGCGCTCCTGAGGGTCTCCGACGTGGACCCGACATCGGTGACGGCAGGCCAGGTCGGCTTCCGTGTGGCTCCCCGGATCAACGCCGCCGGCCGGGTTGGGGAATCGGCGGACGCCCTCCGACTCCTCCTCACCGAGGATCCGGACGAAGCCGATGTCCTGGCTCAACGCCTGGACACCCTGAACACCGAGCGCCGAGACGAGGACCGGCGCACGCTGGACGAGGCTCTGGAGGACCTCGGGGGGCGCTTCGATCCGGAGTCGGACTTCGGAGTGGTCCTGTCGGGGTCCGGTTGGCATCCGGGCGTCATCGGGATCGTCGCGTCCCGCGTGGTTGAGAGGATCCACCGGCCCGTGGTGATGATCGCAGTGGACGGCGCCATGGGCCGAGGGAGCGCTCGCTCCATCCCCGGCTTCCACCTGTACGACGCCCTGGCGGAGTGCTCCGAGCACCTGGAGCGCTTTGGCGGTCACCGGCAAGCCGCGGGCATGGACGTGCCAGCCGACCGCATCGAGGCCTTCCAGGCCGCCTTCAACGAGGTGGCGCGCACCCGACTCGAGGGCGAGGACCTCCGCCCGACGCTCACCCCCGATGCCGAATTCACCCTTGGCGAGGCGGACCTCGACCTGGTGCGCTGGCTCGCCTACCTGGGACCCCACGGCATGGGCAATCCGGGGCCGGTGTTCCGCGCGTCGGGAGTCGAGGTCGACGGCGCGCGGGTCGTCGGCGAACGCCATCTCAAGGCCACCCTGCGCCAGGGGGGCGACCGACTGGACGCCATCGGATTCGGCATGGCCGAACGTCACCCGCCCGCGTCCTTCGACGGCGGTCGGTTCGATGTCCTCCTGCGGCTGGAGCGCAACGAGTGGCGGGGCAGGGCCAGCGTACAGGCGAAGCTCCTCGACCTCTGCCCGTCACCGGCGTGAGGATCATCGCCGGCCGCTGGAAGGGCCACGGCCTCAAGAGCGTGAAGGGGCGTCATGTGCGACCGACGACGGACCGGGTCCGGGAGTCGTGGTTTTCGGCCCTCGGAGACTCCGTCGTGGACGCCCGCGTCGTGGATCTCTTCGCCGGGTCCGGGGCCCTTGGACTCGAGGCCGCGAGCCGCGGCGCCTCCCGGGTAGTCCTGGTAGAGAAGGCACGGGGCCCCGCCGGGGTCATCCGGTCGAACATCGAGCGTCTGGACGCCGAGGACGTGTGCCACCTCGTCGTCGACGATGTCTTCCGATTCCTCCGCCGCGGTGACGAGTCTTTCGACGTGGCCCTCGCCGATCCCCCCTACGGATCGGGGGACGCGAGCCGCCTCGTCGAGCGCTACCTCGACCAGCCGTTTGCGAAGGAGCTGTGGTTGGAGCATCCTGTGCGCGAAGATCTCGACCTGCCCGACGACGCTCGTACTCGTCGCTACGGGGACACCGCACTCACCACCATCTGGAGCCCATGAGTCGCCCCCATCCGGTCGTCGCCCTTTATCCCGGCTCCTTCGATCCGCTCACCGTAGGACACGAAGACATCGTGCGCCGGGGTCTTCGAGTAGCGGATCGCATCATCGTGGCCGTGGCCCATACCAGCACCCATGCCAAGAAGGGTCTCTTTGCGGTGGAGGAACGGGTCGAGCTCATCCGGGAGGTCTTCGTCGACGAGGAGCGGATCCAGCCGGTCTCGTTCTCCGGGCTTCTTGTGGATTTCGCCCGGGAGCAGGGGGCCCACCTCGTGGTCCGTGGCTTGAGGGCCATCTCCGACTTCGAGTACGAGCTGCAGATGGCCCAGATGAATCAGGAACTCTGGCCCGAGATCGAGACGATCTTCCTGGTACCCGACGCCCAGAACTCCTTCATCTCGTCGTCGCTCGTCAGAGAGGTGGCGTCCCTCGGCGGCGACGTCTCGTCGTTCGTCTCTCCCGTCGTCCTGGAGGCGATGCGGCGCAAGCTGGCGGAATGACCTCTCGCGGAGACAACGGTACCTTCCTCTCGTCCCTGCGGAGGCGAGCAGCGGAGCAACGACGGACGGTGGTCTACCCGGAGGGCGACGACCCCCGCATCCTCGGGGCGGCCGCGGAGTGCCTTCGCGAGGGACTCGTGGCTCCCGTCCTCATCGGGGACGCCGAGCTGATCTTCGACGGCTTTCGTCAGCGCGATGCGGACGTCTCGGGCGTGCGGGTCGTCTCCCCCGACGACGACGAGATCCTGGCTCACACCCTCTCCCACGTCCGGACGAGGCGAGCGCACAAAGACGACCCCGAAGACGCCCTTCGGGCCATGGCTGCCGACGCCCTGTTCCAAGGGGCGGCGCTCGTGGCGCGGGGCGACGCCGACGGAATGGTCGCCGGCTGCGTCCGGACGACGGCAGACGTGGTTCGCGCCGGACTCGTGTGTGTCGGCCTGGACGACGGGATCGAGACGCTGAGTTCGTCGTTCTACATGGTCTTCGAGGCCGACCATCGGGTCGGGCCCCGGGTGCTGACCTTCACCGACGCCGGCGTCGTCCCCACGCCGTCTCCGGGGCAATTGGCGGAGATCGCGGCGGCGGCCGTGTCTGCGCGCCGCCGCATCGTGGGCGACGAGGCCAGGGTGGCCTTCCTGTCGTACTCGACGAAGGGTTCGGCCGATGGTCCCGCCGTGTCTCCCGTCCGGGAGGCGCTGGGGCTGCTTCGCGCCAGAATGCCGGAGGTCCACGCCGATGGCGAGCTGCAGGCGGACGCCGCCCTCGACGCCGGCGTCGCTGCCCGCAAGGCGCCGGCGTCACCTGTGGCAGGGCAGGCCAACGTCCTGGTGTTCCCGGACCTTTCTTCGGCCAACATCGCCTACAAGCTCGTTCAGTACCTGGGAGGGGCGGTGGCCCTTGGCCCGATCCTGCAGGGGCTCTCCCGCCCCGTGAACGATCTCTCCCGGGGCGCCGTGGCGTCGGACATCGTGGCCGTCTCGTGCATCACGGCCCTTCAGGCGGGGTGATGGGGGTGCGTGCCTGTGGTCCCCCGCAGGAGGTGGCCATCATTGCCCGTTCATTTGTTTCCTTTTTACTATTGTAGGCGTCGATCGAGGCATTGGTGTCGACGTTCTCTTCTTCTGTCCAGGCGAGACATCCCCAGCTCAAGCGCGAGGAGCGTTCATGAGTTTCGAGGTATCGAAGAGCGGCGACGTGACCCTTATCGAAGTCGAAGGTCAGCTCATCGTCGGTAACCGGCAGGAACTCAAGCAGCAGGTTCTTGAGCAGCTGGAGGACGGTGACCGGAAGTTCGTCATCGACTTCGCTGAGACAGGGTACATCGACTCCTCGGGCCTCGGCGTCCTGGTGAGTCTCTCCAAGAAGATTCGCGAGCAGGGAGGAGAGCTCCGGCTGTCCAGCCTGAACGAGGATCTGCGAACGCTGTTCGAGCTGACCAAGCTCGATACGCTGTTCCGGATCGCCGACGACAAAGAGCAGGCCCTCGAAGGGTTTTGACCACGTGATTCGCCTGGACGATCCGCTGCACCGGGATCTCGTTCTGGAGATCCCGACGGACATCCAGTCCATCGAGGGTGCGGTGGACTACGTGATGTCGCATTGCATCGCGTGCGTCGAGCAGGCCCGGCGTCTGAACCTCAACTTCCGGGTGGGTCTCACCGAGGCCCTGTCCAATGCCATGTTGTATGGCAACGGTCGAGATCCGTCGAAGAACGTGGTCGTAGAGGTGGGGGTGTACGAAGGAGCGCTTCGGGCCAAGATCCGTGATCAGGGCGTCGGCTTCGATCCGAGTTCTGTGCCGGACCCGACGCTCCCGGAGAACCTCGCCCGTCCCTGCGGCCGCGGGCTCTTCCTCATGCGGGAGTTGCTCGACGAGGTGTCGTACAACGAGCGGGGCAACGAAGTCACCCTCGTGCTGCGACTCGATTCCGCGGGAACCTTCGAAGGCGGCGCCCAGGCTTGAACAGTCCGGACCGGCTGGCCCTGGGGGCTCTGCCGGAACCGGTGATCGAGACCCTCGAAGATTTCGAGGAGGCGTTCGGCGCCGTCGTCCGAATCACCGTCCCCGCTCCGGAGCCCGGTGCCGCCGACGAGGTCCTCTATCAGACGGAGGGGGCCGACCACGACCCCGCCCATGGCGAGCCGGTGACCACCACGGTCCTCCCGCATCTGGGCCCTGAGCTCCTCCTGCAGGTTCTCTCTGCCGAGAAGGCGCCGCCGGCATCGGTTTCCAGATCCCTGACACCGGCCATCAGTCGGGGCTTCGAGGCCACCCGGGAGATCCAGTTCTTCACCTACGAGCTCTCCGAGCGCTTCGAGGAGATCAACCTCCTCTACTCCATCAGCGAGACCCTCGGGTCGACCCTGGACATGGACAGCGGCGCCGCCACGATTCTCGCCGAGGTGCGCGACGTCATGGGAGCCAAGCGCGGGTCCCTGTGGGTCCACGAACCGAGGCTGGGTGAGCTCCAACTCGCCGCCGAGGTCGGCGATGACGGCCGATCCGAGCCCCTCTCACCGAACGACCCGGACACCATCACCTCCATGGTCTTCCGGGAGGGACGGTCCATCATCGCGTCACGCCAGGTCTCCTCGGCGGAGCGTGAGGCCGGAGGCACCGCCGACTCCTTCCTCTCCGTGCCCATCCGCTACTCGCCGACGGCCGGAGGATCCAGGACCGTTGGCGTCATCAACCTCATCGGGCGCCAGGACGGAGGGCGTTTCAGCGCCGCCAACCAGAAGCTACTCGCCGCCATCGCGTCTCAGATCGGCGCCGCCATCGAGAACCACCGGTTGGTTCAGGAGAGTCTTTCCAAGGAGCGGATGGCCCGGGAAATGGAACTCGCCCACGACCTCCAGATGAAGCTCCTTCCTGCGGCGGAGAAGTTCGAGGGAGCCGACGCCGCCGGGCGGGTCGAGCCCACGGAGCTGGTGGGGGGCGACTTCTACCAACTCTTCGAGCTTCCCGGTGGTCGCATCGGGGTCATGCTCGGTGATGTCTCCCTCCACGGTTTTCCGTCGGCTCTCATCATGACGCTGACCATGAGCGCTGCGGGGATCTATGCCCGGGAGGCCGAGTCACCGGCGGCGGTCCTCCGGAAGCTCGATGACGCCCTCAGCGACGAGTTGGCTTCCACCGAGATGTTCCTCACGGTCTTCTACGGCGTCATCGATCCCGTAGCCGGTGTCCTCACCTACGCCAACGCAGGGCATCCCCACGCCTTCGCCATCCGCAGTGACGGCGCCGCCGAGCGACTCACCGCGACCGATCCACCCGTCGGATTCGCCGGACCCGACTCCTACGACGAGAACGCGGTGGCCTGGAGCAGCGGAGACGACCTCCTCGTGCTGTTCACTGACGGACTCCCTGACACGCTGGCAACACGGGGCCTGAAGAACGGGGAGACCCAGATTCTCGAGGTCGCCGTACGGAGTCGCTTCCGCTCTCCTTCGGAGATCATCGACGAGCTGTTCGAGCTTTCGTCCGACGCCAGCTGGTCCTCCCTCGCCGACGATCGGACCGCCCTGGTCGTTCGGGGCTGAGCGGTTTGCGCCACCGCGCCAAGCGGTCCCTGGGCCAGAACTTCCTCGTCGACCCCAACCTCCAGCACAAGATCGTCGACGCCGTGGGAGCCGGTGGCGACGACGAGGTCCTGGAGATCGGCCCCGGAAAGGGCGCGCTCACGAGGCACATGGTGGACCGGGTCGGCCGACTCGTCCTGGTGGAGCTCGACGACCGACTTGCGGAGCATCTGGCCGCGCGATACGGCCAAAGAGGGGACGTGGAGGTCATCCACGGCGACGTCCTCGAGGTGGATCTTCCGTCCCACCTGCGGGAGCCTGCCGAGACGCTGGTGGTGGGCAACATCCCCTACAACATCACCACGCCCATCATCTTCAAGCTGCTGGAGCGGCCCCGGCCGGCGTCCATCGTCCTCATGGTCCAGGACGAGGTCGCTGACCGAGTGGTGGCTCCCGTGGGCTCCAAGGCGTACGGATCGCTTTCGGTGGGGGTGCGGTCGGTGGCGAAGGCGGAGCGGCTCTTCAAGGTGGGAAGGGGAGCGTTTCGACCCGTCCCGGGGGTGGACTCCGCTGTGATCCGGATCACGCCCTTCCGTCCCGAGCGCATCGATCTCGATGAAGAGACGGCCCTCCGAAGGCTGGTGCGGGCGGCCTTCCAGTGGAGGCGGAAG
>CBDDJE010000004.1:0-557500 GCA_965229435.1 Longimicrobiales bacterium
GCGCCCAGGTGCTCGACGACAACGAGCTGGAGCGGGAGCGTGGCATTACCATCAAGCTCCACGCGGTTCGGATGTCGTACCAGGCCTCCGACGGTGTCGAGTATGAGCTGAACCTCATCGACACCCCGGGGCACGTGGACTTCACCTACGAGGTCTCACGCTCGCTGGCGGCGTGCGAGGGCGCGATCCTTGTGGTCGATGCCACGCAGGGGGTCCAGGCTCAGACCCTCTCCAACCTCTTCCTGGCCATGGAAGCGGACCTGGAGATCATCCCGGTCATCAACAAGATCGATCTACCGGGAGCCGAGCCCGAGCGGCGCCGGGACGAGGTTGCCGACCTCCTGGGCGTGGACCCCGAGTCCATCCTCCTCGCCAGCGCGAAGGAGGGCGTCGGGATTCCGGAGATCCTCGAGGCCGTCGTCGAGCGCGTGCCCGCGCCTGTGGGTGACCGGGAGGCTCCCCTTCGGGCGCTCATCTTCGACTCGTACTACGACAAGTACCTCGGAGCCGTCCCTTCGGTACGCGTCGTCGACGGCGTTCTCGAAGAGGGGATGGAGATCACCTTCGGAAACGCCAATGTCCGTTACGAGGTGACGGAGGTCGGGTGCATGCGGCTGGGCCGCATCCCCCAGAAGGAACTTGGACCGGGCGAGGTAGGGTACCTCGTGGCGGCCATCAAGGAAGTCGCCGACACCAAGGTCGGAGACACCGTTCTCGACGCCAACAATCGGGCGACGGAGCTCCTTCCGGGGTATCAGGAGGCTCGTCCGATGGTCTTCGCCGGCCTCTATCCCACGGACGCCGACGACTACGAGGATCTCCGCGACGCGCTCGAGCGTCTGAGTCTCAACGACGCGGCCCTTCAGTACGAGCCCGAGACATCCGCGGCCCTCGGGTTCGGATTCCGTTGCGGCTTCCTGGGACTCCTCCACATGGAGATCATCCAGGAGCGGCTCGAGCGGGAGTTCGGCGTCGACCTCATCACTACCGTGCCGAACGTGGAGTACCACGTGGAGCTCACCGACGGTACGAGCCTCGAGGTCGAGAGCCCCACGGCGCTTCCCGAGCGTGGCCGGATCGAGACCATCGCCGAGCCCATCGTCCGGGCGCGGATCCTCTGCCCGGCGGAGTACATCGGGAACGTACAGAAGCTCTGCTACGACCGCCGTGGAGTCTTCCACGGCATGCAGTATCTGGACACGCAGCGGGTCGAGTTGGACTTCGAGCTGCCCCTCTCCGAGATCGTGTTGGACTTCTACGATCGGCTCAAGAGCGGTACCCGCGGATACGCGGCCCTGGACTACGAGTTCGACAGCTATCGGGCCGACGATCTGGTCAAGCTCGACATCCTCGTGAACGGTGACCCCGTCGACGCCTTCAGCGTCATCATTCACGAGAGCAAGGCCTTCGAGTACGGACGTGATCTGGTCCGCAAGCTCAAGGACCTCATCCCCCGGCAGCAGTTCGCCGTGGCTCTGCAGGCCGCCATCGGCAACAACGTCGTCGCCCGGACGAACGTGAAGGCCCTCCGCAAGAACGTCACCGCCAAGTGCTACGGTGGTGACATCAGCCGGAAGCGGAAGCTTCTGGAGAAGCAGCGCGAAGGAAAACGGCGGATGAAGCAGGTCGGGACGGTGGAGATCCCGCAGGAGGCGTTCCTCGCCGTCCTCGACCTGAGCGACGATTGAGCGAGCGCTGGATCCTCGGTGTCGATATCGGCGGCACGAATCTCGTCGTCGCCGCCGTACCGTATGCCGGGGGTGAGATCGGCGCTATCCGGTCGATGCCCACGAGGCCGGACCGGGGCGCCGACGCGTCGGTGGAGGACATCGGTTCCATGGCCCGGGCGGTAGTGGCGGAGGCTTCGCCGGAACGTGGGTTGGGGGACTTCGTCGGCGTGGGCATCGGTTGTCCCGGACCGCTGGACCTGGACCTCGGCACCATCGTCTCCACGCCCAATCTGGGGTGGGACGGCTATCCCATCCGCGACCGCGTCACCGAGGTCGTGGGGCTGCCCGCCTCCTTGGACAACGACGCGAACTGCGCCACCTACGGCGAGTGGTGGCAGGGGGCCGCTCGCGGCTTGACGTCCGTCGTCGGCGTGACCCTCGGGACGGGGATCGGCGGGGGCCTCATCACCGAGGGCCTCCTCGTGCGCGGCGCCAGTGGCTCGGCGGGGGAGATCGGTCACATGACGATCCAGATGGATGGGCGTCGCTGTGGATGCGGCAATCTCGGGTGCCTCGAGGCCTACGCGTCCGGGCCCAACATCGCCGCTCGTGCCCGGGAGGGCCTGGAAGGTGGGGCAGAATCCCTTCTGCCTGAGATGGTCGGGGGAGATGTGACGGCCATCACCGCCGCGACCGTCCACGAAGCCCTGACCCGCGAAGATCGCTTCGCCGGTGAGGTCATGCGCGATACGGCCCGTTATCTCGGCGTCGGGATCGCCAACCTCGTCAATCTCCTCAACCCGGAGATGGTCGTGGTGGTGGGAGGGGTGACCCGCGCGAATCGTCACCTCTTCGACCCCCTCCGTGAGGAGGTCCGCACGCGGGCCTTCCCCAGCGCTGTCGACGCGTGCCAGATCGTCCCCGGTGCTCTTCCCGAGACCGCGGGAGTCATCGGGGCGGCGGGGGTCTTCCTCACCGACTCCACCCACTGACCACCGGGGTGGTGGACGGCGTGGCCGACCGACATCGCGTTCTGGGCGTTGTCGGGACCTTCGTGCTGGACCGGATCGTCGGACTCCCCGGCCGACCCACGTCGGAGGAAGGCCTCGGGGGGCTGGCCTACACCCTCGCCGGCGCGGGAGCCGCCCTCCCAGCGGGGTGGCGCCTTCGCCCCCTGGCGCGTGTGGGCGCAGACGTGGTGGAGCGGGTCCGGAACTGGCTTCGGGATGCCGGCCTTGACCCCGGTGGCATCGTCCAGGTCCCCGAACCGAACAACCGAGTCGAGCTCCACTACGTCGATGACGCGCGCAGAGTAGAGCGCCTCCGGGGCGGCGTGGGAGGCTGGCAGGGAAGTGATCTTGTCCGGGCCGCATCCGACTGCGATGCCCTACTCGTCAACTTCATCTCCGGCCACGAACTCGGTCTGGATGAGGCTCTGGTCGTGAGGGAGGGTTTCGTCGGGCCCATCTATGCCGATCTCCACTCCCTCTTCCTGGGGATGTCGGACGACGGGACGCGGAGTCCCCGTCCACTTCCTTCGTGGAGTCGGTGGATGACGTGTTTCGACGCCGTCCAGCTGAACGCCGCCGAGATGGACCTCCTCCGACTGGACCACCCCGTCGACCGCATGGCTCTCCGCATGATGGAGTGTGGACCGGGCCTGGTCACCTGTACACTCGGAGCCGCCGGGGCGGTGTGCTGGTCGATGGACGTGGGTGGCGAGAGGGGGGGGGCACCCAGGGACGCGGCGCCTGGCCATCGGCCGACGACCTTCCCCTCCTCGTCGCGACGACATGACGGGAGCGTCATCAGGCACGAGATTCCGGCCTACCCGGTGGACGAACCGGACCCCACGGGGTGCGGCGACGTGTTCGCCGGGGTGATGTGCTGCCGACGCCTGGGTGGAGACGACGTGCCAAGGGCCGGGCGTCTGGCGAGTCGGTTGGCCGCCGCAGCAGCGGAGCGGACCGGCGTGGAAGGCCTCGCCGGTCAACTCCGAGCGCTTGCAAGGAACGTCGAAGTGAATGCACCAGAGGAGGACCCCTGAACGTCATCCCCGTACCCGGATCGTTGGACCACCGGACCATCGACGAGTTCCTCGATGGCGTGGTCGACGTCGCCGGCGAGCGCCTCCTCTTCGATGCCCGGCATCTCCGATGGATCGACCCCAACGGTATGCTCGCCCTGCTGGTAGCGGGTACCGTCGCCGCCCGGGGCCAGGAGGGACGTCCCAAGCTGCAACTCCCGGAGAGTGCCGACGTCGGAGGATACCTGGGGCGGATGGGTTTCCAGGCCGCTGCCCAGGAGATCTTCGACTTCGAGGCCACCCCCCGAAGAGGCGCCGGTGGACCGTCGGACGTGCTTCTGGAGATCACCTCCGTGGCTGCCAACTCCGATGTTCACAAAGTCGTCGACAGCGTCCAGCGGGGAGCAGGGGCGATCCTTGCGTCCAAACTCGGCTATCCCGCCACCGCGGTCGTTCAGTTCTCGGTGATCTTGTCCGAGGTCTGTCAGAACATCATCGAGCACGCGGAGGCTCCGGGGTGGGTCGCGGCCCAGGCGTACAATTGGTCCAAGAGACTCGGGCGCTACGTCGTCGTGATCTCCGTCATGGACGTCGGCAGGGGGTTCCGCGGATCCCTCACCGACGAGCATTCGGCCCGCTACGGGGATCGCTGGGCGGATACCACCGCCCTGGAGGCGGCTTTCCTCCATGGCCTGACGCGCTTCCCCGACTCCGGCCGTGGGCAAGGGATCCAACAGATCCGCCGGCAGGTCCGCCGTTGGGATGGCGCCATCACCATTCGTAGCGGTACCGCGCGCATCGGCCAGGTCCCCGAGTGGGACGACACGCCGCCGCTCGCGGACGGAATGGCTCCTCTACCAGGTGCTCAGATCAGCATCATCCTCCCGGCGAGGCTGGAGGAATGAGCGACCGACCCATCGACCCCATCGCCATCGACGTGGGCGAAGTGCTGCAGAAGAGCGTCACCTCCCTCTATTCGAGTCTGGTGACCCGGCCCACCGGCCGGGCGGTCCGGATGGCCATCGAGACCCAACTCCACGGCGCCGGCACCCTCTCGCTCTCTCTCATCGATTTCTCCGAAGTCGTCATCATCGACTTCTCTTGCGCCGACGAGGTGGTGGCGAAGCTCCTCCAGCAGTTCCTGGCCGACGAGGCCCGGGACGCGTTCTTCGTCTTCCGCGGGGTCCACGAACCCCACCGCGATCAGATCGAAGTCGTCCTTGCCCGACAGGGCTTGGCTGCCGTGTTGGAGACCGAGCCCGGGTGTTTCGAGCTCGTGGGTGTCCATACGGCGGACGAGGCCCGGGCGTGGCAGATCCTGGAAGAGATGGGCACGCTGGAGCCGGAGGGTATCGCGTCTCTCTTCCCCGAGCCCGTAGGCACCGGGGCCCTCGACTCACTGGTCCAGAGGGGGCTCGCTTTCCGAAGCCCCCAGTCCGGGCGTGTCCACGCGCTCAGCCATCTCGTGGCCCACCTGCTGTGATCTCGGATGTCGTTCTCCCGATGAACCCCTAGCCCGGAAGGCTCCCATGGCCGGTCCCGACCACCATCATTCCGCCACCCTCGGTGTCCACGGTGGAACCCACGACCGGCGTCCGGGCGCTCCCGTCGTGCCCCCCATCACCCAGAGCGCGACCTTCCACTGGGGCAGCCCGGCCGACGGTGAGCTCCTGTACAGCCGGTACGGGAACAACCCGAACCAGGTGCAGGCCGGTGAGAAGGCGGCGGCCCTCGAGGGTACCGAAGCCGCTGTCGTGTTGGGGAGCGGCATGGGCGCCACCGCGATGACGGTCCTGGCCGTCGTAGGCGATGGGGGACACGTGGTGGCCTCGTCCCGGCTGTACGGGGCGACCCAGACGCTCCTCCGCGACGAGCTTCCCCGGCGGGGAGTCGAGACGACCTTCGTGGACCCGGAGGAGGGTGACTGGGCCGACGCCATCCGCGACGACACCCGTCTCATCTTCATCGAGATCCCCACGAATCCCACCCTGCGCATCCTCGACCCTCGGCCGGTCTGTGCCTTGGCCCACGAGCGCGGGATCCAGGTGGCGTGCGACGCCACCTTCGCGTCGCCGGTGAACTTCCGGGCAGCCTCCGCCGGTATCGACATCGTCATCCAGAGCGCGACGAAATATCTCGGTGGGCATTCCGATGTCATCGCAGGCGTCGTTGCCGGCTCCGCGGACACCATCCGTGAAGTGACACGGCTGTCCCGACTCTATGGACCCGCTCTGGATCCCCACGCCGCCTGGTTGCTCGATCGAGGCATGCGAACCCTGGACGTCAGGGTGGCGAGACACAATGAGAACGCGCTGGCGGTGGCCGAGTGGTTCGAGGGCCGATCCGATGTCGACGGTGTCATCTACCCCGGTCTCGCGTCCCACCCCGACCATACCCTGGCTGCGGAACTCATGTCCGGTTTCGGCGGGATGGTGAGCGTCGTCCTGTCGGGGGGAGGGGATGCCGCCGATCGCTTCATGTCGCGCCTGGAGCTGGCCATCGCCGCCCCCAGCCTCGGTGGGGTGGAGACGTTGGTCTCACAGCCACGCTATACCTCCCATGTGGGGCTCAGCCGTGAGGAACGGGAGCGCCAGGGGATTCCCGACGGCTTCGTCCGACTCAGCATCGGAATCGAGGACCGTCGGGATCTCATCGCTGACTTCGAGCAGGCGCTGGGGTAACCGCCCGGACAGGGCTCCCTTCCTACGCCTCGTCCATGAACGGATACCGGTAGTCCGTGGGCGGAACGAAGTTCTCCTTCATGGATCGGGCGCTCACCCAGCGGAGGAGGTTGAACATCGAGCCGGCCTTGTCGTTGGTACCCGACGCTCTCGATCCCCCGAAGGGCTGCTGGGCCACCACCGCACCCGTGGGCTTGTCGTTGACGTAGAAGTTGCCCGCCGCGTGCTCCAGCACCTCGGTGGCGTGAGCGATGGCATCACGGTCCCGGGCCCAGACGGCCCCGGTGAGGCCGTACTCCGAGGTCGAGTCCACGAGCTCCAGAGTCTCTTCCCACTTCTCGTCGTCGAAGACGTGGATGCTGAGGACGGGTCCGAAGATCTCCTCACACATGGAGACGTACTTCGGGTCGTGGGCCCGGATGAGCGTCGGGCGGACGAACCACCCCTTCGAGTCGTCGCACTCGCCACCGGCGATGACCTCGGCGTCGTCTGATGCCCTGGCGTCCTCGATGTAGCTTCGGATCTTCTCGAAGGAGCGCTCGTGGATCACCGCCGAAACGAAGTTGGTGAAGTCCCGGGGATCGCCCATGGCGAGGGACTCGGTCTCCTCGATGAGGGGCTGCTCGAGCTGCGACCAGAGACTCGCAGGAATGTATGCGCGTGAGGCCGCGCTGCACTTCTGACCCTGGTACTCGAAGGCACCTCGCACGAGGGCCGTCTTGAGGGCGGCCACGTCCGCGGAAGGATGGGCGACGACGAAGTCCTTGCCGCCGGTCTCACCCACGATCCTGGGATACGATCGGTACGTCTCGATGTTGGCGCCGATCTGCTTCCAGAAGCCCCGGAATACGGTGGTCGACCCCGTGAAGTGCACCCCGGCGAACGTCGGCTGGGAAAAGACCCGGTCGGTGATGGCCACGGGATCGCCGGCTACGAAGTTGATGACCCCAGGCGGGAGCCCGGCCTCCTCGAAGATCTTCATGACGTAGTAGTTGGAGAGCATCGCCGAAGGCGAGGGCTTCCAGACCGACGTGTTGCCCATGAGGGCCGGGGAACCGGGAAGGTTGGCGCCGATGGCCGTGAAGTTGAACGGACTCACGGCGTAGACGAACCCTTCCAGCGCCCGGTACTGGGCGCGATTCCAGATACCCGGGTCCGAGATGGGCTGCATGGAGTAGATCTGTTCGGCGAAGTGGGCGCCGAAGCGGAAGAAGTCGATGCTCTCGCAGGCAGCGTCGATCTCGGCCTGAAACGCCGTCTTGCTCTGGCCGAGCATGGTGGCGGCATTGAGCTTCGCACGCCACGGACCGGCAATGAGGTCGGCTGCCCGCAGAAAGACAGCCGCCCGAGCCTGCCACGGCATGCGTGACCAGCCGGTATGGGCCTCATTGGCCGCATCGATGGCGCGCTGGACCTCCTCGGGCCCAGCCTGGTGGAAGTGGGCGAGAACGTGACCGTGGTCGTGAGGCATGACGACGGGGACCGTGTTCCCGGTGCGGACCTCCTCGCCTCCGATGATGAGGGGAATGTCGACGACGGTCTGGGCCTGGGCCTCGAGCTCTGCCTTGAGTTGGGCCCGTTCGGGCGAACCGGGAGCGTAGGAGAGGACGGGCTCGTTTACGGGCGTGGGCGTCGAGTAGATGCCGGTCATGTGCTGGGCGGGTTGGCGGGATGGCGTGCAGGCGGGAGTGGCCGGGTGAGGACGCACGGTGTGAGCTCGAAAGAGCCCTTCGGCGGTTGCCGAATCACGGCCGCGCCACCATGGCCTGCGGAATCTCGAAACACCTTCAACCCGGCGCAACTCGCGTTGACGCCCTCCCCGGGGGCCGGGTAACTTCAGCGCCCTTTGACCGACGTTTCAAGCGCCTTTTCGGTACGACACGAGCGCCTTTTCCGCGGGGGTCGACCCCCCGATTCCATATGAGCTCCGAAGACCTCCGCCGTGCGGTCATGGCGACCCTGGCCCGCATCAAGCACCCCGCCTCAGGACGCGATCTCGTGGCCGGCGGCCACGTACAGGGACTGGAGGTGGACGAAGACGGAAACGCGCGCTTCCAGTTCCAGGTCCGGCCCGACGATCCCGGCGACCTGGTGAAGCAGGCCAGGGAGGCCGTGGAGGCCATCGATGGCATCGCGGACGTGAAGATCAACGTCCAGCTCCCCCAGATGGCCCCGTCGGGAGGCGGCGGGAGCGGAGGCGGCGGGCTGAAGCCTGGCTCGGTCCCGGCCCCGACGCCCAAGCCTGGACTCCTGTCTCAGGTCCAGCACGTCATCGCGGTGAGCTCGGGCAAAGGAGGCGTGGGCAAGTCCATGGTCACCGCGAATCTCGCGGCGGCGTTCGCGCTCCAGGGTCTTCGCGTCGGACTCGTGGATGCCGACATCTACGGCCCGAACATTCCCCTCATGTTCGGCGTCGACGGGCGGCCCAACGTCACCGGTGAGAAGGGCCAGGAGATGATCGAGCCCCTGGCGGCCCACGGGGTGAAGCTCATGAGCCTCGGCTTCCTCCTCGAGGAGGATCAGCCGGCCATCATGCGTGGCCCTCTCATCTCCGGAATCCTGAAGCAGTTCCTCGAGCAGGTGGACTGGGGTGCCCTCGACGTGATGGTCGTCGACATGCCGCCGGGGACTGGTGACGCGCAGCTGTCCCTCGTCCAGACCATCGACCTCGATGGTGCCGTCATGGTGACCACGCCCCAGCAGGTCGCCACGGGTGACGTCAGGCGCGGCATCAAGATGTTCGAGCGGGTCAACACCCGGATCATCGGAATCGTGGAGAACATGAGCGGGATGGCCTGCCCCAACTGCAACGAGGTCGTGGACGTGTTCGGCAGGGGCGGCGGGGAGACCCTCGCCGAGGAGATGGATCTCCCGTTCCTCGGTCGCGTGCCCCTGGACCCCGCCGTCGTGCGCGCTGGCGACACGGGCGCACCTACCGTCGTCTCCGCTCCGGAGTCAGCGGCGGGCGTCGCCCTTCGGAAGGTGGCCAACACCGTGGAGAGTGGATTGGCGGCGCCGGTGGCCTGACCGTCCCACTGGTGCGGAAAGGGTGGCTCCGGGCAGGCGGCCCGGGAGCCTGCGCGCTTTCGACCCGATGGCGTCTTACTCGCCGTCCAACCAGCGCCGGTCGGCGGCGGACAGGGAATCACCGCCTCGACTCCTCTCCAGGATCTTCACGACCACCCACCCCACGAGGAGGACGGGGGCCACCTTGAAGAGGAGGAAGGAGGCCAGGCCAAGCGTGAGGGAGAAGACCACACCGATCACGCTCAACACCACACCTGCGACCAGAATCGTGGCGAGGCCGACTGCGAAGAAGGTGAGAAGTGAACCGATCATGTCGATCTCCCGAGCGGCGAAGCGCTCGTACGATGGTTTATCGCCCGGCTAGTTGACCCAGACCACCGAGACACTGCCGAATGCGGCGTCGAGCTCGATGGTCACGCGGCGATCCGCGTGATCCCAATCCAACGACTCATACACGTCACCGCGCTTGACGAGCCCCTGGGAGTCCAGGGACGTCAGGAAGCTGTCCTTTCGGAGGCGGATGCCGAGTCCTTCGGGAATCCGTAGCTCCAGCGACCCGAGCCCCATGTCGATGTCGAGGTGGGCATCCCGCTGCCAGCGACCCTCGAGTCCGAGGTTGATGGAGCCCACACCGGCGTCGACTTCGATCCGATCGGCGTTGAGGTTGCCCAGGTTCCGGGCGGTGAACTCCGCGGCTCCCACTTCGAAGCGGGCGGTGCCGATACGGCTCGGGTTCGGCTCGGACACGTCGACCTCCGATTCCGACGCCCCGGTGCGGAGGTCCAGGTCGGTGAGGGCGAGACCCCCGAGGTCCAGCTCGGCCTTCACGGCGCCGAACTCGAGATCGAGGTCCATGGGAATGCCCCGAGCCAACTCAAGGCGGAGCTCACCCGCTTCGTCGGTATCGATGTCCAGTCCCCGCCGCCGCGTCTCGACGCCGAGCTCCAAGCGATTTCCCGAATACTCCGCCACCGGCTCGAAGCGGTCTTCGTCGTACTCGAGGTGCATCCTGTAGAGAAGGCCACCATCGACCGAGCGGATGGAGAAGAGGCCGGCTCCGTAGCGGACGGAAACACGGACATCGTCCTCGCCATCGAGCCGTTGGGACATGGTCACCGTCTTCCAGTCCTGGCCTTCGGCCACCAGGGGAAGCGCCAGCAGTGCCGCAGCGGCGGCGACGAACGATCTACGCATTTCGTGTCTCCCTTACCCTTACCCGTCGTCACCGGCACCGGGGCCGGCGTCGTCATCCACATCCACGTCCATCGCGGCCTCCCAGGCCGCGTCCGGATCGTACGCAGCGTAGTACTCCTTCCGTCGTCCCCCCCGGGTCAGCAACACTGCGCCGAAGCCGATCTGGATCGCCACGATGGTGATGATGACGCCGCCCGCGAAGAGGATATTTCCGATGAAGCCGAGGAAGGGCAGGATCGAAACGATGTGGCCGACCATGAAGGCGAGAGCCAGTCCGACGAGACCGCCCACCAGGGTGAAGATCGGGTTCGTCTTCCGGATCCACCCGGTCCACGGGAAGCCGCTGTCCGCGAGCCACTCGCCGGTGTTCTGCGCCACCGCGAGGTAGCCGAGCAGTGCAGCGAGTCCCGCGGCGACGGGGAAGAGCGGCGCCCAGGCGATGGCTACCGGAATGCCTACGATGGAGACGAGAAGGGCGATGAGCCCCAGGATCCACACGGGGATCAGTAGGAAGCTGCCGGCGAGCCCTACCATGGCCGACCGCCCCGGCGATCGCCGTGCCGTCTCGGCGATGGTCTCCATGTTCTCCCCCGCGAAAGCCAAAAAGCCGGCTCCGACGAGTCCGAGGATGAAGATCATGACGACCTTCTCGAGCACGCCCCCGACACCACGTACCACGGCGTGGAAGGGCGTCATGATGGAGAAGCCGTCGTCATGCTCCATCCGGGTGACCTGACGGATTTCGTTCCTCAGGTCCCGACGGATCTCGGCCCGGATCTCCTCCCGGAGGCGATCACGGAGCTCCTCTTCCACCTCACGCTCTTCCTGGAGGACGTCCACCAGTCCACCGCGGATGGTACCGACGTTGCGCAGGACTCGGGCGTCGGCGATGCGGGCCTCGCCTTCGATGACCCCGGACTCGAGGACCTCGAGGGCTCCATCGACGACCACCGCGTCGCCGCGGATCTCACCTTCGACCCTGAGCGTGCCTTCGATGACGACAATGGTGCCGTCCACGACGGAGCCTTCGGGGATGACCACGTCCTCGTCCACATGGACGCGAAGATCGGAGGACAGACCATCCAACGCTTCTTCCAGGGCGCTCAGCCGACCTACGGAACTCAGCAGCACCCGTGCGAGCGTACGCTCGTCGGAAACGGAGACCCGAGGCTCATCGGGGGCATTCCGGGCGTCGGCGACCTCGATGGCCTCCTCCAGCGCCTGATCCACCGAGCGCGCGACGTCACGAGCGGTGCCGCTCAAGCCATCCGGGCTGCTCCACGCGACGAGCCTCTCGGCCAGCGCGCCGTTCTCCAGTCCCATGGCTTCGCCCAGGAGGCTACGCCAGGCGGTGTCCAGATCCGAGCCTCTTTCGTACGAACCGACGGGCTCGCCGTCGACATACACCGTGCCCGCGTCGAAGCTCACATCGAGCTCGCCACGGTCGGCGAAGGTCAGCGAAAGGGAAGCACCTGACGAACTCGCGGAGACGTTCTTCGTGATGATCTCCCGCAGCTGCGCGTCGAGGCTGCCAGGGAGGACGAGGGCCGCGAGGCCGAGAGCGACGAAGGTGCTACGAAGCAGTCGATACATGTGGATGACGACCCCCGTGGGATCGTTGTGCGAGGAGGTTCTTGTAGAGCACCCGCAGAGCGAGAGCGCAGATCATCGTGTAGGCGAGAGCCCCGCCGGCCACCAACGCCGGCGCGGACGCCACGGAGTCGAGAATGGAGAGCAGGCCGAACACCTCGGCGTTCTGGGTCATCAGAGCCGCGGTGGCCGAGAAGGCGGCGCCCACCAGGTCGGAGAGTTGCCACCAGGCGAACGATGCCAGGGAACGGAAGGTCACGGCGGGGTGGGACATGACCGCCCACACCGCGAGACCCACGACCACCATGGGCGTCACCGCGGCGCCGGAGAGGGCCGCCACCGCTTGTCTCGTCTCGGGCACGAACCGACGGGCCCGGCCAAGGGCTGACTGGGCCAACCGCGCCCACGCCGGGGCCGGCGCCGCGACCTCGGCGGTCTTGAGGCCAGCCAGGACGCGATGGGCGAAGTCCGGAGCGGGCTCGAAGCGGTCCAGCGTCTCGAGACGGGCCGCCACCCCCTGCCAGGACCGAAGCTCCGCCGCGCATCGCTGGCAATCGTCGACGTGGGCCTCCACCCGGGCCATGGCGGACTGGGGCAGGGCGGCTTCGACGAAGTCCTGGAGGATTCCCGCGGGAACATGTGTCGGCATCGACGAGCCGAGAAGCGAATCCACGGCTTGCCGGATCCGGACCGCCAAGGGCATGCGCTGGGGCATGTCGACCTCGGCGAGTACCCTGTCGGTGAACCCTTCACCCGGCTCGAATGACGGGAGGGCGTCGAGGCGCCG
Source organism: Longimicrobiales bacterium (assembly GCA_965229435.1). Lineage (GTDB taxonomy): Bacteria > Gemmatimonadota > Gemmatimonadetes > Longimicrobiales > Gaopeijiaceae > UBA2589. The sequence goes on from CBDDJE010000004.1 coordinate 12,976, forward strand.
CATGACCCGGAGCCAGGCGTCGGCCTCCGACGTGCAGGAGGAGCAGCGGGTCAGGTGGGACTCGATTCGCTCCGCCCGGCGTGCGGCCAGCGAGCCCTCGAGGAAGTCCTGGAGCACCTCCCCAGGGACGTGACTGTTCTCGTGCGCCGAGAAGGCAGCGGCCAAACCGTCGCGGAGTCGGGCACCGAGGGGCCGAGCTTCCGGGATCCGGACGTCGGACATGACCCGCTGCACGAAGCCCTCGTGAGGGCGGTGGGCGGGGAGCGCCGACAGATCGCCGAACACCGCACGCCACGCCTCCAATTCATCTGCACACCGCGGGCACTCTGCCAGGTGCTCCTCGGCCTGCGAGCGCGCCTTGCGGGGCAGCTCGCCATCGAGAAACGCCTGCAGCTGCTCGGCGCTCAGGTGGCTGTGGATGGCTTCGGTCACGGTGTTCCTCCAGGGGAATTCACTCTGCTGGCACTACGCGGGATGACGGACCGTAGTTTCAGGGAAACGGGTAGCGAGGCGGGCGGGTTCTCGCCGTCTGGAAGGCCACGTCGTTCGGGGGTGGAGGACGGTCGCACCATCGTTTAAGTAGCCAGGTGGGCGAGGGATTTTCTCAGTTCGCCCCGTGCTCGGTGGAGGTATGTCTTCACGGTGCCCAGGGGCAGCTCCAGGATGTCGGCGATCTCGTCATAGGCGTGTCCCTCGACGTGCCGTAGGATGATGACCGCGCGGTATTCCTCCCGGAGGCCGCCGATCGCGTGCTCGATCTGGCTGCCCAGCTCCTTGTGCTCCACGTACTCGTGGGGATTCTCGCCGTCCGACTCCAACACCACACGGCTCTGGCTGATCTCGTCCTGGGTCGTCGCGTGGGGCGAGCCGTCGATGGAGACAGTGTCCAGCTTTCGTTTCCGGAGGTAATCGATGGTGTGGTTGTTGGCGATCTTGAAGATCCAATTGCTGAACTTGTAGCTGGTCTTGTAACTGTCGATGGCGTTGAAGGCCCGGATGAAGGCCTCCTGGGCCAGATCCTCGGCCAGCGTCCGATCCCGCACCATGCGATAGATCAGCGAGAAGACGGGCCGCTCGTAGCGAGCCAGGAGCTCCCGGAACGCGGGCTCCTCCCCGCGGGCGGCGCATTGCGCCAGCTCACGGTCCTCGAGCGTCTTGTAGTCCGGAGCGGCCAGGGTACTCTCGTCCTGCCTCGGGTTGGCGTGCCAGGCGGCTGCTCGGGGCAGGGATGCGGTATCAGTGCTCATCGCTCGGCCCTACGCAGCCGGCCCCGAATCGGTTTCGATGGCGCCGTTGAGTGGGTCCTCCGCTTCCCGTTAGCTTTCGGGATCGCGCCGCCGTCATCGCCCGTTCGGGCCCTGGAAAGCTACGCGGGCGAGCCACCCCTGTCATGCAATCAACCACCGACGCCGCCCCCAAGTCGGGGGTCGAACGCGAGAAGCAGGTCCAGCAGATCTTCTCTGAGATCGCGCCTCGCTACGACCTCCTGAACCACGTCCTCAGTCTCAACATCGACCGGTCCTGGCGCCGGAAGGCTGTGGACCGCCTGGGATGGAGCGACCGCCCCGATGGCCTGTACCTGGACGCCTGCGCAGGGACCTTCGATCTGGCCCTGGAGCTGGCCGGCCGTTCTGACTTCCAGGGGCGGGTCGTGGCGTCGGACTTTGCTCATCCCATGCTCGTGGAGGGTGGGCCGAAGATCGACGGAGCCGCGGTCGAATCGGTGTGCGGAGACTCCCTCCGACTCCCCTTCGGCGACGACGCCTTCGACGGAGCCACCGTCGGGTTCGGTGTGCGGAACCTCTCGGACCTCCGGACCGGGCTCACCGAGCTGAGGCGGGTCCTGAAACCGGGGCGAAAGCTCGTTGTTCTGGAGTTCACGGTGCCGCCAAACCGTATCATGCGAGCAGGTTACCTCTTTTACTTCCACAACATTCTACCTCTCGTCGGCCGGATCGTCTCCGGTCATCCGTGGGCGTACACGTACCTCCCCGAGTCGGTGAAGGAGTTCCCCGGCCCGGACGACCTCGGCGCACTCTTCGAGGACGTGGGCTACCGCGAGGTGGGATGGAAGCTCGTCTCCGGTGGGATCGCCGCCATCCATTGGGGTTCGGCCTAGAGGGTCTGGGGTTTCGGCCAGGAAGCCTGGTCGGGTTCGTCCCGGAAGGAGCTGGTTGGGTTCGGCCTGGAAGGCCTGCCCGGACGGAGACTCAGCGCCCCGCGGGTACCAGGATCTCGAGGGGTCCGAAACGCTGAAGCGCCTCCAGGCCCATACGCTGGAGATCCCCCACGACGAGGATCGTCATCTCGTCGGGGCGAAGGTGCTCCTGGAAGACCGAGAGGACATCCTCGGGTCCGACCTCCTGCACGCCCCGCCAATACCGTTCGAGCCAGTCGTCGGGTAGATCGATGGCTCGGTAATACATCGTTCGTGACACGACCTGAGCCGCCGACTCGAAGTTGAAAACGAAGCCGTTGATGATCTGGTCTACGGTGGTGTCCACTTCATCGGTTCGTGGTGGGCCTTCGAGGAGTCCTCTCATGGTGCCGAGGATCGCGTCGATTGCCGGCGCCACGTTCTCGGGCCGGGTACGGGTCATGGCGCCGATGAGCCCTTCGTGTCGGCGAGGTGTCGTCCACAGCGACGTGGCCGAATAGGCGTACCCTTCGTCCGTCCGGACACGCTGAAGGATGCGGCTCGAAAACCCCCCTCCGCCGAGGATGGAGTTGCCGATGAGGGCGGCGAAGTACTCTTCGTCGTCGGCCAGTCGAACGTCGGTGGGGTGGGCCATGACCACGACCGCCTGCTCCAACGGCTTCTCGACCACGAACACCCCCGCCGCCCGACGGATTTCCGGGATGGGGTCCTCGCCCAACTCCTCTTCGCACGATGGAATCCTCTCAACGAGACCCGTGGCCAGGGACGCTGCCCTCGCCCAGTCGACATCGCCGGTGAAGCCGAGAACCAGGTTCTCCCTGCAAACGATCCGGCGATGGACCTCGAGAAAGGCCTCGGGGGTGACCCTTACGGGTCGGAGGTCGTCTTCGCTCATCTCCCATCCGACCGGGTGGTCGCCATAGAGGAGGCGATTCATCTCGGCGACGGCGAGCCGGCCGGGATCGTCCGCCCGGCGGCGGACGGACTCGAGCTGGCGAGCCCTCCATGCCTCCACCTCGCCTTCGTCGAAGCCCGGCTCCACGAGCATCTCGGCCCACAACCCGGTGGCGGCGTCCAAGTGCTCGGTGAGGGTGTTCATCGAGCTCGTGATGCTTCCACCGCCGGTCCCGAAGGACGTCTGAAGGGCGAGGTGAGCGATGAGCTCGTCTACCTCGCGGGGCGTGCGGCCGACGGTCCCTCCGTAGCGCAGGAGAGCCGGGAGCCCCGTCGCGGCGGCATAGGACACGCGAGGGAAGCGGGCATAGCCGCCCCGGAAGTAGGCGTGGAGCGTCACGAGGGGGAGCTCGTCGTCCTCCAGAAGCAGGACGTCCACTCCGAGGACGGTATGCTCCTCGACCACGGGCTGCTGGAACTCCAGGGGCTCGAACTGCAAGGACTCGACGACGGATCGACCGGTGGTCTGGCCCGAGACGGGTGCCCACACACCCGCGAGGAGCGCCCCGCCGCCCGCGACGAGTGCCGCCCATGCAAGCAGGAAGGGAACGGGGCCCGGGAGCCCGAGCGACCAAGGACGGCGGGTCGCGGTCACGAACCCGGCCTCCGGGTCGTCACAAGCGTGGCCACGGTGCGATTCCTCTTGTCGAAGTACTCCCCGGCCACCCGCCGCACATCATCGGGTGTCACGCTGCGCAGCCGCTCGGTGGACCGAAAGGTGGCGCGCCAGTCACCGAAGAGCGATTCCGAGTCGGCCAGCTGGAGAGCGAGGCCGAAGTTAGACTGCAGTCTGCGGATGGCAGCCGCCGAGATCTGATTGCGGACACGTTCCACCTCCTCAGGTGCGGGGCCTTCGACGGCCAGTCGCTCGATCTCCTCGTAGATCACCGCTTCCAGGTCGAGCGTCGAGGCGGGGTGGACGGGCGTGGCGTCGATCTGGAACAGGCGCGGGTGCAGATCGCCGGGGCCCATGGAGCTGAACACCGCTGACGCGGCGCGCTCCTCGGTCACGAGGCGGCGATGCAATCGCGCGGTGCGGCCTCCGGTGAGAACGGCGGAGAACACGGCCAGCGCCGCCGCATCGGGGTGTGACACTGCTGGAACGTGCCACCCGATTCTCAGCGCCGGCTCGGCGTCCCACTCGATCTCCACCCGGCGCTCGCCTCGCTGGGGTGGCTCCTCGGCGAAGAGAGCCGGCGGTTCCCGGCCTGCGGGGATGGGTCCCAGGTACTTCCTGACCCACCCCTCCACCTCGTCGACGTCGATGTGGCCGACCACCGCGAGGACGGCGTTGTTGGGTCCGTAGTATTCCCGGTAGTAGGTGGCGACATCCGACCGTCGCAGCGTCTCCAGGTCGGAGCGGTACCCCACCACCGGCTGCCCGTAGGGGTGCACCGAGTAGGCGGCGTCCAGATGCGCTTCGTACAGGGCTCCACCCGGGTTGGTCTCCACGCGCATCCGCCGTTCTTCCATGACCACGTCCCGCTCCGTGTAGAACTCCCGGAAGACAGGGTTCGCCATCCGGTCGGCCTCCAGAGCGAAGAAGAGCTCCGCCCGATTCGCCGGAAGTTCCACGAAGTAGCTCGTGGCCTCGTTGGTCGTGGTGGCGTTGAGTCCGCGGGCACCGGCCCGGGAGAGGATGCGGTCGAAGGCGTTGCTTTCGATGTGGACCCGTGCCGAGTCCTCGATGGTGTCCAGCTCCGACTCGAGCGCCAGACGCTCGGCCTCTATTGCCGCTTGCTCCGCCGGGTCACTTCTGATGCCCCCTGCACGGAGGGCCTCACGAGCCCGGAGGGCGAGGAGGTGCTCGTGGACCGAGTCCGCTCGGGCGAAGAGCCGGCGTTCGCCTTCCACGTCCGCCGTCCCGATGCTCTCGGTGCCCTTGAAGAGCATGTGCTCCAGAAGGTGTGCTACGCCGGTCGTACCCAGGTGCTCGTGGACTCCTCCCACGCCGAAGCGCATGACGAACGACACCGTGGGTGCACCCTCCCTTTCGAGGAGGAGGACCCGCATACCGTTGTCGAGCGTGATCTCCCGGACGGGGAGGCCTTCGCCGAGTGAAACCGAGTCGCCTGGAGCGTAGCCGAGTGCGGCGGCCGCCTCGCGCGGGCTTTGCCCCGCGAGGGGAGGCGCGCAGAGAAGCATCGCCGCCCCGGCATAAAGGAGGTACCCTCCCCGGGTCGCCCTGGGAAGCTTCACGTACTCGCCTGCCGGCCTACTGAAGCCTCGGGCTGGCACGTCGGACCCTCGGGCTGGCACGTCGGACCCTCGGGCTGGCACGTCGGACAGAAGAAGGCGGATCGGTTTCCGAAGACGATACGCTCTACCGAGGTCCCGCACCTCGAGCAGGCTTCTCCATCCCGGCCATACACGAAAAGGGAGGGGGCGAACCCACCCTCGTCTCCCGTGGCCGTTCGATAGTCGCGAATGGTCGTCCCTCCTGCCTCGATCGCCTTGCTCAGGACACTGCGGACGGCGTCGTGGAGCTTCCCGGCTTCTCCAGCCGAAACCGAGTTGGCCGGACGCCGGGGGTGGATGCCTGCCAGAAAGAGTGCTTCCGCAGCGTAGATGTTCCCGACGCCAGCGATCCGGCGCTGATCGAGGAGCCACGAACGGACAGGCGAACGGGAGGCGGTGAGCCCCTCGAGCAACCGTGCGGATGTGAAGTCGGATGAGAGCGGCTCGGGCCCCATCCGGTGGGACCGATCTCTCCATTCCGCGTCCGAGAGGCACTCGACCGTGCCGAAACGACGGACGTCGTCGAACACGAGCACACCCCCCGAAGCCAACCTGAACCGGACCGCCGGGTGGGTGGGACGGGCCTGCCCGCGGGGAGGTAGCGCGAAGGGGAGGAGGCGGCCCGTCATCCCGAGGTTCACGGCGATGACCCGGCTGCCACTCAGGCGCAGGAGGACGTTTTTCGCCCGTCGCTCCACAGCCTCGATGACACGACCCCGCACCTTGGGGGCAAAGGTCCGCTTCCGCTCACGAAGGATGTCGGGCTTGAGGACCTCGGCTCGGGTGATGGTCTCACCGACCACCGCCGGGCGGAGCCCCCGGACGATGGTCTCGGCCTCGGGTAGCTCGGGCATGGCGGGGCCCCGGTTCAGGCTCCGGGAGGCGACAGCTTCACCGCGGTGCCCGCCGACGTGACCATGAGCATGCTTCCTGCCTTTCCGAGGACTTCGTAGTCGATGTCCACGCCGATGACGGCATCGGCGCCGAGCTCCTGGGCCTTGTTCGCCATCTCCCGAAGCGCCTCCTGACGAGCCGACCGGAGTGCGTCCTCGTAGGCGCCCGCTCGACCGCCCACCACGTCCCGCACGGCGGCGAAGAGGTCCTTGAGGATGTTGGCCCCGATAATGGCCTCGCCCATGACGATGCCCTTGTACTCGTGCACGGGGCGGCCTTCCACGCTGTTGGTCGTCGTAATGATCATCCTTCCTCCAGGCGCGCCCGCTCCCGCCAACCGATGTCGGCTCGGAAGAAGGCGCCTTCGAAGTCGAGGGCGGCGGCGCCGTTCCTGCTGGCCGACGCAGCAGATGCGAATGTCGGGGCGACGGCAGTCACCGCCATGACACGCCCCCCCGACGTCAAGAGTTTTCCGTCCCGCAGCTCGGTACCGGCGTGAAAGACCAGAATGTCGTCGGACTCGAGGTCGTCGGGGATGTAGATCTCCTTGCCCTTCTCGTACGACCCGGGATAGCCCTCCGAGGCCAAGACCGTGGTCACCGCGACGCCGTCCCTGTGGGTGATCGTCTTCCCCGCGATGGACGAGCCGTCGGCGACGGCGACCATCAGCTCCAGGAGGGACGACTCCATGAGCGGCAGGACGACTTGAGTCTCGGGGTCTCCGAACCGGCAGTTGAACTCGATGACCCGGAGTCCGTCCGAGGTGTTCATGAGGCCAGCGTAGAGAAGCCCCCTGAACGGGGCTCCATCGTTGGCCATGGCAGTCACGGTCGGTGCGATGACCTCGCTCACGGCTTCCGCCAGCAGAGCCTCGTCGGCGATGGAGACCGGTGCGTACGCTCCCATCCCTCCGGTGTTGGGGCCTGCATCACCCTCTCCCACACGCTTGTGGTCTTGAGAGGCCTGGAGGAGCACGAAGTCCGCTCCGTCGCAGATGGCGAAGACCGACAGCTCCTCACCCTCCATGAACTCCTCGATGACCACTTCCCGGCCGGCCTCCCCAAAGCGCAGGTCACCCATCATTTCTTCGATGGCCGCCACCGCCTCGTCCTCGGTCATGCACACCACGGCGCCCTTGCCGGCTGCCAGGCCGGACGCCTTCACCACGATGGGAGCACCCTCCGACTGGATCCAGTCGATGGCACCAGCCTGGTTGGTGAAGGTCTTGTGGGCGGCGGTGGGCACGTTGGCGTTGCGGAGCAGATCCTTCGCGTACGCCTTGCTCGATTCGATCCGCGCCGCGGCCTTGCTCGGCCCGAACACCGGGAGGCCCTTGGCTTCGAACCGATCCACGATCCCTGCCGCCAGGGGCGCTTCGGGACCGACCACCGTCAGGTCGATGCGATGGCCCGCCGCCCAACCCGCCAGGGCCTCGACGTCTCCTGGCGCGATGGCCACGGCTTCGCAGAGCGGCGCCATCCCTCCGTTGGGCATGGTGGCGAAGAATTCGGCGTCGGGGTCGTCCCGGCGCAGCTTCCAGAGAAGGGCGTGCTCGCGCCCACCGTTTCCGACGATCAAGATGCGCATGGCCGGAGTCTAGAAGGCGGGCAGCGAAAGGAAAGGGGGGGCGCCGTGCCGGAGCGTGGGCCGAGGCCCGGGCAGGTGCGTTCCGGCGGCCCGGCGCATAGCTTTTTCGATCACACAAGATCTGAGCGCACTCGTCCAAAACGACGAGGAGGATCGGATGTCCGAAGAGCGGCGGCCCGCGGTGCCCGGTACCAAGGAGCTCAACGAGGCTTGGCAGGACGGCTACTTCGGTCGGTACGGCGACACCTATCGACTTCGCGACGCCGCGTCGCGGCAGGCATACGAGCAAGGGCGGCGTGCTCGAGGGACGGGGCAGACCGATCCCGTCGACAGACCGAAACAGACACTCGGCGAAGCGGTGCTCATGGCCTTCGGGTTGGCGGGAGCCGCCGCCGGGTTCCTGCATGGCCTGAAGCAGGTGGGCGAGGGGCAGGGTGGATGGCCGGGGCCCCTCGTTTGGCTCGTGGTGGGCTTCGTCGCCGGACTGTTGGTGTGGAGCCTTCTGGCGGCGGCGGCCAGACGCGGCTACAAGGCCTTCATCTGGCGGCGTGGCCGAGACGAGCGCGACGCCGCCGGCCTGGCGCGGATGTGGGAGGCCAGATTCGGCAGGGAGATTCCTCCGGCGCTTCTCGCCGAGGTCAGCGACGACGGGCGAGCGTGGACGATGGACGGCAAGGCCAATTTCCACCTGCGGATGACGTCAGGGAAGGAGTATTTCGTCGGGATGGACCCGGCGTCCGGGGGGTTCACGGCCAGTGCCAGCGGCCGCACCGGCTCACCCCTCGACGACGCCTACCAGTTCGTACTGATCCACCACGCTCTGGGCCACGAGTCGATCCGCGTCGACGAGGGGTCGAAGAAGCAGCGCAGAGCACTGTGGGCGGCGGCGAGTCTGGTGGGTCTGGACGTCGCCGATTACACCCCCGACGCCAAGGCCGTGCGGATGCTCGCGGACATGAAGGAGCAAGTCGGGTCGCGGGGTGCCGGAGGGCCTGGGCAAGCGGCCCAATCCGGTTAGGATCCCCTTCGGGCAACCGATCGCCCGCGACCCACCCGAGAGCGCTTCATGTCCATCCTGTCCGCCACCATCCTGCTCTTTCTCGTCATCGACCCCGTGGGAAACGTCCCCTTCTTCCTCACGGCACTTAAGGACGTGGACCCGGCCCGCCACATGAGGGTGGTGGCCCGGGAGCTCCTGGTGGCACTCGCTGTTCTCGTGGCGTTTCTCTTCGCCGGGCCCGTCACCCTTCGGGCCATCCACATCTCCCAGCCGTCGCTGACGGTGGCTGGAGGCATCATCCTCTTCCTCATCGCCCTGCGGATGGTCTTCCCGAGCCCGAAGACCGCCTCGGAGACCGTCGAGGGTGAGCCGTTCATCGTCCCCCTCGCCATCCCGCTCGTGGCCGGTCCTTCGGCGATGGCCGCCCTCATCATGATCAGCAGTCAGGAGCCTGAGCGCCGACTCGAGTGGCTCACCGCGCTGGTCCTGGCTTGGCTGCTCTCCAGTGCCATCATCCTGGGGGCCAGCCGCCTCAAGGACGTTTTGGGACAGCGGGGGCTCATCGCGGTGGAGCGGCTCATGGGGATGGTCCTGGTCGCCGTGGCGGTGCAGATGCTGATGTCGGGCGTCGCTCAATTCGTGGAGACGCTCTGAGGCGAAGGGGCAGAGCGGATGGTCATGCGTCTGACCCAGGACCGAGGGGATGCCATCCCTTGATCCGGGCCACCGGACAGCGGTAGAGTCGGGTACCCGCGCTTCCTCCCCCTTCCGGAACGTCCTATGGCCCACATCCTCGTCATCGATGACGACGAAGATCACCGAACCCTCGCCCGCGAGATCCTCGAGCGCGACGGGCATCGGGTGGAGGCGGCCGTCGATGGCCACGATGGGCTCAAGCGCTTCGGCAAGAATCGTCCCGATGTGGTCCTCACGGACATCAACATGCCGGGCCTGGATGGCCACGCGGTGATCGAAGCGTTGAAGGTTCTCCATGCCGAGGTGCCCATCATTGCCGTCTCCGGTGGCGGGGCGAGGGACAAGGACGAACTTCTTCTGGAGGCGATGCGGTTGGGGGCGGTGGAAGTCATCATGAAGCCCTTCGACTTCCGCCAGCTGCTCGGGGCGGTGCAACGGGCGGTGCTTCTGAGCCGTTGAACCGCGGCGGTACGTCGTACCTGCTCGTCGTGAACCCAGTCGCCGGGCGCGGTGGGGGGCGCAGCCGCGCCGGGGCGCTGGAAGAAGCCCTGGCCGCTTCGGCGCGGGTGGAGATCATGGAGACGCGCGGCCGGGGCGACGCCACCGAGATCGCGGCGCTCCACGGACCCGGGCACCATCGTGTCATCGCGGTGGGAGGTGACGGTACCCTCAACGAGGTCCTCACCGGCCTGTGGAGTCTGGGCCGACCGGCGGTCGATCTTCCGGAGCTCGGCTTTCTACCCGCAGGCACCGCGAATGCCGCCGCCCCCGCGTTCGGCCTCCGGACCGATCCAGTGGCGGTGGCCCGATCGCTGGCGTCGACCGGTGCCATCGACGGAGCCGCGTCCAAGCCGGTGGACTTCGGCGTGGTCCGATCCGAGACGGGGGAGCGGCCCTTCCTCCTCTGGTGCGGCGCCGGGTACGACGCCGTGGTCATCGATGCGCTGAACAGCTCGCGCACCGGGCGGATGGGGCTTCTCGGGCTCCTTCGAAACGCCCCGACCGTGGCGGCGCACATCGCCCGCTACGACGAGGCCCCGGTCCGCCCCGTGGTGGACGGCGATCGTTGGAGCGATTCCGGTGGCGTCATTGTCGCCAACGTTGCCGACATCGCCTTCGGTGGCACCATCGCCGAGGCTGCGGATGCCTTCGATGGCCGCCTGGACGTGGTGGCCGCCCCGACGGGCCTGAAGCTGCGGGTTCCCTTTCTCGGGCTTTCGATGCTGGGGTCGGGGCTCCAGAACGCCCCGGGTATCCGGTGGCAAGCGGCCAGCGTCGTCGAGCTCTCGTCCGACGGAAGCGTGCCCGTCCAGATCGATGGAGAGCCGGCAGGGCACCTCCCCGTCGAGGTGCGCGTGGTCCCGAGGGGCATTCGGCTGCTCCTTACCTGACCGCACACGCGCCGTCGACCTCGGTGGGGGACCGGTCGGGCTGGCCAGCGAGGGCGGTGTGCGAAGACGCGACGCCGGAGGCCCCGAAGGACCTCCGGCGTCGGTTGCCGGCCCGGGGGTGTCAGCCCACCTCAGGCCTCATGCTCAAGCCGAATGAGACGCCCAGGCGGTTCGTCCATGTATCGTCCACTCCAGTGACACCCGATGCGTACCGCATCGCCTGGTCGCTGACCTGGATGCGGAAGGCGGATCGCTCCGATGCTTCAATCATGAGCCCGGCGAGCACCTTCGCGGTCCACTCCGATCGGTTGTCGCTGTTGGCGATCCCGTACTCGATGGTCGTCCGGCCGACGCCCAGGCCCACGAAGGGTCGAGCGGACCCCAAGGCGGGCAAGGCGAACAGTCCGTTCACCCCGTAGTCCCAGACCTGCGAGTCCACGCTGCGACGCAGCCCGTCGTCGGCGCGCAGGTTCACCGGATGCCAGCTGAACGCCGCCTCGACGGCGAGGGCGTCGCTCACTCGGAGGCCAGCGGCCAAGCCGAGCGATAGCGCGCGATCGAAGAACTCGGCCCCCTCCAACACCCGTGTGTCCGACACAGCGAGCTGTTCAGGCAGGTCCGAGAAGAAGAAGGCGGCGCCTACCTGCGGAGTGATCTCCAGGCCCGGTTGAGCGGAGGCGTCACCCGGGGAGCCAACAACGGCGATGAGCATCGCCACACCGATGCAACGAGTGATCTTCATGGTTCCTCCAGAGAAGATCGGTTCATGCACACCGGTCCCAACGGCCCTGCGTCTCGGGGATCGCGAAGGGTCCTCCGCGACGGGTCAGAGCCGGTGTGGGCCGGCCCCAAGTTTCAATGAGATGATGTACACCCGGAGGTTCCCCGGGGTTCGCAAGGGAAAGCACGGTCCAGGACCACTCGAAGGCTGTCGAAGAGGTACAGTAGGCCGCTCCAGGGGGGACCCGTGTCTTGCGAGTGCCGTGGTAGGAACGGCGACGAGTCTCTCCGAGGCCCGCTACTCCGGATCGTGGTAGTTCACCATCCAGCCGATCCCGAACCGGTCGACGACGCTGCCGAAGTAGTCGCCCCAGAACTGGTCGGCGAGAGGCATGGTGACCATGCCTCCGTCTCCGAGGGCCTCGAAGATCCGGTCGGCCTCGGCACGGCTTGGAGGGTGCACGGAGATGGAGAAGTTCGTGCCGGCGACGTGGGGCGGCCCCATTCCTTCGAGGGTGTCGCTGGCCATGAGCATCTGGCCGTCGGGCAACTCGATGCCGACGTGCATGACGCGGTTCTGCTGCTCGGGCGTGAGCTGGAACTCGTCGCTGGGCGGCATCGACCCGAACCGATGGACCTCGGTGAGCGAGCCGTTCAGAACGTCGGCGTAGAAGCGGAAGGCCTCTTCGGCCTGGCCATCGAAGTTGAGGTAGGCGTGCACCTTCATCTGGATCCTCCCGGATTCGTCGTCGTCTCGGTGCGGGCGAACATCGTATGCGCTTGGATGACGTCACGCCACGGGCCGCGCACAGGCCACCGTGCGACTCGCGGGCGCTTCACTCCGCTCGCAGCGCCGCCACCGGATCGACGGCCACCGCCCGCCGTGTGGGCGCCCAGCAGGCCAGGCCTGAAATCACGACGAAGGCCGCTGCCGCAACGACGTACGACCACGGCTCGTCGGGGGCCACGCCGTACAGCCGACTCTCGATCATCCGGGCCAGTCCATAACCACCGGCGATCCCCAGGACGACTCCCACTCCGACGATGGAGCCGACGTACGTCGCCACCAGCCTCACGATGCGACGAGCCCCAGCGCCCACGGCGATGCGGATGCCGAGTTCGCGGCGGCGACTGGCCACGCTGAACGCCACGACGCCGTAGAGGCCCACCGCGGCGAGCAGGAGTGAGGCGCCGGAGAGGAGCGCAAGAAGGGTCCCGAACACACGCTCCTCGGAGTGCATGGAATCGAGGCGACGGGCCAGCGGCTCGGGCGACGCGATGGGGGCGTCGGGAATGACCTCTTCCACCGCGGCCCGCACGCTCTCGAGCGTGGGCTCCGAGAGCGAGCCGAGGCGAACCAGGAGCGTCGTCTGGGGTGAGGGAGAGACGTGGTGGGGCACCATGAAAGCCTCCCGGGAGGCGTCGGGCTCGTTGGGCACCCGAAGCTCTCCGGTAACGGCGATGACGCGGGACTCCACGGGGGTGCGCCCGAAGCGGTGCCGCACCACGCGGCCCATGGCGGCCTCGGGTGACCCGAAGAGACGGGTGGCCAGACCCGCGCTGAGGACCACCGTGTCGTCACGCCATCCGTCCTCGTCGATGAGGATCGGCCGACCGCCGGCATCCGCCACGTCCATGACCTCGAACCAGCGAGCCGAGACGGGGACCATCTCGGAGGGGATCTCGTCCCCGTCATCGGCTGCGATCCGACCGATCATCCGGGCCCCGCCGAGGGGGTCGTACTCGCTGATGGCGGCCCCTTCGACGCCGGGGACCGACGCCACCGCTCGGAGCGCCCGCTGTCGGACCTCCTGTCGTTCCTCCTCGCTCAGTCCCCGAGCGAAGTCGATCCACTGCACGGCGATCCCGTCGACGCGCACCCCGGGGTCGACGGCGTAGAGGTTCGCCACCGTGCGCACGAGCATGACGCCGGCGACCAGGAGGGCCAGGGAGAGTGCGACCTGCCCGGACGCCATCGCCGACCGGAGATGGGCAACCCGATCCGTGCCCCCTCGGCCCGAGGCCTGCAGCGCACCCCGCAGGTCGAAGCGCCCGGCCAGGACGGCGGGCAGTGCACCGAAGAGGAGGGTGGTGATCACCGCCCCGGCTGTCGCGAAGGCCAGCAGCCGTCCATCGAACGCGAGGGGCTCCATGGCCGGCAGTCCGACGAGGCGCTCACCTCGGAGGGCCAGGGAAAGCAGCCAAGCCACGCCGAGTCCCGCCGCGGATCCGAGGCACCCCAGAACAAGGCTCTGGAGCAACTCCATCCGGACGATCCGCCCCGCGCTCGCCCCGAGGGCTCTCCGAACCGCGGCCTGGCCGCGCCTCGTCACGTTCCGGAAGAGGAGGAGGTTGGCGGCATTCGCGCACGCCAGAAGGAGGACGATGCCCACGACCACGGCCAGCGCCCCCAGGGACCGTGCGAGGGATTCCCGCGCCCCGGGCGGAGTGTGGAGTCCCGGGAAGAAGACGGGCTCGAGACCGCCAAGGTACTCCGCCTGCTCAGGGACGGACGCGCCGATCCCGTCGAGGAGAGCTTGCACCCGCTCCGTGGCGCGCTCCGCGGTCCAGCCGGCGTTCATCCGCACGACGATGTCGTCGTGCATGACCGAGTTGCGACTGAGGATGCGGTCTTCCGGGAAGGAGAGGAGCGGGACCAGAGACGGGTGGGGCAGCCACATCTCGGCACCCCGGTTCCGCTCGGCTCCCTGGAGGCCACCGGCCGCCACACCCAGGATGCGAACCGCTACCCCGTTGACGCGGAGTGTGGCGCCCACCGCCTCGTTCTCCCCGAAGAGCTCCGCTCGAAGACCCTCGCTCAGCACGGCCACCAGGGGATCGGCGCCGAAGGACGCGTCGTCCGCGGTGAGGAGGCGGCCCTCCGACGGTCGGGCACCGAGAGCCTCGAAGTAGTCGCCGTAGATCAACTCCACGTTCACACGCCTGGGCCGCTCGTCGGCGTGAGCGACCTGCATGGGGGAGTATCCGTACGACGCCACGGCGGAGGCGAAGTCCGCGTCTCGCCTGAGCGCGTCGAAGTCGAGGGCGGCGATACCCTGTCCATTCCAGGCGTTGGGCGACTCGCGTGACAGGAGGCGGAGATAGGCCACGTCTTCGATGCCGCCGGCGCCAGGGAGCGGTCGAAGGATGAACTGGTTCGCCATTCCGAAGACGGAGGCGACGGCACCCAGCCCCAAGGCGAGGGTGGCAACGGTGACGGCAGTGAAGCCCGGCTCACGGAGGAGCGAGCGTACTGCCACCCGAACGTCGCTGAGGACGTCGGCCACCGGGCTCCACCGGGGTCGTGTCGACGGGGGCCGACGCCACTGTGGGCCTCGTCCCGTCCGTCGCGACCATGCCGACGCGACGATGTCGGCGAGTGCCAGCGCGAAGGCGCGTAGACGGCCCACTCGCTCGGCTCTCTCGGCGCGCAGCTCCAGGACGTCGCCCAGGATCACCTCCCGATCCTCGGTGGGCAGGAGGAGGCTTGCGACCGCGAGGAGGACGCGTTCACCGAGGCTCACGATGAGCTCCCGTCGGCCAACGCCTCGAGACCCTCGCCGGTCCCGTCGGCCAACGCCTGGATCTCGCCATACCACAACTGGAGGGCGCGCGCGCCCTCCGGCAGGATGCGGTACACCTTCCGACGCCGCCCCCCGCGGGCCGGTGCCGACTCTCCGATCCACCCCTCGACGTGGCCCTTCTCCGCCAGGCGGTCCAGGACGGTGTAGAGCGCCCCGGGTGACACCGTGCGACCCGTTCTCTTCTCGATCTCGTCCACGAGCGAGGGGCCGTGCGCCTCGCCGCCGAGGCGGACGAGGGCGAAAAGGGTGACCTGCTCGAGTCCACCGCGTGGCATACCGTGCTCCTTGGCTCCGTATACGATAACTACATCGTAGGTATCGTTGCGTGGGGTCGCAATATCTTGGAAGACGGGCCGCGAGCGAGACTCGGGAGACGGCCAGGACCAGCCTAAGCCACTCCACAGCAAGGAGCGTCGACGTGTCAGAGCCAGCCCACGACGTCCGCGTCCTCCGCGGCGCGACCCATCCATGGCGGGCCGACGTACCCGGCGCGGTCTATCAGCAGGTGGGCCTGGAGCGCGTCTCCATGACGTGGTTTCGCCTGGAGCCCCATGCGTCGTTCGACGAGCACGCCCACGAAGCCGAGCAGATCACGTACGTCCTCGAGGGCCGACTCGACTTCGAGGTCGAGGGTGAGGTCATCTCCGTCGGCCCCGGCGATGCCATCGCGGTGCCGTCGCGGGTGCCCCACGCCGTTCGTGCCGGTGATGCACCCGTGTTCGCTCTGGATGCCTGGTCGCCGCCGCCGGATCATCTCGGGTAGCGGACAGTGCACTCCACTCCCCGTCGCCCCAGCCGAGTACTTGCCCAACCTCTGCCGACGCATAATATGTCACACCAAATATTAGGCCACCCACTGGACGCGAATCATGACCCGTGTGCGGAAGACGTGGATGAGGGGAGCCGGCCCCCTTGCGGTGCTCAAGCTGCTGGCCGACCGCGAGATGTACGGCTATGAGCTCGCCGAGGCCCTGGACCGTCGCTCCGAGGGCGTGTTGGCGCTGGGGCACTCCTCCCTCTACCCCTTGCTCTACAACCTCGAGTCGAAGGGGCTCATAGCGCAGAAGACCATCCGCATGGCCCAGGGCCGACCCCGCAAGTACTACGGACTGACGGACGCGGGACGGGCGTGGCTGGCCGAGAACGAGGCCCAGTGGACGGATCTGGTGGCCGCCATGGCCAAGTTGGGCCTCGAGTCGTGACGGATCAGAAGCCGCCGCTACCCGCGGAGCTTCAAGGGCGCATCGACGAGATCGTCGAGGCCTCCGGCCTCTCGCCGTCGGAGGCGAAAGAGCTCAGAGCCGACCTCACGGCACACGCCCTGGACGGATTGGCCCACGGGCGCCCCCCCGGCGAACTCGCCCGGCGCCTCGGCGACCCCGCCGAGGTCGCCTCGGTGCTGAACGCCACCCCACCTCCGCCCGTACGTCGCCCCGATACCGAGGCCAGGGAGGGCTGGCTTGAAGCCTTCGTCGCCGACTCGAGGCTCGCGGTGAGGACGATTCGAAGGACGCCGGGTCTCGCTCTCGCGGCGATGATCGTCCTCGGAGTGGGCATCGCCGCAGCCACCGTCGCGTTCACCGTCGTCAACGAGATCTTCCTTCGGCCCCTCCCCGTCCAGGACCAAGGACGACTGGTGGACGTGTGGGCCACCGAACCGGGCGGAAACAGCTTCTCGGGCTTTGGTTGGCAGGACGTTCTGGCGTACCGGGAGGCGACGGCGTCGGGCGGCCCCCTCGCGGACCTCGCCGCCTTCGCCGGCATGCGCCTGTCCCTTGGGGAGGGCGCCGGCCGACGCCCCGTCGTGGGTCAGTTGGTGACCCGCGACTACTTCCCGATGCTGGGCGTCTCGGCGGAGCTCGGAAGCTCGGAGCTCGAGGAGGACAGAGGGTTCGGGGGGCCCAGAACCGTGGTGCTGAGCCACAGCCTCTGGCGAGACGCCATGGCTGCGGATCCTGACATCCTGGGCCAGTCCATCGGCCTCCAGGGAGAGACGATGACCGTCATCGGAGTCGCTGAGGAAGGCTTCCGGGGTCATTTCATCGGCTTCCCCGTCGACCTCTGGCTCCCGGTCACGACGGCCGACCTCGTCATGGCCGGCTTCGACCCCAACGATCGAAGTCGCATGCCCTTCGAGATGATCGGGCGTATGGCCGACGGGGCCACCGTGATGGAGGTGGAGCGGTTTTTGGGCGATGTGGCCCACACCCTCGAGGCACGCCATCCCGAGACGCACCGTGGACACGGGCTGGGCGCGAGCGCGACGACCGGTGTCGACCACAGTCTCCGACCCGTGGTCATGACGTTCGTGGCGGCCATGACCTTCCTGGCCGCGCTCGTGCTCATGGTGGCTTGCCTCAACGTGGGATCGCTGCTGCTGGTTCGGACCCTCGCCCGCGAGGGCGAGCTGGCGGTGCGCCTGGCGCTGGGCGCTCGTCGCACTCGTCTGGCGCGACAGCTCCTGACGGAGGCTCTGTTGTTCTCCGCCCTCGGCCTCCTGGTGGGGGTGACGCTCTCTCGCGTCCTGAGCATCCAGTTGGACGGACTGTTTCGCTCTCTGGCGCCCGGCCTCGGGCTCGGCTTTCCCTTCGACGTCCGGGTGCTGTTGCTTTCCGCCGGGGCGGCGACGGTAGCCGCCCTGGTCGTCGGGTCCGCCTCCGCGTGGCACGCCTTGCGGCGCATCTCACCGGACGCGCTCCGGAGGAGGCCAGGGGCAAGCGCTGGATCGAAAGCCCGCGCGGTCCTCGTCTCTGCCCAGGTGGCGGTATCCGTTGCTCTCGTCATCACCACCGGCCTCTTCCTCCGGGCTCTCGTGCAAGGTTCGACCGTCGATCCCGGCTTCGCGGCCGACGAGGTCGCGAGCTTCACCATCGCCGGTGACGGTCCCCTCGACCCCCCGCGTCTCGACGCGCTGATGGGCGATCTCCGGGGCCTGCCCGGCGTTCAGGAGGCCAGCCTCGCCAGCGGACCTCCCACCGGGGTCGCACGCACCCCCGCCGCCGTGAAGGTGCCCGGCGTCGAGCCTCCGCCGGATGAAGAGGCATGGGCCGTGGACGCCCGCCGCGTGGGCCCCCGGTACCTGGCCACGGTCGGCACGACGCTTCGCCGGGGCCGAGACATCGAAGAGGCCGACGTCCGGAGCGGCCCGCCGGTGGCCATCGTCAATCAGGCGTTCGTCGACCGTTTCTGGCCCGCCACCGACCCTCTCGGGCAATCCCTCGAGGTGGACGGGCGTGTCGCGTCGGTGGTGGGCATCGCGGACGACTCCCGAACGCTCGTCCAGGACGAGATCCCCGATCCCTTCGTCTATCTGTCGGTCGACCCCGGTGGTATGGGCGCTCTCCTCATTACGGTGCGGAGCCGTTCCCTCGAGGAGCTCACCGAACCCGTGAGGTCCGTCGTCGCACAGCATGTGCCCGGCGCTCCGCCCCCGACGCTCGCGCCGGCACGCGACGCCCTCGACGCAGGATTGCTGGCCCAACGGCTGGGTGTCGCTTTCGTGGGAGGGCTGGGTGGGGCCGCGCTGCTCCTGGCCGTCGTCGGTCTCTACGGTCTCATTCAGTACTCCGTTCGTAGAGATCGCCACGAGCTCGCCGTCCGCTTGGCGTTGGGCGGTACGCCGGGCGCCGTCCTGAGCTCCGTGCTCCGGAAGGGGTTGCTCCTCATTGTCGTCGGTACCCTGTCGGGTGGGCTCCTGGCGGCAGCGGGATCGCCGGCCCTATCGGGCTTCCTCATGGGTGTGAGCCCGCGTGATCCTCTGACCTACGGGGCCGTCATCGTCCTGTTCAGCGGTGTCGCCCTCCTCGCCTGCGTCGTCCCCGCTCGTCACGCCATGTCCATTCCGCCGGCAGCGGCGCTCCGGGGCGATTCATGAGCGCAATCCCCGTCCCGGACGACGAACCGAGAGCTGCGCCGATGGAGAGCGTGGCTCATCGAGGGTGGTGGTTCGGCGCCCGGGCGACCTTCTTGGCCGCGGTGGTCCAAGTCTTCGGGGCCGGGCTCTTCGTGTTCGGTGGCTTCCCCCACTTCCACCCGGTGTTCGGCTATCCGCTCGGGGCCGTCACCGTAGTTCTCGGGGTGGCCGCGATCGTTGGGAAACACAGACGTACACTGGCGGGGCCCGCCCTGCTCGGGGTCCTCGGTGCCGTACTCGCCCCCGCCACCGTGCTGCTGGGACCGTCCATGGGCGCCATGGTGGCCTCCGCGCACCCCGTGGCTGGTCTGGTTCTCGTCCTCTCACTCTACGAGTTGTGTCGCCGGACCCGGCTGCGATGACGAGTTGGCTCCTCCGGACGCTCACGCACGCGTGAGGATCACGGTTCTCGGAGCATCGGGCGCCTGCGGCCAATGGGTCGTCCGCTTGGTTGTCGAGCGGGGCCACGACGTGACGAGCGTCACGAGGCCGATGTCTCCGTACCGCCCGCCGGCGGAGGTCGAGGACCTCCGGGGTGAGGTGCTGGACCCTGCCTTCCTACGAGGCGTGGCAGAGAGGGAGGGAACGATCGTGTCGTGCCTGGGGCTCCGCAGGAACAGTCTCCTGCCGTGGGGCTCTCTCCGTTCGCCCACCGATCTGGTCCAGGTCGTGATGAGGCGATTGACGGAGATGGTACGCCCGGATGGCAGGGTTCTCTGGATCAGCGCCGGTGGCGTCCACGACAGTCTTGAGCAACTGACACCCCTCACGCGACGGGTGACCCGAACCGGCGACGTCGGGGTCGCGTACCGAGACCTCGAAGCCGCGGAGCGCGTCGTTCGAGAGTCCGGGCGGTCGTGGCTGGCGGTGCGACCCGTCACCCTCGTCTCGGGGCCACCGACAGGGCATGCCCAGCCGGTGGACCGCTACGGGCTCTGGTCCCACATCCGTCGATCGGACGTGGCGATGTGGATGCTCGACGTCGCCGATGGCACTCGACGCTGCGACGGTCCGAGCGTCCTCCTCGGGGCTTCGAACACCAAGCCGCGCGACCGAGCCTGAGCCTGGTGGCATCGCGAACGCGGTTCCCCGATATCTCACCATCCTCGAACCCCGGTCACGAGACCGGAAGGACCTCCTATGGAACTCGGCGCATTCTCAGTCAGCCTGGCGGTCAAGGACATCCAGGCATCCAAGCACTTCTATGAGCAACTCGGCTTCGTGGTGGCGGGCGGGGTCGAGGAAGACCGCTGGCTCATCCTCCGAAACGGTCGGCACGTGATCGGGCTCTTCCAGGGGATGTTCGACCAGAACGTCCTGACGTTCAATCCGGGGTGGGACCAGGACGCGAACGAGCTCGAGTCATTCACGGACATCCGAGAGATCCAGCGCACGTTGAAGTCGCGAGGCGTCCAGTTGACCAGCGAAGCCGACGGGGACGGCGAGGGTCCGGCGAGCCTCGCGCTCGTGGATCCGGACGGGAACCCCATCCTGGTGGACCAGCACGTGTAGGCGTAGGTCGCTATCTCACGGTCCAGAGGTAGGCCACCGCCTGGTAGATCTGCGAAGCGAAAACGATGGCGACCAGCGCTGCGTGGTATCGGCGCGACTCGGTGCGCACCCCGTACAGACAAAGGCCGGCGATGACGATCGCCTGGATGGGGTAGTCGAGGCCAAGGCTTCGAAAATGGTCCACCCCCTTAAGCAACGTGTCGAGTAGATCGAGGAGGTAGGCAGCGGCGAGGAGCCCGAGGAACCAGGCTCGCTTCGACATGAAGTAGTGGTGATAGCCGTCGTAGTCATCCATGTCCGACGGGAAGAGCAGCGCGCACAAGAGGTAGAACACGAGCGCGAACGCACTCACGAACAGGTAGATCCCCAGGGTCCATTCGCGTCGCTCGTCGAGGCCGAACTGCCACCACCACCACAGGATGGTGGTGAAGAGCATGTACGCTACCCAGGCCAGGTGGGTGCCGTACACCTCCTCTCGCTGCGGATGCTGGATCTGCCCGGCGATGCCCTTGAGCAGGTGCGTGATCCCAAGGCCGATGATGATGGAGGTAAGGACCGAGACGTACTCGAAGATCTCCATCGAACGACCGTGGGTTGGAGTCGCCGGCTGCCACGCCGCGCGCACCCCAGCAAGCTGCGGTAGCGCCCGGCGGTTTCGCAAACCTCCTTGCGTGGACCGCGTCGCACGCGTCGGTTCACCCTCGTTGCTTGGCCTGGTGGAAGCGGCGATGATGGCGCGGGTGCCGGCGGCGGTGGCGCTACGGGGAGATTGAGTGGACGAAGAGGTGAGGCCATGGACCCTGACGAGGCGAGGCGTGTTCTGGCCGTCGATGCGACGGCCTCCGAGGAGGAGGTGAAGCGGGCGTATCGGAGTGCCATGAAGCGGTGGCACCCGGACCGTGCGGCGTTCGACTCGTCTCTGGACGGTACGATGCACGAGCAGACGCAGCGAATCAACGCGGCCTATCGGCTGCTCCTGGACGCAGGCGACCCGCAGTTAGGACCCACGGAAGCCCCGACCGCCTGGCGCGGGCGGCAGATCAGAACGGTTCGCGTCGATTGGTGGCCCGCCACGGTCCTTCTGTCGGGTCGCACGCCCGTCGTCCTGGGGGTCGTGGCGTTCGTCCTCGTGTGGGGGGTCCTCGTAGGCCTCGCCCTGGGCTTCGAGTCGCTGGTGCTTCAGTAGACGGGGGCTCCTACGGGCAATGCCGGTGCGTTAAACGGAGCCTGCAGTAGAATCGGAGTTAGTGGCGCATTTCGAACCTTGCGGGAGGTCGCCGGTGGTACCTATCAGCGACGCTCGACTGGCACGCGCGGTGCCCCAATTCACCGTTCCCGATGTCGTAAGAACCGCGACGCACTACAGAGATTCGCTGGGCTTCGAGATCCGAGGGTATTGGGACGGCGAAAGCGTGCATGATGATCCGGGGCGGGTGGCCCTGTTCGGCATCGTCGAGCGCGACGGAGTGACCCTCCATTTCAACCGGGCTGATGAGTCGCCTGTTCGAACAGGTCGAGCTGCGGGGGCGTACGACGTCTACATCCAGGTCAACGCAGTAGATAAGCTCGCCGAGGAACTGAGAAGGCGCGGAGCGGAGATTCTTGAAGGCCCCGAGGATAAGGTGTACGGTCAGCGCGAACTGATCGTCCGAGACTGCAACGGTCTGGTACTTGCCTTCGCGGAGGCAGTTTCTAGTCGCGCCACCTAACCCCTATCGGGCCCCAGCCAAGAGCGCGTAGTTCCCCCGGGCCGTGCTGCGGAGCAGCGCGGTGAGAGAGCGATGAACGGGTCCTCGAGCGTCTGACTTCATTTCGGTCCGAGTTTGCCGAGCTCGTGAGAGCTCTGCACCAACACCTATCGAGGGTCAGCCGGCACGTGGGTGCCGGAGCAGACGAGGCGTGCTCGTCTGCTCCCAAGAAACTGATCTGTGCCCTCGTGCGATGCGGCACTCAGTTTGGCGTGACCCGCTGCAGGTAGCTGCGTTCGGCTTGGTCGATGAAGGACCGATATCCCTCCGGATCGATGAAGGGCGTGATCGAGTCAACGTCCGCTCCACGCGCTCGGTTCTTCGCGTGCAGGTCCGCCCAGTTGGCGTGTGACGCGAGAAAGATGTCCGCCGGTAGACTGCGGAGCCTCTCGAAGCTCGACTCGAAGTCGGTCCGGATCTCCGGGTAAGCGCGGGAGGTGATCGGCACGAAGGGGAAGAGTTTGAGACTGCAGATGCTGACTGCGAGGAGTTCTCGCTCACCCTCCCTCAACGGGATCTCCCAGGAGGTACAGCCTCGGGTGTGGCCGGGGGTCAAATGAGCTATGACCCGGGCCGAGCCAACACTGATGGTGTCTCCGTCCTCGACGATCCCGGCGATCGAAGGGGCCGGGAATCTGAGCAGGCCGATGTACCAGGTGAATCGCGCAGGTCCCAACGCCACATCGCCTCGGCCTCCGTCCGCCATGACCGCAGAGTCTCCGCGACTAACCCACAGCTTTGCGCCGGATGCCTGCTGGAGATCTCGGAGGCCCCCGGCGTGATCGGAGTGGGCGTGAGAGTTCAGGAGTATCCGGACGTCACCAATATCGAACCCGAGCCTCGAGATGCTCTCCGCGATCAGGGGGCCGTGTTCTGGATAGCCGCCGTCGATGAGGATGTGGCCTTCAGGACTGGTCAAGAGGAAGGCCGTGACTCCGGTATGCCCCACGTAGTAAAGGTCCCCAGCGATCCGGAATGGCTCATCCGGGATCGTCCGGTTCCGGGTGATGGCTGCTCGCCATTGTGTGAACGCGAAGCCGATCAGGGCGAGCAATGCCACGACCAGTCCTCGCCGGAAGGTGATGAACGATCGGCTTTGAGCCATTCTGCGTAGTCCGTGGATTACTTTGTCACGCAAAGTGACCTGTGTGGTTCCATCCGGTCAAGGCGATGATGCGGCTTAGGCCGATCGGGAGGAGTGGGCGCGGTGCCGCCCCGCAAGGCCGTCGCGCTCCTCTCGAGTCGTCCACGGCCGCCGGAGATTGTCCTCCGGCCCGACTATGCCGACGTCGCCTTCGCGCCCCCCGCGACGAGACCCCCCAGAAGCAGCACCGAGATCAGGGTGTGTGACACGAGGATGTGGAGGAGCGCCGAGTGCCCGGCACCGTGTCCAGCGCCGAGGTGCGCGCTCGTCGCCCCGAGGAAGAACACCGCCCACACCAACGCCGGAGCCAGGAGCGACGACCGTGGCCCCCTGGCTGCCGTCACTGCGGCCAGCGCCATGCCGAGGTAGGCGGACAGGAAGAAGGTGACGATGGGCCCCTCGGCCTCGAGACCGAAGCGGGCGAGCAGGGCGTCGGCGTCGACGAAGCCCAGCACCGCGACGATGACCATGGGGAGGCCGCAGTAGCCCACCAGCACCCACCGCAGGAGCAGCTCCGAGCCCCGCTCCCTGGACCGAACCGGACTACGAGCGAAGTGCGCCGCGAAGCCGACGAGGACGGCGATGATGAGGTACAGGAACATGTTCGGCTCCAGTTGGACGAATGTACGTTTCAGGACTACTGTCCAAGAGGCCGCCGATATCCCGCGGCGTCAATCACCAAATTCGTGCCCAAGTCCGTTTCCGGACGGTGGCGGTCCGACTGTCCAGAAACGTTCGAGAGAAAGAGCCCATGGATCGACGCGTGCGTCGCACGAAGCGCCTCTTGAAGGAGGCGATGATGGAGCTCATCCAGGAGGTCGGATGGGACCGGGTCACCGTGGGGGCGCTCACGGAGCGGGCCGATGTCGGCCGGTCCACCTTCTACGCCCACTACCCATCGAAGGAGGACCTGCTCTTCGATGGATTCGAGGGATGGGTCGCTTCCGTTGGTGTGGAGGGCTCGGACGAGGCGCCTTCGCCTCCCACCGAGGGGTCGAGCGGCCCTGCCTTCCCCTTCTCCATCCACCTGCTGCATCACATCCGACAGCAACGACGCTTCTTCCTGGCGACGATGGTGCGGAGCCGGAACCCGCGCATCCGAAGGCGGGTCGTCGGGATGCTCGTCGCGAGGATCCAGGCTGACCTTCAGCGCATGGGCCGGGAAGCGACGGATGCCTCGGCTCACGCCATCGCCGGCGCCTTCCTCGAAGTGGTGACCTGGTGGCTCACCGAGGGAAAGCGGACACCCATCGAGGAGGTCGATCGGGCGTTTCGCGTTGCCGTGGGGGCTGCGGAGTAGCCCGTGGAGGCGCCGCCGTCCCGCCGCTACGCCTCCTTCAACGCCTCCACCGGCTTGATCCCGAGGGCACGTAGGGTCGGCGCGATACACGCCAGCAACCCGACGATGAACATGAACAGGGCACAGGTGGCCAGAATCACCATGGGGTCCGTGCCGAAGTCGCTCCGGTTGCCGACCAGTTCCGTGACGAACAGGTAGCCGAGACCCACGCCGAGAGCGGTGCCCACCACGAGTTGCACGAAGGCCCTCCGGGCAACGGCCAGGAAGACATTGCCGGAGCGCGCGCCGAGTGCCGTGCGTACTCCGATCTCCCGTCTGCGCTGCGTCACCGTGAAGGACATGAGGGCGTAGAGGCCCGCGCCGGACAGCAGAAGGGCGATACCCGACAGGAAAAAGAGAATCAGCGAGCCGTACGTTACGGCCTGCTTCTCCCCATTGGGCGCTTTGTCCATGGCGGCGGGATACTGGATCATGGCCTGGGGATCGACGAGCGCCGTGATCTCCCGAAGTCGTGGGGTGAAGGCCATGGGGTCGGCGCCCACGTGTACGGCCGTCCAGATGGGGTGGAGCTCGCCCGGTGCGACGGGGTGGTAGACCCCCTGGTCTCCGAGGGGGTCACCGTCGTTCATCCCCAGGTGCCCGACGACGCCGATGATCTCGTACCATTGGCCTGGCTCCTGGTCGTCGGGAACCCTGTAGCGGAACCGCTGACCGAGGGGGTTCCGTCCGCCGAGCACGTTGTCCACGAAGTCCGTGTTCACGATGACCGACGTGCGTCCGGCCTGCAGCGTGCCGGCGAGGTCGCCGGTGTTGAAGTCGCGCCCCGCGTGGATCGACGCGCCGAGCCCGTCGAAGAAGCCCACGTCCACGCGAGCAAAGCGGACCACATGTCCCTGGAACTCCTCGCCCTGATCCTCTCCGTCGACTTCGATGCGCCGACCCGGATGCTCCATTCCGGGCAGGCCGCTCCCCATGGCGACGCCGCGCACCCCAGGTTCGGCCTGCAGCTGGCGCAGGAGGGCTTCGTGCGCGGCGACGACGTCGGCCTTGAACTCGTCCACCCTGAGGTCGTTCTCGAAGGCGCTGTGATCGGTCCAGGGGATGCGCACCAACGACATCTGGTACTCGTCGGTCTCGATTTCCGACTCCACCCTGGCATCGGCGAGGAGCCCTTGGGACAGGGTGCCCGCCGCCGTCAGGAATGCGACGGCCAACGCCACTTCCGCGACGATGAGCACGCTCGACACACCACCGAATCGCATGGACGAGCCGGCCCGCGCGCCCTGGAGGCTGCGCTGGACGCGTGGCCCTGTCGCCTTGACGGCCGGGACGACTCCGGCAACGACCGCACAGAAGACGGCCACGGACAAGGTGACCGCCACGGTCCTGGGCTTCACCCCGAGATCGAACCAGAACGGAGCCTCGAGGAAGGCCTCCCGCTGAAAGGCGTTGGCCACCAGATCCCCGAGGAAGAGGCCCACGCCGGCCGCCGCAACGGCGAGCACCAGAGCCTCCACGAAGAGCTGGCCGATGATCCGGCTGCGGCTGGCCCCCAGGGCCGTGCGGATGGCGATCTCCCCGGTCCGGGTGCTCGTGCGGGCCAGAATCAGGGTGCCGACGTTGCCACACACGACGGCCAGGAGCATGAACGCGATGAGCTGGATGAAGTAGATCTCGACCCGCTCCGACGGATCGATGCCCGCGATCATCGCCGTGTACTCCATCACCTGCGGCCGCAGGAACTCGTTGGTCTCGGGAAACTCGGCCGCGATCCGCGCACCCACCGTCGACAACTCCGCTTCGGCGTCGCCAAGCGAGGCGCCCGGCGCCAACCGACCGAAGGTGATGATGTCCGGCCCCATTCCGCGTTCGTACTCCGTGGGCTGATCCCGGAGCGGCAGCCACAGCTCGTCGCGCATGGGAAAGAGGAAGCCTTCCGGCATGACGCCGACGATTTCGTGTCTCGTGGTGCCGATTCGGATGGTCGTGCCCACCACGTCGGGGTCACCACCGAGTCGCGTCTGCCACGTGTTGTGCGAGAGCAGGACCACATCCGGCGCGCCCGGGACCTCGTCTTCCTCCACCAAGGTCCTGCCCAGAAGCGGGGGGACCCGGAGAATGCGGAACGCGGCCGCGGTGATCTCGCTCCCGCGAATGGGAGCGGCCTGCCCGTCGTCGGAGATGACGTTGAGGGGATCGGTGCGGGCCGCCGCCACCGCCTCGAACGTCGACAGCTCCTCACGCCATAGGAAGAAGTCGTGCAAGGAGCGGATCTGCGAGCCACCCTCGGCGATGTTGCGGTTCCGGATCCCCACCACGCCGTCGGCGTCGGCGAACGGGAGCCCCGAGCCCACCGCTTCCATGATGTGGATGGGCATCAGGCTCGCCGGGATGCCGATGGACAGCGCGAACAACGCCACCGCGGTCAGTCCCGGATGACGGAAGATCATCCGGAGGCCCAACTTCACATCGAGCCACGACACTCCCAGTCTGCCCATCGTATTCCTCCCGCTCGCTACCGTCGGTCGAATAGGCCGGGGCTGGGGCTTAGGCGCAAGCGGGGAGGGGTATTGCTGGAGCCGCGACGTCCCTTGGAACCTTGCCATATGGCGTGCATACTACTGTCAGATGGCGACCACCGAGGATACCATGTCTGCTACCACGGCAAACGCACCAGCCGGCGTCGCGAGGCTGCGAGAGCACCTCGCGTCGGCCAGCCCCAGCGAGCACTTCTACGTTACCCTGCTGGGACTCTCGACCTTCGAGACCGTCGCGCTTCATGACCGCGTCGGCGCGGGGCTCTCCTATCGGGCCCTGGAGCGTGTTCGTCAGGCCCTCGACGTGTCCACGTCGGAGCTCGCGGACTACATCTGGGTTTCGACCCGAACGCTCGCCCGGCGGCGGGAGGCCAAACGACTCCAGCCCGATGAGTCCGACCGCCTCCTCCGACTGACCCGGATCGTCGGACTCGCTCTGCGACTGTTCGAGGGCGACCTGTCGCCCGCACGCCGATGGCTGCGGACTCCCAACGCCGCGCTTGGAGACGAGGCTCCGCTACGGATGGCGACCACGGAGGTGGGAGCCCGCGAGGTCGAGCATCTCATTGGGCGTCTGGAACACGGGATTCCGCTGTAGTGCCGACCGCGTGGAGGGTCGTGAAGACCCGTCACAGCAGCAGAGCGTTCGACGGCGAGGGTGCGCGGCTCCACGGGGGCCGCTGGAACGGTCCAGGGAGGCCCGCCGTCTACACCTCGGAGACCAGAGCCCTGGCAATGCTCGAGGTGTTGGCCGGCCTCGGCGGCACGGGCCAGCTCCCGTCATACGTGCTCATCGACATTTCCTTCGGTGAGGCGTTGGTGGAGGACGTCGCCTCTCCACTCCCCTCGGGGTGGGATGCGCGCCCCCCGGGTCACGTCTCCCAGGGGATGGGTGACGCGTGGCTGACCAGGGCCACGTCCGCGATCCTGCGCGTGCCGAGCGTCGTCGTTCCCACGGAGCACAACTATGTGCTGAATCCGGCCCACCCCGACTTCGTCAAGATCGTGATCGGGTCTCCCCAGCCGATGGTGGTCGACCCAAGGCTTCGGCCGTAGGTCGCTCGTCGGCGCTCCATGCCCCGCGAGGCACCTACCGTTGTCTACGCTACCGCTTCAGCCCGCTCATGAAGTCCGAACCGGCCCGACGGGCGGCCTCGGACAGCGTATCGAGGAAATCCTTCGCGCCCTGGGCGTAGGCCTGAGCCGCCTGCCGCAGGTCCTCCTGATACGCGGGATCGGGCTCGCCGCGACGTGAATACTCGCCGCGGACGATGCGATCGTAGTCGCCGCTCTCGATCCAGTCTCTGAGTTCGCTCACCCGCAGGACGTAGAAGGGGTGGGTCTGACCCAGGAGGTTGAGGACCTTGAAGACCTGATCGGCGACGTCGCCGCCCTCCCGGTACTCCTCTGCCTGGACGATGAACTCCTGAAGGCTGGTCTCGTCGGTCTCCCCGCCGCCGGCCATCTTGAGCATCGTCCGCATCACCACCTCGGGATCCTGAACCCCGAGGAGACCGGCGCGGTCGCACGAGAGTTCGGACTTGCGGGACCACTCCAGAAGAGCCACCAGCACCGCGCGAGCGGCGAGGCCGACGATGGGGAAGCCCATGTTGGCCAGGTTGATGAGCAGAACCGTCATCGTCTTGTAGAGGACGTGGTCGCTCATGATGTGTCCGAGCTCGTGGGAGATGACGTAGGCGAGCTCGTCGTCCTCCAGGAGCCGGACCGTACCGGAGTTCAGGATGATGAAGGGCTGCTCCATCCCATACGCGCCGGCGTTCACGATGGGCGTTTGGGACATGAACAACGGATACTCCGTCTCCACGTCCAGTGTCTTGAGGCACTCCTGGTAGATCTTGTAGACGTTGCCGAACTGGTTCTCGCTCACCCGCACGGCGTTGGCTTGAAAGGCCAGTCGGATGGGCTTCTCGCCGAAGAAGCCGAAGACCTTCTTGAGGACCTCGTCGAAGACCGGGATCCGGCGGAGAGCCTGGAGCGCGGCCTTGTCGGCCGGATGCTCCCAGGAGTGGGGTGCGATCTCGGTGAGGATACGTTTCGAGCGCGCCTGGCCGTTGCCGTCGCCCCCGTCGCCGTTGATACCGTCGTCCCCGTCCTGGTTGATGTCCTGCTCGTCCGCCATGTCGTTGTCCTCGTGCGATGAAGTCCCCCGGCTGGGGGAGGGCTGCGACGCTGGGGGGCCCTACGCGCGACCCCGATCCACGGTTTCAGTACTCCCGTGCGACACCCTCGTTCGAAGATAGGCCTCCAGGCGTGCTTTCGCTTCGCCCTCAGCCGAGTACCCGGTCCAGATCCGCGATGAGGTCGTTCACGTCTTCGATCCCCACCGACAAGCGCACGAGGCCCGGGGTGATCCCCATGGCCTCCCTCCGATCTTCCGGAACCGAAGCGTGGGTCATGAGGGCGGGGACGTTCACCAGCGACTCGACGCCACCCAGGCTCTCCGCCAGGGCGAAGAGCTTGAGGTGCTCCGTGAACGCCTTGGCCCGCTCCAGTGTCCCGACGTCCACCGACACCATGCCGGTGAAGCCCGACATCTGTCGCTTCGCCAGCTCGTGCTGCTCGTGGCTCTCGAGCCCGGGGTAGAAGACCCGGCCCACCGACGGCTGCTCCTCGAGCCAGCGAGCGAGGGTCATGCCGTTCTCGTTGTGCCGCGCCATGCGCACATGGAGCGTCTTGGCGCCGCGGAGGGTGAGCCAGCAGTCCATGGGGCCCGGGACGGCGCCCGTGGACTTGCGGATGAAGTACAGGTCGTCGGCCAGCCCCACGTCCTTGACGGCCACCAACCCGCCGATGAGGTCGGAGTGGCCATTCACGTACTTCGTCGACGAGTGGAGGGTGAAGTCGGCTCCTAGCTCCAGCGGTCGTTGGTTGTACGGCGAGGCGAAGGTGTTGTCGACGCTGAGGAGGGCCTCGGCGTCGTGGGCGAGGTCCGCGATGGCCTGGATGTCGCACAGGCGCATCATGGGATTCGTCGGCGTCTCGACGTGGACGAGCTTTGTTTCCGGTCGGATGGCATCGGCGACGGCCTGCGTGTCCCGGGAGTCGACGTAGGTGAACTCGATGCCCAATCGGCTCAGGACGTGGTTGAACATCCGCGTGGTGCCGCCGTAGGTGTTCTCCTCGCTCACGACGTGGTCGCCTGCCGACAGGCGCTTCACGATGGCTTCGATGGCTGCAAGCCCGGAGGCGAAGGCGATACCGTGCGTTCCGGCCTCCAGGGCCGCGATGTTGGCCTCCAGCGCCTCTCGCGTGGGGTTCGCCGTCCGGCCGTAGTCGTAGCTCCCCTGACGCGGTTCACCCACGGCCGGTTGCACATAGGTGGACGTCTGGAAGATCGGGGTCATGACGGCCCCGGTCGTCGGTTCGGGCTCGACACCGGCGTGGATGGCGAGCGTACCGAACGAGAGGCCCTTCGTAGCCTCGAGATCCATGGAAGCGTCCCTGATGGTTTCGGATTTCTGGGGATGGCGGGTGACCCGCCCCGCAGCCGGAATGTAGAGGAATGTCACTCGCCAGGAAGCCGGCCCCGGCAGGCGATGCCCCCGCCCCCCGGGTGTGCCCGCGTCGAAGCGTGACAGGCCACCGGCACGCACCGATACGACTTCATTGACTCCCGGGCCGCGCCCCCGCGAGACTTGGAGAGAAGCAGATCTCGCCGGACCTCCTCTTCCCCCCGTCCTCTACCTTCCGAGCGCCCGTTGCCGATACAGCTTCCCGATAACTTGATGGTGAGCGTGTCCGGCGTCCGAGGACTCGTCGGGGCGCCCCTGACGCCCGAACTCATGGCAGGCGTCGCCGCGGCCCTCGGCGCCCACCTCCGGACTGTGGAAGATGGACATACCGTCTGTCTCGGCCGCGATTCGCGCGTCTCCGGCCCTATGTTCTCCCGGGCCGTCACCGCGGGACTTCAGTCGGTGGGCTGCGATGTCATCGACCTCGGCGTGGTGCCCACGCCCACGCTTCTCATGGCCGTTCGTCATCATGGCGCCATCGGGGGCATCGGCGTCACGGCCAGCCACAATCCGGCGGAGTGGAACGCCCTGAAGCTCGTCTCCAGCGAAGGAATCTTCCTCGATGCCGACCGTTCCGCGGCCTTCCGTCGCTACCTGGCCGAAGAGGATCCCCCACGGGCGGCCTGGGATGCCCTCGGCACCGTCTCGACGGACGGGGGCGCGTGGGGTCGGCATCTCGTGGCCATCCTGGAGCTGCCCCAGATCGACGCCGAAGCCATCGCCTCCGCCGGCCTACGCGTGGCGGTGGACTGTGTTCACGGCGCTGGCGGTCCCGTCATCGAGGAACTCCTCGACCGGCTGGGCTGCAAGGTCGTAGGGATCGGAATGGAGCCCGACGGCCTCTTCCCCCGGGATCCCGAGCCTACCGCCGCCAACCTCGCCGATCTGGGGAAACTGGTGTTGGAGTCGAAAGCACACGTCGGCCTGGCCATCGACCCCGACGCCGATCGCCTCTCCTTGGTGGACGAAAAGGGGCGGCCCATGGGTGAGGACCTGACGTTGGCCCTGGCCGCCGCAGCGGTCTTGGACGGCACGCCGGGACCCGTGGTGACGAACCTATCCACGAGCCAGATCCTGGAAGACGTCGCCCAGGCCTTCGCTGTGCCCCTCCATCGGGCGCCTGTAGGCGAGGTGAACGTGGCGCGACGGATGCAGCACGAGGGTGCGGTGGTAGGAGGCGAAGGCAACGGCGGTGTCATCCTTCCGGCGCTGCATCACACCCGCGATGCCCCGTTGGCCTGTGCTCTGATTCTCCAGCATCTCGCCTCCGAGGGTGTCTCGCCTTCGGAAGCGGCGGCGCGCTGGCCCAGCTACGAGATCGTGAAGGAGAAGGTGTCATTTCCCCGCGCGTCCCTCGCCGACGGGTATGCGGCCCTCGCTGCGGACCTGGAGGCGGAATCGTCCGACGCCTCCGACGGACTGCGTCTCGCCTGGCCGAGCAAGAAGGCCTGGCTCCACGTCCGGCCTTCGGGGACCGAGCCGGTGGTACGCCTCATCGCCGAGGCCTCGGACCGGGAGGCCGCCAAGCAGCTGGTGGACCGCGCCGGAGCACTGCTCCAGGGCGTGGCCTGATGAAACGGGCGGGCGCCCAACACGGCGCCTGTGCCATGAACGACTTTCCTCGAACGGAGGACCACGGCCGATGTGCGGCATCGTCGGATATGTAGGACCCAGGAACGCCACGCCCATCCTTCTGGCCGGGCTCAAGCGCCTCGAGTACCGGGGGTACGACTCCGCAGGCGTCGCCCTCCTCAACGGGGCCGGCGTCGAAGTCACCAAGCGCCCGGGGAAGATCCATGTGCTGGAGAGCGCCCTCGACGAGGCGCCTTCGACGGCCACATGTGGGATCGCGCACACACGCTGGGCCACCCACGGCGCTCCAAACCAGCCCAACGCCCATCCCCATACGTCCAGGGACGGCGACATCGCCCTCGTCCACAACGGGATCATCGAGAACGCCGCCGTCATCAAGGAGCAGCTCCGAAAAGAGGGCTATCCGTTCACGTCGGAGACGGACACCGAGGTGGTGGTGCATCTCATCGATTTCCTCTGGGAGGATGGGGAGCCCATGGAGGATGCGGTGGCCGCCGCCCTCCGTCAGGTGGAGGGGGCCTACGGGATCGCCGTCGTGTCGTCCCGGGACCCGAACAAGATCGTCGTGGCACGAAACGGCAGCCCCCTGCTCATCGGCGTGGGCCAGGATGGAGAGATGCTCGCCGGCTCCGACGCCGCCGCGGTCATCGAGTCCACCCGGGACGTCGTGTATCTGGATGACGGCGACTACGCCGTCCTGACACCCGACGGATACCGCACCTATCACCTCCATGGTGAGGAGGTGCAGCGCGGTGTCCACGAGGTGACATGGGATCTCGATGCCATCGAGAAGGGTGGCTACGAGCACTTCATGCTCAAGGAGATCTTCGAGCAGCCGTCGAGCCTCGCCGACGTCATGCGGGGACGCCTCCTGAACGAGGATGGCGACGCCCGTCTAGGGGGGATCCTCGACCACCAGTTCGACCTCGGTCGCATCCAGCGGATCGTCATCACCGCGTGCGGTACCAGTTGGCACGCGGGGTTGGTGGGTGAGTACATGCTCGAGGAGCTGGCACAAGTCCCGGTGAGCGTCGAGTACGCGTCGGAGTTCCGCTACCGGAACCCGGTGCTGGAAGACGGCACCCTGACGCTGGCCATCAGTCAATCCGGGGAGACGGCCGACACCCTCGCCGCGCTCAAGGAGTCGCAGAGGCGCGGGATGAAGACGATGGGCATCGTCAACGCCGTGGGCTCGACCATCGCCAGACAGACGGACTTCGGGATCTACCTCCACGCCGGCCCTGAGATCGGCGTGGCCTCGACGAAGGCGTTCACCAGCCAGCTCGTCGCCCTCGCCCTCTTCACCCTGTTCATGGGCCGGCGGCGGGAGATGTCGGCGGTGGAGGGCCACGAGATCGTGCAGCACCTGGAGATCCTCCCGGGACAGGTGGAGGAGGTCCTGAAGCTCAACGACGAGATCAGGGATCTGGCTTCCGAGTACAAGGACGCCCACAACTTCCTGTACCTCGGGCGGGGATACCAATTCCCGGTGGCGCTGGAGGGGGCCCTCAAGCTCAAGGAAGTGAGCTACATCCACGCCGAGGGCTACCCGGCGGCGGAGATGAAGCATGGCCCCATCGCGCTCATCGACGAGAACATGCCCGTGGTGGCACTGGCGCCCCGGGACCCGATCTTCTCGAAAGTCGTTTCGAACATCGAAGAGGTGAAGGCGCGCCAAGGGCGCATCCTGGCCATCGTCAGCGACGATGCCCCTGAGCTGCAGGGTAAGGTCGACCACATGATCAAGGTGCCGCAGACGCTGCCCCACCTCCTGCCAGTGCTCACCACCATCCCGCTGCAGCTCCTGGCCTATCACATCGCGGTCATGCGCGGCTGCGACGTCGATCAGCCTAGGAACCTGGCCAAGTCCGTCACCGTCGAGTGATGCCGGCGCTGGGGCCGGGGCCCGGGGAAGGGGCCTCTCGGTGACTTCGAGGGGAGGCGTCCAGGTGCGTCTCCGCCCTGGCCCGTCATGAGGGTCGTCCTCCAGCGAGCGTCGAAGGGGGAGGTGCGGATCGACGGGGAGGTCGTCGGCCGCATCGGCCAGGGGCATGTGCTCCTGGTGGGCTTCACCGAAACCGATGGGGCCGACGAGGTGGAGTGGATGGCGGACAAGGTCGTCGGTCTCCGGGTCTTCCCCGACGACGAAGGGAAGATGAATCGCTCCCTCGAAGACGTGGACGGCGAGGTCCTCGTCGTGAGCCAGTTCACTTTGTACGGCGATACCCGGAAGGGCCGACGTCCGTCTTTCGTGAAGGCCGCCCACCCGGACGCGTCCATCCCCCTCTACGAATCGTTCGTGGCCGCCCTGAAGTCTCGTGGGGTTGCGAAGGTGGAGACCGGCGAATTCGGCGCCATGATGGAGGTGGACCTCGTCAACGACGGTCCGGTGACGCTCATCCTCGAGCGGGAGGCCGGGTGACCTCCGCACCGAGGATCGTCCTCGCGTCGGCCTCTCCGCGCAGGCTCGACGTTCTTCGACAGCTCGGCGTCGAGCCCGACGTCGCCCCCGCGGATGTGGACGAATCGTACCTGCAGGGCGAGACCCCGGCGGACCACGTGGAGCGCCTCGCTCGGAAGAAGGCGGAGGTCGTCGCCGCGCGAGATGCACGGGCGTTGGTCATCGGGGGGGACACCGTCGTCGTGCACGGGGACGTCGTCCTGGGCAAGCCCTCGACGGAGGAGGCTGCCGTAGCCATGCTCCTGTCTCTGTCGGGCGGCACCCACAGCGTCTTGAGTGGCCTGGCCCTGTGGAGGGATGGCGACCTTGCCAGTGGCGTCTCCAGCACGGTGGTCCGAATGCGCCCCTTCGACGAGGCCATGGCGCGTGCCTACGTCGCCACCGAGGAGCCCATGGACAAGGCCGGAGGGTACGGAATCCAGGGCCTCGGTGCGGCGTTGGTCGCCGGAATCGAGGGGGACTACTATTCGGTGGTCGGCTTTCCCGTGGGCTTGTTCGTCGAGCTCGTCGAGCGGGTGGGTTGGCGCTACGCCTTCGGATCGTTCACGCCGATACCCTAGGAGGACCCCATGTCCACGGGCATGAGCAGCCCCGCCGTTCTCGCTCTGGATCAGGGAACCACTGGATCCACGGCC
Source organism: Longimicrobiales bacterium (assembly GCA_965229435.1). GTDB lineage: Bacteria > Gemmatimonadota > Gemmatimonadetes > Longimicrobiales > Gaopeijiaceae > UBA2589. Next base: position 48,574 of record CBDDJE010000004.1, read on the forward strand.
ATCGTCCTCGGCGCCGACGGGAAGGTCGTGGGCCATGCGTACTCCGAGTTCACCCAGCACTTCCCGAAGCCCGGCTGGGTCGAGCACGACCCCGAGGAGATATGGGAGGTCACCCGTCGCGTGGGGCGCGAGGCATTGGCGGAAGCCGGGGGCTCCGCGGATGTCCGCGCCGTGGGGATCACGAATCAGCGCGAGACCGTCGTGCTGTGGGACCGCGCGACCCTCGAGCCCGTGCATCGCGCCATCGTCTGGCAGGATCGGCGTACCGCCCCGTTTTGCCGAGCATTGCGTGACGCCGGCCACGAGGCCGAGGTCACGGCTCGGACCGGCCTTCTCCTCGACCCGTATTTTTCCGGTACGAAGATCCACTGGATCCTCGGGGAGAACCCCGATCTGAGGCGAAGGGCAGAGGCGGGAGAGCTGGCCGTGGGGACCATCGATAGTTGGCTCATCGCCCGGCTCACCGACGGCCGCTCCCACGTCACCGACCCCACCAACGCCTCCCGGACGCTTCTCTTCAACCTGAAGGAGGCCGATTGGGATCCCTGGATGCTCGACCTCCTGGAGGTGCCTGCCGCCCTTCTGCCACGCATCGAGCCGAGCGCCGGGGACTTCGGTGTATGCTCCGAAGAGCACCTGGGCATGGCGCTCCCCATTTCGGGCGTCGCCGGAGATCAGCAGGCGGCCCTTTTCGGCCAGGGGTGCTGGGAAGCGGGGTTGGCCAAGAACACCTACGGGACGGGGGCCTTCCTTTTGCTCAATACCGGTGACACACCCGTCGCTTCGGAGCATCGACTCCTCACTACGGCAGCGTGCGACGCCGAAGGTGGCCTGGCCTACGCCCTGGAAGGCTCGGTATTCGTCGCCGGGGCGGCCGTCCAATGGCTGCGCGACGGGCTCGAGATCGTCGCATCGGCCGGAGAGTCGGAGAAGATGGCCCGGGATCTCGCCGACAACGGTGGCGTCTACTTCGTTCCCGCCTTCGTCGGCCTGGGAGCACCCCACTGGGAGCCCGATGCACGCGGTACGCTTTTCGGCCTCACACGCGGAACTGGACGCGCACACGTCGTTCGGGCCGCTCTGGAGGCGATGGCGTACGGAACGTCGGAAGTGTTGGATGCCATGGAGGCCGACTCCGGTGTCACCACCCAGGAGCTTCGCGTGGATGGGGGCGCTGCCCTCAACGACTGGCTCATGGGCTTCCAGGCCGATGTGGTGGGCGTACCCGTCCGGCGACCGGCCAATGTGGAGACGACGGCCCTGGGAGCCGCGGGTTTGGCGGGTATTCGCTCGGGTGTCTGGGCGTCGGCCGAGGACTTCCTCGCTCAACAGGGGGCCGGGAGTCGATTCGAGCCTTCGGCCTCCGACGAGGAGCGGGAAGTTCTGCTGGCGGGCTGGCACCGGGCGGTACGCGCCACCGTCGGCTGGGCCCGGGATCGAGCGCCTGACACCGTGCCGTCGCGGGAGCCGTGACCGTCACCCGACGCTGCGTCCGCAGCCGAGAAGGGTGATCGGAAAGGGGAGCGGGCCGCGTTGTGGATGCCACGGCTCCAACCGGTAGGCGGCGCTTCGAAGGCATAGCCGTCGCTACGTCGAGGAGCGCCAACGACGCGGGTGGGGCCGTGCCACCACAACCCACGACCGGCTAAGATCTTGTCTGCCTTGCTGTTGGGCGCAGGGCGACCAACCTCCGGTCGGTGCCCGCGCGGTTGATCCATCGTCTCTCCTCGTCAGACCACGGCCTACGGCCGCGGTGCCCTCTACGGCTACGCCTCCTCGTCGATCCTCGCCTGAACACGCGCAAGCGCCGGGTACCCTCTGGGTGGCGCGGCCCACTCCCCTTTCCGATCACCCTTCTAGTGGGCCGTTGCCGAGGGTCGGGTGTACAGGGGAAGGGCAGGCGGCACGGGAAGACTGCGCACACGTGGGTAGGGGATTTACCGGACTTTTCGGTCCCGCCCGCCTACGGCTAGATTCCTCGTGCCGATTATGGAAAACCGCGCCCGGAGTGCGTTGTGAAGAAGAACGGTCGATTCATGGTGGGTCTCGTAGGAGTCGCCGCCGTCGTCACGTATCTCATCTGGACCGGTGTCAGCGAGACGATGGTCTACTACATGACGCCGGTGGAACTCATGGAGCGGGTCGAGTCGGACCCGACATTTCACGAGGTGGGGGTAAAGGTCGGCGGTCAGGTCGTGCCGGGTACCTACAACCGGGTGGAAGGTGAGCTTCTCCACGTCTTCACCGTCCAGGATCTCGCGGACGAGTCCACGACGTTCGTCGTGGAGTACCGTGACGCACTGCCCGACACCTTCACCGACGAGGTCGAGGTCGTCCTCGAGGGCAGGCTCCGCGCCGACGGGGTTTTCGAGGCGACGACGCTGCTGACGAAGTGCGGAAGCCGTTACGAGGCTGCGCCCGAAGATCTGAAGGCAGGGTGATCGACGAGGTCTGCGGGCCTCCCATCGGGGGTAGCGCGGCGTGACCCTTCTGGGCGAGTTCGCTCTCTGGATCTCCCTGCCCGTCGCGGCGTGGGGCATGGTTCTCGGGTACGCCGGCGGCCGAAGCCTCCGGGGTGACCTGGTCCTCAGTGCCGAGCGGAGCATCTATGCCGTCTTCGGCCTCCACATCGTGGCGTCGCTGGGTGTCAGCGCCGCGTTCCTGGGCGACAAGTTCGAGTACTGGTATATCGCCAGCTACTCCAATCGGGACCTGGAGCTCTTCTACAAGGTCACCGGTCTCTGGGCGGGACAGCGGGGCTCGCTCCTCTTCTGGGCGCTGCTGGTGGGGTTGTTCGCCAGCATCTGTGTCTTCACCAACAGGAACAAGAATCGGGAGTTCATGCCGTACGTCGCCGGCGTGCTCCAGACGATCCTCCTGTTCTTCATCGTCGTGTTGCTCTTCGCCGACGTGAACCCCTTCGAGCGACTCGACTTCGTACCGGCGGACGGGCAGGGGTTGAACCCCCAGCTCCAGAACTACTGGATGACCATCCACCCGCCGACGCTGTATCTGGGTTTCACCTCGTTCACGATCCCCTTCGCATTCGCCGTGGCGGCCCTCCTCAATGGCCGCCTCGACGCCCGGTGGATCCAACTCACCCGGAGGTGGATCCTCACGAGTTGGCTCTTCCTGTCGGTGGGCATCGTCTTCGGGATGCGGTGGGCCTACGAGGAGCTGGGATGGGGCGGCTACTGGTTCTGGGATCCCGTGGAGAACGCGTCGCTGCTGCCGTGGCTGACGGCGACGGCCTTCCTCCACTCCGTCCAGATCCAGGAGAACCGGGGGATGTTGAAGGTCTGGAACATGTCCCTGGTGTTGATGACGTTCCTGCTGACCATCTTCGCGACCTTCCTGACGCGGTCGGGACTCATCGAGTCGGTGCACTCCTTCGCCCAGGAACTCAAGATCGCCTACATCTTCCTGTCCTTCATGGGCGTGACGCTGGCGGCGTGCACCGTCCTCATTCTGTACCGCCTCCCCCAGCTCAGGACCGAGAACCAGATCGAGTCGTTCCTGTCCCGGGAGTCGGCGTTCCTCTTCAACAACCTCCTCCTGCTGGGCGCGGCCTTCTCTGTCATGTGGGGGACCATGTTCCCCCTCATTTCCGAGGGCATCACCGGGCAGCAGATCAGTGTGGGTCCGCCCTTCTTCGAGAAGGTGAACTTCCCCATCGGGCTGGTCCTTCTGACGCTGGTGGGAATCGGCCCGGTTATCGCTTGGCGTAGGGCCACGAAGCGGAACCTCCAGAAGAACTTCTCCACACCCGTGGTGGTGGGTCTCGTGACGGGGGTCGGGCTATGGATCCTGGGCGCCCGTCACGAACTGGCTCTCGTCACCTGGAGCATCTCTGCCTTCGTCCTCACCGTCATCTTCACCGAGTTCTGGAAGGGCACCAAGGCCCGGGCTCGCATCGAGGGTGAGGGCTACGTTCTCGCCTTCTTCCACCTCATCACCCGGAATCGACGGCGGTGGGGCGGCTACATGGTGCACATCGGCTTCGTGATGATGTGCATTGCTTTCGCCGGCGCGGCGTACAATACCGACAGTCGCTTCAACGTCCAGCCCGGCGACGTGGTGGAGGTGACATCACCCTTCGGGCACTCGTACCAGCTCACGTACGAGGGCCTCTCCATGACCCTCAACCGGGGTCAGCGGAACCTCCTCTGGCAGGCGATCGCCACCGTCTCGGTGTCCCAGGACGGGGAGCCGAAGGGCATCCTCACCACCGAGAAGCGCCAATACACCAATCGGAACACCCAGCCCATGACCGAGGTCGGGATCCGTTCCATCGTACAGGAAGATCTCTACCTCATCCTCTCGGCCCTCAACGATCCCGCCGGTGCTGTTCGGGCGGATCCCGACGCCCAGGGCATCGACCTCCAGGTCCTCATCAAACCGTTGGTGGGCTGGATCTGGTTCGGATGTCTGATCCTCGCCATCGGTACGATCATCGCCTTGTGGCCCAGCGTCGACCGAACCCGCGCCACGAAGACCGGTGGGTCGACGTCGGAGTCCGCACTGGCCGGGGCCGATTGACGGGTCGTCGACCATGACCCTCTACCTCGGCGTCGCCCTCGTAGCGGCCGCGGTGGTCCTCTTCATCCTCCAGCCGGTGGTCCGGGGGCTCCACGCTTCGTTGGAGCGTGAGGACGACGAGCTCACCGAGACGGAGGCGCGGAAACGGGTCGCACTGCTGGCCCTCAGAGATGTGGAGTACGACTTCCTGTCGGGCAAGCTGGACGAACACGACTACCGCTCGCTCAAGGCCGAACTCACCGCGGAAGCCTTGGCGGCGTTGGAGGCCGACGAGGCGGCGAAGGCGGGTCGCCGTGTCGCCTCGGCGGGCCCGAGCGGCGACGAAGGCGCCGCCGACGCCCTCGAAGCCGAGATCGCACTCATGCGGCAGGAACTCCGGAGCAGTGGCGTCTGTTCGTCGTGCGCCTACTCGAACGCGGAAGGCAGTCTCTTCTGTTCGGCGTGCGGGCACGCCCTGACCGACGCGGTCCCCACGTGACCACCGCCGGCACGCCGGTACTCGAGGCGCGAGGCCTCGCTCGTGAGTACGGGCCCGTGGTCGCGGTGCGGGAAGTCGATCTCGCCCTGACCGAGGGAGACTTTCTCACGATCTTCGGGCCCAACGGGGCGGGGAAGACGTCCCTCCTCGGGATGCTGGGCGGCGCCATGCGGCCGACCCGGGGTGAGGTCTTCATCGGGGGTCAGGCCCTGGCGTACGGGGACGTGGAGTGGAGGCACCGGGTGGGGATCCTGTCGCATCGGGGCTTCCTCTACGGACGCCTGACCGCCGAGGAGAACCTCCGCTTCTACGGACGTCTGTTCGGCCTCACCGACCTTGATCGGCGGGTACCCGAACGGCTGACGCGAGTGGGGCTCGGGGATCGAGCCCGCTCCCAGGTCCGTCAGCTCTCCCACGGAATGAGGCAGCGGCTGGCCCTTGCGCGAGCGCTTCTCCACGACCCGAACGTCGTCCTTCTCGACGAACCCTATACGGGTCTCGATCCTTCGGCCGCTTCCGTACTGAGGGGTGTCCTCCAGGAGCTGCGTGACACCCGGAAGACGGTGGTGATGGTCACCCACAACCTGAAGCAGGGCTTCGAGCTCGCCACCCGACTGGCCATCCAGGTCCGGGGCCGACTCGCATGGGAGGGGAGTGCCGACGAGATGGATTCGTCGAGCCTCGAAGCCCACTACCACGGGGTCGTCGAGCGCGGGGACGGCGTGTCACCGTTACCAGCAGGCGCCGCATGAGCCGATACCTCGCCCAGGTCGTCGCCATCGTCTGGAAAGACCTGGTGCTGGAGCTACGCTCCCGGGAGCGGCTCACGGCCATGGGGGCCTTCGCCGTCCTCGCCGGGGTCCTCTTCAGCTTCTCCATCGACACGGCGTCCGTACGGCCTCAGGACGTGGCTGCCGGCCTCGTGTGGATGACGCTGGTCTTCGGCGGTCTCCTGGGCGTCGGCCGCACCTTCTACCTGGAGGCCGAGGACGGGGCGTTTCAAGGTGTGCTGACGTCTCCGGCCCCCAAGGACGCCGTGTTCCTCGCGAAGACCTCGGCCAACTTCGTTCTGCTTTTTGCCGTTTCCCTGCTCGTACTCGGTGTCTTCGCCCTCTTCTTCGGGGTGAGCCTGGGGGCGAACGCGGGGTGGATCGTGCTTGTGCTCGCCCTCGGATCCCTGGGCTTCGTGGCGCTGGGCACGCTCTTCGCAGCCATCGCGTCGGGAACGAGCATGGGAGAAACGCTGCTTCCGGTCTTGGTCTTTCCCCTCCTCGTGCCCATGGTCGTATACGGTGTCGGTTCCACGGATCGTCTCATTGCCGGCCGACCTCTGACCGAGGTCGAGGGAAACATCCGCATGTTGGGCGCGTTCGCGTTGGCTGCGGTTGCCGCCGGAGCCGCTCTTTTCCGATTCGTCGTGGAGGATTGAATGAAGACGGACAGCGTCTCCGTCGCCGGACTTCGAAGAGGAGGCATGGTCCTGACCCTGCTGGGTCTCGCGGGCCTGATCTTTCTCTTCTGGTTGTCGTTCTTCTGGGTGTCTACCGAGATCCGACAGGGCATCGTTCAACGGATCTTCTATGTGCACGTGCCCGCGGCGTGGACGGCCTTTCTCGCCTTCGGGATCTCCGCGCTGTGCAGCGCGGTCTACCTGTGGCTGAGGGACGATCGACTCGATCGCGCCGCGGCGGCCGCTGCGGAAGGCGGACTCGTCTTCGCGACGATCATGCTCACCACCGGGCCCCTGTGGGGGAAGATCGCGTGGGGGACCTACTGGACCTGGGAACCGCGCCTGACGCTGACGCTGCTCCTCTGGTTCATCTATCTCGGATACTTCATGGTCCGGCACTCCACCGAGGACCCGGAGAAGGGGAAGCGTTTCGCAGCCGTTGTCGCCATCGTGGGCGCCCTCGACATCCCCTTCATCCACCTCAGCGTGATCTGGTTCCGCTCCCTCCACCCACAGCCGGTGGTGATCAAGCCCGAGGGCCCGACGTTGCCCGGTGACATGCTCACCACCCTCATGACCGGGCTTGCCGTCTTCACCGTGATCTTCTTCGGACTCTTCCTCTTCCGCTATGCGCTCGAAGGGCTCCGCGCGGAGGCCGATCTCCGCGCCCGCCAGTCGGCCGCCTGACCACTCCTGGCCATGATCTCTTTCGATTCGTTCCGGTTTCTGACGATGGCGCATGTCCGTCGGCGTCCGTCTTCTGCCTTGGCCCCTGGATCCCGGTGGTCCTGGGGCCCGGGTGTCGCGTTGGCCGCGGTGCTGGTCCTTGCCGTCGGTTGCCTGGGCGGGGTGAGTGCCCAGGAGATGGGCAACCTGCCGCAGGTCCAGTCGACACCGAGCCTCCGCCCCTACTGGCACGTCTTCGCGGCCTACACCATCGCCATCGTACTCATCGGGGGCTGGGCATTTTCCATCGCTCGACGCCTCCGCGAGGTGGAGGACCGACTCTCCCGACAGGGCGAATGACCGGGGGCGTGGAGAGAGCATGAGGGCGGGGTGTGGGGTGCGGCGCGTCCTCGCGGTGGCTCGACTTGGAGTGGTCGGAGTGGTGGTGGCAGCGGCGGTGGCGTGGGGTCCGGCCATCGGGATGGCACTCGGAGCGGGGGCTGCCCTGTGGGCGCTGGCGCCGACGCCCGGAGAGGCCCAGACCCCGACCATGCCGAGCACGCTCCGCTACGGATCGGGCTTGATGGACATCCCCGTCTCCAGCGTCCTGCCGCACCTGCACGTGACGGGCACCCTGTCGGGCTTCTATTCCTCCATCGGCCAACGCGTGGAGGTCGGGGAATCGGGCGACATCACCGGCTTTGGCCCTCCCCGAAGTGAGTGGTTCACCGACGCGGCATTCGCCGTGGGGTTGAAGGACCGCTTCGAGACAGGTGTCTCCATCCAGTCCCTCGGGGACGAGGCTTCAGGCGGCAACATCTGGGGCCTCTTCGGACGGGCGCGGCTGTGGGAGCCCGTGGATCAGGGGCTGGGGCTGGCCGTGGGCGGGCGGTGGCTCACCAGCCCCTCGTTCGGCGACGGCGCATCGTACGCACCCGGACGCCTCGGCTTTCCCGACGAGCGTCTGAGGGACGACTATTCCGGCACCGCCCGAGGCCTCGGGTCGGAGCTCAGCCTGTACGCTGTCGCTACAGCCTATCTCCGAGGATTCGACGGAGGACCTCTGCCGGAGAACGATCTCTCGTTCACCCTGGGCTACGGGGGAGGAATGTTCCGGTCCGGCGGTGACCTGGACTTCTACGCGCCGAATCACAGCAATGGATGGTTCGCGGGGAGCGCGCTGCACCTGGGGCTGGGTCCGGTCTCTCGACTCACCCTCATGGTGGAGCACAACGGCTTCGACGTGAACCTGGGTGCCCAGATGGACTGGCACGGAATCCGCGTGGGTGCCCACTACCTCGCCACCAACCACGCCTGGCCGGCGTCGGGACACGTCTCGGAGTACCAGGAGCCGAAGTTCGGCCTTCTCGTGTCGGCCGCCATCTGCCCCAGGGAGCCTGGCTTCCGCTGTCGGCCCCGAGCCATGCGCCGGGTGGAGCCTGATACCATCTACATCCCGCCGCCACCGCCCGACACCGTGTTCGTGGGGCGAGCCGACGAGCCGGTGGTCACCGAGGGGGAGCCGGTGAGCATCTGTCTTTCCACGGGGCAGAACGTCGAGCTCAGGGTCACGGCGGCAGGTGATACCCTTGTCGGGGACACGGGAGTCCCCCTCGCCGATCTTCAACCGGTGATGGCCCTCGCTGGCAGCTATGCCGGAGACGCCTTCTGGTACCGGGACGGCAGAACCATCGTGTTCGAAGGGCGCGAGTACGGTCAGGCCGAAGACACCTTCCCCGTGGACTGTCGCCAGATTCTCCGGGTGGGGGTCTACGAAGGCGTTCCGGTCTTCGCCACGGTGTCCGCCGTTCGGCCGCTGAGCATGCTCTTCATTCCCGTACAGCCCGGTGTCTGGAGGCGGTACGAACGGGGAATCGGCGCGCCGGAGGCCGAGGGCGACTGAACGGGTTCAGCGGGCGACGCGCTGCTCCATGACACGGTTGCTGGCGTTGAGGATGGCCTTTACCGCCGCCCCGGGGAGATCTTCCTCCCGCTCGCACGGTGCACAACCGAGAAGGCGGTACTGGTCCGAGCCCGCCGATCCGTTGATCCGGGTGACCACCACCCAACCGTCGAACGCCCGGACGGCCTTGACGCCGACGACCTCCAGGTGGACCTGATCCGACGCCAGGGCCGCCATGCTGGACAGCGTGGCGGCGAGGGTCGCCTGGGAGGCCGCCTTCAGCACCCCTTGCTGCGTCTCGAGGCAGGACACCGTCCCCTCGAAGAACTCACCGCTCCACTCGAGGCGAACCGAGACGCGGCCCGATCCGTCGGGGGTCGTGACATGCTCCAAGCTGTCGAACCGCAAGCGCGTGCGGACGGCGTTGGCTGTGTCCATTCGATCCCGAGTCTGTCCTGAGGGTACTTCCGCAAGCTGCGAGGTCTGCATGTCGGATGGCAAGTGGGGTGATCCTGCCCGCGCGCTGCGGACACTCGGCGACTCAGAACTTGACCGCAATTTTCATGCCTTGCGCGCCATGCCTGCCCGAAACGAAGCCGAAAGATCCTCGACGGTGTCGACATCGGTCTTCTCCTCGAGGAGGGCGACGCTCAGCCCACGGGCGGCGATGCGATCGAGGGTCTGGGGAAGCACCAGGGAGGTGCTCCACTCGATCCCCTCGAAGAGCTCCGGCCGAGGGCGCGACAGCCCCACGAGGTAGTAACCGCCGTCGGTGGCGGGGCCGATCACGACGTCGTGGTCCTGGAGTCGACGAAATGCCTCGGTGGCGGTCGCCTCGTCGATTCCCGGGATGTCGGTGCCGACGATGACCACTGCTTCCGCCTCTGTGAGCACGTCTTCCGTCGCCTGGGCCATCCGGCGGCCGAGGTCACCGTCCGACTGGGCTCGCACCTCGATTCCGTCTCGGCCGAGCCAATCTGCGATGGACGTAAGGGAGTCCGGATCGGCGGGTGAGCCGAAGACGATGAGTCGATAGGTGCCCCCACGCAGCGCATCGAGGGTCGACCGTCCTATGGCCCGATAGATCTCCACGGCCCGAGCGTCACCGACGTCCGCGGCCAGGCGTGTCTTGACCCTCCCTTCCACCGGTGCCTTGGCGAACACGGCCACCACATGATCGGGTCCCTCGTACCGACGGGCAGAGTGTGGTTGGTGCCCGCCTCGCCGCGGACGATACCAGCGCGTCAGCCGTCGGGGCGGGACACCGAGGCGGAAGAGGCTCATGAGTGCCACGTTGCGCATCCAGCGACCGATTCCGCCCTCCTCGGCGTACCTCCGGTCACTGGTCACCAGGCGCGCGTCGAGGGGGACCCTGCGCCCCTTCTCGGAGAGTCGCCGGACGATGCCCACGTCCTCCATGAGGGGCCAGTCCGGATAGCCCCCGACGGCCTCGTACAGGCTCCGGGATACCACGAGACCCTGGTCTCCGTATACGAGACCGAGCCACCGCTCGCGGATGTCCTGGCCGAACTCGATGAATCGATGGATGAAGTCGTCGCCATCCAGGGCGAAGTCGAAGTGGGCGAAGTCGCGTTCGTCGGCGGCGGACAGGAAAGCGCTCAACGCCGACCGCGACTCGTCGTCCAGCCTGCAGTCGGCGTGGATGAAGAGGAGCCACTTCCCCTCGGCGGCTTCGGCTCCGGCGCGGAGTTGTCTCCCGCGGCCGGCAGATGCTCGAACGGTTCGGGCACCGCCCTTCCGAGCCAGTGCGACGGTCTCGTCCGAAGAGCCCCCGTCGACCACGACGACCTCAACCCCACCCGGGCGTCGCCCTGCGAGAATCGGCTGGAGGTCCTCGAGAAGTCCGGGCAGGTGTTCTGCCTCGTCCAGGGTAGGGACGACGACGGAAAGCTCCGGACCCGCGTTCAAGACTCCGTGTCGTTCAAGGTCCAATCGTACTCGAAGAAGGCGATCTCCGTGGCCGGGTCGGCGAGGACTTCGGCCTCCTCCTGCGAGACGTACGGAGCGAAGAAGTCACGAAGGCCGTCGATCCCCCCGAAGTCGTCCTTGTACCAGTCCAGGACCTTGTTCAGAAGGACGGTGGAGCCTTCGATGCGGAAGTGCTCGGGGTTGTCCACGAGTGCCCGCACCGCTCGGTCGAGTTGTTCGTCGAGTCCGTCGGCGGAGTATGCCTCGGGCCACAGGATCGGGCACGAGCGAGCCGCGCAGTTCACGGCGAAGTGGATCCGGGGTTCGCCGAAGGTCGGACGGATGATCTCGTGCTCGATCTCGTCCTGAGAGCGCTCTGCGCCGGCGATGACGCAGTGCTGCCGTGTGAACACGTCGTCGATCTGCCAGACGGAGTTGGACGGCCGCCCGGCGATGGCGTTCTTGATGCCGGAGAAGAAGCCGCCGGTCTTCTGGATGGGGTAGTGATCGGCGACGAGGCGGAGCATGCACGCGTTGTACGCGTTGATCCAGAAGGCGAGCTGCGCGTCCCGGTCCGCCGCCTGGACGGTCGCCAGATCGACCGCTCCGAGGGAGCCGATGTAGGCGTCGAGTTCGGCCCGGCGTTCGACGAGATCGCCGTAGTCCACCAGTGGCTGCTCCACCACCTCGGCAAGGACCCGGGAGAAGGGGTCGTGAGAGGGAAGAGCCTGGGCCTCGAGGGGGCTCGGAGAGAGGGAAAGGACGGACAACGCCACCACGAGGGCGCCCGCGGCGCTACCATCGGACGGGCCGTCGGACGAGGTGGCCCTCGGTGCGTCGCCAGACGGTGTCGCATCAGACGGCGGTCCGTCGTCGCCTCCGGGGACGTCGATGCCCAATCGACGAGCGATGGTGGGGAGGAAGCTGAGGAAGATGAGGAGGGCTCCCGAAACGAGGACACGGATCAGCGCCTCACGAGAGGCCTCCTGCGACCCCGCCAGAAGCGCGTCAGCGAACATCGTATACACGACGGTGCCGGGGAAGATGCCGATGGCCGTCGCCAGGGCGTAGTTGCCCCAGGAGATCGACGTCAGGCCGGCGCCGAAGTTGAGGGCGTTGAAGGGAACCACCGGGATGAGGCGGAGGGTGAACAGGCCTCGGAAGCCGTGGTCCTCGGCGGCCCGATCGAGCTTGTCCAGCCGGGATCCGGCCAGTTTCCGGATGCCGTCCCGCCCGAGGTAGCGGCCGACGCCGAAAGCGATGTTCGCCCCCACGTTGGCGGCGACGGTCGTATAGACGGTTCCCCACACCACGCCGAAGAGGGCCCCGCCGGCGAGGGTCAGGATGGACCCTGGGATGGCCAGGGCCGTCGCACCTGCGTAGATGAGGATGTAGAGCACCGGCGCGGCGTCGGACGCGCGGATCCAGTCGATGGCCTGCCCGATGCCCTCGCGACTGAAGTACTCTCCCAGGGGGGTGGCGTTCGCCGCAACGAGACCGCCGACGATGAGCGCAAGAAGAAGACCGAGCTTCAGCACGGCGGTGCGCTGGTCCCCACGGGGGTCGGATTGGTCGGCGCCTCCGGCGTCGGTTCGGGTCTGCGCTACGTCAACCATGAGATCACCTTTTTGAGCAGCCTGCCGCCTGTGCCGTCGAGACGGGCTCGCTGGTACTCGTTCGACGCTCGCTTCACACCCTCCGCCATGGTGGGGTAGGGCCAGATCGTGTTGGCCAGGTCGGAGAGAGTCAGGCCGTGTTTCATCGCCAGGACGAGGGGCATGAGGAGTTCGCCGGCGTGAGCCCCCAGGATGGTCGCACCCAGCACCTTGCCCCTCGGTTCGGCGGAGATCTTCACTACACCGAAGGCCTCGCCGTCGACGATGGCGCGGTCCAGGTCGTCGAGCTCGTAGCTGTACGTGGTACCGCCGCGGGCTTCCGCTTCCGCCTGGGAGAGGCCGACGTGGGCCACCTCGGGGTCGGTATAGGTCACCCAAGGCACGGTGTCGTAGTTCACGCGGCTGAATCCGGGGACCAGGGCGTTGCGCAGGGCCGTCTTCGCCATGTACTCGGCGACATGGGTGAACTGGAGACCGCCGGTGACGTCTCCCGCCGCCCAGATCTTCTTGCTGGTCGTGCGGAGGGAGCCGTCCACCACGACGCTGCCGCCATCCGTCCGGACGCCGGCACGGTCCAGGTCGAGACCGTCCGCGGCGGGTCGACGGCCCACCGCCACCAGGATCTCGTCGCCCCGAATGGGCGTGCCTCCTTCCACTTCCACCACCTTGGTGCCCTCCTCCGCCCGCACGGCGGTGGCCCTGGCCCCGAGTCGGAAGTGGAGTCCCTCGGCTTCGAGGAGGGCCTTCAGGCGTTCCGCCACGTCCGGGTCGTCGTTGGGCAGGATCCTGTCCTGCATCTCGACGACGGTGACCTCGGCCCCGAGACGACTCAAGACCTGGGCCATCTCGAGGCCGATGGGGCCGGCCCCGAGGACGGTCACCCGGTCGGGCAGGGTGTCGGTCTCGAAGAGGGACTCGTACGTGAGGTAGCCCGCTTCCTCCAGCCCTTCGATGGGTGGGACGAAGGGGCGGGCTCCCGTGGCGATGACGAAGCGCTCGGACCGGATCCGTCCGACCCCTTCCACGTCGACCTCGCGGTCGGAGAGGAAGCGAGCGTTGCCGAAGTGTACGTCGACGCCCATGTCCCGGAAGCGTTGGGGATCGTCGTGGTGTTCGACGACGCCGCGGGCCGACCTCATCCGGGCCATGATCTCGGTGAATGCGTGTCTGGGGGCAGCCGACACCAGGCCCAGCTCCTCGGCGTTGCCCATGGCGTGGGCGAGTCGGGCCGAGGCGATGAGGGCTTTGGATGGGACGCAGCCGGTCCAGAGGCAGTCCCCTCCGAGAGCAGCCTTTTCGACGATGGCCGAATCGACACCCAGGTACGCGGCGCCGGCGGCGGAGACGAGCCCGGCGGTACCTCCTCCGATGGCGACGAGATCGTAGCTCTTGGTGGACATCGCTGTTCCCTTCCTCTCCTGGGGCCGTCGCGTCCGACTCCTGTTGTCGCCGGTCCGTCGAGCGAACCCTTCGCCCGTGGCCTCGGTTCCCCCCGGGCCTCCGAAGCCGCTCCCCCGACACGGCCCCGACGGATTCCTTACTGGGCGTCCCGGTCGCCCATTCCGAAGTCCCACGACGATGAATAGGTTGCGTCTCCACACCCGGGGGCGAGAAGGCACTTTCGCTTTCTCTTCGGGTTCGGTACCTTGAGGGCCGAATCCCAACACGGGCGTCACAAACGGAGGGGAGATGGCGACGGCGCAGGTCACCGACAAGCAGAAGGAAAAGGCGCTGGACACGGCTCTTTCCCAGATCCAGCGGTCGTACGGGAAGGGCGCGATCATGCGCATGGGCGACGGCGACCCCGCCGCCCGCATCGAGTCCATCTCCACCGGCGCCCTCAACCTCGATGCCGCCATCGGCATCGGCGGGATCCCACGCGGACGCATCAGTGAGATCTACGGCCCCGAGTCGTCGGGCAAGACGACGATCTGTCTGCAGATCATCGCCAATGCCCAGAAGGGTGGGGGTATCGCGGCATTCATCGATGCCGAGCACGCCCTCGACGTCCAGTACGCCCGCAAGCTCGGTGTCGACGTCGACAACCTCCTCGTTTCGCAGCCCGACACGGGCGAGCAGGCGCTGGAGATCGCCGAGGTGCTGATCCGAAGCAACGCCATCGACGTGGTCGTCATCGACTCCGTGGCGGCGCTGGTGCCGCGGGCGGAGATCGAGGGTGAGATGGGCGACACCCACGTCGGTCTCCAGGCCCGGCTCATGAGCCAGGCCCTGCGCAAGCTCACGGGAGCGGTGAATCGGTCCCACACGGCCGTCATGTTCACCAACCAGATTCGGGAGAAGGTCGGCGTGATGTTCGGCAGCCCCGAGACGACGTCGGGTGGGCGTGCCCTGAAGTTCTACGCCTCCCTCCGTCTCGACATCCGGCGCATCGGCGCGGTGAAGGACGGACAGGACGTGGTGGGGAACCGGACCCGAGTGAAGGTGGTGAAGAACAAGTGCGCCCCCCCGTTCAAGCAGGCGGAGTTCGACATCCAGTACAACGAGGGTGTGAGCCACACGGGCCTCCTCATCGATCTGGGCGTCGACCACGGTATCGTCGATAAATCCGGTTCGTGGTACTCCTACGGCGACCTCCGCCTGGGCCAGGGTAAGGAGAACTCGAAGGTCTTCCTGACCGAGAATCCGGACATCGCCGAGGAGATCGAGGCCAAGCTGCGTCCCGCTCTCGGTTTCGCCGAGGACGATGAGAAGAAGGCGCCGGCGGATGCCTCGGCGGACAAGGCGGACGACGTCGAGGAAGTGGCGGAGGAAGTCGAGGTGTCCGCCGACTGACGCTTCGACCGTCGAGGGGTTCGTCGAGCCCCGTTGCCGCCGCACAGGGCCCTGGACGACAGATTCGTCCAGGGCCCTTATGTTTCGGACCCATTGGAGGCCTTGAAGCGCCACGGGTTGCGGTTGGGATGCCACGGCCGACAGGCTTTTGGGAGCACGCGCGTCCTCCAACGTGTAGGACCCTCACACCGAGTTCTTTCATGGCGCGCTCGCGCCACTGACGCATACCGATGAAGACCTCCGAGATCAGAAGGCGATTCCTCGACTTCTTCGAGGAACGCGGACACGAGGTGTGCCCCAGCTCCTCGCTGGTTCCTGCGGACGACCCGACGCTGCTGTTCACCAACGCGGGGATGGTCCAGTTCAAGCGGGTCTTCCTGGGTCAGGAGGACCCGGGGTTTCAGCGCGCCGCGACATCGCAGAAGTGCGTTCGGGCAGGCGGAAAGCACAACGACCTGGAGGAGGTGGGCCGCACCACCCGCCACCACACTTTCTTCGAGATGCTGGGGAATTTCTCCTTCGGGGATTATTTCAAGCGCGACGCCATCCGCTTCGCCTACGAGCTCCTTACCGAGGAGTACGGGCTGGACCCGGATCGGATCTACGCCACGGTGCACCACACCGATGAGGAGGCGGCGACTCTGTGGGCCGAGGAGGTGGGCCTTTCTGCCGACCGGATCTATCGCCTCGGAGACAAGGACAACTTCTGGCAGATGGCCGATACCGGGCCGTGTGGTCCATGCTCGGAGCTCCACTACGACCTGCGCGACCAGCCGACGCCGGTGACCAGCGTCGATGAGTTCGTCGAGCTCAACGAGTCGGGCCGGATCCTCGAGATCTGGAACCTGGTGTTCATGCAGTTCGATCGGGACGAGGAGGGCACGTTGCACCCTCTGCCGGCTCCTTGCGTCGACACCGGGGCCGGACTCGAGCGGATCGCCGCCGTCCTGCAGGGCGCCGATTCCAACTACCACACCGATGCGTTCTTGCCGCTCCTGGAGCGGGTTGCCGAGTTGGTCGACCGACCCTATGCGCGGGACACCGAGGAAGGCGTGAGCTACCGGGTGCTGGCCGATCACGCCCGGGCGGTGACCTTTCTTCTTTCCGACGGCGTGTACCCCTCGAACGAGGGGAGAGGCTACGTCCTGCGCCGGATCCTGCGGCGAGGCGTCCGCCACGCTTGGCTTCTGGGTCGCCGGACGCCGACGCTCGTGGACGTGGTGGAGGCCGTTATCGACACCATGGGCGACGTCTATCCCGACCTGCAGACGCGACGTGATCACATCGTGCGGACGACCCGGGGCGAGGAAGATCGGTTCCTGGCCACCATCGAGGGTGGGCTGGACCGTTTCGACCAGTTGGCTTCCGGCAAGAGCGGGACGATCCCCGGAGACGAGGCCTTCAAGCTCTACGACACCTTCGGATTTCCCCTCGACCTCACCCAGCTCATGGCAGAGGAGCGGGGATACGACGTCGACGTCGAGGCCTTCGAGGAGGCCCTGGAGGGTCAGCGGCAGCGGTCCCGGGCCGATCGCGCCGCCAGCGGGCCGGCCATGGAGTCTGGGCTCGACGCCGAGGGCTGGACGTCGGTGACGGAAGGGGAGCAGGAGTTCGTCGGCTACACGAGGCTCACCTCCGAGACGGCGGTCCTCCGCGCCAAGGAAGTCGACGACGGCGTGGCCCTCATCCTCGCCGAGAACCCGTTCTACGTCGAGAGCGGCGGGCAGGTATCGGACGGGGGACGTGTTTCAGGCGATGGCTGGGAACTCGAGATCCGGGACGTGGCCAAGCTGGGAGGTGAGACCGCCGTCGTAGGGCCGGTCTCCGGCTCCTTCTCCATCGAGGACCTACGGGGGCGTTCGGTGCGCGCGGAGGTGCCCGCGGACACCCGAGGGGACACGGTGAGGAATCACACCGCCACCCACCTCCTCCACGCAGCCCTGCGCTCGGTCCTCGGTGAGCACGTGGTTCAGCGCGGGTCCCTGGTGGCTCCCGACAGGCTCCGCTTCGACTTTGCCCATACCGGGCCGATGACGCAGGCCGAGCGCCAGGAAGTGGAGGCGATCGTCAACGATGGCATCTGGTCGAGTCACCCGGTGGAGATCGACCATCGGCCCTACGACGAGGCCGTCGCCGCCGGTGCCATGGCCCTCTTCGGGGAAAAGTATGCCGACGAGGTGCGCGTGGTGAACATCCCCGGAGTGAGCATGGAACTCTGCGGTGGGACCCACGTGTCGCGAACGGGAGACATCGGCGTCTTCCGACTGGTCGGGGAGTCGGGGGTGGCCGCGGGAGTGCGGCGCGTCGAAGGGGTCACGGGTCGTGGGGCCTACCGCTACTTCCGTACCCGGGAAGGTCTCCTGGAAGCGGCCGCTGCAACCCTCAGGACCCAGCCTGACAACCTTGGAAACCGCATCGACGGCCTCCTTGCCGAGAAGGCCGAACTCGAGGCCCTTATCGACGAGTTGAGGAGTCAGGGGGGGTCCGGGGAGACCGTGGTCACCGAGGAGAGCATCGATCTTGGGAGCGGTGGAGCCGCGTCGTACACCGGAGTGCGCCTGCGCGCCCGGGACGTCGACGACGCTCGGGAGTGGGGCGACGCCTTCCTGGAGGCCGGTGGCAGCGGCGTGGCGGTACTCGCCGCCGAGATGCCCGGCGACAAGAGGGCCCTGCTCGCCTTCGTGACCGACGACATGATCACCCGAGGGGTTCGAGCCGACGCCGTCGTGCGGGAGGTTGCCGCCGTCGTGGGAGGCCGGGGTGGGGGGCGGCCCCACATGGCCCAGGCCGGCGTGGAGGATCCTTCGCGCCTGGATGAGGCTCTGGCCGCCGGGGCGGGCACCGTCCGGGCTCTCCTGTCCGCAAACGGATCGTGAACCGTGGCGGATCGCCAGGAGCGCCGGGTGGCTGACGGTCGGGCGTGGCTGGACGGTCGGCGGCCTGAGCCGCCGGAGGACCTTCGCCGCAGGGTCGAAGAAGCCCTGGCGTCGGCTCGGGCGGCGAGCGGGGAACGTTCGGACGAGACCGACGCTCGAGTCCTCATCGAAGCCGGCCGGGAACGTTTGGAGAGGGCGATGGCGCGGCCAGGACGGGTCAGGGAGTCCGCCTTCGAACTGTTGGTGGCCGACGCACTGGTGACGTATGCCTGTGAGGCCGCGCTGGAGTCGGACGACGCGGTGGAGGCTCTTGGTCGCCTGATGGAGGTGGGGCGCTCGCGGTGATGATCCCCGACCGGAGTTCGCTCGTCGACATCCACAGCCACCTGGTACCCGGGGTGGACGATGGGGCGAGGAGCGTGGAGGCGGCGGTCGCGTCCGTGGAGCGGATGACCCATGCCGGCATCCGGCGACTCATTACCACGCCGCACATCCGCGGGAGCCTCACGCTGAACCCCGAGGGCTTGGAGGAGAGGCTGTCTCAGGTCTCAGAGGCGTTCGACGAGGCGGCTGTGGCCATCAAGGCGGCGCTCCCGGAGATCGAGTACAGGAGAGGTCACGAGATCCTTCTGGACGTGCCCGAGGTCGATCTGTCGGACCCGAGGATTCGCATGGCCGGCACCTCGTTCGTTCTCGTGGAGTGGCCGCGCCTCCAGATACCACCGGGATCACAAAGGGTATTGGCCCGGCTACGCGAGCAGGGCTACCGGCCCATCGTGGCTCATCCGGAAAGGTACATGGGGCAGGCGAACCCGCTGGACATGGCGGGGAGGTGGCGGCGGGCCGGTGCCTATCTACAGGTGAACTACGGATCCCTGGACGGGCGGTACGGTCACCAGGCCAACGAGATCGCACTCCAGCTACTGGAGGCGGGACTCGTCGATTACATGGCCTCCGACTTCCATGGGAAGTCCGGCCTCAAGATCTACAAGGAAGAGGCGTGGAAGGTGCTTCAAGAGCGAGGCGGCGGGGAGGCCCTCGACTTCATGGGCCGGGTGAATCCCGACCGCATCCTCCACGACCTGGACCCCGTCCCGGTCCCGGCGCTGCCTCCGTCGTCCCGGCTCTTCGACCGAATCCGAGGCATTATGCGGCAGCACATGAGATCGGAGGGGCAAAGAGGATGAGCGACAGCGAGTTCGGCGGTTCAGCCGTGAATGCAAGGGCGGTCGTCGCCGCCCATCTTGCCGCACACCGCTCGGTCCTCGACAGGGTCGAGAGCGAGTTGTCGGGCGCCATTGCCGAAGTGGCGGCGGTCACCCTCGGCGTGCTTCGATCCGGGGGCAAACTCCTGTTCTGCGGCAATGGCGGGTCGGCCGCCGACGCGCAGCACCTCGCGGCCGAGTACGTCGTGCGGTTCTCCCGCGAGCGACGTCCCCTCCCCGCGCTGGCCCTCACGACGGACACCTCGATCCTCACGGCGGCGGGCAACGACTACGGCTTCGAACGCGTCTTCGAGCGCCAGGTCAGGGCGCTGGGGCGACCGGGGGATCTCCTGGTCCTCCATTCCACCAGCGGCGAGTCCCTCAATCTCGTCCAGGCAGCCCGCGCAGGTCGGGAGGTCGGCCTTCGCACCGTCGGTTTTCTCGGGAAGGGGGGTGGACGGCTGGCCCAGGGCGTGGACATGGCCCTGGTGGTGCCCGGAACATCCACAGCCGTCATTCAGGAGATGCACCTGATGATCGGCCACATCGTGTGCGACATCGTCGAGGCCTCGTTCACGGACGACAGAGACGCAAAAGGGGTGACATGAACGACATCATGGATTTGGCAGGAAAGACCGCCCTCGTGACCGGCGGATCCCGGGGAGTCGGAGCGGCAACGGCCCTCCTCCTTGCGCGTGCCGGCGCTGCCGTGGGGATCGGGTACCGGAGTCGGGCAGACGACGCCGCCGAAGTCGTAGCCGCCTGCCAGGCGTTGGGCGTGCACGCCTGGGCGGAAGCAGGCGACCTGGCCCGCCCGGACGACGTGGAGGCTCTCTTCCAACGGGCCGACGACGAGTTCAGTGGCGGCCTGGACTTTTTCGTGGGCAACCACGGTATCTGGCCCCCGGAAGACGTTCCCGTGTCGGAGCTGGACGATGAGCGCTGGCACCGAACCATGGGGGCGAACCTCCACTCGATCTTCTACACATGCAGGTCGGCGGCCCGGCGTCTCAACGACGATGGACGCATCGTTCTCGTCAGCAGCACCGCCGGCCAGAGAGGAGAGGCGTACCACGCCGACTACGCGGCGACGAAGGGTGCGATGATCTCCTTCGTGAAGGGCTTCTGCGTGGAGGTCGCTCCGCGGGGCATCACGGTGAACTCCGTGGCTCCCGGCTGGATCGACACCGAGATGTCCGAGAGCGCCCTGACTCCGGAGAACCGTGGCCGGATCGCAGCGTCCATCCCCATCGGCCGGATCGCGACGGCCGAGGACGTGGCCGGTCCCATTGTGTTCCTGTGTTCGGAGTTGGGGCGCCACGTGACCGGCGAGATCCTGAACGTCAACGGTGGGGCGGTGTTGGTGGGATGACCCCGCGACCGGACGCGCCTCCTGCGGTACTTTGGATCACCCGCACGTTGGAGGAGGCCGGCCACGAAACGTGGGCCGTGGGTGGTGCGGTCCGGGATGCCCTCCTGGAGCGACCATCCGGGGACTGGGACCTCGCCACCCGTGCGCTGCCCGGCCAGGTCCGCAAGCTGTTCCGGCGCACCGTCCCCATCGGCATCGAGCACGGCACCGTAGGCATCCTCGCTCGAGACGGAGTGCTCTACGAGGTCACCACCTTCCGCAAGGACGTGGAGACCGACGGGCGGCACGCCGTGGTGGAGTTCGCCGAGAAGCTGGAGGACGACCTGGCGCGGCGTGACTTCACCATCAACGCCATCGCCTGGCATCCCATCCGCGAGGAGCTCTTTGACCCCTTCGACGGAGCCGGCGACCTCCGGCGTGGGAGGTTACGGACGGTCGGAGAAGCGACGGACCGTTTCAGCGAGGACTACCTCCGTATTCTCAGAGCGCTTCGATTCGCCGGCCGCTTCGGTCTCGATATCGATCCGGCGACCTGGTCCGCGGCGCAGGCGTTGGCCGGGCACCTCCCGAAGCTTTCACCCGAGCGCATCCGCGAGGAGCTCCTCAAGGTACTGGGCGCGGACCCGAATCCGTCCCACGCCCTCGCTCTGTACGGCGAGTCCGGCGCCCTGGCCACGTTGTATCCGGAGGTCGCCGCGTGGCGGTCTCGGGCGCCGCAGGAGTGGCAGCGTCGTCTGGAGGTGGTCGACTCCCTCCCCACCGGGCGACCGGTCCTTCGACTGGCCGCTCTCCTTCGGCGGCTGGACGCCGAGGACGTAGCCGCGGTGCTGGTGCGCCTGCGGCTTTCCAACCGTCAGGCCGACGAGATCGCACACCTCGCCGGCGCCGAGGCGTTGCCCCGGTCCGACGCCGACGCCGCGGCTGTGCGTCGTTGGCTCTCCAGTCATGGGCCCGAGCGCCTCAACGCCGTGGTGCGGCTGGAGTTGGCGGCCGCACGCAGCGGTGAAGGCGACCCCGAGGAGATCGTGCGCTCCTGGCGTCGGGCGAAGGAAGTCCTGAGTCGATGTCCCCCCCTTACCGTCGGGGATCTCGCCGTCGATGGACGGGACCTCATCGGGATGGGGCTCAAACCGGGGCCCCACTTCAGTGACATCCTGGAGTCGCTTCTGGACTGGGTTCTGGAAGACCCCGACCGCAACGATCGGGGCGTTCTCGAGGCCAGGGCGTCCGACCTGGCCGACGAGCGGGGGAGCCCGGGAGTGCGGCATGGGCGATGACCCGGCGAGCTCGGGAGCGCCGTTGGCTCCGGAGCCGGGGAGCTCGGCATGAGCGACGAGCTGAGCCTCTTCGGCGGTGAAGAGGCCGCGCCCCTGGAAGCGACCCCACCTGCCGATGCCCACTCGCCCTCCGATGCCGTGACAGCGGACAGTGCCGCCGGGCGCGGCAGGGTCGACAGGCGTGCGGATGCCCCCGAGACCGCGCCATTGGCCGCCCGGATGAGACCCGTCTCCATCGCCGAGTTCCGGGGTCAGGAGCACCTCCTTGCCGAGGGCAAGGCTGTCCGCTCCATGCTTGATTCGGGCGCCGTGGGAAGCATGATCCTCTGGGGACCCCCCGGCAGCGGCAAGACGACGCTGGCTCGCCTCATCGCCGCAGAGGCGAACGTCACCTTCGTCTCCTTCAGCGCGGTGACGGAAGGCGTGGCGCGGGTGCGCGAGATCATCGCCGAGGCGAAGCAGCGGCTGCACGCCACCGGTCGCCGCACCATCCTCTTCTGCGACGAGATCCACAGGTTCAACAAGGCGCAGCAGGACGCCTTCCTTCCCCACGTGGAGGCGGGCACCATCATCCTCATCGGCGCCACGACCGAGAATCCGTCGTTCGAGATCGTCCGGCCCCTCCTGTCCCGGGCGCCGGTGTACGTGCTGGAGCCTCTGCCGTCCGTCGACCTGAGGGCCATCCTGAGCGACGCCCTCGCCGATAACCGCGGGCTCGCCTCCTTGGAACTCGAGGTGGCGGACGACGCCCTGGATTTCCTCGCCGACGCGGCCGACGGAGATGCCCGCCGTGCTCTCGGGGTTCTGGAGGCCGCGGCGCGGATCGTCGGAGCCGGCGGCGTCGTGGACATCGATGTGGCCCGCGAGGCGCTCCAGTACCGCTTCGCCACGTACGACAAGAGCGGGGAGGAGCACTACAACCTCATCTCGGCGTTCCATAAGGCGATCCGGGGGAGTGATCCCGATGGCGCCCTCTATTGGCTCGCCCGGATGATCGGCGGTGGAGAGGACCCGCTCTACATCGCCCGGCGGATGGTGAGGATGGCGTCGGAGGACATCGGGCTGGCCGACCCGGCGGCCCTCACCTCCGCCGTGGCGGCGCGGGATGCCTACCAGTTTCTCGGGGCGCCCGAAGGTGAGTTGGCCCTGGCCCAGGCCGCGGTCTATCTGGCCACGGCCCCCAAGTCCAACCGGGTCTACGGGGCCTGGAAAGCGGCGGCAGGTCGAGCCCGCAGCACGCCATCCGCCCCTGTGCCCCTCCATATCCGCAACGCGCCTACGGGTCTGATGAAGGACCTGGGCTACGGGGAGGGGTATCGGTACGACCCCGAGGAGCCCGGTGGCGTCGCGGCCCAGGAGTACCTGCCGGATGGAGTGCGCGGAGAGCGCTTCTACGAGCCGGGCCCGTACGGCTTCGAGAAGACCATTGGTCAGCGTCTGGAGTGGTGGGCCGAGCGCCGAAAAAGGGCCAGGGAAGGAGCCGACGACGGAGAGGGCGGGACGGCGAAGTGAAGCGTGCGGCCCGGTCGGGGGGTACACCTACATCGCGGTGCCGTCCTTGGGTATCGTTCAGTCAGCGTAATTTCACCGGGCGGCGTGACTCCTGCGCCGTCCCGGGCCAGGAAAGCGACCCCTGACGGGTCGGAGGTGCAGGATCCCCACTCAACTCATCGACCTCCACACCCCCGTGGACCGGGTCGTTCTCGTCGGAGCCCCGCATCGCTCGGCGAAGCGCGATCTGGTCGACGAGCATCTGGAGGAGCTGTCCCGTCTCACCGACACTGCCGGCGGCAACGTCGTCGGCAAGCTCGTTCAACGCATCGACTCTCCCAACCCCGCGTTCTACCTCGGCGAAGGGAAGGCCAAGGAGCTCGGCGCGTTGGTGGAGAGCGTCGAGGCGGACCTCGTCGTATTCGATGAGGAGCTTAGCCCCGCGCAGGGCAAGAACCTCGAGGAGGTCGCCGGCGTCCGCGTCATGGACCGCTCCGAGCTCATTCTCGACATCTTCGCCACCCGGGCACGATCGCGGGAAGCCCGCATGCAGGTGGAGCTGGCACAACTCCAGTACCTGCTACCCCGTCTCCGGCGCATGTGGAGTCACCTTTCCAGGATCCGGGGCGGGATCGGTCTGCGGGGTCCGGGTGAGACCCAGCTCGAGACCGACCGGCGCCTCATCGGCACCCGCATCGCCGACCTTCGCGCCAAGCTGAAGGATGTGGCCAAGGCGAGGGCACAGCAGCGGAAGTCCAGGGAAGGAAGCTTTCGGGTAGCCCTCGTCGGGTACACCAATGCCGGCAAGTCCTCCCTCCTCCGGGCGCTGTCGGGTTCGGAGCTGTTCGTCGAGGATCGGTTGTTCGCCACCCTCGATTCGGCGACGCGCAGCGTCGATCTGGGTTCCGGCTACGAAGCCCTTCTCACCGATACGGTGGGCTTCATCCGGAAGCTGCCCCACCACCTGGTGGCGTCGTTTCGCTCCACCCTCGAAGAAGCTCGGGAGGCCGACGTGCTGCTCCATGTGATCGACGCGTCGCATGCGGACTGGGAGGAGCACCACCAGGTCGTGTCCGAGGTCCTCCACGAACTCGGCCTCGATGGGCGTGACCAGATCCTGGTCTTCAACAAGGTGGATCGCATCACCCACGAGGAGGAGGAGATGCTCCAGCGGAGGGTGCGGGCGTTGGACGCCACCCCGGCGGTCTTCGTGTCGGCGCTGGACGCCGACACCCACGATGCACTCCGGGATACGCTCCTCACACGAATCCGCGGTCGGCTGGCCAATGTGGTGGTGACCATCCCCGTGGTCGACGGGGAGACCATCGCGGCCATCTATCGAGAGGGTGAGGTGACGGAACGGACGGACGAGAGCATGCGCGTGTCGCTCACGGCTCGGATCCCCATCGAACTCCTTGGGCGACTGAACGGGCGCAAAGACGTTTCCATTCGGGAGGTCGCGTGAGATCCGGCTCCGTCGCCGTCGTCGGTACTCGACCCGCGGCGCTCAACCTCGCCGAAGAACTCGCCGCATCCGATGAGCTGGCCGGCGTGACGGTGTACGGACGCGTCCGGGAAGCGCCGGCGCACACCGTGTTCGCCCGGGGCCTCGCCCGATACGTCTACGGCCTGGAGCCTCTTGATCCCAGCACCTTCGCGGTGCTCATCGCCGTCCCTGACGAGGGCGTCCCGGAAACTGCGGTGTCGATCGCGGGGCAGGGACCGGCCCCTGGAGGGTGCGCTGCCTTCCACCTCTCTCCCACGCTTCCCTCCGACGCCTTGGCGCCGCTACACGGGCCGGGATACGCCCTGGGCGTCTTCCAGCCCTTCGGCGGGGACCGAGCCGGCGCGACGACGCTCGACGGACCTACCGCCGAAGGCCATCGTCAGACCGGCCTGTCCGGCGGCTTCGTCGCTGTGACGGGCTCGCCGGCTGCCATCGCGGTGGCACGGCGCCTTTGCGACGCCCTCGGGGCCGAGGTGCTCGAAGTTCCGGCGGGTCGTCGTCCGCTGGTGGACGCCGCTTCGGTGCTCATGAGCGGCTCCCTGGCGCCGCTGCTCGCGCTGTCGAGCCGACTCATGGAGCGGGCCGGGATCGCAGCCGACGAAGTGAGGCCCGCCCTCATCGCCGCAGCCCGCGCGGCCCTCGCGCAGGCGGAGCAAGGCGCCACCTCTGAAGCGTCCGCCCATCCGGTCCGCCGGGGGGACCTGGAACGGGTCGCCCTCCACCTCCGGGCCCTCGACGGCGAAGACCAGCGCCTCTATGCCGTCCTCGCGTCCGAGATGCTCCGCATCGAAGGTGGCTCCGCGGATGCCCCGACCCGTGCGGCCATCGACCAACTGCTGAGCCGGTATCTGGACGTCGGCATCCCCGAAGCCGGGGGGACCCCCGGGGACGCGCACGAGAATCTGGACCCACAACCGACGAGTGTCGGATGACCATGCGCTTGTACGTGAACATCGACCACGTCGCCACCGTTCGCCAAGCGAGACGGACCGACGAGCCCGATCCGGTCCGTGCGGCCGTCCTCGCCGAGTTGGGCGGAGCGGACGGGATCACCGTCCACCTCCGTGAGGATCGGCGGCACATTCAGGATCGGGATGTCCGGCTACTGAGCGAGACCATCCGCACACCCATGAACCTCGAGCTGGCAGCCTCGTCCGAGATCCTGGCGTTCACCGTCGATCTCGTTCCCGCGCAGGCGACACTGGTGCCGGAGAAGCGCGCAGAGGTCACCACCGAGGGCGGTCTTGCCCTGGTCGACTCGGCGCAGCGCAAGCCTACCGAGGAAGCGCTCCGACGCCTGGCCGATGCCGGGATTCGGACGTCGCTCTTCATCGACCCCGAGGAGGAGGCCATCCAGATCTCCGCCGACTTGGGCGTCGACGCCGTCGAGATCCATACCGGCGAGTACGCCAACGCCCGCGGTGAGGACCGACGGCACCAGCTCGACCGGATCATCGAGGCCGCGGCCCTGGGCCGGAGCTTGGGACTGGACGTACACGCTGGCCACGGACTCACCTACGAGAACGTGGCTCCGGTGGCCGCCATCGCCGACCTCGAAGAACTCAACATCGGTCACTCCATCGTCTCCCGGGCGGTCTTCACCGGGCTGGAGTCGGCGGTCCGGGAGATGGCGCAGATCATCCGCCGGGCCCGGCGTTCGTGAGGCATTGGGGCAAGGCGACCTTCGGGCTCGCCGTCACGATCTTCCTGTTGTGGTGGGTGCTCAAGGACGTGGACTTCCGGGAGGTCCTCGCCAACATCTCCACCGGGAACTTCTGGCTCCTGGGAGCGTCGGTCTTCGTGGCGACGTTCGGCTTCTTCATCCGGGCCCTGCGGTGGAAGGTCCTTCTGGCGCCGGTCCGGCCCGACACCGCTCTGCGCTCTCGTTTCGCCGGCGTCTCCATCGGCTTCATGGCCAACAACGTCCTCCCGGCACGCATGGGTGAGTTCGCCAGGGCCTTCGCCTTCAGTCGCATGGAGCCCGTTTCGGCTACGGCGGCGTTCGGGACGTTGGTCGTGGAGCGCTTCATGGACGGCGTCGTCCTGCTGCTCTTCCTCGTGATCCCGGTGATGACCCCCGGCTTCCCGGCCGCCGATGCACTCACGGTCGGTGGCGGCGCTTCCATGTTGCGGGCGGCGGGCGGACTGGTCATCGGAGTACTGGCGTTCCTCGTGGTGATGGCGGCCTTCCCTCGCCACTTCCTCCTGCTCGCCGAGCGCCTCGCCGCGTTCTTGCCGGAGGCCCTGCGCGGCAAGGTCATCGCTGGATTGGAGAGCCTGCTGCGGTCCATGGCCATCATGCGCGACCCCAAGCTCCTCCTTGCCGGATTCGCCTGGTCGTTCTTCTTCTGGACCTGGCACGGCCTCTCGTTCTGGCTGGGGATGCTCGCCTTCGGCATCGACACCGGGTTCGTCTCCGCCATCTTCACCGAGGCCGTGGTGGGCTTCGGCGTGGCGATCCCTTCGGCGCCGGGCTTTTTCGGCACCTTCCACGCCGCCGCCGAGTTTGCCCTCACGACGGTGTACGGCGTTCCCGAGACCGTGTCTTTGGCCTTCGCCTTCGCCTACCACTTCGGCGGGTGGATTCCCATCACGGTCATCGGTCTCGTCTACGCCTGGAAGCTCGGTCTCTCCCTGGGAGACATCGGCCATGCCGACGAGGAGATCGACGAGACCCAGCCCGACGAGATCGTTCCCGTTTCGTGAGGACCTCGGCGTCGGTCGACGCTCCGGCCAAGGTCAACCTCTTCCTACGGATCCTCGACAAGAGGGCGGACGGTTTCCACGAGTTGGAGACGATCTTCCAGGCCGTCTCCCTGAGCGACGAGGTCCGCGTGACCCTCGGGCAGGTCGCCAACCCTCCCGCGGGGATCGAACTCCATGTGGACGGCCCGGACCTCGGGCCCGCTGAGGCGAACCTGGCCTACCGGGCGGCCGAGGCCTTCCTGACCGTCGCGGGGCTCTCGGAGGCCGTCCGGATCGATCTGGTGAAGCGGATTCCCGCGGGGGCGGGCCTGGGAGGCGGCTCGTCTGACGCCGCAGCCGTGCTGAAGTGCCTCGCGGTGCTCACAGGCTATGCGGACGCCGATTCCCTACGTGCCGTTGCCGCCGACCTCGGGTCGGACGTGCCTTTCTTCCTCGGCGCTTCGGCGCTGGCGAGCGGGCGAGGCAGGGGGGAGCTCCTCACCGAGCTTCCCCCCCTCCCGGAGGCGTCGCTGGTGCTGGCGCTACCCGACGTGCAGGTGGCCACCGGCGAGGCGTACGCGGCCCTCGCCGCCAGTCGGGCGAAGGGTGAGGGCGCGGGTCTGGGTCCGGGGGCACGTACGCCGGCGGGCGTCCACGGCTCCTGGGACGACGTCGCAGTCGTCGCCCACAACGACTTCGAGACCCTCGTTGCCTCGAAGCACTCCGACATCGCCGCCAGCCTCGACGGGCTCCGGTCGCGAGGGGCCCGATTCGCACTCCTGTCCGGGAGCGGGGCTGCGTCCTTCGGTCTCTTCGGCGGTGCCGACGAGGCCGGGTCGGCGGCGACGTGGCTGGAGGCCCGGTACGGCTTTCCGTTCGTCGGAGTGCGGACGCTGGGGGCGCTGCCGGCGCCGAGGGTCGAACGGGGTTAGATCGTCCGGGCTCGGCCTCGCTCCGTCGGCTTCACCTCGCGCGGGGTTGAACCGCCCCCATGGCTTCCGGTAGGATTCGGCCGCTGGCCCGTCGTCTAATGGCAGGACACCGGTCTTTGGAACCGGCGGTGGTGGTTCGAATCCACCCGGGCCAATCCGGCCTCACCCCCTTGCGATTCCGGGCATCGCCTGGGGTTCGTGCGCCACGAGGACCATCGGAAATCGAAACGGTGGCGACCCGTACGTTGGGGGGAGCGGGCGCCCCGCTCGCGAGGTTTCCGGCGCAGGTCAAGGAGGCTCCATGGCGAGAGTCGGCTCGGCGAGGTCATCGGCGGTCGCCCGGAACGTCATCTGGAGTGCGCCCAGCCCGAGCGGCAACGTCCTGAATCCGTCGATCCGTCCGGGACCTGTCCGGAGTGCCGTCGGGTTGGGCCCCCTTGTCTGTGCCCTCCTCCTTCTGGCGATTCTCGCACGACCAGCCGCCGCTCAAACCATCCGCGGCTGGGTCCTTCGAGCCGACCGGACTCCCATCGTCGACGCCGCCGTTCTCCTACGGGACGAGGCCGGGGCCCTTCAGGCTCGGACCACCACCGGCGAGGGCGGTCGCTTCGAGCTCGATGCCACCGCCGGAGAGGGGTTGGTGCTCCAGGCCGAGCACCTCGGCTTCGCGCCCTGGGAGACGGCTCCCTTCGATCTCGCGCCGGACGCCGATCTGGAAGTGCTCATCCAGATGCAGTTCGCGCCCATCCCCCTCGAGGAAGTCAGGGTGCAGGCCCGACGCGCGCAGACCACCCGTCGCCTGGCCGACTTCGAGCGCCGGAAGGAGATCCGGGCGTTCGGTGGGTATTTCCTGGACGAGGACGACATCGCCCGCCGTCCGGCGTCGCGGCCCTCGAATCTCGTCCTCGAGGTGCCGGGAATGGGCGTTGCACCGGTCGCGGGACCCTTCGACGACTGGGTCGTGATGACGGGGGACTGTCCCGCCACGGTCTTCATCGACGGCGTCCGGATCGACCAGCTGAACACCTCGGTGGACGAGCGCCTGGACCTGCACCGGATCGCGGGCGTGGAGGTCTACCCGAGCGCCAGGAGTGCGCCCGTCCAGTACATGAACGCCCGCGGTCCCGAGTGCGGCTCGGTGCTGTACTGGACGAAGGATCTGGAGCCCGACGACCCCCGGGGGTGGACCACGGCCAAGATCGTCCTCGGGTCCCTGGGTTTCGCCGGCCTCATCGTACTCGGGTTGGCATGGTGAGTGGGCGGCGGAGACGATCGCGCCGGGATACGTTTGAGAGGAGATCACTACCCTCCACGCCGACGGTTGCCGCCTGATACGCCGGAGGCCGGCCCAAGAGCCCGACCCACGCCACGACGTCCGCGCCATGCACTGCCGCCCTCTCTTCGCCGCCTTCCTGACCGCCACGGTGGGCACGGGCGTGTCCGGTATGGGCGGCGAGGCCGCCGGGCAGGAGACCAACGCCGCCTTCGGCGGTGCGGCGTTCGCGCAGGAAGCCGACGTAGTCGATGAGGCCCGCCGAGCCCAGGCCAACTTCGAGAACCGGCGCATCCGGCTCCTTCCCGTCTCAATCGGCGGATTCGGCGGCCCCTGCGACGAAGTCGTGGGGAGGATCTGCGTCGGGTTCGGTGAGGGTGAGTGGTACCCCGAGCCGGAGCATCCCGAGATCACCCGCTTGCGCAGGGAGTTGGTCGCGGAGCTCGACTCCCTCCAGGGATGGGCCCCGGGCAACTCCTGGATACTCGGTCAGCGGGTATGGTATCGGGCCAAGAGTGCCGACTGGGAAGGCGCGGCGGCGACGGCCCGGGAGTGCCTGGAGGTGGAGCGGTGGTGGTGCCTCGCCCTGGAGGGCTTCGCGTTGCACGGGATGGGCCGGTACGAGGGGGCGCAGGCCGCATTCCACGACGCGTTGATTCGAATGGGCCCCGACCGGGCTCGACGCTGGAAAGTGCCCCGCTGGCCCGTGGACGGCGAGGCTCGCGAGCTCCTCGCCACGGCCGAGGCGTCCCCTTTCGGGACATCACGCGAGCTGGACCGACTGTGGGCCCTGGCGGACCCGTTGTACCTCGTTCCCGGGAACGATCGTCTCACGGCCCACTACGCCCGGTGGACGGTTACCGAGCTCCGGGACCGGGCGCGGAATCCCTTCAAGCTTTCGTGGGGGGACGACCTCACGGAGCTCACGGTGCGCCACGGGTGGCAGATGGGGTGGGAGCGGACCCCGGCCCGGAACCTGGCAGGTCAAGACGACGTGGTCG
Source organism: Longimicrobiales bacterium (assembly GCA_965229435.1). GTDB lineage: Bacteria > Gemmatimonadota > Gemmatimonadetes > Longimicrobiales > Gaopeijiaceae > UBA2589. The sequence continues at coordinate 79,567 of CBDDJE010000004.1, forward strand.
GGCACGACCACCCCATGGGGCGCGACTACCTGCCCAAGGGTTCGGCACTCGCCGACCCGGTGGCACATCCGGAGGCCTTCCATCCACGGGTCCGGGCGCCGAAGAGCCTGTACGCCCCGGATTACGCTCCCGTCCTCCTGCCCATGGAGGGCCAGGTGGCGGTCTTCCCCCGCGGCCGGACCATGGTGGTAGTCGCCAGCCACTTCCTCCCGGCGGACACGACCTACCACGCGGACCACGAACATCCACTTCCGTGGCTGGAGCCTGGCGAGCAGGCGGACATGCCCGATCGCATGGGCCTCTTCGCTTGGCCGGTCGACGACCCGGCGGAGCGCTTCGGCGTGGAGTCCATGGGAAGCACGGACGGCGCATCGCTACTGAAGATCCCCGCGACCGACCACGTGCTGTCGGTGGAGAGCTGGAGCCCGGTCCTCCGCAAGGCGGGGCGTCTCCGCGTCGGCCTCCGAGCCCGGGCGGTCCCCGACGATGTGGCCGCCCTCTCCGACATCGTCCTCCTACGCGCCGGGGAGGCAGAGCCTGGGCGCCTGGAAGACATTCTGGACCTGGTCCTCCCGACCGCGACCATCCAGACCGGCGCTTCCATCGCCATTGCCTGGGAGGTGGCGGGATTGGGTTTCCGGCCCGAGACGCTGGGCTTCGAGGTGTCGGTCGAGCCCGCCGGGCGGGGAGTGTTCGGCCGGATCGGCGATTTCCTCGGGGTCACCGAGGCGCCGAACCCGTTGATCGTCTCATGGGAGGAGGCTGGTCCAACGGAGCCGGGGCACCTCTTCCGGTACCTCTCCCTCGGTGCCGCGGAGCTGGATCCAGGCGACTACCGGATCCGGCTGTTACTCCGCACGGCGGGTCGCTCGGAAGTCGTGCGCCTGAAGCCCTTCCGGGTAGTCGGATAGCCGACGGAGCCGCCCGCACCGACGTCGCCGCCGCGCGTTGACCCTCCAGGCCGTCGTACCTACGTTTCCAGGCTGTCCTTCGCACGTCACGAGAACGTTCCCGACCCCAGCTCATGGACGACACCTTCAGACGGGGGCCCCTCCTCCTTCTCGCCGGCCGATCCAATCGGCCCTTGGCGGGGGAGATCGGCGAGATCATCGGGAAATCGCCTGACGGGGCGACCATCCGGCAGTTCGCCGATGAAGAAATCTTCGTCCGCATCGACCGCAATGCCCGGGGCCGAGACGTTTTCATCGTCCAGTCGACGAACGCTCCTGCGGAGAACATCCTCGAGCTCCTTCTGCTCATCGACGCCGCCAAGCGCGCTTCGGCCGCCCGTGTCACGGCGGTCATCCCGTATTTCGGGTATGGACGGCAGGATCGGAAGGACCAGCCCCGCGTCGCGATCGGAGCCAAGCTGGTCGCGAACCTCATCGTCGCCGCCGGTGCCGATCGGGTGGTCTCCATCGACTTCCACCAGCACCAGATCCAGGGCTTCTTCGACATCCCTGTGGATCACCTCTACGCGGCGCCGGTGATCACGAAGTACTTCCGGGCCAAAGAGTTCGACGAACTCGTCGTCGTGGCTCCGGACGTGGGCTCGGCCAAGATGGCTCGGGGCTTCAGCAAGAGGCTCGGGGCAACCTTCGCCATCATCGACAAGCGGCGTCCGGCAGCGAATCAGTCGAAGGTCCTCAACGTGGTCGGTGAGGTGGAGGGCCGAACGTGCCTACTCGTGGACGACATGGTCGACACGGCAGGTACGCTTTCCAACGCGGTCTACGCATTGAAGGAGCGCGGCGCCAAGGGAGTCTACGCCGCCGCGACACACGCCCTGTTCTCGGGCGAAGCAGTCCAGCGACTGAAGGATTCGCCGCTGGAGGAGATGGTGGTGACCAACACCATCCACATTCCGGAGGAGAAGCACTTCGACAATCTGCGGATCCTCTCCGTGGCGGACCTTCTGGCGAAGGCTACCGACCACATCCATTCGAACGAATCGGTGAGCCAGCTCTTCGAGATGCTCCCCGACGACTGAGGGAAAGGGCCCCGGGAGAGCCCGGGGGCCGACAATCAGGAGACTAGAGAGACATGACAGCGACAACCGCGACACTGAAGGCCGAGCCTCGCGAGGCGACCGGCAAGGGCGCCGCCCGGAAGATGCGCCAGGCCGGCGAGGTACCGGCCGTCGTCTACGGCCGGGACGCCGATACCCTGCATCTCAAACTGAACACCCACGACGCCGACCATCTCTTCCGGCAGATCTCGGTGGACAACACCATCGTCGAGCTGGAGCTCGAGAGTGAGACGGGCCCCATCCAGACGCTGGTTCGTGAGATCCAGACGCATCCGTGGAAGGGCCACATCCTCCACGTGGACTTCTACCGGATTCAAGCCGGCGTCGAAGTGGACGTCGACGTGCCCGTGGAGCTGGTGGGTACGCCCATCGGGGTCAAGATGGAAGGTGGCGTGCTCGAGCAGGTCATCCACGACCTGCCCATCCGCTGCATCCCGTCGAAGATCCCCGAGGTCATCGAGGTCGACGTCAGCGGGATGGAGGTCAACGACGTTCTCCACGTCTCGGATCTCGAGTTCGACGAAGGGGTCGAGGTGACCATCGCCCTTGAGCGCACCATCTGCTCCGTCTCCATCCCGAGGGCTCTCGAAGAACTCGACGCCGACGAGGAAGAAGGCGAAGAAGGCGTCGAGGCTGCTGCGGATGCCGAGGAAGGCGCCGAAGGCGAGGCCGAGGCCGGCGGCGAGGATTCGGACGACGACGGGGACGAGGGCTGAGTCCCTCTCCTCTGATCGACGATTGGCATGAAAGTCGTGATCGGGCTCGGGAATCCCGGGCCCGACTACGATGCCACCCGACACAACGTGGGGTGGTGGGCGGTCGACCGGATGGCCTACGACTGGGATTTCGAGCCCTTCGTGCGCGAAGGTCGAGCGCTGGTAAGTGAAGGACAGGTGGCCGGCGTCGGCGTGTGGTTGATGAAACCGACCACCTATATGAACCGGAGCGGCCAGGCGCTGAGGTCACTCCAGGAGGTGGACGACTTCGACGCCGCCGAGGATCTGTTGGTGGTGGTGGACGACGCTTCCCTGGATGTCGGTCGCGTGCGCTTCCGACCCGAGGGAGGGGCCGGGGGCCACAACGGTCTCAAGTCCATCGCGGGTGCGCTTCAGTCGAACGAGTACGCTCGCCTGCGAATCGGCGTGGGGCGAAAGCCCGAGGGACACGATCTCTCGGACTGGGTCCTCTCACCGATGCCTGAGGAAGACGAAGACGCGGTGGTCGGACTGCTCCCGGAGCTGTCCGAAGCAGTGGGAGTGTGGATAGAAGAAGGGATCGAGGCGGCCATGAACCGCTTCAACCGATAGAAGAAATCGAGCAGAGCACCACAACCAAAGCACGACGAACCAAAGGAAGACACATTCGATGAATTTCGTCGACTTGACCGGATTCGCCTGGCTCCTGGGCCTCATCGGCCTGGGTGTCGCAGGTGGAATCTACGGGTACGTGAAGCGCCAGGATCCCGGCAACGAGACCATGGTGGACATTGGCGAGCAGATCCATGACGGCGCCATGGCCTTCCTGAGAACCGAGTACACGGTGCTGGCAGGGTTCGTCGCCGTGGTGGCCGTACTCCTCGGAGTCGCCATCGGCATGACGTCGGCAGTGGCCTACGTCTTCGGGGCACTGAGCTCCGTCATCGCCGGCTTCGCGGGAATGAAGGCCGCGACTCGAGCCAACACCCGGACGTCGGCTGCGGCGAACCAGGAAGGCCAGGGCAAGGCGCTCCGCATCGCCTTCTTCGGCGGTGCCGTCATGGGCTTGGCCGTCGCCGCGCTGGGCATGCTCGGTCTCGGCGTCCTGTACTTCATGTACGGCGCCGGTGCCAGCAGCCTCGCCGAGTTCACCGACTTCGCCGAGGTGGTGTCCGGGTTCGCCATGGGCGCCAGCTCCATCGCCCTCTTCGCCCGTGTGGGCGGCGGTATCTACACCAAGGCCGCCGACGTCGGAGCCGACCTGGTAGGTAAGGTCGAAGCCGGCATTCCCGAGGACGATCCCCGCAACCCCGCGACCATCGCCGACAACGTGGGTGACAACGTCGGTGACGTCGCCGGAATGGGTGCCGACATCTTCGAGTCGTACGTCGGATCCATGGTGGCCACCATCGCCATCGCCGCGACTGCCCCGGCCATGGTCGAGCATCGTGCCGCCGCCGTGGCGCTGCCTATCCTCACCGTCATGGTGGGTCTCGTGTCTTCCCTGGTCGGCATCTCCTTCATGAAGGTGCTCGAGAAGCGCGATCCTTCCCACGCTCTCCATGGCACGACGTGGATCGCCGGCGGCCTCTTCCTTGCCATCATGTACTTCGTGGTCCAGAGCCTCGGCATCACCTATGCCGACGCGGCCACCGGCGACGTCTATCCCGTCATCGGCCCCTGGATCGCCATCCTGGCCGGAACCCTCGCCGGGGTCCTCATCGGTATGGTGACGCAGTACTACACGGCGGCCGGTCCGGTGGACAAGATCGCTGCCTCCAGTCAGACGGGTTCGGCGACGAACATCATTACCGGCCTCGCCGTGGGCATGGAGTCCACGGTCATCCCGGTGATCCTCATCTGTGTCGCGATCGGCGTCGCCTTCGAGTTCTCCGGTCTCTACGGCATCGGCATCGCGGCCGTGGGCATGCTTGCCACGGTTGGCGTGACGATGTCGGTGGACGCCTACGGGCCCATCGCCGATAACGCCGGCGGCATCAGCGAGATGAGCGGGCTCGGGCCGGAGACCCGTGAGATCACGGATTCGCTCGACGCCATCGGGAACACTACAGCGGCCATCGGGAAGGGCTTCGCAATCGGTTCGGCGGCTCTAACGGCCCTCGCCCTCTTCAGCGCCTACTCGTCGAAGGTCGGCCTCCAGCAGACGGGGATCGACATCGTCGACCCCGTGGTGGTCATGGGGCTCTTCCTCGGGGGAGCGCTGCCCTTCTTCGTGGCGGCGCTGACCATGACGGCCGTGGGCCGAGCGGCTCAGGGCATGGTGGACGAGGTGCGTCGTCAGTTCCGGGAGATCCCGGGCATCATGGAGGGCACCGCCAAGCCCGACTCGGCGCGCTGCGTCGACATCTCCACCCGGGCTGCACTGCGTGAGATGATCCTGCCGGGCGTCACCGCCGTCCTGGCTCCCGTCATCGTGGGCAAGTTCATGGGCGTCGAGGCCCTGGGCGGGCTTCTCGCAGGTGCTACCGTGACTGGCGTGCTCATGGCCCTCTTCATGGCCAACGCCGGTGGTGCGTGGGACAACGCCAAGAAGTACATCGAGGGGGGAGCGTACGGCGGGAAAGGCTCGGATTCCCACAAGGCTGCCGTCGTCGGAGATACCGTGGGTGATCCCTTCAAGGACACGTCGGGTCCGTCGCTCAACATCCTCATCAAGCTCATGAGCGTGGTGTCCCTGGTCCTTGCACCGTGGTTCATCGCGTAGCATCTGACGGGCGGTGTAGCACTGGACCGCGCGCCACGAAGCATGCAGGATCAGGCCGGCCGGTGGGCGACACGCCCGTCGGCCGGCCTTATTGCCCGTCGAAGGTGGACGGATCGCTCCATGGGATCGGACGGACCGCTTCCATGGCCCATCGACGCGGCAGCCGCTCGCCTCGACCAGACAGGAGTAACGCGTGCCCAAGGAAGCGACCTTCGAAAACGCCTTGGCCTTCGCCTCGGACCTCATCCGCATCCCTGGTCTTCCCGGCCATGAAGGCGACGTGGCGGAGCGTGTTCGCCAGGAGTACGAGGCCTTGGGTCTCGACGACATCCGTGTCGACGACGTAGGCAACGTCATCGGCGTGGCCCGGGGGAGGGGGGAGTCTCCGGCCGCCCTCCTCAACTGCCACCTCGACGTCGTGGCCGAAGGGGACCACGAGGACTGGGAGGTACCACCGTTCTCCGGTGAGGTCCGTGACGGTTTCCTACATGGCCGGGGCGCCATGGACATCAAAGGGCCGTTGGCGCTCCAAACGTACGCCGCGGCGTCGATGATCGGGGAGGCTCCGGGCGACATCATCGTCGCCCATACGGTCTTCGAGGAACGGGGCGGTCTCGGGATGAAGCTGCTCCTGGAGTCGGGCTCGGTGGAACCCGGCGTCGTCGTCATCGGTGAGGCGACCCACGGAGATGTCTGCATCGGCCACAGAGGTCGGGCGGAGATGGAGGTGGCCATCGCCGGATCCGCAGGGCATGCCAGCGTGCCCGACCGGGCGCGCAACGCCCTCGACCTCGTCGGAGAGGTGCTGGCGGGGATCCGTGACCTGGCCGGCGATCAGGAGGCGGATCCGGTGCTGGGCCCCTCGAGCCTCGTGGCGACGATGATCGACGTCCTTCCCGAGAGCCGGAACGTCATCCCCGACTCGGCGGTGGTCACCATCGACTGGCGCATCCTTCCCGGCGACGACGACGCATCGCTCATCGCCCGGGTGGAAGAGGCTCTGAAGCGTCGTATTCCTTCGGCGCCCGAGGGGCTTTCATACACGGTGCGGATGGCCATGGAGCACCAACGGACGTACACGGGCATCGAGGCCGAGCGGAACCTCCTGACCCCGGGTTTCCTCATGGAGCCTGAACACCCGATGATCGTGGCGGCGTCCGAAGCCGTGGGCCGGCGGAGCGGGGACGGGCCGGCGACCATCCGGCCGTGGCAGTTCGCCACCGATGGTGGGTGGTCGTGTGGGGTTTTCGGGATCCCCACCGTGGGCTTCGCCCCGGGGGAGGAGCGCTACGCCCACACGAATCGGGAGCGACTCGACGTCGAGGAGGCTCGATGGGGCTTCGAGCGCTATCCGCATCTCATCGCTGCCGTGCAGCGGGCGGTGGCCTAGGAGCCGGTCCGAGTAATGGGGCGAGCTCGGACGGGCGCCTAGCGAAAGGCACGTGGGTCGGCCCCGGACATGGGAGACGCCCTGCCTTCAAAGCGGGGCCAGCATGCGCTAGCTTTCCAGTCGCCCACGGAACCCGGTGACGGCATCCGGGGCACCCTGACAATCATCCCGCTCCGTCGGGACGCCATCGCCGCAAACGAGGCGTTCGAGGTGACGGAGCCCGTAATCCGACTCACGGACCGAGGGAACCGAAGATGCGGCTCTACGAAGTTGTGTACATCATGGACCCGGCGCTCGACGAGAGCGCCGTGGACGCCAAGCTCGAGAAGTTCCACGAGCTGGTCACTTCCTCCGGCGGCGAGGTCTCTGCCGTCGACCACTGGGGCAACCGCCAGCTGGCGTACCCCATCAACAAGCAGTCATCCGGCTACTACGTCGTGGCGCAGTTCACCGCCGACCCCGATGCGCTTCCGGAGTTCGAGCGGCTCCTGAAGCTCGACGACGAAGTCATGCGTTACCTGCTCGTCCTCAATGAGGGTGAGCCGACGACCGGTGATTCGCTCGTGGCGGACAAGCCTCCCCGGCAGCGCGACGAGGACGACGAGGACGAGGACGACGACGAGCCTCGCGGCGAGGTGGAAGACGACGAGGACGACGACTCGACGTCTCCGCCCGAGTTCTCCGGATCCCGCGGTCGACGCCGGCGGATGGAAGGTCCCCAGGTGCTCCACCTGAACTACAAGGACGTGAACACGCTTTCGCACTACATCACCGAGCAGGGCAAGATCCTGCCGAAGCGGACCACCAAGGTCACCGCCAGATTCCAGCGCCAGCTGGGAACGGCGGTGAAGCGGGCCCGATTCCTCGCGCTACTCCCCTACATGGGACGTCACGAGGGCTGACGGGCCGGACATGACAAACGCCGCATCCTCCCCTCGCCCTACATCGCAGGACCCGGCCCGGCCGGAGTCCGACGGTGCGTGGCGACGAGCCCTGGCTCTCTTCGTCGTCATTCTGGCGACGGCGGTGCTACAGCCGTCGCTCATCATCGCCGTGCCCTTCCTGGTGCTGGCGATGGTCGCGGGTGTCCGGGGTGGATTGGCGTTCTTCGCCACGCTCCTTGCCATGATCGTGGTGATGATCGGGCCGCAGGATGCCGCTTGGTACATGGAGCGGGCGTGGGCGCTCACTGTCGGAGGCGCGTTCGTCGCGGTGACGGCTTTCCGGCCGGAGTGGCGACTCACGTCGCGGGCTCTGGCGGCAGTGGGTGGAGCGGCGGCAGCCACCGGGGTCTTCCTCGTGGCGAGAAGCGGCGGGTGGGATACGGTGGACTGGCTCGTCTCGGATCAGCTCCGGGGAGCCTACGCCACCTGGATCGACATGCTCACCATCGCCCGGCAGGGCGAGTCCGTGTCGCCGGCTTTGGCCAGCGCCCTGTACCGGACGGTAGAGATGCAGATTACCGTCTTCCCGGCGCTGGCCGCCCTCGAGTCCATGGCGGCCATCGGCGTCGCCTGGTGGCTCTATGTGAGGGTCTTCACCGGAAAGGACGGGGGACTCGATCCCGTCGGCGGGTTCCGGTTCAACGACCACCTCGTCTGGGTCATGGTCGCCGCCCTGCTCCTGGTCGTTGTGCGATCGGGTGACGGTTTGACCCGCCTCGGGGCGAATCTGGCCGTCTTCATGGGCGCCCTTTACGCGCTGCGGGGCATCGGCGTGATCGTCTTCGTCAACGGCGGGCTTTCCGTCATGGGCTACGCTCTTTTCACCGTCGGCTTCCTTCTCGCGGCTCCGGTCGTGATCGGGTTCACGGTGCTTTTTGGAATCGCGGATACGTGGCTGGACCTTCGCGCACGCGTTGGATCGGTCTCGAACTGAGAACATTTCGGAGGAATCATGAAGCTCATTCTCAAGCAGGACATGCCGAATCTGGGCGAGGCCGGCGAGGTCGTCGACGTCAAGCCCGGCTACGGTCGCAATTACCTGATCCCCCAGGGGCTCGCGTACGAGGCCAGCGAAGCCAACCTCAAGCGCATTGAAGAAGAGCGGGCCAAGGAAGCCGAGCGGAGGCGCCGTGACCGACTCGAGGCCCACCGTCGGGCGGCCCAGCTAGAGGGTCTGCTCCTCACCTTCCGCGAGCGGGCCGGCGACGACGGCAAGCTTTTCGGGTCCGTCACCGCGGCGGATATCGCCGAGAAGGCCAAGGAAGAGGCCGGCTTGGACTTCGAGCTGGACAAGAAGACCGTGGTGCTCGACGAGCCCATCAAGTCGCTCGGTGACGTAACCGTCGCCATACGGCTGCATGCCGAGGTGGAAGCGGAGATCGAGGTCCGCGTCGAGGAAGAGGGCTGATAGACTCGTGACCTTGCCCGTCGCTGACCCGGCGGACTTCCCCGAGGAGGTCCGCCGGGCCGCCGAACTCGCTCTGGAGCGGAAGGCCCACGACGTTCTCGTGCTGGACCTGCGTGGGATTTCGTCCGCCACGGACTACTTCCTCATCGCGGAGGGGACATCGGACGTACAGGTGAAGGCCATCGCCGAGCACGTCGTCGACGAATTGAAGAAGAACAAGGTCCGTCCCGAGCACGTCGAGGGGCTCACAGGGGGGCGCTGGGTTCTCCTGGACTATGTCGATTTCGTGGTACACGTCTTCCATCCCCAGGCCCGGAGCTTCTACCAGTTGGAGCGGCTCTGGGGTGATGCACCGCGCTGGGAGGCGCCCTCGGCATGACGCTTTGCCGGCTCCTTTCAGGCACTCTAACTTACGGCGCCTTCGGCCTCGCTCACGGTCCGCGAGGGTCGGGCCCCACGTCGCTCACCACCGCTCGATCCCACCGCTAATGGCACAACTTCCCGAGTGGAGCCCCGTCGCCGCGGTCACGCCGCCCGCGTCCGAGGGAAGGGGCCGCATCGTGGCCGTCGTCGCGACGGAGACCGCGACGACCCAGGGATGGGCGGCAGAAGCAGCGGTCGATGTGGCACGTTCCTGGAGCGCCTCGGGCCGAAGAGTGATTCTGGTCGACGCGGCGCTCGAGGCTCCCTCGCTTCACGGCGCGGTGGGACTCCCCAACCGTGAAGGCCTCTCGGACGCGGTTCTCTACGGCGCGTCGGTGGCGCGGGTCTCCCGCCCGGTAGAGGACGGAGGGTTCTTTCTGGTCACCACCGGAACGCCCGTGGCGGACACCTCCGCCGTGGTGAAGAGCGCTCGCTGGCACAGGCTCGCCGAGGGGATGACCGAGGCGGACGTGCTGGTTCTCCTGTACCTGCGCGCAGCCGACTCCGGAGCCTCGGCCTTCCTCGGCTCCGCCTCCGACATCGTCCTCCTCGGCGGGCCGGGGGACGGTGCGCCAGCCGCCATTCAGGACTTGCTGCCCCTGGTCCGGGCGGTGACGGGCACTACGGACGGACCGTCGGCGCGGGTCGCTGCGCGGGTCGGAGCGAAGAGCGCCCGGTCGGCGGCAGTCGCTGAGCCGGTCGCGAGTGCAGCAGAGCCGGTGGCGGACATATCGGGCGCTGCCGCCGTGGGTACGGGGGGCGACTCCACGGCGAGCCCACTGGTCGGGGATGGCGGGATGGGCAAGGTGATCCTTCTCATCGCCGCGGCCCTGCTCTCTGCCGTCGGACTGGGCTTCGTCCTGACGATGGTGCTATGACGCGGCGCCATATACCAGGATCGACGGGACGACCATGAAGCTCAAGAAGCTCCAGCTCCAGGGCTTCAAGTCCTTCGCCGACGCGACGACGGTGGAGTTCCACGAGGGTATCACCGCCGTCGTCGGCCCCAACGGCTGCGGGAAATCCAACATTTCCGACGCCATCCGCTGGGTCCTGGGCGAGCAGCGGCCTACGGCCATCCGTGGTGCGAAGATGGAAGAAGCCATCTTCCAGGGGTCGGTGAACCGTCGGCCGGTGAACCGCGGCTCGGTCTCGCTGACCGTGACCAACGAGGACGGGGCGTTGCCGGTTCCCTTCGAGGAGGTCGAGATCGGCCGAGACGTGTACCGGGACGGCGGGAGTGACTACTCCATCAACCGGTCCACAGTCCGACTCAGGGACGTGGTGGACCTCTACAGGGACACGGGCCTGGGCGCCAACGCCTACGCCATCATCGAGAACCGGATGATCGACGCCATCCTCTCGGATCGGGCAGAGGAACGGCGCGGGCTCTTCGAGGAAGCGGCGGGGATCGGCAAGTACAAGGATCGTAGGAAGGCCGCCGTCCGACGCCTGGAGCGGGCCGAGATGGACCTGCAGCGTCTCGAGGACGTCATCTCAGAGGTACAGACGAAGGTGCGGTCCCTGGCGCGTCAGAAGGGCAAGGCCCAGCGGTATACGGAGTACCGGAAACGCCGCCTCGATGTCGAGGTCACGGTTGTCCGGTACCAGCTGGAGGCCTTCCAGTCCCGCCTCGAGGCCGTTCGGAAAGACCTGTCCGGCGACCAGAAGACGGAGCGCGGCAAGGCCGCCGAGCTGGCTACCGCCGAAGCCGACTACGAGGCCCTCCGCCTCCGGCAGGTGGATGCCGAGAAGGAGCGGATCGCCGCGGCCAAGGTGCTTGAAGGCGTTCGCGAGGAACTCGTGCGCTGGGAGCGCGACCTGGCCGTCGCCGAGGAGCGGGCCGCGTACGCCGAGCGACGTCTTACCCAGATCGACGAGGAGCGCAAAGAGGCTCGGGAGCGGTCATCGGCGTTCGCCGAGGAGGAGGCGGAGATCCGGGAGCGGAGAGAGGCTGCTGCCGCCGAGCTTGCCGAGCACCGCTCCGTTCTCGACGCCAAGGCCGCCGAGGCCAAGGAAGTGCGGGAGCGTCTCCAGGCTGCCCGTGACGCGATGGAGGGGGTCGAGGCCCGGGGTCGGGACATCGCCCGGCGCGTCGCCCAACTCGAGGGCGATGCCGAGGCTGCCGACGCCCAGGCCGAGGAACTGGCCCGTCGTCTGGAGCAGGTCGTGAGTGAGCTCGAGAATACGTCGGACACCCTCTCCGACTTGGAGTCACAAGGCGATCTCTTCTCCGGTCGGCTGGACGAAGTGACTGCCGCGTTGGCGGCGGCGGAAGCCGTGTTGGCTGCTGCGGGGGTCCGTGTGGAGGAAGCCCGTTCGGCCTTCGCGGAGGCGCGTCGCGTGGACCGCGAGGCCGCGGATCGTCACGAGGCTCTGGCGTCCCGCGTGTCCGCCCTCGAAGCGCTGGAGCGAGATCAGGAAGGGGTGGATCCCGTGGTCCGCGCGGCCCTGGATCTGGGGGACTCGGGGGTCGTAGGCGCACTCTTCGACTTCATCTCCGCCGACACCGACGCCACCGCGGCCGTCGAGGCATTCCTGGGGCCGCTCGCCAGTGCCCTCGTGGTCCGGGATCAAGGGGCGGTCGACCGGATTCTCCACTGGTTCGCGGGAGAGTGGAGCGGAGGCGGGGGGCTCGTCGTCCTTTCCCTCGACCGACTTCCCGCTGGGGCCGAGAAGGGCTCGGGGGGACTGCTGTCCCGCATCGAGTTGTCCGGAGAGGGCGCGCCGTGGGTCCGCGTTCTGTTGAGCGGCGTCGAGACTCCGGACTCGAAGGGTGGGCTGCCGGTCACCGAACGCGACGGCGTTCTCCGGGTGGGCAACCCCTCGGGAGCGTCGGGTGTGCTGGAGCGCAAGGAGCGGCTCAAGCGCCTTCGAAGCGAACTCGAGCAGGCCGAAAAGGCTGCGGCCGACGCCGAGTCCCAACGGGTCGCCGCCGAAGCCGAGTTGCGGGACGCGGAGGATGCCCTCGCCGTCGCCCGGAGCGCTCGCCAGGCAGCGGAGGACGAGCACCGGAAACTCCACGGTGACCTGGCCGAGCAGTCGGACCGACGGGGCCGGATGGACCGGCTCCGCGACGAGTTGGCCCGTCAGGTGGAGGGGACCAAGGTTGCGCGGACTCGAGCCCTCGAGCGTGCGAAGGAGGCCCGTGAGGATCGGACGGTTCTTCTGGAGCAGGAGTCCGGCCTCCAGACGGCTCGGGACGATGCACGGGCGGCCGTCGAGACGGTCCAGGAGGAGTGGGAGACCGCTCGCGCCGAGGAGGCGCGGCTGGCCGTGGACGTGGCTCGACTGGAGGGTGATCTCTCCCGGCTCGACGATCGCTTGGAGTCGGTGAAACGGGCGAGGACACAGGCTTCCGGGCGTGTCCAGGCCCTGGACGAGGAGGAGGAAGGCCTGCGCGGCGAACAGGCGGAAGTGGCGGCGCTCCGGGAGAAGGGAGCCCAGGCAAGCGAACGCCTCTTCAGCGAACGTACCGCTGCCGAGGGGGACGTTCAGGGGAAGGACGAAGCCCTCCAGGAGATATCCGAGGCTTTGCGGGCAGCTGAGAAGCGGGTTCGGGAGGCGCGTACCGAGGAACGTGCAGCTACGGATCGACGGCACGCTCTGGAGCTCGAGCAGCAGGAACTGGTGGGTCGTATCGAGCGGATCCGGGAGCGGTTGGAGGGCGAATGGGGCCGACCATTGGAGCGCCTCCTTGAGGAAGCCGAACCCGTGGAGGGTGAGCCCGAGGAGTTGGAGCGAGAGCTCCAGGACCTGGTGGTCGCCCTGGAGCGGATCGGCCCGGTGAACATGCTCGCGGTGGAAGAGCACGCCGAAGAGAGCGAGCGGTTGGAGTTCCTCACCAGTCAGCATGGCGATCTGGTCGAGGCCCGCAACGACCTCCGCGCCGCCATTCGGGAGATCAACAAGACCGCCACCGAGCTCTTCATGGGCACCTTCGGCCAGATCCGGGAGAATTTCCGCGCGACCTTCCATCGGCTTTTCGAGGGAGGCGAAGCGGACATCTGGCTTCAGGACGAGGACGACCCTCTGGAGTCCCCCATCGAGATCCACGCGTCGCCCCGGGGCAAGAAGACCCAGCGTATCGACCTCCTTTCCGGTGGTGAGCGGGCCCTGACGGCGTTGTCGCTCCTCTTCGGCATCTACCTGGTGAAGCCGAGCCCTTTCTGCGTTCTCGACGAGGTCGACGCGCCTCTGGACGAGAACAACATCGGCCGCTTCATCCGCCTTCTGCAGGAGTTCAGCGCCCAGACGCAGTTCGTGGTCATCACCCACAACCCACGCACCATCGAAGCGGCCGATTGGATCTACGGTGTCACCATGGAGGAGCCCGGCGTCAGCACCATCGTCGGTGTCCGACTCCAGGAAGCGCTCCAGGCGGCCGGAGCCGCCTGACGCACGACGTGTCCGAAGGGTTCGCGGCGACGCTGACGGTCGTCGGGGCAGGGACCCTGCTCCCTCACCCGGATCGTGGCTCGGCGAGCTTCCACCTCCTGGTGGAGGGCGAGAGCCCGCACTCGTTCCTCATGGACGCGGGCTCCGGAACGCTCCACGGGCTCCCCAGAGCCGGCGTGGACTGGCGCGCTATCGACACGGTGGCGCTGACCCACTTCCACCCTGATCACCTGGCCGACCTCGCGCCCCTTCTGGCCGCGTACCGCTACGAGGGGCTCGATGCGCCACTCACCCTCCTCGGTCCCCTCGGCCTCCGTCACCGCCTGGAGGCGATGGCTTCCCTGTACGGCTCCTGGATCTTCGAGCCGAGTCGACCCCTCACGGTCGTCGAAGTCGAACCGGGGGCGGCCTGGGCGTCCGATGACGGGGCGGTGGGCCTGGTTGCTCACGACACCCCCCACACCCCCGAATCGGTGGCGTATCGCGTCACCATCCCGGCATCCGGCGACCGCGCGGGCGACGGCCATGTCGTGGGGTACACGGGAGACACCGGTCCGTCCCCGACCCTTGGCGGGTTCCTGACGGGTTGTGACCTCCTCCTCGCGGAGTGCGCTCTCACCGACCCACCCGAGATCGATACCCACCTGGGGCCGGAAGGCGTCGCTCGCTTGGCGTGTGATGCCAGGCCCGAGCTTCTTCTGGTCAGCCACGTCTATCCGCCTCAGACCCCTCGCGAGGCCGTGGAGGCCGTCCGCCGCTCGTATCCCGGCCGCGTGGAGGCAGCGCAGGACGGTGTGAAGGTGCAGATGACCTCGTCGGGGGTAGCCATGGATCGACTGGACGGCCGCGCTTAGACTTCGGGGCTCGCAGAAGCGGGCTCCCACCCCCACTCCGGGGCTTTCACCCTCCCAAAGGGCGAGTTGGATGCTGGTAGTGATGAGGCACAACGCCTCCGATGAGCAGATCTCGGCGGTTGTAGATACGATCGAAGACATGGGGTACGGTGCGCGGCCCATTCCCGGGGGGCAGCGCACAGCCGTCGGCCTCATCGGCAACGATGGTGGGGTCGATTCAGCGCGCCTGGAGGTCCTGGCCGGCGTCCTGGAAGTGATCCCCGTCACACACGCCTATAAGCAGGTCTCCCGGGAGTGGAAGGAGGACGACACGGTCATCACGCTCCCCAACGGGACGGTGGTCGGCGGGTCGGACCTGGTCCTGATGGCGGGCCCGTGTGCCGTGGAGGGAGAGGCCGCCATCGTCGACATCGCCCACCGACTCAGAGAGATGGGCGCCACCATTCTACGGGGTGGAGCGTTCAAGCCGCGGACGTCGCCGTACTCGTTCCAGGGCCTGGGTCTCGAAGGGCTGAAGTACCTCGCCCGTGCCCGGGAAGAGACGGGCATGATGGTGGTGACGGAAGCCCTGGATCCCGACGGGGCGGAGCTGGTCGCCGAGTACGCGGATATCATCCAGATCGGTGCCCGGAACATGCAGAATTACCCGCTGCTGCGCCGCGCGGGGCAGTCGGGCAAGCCCGTGCTTCTCAAGCGGGGAATGTCGGCGACCATCGAGGAGTTCCTCCTGGCGGCGGAGTACATCATCGCCGAGGGCAACGACGAGGTCATCCTGTGCGAGCGGGGCGTCCGAAGCTTCGCCAAGCACACCCGCAACCTGTTGGACCTGGCCGCGATCCCCGTGGTTCAGGCCCTGTCCCACCTACCCATCATCGCCGACCCCAGCCACGGTACGGGCCTCCGCTCGAAGGTCATCCCCATGGCGCGCGCCGCGGTCGCAGCGGGCGCCCACGGCCTGATGATCGAGGTGCACGCGGATCCACCACAGGCCATGTCCGACGGCGCCCAGTCGCTCTATCCTGAGCAGTTCGCCGAACTCATGGAGCAAATCCGAGTGATCGCCAAGGCCATCGATCGGGACCTTACATCCCCGCTGCGCCCGGCGGTGCCCGCCGGATCCTGACGCCGATCAGGGTTCAGGGCGCCAGGCGTCTTCGATGTGGCTGTACGACACGATCCGTTGCCCCTCGCCGGCTACGATGGCGATGATGTCGAACCGGACATCGACGTCCGGCTCCGGAGATCGGGCGAGGTAGGAGAGGGCTACCGTCTCGATCTCCCGGCGCTTTCTCCACGTCACCGCGCCCTCGGGCCCCCCGCATCCGGCGGTCGACCGGGTCTTCACCTCGACGAAGGCCAGGAGGGACCCACGCCGGGCCACGATGTCGATCTCCCGCCGGCCGAGGGTCAGGTTTCGGTCCACGATCGTCCAGCCGTCCTTCTCCAGCCGTAGAGCCGCGACTTCCTCGCCCCACGCGCCCAGGGCGTGAGGCGGGAAGGGGATGGCGTCGGGGTAGGGAGTGGAAGACATGCTCCATCCTCTGCGACCGAACTGGGCGTGACCATGTCCCCGAGGGTCGCGGGCGAGGCTCGACGTCGGTGAGTGGTCGCGTTGACCTCCTCCAACGCCTCGGGTAGCTTCAAGTGTGCCCCAGGTCCGCAGGGCGAAAGCTCACGAATCCCGTCAGGACCCCGCAGGTAGCAGCGGTAAGTGCGGTGATCGTCGCTGCGGGTAGCCTGGGGCATTTTTTGCTCCCTCTCCGGGTTAAGTCATCGGGGTCAAGCGTGTGACTCACAAGGCGTTAGCGAGAAAGCACCGGCCCCGCTCCTTCGCCGAGGTATCGACCCAGGAGCACGTCTCCGAGACGCTGCGCCGAGCCGTGGCCACCGACCGGGTGGGCCATGCCTACCTCTTCTGCGGCCCGCGGGGCGTGGGGAAGACGACCCTCGCGCGGGTCCTGGCCATGGCCCTCAACTGCCCCGATCGGGGTGTCGACGGAGAGCCGTGCGGCACGTGCGACAGTTGCGCAAGGATCTGGGGCGGACACACGGCCCTCGATGTCGTGGAGATCGACGCGGCTTCCAACCGGGGCGTGGACGACGCCCGGGATCTTCGGGAGCGAGCCATGTACTCGCCCTCGGCGGATGGCAGGACGAAGGTCTACATCGTCGACGAGGCCCACATGCTTACCCGGGAGGCGTGGAACGCACTCCTGAAGATCCTGGAGGAGCCGCCTCCCCGGGTCATCTTCGTCTTCGCCACCACCGAGCCCCAGAAGATCCAGCAGGCGGCTGCACCGATCCTGTCCCGATGCCAGCGCTTCGACTTCCGCCGCATCGGCGTCTCCGACATCGTGGCGCAGTTGCAGCGCGTCCTTGGCGTGGAGGGATCGGACGCTTCGGAAGAGGCTCTGAGGGTCATCGCCCGGAAGGCGGATGGGGGCATGCGGGACGCCCTCTCCCTCCTCGATCAGGTCCTTTCGCTCACCGGGGGAGAGGTCGATCTCGATTCGGTGCGGCGGGTCCTCGGCCTCGTCGAAGACGAGCGTTATGTCGAGCTTCTCGACATCCTCGCCGAAAGCCGTCACGAAGAGGTCTTCGGCCTGGTCCAGGAACTGGTCGACGAGGGATACGACCTCGTCGAGTTCTACCACGGGCTCCTCGACATCCTTCGCGTCCTGTTGCGGCTGCGTCTTGCACCGGGAGCCGAGGTCGATGTCCAGGCCGGGCTCCGAGAGGAGCTCCTCAAGCGTGCCGAGCGCTTCGCCGCGGGTGATCTGGTCCGGATGCTCTCGTCTGCGGCGGACCTGGAGAGCCAAGGGAGCCTGCGGCGGAGCCCCAACCCCAGGCTTCCCATCGAGATGTTGCTCCTCCGCATGAGCTTCCTCGACCGCACGGTCCAGCTCGAGGAGCTCATCGGCGCTCTCGGCGGCGCCCCTCCGTCAACGGGCGGTGCCGGGTCTTCGGGGACCGGATCCAACGGCTCGGGGGCCTCCGACGATGGAGCGGGGGACCAGCCGGCACCCGACCCCGTCGACTCGCCCGCGACGAGCTCTGCCGGCCCGGCCCTGGCCGCAGCGGGTGATTCGGTCCCGGCGTCGTCGTCGACTCTTCCCGGTCGCGAGGCGGCTACCGCCGAAGAGCCGGATCCCGCGGCACCGTCGCTCCCGACGACCGACGATCCGGTGGAGGCATGGGGCTTCTGGCTGGAAGGTGGATCCGACTTCCCACGGGGCCTCAGACCCTACTTGCACGCGGCCGAGGTGGCCACGGACGACGACGGACGACTGCTGGTCAGGGTCCCGGCGGGTCCGGCCACCGAGCGCCTCGACGAACCTGCGGTCCGGGCGAACATCGCCGAGGGCCTCGCTAGGCATTTGGGACACCGTCCTGAGCTGCGCGTCGAGGCTCTGGGTGAGGCGCCGGATCCTGACCGGAGGATCACCGTCGAGGAGGTTCGATCGGACACGCTGAAGGCCCTGTACCGCCAGGAACCACGCCTCGAGCGGGCGGTACAAGAACTCGACCTCGAGTTGATGGATTGAAAAGCCCGACTCCTTCCTCGCCGTCCCACTACGATGCCATGACCGACCTCTCCCAGCTCATGCAGTTGAGCCAGCAGCTCCAGTCCAAGATGTCCGAGCTGCAGGAGTCTCTGGAGTCCAAGACGGTTTCTGCATCGTCGGGTGGCGGAATGGTAACCGTCACCGTCGACGGAAAGGGGCATGCCAAGCAGGTCCAGATCGATCCCACCTGTGTGGATCCCCGGGATGTCGAGATGCTCGAGGACCTCGTTCTCGCGGCCATGAGTGAAGCCCAGAACAAGGCTCAGGCCGAGTACGAGAAGGAGATGCGAAAGGCCACCGGCGGGTTACCGATGAACATTCCCGGCCTTCCCAAGCTCTTCTAGCCCCCGGCGCCCTCCAGCGGTCGGTTGCGGCCTACGTATCGCGCTTCCTTTCGCCGTCCCGTCCTACGCTACCTCCTTCCCATCGCCCATGTCCGCCATCGAGAGGCTCACTGACGAGCTGTCGCGACTGCCGGGCATCGGCTCGAAGACGGCCCTTCGGTTGGTGCACCATCTCATGAAGGGTTCGAAGGAGGACCCGAGGCGCATCGCCCGGGCCCTGGTCGATCTGGCCGACAAGGTCCGGTCGTGCTCGGTGTGCGGGAACTTCACCGAGCAGGAGGTCTGTGACATCTGTCTCAGTCCCCGCCGCGACCGCTCCTTGCTTTGCGTGGTCGAAGAGGCTTACGAAGTGAGTGCCATCGAGCGCACGGGGCAGTACCGGGGCCTCTTCCACGTCCTCGGAGGCAGGTTGTCGCCTCTCGACGGCGTCGGTCCCGAGGAGCTCAACGTCGCGGCCCTCCTGAGTCGGATCGGAGAGGCCGCCGGGGAGATCCAGGAGGTCATCGTGGCGACGAACTCCTCCGTGGAGGGTGAAGCGACGTCCGTCTTCCTGGAACAGGAGATCCGTCCCATGGGTCCCAGGGTCACTCGCCTGGCTCGCGGGATTCCGGTGGGGAGCGATCTCGAATACGTTGATGGGACAACAATTGCACAGGCCCTGGCGGGCCGCCGAGAAATGTGACGATGGACAAGAGGCTCAGAACAGCAGGGTTGACGGTGCTGGCGGCGGCCGCTGCTGGCGCATTGGCTGCCGTGATCATCCGCGGTCAGATCTCGCGATATCAGCGCGATCTGTTCAGCCCGCGGGCGTTCAAGCGACTCGCGGCTCTCGGTCACATCAGTAGAGAGCCTGCCTCGGTGGATCTCATCCGGCTCCTTCGCGATTTCATCGCGTGGGAACCCCGTCGGATGCTTCGTGAGAGGGCGCAGACGATCGTCGATCGGATGCTCGAAGAAGCCGACGCCCGGAGGATCGGCGTCAAAGCGGAAACCGCTTGAAACGAGGAGCCTTGCCCCTCGGGTCGGGCCTGCCGAGTTTAGGGACCGTCGTCCGTTCCCGGACCGCCCTCAGGGCGCGCGGCGCCGAAGTGTCGTGCCCTCATCTTCAGGATCGAACCGGAGATCCCGTGACCACACGCAGCAAGAATATGGGGAGGTAGCGTCGACCCATGTCGATGATCAACTACGCCTCACGTGAGATCAACTGCAAGATCGTGTATTACGGGACGGGTCTCGGTGGGAAGACCACGAACCTCGAGTACATCTACTCTCGGGTGAATCCCGAGACGAAAGGGAAGATGATCTCCCTCGCCACGGAGACGGAGCGGACGCTCTTCTTCGACTTCTTGCCCATCGACCTTGGGGAGGTGCGGGGCTTCAAGACCCGTTTCCACCTCTACACGGTGCCGGGTCAGGTGTACTACAACGCGAGTCGGAGGCTCATCCTCAAGGGCGTCGACGGTATCGTATTCGTCGCAGACTCCCAGGCGGCCCGTGCCGAGGCCAACATCGAGTCGATGCACAACCTGTACGAGAACCTCGAGACGTACGGGTACGACCTCGAGACGATCCCCTTCGCGATCCAATACAATAAGCGCGACCTCGACGACATCCTCCCGCCGGAAGACCTCCGGGCTCAGATCAACCCCATGGGCGTACCGGACTTCGAGGCCGTGGCTATCGACGGCACGGGTGTCTTCGAGACGCTTTCGTGTGTGAGTAAGTTGGTCGTCGAAGAGCTCTCTTAGTTCTCCGCGGCCGCCCAGCGCTTCGGGGAACGGTGACATCGTCGTGAGCGCCAGCCGCATCAATCTTCCCAACGTCATCACCGTTTCGCGGATCGCCATCTGCCCGGTGATCTTCTGGCTCGCCCTCTCGCCGAGCCTTTCGGCCCGCTTCGCGGCCTTCGGCCTGTTCGTGGCCGCCGGGCTCTCCGACGTCTGGGACGGATACCTGGCTCGCCGATACGACCAGATCACCGACATGGGCAAGCTTCTCGACCCCATTGCCGACAAGCTGCTTCTGGTCGTCACGCTCATCCCCTTCTACATCATCTCCCACCGCGGCGAGGCGCTGGATGCCGTTCCCTGGTGGGGTCCGTTTCCTCTCTGGGTCCTGATCGTCATATTCGGCCGTGAGTTGTTCATCACGGTGTTCCGAGCCTACGCGGCCCGCCGGGGCGTCGTCATCGCCGCAGGGGCGTCGGGGAAGCGGAAGGCCCTTTTTCAGATGTTCTTCATCGGAGGGCTCCTCCTCTGGTATCCCCTGGTTCGGCTCGGAGTACAGGAGTCGTGGACCGGGTGGTTCTGGAGCTTCTTCGATGCGGGTCTGCGAGCCTGGGTCGCCATCACTCTCGCAGTCGCCATCGTCCTCACGGTCTACTCCATGATCGACTACCTCTGGTCCTATCGTAGGGTCGTCGGGATCAAGGACTGAGATGACCGAGCAGGCCGGAGCGACCGCGGCCATCATCAGCGTCGGAAACGAGCTCCTCTTCGGCGAAACGGTGGACACCAACGCGGCTTGGTTGGGTCGGCATCTGAGCGCTCGGGGCATCCGCGTGGTGCGGAGGTTCACCGTCGGTGACGTTGCCGACGACATTGAGCATGCCCTCGATCTGGCTCTGGAGGCCGCCGACCTGGTGATCCTGGGCGGAGGGTTGGGCCCGACACCGGACGACCTCACGAAGCCCGTCGTCGCTCGGCGCTTCGGACGGAGGCTCATCGCCGACGAGGGCGTGCGCGAGCGTCTGGAATCGTACTTCCTGTCCTCCGGCTACGAGGGAGTGCCACCACGAAGCGTCGGTCAGGCCGATATCCCCGAGGGGGCGGTGGCCCTGCACAACCCATCGGGGACGGCTCCGGGGATCCTCCTGGAGGTCGACGGTGCGACCATCGTGCTCCTTCCGGGCGTGCCCCGGGAGCTCGAGGACATCGTCGAAGGGGATCTCGCCGAACACCTCGACCGTCTGGGGGGACCCCGAACCCACCACCGGGTCATCCACACCACCGGTATCGCGGAGACCACCCTGGCGGAGCGGTTGGAGGAGGCGCTGGAGTCGGTGGCCGACGAGCTCAAGGAGGGCATCGACCTGGCCTACCTCCCGGACCTCAGAGGCGTCGACCTGCGATTCACGCTTCGAGGTGGCTCGGCCGAGGAAGCGGTGACTCGTTTCGACCGGCTCGTCGACGCCGTCGCCGAGATCCTCGGACCCTGGCGCTTCGACGCCGTGAGTGGAGACATCGCCGAGGCCGTGTCTCGTGAGCTGCGCCATCTCGGGTTGCGTGTGGCGGTGGCGGAAAGCTGTACAGGCGGCCTGGTCGCACAGCGACTCACCGATGTCCCGGGCGCGTCCGAAGTCTTCGTCGGTGGCATCCTGGCCTACGACGACACGGTAAAGGTGGCCGAACTCGACGTCTCGGTCGGCGACCTGGCGAAGCACGGAGCCGTGTCGGAGGCTGTCGCCCGGCAGATGGCGGCCGGCGTCGTGCGTCGATTGGGAGTGGATGTCGGTATCGGCGTGACGGGGGTCGCAGGTCCCGGTGGCGGGAGTGAAGAAAAGCCCGTTGGGACCGTATGGATCTCTACCAGCGTCGACGGAGTGATCCAGGTCGCCGAGCACCGCTTCGGAGGCGACAGGCAGGCGGTCCGCGAGCGGGCGGCCCAAGCGGCTCTCGCCACCGTCTACAGGCGACTCGCCGCTCACCGTGAGGGGGTCTGAACCCCTGCGCGTCTACTTTGTATCTTTTCACGCTGGCGATGGACCTCTCCATCGCCTCACCCAACGCACCGAAGGCTCAGGATGACCGAACAGACGACCAATCAGGACGAGACCGTGGACGCGGAGGCCGCGGACGCCGGCGCGTCTGATCCCGATGCCGCGGACGCGCAGTCCTCGGCGGGCGAGACCGGAGCCCACGGGGGCTCCCAGGAGGCTGGACACCCGAGTCCCGAAGCGACGGAGGAGGAAAGAGCCTCTACCGTAGCGGACGGGGCCGAGGCGGATGGCGACGCCGAAGGGGAGCCGGTACGCGAGGACTCCCAGGGCGAGGCCGTCGGCGGGCTCGACGATCTGCAATCGGAGTACGATACCCTGAACGATCGTCACCTGAGGCTCGTCGCCGAGTTCAACAACTTCCGTCGGCGCAGCGAGCAGGAACGGATGTCGGCGTGGACGAGGGCCCAGGCCGATCTCGTCGGGAAGCTCCTGGATGTTCTCGACGATCTACAGCGGGTCGCCGATCTCGATCTCTCCAACGCCTCGGTCGAAGCGATCATGGAGGGTATCGACCTGGTGGAGCGCAAGTTTCTCCATCAGCTCCAGGAGGCCGGTGTGGAGATGGTGGACCCGGCAGGCCAGGCCTTCGATCCGGAGCGGATGGAGGCCATGATGCGCGTTCCGGCCGAGACCGACGAACAGGTGGACACCGTGGCTCAGGTCTTCCAGAAGGGGTACTCCCTCAAAGGCACCCTCGTCCGGCCTGCCCGGGTGAGTGTGTACACCCAGGGCTGACGATCCGTGGCCGGCGCGAAGAACTTCTACAAGATCCTCGGTGTCAGCGAGAAAGCGGACGCCGAGGAGATCAAGAAGGCGTATCGGAAGCTGGCCAAGAAGTACCACCCCGACGCCAACCGCGACGACCCCAAGGCTGCGGAGCGCTTCAAGGAGGTCGGTGAGGCCTACGCGGTGCTCAGCGACTCTACGAAGCGGAAGCAGTAC
Organism: Longimicrobiales bacterium; assembly: GCA_965229435.1. Classification (GTDB taxonomy): domain Bacteria; phylum Gemmatimonadota; class Gemmatimonadetes; order Longimicrobiales; family Gaopeijiaceae; genus UBA2589. Next base: position 103,063 of record CBDDJE010000004.1, read on the forward strand.
GACCAGATGCGGCGCTTCGGTGGCCTCGGTGGTTTCGGGGGAGGCGCCAGTCGCGGTCCCCGCCCACCGGGAGGCGGCGCTCCAGGAGATCCCGGCTTCTCCTTCGACGATCTGCAGGGCGGCTTCGGCAACATTTCCGACCTCTTCAGCTCTCTTTTCGATCTGGGGAAGAAGGGTCAGGACGGGGGCGCCGCTCCCGGCGGTCCGAAGAAGTCCACGGGCCGCCAGAAGGGCGAGAATGTCGAGTATGTCGTGGAGATCCCGTTCTTGACGGCGGCCCGGGGGGGCAAGATCTCGGTGAACGTCGCCATCACCGAAGACTGTGCGACCTGCGGAGGCGACGGAGCCAAGCCCGGCACCTCACTGAAACGGTGCGAGGAGTGCGGCGGCAGCGGCAACGTCTCCTTCGGGCAGGGCGGGTTCGCCGTGAAGCGACCGTGCCCGGCCTGTTTCGGACGAGGGAAGCTCCCCGAGACCCCGTGCTCATCGTGCTCGGGCCGTGGCGCCGTGCGTCAACAGCGGAAGATCTCACTCAACGTCCGTCCCGGCGTCGAAACAGGATCGAAGGTCCGTCTCTCCGGGCAGGGCGAGCGCGGCCGCTCCGGTGGACCGCCGGGGGACCTCATCATCACCTACAAGGTGAAGCCCCACCGCTTCTTCCGGCGTGAAGGTCTCGACATTCACGTCTCGGTGCCCATCAACATCGTTCAGGCGACGCTGGGCTCGAAGATCCGTGTGAAGACCATCTCGGGGAAGAAGGTGGTTCTGAGCATCCCGAAAGGAACGCAGTCGGGCACCAAGTTCCGCATCCGGGGGCAGGGGATCGAGAAGGGTGAGCGGAAGGGCGACCAGTACGTCGAAGTCCAGGTCACGGTGCCCGAGAAGCTTTCCGACGAAGAGCAGAAGGCCATGCAGGAGTTCGCCGAGGCGACGGGGCTGAAGCACTGAGTGGGGTCAGGCCTGCTCGACGATCTTCCGCGCTCGTGCTCGAATGGACGGGGCCGGGTCCGCCAATGCCCGAGCCACGGCTTTGCTGGCCTCGTCGGCGTACCGAGGGTGCTGCAGGGCGATGTGGTGCAGGGCATCCGTAGCCCACGCCCTCACGAAGGTGGCGGAGCTCTCCAGGCCTCGTCGCACGAAGGCTCCGTAGGCGTCGGCCGCGGGCTCTGGAATCTCGAGTCGCCCGATCACTTGGCAGATGTGCAGGGCCGCGTGCCCGTCGGGTATCCCCGAGAGGGTCTTGCTCAGCCGCGCGACTGCGTCGCCATCGAGCTCGAGCCCGTCGCGGACGAACGCCTTGAGCAGCCACGTCGCGGCGATCTGGATCCGCTCCTCGTCGCTCCCCATGTGCACGAGGAGTGTAGCGACCAGTTCCGAGGTCGGCTCGTGGGACGTTCGGACGGACTCGAGCGGTCTCGTGTCCCGGCCGTCGAACTCGGATAGTGCGGCGAGGAGGGACGGTGACATCAATTCGCCTGAGGGTCAGAGCCTCGCGCCCAGGGCCGCGTCGGCAATGCGACCGCCCCCCAGGACACGCTCGCCCTCGAAGACGACAGCCGACTGCCCCGGCGTGATGGCCGGCTGGGCCTCGTCGAGTTCGAGGGTGACACCCGAATCCCCCGAGATGTCGTTCTCCCGGACCGTGGCTTGGACGATGGGTGCGCGGTAGCGCAGCTGGGTACGCACGCGTCGACCGGGTTCGGGCTCGTTACCCAGCCAGTTGATCTCTCGCACCCTCACCAGGTCCCGGAAAAGCTCCTCCCGGGAGCCGATGACCACTTCCCGCGTTTCGGCTCGAATCTCGAGGACGAACATGGGATCCGGAAAACCGCCCCCCAATCCCTTTCGCTGTCCCACGGTGAAGCCCGCGTATCCCATGTGTTCCCCGACCACCTGACCGTCGCTGGTCACGAGAGGGCCGGGCTCGAGGGCGGGATGCACGGTGTCCAGGCGCTTCTTGAGGAGGTCGCGGTAGTCGCCGGTGGGGACGAAGCAGATCTCCTGGGACTCGGGCTTGTCTGCCGTCACCAACTGCAGCGCCCTCGCCCGTGCGCGGACCTCGTCCTTGGTGAGCTCCCCGAGGGGGAAGAGGAGTGTGGGCAGCATCTCCGGAGGGAGACCCCAGAGGAAGTACGACTGGTCCTTGGCGTCGTCGAGCCCTCGGAGGAGCCGCGATTCGTCGGCGTCATGCTCGATACGGACGTAGTGGCCGGTGGCGATTCGATCGCAGCCCAGGGCTCGGCCACGCTGCAGGAGGTCGCGGAACTTCGTGTTGCTGTTGCACCGCACGCACGGGTTCGGCGTCCGACCCCTCGCGTACTCCGCGACGAAGTCGTCGATGACATCGCGGGTGAAATCTTCCTCCACGTCGAAGACGTAGTGGGCCATTCCCAACGTGTCCGCCACCCGCTTGGCGTCCATGATCCCGTCGAGTCCGCAGCACGTCTTCCCGTGGCTCGGGATGTCGGAGTAGCAGAACGTCTTCATGGTCACGCCCACGACCTCGTGGCCCGCCTCCACGAGGAGCGCTGCGGCCACCGACGAGTCGACCCCGCCGGACATGGCGACCAGGACCCGGCTCATGCCGCGTCCTCCGTCGTTCTGCGCAGGCGGTCCACCACGGAGGTGGTGATGGCGATCGCCCGGTCGATCTCCTCGTCGGTCGTCGACGGGCTGAAGGAGTACCGAATCACCGCCAGATCGTCGTCGGGCCCATAGAGGGCCTCGATGACGTGGCTGCCCTTCCCAGCACCGCTGTGGCACGCCGACCCCCCGGAGACGGCGAGGCCCTCGAGATCCAGTGCCATGAGAAGCGCCTGACCGTCGGCGACGCCGGGGATGCCCACGCTGGAGATGTGTGGAGCCCGGGGGCCGGACCCGGCGTTGATCCTGACGCCATCGATGCCCGCGCGCAGACCCTCTTCCAGCCGCCGGCGTCGGCGATCCATGGAAGCACCCGCAACCTCCTCCTCCGCGACAGCGAGTCGGATGGCGGCAGCCAGCCCGACGGCTCCCGCCACGTCCTCGGTACCCGGGCGAAGCGCCCGCTCCTGCCCGCCACCGAAGATCAGTGGTTCGAGCTCCACGCCGTCCCGGACGTACAGAATGCCCACTCCTCTCGGGCCGCCGATCTTGTGGCCCGTGGCGGTGAGAAGGTCCACCCTGACCTGGGCGATGTTCACCGGCACCTTCCCCACGGCTTGCGAGGCATCGGTGTGCACCGTCGCCGACGATGCCAGGGCGGCCCGCACGACCTCCGCGACAGGGAGGATCAAGCCCGTCTCGTTGTTGACCCACATGACCGAGGCCACCGGTGGGGGCTCCGCGCCGGCCTCGCCGGCGTCCCCCGTCCCTTCGCCCTCGAGGGCGTCCAGGTCCACCGTGCCGTCGGGCGACACGGACAGGAGGCTGAGCCGGGCCTCCTCGCGGGTGTCGGCGTGTTCGGCGGCTTCCAGGACGGCGCTGTGCTCGACGGCGCTGACGAAGAGTCGCGGGGGCGTCCCGAAACGCCGCTTGGCTGCCCGGCAGGCGCCCAGGACGGCCAGGTTGTCCGATTCGGTCCCACCGCGGACGAACCGGATCTCGGAACGACGTGCTCCGAGGGAGTCGGCGATCTCCTCGCGCGCGGACTCCAGTACCGCCCGGGCCCGCCGGCCAGGGCCGTGGTGGCTCGACGGATTCGCGAAGATCCGCGACATGTACGCCTCCATCGACGCGACGACTTCGTCGCGCACGGGGGTCGTGGCTGCGTGATCGAGGTAGATGGAGTCCATGGAAGTGTCGTGTTTCCTTCGCCGCGGGCGGCCCATAACTTAATCGAGCAGGGCCCAACGCCCCAACGCGGCGTAACCCGCCAACCGGGACTCGATGACAGCTTCCGCTCCGCCATTTCCAGAGGGTCAGCCCACCTGCTTCCGTTCAACCGTTCACGGGACGGTTTTCGCCGGCAGGGACCGCCATCTCGAGCATCTGAACGCCGGAGACGAGTTGCGGCTCATCGCAGACCCGCCCGTGCAGGACGACCCGGAGGTCTGGGTCCATCTTACCTCGGGGGAGCCCATCGGACATCTCCCGCCGGACATCGGGCGATGGCTCTGGCCGTGGCTCGTCCGGGGTGGGATCGCCCACGCCCGGCTCTTGAAGGTGAAAGGTGCCGACGTGCCGTCGTGGCGGCGGCTCCTCCTTGAAGTCTCCTGTTCGGTGGCTTGAGGGAGTCACCCCACCAGCCTGCGCGGCCTGCGGGGCGTCTTCTCGACCGCCCTCCTCAGAAGGTCGAGACCGTGAGGTCGGACAGCTCCTCCACCGACATGACCTCGTCCATCCTGTACGCCTCACCGTAGCGCACTCGAATGAGGGAGCCGTAGTGGGCGGCCTTCGCCTTCACCTGAGCCGGCAACTCCCGGCCTCCACCGGGAAAGACCTCCCCAGCCTGGGTCGCTCCGTCGAACTGTGACGCGTACTGGGCCAGGGCGTCGAGCTTGCGGTCCATCTCATCGGAAATGTCGACGACGAAGGTGGGAGGATCGGCATCCTCCCTGAACGAGGTGGCGTACACGAGCTTGAGCGGTCGGAAGGGATCGCCTGGTACGGCGAGGTTCTTCAACCCACTCAGGTAGCAGGTGTCGCGCACGAGTTCCGAGGCGACTCTGTGGTCCCGGTGTCGTCCCACCTTCCAGTGTGTCACGACGACCCGGGGTCGGAGTTCCCTGAGATGGTGCGCCACGACGGCCCTGGATTCTGCATCGTTCGCCAGCGCCGAGTCGGCAAGCCCGGCGCATCGCCGTTCAGCCAGCCCCATCTGGGCGGCGGCGGCCGCCGCCTCTCGCGCGCGAATCGCGGCGGAACCCGAACTACCCATCTCGCCGGCGGTGAGATCGAGGATTCCGACGCGCTTTCCCCGGCTCGCGCTCTTGATGAGCGTCCCGCCGCACAGGAGTTCGGCGTCGTCGGGGTGGGCCATGATGGCCAGGATGTCGAGCGGTTCGAAGTCCGTCATCTGGGGTGTCGGTCGGTGGTGTGGGGCTACTCGAAACGGAGCGCCGCGACCGGCTCGAGTCGGCTCGCTCGATACGCAGGGAGGAGCCCGAACAGCATACCGGTGAGGGCCGCCATGCCCAAGGCCGCTCCCACCGACCACAACGGGATCGAGGCGGGCAGGGGAGACAAGCGAGCCACGACGCCGGCGATGCCCCATCCGATGAGCAGCCCCACGCCCGCCCCGAACGCAGTGAGGAACGAGGCCTCCACGAGGAACTGCCAGAGAATCTCCCGGCGGGTGGCGCCGACAGCCTTACGGATTCCGATCTCGCGTGTCCGCTCGGTCACGGAGATGAGCATGATGCCGATGACGCCGACGCCCCCCACCAGGAGTCCAGCCGACGCCAGGAGGAGAATCACCAGGAAGAAGACCGCGGTCACCTGATTGAAGGTGTCGAGGATCTGAGCTGACGACACGAGGCCGAAATCGTTCTCGTCTCGAGGGCCGAGGCCCCGCATGCCGCGCATGGCCTGGATGACATCGTCCTGGGCTCTCTGCAGGCTCACCGAGTCTTCCGGTACCACTTGGATCTGTGCATTGAAGGTGCTTCGCCCGAGGCGACGCGTCGCCGCCGTCCACGGAAAGATGGCCCAGTTCTGGATCGCCCCGGAGAAGATGTTCTCTTCCGGTTCGAAGACACCGATGACGGTGAAGGGAACGAGGCGATTCCGGCTGACGACGCGGACGGTCCGTCCCATGGGGTCGCGCTGCCCGAACAGCTCTTCGGCAAGCCCGCTGGAGAGCACCGTGACGGCGCGGTTGTCGCTCACCTCCGCTGGGGTGAAGTCCCGGCCGACGGAGAACTCACCCGGTTGATACGCCGCCCAACCGGAACTCGCGCCACCGGCGAAGACGTTGTCGACCCGGCGGTCCTCGAAGACGATGTCGACATCGAGCTGCCCCAGGTCGTAGAGGGCCTGGTAGACCGTCGGGAGCTCGTTGAGGCGCCGGGCCTCGTCGGGCGTGATCTCCGGTTTCCCCCACCACGGAGGCCGGCTGTTGCCATCGGAGATGGTGATGGCCGTGAAGTCGAAGCGCATCACGACGAAGTTGTTCGGTCCGGCGCCCTCGAAGGCCTCCATCACGCTCTCGCGCAGGCCCGTCATGAGGGCGCCGATGGCCACGACCACCGAGACACCGACAGCCACACCCAACACGGTGAGCAGAGACCGCGTCTTGTTCGCCTTCATGGCCGCCCACGCTATGGCCGTTCCTTCCGTCAGGGCGGCGAGGCCCGACGACGTGGGTTCTGGAGGACGGCTACTCATAGCGCAGGGCGTCGACAGGGTCGAGCTTCGAGGCCTGTGCCGCCGGATATACGCCCGCGATGACGCCTACGGAAAGCCCCAGCATGACTCCCAGGGCGATCCAGCGTGGGGCCACTGCAGCGGGGAGCACCGATACGGCGGCGATGCCCTTGGCGATCATGAGCCCAGCCAAGACTCCGAAGCCGGCTCCCACCGTGGACAGCGTCGCCGACTCGATGAGCACCTGGGACAGAATGTCCCGTCGGCGCGCACCCAATGCCTTCCGCACACCGATCTCTCTCGTCCGCTCCATGACCGAGACGAGCATGATGTTCATGATGACGATGCCGCCGACCACGAGGGAGATCGATACGAGCATGGGCAGGGCCATGAAGAGGATCCTGGAGATGTTGTTCCAGAAGCTGATGGCCTGTTCGGCGGTTTCCAGGGCGAAGTCGGCCTCCTCGGACGGACGTAGCTTTCGCCGGACCCGCATGATCCCCTCGATTTCGAGCTGGATCTCTTCGAGTTGATCGGGATCGCTGGCCTGGATGAGGACGTTGTCGACATACCCGCGAGGGGCGGTGAGCGCCTGGATGGGCGACTTCGCCGGAGCGATGATGAGGTTGTCCAGCGACTGTCCGAAGAGTGTGCCGCGCTCTTCGAGCACCCCGATGATCCGGTAGGGGAAGCCGCGTATTCGAAGGGTGCGTCCCACTGGCTCCAGGCCCTCGAAGACCAGCTCGGCGGTCTCCGAGCCGATCACCACGACGGGAGCGCCCGACGACGATTCCTGCGGGGTGAACGCCCGGCCCGACTCCACGGACAGATCACGGATCTCGAAGAGTTCGGGCGTCGTTCCGATCATCTGGGCGCCAGTGGCGGTGCGGCCATTGTCGCCGACCACGGAGCCCCCGCCCGTGTTCTCGACTGCCACTCGCGCGGGAAGGGACAGTTGCGCTTGGATGGCGTCGGCGTCCTCGAAGCGAAGCCACGGGCGGCGGCTGCGAGCGCGTCGCTCTTCCCGCGTCAGATTGATCGGGATCTCTTCGGACCGGGAAAGGGTCACCGTGTTCACCCCGAACACCTGAGAGCTGAAGTCCTCGCGGACGTAGCGGTCCAGGCCCTCGACGACGGTGACCACGACGATGAGGAACATCACCCCGAGGATCACCCCGAGAAGGCTGAAGAACGACTTCAGCTTCTGGCTTCGGATCTGCTCGAACGCGAGGACGACGCCTTCCCAGAATTGCACTGGTCGTCAGCCCCCCCCGCCGGACCCTTCATCCATGACGATGATGGCGTCTCCGCTCCGCAATTGGCGGATGCGCTGATAGGGACCCGCCACCACCGAGTCGCCCTCCTGAAGCCCCGAGAGGATCTCGAAGTACTCCTGGCCCGCGATGCCGATCTCCACCGGGACGAATTCGACGGTCCCGCCACTCACGAGGAAGGCCCCCTCCACATCCGTGGGCTCGTCGCGATCCGCAGGTGAGGGCGCGCCCCCGCCACTCCCGTCACCCTCCACTTCGTCCCGGTCCCGCACCGTCAGAGCGATGATGGGAACGGACAGGGCGTCCTTACGGCTTTCCACGACGATGTCCGCGGTAGCCGAGAGGTCCGGGCGGAGGGGCGCATCATTGGGCGCCAGTGTCATGACGACCTCGAAATCGATGGCGGCCTGCTGGTTGGCCGCCTGACCGCTGGGCGGGTTGATGGCCGAGTTGCCGATCTCGGTCACCGTGCCGGCAAAGCGACGGTCGGGGAAGGCGTCGATGCGCACGCTGGCGCTGTCACCCAGGGAGACCTCCGAGACCTCGGTCTCGTCCACTTGCACGACCACCTCGATGACGGAGAGATCGGAGATGGTGAGGACGAGGCTTCCGGCGTTGTTCATCGTTCCGATGATCACCGTCTCGCCCTCCTCCACGTTGAGCCGTGTCACCTTCCCGGCCATGGGGGCGGTGAACACCGTCTTGGAGAGGAGATCCTCGGCCTCGTCGACCCCGGCCTCGGCCACGGAAACCCCGTTGCGGGCCGACTCCACCGCCGCCTCCTGGACCTCGACCCGTGTGCGAGCGTCATCGAGTTGCTGGCGGCTCACCAGAAGCGAGTCACGAGCCCGGAGTTGGACGAGGCGATCCAGGTCCCTCTGCGCCTGCGTCAGGTTGGCTGTCTGCTGCGCCTCCTGGGACCGGGCCTGGGCCAAAGACGCTTCGGACCTGGAGAGGTTGGCCTGGTACTGGTCCGGCTCGAGGCGGAGTAGCGTCTGTCCGGCGGCGACGTCGTCGCCCTCGTCGATGTAGAGATCCAGCACCCGACCCTGAACGTCGGAGCTGATGTCCACCGTTCGCCGGGCGCGGATGTTTCCGCTGGCCGTTACGATCTCCTGCAGATCCCGGCGCTCGACGGTCTCTACGCGCACCTCGATGCCCTGGTCGCGCTGACGGAGCACCGAGAGGGTCCCGGCGAGTCCCAGGACGGCGACGACGGCGATGCCGATGATGATCTTGGTTCGGTTTTCCATGGGGGTGCGGTCAGTCCTGGAAGCGGAGGGAAGCCCCGAGGAGAGCTTCGAGGTTCGTGACGGAGTCGTGGTAGGCGTAGACCGCCTGGGCCCGGTTCACTTCGGCCTGTGCGAGGACGGTCTGGGCGTCGACGAGTTCGACGAAGGTGATGGCCCCGAGCTGGTATCGTTCCCGCGCCAGGTCGAGCTGCCGCTGGGCCAGGAGCCGGTTCCGCTCCTCGAGCTGGGCGCTCTCGTACGCCGTTCGGGCGTTCTCGAGCCCGATGGCCACGTCGGCCTGTACGGCCAGCTCGCGCTCACGGATGGTTTCACGGTCGTCGTCGGCCTGGACCCGTGCCTGTTCGAGGGCTCTCTGTCGGCTGAAGCCCTGGAAGATGGGCACGGAGATGGTGAGCCCAACCGATGGCGGCGACCGGATGAAGCCGAAGGGGAATTGGTCGTTCTGGGAGATGATTGCTTGGCGCTGCGCGTCGGTGAAGGAGATCTGGCCGCAGTCCTGTGGGGGAAGCGGTCGCGCCAGCCGGGCGTAGAGATCGTTGGTCTGGATACACTGGGCGATCCGGCTGGCCGTCTGGGCCTGAGCCTGTGCGATCTGGAAGTCGACGCTGCTGGCCTCACGGGTGAAGGCGCTCCATCCCGCGCTCACCGAAAGTGTGGGCATGTACGACGACCACGCCGAGCTGACCCCGATGTCGCTCACCTCGGCCGCCAGGCGGGAGGTCTTGAGGTCGGGGTTCTCCTCGAGGGCGACCTCGGTGAGGGTCTCCAACCCCCAGGTGGGCTCGGACAGTTCGAACCGGGTGGTGACGGCGAAGCTCTGGGCGATGGGTACGCCCAGGAGCTGCAGAAGGCGCATCCGGGCGGTTGTGAGTGCGTTCTGCGCCTGGAGGAGCGTCACCTCGGAGCGACCCACTTGGACCTCGGCCTGGCCGACATCGATGGGCGTGACCTGCCCCACTTCGAGCTGCCCCTCCGCCAGTCGCAGGTTGAACCTGGCGTTTTCGAGCTGAAGCTCGGCGATCCGCACCGCCTCTTGCTGCCGCCAGACGTCGATGTACCCGCCGGTGACCTGGGTGACGATGGACCAATCGGTGCCCTCGATTCCCGACAACGTCGCTCGCCGACTCGCCTTCGACTGCCTGGGAGCCAGGAGCTGGGCCCAACTCAGGTTGTAGTTGAGGCCCAGGGAATACCGTGACGAGTAGTAGGACGGCTGATCGCCGACGCCGAGGTCCCCCAGGGTGATGCCGCCGGCGATGAGGTTCTCACCCGACCCCTGCCACGACATGCCGCCCGACGCCGACGCCGAGGGGAGGAGCGAGCCGTACGCCTCACGGACCTGCCAGTCGGCGGTGATCTCGTCGTTGCGAACCCGGAGGAGTTGAGGATTGTGCTCCCGGGCCATTTCGATGGCCTCCTCCAGGGAGAGGTCGGGGGGCACCTGCTGCATCGCCGCCGCAGGTCGGCCGGGGATGGTGGCGAGGAGCGCTGCGAGAGCCAGGGGGCGCAGCCATGTCATGCGTCGAGCCTTTTTCACGTCGAGGAGGGCGGTCACGGTCCGTCGAGCCCCTTACGGTGACCCGGCCCAGGGGGTTCACAATCCCTTCGCTCCCCCGAGACACACCGCATACGCGGGAGGGCGGTGGGATCTTCATTTCAGACCGGTGCCCCACTTCAGGGCCGCCGGAAAGTAACCCCGAGACCCGGTCGACTCACCCCGTCTAGCCCACCAGGTCGGTGCGCTGGGCGACCCACGCAAGCGCAGGGATTTCCACGCGGACGACGCGGCCCTGACGATCGTACCAGACGGTGCGGTCGTGTCCCCCCTCCGAAGCGAACTCCACGCGACGGACCTGGATACTGTTCGGGCCCACCTGGATCTCCTCTTCGACCCGCTCGGTGGCGGTGAGGGTGTGCTGGGTCCTCGTGCGGGGCTCGAGTACGTGGGCCGGTCGATCTACGCGGAGGTCCCGGACGAAGTAGTGGTGGTGGGCTACGCCCAGGTCCAGGATGCGCGTTTCCGGCCGAGCCTGGAACTCCCGGTCCTCCGCTCCGATCTCGGATCGGATCGTTGCCACGTAGCGACGTCCCGATCGAGCCAGTCGAAGCTCCATGGCTCCCTCTCCTGCAACCTCCACCTGATAGCTCTCGGCATGACCGTCTGGCGGGAGCGCCCGGAGGAGAGGGGCGATGCGGCTCGTGGAACCGTCGGGGCCGAGGGCGACGGTGGCGTTGGCGAAGAAGGCCGCACCCAGACCGAGGCTCGCTCGACGGATGACGAAGTCCTCCGTGCCCACGGGCTCGCCGTCCACGCTGATCTCGAATTGCCCCTGATCGATGACGACGCCCTGTCCGGAGACAGGGGACCACGATGCGAGGAGGGCCAGAGCGACGAGGGTGATGACAGGACGTGACATGGCGCCTTCTACACGGGCCGGCCACGGCGGTTCGCGACGATCCGCATCGACCACTGGCTAATCGACCGGCCCTGCGGCAAGCGCGGCGCAGATCTTCTCCACGTAACGGGTGAAGACCGCGCGCCCCTTCTCGGCGGTGGCCAGGCTCGGCGATCCGATGATGCCCTGCGAGTCACTCGGTGGTTTCGGCACCCGTCGACGGGTATATCTTCGAAGCGCCCCGCCTTCAGGGAGGAAATCCCGAACCTCGTCTCTTCGGACGAGTCCGGGCGCCAGGTGGAGCATGAGGGAGGTCTCGAGTTCCCCGGCGTGCTCCAACTCCGGGTCGGAGTCGAGGATGTCGGACACGTCGATCTGATAGAGGTCGTACACCGAGCGTGAGGAGGGCCCCGTCGCCGTCATGAGCAGCGCCTCCAGGTGAGGTTCGAATCGATGTGCGGTGATGATGGCGAAGTGCTCGATCCCATCGTCCTCCCACATCTGGACCAATTCGTTCACGACCCGGTGCAGGGTCTTCCTCCGAAGCCCCGCTCGCCCGGCGTAGGGACCTCCGCCGACGGTGACGCCGTAGGAGAGGGTTGGGGCACGGAGAATGCCCGTGCCCGCCGCGACCGCTCGGGCTACGTGCCGAGCAATGACGATGTTGCTTCCCACCGGGAGATGTGGACCGTGCTGCTCCAGAGCCCCAACGGGAAGAACCAGCCGAGGATCCCTGTCGATGGTTCGACGGATTTCGGGCCACGGCAACTGATCGATCGCGAATGACGGCTCCACCTCAGCTCCTCGGGCGGACGGTGTTCCGTCAGGCCGGTCCATGGATCGCGGTCGCCTCGTTGTGGTGGTGGTCCGGGGTCGGGACGGTCTGGGCGCTTGCCGTTGCGGCGGCAGGCGTCGGTGGTGCCGTCTTCGCCGGCGCTCCGAGAAATCTCTGGGGGCGTGCGGGACTCGTTCTCGTTCTCGGCGGCATCCTGGGCGGATTCCTCGCTGAACGCCAGGTCGGCGAGATCCTGGGAGACTGGGACGGCTACTGGGACCACCGGGTGGACGAGGTGGGGGACTTGCTCAGCGAGGAGCTGGACCGGCGGCAGATCGATGGGACGGCCGCCGCGGAGGCTCTCCTGGCCGCGTGGGAGGAGCAGGGCGTCGAGCTCGCCCAGGCCGATCTGGAAGAGCTTCGCCGACGGTACCGCACTTCGGCCCTCGCACTCTACGACGCAGACGGTGAGCTCGTCGCCTGGGACGGCGTCCACCGTGGGAAGGTGCCCGAGAGCGTCCAGAGTGGCGAGAGCCGGGAGTCGTATCGCGATCTCCCGCTGTTCGGATACTTGTACCTGACCTCCCGTGGTGGCGACGGGAGTGTCGCCGTGGCGGCGTACTTGCTGCGGGCTGCGCTGCCCGAGGGGCTCGGCGCCGACATGGGGGACCTCGCCAGCCGCTTCTACGAGGAGACGGGGGAGCGGATCCGCATCACCGAAGAGGACCCCGGGGTCGCAGAGGCCATCTGGGATCTGGCGCTGGACGAAGATCGTCTTCTGAGCGTGGTCCTCCAGCGACCCACGGCGGAGGAGCGGGCGGCGACCATTCGACACCGGTGGGCCGTGACGATGAGCGTACTGGCGGGAGTGGCGTGGCTGCTCCTCGCTCTCGGCGGTCCCTTCGCCCTGGCCGAGGCCGTCGCAGCCGCCCTGAGCCTTGTTGCGGCGTCGGCCTTCATCCCGGTGGAGGGGGCGGGCGTGGCGGCGCCTCTCTTCAACGAGGGCTCCCTGTTTGCGCCGTCGGCGGGCCTGGGGCGGTGGGCGCTCGTCATCGCCGCCCTGGCGGCTGCGGTGGGGGTCACGCCCAGGGTCAGAGCGGCCCTTCCATCGTGGGGCGTCGGCGTCGTAGTGGGGATCGCGTTTCCCCTCGTTCTCATGGCGTTGGGGCTCCTCGTCGAGCCGTCCATCCTCGCCCAGGGGAGATCGCCCTGGATCGCCTACCAGTTCGTGGGGAGCGCACTCCTCTCCATCATTGCCGGCGTGGGTCTGACCCACGCCTCCAGGGCGGGAGCGTCCTCGGGACGTCTGCTGGCGGGAGCGGTTTTCGGGGCGGTTGCACTGGCGGCCCTCGTCGGAGCACGGGTCGGCTGGCTGGGCGAGGTGTCGGTCCTGTGGTCGGCGGCCTGGGCGCTGCCGGCGGGCTTCGCCGCGGTGGCGCTGGAGGAAAGCTCGGGATGGCGTGCGGCCGTCGTCCGGTGGACCACCGCGGCCCTCCTCGGCAGCACCGCCGCGATTCCGCTGGCTTGGGGACAGCGGGTGGACGCCCGGCTGGCCGAGGGCGCCCAGCGCTTGATCTCCCTTGCCGCCGTGGAGGACGTGGAGCTGGAGGATCGTCTGCTCGACTTCGCCCGTCTGGCCGACTCGCTGGATGCGAGTGGCGCCAACGACGTGAGCATCCTCTACGAGGGCTGGCGACGGAGTGGTCTCGCGGACACGGGGTACCCGGTCTGGCTCCAGATCGAGCGGAGGGACGGCTCTCCCGGTGAAGGCCTCCGCATCGGCGTCGCGGAAACCGAGCCACAACCGTATCAGGATCTCCTGGCCCAGGGTCGGAGAGCAGGGGGCGTGCAGCTCGCCCAACTGGACCAGGACGACGCCAGGTACATCCTCACCGCCTCGCTCTCGGACGACCGGATGCTCGGAGCGGTGGCGCCGCCGTTTCCCGAGACGACCGGGCGCTCGGCCATGGGGACGCTCCTCAAGGGCGTACGGGACGCGGAGCTCGAGGCCCTAAGCGTACTGCCACTCCCTGAGGACGAGGCGGCTCCCGAGGGCGGCGTCCAGGTGGTGCGAACTCCCGAGGGGTGGAGGGCCGAGCTGGGCCTTCGCTTCTCCAACGGACCCCAGTACCTGGCCCACTACTCCGTGGAACGCCCCGGCGCGCCTCTTGCACTGGCTCGAGGGACGCTCCTCGCCGTTGCCAACCTCCTCGTGCTCCTCTTCTTCTGGTCGGTGGGTCGTGCCCTCTCCGGTGAGGCCGGTCGGGGGCTTCCCGACTTCTCCGGCTTCACCATCTCCTTCCGGGCGAGGGTCACGTTGGCCCTGTTCGGCTTCTTCGCCCTGGCCAACGCCCTCTTCGGCACGGTGGCGTACCGGACCCTGGCCCAGGCCTCACACCGCTCCGCAGAGGTCATCGCCGAACGCGTCGTCGAGGACGCCGCGAACTGGTACCGGGCGCTGGAGGGGAGGATGGAGCTTCTGGCGAGCCAGGTCGGGGCTGAGCTTCTCGAGTATCGCAACGGCGAACTGCGCGAGGGCTCCCTGGAGGAGCTCGTCGAGTTGGGTCTGTACGAAGGGTGGACACCCTACGACATCCACCGGACCCTCAACGAGCACGAGTCGGTCCAGGAGTTGGATGAGACGTCGGTGGGGCGGTGGGAGTACGTGACGGCCTACCGGCGCCTCCCCGACGGTGACGTACTGGCCGCCCAGGTGCCCTTGCAAGAAGGGTCGAGTGCTCTGCAGACGACGGACCTCATCGAGATCCTGGCGTTCGTGGTCCTCCTGGGCGCCGGCTTGTCCCTGGCTCTGGCGATGGTGGCGGGACGAGCGCTGACAAGCCCTATTCGTGCCCTCCAACTCGCCTCCGAACGGGTGGGGGCGGGAGATCTCGGGCTGCGACTTCCCGCTCACCGAGGCGACGAGTTCGGAGCGGTCTTCCGGGCCTTCAACCGAATGGTGGGCCGGGTGCGCCGGGCGCGTCGACAGCTTCTGCGCACCACTCGGCGGACCCAGCTCATGATGGACGAGGCCGCCGTGGGGATGGTGGCGTTGGACCCCAGCGGACGTGTCACGCTGGTGAACCCCAGAGCCGAGGAGCTTCTGGGCTCCACCGTTTCGGTGGGCCGGGACCTCCCCGCCGACGACGAGTTGGGCGAGGCGCTCACACGCTGGCTGAACGAGTACCTGGGGGGGAAGGCCGACGAAGCCAATACCGACGTTCAGATCGGTGAGCGCCGGGTGCGTGTCCGGGCGCGGCGCCTGGGCTCCTTCGGGACCAGGCGCGGGGTCGTGGTGGCCCTGGACGATGTCACCGACGAGTTGAGGGCCGAGAGGGTTCTGGCATGGGGTGAAATGGCGCGACAGGTGGCTCACGAGGTGAAGAACCCATTGACGCCCATCAAGCTCAGCATCCAGCACGTGCGTCGAGCGTGGGACGACCGGCACCCCGACTTCGACGCCATCCTTACGAAGAACGCCGACGCCATGCTGGCCGAGATCGACCGGTTGGCGGAGATCGCCCAGTCGTTCTCCCGTTTCGGGGCTCCCGGGGCCCAGGAAGCTCCTCTCTCTCCGGTCTTCGTAGGCGATGTCATCGCCGAAGTGATGGCTCTCTACGGCGGGTCCGCAGCCCGCATCCGGTTCGACGCCGACGTCGAACCTCGACTGCCTCCCGTGCTGGCGAGGACCACCGAGCTCAAGGAAGTTCTGGTCAATCTCCTGGAGAACGCTCGCCTTGCAGGCCGCGACGGAACGCGGGTGGTCATCAGCGCCCGGCGGGGTGAGGGGGAGCCCGAATCCGTGATTCTCGCCGTCACCGACGACGGAGTCGGAATCCCCGCCGACGTCCTGCCGCGGATCTTCGAACCGCAGTTCAGCACGCGCTCGAAGGGCACCGGCCTTGGTCTCGCCATCGTTCAGCGAGTGGTCCGGGCTTGGGGTGGCAGCGTCAATGTGGAGAGCGAAGTGGGCGTGGGAACGACCGTCCACGTCACGCTTCAGCCCTGGGATGGCGGAGAAACCGGCCACGAAGCCTGATTCCTCCGTTGAATCCTTTCATCCAGGCGGGGGCGGTTGATAGCTTTGAATCGAAGTAACGCTTCCCCCTCAGCTTCAACCCGATGCCCGGTACGAGAGAGGCACCCTCACCAGAATCCGAATCCAGACCCCGCGATTCGCGGGTCATCGACACCGAAGAGCCACGAGTCCCGGGGGGGATCGATCTGAGTCGCTGGCTCGACGACCGTAGAAAGGGTCTGGTGGAGAACTGGATGCACGAGCTCCAGGCACGCGAGCTCGGCGGCGGCTCAGGCGCCCAGGCGCTCGTGCACCGTTTTGCCGATCAGCTCGTCGGGATGCTCCCTGAAATGGTCGGCCCCTACCGCAATCAGATCGAATCTCGTTGGGATCGGCTGGCGGAGCTCTATGGGGCCGTGGCGGCGAGGCGTGGCTTGGCCGCCGGCGAGGCCATCGACGAGATCCACGTCCTGCGGGAACTCGTCATCCGTGAGCTGTATCGAGATCCACCGGGGCAGTGCGATGCGCCGCTCATGCTCCGCGAGTTCCTCAGACTCAATCGATCTCTGGACAGGGTGGTGACCCACGTGAGCGTCGGCCATACCGACGCGCTCTTCTTCCAATTCTTCGAGAGTGAAGGCGTTACGGCTCCGTCGCTTCCGTCCGACGCACTCGACGCCGAAGCGGAGGATCAGCTCGACGAGATCGCTGCCGAGGTCGCGGACATTCTCGGGCAGGCTCCCTGGAACGGCGGGGCCCGGGAACACTGACTCCAGAATCTCTGGGCGACATGCCGGCCGCCGAGTTCGAGCGACTCGGTGGGGAAACGACGGACTGGATCGCCGACTATCTCGCCAACGTCCGCTCGTTCCCGGTCTTCCCCTCACTGGAGCCGGGCTCCATCCGGGCCGGACTCCCCACCGAGGCACCGGAGGTGGGTGAGAGTATGGACGACATCCTGGCCGACTTCCGCACCGTCGTCGTGCCGGGACTCAACCATTGGAATCACCCGGCCTTCTACGGCTATTTCTCGGTAAGTGCGTCCGGGCCGGGGATCCTGGGTGAGATGCTCACGGCGGCGCTCAACGTGAACGCCATGGTGTGGCGGAGCTCGCCCGTGGCGACCGAACTGGAAGATGTCACCACCGACTGGCTGAGGATCCTGCTCGGTCTTCCAGAGCCCTTCGAAGGGGTCATCAACGACACGGCGTCTTCTTCGACCCTCTACGCTCTCGCCGCGGCCCGTGAGGTGGAGTATCCGGACGTCCACGAGGACGGTCTGTTCGGACTGCCCCGCGGCCGTGTGTATGCCTCCGAGCAGGCCCACTCATCGGTCGAGAAGGCTGCGATGACGCTTGGGTTCGGTCGTCGCGGGTACTGCCCGGTCGCCACCAACGATCGGTTCGAGATGGACCCCGCCGCCCTCGCTGAAGCGATCCGAAGGGACGTCGACGAGGGCGTGCGACCCGTTGCGGTGGTCGCCACACTGGGTACGACCTCCACCGCGTCCATCGATCCGGTCGCGGAGATCGCGTCGTTGGCGCGGGAGTACGGCGCCTGGCTCCATGTGGATGCGGCGTATGGCGGACCGGCGGCCATGGTGCCGGAGTTGCGCTCCCGATTCGATGGTTGGGAGTTGGCGGATTCGGTGGTGGTGAATCCGCACAAGTGGCTGTTCACGCCCATCGATTGCTCCGTTCTCTACTGCCGCAAGCCCGACGATCTCGCCCGGGCCTTCACCCTGGTCCCCGAGTACCTGTCGAGTTCGGAGACGGGCTCCGCCCGCAGTCTCATGGACTACGGCGTGTCCCTCGGGCGGCGCTTCCGCTCCCTCAAGCTCTGGTTCGTATTGAGGTATTTCGGGCGCCTGGGGCTCATCGCTCGTATTCGGCACCATATCGACCTGGCCAGGGACTTCGCGGGGTGGGTCGAGTCGGAGCCGGGTTGGTCGGTACTGGCGCCGGTGGAGCTCGGGGCCGTGGCCTTTCGGTACGAACTACCTGGAGCAGACGCGGACGCCGATGCCCTCAACCGCGCCATCCTGAACGGGGTGAATGCCAGCGGAGAGGCGTTCATGACCCACACGTCCCTCAACGGTCGCACCGCCCTTCGGGCCGCCATCGGCAACATCAAGACGACGCGAGCCGATGTCGAGCGTTTGTGGGCACTCCTTCGCGAGGCCGCGGAGGCAGGCCTGGACGGGGGAACGTGAGACCGGAGCGAGCGCCGCCGGGTCCGCACTGAACGCCGTCGGGTCGGCACGGAGCGCCGCCGGGTCCGCACCGAACGCCGTCGGGTCGGCACGGAGTGCCGTCAGCCCTCCAACTCGCTATGGAGAGGCCGGGCCACGATCATCACCACCACGGCCGCACCACCGCCCACGAGCGCCCATGTCGCCACGCCGGTGATGATGGAGAAGGTGATGACGAAGAGGCCTCCGCCCTCGATGAGGGCGAGGGTGACGACGCAGGCGGTGAAGTAGTGATTCATCCGCTCTTCCGGTGACGCACCCGGTGGCGTCGCGGCCACCAGCCGTCGACGGACCAGGAGAGAGACGACGATCTGCGCGACGGCGAAGGCGCCCACGTAATTCATGACCTCCGGTCCGTAGGACGAACCGACGTCGACGACGCCCGTGACGAGGAGGGCGTAGGCGACGAGCGTGTAGAAGAGCGTGCCTCCGACCATGGCCATCCAGACCACCCGCAGGGTCCGGAAGGTCGGCGCCCCGCCGCTCACGCCGTCCCCCGGTTCAAGCCAGCTCCCTCACTTCCCGGACGAGGTCCGCCATGGAGTCCTTGGCGTCTCCGAAAAACATCAGCGTGTGGTCCAAGTAGAAGAGGTCGTTGTCGATCCCTGCGAAGCCGGGGGAAAGGCTGCGCTTCATCACGATGACCCTGCGAGCGGCGTCGACGTCCAGGATGGGCATCCCGGCGATGATGGAGTTCGGATCCCGAGCCGAGGGATTCACGACGTCGTTGGCACCGACGATGAGCACGGCGTCGGTGCTGTTGAAGTCCGAGTTGATCTCCTCGAGATCGAAGAGCTTGTCGTAGCTCACATCGGCCTCGGCGAGGAGGACGTTCATGTGGCCCGGCATCCGACCGGCAACCGGGTGGATGGCGTACTTCACATCGACACCACGCTGCTCCAGGAGGTCGCCCACTTTCCGGAGTTCATGCTGGGCTTGGGCCACAGCCAGGCCGTACCCGGGCACGACCACCACCGAGTTCACGTACCCGAGTTCGGCGGCCACCGCTTCCGCGTCGGCCCTCTTCACCGGGCGCTGGCCGATCTGGGCACGATCGACTCCCGCGCTCCCACCGAATCCACCGAACGCGACGTTGGCCAGCGACCGATTCATCCCCTTGCACATCAACTGGGTCAGGATGAGTCCGGACGCACCGACGAGGGCACCGGAGATGATGAGCACCATGTTGCCGATGACGAAGCCCGCAGCGCTGGCGGCGAGGCCCGAATACGAGTTCAGCAACGAGATGACCACTGGCATATCCGCACCCCCGATGGGGATGACGATGAGAATGCCCAGCAGCAGTGCCGTGCCGAGGAAGACGGCGAACAGGAGCAGGGGGTCGGCGGTGAGGCCCACGCCCAGGCTCGCGGTGGCGAGAAAAAGGACCCCGAGGAAGATGACGAGGTTGAACGGATTCTGTCCGGGGAAGGTGATCGGATTGCCCGTCATCAAGCCCTGAAGCTTCGCGAAAGCGACGAAGGAGCCGGTGAACGTGACGGCGCCGATGAGGGTGCCGATCATGATGGTCACACCGGTGGTGCCCATCCCGATGGTGGGATTCGCCGTGAATTCGGCGATGGCCACCAGGGCCGACGCTCCGCCGCCAAAGCCGTTGAAGATCCCGACGAGCTGGGGCATGTCGGTCATCTCGACCCGGCGGGCCGCGATGCCGCCCACGAGACCGCCGATGGCCACGCCTACGAGGATGCCCGACCACGTGAGGATCTCGGTGTCGATGACCGTCGCGACGATGGCCAGCAGCATTGCCAGCGACGCCAGGGCGTTGCCCCCTCGGGCCGTCGCCGGAGACTGGAGACGCTTGAGGCCGACGACGAAGAGGACGGCGGAGAGGAGGTAGACGAGCTCGATGAAGGTCTCCATCGGTCTACCTCTTCCTGAACATGCTGAGCATGCGGTCCGTCACCATGAAGCCGCCGACGACGTTGATGGTCGCCATGGCGATGGCCGCGATACCGAGCGCCGTCTGCAGCGTCCCGTCGGCCTTCGCCGCGACGACGATGGCCCCGACGATGGCGATGCCGGAGATGGCGTTCGCCCCGGACATGAGCGGCGTGTGGAGGGTGGGAGGCACCTTCGTGATCACCTCTCGTCCAGCCAGCGTGGCCAGGACGAAGACGTAGAGCCCGATCATCAACTCGCCCATCATGCCTCCAGTGCGGATTTGACGCGCTCGTTCACGATCTCGCCACCATGGGTGACCGTGGCGGGTCCGACGACGTCGTTTTCGAAGTCCAGGGAGATGTCACCTTCCTCGCCGACCAGCTCTCCCACCAGCGTGACGATGTTCTTGGAGTACATCTGGCTGGCATGCACCGGAATCGTCGCCGGCAGGTTCACCGGGCCCATGACCTGAACTCCGTGGGAGATCACGGTCTCGCCCATGCGGGTGGTGGCGCAATTCCCGCCGCTTTCCGAGGCCAGGTCGATGATCACCGAACCCGGTCGCATCGTCGCCACCATCTCCTCGGTGATGAGGAGCGGCGCCTCTCGGCCCGGGATCTGAGCGGTGGTGATGACGATGTCGGCCCCCCGGATGGCTCCCGCGATGAGTTCCAGCTCCTTCTCGTGCTGGTCCTCGGACAGCTCGGCCGCGTACCCGCCTTCGCCTTCCGCCGTGACATCTTCGTCGGCTTCCAGGAATGTCGCTCCCAGACTCTCGACCTGCTCCTTCACCGCCGGGCGAACATCGAAGGCCTCGACGACGGCGCCCAGCCGACGCGCGGTGGCGATGGCCTGAAGCCCCGCCACGCCCGCGCCGAGCACAAGCGCCTTGGCCGGTCGGATCGTTCCCGCCGCCGTGGTGAACATGGGAAGGAACTTTGGCAGCGAGTCGGCAGCCAGGAGGGCGGCCTTGTAGCCGGCCACCGTCGCCTGTGACGAAAGAGCGTCCATGGACTGGGCGCGGGTGATGCGTGGCACCATCTCCATGGAGATCGCCGTGACCCCCCGGGATGCCAGAGCTCGAACCCGGTCGGCGCTGCCCAGGGGATCGAGGAAGGAGATCAGGATGGTGCCGTTGCCGAGAAGCCCCACTTCGTCGGGGTCGGTCAGGGAAGGGGCGTTGATGTGGAGCACCAAGCCGGCGCCCGCCAGCGCTTCCTGGGCGGAGCCCGCCAGCGATGCCCCGGCTTCCACGTATGCGTCGTCAGGGACGCCGGCGGTGAGCCCGCAACCGGCTTCCACCGTCACGGACAAGCCCGTCTTCAGGAGGGCCTTCACCCCCTGAGGCACGAGGGCGACCCGGGCTTCACCGGGTCGAGTCTCCTTCACGACGGCGACCTTCATGCACCCTCCCCACTCGGGTTCGGATTGGAACGACGGCCATGGTACCGGGGGCCTGGGGGTGGCACAAGTCGGCGCTCCGTCCCGTCCTCCCATGGTTCGGCCCCAGTGGCTGGGACATCGTCTGCGATGTTCGTACGCGTCCATACCGCCACCGTCGGCGGCATCGAAGCCTTTCCCGTGAGCGTCGAGGTCAACCTGGCCTCGGGCCTTCCGGCCTTCGCCGTCGTGGGGCTGGCGCAGGGATCGGTCCGGGAGGGGCGGGAGCGTGTCGGGGCCGCGCTGAAGAACAGCGGCTTCGGTCTTCCGAACCGGCGGATCACCGTGAATCTGGCACCCGCCGACGTTCGGAAGGCCGGGACGGCGTTCGACGTTCCCATCGCGGTCGGCGTCCTCGCCGCCGCCGGAGCCGTCCCCCTCCGCTCTCTCAGCGGGATGGGGCTGGTGGGTGAGCTGGGGCTTGACGGTACCCTGCGTCCCGTGCCTGGAGTCCTCTCCGTCGCCCTCTGTTGCCGCGACCAGGGTCTACAGCGCCTGGTCGTGCCCCCGGACAATGCGGCGGAGGCGGCTCTCGTCGACGGTCTCGAAGTGGTCGTCGCAGAAGACCTGCGCGCACTGGTCCGAGGGCTCCTCGGCGCCGGCGCCGAGGGGATTGACCACAGCGCCTCTCATGGCGACGGCAGGCGATCCGGGACGCTCCGGGCCCGGGCCCTTTCGAGCACGTCTTCGTCCGGGGACTCGGACCCCCAAGGTCCAGCCCCCGACTCCTGCGCCCGAGGTGCCGGACGATCGTTCCGGCAGCCCTCGGAGCGGGACGTGGACCTCCGCGATGTCCGGGGTCAGGAGATGGGACGTCGGGCGGTGGAGATCGCGGCCGCGGGAGGCCACAACCTCCTCTTCGTCGGACCTCCCGGTTCGGGGAAGACCATGCTCGCTCGACGCCTCCCTGGACTCCTCCCACCGCTGACCCGACGAGAGGCCATCGAGGTCGCTCGTGTTCACTCGGTGGCCGGCCTCCTCATGGGAGGATGCCTGCCCGAGCAGCGCCCCTTCCGGGCGCCTCACCACTCCGTGTCGTACGCCGGCCTTCACGGCGGTGGCTCGCCTCTACGTCCGGGTGAGCTCTCCTTGGCCCATCACGGAGTCCTCTTCCTGGACGAGCTGCCCGAGTTCCGGCGGGACGCTCTCGAGATGCTGCGACAGCCCCTCGAGGAGGGCTGTGTCCGGCTGTCCCGGGCGGGACGATGGCTGGAGTTTCCGGCGCGGGTTCTCCTGGTCGGCGCGATGAATCCCTGTGCGTGCGGGTTTCATGGCGACGGCTCCGACCGGTGCTGCTGCGATCCGGCAGCCATCGCCAGATACCGCGGTCGCGTGTCGGGACCCCTCCTCGATCGGATGGACCTCCACGTGCGCCTGTCGTCCCTTACCGTAGATGAGATGACGTCTTGTCCCGAGGGCGAAGCCTCGGGGCTCGTCTCCCGTCGGGTGGCGGCGGCCCGGGAGCGCCAGTTTCACAGGCTTGCCGCCGAGGACGGACCCCTCACCAACGCCGCCATGCCCCCTGGACGGGTGCGCCGAGCCGTACGGGTCACCGACGCCGCTCTGGCGCTGCTGGGCGAGGCGATGAGGACGAGTGGACTGACGGCTCGTGGGTTCGATCGGGTTCTCAGAGTCGCCCGTACAGTGGCGGACCTGGACGAAGCGGAGGCGGTCGAGGTCGTTCACGTCGCGGAGGCGGTCCAGTATCGGCTTCAAACCGACGGAGGACCCCGCCCGTAGCTCGTCACGAACCTTCCGCTCGACGTCGGTAGGCTTCATCATGGCTCAGCGTTCTGATGGCCCCGAGTCGCGGGTGCCGGCGAACTCACTCGAACCAGAGCCCTCTTGGCGATGACCGTGGCTGGTGTGCTGACGCTTCAGCAGGTGGGTTTTCAGGACGGGTGGAGCCTTTTTCCCGGCGTGAGTCCGGAGACACAGGCCAACATCCTGCTGTCCCTCCTCATCGTTCTCGGCGTCTTCTTTCTTCGTCGAGGGGTCATGGCGGTGGTCCATCGCCGCGTCGACGAAACCGAGGTCCAGTACCGATGGGCGAAGATCACCAGCAATGTGGCCTTCGTCATCGCGGTCCTCTTCCTGGTGCAAGTGTGGTTCACGGCCCTCCGGTCGTTGGGCACCTTCCTCGGCCTGGTCTCGGCCGGACTCGCCATCGCCCTCCGGGACCTGGTGGCCGGTCTGGCTGGATGGAGCTTCATCTCGTGGCGGCGCCCCTTCGACGTCGGGGACCGGATCCAGATCGGGCCCCACGCCGGCGACGTGGTCGACCGGCGGCTCTTCCAATTCACCATCATGGAGATCGGGAACTGGGTCGATGCGGACCAGAGTACCGGACGCCTCATCCACATCCCCAACCAGAAGGTCTTTACGGAACCCCTGGCCAACTACGTGGCGGGCTTCCCGTACCTATGGAATGAGATCAAGCTCCTCATCACGCTGGAGAGCAACTGGAGGAAGGCCCGGGACCTCGTGAATGAGCTGGCGGCGGACCTGACCATGGAGATCACCAAGGAAGCCACGAGCCCCCAGCCCAGGGGCGAGCCTCGCTTTCTCATCCGGTACCGCAAGCTCACGCCCGTCGTCTACGTCTCGGTGGAGGACAGCGGTGTGCTCCTGACGTTGCGATACCTGAGTCGCCCGCGGGCCCGCAGAGGCTCGTCCTCGGAAATGTGGGAACGTCTCCTGGACATGGTGGACGAGCACCCCGACATCCAGCTCGCCTACCCTACGCAGCGGATCAATCTGAGCCGCGAGGTCCTCGCCGACGCTTCTGGCCCGGCAAATGGTGTGGCGGACAGCGGTCAGGCACAGCGAGAGTCCGGCGACGGCGAAGGATAGGGTCGCCATCGCCGCGTGCTTGGCGGCGCGTCCAAGTTTTCCTCGCGGGTGGGGTTACCGACCTTTACGTTTCTGGCAGACGGTGAGGCCCGACCTCGTCGTCTTTCCAGTCCTCGTAAACCCGGTCATGCGGCTCTTCATCGGCCTGAAGCTCCCGAAGAAGCAGAAGGCGCGCATCTTCAGCGCGGCGCGCCCCCTTCGCGCAGAGGAGTTTCCGGTCCGGTGGGTGGACCCGGAGAATTTCCACGTGACGCTAAAGTTTCTCGGCGAGGTCCGACGCGATCGGGTTCCCGCCATCGAGGAGGCGTTGGATCGGGTCGCTTCGGAAACACCGTCCTTTTCAACGTCCATCGGCGGGTTCGGGGCCTTCCCGTCGGTTCGCAGGCCGCGGGTCATCTGGGTGGCGGTCGGTGCCTCGCCTGAACTCCGCTGCCTCAAGCAGGACCTCGAGTGGACGTTCTCCGGGCTCGGCTTCGACGTCGAGACCCGCGCCTTTCACCCCCACGTCACCCTCGGTCGAGCCCGCGAGGACGGGGGGGCAGGGGTGTTCCGCGGCCTGGACGCCTACTTCGCGGACCTGGAACTCGACGGAGAGCTTCGTGTCCACACCGTCGACCTCATGGAGAGCCGACTGTCACCCGGCGGCGCGAAGTACAGTGTAGTGTCGGGTGCGAGGCTGGCGTCCGCATGAGTACCCCTTCTTCCCGCAAGACGGCGCTCCTCACGGCCGTCGTTCTCGGCAGTGCGCTGGCGGCCATCGGGCTTCGCTCGGTGGCTTCGACACCGACGGGCGAGGACCCGCGCCCCTGGGCCGACGTGGCACCGGCGCCGGAGGCTACGCCGGAGCTGGCCGCCGGGGTCATGGATCGTCTCCAGCTCTTTCGGTCGGGGATGTCGGGTCCTCGGCTCTCGCTGGGCTCGGACGATGTCACGGCACTCCTGCGCCACGGTCTGCCGGGGGTCCTGCCTGTGGGTCTCATCGACCCGGTGGTGACCTTCGAGGGTGATCGGGTCCGGGTGGACGCCCGACTCGTAGCGGCCGACTTCGTCGGGCGGGCGCCGTTGGCCTCGGTCCTCGGGGCGCTCCCGGATACGATACACGTGCACCTCCGAGGCCGGTTGAACGGCAGGGGTGACTACCTGAGCTTCGAGGTGGACGAGGCTCACGCTGGACCGGTCCCGTTGCCCGCGACGGTGGTGGCGGCCATCGCCACGGAGATTGGCGAATCTTCCGGTGCGAGGATGGCGTCTGCCGGGGGTGACCCCACGTTCGGGATTCGTCGGCCTACGGGCTTTGCCGCCGCCGACGTGCGGAACGGCCGACTCGAGCTGCGCAGGTACGAACCAATGATCGATCGGGCGGTAGATGGGAGCGAAGATCCCTGATTCCACCGTCTCGACGATGGCCCCAGGGGTCGAGGTCCGCCCGACGTGGGCCCCCTACATCGCATACCGCATCCCACTTCCGGGAGTGACATGGCTCGCCTGCTGGTAATCGACGACGAGAGTGGCATCCGAAGTGCTCTCGCTCAGGTCTTCGAGTACGAAGGCCACGAGGTGGGCGAGGCCGCCGACGGGCACGAGGGGATCGAGCTCGCCGACAGCTTTCGACCGGATGTCATCTTCCTCGACGTGAAGATGCCCGGGCTCGACGGACTGGATGTCCTCGAGCGTCTTCGCGAGGAGGACCCCAGCACGTTGGTGATCATGATCTCGGGTCACGGGACCATCGACACCGCCGTCGAGGCGACCCGGAAGGGGGCCTATGACTTCCTCGAGAAGCCCCTGGACACCGACCGTCTTCTGGTCACGCTCCGTAGGGCCCTGGAGCTTCGCGGCCTCACTCAGAGCATGGCCGACCTCCGGAGCCAGATCGAGAGCCGGTACGAGATCGTGGGGACATCGTACGCCATCCGGCGGGTCCTCGAGCGCGTCGAGAAGGTGGGCCCGACCGACGCCCGAGTGCTTATCACCGGGGAGAACGGTACGGGGAAGGAATTGGTCGCCCGCGCCATCCACCGGCTCTCTGCCCGGTCCGAGAAGCCTTTCGTCGAGGTCAACTGCGCCGCCATCCCCTCCGAACTCATCGAATCGGAGCTGTTCGGTCACATCAAGGGCTCGTTCACGGGCGCCGTCGCCGACCGGGCAGGGAAGTTCGAGCAGGCGGACGGGGGCACCCTCTTCCTCGATGAGATCGGAGACATGTCTCCCGATGCCCAGGCCAAGGTCCTGCGCGCCCTGGAGCAGGGCGTCATCACCCGCGTGGGGGGATCGAAGGCCATCGAAGTGGATGTGCGGGTCATCGCCGCCACGAACAAGGATCTGAGCGCCGAGATCGAGGGAGGGGGCTTCCGCGAGGATCTCTTCTATCGGCTCAACGTCGTGCCCGTCCACCTTCCCCCTCTTCGGGAGCGTCGGGACGACATCCCCATGCTGATCCAGCACTTCGCCGACATCATGACGCGCCGGGAAGGCATGTCGCCGCGCAGCTTCGAGACCGCGGCCATCGAGCGCCTTCAGGGCCTCTCCTGGCCTGGTAACGTCCGCGAGCTTCGAAACACGGTCGAGCGGCTTCTCATCCTGGCGCCAGGAGAGGCGGTGCGGGGAGAGGACGTCGACCTCCTGGCCACCGGGCGCTCGGCGGGAGGAGGGATCGGAGGGGAGCTTCTGTCGTCGGACACCTTTGCCGACTTCAAGGACGGCGCGGAGCGGACCTTCATTCTTCAGAAGCTCCGGGAGCACGACTGGAACGTTGCCGAGACGGCCCGCCAGATCGACATGCCTCGCTCGAATCTCTACAAGAAGATCGAGAAGTACGGCCTGGTCCGGGACGGCTGAGCCCGGCGAGACCCGGCCTCGACGCCGAGGGATTGGTTGCCGTAGGCGGTTGCGCCGTGACCATCGGTCGGTAGCTTTCGGGTCGACAATCCACGATATCGGACGGGTCGATACGGAAGCCGGTGTGAATCCGGCGCGGCCCCGCCACTGTAATGAGGTCCGCCCCTCTGCCGAGGGTGCGGAACGGCTGTTCGGAGCGAGCCACTGGGAGAGTCCCGGGAAGGCGAGCAGTCGGCCTCGAGCCAGGAGACGCGTCCCGTCCGAGCCAAGCCATGCCTCCGCGGGGAGGTGGTGCCTGGATCGGATCTCCACCGGTCTGGCCCGTCGTTTCCCGCGTTGGAAAGGACGGGTTTCTTCATGCACGCAGCTCGCGAGGGCCGAGCGGCAGCGGCAGTACGGATCGCATCCACGACCACCGTCGTGTGTCTCTTCCTGGGATGGGGCGGGAAACCCGCCTTCGGTCAGGCGGCGGGGGACACGCGAGCGGCCGGTTCCGATACCGCCCGGGCGACAGCACCGGCTGTCCACGCCTTCTCCCTGGAAGGTCTGGTCGTCACGGCGGCTCCCACGATGCTGGAAGAAGACGCGGTGTCGAGCCACGTGACCATCATCGACGGCGAGGCTCTGCGCCGGGTTTCCGGCGGGTCGTTGGCGGACGCCCTTGGCGACGTGTCGGGCATCCACGTCGTCCGGGGCGGCTCCTTCGGGGCCGTCACCTCCCTCTTCCTGCGAGGGGGCGAAAGCGACTACACCCTTGTCCTCGTCGACGGCGTGAAAGTGAACCAGGCCGGGGGTGGATTCGACTTCGCCGAGCTCACCACCGATGCGGTGGAGCGGGTCGAGATCGTTCGAGGTCCGGCCAGCGCGCTGTACGGGTCGGACGCCGTCTCGGGCGTCATCCACGTGATCACACGGACAGGACAGAGCTCGCCGGTCTCGACCATCTCTGTCGACGGCGGGTCCTACGGTCGGCGGGATGTCTCGGCGGATCTTCGCGCCGGGACGGAACGGGCAAGCTACGGACTCTCCCTCTCCCGCCGGTCGACCGACGGCATCTTCGACTTCAACAACGAGAGCGTTCAGACCGTCCTTACCGGCGTGGGCCGCTTCAGACCCGACGACCAGACGAGCCTGGAGGTGAACCTGAGAGCCTCGGACCGGACCCATCACTTCCCCACGAACTCGGCGGGGCTCCCTGTCGACCAGAACGCATTCACCTACTCCGACGGTACGACGGCTCGCGTTTCGGCTACGCGGCGCCTCACCTCCCGTCTCACGGTGGAGGCCACGGTGGGGATGAACGAGTTCGACTCCGGGACGGACGACGCCCCGGACAGCCCCGCCGACACGCTGGGCTTCTACGGTTTTACCAGTCTGGACCACTTCCGGCGGAGTGTCGGGGAGATCCGGGGCCATCTCCGTCTCGACCCCGTCGTCCTCACCGGGGGCTTCGAGTACGAGGAGGAGCGGCAGCGATCGTTCAACGAGTCTCTGAGCCAGTTCGGCCCCTCGTCCGGGCGCAGTCTCAACGAACGGGAGAACCTGGGCTACTTCATCCACGCCACGGGAGAGGCCGGCGACCTCTCGTATCGGCTGGGCGGTCGTGTTGAAGACAACGAGCGTTTCGGGGTGAGTGGGACCTGGCAGGCCGGCGTGGCCGCTCCTCTACCAGGGATCGAGACCGGGGTGCTGCGTGCCTCCGTGGGCACGGCCATCAAGGAGCCGACCTTCTTCGAGACGTTCGCCACCGGCTTCGCCCGGGGAAATCCTGATCTCGACCCGGAGCGATCCCTCGGGTGGGAAGTCGGTGCCGAGGCAATGGTGGGGGGCATCGCCACCGTCGGGGTCACGTATTTCGCCCAGAGCTTCGAGGATCTCATCCAGTACACCTTCGCGCCACCGGAGCCGACGGACCCGAACTACTTCAACGTCGCGGCCGCCGAGGCCTCGGGTGTGGAGGTCGATATCGACCTTCGTCGCGGGAGGTGGAGCGGTAGCCTCTCAGGGGGCTGGCTCGACACCGAGGTGACGGATGCGGGCTTCGACGAGGGGCCTGGGGCGACGTTCGTGAACGGCGAGGCCCTCCTTCGCCGTCCCACGCTGAAGGGCTCCGCACAGGCCTCAGCCGACTTCGGACGGGTCGACGTGTCCACCAGGCTGTCCCATGTGGGCCGCCGCCACGACCGGGATTTCTCGACCTTTCCCGCGACACCGGTATCCCTGGACGCCTATCAGTTGCTCTCGCTGCGGCTGTCGCTGGTAGCTGTAGAGTCGGGAGCCGGCCGCCCCGGTCTCGTCCTCACACTCACCGGCGACAACCTCCTGGACGCCCAGTACGAGGAGCTTTTCGGATTTCCGTCAGCGGGTCGGGCCATCTACCTGGGTGGACAGATCAGCCTGGGAGGGTGAGGACGCTCCCCTGGGTCGTTGGAGTCCGCCGTGTCACCGCGTGATGGATGTTCCGTCGGGCAGGTCGTAGAGGACCTCCACCGATCGGTAATCCTGTGCACTCATGGAGGTTGCGGCATTCGTGGGGTACATGACATCGCGTGGCGCATCACTGTGCGGCAGCCCCAGCGCATGGCCCATCTCGTGCGCGGCCGTCAGGCGGATCTGCCGGGGATCCGCGACGCGGTTGCCTCCGCCTGGAGCGAGGGCGCCGAGCTCGATGAACTCCACCCGGAGGCCCCTGGCGGGAGACCATGTGGTCCGGGTCAGCCCCAGGCGGGTCCCCGCGTCGCGGCTCCATCGGACGGCGAAGTCCGGGTCCCGGTCCCCGCGGAGGTCGACGAGGATGGGGAATGGCTGGGTGTTCCATGCTCGAACGCCCTGGGCAGCAGCGCGTTGCAACGCTCTGGCGTGTCTTCCCGTCAGACCTTCTGGTAGAGGGACGTGGACGACGATCGTGCCTTCATGGTCCCTCCACCGCTGTAGACGGATGACCTCCGCCTCAGCGAGGCCGGCACAGAGGTAGCCCGTGTCGTGGCAGATATCGGCCGCCGCGAAGGTCGGCGGGGCTACCGTCCCGACGGCGGTCGCAGAATCGATATCGACCCCACATGAGGGATCCTCCGCCGGGCACGCCGTCATCGGGACGGGATCTCGTGCGAGTATCCACCCGATGAGGCCGGCCCCGACGAGGAGGAGGGCGAGGAGGCGAAGGGGGTCGACGATTCTCATCCCTGTCGAAGCTATGCCGGCGGCCAGGGTCCGAAAAGCGTCGCGCAGGAACGCCCTTTCGAGGGCTGTGTATTGACGACGAGCGGGGCCGGAGACCATTGGTGTGGGGCGGGCGGTCGAACTCGGCCGCGAGACGTGGACACGCAGGGGGTCGCTGCGGCGACGTTCCAGAGGGTGACACCGGATGCGAGACGTCGAGGGAGAGGCCAGCAGAGTGACCGAGATGCTTCGGTCCGATGGCCGCACCCGTCGCGCGCGCATCGGCCAGGGTCTCGGCGACTGGCTGAAGTCCATCGCCATCGCCTTCGGCCTCTTCCTCCTCATCCGGGCGACGGTCGTCGAGGCGTTCAAGATCCCCACGTCTTCCATGGAGGGCACGCTTCTCGTCGGTGACTTCCTCCTGGTGAACAAGGCGGTCTACGGCGCGACGATTCCCGGCACCGACATCGGGCTTCCGGCTTTCGCTGAGCCCGAGAGGGGAGACGTCATCGTCTTTCATCCCCCCCACGAGCCTGAGAAGAACTACGTGAAGCGGCTGGTGGGACTTCCATCGGACACGTTGGAGATGCGGGACAAGCAGCTCTTCCTCAACGGAGCGCCGGTCTGGGAGCCTTACGCCCGCCACGTCGACGACGCAGGGGACGCTGTGCACCCGGACATGGAGTGGCAGTCACACCATCTCATCGCCGGACCTCCACGAGGGTACCATCCGACCCGGGACAATTGGGGTCCCATCGTGGTGCCCGACGGTCGCTACTTCGTCCTCGGGGACAACCGGGACAACAGTGAGGACTCGCGCTATTGGGGGTTCGTGACCCGGGATCAGATCCGCGGCCGCCCTTGGGTCGTGTACTACTCCTACGTCCCCCCGCGCCCGAGCGAGTCTGCAGCACTCCCGGCTGTTCGTTGGTCGAGACTCGGCACCGTCATCCGCTGATCAGGCGTCTCCCGCGCCGGGATCTCCACATCGGCGCCCGTCGCCCATTGCGCGATAGCGGCATCCCTGAGATGCTATTCGGGGCGGATGACCCGAAGCGGTCGATGCCCCGTCATGTCGACCCCGCCAGCGCTCAGGCCCGATGACCTTCTCTTCCCGCAAGGCTTCATCCAAAGAAGGCTCGCTGGACCAATACCTGAAGGAAATAAGTCAGTATCCGCTCATCGATCGAGCGGAGGAGGCGCGCCTCGCCAAACTCATCCGGAAGGGTGAGGAAGAGGCCCTCAACAAGCTGGTCCGGTCGAATCTCCGATTCGTCGTGTCCGTGGCGAAGAAGTATCAGAACCAGGGCGTTCTGCTCTCGGATCTCATCAACGAAGGCAACCTCGGACTCATCCGGGCGGCCCATAAGTTCGACGAGACCAAAGGCATCAAGTTCATCAGCTATGCCGTTTGGTGGATCCGGCAGGCGATCCTCCAGTGCCTCGCCGAGCAGAGCCGCATCGTACGGGTTCCTTTGAATCGGGCAGGCGCCCTCTATCGCATCGGTCGGCGCAGTTCGACGCTCCTTCAGGAACTCGGACGCGAGCCGACGGTCGACGAGATCGCCGAGGACCTCGATGTGTCCAAGGAGGAGATCGAGCGGACCCTCGCCATCTCCCACTCACACCTGTCCCTCGACGCGCCCATGACGCCCGGGGAGGACAACCGCCTGCTCGACTACCTCCCGGACCAGTACTCACCCGGTCCGGAAGACGAGGCCTTCGAGCACGCCCTGAAGGACACCATCGAGGAAGCGCTGTCGACGCTCAAGGAGCGGGAAGCCAAGATTCTTCGCCTCTACTTCGGTCTGGACGATCAGGAGCCGATGACCCTCGAGGAGATCGGCGAGATCCTCGGCATCACGCGAGAGCGTGTCCGGCAGATCAAGGAGAAGGCGTTGGTCCGCCTGCGCCACGCGTCCCGCGCCCGGTTCCTGGAGACCTACCGCTAGAAGGCCGCGGGAGAACACGGTAGGCCGCGCCGCGGGCGACCGGGTCTGCGGGGTCTTCCCCGAGCGGTGCGAGTCTCCCGCCGACACCCGCATCGCGCGGGGCCAGACCAGCCGCGAACGCCCGAAATGCAGGCTTTTCCGGCCGTTGACGCTCCCTCGCATCTCCGGTAGCTTAGAAGGCTCTTTTCAGGAAGCCCCGCCTCTGCACTTCGAAGGCATGAGAACGTATACACCCAAAGCCGCCGACATCGAGCACCACTGGTGGATCGTCGACGCGGCGGACAAGCCTCTGGGCCGCCTCGCATCGGAAATCGCCCGGGTCATCCGTGGCAAGCACAAGCCGATGTACACGCCCCACCTCGACGTCGGCGACAACATCGTTGTCATCAATGCTGAGAAGGTGCGTCTCACCGGCAACAAGGCCGACCAGAAGACGTACTTCCGCCACTCCGGCTACATGGGTGGCGAGAAGCACATTCCCTTCAAGCGTATGATCCAGACCCACCCCGAGCGCGTCATCGAGCTCGCGGTGAAGGGCATGCTGCCGAAGAACGCGCTGGGTCGCGAGCTCCGGAAGAAGCTCAAGGTCTACGCGGGAACAGAGCATCCCCATCAGGGGCAGCAGCCCGAGCCTCTGGACATCTGAAGATCAGGGAATCGTAAGGCATGGCCACAGCAGTGAAAGACCAGATCCAGGCCGTCGGACGTCGCAAGACCTCCGTGGCACGAGTCATCCTCCGTCCGGGCAAGGGCGAGTGGAGCGTGAACGGACGTCCCATGACGGACTACTTCCCGCGCCCCACGCACCAGATCCGCGTCGAGGAGCCCTTCAAGGTCGCCGAACTCGAGGGTTCGTTCGACGTGATCGTCCGCGCCCACGGTGGTGGCCTCACCGGGCAGGCCGATGCGGTCCGGCTCGGCATCGCCCGCGCCCTCGTCGAGCACGACGAGGAGCTCCGTCCGGCGCTCCGTGAGAAGGGCATGATGACCCGGGACGCCCGCGAGGTGGAGCGGAAGAAGCCCGGCCGGCCCAAGGCGCGGAAGCGGTTCCAGTTCTCCAAGCGTTAATCGACCACCACCACGTTCGACGGTGTGGCTTCGGCTGCATCTCAATCCTGACCGGGGCGTATATCGGCCCCAATGAGAAAGACCACATCCATGTCTGAAGTTCGTCTCGACCAGTTGCTCGAGGCCGGAGTCCACTTCGGCCACCAGACCCGCCGTTGGAACCCGAAGATGAAGCCCTTCATCTTCACGGAACGCAACGGCATCCACATCATCGACCTCCGCAAGACGCTGGATCGGCTTCAGGTCGCTCAGCAGGCGGTTCGCGAAGTGGTGCTCAAGGGCGAGCGGGTCCTCTTCGTCTGCACCAAGAAGCAGCTTCGCTCCGTGGTGGAGCAGGAAGCTCAGCGGTGTGGGTCCTTCTACGTCACCGAGCGTTGGCTCGGGGGCATGCTGACCAACTTCCAGACCATCCGACAGCAGATCCGCCGACTCAAGGAGCTCGAGCGCGGCGTGGAAGAGAACGCCTTCGAGTTCTATACGAAGAAAGAGCAGCTCATGCTCGATCGTGAGCGTGCCAAGCTCGACAAGTATCTGGTCGGTGTGAAGGACATGGGACGGCTCCCCGGAGCCCTCTTCGTGGTGGATGCCCGCCGTGAGCTCATCGCGGTGAAGGAGGCGAAGAAGCTGGGAATCCCGGTCATCGCCATCACCGACACGAACGCCGATCCGGATCTCATCGATTTCCCCATTCCGGGGAATGACGATGCCATCCGCTCGGTGACCCTCATTGCCACGGCCATCGCCAACACCATCGGCGAGACCCGCAAAGAGGTTCCGGACGAGGAACGTCGTCGCATCGAAGAGATGGAGGCCACGACGTACTCCACCGAGACCGGCGAGACGACCGAGAAGGAAGCGCCGAAGCGCCGCCGTCCGCGTCGGAAGCGCCGTCCGCGTCCCGAGGTCATCGCCGCCCATCTGAAGGATGACGACAAGGGTGACGAGGCCGACTCGGACTCCGACGCCGAGGGCGCTGACGAGGCCGAGGCGAAGACGGCCGACAAGCCCAAGGCCAAGAAACCCAAGGCCAAGAAACCCAAGGCGAAGAAGGAAGACGCCGACGCCGAGGGCGACGCCAAGAAGAAGAAGGCGACCAAGAAGAAGGCCGCCAGGAAGAAGGACGACCCCGAGGCGGAGACCGACGATTCGGACTCCGACGACGGGGGCGAGGAGGAGTAGGGGGCGGATACGACCCGACCCTCCGAAAGGAGGGCAGGGGCTGCGCTCCGGCGCGACCCCGAGCGAGGCGGCGCGGTATCCGAAAGCACGGACCGGCCGCCTCTTTTCACGAACCGGCTCCAGCCGGATACGGAACGAAGGAAGGAACCGAGGATGAGTGAAACGATGACGATCAGTGCGAAGGATGTTAAAGAGCTCCGCGACAAGACCGGCGCGGGCATGATGGATTGCAAGAAGGCGCTGGAAGAGACCGGTGGCGACATCGAGAAGGCCATCGACCTCCTACGCGCCAAGGGCGCAGCCAAGGCCGCCAAGCGGGCCGAGAAGTCGGCCAACGAGGGGGTCATCGGCAGTTATATCCACTTCGACAACAAGACTGCGGTCATCGTCGAGGTGAACTGCGAGACGGACTTCGTGGCCAACACCGATGACTTCAAGGGTCTGGCGCGTGATCTGGCCATGCACATCGCCTCCACTTCTCCCATCGCCGTCTCGTCCGACGAGATCGACCCCGCGGTGGTGGAGCGTGAGAGGGCCGTCTACCTGGAGCAAGTGAAGGAAGAGGGCAAGCCGGAGCACATCGCCGAGAAGATCGTCGAGGGCAAGCTCCAGAAGTTCTTCAAGGAGAGCACGCTCCTGGCGCAGCCTTTCGTGAAGAACCCGGACCAGACGATTCAGGAGCTGATCACCGAAGTCTCCTCGAAGACCGGTGAGAAGATCGAGGTCGCCCGCTTCTGCCGCATGAAGGTCGGCGAGAAGTAGTCCACGCGACCCCCGAACCCCAGGAGCCCCACATGAGCGACGCATCGGACCTCCGGTACAGGCGAGTGCTCCTCAAGCTCTCCGGTGAAGCGCTGGCCGGAGAGCAGGGGTTCGGCATCGAGCCCTCGGTCGTCGACCGTATCACCGACGAGATCCGGTCCCTGGTGGAGATGGGTGTTTCCCTGGGAATCGTCATCGGCGGTGGCAACATCGTCCGTGGCGCCATGGCGTCGAAGGAAGGAATGGACCGGGTCCAGGCCGACTACATGGGCATGCTGAGCACCATCATCAACGCCCTCGCCGTGCAGGATCTGCTCGAGACGAAGGGCGTGGAAACACGGGTCATGACGGCCATCCGCATGGAAGAGATTGCCGAGCCGTACATCCGCCGCCGGGCCATGCGGCACCTCGAGAAGGGGCGTGTCGTACTCTTCGCGGGAGGAACGGGAAATCCCTACTTCTCCACGGATACGGCGGCGGTGCTTCGGGCCATCGAGATGGAATCGGACGTGGTCATCAAGGCGACCAAGGTCCAGGGCGTGTATACCGCCGATCCGGCAAAGGACCCCGACGCCGAGTTCATCTCCACCATCTCCTTCCAGGAGGTGGTCTCACGAGAGTTGGGGGTGATGGACGCAGCGGCCGTGGCGCTCTGCAAAGAGAACCAGCTGCCCATCATCGTGCTCAATCTCAGCAATCGTGGGGCCGTGGCCAACGCGATTCGTGGGGAGCGCATCGGAACGCTAGTATCGTAGGGATCGCCGCTACGCACTCTTCAGAACCAACCTATCGGAGGTCGTGATGCCGACGGTCGAAGACGCCAAGGAACGGATGGAGCTCGCGCTGGACGCCCTTCGACGTGAGTTCGCCACGGTGCGAACCGGGAAAGCGACGCCCGCCCTCCTCGATACGGTCCGGGTGGACGCGTACGGCTCGAAGATGCCTCTGAATCAAGTGGCTACGGTGAGTACGCCCGAGTCGAGCCTCCTCGTCGTCCAGCCGTTCGACAAGACGCTTCTCCAGGATATCGAGAAGGCCATCATGGTGGCGGATCTCGGTTTGAACCCTGCCAACGACGGCAACATCATCCGGATTCCCATCCCGCCCCTCAACGAGGAGCGGCGCAAGGAGTTCGTGAAGGTCCTCCACAAGATGGCCGAGGAGGCGAGGATCTCCGTACGCCATGCGCGACGAAGTGTGCGCGACGAGATCCATCAACTCGTGAAGGATCACGAGGTCGGTGAGGACGAGGGACACCGGCGGGAAGACTCGGTGGAGAAGCTCACGCAGGAGTACACGGACAAGATCGACGAGCTCTTGAAGCAGAAGGAAGAAGAGGTGATGGCCATCTGAGCCGTCCTTCCACAGCCCTTCGCGTCGCCTCATGTCCGGATCTCAACGACTTCACCGCATCCAACTCCAGGGTGACGTTCCGTCCCATGTCGCCATCATCATGGACGGCAATGGCCGCTGGGCCCGCGAGCGGGGCCTTCCCCGGCACCTGGGACATCGGGAGGGGATGAAGTCGGTCCGGGCAGTCATCGAGGGCTCGGTGGAAGCCGGCGTCGACATCCTGACCCTCTTCGCCTTCTCTACCGAGAACTGGAAGCGCCCTGCCACCGAGGTCTCGGCTCTCATGGCGCTCCTCCAGCACTACGCCAGGAAGGAGGGCGACGAACTTCGCGGCCAGGGCGTGGAGGTGCATGTCCTCGGTGATCTCGAGCGGGTCGATGACGCCACGCGTTCGGCCGTCGACGAGATTGTGACGGCGACCCGGGGAGGCACGCAGCTTCGACTCAACCTCATGATCTCCTATGGAGGCCGAGAAGAACTGCTCCGGGCAGCTCGCCTTCTCGCCGAACGGGTGGAGAGGGGTGAGTTGGACCCCTCGGACATCGATTCCGAGATGCTGGAGGAGACGTTGTTCACGTCCGGGTTACCCAATCCCGATCTCCTCATCCGGACATCAGGTGAGCAGCGCATCAGCAACTTCATGCTCTGGCAGTTGGCTTACACCGAGCTCCACATCACGCACGTGTTCTGGCCCGACTTCGGCCGGGAGGAGCTCTTCGAAGCGATCCTCGACTTCCAGTGCCGCGATCGTCGCTTCGGGGCGGTGTCCTCTTCATGATGGCGTCGTCGGGTCACCCGCGATGAGCGAGCTCTCGAAGCGGGTCGCCGTCGCGGCCGTCGGCATCCCCGCTGTCCTGGGCCTCGCCTACCTCGGGGGGTGGTTCCTGGCCCTGCCCGTCGCCTTCTTCGCGGCTCTCGGATGCCACGAGGTCGCTCGATTCGCCCGACAGAAGAACGGCCGGCCGTTCGAGCCGTTGGCCATCGGTATGGCCGTCGCGCTGGTTCTCACGGCGGCGTGGCGGCCGACGTTTTCGTCCTACGCGCCATGGGCTCTAGGGATCATCGTCGGTGGAGCCGGAGCCACCCTCGTGGTCGCCCTGGGGGCGCGGGCGACGACGGAGGGCCCGCTGTCGGCCGTCTCCATTACCGTCCTCGGCGCGGTCTACGTGGGGGGAGCTCTGGCCTTCGCCCCCCTCCTTCACGCTTTGCCCGGTGCGGCGGGCTGGGAACGAGGCCAGCCGTCGGCGTGGGGCGGCCTCGTCGCCGTTGCCTTCCCCCTCGCCGTGACCTGGATCGGCGACGCGGCGGCATTCTTCGCAGGCACCGCGTGGGGGCAGGCGAAGTTGGCCCCGTCGATCAGCCCCAACAAGAGCTGGGTGGGCTTCTGGGCGGCCGTTTCCGGCGGCGCCGTCGCCGGGGTCCTCTGGCTGCTCGTGGCTCGATCCGTTCTGACAGGCTCGCCTGCCGGTGACTCGGGGGCGACAGGAGTTGCCGTGATGGCCGGGGTGGGGGGAGCCGTCGCGTGTGCCGCCGTCGTCGGGGACCTGGTCGAGTCGCTCCTGAAACGGGAGGCGGGGGTCAAGGACTCGGGCACATTCTTTCCGGGTCACGGGGGAGTCATGGACCGCATCGACTCGCTCCTGTTCACGATTCCGCTCTCCTATTTGGCCCTCGTGATTCTCGGGGAACTTCCTTGATCCGGGTGGCGATTCTGGGCTCCACCGGCTCGATCGGCCGAAGCGCGCTGGAAGTGGCCGCCCGCCACGCGGACCGCTTCGAGATCGTGGCGTTGGTTGCCAACAGGAGTGCAGAAGCGCTGGCCGAACAGGTGGACGCGTTCGACCCCACCACCGCCGTGCTGTGCGACGAAAGCCTGGCGCTCCCCGACGCTGGTGACCGGACCCGTTGGCGCTCTGGCCGGGACGCGATGCTGGAGGTGGCCGCCGCCGACGGGGTGGACGTCGTCCTCAATGCTCTCGTCGGAGCGGCCGGTTTGGAGCCGACGCTGGAGGCACTGGGCGCCGGTCACCGCCTGGCCCTGGCCAACAAGGAGTCGTTGGTGGCCGGAGGGCCGCTTGTGCTCGAGGCCGCGAGGACGAGCGGAGCCGAGATCGTCCCCATCGACTCGGAGCACAGCGCCATCCTCCAATGCCTCGAGGGGCACCCCCTGGACTCCGTCCAGCGGATCGTGCTCACGGCCTCCGGCGGACCGTTCCGGGGCAATAGCGCCACCGACCTCCGGCACGTGGACGCCTCGGCGGCGCTGAGGCATCCGACCTGGGACATGGGCGCCAAGATCACCGTCGATTCGGCGACCCTGGCCAACAAGGCCCTCGAGGTCATCGAGGCTCACTTCCTCTACGGCCTCGGCTACGATTCCATCGATGCGGTGGTCCACCCCCAGTCGGTCATCCACTCGTTCGTCGAGTTCGTGGACGGGTCGGTCCTGGCCCAACTCGGCTTTCCGACGATGGAGCTGCCCATACTCTACGCCCTGCACTATCCTGATCGTGTAGACGACGCACACCTCCGAACCTACGATCCCACCCGAGCGTCTCCGCTGACGTTCGAGGAGATCGACCACGAGGCCTTCCCGATGTTCGGTCTCGGCGTCGAGGCGGGGCGGCGGAGCGGATGCTCACCGGCGGTGTATAACGCCGCCAACGAGATCGCGGTCCAGGCTTTTCTCGCGGATCGCATCCGTTTTCCGGAAATCGCTCGTACGGTACGAGACACCATGGATCGGCTCGGTACGAGCTCGATCCGAGACATCGACGATGTCCTCGACGTGGATTCGGCGGCACGAGCCGTCGCCACCGAGGTAGCCGACACGCTGTCGGCGGCTAGAACAGGAACGACTTCATGACAGTATTGGCGACCGTCATTGTCCTCGGCGTGCTTATCTTCGTGCACGAGTTGGGACATTTCTGGGCGGCCAAAGCCGTAGGTATCGAGGTCCAGCGCTTTTCCATCGGACTCGGCCCCAAGCTGTTCGGCTTCACCCGTGGCGAGACCGAGTACGTCATCAGCGCCATCCCACTCGGTGGGTACGTGAAGATGGGTGGGATGGACGACGAGATGATGGAGCGCATCGAGGGCGGAGAGATGGACGGCCCCAGGCGCGAGCCCCGCGATTCCGACTTCGACGCCAAGCCGATCTGGGCTCGGACGCTGGTCATCTCGGCCGGCGTGATCATGAACATGCTCTTCGCGTTCGGCGTCTACGTCTTCCTCGCCGCCAACTACGGCGTCCAGACGTACGACTCCACCCGGATCGGTTTGGTGGAGGCCGAAGGGCTACCTGCCGGTACCGAAGCCTTCGCCACCGTCGAGCCTGGCAGCCGGGTCGTCAGTATCGATGGGGAGTCCATCGACGACTGGGGCGATCTGGAGTCCCGCCTCGTCGACGGACCTGACGGGACCACCGTCGTGGAGCTCGTCGAGCCCCGTCGGGAACTGACCATCGATCTGCCTGCCAACCGCGAGGATCGTCTCGAGTTGGTGCGACGAGTGTCCGTGTGGCTCGAGGCGGGGGTCGGTTTCCTGGCTCCCGGAGATCCCGCCGACGACGCAGGCCTGGAGGTCGGGGACCGCATTGTCGCCGTAGACGGGGAGCCCACCCTCAACTGGTGGACCTTCGTCCGACAGGTGGAGTCGCGTCCCGGCCAACGGGTTCAGGTCACGGTGTCCCGGGACGAGCGGGAGATCGTGCGGACGGTCACCCTGGACGCCGTCGAGGAGGAAGACGCCGCCGGCAACGTCCGGACGGTGGGCAAGATCGGCATCTCGCCGCCAGGCATCGATGTGACCTACAACCGGGTGAGCTTCGAAGACGCCGTCGTCATCGGCTATCGGGAAACGGTTGCGGTGACGGGGATGATCCTGGGCTTCCTCCGGGACCTGGTCACGCTCAACGTCTCACCCCGATCGGTGGGTAGCATCGTCACCATCGGCGAAGCTTCGGGGCAAGCGGCCGAAGCGGGGCTGGACATGTTCCTCCGCTTCATGGCGCTGTTCAGCATCAACCTCGCCGTGCTGAACCTGCTGCCCATTCCCGTGCTGGACGGTGGTCATCTCGTCTTCCTCGGGATCGAGGCTGTGCGCGGCGGGCGCGGGCTCTCGGTGGAGCAGAAGCTCAAGTGGAGCAATGTCGGGTTCCTCATCATTGTCGGGATCATGGTGTGGGCGTTGTCGAATGACTTCTTGAGGTTGTTCGGGTTGTAAAGCGCGTTGTTTGGGCGCCTTTGGTCGCCGGTGGACCCGCTGTGGGTCGCGTTCGCGGCGCGCCGTTGCGATTGGGGTGGGTGGGTTGGATGGGGTGAGGGGCGGGTGAGATCGGCTTGATTGGTCGCGTCGCGCAATGCTCACGCGACCCACGGCGGGTCCACAGGCGCTTAGAGAGACCTTCGCGGCCAGATGGGGGCACGTCGCTTCGCTCGTGCCGTTCTGAGCGGGGGCACATCGCTTCGCTCGTGCCGTTCTGAGCGGGGGCACATCGCTTCGCTCGTGCCGTTCTGAGCTGGGGCACATCGCTTCGCTCGTGCCGCTCTGGGTGGGGGCACGTCGCTTCGCTCGTGCCGCTCTGAGCGGGGGCACATCGCTTCGCTCGTGCCGTTCTGGGTGGGGGCACATCGCTTCGCTCGTGCCGTTCTGAGCGGGGGCACGTCGCTTCGCTCGTGCCGCTCTGGGTGGGGGCACATCGCTTCGCTCGTGCCGCTCTGGGTGGGGGCACATCGCTTCGCTCGTGCCGCTCTGAGCGGGGCACGTCGTTTCGCTCGTGCCGTTCTGGGTGGGGGCACGTCGTTTCGCTCGTGCCGGTCGGCTAGGTGGAGGGGCCCGCGGAGCTCGGGGTCAGGGGGGCGGTGAGCTCTACTGTGGTCACGTGGCAGGGGCCGCCCTCGACGCGGACGCCGTTTCGGGTCCAGAGGTCGTAGCCGGTGGCGGTGATGACCACGGCATGGGTGCCTTCGTTCTCGCCGGCCCCGAGGAGCACGTTGCCGGCGACGTCCATCTGGGCCGTGAGGCCGTCTTCCACGGTGACGCCGGAGAGCCCTTCGGTGACGGGGGCCCGGGTCTCGGCGTCGACGACGGTGACCGCGATCCCATAGACGAACTCGGTGGTGCAGGTTCGAGGGGCGAGGGTGTCGCAGCCAACGAGTGCGAGAGCCAGGATCAATGGCGCGACCCGCCGCCGGGCTCGTGATCCGCGGCGGGCCCTGGCGGCAG
The DNA here is from genome assembly GCA_965229435.1 of Longimicrobiales bacterium. Classification (GTDB taxonomy): domain Bacteria; phylum Gemmatimonadota; class Gemmatimonadetes; order Longimicrobiales; family Gaopeijiaceae; genus UBA2589. The sequence goes on from CBDDJE010000004.1 coordinate 145,050, forward strand.
GCGAGAGGAGAGGCGGGGTCCCCATCCCTACAACAGACTGAGCTGGCTGGGGCCGCTCCGGTAGCGGAGCTCTTCGATGTCCAGAAGATCAGTGGGGCGATGCTGCAGGGCGACCTCGAGGTGCCCTTCCCATCCGATGCCCTCCAGGGCGGTGCGGACAACCTCTTCGGCAAGGGCCGGTCGGTTGCACTCCTTGGACAGATGAGCCAGGACGATGCCGGCCAGACGGGGATGCATGAGCTCGGTGGCGAGACGTGCGGCGGCCTGGTTGGACAAGTGACCGTGGCTCGATGAGATGCGCCGCTTCACCGACACGGGGTAGTGGCTGGTGTGGAGTAGCACCTCGTCGTGATTGGCTTCCAGGATGAGGAAGTCGCACTTCGCCAACGCGTGCCGGATCTGCGTGGTCGGCCGGCCGAGGTCGGTGGCGATTCCGAGGCGGAGCTCGGTGCACTGATCTACGAGGGCGACGCCCACAGGGTCGGCGGCGTCATGGACGGTGAGGAAGGGCTCGACGCGGATGTCCCCGACGTGGAAGGGACGACCGACGCGATACGATTCCACCGTCTCCTCGCCACGGAGGAGCTTGGCGCAGGCTTCGCGGGTGCGTTCGGTCATGTACAGGGGGGTGCCGTGACGTCGGGCGAAGACACCGATGCCGCTGGTGTGGTCGCTGTGCTCGTGGGTCACGACGATCGCCGCGATCTCCTCGGGTTCGACCCCGAGAACCTCCAGTCGCTCGGCGACGGACTTCGCGCTGAAGCCGGCATCGACGAGGAGCTTCGTGTTTCCTGCCTCGACATAGGTCGAGTTGCCGCCGCTCCCGCTTCCGAGGACGGATACCTTCATTGAGCTCGCCGGCCTGCGGTCTCCTTCCACGCGGTCCGCAGGATCTCGCGGACACCGGGCGTGAGCGTCTCGCCACGACGGGCCATGACCCGCTCCGCCGTCTCCAGGAACTTGTCGAGGCGATGGTCCCGGAGGTCGGTGCCGGCTCCCCAGCTGAAGGGCGGAACGACGGAAGGGGGCATGATTCCGCCGAAGACGTTGCTCCCGGCCCCGATGAGGGTGCCGGTGTTCAGGATCGTACCGATTCCCGTCTTCACGTGATCGCCGAGGAAGCACCCGACCTTGATGAGACCGGTGTCGCGCTCGCCGTCCAGCGTCCACACCCGGACAGAACGGTAGTTGTTCTTGAGGTCCGAGTTCGTGGTGAAGGCACCGAGGTTCACCCAACGTCCCAGATAGGCATGGCCGAGGTGTCCATCGTGCGCCTTGTTCACGTAGCCGAGGAGGACGCACTCGGCGACCTCACCGCGAACCCGGCACACGGGACCGATGGAAGACGAACCCACGGATCCACCGAAGACGATGGAGTCCGGCCCGACGAAGAGAGGACCGGTGATCCGCCCGGGACCCTCCACCCGGGCACCAGCGGCCAGGCGGATGGGACCGTCACGGACGTCCACGTGGACGCCAGCTTCGATTTCGGCACCCTCGCCGAGGGAGACGATGCCCTCCCCGATGCGCACGATCCCGTCGGGGTCGCTCTCGTCGGGCCAGAGGTGGTGGACATCGCCGGTGATCCGTTGTGGATTGGCGGCGACCAGGTCCCACAGGTGGTCGATGACCGAGCCGGACCATGCGACAGCATCACCATCGGCGGGGGCGCTTCCAGGGGCCCGGAGCCACCCGTCGTCGGGCGGCTCGTCGCCGTCGGGGACGACCCATCCCATGATCTGACCGTCGACCATGATCCGGCTACGTCGTTCAGGGAGCTCGACCTTCCCGAAGTCGAGGATGGCCCGGCTGCACAGGAAGACCCGTGTCCCGCTGGTGGAGATCTCGTCACGCTGGACCGCCGGCGCCGCGCCGGGCTCGTCGAACCCGTGGAGGTCGGTGCGACTGAGGTGCCCGACGCATGGTATGCCCAGGACCCGCTCCGAACGCTCGCGCGTGGTCAGGCACCCGTGGAGGAGCTCGCCGGCAGGGCGGGTGAGCGTCATGGGAGCCCAACGGCGGGCCTTCCGGTCGTCGAAGAGGTAGAGGACCGCGGTCGGGGTCACGACTCGTCGCCCTCCTCCAGCTTCGTCAGGAGGGACTTGAGTTCGGCGGCACGCGCTCGGGGCAGCACCATCGTCGTGTCCCTGGTTCGGACAACGATCAGATCCTTCGCTCCGAAGACGACCACCGAGCCGTCGTCCTCGGAGAAGACGATGGTCCCCTCGGCGTCGACCAACGATCCGGGCCCCAGGACCACGTTGCCGTCTCTGTCGGGTTCCCGCGTACGGGCCAGCGCTTCCCAACTCCCGACGTCGTCCCAGGCGAAGGTCGCCCGGACCACGCCGACTCGCGCACTCCGTTCCATGACGGCTCGATCGATGACGCTCACCGGCACGGCGTCGAAGAAGGCGTCGTCACTTTGCTCCAGCAGAGGCAGGTACTCGAAGACCTCGGGGGCGTGGGCTTCGATCTCGTCGAGGAGAACCGACGCCTTCCACACGAAGATGCCCGTATTCCAGAGGTAGCCGTCGTCGACATAGCGCTGGGCGGTCTCGGCATCGGGCTTCTCGTGGAACGCTCCGACACGGAAGCCATCCGCCGGGCCAGCGGGAGCCAACGCCTCCCCGACCTCGATATGCCCGTACCCGGTCTCCACCCGGTCCGGCTCGACCCCGAGACTGAGGAGCATCTCATCGCGCCGGGCGATCTCGACGGCCGTGGCAACGGTTTCGGCGAAGGCGTCGAGGGGACGAAGGAGGTGGTCGGCGTGGAGGGAGACCATCACCGCGTCGGGATCCAGCCGAGCCAGCTTCCAGGCCGCCCAGGCGAGGACGGGCGCCGTGCCTCGAGCCCGGGGTTCGATCCAGTATGCATCGTCCGCCAGGTCGTCGAGGACCGAGCGGAACGGCCCGGCCAGGTGGTCGCCAGCGAGAATCCGGATCCGAGCGTCGGGAACGAGAGCCCGGGCCCGATCCACGGTGTCTACGATGAGCGGACGTTCGCTCGCCAGGGGAAGGAGCTGCTTGGGCCGCTCGCGGGTGCTTACCGGCCAGAATCTCGAGCCGATTCCACCGGCCAGGATGGTCACCCAAGCCGGCAGGTCAGCCGTCGCCGAGGATCTCTTCGATTCGGGCAATGAGCTTCTTCGGGCTGAAGGGCTTGGTGAGGAAATCATCTGCCCCACCGGCAATGGCGGCTTCGCGATCGGTGTCCTGACCCTTGGCCGTGAGGATGATGACCGGAGTCTCCGCCCGCTCGGCTCCCGAACGAATCCGCGAAAGGATCTCCAGGCCACTGGCGCCGGGCATCATGAGGTCGAGAATCACCAGGTCGAACGCCCCGTCGGACAGCTCGTCGAGGCCTTCGATACCGTCGTTGGCCATCGTGATCTCGAATCCGCGATCGCCCAGGACTGTGCTCAACACCCTACGGATGTGCGGCTCGTCGTCCACCACCAGGATGCGACGACCCGACGGACTCGAAGGCGTGTCGGGCACCTCGTCACCTCACCGGAAAGCGTGGTTGAGCAGGGTCGGAAAAGGGAGCCCCGCAAGCTGTTCGGCAGGGCTGCGGAACCTACCCGTGAGGGGGGGTTAAGTCAAGCAACTACGGGGGTTTTGGGCCCTTGACCGTTCCTTCCGTCTCGGGCAACTTCCGCCCTTCGAACTCCGGTCTCACAGAGGTCTTCCAAGCCATGCAGAGCGAAGTCCGCAGTCCCAGCCGGGTGCCGGCCATGATCGCGGTCACGGCGGCCCTCCTCGTGGGGACCGTCGCGTGCGGTGACGACCCCTTCGCGTTCGACTGGAGCGATGCGCCGGATACGGTTCAGCTCTATTCGATGGCTCGTCCGGAGCTGAATCTGGTTTCGGCGTTCAACTTCTTGCAGAACCTCCCGATTCAAGTGGAGAACCCCACTTCCTCCGGGACGTGGGATGTCGCCGTCGACACCCGAGGAGGGGAGATCGTCTTCCTTCCGCCGGGGGCGCTCAACGTCGAAGGTGCAGCCCGCATCGCTACGCTGGCCTCCATGTCTCTGGACGATGTGGTCCAGGCGCCGTCGGACACGCTGCTGTACGTTCGCGACGAGGCGGTACCGGTGGAGTTGGGCGATGTCTACATCATCCGGACGAATCGCCAGCGTGGGTCGTTCGGCCGGTCGTGCGTCTACTACGCCAAGGTCGAAGCCGTCTCCATCGATCCTGCGGGTGGCACGCTCACCTTCCGAGAAGTCACCAACCCTGTCTGCAACGACCGGGACCTGGTCCCTCCCGACTGATCTGATCCATGCTCGACATTCGTAGGCTACGTGCCGAGACGGAGGCGGTGAAACACGCCCTCGCTCGGCGCGACGACGCGTTGCCGGAGGCCGTGGACCGGATCCTCGCCCTCGACGAGGAGCGCCGGGAGGCCATTGGCCAGGCCAACGACTTGAAGGCGGAGCGGAACACGGCCTCGAAGCGGGTCGGCGAGCTCAAGAGGGCTGGGGAGGACGCTGACACCCTCATTGCCGAAACGAGGGAACTCGGCATGCGCATCGACGCGCTTGATGAGGTCGTCCGTGGGGCCGAAGACCAGGTCCGTGAGATCCTTCTGGCCCTACCCAACACCCCGCTGGATCGGGTGCCGCGAGGTGACGAGTCGGCCAACGAGACGCACTCGGAGTGGGGCGAGCCCCGAGCCTTCGACTTCAAGCCGAAGCCACACTGGGACCTCGCCGAGGCTCTGGGCGTGCTCGACCTTCCCCGCGGTGCGAAGGTCGCCGGGTCCGGCTTTCCCATGCTGCGCGGCGCGGGCGCTCGTCTCCAGCGAGGGCTCATCAACTTCTTCCTCGATGTCCACACCCGGGAGCACGGGTACACCGAACTCCGTGTGCCGTACCTGGTGAATCCCGATTCCATGGTGGGGACGGGTCAGCTGCCGAAGTTCGCCGACGAGTCGTACCAGACCGAACGCGACGGGATGTGGCTCCTCCCGACGGCCGAGGTGCCCGTCACCAACCTCCACCGGGACGAGATCCTCGACTTGGACGATCTCCCGGTCCGCTACACGGCGTACTCGCCCTGCTTCCGCAGGGAGGCCGGCGCCGCCGGCAAGGACACCCGTGGGCTCCTTCGGGTGCACCAGTTCGACAAGGTCGAGCTCGTCCGGTACGAACCGCCCGAGCGGAGCCTCGACGCTCTGGAGGAGCTCACCCGGGAAGCCGAGGTTCTGCTGGAGCGACTGGGTCTCCCGTACCGCCGGGTGATCCTGGCCACCGGCGATCTGGGGCAGAGCGGCGCCATGACCTACGACCTCGAGGTCTGGGCACCGGGCGTCGAGAAGTGGTTGGAGGTCTCGAGCTGCACCACCTTCACCGATTACCAGGCCCGCCGTGCCAATCTGCGCTTCCGGCGGTCGCAGGCCGAGAAGCCCGAGTTCGTCCACACATTGAATGGGTCGGCCTTGGCGCTCCCCAGGGTCGTGGCCGCGCTTCTCGAGACGTATCAGGAGGAAGACGGCTCTGTCTCGCTCCCCGAGATCCTCCACCCATACGTCGGGAGCGAGCGACTCGAGCCCAGCTCGTGAAGCGCATCAAGTGGCCCGTCGCCCTGGCGACGCTCTTCGTGCTCCTCCTCGGGTGGTACCTGCTGTACACGCAGCAGATCTTCCGGCAGGTGCAGGCCAACTCCGAGCTCCTGTCCAGGATCTACACCGAGGTCCAGGAAGGGCTCGTTTCCCAGGATCCGGGGCGCGAGACGCAAGCCCTCTTCGAGTTGCAGCGGATCGTAACGGGTTCGGGGGTCCCCATGGTGGTCATGGGACCCGGCGATACGGTGCTCCACCATGTGAACCTGCCCTTCTCCGTGGACTCGGATACGCCGGAGGGCCAGGAAAGAATCCAGGCGTACGTCCGTCGCCTCGACGAGGAACACCCACCGGTGGGCGATACGCTGGGGCCTCAGCACATCCACTTCGGGGACTCTCCCGAGGCTCAGAGCCTGCGCCTGGTGCCCTTCCTCCAGGCCACTGGCCTCCTCATCACCGTACTCATCGGCTTCCTGGTGATCCGCTACCAGCGGAGGGCCGAGAGCGAGAAGGCTTGGACGGCCATGGCGCGTGAGCTGGCCCACCAGCTCGGGACGCCGCTGTCCTCCCTCGCGGGCTGGCTGGAGGTCCTCCGCTTGCCGCACAACGACCGGCCCGGCGACCTGGACGATCTCGACATCGCCACGTCCATTGGAGAGGACCTCGAGCGGCTGGAGCGGATCAGCCATCGCTTCGAGCTCATCGGTACCGAGCCGGAGCTCGAGAGCCTCTCGGTACGACAGGTCGTCCGGGACCTCGAGACGTACCTGGCGGCACGGATTCCGCGCATCGCCCGGAAGGGGGTCGAGCTCATCGTCGACATTCCGCATGGGCTGCCACGGGTGAAGGGCAACGAGGTTCTCCTCATCTGGGCGTTGGAGAACGTCGTGAAAAACGCCCTCGACGCGTTGGCCGGGCGAGGCGGGAAGATCACCATCTACGCTCGCGAGGTCGGCGGAGGTTGGGTGAGCCTGAGGATCCGGGATACGGGGCCGGGGGTTGATCCCGAGATCAGGGACAAGATCTTCGAGCCCGGCGTGACCTCCAAATCCGGCGGATGGGGCGTGGGCTTGGCTCTGTCCCGTCGGATCGTGGAAGGAGTCCACGACGGCAAGATCGAACTCCTCGAGAGCACCGAGGGGACCACATTCCAGATCCGACTTCCGGCGGCTGATGCCTGACACGAGCACCGCGATCCACCTCAAGGGACTCAACCCCGAACAGCTGGAAGCCGCCGAGCACTTCGAGGGGCCGATCCTGGTCCTGGCCGGCGCCGGCTCCGGAAAGACACGAGTCCTCACCGCCCGGGTCTGCAATCTCATCCACCACCACGGGGTGGCACCCGACAGAATCCTGGCGGTGACCTTCACCAACAAGGCCGCCGGCGAGATGCGGGAGCGTATCACCCGACTCCTCGACACCGAACCGTCGGGCATGTGGGTGGGGACCTTCCACGCCGTGGGCGCTCGCCTCCTGCGCCGTCACGCCGATCGGTTGGGGTGGGACCGGACGTTCAGCATCTTCGACTCGGATCAGTCGCTGCGGCTCCTCAAGAGCGTACAGGAGGGTGTGGGGCTCGATCCGAAACGGTGGAGCCCCAAAGCCATCCGCAACGAGATCAGCAACGTCAAGAATCAGCTCACCGGCCCGAAGGCATTCGCCGACGAGAACGAGGGCTCCTTCGACCTCTTCCTGCGCAACGTGGCCCGGGTCTACCCCGAGTACCAGAAGGCCCTCGAGCATCAGAACGCCTTCGACTTCGACGACCTCCTCATGAAGCCGGTTGAGCTCTTCGAGGCCCAACCCGACTTGCTGGAGCGGTACAGGGAACGTTTCGCCTTCATTCTCGTCGACGAGTACCAGGACACCAATCGCGCACAGTTCCGCTTCGTCGAGCTTCTGGCGGGGGAGCACCACAACCTCATGGTCGTTGGCGACGACGATCAGTCCATCTACGGGTGGAGGGGCGCCGACATCCGCAACATCCTCGACTTCGAGGACTCCTTTCCCACCGCACGCACGGTGAGACTCGAGCGGAACTATCGGTCCACCGAACGGATCCTCGACGCCGCGAACCGCGTCATCGAGGAGAACGTGAACCGGAAGGGGAAGACTCTCCGGACGGAGCGCGTCGGAGGCGAGCCGTTGACGTTGGCCGAGTGCTTCGACGAGAACGACGAAGCCCGTTGGATCGTAGGCGAGATCGAGACACGCATCCGGGAAACCCCGCGTCTCAGCTACTCATCGGTGGCGGTCCTGTATCGGACGAACGCGCAGGCCCGGGCCCTGGAAGACGCCTTCCGCAGGGAGGGGGTACCGTACCAGGTGGTCGGGAGCGTGCGCTTCTACGAGCGCCGGGAGATCCAGGACGTGCTGGCGTATCTCCGCCTCATCTCCAACCCCCGCGATGAGGTCGCATTCGGTCGGGTGGTCAACTATCCCCGGCGCGGCATCGGCCTGACTTCGCAGGAGCACCTGGTACGATGGGCCACCGAGGAAGGCCTTTCGCTTCTCGAGGCCGCCGCCCGTGCCGACGAGATTCAGCCCATCCGGGCGGGCGCTTCCCGAGGTCTCCGGCACTTCGCGGACCTCATCCAGCGCTTCAGCGTCCGGGCTACGCAGGCTTCTGTGGGCGAACTCCTGGAAGAGCTGATCGAAGACCTGGACCTGGTTCGCCACCTCCACGAGGAGGGGCCGGAGGGTGAGGATCGGGCGAGGAACGTCGCCGAGCTCATCGCGGGCGCCGTGGACTTCGACGCCACGGTCATGGACGGGATGGATTCGGAGGAGCTCGACACCTTTACCGAGCTCGACCTCTTCCTCCAACAGGTCGCCCTGGTGGCCGATGTGGACCGGCTCGATACCGATGCCGACACCGTGACCCTGATGACGCTGCACAACGCCAAAGGCCTGGAATTCCCCCTGGTCTTCATTGCGGGCATGGAGGAGGGGCTCTTCCCGCTGGGGAGGTCCTACGACGATCCCGACACCCTCGAGGAGGAACGCCGGCTCTTCTACGTCGGAATCACCCGGGCCGAGGACAAGCTGGCCATCACGTGGGCTCGCCAGCGCCGCCGGGCGGGTGACTTCAACTACAACACCCTCTCGTCGTTCTTCGAGGCGATCCCCGAGGAGTTGTTCGAAGAGCGGAAGACCGAGCGGCTGAGGCTCCTGAGCCAGTCCACACCCCACCGGGGTGGGCGAAGGCGTCGCGCCTATGAGTCACAGTCGTACGACTTCGACGACGAGCCTGCCGAAGACATCGGACTGAATCAGGATCTGCCTCGATTCGTGAAGGGAGAGCGGGTCGTCCACGGCACCTTCGGATCGGGATCCGTGGTCGAGATCTCGGGTTTCGGTCGTGACCTCAAGGTGACCGTCGACTTCGACGAGGCCGGACGGAAGAAGTTGCTCCTTCGTTACGCCTCCCTGGAGAAGGACTGGCCGTGAGCGTCGATCGCGACGAAGTCCGTCGCATTGCCGAGCTCGCCAAGCTGAGCCTCGATGCGTCGGAGACGGACCGCCTCGCCGAGGAGATGACCCGGATCCTGGGCTATGCCGAGCGGTTGCGCGGTGTGGGCTCACCAACGGCGAGCGATACCCGCGCTCGCACCGATACCGAGGGTGGCTCCGATCTCGACCATGAGTCCGACGGACTCATGGCCTCCAATGGGGACACGGGGATTCCATTGGCCTCCCGGGCGGGCGAGAGCGCCCAGCCCGGGTCCGGGGCGGCAACTGACGTCGATGACCTGGCGGCCCCGGACCCACTTGCCCGCGACCTCACGGACTTCGCTCCGGAGATGCACGAGGGTTTCTTCACGGTTCCGCCCCCGCCCGGCGTCTCCGCCGAGGACTCGTGACCGAGGGGCAGGCCGAACTCGTCCGGCAGATCCAGGAGGTCGAGGCGGGGGAGGCAGGGTTGAACGCTTTCTTGGCCTTCGCTTCGGATGCCGGCCCGAACCCGACGGCCGCGGCGAATGACAGGCACGGATCGAGTCGTCCACGCGAGACCGACAGCATCGGGGCTCTGACCGGGGGATCGCTGTTCGGCGCGCCCGTAGCCGTCAAGGACAACCTCGCCACCACCGACCTTCCCACCACCTGTGGGTCGCGCGTGTTGGAGGGGTACCGTTCCCCCTTCGATGCCACCGTCGTTCGCAAGCTCCGGGAGGCCGGGGCCTTCATCGTGGGAAAGACGAACATGGACGAGTTCGGGATGGGCTCGTCGACGGAGAACTCGGCGTACGGACCCACCCTCAACCCGGTGAACCGATCCCTCGTCCCGGGCGGCAGCTCCGGTGGCTCGGCGGCCGCGGTCGCTGCCGGATACGTGGACATGGCCCTGGGCTCCGATACCGGCGGTTCGGTGCGCCAGCCGGCCGCACTCTGTGGTGTCGTCGGGCTCAAGCCGACCTACGGAAGGGTCAGCCGCTACGGATTGGTGGCCTTCGCCTCCTCCTTGGATCAGGTGGGCACGTTCGGCCGGACGGTCGCCGACGCCGCGCGTCTGCTTGAAGTCGTGGCCGGACACGATCCCCGGGACGCAACGTCCGTCGATGCGCCGTTGCTCTCCTTCGCCGACGAAGAGCCGGATGTAGAAGGGCTCGTGGTGGGCGTACCGACGGAGTTCTTCCCGGACACCTTCGACGGGCGGATGAGGTCGAAGACCGACGCGGCCCTCGTCGTACTCGCTGGCCTGGGGGCCGAGATCCGCCCGGTCTCGCTGCCGAGCACCGACCTTGCCGTTCCGTGCTACTACGTCATCGCGCCGGCCGAGGCGTCCAGCAATCTGTCGCGCTTCGACGGTGTCCGGTACGGTAGCCGCGTCGACGCGGGCGACATGGACGGCATGGTCCGGGCGACCCGGGGCAGCGGATTCGGAGTCGAGGTGAAGCGTCGCATCATGATCGGGACGTACGCCCTCTCGGCGGGCTACTACGACGCGTACTACGGGGCCGCCCAACGGACCCGTCATCGTATCCGGGAAGATCTGGCCCGGGTCTTCGCCTCCGGCGTTGATGTCCTCTTCACACCCACGACGCCGGCTCCGGCGTTCCCCCTGGGAGAGCGCCTGTCCGATCCGCTCGAGATGTACCTCTCCGATGTCTTCACCGTGACCGCAAACCTGGCAGGTGTACCCGCCATTTCCGTGCCCATCGGAGATCTGGACGGGCTGCCGGTGGGGGCACAGATCATGGCTTCGTGGTGGGACGAGGAGACGATGGTCCGGGTGGCCCGGGCGCTGGAGGCCGGCGTGTGAGCTGGCAAGTCGTGGTGGGCGTCGAAGTCCACGTCCAGTTGCGGACGGGTCGAAAGCTCTTCTGCCGGGACGAGGCCCGATTCGGCGACGAGCCGAACCGTCACGTCTGCCCTGTCTGTCTGGGACTGCCTGGTGCGTTGCCCGTACTCGATTCCGAGGCGGTGGAGCTCGCCGTTCGGACGGGGCTGGCTCTGGAGTGCGCGGTACACCCGCGGAGCGTCTGGGCTCGGAAGAACTACTTCTACCCGGACCTCCCCAAGGGCTATCAGATCACCCAGTTCGAGGAACCCCTGGCCACCGACGGCAGAGTCGTCTTCGATGGCGAGGGCGGTGAAACCGAGACGCGTATTCGTCGAATCCACATGGAGGAGGATGCCGGCAAGTCGGTCCACGACCGCCTTCCGGGGCGGACGTGCATCGATCTGAACCGAGCGGGCACCCCCTTGGTGGAGATCGTCACCGAGCCGGACCTCCGCTCCGCTGCCGACGTGCGGGCGTTCCTCACCGCGTTGAAGCAGACATTGGAGTACGCCGGCGTCAGCGACTGCAACATGGAAGAGGGCAGTCTGCGAGCCGATGCCAACGTATCGGTCCGCAGGGTGGGGGATCGGGCCCTGGGAACGAAGACCGAGATCAAGAACGTCAATTCCTTCTCGGGAATCGAGAAGGCCGTCACCCTCGAGGTGGAACGCCAGGAGGCGCTCCTGGAGTCGGGCGGCGTGGTGGAGGCGGAGACCCTCCTGTGGGACGACCACCGGCAAAGCCTCCGCTCCATGCGATCCAAGGAAGAGAGCCACGACTACCGGTACTTCCCCGACCCAGACCTGCCGGCACTCCTCATCACGGAGGCCGACCTCGAAGCGGCGCGAGCCACGTTGCCCGAGCTCCCACGGACCCGGAAGCGGCGCTTCCAGGAGGCCCTCGGTCTGTCGGCCTACGATGCGGGCGTCCTCACTCAATCGGCGGCCGGGGCAGACTACTTCGAGGCCGTCGCCGCAAGCGTCGGCGATGTGAAACAGGCGGCCAACTGGGTGATGGGGCCGGCCCAGGCGCTCATGAACGCCCGGGGCGAAGGGGTCGCCGACTTCCCGGTCGGCCCGGAAGCGTTGGCCGAGATCATCCGACTGGTCCTCGACGGGACCATCTCCGACTCGGCGGGGAAACGGGTCCTCGAAGGCGTCGCCTCCGGTGAGGGTAGTCCGGCGGAGATCGTCGAGGTCGAGGGGCTGCGGCAGGTACGTGACGAGGGCCAGCTGGTGGCCTGGATCGACGAGGTGATGGCCCAGCACAACGACGAGGTCGAACGCTACCGCGAGGGAGAGACACGGCTCCTGGGCTTTCTCGTGGGCCAGGTCATGCAGCGCTCCCGGGGTTCCGCAGACCCCCGCCGCGTCAACGAGTTGCTGAGGGAGCGAGCCGGCTGAACCCGGGAGTCGCACCGGGGGACCCGGTCGTCTCTGGCGCTCCGCGACACCTGGAACAGCGTGCGACGCGTTTACTGCTCCCTGCCTCTACCGCTTCCTCCTACTCCGGCACGCCCGGTTCGGCGAACCGCGGCAACGTCCGGCCTGCCGCCACCGCCGAGCTGATGCCGGAAGCGAACTCGGCGTCCTGGATCTGAGGCCAGAAGACCAGCGGTTGCGACGGTAGTTCGAAGAAGTCGTCGGCCATTTCTCGCAGCACGGCGGGGTCGGCCGAAGCGCCGTCGGCCAGGGCACGACGACGGATCTTCTTGGCGAGGCGGAGGTTCAGGTCACCGACGGGATCGAGCGCTCGGGCGGTAGACGCCTCACTCTCGCGCAGGTACCCGATGAGGTAGTCGAAGGCCAATTCGAAGTAGCTGTCCACCGTCGGGTTCGGTAGATCGAACCGTGAATTCGCCAGCACCTGCTGGAAGATCTTCTGCCACCGTTCGTGACCTGTGAAGCGGATCATCCCCCGGAAGATCCGCCGGTTCGTGTGGAAGCTGAACAGCGTGCGGCTGAGCACGTCGTCGAACAACTCGTCCGCTTCGGAGTGGTCGTGATCGACGACGATGTGGCGCGCGAGGTTCAGGAAATCCTCACCCACGTGCATGTCCATGCGATGCTCCCAGTACGTGTGCCCCAGGGCCTGGGTGGTACTGGTGAGGAGGAGCCGACGAGGGACGAAGTAGTTGTGGGCGATGGTATCTGCGGCGAGGTGCGCCAGGTAGCCATACCCCACGGATTGCAGTCGCTCGGAGTCGGCGCTGTGGAGGATTTCTTCACCGATGTCCCAGTTGTGGCAGTGCCGACCTTCGGGGACGTACTTCTTCGCCAAGGAGATGTCGGCGGCCACCGACCCGTAGAGGAAGTGGAGAGGGTAGCGTTCCAAGACGGCGCGGATGGTCGGCGGAAGGAGGTAGAGGGCGCCGAGGGTGGCCTCCCCGAGGGCGATATGGGTGGCCGGTCCCCACGCCGCCACGGGGTCGGGGCAGAGGAGCAGCCACCCGACGGCGACGAGGAATGGAGCGACGAGGGCGCCCCCGCGGCGAGGCACGGAGTTCAGCCCTCGCCTGCCGAAACCGCCTTGCTGTCGTCGGCCGGGGGCGCCGTGCGCTCGACGATATCCCGGGCGCCCGCATCGATATCCTCCGTGCCCTCGTCGACATCCGGGGCGCCTGCATGCATGTCCGCCGCCCGTACGTCGACGTCGGGACCCGGCGGGTAGGCGGCTGGTCGGGCGCCCGTTCCTCTGGTCTGCGACCCGCGAGTGCCTCCGATGGCCCGCGCTCCTTCACGAACACCGCGCACCGTCGATGCCGTATCCAGGAAGATGTCCTCGGCTTCACCCTGGACGACGGACATGAGCGCGTTGAACTCCTCGACCCGCTCCTCCATCCGGTCCGACGCCTGCTGAAGCCGGTCGCTCAGCGAGCGTACCGATGCATTCAGCTTCTCAACATCGGTGCGGAGGGCCTGGGTGATGAATTCCACGTTGTCCGAAATCGAACGGGCTCGATCGGAGACCGGTCCGAAATTCTGACGGGTTGACCGCTGGATCTCGGAGAGGATGCGGTTGAACCGCAGCATGAGCATCCCGCTCATCACCGCCACGGCGACGATGGCCACCGCGATGACCAGGAGGGCAAGATCCGCCCACAGGGCCATCGCACTGCCGTCGGAGGCGGTCTGGAAGGCAAGGGCGAGTGTGGGCATGAGCATGTCTCAAGTCTAGAAGGCTGCTGGAGAAGTACAATGGCCGCTGCGGGTCAGGCACGCATCGTGCACTGGTGAAGGACACTCCCGTGAAGGCCGATGCCCTGTTCGCGGGCATTGGTCATCGAAAGCGGATCGGGAGGGGAGATGAGTCGGTTGTCGGTGCGGGACGAGGCGCGGTATGTTGGGCCGCCCGCGACCGGGCTGAGAGACCCCGTTTCGCGTCTCCGGTCCGCCCCCTTCTCACCCCGCTTCCCGGATACCATGGGGACCTTCCTGGTTGAGGGCGGACACCGGCTTGATGGCCGGATACGCCCTGCTGGTAACAAGAACGCAGCCCTCCCTTGTCTCGCCGCAGCCGTGCTGGCCGCCGAACCCGTCCATTTCTCCAACGTGCCGCGTATACGGGACGTGCTCACGTTCCTGGAGATCGTGGAAAGTCTGGGAGCGGATGTCTCGTGGAGTGGCCCCAACGAGGTCACGGTGGACGCATCGGGAGTAGAGACCGACTCCATCAACGAGGATCTCGCTGGTCGCATCCGTGCGTCCGTGCTTCTGGCTGGACCCCTGCTGGCCCGCTTCGGCCACGTCGAGTTGCCCCCGCCGGGTGGCGACGTCATCGGGCGCCGGCGGATGGACACCCACTTCCTCGCTTTCGAAGCTTTGGGAGCCGAGTTGGTGTTGAACGGTGGTTTCTCCATCACGGCGTCGAAGCTGACCGGAGCGGACTTCTTTCTCGACGAGCCGTCGGTCACCGGGACCGAGAACGCCGTCATGGCCGCCGTCCTGGCAGAGGGCGAGACCAGGATCCGGAACGCCGCCGCCGAACCCCACGTCCAGGATCTCTGCAGTCTCCTCAACGCCATGGGCGCGCGGATTTCCGGGATCGGCACGCACATGCTCCGGATCGAGGGCGTGCGCGAGCTGCGTGGAGCGACGTTCAAGATCGGGCCGGACCATATCGAGACGGGTTCGTTCATCGGTTTGGCGGCGGTCACCGGGAGCGACCTCATCATCGAGGACGCTCCTGTGGACCACCTCGACTCGACGCTCATCGGTTTCCGCCGTCTGGGAATCGACTGCACCATCGACGGGACCGATCTCCACGTGAATGGCGCCGGCGAGCACCACATCCGACAGGATGCCTTCGGGGCCGTGCCCAAGATCGACGACGGACCCTGGCCGGCCTTCCCGGCGGATCTGACGTCCATCGCCCTGGTCGCGGCCACCCAGTGCCACGGGACCGTCCTCATCCACGAGAAGATGTTCGAGTCCCGGATGTACTTCACGGACAAACTGGTCGGTCTCGGGGCCTCCATCATCCTCTGCGATCCCCATCGCGCGGTGGTCGTGGGACCCAGCCCCCTTCGTGGCGGGGTGGTGGAGTCTCCCGACATCCGAGCCGGCATGGCGCTCCTCATCGCGGCACTCGGCGCAGAGGGGGAGAGCGAGATACACAACATCCGCCAGATCGAGCGGGGCTACGAGCGCATCGACGAGCGTCTTCGAGGCCTCGGCGCCAGAATCACCCGACGGGAGTAGGCCGGACGGTGAACCCGCCGGCCCCGACCCTCGTAGTGCACGAGTGGACAACCGACAATGGAAGACGCGCGTCTGGCCTGGGCGCCGGGCGCATCATCAGATACGGAGGGTCGAGATGACCGAAGAGCAGACGACCTCGGACGAGGGCACGGAGGAAGCCACGGCCGAGCATGGCGCCGAAGAGGCGAACGACACCGAAGGAGCCGGTGGGGCCAAGGGACGCGGTGGCCGCATGGGTGACGGCATTCGGCAGGGCATCGGCGTGCTTTCGGCGTTCAAAGACGCTCTCGAGGAGACGATCCAGGAAGCGCGCGACCGGGGTGACCTGTCCGCCGACCGGGCCAAGGAGGTCATGAAAGAGGCCCTGGATCGAGCGCAGAGCGCCGCCGAGGATGCCAAGGGCAAGCTCGACTTCGCCCGCCAGGCCGAGATCGAAGCCCACCGTTCAGAGTTGGACACGCTGAAGGCTTCGTTCGAGGCCCTCCAGGCCCGTGTACAGACCCTGGAGCAGTCGGTCTTCGGTGACGCCGCAGGCGACCCGGGGGGCGGCGAAGGCGAGTAGTCTTCTCCGCGCCTCGGATGGGCCTGGAGGGCCGCGCATGGCTTCCCGGCCCCAGGAGCCTGTCCGAGTAATGGGGCAAGCCGCCACCCATGCTTGCGCATGGGTACCCGTAGCGCCACTCCATGGACCGATGGAGGCCCAGGGTTGAGGGTAACCCGGGCCTCCTCTATATTTCGTGCCCGAAATAGCCGTGACGTCACGGCGGTTTTTCGAAGTGGGGGAGCGGTTCGCCCCCGCTTTTTTGTTCGATGTCGTCCTGGGGTTCGCTGCTTCGGTGGCGCACCCCTGATTGTTGCCTGGAGGGTTCGAAATGCGGGCGGTACCAGAGATCGATCGCGAGATGGAGCGGCGAATCGACGATCTGGGTTACGAGCTCGTCGAGATCCGTTGGGGCGGCAGCGGGAAGCGACCGATGCTGAAGGTTCGCATCGATCGGCAGGATTCGATTCCGGGGGAAGGCGTGACCGTCGACGAGTGCGCCGAGGTCAGTCGGGCCCTGGAGCCGTGGTTGGACGAGCACGAATCGCTCTCGGAGCGGTACGTACTCGAAGTGTCGTCGCCAGGGGTGGACCGGCCGCTCGTGCGTGCCCGCGACTTCGTCCGATTTCGGGGCGAGAAGGTCGCGGTCATGAGTCGGGGGCAGGAGATTCTCGCCGACAAGGCGACGCGACTGGAGGGTGAATTGTTGGGGTTGGCGGACGAGGGCACCGAGTCGGAATCGGTCCTGATGCGCCTGCCCGATGGTGAAGAGGTGAGGGTTCCGAGATCCGAGATCCGGAAGGCGCACCTCGTGTTCACGTGGAAGTGAGGAGATAGAGATGGCGAACGCGGCCCAGATCGTCGCGGCGTTTCGAGACGTCGCTGCGACCAAGAGCCTGAGCGACGAGGAGATGGCGGATCTCGTGAAGGACGGCATTCTCGCCGGCCTAGCACGGATCTATGGCCCCACCGTCCAGGCCGAGATCGACATCGACGAGGACACGGGTGACTTCGACATCGTCGTCCTTCGCCGTGTCGTGGAGGAGGTCGAGGATCCAGCAACGGAGATCGCCCTGAAGGAGGCCCGCTGGGATGACGAGACCTTCGAGGTCGGAGACGTCATGGAGGTCCCGGTCTCCTTCGCCGACTTCGGCCGGAACGCGGTCATGGCGGTAAAGCAGCGAATCGTCCAGCGGGTGAGGGAGAACGAGCGGGATCGCATCCGTGACGAGTTCGCCGATCGCATCGGAGAACTGCTCTCCGGAGAGCTGCAGCAGATCGAGCGCGGGAAGTTGCGCGTCATGCTGAACCTCTCTCGGGAAGCCGAGGCGATCATCCCATGGAAGGATCAGAACCCCCGGGAACGGTTCCGGCAGGGAGACCCCATTCGTGCGGTCCTCAAGAAGGTGGAGGAGACGCCCAAGGGGCCTCGCATCATCCTCTCCAGGGCGGATCCACTCTTCGTAGCCGCCTTGTTCAAGCTCGAGGTCCCGGAGATCTACCAGGGCATTGTCGAGATCAAGGAGATCTCCCGGGAAGTGGGTGGGCGGACGAAGATCGCCGTGTACAGCCGCGACGAGTCCATCGACCCCGTCGGCGCCTGTGTGGGCCTCAAGGGTTCGCGGGTCCAGGCGGTGGTGAACGAGCTGGGTGGTGAGCGCATCGACATCGTGCCGTGGCACCCCGATCCCGAGGTCTTCGCACGCCGTGCGCTGGCGCCGGCCCGGGTCTCCAAGGTGCTGAGCGATCCGGAGCGTCAGGTGGTCACGGCCATCGTGGATGAGGACCAGCTCTCACTCGCCATCGGTCGGAACGGCCAGAACGTTCGGTTGGCGTCTCAGCTCATCGGCTGGCAGATCGATCTGTACGGGTCGCGCGAGTGGCTCGAGCGGGGGTCGGACCTATCCATGTTCAACGACGCTCCAGCCGACGATCAATACGAGACTGCGGATTTCCCGCTCTCCGAGCTGGACCTGCGTCCTGCCGTACTGGCGGCCCTTTCGGAGGCCGGTTACGATACTTTTCTGCAGATCATCGACTTGGAGCGGGGCGATTTCCTCCGAATCGAGAACATCGGGGAGGAGGATGCCGACCGGCTTCTTCAGCTCATCGACGAGCTGACGGTTGTCGAAGGCGAGCTTCCCGCGGCCGAAGATGGCGATGCCGCCGAGGTCGAAGCGGCTGGGGCGGAGGACGACTCGGACGAGGAGTCCGACGCGTCGGGTGAAGACGAGGCTGAGGGTGCAGACGCTTCCGCCGACGGGTCGGAGGAGTCGGATGTCGATGACGACGACGGAGCCTCGGGCGAATAGCGCGTTGCGGCTCCTGGGGCTCGCTCGACGGGCCGGCGCCGTCGCACCGGGAACGGATGCGGTGCGCCGGGCGATCCGAGAGGGTGATGCCAGGCTGATTTTAGTTGCGAGGGACGCGTCCAGCGTCCAACTGGAAAAAATTCGGACGACGTTGCACGACCGATCGATCCCCCAGGCCGTCCTGGGGGATCGAAACACTTTGGGTGCGGCTGTCGGGTTCGCACGGCTCACCGCCGTAGCGGTCACCGACAGAGCACTCGCGGATCGACTCGTAGCCGAGCTGGAGACGGCGGAGCACGGGGGCGGAAGCGACGCAGCGGAGGCTTAAAGAAGACATGCAGGTATTCGAGCTAGCGGACGACCTGAAGGTCGATGCCGACTCCTTGATCGCGCTTCTTCGCCACATGGGGATTCCCGTGTCGGACGAGGATGCCACGATCACGGACGGGCAGATGGCCAAGGTGCTCGCCAAAGTGGAGCGCGAGCGACGGGCGGGTCACAAGGATCCGGCCGAAGCCATCCGTGCAGCCATGGAAGAAGCGGCGCCTGCGGCACCCCGTCGCCGTCGGCGTCGTCGCAGGGCGGAGCCCGAGCCTGAAGCCGCCGATGCGGAGGACGACGCCGAGGACGAGGCTTCCGGCGAAGAAGCCGACGACGCCGAGCCCACATCCGAATCCGAGGACGCTGAAGTCGAGTCCGAAGAGGACGACGACGAGCCCGACGACGTCACGGCCGAGGACGACGCGGACGACGAGGATGACGAGGACGAGGAGGAATCGGAAGCCGAGGATGTCGTAGCCGAGGCGGACGACGAGGTCGAAGCCGACGCCGAGGTCGCCGAACCCGAAGCGGAAGCCGAAGACGAGGCGTCCGAGTCAGTGCAGGAAGCCAAGGAGGCGGCGGCGGAGGATCGTCCAGCACCAGCGCGGGCCGGACAGCCCGACGGCCCGGTACGCACCATCCGCCGCCCCGCACCGGCTCCGGCCGCCAGCGCCGGACCCGGCGGCCAGGTACGCATCCAGGCGGAGGGGTACACCGCGGATGGTCGCCGACAGCGGAAGGACAAGAAGAAGGGCAAGCGTCGGGGCGGCGTGGACCAGACGGCGGTGCAGGAGAACATCCAGCGCGTCATGGCCGAGATCAAAGGCGGTGGCGGCAAGAAGAAAAGGAAGAAGGGTCGGCGCCTCTCGGCCGAAGAGCAGGAGGCTCAAGAGCAGGAGGCTCAGGAGCAGCAGGAGCGGGAACGCCGCACGGTTCGGGTCAACGAGTTCCTTACCGTCGCCGAGCTCGCCGAGCTCGTGGACGTCACGTCCACCGAGATCATCGGTTCCGCGTTCAAGAACCTCGGTCTGATGGTCACCATCAATCAGCGCCTGGACTTCGATCAGATCGAGCTTCTCCTCGAGGAGTTCAACTACACGGTCGAGAGGGAAGAGGAGTACGTCGCCGAAGCCGAGGCGGAAGAGGAGGAACCGGATGCGCCCGAGGATCTGAAGCCCCGGTCGCCGGTGGTCACCGTCATGGGACACGTCGACCACGGTAAGACGCTTCTCCTGGACAGGATCCGCGAGACCAACGTCGTCGCCGGAGAGGCCGGCGGCATCACCCAGCACATCGGCGCGTACCACGTAGAGTTGGAGAGCGGCAAGAGCCTGACCTTCCTGGACACCCCGGGTCACGCCGCGTTCACCGCCATGCGTGCGCGTGGCGCCGACGTCACGGACATCGTCATCCTCATCGTCGCTGCCGACGATTCGGTGATGCCTCAGACCATCGAGGCCATCAGCCATGCCAAGAACGCCGGTGTTCCGATGATCGTGGCCGTGAACAAGATCGATCTGCCGGCGGCGGACCCCATGCGGGTCAAGCAGGAGCTCCTCCAGCACTCGGTCAACGTGGAGGACTTCGGCGGCGACGTGCTCGTCGCCGAGATCTCGGCCAAGACGGGGCAGGGAATCGACGACCTGCTCGAGAAGGTGCTCCTCCAGGCCGAGCTCCTGGAGTTGACCGCCAACCCCGACCGGGACGCGGTGGGTACCGTCATCGAGGCCCAGCTCGACCAGGGCAAAGGTGCCGTAGCCACCGTACTGGTCCAGAGAGGGACGCTACGCGTCGGGGATTCCTTCATCTGTGGACTGTACGACGGCCGTGTGAAGGCGCTGCTGGACGAGCGAGGTCATGCCGTGGACGAGGCCGGACCCGCCGTGCCCGTCCAGGTTCTCGGCGCCGGTGGCGTGCCCCAGGCGGGTGACACCTTCCAAGCGATGCCCGCCGTCCAGGCCGCGGAGATCGCCGGGAGTCGTCAGCGTCTCGACCGCGAGAAGCAGCTGCGGATTCGCGAGCGAGGGATCAAGCTCGGAGACTTCGGGGCTCTGGTGGAGGCCGGTCAGGTCTCGAATCTGCCTCTGGTCATCAAAGGCGACGTGGACGGTTCGGTCCAGGCGCTTTCCGACGCCCTGGAGCAACTGGGCACCAGCGAGGTCCAGGTGGAGGTGATCCATCGGGGCGTCGGCGCCATCAACGAGTCCGACGTTCTGCTGGCCCAGACGTCCGGTGCCGTCATCATCGGCTTCCGGGTGCGACCGCAGACGGCGGCGCGACAGCAAGCCGAGCGCGAGGATGTCGACATTCACGTCTACGATGTCATCTACGAAGCCGTCGACGAGGTCACGGCCGCTCTGGAGGGCATGCTCGCTCCGGAAAAGCGCGAGACGGTCGAGGGGACAGCAGAGGTTCGCGAGGTGTTCAAGGTGTCGAAGGTGGGGACCATCGCCGGTTGCTACGTCTCCGAAGGACGCATCGACCGGAAGGGTCATGCGCGGCTCATCCGCGACGGGATCGTGGTGTACGACGGAGAGATCGGATCCCTCAAGCGCTTCAAGGACGATGTGAAGGAAGTCCGCGAAGGGTTCGAGTGCGGAATCGGGATCCAGAACTTCAACGACATCAAAGTCGGAGACCTCATCGAATGTTATACCGTCGAAGAGGTCGCGCGGACGCTGGCGAGCTCGACCTGACCTTCGGAGGCCATCGTCGTCATGGGGCTGCGGCCGTGTTCGGCGCGCCTTTCCGTGTCATGGCGCGGAGACACGCGTGATCGTCGCGTCGCAGACGTGGGAGTTGTCGATCCCCGGCTGCTCCTCCCTGAAGGAGAAACGGGCCGTGGTGCGCTCCATGCGGGACCGTCTGCGATCGAAGTACAACGTCTCGGTGGCGGAGACCGGACTGCACGACGTCCACGCCCGGGCCGAGATCACCATCGCCATCGTAACCACCGACCGTCGGCAGGCCACGTCGATACTCGACAAGACCGACCAGTTCGTGGAGTCGCTGGGCACGGCAGTCATCGTTCGCGTCGACCGGGACCTGCCATGACGCGCGGCCTGCAGAGGAATCGACGGTGAGCAAGCGACTGGCACGGCTCAACGAGCAGCTGAAGCGCGAGCTCTCCGAGCTGATCCGGACGGAGGTGAGAGATCCCCGCGTCGGTATCGTCACCATCACGGGTGTCGACACCGCCCGCGACCTCGGGTCTGCTCGGGTCTTCGTCCGATCGGTGAACGACGAGGCCCTTCCCGAGATGTTGGAAGGTCTCGGTGCCGCGGCCCCATTCCTTCGATCGAAGCTCGGACAGCTCCTTCACATCCGGAAGGTGCCCGAGCTTCGCTTCCAGGAGGATCGTTCCCTGGAGGGGGCCCGCCGCGTCGAAGAGGCGCTGGCTGAGGTCCTTCCCGACGACGAGACTGCCGACGATCCGTCCAACAGCCATGAGCCGCCGGCGACCGGGGACGCCGCCCCACCCGCAGAAAAGCCCTGACCATGGACGCCGGGGACTTCGTCCTGCCGGTGGACAAGCCGGAGGGCCCGACGTCCCACGACGTCGTGGGGATGGCGCGAAGAGCACTGGGCACACGCCGGGTGGGCCATACCGGGACTCTCGATCCCTTCGCGTCGGGCGTCCTCGTGCTCTGCATCGGCCGTGCCACTCGCCTGGCCGAGTACCTCACGGGCCTGGACAAGCGATACGTTGCCCAGGCCCGACTCGGTGTCGCCACCGACACCCTCGATCGGGAAGGGGAGGTGGTGGCCGAAGACGATGGCTGGAGCAAGCTGAGCGCCGAGGCCGTCGAGACAGCTCTCCGTTCCTTCGTGGGTGAGGTCCAGCAGGTGCCGCCGCAGTTCTCGGCCAAGAAGGTGCATGGCGAGGCGATGCACCGGAAAGCCCGACGAGGGGAAAGGGTCGAGCTCGCCCCGGTGTCCATCACGGTCCACGGCATGGAGCTCCTTCACTTCGACGCACCCCATGTGACCTTCGACGTCCGTTGCTCGACGGGCACGTACGTTCGGGCTCTGGCACGTGATCTGGGCCGGGCACTGGGGGTGGGTGCTCACCTCACCGCCCTCCGCCGAACGAGCGTGGGTCCCTTCCAACTGGACGACGCCCTGGCCGTGGACGACCTCGAGCGAGCGGAAGCCGTTCAGGCACGCCGCGTCTCACCTCTCCGGGCTCTTGGTCACTTGCCGACGGTGGAGGTGGAGGAGCGTGAGGCGGTGAGGATCCGTCACGGCCAGCGTGTACGCATCGAGACACCCGTCGCGCCAGGAGATGGTGGTGCGGGGCCGGCTGCCGGTCCCGTCGCCGTCGCGCAGAGGTCTGATCTCGTCGTCGTCGCACAGGGTGCCGAACTCGTGGCCGTCGCCCGGCTGGAGGACGGTGTGGTCAAGCCCACCAAGGTGTTCCCGGCATGACCGCCGCCGTCCGATGGGCATACCCACCGGGCCTCCCCTCGGACCGGGGTACCGTGGTAACCGTGGGAACCTTCGACGGCGTCCACCTCGGGCACTGGACGGTGCTGCAGGAGATCCGACGCCGGGCCCAGGCGACCGGCCGCCGGAGTGTCCTGGTGACCTTCGATCCCCACCCGCTGAAGATCGTGCGCCCCGAGCACGCGCCCTTGTCGCTCACCACTCCGGTGGAGAAGAAGGAGATCCTGGCCGAGAGTGGTCTGGACTATGCCGTCTTCCTGAGCTTCACACACGCCCTTTCGCGGTACGAACCTCGGCGCTTCGTCGAGGAGATCTTGCTGGGCCGGCTCGGTGTGGAAGAACTCGTCATCGGCTACGACCACGGATTCGGCCGCGATCGGGAAGGGGATCCCGAGTCGCTGGAGGCCATGGGGCGAGACATGGGATTCGCCGTCGATGTCGTCGCACCGGTATCCGCGGAAGGCGAGGCCATCTCGTCGTCCCGGATACGCGAACTCATCTCCAGCGGTGGCATGGTCGACGCCCGAGCCTGCCTGGGCCGGCCCTACTCCATTCGAGGTGTGGTCGTCCGGGGAGACGGGAGGGGGAAGGGGCTCGGCTTTCCCACCGCCAACATCCGCGTTTCCGAGGGCGACAAGCTGATTCCTCCCCAGGGCATCTATGCCGTCCGCGGTGTTCTTCGCAGCGGGACGTACGCCGGGGCCCTGCATCTGGGCCCGCGTCCAACCTTCAAGGGCTCGCCGCCCACCATCGAACTCCACCTCATGGACTTCGACGCAGACATCTACGGTGAAGAGGTTCGGGTGGACTTCATCGAGCACCTGCGTCAGATCGAGCCGTTCACGACCGTGGACGCCCTTGTGAGCCAGATCCGGAAGGACGTGGATCGGGCACGGCATGTGCTCGCCGCCGACGAAGGGGCGTGAGGGAGTCGGGGGCATGACCCACTACCCGAGAGGGGGTCGGTAGACGCAAGTCCGTGGTTTGCCTAGCTTTCTAGGCTGATAACCGAAGGGCGCTCATGGCGCTCTGCCTTTTTCGCTTCCCTTGCAGCGAGTGACTCTCGAGGAGGCACGACCGTGACGGTCGCCAAAGAAGAACTGATCAAGAAGTACCAGCTCCACGAGACGGATCGTGGCAGCGCCCCGGTCCAGATCGCGATCCTCACGGCTCGCATCAACGATCTCAGGGACCACTTCGACGCCCACAAGCACGACCACCACTCCCGCCAAGGCCTTCTGAAGATGGTCGGGCGGCGTCGGCGGCTTCTGGAGTACGTCAAGCGCAAGGACATCGAGCAGTACCGCGAGCTCATCAAGGACCTCGGGCTACGGCACTGATTCGACCGCGGGCCGGCCTACGGGCCGTACCGCACCCTCTTCGTGTGCGGCGTGAGCCGAGCACGACCCGCGCGACTCCGGTCGCGCACCGCAGTACCTGGTGCCCTGCGAGTGCAGATCACCAGCAGTTCAGCCGAAGCGTGTGTGCGCCTCGGGTGGGAGACGGCCTACAACTTGAGCTGCAGGATCGGGCCACCGGCAGCTGCGCCTTGCGCAGCGTCCAGCGTGCCTCGAGCGGCGGTCGCTCTCTCCTCCGGACCACACACCACTTCGGCATCCAATTCAATCGCCGGGGACGTACCCCGGTCGCAACGAAGTGAGTGACAACGAAATGATTCAGAGGTTGGAGCGCCAATTCGCCGGGCGCACGCTGTCCCTCGAGATGGGCCGCATGGCTCGTCTCGCCCAGGGCTCGTGCCTCGTCCAGTACGGTGACACCGCCGTGCTCTGCGCCGTGACGGTGCAGGACAACCCCACGCACCTCCCCTTCTTCCCGCTGACCATCGAGTACCGGGAGAAGTCGTACGCCGCGGGGAAGATCCCCGGTGGCTTCTTCAAGCGCGAAGGTCGCCCCGGTGAGAAGGAGATCCTCGCCGCTCGGATGATCGACCGTCCCATCCGGCCCCTCTTCCCCGACGGATTCATGCACGAGACCCAGGTCGCGTGCTTCATCCTCTCGGCGGATCAGGAGAACGACGCCGACGTCATCGCCATGCTCGGCGCCTCCGTGGCGCTGAACGTGTCGAAGGTCCCGTTCAACAAGACGGTTTCGTCGGTCCGCATCGGCCGCATCCAGGGCAACTGGGTGGTGAACCCCACCTTCCAGCAGCTCGAGTACTCCGACCTCGACATCGTCGTGTCCGGAACAGCCGACGCCATCACCATGGTGGAAGGCGGCGCCCTGGAAGTGCCCGAGTCCGAGATCCTCGAGGGGCTGCAGGTCGCCCACGAGGCCATCAAGGAACTCTGCGCCCTTCAGGAAGAGTTCATCGCGGACCACAACGTGCCGGACATGGAGTGGACGCCCATCGAGCCTGACGCCCAGCTCAAGTCGAAGGTCGAGGGCATGGCCGCCGACCGAGTGGCAGAGGCCTTGCAGCTCAGCGACAAGCAGGAGCGCAGCCAGGCCATGGCAGCCGTCACCGAGGACGTCATCTCCCAGCTCGTCGACGAAGACGAGGCGTACGAGGAGCATCAGAAGGACATCAAGGAGACGCTGCGCGGCATCGAGAAGCAGACGATGCGCCGGCAGATCCTTGAGAAGGGGGAACGCGCCGACGGCCGGGGTCTCGACGACATCCGGTCCATCACGTGTGAGGTCGGGGTGCTGCCCCGGACGCACGGATCGGCCCTCTTCACCCGCGGACAGACCCAGGCCCTCGCGGTCACGACACTGGGAACGGCCCGCGACGAGCAGCGAATCGACTCCATCGATTCCCGCGAGGAGATCTCGAAGTCGTTCATGCTCCACTACAACTTCCCGCCCTTCTCCGTGGGCGAGGCGCGGCCGTATCGCGGCACCTCCCGCCGCGAAGTGGGTCACGGGAATCTGGCCGAGCGGGCCATCCAGCCGCTGCTCCCGGCCTACGACGACTTCCCCTACACGATCCGGATCGTCTCCGACATCCTCGAGTCCAACGGCTCGTCGTCCATGGCGACGGTGTGCGGGACCTCGCTGGCCCTGATGGACGCCGGCGTGCCGATCAAGGCGCCGTGTGCCGGAATCGCCATGGGACTCATCAAGGAAGGCGACGACGTCGCCGTCCTGACCGACATTCTCGGTCTCGAGGACGCCCTCGGCGACATGGACTTCAAGATCGCCGGGACGCGCGATGGCGTGACCTCGATCCAGATGGACATCAAGATCGAAGGCATCAACGTCGCCATCCTCACCGAGGCGCTGGAGCGGGCCAACAAGGGCCGCATGCACATCCTCGGGCTCATGGATCAGGCCATCGACAGCGCCCGCGACGAGCTCTCCGAGTTCGCCCCGCGGATCGTGTCGATCCAGATCAACCCCGAGAAGATCGGTGAGGTCATCGGGCCGAAGGGCAAGACGATTCGCGCCATCCAGGAAGAGTCCGGCGCCACCATCGACATCGACGATTCGGGCATCGTGAAGATCGCCGCCGTTTCGGGCGAGGCGGGTGCCCGCGCTCGTGAGATGGTCGAGGCCATCGTCAAGGATCCCGAGGTAGGCCGCATCTACGAAGGACCGGTAAAGAACACGACGTCCTTCGGCGCCTTCATCGAGATCATGCCCGGTACGGAAGGGCTCTGCCACATCTCGGAGCTCGAGGAAGGTCGAGTCGAGAAGACCGAGGATGTCCTGAAGAAGGGTGACATCACCCGGGTGAAGCTTCTCTCCATCGACGAGAAGGGTCGTCTGCGGCTCTCCCGCAAGGCGGCGCTGGCCGAGGATGCTGCGAACGGTCAGCAAGCCGAGACGGCGACCGCCGGGAGTGGAGCCGAGGGCTGACGCCCCGGCTCCCGAGCTCGCTCCGAACGAGGAGTCCGACTCGATGAAGCATGACACGAGAGGGCACGGGCATCCGTCCGTGCCCTCCAGTGTATCCGGATCCGTCGAGCTTCGTGAGGCACACGACATCGTCAGCGTCCCCGACGTCGTTCAGACCCGTGGAGCAGGGGGCGTCGAGGCCATCGAGTCCACGACGCTGGACAACGGCGTCCGGGTCCTCAGCGAACGGATCCCAGGCGTGCGATCCATCTCCGCTGGGGTGTGGGTGCGCCAGGGTGCGGCCCATGAGACGCCGGAGCTCACTGGAGTCAGCCACTTCCTCGAACACATGGTGTTCAAGGGGACGGAGAAACGTTCGGCGAAGGAGATCGCCGATACGCTCGAGGCTCTGGGTGGGTCCCTGGACGCCTACACCAGCCGGGAACACACCGCGTATCAGGCTCGCGTGTTGGACGAGCACATGCCCGAGGCGCTGGATGTCCTTGCCGACCTGGTCCTCGCCCCGCGTCTCGAGGCCGATGACCTGGAGCTGGAGCGGCAGGTCATTCTCGAGGAGATCGCCCAGGTCGAGGATACGCCGGACGACATGGTCTTCGAGCTCCACGCGGATCGCTTGTGGCGAGGTCATCCCTACGGTCGGCCGATTTTAGGGACCAAGGGCACGGTTTCGGCCATGACATCCGACTCGCTCCGGGAACTCCACGGCGAGCGCTACGTGGGACAGAACCTGGTGGTGGCTGCTGCGGGCAACGTCGAGCATGAAGCCTTCGTGGAGGCCATCGAGACCCTCTTCGGCTCCGCGCCGGAAGGGGAGAGAGTCGCGGCGGTCGACATCCCTGCGGAGACCGACCGCGGCGCGGTCCACGTGAAGCGTTCGTCGGTTCAAACACATATCGTCTTCGGCAACGAGGCACCGCCTCACGCCAGCGATGATCGCTTTCCCCTCATCCTGCTCTCCTCGGCGTTGGGCGGTGGGATGAGTTCCCGCCTCTTCCAGCGCGTGCGGGAGGAACTCGGCCTGTGCTACTCGGTGTTCACGTTCCAGAGCTTCTACCGCACCGCCGGACTCTTCGGCGTCTACGTGGGGACTCGTCCGGCGACGGCGGATGCGGCGGCGGTGGCGGTTCGGGAAGAGTTGGCAAGAGTGGTGGAGGAAGGCCTGGGCGAAGGCGGTCTCGACCGTATCAAGCGGCAGGTGAAGGGACAGGTCATGTTGTCGCTGGAGTCGACGGGCTCCCGACTGCATCGCCTCGCTGCCTTCGCTCTGCACGAGGAACCGTTCCTGGGACTCGACGACCTGTTGGCGAAGGTCGATGCGGTCACCGAATCGGATATCCAGCGGGTCGCGAAGCGATACGTTGACCCTGAGAATCACCTCGAGCTGCGGCTCGGACCCGAGGCCGGCGACGACGTCCGGCCCTGAATCCGTTTTTCAACCTCAATCCATACGAGAGATCGAGATGCTGATTGGCGTACCGAAGGAGATCAAGCCCGAAGAGTACCGCGTGGCCCTCACGCCCGCTGGTGCCGAAATGCTCACCCAGGCCGGGCATGAGCTCGTCGTCGAGAAGGGTGCCGGGCTCGGCAGTGGCTTCACGGACGACTTCTACGAGCACGCCGGCGCCACCATTCTCGATACCGCCGCAGAGGTGTGGGCCCGGTCCGAGATGATCATGAAGGTGAAGGAGCCCATCGCTCCGGAGTGGCCGCGCATGCGGGAGGGCCAGCTCCTCTTCACGTACTTCCACTTCGCGGCCTCGGAGGAGCTCACGAAGGCGTGTGTGGACTCGGGAGCCACCGCCATCGCCTACGAGACGGTGGAGCTGGACACCGGTGAGCTGCCCCTCCTGACGCCCATGAGCGAGGTTGCAGGCCGCATGGCCGTGCAGGAAGGCGCCAAGTACCTCGAGAAGCCCCAAGGCGGTCTAGGGGTGCTTCTCGGCGGCGTCCCCGGTGTGAACCCCGGAAAGGTCGTCATCCTCGGCGGAGGCGTCGTCGGGACGAATTCCGCGAAGATGGCCGCTGGGCTCGGCGCGCGCGTGGCCATCATGGACATCAATCTCGAGCGACTTCGCTATCTGGACGATGTCATGCCGGCCAACGTGACGACGCTCTTTTCCACACGTTACGCCATCCGAAAGCAGGTGGAGGACGCCGACCTCATCATCGGCGCCGTCCTGATCCCCGGCGCCAAGGCCCCGAGCCTCATCACGCGCGAGGACCTGGGCCTCATGCGGCCGGGGACGGTCATCGTCGATGTCGCCATCGACCAGGGTGGTTGCGTCGAGACGATGAAGCCTACGACCCACGACGACCCGGTCTACACGGTCGACGGTGTCATCCACTACGCCGTGGCAAATATGCCAGGCGGTGTGCCGCGGTCCAGCACCCTCGCTCTGACCAACGCCACCCTGCCGTACGCCGTGAATCTGGCGAACAAGGGGTGGAAGAAGGCGTGTGCCGACGATCCGGCTCTCAAGCTCGGCGTCAACGTCGTCGACGGTCACGTCGTCTATCAGGGCGTTGCAGATGCGTTCGACATGGAGTGCCGCAACGTCGACGACTTCATCTCCGGTTGAGTCGAGTGGGAAAGGGGTTCACTCCATGACCGATGCCGTCCGCTTCAGGCGCCTGCCGTCGAATCCGGACCTCCCCTTGCCTGCGCGTGCCACCGAGCATGCCGCGGGTTACGACATCCGGTCGGCCGAAGACGAGGTCACCCTCGAGCCCGGAGAGATTCGGCTCGTGTCGACCGGGCTCGTCATGGAGTTGCCCGAGGGCATCGAGTGCCAGGTCCGGCCGAGGTCGGGCCTGGCGCTCAAGCACGGTATCACGCTCCCGAACAGCCCGGGAACGATCGATCCGGACTACCGCGGGGAGGTGAGGGTCATCATGCAGAACGCCGGCCCCGCACCGGTGACGCTGGCCCGTGGTGAGCGGATCGCCCAGTTGGTCTTCGCCCGATTCGAGGCCCTCGACGTCGCGGAAGTGGAGGAGGTTACCACCACCGAGCGCGGTGCGGGTGGATTCGGAAGCACGGGTACGGCATGATTCGTGTCGAGGGGGGCTCCGGAGCCTGCTGCTCCCGAACCCCTGCCGAAGGCGCTCTGTGTCCCCTCCCACGGACACAAAGCTGGCACCGGACCAGCCGTAAACGTATGTTCATCAGGTTGTCGACAGTCCGGACCGGAATCCTCCAACGCCCCCAGCTGCCTGGACAGCCACGACGTTGCTAGACGAACTGACCACCTGGCTCAATTCCGGTCGAATCATTCCCGTCAACGACATCGCAGTCGACCTCGGGACGGCCAACACCCTCGTGTACGTGAAGGGGGAGGGCATCGTGCTGAACGAGCCCTCCGTCGTCGCGGTGGAGAAGGGCAGTCGCCGTATTCTGGGCATTGGTCTGGAGGCAAAGCGGATGCTCGGGCGGACGCCCGAGGGCATCGAGGCCATTCGACCGCTGAAGGACGGTGTCATCGCCGATGTCGACGTGACGGAGATGATGCTCCGCCACTTCCTCAAGCAGGTCACCTCCAAGCGCATCTTCCGCATCAAGCCGCGAGTCATCGTCGGTGTCCCGTCGGGGATCACCGAGTTGGAGCGGCGAGCCGTGCGATCCTCGGCGATGTCGGCGGGAGCCAAGGCCGTCTACATGGTGGACGAGCCCATGGCGGCGGCCATCGGGGTGGGTCTTCCGGTGGAGACGCCCACGGGCAACATGGTCATCGACATCGGCGGAGGGACGACGGAGATCGCCGTGATCGCCCTGTCGGGCATCGTTTCCGACACGTCCATCCGGGTGGGAGGAGATGAACTCGACAGCGCCATCGTCACCTTCCTCCGCAAGAACTACAACCTCCTCATCGGAGAGCCCACGGCCGAGGCCATCAAGGTCCAGATCGGGTCGGCCTTCGACTACGGTGAGGAGCGAGAGATGGAGGTGAAGGGACGCGACCTGGTCTCCGGGATTCCGAAGACGGTCACCGTCCATTCCCAGGAGGTACGGGAGTGCATCCAGGAGCCCATTCAGGCCATCGTCGACGCCGTGCGCCGGGCACTGGAGATCACGCCTCCCGAGCTTTCCTCGGACATCGTCGATCGAGGGATCATGATGACGGGTGGCGGTGCGTTGATCCGCGGGCTGGACCGGTTGCTCAAGCACGAGACGAACCTGCCCATCCACGTCGACGAGGAACCCCTCACCTGTGTCGTCCGCGGGGCAGGTCGGATTCTCGACGACATGACGAAGTACCGCTCGGTCCTCGTGCAGTAGCAGGACCGGTGAAGAGGGTCTGCCGGCCGCGTTGGCGACGTCCTGCCCGTCTACGGGGAGCCTGAGATGGCTTCCTATGGCAGCGACACCGAGTCCAACGGGCGGGGCCGGGACCTCGTCATCGCCGGTGTCGTCTTCGTGGTGGCTCTTTCGACGTCTTTCCTCGCCGAGCCCACCCAGCAGAAGATCTCGGCGGCGCTGCAGGTAAGCGTGCTCCGCCCCTTCATCGCCACCCAGGAGCGCTTGGAGGCTTCGCGGATCGGCGCGGCCCAGGCAGACTCGCTCATGGCTCTGGTGGACTCGCTTTCATCCCAGCTGTCCACCCAGTCGGTGCTCCTGGACGAGAACCGGAACCTCCGCTCGCTGCTGCAGATCGCCGAACGGGCGGGGCCCGACTATTTACCGGCGACCCTCCTGCGGCCGGGCACGCCGGGGTCGGAGAGCATGTTCCTCGTCGATCGCGGAGCCCGGGACGGCCTGGTGGAGGGCTCTCCGGTGGTGAGCCCGTACGGCCTCGTCGGCGTGGTGCGGGAAGTCCGCGAGCGCAACGCCGTGGGCATCGACTGGAGCCATCCCGAGTTCCGGGCCAGCGCCATGCTCGCCGACGGTACGGTGTACGGCCTCGTCGAGAACCGCCGGGGCACGTTCCGCGAAGAAGATCGGCTTCTGCTCAACGGTATTCCCTTCAACGAGACCGTGGCGACGGGCTCCCTGGTGGTCACCAGTGGGCTCGGGGGCGTCTATCCGAGGGGCATCCCCATCGGTCGCATCGATGCCGTGGCCGACGAGGAAGGAACGTGGAGGAAGAGCTTCTGGCTCGTCCCCTTGGTGCAGCCCGGTGCCGCGACCCACGTACTGGTTCTGAGGGAAGGCGTCGCCGGAGATGTCATGGAGGTTTGGGCCGCCGACTCCTTGGGAGGTAACGTGCCGACGGAGGAGGACGGCCGGTGAGCTCGTTCGGGCGCCCCCGGGCCTGGGTCCTGGCGCTCCTCCTCTTCGCTCTCCACTTCCTGCTCCATGTAGGCTTGTCCTACGGCCGTGGCGCTCCCGACCTCCTTACGTTGGCGCTGCTCCTTCTAGCCCGTGATGTCTCTATCGGGCGGGCCGGCCTCGTCGGCCTGATCCTGGGACTGTGCGAGGATGCTCTTTCCGTTCTTGCTTTCGGGGCGAACAGCATCGCCATGACACTCGTCGGCATCGCCGGCGCAGCCACCCGGGACCTTTTCGTAGGCGATTCCCGGAGCTTTCTGATATCGTACGTATTCATCGGGAAGCTGACGCGCGATCTCATCCATTGGATCGCCGTGGGCGAAGGATTGAGGCAGCCGTTCGTGGAGCAGGTCGTGATCGAGGGAGGCATCGCCGCGCTGTATCTGGCCGTGATCGGAATCGTCGTGGCCGAAGTATGGGGCGTAGGGAGGGAGCTCGCGTGAGCCTGGGGATCCACCATCCGCAGGAGCTGCGCAGGCGGGCTTTCGGCGCGTACGTCGCCATCGCCCTGTTCATGGGTGTGCTGGTGTTCTCCTTCTTTCGGATCCAGGTCCTGGGATCGTCGACGTGGGAGCTCCAGGCCGCCACGAATCGGCTTCGGACCCTCCCCATCCCGGCTCCCCGTGGGACGATCTACGACCGATATGGCAACATCGTAGCCGACAACGTTCCCGGCTACTCCATCACGATCCTCCCCGGGCCCCGCGACTCCGTCCGTGCGACACTGGAGCGGATGGCTCAGTACGTCGAGCTGTCCGACGAGCGCATCGACGAGCTCATGGGGACGCTTCGGGCCTACGGCCGGGAAGTCGTGGTCGACGCCAACGCCGAGTTCGCCGCCGTAGCTGCCCTCGAGGAGCGGCGGGGTGACTTCCCCGGCGTCTACGTCGACATGAGGCCACGCCGTCGATACCTCATGGGCGAGTCCGGGGGCCACGTGACGGGGTACGTGGGCGAGATCACCGCCGACGAGCTCGGGAGTGAAGCGTTTCCCGCCGATGCGTACGAGGCCGGGATGGTCGTCGGGAAGATCGGTATCGAACGTTTCTACGAGGACCGCCTGCAAGGAAGCGCGGGAGTCCGGTACGTCGAGTTCGATGCGCGCGGGCGCATCGTGGGGGACTTCGAAGGCGTGGAGGAGCGGCCGCCTGAGGCGGGACAGGACCTGCACCTCAACATCGACATGGAGTTGCAGGCGTGGATCCACCGGATCTTCCCCGATACGCTGTCCGGAGCCGTCGTGGCCCTCGATCCCGCAGACGGGGGTGTGCTGGCCCTGTATTCGGCGCCGGGCTACGACCCCAACGCCTTCGTCGGAGGAATCGCCGACTCCACCTGGATTCGCCTCAATACCGACGAAGGCAAGCCCCTTTTCGATCGATCCGTCCTCGGCCTCTACGCTCCCGCTTCGACGTGGAAGCTGGCGTCGGCGGGTATCGCCCTGGACCTGGGCGTGGTCACGCCCGACGAGACGATGCCCGACCCGTGCACCGGGTCCTGGTACTGGGGCAACCGGTCGTGGGGATGCTGGGATCCGGAGGGGCACGGGTACAACAATCTCGCCGAGGCCATCGGTAACTCCTGCGACGTCTACTTCTATCAGCTGGGGCTCCGCATTGGCCTCGAGCGACTACTCGACCGCTCGACCGAGATCGGGTTCAGCCAGCAATGCGGCGTGGATCTGCCTCAGGAGAGTCAGGGCGTCTTCCCGGAGGACCCGTCGTACTGGGTGGAGACGTACGGCTATCGACCCACCCAGGGCGAGGCGCTGAACCTGTCCATCGGCCAGGGCCCCAACTCGCAGACGCCCCTCAAAATGGCCCAGTTCTACGTGGCACTGGCCCGGGACGGGTCGGCGCCACCGCCCCGCATCGCTCAGGGAGTACCCGTGGGCGAGGGGTGGGAGCTGAACCTGGCCCCCGACCACATCGCATCCCTCCGCGAAGGCCTTCGGATGGTCACCGCTCCCGGCGGGACCGCACACTTCGGGACGGCCCTCGAGTACTGGGATGTCCTGGGTAAGACCGGGACGGGGCAGAATCCCCTGAGTGTGCGCGGGCTCGCCGAAGACCACGCATGGTTCGCCGGACTGGCCGGCCCGCCGGGGCAGCCACCCGAGATCGTCGTGGTAGCCATTGTCGAGTATGGCCGGAGCGGTGGGCAGGTCGCGGCGCCCATCGTGGCCAAGACCGCCGACTACTACCTTCGGCGCAAGCACGGCATCCCCACCGACACCATCCAGACCTACCTCGAGCACATCCTCACGGGGCCGGTCCCGGCCTGGTATCGGGAGCGCTTCCCACCGCAGCCACGCATCCGGGCGCAGCAGGAGCCGAGCCTCCCCATCGCTGCCCCGTCGGAACCCGTCTGGTTGAGGCCACCGCCGGCACGCCGGGACACCATCGGCGGTACGGATCCATCGGAGGCCGAGGACGTGTCGGTCACTGAGCCGGTGGGAATCCCCGGGGCGGATCCATGGTCCGTCGGAGAAGCGGGAGGCCCACGGAGATGATGCGTCTCTTCGACCGGTGGACGCTGGACGCACCCCTGGTGGTCTCCATCATGGGGTTGTCCCTCTTCGGCATCGCCATGATCTATTCGGCGGGCCAGGTCCACGTACCGAATCCCGTCACCGCCGACGCATGGGTGCGTCAGAGCCTCTGGTTCGTCATCGCGTTGGTGGCTTTCAGCGCCCTGTCGCGCATCCCTCTGCGTTGGATCGAGTGGGCCGCCGTACCGTCCTACGTGGTGAGCGTCGTGCTTCTTGCCCTGACGCTGGTCATCGGGGAAGGACGTGGGACGGCTGCCGGCGTGAAGAGTTGGATCAACCTGGGCTTCATCGGCTTCCAGCCGGCGGAGATCGCCAAGCTCGCCACCATCCTGGCCCTGGCCCACATGCTTTCCCAGCGGACCTCGGCCCTGACGTCGCTACGGGACCTGGTGGCCCCCTCGGCGCTGGTCGCGCTACCACTCGTTCTGGTCCTGCGGCAGCCGGATCTGGGGACGGCGATGGCCTTCGGGGGCATCCTCTTCGCCATGCTGTACTGGGCGGCGACCCCGGTGTGGCTTCTCCTGCTCGTCGCGAGCCCCGTCTTCGGACTGTTCCTCTCCGCTTATCCCGTGGCCTGGTCGGTCTACATCGTCGCCGTCGTGGCCTTCCTCGTTCTGATGAGGTACCGGCTCTTCCTCTTCGAGTCCGTCATGGTGGTGCTGGCGAACTTCGCCACAGCGACCATCGCACAGCCCCTCTGGAACTCCCTGGCGGAGTACCAGCGTAACCGCATCCTCGTGTTCCTGAACCCCGAAGTGGATCCACGAGGCGCCGGCTATCAGGTCATCCAATCGAAGGTGGCAGTGGGGAGCGGAGGCTTCGAAGGGCAGGGGTTCACGCTGGGAAGTCAGAAGCGATTGGACTTCCTTCCGGAGCAGCACACCGACTTCATCTTCAGCGTCGTAGGCGAGGAACTGGGCTTCATCGGAACCGCTCTGGCCATTCTGGCCTTCGCCTACGTGCTGGTTCGACTCGTCCGGATGGCGGAAGAGGCCGGGTCGGAACAGCCCTTTGCCGGTCTGGTGCTGCTCGGTATCTTCGGGGCCTGGCTCGTCCACATCTTCGTCAATATCGGCATGACCATTGGCGTCGTACCGATCACCGGGATCCCGCTGCCCTTCGTGAGTTACGGCGGGACATTCCTGTTCATGTCCTGGGTGGCCGTCGCCGTTGCCGTGAGAGTGGCAAACGAGCGACCCTGACCCTCGCATGGGCCCCCGCAAAGGAAGGCCATGGCCTGGTTCAAGAAGGACAAGAAGCCCCTCAAGGCGCAGGACCGCCGGGACGTCCCCACGGACGTCTTCGACAAGTGCAAAGGGTGCGGTGAGATCCTCTATCGAGAGCGTCTCGCCCAGAACCTCAACGTCTGCCCGGACTGTGGCTATCACCTGAGGGTCTCGGCGGAAGGCTACGTCCGCTTCCTCATCGACAGCGGCACCTTCGAGGAGATGGACGAGGACCTGCGTGCCGCCGATCCGCTCAAGTTCTCGGACATGAAGCCCTATCCGAACCGGATCGCCGCGGCCGAGGCCAAGGGCAAGAAGGAGGCTGTCCTCTGCGGCACCGGCGAGCTCGATGGAATCGACGTCGTTCTTTCCGTCATGGACTTCGAGTTCATCGGCGGGTCCATGGGCTCGGTGGTGGGCGAGAAGATCGCTCGTGCCGGCAAAGTGGCGCTGAAGGAGGAGGTGCCGTTTCTCATCGTGAGCGCCTCCGGGGGCGCTCGAATGCAGGAGGGGATCTACTCCCTCATGCAGATGGCCAAAACGTCCACGGTCCTCGCCCGGATCCACGACGCCGGAATCCCCTTCGTCTCCATTCTCACCCACCCCACCACCGGTGGCGTGACGGCGTCCTACGCCATGCTCGGCGACGTGAATCTGGCCGAGCCAGGCGCTCTCGTAGGATTCGCCGGTCCACGGGTCATCGAGGAGACCATCAAGCAGGAGTTGCCCAAGGGCTTCCAGAGATCGGAGTTCCTCCGCGAGCACGGCATGGTCGACCGGGTGGTCGATCGTCGCGAGCTCAAGGAGATGGTGGCGACGATCCTGCGGCACCAGTACGCTGGCTGGAGCGCCTGAGGTCGTATTGAACCCGCGTGACGCGGCGGTGACCCAGGCCCCCGAGCGCCTCGATCGCCCTTTCTCCGACTCGCTGGTCACTGAGCTCTTTCCCCCTCTCGCGACGGGCGTCCATTGGGGTTTGGAGCGCACCCGGGGTGCCCTCGAGGCGTTGGGTGACCCCCATCGTTCCTACGCATCCCTGCATGTCGGCGGTACCAACGGGAAGGGCTCCGTTGCGTCGAGCCTCGCCTCCGTCCTCACCCGGGCTGGGCACCGCACCGGCTGCTATACGTCGCCCCATCTTTGCTCCTTCCGGGAGCGGATGCTCGTCGACGGTCGTCCGCTGTCGGAGTCGGCGATCCGCCAGTACGCCGCGGAGATCCGTGAGGCCGTGGTCCGACACGACCTCACCTTCTTCGAAGCCGTCACGGTGCTGGCCATGTACGCCTTCCGCGCCGAGGGAGTCGAGATGGCCGTGATGGAGGTCGGGCTCGGAGGACGGCTCGACGCCACGAACGTCGTCTCTCCAGAGGTCACCGCCGTGACCAACGTCGCCATGGACCACTCGGACTATCTGGGCGACACTCTGGCCGCTATCGCACGGGAGAAGGCAGGAATCATCAAGCCGGGCGTGCCCTTCTTCACCGCCGAGACGGACCCCGAGATCCGCGCCATCATGCGGGGCCTGGCCGAAGCCGCGGGAGCCCCCTTCGTGGCCGTCGAGGCGCCGGCGGACAGCGACGTCCAGGTCGACGACGCGCACACCACGCTGACCGTGGAGACCGCCCCTTGGGGCCGGTTGACCATCCGCACCCCACTCGTCGGGTACCATCAAGCAGCCAACGCTGCGCTGGCCGTGAAGATGTTGGAGCAGCTGGACGAACCGTGGCGCCCCGATGCGGATGAGGTCTTGGAGGGTTTCGCATCGGTCGTCTACCACGGTCGCGACGAGATCGCGAGGCTCGACGGACGGACCTGGCTCTTCGACGTCGCTCACAACACGGCGGGCATCCACTCCCTCGTCGACACCATCGATCGGCTGGAGTTGCAGAGACCGTTGGTGGGCCTCATCGGTGTCCTGGGCGACAAGGACTGGCACACCATGCTGCCGCCCCTCCTTTCGCGAATGGACGCGGCTTTTCTCACGCAACCGCC
This sequence comes from Longimicrobiales bacterium, assembly GCA_965229435.1. GTDB lineage: Bacteria > Gemmatimonadota > Gemmatimonadetes > Longimicrobiales > Gaopeijiaceae > UBA2589. The sequence continues at coordinate 183,076 of CBDDJE010000004.1, forward strand.
CTCGGCTCCCGCCGAACGGAGGTGGGACCCCGTCGAGGTCGCCGATCAGGTGGACTCCCTCACCGTGGTGCGTGTGGTCGAGGACTTCGTCGAAGCGATGCGACGTGCGGCCGAGCGAGCCGGGCAGGGCACCGTGGTCGTCACCGGCTCGGTGCACACCGTCGGATCCGCCATGCGGCTGCTGGGTCTCGACCCGCTGGGGGAGTGACACCGGACGGACGCGGCCGGATCGGTTGAAGTCTTCCCTTACGTGGCTAGATTCCGCGCCCAAGCAGCCGCCTAGACGCCCAAGACACCGCCGATGGCCACCTCGGAATTCGCGAGGCTTCCCGGATTCCGGGATTTCCCTCCGGAAGACTTCGCTCTTCGCTTCCACATCCAGGAAGCATGGCGTCGCGTGGCGCGGCGCTATGGCTTCTCCGAGTACGACGGGCCGCCCCTGGAGCCTCTCGACCTGTATACCGAGAAGAGCGGCGACGAGATCGTCGGGCAGCTTTACAACTTCGTGGACAAGGGCGACCGGCCAGTGTCGCTTCGCCCGGAGATGACACCATCGTTGGCGCGGATCCTGGCCGATCGGAGCCGGGGGATGAGCAAGCCCATCCGCTGGTTTTCCATGCCCCAGCTTTTCCGCTACGAGCGCCAGCAGCGAGGCCGACTCCGCGAGCACTTTCAGTGGAACGTGGACATCGTCGGCGAAGCCGGGGTCGGTGCCGATGCCGAGGTCCTCGCCGTGGCCATCGACGGCCTCCGCGATCTGGGGTTGACCGCCGACGACTTCGCCGCCCGTGTGTCGGACCGACGATTGCTCACCGCGGTCCTGGCCGTCGTCGGGGTCGACGGCGACCGAATGCCGGCAGCCTTCGGCATCATCGACAAGATCGAGCGCCTGACCGAAGAGAAGGCGGACGAGCTCTTCCGCGACGAGGTCGGTCTCGATGGGGCTGCCGTCACGCGGCTCCGCGCCATCCTCGAGGCGACGAGCCTCGACCAGCTCGCTGACCTCCTCGGCGAGGAGCGTGGGGCAGACGACGAGTTGGCCAACCTCCGCCAGTACGTCGAGATCCTGGAGGCCATGGGTCTCGGCGACTTCGTCGTGCTCGACCTGCGGATCGTCCGGGGGCTGGCGTACTACACGGGTATCGTCTTCGAACTCTTCGACCGACAGGGTGAATTGCGGGCCATCTGCGGAGGCGGCCGTTACGATCGCCTCCTCGAGCTGGTCGGTGGCGAGCCCCTCCCGGCGGTGGGCTTCGGGATGGGGGACGTCGTTCTCGGTGAACTTCTGGCGGACCGTGATCTGGTGCCGGAGTACGCGCCCCACGTCGACTTCTTCCTGGTGCCCATCACGGAAGGGCAGAGAGGCGAGCTTCTTCGTATCGCACACGCCCTTCGGGAACGCGGCCACTCCGTGGCCTACGAGTTCCGGGACCGAAGCGTGGGCAAGCAGATGAAAGCGGCGACCCGGGAAGGTGCGGAGACTGTCCTTCTGCTGGGGCCCGACGAGATGGAGCGCGGGTGTGTCGTCGCTCGGGACATGAAGACGGGGGCCGAATCGGACATCCCCCTGTCAGAGCTGGCGTGAGCAAGGAAGGGAGGGAGCGAAAGTCCCGAGGGGCCCAATCCGAGACGGAGCGCCAGGCCGCTGAGCTGGCACGGGTCGTCGCCCAGCGGGCGATACGCCGTCTGGACTACCTGGAGTGGTTCATCTTCCTCGGTGGCGCCGTCCTGGCCACGGTTGCTGGCGGCTTCGTGGCGTGGCTCATGACGGGTATCGCCGGATGGGACTTCCGCTCCACCTGGATGGGTGCGTCGGTTCTCCTCTTCGTCGTGCCCGGCATCGCTGCGATCATCAAGATCAAACGAGACGAGCGCAGGGACGCCCTCCTGGCGGAGGAACGGCGGCGGGAAAGAGACGCGTGAAACGGGGCGCGGTCACACATGAGACGAGCTGAACCGAATGGCTGACGAGAAGAAGCTGACACCACGGTCGGAGGATTTCTCCGCGTGGTACAACGACCTGGTACTACGAGCCGAGTTGGCCGACTACTCCCCGACACGGGGGAGTATGGTCATTCGGCCGTGGGGTTATGGCGTCTGGGAGCTCATGCAACGGGCGCTGGACGACATGTTCAAGGAGACGGGGCACGAGAATGCCTACTTCCCCCTCCTCATCCCAATGTCCTTCATCGAGAAGGAAAAGGACCACATCGAGGGCTTCGCTCCCGAGTTGGCGGTGGTCACCCAGGGTGGCGGCAAGGAGCTCGAAGAGCCCTACGCCATCCGGCCGACATCGGAGACCATCATCTACTCGATGTACGCCAAGTGGGTCCAGAGCTATCGGGACCTGCCGGTGCTCATGAACCAGTGGGCCAACGTCATGCGGTGGGAGATGCGCACCCGTCTTTTCCTCCGCACCGCCGAGTTCCTGTGGCAGGAGGGGCACACCGCGCATGCCACGGCCGACGAGGCAAGAGAGGAGACGCTTCTCATCCTCGGCGTCTACCGGAAGTTCATGGAAGAGTGGATGGGGATGCCGCCTCTCACCGGTCTCAAGACCGAGTCCGAGAAGTTCGCCGGCGCGGTATCTACGTACACCCTCGAGGCCCTCATGCAGGACAACAAGGCGCTCCAGGCTGGGACGTCGCACTTCCTGGGCCAGAACTTCGCCCGTCAGTTCGACCTGAAGTTCCAGTCGGAGGAGGGGCAGGAGGAGTACGCGTGGAACACGTCGTGGGGCGTGTCCACCCGGCTGGTGGGCGGCCTGGTCATGACGCATGGAGACGACGACGGGCTTGTTCTGCCGCCGAGGCTCGCGCCGGCTCAAGTGGTCATCGTCCCCATTCTGAAGGGCGACGCAGGGCCGGTGCTGGAGAAGGTCGACGAGGTCGCAACCCGGCTCAAGGATGGCGGGGTCCGGGTCCGCATCGATGCCCGGGAGAATGTCTCCCCTGGCTCCAAGTACTACGAGTGGGAGCGGAAGGGCGTCCCGTACCGGGTGGAGATCGGTCCTCGCGATCTCGAGAAGGGCAGCGTGGCCCTGGCCCGTCGCCTCACGCCCGAGGGAGCCAAGCGGAAGGAGTTCGTCCCGGAGAATCAGGCCATCGCGGAGATGCCCGATCGCCTCGAAGCCTTCCAGAACGAACTCCGGGCCGCGGCGCTGGCCCGACGCGAGGCCGCGACCGTCAGGGGCGTCACGAGCCTCGACGAGTTGGAGGAGGCTCTCGACGGAGGCGCAGGCTTCGTCTTCACCGGCTGGAACGGTGACCCGGCGGTTGAGACGTTGGTTCAGGCGCGGACGAAGGCGACGCCCCGTGTGATCCCCGGTGACGAGTTCCAGTCCAGCGATGCCCCGACGAAGTGCGTTTCCGGCGAGGGCGACTCGATAGCGGAGGTGGCTTGGGCCAGGGCGTACTGACGGGTCCGTTCCCCCGCATCGCTGGCGAGCTCCACTGCGGCGGTGTCCGGGCCGAGGAACTCGCCGACCGATTCGGGACGCCTCTCTACGTCTACGATCTTGGAGCCATCCGTCAGCGGGTGGCCCTCTTCGGCGAAGCGTTCGCGGCGGTGGATCACCTCCTGGCCTACTCCGTGAAGGCCAACGGGAATCTTTCCATCCTCCGGGCCCTTGGGGAGATGGGATGTGGGGCGGACATCACCAGCGGAGGCGAGCTCTTCCGAGCGCGCAAAGCCGGGATCCCCGCCGACCGGATGGTGTTCGCCGGCGTGGGCAAGACGGAGAGGGAGATCGGGTACGCGCTGGACGAAGGCATACTCGCGTTCAACGTGGAGAGCCGGCCGGAGCTCGAACGCATCGATCGAGTGGCTGCCGAGCGGGGATTTAAGGCCCGGTTCGGCGTTCGCGTGAATCCGGATGTCTTCGCCGACACGCCCCACGAGTATACACGGACAGGTCACGCCGAGACCAAGTTCGGAGTCCCGTGGGGCACCGCGGTGGATCTGTACCGGTGGGCCAGCGGCCGGGAGCACCTCGACCCCATCGGGATCGATGTCCACATCGGCTCGCAGATCGTGACGCCGGAACCCTACGTGAAGGCCATCGACCGTGTCCTCGAGCTCATCGGTGAGCTCTCCACGGAGGGTATCGAGCTGAGCTACTTGGACATCGGTGGCGGCTATGGCATCAGCTACGACGACCAGCCGGGCATGGATGTCGCGGCCCTGGCTCGGAACATCGTCCCCAAGGTGAAGGCGGCGGGCCTTCGGCTTCTCCTCGAGCCCGGCAGGTCCCTCGTCGGTGAGGCCGGAGTCCTCCTCACCCGCGTGCAGTACGTGAAAGAGACGGAGGGGAAGACCTTCGTCATCGTCGACGGTGGAATGAGTGAACTCATTCGACCGAGCCACTACGGTGGCTACCACGGCATCGAGCCTGCCGGGACCGCTGAGGGCGATGTGTCAGCCACGGTGGACGTTGTCGGACCCATCTGCGAAACCGGTGACTTCCTGGCTCTTGGGCGAGAGCTTCCTCTGCCGTCGGAGGGCGATGTGCTGGCTGTACGGACCGTCGGGGCATACGGCTTCGCCATGGCCTCCAACTACAACGGGCGGCTCCGGCCGGCCGAGGTGCTGGTGGACGGTGCCGACGTGAAGGTCATCCGTCGCCGAGAACGCTTCGAAGACCTCATCCGCGGGGAAGAAGAGGAAGAATGAGCCACGAGCACGACCGCGTCCTGATTCTGGACTTCGGATCCCAGTTCACACAGCTCATCGCACGTCGGATTCGCGAAGAGAGCGTCTACTGCGAGATCCATCCCCCGACCCGAAGCCTCGACTGGATCCGGGAATGGGGTCCCAAGGCGATCATCCTCTCGGGTGGGCCCAACTCGGTGTACGACGACGATGTCCCTACCACCGACGCCGCCCTGCTCCAGGAGGGTGTGCCCCTCCTCGGCATCTGCTACGGGATGCAGCTCATCGCCCAGTTCGAGGGGGCCAAGGTCCAGCAGGGCCATCGTGAATATGGTCGTGCCGAACTAACCGTCGAGGCGGGGGATGGCCTCTTCGCCGGCTTCGAGTCCGGAAGCCAAACCACCGTCTGGTGCTCCCACGGCGACCACGTCGACGTACCCCCGGAGGGGTACGAGACCATCGGTTCGACCGAATCGCTGCCCACGGCCGCGTTCCGTGCCATGGACCGACCGATCTACGGTGTTCAGTTCCACCCCGAGGTGGCCCACAGTCAGCGCGGCGACGAGATCCTGTCGAACTTCCTCTTCGAAGTGGCCGGGTGCCGCCCCACCTGGACCGCAGGTGCCTTCGTCGAGGACACGGTGGAGAAGATCCGCCGGCAGATCGGCGACGCTACCGCTGTCTGCGGGCTCTCCGGCGGCGTCGACTCGTCCGTCGCGGCGCTCCTGGTGCACCGCGCCATCGGTGATCGGCTCACGTGCATCTTCGTGGACCATGGTCTCCTGAGAAAAGACGAGCGTCAGCAGGTGGAGACCATGTTCCGGTCCCACTACGACATGAACCTCGTCGTCGAAGATGCCTCCGAACTCTTCCTCGGCGACCTCGAGGGCGTCGTCGACCCCGAGGAGAAACGGAAGGCCATCGGCAAGCGCTTCATCGAGGTCTTCGACGCCACGGCGAGGCGTGAGGGCACCGGGGCCACCTTCCTGGTGCAGGGCACCCTCTATCCCGACGTCATCGAGTCCGTCTCCGCCGGCGGTCCCTCCGTGACCATCAAGTCGCACCACAACGTCGGTGGCCTTCCCGAAGACCTGCCTTTCGATCTCGTGGAGCCGCTACGCGAGCTCTTCAAGGACGAGGTGCGGGCCGTCGGACGGGAGTTGGGCCTTCCCCAGCACTTCGTCGGGCGGCACCCGTTTCCAGGTCCTGGCTTGGCCATCCGCATCATCGGCGAGATCACGGAAGAGCGCCTGAGGATCCTGAGGGAGGCCGACGCCATCTACCTCGATGAGATTCGAGCTGCGGGGCTCTATGACACGATCTGGCAAGCGTTTGCGGTGCTGCTTCCTGTCCGTTCCGTCGGTGTCATGGGCGACGCCCGCACGTACGAGAACGTACTCGCCCTGCGAGCGGTGACGTCGCGAGACGGCATGACCGCCGACTGGTTCCCGTTCCCCCACCACGTCCTCGGTCGCATGTCGACGCGGATCATCAACGAGGTGAAGGGCGTGAATCGGGTAACGTACGACGTGAGTTCGAAGCCGCCTGCGACGATTGAATGGGAGTGACGCTTTTGTTGCGTTCTTCTGCGTGGGTGGGGGATGGTGTCACCCCTCCCGTGGGAGGCGCTTCGCTGCGGGCTGCTGCGGGGTTCGGGCACGTTAGCGCTTCTGCTGTTTGGTGCTGTTGAGGATGGCTGCGGGGCGTAGATGGCCCGATTCTCCTTCGGAGGGGTGACGCCACCCCGCTCACAGCAGGGCGCGGGGGTCGCTAAGGCGAATGTGGCGGCGGGCTGCGGCGGGGGACGTCACACCGGTGTGCGAGCGCGAAGGCGCCTCAGCGGCACTCGGGGCGGGGCGAGGCGAGTCGGGCGCCGCCGCGTAGCCAGGGGTAGAAGGCTACGAGGTGTTCGTCGAGGGGGCCGGTGGTGCGGGCGAGGACGCCGTCTTCATGGACGGCGAGGAGTCGCATGGGCTCGGAACTGGTCACTTCGGTGAGAAGCTCACCGGTCTGGGAGACGACGTACCAGCGCGTGCTCACTCCGCGGGGCGGTTGATACTCCTGGAGCCACAGGTGGCCCCAGGGATCGACGGTCAGGGCACTGAAGTACGGAAGATGGGGCGTTCGAGGCGTGTCCTCGATGAGCTGACGCATCATGGCTTCCCGTTCCGGCGGTACGAGGGCCAACCTGCTGTTCAGGTAGTCGTCCACGAGGGCGTCGGTCACGGGGCGGGCGGCGACGGGTAGGGGCTGGAAGGGAAGGGGAGAGCCGTCCCGATCATGGACCTCGACGGTCGCGTCCTCCCCGGAGGTCGAGAAGGCGCATTCGCCCCACGCGGCGGCGCTCGGCCACGGCGTGAAGTGGGGGGACCCCATGAAGCCCTGGCCATCCACCGCGACACGGACGTTGAGGGGCCCGGGAAGCGATGTGAGCTCCCCGAACGTCGACAGGGTCCCGTCGAGGCGACCCACGGGCACCGTGTCCCGGGCGATCTGTTGCGGCTCACCCCACCGTCCACGATCGAGGCCGAGACCGATCCACGATCCGTCGGCCTGCCGGTGCAGAGTGCGGAACCGATCGTTCTCCGTGATGATGCCGGCATCGATGACTACGGTGGAGACTCGGCGGGCGTTCGGGTCCACGACGGTGAGGCGTTGCAGCATGGCATCGAAGACGAAGAGGGAGTCGGCCGCGCCGACCTCCACGCTCGTGATCCACGAATACTCACCCGGGCCCTCACCCGTCCGCCCCAGCGCCGGCAACACCTCGCCCTCCGGTCCAAAGAGGGACAGTCGCCCGCCTCCCAGCCCTCCGTCCGCCACCACGATGCGTCCGTCCGAGAGCATGGCCGCCGCCGTCACGTCGTGCAGCACTCCGCCTTCCTCCGGCGAATCCCCCACCACCACCGAGGGCTCCGCCGCCAACGCCCAGTCGTAGGCGACGGGCGCAGCCTCGTCGCCGCCTCCGCATGCCGCCACGGCGAGGAGAAGAGCAAACGGGATGAATTTCGTCTCGTCCACGGCCTCCCCCAGGGAAACGGCTACTAAGTAGATAGTAGCATCGTAGGCAGCGCACCGAGGCCAGTCAACTAAGCGCTTAGTACTACGGCCTCGCCACCTTCGGCCGCGCGCCCTCATGACCTCTGCGCATGTGAACGCCCAGGTGGGGCGGGTCGTGGCGTCCCTCGGGGGAGGATCGGGCCCCTCTACCCGCCGCAGCCACCCAACGCGCCCCACCCCTCAGACCCGCAAGACCCGACAGCACCCCATCACAGCCCGCGGCGAAGCCCCTCCCTCGAGGGACGCCACGACCCGCCCGGCCGAAACACACAAGAAGCAGATGTCAAAGAGAAACCACCGCGTCGGCTTCGACCTCGATGAGCATGTCCGGATGAATCAGCCGCCGGACCTCCACCATCGTGGTCGTCGGCGGGTGGGCTCCGAAGGTCTCCTGGTGGGCCCGGCCGTACTCGTTCCACCGGTCGATGTCGGTGACGAACATGCGGGTCCGCGTCACGTGCTCCGGACCGGCACCCAGCTCGGCGAGGGCCGCGAGCATGATCTCGAAGCAGCGCCGCGCCTGAGCGTACCCGTCCCCGGGTTCATGCACGGTACCGTCGGGATTCACCGGGGCCGTGCCTGTGACGAAGATCCGATCGCCGGTGCGCAGGGCGCGACAATAGCCGACGTGCTCTTCCCACTTGGCCCCGCTGAAGACGCGCTGAAACGCCACAGATTCCTCCCGGATCCAGAGTTGATCCGGGACGATATCACCGACTACCGCTCTTCGGCGACCTCGGGAGAGCGGTCCATCCGTAGCTCCACCTCGTTCCACACGTCCCGCATGTAGTCGAGGTTCGAGGAGTGCACTCGCACGAACTCGAGGAGGTCGTCCTCGGTGACCCCCTGGGCGGCGAGGATCGTCTCGCGATCGCGGTCTGCGATCCGGGAACTGTCCGTGTCCAGGGCCGCGATGCGAAGGTCGACGTACGTTTGGATGAACGTCTCTTCCTCGATAAGCCCCTCGGGCGTGGATTCACCGCACCCGACCGTGAAGACGGCTGCGAGGAGCACGGGCCAGGGCTTCGGGGTGGTGAAGCTCATGTCGGGGAAGGGAACGGGTAGATCGTCGAAGGGTGGAAACCCTGAACGTGCTATGGTATCCCCTTGGGCTCCAGGGGGTCCGCGGGCTCCCGGCGGAACGTGATTTGCATTTGTTCGTCCCCGAGGCAGCCGAACACTTCAGGTCGACACCAAAGGATCCTTTCGATGAAGATGCGCAAGTTCGTCGCTTTCCTGCTCCTCGCCATCACCATCGGCTGTGCCGTCAATCCGGCGACCGGGCGACGCGAGTTCATGCTCGTGAGCGAGTCCCAGGAAATCCAGATGGGGCGGGAGTCCGACCCCCAGGTCGTGGCTGCGTACGGGTTGGTCGACGACCCCGAGCTCCAGGAGTACGTCTCGGACATCGGCCAGCGGATGGCGAGGGTCTCGGAGCGTCCGGACCTGCCGTGGTCGTTCAAGGTCGTCGATGAGCCCGTGGTGAACGCGTTTGCGCTCCCCGGCGGCTTCATCTACGTCACGAGAGGCATCCTGGCCCACTTCAACAACGAAGCGGAGCTCGCCGGCGTTCTGGGCCACGAGATCGGCCATGTGACGGCAAGGCACTCCGCGAGCCAGATGAGCCGGCAGCAGCTCCAGCAGGTGGCTCTGGTGGGTGGCATGATCGCGTCCGAGCGGTTCCGGGAGTACGGAGGTGTCGCGGCAGCAGGGCTCCAGCTCATGAACCTCTCGTACTCCCGAGACGACGAGCTCCAATCGGACCGTCTCGGTGTCCGTTACATGAGCCAGACCGGCTACGACGTCGACGAGCTTATCGGGGTCTTCGAGATGCTGGCCGCTGTCAGCGGGAGCGCCGACGGTGGGCGGGCGCCTGAGTGGCAGCTTACGCATCCCTACCCGGAGAATCGGGAGGACCAGATCCGCGACGAGATCGTGGCGACCGGCGTATCCCGTGACGGGACCGTGGCCCAGGACCGTTACCTGGACATGATCGACGGCATGGTGTTCGGGCCGAATCCGCGAAACGGGTACTTCGAGGGATCCCGCTTCCTGCATCCCGACCTCGCCTTCGAGGTGACGTTCCCCGCCGGATGGCAGACCGTCAATCAGACGAGCATGGTGGCGGCCGTCTCGCCCCAGGAGAACTCGGTGGCCATGCTCACGCTGGAGACGGAGGCCACCAGCGCGGACGCCGCCATGGACGCTTTCCTCGGAGCCGACGGCATCACGGGCAGCGGATTGGCTCGCGGCTCCGCGTCCGGCGTTCCCTTGGTCCGCGCCAACTTCGAGGCCACCACCGAGGGGGGACAGCTGCGCGGTGAGGTGGCCTTCCTCGAGTACGACGGCAAAGTGTACCGCATCCTCGGGTACTCGGCGGCGGCAGACTGGTCCCAGTGGTCGGGCTCGATTCGGAGCACCATCTCGAGCTTCGCGCCTGTCAGCGACCCCCAAGTGCTCAACGTCCAGCCCCAGCGGTTGGACATCGTGACTGTCGGTCAAGCGATGTCGCTGAACAGCTACGTCCAGCAGAATCCGCAGCCGGTGGACGTGGACGTCCTGGCTCGGCTGAACCGGACGCAGCCGGGTGCGGTTCTAAGTGCGGGGACGCGTTTGAAGGTCGTGGTGGGGGAGCGTGCAGGGGGCTGACGAGCGCCGGACCCCTCAATCTGGCATCTGGCCCGGATCTTGAGCTTTCTATAGGGCAGAAGACCCACTCGCTGCCACTGTGGCAGTAAGTTGAATCGAGATCCAGAAACGACACGCCAGAATATGCTCAGTGCCGACAAACTCACCGTCAAAGCGGCGGAGGCCCTCCAGAAGGCGGCCTCCGACGCTCGGACCCGTGGCAACCCCGAGATCCACGGGGTCCACCTCCTCGACGCCCTCCTGAACCAGGAGGAGGGCATCGTCGTGCCCATCCTCCAGAAGCTGGAGGTGCCAGTGGATCTGGTACGCTCCCGGGTCCTCGAGGTCCTGGACCGGATGGCTCGCGTGGAAGGCGGGGCGGACGCGAACCTCTCCCGAGACCTCCGCAAGGCTCTGGATGGATCCCAGGACGTGGCCAAGGAGCTCGGCGACGACTTCGTGTCCACCGAGCATCTCCTCATGGGGCTCACGGGGGAGAAGAACGACGCGGGCCGGATCCTGCGTGACGCGGGGGCGACGCTCTCCGAGGTCCGGGTGGCTACGGAAGCACTCCGGGGCTCCCACCGCGTCACCGATCAGACTCCCGAGGACAGCTACCGGGCGCTGGAGCGGTACTCGCGTGACCTCACCGACCTCGCCCGTCAGGGCAAGCTCGATCCGGTCATCGGTCGCGACGAGGAGATCCGGCGCGTCATCAAGGTTCTGGCACGGCGCACGAAGAACAATCCGGTGCTCATCGGTGAGCCGGGTGTCGGGAAGACGGCCATCGTCGAGGGCTTGGCCCAGCGGATGGTCGAGGGCGACATCCCCACCTCGCTGGCCGACAAGAAGCTCCTGCAGCTCGACATCAGCGCAATGCTGGCCGGCGCCAAGTATCGGGGCGAGTTCGAGGAGCGGATGAAGGCCGTCCTGAAGGAGGTCACCGAGGCAGACGGCCGCTACGTGATCTTCATCGACGAGATGCACACAATCGTCGGGGCCGGGGCCGCCGAGGGGGCGGTGGATGCGGGCAACATGCTGAAGCCGGCGCTGGCCCGGGGTGAACTCCGGACCGTCGGGGCCACCACGCTGGACGAGTACCGGAAGCACATCGAGAAGGACCCGGCCCTGGAGCGCCGCTTCCAGCCGGTCTACGTGGCGCCCCCCTCGGTGGAAGACGCCGTCGCCATCCTACGTGGACTCAAAGAGCGCTACGAGGTGCACCACGGCGTACGCATCACTGACGACGCGGTCATCGCCGCAGCGAAGCTCTCGGACCGCTACATCGGAGGACGCTTCCTCCCCGACAAGGCCATCGATCTCATCGACGAGGCGGCGAGCCGTCTCCGCATCGAGATCGACTCGCTCCCCCAGGAGATCGACGAGGTGGAGCGGCGCATCGTCCAGCTCGAAATCGAGCGCCAGGCGCTCGTCAAGGAGACGGACCGGTCCGCTGCGGATCGTCGGGACGCCATCGAGGCAGAGCTCGCCGAGCTGCGGGAAGAGAGCCAGGGCATGAAAGCCCGGTGGCAGGCGGAGAAGGACATCATCGAGAAGATCCAGACGCTCCGGACCAAGGTGGAGGAGTTGAGGGTGGAGGCCGACCGCGCCACCCGCACGGGCGAGCTCAATCGCGCGGCCGAGATCAACTACGGAGAGGTTCCCAAGGCCGAAGAGGAGATCAAGGCCCTTGCTGCCCGCCTGGAGGAGCTGCAGAAGGACAAGAAGTTCCTGAAGGAGGAGGTGGAGGCCGACGACATCGCCCATGTCGTGGGCGAGTGGACAGGTATCCCGGTGAGCCGGCTCCTCGAGTCGGAACGCCAGCGCCTCACGCACCTCGAGGAGCACCTCGGGCAGCGGGTCATCGGCCAGGACGAGGCCATCACGGCCGTCTCGAATGCCGTGCGACGTTCCCGCGCAGGGCTGCAGGACCCGAACCGTCCCGTGGGGTCGTTCATCTTCCTTGGACCTACGGGAGTGGGTAAGACGGAGACTGCCAAAGCCCTGGCGGAGTTCATCTTCGACGACGAGCGGGCCCTGGTCCGCATCGACATGTCGGAGTACATGGAGAAGCACGCCGTGGCCCGGCTCATCGGCGCACCTCCGGGCTACGTGGGTTACGACGAGGGTGGCCAGCTCACCGAGGCCGTCCGCCGCCGACCCCACGCCGTGGTCCTCTTCGACGAGATCGAGAAAGCGCACCCGGAGGTCTTCAACGTCCTCCTCCAGATTCTGGACGATGGGCGCCTGACGGATGCTCAGGGGCGGACGGTGGATTTCCGAAATGTCGTGATCCTCATGACGTCCAACATCGGCAGCCAGGACATCCTCGAGGCCGGTTCGGAAGGCCGGTGGAACGAAGTCGAGGAGCGCGTTCGTGGGCAACTGCACCACCACTTCCGCCCCGAATTCCTCAACCGCGTCGACGACCTGGTGGTTTTCCGACCCCTCGATCAGGAGCAGCTTCGCCACATCGTCGAGATCCAACTCGGTCGCGTCGAAGCGCTCGCCGTGGAGGCGGGCGTGACGCTGGACGTGAGCGACGAGGCCAAAGCGTTCCTCGCCGAGGCGGGGTTCGATCCCGTTTACGGCGCCCGGCCCCTCAAGCGGGCGATCCAGCGTCATCTCCAGGATCCGCTGGCCATGCTCCTCCTCGACGAGGAGGTGGCCGACGGCACCACGGTGGGTGTCGCCGTCGAGGCCGACGGGTCGGGTCTCGACTTCGAGATCCGGCCTCCGGCGAGCCTCGCTCCCCACGAGGCGACGCAGCCGCGGGAGTCGACACACGATCATGAGCGGTCGGCTCCGGTGGAGCCGTAGCCGCCGGTCGAGTCGTAGCGTCGGTCGGCCTCGCAGGTGTCGGTGGTGCGAGAGCCTCCGCGGGCCCGGAGCGTCGGGCGCCGTCGTGAGGCCAACAACAACCTTTCAATGGTCGGGAGATTACTAGAGATTCCTACAACGCCAACCCAGTGGTCAGAGAGGACCTCGACGATGCGTGGCATTATCAAAGTCGGATTGCTCACCCTCGCCCTCACGGTCCCTTCCGCCTGCACGCGGTACGTTGTCGAGCCACCGGCAGCCGCCGTAGGGGCTCAGCTCTCGGTGGAGCGCTTCCTCCAGGCCGCGAACCAGCGGGACGTGGAGGCCATGGGACGCCTCTTCGGCACGGAGGGCGGCTCGGCCATGGAAACCGGCAGCACCTTCGGTTGCATGTTCAAGAAGATCGGGTCGTGGTTCGGTGGATCGCCCTGCGTGAAGCGCCAGGAGGTGGAAATCCGCATGGATGCCATCGCCTCGGTCCTCCAGCACCGCGACTACCGGATCGTCAACGAGCGGCGGGTGGCTGGCCGGACGGCGCCCACCACCGAGGTCACCGTGAACATGACGACCGTGCAGGGCGTGAATGTGCCGGCGGTGCCCTTCGAGGTTGTCCGAACCGGTGAGGGCCGTTGGCTCGTCCAGCGGGTCGATCTCGAGCGGGTGATGGCGGCCCGCTGAACGTCCCCGACGCCCTCTAGTCCGCGTGCTGTACGAGCTCGACGAGAACCCCGTCCGTCGACGACGGGTGCAGGAACGCGACGAGGTGACCTTTTGCACCCCTACGGGGTTCACGGTCCACGAGGTGGAGACCCGCTCCTTCCAGTCGCTCGAGTTCGGCGCGGATGTCGGCGACTTCGAACGCTATGTGATGGAGCCCCGGTCCTCGTCTGGCCAGGAAGCGCCCGACGGTGGAGTCGGGGGAGAGTGGCTCGAGAAGTTCGACCTGTCCCACGAAGGCGACCTTCACCCCTTGGGATTCGAGCGTCTCCGGGGTGGAACAGTCCTCCCCGGTGAGGAGTTCGTAGAGAGTACCGCTCTCTGCGATGGAGTGCACGGCGACGCCCACGTGATGAAAGGGTCGATCCGCCGACGGAGAATACATCATCTTTGAAGGACCTGCGCCGAGTTCGAGGGGTGGGTCGCGAACACGCTACTACGGAGACACCCGATGGCAAGCGACGTAATCAACGAGATCACTGACGACAACTTCGCCGACGAAGTCGAGTCCGGCGACGGACTCTATATGATCGACTTCTGGGCCGAGTGGTGTGGTCCCTGCCGCATGATCGCCCCCACCGTGGACGAGATCGCCGACGAGTACAAGGACAAGGGCCTGAAAGTGGGCAAGCTCGACGTCGATGAGAACCAACAGACGGCTGTTCGTTTCGCCGTCCGCTCCATCCCGGCGGTTCTCTTCTTCAAGGACGGCGAGCTGGTGGACCAGGTCGTCGGCGCGGGTCCGAGGGCCATGTACGAAGACAAGGTCAAGCAGTACCTGTAGAATCGACACTGTCGCGGACACCCTGGGGCGCCCGGTCGTCGTCGGGCCGTGACATGACCTGACGGGGCTCGGGGGCGAACGCTCTCGGGCCCCGCTGTCGTTTGATCCCATCCTCCGCTCCCCGCCGTGGCCACCCTCTACCTCGTCAGCACTCCCATCGGCAACCTGAACGATGTCTCGTCCCGCGCGACGGAGACCCTGCGGAGCGTGGGGCGGATCCTCGCCGAGGACACCCGTCGGACGAGAATCCTCACGGATCGCGTGGGCGCCGATGCACCTCTCGTCTCCCTCCACGCCCACAACGAGCGTGAGCGGATCGAAGCGATTCTAGGGTGGCTGGAGGCCGGGGAAGATCTGGCGCTGGTCACCGATGCCGGCACGCCCCTGGTTTCGGACCCGGGCGGGCGCGTCGTGAGTGCGGTGGTGGACGCGGGACACGACGTAGTTCCGGTGCCGGGGCCCAGCGCCGTCCTCGCGGCGTTGGTGGCTTCTGGCCTTCCCGCGAACCGTTTCACCTTCCTCGGCTTTGTGGCGAGGAAGGGGCGCGAGCGGGAGGACGACCTCGATCGGATGGCTTCGAGCAGGGAGAGCACCGTCGTATTCGAGTCACCCCACCGTCTAATCCGCCTTCTGGAGGACCTCGCGCAGGTATGCGGCCCGGATCGCCAGGTCGTCGTCGCCAGAGAGCTGACGAAGCTCCACGAGGAGTTCAGACGAGGAACCCTGTCGGAGGTGGCCGCCTATTATCTGGAGCGCCCACCCAAGGGTGAGGTCACGGTCGTCGTGGGACCCAAGGACGTCGACGCCGAAGAGGTGGACGTGGAAGCGCAGGCTGGCGAGCTCGCCCGTGAGATGCTGGATGCGGGCATGCGTCCTTCCATGGTGGCGAAAGAGGTCGCGGCCCGCCTCGACCTGGCGCGCAACGACGCTTACCGTATCGTGCACGACCTCGAGGGGAGCTAGAACAACGCATGATCCGGGCAAGGTGGGGCATTCTCGCGGCTACGGCCGCGGTGGTGGGCGTCGGTGTCGACGTCGCCGTGGTGGCGGCCCAGCCTTTGGCCGATTCCATCACGATTGCCCGCCTGCAGTACGACGGCGGAGGTGACTGGTACGCCAATCCCTCCTCGTTGCCCAACCTGCTGGCCGCCGTGCGCGAACGGACGGGTATCCCGGTGTCCCGGCGCGAAGCCACGGTAACGGCTCTGGATCCAGCCCTCCGGGACTTCCCCTACCTGTACATGACCGGCCACGGAAATGTGGCGTTCACGCCTCCCGAGCGCTCGGCCTTGAGGGACTACCTCCTGGCCGGAGGCTTCCTCCACGCCGATGACAACTACGGCCTGGACGAGTCCTTCCGGGCCGAGATGGAGGAGATCTTCCCCGATGCAGAGTTGGTGGAGATTCCGGCCGACCATCCTGTGTTCCACACCCTTTACGACTTCCCCGACGGGCTGCCCAAGATCCACGAGCACGACGGCAACGCTCCCCAAGCCTTCGGTATCTTCGTGGATGGGCGGATGGTGGTCTTTTATTCGTTCGAGTCGGATCTCGGTGATGGCTGGGAAGACGAGGCGGTGCACGAAGATCCGCCGGAGACGCGGGAGTCGGCGCTGCGCATGGGCGTGAACCTCTTCCTCTACGCCCTCGGACAGGTGGCCTCTTGAGTCCGTCGAGTCGCCAACTGGAGCTGCGGGTAGCGTCGGTTCGCGACCACCTCCGCTCCCGAATCCGGCTCACGGCAGTGGTGTGGATCGCCGTCCTGGCCCTACTCCTGGTGTCGGTGGGGTGGCTACTCGTCGGCGGAACGAGCTGGCGCCAGGGAAGCGACGTACCGGCCATCCTCGACCTCATCGGCGTCCTGGGGCTGCTCGCGGCGTTCGTCGGTTCCGGAGCTATGTCGCGCCGGTGGCTCACGGAGACCCGTGTCGCCTCGGCTATGGAACGGTCGACGGGTGTGCGTTCCGGGGTCCTGCGGGGGGCCCTCGAGCTTACCCGGGTGACGCCCGCAGGAGTGTCCGCCGCATTGAGTCAACGAGCGATCCTCGGTGTCCTCCGGGACCTGGAGGGTCGGTCCGACGAGGACCTCTCGGGATCACTGGGAGCCGAGGTCGCGCGTTGGACCAGACGGGGGGTCATCGGCCTGGGCACCACGGCGGTGCTTCTCGGTGGATTGACGGCGCTTTCCCCGAGCCGGACCACGGCCGCCCTTGCCGGTCTTACCTCGCCGGTGGCGACGATGGTGGATCCCGTCCTCCCCGCGATGGTCGTGCTGCCAGGCTCGGTAGAGGTCCAGCGGGGCACGGACGTGGAGCTCGAAGTCTCGGCGGCGGCGCGGGAGTACGTCGACCTCGCCTACCAGGCCGCGGGTGACATCGCCCGCACGGAACGCCTGGATGTGGTGAACGGCCGCGCTCGACACACCTTCCGCACAGTGTCGGCGACCACCGAGTATCGGTTCCGGGACGTGGAGGGCAACGAGACACCGACCTTCACCATCACGCCCGTCGATCCGCTCTTTGTGAGCGACCTCGTGTTGAACATCGTGTATCCCCCGCACACGGGGCTGCCCCCCGACGAGTATCGAGGAGATCCGCCGCCGCTGCGACTGCCCGCCGGTACCACGGTGCGCTTCGAGGGCACGACGAGCCGGCCGCTCTCCTCGGTCGCCCTCAGAGACTCCCTGGGGACCGAGGTCGTTGCGTTCGACGTGGACGACCGGAGCTTCGTCGCGCGCTGGACGCCGCGGCGGTCGCGGGTCGTGGAGTGGGACTTCCGGGACGAGGCAGGGGGGGGCGCCGAGATCCAGCCCGAGCCCCTCGAGGTCACCCTCGTCGCTGACGCGGCTCCCATCATCCGGATCCCGTCTCCGGGGAGGGACACGATCATGCCCTTGAACCTCCGTCAGCCTCTCGTACTCGAGGCAGGCGACGACTACGGGCTGCGGCGGGTCGAGCTCGTGGCCTACCGTGTTACATCCTTCGGAGAACGCCGGGACCCGGTGGAGCAGGGCTTCGACATCGGCGGCCAGAGGGCGATTCTCGCCCGCCCGCTCCTCGATCTTCGCACGTGGGGCCTTCTGCCCGGCGACACGGTGCGGTACTTCGCCCGGGCGGTGGACAACGGGCCGGGTGCTCAGACGTCGGTCTCCGAGGAGTACGTCCTTCGCATGCCTGAGGCCGCGGAGCTGCGTCGGGAGGCTGAAGACGCTTTCGAGAGTGTCGCCGACCGGCTGCAGGAGTTGGCGGACGAGGCCGAACGCCAGGCTATGGAGAACCGCGACCAGGCCATGGAGTCGGCGACACGCCGCGGCGAGGAGCAGGGCACAGAGCAGGCGCAGGCCGACTTCGAGGAACGCGAGGAGCTGGCTCGCTCCCTTGAAGAACAGGCGGCCATGTCTGCCGATGTGGATTCGTTGCGCGCCGAGATGGAGGCCCTGGAACGGATGATGGAGGAGGCCGGTCAGGCCGATCCCGAGCTCCGCCGTCAGCTCGAAGAGCTCCAGGAGATGCTCAACCAGATGACCGGCGACGACCTCCAGCAGCGAATGGACGAGCTGGCGGAGGCCCTCGACCGGGACGATCTCCAGCAGGCCAACGAGTCCCTGGAGAACATGGCCGGCGAGCAGGACAATTTCCGGGAGCGGCTCGAGGAGGCGCTGGAGCGCTTCAAGAGGGCCGCCCTGGAGCAGGACTTCCGTGCGACGACGAGCGAGGCCGAGGAGCTCGCCCGCCAGGAGCAAGCACTCGCCGACGCCCTGGCCGAGGCGGATCAGCCTGAGCTCCGAGCGCAGCAGCAGCAGGACCTGGCCGATCAGGCGGAACGGCTCGAGGAGCGGATGGAGTCTCTACAGGAGCGTCTTGCCGAGATGGGCGAGATGGACGCTTCGGAAGGCGTCGAGCAGGCGCGTGAGAGCGCGTCTGAGGCTCAGCAGCAGATGCAGCAGGCTCAGCAGCAGGCCCAACGGGGGGAAAGCCAGCAGGCCGGCGAGCAGGCCCAGGAAGCCGCGGACCAGATGCAGCAGGCGGCCCGGGAGATGCAGGAGGCCATGCAGGAGATGGCCCAGCAGCAGATGGAGGCCCAGCAAGAGGCCCTCATGCGTACCGCCGACGATGCCCTCGCCCTGGCGCGTCGCCAGGCCGAGCTCCGGGAGCGGATGCAGAGCGCCGGTCAAGAGGAGATGACACGCATGAGGGCGGAGGAGCAGTCCCTCCTCCAGGGCGTCGAGAACATCGCCCAGAACCTGCAGATGGCCACCGAGGGGCAGATGGGTGCCAACCCGGAGATCTCCGCGCAGATGGGGCTGGCGATGGAATCCCTCCAGAACACCATCCAGGCCATGGAGGGCCGCCGTGGCGCGACGCCGTCACCGTCGGCCCAGGCCGAGCAGGCGATCGCCGATCTGAACCAGCTCGCCCTCATGTCCATCGCCGGCGCCCAGCAGATGGGTCAACAGGGTGAAGGCCAGAGCGGCGAGGAGGTGGCGCAACAGCTCGAGCAGCTCGCCCAGCAGCAGGGCGATATCATGAACCAGAGCACACAGCTCATGCCCATGCAGCTCGGCGAGCAGGCCATGTCCCAGCAGCTCGAACAGATGTCGGAAGGACAGCAGTCGGTGGCGAGTGACCTGGGTGATCTCGCCGACGAACCCGGTTCCGAGCAGTCCCTCGGGGATCTCCAGCAGCTCGCGCAGGAGGCTGCGGCACTCGCTCAGGAGCTCCAGCAGGGTCGCCTGACGCCGGAGATGGTCGAGCGCCAGGAGCGGCTCTTCCATCGACTCCTGGATGCTGGACGCAGTCTGGAACGGGAGGAGTTTTCCGAGGAACGTGAGTCAGAGGAGCCGGGCGACTTCGAGCGCGGCGCCGTCCTTTCTCTCACCGGGGATCAGCTGGGCGTCATGCCCTACGAGGTCCCCGATGGCGAGCAGCTCCAGCGGCTCAGCCCGGCTGTGCGTCAGCTCGTCCTGGACTACTTCGAACGCCTCAACCGGGCCCGGCCTCCGACGCCTCCGGGAGGCGGCTCATGAGGCGGCTCGTGAAGGGCCTCGAAGAAGCCGGAACGTCTGGAGTCGTCCGCCGGACGGCGTCCCGCGGGACGCCGAGCCTCCTGGGACTCCTGCTCATCCTGGCGGCGACGGCCATCGCGTCGGCGCCTGCAGCGGCACAGAGCGGAATGCGAAGCGCCGAAGCCCGCCTCCTCCGCGAGGCGGCTGCACGTGAATCCCGGGGCGACTACGCCGGGGCCGCCGATGCTCTCCGGCGGCTCCTGGCGGACAGCCCCGAGTCGTCGGGTGGCATCTTCGCGTTGGAACGGGTACTTCGGGCCCAGGGCCAGGTGGTCGAACTGCTGCCTGCCATCGACGCCTATCTGGCCGTGGACCCGGACTCCCCTGGCGTGAGATCCCTGGCTCTTCGGGTGCTCACGGACGTGGACTCCCTGGATGCGGTGCGACGTCATGCCGAGTCGTGGATCGAGGGTGACCCTCGGGGAGCGGTGGCCTATCGGGAGATCGCCAGAGTCTACCAGGCTGCCTTCGGGTCCACGGAAGCCATGGAGGTGCTCCGGCGAGGGCGGGCTGCAGTGGGGGCCGACGATGCGTTCGCGTTGGAGATCGGAGATCTCCTCGTGGCCGCGGACGATCGCCAGGGTGGAGCCATCGAGTGGGCAGCCGCGGTGGGTGACGATGGTGGCCAGACCGCCGCAATCAGCCGACGTCTCGCCGACCTGCCTGAGGGTCGCCGGGAGGTGGGCAGACTCGTCGTGGAGAAGCTGGCGGAGTCCGATGGTCTTCCCAGGCGGACGGCGGCCGCTCGACTGGCGCTGGACCTGGGCCTGAGTCAGAGGGCGGACGAGCTCGTTCGCGAAGTAGCCGAGGCGATGGACGCCCGGGCCCGCTCTTCGTTCCTCGCCGACGCTGCCAGGCGGGCGAGGGAGAAGGGAATGGTCGCGCTGGCGTCGTGGGCCTACGACGAGCTCGGAGACGAGGCCCAATCCCCGGCCGAGCGCCGCCAGTTCGATCAACGGATCGTCGACGTGGCGCTTTCCTCGGGTGATACCGCCACGGCCCTCGAGGCTCAGTGGCGCCTGGTGGAGTCGTACTCTCCTCGCTCCGTCGATCGGCGGCGGGCCACGGCGAGGGCCATCGAGTTGGAGGGAGGGCAGGCGGACCCCGACCGGCTGACGGATCTCCTGGCCGACTTCAGGCAGCGGTTCGAGAACGCCCCCGAACTCGACGGGCTTGCCGCGACGGTGGCTGCGGCTCTCCACGCCCGTGGCGACGAGGCGGGCGCCGAGACCGTCCTTGACGGCGTGAACGGACCCCGGAGCTCTCTGGAGCGCGGCTACCTCCTCCTGGGTCGCGGGGAGCTGGAGGAAGGCCGCACCGCGCTCCTCCTGGCACTCACGGGCCTGCCTCCGTCTGATGCCACGGGGGTCATCCAGTTCACCGGACTCCTGGGGCGAATCTCCCCTGAAGGCGCCGAGGCGCTGGCCGCCGCCCGTGTTCGAGCCCGGCGGGGCCACGCGGAGGAAGCAGCGATGGCACTGGCCGCGGCCGTCGGTGGGCTCCCGCCCGAAGAGCGGGCACCCCTCCTCGGCGAGGCCGGTCGCATGGCGGCCGAGGGTGGAGCCGACGAAGCGGCCGCGGCCATCCGGTCGAGGTTGGTGGAGGACCATCCCGGTGCGGTGGAAAGCGCCGAAGCGGCTCTGGAGCTGGCCCGCCACCACGCACGCAGCGACGGGGGAGTGGACGAGGCCATCCGTCTTCTCGAAGATCTGATCGCCCGGCGACCCAACGCCGCCGTGGTGCCCGACGCCCGCCTCGAACTCCAGCGCCTGAGAAGTCGCGGAAGCCGCTGAGGGGGCCAGGAACGTGAGAACGACACGAATGAAGGACGAGATGCTCCATCGAGTTGCAGCGACGGCCCTCGTGGCTTTGGGCGTGGCCCTCTCCGCTTCGGCGGTGTCGGCCCAGTTCCTCCTCGTACCCATGGATCGGACGCAGCAGAACCATCTGAAGGCGTACGGTCTCACGTATTGGGCGCTGGAACAGCAGGAGAAGGCCGAGTGGCTGCTCAACTACCGGGGCGGCTCCTTCCTCCTGCCGGACCGGGAGGATGTCCGCCGGGAGGCAGCGTTCCGCGGGGTGACCATCGAGCCCATGAACGCCGCCGCCGAGGCGCGCATGCGGGCAACGGTTCAGGCGTCGAACATGGAGACCGTCCCGCTGGAGCGGGCCCCCAAGATCGCGATCTACACGCCGCCGAACTCCACGCCCTGGGACGACGCCGTGACCATGGCGCTGGAGTATGCGGACATCCCCTATGAGACCATCTGGGACGACCGGGTGCTCGAGGAGGATCTCGAGGACTACGAGTGGATCCACCTCCACCACGAAGACTTCACCGGGCAGTACTCGAAGTTCTTCCTCACCTACTCGGGCGCTCCGTGGCTTCAGGAGGAGGTCGCGCGCAACCAGGAGGTGGCCCGGGCCGGCGGTTTCGCCGACGTCCCGGCACTCAAGAAACACGTGGCTCGCTCCATCCGGGAGTATGTCGAGAACGGCGGCTTCCTCTTCGCCATGTGCTCGGCCACGGAAACGCTGGAGTTGGCGCTCGCGGCTGAGGGCGTCGACATCGCCGCGGCTTATTCCGACGGTACCCCTCCGGACCCGGCGGCTTCGTCAAAGATGCGCTGGGATCTGGCCCTCGCGTTCACCGATGCCCAGGTGCAGGTGGCGCCGTCGGTGAGCTCGTTTTCCGACATCGACGCGCATCAGGTCAATACGCCGTGGCGGAAGGCGCTGGGCGTGTACCGGCTCTTCGAGTTCTCGGCCAAGTTCGACCCGGTGCCGGCCATGCTCACCCAGAACCACGAGTCGGTCCTTCCCGACTTCTACGGCCTCACCACCGCTTTCCGTGAGGACCGGCTCAAGTCCGGGACCATCGTCCTCGCTCAGGAAGGCGATTGGGCCAAATACATCCACGGCAATCTGGGCGAAGGCACGTGGACGTACTTCGGTGGCCACGACCCTGAAGACGCCGAACATCAGATCGGCGATCCGCAGACGGATCTCGCCCTCTATCCCAACTCGCCCGGATATCGGTTGATCCTCAACAACGTCCTCTTCCCGGCGGCGAAGAAGCAGAAGCTGAAGACTTGAGCCCGGACATTCCCGAGGGTTTTCCGCTGACGCTACCGAAGGAAGCGCTCGCGGGACTCGATGGGCTGGACGGGTCTGACGACGACGTCGTCGAAGAGCCGGGAGCGGCGGACCTTCGCCCTTCCGCGCGCCCGCTGACCCTCGCTCCCGCGTCCAGAGCGCGAATCAAGCAGGAGATCGACCGCGCCGGTGGACGCGAGGTGTGCTTCCTCGCGTCGGTGGATGGCGAGCGTATCGTCCACGATCCGAGAGCAGTGGCGCGTGGCAACTTCGCCGCCGTCCTGGTGGCGGCGAAGGGTGCCCCTCAGGGCGGTGTGATGATCCACAACCACCCGAGCGGTGGCCTCGAACCGTCCGACGCCGACATGAGGGTCGCCGGACACCTCTACGAACAGGGGCTGGGCACCGCCATCGTCGACAACGACGCAGAGCGGATGTACGTCGTCGTCGAGCCTCCTGCGCCCAAGGAGAGGGTTCTGCTGGATTCGGAGGAGCTCGACGCCGTGCTCGCTCCTGGCGGCGCACTCTCCCACCGGTACCCGGGCTACGAGGACCGTCCGGGCCAGCGGGACATGCTCGCCGCCGTCAGCCGGAGCTTCAACGAGGGAGGCATCACCCTGGTGGAGGCGGGCACGGGGACGGGGAAGTCGTTGGCGTACCTACTCCCGGCTGTCCGATGGGCTCAGGAGAACGGTGAGCGAACCGTGGTGTCGACCAACACCATCAATCTCCAGGAGCAGCTCGCAGGGAAGGATCTGCCCCTGGTGCAGCAGCTCGTGGGGGAGGTGGAGTGGGCGCTGGTGAAGGGGAGGGGCAACTACATCTCCATCCGCCGGGCCCTCCTGGCCCAGGAGAGCCAGGCCAGTCTCTTCGAGGAGGACCGCTCGGGTGAGCTTCGCGAGCTGCGCGATTGGATCGGGACGACGGACGACGGGTCGCTCTCCGATCTGACCTTCTCGCCCTCGTCCGATACGTGGGAGGAGGTGCGCAGCGACCCCGACATCTGCCTCCGGGCCCGGTGCCCACACTTCCAGCAGTGCTTCTACCAGAAGGCCCGGCGGCGGGCGGCGTCGGCCCAGCTCCTGGTGGTGAACCACCATTTGCTCTTCACCGATCTGGCCGTGCGACGGGCGACGAACAACTACACCCAGTCGGCGGTGCTCCCGGCCTACAAGAAGGTCGTCCTCGACGAGGCCCACAACGTAGAGGATGCCGCGACCTCCCACCTCGGCGTCGAGATCACCCGGCGGGGCCTGTTCAGAGCCATGTCCAGACTCGATCGAAGGGGACGAGGGATCCTCACCGCCGTCCACGACGCCGTAGGAGGCCACGAGAACGGCACTGAACTCCGGGAGCGGCTGGAGAACCGCGTCCGCCCTGCGCTGTCACGCCTCCGTGCCGAGGTCGAGGGCTTTCTGGAGCGCCTCGAACCGTTCGCGCCTCCGGGGGAGGGCCCTGTGCGCCTGGGGCCCGAGGGTCGCGGCGAGCCCGCCGAGTCCGGTGACATCGCCGAGCGCCTCAAGGCCACCCTCGCCGGGATGGGGAGACTCGAGCGCGAGCTCTCCGAGCTAAGGGCGCGTCTCGAGCTGTCCGAGGAGCTACAGGAGAGCCTGGAAGGCCGGATCCTGGACCTGCGGTCCATCGAGCGTCGCCTTGCGGCGTCCGCTCACGGGCTGCGTCTGGTGCTCGCGCCCGGTGACGAGGCCAGCGCCTTCGTGCGCTGGATGGAATCGCGAGGCAAGGGGAAGCGTTCAAATCTGGTGTTGGCCGCCGCGCCCATCGAACTGGGCGCCCTCCTCAGGGAGTCGCTCTTCACCCAGGTCGACACCAGCGTGCTGACTTCGGCGACACTCACGACCCGGAAGGGCTTCGACTTCCTCCGAGGACGGATGGGCATCACCGCGCCCGAGCTCGAATTCGAGGAGGAAGCGATCGCCGTCGACGAGCGTGTCGTTCCGTCACCCTTCGACTTCGAGCATCAGGCCATGCTCGCCATCCCCACCGACCTTCCATCGGCGGAGGGGCGGGATCCCGCGGTGCACCAGGCTACCGCTGACGTCCTCGCCCGGTTCTCGGAGATGACCGACGGCGGCATCTTCGGACTGTTCACGTCGTACAGCGCCCTTCGGGCCGTGGCCCGTGGGGTCCGGGACATGGGGCTCGACGGGGAGTGGCCACTTTTCGTGCAGGGTGAGGACGACCGGCACCGCATGCTCGACCGCTTCGTCCAGGCCGGGAACGGAGTCCTGCTGGGCACGGCCTCCTTCTGGGAGGGCGTCGACGTGCCCGGCGATCCTCTCCGGGGGCTCCTTATCCAGAAGCTGCCGTTCCGTGTACCGACCGAGCCTATCACCCAGGCCCGGATGGAGGCCCTCGAGCGCCGAGGCATCGATCCTTTCCAGCATTTCATGCTTCCTCAGGCGGCCCTACGCCTCAAACAGGGCTTCGGTCGACTCATCCGCTCCCGGACCGATCGCGGGGCGGTGGTACTCCTCGACCGTCGGATTCTGACCAAACGCTACGGGCGCTACTTGAGGGAGTCCCTGCCTCCGGCGCCTCTGGTGAAGGGCCCGTGGCACGAATTGCAGGAGCGACTGGTGGCATTCTACACGTGAACGGGGACCCCTTGGTCAGCCGAGCCGACCTCCGTAGATTCAGCGCCGAGCGGGCGGTCCCGCCCTCGTCTACCTCGAGAGTCAGAGACATTCGATGAAGCGAATCATCGGTATGGGAGTCGGCGTCGCTTATTTCGGCCTCGCCTTCGTCGCGCTCCGGAAGGCCAGCGCCGGCTGGGCCACGGGCTTCGAAGATCTGGGATTCTGGTGGACGGTCATCGCGGTGATTCTCACCATCGCCGCCTGTGGGGCGTTGGGGGGCACCTGGCTCCACACCCGCGAAACCGAGAGCTGACGCGGCGACTATCGCGCCGCGCCGACATCGCGTAGATCAGAGGCCGTCCGACTAGATGCGGACGGCCTCTTCGTATCTGCCACTGCGCCTATCCGCCACCACCGCGACCGTGGGCTCCATCCGTCGGTGCGGACCACCCATTCCACGAGCCTCTCCAAGACCATGATCCAGCCGAGCAAGATCGTCTGCGTCGGAAAGAACTACGCGAAGCACGCCGCCGAGATGGGGGGCGACGTCCCGGCCGAACCTCTCATCTTCCTCAAGCCACCGTCCTCACTCCTGGCCGAGGGGCAATCCATCGTCATCCCCGACCAGTCGGGGGAGGTCCACTACGAGGGTGAGATCGGGGTGATCATCGGGACCCGGGCCATGAAGGTCCCGGCGGCTCAGGCTTGGGACCACATCTCGGCGGTGGTCCCCGTCAACGACGTGACCGCTCGTGATCTGCAGCGGACGGACAGCCAATGGTCCAGGGCCAAGGGCTTCAACACCTTTTGCCCCGTCGGGACCCCGGTGCCCGTCTCAGGCGTCGATCTCGATGCCCTCGGAGTGACCACTCGGGTCAACGGAGAGGTGAAGCAGCACGCGCCGGCGTCGGACATGGCCTTCGATATTCCGGCCATCATCGCCTACATCAGCGCCATCATGACCCTTGAGCCGGGCGACCTCGTGGCCACCGGCACACCGGACGGGATCGGGCCCATCGTCGCAGGGGACACCGTCGAGGTCGAGGTCCACGGGGTAGGGAAGGTCTCCAACCCCGTCGTCGCGGCCGACTGATGCCTACGCCCAACGCCCGCTACCGCTCTCTGCCGCCTTTCCCGCTGGCGGCCATGAAGGCGCGGCGTCGGGAGATCGAAGCCGCCGGCGTGGACGTCATCGATCTCGGGGCCGGCGACGCTCCCCTGGACCCGCCGCCGAAGGTCGTCGAGAGGCTACGTGAAGCAGCAGGCGACAACCGGTTGTCCCGCTACGCTTTCCAGAGCGGGTTGATGGACTTTCGCGAGGCGGTGGCTCGCTTCATGGACACGCGATTCGGCGTGGAGGTCGACCCGGTGAAGGAGGTGTTGCCGCTCATCGGGTCCAAGGACGGGTTGGCACATCTGCCCTTCGCTTACGTCGAACCCGGCGACACGGCCATCATTCCGGACCCCGGTTACCAGGCGTATCTCGGCTCCGTGACGTTGGCGGGAGGGGAGCCGCATCTCGTCCCGCTTCGCCCCGAGAACGACTTCTTGATTCCGGTTGGAGAGGTGCCAGCAACGGTCGTCGAGCGGGCGCGCATCCTATACCTGAACTACCCCAACAATCCCACGGCGGCCGTGGCACCGGACGCGTACTTCGAGGAGACCATCGAATTCTGCGCCCGGCACGACATCATCCTGGCCCACGACAACGCGTACTCGGAGTTCGGTTTCGACGGGTATCGGCCGCGCAGCATTTTGGAGTTCGAAGGAGCGCGCGAGGTGGGTCTCGAGTTCCACTCTCTGTCGAAGACGTACAACATGACGGGGTGGCGCCTTGGTTGGGCGGTAGGCAATGCCGAGATCATCGGAGCCCTCACGAAGGTGAAGACCTTCATGGACACCGGGCAGTACATGGGCATCCAGGCGGCGGGTGTGGCCGCACTGGAGAGCTGGGCGGAGTGGGTGCCGGGAAACATCAGCCTCTTCGAGGGCCGGCGGGATCGAGCGGTGGAGGCGCTCTCCGCAGCCGGATTCGACGTCGCGGCGCCCAAGTCGACCATGTATCTCTGGGTTCCGGTACCGGGCGGAGAAGGTTCGGAGGCTTTCGCCGAGCGCGCCCTGGAGCAAGAGGGCGTCATCGTCCTTCCGGGCGCGAGCCTTGGCGCGGGTGGCGAAGGCTACTTCAGGGTGGCGCTGACGGTGGACGAAGACCGACTGGCCGACGCCGCGGGGCGCCTGGGCCGAGTCGCCCACTGAGGCCGGGAGGCCTGCCCCGTCCGAGGAACTGGCCTCCGGAGGCGGTTTAGCAGTGAGCATGGATTTACGGCCCGACGGCGCATCAGCGGAGGACCGGGCCTGGCAAGACAGTCGAGGCCTCGGGTCGCGGCGTGTGCGGCTCATTGCCACGGGTGTCTCCATCGCGGCTCACGTCGTCGCCATCGTCCTCTACACCTCGTTTGCGGACGTTCTCAAGCCCGACAACGCGACGTTCCGCGTCCCCACCGAGACCGAGTCGGAACAGGGCATCGACGTCATCCGTCTCGTGGACATCGACGACGAACCCATCGAAGCCCCCGAGGAGCCCGAGGAGCTCATCGAGCTCGAGGCTGCCGAGGCCGATGCGCGCCCACCGCGCCTCCCCGGGCCCCTGGTCGGTGAACTCGTTCCGCCAGGCCCCACCGCTGCCGAACGCCTCCGCCCCAACTTGCAGGATCCTCGCCTCTGGGCCCGTCTCCCCGACGAGTTCTACGAACTCACCATGGACGAACGCGAGGAACTCCTTCTGGCCGGGCGCATCGCCGAGTGGTACGACTCGCTGGCCGCTGTCGCCGCCGCCGAAGCCCGCCTTACCGACTGGACGTTCCGTGACGGTGAGGGGGGACGATGGGGTGTGGCCGACGGCAAGATCTACCTCGGAGATGTCGCCCTTCCGCTGCCTCTGGCGTTCGGGACCCCCGTCGGCAAGCGCGACGCCGTCAACTACCGCCTCTGGGAGTTCGAGGAGATCGAGCGCCAGAGCCAG
The DNA here is from genome assembly GCA_965229435.1 of Longimicrobiales bacterium. Classification (GTDB taxonomy): domain Bacteria; phylum Gemmatimonadota; class Gemmatimonadetes; order Longimicrobiales; family Gaopeijiaceae; genus UBA2589. The sequence continues at coordinate 211,515 of CBDDJE010000004.1, forward strand.
CGTTTCCTCATCGAAGAGAACTGGCGGGAGCGCGCAGCTGCCATCCGGGCCCGCCGGGACCGGGAACGGGCGGCCGCCCGGCCCGACACCAGCGGCATTCGCTGAAGGTTGACGACGCGAGGCTGTCGTTTCTCCGAGCCCGTCCGGTAGCTTGAAGGCATGAGCACCAGCGCCGGTGGCCGCTCCCCTGAACAGGGGGGTCGGCCTCTCCACGTCGGACTACTCGAAGCCCTGACACGCGTCATGGCCTCGGCAAAGGGCTATCTCGGAGACCACGCTCCACGGGTGGCCGTCCTGGCCAATCGCCTCGGGATCGAGATCGGCCTCCCGTCGGCGGCCTGTGCCGAGCTCGTCTTCGCCTCGACGCTCGCCGACATGGGCATGGTTGGGCTCGCCGAGGACGCCTGGGAGAACCCCCAACCGGAGCTGGGTGAGGATGCCCGGGCCCGGGTGCGTCAGCACCCAGAGCGGTCCGAGAGCCGCCTCCTCGAGATCCCCCATCTGGGCGGACTCGCGCCGTTGGTCCGGTCGCATCACGAGTGGTGGAATGGAGGTGGCTATCCCGACGGACTCGCGGGGGACGCGATCCCGCTGGCGGCCAGGATCATCCGGCTCGCCGATACGGTGACGGCGCTGTCGGCAAGGCGACCACACCGGGGACCGCTCTCGCTGGACGAGATCGAGGCGTACGTCCGCGAACAAGCGGGCAGGGAGTTCGGCCCCGAGGTGGCCCGGGCTTGGCTCTCTCTCCGGGGCGAGGGACGATTGCCACCCTTCGACGAGTCCGCCTACAGCGACCTGATCCTGGGAGCCGCCGAGCGGATCCTCCCACCCGAAGTGGAGGCGCCGAGCACCACGCAGCTCTTGAACACCATCGCCAACCTGGTGGACGCGAAGGACCCGTACACGGCCGGACACTCCCGTCGCGTGGCCCTCCTGGCGCTGGCCGTGGCGGACCAGTTGGGTGTGCAAGGCTCCCTCAAGTCGACGCTCTGGTCGGCGGGATATCTCCACGATCTGGGGAAGGTGGCGGTTCCCCTCCGGGTCCTGGCGAAGGACGGCAGCCTCACCGACGAGGAGTTCGCCTTCATCCGGGCCCACCCGGCGGACGGCGCCGACATCCTGGCGACGATTCCGACCTTGGAGCACCTCACGGCGGGTGTGCGCCACCACCACGAGCGGTGGGACGGCCGGGGATACCCCGACGGGTTGGAGGGGGACGCCATCCCATTGGAGGCGCAGATCATGGCCGTGTGCGACACCTATGACGCCATGACGTCGACTCGGGCGTATCGCAGCTCGCTGCCCTCGGAGTACGCCCTCCAGGAGATCCACCGGGTGAGCGGTGCCCAGTTCAATCCGACGGTGGCCGACGCCTTTCTCTCCATCCCCGAGGACATCTTCGCCGGGCTTCACGATTCCCGGCCGGAGGCCTTCAAGGAGATCCCGAAGAGGGTCACCACGCTCCGTCTCATCGACCCCCGGTGGTTCACTTCCGGGGCTCCTCCGGCAGGCGTCGAAGGGGAACCCGATTCCGGTGGGCGGAACGCCTGACGGATCCCGCCGTATAGCCGGTTCCGCCGAGCCGGACCCTCTGCCATCTTTCGACGCCCCCGCGCCACCCGGTGTAGCGTCGTTCGACGTGTTCGTCCCGGGCGCGGCCGCCTCGACCGAGATCCATGGAGCCGACGTGAGTCAGGAGCTAGCCCCGCGCCTCGATCCCCGAGCCATCGAGCCTGCCCGCTATCGGGCGTGGCACGAGGGTGGGCACTTCCACGTGCCGGCCTCCGCGGTCCTCGACGAGGGCAGGAAGCCCTACGTCATCGTCATCCCGCCGCCGAATGTCACCGCGGCGCTCCACATGGGCCACGGCCTCAACAACACCGTTCAGGACGTCCTCATCCGTTGGCGAAGGATGCAGGGCCGGGCCGCTCTGTGGGTGCCGGGCACCGACCACGCCGGTATCGCCACCCAGAACGTCGTGGAGCGTCAGTTGGCGGAGGAGGGCCTCCACCGGGACGACCTCGGTCGCGAGAAGTTCGTCGAGCGGGTGTGGGAGTTCGTCGGCGAGACCGGCCAGACGATCCTCGATCAGCTCAAGGCCATCGGGTGCTCGTGCGATTGGGAGCGGACCCGGTTCACGCTGGACGACGACCTCCAGAGGGCGGTGCGCGAGGTCTTCGTGTCGCTCTACGAGAAGGAGCTCATCTACAGAGGCGAGTACATCATCAACTGGTGTCCGCGCTGCCTGACTGCGCTCTCCAACGAGGAGGCCGAAGGCACGGAGACCCAGGGCAGCCTCTGGCACCTCCGGTATCCCCTTGCAGAAGGCTTCGACGATGCGGCGCAGGCCGCGTCCGACGCCGGTGCGGAGGCTATCGGCCAGCTCGAAGACGGGCGGTGGTACCTCACCGTCTCCACGACCCGGCCCGAGACGATGCTCGGCGATACCGGCGTCGCGGTGTATCCCGGGGATGATCGCTACAAGGCGTTGGTGGGAGCCCGGGTCGAACTCCCTCTCGCGGGCCGGACGATCCCCATTGTGGCCGACCGTTACGTCGATCCGGAGTTCGGGTCGGGGATGGTGAAGGTGACCCCGGCTCACGACAAGAACGACTTCGAGATCGCCGGGCGGACGGACCTCGAGATCATCGACGTCATGACCGACGACGCCCATATGGCGGACAACGTGCCAGAGCTCTTCCGGGGCATGGATCGTGTGGACGCCAGAAAGGCGGTGCTGAACGCCTTCGAAGAGCTCGGACTCATGGCGGGAAGGGAGGACTACACGCGCTCGGTTCCCCACTGCTATCGCTGCGATACCGTGGTGGAGCCGAGGTTGTCGGAGCAGTGGTTCGTGAGCATGAAGCCGCTGGCGGAGCCGGCTCTGAAGGCGTCCCAGGAGGGCACGGTGAAGTTCACGCCGCCCCACTGGCAGAAGGTGTACGAGCACTGGATGGAGAACATCCAGGACTGGTGCATCTCACGGCAGCTCTGGTGGGGGCACCGGATCCCCGTGTGGTACTGCGACTGCGGCGAGCAGATCGTCGTCCGGGAGGACCCCACCCAGTGCCCGAAGTGCGGCTCCGACGAGCTTCGCCAGGACCCCGACGTTCTCGACACCTGGTTCAGCTCCCAGCTCTGGCCCTTCTCGGTCTTCGGCTGGCCCAAGGAGACCGACGACCTGGAGGCGTTTTACCCGGGCCACACCCTGGTCACGGCGCCCGAGATCCTTTTCTTCTGGGTCGCCCGGATGATCATGATGGGCTACGAGTTCCGGGGCGAGACGCCCTTCACCGAGGTGTACCTCCACGGCACCGTGCGGGACATCAAGGGGCGGAAGATGTCCAAATCGCTGGGCAACGGCATCGACCCGTTGAAGGTGGTGGACGAGTTCGGCGCCGACGCCATGCGGTACACCATCGTCAGCCAGTGCGCCATCGGAACGGACATCAGTCTCGACCACGAGAACGTCGAGTCGGCCTTCGCCGTGGGGCGCAACTTCGCCAACAAGATCTGGAACGCCGGTCGCTTCGCTCTCATGAGCCTCGGCGATGCGCCGGTGAAGACGTTGGACGAAGTGGCGGGTGATCTGGCGTTGGAGGATCGCTGGATCCTGTCCCGGGTCGCCAGAGCCGCGGCACAGGCCTCCGATGGCCTCGAGCGCTTCCGTCTCCACGAGGTGGCCGAAGGGCTGTACCACCACTTCTGGGGTGAGATCTGCGATTGGTACCTGGAGCTGGTGAAGAGCCGGCTCGGCGACGACGCGGACCCCGCGAGCCGGGAGGCTGCCCGGGCTACGCTCGTGGTCGTCCTCGACGCCGCGATGCGGTTGTTGCACCCCATCGTCCCGTTCGTGACCTCGGAGCTCTGGGCTCGGTTGCCCTGCCCCGAGGGAGAGGACCGGGCCGAGGATCTCATCGTCGCCCAGTGGCCCGACTCCGACGACTACCCGACCAGCGCCGATGCCGAGCGACGAATGGGTGAGGTGAAGAGCCTCGTCGTCGGCGTCCGCAAGCTCCGCAAGGAGTACGGCGTCGGAGAGGGGGCCCGGGTGGCCGTCCACGTGAGCGGAGGGCCCGACGGCTTCGCCTCGTCCCTCCAGGCGCAGGCCGGAGCGCTGGAGCAGTTGGCCCGGATCGGTCAGCTCGCCGAGGGGCCGCCGTCCGGCGTCGGTGCCAACGCCGTCCTCGAGAACGGGGCCGAAGTCTTCGTGCCCCTCGAGGGTGTCATCGATGTCGATCAGGAGCGGGAACGGATGCGCACGGAGGTTGAGCGGATCGAGGGCCTCGTCGCAGGGGTCCAGAAGCGCCTCGCCAACGAGCAGTTCGTCCAGAACGCCCCCGACGAGATCGTCCAGAAGGAGCGGGACAAAGCGGCCCAGCTCGAAGAGCAGGCCTCCAAGCTACGTTCGAAGCTCCAGGGGCTGGAGGGCTGACCATCGATCCGGCGGTGCGCAAAGGACGCATGTACTCCCAGGGGTTCGTCGGGACCCGAAAGCGCGTCCAGGGCGGAGCCGTGGCTCTGGCCGTCGTCGTCGTGGCGTCGTGCGCCCAGCAGGAGATCCCGCCGGGTGGCCCCGAGGACCGGCGTCCGCCGGTCGTCGTCCGGACGTCGCCTGAGCCCCTGGGCATGCTCGACGACCTGGACGCGTCCGTCACCTTCCGGTTCGACGAGCGCATCAGTGAGCGCGTCGCCGGTGGCGCCCTCGCCAGTGCCTTCGTGGTGTCCCCTCGGGGTGGGGACTTGCGGGTGAGCAAGGGAGCTCGCTCGCTCGAGATCCGGCCGGAGGGCGGATTCCGCCCGGGTCTCGTCTACCGGGTCACGCTCCAGAGTGTCGTCTCGGACCTCTTCGGCAATCAGATGACGGACCCCTTCGAGTTGGTGTTTACGACCGGCGGGGGAGAGCCGGTGCCGACCACCCTGGCCGGGGAAGTCTGGGACCGCATCACCGGACGAGCCGTCGTCGACGCCGTCGTCCTCGCCGAGAGCGATGACGGCCTCGTCCACCAGGCCCGCTCGGACCGACAGGGGATCTACGCGTTCCGCTATCTGCCGGAAGGCGATTTCCGGGTCACGGCTTTCGATGACCGCAACAGAGATGGCGACGTCGACTCCACCGAGGTTCAGGGGATGACGTCGGTGGGGCTCGCCACCGGGGACACGGTGTTGGTCGACCTGCCGATTCTGGAGCCCGACACGTCTGCGGCCATCGTGACCGCGGCCGAGCCCTTGGACTCGGTGACTGTGGTGGTCACGTTCGATGACTACCTGCCGCCCGACGCCGATCCAGGGGAGTGGGAGGTGGTTGTCTCGGTTGCGGACACCACGCCCGCTGGCGTGGGCGTTGTCGCACCCACTGTGTTGCGCGTCTTCCAGGAGGCAGGGTACGTGGAGCACGTCGAGATGGTGGCGGACTCCTTCGCGCGCCTCGACTCACTGGACGCGGCCGCGGCGGCGGCAGCCGCCGCCGCGGCCGTCTCGCCGGGGGACACCACAGCCCTGGCCGACACGACGGTGCCGGGGGACACGACCGTTCCGGCGGATGCGACGGCTGGAGCCGATACGACCGCTGCCCCACCCGAGCTGGGTGATCCGGCATCGGGGGCCGACGCGCCGATCGACACCGTCGTCGTAGGAGTGGCAACCGGACAGGAGGCGCCGTCCTCCCGTGTGGCGCCTCCCGAGTTGAGGCCGCTCCAGGGGGAGAGGCCCGGCCCGACACGTGATGGACGGCGGGTGCTCCCCGCCAGGCGCATCGTCGTGGTCTTCGATGCACCCCTAGCCTATGACGTCGTCTACGGTGTCGCCGTTTCCGGTGTGAGCAACATTGCCGGCCTCGGGGGAGGCGGGGGCGAGGCGGAGCTAGTCCTCGAATCGCCACCTCCGCCCGAACCGTCCATTCCGGACTCGTCGGCTGTGGCGGACACGGGCGCCGTTGCGGACACGGGAGCGGTCGCGGATACGGGAGCGGTAGTGGATGCCGGAGCGGGCGTGGGCACGGGAGCGGTCGTGGGCGCGGGACCCGGCCGGCGCACGCCATGAGCGATCCCCGGAGCCGTATCCCGTCCATCGATACGCTCCTCGCACGACCGCAGGCCGAGGGGCTCGCGGACCGATACGGACGCGAGCGAACGGTGAATGCCCTGCGAGAGGCCGTGGACTTCGTCCGCGAAAGCGTCGCAGGGGGAGTCGATGACGCCGTTGCAGGCGACGGCGACGGCAGGCCACTTGCCGACCTCGTCGAAGAACCCATGCTGTACATCCAGCGGGCCCAGGCGTCACTGGCGGTCTCCGACGTCCCCAGTCTGCGCCGCGTCATCAACGGTACCGGTGTCGTCCTCCATACCAATCTGGGGCGGGCACCCCTGGCCCCGGTCGCCGTGGAGGCCATGAGAGCCGCCGCCGGTGAGTACTCGAACCTCGAGTTCGATCTGGATGAAGGTGTTCGTGGCTCGCGGTACACCCACTGTGTCTCTCTCCTGACGGAACTGACCGGAGCGGCCGACGCCCTGGTGGTGAACAACGCCGCCGGAGCCCTCGTGCTCGCCCTCAACACCGTGGCGGGAAAGGGGGGCGGTGTGGCGGTGTCTCGGGGGGAATTGGTGGAGATCGGTGGGGGATTCCGGATTCCGGAGGTCCTCGAGCGGGCAGGAGCCCGCCTGGTGGAAGTGGGGAGTACCAACCGGACGAGGGTGGCGGACTACGCTTCGGCGTTGGCCGACGACGTCAGGGCCGTCCTCAAGGTCCACCGCTCCAACTTCCGCATCACGGGCTTCACCGAGGATGTCGACGTCGCGGGGTTGGCGACCCTCACCCGCGATGCGGGCGTCCCCCTCGTCCACGATCTCGGGTCGGGTCTAATGGTCGAGGCGCAGCGCCTCGGGTTGCCCCATGAGCCAAGGGCCATCGAGTCGCTGGCGGCCGGGGCCGACGTGGTGGTCTTCTCCGGCGACAAGCTCCTGGGTGGGCCGCAGGCGGGCATCCTGGTCGGTAACGCCCGATGGATGGCCACCATGCGAAAGAATCCCCTGTGTCGGGCTCTTCGGATGGACAAGGTCGGCCTCGCGGGACTTGAGGCGACACTACGGCTCTATCGCGACCCCGACCGGGCCCAGCGGGAGATCCCGACGCTGCGGATGCTGGCCGAGGACGCCGACTCCCTGAAGGCTCGCGCCGACGCGTTGGTGGCGGGGGCCACGGTCCGAGGCTCGAAGCTCTCGCCTTTGATGCGGGTTGTCCCCACTCTCGGCGCTGTGGGCGGAGGTACCTACCCCGGCGCCGAGTTGGACTCCTGGGCGGTGGAACTCATGCTCGAGGCGGGTCCCGACGCCTTGGCGACGCGGCTTCGGGATGGGGATCCGCCCGTCGTTGGGCGCATCGTCGACAACGTGTTCCGCCTCGACCTGCGCACGGTCCTGCCGGGCCAGGAAGAGGATCTCGTGCGCCGTATCGTGGAGTGCATCGGTTGAGCCGCCCGGCGGTCTTCGTCGATCGTGACGGCACGATCATCGCAGAGAAGTCGTACCTGGCCGACCCGGAAGACGTGGAGTTGATCCCGGGCAGCGCAGAGGCCATTCGACGGCTCCAGGAAGCGGGATTCGCCGTCGTGGTCGTGACGAATCAGTCGGGGATCGCACGCGGGCTCTACAGCGACACCGACTATCACGCCGTGGCGGCGCGGGTGGAGGAGGTTCTTGCGGAGCGTCGGGCCGTGCCCGCGGGGACCTACTATTGCCCCCATCACCCCGACGCCACCGGGCCGTGCGACTGTCGCAAGCCTGACACGGGTATGCACCGGAGGGCGGCCCGGGAGTTGGACCTCGACCTCACGGCGGCGTTCTACGTGGGCGACAAGGTAAGCGATGTCGAACCGGCTCTCGCCCTTGGAGGACAGGGCCTGTTGGTGCGAACGGGCTATGGTTCGGAGCACGAGGCCGCGGTACCCGAAGGCATCTGGGTCGTGGACGACCTGAGCGCAGCGGCACGGCGAATCCTGGGCGAGTAGGGGCGGCGGCGCCTCTTTGGCGGATGCTCCCGTTCGCGTTCTCCCGTTGGCTTCCTCTCGGGTCTCGTCGGTGCGTTGACCCCCCCATCGGTTCACGTCCACTCGTTGCCCCCTCGGCTTCGTCCTGCGCTGCCCCCCTCGGGCCTCGACCTTGCGTTGACCGCCATTCGGGCCTCGGGTAGCTTTTTTTCCCGGCGGCGCGTGCGGCGAAGTCGCAGAAACTCGCCTGCCACACACGTGTAACACGAACTGGATCCGCGCTCTTCGAGCCGCGGTCAGACGTATAGACCCAAGGAGGATGTCGGCGTCATGGTTACAATGACGAGCACGGCAACCCAGAAAGTTCAGGACTTCATCTCCGAGCACGGCGTCGAGACCGAAGCCGGTCTCCGTGTCGCCGTCCTACCCGGCGGCTGCTCGGGATTCCAGTACGGCCTCAACATCGAGGACGGCCCCGAGGCCGACGACGAGATCCTGGAGGTGGGAGGCGTGAAGGTCTTCGTCGATCCCTTCAGTGCTCAGTATCTCGAGGGGGTCGAGATCGACTACGTGAGTTCTATGATGGGCCAGGGCTTCACCTTCCGTAATCCCAACGCTTCAGGCGGCTGCGGCTGCGGGAGCTCGTTCACGGTTTGACGCCCCCCACGGGCGCCCCACGCACTCCCGGTACGCTCTGATCGCGTGGAGATCCAGACGTTCACCGGCCCGGGCTTTGGCGAAAACGCCTACCTGGCCGTCTGCGAAGAGTCGGGAAGTTGCGTCGCCATCGACCCTGGGTCCGGGGCAGGTGCCTTGTGCCGAGCGGTGGAAGTCGACGGTCTGAGTCTCGAGGCCATCTTCCTCACACACGCACACCTCGATCACATCGAGGGTGTCTCGACGGTGAGGGATCGTCACCCGGAGATCCCCATCTGGCTGCACCCCGACGACCTGCCTCTCTACAAAGGCGCCCCCCGTCAGGCAGCCATGTTCGGCCTGTCCGCCGATCCTCAGCCGGATCCCACCGACGAGATCGTTCCTGGCGAACCCCTGACGTTCGGATCGTGTGCCTTCGAGGTCCGCTTCACGCCCGGTCACGCCCCGGGGCACGTCGTCTTCGTCTCGGCGGCAGACGGACTCGCGCTGGTGGGCGATGTCGTCTTTCAGGGGTCCATCGGTCGAACGGATCTGCCGGGTGGTGACATGCAGACCCTCATGAGGTCGATCCGGCAGGAGATTCTGACGCTGCCCGACGAGATGGTTCTGTACCCCGGTCACGGGCCGGCGACGACCGTCGGCCGGGAGAGATCTACCAACCCGTTCCTCGTGGCGCATTATCGCGGGGAGTTAGCGTGACCCTCCCCCCCGAAAACGATGCTCCGGGGATGTGGGGTGGGTGAGCTGAAGGCCCCGCTGGGCGTGGCCGTCTTCGCGTCGGGTGGCGGCACCAACTTCCAGGCGCTGCTGGATCACCAGTCGGCGCAGGACGATTGGCGGGTCACCCTCCTGGTCATGAACCGCGAGGGTGGCGCGGCCAGGCGCGCCCAGGAGGCCGGCGTACCGGTCCGGATCATCCCGACCAAGGATCGAACGGAAGAGGACGTAGCTGCCGAGACGTTGGCCACCCTCGAGGAGCACGGGGCAGAACTGGTCCTGCTCGCCGGTTACCTCAGGCGGATCCCCTCGGCGCTCGTCGAGCGATACCGGGGGCGGATGCTGAATATCCATCCGGCACTTCTGCCGGAGTTCGGCGGGCCAGGGATGTATGGGCGGCGGGTCCACGAAGCCGTGGTGGCCGCCGACGTGAATGTCTCCGGAGCCACCGTCCACTTCGTGGACCACCATTACGACGACGGAGCCATCCTGGGGCAGTGGCGGGTAGAGGTGCGGCCCGACGACACGCCGGAGCAGCTGGCCGAGCGCGTCCTGCGGGTGGAGCACCGCCTCTACCCGGCGGCCGTGGATCACCTCACTGCCGCCCTGGTCGAGGGCCGGAAGCCCGAGCGGATGAAGGAAGTCCGACTCGATGAGCCGCCTGCGGAGGACGCCAGGCCCCGTGAGCCGCTTGCATCGGCGACCACACAAGAGAATTCCAAACCCAACGAGGAACTCGCATGAAGCGCGCGCTGCTGAGCGTGTCGGACAAGACCGGAGTCGTCGAGCTCGGATCGGCCCTGGTCGAACGGGGCTGGCAACTGCTCTCCACTGGCGGCACCGCGCGCACGTTGCGGGAGGCCGGGCTCGATGTGACGCCTGTCTCCGAGATTACCGGCCACCCCGAGATGATGGAGGGGCGGGTCAAGACGCTTCATCCGGCCATCCATGCCGGTCTTCTTGCCCGTCGGGACCGCGACGACGACATGGCGGCCCTCGAAGCGCAGGGGTACGGACCCATCGACCTCGTGGCCGTCAACCTCTACCCGTTCCGGCAGACCGTAGCCCGGGACGACGTGACGATGATCGAGGCCATGGAGAAAGTCGACATCGGTGGCCCCACCATGATCCGGGCCGCCGCCAAGAGTCATGCCGACGTCTGGGTCGTCGTCGACCCGTCGGACTACGATGCCGTGATCGAGGCCGTCGATGGGGCGGGGGATCAGGACGAAGTGCTACGCCGTCGTCTGGCTGCCAAGGTGTTCCGGCACATCAGCAGCTACGACGCCGCGGTGGCCGACTTCCTCGAGACCGACGCCCACGAAGGGGACGGCGGCGTTCTGGGTGAGCGCCTTACCGTCTCCATGAGCCGCCTCCAGACGCTTCGTTACGGCGAGAATCCGGACCAGGAGGCTGCCTTCTACGGTCCCGAGGAGCCGGTGGGCATCTCGGCCCTGGAACAGCACCACGGCAAAGAGCTGTCCTACAACAACATCCTCGATGTCGACGGGGCGCTCCTGAGTCTGGCGCCCTTCGCGCTGTCGCCACGGCCGGCCGTGGCCATCATCAAGCATACCACACCGTGTGGGCTCGGCATCGGGGAGACCCTGGCCGAGGCCTATCGGCGCGCGCTCGCGACGGATCCGTTGAGTGCGTTCGGCTCCGTCGTGGCGGTCAACAGGATCGTCGACGGCGAGGCCGCGGAGCATTTGGCGAAGTTGTTCATCGAGTGCCTCGTCGCGCCTGGTTACGACGACGACGCCATGGAGAAGCTCACCGAGAAGAAGAACATCCGGATCATGAGCTTCCCCGGAAGCGACCCGCAGGACTTCCTCGCGGCACACGGCACGGTTCCGGCCCCGCGGGTCGTCCGCTCCGTATACGGCGGCATGCTCGCTCAGACGCCGCCGACACCGCCGTTCTACGGGCCCGTGGACGACAGTTGGACGGTGGCGACCGAGCGTGAGCCCACCGCAGCAGAGTGGGACGACCTGCGCTTCGCCTGGGCCGCGATCTTCGGCGTGAAGTCCAACGCCATTCTCCTGGCGAGGGATGGGGGGGTGCTCGGAATCGGCGCCGGCCAGATGAGCCGTGTCGACTCCTCGAAGATCGCCGTGCGGAAGGCCGCCGACGCCGGCCTCGATCTAACTGGATCGGTCCTGGCGTCCGATGCCTTCTTCCCGTTCCGTGACGGCGTGGATGCCGCTGCGGAAGCTGGAGTGCGGGCGGTCGTCCAACCCGGCGGCTCCAAGCGGGACGACGAGGTCATCCAGGCGGCCAACGAGCATGACATCGCCATGGTCTTCACCGGTCGGAGGCTCTTCCGGCATTAGCGCCGGCGGACCGTGTTTCGGTGGTCGCGGTCGCCAAGTGAGCGGCCGGGCCGTGAGGATTCCACTCGCCGGGTTGGCGTTCCAGGGGACGGGCTGACGCTTTAGCTTGAGGCAGCCCGACCCGTGTGACGGGCTATTCTGGAGGGGTGGCAGAGCGGTTCAATGCACCGGTCTTGAAAACCGGCGGGCGCAAGCCCTCGTGGGTTCGAATCCCACCCCCTCCGCTCGAACTGCAGGAAAGCCGAACCTTGGGCACTGAAGCCCACATCGAATCTACCCGTTCGAACCCACGCGATCTCGAAGAGATCGCATCGTGGGTTCGTGTCGAGCGGCCTGCCGGGAAAGCCGCGAAGCGGCCCGCGTCGCCGCTTCCGCGAGACGAGCGAGGACGCGCGTAGCGCGCCCGCAGCTCCATCCCACCCCCTCCGCTCGAACTACAGGAAAGCCGAACCTTGGGCACTGAAGCCCACATCGAATCTACCCGTTCGAACCCACGCGATCTCGAAGAGATCGCATCGTGGGTTCGTGTCGAGCGGCCGGTAGGGAAAGCCGCGAAGCGGCCCGCGTCGCCGCTTCCGCGAGACGAGCGAGGACGCGCGCAGCGCGCCCGCAGCTCCATCCCACCCCCTCCGCTTCAAATACCGGGAAGCCCAACGTGGGCTTGGTGGCCCACATCGAATCTACCCGTTCGAACCCACGCGATCTCGAAGAGATCGCATCGTGGGTTCGTGTCGAGCGGCCTGCCGGGAAAGCCGCGAAGCGGCCCGCGACGCCCATTCCGCGAGACGAGCGAGGACGCGCGTAGCGCGCCCGCAGCTCCATCCCACCCCCTCCGCTTCAAATACCGGGAAGCCCAACGTGGGCTTGGTGGCCCACATCAAAGCCGCCCGTTCGAACCCACGCGCGTTTCCGCGGAAACGCGCAACGTGGGTGCGTGTCGAGCGGCCCGCATGGTAGTGCGCGAAGCGCCGGCCCGCCGCTTCCGCGAGACGAGCAAGGACGCGCGTAGCGCGCCCGCAGCTCCATCCCACCCCCTCCCCGTCCGGCCGTTCGGGAGCCCAGTATGGCCGGGGCATCCGCCACTATGGGATCGTGAACCCCAGGGAAACGCCAAAGGTGAGTCGTTCCAACTCCCCGCTCAGCCCCGAGTCTGCCACGATATCGCGGCGATAGCACGCCGAGCCACCCGATCCGCCAACGGTGATGAAGCCCTCCAGGCAGTCGCCGGTCTCGTAGAAGCCATAGCTTCCGCCTACGCGAATCAGAGCGTATTCGACGTGCGAGCGCACGAACACGGGGCCCATGAACAGGCCGAGTCCGGCGCTGACCGGCATGGCCAATCCGGCGCTGGACCAGCCACGGTCTTGGAGCGAGAGCGTCGCTCTGGAGGCTTCAAATCCCAATCCGAACGTTGGCGCCAACGGTCCGACGAGGCTACCGATGGCGACGAACTGAGTGTCGAGGGTGTAGACCGTCATCGATTCGTCGGGATCGGTGCGGAGGCTGCTGGTCCAACGCGAGAGCCCGATATTCACCATGAAGCCGTCGTCGAGACCAACGAGCCCCAGGCGGACGTCGTTCTCCTCCAACCTCGAGGCTCGGCCGGCCTGTTGGAGGGTGGGCTCACCGGCCTCGAGTGCGTACTCATCGTCGAGTGCGCCCGTCCTCGGCGAAACACCGACCTCGACCATCATCCCCCCACATCCGGTCAGCATGGTCGTCGCGAGCGCACCTACCGCGACGAGGCCATGTCTCAACCGCCGGATCTCGTCTTGCATTGCGATACCTCCCTCGCGATACCTCTCCGCTACCCCGAGCGCGCTCCTCACCAAGCTGGAGCGACATACTGGGGCGTGCAGGAGATCGAGTCCAGCGCACTTGCGTCCCACCCGCGCCGAGCGAAGCATGACCCTCCCACACTCAGGCACGCGCTTCGACCAAAGCGCGTCCCCGCGTCCCCCGAGGACCCTGACACCCACCATGAAGCTCCGGCCCGTCCAGCCCCACGACGCCCTGACCCTCGAGGCAGCCTTCGAGGCCGTCGGGTGGTCGAAGCCGGCCAGCCTCTTCGAGCGCTATCTCCGGGAAGCCGCTGCCGGCGAGCGTTGGACTCGTGTTGCGGTGGTGGACGGCGAAGTCGCGGGATACGTGACCGTGGTCTGGGAATCGAGAGACCCAGGCCTCGCCCAACGGGGGATCCCCGAGGTGATGGACTTGAACGTGCTCCCTTCCCATCGAAGGCAGGGCGTGGGGTCGGCGCTTATGGATGCCGCCGAGGGCGAAGTGACCCGTCGCGGGACGGCGGTGGGACTCCGCGTGGGCCTGCACTCGGGATACGGGCCCGCTCAGCGCCTTTACGTCGGGCGCGGTTACCGACCAGATGGACTCGGGGCCCGCCGCCGTGGTGAAATCGTCGAGGAGGGGGCCACGGTCCCGCTGGACGATGAGACCACCATCACGCTCATCATGGATCCGACCGCCACGTGAGGCTCCATCAAGTGCTGGACCGTGAATACGGCCCCGACGGGCTCGATAAGGTGAAGCGCCTGCTGGCCGACGGGGTCGACATCGATGGCCGGTTCGGCCCCCACGAGGAGACCCCGCTTCACGTCGCTACGCGCCGCCGACGGTGCGATGTGATACCGGTCCTTCTCGACCACGGTGCGGACATCGACAGCGTGACGGCAGGCGGCAAGACCGCTTTCGCACACGCTGCCCGACGTGGCTTTGTCGACGTGGTCTCTCTCCTGGTGGAGCGTGGCGCCGAGCAGGGCCTCGCTCTTCCGGACCGCTTCGCTATCGCCGTACTCGAGGGCCGGCTCGACCATGCCCGGTCCTTGCTGCACGACGACCCGGCCTTGGCCCGGACCGGGAATCCGGAGGAAGACCGACTCCTCGCGGACGCGGCCGGACGGAATGATCCCGACCCGGTGATCTTCCTTGTGTCTGTCGGTGCCGACCTCCACGCGACCGGCCTCGATGGCGGTACACCCCTTCACCAGGCGGCATGGTTCGGCCAACCCCGCAACGCGCGTATACTGGTCGATGCAGGGGCCTTCCTCGACATCTTCGACCCGGTTCACGGCAGCTCGCCTCTCCATTGGGCGGTCCATGGCAGCCACTACTCTGGTGGGGCGTCCGATCGGCTCGAGGCGTACGTGGACATCGTCCGGCTCCTCCTCGATGCCGGGGCCAGCCTCCGGTACCCTGTCGGGGATCCGGAGGGCAAGTACCTCCGGCGCCTGCACGACGACGCGCCCCCGGGGATTCGAGAGCTCCTGCCCGGGTAGTGGGCCAGCGCCGGCGGTCGTTCGCCCCTTCGCTCTGGGCACGGCGCGACTCGACCGCGCTTGCTTCAGCGTGGAGACCGCTCGATTCTGATCGGAGTTGGAGCAACGTTCTTCGCCCGAGTCCGGAGGGTCGTCCTCCCGATTCGAGCGTGGAGCCCTCTCCGCGCCAACGAGGAGAACAGGTCACGTGCAGACCATCGTCCGAATCACCCTTCTGGTCGTCATCGGCATTCTGATTCTCCAGTCGCTCGGCTACGGAGTCGGCTTCTTCCTCGACCCGGCCGGGGGTGTGGGCGAGTTCGCCTCACCCCCCGTGGATCCGGAGGACGAGCTGACGATCGCCTTGGTGGGGTTGATTGGCGTCGGGATGCTGGGGACGGTAGCGATGCTGGCACTGGCCGTGACGCTGATCATGAAGACGAACCCAGCGGGGACGCACATCGCCATGACCATCGGCGCCGTGTATGGACTCGCGGGGGCGAGCGCCTGGCGGGCTGGCTGGATATGGGATGCGTCGTTCTACGCCGGCGCCGGCGCCCTCCTCACGCTGCTGGCGATCGCTCAACGATGGCTGGATGCTCGCGCCATCGAACGCCGGTGAGCCGGCTTGCTCACGGGGTGGCGCTGTCCCAATCTGGGGCGGACATGACCCACGGCGTGGCCACGGTGACGGCCATGATTCACACCTACCCGCGTGTCGACCCATGAAGCGTACGGCGGTGAACCCCACGGAGTGGGGCCTGCAGTGGAGCATGAACCAGGCGGAGATCGTCGAGGGCCTGACCCGCTACCTCCACTTCTCGGGGCAGGTAGCTCTCGAGGCCGACCCCGGGTCGGAGATGGGAATACGGGTCGTGGGGGAGGGGGACTTCCGCGCTCAGTTCCAGGCGGCGCTGGACAACATCGACGAGATCCTCCGAACGGCTGGCATGAGCCGCGGCAATCTGCTGTCACTCCGTTTCTTCACCACCGATGTCGACGCCGTCATGACGAACTACGATGTCTATGCGAAGTGGATCGCAGGAGCCGGCATCACGCCGCCCCAAACGCTCTTGGGCGTGACCCGGCTCGCCTTGCCGGAGCTTCTCATCGAGATCGAGGCCACAGCGGGCGACTGAGCCGATGAAAGGAGCGATGGTCTTGGGGGGGCGGCCGGCCTGGTTCTGCCGACACCGCACCCGGCTGCGAACTCGCCCATGGGCGGGGTGCATCGCATCGATTCTCGCCCTCACCGCATCGACGCCTCTCGCCGCGCAGATGCCGCCGGATTGGACCACCCCGTTCGAACCTGTCCAGATCGGCGACAACCTGTACTACGTGGGGTCGGCGGGTCTCAGCGCGTTCCTGCTGACGTCTCCGGAGGGGCACGTCCTCATCGACGCGACGCTCGAAACCAACGTCGCCGGCATCCTGGCGGGAGTCCGGGCGCTGGGCTTCGACCCGCGTGACGTGGACCTCCATGTGGTCACGCACGCCCACTACGACCACGTGGAAGGCCTGAACGCCCTCATGGCCGAAACGGGCGGCACGCTCGCTGCCAGCGCCGCCGACGCCCACTTCCTGGAACGAGGTGAGGACTTCGGCTTCGACTCCGACGGGTATCCCGCCGTGCCGGTGCACCGAACCGTCGCCCACTTGGAGACCATTCGTGAAGGTGACAGCGAACTGACAGCTCATTTGACACCGGGCCACACCCCTGGCTGTACGACCTGGACTGGAACCACCACGATCGGAGGTGAGGCACGGTCCTTCCTCATCCTTTGCAGTCTCAGCGCCCTGCGCATATACAGGCTCGGTGGAGACGACCCGACCTACGCAGGTCAGGCCCGGGACTTCTGCCGAAGTCTTGACCACCTCGAATCCCTGTCGCCAGACGTCTTCCTGGCGAATCACGGTCAGTTTTTCGGACTGGACCGCAAGGCTGCTGCACGACGGGGCGGAGACGAATCGGCCTTCCTCGACCCCGATGGCCTCGCTCGCTACCTGGAACGAGCCAGGGGTGCCATCGACCGCGCCCGTCAGGACGACGGGCTTCCAGCTTGCCCAGTCTGAGAAGGTCTCTTCGCCCGATCGAAATCACCGAACCACCACCTCGGCCCATGTACGATTCTCCACCAGAGACCTTCCAGGAGCTGATCGAGCCCTTCGGCGGCGAAGCCCGACAGACCGCCGCGTGGCTTAGGGCTCTGATTCTCGAGTCCTTCCCGAACGTCGAAGAAGGCCTCTACGGGGGGAAGAGGGTCGCGGGCGCGCTCTACCATGTGGGCTCTCCCGACAAGGTCGCGCTGGGCCTTCAGCCCGGTGAGCGGTTCGTGAAGCTCTTCATCCACGATCCGGACCACCTCGGCAACCCATCGTTCAAGCTGGAAGGACGGGGCAAGCACATGCGTCACATCAAGTTCACAGCACCCGATGAAGATCGCTCGGAGGAGCTGGTCGAACTCATGGGGATCCCTGTCCGTCGGCGCTCGTAGCACGTTCTGCGCCGCGACCTCCACGAACCGAGGTACCTACGTGCTCGGAGTGGCCCAGATCGTTCGTGATCCTTGGTCTCGTGCCGGCCCCGGCTGCGTGCGCCCCGGATGCCGAAATCTGTGCTGACCGACGCCTTCTCCATCACGCGGTACAGGGCCGATCTTCATCGCGCCGCCTGCGTCGACGTGTTCGACTCCAACGTCCCCGATTACTTCCTTCCGTCGGAGCGTGCCCAGTTCGAAGCGTTCCTCGACGACCTCCCCGGGCCCTACTTCGTAGGCGAGTCCGGTGGGAGGGTCGTGGCATGCGGTGGTATCGCTCTCTCCGACGAGGGAGGTCGAGCGGACCTCTGCTGGGGCATGGTCCACCGGAGCGTTCATCGACGAGGACTCGGCCGTCGACTGACGCGCTACCGGGTCGAGGAGGCCCGTGGGCTCCCGGGGGTGCGTCAGATCGCCCTGCAGACGAGTCAGCACACGAAGGACTTCTACCGGTCGCTGGGGTTCGAGATCGTCGAGGTGGAGGCCGACGGCTTCGGCGAGGGCATGGATCGACTCGACTTGAGGCTGAATCTGGAGAAGGCATGGTCCGGCGATACGCATAGAGGGGCCAGCGAAGCGGGCGAAGGGGGCAGCGAAGCGAGCGGAGGGGCCAGCGAAGCGGGCGGAGGGGGCAGCGACTCGCTTGGAAGGGGCGGCGATGCGGCCGGAGTGACAGGCGACGCGCCGTGGCTCCCTGACCGAACGCTCGATGCGGAGGGCGCGCTGGCCGCCATCTCGGCTGTGTTCACCGACCTCTCCGTCGAGGCAGTGGACTTCGTGGGCGCCGGTTGGGAGTTCGATGTTTATCGAGTGACGGATCCCACCACGGGGGACGAGTGGGCGTTTCGCTTCCCCCGGCGCCAGGAGTACGCCCAGCACTTCGACCGGGAAGCCGTCATCCTGGAGCGTGTCACCGACACCGTCGCTCCCGTTCAAACCCCGCGAATCGAGCGGCGCGGCGGCCCCGGTCCTCACTTCCCGTACGCATTCGCCGGACATCGCTTCATTCCGGGCCGACCGGCGGACGATGCAGGGGTCATTCTCAGCCCCGCCTTCGCGTCGACGCTTGGAGCAGCCCTCACCCGGCTCCACACCCTCGAGCCCGACGACGCGTTCCGCCAAGCCGTCGGCCGGGAAGGGGAGGGGCCGTCGGATTGGTTCGAGGAGACGTTGGCCGAGTCGGAGGGGCTCCGCGGTCTTGGGGGGATCGTCGACGAGGCGCTGTCCTGGCTCGATGCCGGACCTGTGGCCCCGCCTCCGCATCCGGGTCCCGACTGCTTCATCCACAACGATCTCAGTCCCGACCACCTTCTCGTGAACGAGATCGGCGACCTGATCGGGATCATTGATTGGACGGATGCGACGATGGGCGATCCGGCGTTGGACTTCATCGTCCTGTACGCGTGGCGTGGGCCGGCTTTCGTCGACGATGTACTCGCGGCATACGATGTGGCCCCCGACGCGCACTTCCGCGAGCGCCTCGACTTTTCGGTCCGGGTGCGAACCCTGCACTGGCTCCACGCCGCTGTCCAGGAGCGGGGGAACGTCTCCAAGCATCGACGATGGGTCGCCAACGCCTTCGGTGGGGTCGGGTGACGGAAACGCCGGGCCAATGAGTTTGCCCAGACTGTCTCGCGGTCGTCGCCTCCGCGGTGGCGACGTTCTCGAGGACCCTACTGTTGCCCTGTGGTCACGGAAGGCATCTTCAGTCGCCGGATCGAGCCACCATCCGCTTGCGGACTGCTCCGGCCGAATCAAGCCGCCCGTTCGAACGGCCGCGTATGACGCCTGACCCCAGAGAAGTCTCGCGAATGAAACGACTTGTCACTCTGTTGCTTCCCGTCATTTCCATCGCCGTGCTGTTCATCGTCGCC
Organism: Longimicrobiales bacterium; assembly: GCA_965229435.1. Lineage (GTDB taxonomy): Bacteria > Gemmatimonadota > Gemmatimonadetes > Longimicrobiales > Gaopeijiaceae > UBA2589. The sequence goes on from CBDDJE010000004.1 coordinate 230,889, forward strand.
GAGACCGCGATCCGGGTCTATCACCTCGTGCGGTGGGACATCCCCATTCTGGCCCCGGGCTCTGCTGCCGAGCCGGGGGGCTTCGCTGCGATCACTCTCGACGTCGAACTCGGTTGGCGGGCGACCGAGGACTATCAGTTCTCGGGGCTTGTTGCTGACTCTGAAGGCGAGCAGTACCCCGTCTCGATGTCTCAGGACGAACGGGGCTTTCGGATGTTCGGGGATCTCGAGTCCACCAAGCCGCGCCTTTTCGTCATCGGGGATTCACACACGCAGGCCGCAGGCGCGTCGGACGACCGAACCTACTACGCCGTCGTCGGTGAGGTGCTCGACATGGAAGTGTTCGCTTACGGCACGGGTGGCTTCGGCAGCCTCCAGGAGCTGATGGTCTTGGAGAAGTACGTCGATGTCGTCCAACCGGACCTTGTCGTATGGCAGTTCTCTGTGAACGACCTGGTGGACAATTCGCCGGACATGGAAAGGGAGACCGGCGTGGTGCAGCAGGGAATGACCCGTCCTTACTGGCGGGACGGTCGTGTCCAGTACATCCTGCCGCAGGGTGGGTCGGTGCGGCTCCGCCGCCTCTCCCTGCAGTACTGCAGGGTCTGCCGAACCATCACGAGTCGATGGGATCGCGTGCGGGCTACTGCGGCACGAAATCCGCGCATGGTCGAGGCACGGATCGCACCGGGGCAGGATCTGCACGAGATTTTCCTGGAGTCAGTGCAGACGACGGGTGAGGTGATGGCCGAAGCCCGAAGAGTGGTTGGGGGGGCGCCGATTGCGGCCTTGATCGTGGGTGGCGATCGCGAATCCGGAGTCGCGTCGAGGCAGGCGTTGGCCGAAGTGGCACGCCTCCAGGGCCTTACGGTGCTGACGGAAGTCCATGAGGCGTTGCTCTCGGTGGAAGATTCCGGGTCCGTGGTTCGTCAGGCCGACGGCGCCCATTGGAACGAACCCGGGCACCGGATCATTGGGGAAGCCTTGGCGGAGGCCATACGGAGGCGATTTCCAGAGCTCACTACGTCGGCATCAGTGATCGATCCCTAGAAGGGTGATCGGAAAGGGGAGTGGGCCGCGCGCAGGGCGCTTGCGCGTGTTCAGGCGAGGATCGACGAGGAGGCGTAGCCGTAGCTACGGTGACGAGGAGAGACGATGGATCAACCGCGCAACCGCCCTGCGCCCAACAGCACAGCAGACAAAATCTTAGCCGGTCGTGGGTTGTGGTGGCACGGCCCCACCCGCGTCGTTGGCGCTCCTCGACGTAGCGACGGCTATGCCTTCGAAGCGCCGCCTACCGGTTGGAGCCGTGGCATCCACAACGCGGCCCGCTCCCCTTTCCGATCACCCTTCTAGTCAGCGTAGCGGCTCGCGGCGACGATTCTCAGTCGCCTCCCAGCTGCACTACTCGGTCCTCCAGGCCAAGCCGCTCCATCAGTTGTCGCGCGTGTTGTTGCGGGCTTTTAGCGCCACGGAGACGATGGATGACTGCGTCGGGGCTACTCACGCCCATACGTGCGAGATACCAGAGTTTCCGGAACTTCCCTTCACGGGCGTTCATGCCGGCCTGTAGCTGTAGCTGGCGATAGGGACGACAGAACTCGTGCCTGGGAATCCGGCGGAGGGTCTCTGCACCATCGGCAGGGAGCGTGTCGAGGGCCGCGGCGACCATGTCCGCAAGGCGCGCGAAGCGCGCTTCCGACTCCAGGCCGACTTGGGCTGTCGCCTGCAGTTCGTATCGTCTCCATGTGGCGACCTCGTCGGGCAGGTAGAGCGTGCTACTCACGAGGGCCGCCCGCATGCCCCATTCGAAATCGCCTTCCGGGCCCCAGTCGTTTCGGAAGAGGCCCACCTTCTCGAAGACGGAGCGCCGAATGAGGATCTGGGTGAGCGACGAGAAGACAGTCACGACTGCGCAGTGTAGCACGCCGTCGAACGGGGCCCGACGGATGTGTGGCTGATCGATCAGGGGCCCGAGAAAACGGGCAACCGGATACTTCCGCCAAACGCCGTCAATGGGATCGCCTCGTTCGTCGATGACCCGCAAGGGAGTGTGGCAGATGTCGCATTCGCGATGCTCATCGAGGCCCAGGGCCATGGTCTCGAGACAAGTCGGGTCCATGGTGTCGTCGCTCGTCGCAATGTAGACGTACTCGCCGACGGCCTGTTCAATACATCGGTTCAGGCCTGGGTAGATGCCCTCGCGAGGCGCCTGACTCGCGCGGATGCGTGGGTCGCGAGCGGCGTACTCCTGAATCAGCTCCCAGGCACCATCGTCCGAGAAGCTATCGACGATGACCAGCTCCCAGTCTTCCAACGTCTGATTGACGATCGAATCCAGTCTGTCGACCAGAAACCGACGGTTGTTGAGGTTCGGTAGGACGACGGATACTCTAGGGGTTCTCACAAACCCTCCATCGCCTTGACCCGACGAGCGCCGGCCGCCCGAACGTAGGACCCGTCCGAATTTCGATCACTTCGCGTCGTCGCAAGGAACACCGTATGAGCTTTGCCGAATGAGGGGGCTAGTGCCGAGAACCGAACGTCTTAAGGCGCTTTTCCCGGTACGATACGGCCCTCCCGTTTCTTGGGATCACCCGGAGAACGTCTTCAAGAGCTTCGGGCTTCAGCGGTCGGGCCAACACCTGGTCATCGAGTGGATCTGTCGAGGATTACAAGAAGTCGGCCATCTCAACAACTGCGGGTTTCACAGACGCGGTGCCACCTACGAACTGCGCCCCCGCTTCGGTCGGCAGATAGTCTATTCCGGTGGCGTGATCCGTGACAGTCGCGATTATCCGCATGCCGGTTCGTTGTCAGGGCACCCGAACGTCTTTTTCTCGATCGAAGACCTTCGGCTTTCTGGTCCGTTGATGAAGAAACTGGATCGGTCCCAGGTCGCACGCACAATCCTCATTATGAGAGACCCGTGCAACTGGTTGGCTAGCAGCCTCGAGCATGGTCGATCGTACGCTGAGGTCGAGGTGAAACGGGACACGTTGATCGAGTACCTGGAAGAAGCGATTTCACCGGGTCAGAATCTGCGTCCCGACTCGGTTGCCATCAGTTACAACGAGTTCATTTTGAACCGCTCCTATCGACAGGATCTGGCGCGGAAGCTGGGTCTCCCTTCTTTCGTCGATGCCGAGGTGGCGTTGGGCAACGTGCCGGATTTCGGAGGCGGAAGCAGCTTCTCGGACGGCGGCGGCGGGGTGCGAACGTTGAGTCGGTGGACGAAGTACAGTTCTGACACTCGCTTCCACCAAACGCTGAATCACCCGCGCCTGATCGAGTTGGCGAGGGCCTTCTTCGGAAACCCTCCTGGATTCGAAGAACTCGGCCTGACTTGATCGCCTGAAGATCTACACCACTTCCCGTTCGTGAAGCACGCGAACGATCTCCTTGGCGATGGGCTCCAGGCTCGCGGGAGGGTAGTGTGCGAAATCCATCTGCGTCTTCTGGATGCCCACGTCCTTCAGCACGCGGTCGACATCGATGACCGAGATATCGAACCGGCGGGCCAGTTCCCATAGCGCCACGTTCATCTCACGCCGATGCCGCGTGTGGGCGTTCTTCATGAGTTGGTAGGTGTGCGTCGTGTTGAACGGCTCCACGGTGAGCACGTTGAAGACCAGGATCTCCGCTCCCGTGCGCTCCTTGAGGATCGGAATCAGTTTCGTGTAGTTCTCGTAGAAGCTCTCCGCAGTCGCCCGGCCCACCGACTCGAAGGTCTTGCGGAACCACGTTACCGTCTCGAGATCCTCCAGTACCTGCTCCTTGGTCCGGTCCAGCCACCACCCGCCAGGGTCCACGAGGAAGCCGTTCTCGCGATGCCGGTAAAGCGTCCGTACGGCGTCCCCGGCAATCGAGAGAATGATGACCGTCTTGTCGAAATCAACGTTCTCGAAGCGGGGGACCGGCACTCTGAACGTCGGTTCGAACAGCGTGGGCTCGAAGTAGCCCTCCCGGAGCTTGAGCTTCTCCTGAGCCTCGGCCAGCGCTCCGTCCGGGAAGCTCTCCAGGGTCTGAAGGACCAGTTCTGAGCGGCACTGCGCAATCGTACCATGCTTCAGCATGGCACACGTACCGTCCAATCCCGCGTGAATCAGCGGGACGGCCTTGAAGATCGCGGGAAGGTCACATCCACCGAGGAGATATAGTCCCAGTCGGGATCTCTCTCGTTTTCCACCCCAGAACACCGCATGATCGCTACCGAGCACAACGCCCCTGCGAGGTGTCCAGAGCTTTTGCCCTGCGCGGCGCAAGGAGAGTTCCAGGGGCGTCGGTTTCCCGATCAACCGGCGCAGTTTCCTCCGACCGCGGCGCAGTAGGTCGCCCATCACCAGTCCGCACCATCGTCATGATGATTCACCGCCACGCGCATGTCGGGCACTGAATGCGAAGGGTCGGCCTCCAGACTCTCGTCTCTTTCCGTGCTCACCACCGCGGCTACTCCGCCGACCGCCAGATGCTCGCCTTCGGCGACGATGACCTTACGTACCACCCCGGGGTCGGCGGACAGCACCCTGAAGTACATTTCCGTGGGCTTCACATGGTACGCGGGCTCATCGTCACCCAACCCGACCACCGTCGCCGCATCACGGTGCCGCAGCATCATGATTCGCTCCGACACCTTGAGGTCGAACAGGTCGTCTCCGAAGCCCACTTCATCGCCTTCGCGCACGTGCCAGTGGGCGATCGTCCCACCACGGACATCCAGGGCGAACTGCGGCAAGCGAAGATTGAGTAGCATAGGAGCGCCTTAGTGCTCGGCTTGCTTGTTACCCACCTGCTGGAGCAGCGGGCGGTGGTGAAAGAAGCCGATGTCCTCGAGAATCCGGATGAACTCGTCACGCACAGCGACCACCCCCTCCGTTGAGTAGTCGAGCCTGCCCTTCACATGGACGTCCGTGCCGAACTCTGCGAGTAGCCGATCGACATCCACGATCGAGATGCCATGGGAATAGGACAGCTCGACCAGAGCGAGATTCAGCTTCTGCGTCGCAACCACGAAAGGGTCGCCGGCCTCCGGATCGATCCGGTGAACCGACTCCGCCGGATCGACGGTTGAGGCATTGAAGACGATCACGTGGGCATCGAGCTTGCTCCGTACCAGGGAGAAGAGCCGACTCATCTTCTCCCGATACGCCGCCCGATCAAATGATTGATCGGCAGTGATCTCCTGGCCGCCCGACAACACGATGACATCACAGGCGTCGGGGGGCATCAGATCGTTCGGCCGTTCCAGCTCCGCGATCAATGTCGAGAGCGACCCATCCACGCGGGTGACGGCGATCTTCTGGGTGGTCTCGTGGCGCGTCCTGATCCCCTCCTCCAGAGTGCCATCCAAGATGGCACCCCCCTCCTCACGACCCAGGAGCAGGTTGGCGAGGCTCTGATCACCGGCAAGCAGGAGGCCGATCTGGCTCCCGCCTCCCATCTTCACTTCACGTGACATCGATGCGCCGGATCTACTTGGGGGGAGGCAGAACGAGGTTGGTATTCGTTACTAAACCGCCTTCGGCTGGGCGGGTCAAGAGTCTTTTGGGTCCCACCGCACACCTGCCGCTGGATCCTCCATCTGGCCATCAATCGGCAGCGAACGTGTAGTCGAAGAAGCGGATGTCTTCTTCGTACAGCTGCGCGACCTCGGCCACCATTTGCTCGTCATAATAGGCCGGGTACGGTCGGTGCTGAGTCTTGTTGATGTGGGGCAAGGGCTTCCTGGGCAGTCCTAGCTTGTCGCACACCCGAGCGAAGTCGTCATCGAGTGACTCGAAACGCCCCACGAAGTCGATGATGAGACGGCCTTTCTCGTCTGTCACCCAGCGCGCTTGAGGACCATGCTGCAAGGCCAGGTTCTTGTTCGCCGTCAGGTCCACGTCCACCGGGAGGCCCTCCGCCATCATTCGCCCGTTGAAGTGGATCCAGTCGGCAAAGCTGGCGCCCGACGACGACGAACTGAAATGTGCCCACAGCGTTCGGGTTATCTCGTTCGTCCCCTTTTTGACGAAGAGGTACGAGGAGAGAATGCGATCCCAGGGGTTGCGAACGATGGCGAACTTGAAGTAGCGACCGAACTGCTCCGGGTATTCGTCTCGGTAGTCGGTCGCCAGTCGATGCGATACCACCGTTCCGGACAGGAGCATTTCCACGCTCTGGCCCGCCGTCTTGGGTATGTGAACGAAAATGCACTGATGTTCATGTGATATCATGTTTGATCGCGCTCACCAGATCTCGAAGTCGCGGCAGCCTTTCACGTTACCTCCCGAGGGACCATGCGGAGAATGTTACGACGCCTTCGTCACAAGGCGAAGCAAAGCTGGGCCTGTGCCCAGATCCTGCACCACGGGCTTTGGTTCGTAGATGTGCCACGAACCTCGTCTAGCAGTATACGAGCGGAACTGGCAGGACACTTCGGGTCGGTGCATGGCAAGACGGAGCTGTTCGAGGAGGAGTTCGCCGCCAAGTCGCTGTTCTCCGCCCACCAGCCAGCGTCGCGAATGCGACGTATCCTCGGAGAGAGGGCCTGGGAAGAGATCTTCACGTTCACGATGGTTCGCAATCCCTGGGACCGCGCCGTGTCTCTTTACGCCTACCGGCGCCGAATCGGGGACATTCCCGAGGAATGGACCTTCCGAGACTACGTCCTCCGCCTCGGCGAGGCCAACGCAAACACCGAGTACTTTCAGTATTACGGGTACCGCTGGGCCGCCGCCGACTTTCTGGTGGACAGTGACGGGGAGCTGTTGGTCGACTTCGTCGGAAGGTTCGAGACGCGGGAGCATGACCTCAAGCACGTGGCGGCACGAGTCGGATTCGAAGGCCTGGGGCGGCTGGCCCTTCAGGCCGCCAGCCGGGGAAAGCCCTACCGAGACTTCTACGACCCCGAGACCGTAGCGGTCATTCGCACGCTCCACCGAAAGGACATCGAACTGTTTGGCTACGACTTCGAAGCGTGACCACGGTCAACGCGGGCGCAACTTGCGCAAGACCCGCCTGACGGCGCTCCCTTGGGGCGGGCGCTCTTCCTGGGGTGGTATGATCGTACTGCCATGCACGCGTCTCGGAGGCCACGCGTTCGCACCTGCGTTCAGGTCTGGGGGCAGCGGCTCGTGGGAGTGCCAAACCCGCACGGGTCCGCTGATGAGTTCGCCAAACCCTCGCAGGTTGTAGCTAGGGGACAGGGTGTACGGGTTGAAGCCGAGCTGCTCCATGGCCAGTGTGAAGTACGGCTGATCGCTGTGCGATTCCGCACTGTATCGCACGCTCAGATCTCGCCAGCGCTCGAATACTTCGGCGACGACGTCGGTCATCGAGAAGAAGAGCACGCCCGTGTTGTACTGCATCCGACCGAGCCGTTCCATGCCCTCGCGGTCGATGACATCTCCGAATCCCCAGAAGTGGTCGAGACAATAGTGGGGCGCCGGCGAGGCTGCGATCCCGTGGGCCTCAGCTTTCTCGAAACCGAGGGACAGGTCCTGGAGCACCCGTGTATCACTGTCCAGAAACAGAAACGAGTCGTACTCGGCCGGAAGGAAGTCGATCATCTCGGCCTTCCGTGCGAGCCCTTCCAGTCGGAAGTCAGCTCGGATGACGTCGATGTCATCGAGATCGACCACACTGGACGTGTCGGTAATCAGAATCCTGGGGTACGGAGGTAGAGAGCTACCTCTGATACAGTCCCCGACCTCGGCGATGAAGTCGGGGCCCCAGGCCAAGAAGACGATGGCCCGCCTTGTATTTGTCATCCCACTCCCGTTCGAATTGTTGCAACCAGTCATCAGTCACCTCAGGGCGCGCCGTACTCAGTAGTTTGTCCCTCACCTTGATCGGTGTCGAGGCTTTCGTCTTGGCCAAGCCGCCGTCCCATCGATGCGATCCACCATGCCCGGACCCTACCAAAGCGCACGACCTCACCCGTGGCACGGACTGGAGCCCGGCGACGGAGCCCCGGCGGTGGTCGATGCGTACATCGAGATCACGCCCTTCGACCTCGTGAAGTACGAGATCGACAAGAAGACGGGCTATCTGCGCGTCGATCGGGCGCAGCGGACCTCGTCCCTCCCGCCCACCCTCTACGGCTTCATCCCTCGGACGTACGCCGGCGATCGCGTCGGGGCCCTGATGGTAGGCTCGCGAGGAGGCGACCTGGACCCCCTCGATATCTGCGTCCTCACGGAACGGCCCATCGCCCGGGCCGAGGTGCTGATCCGTACCCGAGTCGTCGGCGGCATTCCCATGCTGGATGGCGGTGCGGCGGACGACAAGATCATTGGAATCCTGGATGACGACCCGGTATTCGGGCACATCCGCAACGTGGACGAGGTGCCCGCAGTTCTGGTGGGACGACTCCGGCACTATTTCGCGACGTACAAGCTGCGACCGGAAACACCCGGAAGGGTCGAGGTCGGCGAGGCCTACGGAACGGACCGAGCTCGCTCCGTGATCGAAGCCGCACTGGCAGATTACCGTGACGCGTTTGGAGCGCACCCATGACGCGAGCAGAGGTGGGGCCGTGCCGTCGCATCTTCTGATCGTCAACCCCGCCGCAGGCGCGGGAGAGGGTCCAAGACGGGCCGAGGCCCTGGTCGAGGGCCTGCCGTCGAGTCACGAGTCCCACGTCGTCGAAACCGAAGAGCGAGGGTCGGCCACGGAGCTGGCGAGAGAGAACGCCACGGCGTTCGACCGGATTCTCGCCGTCGGTGGCGACGGAACGCTCAACGAAGCGCTCGTCGGGCTCCTGGAGGCGCGAAGATCCCACGCCGAGATCGCCGCGCTGGGCTTCCTCCCCTCCGGCACGGCCAACGGGGCTTGCCGGGCCTTCGAGCTGACCGACGACCCTCGGATCGCGGCCGAGTCCCTGGTCGAGGGCCGAAGTCTCGAAGTGGACGTCGCGGTCACCCGCTCCTCGGAGGGGGAGCGTCCTTACCTCCTCCGCTTCGGCGCCGGCCTCGACGCTGCCGTCCTCGAGGAGCTGAATGCATCCCGCACGGGCGTCATGGGATTCTTCGGCGTTTTCCAGCGCTTCCCTCGAATCGTGGAGGTGATCAAGGCGTACGACGATCCGGCCATCGCCATCGAGGTAGACGGTGAGTCTTTCGGACGGGCGTCCAGCGTGGTCCTCGCCAATGTGGCGGAGGTGGGGCTGAATGCGACGGTTGCGAGGGAGGCCGATCCGGCCGATGGCGTTCTCGAAGTCCTCGCCGTACCCCTTTCGTCGAAGTGGGACATTGTCCGCCTGGGCCTCCGGATGGTGGCTTCGAGTCTGGCGAGCGCGCCGGAAGTACGGAAGACGCGTGGGCGCCGGGTTCGCCTCACTTCCGACGGTGACGTTCCGTTCCAGCTGGACGGGGAGCCCGTCGGGAATCTACCGGTGGAGGTCGAACTGATACCCTCAGCGGTGCGACTCCTGCTGACCTAGCTTCTCCTGAAAGAGTCTTCAACGGGGGGTCACCTCACCATGAAGGTCGCTGCCCTGTACGATATCCACGGCAACCTCCCGGCCCTCGATGCGGTATTGGCCGAGGCGATCGACGAGGGTTGCGACATGGTCGTGGTAGGCGGCGACGTGGTGCCGGGACCGATGCCGGCTGACTGCATCGCCCGCTTGAGAGCCCTCCCGATCGAGGTGCGATACATCGTGGGCAACGGAGAGGTGGATGTCCTGCGGTGCAGGCAGGGACAGACGCCCGAGCGGGTGCCGGCGGCGTTCCACCCGGGGCTGCGATGGTGCGGCGCTGCCCTCACGGAGGAGACGGCGCGTTGGATGTCGACGTGGCCTCTCACGACGCGCCTCGAAATGGCAGGCCTGGGTCGCATTCTCTTCTGCCATGCCACGCCGAGAGCGGAGAACGAGATCTTCACGGAGCGCACGCCGGAGGCGCAATTGCTTCCGGCCTTCGACTCGGTGGCCGCCGACGTGGTGGTGTGTGGACACACGCACATGGCTTTCGTCCGGAGTGTCGGGGGCATGCGGGTCATCAACCCAGGGAGCGTGGGGATGCCTTTCGGGGCGCGCGGCGCGTTCTGGACCTCCTTGGGTCCCGATGGCGTCACGATGCGGCGGACGGCATACGATCTGGCGGCCGCCCGCGAAGCGATGGAAGGAACCGGGTATCCCGATGCGGCGATCATGCGAGTGGAGAACCCTCCCGAGGCCTCCGCGATGATCGACGCGTTCGAACGGGTGGCGGTGGGTCGTGCCGACTAAGGGGCTTCCCATCCCCCAGCCACTTCGCGAAGAATACGCTGAGTGGGGCTGGCACTCCGTTTCCCGGTGGCCGGGCGCCTTCGACACGTATCGGCTCGACGGGCCGTCCGGTCGCGTTCGATTCGTGAAGCTGGCGGCCCCCACGGCGTACCCGACTCTCCCTGGAGAGGTCGAGCGTACCCGGTGGGCCAGCGACCACCTCCCCGTGCCGGGGGTCGTGGCCTCGGGGTCGGGCCCGGACGTGGACTGGATGGTGACCGAGGGCCTGGCGGGGAAAGACGCTATCCACGACTGCTGGTCCGCTGACCCTACCCGCCTCGTCCGGGCCCTTGCCCGAGGGTTGAGGACTTTCCATTCCGTTGCTGTGGATGCGTGCCCCTTCGACTTTACCCTGGATGCCGCGCTCGAGCACGTACGGCGGAGGGTGGACGCCGGCGTCGTGGTCTCCGAGGACGAGTTTCACGCCGAGCATCGACATCTCACACCCCGCTCGGCATTGGACCGGCTCCTTGCGGAGCGGCCGGCCGACGAGGATCTCGTCGTGTGCCACGGCGACTACTGCGCGCCGAATATCCTTCTCCACGGATGGGAGCCCGTCGGCTTCGTAGACCTGGGCGAGGTGGGGGTAGCGGACCGGTGGTGGGATCTGGCCGTGGCTACCTGGAGCGTCGGCTGGAACTTCGGAGTCGGGCTGGAGAGCGTCTTCCTGGAGGAGTACGGTGTCGCCATGGACGTGGTGCGGTGCAGCTACTACCGGCTACTCTACGACCTCGTGAGCTGACCGCCGGGCTGGCCCCGGGCCGGAGCATGTCGCAGGTTGCCCGGACGGCCCGAACATCCCCCGCAGCCCCTCAGACTCCGAGGTGATCCATGACCTCCCGGCGCGCTTTCGCTGACGGTTCGCTGTCCGGTCCCGCTCTGATGGTGGTGGTCCTCCTGGTGACTGCAGGCTCGGTTGTCACCGCCACCGTGGCGAACGCCCAGGCCACACCGCCGTCCGAGCCGCCGGAGGAGTGGGGAGCCACGGCCATCGACTACTCCAACGTTCCGTACCCGTTTCCGGTGGACTATCTGGAGGTGAGCCTCTACGGGGAGAACCACCGGATGGCCTACATGGATGTGGCACCCACCGGCGAGGCGAACGGTCGGACGGTGGTCATCTTCCACGGGATGAACTTCTTCGCCGCGCCGTACGAGCCGACGATTCGCGCGCTGAGTGACGCCGGCTTCCGGGTGCTGGCCGTGGATCGACTGGGATACGGGAGGTCTTCCAAGCCAGACATCCACTACAACCTCCACATGCCCGCCAGGCACACGAAGGCGCTCCTCGACGAGTTGGGCATCGAGCAGGCCGCCATCGTCGGTCACTCCATGGGCGGTATGGTGGCGACCCGCTTCGCGTTCACCTATCCCGAAGCCACATCCCACGTGGTCATGGTGAACCAGATCGGGCTCACGGACCCCCGGCCGGGGCGTGGGTGGCAGGACCCGGCGGATGGCTACACCAGCACGTACGAGGGGACGACATACACATCCATCCTCAGAGGACACGTGCGCTACTACCCCCGGGGCTGGAAGCCCGAGTACTTGAAGTGGGTTCAGGTCCAATACGGTCTGACGCTGAGCGGTGATTGGCCCCGGATGGCGAAAGTGCGGGCGGCCCAGCGGCGGATCCTCTACGAGGACCCCGTGGTCTACGAGTGGCAGCACATCGGCACCAAAGCGCTGGTCATCGGGGGAGCCGACGATCGCCTGGTGGCCGATTATCCCGCGGCGGCCCGGAACGTGGCCGAGGAGCTACGGAACGCGGAGTTGGTGATCTTCCCCGAAGTGGGGCACTCGCCCCATCTCGACAATCCCGACGAGTATCACACGGAACTCATCCGCTTCCTGCGGTCGGATCCCGTTGAGCCGGCGGACCAGGCGTGGCGTGCGACGGACGTTGGCGTGCGGCGCTAGACGAACGCACGTGGCGGGCGGGTCCGGCCAGGCCGATGGACCCTCGGCCCGACGACGCGGGGGGCGCAGATGCCCCGCGGGTCAGTCGACGAGGCGCGTGGAGCAGGCGGGGTAGGCGATGGTCTGGTCGGCCTCGATCCACATGCCGCATGGCGTCCCGTTGCGGAGCATTCCCTTGAGATCGAGGGCCCCGTCCTCCAGGTACCGCTCGTACAGTCCGTCGATGACTCCCCTTCGGTACGTGACCAATTCCACGAGGCGCCCGTCCATGTACCAGCGGCGCGGGCCGTCGAACTGCCCGCTCCGGTACGTGCCCTCCTCGTAGAGGTCTCCATTCTCCCAGTACGCCCGGTACGGGCCGTCGAGAGTCCCTTCCACATAGGTGCCCTCTTCGAAGAGCTGACCGTTTTCGAAGTACCACTCGTACCGTCCGTGGCGGACACCATCGCGGTAGATCTCCTTCGAGCTCAGCCGCCGGTTCTCGAAGAACGCTTCGTACGGCCCGTCATACGCGCCGTCCCGGAGCGTGAGTCGCTTCGAGACGACGCCGGGTTGGCCGTCGAACGTCGCGATGGCGAGACCCGAGTAGGGCTCCATGGTCTCCGGATCCAGGAAGACGTTGCCCTGACGTACGAGATCGTCCACCGGCCGTTCTGCCGATCGGCTGCACGCCGTGGCTGCGACCAGAGTCGCGAAAATGGCGAAAACGACTCGGACACCGAGACTTCCGGGGCGTGCGTACATGGTGCGTCGGGTTGGGGGAAAGCTGCGCAGAAGGTAATTCGAACCCAACGTGTAAACAAATGTTTTCTGGTCTGACGGATGGCCAGGCTGTGGTGCTCTTCTGCCCCCGAAGCGACTGCAGGGGTCAACCGGCCAGTTCGGGGTCCCAGTCGGTGCGATTGTGAGTACCGTCACAGAAGGGCTTGTTGCTGGAATGCCCGCACCGGCAAAGGAAGAACGGCTTGCCGTCCGGCGTCTGGATGGGCTGGCCGCTGTTGTCGACCAGCCTGGAAGGGCCTTCGACTTTGTAGGGGCCCTTCTTGCTGATGGTGATGGTAAACGTCCCTTCACTCATGAGCTTCACTTCCTTCTTGGTTGGCACGGGTCGTGGCGCGCCCCGGCGAGGCTGGCCGCAGGGGACAACCCGGCGGCGAGACCACGGTTCCGCCGGTCGCTTCGAACGTCGCCTTGGTGCCTGTGGGCGGCCCCGGTAGATTTTTCCCTCCACCTCGCAGCACCATCCCTGGGGTTCTCGTGAAGCCGGTTCAGCGCAGGAAGTCCTTGGCCGTCGACGTCGACGGCGTCGTCATCGGTGGCGACGCGCCGGTGGTCGTCCAGTCCATGACGAACACCGACACCGCCGATGTCGAGTCCACGTTCGATCAGGTCCGGCTCCTCGCCGACGCGGGAAGTGAACTCGTCCGAGTCACGGTCAACAACGATGACGCGGCCCAGGCGCTTCCCGAGATCGTGTCGCGACTGCGGGCGCATGGCTACACGACGCCCATCGTGGGGGATTTCCACTACAACGGGCACCTGCTCCTGACGCGGTACCCGGAGGCTGCCAGGGCTCTCGCCAAGCTCCGCATCAATCCGGGCAACGTCGGCACCAAGCATCGGGACGCCAACTTCACGAAGATCATCGAGGTGGCCCTCGAGTACGACAAACCCATCCGCATCGGGGTGAATTGGGGCTCTTTGGATCAGCGCCTCCTCACCGAGTTGATGGACGAGAACGCCGCGCGGGACGAGCCCCTCGAGGCCCAGGCCGTGCTCCATGAGGCGTTGGTGGAAAGCGCTCTCCGGTCGGCGGCCCTCGCCGAGGAGCTGGGGATGGCCAGCGACCGTATCGTCATCTCCACGAAGGTGTCGTCGGTTCGTGAGCTCCATCAGGTCTACCGGATGCTGGCGGAGCGCTGCGCGTATCCGCTACACCTCGGGCTCACCGAGGCCGGACTCGGCGCAAAAGGCATCGTCGCCACCACGGCCGGACTCGCTCCCCTCCTCATCGACGGCATCGGTGACACCATTCGCGTCTCGCTGACGCCGAAGCCGGGAGGGGATCGGGCGGAAGAGGTGCGCGTCGCCCAGCAGGTGCTTCAGTCCCTCGGGATCCGCCATTTCGAGCCCCAGGTCACGTCGTGCCCGGGCTGCGGCCGTACGACGAGCACCTTCTTCCAGGAGATGGCCGAGGACATCACGGCCTACATCCGGGAGAAGATGCCCGAGTGGCGGGCCGCCTATCCCGGTGTCGAGGAAATGGACGTCGCGGTCATGGGGTGCGTGGTGAACGGACCGGGCGAGTCGAAACACGCCAACATCGGGATCTCGCTACCAGGCACCTTCGAGGAGCCCAAGGCGCCGGTCTACGTCGACGGCGAGCACACCGTGACCCTGAAGGGGGAGGGGCTCGTCGACGAGTTCAAGACGATCCTCGACGGGTACGTGCGGCGGACATATGGGGCGAAGGAGCCGGCGGGGGCGGGAGCGGAGTAGCTCGGCATCTCGCTCCCACCTCGGGTGCGGGCCTTCTCGTGCTCGCCAGGAAGGCATGCGGACGCCTACCATGTCGCCACCGGCGGCAACGCTGAGCCTGGGCCCCGTCGTCTCAAGGACGTCCACGCCCGGTGTGGGCCGCGCCTAGCCTGCCTTCGCATTCTGGTCGAGGTCGATTCATGAGCCACTCCAGACGTACGCTCAGTCTGGTCACCCTTGTTCTCATCCTCGGCGCCGTCGGTGGCGCCGTGGCCTGGCGCCTCCTCGATGTGGGCGTCGAGGAGTCCGCTGCTGCCGATGGCGATTCCGGAGAGGAGCTCCTCGTACCCGATGCCGGACCCGCCCAGTTCTCGGCGGCAGCCGCGTCGCCCGTTTCTGGATCCGAGGTCCGGAGGGACACGCTCTGGATCCGGGTCAGCGCCGCCGGCCAGGCCGAGGCGTATCGGCGGACGACGCTGGCCGCTCAGGTCGAGGGCGTCGTCATCCGACTCCCGGTCAGGGAGAACCAGGGTGTGCAGGCCGGTGGACTCCTGGTGCAGATCGACACGGCGGAGGCTGCGCTGGCGGTAGCTCAGGCGCGAGCGAACCTCCTGGCCGCCGAGGCCGACTATCGACAGCGGACGCTCTTCGACGACGAGATCGACGACCCAGCCGTCCGCGCCGAGCGCGAGCGAATCGCTCGTTCCACCAGTGGGCTCGACCAGGCTCAGGTCGTGCTCCGGCAGGCGGAGATCCAACTGGAACGGACCCGTGTCGCGGCGCCGTTCGGGGGACGGGTGGCGAATCTGGAGGTCGTGGAAGGCCAGAACGTCACCGTCGGCCAGGAACTGCTGACGGTGGTCGACCTCGATCCCATCAAGGTCGAGGTTCAGGTCCTGGAGTCCGAGCTCCGTTTCCTGTCGGAGGGGCGCCGCGCGACGCTCGCCTTCAACGCGTATCCAGACGAGGACTTCGTGGGCCGCATCGAGACCATCAACCCGGTGGTCGATCCGGAAACCAGCACAGGAAGGGTCACCGTCGTTCTGCCGAACCGAGACGGTCGCATCAAGCCGGGTATGTACGCGGAGGTGTCCCTCGATGCCGAGGCCCTTCCCGACCGCGTGGTGATTCCGCGGAGCGCCCTCGTGGAGCGCGATCGCCGGCCGGTGGTATTCGTCTACGAGGAAGGTCCCCGTGGTGCTCTGGCCAAGTGGCGCTACGTGAATCCGGGGCGTGAGAATGAGACGCACGTGGAGATCCTCGCGGAGGGGCCGGAGCAGGGGATGGTAGAGCCCGGTGAGGTCGTCCTCGTCGACGGCCATCACTACCTCGCCCACGACACACCCATCCGCCTGGTGGAGGACGTGGCGGCGGAGGGCGGGAGGCCGAGTCGATGAGGGTGGGGCGAGGTATCGGGCGGGGTGCGCCGCCGCCAGATCGCGTCCAGCGCGCTCGCGTTGCCGTCCGGCTCGCCGCCGCGTCGAGGACTGCCCTGGTGAGGGCCGCCACTGTCGGCGCGCTCGTCGCCGCGCCCCTCTTCGCCACGTCTGCCCGCGCGCAGGAAAGACCTGGCGCGCCGGATCTGTCGAGGGCCGCGACGGCCGAGGCCATGGTCCTCACCCTCGACCAGGCCCTGGATTACGCTGCCGGGGCCAACCCAACCCTGCGGCAGGCAAGCAACTCGGCGAGCCTCAACGCCACGGAATCGCGATCCCTCTGGTTCACCCAGCTTCTTCCCTCGGCGAACCTCACTCTTTTCGAGACCGGCTTCACGGGCAACCTCCGCCGTCGGGCGTTGGACAACTTCGGCAACCCCATCCCCAATCCCAGCGCCGAGTGGAACTACTTCTCGCAGACGTCCCACCGCTTCGGCCTGAACTGGACGATCCAGGGGCCCTCGCTCTTCCAGGCCCACCGGTCGCAGTCGCTCACCAACCAGGACCGCGAACTGGCGGTTCGGGGGGCGATGACCGACCTCCAGGCCGAGGTCCAGCGGCTGTACATGGACGCATTGGAGCAGGGGGAGCTCATGCTGGCCGAGGAGGCCCTCATCGAGGCCCGGCAGATCGACCTCGACGTGGCCCAGCGACTCTTCGAGTTGGCCCTGCGCACCCGTGTGGACGTCCTTTCCGCCGAGCTCCAACTCGAGCAGCAACGGCTGACGCATCAGCAACAGGGAGCGGTGTACCAGCGAGCCCTCCTGGCCCTTCGGACGGCCATGGGACTGTCGGAGAACCGACCGTTGGAGCTGAGCGACGAAGCTCTGCCCCTCTTCGATCCAAGCGGGCTCGACGCCGACGTACTCATCGCCCGGGCCACGGAGGTGAACCCCTCTCTTCTCCGCTCGGAAGTGGCCATGCGCTCCAACGAGGTGGCGCTTGCCCGACGTGGAGCCGATTGGTGGCCTGAGATCAATCTGGGGATGAGCGTCTTCAAGGTGGCGTATGAGCCCTACGCCGAAGCCCTATTCGAGCCGCCGGGGACGTCGGAGCTCGAGAGCCAATTCTACGTGCAGCTCTCCTTTCCCATCCTCAACGGCTACTTCCAGCAACAGGTGGAGCGTGATCGGGCGGCCGTCGAGCTTCGAAACAGTCGGGAGCTCGATCGTCAGACCCGCCTGGAGCTGGAGGAGGCCATTCGCGGGGCGCTTCTCGATCTCGAGAACGAGTGGGCCTCGCTGCAGCTCTCGGAGCGGTCGCTGGTCATCGCCGAGGAGGCCCTGCGCCTCGCCCGCGAGGAGTATCGGCTGGGCACTCGCACCTTCTCGGACCTTCGCGACAGCTTCCAGCAGGAAGCGGACACGCGACGGGCGGTCATCACCACGAGGCACCGCTTCGTCGACGCCCTTTTGACGCTGGAGGCGGCTGTGGGAGCGCCGGTGCGCGCGGGGGCGGGCTTCTAGCTGATGTCCGTTCCGGCTCTATCCACCCAGCGGCCCGTCGCCGTCTGGATGCTCTTCTTCGCCATCGTGCTCCTGGGCGTCATCTCGTACGTCCGGCTGCCCATCGACCTGCTGCCCGATGTCAGCTACCCGCGGCTGGTCATCTACACGATCTACGAGGAAGTCGCACCGGAGGAGGTCGAGCGCCGGATCACCGAGCCCATCGAGGCCGAGGCTGCGGCGGTGCCGGGCGTCGAGCGCGTGACGTCGGTGTCGCGGTACGGTGTGAGCCTGGTGACCCTCCGTTTCGCTTGGGGCACGGACATGGACTTCGCCATGCTCAACGTCCGGGAGCGGATGGACAACGCACGGGACGCCCTGCCGGAGACGGTGGCGCGGCCGACGATCCTGAGGGTCGATCCCGAGTCCGAGCCCGTGATGACGCTGTCGGTCTCGGGCGGCGGCGATCTGTGGGAGACGAAGGAGTTGTCCGAGACGGTCTTTCGGCGGCGCCTGGAGCAACTCGACGGCGTCGCTCAGGCTGCCGTCACCGGTGGGCTCGACCGCGAGATCCGCGTAGAGGTCGATCCCACCCGTCTCGAAGCCTACGGGCTCACCATCGAGGAGATTTCGGAGGCACTGGACCGCGCGAACGTGAGCGCACCCGGTGGGACCATCCTCCAGGGGCGCTATCGGTACCCGCTGCGCACTCTGGGTGAGTTCAGGACGGTGGAGGAGATCGGGGAGGTCGTGGTCGCGCGCCGGACACCGGGGCAGGGCGGCGGGTCCGGGGGCAGCGGGTCAGTGAGCGGGGCCTCCGGCTCGGCGGGAAGGGGAGGCGGCGGCGGGGGTGCATCGAGTGGAGCCGCGACGGGCGTCACCGTCATCCGGCTCCGGGACGTGGGCCGCGTTGTCGACGGCTTCGCCGAGCGGGAGACCATCGCGCGTTACGCCGGCGTGGAATCGGTGGGGCTCCTGGTCTTCAAGGAGTCGGGAGCCAACACGGTTCGCGTCTCCGAGGCCGTTCAGGAGGTGGTTGAGCAACTCATGGTCGAGTACCCGGCCATGACCATCGATGTCGCCGACGATCAGGCCGGCTTCATCGCCGACTCCATCTCCAACGTCGTCCAGGCGCTGGTGTTCGGAGGCCTGCTGGCCTTCCTGGTCCTCTTCCTCTTTCTCCGTGACACCCGCTACCCCTTCGCCATCGCCCTGGCCATCCCCATCTCCGTGGTGGGCACATTCGCCCTGATGGAGGGGGCGGGTGTCAGCCTCAACATCATGAGCCTCGGAGGCCTCGCCCTTGGCGTGGGCATGCTGGTGGACAACTCCATCGTGGTGCTGGAGAACATCTTCCGGCACCGGGAAGAGCTGGGCGCGGACCCGCTGTCCGCAGCGGCGGCCGGAGCCGAAGAAGTCCAGTCGGCCATCACCGCATCCACCCTGACCACCATCTCCGTCTTCGGCCCCATCATCTACGTGGAGGGGGTGGCCGGAGAGCTCTTCGAGGATCTTTCGTTGGCGGTGGCCTTCTCGTTGCTGGTATCCCTCCTGGTGGCGCTGACGCTCCTGCCCTCGTTGGCGGCGCGCTTTGGCGGTGGAGACGCGGCGCCGAGGGACGTGGGCGCCAGTCCGCCGCAGGGCCCCGAGCGCGGATGGCGCCGTGTAGTGTGGCGGGTGAAACGCGTGGCCACGGCGCCGTTTCGGGGGGTCGTCGCAGCTGGCCGTCTGGGTGGTGAGCTGGTGCGATTTTGGGGACGTGAGGTGGGTGGAGCCATCGGTCGTCTGGCCCGGCCCGGCCTCGACGGATTCGATCGGCGGTTTGCCGTCTTCGCTCGCCAGTACCACTCGGTGCTGGACTGGGCGCTGGATCGCTCGGCCATCGTCCTGACGGTTTCCGCGGGAGCCCTCGCGGCGACCATCCTCTTGGGTGTCGCGCTGCCGAGGGATCTCCTTCCGGATGTGGATCAGGGCGCCTTCAGCATCTCCCTGGAACTGGAGGAAGGGACGTCGCTGGCCGCCACCGACGATGCGGCCCGCTCCATCGAGCAAGCCGTTCTGGACGACCCTGATGTGGTGACGGTGTTCACCAGCGTCGGGCGGGACGTGCGCGCGTACTCCCAGGGAGAGGACGCATCGGGGCTTCACACGGCGACGTTCCAGGTGCGCGTGCGCCCAGGGGCGTCCACCGACGCTGTGGCCGGGCGTGTCCGGGGTTTGGCCGCCCGCTTTCCGGCGGGGGCGCTCGCCGTGGAGACGGGCCAGGCTACGGCGCTAGGCGCCATGCTGGGGGGCGCCGAAGCCGACGTCGCCGTGCGGGTGCGTGGCGAGGACCTCGACGCCGTCTACGCCTACGCAGAGCAGGTGGCTGAACGCGTCGCCGCCGTGGAGTCGGCGGCGAACGTCCGCATCGGGACGGAGCAGGGGCAGCCTCAGATCCAGATCGAGATCGACCGGGCGGCCTGTGCCGCGTACGGAGTCGATCCAAGGGTCGTTGCCGAGACAGTGGATCGTGCCATGCGTGGCGACGTGGCCACCGAGTTCGTCGACTTCGACCGGAAGATCGATGTCGTGGTGCGCTACCCCGACGACATGCGGTATTCGCGGGCCACGCTCGAGGGGCTCCGAGTGCAGGGGATCCCCATCCGCGAACTGGTGGTGGTTCGGGACGCGCTGGCCCCGGCCGAAGTCCGCAGGGAAGACCAGTCCCGGGTGGTGCCCGTGTACGCCGATGTCGTCTCCGGTGGATTGGCCCAGGCCATCGAGGGCATCGAAACGACACTGTCGGCGCTGCCGCCCACGTCCGATGTCCGCTGGGAGGTGGGAGGCGAGAACGAAGAGATGAGGCGCTCTTTCCGGGACCTGGCCTTCGCTTTCGGGCTGGCGCTGATCCTTGTCTACATGATCCTCGCTGCCCAGTTCGAATCCTTCGTCCACCCCTTTACCATCCTCATGTCGGTGCCCTTGGCCCTGGTGGGAGCGGTTCTGGCGCTCATCCTCACCGGCCAGGGTCTCAACACCATGAGCCTCATCGGTGCGGTGATCCTGGTGGGCATCGTGGTGAACGACGCCATCGTGAAGGTGGACTTTATCAACCAGGCGCGTAGGCAAGGGCGGGATCTACGTGACGCTATCGTCGAGGCGGGAAGGGTGCGCCTGAGGCCTATCGTCATGACCACGGTGACCACCGTCCTCGGCCTGCTGCCCATGGCGTTGGGCATCGGTAGAGGCTCGGACCTCCGGGCCCCCCTCGCCATCGCCGTCATCGGAGGGCTCCTGGTGGCCACCGCCCTCACGCTCATCATCGTGCCGGTGGTCTACCAGACGGTGGAGAGGGTCCGAGCATGATTCGGATGAGCCTCCGGCGCCCGGTGGCCGTGGCCATGACTTACGCGGCCGTGGCCCTTCTCGGTGTCGCGGCGTGGCAGAACATCCCCATCGAGCTTCTGCCCGACACCGAGCTTCCTCGGCTCACGGTTACCGGTTCCTGGCGTGGCGCCTCGCCGGAGACGGTGGAGGCTTTCCTCACGGCGCCCCTGGAGTCTGCCATCCAACAGGTGCGCGGCGTCGAGCGCATCGTTTCCGAGTCGTTCGAGGAGCAGGGCATGGGGACGGCCCAGATCGCCGTCGAGTTCCAGCGCGACGTCGACATGGACTTCGCCCGCCTGGACCTGTCCGAACGCATCGCCACGCTGGAGGAGACCCTACCCGCGGGCGTGGGACGCGTCTCGGTGAGTCAGTACGTGCCCGACGAGTTCCAGGACCAGAACAGCCCCTTCCTCCTGTACACCTTCACCGGGCCCTACACGCTCGAGGCTCTCCGGCGCCACCTCGACGAGGTCGTCGTCCCGGAGATCACCCAGGTCGACGGAGTCTCGCTGGTGCAGGTCTTCGGCGGTCGAGAGCGCCGCCTGGAGATCGAACTCGACGAAGAGGAGATCGGGGCCCTCGGGCTGGATCCCCTCTCGGTGCAGCGAGCCATCGCCGATCTCGACCTGGTGCGGGAGGCCGGCGTGGTTCGGCAGGGTTCGACGGAACGGACCATCACCATCCAGAACCGCCCGGCCAGCGCAGACGACGTTCGAAATGCCGTGATCTCCTCGGCTGGGGGCACGCCCATTCGGGTGAGGGACATCGCCACCGTACGAGACACCTATGAGCAGGCGCGGGCTCTCTGGCGCATCGATGGACAGGCCGCCGTGAGCTTCGAGGTCTTCAAGGGAATCGGCGTGAACACCGTCCGGACCGCCGAGGCTGTTCGAGACAGGATCTCCGAGCTCGAGACGCTGCACCCTTTCGGGAGCCAGCTCATCCTCGAAGACGACATGAGCGAGGACATCGAGCGACAGCTCACGGATCTCCGGACCCGAGCCCTCTTCAGCGCTCTGGTCATCTTCGTCGTGCTCCTCGCGTTCCTCCGGTCGTTCCGGTCGGCGGCCCTCATCTTTACCACCATCGCCTTCAGCGTCCTCATTGCCCTCAACCTCATCTACTTCGGAGGTCTGACGCTCAACCTCTTGACGCTCATGGGCTTGGCCATGGGCTTCGGCCTCATCGTGGACAACGCCATCGTGGTGCTGGAGAGCGTCTACCGGAGGTGGCAGGCCGGCGAGATGGCGGACTCGGCCGCCGAGACAGGAGCCAAAGAGGTCGTGCTCCCAATCCTGGCGTCGACGGCGACGACTCTCATCGTCTTCGTGCCCTTCGTCTATCTCCAGGGCGATCTCCAGGTGTACTACGTGCCCCTGGCGGTGGTCGTGGCGCTGACCCTGGTCGCGTCGCTCTTCGTGGCCTTCACGTTCATTCCGTCGCTGTCGGCGCGCCTGTTGGCCGCCGGCGGCTCAGCGGGGTCGAGGCGGGCTGGAGGCGCGGCGGGCTCCGGTGACCCGGGAGCGGGCGGCTCGGGTCCACCCACCGACCCCACCGTCGGAGCTCCCTTCTACATTCGCTTCTACGCCGACCTCGTCGGCCTGACGGTGCGCTTCCCATGGACGGCCATGTTCATCACGGCGCTGGCGTTCGGAAGCTCGTACTACCTCTTCGACCGCTACGTGAGCACGTGGGCGATGTGGGGCGGAGGACGAGGGCAGGACACCTACATCCAGGTGCAGATCACGCTGCCCCGGGGCTCGAACCTCGAGCGCACGGACCAGCTCATGCGCTTCTTCGAGGAACGGGTGGCACAGATCCCGGAGGTGGAGCGGTATCGGTCCGACATCCGCGAGACCTTCGGCTCCATGCGGATCACCTTCCCGGACTCAATCGAGAACACTCAGATCCCTGTGGTCATCAAGGAGCAGATGATGGCGTACAGCCACACGTTCACCGGGGCCGAGGTGAGGGTCTACGGCTACGGCCCGTCGTTCTACGGGGGAGGGGGATCGGCGCCGAACTACGGGATCCAAGTGCTGGGCTACAACTACGAGCGAGTCCGCGATATCGCCGAGGGCGTAGGGGCTCGGCTGCAACGACTGAGCCGGGTCGTGGACGTGGACACCAACGCGAACTCGAACCGTTTCCGGCGTGACAAGGCGTGGGAGTTTGTCGTCACGGTGGACCGTGACCGTCTTTCCACCTATGGACTTACGGTAGATGACCTCGTAGGGCGCTTGAATGCTGCGGTGGCAGGCACCGCCGGCCTGAGTCGACTCAAGCTCGGCGGCGAGGAGGTTCAGTTCCAGGTGAAGCTCGAGGACAATCTCGAGACGGACATCCTCGACCTCCGTGAGACGCTCATCGACACACCCGACGGTCGGCGGATCCGTCTGGGCGAGGTCATCACCATCGGCCAGCAGGACGTCCTGGCCCGTATCCGAAGGGAGAACCAGCAATACGAGCGGACGGTGGCGTACGAGTTCAGGGGGCCGGCGCGCCTTGGCGACGTGATCCACGAGCAGATCATCGCCACCACCGAGGTGCCTCCAGGCTACACGGTGAAAGCCGGCGACCGGGGCTTCTTCATCGACGATGAGGAGAGGACCCAGATCATCATGGTCCTCGCCGTAGCGCTCCTCCTGGTCTACATGGTCACGGCTGCGCTCTTCGAGTCCTTCCGACAGCCCTTGTGCGTGATCCTCACGGTGCCCATGGCCCTCATCGGGGTGTACCTGGCCTTCTTTCTGACCGACGCGTCGTTCACCCGTGAGGCGTACGTCGGCGTGATCATGATGCTCGGCATCGTGGTCAACAACGCCATCCTGCTCGTGGACCATGTCAACGGGATCCGACGGCGCTGGCCCGAACTGCCGCTCACGGACGCCATCGTCAAGGGGACGCTGGAGCGGGTGCGGCCGATTCTGATGACGACGACCACCACCGTCCTGGGGCTCCTGCCTCTGGTGATCTTCGGCGACGCCGCGGGCACCAACATCTGGGACGCTCTGGCCCTGGTCCTCATCGGAGGACTCCTCTCCTCGACGATCTTCGTTCTCACCATCACGCCGGCGGTGTACCACGTGGTGGAACGGGGACTGTCCTCGAGGAAGGACGCACCTGTCCCGGTATCGAGACTGCCCGGAGCGGCCGCCGCGGCGGAAGGCGCTGTCTGACGGGGCTTTTCAACGCGTCCGCTCATGGCACATACCTTGCGCCTCGTGGTAGCAGATTATCGAAGGACGCAGAGCCATGAGGGGGGGACACACGAATGCTGCGAAGCGTACTGACTCGGGCGACCATCCTCGCCCTTCTGGCCGTCGCGGCCCCGGGCACGGTGAATGCCCAGGGCGGGGACGGCTTTCTCTTCCGTGAGCCTCGGGTGACGCTCAAGTTCGAGACGGGCTACGGCTTCCAGCGTGCGGAGGGGGCGATCTTCGACGACCTCCTGGCCCGCCAGACCCTGGACCGGCGGTCGTTCGACAGCCCGTACCTGGGCGGTGAGTTCGCCGTCCGCGTCAACGACCGCGTGGACCTCGCCTTCGGGGTGGGCTACCAGGCCTCGTCCACCATTTCGGAGCTGTGGGACTGGGAGGGGACGGACGGTCTGCCCATCGAGCAGGTGAATGAGCTGACCCTGGTGCCCGTGGTGGTGAGCGGGCGCTACCTCCTCAAGCCCAGAGGGCGTTCCATCGGACGCTTCGCCTGGGTGCCCGAGAAGCTCGTGCCGTATGTGGGTGCCGGCCTCGGGCTCATGTCCTACTCCCTCGAGGTGAACGGGGAGTTCGTGGATGAGAGCGACCCGGGCTACCCCATCTACCAGGACCGGCTCACCACTTCGCGCAACACCTTCATGGCCCGGGGGGCGGCAGGCCTGGACCTGGCTCTCGGTAGCCAGTTCGTCCTGAACGGCGAGGCCCGCTACAATTATGCACGCGGCACGCTGGACAACGACTTCTCGGGCTTCGGCGACATCGCCCTCGACGGGTTCCAGCTCGTCGCCGGTGTCGCGGTCCGTTTCTAGGAGGGCAGGATCATGATCAACCGATTCAACCGACCCGGTCTTTTCGCCGCGCTAGCCGCTCTAGCCGTCATGGCCGCCCCGGCCCAGGCCCAGCAGGCCGATTCCCGGTGGCAGCCCTTCGTGGGCTGCTGGGAAGCGGTCGGTGCCGAGGACGAGATCGGTCTACTCTGCTTCGCACCCTCCGATGGAGGGGTGGTCCTGACCAACGTGGTCGAGGGCGAAGTCGCCTCCACCGAGCGCTTGGTGGCGGACGGTCAACAACGCCCCATCAACGCCGAAGGGTGTGAGGGCTGGGAGAGCGTCCAGTTCTCCCAGGACGGCCGTCGCGCCTTCACGCGCACTGAGTTCACGTGCGCCGAAGGGGAAGCACGGTCGGGTACCGGCGTCATGGCGTTCACTGCACCCAACTTCTGGGTCGACGTCCGTGAGCTCGACGTGGACGGCGAGAAGGTGGCGTGGGTCCAGGAGTACCTCCTGGCGGACGCCGAGACCCTCGCCGAGGCGGGTGTTGCTGATCCCGCGGCCGACAGGCGTCTTGCCGTTCGTTCGGCGCGCCTGGCCGCTGCGGCCGACCTCGACCTCGCCGACGTCGAGGAAGCGACGCAGGTCATGGGCGATCGCGCCATCGAGACCTGGCTCGTAGCCCATCGGACCACCTTCGACCTCGACGCCGAAGCCCTGGTTCGGCTGGACGACGCTGGCGTCTCTGATCGGGTCATCGACGCACTCGTGGCGGTTTCGTACCCCGACCGCTTCATGGTCGAGGCCGGCTCGCCCGCCGAGCAGATGGAGGGCGCGCCTCGTCCGACGCACTACCGCGGCTACATGGGCTTCAACCCATGGTTCGGGCGGAGCTTCGCCTTCGGCTATGACCGGTGGGGCTACTCGCCCTTCCACCGCTACCCCTACTCGCGCTACGGGTACTCGTCCTTCGGTTACCCCATCGGGTACGGCTACGGGTACGGATACGGCTACTGGGGTTCGCGACCGGGTGTGGTCATCATCAACCGCAAGCCGTCGGACAACGGTGGGCGGCTCTACAGCGGTCAGGGTTACCGCGCTCGGGGCAGCGCCACGCCCAGTGGCCGGAACGCCAGGCCTCGTGGGTCGGCCACTCCGTCCTTCGGGCGCGGTGGGTCGGGCGGTGGCGCGGCTGCCCCGTCCCGGGGAGCTACCCGGTCCGCCAAGCCACGCGGCGCCACCCGGAGGCGCAGCGGCGGCTGAGTCGGCCCGAACCAGCCTCCGAAACGATGGCTGAAAAGCGCCCGGATGCCTTAAGGTGTCCGGGCGCTTGTGCTACCTTGTTGCGCTATGAGCGAGACGAGGGAAGGCACCGATTTCATCCGGCAGCAGGTCCGGGCCGATCTGGCCTCGGGCCGCTACGACGGGCGCGTGGTGACGCGTTTTCCGCCTGAACCCAACGGGTACCTCCACATCGGGCACGCCACGGCGATCCACCTGAACTACGGCGTCGCGGAGGACTTCGGTGGGCGCTTCCACCTCCGGTTCGACGACACGAATCCGGAAAAGGAGGACCCCGAGTACGTCGAGGCCATCAAGGACGACGTCCGATGGCTCGGGGCCGACTGGGGCGACAACCTCTTCTTCGCCTCCGACTACTTCGAGCGGATGTACGACTGCGCCGTCCATCTCATCGAGAAGGGTCTCGCGTACGTCGACTCGCAGCCGCTGGAGGCCATTCGCGAGGGGCGCGGCTCCCTGACGGAGCCGGGGACCCCGTCGCCGTACCGCAACCGCACCGTCGAGGAGAACCTCGACCTCTTCCGACGCATGAGGGAAGGAGAGTTCGAGGACGGCGCCCATGTCCTCAGGGCCAAGATCGACATGGCCGCTACGAACCTCCTCATGCGCGATCCGGTCCTGTACCGTATCCGTCACGCCGAGCATTACCGACAAGGCGATGCGTGGTGCATCTACCCGCTCTACGACTACGCCCACTGCCTCGAGGACGCGTACGAAGGCATCACCCACTCCATTTGCACCATCGAGTTCGAGAACAACCGGGCGATCTACGATTGGGTCCTGGAGAACACGGGCTTCGAGGAGCCTCGGCCCCACCAGTACGAGTGGGCCGGACTCGACCTGGAGAACGCCGTTCTCTCCAAGCGGAGCATCGCGCCCTTGGTGGAGGCCGGACTGGTATCGGGTTGGGATGATCCACGCCTCGCGACCATCGCCGCGTACCGCCGTCGTGGCGTGCCCCCCGAGGCCATCCACCTCCTGGCGGACATGGTGGGTGTATCGCGCTCCGGCGCGAAGACCGAGGAGGCGAAGTTCGACTTCGCCATCCGCGAGGTCCTCAACGCCCGGGCGCCGCGGGTCATGGCGGTCCTCGACCCGTTGAAGGTGGTCCTCACCAACAAGGACGACGGGGTCGAGGAGATCGACGCTCCCTCGTATCCGCCGGACGTGGGCCGAGAGGGTTCGCGAATGGTGCACTTCTCCAGGGAACTCTGGATCGAGCGCGCTGACTTCGCCGAGGATCCGCCGAAGGGCTTCCGCCGGCTCGTTCCAGGAGGGGAGGTGCGCCTCCGGAACGCCTACGTCATCCGCTGCGATGAGGTGGTGAAGGACGACGACGGCAGGGTCGTGGAGCTGCGTTGCACCTACGACGCCGAGACGAAGGGCGGGAAGACGCCCGACGGTCGCAAGGTGAAAGGGACCATCCACTGGGTATCGGCGGCTTTTGCACGGGATGCCGAGGTGCGGCTCTTCGGACCCCTCTTGAAGCCCGAGGTCGACGGTCTCCGGACGGAGGCCGCGTCTGCCTCCACCGGCACCGATCCCCTCGCGGAGGAGGCGACGTCGGACATCACGGATCGGGTGGACCCCGATTCCTTGATGGTCATCGATGGCGCCAAGGTCGAGCCCTCCGTGGCGGACGACCCTCCGGAGACCCGCTATCAGTTCGAGCGCACCGGGTACTTCTGGCGCGATCCCGTCGACGGGCAGGGCGATGCGTTGGTCTTCAACCGGATCGTTGCCCTGAAAAGCACCTACCGGCCTGGCGGGGAGTCCCAGAAGGCCGATGGAGCGTCCGCACGGGATCCACACGG
The DNA here is from genome assembly GCA_965229435.1 of Longimicrobiales bacterium. Classification (GTDB taxonomy): domain Bacteria; phylum Gemmatimonadota; class Gemmatimonadetes; order Longimicrobiales; family Gaopeijiaceae; genus UBA2589. Next base: position 258,893 of record CBDDJE010000004.1, read on the forward strand.
GAGGAAGGCGAGTGGGGGAGTGGGTGGTGGAGACACTGCGCCCGAAGGGCGGCCCGCGAAGCCCTCCGGGCCTCCTCCGTCGGTGAAGCCACAGATCAGCGACGAGCGCGCCGACGCCCGGGCCGGGAATCCCGCCCTGGCAGCTCGCTTCGAGCGCTATCAGACCGAGTTGGGGCTGAGTCGGGAAGACGCCGACCTCCTTACCGGGAATGAAGCGGCGGGCGACTTCTTCGAGCACGCGCTGGCCGAGTACCACGACGCACCCTCGGTGGCCGCCTGGATCGTCACGGATGTCCGGGGCCTCCTCGAGGGCCGAACCCTCCTCGATCTGCCCTTCGGGGGCCCGGAGCTGGGTCGCCTGGCGGCCCTGGTCGACGCCGGGACTGTGACGCGTCGCGCCGCCAAGGACGTCCTGGCGCGGATGGCCGAGGAAGGTGGGGAGCCCGCCGAGTTGGTGAAGGCCATGGGCCTGGAGGCCGTCTCCGACGCCTCCGAGCTCGAGGCGGTGGTGGACGCGGTCCTTACCGAATGGCCGGAGAAGGTCGAGGAGTACCGAGGAGGCAATCCGAACCTCATCGGACTCTTCGTGGGAGAAGTGATGAAGAAGACCCGAGGCGCCGCCGACCCGAAGGTCGCTCGCCGACTGCTTACCGAAAGGCTCGACTCTTGACCATGCGACTCCGCTTCGCCCCGTCGCCCACGGGCTATCTCCACGTCGGGGGCGCCCGGACGGCGATCTTCAATTGGCTCCTCGCCCGAAAGGAGGGCGGTGTCTTCGTCCTCCGTATCGAGGATACCGATCGCGACCGTTCGAAGGACGAGCATACCCAGGCCATCCTGGACGGGATGAACTGGTTGGGCATCGACTGGGACGAGGGCCCGTTCTTTCAGTCCGAAGGTGTGGACCGGCACCGCGCGGCGGCCCTCCAGCTGCTCGAAGAGGGGAAGGCCTACATGGATTTCTCCGATCCCGAGGCCGTGCGGGAGGAAGCCAAGGAACGGGGCATGCACCCCAGTCGCGTTGCCCGGGAGAAGGCCGAAGCCCTGGGTGAGGACGCCGCCAGGGACCGGGGCGCTGCGGGAGAGCCCTATGCTATCCGCTTCCGGGTCCCTGACGGGGAAACCGTCTTCGAGGACATGGTCCATGGCGAGATGCGCTTCGGGAACGACGACATCGACGACCTGGTGGTCCTGCGGAGCGACGGGACGCCGGTCTACAACCTCGCCGTCGTTTCGGACGACGCCGAGATGGGGATCACCCACGTCATACGGGGTGACGACCACCTCTCCAACACCCCCAAACAGGTGCTTCTATATCGGGCACTAGGGCTCGGAGAGCCGATCTTCGCCCATGTTCCCCTGATCCTGGGGCCGGACGGGAAGCGACTGTCCAAGCGGCACGGCGCCACCGCTGTGGGGGACTACGCCGGCGAGGGGATCCTCCCCGAGGCCATGGTCAACTTCTTGGCCCTCCTGGGTTGGAGCCCTGGTGACGACCGGGAGTTCATGGCACTCGACGAGCTCATTGAAGCCTTCGACCCGGCTCGGATCTTGAAGAAGAGCTCGGTCTTCGACGCCGACAAGTTGGCCTGGCTCAATGGAAAGCACCTGGCCGTGAAGCCCGACGTCGAGCTGGTGGGCTACATCCGGTCCGCTCTCGTGGGCGAGCCCGGCTACGACGGGGCCCACCTGGACGACTCCGAGTGGGCGTCAGCCCTCCTGGAAGCCATCAAGGTCCGGGCGCGAACGCTCGACGAACTCGCCGACCAGGCCCGCCCCTTCGTCTGCGACGAGTTGGTGTACGAGGAGAAGGCGGTCCAGAAGAACTGGTTCAAGGACCCGGCAGCCGCCATCGAACGGCTGGAGCGGGTCGCCTCGGTGTACCGGGACGCCGAGTGGACCCAAGCCGAATTGGAGGCCCGTCTGCGAGGCCTCGCCGAGGAGATGGAGATGGGCGCCGGGAAGCTCATCCACCCCCTCCGTGTGGCCCTCACCGGGAACATGGCGAGCCCTGGCATCTTCGATGTTCTCGTTCTCCTGGGGCGGGAGCGGGTGTTTCACCGAATCGAGGCCGGACTGGAGCGTATCCGCGCCGGAGAAGAAAAGGGTTTCTTGACACCTTTCCGAGGCGCACATTAGGATAGCTCCCGACACGTCTCGGGCGCTTCCTTGGCCCCCCCTCAAGGTGCATCATCGTTGGCTAGATCCGACGCAATCACTCCACGTGAAGCCCCGACGACCCCCCGCCAGGTCGAACCGCTCACAGAGATCGAGCGTAAGATCCTGGACTTCATGGTGCAGTACCTTCGGGAAAACACCTACCAGCCCTCCATTCGCGAGATCGGTGAACGGTTCGGGATCAAGAGCACGAAGACAGTGTCGGAGCACCTCCAGGCGCTCGCCGAGAAAGGCTGCCTCGAGCGTGATCCGTCCCGCTCCCGTGGTGTTCGCATCCTCGGCGTCGACCTGAGTGCCGACACCGTGGCCGTGCCCTGCTTCTCCGAGGTCCCCGTCGAGGGGGCGGCGTCGAAGCCGGACGCGTTCCTCTCCGTCGACCGCCAGATGGGGAGCGACGACGGCTCGTTCATGGTTCGAGCCGGTGCAGGGGACCTGGCGGTTCTCGGTGTGGCCGAAGGCGATCTGGTTCTGGTCTCTCCCGTCAGGGGTGAGGAGATCGAAGACGGGACCATCGTGGTGGCCGAGGTGGGCGATTCGTCGACCTTCCACCGCTACACGTCCAACGGTCGGGGTATCTACCTCGAAGCCCTTCGGCCGGGGGGTGAACGGACCCTGGTCGAAGACATCGACGCACTCCGGATCCTCGGCCGCGTGGCCGGCTTCTACCGGCGCATGGATGAAGCGGCGTCGGTGAGTCTCACGCCCCACTAGCCGGCCGACCCGTTGGGCGACGTCGCGTGGATGCGGCGGGCGCTCGAGCTCGCCCGGGAGGCCGAAGAGCGAGATGAGGTTCCCGTAGGCGCCCTGGTAATCCTGGGCGACGAGGTCATCGGCAGCGGCTTCAACCGGACAAACTCGGATTCGGACCCCACGGCGCATGCGGAGGTGGTGGCGATCCGCGAAGCCGCCGCACATCTGGGTCACTGGCGACTCCTCGATTGCACGCTCTACGTGACATTGGAGCCATGCGCCATGTGTGCTGGCGCCATCGTACTGGCCCGGATTCCCCGCGTGGTCTTCGGGGCGAAGGACCCCAAGGCGGGTATGGGCGGATCCCTCGACGACCTCCTTCGAGACGAGCGACTGAATCACCGGTGCGATGTGACATCCGGCGTAGAGGCCGATGCCTCGTCGGCTATGTTGAAGGCGTTCTTCCGTGCTCGGAGAGGGCGCGCGTGAGCCGGGGCGGAAGCTGGGCGCGGAAACGGCTCACCGGACTCCTCGCCATGGGCCTCGGCGGGTGCACCGTCATCACCATACCGGCGGAGCCGGTAGGACCTTCGAGCAGCCCTCCCAGACGGTCGGTCCCTGCGGAGGAGCCGTCGGCCCGTCCTGCACCCCCGATGCCCGGTGGGACGGGCGCTCCCGTCTACCTCGACCCCGTCCGGCCCTTCGAGGAGATCCGCGCGCTTTGGGTGGTCCGTTTCACGCTCACCAGCGAGGAGACGGTCATGGAGATGGTGGAACGGGCATACGCCGCCGGCTTCAACACCCTCATCGTACAGGTCCGTGGGCGAGCCGACGCGTTCTACACTTCCGACCTGGAACCCCGTGGCGAGTCCGTGCGGGAGCCTGAGCCCTTCGATCCGCTGGCCCTGGTGATCCGTGAGGCCCACGCCAGGGGCATGGCCGTCCACGCTTGGGTCAACACGCATCTGGTGTGGGGACCGACCGACCCCCCAGAGAGCCCCCGGCATCTGGTCCACGACCACCCCGACTGGCTGGCCGTCCCCAAAGCTCTGGGCCGGGTCCTCTTCGCCGTCGATCCCTTCGACTCCACCTATCTCGCTCGCCTGGTGGAACACGCGGCGGCAAACGATCACGCGGTGGAGGGCATCTACACCAGCCCGTCGCACCCCGCCGTTCAGGACCGCGTCCACGCCGTATGGCTCGACCTCGCGCGCAGATACGACCTGGATGGCCTGCACTTCGACTACATCCGCTTTCCCTCGGCCGAGTACGACTACTCCCTCGGGGCCCTCGAGCGCTTCAGGATCTGGGTGCGCCTCGAGGTCGATGCCGAGCGGTTCGCCGCCTTGGACACCGCGTACTCGCGAGACCTGTACGCCTTCGTCGAGGGTGAGCCCGAGCTATGGGATGCCTTCCGTCGTCAGCAGGTGACGACACTGGTGGAGCGGATCTACCGCGACGTGAAGGCCTTGAATCCCCGACTCGTCGTGTCCGCTGCCGTCATCGCCGATCGTGAGTTGGCCTACGACGATCGCTTCCAGGATTGGCCTGCGTGGCTCCGCGACGGCATCCTCGACATTGCGGTTCCCATGGCCTACACCCCCGACGCGTCGCGCTTCGTCGATCTCATCGACACCGCTCGAGACGCCGCGGGAGATCGACGGCGGGTCTGGGCGGGGATCGGGGCGTACATGAACACGCCCGAAAACACGCTGGGGATGATCGATATCGCCAGGTCCGAAGACGCCGGGGGTGTCGTCGTCTTCTCCTACGATTGGGTCGTCGGAGAGGGAGAGGGCGATCCGTCGAACCCCCTCCTCGAGCGGATCGGTCGGGCGCGCTTCGGTCGCTAGGAGCCTGTCCGAATGGGGTGCGGTTACCCCGCGGGTGCTCCTTCCGTGTCGGACGTCCCGACGACCCGCAGGAACACCACGAGGATGCCCGCACCCACGAGGAGTGCGATCCACGGGGGTAGGCCGTACGCCGTGCCGATGTTGCCCAGAATGATCCCCACGATTCCCACCACGAGGGCGTAGGGAAGCTGGGTGCGCACATGGTCCACGTGGTCGCACGCCGAAGCCGTGGACGAGAGCACCGTAGTGTCGGAGATGGGCGAGCAGTGGTCGCCGAAGATGGCGCCTGCCAGGACCGAGGCGATTCCGCCCAGGAGGACGGCTTCCATCGGACCACCCGGGTAGACGTCGGGACCGCCCAGCGTAACCGTCAGGGGGATCACCACCGGAAGCATGATGGCCATCGTGCCCCACGAGGTGCCCGTCGCGAAGGCCATCGCCGCTGACGTTACGAAGACCACGGCGGGCATGAGCTGGATGGGGAAGCGATCCGAGAGGAGGAGGGCGAGGAAGTCGGAGGTGCCGATGACCTCCGTGACGGACCCCAACGACCAGGCGAGGGTCAGGATGAGCATGGCGATCATCATGGCCCGCATCCCGCCGACGAGGGCGTCGATGGCCTCGGTCAGGCTCAGGAGCCGCTGACCCATGGACAGGGCGATGGCGACAAGCACCCCGGAGAGTGAGCCCCACAGGAGCGTGGAGAAGGGGTCTGCGTCGCCGAAGACATCGCGGAGGCTCGCATCGGGGCCGACGACGGAGCGGCCCGAGAGATAAAGGCCGATGAGCACGACGACGACGACGGTCAACACCGGGATGCCGGCGTTGTACCACTTCCTGGGAGCCCCTTCCTTGGGCTCCATGATCTCGCCGGAGGTGTCTACGGCCAGTGTGGCGCCAGGCCGATGGAGGCCACCCCCCGACGATGCCCGGCGTTCCGCGGTCAGCATCGGTCCGAAGTCCCGGTCCATGGCCGAGGTGAGGATCACGAAGAAGAGGGCGAGGAGGGGATAGAAGAGGTAGGGGATGGTCTGAACGAAGACGCCGAAGGGGCTGAGGGCCGCCAGTGTCTCCGCTCCGGCGGGATTCTGCTGGGCGGCGATCCCAAAGCCGTCACCGATGAGGCTGATTTCGTAGCCCACCCAGGTGGAGACCGGGACGAGTGCGGCTACGGGCGCCGCCGTTGAATCCACCAGGTAGGCGAGCTTCTCCCGGGAGATCTTCAGTCGATCGGTGATGGGGCGCATCGTGTTGCCGACGATGAGCGTGTTGGCATAGTCGTCGAAGAAGATCGCCATGCCTGCGGCCCATGTGGCCAGCTTACCCCGGCGGGGCGTGCTGGCCAGGGGCGCAACGGCCTCGACGATGCCGAGCGTGCCCCCGTTTCTGGAGATGAGCCCCACCATCCCTCCCAGGAGGAGGGAGAAGGCGATGATGGCGGCGTGGTCCGCGTCGGCGACGGCGGGCACGACGAAGGTGTCCATGAGTCGGCCGGTGGCCGAAATGGGATTGAAGCCGGCCAGCGCCAATGCCCCCAGCCACACCCCGGCGAACAGGGCGGTCAGAACCTCGCGGAAGATGAGGGCCAGGAGGATGGCCACGAGGGGCGGGACGATGGAGTACCACCCCGACGTGACCGTGGCGTCGTGCTCGAGCTCGGCGTCACCGACGACGATGGTGAGGGGAACGTCCGCCGAGGACTCCACCACCAGGTCACGGACGATGACCGAATCGTGGGCCACGGCAATGCTTGTACCCAGCAGTCGTCCGTCGGCCGCCCTGACCTCGAGCCACGCCGAAGGAACGTCGTCGGCGCCGAAGACGACGATCTCGAACGGAACACCCCGCAGGAGGACTCCGGGCGGCTCGGAGAGCACCTGGGCGTGGGCGGGGGCGGTCAGCGCAACAAGAGCGGTGGCGGCGAAAACGACGGATCGGAGGCTCATGGGCATCGTTGACGGGGAGGGTTCCTGCCTGCAGGGGACCCACGGTTGGGCCGCTTCGCACGGCATCGGCGCCGCTCCTGGCGGCATCGGGCGTGCCCACTATGGGGAATCGAACGTCCTCGTGACAGTCCGCCATCACGTTGACCCGAACCGGCCATCCTCCGAACTTTCCGCCGCCGCGAGCGGCCCCACCTCCGTCGGGGTCCGTTACTGCCCCTCCAACCCGCTTTCATGACCGCTCCGACCCGCATCCACGTGATGAGTGAATCCGAGGTGCGACTCGCTGTCGCCCGGATGGCTCGGGAGATCGTGGAGATGAACGGGGGCACCGACGGGCTCGTGCTGATGGGCATCCATCGTCGCGGAACCCAGATCGCCGCCCTCATCCGCCAGGAAATCGAAGACGCCGAGGGTGTGGAACTCGACACCGGCTCGCTGGACATCACCCTCTACCGCGACGACCTGGAGGTCGTGGGGCCCATCCCCATCATCGGGGGCTCCGAGTTGCCCACGCACGGCGTCGACGATCGCTGCGTCGTCATCGTCGACGACGTCGCCTACACAGGAAGGACAGCCAGGGCGGCTCTCAACGAGCTGAGTGACTGGGGACGGCCCCGCCGCATCCTCCTCTGCGTTCTCGTCGATCGCGGCGGACGTGAGCTGCCCATCCAACCCGACGTCACGGGAAGGGCGGTGCAGGTCCTGGAGCATCAGCGTGTGGAAGTGCTGGTGCCCGAGGTGGACGGTCGGTTGGCTGTCGAGCTCCTCCAGGCCGACGGGGGTGAGTCGTGAGCGACGACCGGCTGAGCCTCGGCAAGGATCTGGTGGGGCTGGAGCACCTGTCCGCCGAACAGCTCCACATGATTCTCGACACCGCCGAACCCTTCAAGGAGATCTCGGAGCGGCGAATCAAGAAGGTGCCCGTGCTCCGGGGAAAGACCATCGTCAACCTCTTTTTCGAGGCGTCGACGAGGACCCGGATCTCCTTCGAGTTCGCTGAGAAGCGGCTGAGCGCCGACACGGTCAACATTTCCTCGACGGGCTCCTCGGTGGCGAAGGGCGAGACCCTCGTCGACACGGCTCGGAACCTCGAGGCCATGCGCATCGACATGGTGGTTATCCGCCACGGCGCCTCGGGAGCGGCTCGCTTCCTGGCCGAGAGGATTCCTTCCAACGTCATCAACGCCGGCGACGGGTGGCACGAGCACCCGACCCAGGGCCTCCTCGACCTCCTGACCATCAGAGACCACCGAGGGCCTCTGGAAGGCCTCAAGGTCTGCATCGTCGGCGACATCCTCCATTCTCGTGTGGCCCGGTCGAACATCTACGGTCTCCGGACTCTGGGGGCGGAAGTGGCGGTATGCGGACCCCGGACACTCATGCCGCCGGCCCCCGAAGAGATGGGGTGCACGGTGTTCACCCACGTCGAGGAAGCCATCGAGTGGGCGGACGTCCTCAACGTCCTCCGCCTTCAGCTCGAGCGCATGGAAGGGGGCTACGTGCCGAGCCTCCGGGAATACAACCGCATCTGGGGCGTCTCGTCGAAGCGCCTGGACGCGGCGCCAAGAGACATCCTCGTCCTCCATCCCGGTCCGATGAATCGCGGAGTGGAGATCGATTCCGACGTCGCTGACGGAGGCCACTCGGTCATCCTCAACCAGGTCACGAATGGCGTCGCGGTGAGGATGGCCGTCCTCTACCTCCTGGCCGGGGGGCAACCCGAGAAGGCCGAAGCCGCCAAGCAGGGAGCAGAGGCATGAGCGAGAAGACGTTGCTGAAGGGAGGACGGGTCGTCGACCCCAGCCAGTCGCTGGACGACACGCTTGACGTGCTCCTGGTGGGCGGTGAAGTGGCCAAGGTGGGATCCGATATCGCCGCAGGAGAGGATGCTGAAGTCGTCGACTGTTCGGGCCTTGTGGTCACGCCCGGCCTCATCGACGTCCACGTGCATCTCCGCGAGCCCGGTGAGGAGCACAAGGAGACCATCGCCACCGGCGCGGCTTCGGCGGCAGCCGGGGGCTTCACCGCCGTCTGTGCGATGCCCAACACGGCCCCACCCATCGACGACCCGGCGGCCGTCGGCTTTGTCGTCGCCGCCGGACGGGCGGCGGGGCTCTCCCGGGTGTACCCGGTGGGCTGCATCTCGGTGGGACGTGAGGGCAAGCGACTGACCCTCGTCGGAGAGATGGTGGACGCCGGGGCCGTGGCCATCACGGATGACGGCAGTCCCGTCATGGACTCGGGGCTCATGCGCCTCGCCCTCGAGTACTCCCAGGCGTTCGGGATCCCGGTGGCAGACCACCCGGAGGACGTCGGTCTTTCCGCCAACGGCCACATGAACGAGGGGATCGTCTCGGCGCGCCTGGGCCTGGCGGGCAAGCCCAACGCCAGCGAGGACATCCACATCGTCCGGGATCTGCTCCTGGCCGAGCTGACCGGTGGCCACATTCACCTTCAGCACATCTCGACGCGGTTCGGGGTCGAGTCCATCCGGCAGGCGAAGGCCAGGGGCGTTCGCGTGACCGCCGAGGCGTCGCCCCACCACCTCGTTCTCACCCACGAGGCCGTCGACGGCTACCGCACGGAAGCCAAGATGAATCCGCCGCTTCGGACGCAGGAAGATGTCGACGCTGTCCGCCAGGGCGTGGCGGATGGGACGCTGGACACCATCGCCACGGACCACGCGCCACACCACTACGACGAGAAGGAGGCTGCCTTCGCCGACGCACCCAACGGAATCGTCGGGTTGGAGACGGCATTGGGCGTCGTGCTCACCCGTGTGGTCTACGAGGGGGTCATCGATCTGCCGACGATGGTGGAGCGAATGAGCTGTCAGCCGGCACGGGTGTTCAACCTGCCTGGAGGAACCCTCGCCGAGGGGGCCGTCGCCGACGTCACCGTGTTCCATCCCGAGGAGAAGTGGACGGTCGACGCGACGGCTTTCGCGTCCAAGAGCCGGAACACTCCCTTCGACGGGTGGGAGCTTCAGGGGCGTCCCCGCCGGACCATCGTGGGTGGGCGTACCGTGTGGTCGGCTTGAAGCACGGCTCGTCTCGAAGGGCGGGGGGGCGGGCCACACCACGCCCGGAGGGCGCGCGACCGGCTCGCACGAAAAAAGACCCGGGGCCTCGGAGGCTCCCGGGTCTTTCCGACTCGAAGGCGCCTGAGATCAGGCGCCGGCTGAGATCAGCTCAGGCCGTTCACGTGCCGGGTCAGGCGACTCTTGATGTGCCCCACCCGGTTCGGGTGGATGAGTCGGCGGGTTGCGGCGCGATCGAGGAGGGCAACGGCCTCCTGGAGGCGAGCGCGGCCGTCGTCGACGTTGTCGGCGGTCTCGACTCTCTTCACGGCCGTACGGATCTTGGAGCGCTCCGCCCGATTCTTGACTCGGGCGGTTCTGCTGAGCTCCATCCGCTTCTTGGCACTCTTGATATTCGGCATGCTGCTCTCTAGAGCGGTATTCACAAAATTGACGAGCACAGAAAGCTAGATGAGACCGCGGTTCGGATCAACGGGTACGAGGGCGGAAAGGGGTGAGGTAGGTTGATCCCATGAATGTCGTTCTCATCGTCGCGATCCTCATCTTCTCCATTGTCGTCCACGAGGTCGCCCATGCCTGGCAGGCGCGCCGGGAGGGTGACGACACCGCGGACAAGCTCGGCCGCATCACGCTGAACCCCCTCCCGCACCTGGATCCCATGGGCTCGTTCATCGTGCCTGCGGTGCTGTACTTCTCCGGATCGGGCTTCCTCTTCGGATGGGCGCGACCGGTCCCGGTTGTCAAAGCGAACTACCGCGAGCCGGTGGCGGGCGACATCCGCGTGTCTCTGGCGGGCATCGTCTCGAACCTCATCCTGGCGGTGCTCTGCACGCTACTCATGGCGGCCCTGGTGAAGGCCGACAGCGTGGTCGGGCCGCTCGGCACCGTCGGCGATACCATGTACGATGCCCTCAACTACGGCATCCTCATCAACCTCATTCTGGCCTTCTTCAATCTCCTGCCCATCCCACCCCTGGACGGCTCGCACGTGATGGCGCACCTGCTTCCCGACGCCCTCCGTCGACCGTATGAGCGTGTGAGCGAATGGGGTATTCTGGTCCTCATCGGCATCATGTATCTGGTGCCCGGTGCCTTCTCCGTCGTCCTCTGGCCGGTCTATGAGTTGCGTGGCCTGGCCGATTGGTTCGTGCGCCTGTGGATCTGACCGTCAGTGAGCGGATCGCCGCCGGACGAGACGACTTCCTCCTCGTCGAGATCGAGCGCTTCCAAGGTCCCCTCGACCTCCTCCTGCATCTCATCAGAACGCAGGACATCGAGATTTTCGACATCCCCATCTCGAAGATCACGGACCAGTTCCTCCAGGCCATCCGCGGCCTGGAGGCCACCGATTTGGACGGCGCAGGCGAGTTCCTGGAGATGGCGGCGACCCTCATCCACATCAAGTCCCAGATGCTCCTCCCTCGGCCGGGCCAGGACGAGGACGAGGACCCGCGGGCGGAGCTGGTCAGGCGCCTCCTGGAGTACGAGCAGATCCGAGAGATCTCCCAGAGACTCCGCACCGCCGAGGCCGATCGAAGTCGCCGTTTCGGCAAGGGGTACGTTCCTCCCCGGCCCCGGAAGCCGTTGGAAGAGGCCCCCCTGGAGACGACGTGGGAGGAGGTCTTCGCAGCGGCGCTCCAGGTGGAGATGCCCATTCCACAGGACCGCACCCACCGCGTGACCACGCGGCAGGTGACGATGGAGGAGAAGGCGGTACTCATCCTGGATCACCTCAAGCGGAGTACCCGGGTGGAGTTCAACCGGCTACTCCAAGGCTTCAAGGAACGGTCCCATGGCGTGATGACCTTCCTTGCTGGACTCGAGCTCACACGCCGACGGATGCTCCTGCTGCGTCAGACGCGCCCTTTCGCCGAACTCTGGATCTACCGGCGTGAGGAGGATGTCGTCGAGGACGAGGCCGCGGCCATCGATGCCGGGGGCGACGCCCCCGACGCTCATACTGACACCAGCGACGACGAAGGAGTCGACGCGTGAACGCGCACCAGATCGTTGAAGCGGTCCTCTTCGCCTCGGACGCCCCCCTCACCGCGGACGAGATCGCCCGGGCAGACGAAATGCTCGACGAGGACGAGGTCGAGGACGCCCTCCAGTTCCTGCGTGCCGAGTACGACGATGCCGGTCGGGCTTTCCAGCTCGTCGAGGTGGCCGAGGGATATCAGGTCCTCACCCGGCCCGAGTTCGCGCCCTACCTCGAGCGCTTCGACAACGTCCCCCGGCCGTCGCGACTGTCGGGCCCGGCGTTGGAGACGCTCGCCATCATCGCATACCGCCAGCCCATCGGCCGGGTCGAGATCGAGTACATCCGAGGCGTAGGCTCGTCGGGCGTCATCCGGACCCTTCAGGATCGTCGCCTCATCGACGTCGTGGGCCGGGGCGAGGGCCTGGGTCGGCCGCTTCTGTACGGCACGACGAGCCACTTCCTAGCCCACTTCGGCTTCAAGTCGCTGGAGGACCTCCCGCGTCCCGATGAGCTTCCCATCGTCCTTCGGGAGCGGATCCCATTGGAGCCGGAGAGCAGCGACGAGGGAGAGGACGGGGAGGACCCGGCCGAGCCTGTCGACGAGCTCCCCGAAGGGTGGAGCGCCGAGGAGGCAGGTGGTTCGGAGGAGACTGCCGAGGAGCGGGAAGAGTCCGAGGAGCCGGCGGCGCCGAGGGAGACTACGGCGGCGGAGGCGGCCGCGGAGCCGAGCGCGGGATCCCAGGAGCCTGACCGGGTGTCCCAGGACTGACGGCAGGGATGAACGACGAGTCCGTCAGGATCCAGAAGTACCTCTCCCAGGCGGGTCGCGCCTCCCGCCGTCAGGCGGAGCGTCTCATGGAGGCGGGGCGGGTGACGGTGAATGGGGAGGTGGTGACCGAGTTGGGGAGCCGGGTCGTCCCCGAGCGAGACGTGGTCGCCGTGGACGGGCAGACCGTCCATGTGGCCACGGAACGATGGATCATGTTTCACAAGCCTCCCGGGGTTTTGACCACGCGGTCGGATCCACACGGAGGGCGCACGGTCTACGATCTTCTCCCCGAGGATCTCCACGGCCTCGCCTACGTCGGCCGCCTCGATCTGGATGCAGAAGGGCTCCTCCTCCTCACCAACGACGGTGATACCGCCCACGGCATCCAGCACCCCAGCCGGGAAGTGGAGCGGGAGTACTGGTTGGAAGTGGCCGGGACCTTCACCAAGGACGCCGCCCGGGCCCTGCGCTCAGGAGTGATGCTGGAAGACGGCGTCGCCGAGGCGAAAGACGTTTTCGGCATCGATGCCGGGCCGGTGACCTCGACGCTGACGCTGGTCATCACCGAGGGACGAAAGCGTGAGGTCCGCCGTATGTTGTCCGAGGTGGGGCACGCCGTGATGCGGCTACGGCGTCGGCGTTACGGGCCCGTGAAGCTCGGTGACCTCGAGCGGGGCATGTGGCGCGACCTCACCGACGCTGAAGTGAAGATGCTGAAGGGGGCCGCCAGGGGCTGAGGAAGGCGTCCTCCATGCGCAAACCCTGGTACTCTTCGGGGCGCTCGGCCCGCCTGCACTTCTTCACCCGCCCGTTAGTGATACGCCGACCGATCCCGCCACATCTCGGGGTGAAACAGCAGGATGACGGTGTAGATCTCCAGCCGCCCCACCAGCATGAGGAAGGTGAGGACCCCCAGGCCCGGGCTCGACATCCACCCATAATTGTCGGTGGGACCGAGGTCGGCGAACGCAGGGCCCACGTTCCCCACCGACGCGATGCTGCCGCCGATGGCCGTGAGGGGCTCGATGCCTGTGAGGGCCAGGGCGAGGGCTCCGGCCAGGCAGAGCAACAGGTAGAGGATGACGAAGCCCACCACGCGCGCGCCGACTTCGTCCCTTACCGGCTTCGTTCCGATCCGGGTGACGAAGACGGCCCGCGGATGGAGGTGCTTTCGAAGCTCGTTCCCGGTCTGCTTGAGGAGGAGCATCACCCGGAGCGTCTTGATCCCCCCGCTGGTGCTTCCGGCCATGCCACCGACGAAGAAGAGGCTGAAGAGGACCAGGCGTGCTCCCGGTACCCAGAGCTCGTAGTCGGCGCTCACGTATCCCGTCGTCGTCGTGATGGCGAGGACCTGGAAGAGACCGTCGCGGATGGCCGGCTCCACGTCGGCGTAGGCGCCGACGGTGAGGTTCAACACGATGATCACCGCCGCCGCACCGAAGAGGACGGTGGTGAAGAAGCGCCACTCCTGATCGCGGAAATACTGGAAGCGGCCGGTGACCGCCCGGAAGTGGAGGGCGTAGTTGACCCCTGCCAGGTACATGAAGACGATGGTCACCCATTGGATGAAGGGCGACATGTCGGCCATGGACGTGTTCTTCGTACTGAAACCACCGGTGGCCAACGTCGAGAAGCTGTGGGTGACGGCGTCGAAGAGGCCCATGCCGCCCAAGAGGTAGAGGCCGGCGAGGACGACCGTCAGGCCGAAATACACGAACCAGAGCAGTTTCGCGGTCTGAGCGATCCGGGGACGAAGCCTCTCCGGGGTGGGGCCCGGGACCTCGGCCCGGAAGAGCTGCATGCCTCCCACGCCGAGGTACGGGAGTACCGCGATGACGAGGACGATGATGCCCATGCCGCCGATCCAGTGCGTCATGGACCGCCAGAGGAGCACCCCGTGGGGCAGGCTCTCGACGTCGGCGAAGACGGTGGCGCCGGTGGTGGTGAACCCCGACATCGCCTCGAAGAAAGCCGCCATTGGCGACGTGAGCACCCCCGTGAAGAGGTACGGGAGGGCTCCGAAGAGAGCCGTGGCAGCCCAGGCGAAGGTCACGATGGCGTAACCCTCCCGGGCGGTGACGTCCTCGTCGAAGCGCGTGCGCGCGTAGACTGCGCCGCCACACGCGAAGGTGACGAGCCCCGCTAGAAAGAAGCCCCGAGCGTCCCCGTCGCCGTACCCCACGGCCACGAAGCCCGTCATCGCCATGAAGAAGGCGAGGAAGACCTGGAGGAGTCCGACGACGTTCAGGACTTTCCAGAGGGACATCAGGCGAAGAGGGCTTCGATCTGGGGGATGGCGTCGGGCATGGCGAAGACGATGACGTCATCTCCTGGCAGGAGTACGTCCTCGCCTCTCGGCAGGATGATGTCGTCGCCGCGGATGATCGTCCCCACCACGCCCCGCTTGGGGAACGCCGCGTCACGCAGGGCCACGCCGGCGATCCTCGATCGTGGCTGAACCTCGAACTCGATGGCCTCGGCTTCGATCCCGGACAGAGAGGCGACGGTCATGACCCGGCCTCGACGTACGCGGCGGAGGATGGCGTTCACCGCCGAAATCCGTGGTGAGATGCTCGCGTCGATTCCCACGGCCGGCACGAGCTTCAGGTACTCGAACTTGTGGACCAGGGAGAGGACCTTGCGGGCGCCCGCCTCCTTGGCCAGCAGGCTCGAGAGGAGGTTGGTCTCGTCGTTGCCCGTGGCGGCGACGAATCCGTCGCTTCCGCTCACGCCCTCCATCTCGAGAAGCTCCAGGTCGGTAGCGTCGGCGTGAAGGACCAGCGACTTCGGGAGCCGCTCCGCCAACTCCACGCACCGTCGCTTGTCCCGGTCCAGGATCGTGCACTGGACCCCGTTCTGTTCAAGGAGCTCTGCCAGGTACTGCCCCTCGGGGCTCCCCCCGGCGATCATCACCCGTCGGAGGTCGAACTTGTCGTAACCGGCCAGCGGCGGGACGTCTTCCAGTTCGGTGTTGGGTGCGAGGAGGTAGACCTTGTCGCCGGCCTCGATGGTGGAGTCGGCCTTGGGAATGATCGTTTCGCCGTCACGGACGATGGCCGCCGTGACGTAGTGATACCCACCTGGAGCGAAGGTGGCCCGGAGATCTCGGATGCTGCGACCGGCAACCGGCGCTCCCTCGCGGACAGTGAGACCGATGAGCTGCACCCGGCCGCCGGCGAAGTCGGAGACCTCGGTGAAGGCCGCGTTCTGCAGGAGTTGGAGCGTGTCCCGGGCGCACTCGCGCTCGGGGTTGACCATCAGGTCGATGCCCATTTGCTCCCGGGAAAGCACCGAGTCGGTCTGGTAGTAGTCGGGATTGGAGATACGGGCGACCGTGTACTCCACACCCATCCGCTTGGCTGCGAGGCAGGCGATGAGATTCACCTCGTCGCGGCTGGTCACCGCCAGGAGCATGCTGGCCTTTCCGACGTTGGCCTTCTCCAGGACGGAGAGGGCGGCCCCGTTCCCGACGACCGTCTGGATGTCCAGCATCTGCGCCGCGTGCTCGGCCTGCTCCGGGTCCGACTCGATGAGCACCACGTCCTGGTGCTCCTGGGAGAGACGCTGCGCCAGGTGGAAGCCCACTTCTCCCGCTCCCACGACGAGGACCCTCATGACCGATTCCCGTTCGAATCGGGGACTGTCTTCACGAAGTGCCGAACCTTTTGTCGGAGGACCCGACCCGCGTGGCCGGCGTCGTCTCCAAAAATAGCGCGTGCGCGCCGACATGAGTACGCGCCACTGACGCCGCGGGCTGACGTCGAGAGTCGAGGTGCCTGACGCTGACGGTCGAGGGTGCCTGACGCTGACGGTCGAGGAATCCGGGGCTATCTTCCTCGCTTCGGGCCCGTAGCTCAGTTGGTTAGAGCAGCCGACTCATAATCGGTAGGTCCCAGGTTCAAGTCCTGGCGGGCCCACTGGGGAGGTGTCTGGATAGAGTGCCTTGGCGCGGCCGAGACGGCAGGCGATCCTCCGTTCTGCCGTTCACAGTGCGGTCGCCCCGCCAGCGATGGGTGCGTACCCGCCTCAACCGAGGGGCAGAAGCAGACCTACTCGCCCTTCGAGGCTGTTGGTCTTGAAGAGGCCAGCTCCCGCCTCAGGCTCCCATTGGATCACATGGTAAACGGCTTCGATGAGGAAGCCTGGGACGCGGAGCCCCGCCCCGACCGACGGCCCCCATCGAAACGCTTCTTCTTCGCTGATGTCATCCCGGCCGTCCACGAACCGGATCCGGGTGAGGCCCTGGTCAGGAGAGACCGTGATGCAGTTAAGCTGCAGCTTCAGCGTATTGGACGAGAGGTCCGACCGCAAGCGCTGGGTGTCATGGCCTCCAGGACATCGCGGTCACCGAGTCCCGCGTTGCAGGGTCGGTGGCCTACTCGTCCACCTTGGGCGGCTTTCTCAGCTTCTTCTTCTGGCTCCGGCGCTTCTTCTTGTCGAGGCGCTTCTTCTTTTGGCTCTTCGGTACCTTGGTGGGAACCCGCTCGGCGGGCTTTTCGTTGCGCGCCTCCAGGCGAGCACGAAGTCGGGAGAGTGCGAGTCGACGGTTGCGGTGTTGACTCCTCTCGTCCCGAGCTTCGACGCGCTCTCCGGTGGGGAGGTGGACGAGGCGGACCCCGCTCTCGGTCGTGTTCTGATGCTGGCCACCGGGTCCGCCGGACCGGAAGGTCTCCATTCGGCACTCGGCGAGGAGTGCGTCGTCGTCTTCGGGAACGACGACCATGTCGCCAGCGGCGGCTTCGCGGCTCTCGTTCGAATCGGTCATGGCCTTCCGTGCGGCATGGTAAAGGTCGGGCTTTGTCGCTACTCTACGGCGCCCACCCGCTGATCGATCCCACCCCCGATGATGATACTCGAAGGCACCGACCAGAGCCCGGGCCTGAAGGTCCTCTTCAGTCTGGCGTGTGTGGTGGTCATCGTGTTCGGTCTGAGGCTCGCCGCGCCCATCCTCCTCCCGGCGGCCCTGGCGCTGTTCCTCACCGTGTTGAGCCTTCCGATCATGGTCTGGCTTCGCAACCGTCGCGTCCCGAAAGCGTCCGCGGTGATCATCCCCGTGCTGGTGAACGTGGCCGTGGTGGGCCTGCTCATCACCCTCTTCAGCCAGTCGCTGTCCGAGCTCCAGAGGGAGCTGCCTCGTTACCTCAACACCCTCACCCAGCTCCAGGCGTCGTGGTTCGAGGCCCTGGAGGGCCGGACGGGAATCGTGCTCACCGAGTACATGACCATGGAGCTCATCGATCCGGGGGCGATCATCGGCCTGGCTCGGGGCGCGGTTGGGCGCATCGCCCAGTTCGTGTCCATGACGTTCATCGTCTTCCTCATCATGGCCTTCATGCTGAGCGAGGCGACGGTCTTCCCGGACAAGTTCCACTACATCACCGGCAACACCGCGCCTGACGAGGATCGCCTGACGAAGGTCGTCACCGAGGTCCAGACGTATCTGGGTATCAAGACCGTCATTTCCCTCCTCACCGGCGCGATTCTCGGCGCCTGGGCCTACCTGATGGGCTTGGACTTCCCCATCCTCCTCGGCCTGGTAGCCTTCCTGCTGAACTATGTGCCCACGGTGGGCTCGATCCTGGCGGCGATCCCGGCTCTCCTCCTCAGCATCATCCTGGTGGGTACGGTCGGGCATGCCGTCCTGGTGTCCATGGGCTACGTGGTGGTGAACACCGTCTTCGGCAACATCATCGAGCCGAACCTCATGGGGCGCCGGCTAGGCCTTTCGACCCTCGTCGTGATCCTCTCCCTGCTGTTCTGGGGATGGGCTTGGGGACCCCTCGGGGCTCTGCTGTCCGTGCCCCTCACGGTGGTGGTGAAGATCTGGCTGGAGAACACGACGGACCTGCGGTGGGTAGCCATTCTTCTCGACAAGGCCCCGCCCGCGCTGGCTCCTGCTGGTGCGGAGCCCGGAACCGGAGACTGACCGATGCCCCGCATCGACTTCGAAGCGCTTCCCGACCACGGCCGCCTCTGGGTGTTCCCCGCGGGCCGACCCCTCACCGAAGCCGAGGTACGGCGGACCGTGGAGGTCGTAGACGATTTTCTCGAGGGGTGGGCCGCCCATGGGGTCCCTTTGCAGTCGGCGAGGGAACTGCGGGACGCGCACTTTCTTCTGGTGGGTGTCGATGTCGATGCCGAGGCGCCTTCAGGCTGCTCCATCGATGCGCTCGTGAATCGCCTCAAAGCTCTGGGTGAGGAACTGGACGTATCGTTCGTCGATCACTCGCCCGTCTGGTTCCGTGACGGCGAGGAGGTTCGCACGACGACACGCCCGGGATTCAAGGCCCTCGCGGAGTCCGACGAGGTTTCCTTGGCGACCCCGGTGTTCGACACGAGTCTGACGGAGGTGTCTCAACTCCGGGACGGCGCGTTGGAGAGGCCCGTCGCCGACAGTTGGCACGGCCGGGCGTTCTTTCGGGCGGCGCCCCGGCCCTGAGATTTGACTTGGGTGTGCCCCAAGGGCAGGCCCGACAGCGCGGCTCACACGCTCGGACTTGGCCAGCCGGGCCCTCCAAGCGGTCGACGTTCCGGGCTACTGGCCGGAGACGTCGCCCGAAGGCGTCGCACGACCGTTCAGGGCAGCTGCCAGGAAAGATGCACACGTCTCCTCACCCCAGAACACAGGCGATCCAGGCGAGCCTTCGAGAAAGCCGACATGCCCACCTCGTTCGTGGAGCACGGGGTGAAGCGCCCGGTTGTCCGCCATCTCCGCTCGTGGGAGGGCTCCCCGGGGCAGGAACGGGTCGTCCAGGGCGTGGAGGAGCAGGGTCGGAACGGCCACGTTCGGAAGGAACTGGTTGCTGGAGCAGCGGGCGTAGTACTCTTCGGCCCCCGAGAAGCCGTTGATGGGGGCGGTGGCCACGTCGTCGAAGGCGCGGATCGTCGAGGCCCGTCGGGCCTTCGCGAGGTCGATGTGGGGTGCAAGCGCCTCCTTCTTCGCCTCGACCTTCCTCCGAAGGGATCGCAGGAAATACTCGGAGTAGACCCGGCCCATGATGCTCTCCTCGAGGAGGTCGCACCCGGCGGCGAGGTCGTAGGGCACAGACACGACGGCCGCCGCGTCGACGAGCCCCGCGCCACCGTCCTCGCGCTCGCCCATCATCTTCAGGGTGATGTTGCCGCCCAGGGAGAAACCGACCACACCCAGGCGGCGCCCGGGGTATCGGGTGCGGATCTCTTCGAGGATCCGGCTCGGGTCCGTCGTCTCTCCCGAGTGGTAGAATCGGAGGGCCCGATTGGGCTCTCCGCTGCAGCCCCGGAAATTCATGGCCACCGGACGGATCCCCCGGGCCGACAGCTCCCGTCCGAGATTCCGCACGTACCTTCGCTCCGACGACCCCTCCAGACCGTGGAGGATGAGGGCGACAGGCCCCTCAGGTTCAGGGTCCGGCCCCCAATCGATGTCGATGAAGTCGCCATCGGGTGTGTCGAGCCGTTCCCGTTGATAGGGCGCCTCGGGGCGGGGGCGGAGCCAGCGGGCCAGTAGCGTCTGGCGGTGAGGTCCTGACGCCCAGCGGGGAGCGTGGAAGGGGCGGGGCCGCCAGGCTGTCGCGTCGACGGGCGTGTCGGGCTGGTCCAGCCCCACGTCAGGCCGACCTCGCCCAGGGAGGATCGAGGGCGAGGATCCGGGCGTGGACCGGGCAGGCTTCGTGATGCGCTCCTGGCAAGTATCCCACGCTCATGAGGAACTCACCGGTGATCTCGCCCCCGGTGAAGCGGAAGGCCTTCTTGAAGATCCGGACCCAGTCACCCTTCGGCATGGGGTGGTGGGCATCGAGCCATTCGGCGAAGCTCCCATGCGAACGCTGTACCTCCAAGATCTTGCCAGCGTTGTAGATGGCGGCGTTCACCTTCAGTCGATTCCGGATGATCCTGGCGTCGGCCAGGAGGCGCGCAGTGTCCGTCTCGCCGTAGCCGGCCACACGCGCGACGGAGAAACCGTCGTACGCGTCGCGCATCCCCTGGCGCTTCTTCAAGATCGTCAGCCAGCTGAGGCCGGCCTGGTTGATCTCCAGGCACAGGCGCTCGAAGAGGACGTCGTCGTCGCGGACGGGGAAGCCGTACTCCTCGTCGTGGTAGGGGCCGTGGAGGTCGTGGCCTTGAGCGGCGCGGCAATAGCTGGTTTCGGGGACGACCGTCATGTGACGCGGTGAGTAGGGGTCTGCGCGGTCGGGAGGGTACCTTCTCACGACATCACCTGCGAGTACGCCCCAGTGAAACGTTCGTTCTACGGCCTGCGTACGGTCGGCAGGTCCTCAGCCCACCCTCGGAGACGGATGATCGGCACTCGCTTCGGCTTTCTCCTCATGGCGGTTCTGGCTGGTGGGGTGGCTCCACCCGCGGGCGCCCCCCCTGAGACCAACGATTCGACGCGTCTCTACGGTCGGGTAACGCTGGATGACGACCGCACCGTGGAAGGCTACTTCCGCTGGGATGGCAACGAGGCGAGCCGGTCCGACTTCCTGGACGCATCCAAGGAGCTCCGCGAGGAAGTGCTGGTGGAAGGCGAGCGTCTCGACCCCGCGTACGCCGAGGAGATGCGGCAGAGTCGCAGCATCGTCGCCTTCGGCGTTCGCATCCGGTGGGACGAGGACGACCTCGAGGGCCTTCCTCGCGTGCCTGCGTCGCTGCGCTTCGAGCACGTCGCGTACATCGAACCGCAGGACGGGGCGGGGGTGCGCATCGGCCTGGTTGACGGCTCCACCACCGAACTCATCGGCACGACGACGGATCTCGGCTCGGGGATGAGGGGGCTCGCGGTGGACACGGGCCGGGGCGCCGATGTCGTCGTCGATTGGCGGGAGATCCGGCGGATCGACCTCTTCCGGCCGCCGACCACATCGCAGGCACCACGGGACACGGCGATCTATGGGACTGTTCGGAGCTGGAGCGGTCTGGAGCTCTCGGGTTTCGTTGCGTGGGATCGGGACGAGGTGTTGCTTTCAGATGTCCTCGACGGCCGGGCCGAGGGAGTCGACAGGGAGATCCCCTTCCGTGATATCGCGTCCATCGCCCCCGAAGGCCGCCGGAGCGCCGAGGTGACGCTGCACTCCGGTGAAGTTCTCTCCATGCGGGGAACGAACGATGTCGACCGGAGCAACCGGGGTCTCGATCTGTCCGTGCCGGGGATGGGCCGGATCATCGTTCCCTGGGAAGAACTCGAAGGCGTGCGCTTCCACCCTCCGCGGGGAGCCACGGAGTCGGCCGTGCCCATCGGCCGATTGCGAGGTACCGTCTATGCCGAAGACGGGCGGATCCTCTCGGGGGCGTTACGCTGGGGACATGACGAGGAGTACGGTTGGGAAGTGCTGGACGGTTGGCATGACGGAACCGACATCCAGGTCGAGTTCGGGGCCATCGAACTGGTTCGGCCCGATGGGCCCGAAGGATCGGTCGTCGCGCTCGTCGACGGTACCGTCCTTCGCCTCGAGGGCACCGACGACGTCGGCGAGGGTCACCGCGGTGTCTTCGTTTCGCCGGATGGAGGCGGCGCCACGCGACTCGTTCGCTGGTCCGACGTGGACCGGGTGATCTTCTCCCGATGAACCTGCGATTTCTGCTGCTGAAGGGCCCGGGTCTGTCGCTCCTGGCTGCCCTTGCCCTCTTCGCTTCGGGGGCCTTCGTCGAGGTGAGGGCCGTCACGCTCCAACGAGACGTCCCCACATCCCCGTCGACCGCGCAAGAGACAGCCTCGTACGAGGATCCCGTGGCCCGGGTCCTCCACGAGGCCGCCATGGCGGCTCGGGAACGGGTGGATGAGTCGGTGGTCAGCTACACTGCATTGGTCCGCCAACGCATCGCGGCGGCCATCCGCATGCCCCTCAAGGACCGGACTCTGTACCGTTCCGAGGCGTCGCACCGTCTCTGGTGGAACCGGGACGCCGAGAACCTCGTGCAGATCCTCGCCTTCCGGGAACAGACGCCCGTCGGCGTCGACCCGGACCACGTCGACTTCGAACGTTTCAACTCGGCGTTCGACCCCATGAACGACCGGCTCTTCTTCGGCTTCGCCTCGAACGACGAGGACATGGGCGAGCCCGACGGAGACGACTTCTGGTTCGAGCACCCGCTCTACCCGGAATACGTCGATGCCTATCGCTTCATCTCCGGCGACACCATCGCCCTCGGACTTCCCGACGGGCGGACGATCCGCGCCATCGAGCTGCAGGTGGTGCCGAAGGTGGCCGACGTACACCGGATGACAGGAGCCCTATGGGTCCAGCCGGAGACCGGGGCCCTGGTCCGGGCAGTCTATCGGCTGTCCGATACCTTCGACGCCTTTCGCGACATCCCCGATCTCCAGGAGGAGGAGGACGAGGACCTGAGCTTCGTTCCGGGCATCTTCAAGCCGTGGACGGCGGAGATCTCCATGATCTCCGTCGACTACGCGTTGTGGGACTTCGAGGTCTGGATGCCCCGCTCCATGCGCATGGAGGGGGTTCTCGCGGCTGGGATTCTCAAGGCGCCGATCAGCTTCGATTACGCGTACGAGCTCGAGTCCGTCACGACCGAACAGAGCCTGGCGGCAGGCGACCCCGACGACCTTCCCGAGATTCGCTTCGCGACGCGAAGCGAGGCCATGGCGTATCTCAATGAACGGGCGTTCGGCGCAGACGTCCCCTTCGACAGCCGGGTCTCCATCAACGGTGAATCGGGGCGGTCTCGGCTCATCTATCCCCAGGATCGGGCGTTCCTCATGGAGAGCCCTCAACTCCCACCACCCATCTGGGAGTCGGCACCGGGCTTCGCGTCCGAGGACGAGCTGCGCGAGAGCTTCGATGACCTCGCCGACCTTCCACTGGCCCCGCTGCCGCAGACGCCCACCACCTTCCGTTGGGGATGGCAGCGCCCGGACCTCATCCGGTACAACCGGGTGGAGGGCCTCTCTCTGGGCGCCCGGGTTCAGATCCGGCCCCAGACCTTCGCCGGGCCACTGTCCGTGACGGCGACCGGCCGGATCGGCCACGCCGACCTCGAACCCGGGGCGCGCCTCGACCTCACCCGGGAGACGCTCCGCCGTCGGGTGACGTTCTCGGGCTATCACGAGCTGGCCTCCCTGGAGCCCGACGCCCGTCATCTCGGTCTGGGCAACTCCCTCATGGCGGGCTTCTTCGGTCGGGACGACGGTGACTACTACCGTCGATCGGGAGCCGCCCTCGAGTGGACGCCGCCTGTGGCCCGGCGGGGTACGTGGCGTCTGACGGCGTACGCCGAGTACCACCAGCCGACAAGCGTGCAGACCGACTTCGCCCTCTTCAGGTTCTGGAAGGACGACTGGTCGTTCCGCTCCAATCTCCGTGCGGAGGAAGGTTGGGAGTACGGGGGGATGATCGAGCTGTCGCCGTGGTGGGGGACCGACCCGCGCATGGCGCAGGGTGGGATGCACGTGAGCCTCCTCGGGGCCACGGGCGACTCCGAGTTTGCGCGTGGCTCGTTGACCGCGACCGCGGTCGTGCCCATGCCGGCCGACCTACGCCTCGGGTTGGAGGTGGGAGGTGGCACGGTGGTCGGGAGCCCGTCGATTCAGCGCCTCTGGTACGTAGGTGGCCCACGGACCCTTCGCGGCTATGCTCCCATGCGCATGGGCGGCGAGGACATGGTGCGTGCACGGGCCGAACTGGCTCGGACCTTCTCTTTCGGTGCCCTCTCCGTCTTTTCCGACTACGCCTGGGCCGGGGATTTCGACGGTTTCGAAGTCGACCTGGGCTTCTACTCCATCGGCTCGGGCCTGTCCATCGTGGACGGGCTGATCCGGTTCGATGCCGGGTACGGTCTCAAGGCTCCGCGGCGGCTCCGCATCGACTTCTATCTCGACGCGGCACTCTGACCTCTCTCCCTCCCCTGGCCGGTGATGGGCTTCCCGTGACCCGGCTTGCGACGGCGAGGTGCTCGTAGCCAGAATAGCCCACGAGACAGCCACTCCTTCCCGATGCTTCGCCGTGCCCAACCCAAGCTCTGCCCGACGTCACCGTCTACCCGGGCGGAGCAGGGGGCTGCCGTTTCTCGCGGCGGCACTCGTCCTGGGGGCGTCCCTGGTGTCAGCGGCCGAGGTCGCGGCCCAGGGGGCCGACCGCAACCGGATGACCGAAGGCGACAGCGTGCGGGTCCGCCTCACGGGCCGGATGACCGTTTCCGCTGTATTCAGTGAATGGCAGACCAACGGGATCCTCCTGGACGTGGACGGCTTCGTCGACCCCTACCAGGTGGAGTTGGAGAACCTCGAGCGGCTCGACGTATACATGGCCCGGACCCCGAGCGAGTCCTTCCGTCACGGTGCCCTTCTGGGCGGCACGGCAGGGATCTTCATCGGTGCCGTCGCCGGTTTGATCCTCCACGCGGGAGGCGTCATCGCCGACGAGTCGGGTCCACCCTCCGAGGTGGTGACCGACGCGCTCTCGTTCGCGGGGATCGGCCTCGTAGGTGGCGTGCTTGTCGGTGGCTTCTACGCCAGTTCCCACCCTGGCAGCGGCTGGATTCGAGTGCAGGTCCCGACCTCCTGAACTGAGGGGCCGGACTACCTGACCTGAGAGTCCCGACCGCAGGACCTCAGGATCTCCATCTCTTGACGCGAAGGTCCGGCGGCTGGGACCGGCAGGCGCCGGTCATGGCCGAGAACGGGTACCCTGCGGGCCGCGGCCCTCCCCGACGGGTCGATGGATGACGTTGCGTCCAGTTCGCACCATTTGACACTAAACGCTGTTCGCCCTCGTAGAGCGGGTAGGATTGACGTTCTGGGCGGGTAGGTTTACAGTGTTAACATGTCAGAACAAAGAGAACGGATCCTCGATTGCGCGTGCGGCATCTACCTCCAGCACGGCCTCGACGGATTCTCGATGAGGAAGTTGGCCAAAGAGGTGGGGGTGACCGCTCCCGCCATCTACCGGCACTACGACGGACGAGAGGCGGTGCTCGCCGACGTCCTCCGCGAAGCCCACCGGACCTTCTCCCGGTACCTGTACGCAGCCCTCGGCGCTCCGTCTCCCCTGGAGCGGTTCATGGCCGCCGGCGAGCAGTACCTGAGCTTCGTCCTGGAGCACCCCCGTTGGTACAGCATCATGCACACGGCACCTGAGCATCTGGGCATGGATTCGGTTCCGGCCGACATCGAGGCCCTTCAACAGGCCACGAGTCAGTTCTGGCACGATCGGGTCCGGGAGTGCATGGACGCGGGGATCCTGAGGAGGGGCGACCCCGAAGAAGCGTCGATGACCATGTGGGCCCACGCCCACGGGATGGTGCAGCTCTTCCAGCAGGGATGCCTTCTGGCCGAGCCCGACGAGTTCCGGGCGCTGTTCAAGGCTTCGGGCCGGCGCCTGATGATGGGCGTGGCCACCCCCGACTTCGCCGCGGAGCTGGAGAGGATGGCCGCAGAGGAAGCGGAGGGGATGGCGGCGGAAGGCGTCGGCGTCCATGCCGCGGACATGGCGGGGACCGGGACATCCTGATCATGACGACGCACCAGCGGGCGGAAGAAATCCGTGAACCGAGGACTCCAATGTCAGGCGTCGAGCCTGCTCCGAACGGGAACGAGGAAGGGATGACGATAGATCCTGGCCACGCAGGGTGGCCGCAGGCACGAAAGAACCGCACAGCCGGAATGGTCATGCTGGCACTGGGCTTCACGATGGCGGGGCTTTCCATGGCGCCGGCGTTGGACCGGACCGCCGCGGTGGGCGCACAGTCCGCCCCTGAGACCATGGGCCTCACCGAACTGGCCCGGTCGGCGCTGACA
Source organism: Longimicrobiales bacterium (assembly GCA_965229435.1). GTDB lineage: Bacteria > Gemmatimonadota > Gemmatimonadetes > Longimicrobiales > Gaopeijiaceae > UBA2589. The sequence goes on from CBDDJE010000004.1 coordinate 285,085, forward strand.
GGAAACCGTGAGTTGCGGTCCGCCCGCGAAGGGTACATCAGCGCTCAGGAGCAGGTCTCCGAAGCCTGGTCCAACGTCATGCCCTCCATCGACCTGGCCGGCTCGTACACACGCAACGTCTCGCCGACGGTGAACTTCCTCCCGGCCCAGATCTTCGACCCGAGCGCGGGCCCGGACGACTACCTCGCCGTCCAGTTCGGAGCGGACAACACGTGGAACACGACGATCAACGTCGAGCAGCCGCTCTTCCGGCCCAACGTGATCGTCGCCCTCGGCGCCGCCAAGCGTTTCGAGACGCTTCAGGACGAGGTGGTCCGGGGAGCGTCGCAGAGCGTCGTGACCGGGCTTCGCACCCGCTACTACAACCTGCTTCTCGCCCAGGAGCAGGCCCGGCTCACCGAGAACTCGGTGCGACGGGTCCGGGAGTCCCTCAAGGAGACACAAGCGCTCAACCGGGCGGGTCTCACGTCGGACTACGATGTGCTCCGCCTCGAGGTCGAACTGGCCAACCTCGAGCCCAACCTACGCCGGGCTCGCAACGCGGTGGCTCAAGCACGCAGGGACCTCGCCATTCACGCCAACCTCACGGATCACGAAAATCTGGAGGTGAGGGGAACGTTGGCGGAGATGGATCTCGACGACCTCGCGGCGAACACGCCGGCCAATCGGGAGATCCTCTCCTTCATGGGGCTGGAAGTCCCGTCGGCCGCCGCGCTGGACGAGGTCCTTCCCGAGGCCGTCTCGAGGGCCGGCGAGATGCGCTCCGACGTCCGCCAGCTGGAGCTCACCGAAGAACTCCGACAGACGGAGATGCGCGCCGAGCAGGCCACGTACCTGCCGGAGCTTTCGCTCTTCGGCAGCTACGCCATCGCCGCCCAGGACAACGGCTCTCCGAACTTCTTCGCCATCGGTGATGGCCAGCGTGCCACCTCGACACTCGTGGGGCTGCGAATTTCGGTGCCCATCTTCCAGGGCTTCAGCCGGGACGCGCGCATCGACCAGAGGCGGGCTCAGGTCCGCCAGGCTCAGGCGAATACCTCCCTGGGCGTGGACATGGCGGAAAGCCAGGTCCGCACCCTCGTGGAGCAGGCCCAGGAAGCCCGCCAGCGGGCTCAGGGACAGCGCCTCGCTGTGACCCAGGCACGGCGCGGCTTCGAGATCGCCAGCGCCCAGTACTCGGAGGGGCTCGGCAGCCAACTGGAGCTGACCGACTCGGAAGTGGCACTACGGCAGAGCGAGTTCAACTACGCGCAGGCCGTCTACGACTACCTGGTCGCTCGAGCCCAGCTCGATGAAGCCATCGGACTGGTGCCGCTCGTCGACATCGACACGCGGGCCGGGAGCACGAACCAATGACCTACACTGAGGAGCCCGGGATGACGGGGCAGGGGATCAGGATGAATCGATACAGCAGACTTGCCACTCTCGCATCGCTCGTGCTGGTCGCCGCGTGCGGCTCCGCGCAGGCCGATGGTACGGAAGACGCCGAGGCCGGTAGCGACTTCGTCCGGATGATCAACGTCGAGGTCGACGAGATCGCGACGCAGCCCTTCAGCGAGGAGATCCGGCTGACCTCGGTGGCCATGGCCAACCAGGACGTCATGCTCGAGGCCGAGGAAAGCGGCACGATCCGGACCCTTTTCGTCGATCGCGGAGATCCGGTGACGAAGGGCGACTGGATCGCCAAGATCGACGATCGCGTCTTGGCCGCCCAGGTGGCTCAGGCCAAGGCCGCCGCAGACCTCGCGCAGCAGACGTGGGAGCGCCGCAAGCGCCTGTGGGAGGAAGAGCAGGTGGGCTCGGAGATCGCCTATCTGGAAGCTCGCTTCGCGGCGGAGCAGTCCGCGGCCGCCCTGGCGGCGCTCGAGGAGCGCTTGGAGAATACGATCATCAAGGCACCCTTCGGCGGGGTCTTCGACGAGCGGCACGTCGACGTCGGTAGCACCGTCGGGCCAGGCGAGACCATCGGGCGGGTCGTCGACCTGAATCCCATCAAGGTCGTGGCCGGAGTGCCCGAGCGGTACGCTTCCGACGTCAGAGTCGGCACCGCCGGGGAGCTGGTGTTCCAGGCGTTGGGCGGAAAGCGCTACGAGGGCCGGGTGCGGTATGTGAGTTCCACCGTCGATCCGCAGAACCGCACCTTCGGCATCGAGCTGGAGATCGCCAACGCGGACCGGGCCATAAAGCCCCAGATGGTCGCGAACCTCTCCATCGTCCGGCAGCAGATCGAGGACGCCGTGGTCGTGCCCCAAGACGCGCTGGTGCGCGTAGAGGATGGCTACGTGGTCTTCGTCCTCGCCGAGCGAGACGGGGTCCAGGTGGCGGAGGCGCGCGAGGTCGTGGTCGGGGCGTCGCGGCGGAATCTTGTGGTCGTCGATGAGGGCGTCGAAGCAGGTGAACAGCTGATCGTGGTGGGCCAGCGGTCCGTGGCCGACGGCGATCGGGTCAACGTGGTGGGAGGCTGAGGAAGAGACGATGACCGAATCCAACGAGCGTCAACGGCCCGCCGGCGAAGCCCCCAAGCGGGCCGACGTCGAGGAGTTCAGGGAGTTCGCACCCACCAGCTTCGCCATCGAGCACAGGACGTCGGTGCTGGTCCTGCTCTTCATCATCGGCGTCCTGGGCGTGTTGTCCTATCGGTCGACACCCAAAGAGTCGTTTCCGGAGATCGCGGTTCCGATCCTGGTGGTGAACACGATCTACCCGGGCGTCTCGCCGGCCGACGTCGAGAGCCAGGTCACGCGCATCCTCGAGGAAGACCTGTCGACCATCAGTGAGATCAAGGAGCTGACGTCCACCTCTGTGGAGGGGTACTCGAGCATCACCGCCGAGTTCGACACCTCCGTCGACCTGGACGAAGCGACTCAAAAGGTCCGCGAGAAGATCGATCTGGCCAAGCCGGATCTCCCTGAGGATGCCGAGGAGCCGAGCATCGTGGAGATCAACTTCTCCGAGGTGCCTGTCATGCAGGTCAACCTCTCCGGCGAGTACGGCCTCGTTCGGCTCAAGGATATCGCCGAGGAACTCCAGGATCGCCTGGAGACCATCCCGGCGGTGCTTCGAGCCGACTTGAGGGGGGGGCTCGAGCGTGAGGTCAAGGTCGACGTCGACCTCTCCAAGATGAATTACTACGGCATCACCCTTCAGGACGTGGTGGATGCAGTTCGCTCGGAGAACGTGAATATCCCCGGCGGCTCCATCGACGTGGGTGCCACGAAGTACCTGGTCCGTGTGGACGGCGAGTTCGAGGATCCGACGCTCATCGAGGACCTGGTGATCACCGTAAAGAACGGTCGGCCGATCTACGTCCGGGATGTGGCGGATGTGGACTTCGGTTTTGCCGAGCGTGAGACCTTCGCCCGGATGGACGGACGATCGGTCGTCTCCCTGGGCGTCGTGAAGCGGTCAGGTGAGAACATCATCGAGACCTCCGAGCGCATCAAGGCGGAAGTCGAGGCCATGCGTCCTCTCTTCCCGCCGACGACGCAGGTGTCCATCACCTCCGACACGTCGGAAGAGATCGAGGACATGGTGTCGAGCCTGGAGAACAACATCATCAGCGGGCTCATCCTCATCGTCGGAGTGCTGCTGTTCTTCCTCGGGGCACGGACCTCGATGTTCGTCGCCGTCTCGATTCCGTCCTCGATGTTCCTGTCGTTTATCGTGCTCAAGGGCATCGGCGTGTCCATGAACATGATCGTACTCTTCAGCCTGATCCTGGCGCTGGGCATGCTGGTCGACAACGCCATCGTGGTGGTGGAGAACATCTATCGCTTCCTCGAAGAGGGCTACGACCGGGTCACCGCCTCCAAGAAGGCCACCGGCGAGGTCGCCTGGCCGATCATCGCCGCGACGGCCACGACCCTGGCGGCGTTCGCGCCCCTCCTGTTCTGGCCTGGCGAGGTCGGTGACTTCATGGGCTATCTGCCCAAGACGCTCATCATCACCCTTTCCAGCTCGCTCTTCGTCGCGCTGGTCATCATTCCCACGCTGTGCTCGATGTACATGCGCCTGGATGGAGAACGGGGCCCGCCACTTCGGCCGGCCGCCCGTTGGACGCTCATCGGCGGCGCGGTCCTTTCTCTCCTGATCGTGGCCGGCATCAACCCGCTCACGGCGGGACTCCTGGCGGTTACCCTCGCCTTCGTATGGGCCCTCCACCACTTCGTGCTCGCAGGTGGAGCCCGGGCCTTCCAGGACCGGATCCTGCCGACCATGATGACCAGCTACGAGGGATCTCTGCGGTGGGCGCTGGGGCACCGGGCGGTCGTCCTCGCCGGTACGCTGGGCATGTTCATCTTCGCAGGGGCCCTGTTCGCGCGTTTCGGCGCAGGCATCGAGTACTTCCCGGAGAACATGCCTCCCGGCCAGCTCCTCATCGACGTCGAGACCCCCGTGGGGACACGGGCCGACGTAACCGACGACATCGTCCAGCGGCTGGAGCGACAGCTCACCGAGATCGACGGCCGACAGGATTGGGAAGCCCTCGTCGCCACTACGGGTGGCGGCGGTGGCGGTGGAAATCCCATGGGTGGAGGACCCAGCGGGCCCGAGGCCGGACGGCTCAGCATCTCGTTGGTCGACTTCCAGGACAGAGGACGCGACGCCTTCGAGACGCTTGCCGAGATGCAAGCCGAGATCGGAACCGAGATCGCCGGCGCCACCGTCGTCGTCGACAAGGTATCGGAAGGCCCGCCGCAGGGCGCGCCCGTGAACATCGAGATCGTCGGTGAAGACATCGAGCAGCTCGAGGCGCTGTCGGACGACGTCCTCCGAACCCTCGAGAACTCTCCGGTCTATCCCAAGCTCGTCGGTCTGGAGAGTGACCTCGACGAGGCCCGTCCCGAGCTGTCGGTGAATGTCGATCGGGAGAAGGCGGCGCTGTACGACCTGAGCACCGCCAAGGTCGGGAACGCTATTCGTGGTGCTATCAACGGCATCGAGGCGGCGAAGTACCGGACGGGCAACGACGAGTACGACATCGTGGTGCGGCTGGCAGAGCCGTACCGTGACGAGCTCGAAGGACTCCGTGAACTCACGGTCATGGCCGAGGGAGGCGTGCAGGTGCCCCTGATCGCCGTCGCGGACTGGGCGGTGGAAGAGGGTGCCGGTGCCATTCGTCGGAAGGACCAGGAGCGGATGGCCACCATCACGTCGGATGTGGCCGCGGGCTACAGCAACAACGAGGTCATGGCCGAGGTGCAGGAGATCCTCGCCGACTTCCAGCGGTCGCTGCCGCCGGGGTATGCCATGCAGTACACCGGTCAGTCCGAGGAGCAGGCCGAAGCGTCCGCCTTCCTGGGCGGAGCCTTCCTCACCGCGCTCATGCTCATCGGCTTCATCCTCATCAGCCAGTTCAACTCGGTGGTGAAGCCCGTGATCATCCTCACGTCGGTGATCATGTCCACCATGGGCGTCCTCATCGGCCTGACGATCTTCCAGATGCCCTTCGGCATCATCAACACCGGCGTCGGGATCATCTCGCTCGCGGGAATCGTGGTGAACAACGCCATCATTCTCATCGACTACATCGACGTCCTACGGGAACGGGACGGGATGAACCGGAGAGAGGCCCTCGTGGAGGGCGGCAAGACCCGTTTCCGCCCCGTGGTGCTCACGGCGCTGACCACGGCGCTGGGCATGGTTCCCCTGGCCATCGGCCTGAACTTCGACTTCTTCGGCCTCTACGGCGCATTGAACCCGGAGCTCTACTGGGGTGGTCAACAGGCGGCCTGGTGGGGTCCCATGGCCGTGGCCATCATCGCCGGGATCCTCTTTGCCACCTTCCTCACGCTGGTCCTGGTGCCGGTGATGTACTCATTGGTCGACGACTTCATCGCCTTCTTCGCCCGGCACTTCTCCTCGAAGGAAGCGGAGGATGGTTCCGGCGCCGGGTCCGACGAGCGGACCTCGTCGCGCCCGTCGGCCGACGTGCCACCACACGTAATCGAGCCCGAGCTGGAGCCTGTCGGGGTCCGACGGGCACGCACGAAGCCTGGCGGACTGTTGGGTCCACAACCGGAGACGACGTGACACGAGCGGGGACCTACGTTGCAGGGATGTAACGATTCGGCGATGGCGGTTGCCGGCCCCGGGCCGGCCCGCCCATCGTTGGCCCAATGACCGAGATCAGTATTGAACGGATTGCCGGGATCGAGATGGCCGAGCTCATCGAATCGGCCAGCGGCGCTCGCCGGCTGGACGAGAACGACGAGCGAGCCCTCATCGCGGAGTGGGCGGCGGGAAAGGCCGCGGCCCGGGACGAGCTCGTGCGCGCCTGTCTACGGGTCGCCGTGGATGAAGCCATCCGGAACCGGGGGAGGGGAGCGACGCAGGAGCGCCTGGCGCGGATCGGTGCCCAGGCCCTCGTCGAGGCAGCCCAGGAGTACGATCCGGTGGTCCACGGCGCGTTCTCCCGTTGGTCACGGCAGGTGGTACGGCACGCCGTCCGTAGGGCGCTCACCTCTTAGCGTTCGCGGGCGTTGAGCGCCCCGGAGGGCTCTCAGGCCGATCCGGACGTCGCCACCGTCGTCCGAAGCGCCATCCAGGACCTGGTCGCCGCGCGCCTCGGGCGCGGGTTCCTGCCACTCGCGGGTCTGTTCGCGGCCGGCGTGGTCGGTGCGTACGGTGCCCGTGAGGGTGCGCTCGCCATAGCCGGCGGAGCTGTCCTCTCCGCGGCATCGATGCTGACGTACGGACTCGCCGTCGTCGACGGCACCACCGGTCCGGTGGGTACCGTACGGAACGCCACGGCCCTCGCGAGCAGCGTCGTTCCACCCGTCTACGGAATCTTCATCCTCGGCTGGCCGGGCCTCCAGGGCCTCGCGTCGGCGACGGGCCTCCTGGGACTGAGCATCGCGACCCTCTACGTGGTGCTGGGGGTATGGGTCTTGCGGTCATGGCTCCGCGTGGTAGAAGTGCGTAGGCTCGCGCAGGCCATGGTTTCCCCTCACGACGTCTCCGGAGATTCGGCTTGATCACCCATCGCACACGGATGGCGCTCCCGGGCCTGCTCGTCTTCGCCCTGGTCGGCCTCCCGGTAGCCGCCGAGGCACAGAATGCCAGACAGGGTCTGCTGTCCCTCGACGATGCCAGGATCTTCTACGAGGTCGTCGGGAGTGGCGACCCCATCATCGTAGTCCACGGTGGGCCCGGCCTCGATCACGAGTACCTCCAGCCCGGTCTCGACGCATTGGGGACCCGCAACACCCTGGTGTACTACGATCAGCGGGGCACCGGTCGATCCACGGCCGAGCTGACGGAATCGGCCATCGGCTTCGATCGCTTCATCCAGGATATCGACGAGCTTCGTGCGGCTCTGGGGTACGAGGAGGTCAGCGTCCTCGGCCATTCGTTCGGTACGCTCCTCGCAATCGAGTACGCCCGACGATATCCGGACCGGACCCGAGCCATCATCCTCATGAACCCCGTGGAGCCCGGGTCCCGGTTTCGTGAGGAAACCGCGGCTCGTCAGACCGAGCGGCTCACCGACGAGGTGGCCACGGAGATGGAGGGTCTCCGGGCCAGCGAGGGTTTCCGGGCCCGGGACCCTGCGACCCTCAGTCGATTCTATCGACTCGCCTTCCGCCCGATCATGAAGGTGCCCGACCGCGTCGACGAGCTCGATTTGGACCTGGCCGGCACCACCGCCCGCCAGGGCCAGGACGTCGCGCAACTCCTCGGCACCAGCCTGGGCGAGGTGGAGTGGTGGGACCGACTCCCCTCCATCGAGGCGCCCGCTCTCGTCCTCCACGGCCGCTACGACGCGCCGCCCACCGACATGGGACGGGAGTTGGCCGAAGCCTTCCCGCTGGGAACGTTCGAGGTCCTGGACGCTGGACACTTCCCCTATCTGGAAGATCGAGAGGGCTTGCTCTCCGCGGTCTCGAGCTTCTTCGCGTCTCTCCGCTGATGGGTGATCAACCGGTCCGACGCGCCTTGGCGGTGCTCCTGGTCTACGCCGCCGGCGGATGGATCGTCCTGATGCTCGGTGGATGGCTTCGACAGGTCCTCGTCCTGCCCATCGTCTTCTCCCAGTTGCTTCGGTGGGGTGTGCTGCTGGGTGGGGGAGTCGCGGTCGGGATGGCGTGGTTCTACCCGGCCATCGCCTCGGGTGACGGAGCCGCGGCCCCGCCCGAGGCCGACAGCGGCGACGCCTAGCGGACGGGAGAGGCCGACCGTGGTGATTCGTGCACTCGTATCCGAGGATTGGCCCGCCGTCCGTCGCATCTACGAAGAGGGGATTGCCAGCGGCGACGCGACCTTCGAAACCGAGGCGCCGGAGTGGGAGGCCTGGGATGCGTCGCGCCTCGCCAACTGCCGTCTTGTGGCCGAGGAGGACGACGAAGTCCTCGGCTTCGCTGCCCTGAGCCCCGTGTCCTCGCGCCCTGTCTATCGGGGAGTCGCAGAAGTCATGGTCTATGTGGCCGCCGCCGCCCGGGGGCGGGGGCTGGGGACCGCCCTCCTTCGGGGCCTGGTGCAGGCCAGTGAGGAAGCGGGGATCTGGACGCTTTCGGCGGGCATCTTCCCCGAGAACCAGGCCTCCATCCGAGCCCACGAACGGGCGGGCTTCCGGCGCGTCGGTCACCGGGAGCGCATCGGCCGCTTCCACGACGGCCGGTGGCGCGACTACGTATTGCTGGAACGTCGCAGCGGCGTGGTGGGCACGGACTGAGCCTACGGCGTGACGTTCACGGCGTAGCTGGTCACGAACTCCAGGAACTTCGACACTTCGGTCATATCCTCACCTACGAAGCGGATGGTGTGGGAGTCGACGCGCTCGACGATGGGCAGGTACGCGAGGAGCTCGGCGGGCATGTAGTTCTTGAAGGAGACCTCGAGCTCCACCGGCCCGTCCATTCGATAGGGTTGGAAGTCGTCGAGTCGTGCGAGAGCGGCACGGACGCGTTCGGCGATGACGGCGAGGGCGGCTTCGGGCATGAGGGTGCGGGCGGAGTGGAAGCCGTAGCTCCATTTCACCACCGCGCCCTCCATGTCTCCGATGGTGGATCGAGCTTCTTCGATGGTTGCGTCGTCTCCCGAGATCATGACGACGGGCACGCCGAAGTCCCCGGCGATGGCCGCGTTGATGCTCGCCTCCATCATGTCGACACCGTTGATTCGCACCGCGGTGAGGTTGGCGCTGGAGATGGTGTGGGCCCTCACTCCGAGGGTGTTGCTCGTGCTCGAGTGGTAGCCGATGAAGAGGGCGGCATCGAAGGTCTCGTCGATGCCCTGCATCATCATGAGAGGGCGGGGCCACGCGCGGACGAGCTGGATGTCCGGCGGAAGCTGCTCGATGAGGAGGTTCTCGCCGTTGCCGTGGGAATCGGAGACGAGGATCTCCGTGGCGCCCATCTCTCGCGCCGCGGCGATCGCCGTGTTCACCTCGTCGGTCATGAGTTGGCGAAATCGACCGTACTCGAAGCCGGATGGACCGAGTTGGTCACCGGTGACGGCGCCGACGACACCTTCCATGTCCGCGGAGATGTAGACCTTGAGTCCATCCTGGGCCTGAAGCCCCAGGGGCACGGCGAGGAGGAGGGCGGCGGTAGCCATGAAGCGGGTGGCGGTCACGAGAGTGCGAGGCACGGGGATGAGAAGGCGAGTGACGGTCATGGTTGTTCCTCGATCTGAGCGGCCCGCGCCGCGTCGGCGCAGGAGCGTACGATGGTGGCTGCGGGAACGATGTCGTGGATGTCTGCGACGGAGCGTCCTGCCTGCCAGTACTCCTTCGATCCGGTGGCGTCGAGGGCCGTGCGCTTCAGTGTCCACGCCGAGCGAAGGGCGTAGAGGCTCCGCATGAGGTGCTTGGTCTTCCGGCCCCGGAGCATCCATCTGGCGATGGGGCCCGCCTCGAGGCCGAGACTCTTCACGTAAGGTGTCTCGATGACCGCGACAGGGACGCCCGTGAGCCTTTCGGTGAGGACGATGTCGTCCTCCTCTGCCGTCACGATGGCGTCCTTGTACGGCTGGGAGGCCTTGCACTCCTCGGTGGCGATGAATCGCGTTCCCATCTGGACGCCCGCGTAGCCCAGAGCCAGCGCCTCGACGAAGCCGTCGGCGTCGCCGATGCCTCCGGCGCATACCACGGGCAGGCCCAGGTCGGCCACCTCGTCGTAGAGTTCGGCGACTCCGAGAGGGCCGGCATGGCCGCCGGCCCGACGGTTCACGGCGATGAGGCCGTGGACGCCGGCGTCCCGTGCTTTCAGGGCCCACTTCCGTTCGGTGACGTCGTGGTAGACCACGCCGCCGACGGGCTCGACCCTTTCCACCACCCAGTCGGGCTTACCGAGTGACGTGATGAAGAAGCGCACGCCCTCCTCCAGAGCGATGTCGATCCACTCCGACATCCGCTTCCGGTACGTCTCCGACGACGCCTCGATGAGGGCGTTCATTCCGATGGGCCGGTCGGTGAGCTTCCGGATCCGGCGGACTCCCTCCCGGAAATCGTACCCGAAGACGTACGTCAGCGTCACCGGCTGCAGGACGCCCAACGCGCCGGCTTCCGACGCCGCGGCCACGAGCTCCGGATTGGAGCACGGGTACATGGGGCCGCAGATGAGGGGCACCTCGACGCCGGCATCCAGGGTGAGGGGCGTGGAGAGCAATGAGGAGTCGGGCGCGCCGGTCATCAGGACTTCACAGGACCGAGACGCCAGTGGGCCGTGACGGTAGCGACCACGTCGCCGGCGCTGTCACGGATCTCTGCTTCCACGATGCGGTCCAGAGATTCGGTCACCGTGGGTACGTCACACCGAGCCTCCGCCTCCAGGACGCCTCGGGCCTTCTTCGTGTAGCGGACGTCGAGTCCCGTAAGGATGCCGCGGGCCTCGGGACCCAGGGCGCCGATGAGGGCGAGTCCCGTCGTCACTTCCCCCAGGTTGGCCAGCGCGATGGCATGGACCGACCGGAGATGATTGCGAATCCGCCGACGGTCGCGCACCCGCACCCTCACGTGGCCGGCCTCGAGGGTCTCCACCCGAGCTCCGATGGAGCCGGTGTACGGGACCATCAGCCCGAGGATCCGGCTGAAGATCCACTTCCCGCCGGGCAGAGGGGAGAGGTGTCGCCAGAGTTTCTGGATCCGCTCGCCCGGTGCTTCCTGAGATGACGACACGCTGGCCCGTGGATGAGGAGGAGTCGGGAAGGTATCATCGGGGGTGCGTGAGGGGTGGGCAACGTCGGGAAGATTCCAGGACGCGGGCTCGTACCTTTCGCGAGCCGGCACTCCGAGTCCTCTCCCCTATGGCGCCGATGTTCGGTTCCTTCTTCCAAACCCTCATCACCGCGGTCGTCTGGATCGTGGCGAACGTCGTCTACCTGGACATGAAGCGGAAGGGAGTCGGGGGCTTCACGCGCCTCGCGGCCTTCTGGGCGGGGACCCCCACGACGTGGATCACCTTCTTCGCCGTTCGTGACGGGGTGCAGCCGACCTTCGAGGAGCCGGCGGACGACGACGAACTTCTCGAGGCCATCCGACGCGATCGGGCGCTACGGAAGCCGGAAGAGGACGGAGAGTCGAGCGTCGGTGACGGGGATCCCACGGGTGGTCCTGGCGAGTCCACGGGTGGTCCTGGCGAGTCCACGGGGGTCGACGGCGACCCGCGAGGCGCCTCCTAGATGTCCACGCCCCCTCTCGCCTCCGTGCGGCTCATCGACTACCGACCCAGCCGGGCGGACTTCCGCAGCCTCCTCCACCTGGCGACACCGGTCATCGTGGTGCAGCTCGGGCTCATGTCCATGGGTGCGGTGGACACGATCATGGTGGGGCGGGTGTCCGCCACCGATCTGGCCGCCGTCGCCATCGGCAACCTGTACTTCTTCGGCATGGCAGTCTTCGGCATGGGCATCCTCTACGCCCTCGACGCCGTCGTCTCCCAGGCGGTGGGCGCCCAGGACGAACGCGGGGTCGCGCGGGGTGTCCAGCGGGGCCTCCTCCTCGCCGTCGGACTCAGCGTAGTCGCCATGGCACTCCTGCTTCCGGCGGGGACGCTCCTTACATGGGCGCGGCAGCCGGCGGACGTGATACCTGTCGCCGATGCCTATTCCGAGGGCCTCATCCTCGGGATGTTTCCCTTCTACGCGTTCGTGGTCTTCCGGCAGAGCCTCCAGGCCATGGCGACGGTCCGGCCCATCGTCGTCACCGTCCTTGTGGGCACGGTCATCAACATCGGACTGAACTGGGTGCTCATCTTCGGTAATCTCGGGGTGCCTCCCCTGGGAGCCGTGGGTTCGGCGTGGGGCACGAGCGTGAGCCGGTGGCTCATGGTGGCCATGCTCTGCGTGGTCGCCTGGGAGAAGTTGAGGCCGGCGCTCATCCCCTTTCGTCCAGAGGTGCTGCGCCCCGAGCCCTTGGTTCGCTTCCTGAAGGTCGGCGCTCCCATCGGGGCGCAGCAGTGGCTGGAGTTCGGTGTGTTCGGCGCAGCCGGACTTCTCATGGGCTTGCTGGGAACCGTGGCGGTGGCGAGCCACCAGGTGGCGCTCCAGTTGGCCGCCCTGACCTTCATGATTCCCGTCGGAGTGGCCCAGGCCACGAGCGTGGTGGTGGGGCAGGAGGTCGGGCGGGAGGATCCACCGGCAGCCCGCCGGGCCGTGGGCGCCGGGCTCCTCGTCGCCACGGCCTTCATGTCGTTCACCGCCGTCATGTTCCTCCTGTTGCCAGGGCCCCTCGCCGCCCTCTTCAGCAGCGACCCGGCCGTCGTCGCCGCTGCCGCGGTTCTCCTCCCCATCGCCGGCGTCTTCCAGATCTTCGACGGCTTGCAGGTCGCCTCTGCGGGGGCCCTCCGGGGGGTCGGGGACACCCGTGTCCCCATGCTCATGAACCTGCTGGGATTCTGGGTCATCGGTCTGCCGACGTGCATCGGCCTCTCGTTCGGTTTGGGAATGGGGCCGCGCGGGGTGTGGTGGGGACTGGCCCTGGGAATCGGCGTCGTCAGCATCCTCCTCCTGTTCCGGGTTCGGCGACGCTTCGGAAGAGAGTTGCGACGGCTGGTCCTCGACGTCGACGGACCGGACCCGACCCCCGACGGACCGGACGCGATGTCCAGCGGGCCGACGACGGGGCTCGCCGAGGTCGACGTGGCCGCCTCATGAGCTCCCTTGGCCCCTGCGGTTTCCGTTGCCCGGCGACCGGCCCGGCGCGAGCTTGGAATCATGGCCTTCACCTTTCATCCCCTCGCCATCCGGGACGTCATCCTCGTTCGCCCGACGAGGCACGTTGACGACCGGGGGGTCTTCGCCGAGATGTATCGGCGTGAGGCTTTCCACGAGGCGGGAATCGACGCCGACTTCGTCCAGGACAATCTGGTCCGATCCGTCCAGGGCGTCCTTCGGGGCCTCCACTACCAGCTCCCCCCGGCTGCTCAGGGCAAGCTCGTAGGGGTGGTGACGGGGCGGATCTACGACGTAGCCGTGGACCTCCGTCGTGGTGGGCCGACCTATGGTCGATGGGTAGCTCACCGCCTGGACGTGGAGACCGGCGAGATGCTCTGGATTCCGCCGGGCTTCGCCCATGGATACTGCGTTCTGTCCGATACAGCCGACGTCATGTACAAGGTGAGCGAATCGTACGTGGGGGAGTTGAACCGGGGCATCCGGTGGAACGATCCAAAATTGGGGATTCCGTGGCCGGTGACCGATCCGGTGCTTTCCGAGAAGGATCGAAAGCAGCCGGACTTCGACCGCTGCGACAATCCGTTTCGGATCTGAGCCGGTGAGCGACGCACGGGAGCACCATCTGGAGGTCCGTCGGTCGGCGCGCTACTGGACTCTCGGTGAACCGCAGGAGACGAAGGATGTCTGGTTCGTGCTCCATGGTTACATGCAGCTCGCACGCCGCTTTCTCCGGCGCTTTCAACCCATCCAGGCACCGGGGCGGCTCATCGTGGCCCCGGAAGGCCTCTCGCGCTTCTATGTCCGGTCCGTTGGCGGGCGCCACGGGGCAGAGTCGGTCGTCGGAGCCTCCTGGATGACCCGTGAAGATCGGGAGACGGAGATCGCCGACTACGTAGCGTACCTCGATAGGCTGGCCGGGGCGGTCCTCGCCGAGGCCGGCTCCGATGCCGAGGTCACGGTGCTGGGCTTCTCCCAGGGCGTCGCCACCGCCTCACGATGGGTCACCTCGGGTCGTGTCCGTCCCCGACGGCTGGTTCTCTGGGGAGATTTCCTGCCGCCCGACCTGGACATGGCCCGAGCGGCCGAGGCGTGGCGGCCCGTGGACGTCGTCCTGGTGAGGGGTACCGAAGACGGCGCTCTCCAGTCCGAGGAGTTGGCCGCCGCCGAGGCCGAGGGCCTGGAGCGTGCGGGCTTGAACGTCCGACACGTGGTGTACGAGGGAGGCCACGACATCCATACGGGCACCTTGTCGGAGTTGGCCGGGACGGGCTGAAACAGAGGCTTCAGTCCAACCGGATGGCGACGTACGCTCCCTCGAAGCGTGCCACGCTCCGCCCACCGACTTCGACGCGGACTTCGACGACCGCTCGACCTTTCCCGGAGCGGTCGAAGGCCCGTTTCAGCCGGTGCCACTGCGCAGGCTCGATCCCCTCGCACACGGCTCGGAAGGCGCCGCGCACCGGGAGGACGTAGTCGGTGGTTCCGCTCTGGATGACCACCTGCGCCGTTCGTCCCTCGGCGGTCAGGCGTCGGTGGACCGCCGCCCACCCTGCCAGGGTGGCGAGGGTCGAGACACTGCCACCGAAGGCCGTCGAGCGGTGGTTCGTGTTGGGCTCCAGGGGGGCGGTGAGGACCACCGGCTCGGGCCCCGCCACCTCGACGTCCACTTCCATGGCCCGCGCCAAGGGAATGTTCTCGTAGAGGTAGTCCCGCAGTTCGGTGGGTGTCACCTCAGAACTCGCCGACGAACGCGATCTCGGGGACGAGGTGGTAGCCCGTTTCCCTGGCCACCGTCGTTTGCGCCAGATCGATAAGCGTACGGACCTCCGCCGACGTAGCGCCGCCGAGGTTCACGATGATGTTGGCGTGCTTGTGGAAGATCCCGGCGGCTCCGTGTACGTGGCCCTTGAGCCCGCACTCGTCGATGAGACGGCCGGCGCCGATGCCCTCGATCTTCTGGAAGATCGATCCAGCGCAGGGATAGAGCCAAAGGTCGGGGTGACGTTCGTCTCGCCATTCGAGGTTCTCCCGCATGACGCGCCGCAGTTCGTCCACAGGCGCGGGCGTGAGACGGAAGGTGGCCGACAGAACGATGTCGTCCCGGTGGTGCAGGATGCTGTCGTCGTACCCGAACTCGAAGTACTCCACACCCACGGAGCGCCGCTCACCCTCCTCGGTCAGCAAATCCGCCGATTCCAGGATCTCCTCGATGAAGACCGTCCGTTCTCGCTCGGGCGCAGGTGAGAGGAAATGGAGATTCTGCCAGAGGGCGCCGCCCACGGTGCTGGGAATGCCCACGAAGTGGTGGAGCCCTCCCAGGCCTCGGGCCACGGACAGGTCGATGAGGTCGGGGAAGGTCTCGACGCCGGCGCCGGCTCGCACCCTCCCATCGTCGAAGAAGTCCACCCCTCCGACCTCGGAGCGGATGACGAGGCCCCGGAAGCCACCGTCTCCGACGAGAATGTTGGCTCCCTTGCCGAGAAGGAAGTGCGGTATCCCTTCCGATCGGGCGAAGCTGATGGTCGCGGCCAGCTCGTCTGCCGTCCGGGCCCGGACGAGGTAGTCCGCCGGCCCGCCGATGCGGAACGTCGTCATGGGAGCCAGGGGGACGTCCCGCTCCACGCGGCCCGGCCCCAGGAGCTCGACGAGGCTGTTCGGGAGGTCGGGCTGGGGTGTCATCCCGGGAAGATATCCCCGCCAGGTAGCGGGATGAACCATTCCCGACGACCGCGGCCTCTGTTGCCCCTTTGCAAGAACCGCTCTCGGGGCGTCGGTGTCAGTTCCGTCCTCGGATGAGCACGGTGCCACCGCGGGCGTCGGTGAAGGCGCCGTCCTCCACGGCGATCTGCCCGTTCACGAGCACCCAGTCGATTCCCAGGGGATACTGATGCGGATCCTCGAACGTCGCCTGATCGATGACCGTCTCCGGATCGAAGACGACGACGTCGGCGAACCACCCGGCCCTTAGTTGCCCTCGCTCGCGGAGACCGATCCGTTCAGCCGGAAGCGCGGTCATCTTCCGGATGGCCTGCTCCATGGTGAGGACGCCCTGATCCCGGGCGTAGCGTCCCAGTACCCGGGGGAAGGTCCCGTACCAGCGAGGGTGGGGGTGGCCATCGCCCAGTGCCACCAGTCGTCCATCGGACCCGATCATCGTCCACGGGTGCGCCATGATGGCCTCCACGTCCTCCTCCGACATGGCATGGTAGATGGCGTTGGCCCCTCCGCGACGAACGGCCTCCACGACGAGACGGGCGCCTGTCTCGGGCGTGGGATCCATACCCTCGCGGACGGCCCAATCGTGGAGGGTGCGTCCTTCCAGTGAGGCGTCCCAGGGTACTCTCGAGAATTGGACACGACGGAGGTCGTTGCCGCCGCGGTCGTTCACGATGTTGAAGGCGATGCCGGCGAGAACACTGTCGGCCAGGGCCGGGTCCTCCGCTCGCGCCAGGAGGGCCTGGTCTCCGCCCTCCATGGCCCAGGCCGGCACGAGGATGGTGATTCCGGAATGGCTGGCGGTGTAGGGGTACTGGTCGATCATGACATCGGTACCCGCGGCTCTGGCCGAATCCACCATGGCCAACGTCCGCTCCGACGCACCCCACATGGGCTGACCCACGACCTTGTGGTGGGTGAGGACCACCGGAATGTCCGCCTGACGCCCGATTTCCAGCGCCTCAGCCACGCTCTCGATGAGGCCGAGGCCCTCTTCCCGGAGGTGGGACGTGTAGAAGCCTCCCGCCTCGGCGGCCACGCGGGAGAGCTCCACGATCTCCGGCAGCTCGGAGAAGGCGCCGGGAAGGTACTTCAGGCCCGTCGAGATACCCCATGCTCCGTCGGCCATCCCCTGGGCCACCATGGCCTTCATCCTCTCGAGTTCCGCGCTCGTCGGGGCTCGGGCCTCGAGACCGAGGACCTCCCTGCGTACGGTGTTGTGGCCCACCATGAAGCCGACGTTCATCCCCAAACCCAGGGCCTGTGCTTCGACCAGGTAGTGGTCGAGGGGCCAGGGAGCGCTCCCGTCAGGGCCGCCCAGGGCGCTGGTGACGCCCTGTCGCAGGTGGCTCTCGGCGCCGGGGAGTCGGAGGAGGGGATCGAGGTGGGTGTGGATGTCCACGAATCCCGGGCTCACGACCTTGCCGGTGGCGTCGATGACCCGGGCCGCCCGCTCGGGGTCGAGCCCCGCCCGGGACACCCGGGCGATTCGGTCACCCCGAATGGCCACGTCACCCTGAAAGCCGGGGGCGCCGGAGCCACTCACCACCATTCCACCTCGGATGAGGACGTCCCAGTCGGACTCGCTGCTCTGGCGGATGTACAGCCCGTCGAAGCCCGTGGCCCAGCTGGCTCCACCGTCGGTGGAAGACTCCCAGTGCTGTCGCACCCGGTCCGGGTCGCCGTTCACCCTCGACCAGGTGATGCGGTTGAGTACCGGCGTCCCGCCCGGGCCCACGGTCTCCCCTTGCATGACCATCCTCCCGTCCTCGTACCCTCCCTCGAGAAGGAGGAGGAGGCCCCCGTTGTCCGTCCACGTCTGATGCCAGACCCCCCGCGACGCGTCGTACATGTTCAGGCTGTAGCCCTCGTAGCCCGATGGCGTCGTGTAGTGCTCCTGGAGGACGCACTCGCCGAGGATCACCGAGATGGTGTTGTGGCCCGCGAGGGCCCCGTTGGACGCCCGGACCATCCAGCGGCCTTCCCAGAAGTCGAAGTGGCGGTTGGCTTCGGCGGCGCAGGGGCGGCCTTGCTGAGCGGAGGCCGGGGCCGGGAGGGCGCCCAGCAAGGTGCCCCCGGTGAGGGTGCCAACGAGAAGGAAGGCTGCGAGGGACCTCATTCGATCTCCACGGTTCGCTACGGCGGGGTGGGGCGGGCCAGGGCGACGGTACGGGTACCGGTGAGCCTTTCGGTCACCGGGACCTGTGTCGTCATGCGTGATACGGACCTGGAGGTAGGGCATTGCAGACGCCGCGTCCAGACCCCCCGGGCGCGCCGGGGCGAGGGTCGCACGGCGGCTGCCTGAGAGCGGGACGGTGAGGTGTCCGGTTCTGGGACGGGCCATCCCGGAACCGCGCAATCACTCACTTCACGCGGAGTATCGTAAGAGCCTCTCAAAGAGTTGCCGGACAATGGCTTAGGGTGATGCGAAACTTTTGGCACGACTCTTCCGAAGGGTAGTCCGCATATCGAGGCCATTGGAGCCCGTCCGGAGGGTGAAGTGAGGAGATGGGAGGGGTCGGTGATCAGCCCGCCGGCTCCGGTCGGGCGCTGGGCCTCGATGAGATCGCGCGGAGTCGGCAGGGGTCGACCCGCCAGGAAGGACGCGAGCGGCAGGGGCCGCTTGGCGACGATGGGTCCGGAGCCGGCAGGGGCCGATCCGGAGGCAGGAGCCGGTCGCGGCAGGGGCCGCGCCGGCGGGAGGCGGAGTGTGGAGGGGGCAGCGAGGATGTCGAGCCAACGAGAAGGTGAGCGAGTGACGAGTCGAAGAATGGTGGCGGCGGTGGATAGGATCGCAGTGAAGGTCCTCGTGGTGGGACTCGTCCTCCTCGCCATCTCGGCGGTGGGGGTCTCGGGGCAGCAGGTGCCCGACGAGCTCTCGCTCGAAGAAGCGATCGTTCTGGCCAAGGCCCACAACCCGGGCTTCTTGAGCACGGCCAACGATCAGGCGAGTGCCGATTGGCAGGTTCGAGAGGCCTACGCTCAGTTCATTCCGTCGGTACGCACCAGCCTGTCGGGGACCTGGCAGGAAGCGGGTTCGCAGCGGCTGGGAGCCCTCGTATTCGAAGGGCAGAGTACCGATTGGCTGTACACCGGCTACGGGGTGAACTTCAACATGAACATCGACGGGAGCACCATCTTCGGGGTGCCTCAGTCCCGTGCGAACCGTACGGCGACGGAAGCCCGGATCGATGCCGCCGAGTTCAACCTCGAGTCCGTGGTGGCCCTGCAGTACATGCAGGTGCTCCGGACGATGGAAGGTGTCGACGTCGCCCAGCGCCAGCTCGACCGTGCCCAGCAGAACTTCCAGATCGTGCGCACGCGCGTGCAGACGGGCGCCGCCGCCGGAACCGAGGGGACCCAGGCCGAGGTGGACCTGGGGCGCGCCGAGGTTGCTCTCATCCAGGCCCAGAGGGATCTTCGCCAGGCACGCCTTCTCCTTCAGGAGCAGGTGGGCGTGCCCATCGGTGAGGACGTCCGCCTCATCAGCGGCTTCGAGGTCTTCGAGCCCGACTTCGAGATCGAGGAGCTGATGGGGTACGCCATGGAGCAGCACCCGTCGCTCCGCTCGTTCCGGGCCCAGGAGAGTGCCAGCAGGGCGGCGGCTCGGCAGGCCTCCACGAGCCAGTACCTTCCCTCGCTCAACCTCTCGGCCGCCATCCGCGGCCAGGCCCAGGAGGCGACCAGCACCGAGTACGTGCTGAACCAGGTACAGCGCCAGATCAACTCACAGCGCTCGAACTGCCAGTTCCTGAACGCCCTCGAAGGGGGCATCGCCGGCGGAATCCCCGACTACGACATGCAGGACTGTTCGCAGTTCGTGGTCACCCCCGACATGGAACAGGACGCACTGGCTCGCAACTCGGCGTTCCCCTTCGGCTTCGACGACGTGCCCATGACCATGAGCCTGTCGGTCTCCCTGCCCATTTTCACGGGCTTCACACGTGAGCGGCAGGTTTCGCAGCTCAACAATCAGGCCGAGGACGCCGAGCACGCCCGTCGGGCCGAGGAGCTCCGCCTCCGGACGATGGTCACCAACACCTATGACAACCTCATTTCGGCGTACCAGGTGGTGCAGGCCGAGGCGAGGAACCGGGAGCTCGCCGAGGAGCAGCTCCTTCTGCAGCAGCGCAGGTATGCCCTCGGGGCGGCAGATCTGCTCCTTCTCATGGACGCTCAGACGTCGGTGAGCACCGCCGAGCGGGACTACCTGAACGCGCTGTACGACTTTCATTACAACCTGATTGCGCTCGAGGCGGCCGTTGGCCGTCCGCTGCGCTCACGATAAGGGACCGGGGGAACGCGTGGACATCATTCGCGACACGAAGCCGAAGAAGAAGAAGAAGAAGATCGTATGGAGCCTCGGGGCCATCGCCCTCCTGGCTGCGACCATCTTCGTGCCGCGCCTCCTGCCCACGGCGGCTCCGACGGTCGACGGCGCCACCGTGTGGCGCGACACCGTCCAGTTTGGGACGATGATCCGTCAGGTGCGCGGTCCCGGAACCCTCGTCCCAGAGCAGATGCGGTGGATCACGGCCGTCACGGCCGGCCGGATCGAGCAGATCATGTCTCTACCAGGGACTGAGGTGGGACAGGGGGAGGTCATCATGCGGATGAGCAACCCCGACGTGGACATGCAGCTCCTCCAGGCCCAGCAGCAGCTTTCCCAGGCGAGGGCCGCCTTGGCGCAGCTTCGCACCAACCTGCAGACGCAGGAGCTCACCCAGCGCGGCACGGTTGCCACCGTCCGCACGCAGTACCTGGACGCCCAGCGCGTATACGAAACGAACCAGCGCCTCTTCGACGAGAACCCCGACCTCGTGGCCCGTGCCGAGCTCGACCGGACCAAGGAAGCCATGGAGGAGCTGGAGATCCGGTTCCAGGTGGAGGAGGACCGGCTCGATGCCATGGTGGAGAGCGCTCCCGAGCAGATCGCCGCCCAGGAAGAGCAGATCGACCGGCTCGCCGAGCTGGTGACGTTCAACCGTGACCGTCTCCAGTCCATGCAGGTCACCGTCCCGGTTGCCGGCGTCCTCGCTCCCCTGGACATCCCGCTCCAGGAGGGGCAGTGGGTCCAGTCCGGGCAGCAGTTGAGCCGGGTCGTCGTGCCTGGTCGCCTGAAGGCCGAGATCCGTATCACCCAGACCCAGGCCCAGGATATCGTCATCGGGCAGACCGCCATGATCGACACGCGCACGGACACCATCATGGGGCAGGTGACGCGGATCGATCCTGCCGTACGCAACGGAACGGTCACCATCGACGTCTCGCTTCCCGACAATCTGCCGCCTTCTGCCCGTCCGGACTTGAGCGTCGACGGAAACGTCATCATCGAGCGCCTGGACGATGTCACGCACGTGGGTCGTCCCACCTTCGGCCAGCCCAACCAGCGGGTCAGCATCTTCAAGCTGACGCCCGAGGGCGACTATGCCGAGCGCGTCACCGTTCAGCTCGGCGCGAGTTCGGTGAACGACATTCAGGTCATCGATGGGCTCGAGGAGGGTGACGTGGTCATCCTCTCGGACATGTCCCGATGGGATGGATTCGACCGGGTGAAGATCAACGATTAGGCAGGCGGATCGCCGCGGATTCCAAGCGAGTGGCGGCGGTCGACCACAGGACAACGAGAGTTCAAGGCCGGACGCCGTCCGGTTCAACCAACCAGGGAGGGGAAGATGTCGGATCACCCGCTGATCCATCTCGAGGGACTGAGCAAGGTGTTCTACACCGAAGAGGTGGAGACCCACGCGCTGTCGAACATCAACCTGTCGATCCAGACAGGAGAGTTCGTGTCGATCGCGGGTCCGTCGGGGTGTGGAAAGACGACGCTGCTGTCGATCCTGGGGTTGTTGGACAGTCCGACGGCGGGCAAGTACCTGCTCGACGACACGCCGGTGGAGAACCTGACGGCGAGCCAGCGGGCGAAGATCCGCAACCAGGCCATCGGCTTCATCTTCCAGGCGTTCAACCTGATCGGCGACCTGACGGTGTACGAGAACGTGGAGTTGCCGCTGACGTACCGCGGGATGCCGGGAAGCGAGCGCAAGGAGCGGGTGCAGGCTGCGCTGGAGCGTGTGGGGATGGCCCACCGGATGGGCCACTACCCGAGCCAGCTCAGTGGTGGTCAGCAGCAGCGTGTGGCGGTGGCGCGGGCCATCGTGGGCAAGCCGCTGATCTTGCTGGCCGACGAGCCGACGGGAAACCTGGACTCGAAGAACGGCAACGCGGTCATGGACCTCATGAAGGAACTCCATGACGAGGGCGCGACGATCTGCATGGTGACGCACGATCCGCGCTACGCGCACATGGCCGACCGCAGCGTGCACCTCTTCGACGGCCAGGTCGTCAGCGAGGACGACGCCCGCAAGGCTGCCGAGCTCAACGAGGCCGGCTTCGACGTAGCCACCTGAGCGAGGCATAAGCCGAGGGGGAACCATACAAGCCCTCCGTCGGTTCGCCCGATCCCCGGCGCTGAGCACCGCGGCACTACTCGCGGTGGCGCTGGGGATCGGTGCGAATGCGGCGATCTTGAGCGTCGTCGAGGCGACACGGCTGCGGCCGCTGCCGTTCGACGACGCTTTTTCGCTGGTGGAGGTGTGGTTGGAGCGGGCCGAGCCGTCGGACGGGGTTCGCGCCGCTGTTACCGCCGCCGACCTCCGGGATCTTCGGGCCGAGCCGGGTCTCTTCGCGGCTCTGGCAGGATGGCGGGCGACGACGGTGGCGTACGTAGGGCTCACGACACAGGAGGTCATCGACGCGGCCGAGGTCACCGCGGGAATGTTCTCGGGGGTCCTTCGCGTCCAGCCTTTCCTGGGGCGGACCTTCCTCCCTGAGGAGGATCGGCCGGATGCCGCCCCCAGCGTCCTCCTGTCGCATGCGTTCTGGAGTGAGCATTTCGGCGGCGATCCCCAGTCCATCGGTCGGTCCGTCGTTCTCGATGGCACGCCCCATGTCATCGTGGGCGTCATGCCTCCGGGGCTCCGTCCACCGTTCCAACCCGGCGCGAAGTTGTGGACTCCCGCCCGCCTCGAGCCGCGGCGATGCCGGACGGGGTGTCCGACGGTCTCGGCGGTAGGCCGTCTCGCCCCGGGGACGAGGTTGGAGATTGCCCGGGACCGGGCCAGCGCCTTGGGGCAACGTCTCTCGGAGTCGTACCCCGAGAGCAATCGTGGCGTGACACCCTCCATGGCTCCCCTCGGTGACCCCACGGTGAGGATGTCGCCAGAGACCACTAGGCTCCTCCTCTCCGCCGGAGCCCTGGTCCTTCTCCTCGCGTGCTCGAACATCGCCCTCCTGCTTCTCGCGCGAGGGGTCGATCGGAGTCGTGAGATGAGCGTCCGTCGGTCGGTGGGTGCATCCCGTGCATCACTCGCCGGGCAGCTACTGGCGGAGAGTGTGGGGTTGGCGATGGCCGGGGCCGTGTTGGGTGTGGGTGTCGCCGTGTGGGTTCTGGAGGCAATCGAACGCTCTGCACCTCTGGAAGTGCTCGGGGGCACGACGCTCGCCCTCGACACCAGGGTGCTCTCGGTGGTGGCTCTCCTCACGGTGGGGGCGGGCCTGCTCTTCGGGTTGGGACCCGCCCTGGTCGGGGCGAGGCTGAGCGCGGCCTCCGAGCGTTCGGGGCTCTACGCATCGGTGACCTCGATCCGTGCCGCCCGACTTCTTCGTGGCGCCATGGGCGCGCTGCAGATCGGCCTCGCCACGGTGCTGATCATCGGCGCGGGAGGGCTCCTGCGCAGCCTGCACCAGGCCACGGGAGACGCCCTGGGCTTCGATCCCCAGGACGTTCTTACGGTGGAAGTCGAGCTCACGTCCTCCTCGCCCTACTCTACGGCGGGGGAGCGAGCCAGCCGCCTGGCTCTGGCCGTCGAGCGACTCGAAGCCATTCCCGCCGTCTTCTCGGTGGGTGCCGCGACGTCCCTTCCGTTCGAGGAGAGCTCCACGCCGGTAGAGGTCCTCGTCAAAGACGAGGAGGATGGTCACGAACCACTGTCCACGACGGTGGTGGTTCGCGCCGTTTCGCCGGCGTACTTCTACACGCTGCGACAGAGGCTCTCCGACGGGCGGTGGTTCCGCACAGAGGACCAAGCCACATCGACCCCCGTGGCGATCGTCTCATCCACAGCCGCCCGGCGGTTGTTCTCCGACCCTCCGCGTTCTGCTCCAGGAGCCGAGATCGCCCTGCAAGCGGAGCCCGGGGCCACGCCCGCCTCGGGCGTCGGGTCCTCGGAGTGGCGGACCGTGGTGGGTGTGGTTCGCGACGAATGGGCGGATTCCGAATTGAGGGCCTCCGACCCGGTCGTCTACGTCCCAACCAGCCAGGCGAAGCTGGAGAAGGTCCACTTCGTGCTCCGAGTCGACGCGGAGCCTCTGGAGGTCGCCCCCGAGGTGCGCGAGGCGCTCGGGGAGATCGATTCAGCCTGGAGATCGGGGGACGTCCTTCTCATGGAGGACCGGGTCGGCCAGTCGTACGCCGGAGAGCGTTTCGGAGCCGTCCTCGCCGCCTCGTTCGCCGGCCTTGCCCTGATCCTCTCCCTCGTGGGCCTCTTCGGTGTCCTCGCCCACGCGGCGACGACCCGGATCCGGGAGTGGGGGCTCCGGCGGGCCGTTGGGGCGACGGACCACCAGGTCCGCGGCTCCATCCTGGCGCGGGCGGGGCTCGTGGCCATCGTAGGCGTGCTCGTCGGGGGCGTTGGCGCCAACCTCCTCGTCCAGGGACTCGACGCCGTTTTCGCGGGAGAGGGGCTACGGACGCCGATGGTGTACGCCGGCGCCTTGACGCTTCTGGCGGGGGTGGTGGTGGTGGCGAGTGCCTGGCCGGCGCGTCAGTCCGTCGCTGTCGACGTGATCTCCGCCCTCCGCGCTGATTGAGGGAGGGGCTCCTCCCGGCTTCTGGAACACCACACTAGCTTTACACCTCGGGAACGGGCGGCGTGGGCCGTCCCAGTCAATGGATGGGTGGATGATCAAGCTTCGGAACGTCGAAAAGTCCTATAAGTCGGGCGCAGGGGAGACCTTCGTCCTTCGCCGAATCTCCGCCGAGGTGGAGAAGGGCGACTTCGTCACCATCATGGGACCGTCGGGTGCTGGGAAATCGACGCTGCTCTCGATCCTGGGAATGCTCGACGCCGACTGGCGGGGTGAGTACTACCTCATGGGCGAGCCGGTCCACGCCATGAAGCCCCGGGCTCGCATCGAGCTCAACAAGCGCTACATCGGCTTCGTGTTCCAGCAATATCATCTCCTCGACGACCTGAACGTCTACGAGAACCTCGAGATCCCCCTCTCGTATCGGAACGTGAAGCGGAAGGAGCGGCAGGCCATCGTCGCCGACACCCTCGACCGCTTCCAGATCGTCGGGAAGAAGGATCTCTATCCCAGTCAGCTTTCCGGGGGCCAGCAGCAACTCGTCGCCGTGGCGCGGGCCATCATCGCAGAGCCGGCCATCATCCTCGCCGACGAGCCCACCGGCAGCCTGCACTCCAGCCAGGGCCGGATGATCATGGACCTTCTCGAGCAGTTGAACCGCGAGGGGACCACCATCATCCAGGTGACGCACAATGAGGAATACGCTGCGTACGGCAACCGGATCATCCAGCTGAAGGACGGCTGGATCGTCGACGAGTAGGGCCCCCAGCCCCGCCATGCCGCAGGAAGCTTCGTCGAGTCTCGCTCCACTGTCGGATCACCGCTGAACGTGGTTTCCCGCGTCCTCGTCGCCGACGACCAGCCCGACGTACTCGAGGCTCTGCGGATTCTGCTCAAGGCCGAGGGCTTCGAGACGGTAACGGCCAGTTCGCCGACCGAGGTGACGGAGGCCGTGAAGCGAGACGACTTCGATCTCGCCCTCATCGATCTCAACTATACCCGTGACACGACGTCCGGCCGAGAAGGTTTCGACCTGCTGAGCGCCATGCGGGAGCTGGACAACACCCTACCCATCGTAGTGATGACGGCGTGGGGGAGTGTGGAGGGTGCGGTGGAGGCCATGCGCCGGGGTGCGAGGGACTACGTGGAGAAGCCCTGGGACAATGACCGCCTCCTGGCCACGATCCGAACCCAGGTCGAGCTCGGCCGCGCTCTCCGGCGCAGCCAACTCCTCGAAGGCGAGAATCGCCGGCTCAAGGGAGAGGGCGCCCCCGACCTCATTGCCGAATCGCCGGCCATGGAGCCGGTCCTCGAGCTCATCGACCGGGTCGGCCCCTCCGACGCCAACGTCCTGGTGGTGGGTGAGCACGGTACCGGAAAGGAGGTGGTGGCCCGCTGGCTTCACGCCGTATCACCTCGTGCTTCGCAGCCGCTGGTCGCCGTGAACGCCGGCGGATTCAGTGAGGGCGTCTTCGAGAGCGAGCTCTTCGGCCATGTGAAGGGCGCGTTCACCGACGCCAAGACCGATCGGATCGGATGCTTCGAGCTCGCGGACGAGGGTACGCTCTTCCTCGACGAGATCGCGAACGTGCCCATGCAGCAGCAGGCCAAGCTCCTCCGGGTCCTGGAAACCCAGGAGATCCAGCGCGTGGGCTCCTCGAAGGTGCGGAAGGTGAACGTCCGGGTCGTTTCGGCGACGAACGCCAACCTCATGGAGGCGGTGTCCGCGGGCGACTTCCGCGAAGACCTCCTGTACCGCCTCAATACCGTGGAGATTCGCATTCCGCCCCTCCGCGATCGCCCCGAGGACATCCCCCTTCTCGCCGAGCACTTCCTCCGGAAGCAGGCCGGTCGCTATGCCCGGCCACTCGACGGCTTCTCTCCGCCAGCCATGGCCGCGCTGCGTGCCCACACCTGGCCGGGGAACGTACGGGAGCTCCAGCATTCAGTGGAGCGATCCGTCCTCATGGCCCGGGGGTCGCGCATCGAGGCTTCGGACCTGGGGCTTCGGCGTCGGGACGACGGTTCCGCCGCAATCGAAGAACTCACGCTGGACGAAGCCGAGCGGCTGATGATCGAGAAGGCGCTGGAGCGACATCAGGGGAATGTGAGCAAGGCGGCTGAAGCTCTCGGGCTCAGTCGCAGCGCGCTCTATCGGCGCCTCCAGCGCCACGAGATCGACACGGACAGCGGCGCCGGCGTCGAGGGGGGGTGATGCTCGGCTGGTGGCGCCGTCTGAGCCACGATCAGAGGGTCGTGATCCTGACGATCATGGCTGGTCTGCCCGGTACCATCCTCGCCCTCGGCTTTCTCTGGCTCGGCCCCTACGCCGCGCGGGTCCAATGGACGGTGTCCGTGGTGCTCATCGGGCTCTGGGGCGGGGTCACGCTCGCTTTGCGGGAGCAGATCATCCGGCCCCTGGGGACGTTGGCCAACATGCTCGCCGCCCTTCGAGAGGGCGATTTCTCAATCCGGGCGCGGGTCACCGACGGGTCGGATGCCCTCTCGCTGGCCTATCTGGAGGTCAATCAGCTCGAAGAGGTCCTCCGCAACCAGCGCCTGGGGGCGGTGGAGGCCACGGAGACGCTGCGTAAGGTCCTGGAGGAGATCGATGTCGCCGTCTTCGCCTTCGATCCCGAACGGACGCTCCGCATCGTCAATCGGGCCGCCGAACGGCTCCTGGGGCAACCGGCTGAACGCCTCATCGGGAAGTCGGCGGGCGAGCTTCGTCTGGACGACGCCCTGGACGGCATCGCCCCACGGACATTGGAGGTCTCTTTTCCTGGGGGCACCGGGCGCTGGGAGCTTCGCCGGAGCGTCGTCCGCCAGGAGGGTTACCCTTTGCAGCTCCTGGCCCTCTCCGACCTCAGTCGAGCCCTCCGCGAGGAGGAGAGGCAGGCGTGGAAGCGCATCATCCGGGTGTTGTCCCACGAGATCAACAACTCGCTGGCGCCCATCAAGTCCATCTCCGGCAGCCTCGAGAGCCTGCTGGGTCGTAGTCAACTTCCCGAGGATGTAGGCGAGGATGTGGAGCGCGGCCTGGCCGTCATCTCCAGTAGAGCCGAAGCATTGGGTCGCTTCATGGCGTCGTATGCCACGTTGGCCCGGCTGCCCCAGCCCGAATTGGGTGCCGTGGCCATCGGCCCGCTGGTCCGACGAGTAGCGGACTTGGAGACCCGCCTGCCGGTGCGCGTCGCCGAAGGGAGTGACGTAACGATCCAGGCGGACGCCGATCAGCTCGAGCAAGCCCTCATCAACCTCGTCCGCAACGCCGTCGATGCCACGCTGGAAGCCCAGGGGACCGAGGTGTCCATCCGCTGGAGGAAGCGGGGAGCCACGGTGCACGTTCTCGTCGAGGACCAGGGTCCGGGGGTTTCGGACACAGGGAACCTCTTCGTGCCTTTCTATACGACGAAGCAGGGCGGATCCGGAATCGGCCTCGTCCTGTCCCGTCAGATCGCCGAAGGTCACGGCGGCTCCCTGGAGCTGGAAAACCGTTCCGAGGGGGGAGCGCGGGCCCGCCTGAGCCTGCCCGTCGATCCCGTGGCGTGACCGCCTCCTTCGAATTCGACGCAACCGTTGGCGCAGACCGTGTGTCCGACAGGACGGAAGAGGGAGTCACGGCGATCAGCGAGCTCTTCTTGTGAGCGAACTCGAATTGATTGAGCGAGCGGGGAAGGGCGATCAAGGTGCCTTCCGCCTCCTCTACGACGACAACGTGGACCGGATATACAGGCTCATGTACCGAATGGCGGGCGACCAGGACCTGGCGATGGACTTCACACAGGAGGCCTTCGTCCGCGCGTATCAGCGCCTGGAGCAGTTCAGAGGCGACGCGGCGTTCTCCACGTGGCTCCACTCCATCGCGGTTTCGGTGGCCCTCAACGGGCTC
Source organism: Longimicrobiales bacterium (assembly GCA_965229435.1). Taxonomy (GTDB): domain Bacteria; phylum Gemmatimonadota; class Gemmatimonadetes; order Longimicrobiales; family Gaopeijiaceae; genus UBA2589. Next base: position 313,676 of record CBDDJE010000004.1, read on the forward strand.
CGGAAGGTTGATCGCCACCGCAAGAGAGAGCGGTCGCTGGAGGACGCCGCCCCGGTCGCCACCAAGCGGTCCGTGTCCGAACCCGGTCTGCGTGAGCGGATCGCAGGCGCCGTGGACGCACTGCCCGATATCTACCGGACGGTGTTCCTGATGCACGATGTCGAAGGGTACAACCACGGGGAGATCGCGGCGTCCCTCGGCGTTGCCGAGGGCACGTCCAAGGCACGTCTCTCCAGAGCGCGGGCCAAGCTCAGGGACGCCCTGGGGCCCGCCATGCGGGAGTATGCCGGATGAACGATCGAGACGAACGAAAGCTCTGGGAGCGCATCGGCGTGGAGTACAATCCGCCCCCGGAGACGCCACGAGACGAGATGTGGGGTGCCATCGAGCGCCGCATCGGGTCCGTCGACGATTCCTCCTCCGTGGGGCCCGTGGAAACGGGCGCTGCAGGGGCCAGCGTAGGCGAGAGCACCGTCATCGACCTGGAAGCGGCGAGGGCGCAACGGATCGCTGCCGGGACCCCCGAACCGGCGCATCGCCTACGGCCGGCCCTCGGGTGGGCCGTGGCCGCGGCTGCTCTCCTCGTTCTCGGGGTGGGCATCGGACGGATGAGCGTTTCGCCCGCGACGATGGCGGGTGGTGGTGCCGACGGTGGTTCCGGGCTCGCGAGTGCGCCTGCACGGGCTGGCAACGGGCTCGCCGCCCGGGCCCACCTCGGCCGAACCGAGGCCTTGCTGACCATGGTGCGGGCCGACGCCCGCGACGGTCGTGTGGACCCGGCGGTCGGCATCTGGGCCGAGGATCTACTTGCCCAGACGAGGCTCCTGCTCGATCGCCCGCAGGGTGTCGAGCCGGGGCTGCAGGACCTTCTTCTCGACCTGGAACTGGTGCTGGTGCAGGTGGTGGGGCTCGCCGAGACCGATTCCGACGATGCCCAGGCCCGGACGGAGGTCGAGTTGACGTTGAAGTCCCTGGACGAGGGAGAGGTGCTTCCTCGAATCCAGGCCCAGATTCCCCTGTCCATGGCGGGAGTGTGAGGACGATGATCATCAAGAGTGCACGCCCAGGAGGCGATACGATGAACCGGAAGATGTGGATGACGATGCCGCTCCTCGCAGCCACAATCGGTAGCGGCTTGGCGGTGGAAGCGGAGGCTCAGGACTGGCAGACGGACCGTGTGCCCCACGTAGCACAGGTCCCCGACGCGCCCATGCCCCCGCTCCCGCCGTCGATGGTGTCGGGTCTGGCCCAGGTAGCTCCGGTCCCGGCCCCGACCATGGCGCCGATGCCCTCCCTCCCTTCCGGCCTTGCCGGTGCCCTCGCCGCCCCGTCGCCGGCGATGACTCCATTGGCTCCGCTGCCTCCCATGCTGCGGGGAACCGAGGGCTTCCGCTCCGCGGCGCCCGAGGGATGGCTCCAGGAGGACCCTGGTGGACGACTCTATGCCGCCGGACGCGAGGCCTTGAACCGTCGTCGGTACCAGGAGGCCGCGGCCCGCTTCGCCGAGCTTCGGCAGGAGCATCCGCGATCGGGCTACGTGGCGGATTCGTACTATTGGCAGGCCTTTGCGCTCTTCCGCCGCGGTGGGGGAGAGGAGCTTCGCCATGCCGCCGAACTGCTGAGCGTGCAGGCGGAGCGCCATGCGAATGCCGGGACGCGTCGTGATGCCGACGCCCTGCGTGTGCGCATCGAGGCCCAGTTGGCGCAGCGGGGTGACCCCCGGGCCGCTCAGGCCATCGCCCAGCAGGCCGCCGGACCCTGTGACGAAGGGCAGGAAGTGAGGCTGGCGGCGCTCAGCGCCTTGCTGAACATGAACGAAGCCCAGGCCGTCCCCATCCTCCAGGAACTTCTTCGCAGCCGCGACGAGTGCTCGGTGGAACTGCGGCGCCGAGCGGTCTTCCTGGTGGCGCAGAAGATGGACGCGGCTTCCGTGGACATCCTCCTCGATCTGGCCCATCGGGATCCCGATCCGGATCCGGAAGTCCGGGAGCAAGCGGTCTTCTGGCTCCACCAGGTCCAGACGCCCGAGGCGCTGGACGCCCTCGAATCGATCCTAATGGAGAGCGAGGATCGTGAGCTGCAGGAGCAGGCGATTTTCGCCATCTCCCAGCGTTCGAGCGACAGCCGGGCCATCGAAGCGCTTCGCGGCTACGCACGCCGGACGGACATCCCGTCGGATCTGCGAGCCGACGCCATCTTCTGGATCAGTCAGAACCCCAACGCCGGTGGTGCAGAGTATCTCATCGAGCTCTATCCCCAGCTGGAAGACCCGGAGTTGAGGGAGCGCGCCATCTTCGGCATTGCCCAGGCGGGGGGTGATCGTGCCCGTGACTGGCTCCTGGAGCGGGTACAGGATGATCGCGAGCCGGTGGAGGCGAGGAAGAACGCCCTTTTCTGGGCGGGGCAGATCGGTGGCGACATCATCGAGCAGCTCGAGGGGCTCTACGGCACCCTGGAGGACCGGGAGATGAAGGAGCAGCTGATCTTCGTCGCCTCTCAGGACGGCGGGCGCGCATCGGTGGACTTCCTCATGGAAGTCGCTCGCGAAGAGGACGACACCGAGCTTCGCGAGAACGCCATCTTCTGGCTCGGTCAGACGGACGATCCCCGAGTACCTGCCTTCCTCCTGTCCCTGGTGCGAGGATGAGGGCCCGGGCGGCGCTCGTCGCTGCAGCCACGGCGGTGCTCCTCTCCGGGACGCACCTGGAGGGCCAACTCCTTCAGCGGATCTCCGCGACGAACGATGGTACGATCCGCATCGCTTACGACGTGAAGCCGGGAGTCGAGATCTGCGACCGGGTGATCCGAACCGGCAGTCATCGGACCATGACATGGTCCGATGGACGCAACGATCCGGGGATCTGCATCACGGATGTGGTGGAAGTCGACGTCGCAATTCGTCGGGGCGTGGTGACTGACGTCGAGATCGTGCGCCCCTCGGAAGCCGTTCCTTCAGGAGTCCGGGGCCAGGTGGAGCATCTGGAACCCACGAGAGCCGTGGCATTCCTCCTGGAACTCGCCCGCTCGGGCTCGACGGAAGACGCAGCCGAGGACGCCATCTTCCCGGCGACGTTGGCGGACGCAGATGAGACGTGGCGCGAGCTGATTCATCTGGCACGCGATCCGACGGTTCACCGGGGCGTTCGCAAGAACGCCCTTTTCTGGGTGGGCCAGGAGGCGGCCGACGCGGCGACCGAGGAGCTCTCGGGCGTGGCGCTGGCCGATGACGAGGAGCAGGATGTGCGTGACGCGGCCATCTTCGCCCTCTCCCAGAGACCGGAGAACCAGGCCATTGGGTCACTCATCGAGATCGCCCGCTCCGCCGAACAGGCCGAGTCCCGAAAGTCGGCCATGTTCTGGCTGGCCCAAACCGAAGACGAGCGTGTCGTCTCGTTTTTCGAGGAGATCCTGCTGGGCAGGAGTCGCTAGAAGGCCTGTTCAAGACCGAAGGACCAGCGCGATTCGAGAGGCGGGCCTCGTTCGGGGCCCGCCTCTTTATCATTCCGTCAGGCCGGTGGGGAGGGTTACCTTTTCCACGGCCGGTCGACGGGCCTGTCCTTTGGCCGCGCCAGCCCGCCGCCGATCGCCCCTCTCAAGGAGCATCGTTCTTGCAGCACAGGCCCATCAAAGTCCTCCTGGTCGATTCCGACGAACAGTACGTCGACGAGCTGCAGGATGGCCTGGAACCCGAGCAACGTGCACTCCTCGACGTGGAGGCTGTGGGTGAGCTCAGCCAGGCCCTCGCCCGGCTGACGCAGGGAGGGCTCGATCTGCTTCTTCTTTCCCTCGACCTCGACGATAGCCAGGGGATGGTCACGTTCGATCGTGCCTACGCCTTTGCCCCTGACGTTCCCATCGTCGTCATCTCGGAGAATTCCGACGACGAACGGGCCGTGGCGACCGTCCAGGCGGGCGCCCAGGACTACTTGGTGAAGTCGGAGTTGACACCAGGCCTCCTGGTGCGCTCGGTCCGGCACGCCATCGAACGACATCGGCTGTTTTCGGCGCTGCGGAGCCTGTCCCTCATCGACGATCTCACCGGCCTCTACAACCGCCGCGGCTTCGCCGACCTGGGTGAGCAGTACTTGAAGCTGGCGCGGCGTTCGGGTCGTGGGGTGACGATGGTCTATCTGGATCTGGACCGCTTCAAGACCATCAACGACTCCCTGGGCCACCACGTCGGGGACCGGGCCCTCCTCAAGGTCGCCGACATCCTCCGGGCCACCTTTCGACGTTCCGACATCATCGCCCGATTGGGAGGCGACGAGTTCGGTGTGCTCGCCCTCGAGGCCGCCGACGAGAGCTCGGAACTCCTCGTCGAGCGACTCCGCGAGCGGGTAGAGGACTTCAACGAGTCGAGTCCCGAACCCTATCAGCTTTCGATCAGTGTCGGGATGGCGCATCATGACGACGATCCCCGGGTACGCCTCGACGACCTGGTGGCCGAGGCCGATGCCGAGATGTACCGCGAGAAGCATGACAAGCGGGCGGCCACCCTGAGGGATCGATGAGCGGAAGCAACGGAGGGGCGGTGCACTGGTTGGTGCGGATTGCCGAACGCGCGGGTCACGGACGCGATGAGCGTCCGGATGTCTCGGCTGGTAGCGACGCGTCGGAGGCATGGACGCAGGTCGCCCGCGCGTATGAGCTCACCGACGCCCAGCTCGCCGAGATGGTTGCGGAATACTTCCGCCTGAAGGTCGCCGACATGTCCGTCGCCGACCCCAACGCCGCCTTGTTGGTGCCCGAGACGATGGCGAGGAAGCATCGGGTCTTCCCCATCGCCGAGGACGATCGCTACTTCGTCGTCGCCACGTGCGATCCCACCAATGTGGAAGCGGAGCGAGCGCTGGGCTTCAGCACCGGTCGGACACTGCTCTTCGAAGTCGCGTCGCCGGGCGCGATACAGGACGCCATCGACGAACGGTACTCCCCCGAGCGGGCTGTGGAGTCCCTCCTCGGGGGCATCGCCGACGACGTCAGTGAAGACGCGGTGAAGCTCGTCGAGGAAATGGGGCCGGAGTCCATCACCGAGGACGACGTCACGGCCACCCCGGTGGTGAAGCTCACCAATCTCATTATCAGGGATGCCATCAACGCCGGCGCCAGCGACATCCATATCGAGCCGGGGCGTCGACTGGGTGCGGTCCGTTACCGGGTCGACGGCGTGCTGCGCAAGCACATGGATCTACCCATGGCCGCCCTGAACCGGATCATTTCCCGCATCAAGGTGCTGGCGAAGCTCGACATCGCCGACCGGCTACGCCCCCAGGACGGGAAGGCCCGCGTCCAGGTGAAGAACCGGGGCTTCGACCTCCGCGTCTCCACGATTCCCGCCGGTGGTGCGGAGAAATGTGTCATCCGGGTGCTGGATTCCGGCAGCTCGCTGTCCCTCGACGACCTGGAGATCCCGGCCAACGAGTTGGAGCGTCTCCGCGACCTCATGACGAATAGGGACGGCATCGTCGTCGTCACCGGTCCCACCGGCTCCGGAAAGACAACGACGCTCTACGGCGCCCTCAGGGAACTCGCCGACGGTCGGGTCAACATCATGACCGTTGAAGACCCCATCGAGTACGAGCTGCCTGGCATCACACAGACCCAGGTCCACACCAAGCAGGGCATGACATTCGCCAGTGCCCTTCGAGCGATGCTCCGTCAGGACCCGGACGTCATCCTGGTAGGTGAGATCCGGGACAAGGAGACGGCGGTCACGGCGGCTCAGGCGGCGATGACGGGTCACCTCGTTCTCACCACGGTTCACGCCAACGACGCCGTCTCGGCGGTTGCTCGTCTGGCGGACATGGGACTCCAGTACAGCACCATCTCACAGGTGATGCGGGGCGCCATCGCCCAGCGACTCCTGCGGCGAGTGTGCACTTCGTGCGCCGAGCCGGTCAGGGGTCAACTCACCCCTGACGAACAGCGCCTCACCGAGCGACACGGGATCGAACCCGTCGTCCGGGCGGTAGGGTGTACCGATTGCGGGTTTACGGGCTACCGCGGCCGCCTACCCGTCAACGAAGTCCTCGTCGGGGGGCCTCGTTTCCAGAAGGCCGTGGAGCAGCGAAAGGGGTGGGCCACCCTCTTCCGGGTCGCCCAGCAGGGCGGGATGCGTTCCCTCCACGAAGTGGGCCTCGAGTGGGTGACTCAGGGCAAGACCACGCTGGTAGAGGTAGAGCGCGTGCTGGGGCAGGGACTCGAAGAAGGCGCCGGCGAGATCCACGCCGGGCCACCGAGGATCCTCCTGGTGGACGACGACGAGGAGGCCAGGCTCCTCATGCGGTCGCTCCTCGAGCGTGATGGATACGAAGTCGAAGAGGCCGAAGACGGCCACAAGGCCCTCGACATGCTCAAGGCGAGCCAGGACTTCCAACTCATCGTCCTCGACCTGGCCATGCCCGGCCTCGACGGTCGACAGGTTCTGGACCAGATACGGGGCTCGGTCGATACCGCTGCCCTTCCTGTCCTCATCCGGACGGCCACGGGGAGCGACGCGTTGGAAGCCGAACTGCTGGAAGCCGGCGCCGACGACTACGTGGAAAAGTCGGTCGACCCCACCCGTTTCATGGCCCGCGTGCACGCAGTTCTGCGCCGGGCGATGTAGTCCACGGTGACGGGCCCGTCACCACTCTGTAACGGACGTGTCACGATGGCCCGAGAGGGCGCATTCGAGGCCCGACACGCCTTGTAACAGCCCCAGGCTCGCGTGACGTTGTCGTGACTCCACTGTGACAGGAGTCGAGACAAACACACTTCAAGGGATGGCACGCGATGCGACGCATCTTCCTGTGGATGGCCACCGTGTTCACGGTGCTCACGCCGGCGGCCCTCGAGGCTCAAACCACGATCTCGGCCAGGGCGGCGACCCTCACCATCGGAGGGCGGTTGCACACCCAGTACCAGGGCTCCTCCGTGGACGGCGCCGTGAACGATTTCTTCATCCGTCGGGCACGGATCATTGCCGACGCAGCCTTCAACGATTTCTTGGTCGGTCGGGTCCAGACCGACTTCGCCGGTGGCGGGGCCACGCTCCTCGACGCCTACGTTCGCATGAACTTCGACCCGGCGTTCCGCCTCTACATGGGTCAGTTCAAGCGATCGTTCGATCTCTTCGAGCTCAGCAGCTCCACCGACCTCTCGATCTTCGAGCGCGACGGACGCATTCCCGGCTTCTCGTCCTGCACCGGCGTCGGCCGTGTCTGCTCGCTGAGTCGCCTGACCGGGGCCCTCGGCTATGCCGGTCGCGACACGGGCGTCAAGATCGACGGTACGTCGGGCACCTTCATGTACCAGGCGACCCTCACCAACGGAACGGGGGTGGGCACCTCGGACATCAACGACGGGAAGTCCTTCTCCGTCCGTGCCGGTGTGGCCGCGTCGGAAGACCTGACGGTCTCCGCCAACGTAGGCACCCAGGACTACCTGCTGGCGGGTGAAACGGAGAGCGCCTTCGCCTGGGGCGCCGATCTCGAGTGGGGCACCTGGCGAGACGACCTCCACGTTCAGGCCGGTGTCGTGGGCGGTGACAACTGGGCCGCCCTGGATGCCAACAACGACCCGCGCGACTTCCTCGCCATCCAGATCATCGGGTCCCTTTTTCGGCCGGTCGACGGGGACCGCATCGAGGGCATCGAGCCCCTTCTCCGCGTGAGCGTGGCCGATCCCGCCGGCGACATCGATGACGACGGAGGAACGCTCATCACGCCCGGGTTCATGATCTACTTCATGGGCAAGAACAAGATCGGGGCGAATCTCGACTACTACATGCCGCAGACGGGCGACTCCGAGTTCGTCTTCCGGGTAGGGGCCTTCCTCTACTTCTGAGAGGGACTCTCGCCGGAGGGGTCTCCTCTCTCGGCGAAGGGGTCCCCGCTCTCCGGGACCGTTCCCCTCGAAATGCGGTTCCGCGCCTCCGAACGGGGAGGGTGAGACGGGCCTCTCGACCCGGTGCGCCGAACGTGGCGTGCCGGGTCGAGTTCGTTGCGCCCTTCTTCCCTCCGAGGGACCCCTGGCATCCCACGGAGAGTATGACCCGCGGAAGGTGATGATCCGGGCGGCAGACCCCGGCTCAGATTGACACACCTGGGGGGTGTCGGCAGCTTTACAGGCTGTCGTATCCGGGGGGCAAGCGCCCTCCGTAGGCCTTCCAGGCCCCATTCTCGTCGAACCCACGCGCTCTACATGTTCAAGACTCTACGGGGTCGCCTCATCGCCATCGCCATCATCATCGGTGTGGCGGGTTGGCAGCTCTACTCCCACAAGACCGAAACCGGGGAGTGGCTCAAGCTCGGACTCGATCTCCAGGGCGGCATGCACCTCGTTCTCGAGGTGGATGACCCCGACAGCACGATGACCGCCGAAGCACGGTCGGACATGATCGACCGGGTGGACCGGATCATCCGGACCCGCATCGACCAATTCGGTGTCGAGGAGCCCCTGATCCAGAAGGTTGGAGGTGATCGCCTCATCGTGGAGCTCGCCGGCATTGACGACGAGGATCGTGCCAAGGGAATCATCCAGGAGAGCGCGTTCCTGGAGTTCAACCTCGTTCTGCCCACGGCCGAGTTCGATCAGGCGCTGTCACGCATCGACCGGACGATCGTGGCGACCCTGGGCGTCGACTCCATCCGTGCACTCGGCCGCGACGTCGTCGACGAATCCGACGACCTGGAGAACCTCCTTTTCGGAGCCGACTCCTCCGCGGTGCGGGACAGCGCCGCCGCGGATACGACGGCCGTTGAAGAAGAGTCGGCGGCAGCCATCGAGGATGCGCTCCGCCCATTCTCTTCGCTCCTCTTCACGGGCGACGCCGAAGGCACCTATTTCGTCGCCGCCGAGGACCGGCCCATCGCCGAGCAGTTCCTGGCCATGGAAGAAGTTCAGCGTGCGTTCCCCCGCGATCAGAAGCTCCGGTGGGGCGCGGATCTCATCGCCCAGGGCGCTCGGAACTACTACAGGCTCTTCGTCCTGGAAGAGGACGCCTTCCTCACCGGCGAGGAACTGGAAGACGCGACTGCCCAGCGCGATCCCCAGTTCAACCAATCGCAGGTTCAGTTCCAGCTTTCCCGGGCGGGCGGACGCCAGTTTGCGCGGTTCAGCGGGGCCAACGTAGGCAACTACCTGGCCATCGTCCTCGACAACGAGGTCATGAGTGCCCCGGTCATCCGGGACCGGATCGGTGCCCGCGGGCAGATCGAGATGGGGCAGGGGACACCCCTCGAGGAGGCTCGGGACCTCGCACTGGTCCTGCGTGCCGGTGCGCTGCCCGTGCGCATCAATATCGTCGAGGAGCGGACCGTCGGTCCGTCCTTGGGGCAGGACTCCATCGATCAGGGGACCGTGGCCGGCATGGTGGGAATCGCCATGGTGGTGGTCATCATGATCGTCTACTACGGAATGGCGGGCTTCCTGGCCGTCGGCGCACTCGCGGTCTACGTCCTCCTGGTCCTGGGTGGTCTTGCCGGACTCAACGCCACGTTGACGGTGCCCGGCATCGCGGGCCTCATCCTCTCCATCGGTATGGCCGTGGACGCGAACGTGCTGATCTTCGAAAGGATCCGGGAAGAGTTGGACCACGGTCGAGCTACCCGGACAGCCGTGGAGGAGGGCTTCGAGCACGCTCTTTCGGCCATTGTCGACGCCAACATCACGACGCTCATCACGGCGCTGATTCTCTTCCAGTTCGGCACCGGGCCTGTTCGCGGCTTCGCGGTGACGTTGTCCATCGGAATCGTCGCCTCCTTCTTCTCCGCACTCTTCGTGACCCGCTCCTTCTTCCTGGCGTATCTGTCGGGCAAGAAGGCGTCGGATCCGATCAGCATCTGAGCTGCCGTTATGAGACTCTTCAAGGACGCTTCGTACAAGTTCATCGAGAGCCGGCGTACGGCGTACGTCGTTTCCGCCATCGTCATCGGCGTCGGCATCGCGGGGATGGGCTTCAACATCGCCACCCTGGGAAGCTGGCAGAACTACGGTGTGGACTTCCTCGGTGGCTCGCTCGTCCAGGTGGCCTTCGATCAGCCCACATCGGACGCCGAGCTTCGTGAGGCTCTGGGTGGAGCCACGGCACCGCCCATCACCCAGTTCGGTGGCGAGGGGACGGGCGAGTTCGTCATCCGCGCTCCGCTGGACGAGAGCGTGTCCATCACGCAGGTCGCCGACAACGTGGAATCTCAGATCCGGGCCAACCTCCCGGACAAGACGTTCACCGTCGTCCGTACCGAGTTGGTGGGAGCCAAGGTGGGTGGAGAGCTCCAGCAGAAGGCGCTGCTGGCGGTCCTTTTTTCCTTCTTGCTCACTTTGATCTACCTGGCGTTCCGCTTCGAACTCCGGTTCGGGCTGGCGGCCGTCATCGCCACGGCGCACGACATCCTCATCACCCTCGGCTTTCTGGCGGTCTTCCGCGTGGAGATCGCGCTGCCGACGGTGGCCGCCATCCTGACGATCCTCGGATATTCGCTGAACGACACGATCGTCGTGTTCGACCGAATCCGGGAGAACATGCGGATGAAGGGGGCGCGCAAGCGCGACCCGGTGGACCTGGTGAACCAGTCCATCAACGAGACGCTGCCACGAACGGTTCTCACCTCCGGAACGACGCTTGCCGTATTGGCGGCGCTGTTGATCCTCGGCGGGGCGGTCATCCGTGACTTCACCATCGTACTCATGCTCGGTGTGGTCATCGGAACGTACTCGTCCATCTTCGTGGCCTCCCCGGCGCTCATCGAGATCCAGAAGCGTTGGGGCATGGGTCAAAGCAAGGCCGACAAGAAGAAGGCGCGTCCTCAGCCCGCGACGGTGTGATCGAGTACTTCGACAGCCACTGTCATCTCACCGACACCGCCTTCAGGGACGACCTGGAGGCGGTGTTTCGTAGGGCCTCGGAGGCCGGAGTCACGCGCATCGTCACCATCGCCTCCGACGTCGACGACGCCCAGCGTGCCTGCGATCTGGCCGCAAAACGAGATCGGTGTTGGGCCACCGCCGGGGTCCACCCCCACGCGGCCGGAGATGCGAAGCCCGATGCGGTGAGCCGGGTCCGGGAGCTCCTGGCGAGAGACGAGGTGGTGGCGGTCGGGGAGACGGGACTCGACTACCACTACGACAACGCGCCTCGCCCGGTGCAACGCGATCTCTTCGATGCTCACCTGGAGCTGGGTGCCGAGGTCGGGCTGCCGGTGGTCGTCCACGCCCGGGAAGCAGACGACGACATCGCCGCGGCCCTGCGCAACATGCCCGACGGAACGCGCGGCGTGCTCCACTGCTTCACCGGGGGAGATCGGGCCTTCCAGGAAGCGATGGCCGCCGGCTGGTGGGTCTCCTTCTCGGGAATCGCGTCGTTCAAGTCGTTCGGAGCCGCCGATCTCCTACGGGAGGTCCCGGAAGACCGGCTCATGGTGGAGACCGACTCGCCCTACCTGGCTCCCGTGCCCCACCGAGGTCGGCGCAACGAGCCGGCCCACGTGGTACACGTCGCCGAGGCCGTGGCTCGCCTCCTGGACCAGTCCCTCGACGATGTGGCCCGGACCACATCGGCCAACGCCTGCGGCTTCTACGGGGTGGAGTGAGGGGCATGCGCCGCATCCGTATCCTCCCCGACGTGGTGGCGAATCAGATCGCCGCAGGTGAAGCGGTGGAACGTCCGGCTTCGGTGGTGAAGGAACTCGTGGAGAACGCCCTCGACGCCAAGGCCCGCCATGTGGAGGTCGCCATCGAGCGCGGGGGGAAGCGACGCATCCGGGTGAGTGACGATGGGGTCGGCATGGGACGTGAGGACGCCCTCCTTTGTCTGGACCGCCACGCGACCAGCAAGATCGAGGAGGCTTCGGACCTCACCGGCGTCATGACCTTCGGCTTCCGGGGCGAAGCGATGCCGTCCATCGCCGCAGTGTCACGCATGACGGTCGAGACGTGGGACGGCGAAGAGGAGAGCGGCACCCGGGTAACCGTCGCGGGTGGTCAGATCTCCAACGTGACCGACGTCGCCCGGCGCCGGGGTACGACCGTGGACGTCAAGAACCTGTTCTACAACGCACCTGTTCGTGCCCGCTTCCTGAAGTCGGTCAGCGCCGAGGCGCGGGCCGTCAACGAGGCCGCCACCGCCCTCGCTCTGGCGAACCCCCGCGTGGGTTTCCGCCTTACCTCCGATGACCGAGTGCTCCTCGACCTGCCTGCATCCACCGACCTCGCCGAGCGGGTGACGCAGATCTGGGGAATGGAGCACGGAGAGACGCTCATCCCTGCCGCTGGACAAGTGGACGTCATGGAGGTGAAGGGACTCATTCAGCGCCCTGACGCGGCCAAACCCGGTCTGAGGCGGAACCATTTCTTCGTCAACGGACGGCCGTTTCGCTCGACGGAGATCGTACGGGCGGCGGAGCGGGGGTACCGCACCACCATTCCCCAGGGCGTACGGCCCTGGATGTTCTTGTACCTCCGGCTTCCCGGGGACGGCGTCGATGTCAACGTCCATCCGACGAAGGCTGAGGTGCGGTTCCGGGATCTGGCGCGTGTGGAGGCCCTCGTCGAGGCAGCGGTGCGGTCGGCGCTGGACGACGAGGCGTCGGCGGCGACCTTCGACCGGGAGGTCGGGGCGCCGGCCCTGGTCGTGAAGGAAGGGAGCGGCGGGCACGCGCCTCGGCTCGAGACGGCGGACTCTCCACCGGAGACGACTTCCGCCGACGCTCAGATGGCCCTTTTCGTCTCTAGTGCCGAGCCTTCAGCCGAGGACAGCACCGAGGAGGGCTCTGGCCGTCGGGATGCCTCCGTAGCGCCCCTCCCGGAGGCCGGGGCCAGACGGCCGCGGCTCTGGCAGGTCCTGGACACCTACGTCCTGGCCGAGACGCGCGACGGAATCCTCATCGTCGACCAACATGCCGCCCACGAGCGTATCCTCTTTCAACGCCTCATGGACGGATTCGAAGCCGGGGGCCAGGAAAGCCAGCGGCTCCTCTTCCCCCTCACCCTTCGTCTCACCCCTCCCGAGGTGGAGATGATCGAGGACCTGAACAGCCTTCTGGCTCGGGCCGGCTTCGAGGTCGAGGGGTTCGGAGGTGACACGGTCATCGTTCACGCCGTGCCCAATCCCCACCGGTACTTTGACGCCGAGCGGGCCTTCCGGGAGATGGTCCACGAGCTCACCCACGGCTCGGAGCTGGTCCGATCCGCGCGAAACCAGCACGAGCGTATCGCCATGACCTTCGCCTGCAAGAGCGCCATCAAGGCCGGCCAACGGTTGTCCGATGCCGAGATGCAGGAGCTCTTCGACCAGCTCTTCGCCACCGAGCTCCCACACCACGACGTTCATGGCCGCCCTACGGTCGTCCGCCTCTCCGCAGGAGAGCTCGAGAGGAAGTTCGGGCGGTCGTGATGCCCGGTCTCCAGTCGTGAGTTCGAGGGCGCGTTTCCTCGCCGTCACCGGCCCCACGACGTCAGGCAAGACGGCGTTCTCACTGGCGTTGAGCCGGCGTGGACCAGTGGAGGTCGTCTCCATGGACTCCCGACAGGTCTATCGGGGGATGGATATCGGCACGGACAAGGTGCGCGACGAGGCCCGCCAGGCCATCCCCCATCACGGCCTCGACCTGGTGAACCCAGATGAGCGCTACTCGGCGGGGCGCTTCGCCCGTGAGGCTCGACAGTGGATCACCGGGATCGAGTCCCGCGGGGGGCTGCCGGTCCTGGCAGGCGGGACGGGGTTCTTCCTCAAGAGCGTCATGGATCCGATCTTCGCCGAGCCGTCCTTGGATCAGGGCCGCCTCGAAGCCCTGCGTGGCTGGCTGGCCGAGCAGCCGCCGGAGGAGTTGGCGAAGTGGGTGCGGACGCTCGACCCATCCCGCTCGGAGGTCGCCATCGAGGGCGGCCCCCACAGGATGGGTCGCACCATCGAAGTGGCGCTTCTTTCCGGTGTCCCCCTCTCCACGTGGCATCGTGAGGCACCTCCGGACGGGGAGGGGGTTCACGGTGTCGTCCTCCTCCTCGAACTTCCCCGGGACGAGATCGATGCCCGGATCCTCCTTAGGATCCACCGGATGCTGGGCCGGGGCCTGGTGGACGAGGTGAAGGGCCTCCTCGAAGCCGGCTACACCGAGGAAGACCCGGGGATGACGGGGACGGGATATCGTGAGATCGCCCGTCATCTCAGGGGCGAGATCTCTCTTGACCAGGCCGTGGAGGAGATCGCCGCGGCCACTCGACGCTACGCCAGACGACAGCTCACATGGTTCCGACACCAGCTCCCCGACGACGCGGTGAGGGTCGACGCCGCGCTACCTGTGGACGATCAGGTGGATGTGGCTATCCGCGCCCTTCAAGCCGCGGGACTCGGTTGGCCGGAGAACGGATGAGACGGATGAGGAGGCAGCGATGAAGATCGGGATCACATGCTACCCGACGTATGGAGGCTCCGGGGCAGTGGCCACAGAGCTGGGCATCGCCCTGGCAGAGCGGGGTCACCAGATCCATTTCGTCTCCTACGATCAGCCCTTCCGCCTCGGCGGTTTCCGCGAGCGGGTCTTCTTCCACGAAGTCGAGATGGAGGACTACCCGCTCTTCGAGCACCCTCCCTATGCCTTGGCCCTCGCCGTGGCTCTGCACGACGCGGCGCGGAACCACGAGCTCGACCTGGTCCACATGCACTATGCGATTCCCCACGCGGCGTCGGCCTACCTGGCTCGGCAGATGCTCCAGGACCAGCGTGAGTTGAAGATCGTCACGACGCTTCACGGCACGGACATCACCTTGGTGGGGCTCCACCCATCGTTCCATGAGATCACGCGCTTTTCCATCCTACAGTCCGACGGCCTCACCGCGGTGTCGTCCTACCTCCGGGACGAGACGGTTCGTGATTTTTCGGTGCCCGACGATCGCATCGAGGTGATTCCGAACTTCATCGACATCGACGCCTGGCGGCCCGGTTTGGAGCCGTGCCACCGGGCGACGTTGGCTCCCGGGGGCGAGAAGATCGTCATGCACGTCTCCAACTTCCGTAGCGTGAAACGCGTCGCCGACGTCGTGGAGACCTTCGCCCGGCTGTCGGAACGGGTGGATGCCCGCCTCGTCATGGTCGGCGACGGCCCGGACCGGCCCCGAGCCGAGCGACGGGCGACCGCCCTGGGCATCCACGAGAAGGTGATGTTCCTGGGCAAGCATCAGTCGGTGGAAGAGCTGGTGGCGTGCGCCGATCTGTTCCTCCTGCCCTCGGAGACCGAGTCCTTCGGCCTCGCGGCGTTGGAGGCGATGGCATGCGGGGTGCCGGTGGTGGCTTCCCGTACCGGGGGACTTCCCGAGGTCATCACCGACGGCGAGTCCGGCTTTCTGCGTGAGGTAGGCGATGTCGACGCCATGGCCGACGCGGGTGTCCGGATCCTCACCGACGATGCTCTCCGTGAGAGGATCTCGACCCAGGCCCGAGCCGCAGCCGTGGATCGCTTCTCCGCCGAAGCGGTCGTGCCTCGTTACGAGGAGCACTACCAGCGTGTCCTCGATGGCTGACGGACGGGCGGCATGAGTGTCCTGGAATCGCTTCTCCTCGGATTCGTCCAAGGCGCCGCGGAGTTTCTGCCGGTGTCCAGCTCCGGCCATCTGGTCATGACCCAGGTGGTGCTGGGCATCGAAGTGCCCGGCGTCCTCTTCGAGGTCGCCGTCCACGTGGCGACCCTGCTCTCCATCCTGCTCGTCTACCGCACTCGGGTGTCGGAACTGGCGGCCGGGGCGGTCAGCGGCGACGCCGATTCCTGGCGATACATCGGCCTGGTCGTGCTGGCCACCGTGCCGGCCGGATTCCTCGGGGTCTTCGCCAAGGACCGGATCGAGGCGCTGTTCGAAGATCCTCTGGTGCCCGGAGTCGCACTCCTCGTCACAGGCGCCTTCCTCTGGAGCAGCAAGAAGGCCGTAGACGAGGCTGACGCCCCTCGACCCGGTTGGGGAGCGGCCCTCCTCATCGGCATCGCTCAGGCGTTCGCTCTCGTCCCGGGGATCTCCCGCTCCGGCGCCACCGTCGTGGCGGCGCTATGGCTCGGTATCGAAGCTCGCGAGGCCGCCGCATTCTCCTTCCTCATGGCCGTCCCCGCCATCGCCGGGGCGGCGGTCCTCCAGATCCCCGACGTCCAGGCCACAGGGACCGGCGGACTCGGCGTCGGCGTCATCCTCTGGGGGGGGCTCATGGCCGGGGTCGTCGGTGTGTTGGCCATCCGCACCTTCGTCGCCATGCTCGCCCGGAAGTCGTTCCATTTCTTCGCTCCGTACTGCTGGGTGGTCGGAGCCGCCTACCTGGCGTACCTGACGTTGCGTTAGGGGGCGAAGCACCCCGATGAGCGACGTTCTTCTGGACTGGTGGGATGGGCACGAAGTCGCGGCGCTCAGGCAGACCTGGTCCGTACCGGCCCTCGAGGCGTACCGACGCATCGGATCGACCAACGATCGAGCCCGAGAATTGGCCTCAGAGGGTGGGAGCGTGTGGTCGACGGTGGTGGCGGACGAGCAGACACGGGGCCGTGGACGCCGGGGCACCACGTGGATCTCCGAGCCGGGCGCCGGACTATGGATGTCGGTGCTCCTCGACGGTGGTCTTCCGCCGACGACGGTGCCGTTGGAGGTCGGATTGGCCTGCGCCGAGGCCATGGAAGAGGTGGTGGAGGGTATCGAGGTCGGCATCAAGTGGCCCAACGACCTCCTCCTCGACGGGGCCAAAGTTGGCGGGATCCTCTGCGAGGCCGCTGGCCGACGGATCGTGGCGGGGATCGGGATCAACGTGGCCGGCGCCCCGGACCCCTCGGTTGTCGCGAAGGCCGACGGCCTTCCTCCACTACCGCTTCAGGTGGCGTCGGGTAAGAGCCTGTTGCGCAGTCGGTTGGCAGAGCTCGTAGTGCAGCGACTCCGAAGTCGCTTCGGAGACACGCTAGTGGATCGACAGGGCCTGGACGCCGCGACCCTCGAGGAGCTCCAGCGGAGGGATGTCCTCCTGGGCGAGGTCATCGAGACCGAGCAGGCCGGTGTAGGGCGGGCGGCCGGCATCGACGCATCGGGCGCCCTGCGCCTCGTCACGAGTGACCGGACCGAGCTCCGTATCGTGTCCGGTTCGGTCCGAAGGGTGTCGGGCGGGGTGCCGGACATCGGTAGGGCCTGACTAGATTGACGGGCGATCCAACACTCAGGCCGGACTCTCGAGAAGGGGAGGCGCCGTGCAACTCGTCGTCGATGTAGGAAACACCGAAACCGTCGTCGGTTTGGCGTCCTCCACCACCGAACTCGTGGCGGAGTGGCGGGTCAGCTCCAGCGTCCCCCGGACCGCCGACGAGATGACCGCTCTCATGCGGGCCTTTCTAGCGGGCGATGGCATCGACGAGGCGAGCATCGTGCGGGGCGTCGTCGGCTCCGTGGTACCATCGGTGAACTATGTGTGGTCCAAGACCATTCGGACCATCACGGGGGTCGACGTCATCGCCGTTGGGCCCGACTCGGGACTCCCCATCCGCCTGGATGTGGAGGAGCCACGATCCGTAGGTGCCGACCGAATCGTGAACACGCTCGCCGCCCGGGAGATCTACGGCAAGGACACCATCGCCGTCGATCTGGGAACGGCAACCACCTTCGACTGCATCACCGCCGACGGCGTCTTCCTCGGTGGGGTCATCTCCCCGGGCCTCCGGTCGGGGCTCGACTGGTTGGCGGCGCGTACCGCGAAGTTGCCCCGTGTGGAGCTTCAACCGCCGGAGGTAGTCATCGGTCGGCGCACGGAAGCGTGCATCCAGAGCGGTGTCTTCTACCAAGCGATCGAGAGCGTCGACGGCATCGTGCGGCGCATCAAGGAGGAGTGGGGACGTCCCGATGCCCTCGTGGTGGCTACAGGAGGCTTCGCCAACGCCATCGGGCCCTATCTGACCACCGTCGACACCATCGAGCCCTTCCTCACGCTCTACGGCCTGGCCATGGCCGGAGAGCATCTGGCCGGCGGAAAGCCGTCGACGTGACCTCACGCGCGTCTGTCCCGGCGCCCCGCGCATTCACTAGATTCTGTCCATGACGCTTTCACCCGTATTCCGGTCCCAGGACGCCGTTCGTCTGCTGGCCGAACAGGGCGTGTGGACCCGCCTCGCTCCGGACATGGAGGCGCAGGCCGACGCGGTGCGCCGCCTCTACCAGGACTTCGAAGGGGCCATCGCGCCGGAGTTTCGCAGCGACGCTCCTCACGTGCCCACGGCCAACGAGGTGACGACACCGGAAGGACTCCATTTCCTCCAGGAATACTTCTTCCTGATTCTCTTCCGATCGATCTTCGGGTCCCTCGGCGTGTCGCCGGAGCGGCTGCGGATGTACACCGAGCTGAACTTCTGCATCAAAGGCACCATCACAGCCGCCGACAACATCTTCGACGATCAGTCGAAGAGCCTGTTGCCTCTCGCCGATCACGCTGGGTCGCGCTTCATGTCGATCCTCCAGCTCATGTCCTTCGAGCGCCTCCTTCGCGGCGTCCTCGATCGGGCGGTGGAGCAGGGAAGCGTAGCCGCCGACCAGGTCACCGACATCCAGCGAGCCCTCATGGACCGGATGGCATCCATCGGCGTGCTCGAGGGGTCGGAAGAGGGCGGGGTCGATGAGATTCCCCAGCCCGAGGCCATGGTCGATGCCGTTCATCGCATTCGGGGTGGTTCGCTGTTCGCACTGGCCTTCGCCGCGCCTTCCGTTCTGGAGAGTGGAGCCATGGCGGCGAAGATGGAGGTGGCCGAGGACGCCATCGCCCGCCTGGGAACCGCCTTCCAGATCGTCGACGACCTCACCGACTTCGAGTTCGATGTCGGGCGTCGGAGCCACAACCTCCTGGTGTCCCAGATCCACCACCTCGGGACGCCTGATGAGTTGGCGGCCTTCGAGCCTATGTGGACGACGGGGAACGTGCCGAGGGGCGCTGTGGAGGACGTATTCGCCTCCTCCGCCCGCGCCGTCCTGGAGATCGCCTACGAGGAGGCCCGATCATCGTTCCGATCGTTGGCCGAGTTGGGTCACTGGACGGATGAGGGACTCGCCGAGGACGTGGTGCATGCCATCGTCGGCCTCGACGGCGTGGCCCGCATGGAAGCGCTCACGACCCAGGGCTGAGCCCTCCGAGACTAGAGCCTACGGTGCCCCGTCCGACCCTTTCTGAGGGGTCGGCTGCTTCGTTCCATGCCGTGGACACGCGGCCTCCCCTGAAGAAAAGGCTCGCGAAGGCAGAATCCGTGTAGCAGAGTAGGACAGGGGCCGGATCCGTAGAGAGAGGGCTCGGTCCTGGTGGAAGCGGTGTGAGGGCGCGGGCTTCGGCGCTGCGTCGTCCGGACAAGCAAAGGGAGGCAATGTCGTGATCATGCCTGTCATCCGCGCGTCCTTCGGGCGCAACGAGGCCCTTCATCTGGTTGAATTGGTGGGTCGCCACGACCCTGACCTTCGCGAGGCCGCCAGGCAGCGCCTCGAGGCAGGGGGTCTCGATGACCTCCTGGACGATCCCCGCGTCCTCAACGCCCTCCTCACCGACGAGCAGGTGAAGTCCCGGCCCGAGATCTTCTTTTACGTCCTGGTGCGCCAGTCCATGCTCGAGCGCGGCGTGAAGGATCCTGTCGCTGCCGACTATGTGGCTTCGATGCTCGTGGGCTTCGGCCGTGATCGACGGGCCTACCGCATCTCCTCGGATCGGGAGGAGGAGTACGGTTATCTCGTGGACCTCATGGCGCGGCTGCGTTCGGCAGGGGGCAGGGAAGCGTTCCTCCTCCGAATGCACATGGGCAACTTCAGCTTGTGGCTCTCGGGCCTCTTCCCGGACTACCTGGAGTCCCGCGTGCGCCGCAAAGGCGCGCCACCGATCTCCTACTACGAGCGCATGGGTACGAGCGGATACCTCATGGCCGCCGAGTCGCCGGAGGCCGCCGCGTTGGGGCTGGAGGATGCCCTGGGCGCTCTGGCTCAGCACTTCTCGCGGGTACGAGGGGCGTTGAACCGCATCTCCGACCGGCACCTCTGGCAGGGTTCGGGCGATCCCGTGGGCCGCTTGCTGCGCGAGGTCACCTACGCGGTGGAGTAGGGGCCAGGTGCCTCGGTAGGCAGCAGGGCCCTCGGTAGGTCGAGGACCGCGGGCACCCGTTGTCGTTGTCGCCAGAACGTCGCCTACGGCGGATGCTCAGGGCGGCCGTGCCACCCCGCTCGAGGAGGCAGGTGCCGGGGCGCCCGATCACCCAGATCTCCGCATGGTTCAAGGCTTGACGTAGGGTCGCACCTCTTCCACATTTGTGGGCGTTAGCACTCGCTGGGTGTGAGTGCTAATCACGTGTTTCAACCAATCTATCACACGCCCCAGCACCAATAAGGAGGAGGCTCGATGGCTAAGGGTAAGGCCGCAGTCAGCGAAGCACTCAAGGTCAAGCCGCTGGCGGACCGCGTCGTGGTGAAGCCCCTCGAGGAAGAGGAGCAGATGCGCGGCGGACTGTACATCCCCGACACGGCGAAGGAGAAGCCGTCACAGGGTGAGGTCGTCGCCGTGGGACCCGGCAAGGTCTCGGACGACGGAACGCGCCTGGAGATGGACGTCTCCACCGGCGACAAGGTCCTGTACGGCAAGTACAGCGGCACGGATGTCACATTGGACGGAACGGAGTATCTGATTCTCCGCGAGTCTGACATCCTCGCCATCGTCTCGTAAGCACGCAATCGACTAACAGGAGTTAACGAATCATGGCAAAAGAGCTCGGATTCGACGTCGAGGCGCGTGCGCGCCTCAAAGTCGGTGTCGACAAGCTCGCGCGGGCCGTGAAGGTGACCCTCGGCCCCAAGGGCCGTAACGTGGTCATCGATCGGAAGTTCGGCTCGCCCACGGTGACCAAGGACGGAGTGTCCGTCGCCAAAGAAATCGAGCTGGACGATCCCGTCGAGAACATGGGCGCCCAGATGGTCAAAGAAGTCGCCACCAAGACGTCCGACGTCGCGGGTGACGGGACGACCACGGCGACCGTACTGGCCCAGGCGATCTTCGGCGAAGGCCTGAAGAACGTCACCGCGGGTACCAACCCCATGGGCATCCGCCGCGGCATCGACAAGGGTGTCGAGGTGGTTGTGGAGGAGCTTCGCAAGCTCTCCACCGAGACCAAGGACAAGAAGCACATCGCGCAGGTTGGCGCCATCTCGGCCAACAACAACGAGGAGATCGGCCAGCTGATCTCCGACGCGATGGAGAAGGTCGGTAAGGACGGCGTCATCACCGTCGAAGAGGCGCGCGGCCTCGATACGACCCTCGACACCGTCGACGGCATGCAGTTCGACCGTGGCTATCTCTCCCCGTACTTCGTGACGGATTCGGAGCGGATGGAGGCGGTCCTCGAGGATCCCATGATCCTCATCCACGACAAGAAGGTCGGCTCCATGAAGGACCTTCTGCCCATCCTGGAGAAGGTGGCCCAGTCGGGTCGTCCCCTCCTGATCGTGGCCGAGGACGTCGAGGGCGAGGCCCTGGCGACCCTCGTGGTCAACAAGCTCCGTGGTACGCTGAAGGTCGCCGCCGTGAAGGCTCCCGGCTTCGGTGACCGTCGGAAGGCCATGCTGCAGGACATCGCCGTCCTGACCGGCGGCCAGGTGATCTCGGAAGAGGTCGGCTTCAAGCTCGAGAACACGGTCGCCAGCGACCTGGGCTCGGCCAAGCGTGTGGTCATCGACAAGGACAACACGACCATCATCGACGGCGCGGGTGAGCCCGACAAGATCAAGGGCCGGATCGAAGAGATCCGTGTCGCCATCGACAAGAGCACCTCGGACTACGACCGCGAGAAGCTCCAGGAGCGTCTCGCCAAGCTGGCCGGCGGTGTGGCCGTCATCAACGTCGGTGCTGCTACCGAGACCGAGATGAAGGAGAAGAAGGCTCTCGTCGAGGACGCCCTGCACGCCACGCGTGCCGCGGTGGAAGAGGGCATCGTGCCTGGCGGTGGTGTCGCGCTGCTGCGCGCCCAGGCCAAGCTCGAGAAGATGGAGCTCGACCGTGAGGACGAGACCGTCGGTGTTCAGATCCTCTACCGGGCGCTCGAGCACCCGATCCGGCAGATCGCGCAGAACGCCGGGGTCGAGGGCAGCATCGTCGTCGCGAAGGTGCGTGAGGGCAAAGGCGCCTTCGGGTACAACGCCCAGACGGGTGAGTACGAGGACATGTTGAAGGCCGGTGTCATCGACCCCACGAAGGTCGTGCGCACCGCGCTCCAGAACGCCGCGTCCATCGCGGGCCTCCTCCTCACCACGGAAGCCGTGGTCGTGGACCTGCCCGAGGACGAGCCGTCCATGCCGGGCGGTGACATGGGTGGAATGGGCGGCATGATGTAACACCGCCCTCGCCTGGGAGCGAGACGGCCTTCACGGCCTGATGCTCCAGCGAAGGAAGACGGCCCGGTCACCGAGAGGTGGCCGGGCCGTTTGGTTTTACCGGTGATGCCGGGGTGACTGTCAGTAGGCGTGGGTGTGGCAGTCGGCGCACGTCGCCCAGATTTCGCCGAGGATCTCGATGCGGGCTTCCGGCGTGTCGGCGTGTGTGGCGCGGACTCCCAGAGCCCGCAGCCGACGGGAAGCCTCGTCGAGGGCCGGCCGTGGGATGATCGCTTCCAGACCCTCCGGCAGGGCGCCCAACTCGATGATTCCTTCGGCCCCCGTGTACCATGTCAGGTCGGAGGGACCGACGAGACCATCCCAGAGGAGTCGTGAGGCCCAAGCGAGCCCGGCCATGTGCCGTCCGGTGCTCCCGGCCGGCGGTGGCCCACCGAGGCTGAAGCGCTCACCCAGGCCGACATCATTGGCCTCATGGCAGTTCCCGCACGTCTCAGCGACGCGAGCCGCCCCCTCGGCGGCTTCACCCGTCGACCGCGCCCTGGCGGCTTCCCTCGCTTCCCAACGCATAGGTCCCAACTGCAGGATGACCTCGGCGGGTAGATCACGCGCCGGATTCAGCCGCGCCAGATCCTCTGCCGCGCGCCGGAAGGCGTCCACGTCGCCCAGAATCGCCAACTCACGGGCGTCGAGGGCGAGATCGAAGTGCGTAATCATCTGCCCGCGAGTAGGACTCCCCTCGAAAGGCTCGGGCCTGCCGGCGCACGCCGTCACCGTGGCGGCCACCAACGCCACGAGGGTCGATCCAAGGGCTGTCCGGGCCATCGATCTGCCTCTCATCGTCCGTCCTCCCAGCGGGTTTCTCGGGTCCCATCCCCAGCTGAAGGATCCCCCAATCCCGCCCGGAGCGCAGTCGGGACTTTCCGGGTTGACATGTGGGGCGGGGCCCCACCCTCGGCCTCACGGTATCACCACAACCTTCCCACTCGCGTGATGCTTCTCCAGCTCATCCATCGCCGTCGGAACCTCGTCGAGGGACACGGTTCGATGGATCGCTGGCGCGAGCGTTCCCGACTCCAGCAGCTGCCCGAGGAGCGCGAGATCTTCG
The DNA here is from genome assembly GCA_965229435.1 of Longimicrobiales bacterium. Classification (GTDB taxonomy): domain Bacteria; phylum Gemmatimonadota; class Gemmatimonadetes; order Longimicrobiales; family Gaopeijiaceae; genus UBA2589. The sequence continues at coordinate 337,110 of CBDDJE010000004.1, forward strand.
GAGTTGGGTTGCTTGATGCCCATGAATCGCACGGTACGACCTCCGTTCTCCGAGAGGATCGACCCCAGCAGCATGACCTCGATCGTGCGCCGGAATCCACCGCCGACGAGCACGTACACCCCCGTGGGACCGAGCGCTCGCCGGTGCTCTCTGGCTGCCCGGTAGGCAGCCGCGTCCAGGATCAGGTCGTACCTCGCATCATCTTCGGTCGTGAAATCGTCCTGCGTGTAGTCGACTACTCGGTCGGCGCCGAGGCCCCGGACCATCTCCACGTTGCGCGTACTGCAGACGCCGGTGACGTGGGCGCCGAAGTGCTTGGCCAACTGGACCGCGAAGGTGCCCACACCACCCGAGGCACCGTTGACGGCCACGCGAGTGCCGCCCGCAGGGTCGTACGCCTCCGGTGCCGGGGCTGCGCCACCCACGCGCAGCGCTTGCAAGGCCGTGAGACCGGCTGACGGCACGGCGCCAGCCGTGCTCCAATCGACGCCCGCCGGCTTGATCGCCAGATGCGCTTCCTTCGCGGTGACATACTCGGCGAAGCCTCCGAATCCGCTTTCCGAGAGGTCCCCGAAGACTTCGTCGCCGATGCGGAAACGTGTCACGGCACGCCCAACCCCTTCCACGATCCCTGCCACGTCGGAGCCCAGGACTCTCAGTGAGGGCTTGAGGAAGCCGCCGGCCATGGGACGGACCAGGAGCGGACTGCCGTGCATCAGGTGCAGATCGCCCTTGTTGATGGACGTTGCCTGGACCCGAATGAGGACCTCGTCATCGGCGTCTATTGACGGGCTCGGGACCGCGGAGACCCGGAGAACGCTGGGCGGCCCGTACCGCTCGTACACGACGGCCTTCACGAAGCTGCCCGCGCTGCGAAGTCCTTCCCGACGTCCTCTTCCCATGCGACCAGCCTACCTCCCTTCAACAACAGCCAGAGCGCGAACGAGAGCTCCGCGACGAAGGCGGGTCCGAACACCGCGGCTGTGAAGACGGCCTCCACCGACGCGTAGTCGGGCAGGAGAGCCCGGGCAAAGCTGTCGAGCAGGTATCCGGCAGCGGCCAGCATGAGGAGAAAGCCGAGGACGCGTGGGACGAAGCGGGATCGGACCACCAGGTACCCCAGGAAGGCGCAGTGTACGCCGAAGAAGACCAGCCCGATGACATAGCCGAAGCCGTGCACCTCCAGGAGGAGGAGAGCGAGACCCTCACGTTGGTCCGGGGTGAAGCCACCCGGCGCGGCTCCGTCGCCCAGGAGGAGGAGAGGCACGTACATGTTCAGGAGGTTGACGCCGACGACGGCCGCATGGGCCACACGGAAGAAGGCGGCGAGCAGGGCGGCTGCACGATCCACCTTGGAGAAGACGACGAACAGCGCTCCCGCCACGAAGACGTCGCTGGTCAGCATCACGAACTCGCTCGCCATGCCCGACCGGAAGAGCATCTCCGAGGCCCGGATGTTGGCCGCGGTGGCGGCTGCGTCGCCACGGACGACCAGCCCCGAGCGCACGAAGAACTCGGCGAAGATCCCGGTGGCGATGATCGTGAGGTACCCGACGCCCGCTGCCCGGGCGAAGATCGCCCGAGTCCGGTTGTCCCAGCTCACCCTAACGCCGCCCGGTATCCGCGCGGTCACCCGCCCGGCTTGTAGACCCGCTCCGCATTGGCCTCGATGTCGGCCGGGTAGTAGTACACCGGCCGGTGCTGGCCGCCGGCGTACAGCTCGGCCTGGTCGTCGAAATGGGGCGAGGAGGGATCGCCGCTCTCTCCGCCCGCCGTCACGGCCAGCGCGCGCACGCGATCGCCGAACTCGACGACAGCGACGAAGCTGTTTCCGCTGCGCCCGTACCGCCGAACTTCTCCTCGAGGCGTCGTGGTGCCCATGGAAGCCAAGGATCCCCAACGGCCCGACGTGAATCCCACGGGGATGCTGGGCTCGTCGTCGTCATGCGGCTGCACGATGTCGCCGGTGAGGCGCTGGAAGCGGCTGATCTCACCCCATGCCGTGCGCCACGATCCGAAGTCTTGCTCGAGGGTGGCCGAAGCGTCGGCCAGAGACTGGAGGTGCTGATCGATGGTCGCCCGGGAGGCGAAGTCGCTGGTGGAGACACCCGCGGCCCTGGCATCGGCGGCGACCCGTTGGAAGAAATCCTCGGCCCAGTAGATGGCGAGGGCGGTCTCCACCGACTCCACGCCCCAGCGGTAGTCCCAGTCGCGCAGGAGCTCGACCTGCTCGGCCACCGTATTCTTGAGCGGGTGGGAGTCGGGTGCCCGGTCCCACGCGGCCACCAGGGCCGGCACGAGGGGCTCGAAGGCAGGCTGATAGCTGTCGTACGCCGCGGCCCAGAGGCTCTCGAGGGTGAAGTCGTCGACCCCGTCGAGGACCATGATGGCGTGGATGCCGCGGGCGTTCTCCTCCTGGTCGCGCTCGAAGTAGGGCGCAAAGTCCTCGGGATCGGGGCTGTCGGGGCCGGCTGCGCTATACGGCCAGTTGTTCGTGTTCTGGATCCATCCCACCGAGGGGTTGAAGACGTTGGGTGTCTCGTCGATGGAATGGGGTTCACCCCAGTCGTTTGCCGACACGCTCCCGTCCACGGGCTCCAGCCAGTTCAACTCCGGATTGCGCTCGGGCACGAAGTTGGAGTGCCAGTAGGCGATGTTGCCCTCGGAGTCGGCGTAGACGGTGTTGTTCGACGAATTGGTGTGCATGGACATGTTCTCACGGTAGTCCGCGAGATTGTGCGCCTTGGTCCGTCCGAAGGACTGCATGAGGGCCGAAAGCGGCTCCTCCATCAGGGACACGGAAACCCACCGGTCGCCCACGGAGCGCACGATGGGGCCGTGGTGGGTCCGGAAGACGGTGAACTCGCGCGCGCCCATTCCGTTGGCCGTCCGGTACGGTACAGTGACCTGACGCGTCTCCATGGGACGCTCCTCGCCGTCCACGACGTAGAAGTACCCGCCGTCGCGCTCCACGACGGCCTCCAGGAACTCGTCGATGTTGTCGACGCCGCTGGACGTGTGCATCCAGCCGGCGTCCTCGTTGAAGCCCTGGTAGACGAAGAACTGCCCCCAGGTGACGGCGCCGTACGCGTTCAGCCCTTCGTCGCTCATCATGTGGAGTTCGGAGCGGAAGTAGAACGAGGTATGGGGGTTGATGAGGAGGAGAGCGTTGCCCGTGGCGCTGTTGGACGGGGCGATGGCGAAGCCGTTGGAGCCCGTAGGCTCGGTCCAGTCGACGAGGGGCTCTTCCTCGACCACCAGGGAGGGCTGGGAGGAATCGAGGTGGGCGACGGAGCCGTCAGCACCGACGAAAGTCGCGGGGGCGGCACCCGGCGTCGCGGGGGTAGCGCCCGCCTCCGCTGGGGTCTTGCCCGCCTCGCTCCTCACCGAAGCCGTCCGCGTCCCGACGCCCTCGCTCATGGCGACGGCCCCCGGTCCATCGGTGTAGAAGGCCTCCAACTGATTCAGGCTCACCCGTTCGATGTCACCCCCGATGGAGCCCTCGCTGAACGTCAGCGCCATCCACGGTTCGAAGCGCGTGAGCACCCGGGGCTCCACCTCCGGATGGGTGTGGAGGTAGTAGTTGAGGCCGTCGGCCCAGGCATCCATGAGATCCCGGAGCCACGCCGGGCTCGCGCCGTAGAGGGCCTGCATCTCGGCGGGATCGATGAAGAGCTTCATCCGCAGGTCGCGCCAGATGGCGTCCTCACCCTCGGCCTCGGCAAGACGGCCCTGGGAGTTGAGGAAGTTGACCTCGATGCGATTGAAGTCGTCCTCGGCCTGAGCGTAGATCATCCCGAAGACGGCGTGGGCATCGGTAGGGCCGTGGATGTGGGCGATGCCCCAATCGTCTCGGGTGATGGTGATCTCGTCGGCCATGGCCTCCCAGCGCACGACTTCGGGGTCGGTGGGGCCGCAGCCTACGGCGGTGAGTGTCAGGACGAGTAGAAGCTTCTTCATGAATGACGTGGGGCACTTGAGATGGAGGGCCGGACCCGCTGGACCCGGGCGAATATTGAGGGCGACATTGTAGAGGGAATGGGCGCCGGGGACCAACCGGCCCAACGCCGATCGGGTCAGGAGGGCAGACGTGCGTGACATCATCGATGGCATCGAAGCGGAGTACCGCCGTTACCGGTCGCTGGCCGAAAGGACCATGGACCAACTGAGTGCCGAGCAGTTGGTCGCACGGCCCTCGGCGCAGAGCAACTCCATCGCCACCCTCGCTTGGCACATCTCCGGCAACCTGGAGTCCCGGTTTACGGACTTTCTCACCACGGACGGCGAGAAGCCCTGGAGGCAGCGCGACGACGAGCTATCGGTTCGCGACGCCACCCCCGAGGAGATCCGGGAGAAATGGCGGCGGGGCTGGGACGTCCTCATGCCCACTCTGGCCGAGCTCACCGACGAAGACCTCGTGCGAACCGTGACCATCCGGGGCATCGAGCTCTCGGTGGTCGAGGCGCTTCTTCGGTCGGTGGCCCACACGGCGAGCCACGTGGGCCAGATCCAGTACCAGGGTAAGGTTCTCGCCGGGGGCGATTGGAAGTGGTTGAGCATTCCGCCAGGCGGAACCGCGGCGTACAACGCGAACCCGGATCGGGAGAAGGCCTAGAAGCCGGTTCTAGTCCCGGGCCACCAACCGGTAGACGATGCCTTCGATGTCCAGGAGATACAGCTCTCCGTCGGCGTCTTCACCGAACGACGACAGTCCTGCCTGAGGGCCGAGCTCCGCCGTGTGGTCCTGGACGTCGACGGCGGCTCCTCCGTCGTATCGGAAGGAACGGACCAGACCGGTGCAGAAGTCGCCGAAGAAGTACCGACCCACCAGTTGGGGCAGGGCAGCCCCTCGGTAGACGTACCCACCCGTCACGGAACACCCTTCGTCGTGATCGTACTCGTAGACGGGAAGCGTCAAGCCTGTCATGTCACACGAGGCAGCGCCAAAGCACTGGCTGCCCTCCATGACGTTCCATCCGAAGTTCTCACCCCCTCCGCTTCCCGCGTTCTGGACGGAGATCTCCTCGAGACGACTCTGTCCGACGTCGCCGATGAAGAGGTCTCCATTGGCTCGGTCGAAGGAGAACCGCCACGGATTCCTGAGGCCGTAGACCCAGATCTCCGGGGCGGCTCCGGCCGTCCCGGTGTAGGGGTTGTCCGAGGGGACGACGTAGGGCGAGCCGCCGTCTACGTCGATGCGAAGGATGGACCCCAGAAGGGTGGAGAGTTCTTGACCGTTGCCGTCGGGGTCACCACCGTCGCCGCCGTCGCCAAGCGCGATGTATAGGTAGCCGTCGCGGCCGAAGGCGATGTGGCCGCCGTTGTGATTCGAGTAGGGCTGGTCGACGGCCAGGATGACTTCGGCCGAGCCGGGGTCGGCCGACTCCGGGTTCGTGGCGGTGTACCGGACCACCCGCGTGTCCCCGGCGTTGTTGGTGTAGTAGGCGAAGACGTAGCCGTTCAGGGCGTAGTCGGGGTGAAAAGCGAGACCCAGGAGACCGCGTTCGCCGTCGGCTGATGTCTCGGACGTGACGTCGAGGAACGGGTCGGGCAGAAGGGTGCCGTCCCTGACGACCCGCACCCGCCCGGGCTGCTCGAGAACGAAGATCCGGCTGGGGTCTCCGTGGAACGAGGTCAGCCCCACCGGCGACGTCAGTTCGTCGGTGACGACCTCCAGGGCGAGTGTGCCCTCGATGGGGAGGATCACCTCGTCGCTGCAGGCTCCGAGAGCCGCCAGAAGGGCAGTCGCCGCCGCTGCGCGACGGGCCGGTCGCGTCGTCTCAACCATCGCTGAAGCCCGTCTCCAGATGGGTGTTATCGCAGAACGGTTTGTTCCGTGAAGCCCCACACCGGCAGAGAGCGGCCCGAGGCCCGGTTTCCACCGGTTCGCCCTCGGCATTCACCACCTCGATGGAGCCACGGACGTACAAGGGGCCGTCGGCGACGACGCGGATCTGTGGAGGCCCCTCGGGCACTGGCTCCGCAGGTCCTCCGTCCGTGCGTTCATAGCTCAATGCACCTGTCGGGCAGCGGTGGATGACGTTGGCGATCTCATCGGCCGTTGCACCGTCGGGCTGGATCCAGGGGCGGCTCTCGGCATTGAACACCGACGGGAGTCCGTGGACGCACCGTTCAGCGTGGATGCACCGCTTGGCGTCGAAACGGACGGTGATCTTCTGGCCTTCGTACGTACGGAGCTTTCCCATGAGCCATCCTTCCCGTGTTCTCGTTGTCCCTCGCGGTGTGCGCGCCCAGCAGGCGTAGTCCAACCTGGAAACGCCACTGGGGCGCTGTCTCCGCCTCACGATAATGCCACGGTCCTCCCGGGACGAAGTACCCGTGCGCAACTCCGGCTCACCCCATAGGATGACCACCGTGGTGTGCGTCGGGGCAGGGTCCGGCCTCACCGATCTCCACCGATCAAACGAACACAGAACGCTTCGAGGCTCGCATGCGTACCCGCTTCTTCTCGGCAGGACACTCATCCCCTTCCACCGCGACACTCGTGTTCGCCCTCGGCTGTACGGTGGCAGTTACCCCCGATGAGGCCTCAGGTCAGTCGGTGGAGCAGATCGCTGCCGTGGCCAACGCCCTGGAGTTCCGCGAGATCGGCCCCACCATCATGAGCGGCCGCGTTTCGGACCTGGCCGTCGTCGAGTCCGATCCCGCGACCTTCTACGTGGGGACGGCGAGCGCCGGTGTCTGGAAGACCACGAACTCGGGCGTCACGTTCGAGGAGGTCTTCAGGAACGAGGAAACGGCGTCCGTGGGTGACGTGACGGTGGCGCCGTCGAACCCCAACGTGGTGTGGGTGGGGACGGGCGAGCCCCAGAACCGACAGAGCTCTCCGTGGGGCAACGGCGTCTACCGGTCCACGGATGCCGGACGGACGTGGACGCACCTCGGGCTGGCGAACACGCACCACATCTCCCGGATCCAGGTCCACCCCCGGGATCCGGACGTCGCGTATGTCGCTGCCGTCGGTCATCTCTGGGGCTCCAACCCCGAGCGCGGCGTCTACAAGACCACCGACGCCGGGCGGAGCTGGACGCAGGTGCTCTTCATCGACGACGTCACCGGAGCCATCGACATGGCCATGGACCCGGGTGATCCCCAGACGCTCTTCGTCGCCATGTACCAGAGGCAGCGCAAGCCGTGGGGCTTCAACGGAGGCGGACCCGGGAGTGGCATCTACCGCACCATGGACGGCGGCCAGACCTGGACGGAGTTGACGGCGGGCCTTCCCGACGGAGACAAGGGGCGGATCGGTCTGGATATCTACCGACGGGACTCCAACCTCGTGTGCGCCCTCGTCCAGGCCGACGCAAGCGGGGCCGAGGACGATACCGAAGAAGACGGCGTGTACTGCTCCACCGATCGCGGCGAAACATGGGAGCATCGGTCCACAACGAACAATCGGCCCATGTACTACTCCCAGATCCGCATCGACCCAAACGACCCTGAACGCATGTATCTCGGGGGTGCCAACATGTACCGGTCATCCGACGGCGGACGGACCTTCACCGACGACGCGGCCGCCGGCGTCCACCTCGACCATCACGCGCTATGGATCAATCCCGACAACTCGGATCACCTGATTCTCGGCAGCGACGGCGGCGTTTCCATCAGTTGGGACCGGTCGGACAACTGGTACCAGTTCCTCAACCTGCCCATCTCCCAGTTCTACGAGATCGGCGTGGACATGAGGGACCCTTACCACGTCTGCGGCGGGCTCCAGGACAACGGCTCCTGGTGTGCCCCGTCGGACACCTGGTCGAATCAGGGGATCCGCACCCGCGACTGGTACAACGTGGGTAGTGGGGACGGCTTCTTCACCGCCATGCATCCCACGGACACGAACATCATGTTCGCGGAGTCCCAGGGCGGGAATCTGACCCGTGTGAACCTGGAAACCATGGAGCGCGCACGCATCCGGCCCATCGGTCGCCCCGACGATGGCGACGAGCTGCCCGACCTCCGGTTCAACTGGGATTCGCCGGTGATCATCTCGGGTCACGACGAGAACACGGTCTACTTCGGCTCGAACAGGCTCTTCAAGTCCAACGATCTCGGGCAGAGCTGGGAGGCGATCAGCGGCGACCTGACGTACGCCATCGACCGGGACACGCTGCGGATCATGGGGGTGCCGGGGTCGGCGCCTCAGATGTCACGCAACGACGGTCAATCGACGTATGGGAACATCACTGCCCTCGCCGAGTCACCGGTCAACGCCGACGTCCTCTACACTGGCTCCGATGACGGACGGGTGCACGTGACCCGTGATGGGGGCGCCACCTGGACCGACGTCACGGACAACTTCGACGACGACGTCCCCGCCCGAACGTACGTGACGCGGATCGTGGCGTCCCACGGCGCCGAGGGCACCGTCTTCGTGGCCTTCGACGGCCACCGGACCGATGATTTCGCGCCGTACGTCTTCGCGAGTCGCAACCACGGGGAGGACTGGACGCGCATCACCAACGGGCTCCCCATGAGCTCGGTGAACGCGCTGGCCGAGCACCCCGACGAGGCGGACCTCCTCTTCGTGGGCAACGAGCTCGGCGTCTACGTGCTGAAGGATCTGGGGCAAAGCTGGGTTCGCATGGAGAGCAACCTACCGACCGTGCCGGTGGACGACATCAAGATCCACCCACGAGAAAACGACCTTGTCCTGGGGACCCACGGGCGGGGCATCTGGATCCTCGATGACGTCACGCCGCTGGAAGAGCTGGACGAGACGGTGGTGCAGTCCAACGCCTACCTCTTCCCCATTCGCCGGGCCACGTCGTACAACATGTACCGGCCCCAGGGGTGGACGCCGGGGATCTGGGAGGCGGAGAACCCTCCCTACGGAGCCCGCATCCGGTATTGGCTTGGCGCGGCGGCCGACGACCTGACGCTTCGGGTGACGGACGCCACGGGCAATGAACTCCGTGAGCTCGAGGGTACCGCCGAGGCGGGACTCAACGAGGTCATCTGGGACCTCCGACTGACCCAGGAGGGACCCGACGGTGAGGCCATGAATCCGGGTCCGAGGGTCATGCCCGGGGTCTACATCGTGGAGCTCACCACCGGTGACGACGTGGTGCAGCAGGAGATGCAGGTGCGTATGGACCCACGGGTGTCCATGAGCCGACGCGAGCTCATGGTCCGCCATGACGCCATGATGCAATCGTACCGGTTGTCAGGAGCCGTTGATGTGGCCGAGGACGCCCTCGACGAGATGGCCGAGCAGCTCGGCGAGGTGGCGGGGGTGTTGGAGGATCGCGAAGGCGTCGATGACTTGAAGGCTGACGTCGAAGCCATGCGCGAGCGGTTGGACGCGCTCGCCGACGCCCTCGACGACGCCTCCGACGGCGCCGGGGTCTGGGGTCGGATCGAGGGGTTCAGTGGTCCACCCACCGCCGACGCCATGTGGTCGATCGATCGATCGTGGGAGCAGGTGCCGAGTGTGGTGGACGACATCAACGGAGTCATCCGGACGGAGATGCCTGCACTGCTGCGTCGAGTCTACGTCGGTGCGGTCGTCCCGACGGTCGACCCGGTGACCATGCCTGCGCGAGGAGGGTGAGCGAGGGTGCCCGAGAGTCGGTTCGTCAGCGCGGCGAAGCTGAAGCCGCTCATCATCTACTGCGCGGTTGCGTTCGCAGCGGTCGTCGTGCTGGGCAGCGTCGTGCCGGCGGGCGGCCTCCGGCGGGGGCTGGTCGTCGCCTGGTTGGTCCTTTTCCCGGTAGGTGGTTGGTTGGTCTTCAAGAGAGGATAGACGAGTGACACACTCGGAGGCGGGATCCGCGGTCGGGCAGGCGTGCCGGGCGGCCCTGACGGTGACGGTGGTGGCGACGGCCTTGGCTCTCTTGGCGCCGGCGACCGTCCAGGCCCAGTGGCCCTCGGACGACGCCGAGCCCGCCGAGTTCGCCATGGCCATGAACGCCAAGATCCTCTGCTCGGGGATTTGGGTGCAGGGCCGTGACCCGGAAGTGCACGCGGCCGCGGATCTGAGGCGCTTCGATCATTTCTCCTGGGGTGACGACTTCAGCTACGAGATCGACGAGGAGCGTCGGCGGGTGACATTCTCGGCGCCCGGCCAACCGGATCGCGTGGCGCAGTACAACGGGGACCAAGGCTGCTCGATTCTGCCGAGGGGCGCCGACGACATCTACTTCGCGCCTTCGGAGGTCGGTCGAGAATGGCCTTTGGCGGAGTGGGAGCGATGGCCCACGGGCGACCGCCTCTCCGACGAGCGACTCCCTGCCGAGGTCGATGCCGAAGCCCTGAACGCCGCCCTGGACTACGCCATCGGTAATCACGAGCACGGGCAGAACACTAGAGCGGTGGTGGTGGTGTACAACGGGCGGATCATCGGAGAGCGCTACGCCCCGGGTGTTTCACGGGACATGCCCCACCTCTCGTGGTCCCAGGGCAAGAGCGTTACGGCGGCCCTCGTCGGCGTGCTGGTGGAGCAGGGAGAGTTGAGCGTCGAGGACCCCGCTCCCGTTGCCGAGTGGAGCGACCCGGACGACCCGCGCAGCTCCATCACGATCCTGGACCTCCTCCGGATGAGCAGCGGACTGGACTTCAACAACTACGGCCTCGGAAATCCGAACTCGCTGACGACCGAGAACCATCACTTCCGGATCTACTTCGACGGCATCGATGTCTTCCGACATGCGGTCAGCTTCCCCCTGGAGGCCGAGCCCGGGGCGCGGTGGGAGTACCTCAACTCCGACCCCCTGACGCTGGGCAAGATCGTCCGCGAGACGGTGGAGGCCAGGGGCGACGATTACCACGCCTTTCCCTGGACGGGGCTCTTCGACCGGATTGGAATCAAGAACGCGGTGCTGGAGACTGACGCGTGGGGCAATTTCATCCTCACCGGCTACGACTACATGTCCGCCCGGGACTGGGCCCGATTCGGCCTCCTGCACCTCAACGACGGGATGTGGGAAGGACAGCGCATCTTGCCCGAAGGGTGGGCGGAGCTGGTGAGCGCTCCCGCGCCAGCGCACCCCAGCGACGGCTACGGCGGGCTCTTTTGGCTCAACGCCGGTGGGGCGTACGACCGGATGCCGCCGGACGCCTACTGGCCCGCGGGCTTCATGGGCCAGAACACGGTGATCATCCCGTCCAGGGACATGGTCATCGTGCGCCTGGGTCCGAGTCCCGGAGGCTTCGCGCCGTATCTCAACAAGGTGGTGGGTGACCTTCTGGACGCGGTGCACGAGGGCAGGTGACATGGGGGGCGACACCGATGCACTCCAGCCCTCATGATCGGTCCGGTCTCCGTCGAGTACGACCTGACCCCCGAGGAATGGGTCGACTTGGCGGTTGAGCACAACCGGAACTCGGACGTCGTAAAGCAGGCCTCCAGGAACGGGCAACTGGCCCTCGCAGGCATCACCGCCATTCTCGGCATCCTCGCTCTCCTCGCCGGGTACTCGGCCTTCGCCCTCCTGTGGCTCTTCGCGGGAGCCATTGGCGTTGTGCTGCTGCCGCGCCAGTTCGAGCGAGCGCAGCGGAAGCAGTACGAGGCCATCGCCAGGGGTGGCATCACCAACGGGATGTTCGGCACGCATCGGGTGCGCCTTCTGGAGGATGGCATCGTGGACGAGACCGATGCCTATCAGCGCCTCACTCGCTGGCATGCCGTGGAGAAGGTCGTGGACGGTCCGGGCTCATTCATGATCTACTTCGGCTCCGACGCCTTCCTGCCGGTTCCACACTCGGCGTTCCGCGACTCGAGCGAACTGCGAGCGTTCAGTGAGCGCTTCTTCGCGCTGACCGACGGAGGGCGACGGGATCCGCGTCTCAGTCCTTCCAGTCCTCCGTCTTCACCTCCGCCAACACCGCCTCGAAGGGATTGAAGACGATATCGTCAGGAACCCGCGGGAGGAGGGGGAGCTCGACCTCCGTCATCGGACCGGACACGTTCACCCGCACAGTAGCCGTGCCCTCGTCCCCGAAGTCCAGCATGATGGGCACGATCATCTGGAAGTCCTCGGGGACCTCCTCCTGCCGGATCCGCACGGTGGCTACGACACCGTCTGCCACGTCCTCGTACCGGTGCGAGAAGACGTACGTCGGGACGTCCGAGCCATAGACCCAGGCGTCGAAGAACCACTGCATGGAGCCGCCTAGGGCTTCCTCGACGGCGCGCTGAAAGGCGATGGTCGAAGCCATCCCACCCAGGTGATCGGTGTAGAAGCCCTGCATCATGCTGGTGAAGACGTCGTCGCTGCCGGTATCGACGTCGGTCATCAGTGTCCGGAGCATGTGGAGGACCCACGCCGACTTGTGATAAACGGTGAGTTGGTAGTCCTCGGGGTGGTCTTCGCTGCCCGCTCGGGTGCCCAGCGCGATGGGCGGTGACTCGCCTCGCCGATCGAAGATGGCCTCCCGGGTTTCCTTCAGGCGCCGGAGGTACATGTCGATGGAGCCTTGGGCCCGGGCGGCATACCACCAACCCGAGAACTCGGAGAAGCCCTCGGCAAGCCACCAGTCCCGGTACGTCGCCGGCCTCACGCCGATCCCCCACCACTGGTGGGCGACTTCGTGTGCCCGGAACATCTCGTCGAACCCCTCGGAGCTCGTCCACTGGAAGGTGTTCCATGCCAGCATGACCAAGCCAGGGTACGCCTCACCGTGGCTGTATGGAATCTCCGTAGCCACGAAGTCGCGCACCTGAGTCGGGCCGTAGACCTCGTTGAAGAAGGTGAAGCTGCTTCGCAGGTCGTGGGCCACCATTTCGGCCATGTCCTGCTGCTCCAGGAGAAAGGCTCCGCGTTCGGCCAGCATGGCGCCAAACCGCTTGTGGGCGCGTTCGTTGATGAGGACGGTGAGGCCGGGGTCGCCGGGGTTGGGTGGCTCGGTCTCCAAGGCGTCGAAGTCGCCGATGTTGAACGTCACGTTCCGAATGGGAGGCGTCTCGTAGACGGACGTCACACGGTCGTCTTCGGAGCGGTGCTCCACACGGGTTCCCACCGTCGTCAAGACGTAGTCGTCGTCGGTGTGGAAGGTCAGCCGGTACGGAATCTCACGACCGAAAGCGTAGACCGGGTACCAGGTCGTGTGGGATGCGATCTGGACCCAGAGATCCTGCGGCCGGTCCATCATGTCCCCGGAGTAGTGGAAGACCAGGTCCGCGGTTTCTTCCGGAATGGCGCTCACGTCGACCCAGAGGTCGGAGCTGTCGTCAGGGCGATAGAAGGCGGCAGGGGTGCCGTCAGACCAGCGGACGGAGTCGACCTCGAGCTCGGAGTAGAGGCTGAAGGGAACCCAATCGTACGTCGCCTGCATTCTGCTCAGGGTGGCGGCGGCTCGGCCGGTCAGGTCGAGCCCGCCTTCGATATCCGTCTCGATGTCGTAGCTGTGGATCTTCACCAGGTCCAGGGCCTCCTGCGGGAGGCTCCGCCCGGTGGAGTAGTCCACTTGCCGGTGGAAACGCGTCATGAGGGAACGCCGCTTGCCTCGTTCCGTGCGCTGCCAGAGGCTGACCTCCTCCGCATTGTGCGGATCGACAGCGTAGATGAGCGGATCGCCCCGGTCCGTGGAGAAGTGGGCATAGAAGAACCCCCCGCCTCCGTTGAGGACGGGCACCGTGACGGTCCGGTCCACCCATCCGTCGCCATCGGTGAGGTACTCCCGCGCCTCCTCGACTTCGTCCCTCGCCTCGTTGGAGGGCTCGAGTGGGCCCCACGTCGCCGCCTCGCCGAGTTCCACCAAGGTGAAGTCGGTGAAGAGGAACACGGCGTTCTCGAAGGTGGTAGCCGGCTCCTCGTCTGCCTCGAAGGTGCGTACGAGGTGGGCACGCTCCACCGGATCGGGGACGGCGACGCGGAAACGTCCCTCCCCCGAGAAGACGGCACCGATGGTCCGCCCGTCGACTTCCTCGAGGAGGTGAACGGTCCCGCGGACGAGTTCGAACGTGCCTGCGTCCCGCTGGAGGGTCACGCCCTCGACCGCGGCGCCGCGCGTTGGATCGGGCGTTAGAGACCGCAGCGATTCGTACCAGGCGACGAAGCGGGTGGAGTCGGCGGCGAGTGTGCGTTCCTCGGTGACGACCGCTGTGGTGGCGACGCACCCACCGGTGTCGACGCCGCAAGGAAGGGTGAGGGCGGTGGAGAGAGCCACCGTGAGGAGGGACACCGACATCTCGATTCCTGGGCGAGGTTCCAACGAGGGATCTGTTTCACGGTAGGCTGCGGACGGATGCGCCGCCACATCTTCGCGAGAACCCCGATCCCACGATGCCGGGTAGACGTCGCGTTTCTCGGTCCCGTTCAGGGCCCGTCGATGACGTGTCCGCGCTTGACCGCTCAGGGGCTTCCCCCCATCGTTGGCCAGCTTTCATCGAACCATCGAGGCTCTGCATGTGCGCCTGGAGCACCACCGTGACGACCAGCACTACCGACGGGACCACCGGTCGGGGGGTCGCGCACGTCTGGTAGCTCAGGAACCGCCAGACACTCCGGCGCGGCCCCCGATCCACGGGCGCCGCGCCTTTTTCATGCCCCTGTGGTGCCCTTCCGCCGCCTGACCTTCGGACCCACAGCACACGACTTCAGACATGTCCAGCGAACAGATCAAGATCGAGCTTCCCAACGGTGACGTCCTCGAGCTGCCGAGTGGCTCGACGGCCGGAGACGTCGCCGCAGCCATTGGGCCGGGGCTTGCCAAGGCCGCGGTGGCCGCGGTGGTGAACGGCGAGACGGTGGGGCTCATGGAGCCCATCGAGGAGGACGCCGGCATCCGGATCCTCACGGAGAAGGACCCCGAGTCCCTGGCCGTCCTCCGGCATTCGGCGGCCCACGTCCTGGCCACCGCCGTGCGAGAGCTCCGTCCGGGTGCCGGGATCGGCTTCGGTCCCGCCATCGACGATGGCTTCTACTACGACTTCGACGTCGCGGAGCCGTTCACTCCGGAGGATCTCGCCGCCTTCGAGAAGAAGATGGCCGAGGTGGCGGCCGCCGATCAGCCCTTCCAGCGCAGGAAGGTCTCCAAGGACGAGGCCCGTGGCCTTTTCTCCGACGATCCCCTGAAGCTCGAGCGTCTGGAGGAGTTCGACGACGACGAGGTCATCACGGTCTACGAGAACGGGCCGTTCCTGGACCTGTGCCGGGGTCCCCACGTCCCCAGCACGGCGCGGCTGAAGCACTTCAAGCTCCTGTCGGGAGCCGGGGCGTACTGGAGGGGCGACGAAAATCGCCAGATGCTACAGCGGATCTACGGCACGGCCTTCCACAAGAAGCCCGATCTCGAGGAGCACCTCCACCGGCTGGAGGAGGCGAAGAAGCGGGACCATCGGGTGCTCGGCAGGGAACTGGACCTCTACTCCATCCAGGAGGAGGTGGGGCAGGGCTTCGTACTCTGGCACCCCCGGGGGGGAATCATCCGACACACGGTGGAGGAGTTCCTGAAGGGCTCACTCCTCGAGCACGACTACGAGCTCGTGTACTCGCCCCAGGTGGCCAGCGAGGAGCTCTACAAGATCAGCGGGCATCTGGAGGTCTTTTCGGAGAACATGTTCCCGGCCATGGACGACGAGGGGACGCGGTTCCGCCTCAAGCCCATGAACTGCCCGCATCACTTCATGATCTACAAGACGCAGACGAGGTCCTACCGTGACCTCCCGCTGCGCTTCGCCGAGCTGGGTACGTGCTACCGGTATGAGCGTTCGGGGACGCTCCACGGGATGCTCCGGGTGCGATCGTTCACGCAGGACGATGCCCACATCTTCGTGCGCCCCGACCAGATCGCCGACGAGTACGACCGCCTCCTCGACCACGGCGACATGCTTCTCAAGGTCTTCGGCTACGAGTACGAGCTCGCCCTGTCCACGCGGCCGGAGAAGGCCATCGGAGACCCCGAGGTCTACGACGCGGCCACGGAGACGCTCCGGGACGTGCTGGAGCGTCGCGGGATGGACTACGTCATGGACGAGGGCGGTGGGGCGTTCTACGGCCCGAAGATCGACGTGAACGTCGTCGACGCCATCGGCCGGAAGTGGCAGGGCGGTACGTACCAGCTCGACTTCCAGATGCCCGAGCGCTTCGGCCTCGAGTTCGTGGGCTCGGACAACGAGCGCCACAAGGCCGTGGTCATCCACCGGACGCTCCTCGGCTCCATGGAGCGCTTCATCGGCGGGCTCATCGAGCACTACGCCGGAGCGTTCCCCACGTGGCTGGCCCCGGAGCAGGTGCGGGTGCTGCCCGTGGGTGAGGACTGGGAAGCCAGCGCCGCCGAACTCGTGGACGACCTGGTGGCATCCGGCGTGCGCGCGACGTTGGAGTCCCGGGAGACGCTCGGCTATCGGATCCGCGAAGCCGAGACGCTCAAGATTCCCTATATGGGGGTGGTGGGCGAACGCGAGGCCGAAGGCGGCACGGTCGCCGTCCGCAAGCGGGGTCAGGGCAAGAAGCAGGACGTCATGGACCGCAGCGAATTCATCGAGGCCGTGGTGGATGAGATCCGGGAGAAGGCGCTGGGGTAGGTGACCCTGGAGGGTCGCACGGGTTCAGGGCCGATGCCGTTGACCTGAACGGGCCTCATGAACATCTTACGCCTCCGCCGGATGGCGGAACACAACGAGGAAGTGGGTCGCTCTGTCCAGTGGCTCCACCCTCTGGCCTCTACGGAGTAGCCACGAGGGTCGCATGAGATCGACGGGCGCCCGACGCGGGTGCGCTCGACGGTCACGGTCGCGGCCCGAGATTCGTCTCGGGCTTTTTCGTTGTGCCGAGCGTCTGGAAGGGTGAACAGCCCTTCTCGCGGCGTTTGCGATACTCCATCGGAGGAAAGGGGAAATCAGCGACAAAAGAGTCCGCGTCAACGACCAGATTCGGATCAGCCCTGTGCGGCTCATCCAGGACGATGGCGAGCAGATCGGCATCGTCTCCATCGACGAGGCCCGGGAACGGGCGGAAGTGCGAGGAATGGATCTGGTGGAGGTAGCGGCGGAGGCCCGACCGCCCGTGGTCAAGATGATGGACTACGGGAAGTACAAGTACGAAGCCGATCGGGCACGCCGTGAAGCGCGGAAGAAGCAGCACACGATCAAGGTCAAAGAGGTGAAGTTCCGACCGGGAATCGAAGAGCACGACTACCAGTTCAAGGTGGGTCACGCGAAGCGCTTCCTGGAGGAAGGCAACAAGGTCAAGCTGACGATGATGTTCCGAGGTCGTCAGGTGACCCACGCCGAGATCGGGAGGGAAGTCTTGTTCCGGGTCGTGGAAGACTTGAACGAGCTCGGGAAGATCGAGAGTCACCCGAGTATGGAGGGACGCGTCATGTCCATGGTCGTCGCCCCTCTGAAGATGCAGCAGTAGGCAGGACATCCCCGAAGGGGGATCATCGAGTGAAAATCATCCCCATTGGGGACGCACGGGAGCAGTGGAAGTATGCCGAAGATGAAGACACATCGTGGCGCCGCTAAGCGGGTCAAGAAGACCGCCAAGGGCCGCCTCAAGAGGATGCGCGCCAACAAGAGCCACATCCTGACGAAGAAGACGGCGAAGCGTAAACGCCGCCTTCGCAAGCCCGATCTCGTGGCCAAGAGCGACGAGAAGAAGCTCCACAAGATTCTTCCCTACGGCTCCTGAGGAGGCTGAACGATGCCACGCTCGACCTCCGCACCGGCGCGGAACAAGAAGAAGAAGAAGATCCTCAAGGAAGCCAAAGGCTACTTCGGTGGGCGCAAGAACCTCTACAAGACCGCGAAGGACGCGGTGGAGAAGGGGTGGGAGCACGCGTACCGGGACCGAAAGAAGAAGAAGCGCAACTTCCGGAAGCTGTGGATCGCCCGCATCAACGCGGCGGCCAGGGAGCACGACCTTTCGTACTCCCGCTTCATGAACGGACTCAAGGAGGCCGGGGTTGAATTGGACCGCAAGGCGCTAGCCGATCTCGCGGTCCGCAACCCCGAGGCGTTTGGTGCGGTCGTCGATCGTGCCAAGGAAGGGCTCGCCGCCAAGTCCGGCTGAGCCGCCCCCATCCAGTTGCGCGGGCGGGCTGTTGCTCCGACCGCACCAGGAGGACGCTTCCGACGCACGATCGAAGGGCTCCGTGGCAAGACGCCGCGGGGCCTTTCGTCGTCCGACTGCCCTGAGTGGGTGACAGCAGACCAACGGGTCCGCCGCCACCACTCGATTCGAAGCCATCCGACCGAGAAGACATGACTGACGAAAACCCGGTTGCCGCACTGGCCGCCCTGGAAGCAGAGGCTCAGAGCGCCATCGCATCCGCTCAGGATACGGACGCCCTGGAGCAGGTACGTGTGGAGTACCTGGGCCGAGGCGACGGGCGGATCTCCATCATTCTGCGGGGCCTGGGGCGGCTGCCGGCGGAAGAACGCCCCAAGGTCGGCCAGGAAGCGAACCGCGTGAAACGAGTGGTCGCGACCGCCCTCGAGGCCCGCGCCGCTGAGTTGGCCGGTGGCTCCGAGGGGCCCGCCCTCGACCTGAGCCTTCCGGCACGGAGGCAGTGGAAGGGAGGGCTGCACCCCATCACCCAGGCCGTCAACGAGATCTGGCACATCTTCAGGGACCTGGGCTTCACACGAGCACGGGGCCCCGAAGCCGACACAGAGTGGTACAACTTCGAGGCGCTGAACACGCCGCTGGACCACCCGGCAGCCGACGAACAGGACACCCTCTACCTGGTGGACTCGGTCCTTCTGCGGAGCCACACGTCCCCGGTCCAGATGCGCACCATGGAGATGTACGATCCTCCCATTCGCATCATCGCTCCCGGGTGGGTCTATCGACGCGACACCTACGACGCGACACACACGCCGGCGTTCCAGCAGATCGAGGGCCTTGTCATCGACGAGGACGTGACCTTTGTCGACTTCAAGGCCACCCTCGCCGAGTTCGCCCGGCGGTACTGGGGGGCCGACACCCAGATTCGGTTCCGGCCGTCGTTTTTCCCGTTCACGGAGCCCAGCGCTGAAGTCGACGTGAAGCGCATCATCACACGGCCGGACGGGACCCGGGTGGAGACGGATTGGCTGGAGATCATGGGGGCCGGGATGGTCGACCCCAACGTCATCGAGAACGCGGGCTATGACGCCGAGAAGTACACGGGGTGGGCCTTCGGGATGGGCCCGGCCCGCATCGCCATGCTGAAGCACGGCGTCGACGACCTCCGGACCTTCTTCGATAACGACGTCCGCTTCCTCGCTCAGTTCGCCTCATGAACGTCTCGACCCGTTGGCTCAAGGACATGGTCCCCGGCCTCACCGGGAGTCCCAGAGAGCTTGCTGAGCACCTGGCGTTGAGGGGCGCGCCCGTGGATGAGATCACGTCTCCTGGCGAGGCCCTCGGCGACATCGTCGTGGGGAAGGTGATCTCCGCGGGTCAGCACCCCAACGCCGACCGCCTCTCCTTGTGCGAGGTGGACGGCGGAGGTGGTGTCGTCCAGGTCGTCTGCGGCGCGCCCAACGTGAAGGCGGGATCGTACTATCCCTTCGCCCCGGTAGGCTCGGTTCTCCCGGGCGACTTCAAGATCAAGAAGGCCAAGATCCGGGGTGAGGTGTCTCAGGGTATGTTGTGCTCCTCGAAGGAGTTGGGGCTTGGCGCGGACCATGACGGCATCCTGGAGATCCACGGTGACTTCACGCCGGGTCAGTCCTTTGTCCACGCCCTGGGGCTCGATGACGCCACGCTCGACGTCGAGATCACTGCGAACCGGGGCGACCTGCTCTCCCACGCCGGCGTCGCTCGTGAGTTGGCCTCGGAGGGCGAGGGCCGGGTGGTCTTGCCGGAACTGCCTGACGCCCCTGAACTCGCGCCCGACTACGTCGTGGACTCGAAGGAGGCTTCGGCCGGCGACGTCAGCATCCGCATCGACGATCCGGATCTGTGCTCCCGGTATCTCGGCGCCGTGATCCGGGGCGTGGCGATCGGTCCCTCTCCGGCCTGGCTTCAGGAGCGTCTGCGAGGGGCCGGCGCGCGACCCATCAACAACGTGGTCGACGCCACCAACTACGTGATGCTCGAGTTGGGCCAACCCCTCCACGCATTCGACCTCGCCCACCTGGCCGGGTCCTCCATCGTGGTGCGCCGTCCCCTCGAGAGCGAGCTGAAGTTCACGACCCTCGACGACGAGGAGCGGTCGCTGACCACCGACATGCTCATGATCTGCGACGCGGAGCGGCCGGTGGCCATTGCGGGCGTCATGGGCGGGCAGAACTCCGAGGTGGAGGAGACGACGCGCGACGTCCTTCTCGAGTGCGCCCTCTTCGACCCCAAGTCCATCCGCGCCACGCGGAAGGCCCTGGGGATGTCCACCGACGCCTCGTACCGGTTCGAACGCGGCGTGGACCCGGAGGGGATGCAGACCGCCCTGGAGCGCTGTGCCGCCCTCATCATGGCCACCGCCGGCGGTGAGTTGGACGGGCCGGCGCTGGACTGCTGCCCACGCCCCTTCAAGGCGCAGGTGGTGGACGTACGGCTGGCTCGTATCCATCGACTGCTTGGCATCCCCTTCGATGCCCGCTACGTCACCCGCCTCCTCGAGCCCCTGGGCTTCTCGATGGAGGGGGAGAGCGACGGCGTTCTTCACGTTCGAGTGCCGGGCTACCGCAGCTACGACGTCACGCGAGAAGTGGACCTCATCGAAGAGGTGGCCCGAACCCACGGATACGACGCCTTCCCGGCGGATCTCCGTCCGTCCCGACCTGGGACCGTACCCGATCACCCCCTTTTCAAGCTCGAGGACCGTCTCCGGACTGTCATGGTGGGCCACGGGTTCTTCGAGACGCAGACCCCGGCCTTCGCGCCGGCGGCGGAGGGCGATGTGGAGGTGGCGAATCCCCTGGCCACCACCGAACCGGTCATGCGGGTGGGCCTGCTGCCCTCCCTCGTCCGGCGCCTGGAGTACAACCTGGCCAGAGGCAACCGGGACGTGCGCCTCTTCGAAATCGGAACCTCGTTCAGCCGCACGATATCCGGCTGCCCTCCCCACGAGGAGACGCACCTGACCGTGATCCTCACGGGCCGCCGAACGCCGCCGCACTGGTCTGCCCAAGACGAGGCCTTCTCCATATGGGACCTGAAGGGGTTGTTCGAGGAGGCGGTGGCGACGGCCTACCATGGTGAAGCGCTCGTGGTACCGGCTGCCGCCCATGAGGCAGAGGATTCGGCGAATCAGCCCGTGTCGAACCTCTCGGCCCGCTTCGACCCGGAGCAGGCCCTGGCCGCCATCGCCGGGGACGGCACGGTTGTCGGAGTGGGAGGCCGGCTGGCAGACGCCGCCGTGGATACTCCCCCGTGGGCTGGCGACGTTTACGCCCTGGAAGTTCGGCTTCCCGAAGATCCCGACCCTCGCCCGGTGGCGACGTACGATCCGTTACCCCACTATCCCGCGGTGGAGCGTGACTTGGCCCTCGTGGTGCCCGACGCGCTTCCGGTGGGCGACGTCGAGAGACTTGTCCGCGCCACTGCGGGAGTAGAGCTCGAGGCCCTCGAGATCTTCGACGTGTACACCGGGGAGGGAATCCCCAAGGGCACACGATCCGTGGCGGTCCGCTTGCGCTTCCGTTCGGCGAAGGGGACCCTGAAGGACAAGGCCGTCGACAAGAGCGTCGGCAACGTACTGAAACGGCTCGAGGAGGAGCTCGGTGTCACAGCCCGGGGATGATCGTGCGGCGGACGGCTTCACACGCTTGGAGGATGCGGTCGGGGAGCTACTCGACCGTCTCGCCGAGACGAGAGTGCGTGCCCACGCCGCCGAACAGAAAAGCGATGAGCTCGCCGAGCTGGTCCAACGCTTCACCGGTGACGAAGAGGAAGCCGAGCAGCTCATGACCCGGCTCAAGGCATTGGAGACCGAGAATGCCGACCTGAGAAACCGCCTCGAACGAGGCCGCGAGGGTGTCGAACGTATGATCGCCCGGATCCGCTTCCTGGAGACTCAGTCATGATGGTGCAGAAGACGTCGGTCACGGTCCGCATCGCCGGAGAAGAGCACACCATCCGGGCCAGTGCCGAGCCCGAGTACACCCGCAAGTGCGCCAAACTCGTCGACGACCGCATCCATCAGATCCGCATGGCCGCGGGGCTCATCGAGGGACACAAGGCCGCCATCCTCGCCGCACTCTCCATCGCCGACGAGTTCTTCCAGAGTCAGGACGAGGTCGAGCAGGCCCGGGCCGACGGTGAGGCCAGAGCGGCGCGCCTGGCCGACCGGATCGAGGACGCGCTGGGCTGAGCGGGCGGCTCTCGCCGCGACCCTGCTTCAGCGTGGGACGGCACCTCGTTGCCGACGGCCCGCCGGCGTGCAGACGCCCGGACCCGCCAGATCCCCCGGCTCCTCGGCCGCCAGGTTGCGAACGCGATCGTCCGAGTTCTATCCTGAATCCGTTACATGGGGCTACGATCCCCGTCCGCCCCTCGCCGAGGAGCGGTTTGACGCCAACCTTCGGCCGGTTCGCCGGTCGATTTCGGAGTTTTTGATACATGATCACCCCGCCACTCATGTTGGCGGCGGCGGTCGGACTCGTCCTGGGTGCGCTGATCGGCTTCGTGATCGCGCGAAACCGCGAAAGGGCACGACAAGAGCTAGAAAAGAGCAGGGCACAGGACGAGGCCTCCCGCATCCTCGAACGGGCCAAGAGCGAGGCAGAGAACGCGCGAAAGGCCGGAGAGCTCGCGGGGCGAGAAGAGGGTTTCCGCCTCCGCGAGGCCTGGGAGAAAGAGGAGAGTCGCCGCAGGGAAGAGATCGAGCGCGCGGAGCGCCGCGCGGAAGAGCGATCCGACGCGCTGGACCGGCAGTTCGATCGCCTCAACACCCGCGAAGAAGAGTTGGATCGCCGCGCCGAGTCCGTCGCTCACCACGAGGGGGAGCTACAGGCCCGGGAATCCGAGGTAGAGGCCCAGGGGGCCAAGGCGCGCCAGCGCCTCGAGCAGCTCGCCGGGATGAGCCAGGACGATGCCAAGCGCGAGCTCATGGAGGCGATGCAGGACGCCGCGGCAGCCGAAGCGGCCAACAGTCTCCGAGAGATCAAGGAGACCGCCCAGAGGGAGGCGGAGAGGGAAGCCAAGAAGATCACGGCGCTGGCCATTCAGCGCATGGCCGCCGATCTCACCGCAGAGACGACCGTCTCCGTGGTCCAGCTTCCGTCGGATGAGATGAAGGGTCGGATCATCGGTCGGGAGGGGCGCAATATCCGCTCCTTCGAACAGGCCACGGGCGTCGACGTCATCATCGACGACACGCCCGAGGCGGTGGTTCTTTCAGCCTTCGATCCCGTTCGTCGGGAGACGGCCCGCATCGCGCTCGAGCGGCTCGTGGAGGACGGACGGATTCACCCGGGCCGAATCGAGGAGGTGGTCGAGAAGGCGGCGGGTGAGGTGGACAAGGCGATGGTGGAGGCCGCAGAGGAGGTCCTGTATGAACTCGGCATCCACAACGTGCACCCGGAGATCGTCAAGACTCTCGGGCGTCTACGCTTCCGGACATCGTACGGTCAGAACCAACTCCAGCATGCGCGGGAAGTGGCGTTGCTGTCCGGATCCATGGCAGCGGAGATGGGTCTCGACGTCCAGGGGACGAAGCGGGCGGCCATTCTTCACGACGTGGGGAAGGGGATGACTCACGAGCACGAAGGGACGCACGTGGAGCTCGGCTACCGGCTGTGCAAGAAGCACGGCGAGACCGAGCTGGTCCTCAACGCCATCAAGGCTCACCACGACGAGGAGCCCCACTTCTTCCCCGAGACTTTCCTCGTCACCGCCGCCGACGCCATCAGCGGGTCCAGGCCCGGCGCGCGACGGGAGATGTTCGACGGCTACGTGAAGCGGCTGGAGAAGCTCGAGGAGTTGGCCATGGAGCAGGAGGGCGTGTCCCGCTGCTTCGCCATCCAGGCCGGACGCGAGCTTCGGGTCATGGTCGAACCCGATCGGGTCGGCGACGGCGAGATGGCGCAGATCTCCGAAACCGTCGCGCGGCGTATCGAGAGCGAGCTGCAATATCCGGGACAGATCAAGGTAGTGGTAGTCAGGGAGACGAGGGCGGTGGACTTCGCGCGGTAGGCGTAGCGGGTAGGCACCGTCGGGGAGCTTGTTAGATTCCCTGCTTCCTGAGGACTCGCGATCGACGAGCGTCGCTTCGCGTGGCCCGATCCGCCCTCGAGCCCGACCCCAGCCTCGATGCCCGCCCAGATCATTTCCGGCCGCGACATCGGCGATCAGATCCGCGCCGATCTCGCCGAGACCGTCGCCCAGATGAAGGAGGCCTCGGGTGTCGTCCCTGGCCTCGCCACCGTCCTCGTGGGAGAGGACCCTGCCTCGCAGATGTACGTCGGCATGAAGAACAAGGCCGCGGCGAAGCTGGGCATCCACTCCCGTCAGCTCACCTTGCCCGCCGACACGCCCGAGGACGAGCTCCTGGGCGTCGTGGAGGGACTGAACGCCGACCCCGAGATCCACGGCATTCTCGTCCAGCTCCCTCTCCCCGACCATATCGACGAGGGGGCGGTCATCGAGGCCATCGATCCGTCCAAGGACGTCGACGGCTTCCACCCCATCAATGTCGGGCGTCTGGCCACCGACTCGGGCGATTTCTTCGCCCCCTGCACGCCGGCGGGCGTCATCGAGATGCTGGTCCGCAGCGGCCACGACCCAAATGGGAAGCACGTGGTGGTCGTGGGCCGCTCCAACATCGTGGGACGACCCCTGGCTTCCCTCCTCATGCGGAAGGCCCCCGGCGGCAACGCCACGGTCACGGTGGCCCACTCCAGGACACCCGATCTGGGCGCCGTCACCCGCGAAGCCGAGATCCTCATCGTCGCCATGGGCCGTCCGGAGATGATCACCGCCGACATGGTCCGTGAAGGCGCCGTCGTCATCGACGTGGGCACCAACCGTGTTGACGACGACAGTCGCGAGAAGGGCTACCGGGTCTGCGGTGACGTCCTCTTCGACGAGGTGTCGGAGAAGGTCTCGGCCATCTCGCCGGTACCGGGCGGTGTCGGCCCCATGACCATCACCATGTTGCTGGCCAACACGGTGGCGTCGGCTGCCCACGCCGCCGGCTTCGAGGCGTGACCCTACAGACGCCCTGACCCGATAAACGCCGTGACGTGCCAGACACCAAGACGCGACGCACCCCGTGACCGACGACGGTAGCCTCGACCTCTTCGATGACCTGAAGCGGTCGGAGGGGGATGCCGCGGAGGACGCTCCCGCCGAGCCGGCGCCACCCGAGGGCCCAACACCTCCCGAGGACCAGGCGCAATCCCAACCCAAAGTCTGGTCGGTCTCACAGGTCAACCGCGCCGTCCGCGGGCTTCTGGAAAGCAGCGTGGAGCCGCTCTGGGTGGGCGGAGAGGTAGCCAACTGGACGCGGTCTCGAGCGGGCCACTGTTATTTCACGCTCAAGGACGATCGTGCCCAGCTGAAGAGCGTCATGTTCGCCCGGGAGGCGGACCGACTCCCCACCGATCCCGATGAAGGGAGCGAAGTCAGGGTCTACGGCGACCTGACCCTCTACGAGGCCCGTGGCGACTACCAGATGGTGGTCCGCAAGCTCGAGGCCGAGGGTGCGGACGGGCTCTGGCGGAAGGCCTTCGAGGAACTCCGCGCCCGCCTGAAGGCCGAGGGGCTCCTGGAAGCCGATCGCAAACGCCCGATTCCTCGCTATCCGAAGACGGTGGGTGTGGTAACCTCCCCCACGGGGGCGGCCTTCCGGGACATCCTCTCGGTCCTGACGCGCCGTGCTCCCTGGGTGCGCGTCGTGCTGCGAGGCAGCCGGGTGCAGGGTGATGGGGCGGCCAACGAGATCGCCGACGCCATCCGCCGGCTGGACGAGGCGGGAGTGGCCGACGTCGTCATCGTGGGGCGTGGCGGCGGCTCCCTCGAGGATCTGTGGGCCTTCAACGAGGAGCCGGTGGCGCGCGCCATCGCGGAGTGCGCGACTCCGGTGGTCTCGGCAGTTGGTCACGAAGTCGACGTGACCATCTCCGACCTCGTCGCCGACCTCAGGGCGCCCACGCCGTCCGCCGCCGCCGAGTCCGTGGTGCCGGACCGCCTCGCTCTCTTGACCCAGCTCCGACGAGCGCCCGAAAGCCTCGGCCGCGGCGTTCGACGAGCGGGTTCAAGGCGCCGGGATGCCGTGGCCGAGCGCTTCGCCCGCCTGGCCCGAGCGATGGAACGACGAGTGACACCCCTTCGCCGTGCAGTCGAGCTGGGTGGCGATCGCCTGGACAGGAGGATGGTGGAGCTCAGCCGAGCACGCCGTGCCAGGCTTCAGGGGCTCTCCGGCCGTCTCGAGGCCCTTTCGCCTTTGGCTACGCTGTCGCGTGGCTACTCGGTGGCGAGAGACGCCGACGGGCGCATCCTGCGCAGGGTGGACGATCTGGCCTCAGGAGTGAGATTCAGGCTCCGGGTCACTGACGGAACGGTGGAGGCCGAATCGCTGGGGGCCGTCGAAGAGGAATGATGCGCGACCAAGAAATGATGCGCGACCACGAGATCATGCCATGAGCGAACACTCCGGCCCCGCTGACGGGGTCGCGCGGGTCGACGACGTCCCCGACGCCGTGGGTGCCGACTCCGATGACGTTCCGAGCCTGGAGGACCGGCTCGGACGACTGGAGGAGATCCTGGCCCGCATGGAGTCCGAGGAAATCCAGCTCGAAGAGGCACTCTCGCTCTTCGAGGAGGGTGTGAAGCACGTCCGTGAGGCTGAGCAGGTACTCGCCGAGACAGAGCTGAAGGTGGAGGAGTTGCTCGCCGACGGTACCACTCGGGCGTTGGACACGGACGACGCGTGACCGAGGCGACGTTCACGGGACTCCAGGCATTCCTCGACGTCGAGGTCGAAGCGGTAGAGGCGGCGCTTCTTCGCGCAGTGGCGTCGTTCGAGGCCGACGACACCCTGGATCCACATGCCCTGGCGGCCATCCGATATGGGGTCCTCTCGGGCGGCAAGCGGCTTCGTCCCATCCTTTGTGTAGCTGCGTTCCGGGCCTGTGGGGGGAGCGCCTCTCTGGACGGGGAGGCCGTCTACGACCTTGCGGTATCTCTTGAACTCATCCACGCATACTCCTTGATGCACGACGACTTGCCGTGCATGGACGACGCGGAGCTACGACGGGGTCGGCCGACCACCCACCGCGAGCATGGCGAGCAGGTGACTATGACCGCCGCTGCGGCGCTCATCCCCCTGGCAGCCCGCCAGGCTCTGAAGGCAGCGCACCGCCTGGGGCTCGAGGATGTTGCCGCCCGGGGGGTGGCACGACGCCTCATGGAGGCGGCCGGCGCGGGCGGCATGGTGGGTGGGCAGTGGCTCGATCTCCTCGGCGAAGGCGAGACCCTGGGGCCGGATGCTCTGGGCGACCTGCACCGCAGAAAGACGGGTGCCTTGTTGACGGCGGCCCTGGTGATGGGGGCCGGAGCCGCCGGTGCGTCCCATCAGGAGGTCGAGGCCATGGAGATCTACGGCCAGGCCATCGGCCTCGCCTTTCAGATCACCGACGACATCCTCGACGCTACGGCCTCCGCCGACGCCCTCGGGAAGAACCCCAGTGACACACAGTTGGAGAAATCCACGTACGTGGCCCTCCACGGTCTGGACGGAGCCCGGGCTCGCGCCCGCAGGCAGGTGGAGGTGGCGCTGCAGGCGCTCGCCGACCCCGGTATCTCCTCCGAGCCTCTGGAGGCCCTCGCCCGCTACATGGTGGAGCGAGATCGATAGGTGTAGTGAGGGGTATTCTGTTTCCGATATCCGGCTGTGTCTGCCTTCCCGGCACGGTCCATGCCGGTATCTTCTGACAACGCGTTTCCGACATAAGGAGTGATCCGGTGTCCCTACTGGATCGGATAAAGAGCCCCGCGGACCTGCGGCAGATGGATCGCAAGGTGCTCCAGGAGGTGGTCGATGCGGTGCGGCAGCGTCACATCGACGTCGTCTCCACGAAGGGTGGGCACTTCGGAGCCAGCCTCGGCGTCGCCGAGTTGACCGTCGCCCTCCACTACGCCTTCAACACGCCCCGGGACCAGCTCGTCTGGGACACCGGGCACCAGGCGTACATCCATAAGATCCTCACCGGCCGCAACGAAGATCTCCCTTCCATTCGGACGTACGGGGGGCTGGCTCCCTTCCTGCGCCGGGACGAGTCGGAGTACGACGCCTTCGGCGCCGGCCACGCGTCCACCTCCATCTCCGCAGCTTGGGGCATGGCCGTGGGTCGCGACCTGAACAAGGAGGACTTCGAGGTCGTCGCCATCATCGGTGACGGGGCCATGGGCTGCGGCTTGGCCTACGAGGCGCTGAACAACGCCGGGCACACCGGCCGGGATTTCATCGTCGTTCTCAACGATAACGACATGTCCATCGCCCCCGCCGTAGGGGCCATGAACAAGTACCTCACGGGGATGATCACCAACCCCGCGTACAACCGGATCCGTGGCCTGGTCAAAGAGGTCCTTCACCGGACACCCACCGCAGTGGGCGACGTCATGGAGGAGCTGGCGGGCCGGATGGAGGAGAGCTTCAAGCACCTCATCACCCCCGGTCTCATCTTCGAGGAGCTCGGCTTCAAGTATGTCGGACCCGTCGACGGCCACGACGTGAGGGGGCTCGTCGATACGTTCGAACGCGTGAAGAAGATGGAGGGGCCTATTCTCGTCCACGCTCTGACCCAGAAGGGGAAGGGGTTCACCCACGCCGAAGACGACCCGTGGACGTGGCACGCCGCCGGCCCCTTCGACAAGGTCACCGGGGAGGGAAAACAGAAGTCCTCGGGGCTGCCGCGGTACCAGAAGGTCTTCGGGAAGGGCCTCATCGAGCTGGCAGACGCGGACCCCAAGGTCGTGACCATCACCGCGGCGATGCCCGACGGGACGTCCACGGACATGTTCCAGAAGGCCCACCCGAATCGCTACTTCGACGTGGGGATCGCCGAAGGACACGGTGTGACCTTCGCCGCGGGTCTGGCCACGCAGGGCGTAAAGCCCGTCGTCGCCATCTACTCGACCTTCCTGCAGCGGGCCTACGACAACATCGTCCACGACGTCGCCCTCCAGGACCTCTCGGTGGTCTTCGGAATGGACCGTGCCGGCATCGCAGGCGAAGACGGGCCGACGCATCACGGGGTCCTCGACATCGCCTACATGCTGTCGATTCAGGGAATGACCGTGACGGCGCCCAAGGACGGGGCCGAGATGTTGGCGCTTCTTCGTCTTGCCACCCAGGCTGACGACGGCCCGTGGAGCGTGCGCTGGCCTCGTGCCGCGGTACCCGAGGAAGTCCCTCACCTCAGCCAGATTCCCGAGATCGAGCCCCACACGTGGGAGGTGCTCCGCAACGGGGGCGACTGCGTGATCCTGGCCACCGGTACCATGGTGCTGCCCTCCATGGCCGCAGCGTCGTTGCTGGAGGCCGAGGGGATCCGGAGCACCGTGGTGAATTGCCGCTTCCTCAAGCCCTTCGATCGCACGGTGTTCGAGGAGATGGTCCGAAGCCATCCTGTGGTGGTGACGGTGGAGGAGGGCCAGGTCATCAACGGCTTCGGCGCCTACATGGCCCGGGAGATCGACGAACTGGAACTCGATCGTCCGCCGAGGGTCTCGGCGGTGGGGATCCCGGACTCGTTCATCGAACACGGTTCCCGCGACGAGCTTCTGGCAGACATCGGACTCGACGCCAAGGGGATCGCCGAACACGTGCGCCAGCGAGTCGAGCGGGGCGCAAAGCTCGAGACTGCGTGAGCGGGAGCGAAGGCCGTCGGCTGGAAGGCCCCATTCGGACCATCGGAGTCGTGTATCGTGAGCACACGGCCGAGGTCCTGGCCATCGTCGATCGCCTCCGGGAATGGGCGGCGTCGGAAGGTATCGACGTCCGCATCGAGGAGAAGGCGGGCCGAGGTGTTCAGCCGTCGCTGGACCTCCAGTCCCAACCCGTCGATCTCGTCGTGGCCCTCGGCGGCGACGGCACCTTCCTTCGGGCCAGCCGCCTGGCGGTGGGCACCGACGCGCCCGTTCTCGGCATCAACATCGGCCGCCTGGGCTTCCTGACCGCCATTCCCGACTCCTACCTGGAGGGGGGGCTGTCACAGGTCGTTTCCGGGGACGCCGTGCTGGAGAGCCGCTTCCGGCTGCGGGCGAAGATCCAGGGTGAAGGTGGGATGAAGGACACCGAGTTCTTCGGCCTCAACGATGTCGTCGTCCACACCGTGGGAGCCGCACGGGTGACGCCCCTCAGACTCTCCGTGGGCGATGCGTCCGACTACGACGCCATGGAGGAGGTCGGGAGCTTCGCCGCCGATGGCGTCATCGTTTCAACGCCCACGGGATCGACGGCCTATTCCATGTCCGCAGGCGGGCCCATCATCACGCCCGACGTCGACGCCATCGTTGTCACGCCCATCTGTCCCCACTCCCTGGCCGTGCGACCTCTGGTGCTTCCCGCCCACCGGACGGTGTGCATCGGTGCCTTGGAGCCCGAGGCCCAGCACCAGCTGACGGTGGATGGTCAGGTCGTGCATCAGCTCGAGCCTCAGGAACGGGTTTTCGTAGCCAGGGAGGAACGGCCCATGAGCCTCGTGCGGCTTCCCGGGCAGACCTTCTTCAACACAATGCGCAGGAAGCTCAACTGGGCGGCGCGTCCGCCGGAGCGTGCGTAGGGGTCCCAGACGCGGCCTGCGGCCCGTCGTGTGTCTGGCGCACGGAGTCTCCGTCGGGCGAATCGGCGTCCCGGTGTCGCATTGAGGGGGCCTTGCGCCTCCTTCTACTTTTCCAGCCATGCTCGTCGAACTGCGCATCCGCGACTACGCCGTCGTCGAAGACCTCACGGTGTCCCTCGGGCCGGGGCTCAACGTCCTCACCGGTGAGACAGGCGCGGGCAAGTCCATCATCGTCGGGGCCCTTTCCCTTCTCCTGGGTGAGCGGGCGTCGTCGGACGTGGTCCGAAAAGGCGCCGAACGGGCTACCGTCGAGGCGGTGTTCGATGTCGATGGCCTCGGGGCCGTCCAGGCCTTGGCCGACGAGCACGGCTTCCGGGTCGAGGACGGGCTTCTCATCCTTCGTCGCGAGGTTCAGTCCCAGGGCCGGAATCGCGCCTGGGTGGGTGGGTCTCCGGCCACCGCCGGGGTGGTCGGGGCGTTGGGAAGCGCCCTCGTGGACATGCACGGCCAGCACGAGCATCAGACGCTGCTACGGCCCCGCGACCAGCGACGCATCCTCGATGCTTCGGGTGGAGCGGAGGCACTGGCCGTGGCCGTTGCCGAAGCGTACGAGCGGGTCCAGGCCCTTCGGGGGGAGTTGGAGGAGCGGGAGGAGCGCCAGAGGGAGGTGGAGAGTCGTGCCGACTTCCTGCGCTTTCAGCTCAAGGAGATCGACGGTGCCGACCTGTCGCCGGGCGAGGACGAGGCCCTCGAAGCCGAGGCCGGGCGCCATGAGCACTCCGAAGAGCTGGCCCAGGGGGCCCAGGCCGTGGCCGACCTCCTCTACGACGGAGAAGAGGCCGTCAGTGACCGCGTCGCCCAGGCCCTTCAGACGCTTGAACGGCTCGCCCGCTTCGATCCCGGACTTCAAGCCGACGCCGAGCGCCTCAAGGAGGCGTTCTACGCCGTCCAGGAGGTGGGTCGACGGATGGGCGATTACGCCACCTCCGTTGACCATGATCCCGAGCGCCTGGAAGAGGTACGGGCTCGCCTGGATCGCCTCTTCCGCCTCAAGCGCAAGTACGGGCCCGAGCTCGCCGACGTCCTGGAGACGGCCCAGCGCGTACGAGCCGAGCTTGCCGACCATGACGACGCCGACCACGACGTGGATCGGTTGCGGCGGGAGATCGAGGAGGCGACGCGCAGCCTCGAGGCGGTAGCGGGGAAGCTGAGCGAGGCGCGCAGGAGTGCCGCCCGTCGCCTGGCCGGCTCCATCGCGGACGTCCTGCCTGGGCTCGGGTTGGGGGAGGGGCGATTCGAGGTCGTCCTGACCTCCCACGAGACGATCTCGGCGGGGGGCGCCGAAAGTGTCGAGTTCCGGGTCTCGCCCAACCGCGGGTTCGATCCCATGCCCCTATCGAAGATCGCCAGCGGTGGTGAGCTGTCCAGGATCATGCTCGCCCTCAAGTCGGTCCTGGCGTCCGTCGACCGGGTGCCGGTCCTCGTCTTCGACGAGATCGATGCCGGCGTCGGTGGCGTCGTGGCGACCGCGGTGGCCGAAAAGCTCGCCGAGGTGGCCCAGCGCCATCAGGTCTTCGTCGTGACGCACCTTCCC
Organism: Longimicrobiales bacterium; assembly: GCA_965229435.1. Classification (GTDB taxonomy): domain Bacteria; phylum Gemmatimonadota; class Gemmatimonadetes; order Longimicrobiales; family Gaopeijiaceae; genus UBA2589. The sequence goes on from CBDDJE010000004.1 coordinate 369,323, forward strand.
CAGGTCGCCTCCCGGGCCTCGGGTCACCTCCTCGTGGAGAAGGGTGCCTCTGACGGCCTCACCACGACGCGGGTGCGTCGCCTGGGCGGGGACGACCGCATCGAGGAGATCGCTCGGATGCTGGGAGGGGATCCGGAATCCGAGACTTCCCGGGAACACGCCCGTGAGCTGCTTGGGGAGCGGGCGCGGGCTTCCTAGACGTCTCCGCGGGAACGCCGCTCGCGTACCCCGACCTTCAGGGCGTCTCCGGGCCCCAGAATCGCCGGAAGAGCCGAAGCCCTGCTTCCACACGCGTGGCTTTGGGCACCTGGCCTCCGCTGCCGGACACCGTGGCCAGTAGACGCAGGTGGACCTCCAGGGGGAGCGACGCGTCACCCCGCCGCCAGGCATCCACCGTGTCGTATCGGAGACCACCGCCGATGACGTGAGCCTTCACCCCGGACTCCAGGGCCAGCACCGTGGGATCGATGCCCGGCGACGCCACGAGCTCGAACTCGTCGCGCCGCTTGTGGAACAGCCGGTATTCGCCGGCCAGCGTGATGGATGGCGCCAGATGAATGGACGGTGCGACGGCCGCGCTCATATACGACCCCGGTCGCCAGGTGAGCTGGGCGAGGTTGGCCGTCGGCACGAGAATCTGATCGGGGGGCGCGATCCGTCGCCTGATCGTCGTCGCGCCCTGCACGCCATAGACTCCACCGGCGGTCAGGCCGAGGTGGTCCCCGAATCGGAGGGTCGAGGTGAGGCCCCATTCCATGTCCGTCTGCCCGTCGCCCGTCCCAAGGTCCAAGGCGATGTTCGGGTCTGGCTGGGTCCCGGTGGGGAGGCGGACAGTGAAGCTTCCCGTCACGCGGTACCCCAAGGCGGGAGGCGTCCACTCGGACCCGGTGGGTGTGAGGTTGTCCACGAGGCGGAATCGGGCCGAAGCCTCGACGTCGCCCACGCTCCAAAGCGACTGGCGGGTGCCCAGCGGAAGCGCATAGCCGTAGCCAGCCGCGGGACTGTTCGCCAGTCCGGCGAGGTCGGCCTCCTCCAATAGGGGACTCGTCGAGAGAGCGACCGGTGCCAGACCCGGAAGCCCAGCAGCGATCAGGTCGGTATCGAGCTGTGCCGCCGACTGGATCAACGCATCACCCGCTGCCGTGCCCGCCAGCGGAAAGAAGGTCGAAGCCGAGTACGCCTGGAGCACCGCGGCATCGAAGGACGACATCCTGGCGGCTAGGTCCTGCGCGGCGGTACAGGTAGGACTCGGTCCCGATGCGCACTGCGCGTTGGCGTAACCAGCCGATGCCGCATCGGCCGCGGAGGTGGATGACAGGAAGAGATCGACGGTCGAGGGCGACGAGAAGACGGGATTCAGGCCGACGTTCACGTTGGCCGAGTCGGGTGTGAACGCCACGTCCATCGTGGACCGCGTGCGGGTCCAGGGGACCACGGCCCCCACCATCAGCCAGTCCGTGACGCCGAGATGTCCACCGAACTCGATCCGGGTGATGTCCTGGCGAATCAGCGCCGACGTGGCGCCTATCGTCGGGTCCAGGGGAGTCCCGGAGGCAGCCTCGATGGCCGAGGCCAGGGAAGCGATTCCAGGAAAGAGACTCAGGCTCGTGGGGTCGGTGAGGTCATCCCCCAGATTCTCCTCCACGTCACCCGTCTGCCCCCGACCGAAGCGGGTGTCCCACGACTCGAAGACCGGGCTGGCTTGGAGGCGCAGTCGACCCTTGGGGACCATGGTGTGATCCAAGACCTGGGCATGGAGCCCGGGTACGGCGAACAACAGTCCGAGGAGGGTCGCAGAGAGGCTGCGTCGCATGGTCCGAGTGTGGGGTGCGGGCCGCCTCGAAGGGGCGGTCCCGGGAGGCGTCCCGGAGCGATGCCGGGGTGGCGTTTGGCGGCTGAACATAAGGGTTTACGGGAATCCCAGGAACTCGGTTCCCACCCCTTTTGCACCATTGACCCTCATGTGGGTTATGTCTAGCTTCGATGGCGCGTGGCACCTATGCGGGAATAGCTCAGTTGGTAGAGCACAACCTTGCCAAGGTTGGGGTCGCCGGTTCGAGTCCGGTTTCCCGCTCTCCGCCACGAAGAAGCCCGGCGGGTCTTTCGACCTCGCCGGGCTTCGTTTTTGTCCAGCGCGGAGGTGCGGGCCTACATTGCTCCACCGCCCAACGCGATCTGGATGCCGAGGCTGATGGCGAGGAAGGTCGTCCCGTCCACGTCGCCCATTCCCATGTTGTAGCTGGCTGCGGCCATACCTCCGACGCTTCCCAACGGGAAGCCGAGACCCGCGCCGAGCCCGAGGGCAAGCCCGGACTCCGATCCTTCTGCCGACGGGAAACTCTCCGACTTGTAGGAGTGGGTCAGGTAGCCGAGGCCACCGAAGACCATCGGGCTCACTTCCGTCGGTGCGCCGAACGCGTACCCCAGAAGGGCCATCGCTCCATACAGGTTCGTCTTGTCCCCATCGGTATCATGGCTGTTGCTTCCGAAGAAGCCCTCGACTCCGGCCGAGAGGCCTGCTTCACCTACGGGGAACAGGACACCTCCGAATCCCATCCAACCGGTGTTGGCCCCATCTCCGGCACCGAAGTCCGAAAAGTCTCCGGTGGGTACGATGGCGCTGGCACCCAGGAAGACGGCCTGCGCCTGCGCGCCGTTGGGTGCAAGGAGTGCGAGCGAGAGCAGAAGGCTCATCGCGATGGTCGAGAGACGCTTCATGATTCCCCCAAGGTCCCTGAAGGTGAATGGCAGGGTAGGGGTCTCTCCCTCGTGGAGGGGACCCCCTTGGTGGTGCTCCGCGTAAGCTATGGGGAGTAGGCTGCGTATCCTAGGACTTCTTTCCTGGTTCCGGCCACGCAGTCGCGGATCCCGTCCCTGATCCCATTGTCGCCAAGGCGTGACGGGTTAGGTTTCGAACGCTCGCGGCCGAGCGCGCGAGCCTGATGGCGCCGTGGCCAAGTGGTAAGGCAGAGGACTGCAAATCCTTTATCCCCGGTTCGAATCCGGGCGGCGCCTCTGAAACGGACAGGTCCATGCACCAGACGAGGTGCGCGCGACCTGTCCGTTTTCATTTTGGCTTCCCCCAAGGGCCGCCGGGATTCGCGGGCTCGCGCAGCGAGGACGCCTGGCCGCGAGAGCGGCCAGCAGAACCGTAGGTTCGACCCGAGCGGCCAGCCCGGGACTCGAAGAGCTATCTGGCCCTTCCGCGAGAGGAGCGAGGATCGCGGAGCGACCGCAGCTCAATCCGGGCGGCGCCTCTGAAACGGACAGTTCCATGCACCGGACGAGGTGCGCGCGACCTGTCCGTTTTCATTTTGGCTTCCCCCAAGGGCCGCCGGGATTCGCGGGCTCGCGCAGCGAGGACGCCTGGCCGCGAGAGCGGCCAGCAGAACCGTAGGTTCGACCCGAGCGGCCAGCCCGGGACTCGAAGGGCTATCTGGCTCTTCCGCGAGAGGAGCGAGGATCGCGGAGCGACCGCAGCTCAATCCGGGCGGCGCCTCTGAAACGGACAGGTCCATGCACCAGACGAGGTGCGCGCGACCTGTCCGTTTTCATTTTGGCTTCCCCCAAGGGCCGCCGGGATTCGCGGGCTCGCGCAGCGAGGACGCCTGGCCGCGAGAGCGGCCAGCAGAACCGTAGGTTCGACCCGAGCGGCCAGCCCGGGACTCGAAGGGCTATCTGGCTCTTCCGCGAGAGGAGCGAGGATCGCGGAGCGACCGCAGCTCAATCCGGGCGGCGCCTCTGAAACGGACAGGTCCATGCACCACACGAGGTGCGCGCGACCTGTCCGTTTTCATTTTGGCCTCCCCTAAGGGGCCGCCGGGATTCGCGGACTCGCGCAGCGAGGACGCCTGGCCGCGAGAGCGGCCAGCAGAACCGTAGGTTCGACCCGAGCGGCCAGCCCGGGCCTCGAAGAGCTATCTGGCTCTTCCGCGAGAGGAGCGAGGATCGCGGAGCGACCGCAGCTCAATCCGGGCGGCGCCTCTGAAACGGACAGGTCCATGCACCGGACGAGGTGCGCGCGACGCTGCGGTCGGCTTTCCCGTCGTCCCCGCCCAGTCCTACAGGCGATACCAGGCCTGTTCCAGAAGGTGTTGGTGCCACGCCGCGGCGATCATGGCTTCACCGCTCGGGGACGGGTGGATTCCGTCGGTCTCGTAGTGGCTGCGATTGTAGCACAGGCCGGTCCCGTTCGTGATGCCGGTCGAACATTCGGGTGCCCAGATGTAGGGCCCCCAGACGAACGCGATCCCGGCGACGGTCGGGTTGTCCTCCAACCAAACGTTCAGTGCGTGCCCTTGCTCGTACCCGATGGGCTCGTCCCTCTGTGGCAGTGTAGAAAAGCCTCCGTAGCTGCGGCTCGTCGTGAAAACGACCTCCACCGCAGGGAACTCCGCGGGCACCCGTAGTGCGAACGCGTCGAGATTGTCGAGAAAGTTGAAGTAGTCCGCATCGGGGTCAGGGTAAGGGGGCAGGACCTGACCATTGGGATACGTGGTGAATTGATTGGACGCTTTGTGCAGCACGACCTTGACGTGCCTGGGCTCGAGCCCCACGTCGGCCAGCCGCGTCACACACGTGTCCCATAGGACGTCGTCGAAGCTCGGGTCGATCCACCGTTCGATCGCATGGCCGCCGCGGGCGCAGTTCACGATGGTCACCGCGGGGTTGATGTCGGATGCCCAAGCCCCGGTCGCCTGATTGATGTACTCCGCACACTCCTCGAACGCGTTGCTCATCCCGATGCACACAACGCCGATGGACCCTTCTACCGGGGCCACGGTCGGTGCTGCGTTGATCGTCAACTCGAGGGGAAGCCCCTTGTAGGTCTCCGGGGCATCCGAGTCGGTCGAATCGACATGGATGGGATACGGATCCTCGGTGTCGGTGGTTGGAGGGCCGCCGGAAGGGGCGCGATACCAGTCGTGTTCCAGGAGGTGTTGGTGCCACGCCGCGGCGATCATGGCTTCACCGCTCGGGGACGGGTGGATTCCGTCGGTCTCGTAGTGGCTGCGATTGTAGCACAGGCCGATCCCGTTCGTGATGCCGGTCGAACATTCGGGTGCCCAGATGTAGGGCCCCCAGACGAACGCGATCCCGGCGACGGTCGGGTTGTCCTCCAACCAAACGTTCAGTGCGTGCCCTTGCTCGTACCCGATGGGCTCGTCCCTCTGTGGCAGTGTAGAAAAGCCTCCGTAGCTGCGGCTCGTCGTGAAAACGACCTCCACCGCAGGGAACTCCGCGGGCACCCGTAGTGCGAACGCGTCGAGATTGTCGAGAAAGTTGAAGTAGTCCGCATCGGGGTCAGGGTAAGGGGGCAGGACCTGACCATTGGGATACGTGGTGAATTGATTGGACGCTTTGTGCAGCACGACCTTGACGTGCCTGGGCTCGAGCCCCACGTCGGCCAGCCGCGTCACACACGTGTCCCATAGGACGTCGTCGAAGCTCGGGTCGATCCACCGTTCGATCGCATGGCCGCCGCGGGCGCAGTTCACGATGGTCACCGCGGGGTTGATGTCGGATGCCCAAGCCCCGGTCGCCTGATTGATGTACTCCGCACACTCCTCGAACGCGTTGCTCATCCCGATGCACACAACGCCGATGGACCCTTCTACCGGGGCCACGGTCGGTGCTGCGTTGATCGTCAACTCGAGGGGAAGCCCCTTGTAGGTCTCCGGGGCATCCGAGTCGGTCGAATCGACATGGATGGGATACGGATCCTCGGTGTCGGTCGAGGGCGGATCCGTGGGGTTCTCCTCATCGTCGTCGGGCGGGTCGACGCTCATGGGCGACGTGGTGCAGGCGCTGCTGAAGAGACTGATTGCCAGCACACAGACGCCGACGGCACTTGAAACCTTCATAGGGTGTTGATGGAGCGGGTGGAACTGGAGGAGCAGGAAGACGCACCGTCCACCGTGCTGCGTGGGTGGCCTTGGCAGTCCTCATTTGAGTCCATCCACGAATATACACGGTCCTGCCCCCGAATCCGCCAACTGCAGTGCGTTCCACCGACGCGGAGGTACAGGGTCGCGCCCCTAACGCGTCAACGGCCCGGTCCCCCACGCCACCCTGAATCCGACGTTGTCGAATCGCTGAAACTCCGCGAGCCGATTGGTGACGGAGGCCGTCCGGAGGAAGAAGGCCGAGTGGAGCGAACGAGCCGCGTCCCTGACTTGCCGCAACCGAAGGCCCTCCCTATCTCTCGCCGATAAGCTAGGTCCGCTCCGGGACCCGAGATTTTCGATCCACCGGCCGTCTACGAAAGGCACCGACGCCTCAAATGCCGAGATCCATCCACCTGGCCCTTGTTTGCGGTCTCTGCGTCGTCACCACCGCTTGCGGAGGCGACGCGGCGGGTCCCGACCAACCGCAGCAGGTGGCCTTCGTAAGCGATCGGAACGGGAGCTTCGACGTCTTGCTCCTCGACGTCCCGTCGGGCGAGGTGACCAACCTCACCTCACACGATGCCATGGAGTTCGGCTTCTCCTGGTCGCCGGACGGAGAACGCATCGCCTTCATGAGCGATCGCGAAGGCAACCGGGAGATCTACACGATGGAGGTCCCCCACGGTGAGGCCGTGCGGCTGACCACGAATGAGATTCGTGACGGTGCCCCGGACTGGTCACCCGACGGATCGACCATCGCCTTCGTTTCCAGCCGCGATTCGGGCTCGGGGGAATTGTACCTGATGGCCTCCGACGGCTCGGACGTGCGTCGGCTGACGACCAACGAGCGCTACGAGGAGGTCCCTTCGTTCTCACCCGATGGGCGCTACCTCGCCTTTGGGGCCGTTACGCCCTTCGAGGAAGGTGCGGACGCCACGCTCCAGATCTTCCTCCTGGACCTGGAGACGGGTGAGGAGACACAGCTCACTCACCTCGCCGGACACAACTCGGCCCCGCGCTGGTCTCCAGACGGCAGCCTCATCGCCTTCTACGGTCAGGTCGGGGAAGGGTTCGAGGGGGCCAATCTCCTCGTGATAGCCCCCGACGGAAGCGGGCTTCGCAACGTCACCGATGACGTCGAACCCGACTGGCAGCCCGACTGGTCACTGGATGGGTCGTCCATCGTTTTCGCGCGCGGGCCCGGCGATCCTCTCGATCTATGGCTCATCGACCCGGACGGGGGCGGCATGACGCCTCTCCTGGTGGCGGAGGGGCGCGACGAACAGCCGAAATGGCGTCCGAGCCGCCGTTAGGGCCCCATCCGGCCTCTGGCTCCGAACCGCCTGACGGGAAGGCGGCACCGGCTGAGCCATTCCCCAGCGTCGAGTTCAAGGGATCACGCGCCTTCTTCGGCGTCCTCCTGCTGGCCGTGGGGTTCTTTGCAGCGGGTCTTGCCGCGATGGGCTCTGTTGTTCTCTCGTCATTGGCCGTGCTCTACGGTGGTTGGGCCGGCTTCCGTCTCATCGCGCCAGGGCGGGTCAGAGCGACGGAGGACGGCATCGTGGACGAGACGTTCTGGTACTCGCCCGGACTGATCCCGTGGGCCCAGGTGACGGATGTGCGACCGACCCGGTGGGGTCTGGTGGAGATCGACCTGGTCGATGAGAACATCTTCCTCGAGGGTCTAGGCCCCCTGGCGCAAGTGGCCTTGTTCAAGCAACAGCTCTATGGGTTCGGGCCAGCCCTCCTCGTGCCATGGGTCCTGCGCGGAAGCCGGGGGACCATCGTCGACGGGCTCCAGGTGGGACTCGATGCCTACACACACGCGGCTCTCACCCAAGGGGGCTCGGACGAGCCGCCGGAGTCGGCGCCGCGAATGTGGAACGACGCGGCAAGGGCCGACGAGAAGTAGTGGGGTAGCCTGCTCAGACCCCCGGCGGCCCATCCGGGTGCTGATCGCACGTCGGTGGCTGCTCCACCGTGTAGGCCAGGGAGGCGATCTTCCAACCGGCCTCGGTGCGAACGAGGGTGAAGACGTCGACGCCACAGTGCGACCACTCCCCGCCACGATAGAAGTCATAGGGGAGTCGGACGGTGGCCACGGCCCCCGAAACCACTGCCTCGCCGTTCCATCCCCGTTCGACGAAGTCTTCCCGCATGGGGGCCGACAGGACCTGGGCCTTCGTCGTGACGCGCGGTTGACCGCCCCCCGCAGGCATGGCGATGAGGGTTCCGCCATCGATGAACAAGGCCGCCAGTGCCCGGTGATCTTCGCGAGTGATTGCGGCCAGCGCCGAGTCCCCGAGGGCCAGCGCGGCGGCCTCGCTCGATGTCACCTGAGCCACCGCCGCAGCGGGCCAGAGCAAGATCGAGGCGAGCACGGTGATGATTGGCCGCGAAGTTGGTGCTGACCAGTTGGGCGATGGGCTCATGAGGGGTCCGCGGAGGAGAAAAGGTGCGTGTGGCGCTGAGCAGACTCCTTTGGCCCCCTGGCCGACGCAAGCCCGGATGTAGATTTCCCCTCATGCCTGCACCTCTGATCATATTCGATATCGACGGGACCCTGACGGACACCATGGATGTGGACGTCGAGTGCTTCGAGCGCGCCGTCCTCGAGATCGTCGGGGTGGAGATCCCGCCCAGTTGGTCGGAGTTCGACGAAGTCACCGACCCTGCTATCGTCGAAACGACGTGCCGTCTCCTGGGCCGACCCGTGCCGGACGAGAAGACCCTGCGGCTGGCGGCTCAGCGCACGGGTGAGCTGCTGAATGAGGCACTGGCCACGGCCCCGGGTAGGTTCTCGCCCATCCGGGGGGCCACCACCGTCTTCGAGAGACTGCGCTCCGCAGGATGTCGGGTGGCGATGGCCACAGGGGCGTGGCGCCCCTCGGCCGAGGTCAAGCTCAGAGGGGCGGGGATCGCCGACCCCGGGGCCCCCCTGGCGACGTCGTCGGAGCACAGGGCCCGCGCAGCCATCATACGCGAAGCGGCGACCCGGGCCGGTGGCCTCGAAGGAGCAGTGTCGGTTTACGTGGGTGACGGCGTCTGGGACGGTCGAGCCGCCCTGGAGCTCGGACTTCGCTTCGTCGGAGTGGGGACCGGCGATCGTGCAGAGAAGTTGCGGGACGTAGGCGCCGACGTCGTCGTGCCGGATCTGATGGATGCCGCGCCGTTGATCGCCTGAGGGTACCGCCGTCGTGCGAGCGGACGGGGCCGCGTCGCGCTTGGTCGCCGTCGCCCGGAGGACCTAATCGGTGCAGGCGATCTCGCCGCGTCGACCGGGCTTTACGGGCCCGTCAGGAGGGAGAGCCGCCCCGACATACACCGAGCAACCGCCCCCAGGGGCGAGTCCCTCGTGGCTGACGGAGGCGGACCAGCCTGAACTGGAGCCTACGAGCTGCAGGACAACGCCGGACGAGGGTTCGAAGCCCAACTCATCGAGGGTTGCGGCGAATCGGCCCCGATCGGCCTGATGGAGAGCCTGATGGGCCACGATGTTCTCGAGCTCCCACCGGAGTGCTTCTCGTTGGGAGGCTTCGCGAGACTCGGACCAACGGGGGAAGGCGATGGCAGACTGGATACCCATGAGGGCAACGACGGCCACCAGGGCACCCGCAGCGAGGCCGTCCATCAAGACCTCGATGAGAACGAATCCGTTCTTCTTCGCCATGCGGCGTCCCCCCGGACGGCAGCGTCGGTGATCAGATGTCTGGAAAACGGCCCCATCTTGGCACGGCTGGAAGCGTCCACGCAAGTCCTCGAAACTTGAAAGAGGTGGCGTGTAGGGTGCGCGCTGGGGCTTGCCTCATCGCGGGTCTCCTCCGGATAATCCGTCCGTGATCGCTTCCACCGTTGTCATCGAGCGCAAGGCCGATTCGCTGCCCGCTTTCGTGGTCCTCGCTGAGGAGCTTCTCGCACCATGGGATCTCCTGGGTACGACCGTCGTCGAGGTGCTTCTCGATGACGTAGACATCGGGCGCCGCACTCTGAAACGCTGGCCTGAGCGGTCCGGCTGGTTCGTCGACCTCACAGCGTCGCATCTCGAAGCAGCGGATGTGGGCGTGGGCGATCGGGTCACCGTGGAGTTGCGCCGGGCCTCCACGGAGCCGCCTGCCGAGATCCAACGACTGGTGGACTCCGACGAGGAGGCGAAGAGGCAGTGGGAGGCCCTTTCCGAGGCTCGGCGTCGCATGATCTGCGAACACGTCCGCGGCGCCAAGCAGGCCGCGACGCGAGAGCGGCGCGCACGCAAGGCGTTGGGTCCCCCGGCGCTCCAGTGATGTAAACGCACCCGGCCGCCGGCACGTCCTACGTGTGAGTGAAGCGCAGAAAGGAGTCCGGCTTGGGTGACGATGCGGCACCATCTCTGGAGGCCCTCGCGAAGCGAGCGGGTGACGGGGACCGGGACGCCTTCGACGTCCTTGCACGGCGCATCCATCCACAGCTCGTGAGACTCGCGCTGGCCAAAGCGGGCCCGGGAGACGACGCCGAGGAGCTGGTCCAGCGAACCCTGGTCCGGGTGTATCGAGGGCTGCCGGGCTTCCGAGGAGATAGCCGAGTGACGACGTGGATCTTCAGGATCGCCACCAACATCTGGATCGACATGCAGCGCTCGAAGCAAAGTCGACGCACAGTGGAGGAGCCCTTGGTGAGGGAGATGGAGCAGTCGGTTTCCGCCCCGGACGAGCCTGCCGACGAACGGTTGACCCGCGAGGAAGCGGGGGAGCTGGTGCGCAGCTACTTCAGCCAGCTCTCCCCCCGTCAGCGCGAGGTTCTGGAATTGGTGGACCTCCAGGGGCTGGAGCCCAGCGAAGCCGCTGAGGCCCTCGGAGTCACGGCCAGCACCGCACGCGTGCACCTCCACCGTGCTCGCCGGATTCTCCGCGCTTCCATCCTCGAACGGCATCCGGAGCTGGCGAAGGAGTACGGAACGTGAAGTGCGATCAGGCACGCTCGGCGATGCTCGAGGCTTCGGGGCCGGTGCTCTCGGGCGAGGGAGACGACGACCTCGCGGTGCACCTGCGAGGGTGCTCGGCCTGCACAGCCGTCGCTCTGACCGTGCTGGAGGCCGAACGGGAGCTCGATGAGGCCCTCGAAATCTCCGCCGCACCCCACACGGTCGACGCGACGTTGGCGGCGGTCCACTCGAGATTGGCAAGGGAGGAGCGCTCCTCCCGGCCGGTACCTCGCGATGGATGGAGAAGGGCAGCTCCGGTGCTGGCAATGGCGGCTGCGGTGGCGGCCCTGGCCCTTTGGGGTGACGACCTCATTGAAGGAACGCGGGCCAGTCCTTCGGGCGTGGACGTGACGAGGCTCGTCGCCGCCACCGAGCGCCAGCAGGCTGCCTCACCGGCCGACGAGCTCGCGGTGGACGCGGAGCAGCGCTTTGCACTCATGAAGACGGACAAACCGACCATCTCGGTGGTCTGGTTCTACTGATGATGATGACCTACGAAACAGGGAGCACCCGATGAAGACGCAGACGACGGTTTCGAATCAGAAGCGCATGGTGGGTCGAGTATGGCGTCGGCTGGCGGCAGGCCTGAGCGTGGCCGCGCTCCTCCTGGCGGCGGCGTGCCGTCCGGAGGGCCAACTCGAGACCCGCACCTTCGAGCTGTCGAATCTCCCGCCCGACGAGGCGTACCGTCTCCTGGAGCCGTATGTGTACCCCGACCGCGATGGCGTTCCGGGAATGATGAGCAGCACCCACGACGCCATCACCATCCGCGAACTCCCTGAAAACCTGAGGCGCATCGAGGCCGTCCTCGCCGAGTTCGACCGGCCCCTGCAGGCCGTCCGCCTCAACTTCCTGCTCATCGAGGCCGACGGCTACACGGGTTCGGACGCGGCCATCGCCGACGTCGAGGAGGAGCTCCGCAAGCTCTTCAGTTTCCGGGGGTATCGCCTGGCTGCCCGGGCCGCTCTCCAGACCGTGGAAGACGGTTACGTGAGCCAACTGCTGGGGGATCGTGGCTACCAGGTTGCCGGGAGAATCCACCGATTGGATGTCGACGGCGACGGTGGAGCGCTCACCATGGACGTCGAGCTCTCGAACCTCTTCGCGACCACCGTGACCGTCCCTCTCGGCGAGACGGTGGTGATCGGCTCGGGACAGATCCCCGACTCCTTCCGTGAGGACGGATCCACGGTGCAGGCCGCCATCCTCGTGGTGACCCCGGAGTTGGTCGACGGCCGGCAGCGGTAGACGGGAGCGCCGTCGGTGGTCACCATGTGGGAATGAACCGTCGATTCCCGAGTCGTCCCGGGCCGCTCGCCTGGATGCTCGTCGCCGCCCTCCCGGGATGTGTGGGCGGCGACGATGCCGTCGTCTATGTCCCGGGGACCACGTTTCGCGAAGAACTCCATGTCGGGGCCGACCGAGGACCGGTGATCCGAGCCGAGGTGGGCGAGCCCATCGTCCTCAGCGCCCAGCGGCGTTCGGGCCCGTGGAGAGCCGTCCGGGCGAGCGAGGTGCCGGAGGGAACGTGTTCCCTGGCGTCTCCGCCCTTGGAGCTCGAGGCGGAAGTCGCCGACAACATCACCTGGTCGGTCATCCCTGAAGGGCTGGCGACATTCAACACGGGGATTCGTGAGGATCGCACCCGCGTCGTCGTCTTCGAGGAGCCGGGGTCGTACCGTCTCACGGCAGAGAGCGCCTCGTGGTGTGGGGAGCCCTTCGGCGGCGACACCCTCGAGGTGGAGATTCGGGGCTGAGCGATTCGCGACCGAGGCTCCCGCGTCCTGAGGTGAGCCGGGACTGAGGTGATCTGGTGGGGGGCCGGCTTCGGGAGTTAACTATTCCTGACGAGACCCTCATCGCGAGGATCCGGAGGAGGGAAAACGAGATGGTCGCCCCCCAACATGTGCTTCTCCCCGCCGTCATCGGCCTGTGCTTCGCGACTGCTTCGGTGGGCGCGCAGGAGATTCGGGGCATCTTGTCCGAGCGGGGATCCTACGCTCCCATCGATGTGGCCGAGATGGTTCTCGTCGACGACGCCCTCGACACCCTTGGCGTGACCCTCACGGACGAACGGGGCTTCTTCCGCTTCGACCTCCCCGAGTCGGGTGAGTACTACGTCATCGCCTCCGCACTGGGCTACCAATCGCTGCGGTCCGAGTCACTCTGGGTCGGAGCCGGGGAAGTCCGCATCGTCGAGATCTCCATGGAGTCGCGGCCAGTGCCGGTGGAGGGCTTTCTCGTCGAGGCGGACGGGGGCGAGCCTCAGATCGCCGAGCTCAGGGGGACCGGATTCTACCAGCGCATGGCCGAGGGCAGGGGTGAGTTCCTGACCCCGGGGCAGATCGCGGCGAGCAAGGCCGCGTGGCCACAGCAGCTCTTCTGGGGGACGGAGAAGGTACGCGTCCACCAGCGCTCCCACGAGCGTCCTGGCGTCTGGGACGACATCGTCGTGATCCCGAACCGCACCTCGAGAGGCTATTGCAGCCCAAGCATCTACGTGGACGGTCGTTGGATCCGGGAAGAGAACATCGCTCCGGGCGTGTCCCTCGCCGACATCGTCCAGAAAGAGGAGATCCTGGCGGTGGAGATCTACGAGTGGCCATTCGGCGTGCCCCGCCTCTATGTGGGAAAACAAGCGTGCGGCGTGATCCTCTTCTGGACGGAGTTCGTTGACGAGGGCGGATCATGAGCCGCGTGGTGCTGGCCCTGGCCGTGGTGGCTGTCGCGGGAGTCGGGTCGGAACGTGCAGCCCTTGCGACGTTGGCCGAGGTAGCGAGTCCGGAGGGTCCGGCGGGCCAGGCGGTGGAGCTGGAAGTCGTGCTCACCGAGGGGACGAACATGGCGGCGGCGCTCTCACCCAGCGGCGACGTCCTCGCCCTGGATCTGCTGGGCCGTATCTGGACCATGCAGGCGGGTGGCGGTCGGGCCACCCCTGTCACCGACCCCTTCGGCGACGCGAGGCAGCCGCAGTGGTCCCCCGATGGAGACCGGATCGTCTTCCAGGCGTACTGGTCGGGCGATTACGACCTATGGTCCGTGGCTCCGGATGGTTCCGGACTGACCCAGCTCACCCACGGGCCCTTCGACGACCGTGAGCCGACCTACTCGGCTGACGGTCGGCGCGTGCTCTTCGCGTCGGACCGGAGTGGGTCGTACGACATCTGGGAGCTGGACGTGGCCTCGGGCACCCTTCGCAGACTGACCGCGCAGGAGGGCAACGAGTACACGCCGACGCTGTCCCCCGAAGGGAGTCTGGCCTATGTGAGCGATGGCGCCGACGCCGGCCTGTGGGTCAAGGGCGGATCGGATCCGGCCCGCCGGGTGGTGCCGGCCGACGGAGACGACCTGTATTCTCCGAGCTGGTCGCCCGACGGGGGGAGCCTCGCCTACGTGCGCATCGGGACGGGCGTGAGCGGGATGTGGGTCGTAGACGCCTCAGCGGATGGCACGAATGCCGGGAGACGGATCACCGACGGCGAGCAGGACGTCTTTCCTTTCCGCGCGTCGTGGACCACCGCCGGACGGCTGCTCTACACCGCTGACGGAGGCGTGCGGACCCGTCCGGTGGCCGGCGGACGCGAGGAAGCCGTCGACTTCCGTGCAATGGTCACCCTTCATCGTCCCGAATACCGGAAGCGGCTCCGGACCTTCGACACAGAGGAGCCGAACCCGGTGCGTGGAATCGTGTCGCCGGCGCTTTCACCCGACGGCAACTCCGTTCTCTTTTCGGCGCTGGGCGATCTCTGGCTCATGGCGATCGGCGATGCGCCCCGGAGGCTGACGGACGACCCCTTCGTGGAGGTGGATCCGGCGTGGGCCCCAGACGGGCGACGCTTCGTGTATGCGTCGGACCGCGACGGGAGAACCAACCTCTACCTGGCCGAGGTCAGCTCCACGGCCCACCGGCAGATCACCACCGACGGAGGACGGATGCCGGCGTGGTCTCCCGACGGGCAGGAGATCGCATTCAACGGAGGGGGATTCGGCGACGGAGGAGTCCGCGTCCTGGACGTGGCGTCCGGTGACGTACGTACCGTCCGTACCGGCCTCAACGACCCGGGGCGTCCGACGTGGTCCCCCGACGGTCGACGGGTGGTGGTGTCGGCCCTGGATCGCTACTCGACGCGATATCGGGAGGGCGTGAATCGGCCCCTGTCGATTCCCGCTGCCCGTCCCGTATCCCAGGACGACGGCGAGTCGGCCGAGGACCTGGCTTCGTGGGAAGGACCCCGGGCCCAGGAAGGGGAGCGCTGGCTGGAGTTTCCTCGTCACGGATCCTTCGCCAGCCGTGGCACCGACGGGCCCGTGTGGTCGCCGGATGCCCAGCAGGTCGCGTACGTGGCGTCAGGGGTTCTCTGGGTCCAGCCGGTGTCGACCTCCGGCGACGCCGTCGGGCCGGCCCGTCGCATGAACAACGAGCAGACCTCGGATCCGTCGTGGTCCGGCGACGGGCGCTGCGTCCTCTACCTCACCACGGACCGGCTACGCCTTGTCGATGCGGAGAGTGGGCGCATCGAGGACGTACCCGTCCCCCTGGCGTGGACCCGGGACCTGCCTGACGACCGATATGTCGTTCATGCCGGCCGGCTCTTCGACGGGGAGGGGCCGGGTCTACGGGAAGACGTGGACATCGTCGTCGAGGGCAATCGGATCGTGCAGGTCACCGGGCACTCCGCCGAGTTGCACGAGGGTGACGTACTCGATGCCTCGAACGAGGTCGTGATGCCCGGTCTCATCGAGATGCATATGCACGGAGGTCTCGGGGCAGGCGAGCACGTGGGCCGTCAGTGGCTCTCGTATGGCGTCACTACCGTGCGGACACCGTCGGCCGATCCGTACGAGATGGTGGAGGTGCGGGAGTCCCGGGCCGTCGGTCGCCGCATCGAGCCCCGGATGTTCGGTACCGGAAGTACAATCGACGGAAGCCGCATCTACTACGCCGGCGCGCCGGCTCTCACCTCGCATGGGCAGGTCGATCTGGCCATGAAGCAGGCGGAGGATCTCTCCTTCGACCTCCTCAAGACGTACGTGCGCCTCGCCGATCCGGTTCAGCGGCGAGTCATCGACGAGGCCCACGCCCTGGGCATGCCCGTCACCTCCCACGAGTTGTACCCCGGCGTCGCATACGGCGCCGACGGGGTCGAACACGTCAAAGGCACCAGCCGGCGAGGCTACTCGCCGAAGGTCTCCGAGCTCAACCGGAGCTACCAGGACGTGGTGGGTCTGCTGTCGGCTTCGGGCATGACGCTCACGCCCACGGCGGGCATCTACGGTGGGTACGCGGTGGTCGCCCAGGACGACCCCACATTGAGCGAGGACCCCCGGCTCGAGGCCTTCGCCATGCGGCGACCGCCGACGGGCGGGGATACCGATGACCTCGCGGTGCGTCGACGGCTGGTGCGTGACATGGCCTCGTTGGCCCGTCGTATCGTAGAAGAGGGAGGCACGGTGGTCGTAGGGACGGACGCACCCATCAACCCGGGCGGCATCTCTCTCGTGGCGGAAATGCAGATCCTCGTGGAATATGGCGGCATGACGCCTCTGGACGTGCTCAGGGCCACGACGTCGATCTCGGCGGAGGCCATGGGGTACGGACACGCCCTCGGGTCGGTGAAAGCAGGTCGGCTGGCGGACCTGGTCATCATCCGCGACGATCCGCTGTCGGATATCCGGGCTGTCCGGGACGTAAGGCACGTCATCAGCGACGGGAGGGCCTACACCCTGGACGAGTTGCTCCAGCGCCCCGAGCGATGATCGCGAGTGGGTCCGAAGGGTGCCGGTGTTTTTCGCGGCTTCGCGGTCCACCTACCTGGCTCGTGCGTCTTCGGGTCGTCCTGGCCTGGTGCCCCGTGGTCCTCGCTGGCGCGGTAGCGGGTCAGGCCGATGCCGCGGGGCAGACCATCCGAGGGCGCCTTCTGGAATTCGAGTCCGACGAACCCATTGGCCTGGGGGTCGTCGTCATGGTGTCGGTCACGGGAGATTCGGTCTCCGCCGCCCTCACGGACGACGGCGGCTTCTTCGAGGTCTCCGCCCAGGAGGAGGGGAGCTACCTGCTGGAAGCTGCGGCCCTCGGTTACAGGGAGACCCGGGTGGGCCTCTTCGAGTTGGGAGAGGGTGGTGAGATGTCGGTGGAGTTCCGGCTCTGGCCGGCTCCGCTCTCCATCGATGGTGTCATGGTCGAAAGCCTCGTCGCCGCCCCCGAGCTCGTCCGCAACGGGTTCTACCGGCGCATGCAGGCCGGCGTCGGGACGTTCATTTCACCGGCCGATCTGGCGGAAACGACGGCCACCCGGGCCATCGACATGATCCAGGGACTCGCCGGCGTACGGATGCGTATAGACCCGGTCGACGGCGAGCGACTCCTCGTCCGAGGCACCAACGGTTACTGCGTGCCCACTCTCCTCGTCGACGGTATCCGTGCGACCTGGGCGGGAACGAGCATGCGCCTCGACGAGCTGGTCCCCCTCGAGACCGTCTACGCCATGGAGGTCCACCGGGGGGTGTCGAGCCTGCCTATCGAGTTCGGCTCCTTCAACCACTGTGGCGTCATCGTCTTCTGGACCAAGCGGCAGGTTCGCCGCTGAGGGCGTCGAGTCCCGGGTGCGCAATTGCCGTTACATCCTTGGGGACTCAACACGTCGCGGGGCGCGCGTGTCTTGTTAGTCGCACGCCTGCACCCGTATTTTAGCCGAAAGCATTTCCTGGGAGCCGGACCCGGATGAAACCCTTCGTCGTAACCTCTGCCGCCCTCGGCATGGTCCTCATGCTGGTGGGCGAGCTTTCCACGTACGACACCTCCAGGTCAGGCGTCCTGTCGGCGGATCACGCCGCCGTCGCGTCGGCCGATGTCGACCCCAACGAGATCGTTCAGGGAACGTGCGTCCGATGTCACTCGGATTCGCGTCTCCGGGGCAACCTCTCGCTGGAAGAGTTCGACATCGCCGATGCGGTGAACGATCGTGAGGTCGTCGAGCGAATGATCCGGAAGGTCAGGGCCGGCATGATGCCCCCGCCCGGAGTCCGGGCTCCGGAGGGGGACACGCTTCTCCGGTTCGTCGAGACCCTCGAGAACGTCATGGACGAGGCGTCCGAAGACGATCCGAATCCGGGCCGACGGACCTTCCAGCGGTTGAACCGGCCGGAGTACGAGCAGGCCATCCGGGACCTTCTCGACCTCGAGGTCAGCGCCGGCGATTGGCTCCCCCTCGACCAGATGAGCGCCAACTTCGACAACATCGCCGATGTCCAGTCGATGTCGCCGCTCCTCCTCGAGTCGTATCTCAACGCGGCGTCGGACATCAGTCGCATGGCGGTGGGTGACCGCAATGCGCCCGAGATCAACGTCACGTACCGCAACTCCCAGTACATGTCCCAGCATCCCTGGGACCATGTGGCCGGCACACCGTACGGCACCCGAGGTGGGTTGGCCGTACGCCACGCCTTCCCGGTGGACGGGATGTACTCCTTCGGCATGACCTTCGCCTCCGGGCGGGGCGAGCGCTTCGAGGACATCGACATCTCCATCGACGGGGAACGAGTGTCTCTCATGGCCTACACCCGCTCGGGCGAGGCCGCCGACGGTCGGGGTGGCGGGGCTCTCTGGACGGAGCCCGTCTTCGTCCGGGCAGGGCAGCGGGCCGTATCGGCCGCGTTCATCCGGCGCTCCGACGGGCCGTACGAAGACGTCATCCGCCCCCACGACTGGTCGATGGCGGGAGGTGGCTCCGGCGGTGACGGCATCACGACGCTGCCTCACCTCCAGGAACTCATCGTCGGTGGGCCCTACGAGTCTACGGGCATCTCCGAGACCCCCAGCCGCCAGAACATCTTCATCTGCCGGCCGACCGAGGCTTCCGAGGAAGCGGCGTGTGCGCGTCAGATCATCGAGAACCTGGCCTCGAACGCTTATCGACGCCCGGCCACCGAGGAGGAAGTGGCGGGCCTCATGTCGTTCTACCAGACCGGCCATACCAAAGGCGGGTTCGAGCGGGGCGTCCGGGATGCCCTGGAGGCGATCCTCGCCAGCCCCTTCTTCGTGCTTCGACTCGAGCGTGAGCCCGATGGAGTGGATCCCGGGGAAATCTACGAGATCGACGATATCGAGCTCGCGTCGCGCCTGTCGTTCTTCCTGTGGGGCATGCCGCCGGATCAGGAGCTCCTGGAGGTTGCCCGTCAGGACGACCTGAACGATCCCGACGAGCTGGAGCGACAGACGCTTCGGATGCTGGCCGATCCGCGCGCCGAGGCCCTCGGAAACCGGTTCGCCGCCCAATGGCTGCGTTTGCAAGACCTCTACAAGGTCCGCCCGGACCCGAACTTCTATCCCAACTTCGACGAGACCCTCGCCGATGCCATGCATCGCGAGACCGAGCTCTTCTTCAACTATCTGGTGAAGGAGAACCGTGACGCCCTCGAGCTGTTAAAGGCCGACTACACGTTCGTCAACGAACGTCTGGCCAATCACTACGGCATGCAGGGCGTCGCCGGCCGACACTTCCGGAAGGTCCAGTACACGGACGGTGTCCGTAGCGGCCTACTCGGCCACGGCAGCGTCCTCGTGCTCACCTCCTTGGCCAACCGCACCTCACCCGTGTTACGCGGCAAGTGGGTGATGGAGGTCCTCATGGGGACCCCACCGCCGCCACCGCCGCCGGGGGTGCCGGATCTGGACGAGACGGAGGGTACGCAGGAAGGCAAGCGCCTCACCACGCGGGAGCGCATGGAGATCCACCGCGCCAACCCGACCTGCAACTCCTGCCATCGCTTCATGGACCCCATCGGTCTGGCCCTGGACAACTTCGATGTCACGGGGCAGTGGCGTGTCCGTGAGAACGGAATGGCGCTCGACACCCGTGGTGAGTTCTACGACGGCAATCCCATTCAGACACCGAAGCAGGTCGCCGATGCCTTGTTGCGCCGGCCGATCCCGCTGATGAGGTCGCTGACTGAGAATTTCATGGCCTACGCCTTGGCGCGTAGGGTCGAGTACTACGATCAGCCCACCATTCGCTCCATCGTCGAGGAAGCCGAGGACGATGGTCAGTACAGGATGGCCGACCTGATCATCGGGGTCGTACAGAGTGACCCGTTCCGCATGAAGCGCGCCGCCGAGCGGGTGGCCGACGATGCGGTGCAGGACAGGCAGTAGAGCAGGCGAAACCAGGCAAGCTCCCACTTATCAGGAGACTCGGGACGATGGAGTTCATCACAGGCAAGCACCTCGACCGCCGCACTTTCCTGCGCGGCATGGGCGCCGCGGTCGCGCTTCCTTACCTCGACGCGATGGTGCCGGCTGGCCGCATGAGCGGCGTCGTCTCCCGAGCGGCTGCCGAGCGGACGCCTCTCATCGCCATCGAGGAGGTCCACGGCCTTGCCGGGTGCAACGAGTGGGGTGCTACGCAGCACCTCTACGCTCCCGAGATCATCGGTAAGGACTTCGAGATGGTGCCGAACAATGCGCTCATCTCCCTGGAGCCGTACCAGGACTACCTCACCATCATCTCGAACACCGATGTTCGGATGGCGGAGGCCTTCACGGCTCCTGAGATCGGAGGTGATCACTTCCGGTCGAGTGCCGTCTTCCTGACCCAATCGCATCCGAAGCAGACCCAGGGCTCCGACCTCTTCGTCGGGACGTCGCTGGATCAGATCTATGCCCGGCGCTTCGGGCAGGACACACCGCTGCCGTCCATGCAGTTCACCATCCCCAACATCGATCAGGCCGGCGGCTGCACGTACAACTATTCCTGCGCGTACACGGATTCGATCAGTTGGGCCTCGCCCAGCGAGCCCCTCCCGATGATCCGGGACCCGCGTGTGGCCTTCGACATGCTGTTCGGTGCCGGCGGAACGCCCGAGGAGCGGGCCGAGCGACGGGAGATGCGCTCGAGCATCCTCGACTGGATCACCGGCGAAGTCCGTCAGATGAACCGGCAACTCGGCTCGGAAGACCGTCTGCGCATGGAACAGTACCTCCAGAACGTCCGGGAGATCGAGCGACGTATCGACATGGTCGAGGCGCACAACAGCAGCGGGGAGGAGCGACTCATCCCCGAAGCGCCGGCGGGCGTCCCCGACTCCTACAGGGAGCACATGGAGCTCATGTTCGATCTCCAGGTGCTGGCCATCCAGACGGACATGACGCGGGTCATCTCGTTCAAGACCGGTCGCGATTCCGAGAACCGGGTCTTCCCCGAGTCCGGCACCGATCGTCCGTTCCACCCGGCGTCCCACCACGGAGGCCGGGAAGAGGCCATCCTGGAGTTCAACAAGATCTGCCAGTACCGGGTGAGCATGCTTCCGTACCTTCTGGACAAGATGAAGAACACCCTGGACGGCGATCAGAACCTCCTCGACAAGTCGGTCGTGATGTTCGGCTCGCCCATGGCGGACGCGAACCTGCATAACCACCGCCGGTGCCCGCTGGTCTTCCTCGGGAAGGGCAACGGGATCCTGGAGGGCAACCTGCACCTCAAGGCGGCCGATGGCACGCCCATGGCGAACGCCATGCTGACGCTCCTGCAGGAGCTCGGGCACACCGACATGGACAGCTTCGGCGACAGTACCGGAGGCTTCATGCTCCGGTCGGCGGGTCGCACGACGACCCAAGAGGTCTACTAAACAGTTCTACCTGGCTCCTTGAACGGACATTCGATGAGACGCTTGCACCCCCTGAGCGCCTTCGGGGCGCTCGCACTCACGCTGGCGCTCACGACGGCGGCGGCTGCTCAGCAGCGCGCACCTGTGGCGACGGCGGCGATGAATGGAGAGTTGGACACCGTGCGGACGCTCCTGCGTCAGGGAGCAGACGTAAACGGAGCCCAGGCCGACGGAATGAGCGCCATGCACTGGGCGGCGGAGCGGGGTGACCTCGCTTTGCTCGACGTGCTGCTCACCGCCGGCGCCGAGTTGGAATCGGCCACACGGATTGGCGAATACCGGCCTCTCCACATCGCGGCCCGGAATGGGCACCCAGAAGTGGTCCAGCGGCTCCTGGAGGTCGGAGCCGAGGTGGACGCCCGCACCGATCCGAGCGGCTCGACGCCGCTTCACCTGGCGGCCACCTCGGGTGACCGGGCGGCGGTGGAGGTCCTCCTCGCGGCGGGTGCCGACCCCGATGCTCGGGAAGCCGAGTGGAACCAGACGCCCCTCATCTTCGCGGCGGCCTGGAACCGAGTCGACGCCATCAAGGCCCTCGTGGAGGGCGGCGCTGATCCGAACCTCTCGTCGGAGAAGCTCGACCTGAACCTCATGCGTCGCTACGACGCCGAGGCGAACCGACGGCAATCCGAGGTCCTGAAGGCGTTCACGAACGACGGAGCATGGCAGCCGACGTCCGCCCAGGTGCAGGCCGCGGTGAAGGCCGCCCGTCAGGTCTACGAGGGCGAGCCTCCGAGGGAACGCCGATCGTCGGACCGCGAGCGGATGTTCCGTTCCGGCGTGGAGGCCAAGGGTGGCATGACGCCCCTCCTCCATGCGGCGCGGCAGGGGCATCTGGAGTCCATCGAGACCCTACTCCACCTGGGCGCCGACATCAATCAGATCGGCGGTGGGGACGGGACGAGCCCCCTCCTGATCGCGGCCATCAACGGCCAATTCGACGCCGCCATGCTCCTTCTCGAGCGCGGCGCCGACCCGAACCTTCCGGCGGAAGCGAACGGCGTGACCCCGCTGTTCGCAGCGGTCAACTCCGAATGGCAACCGCGGACACGCTATCCCCAGCCGCAGGAGCGAGCCCAGCAGCAATACGGGTACCTCGATGTGGCCGAGGCCCTTCTGGAGGCCGGAGCCGATCCTGACGCCCGCCTCGAGGCTCATCCCTGGTACATGGAGTACACGGGGTGCGGCAACTTCCGCTGCGGCCTCATCGACATGGCTGGGGCCACGCCCTTCCTGCGGGCTGCCTACGCCACCGATGTGGAGGCCATGCGTCTTCTCCACAGCTGGGGTGCCGACCCCTTCATCGCCACCATCGCTCCCGAGCAGCGGCGACGGATGAGCCCGGAAGAGATGCAGCGGTCCTTCCAGCTCGACTTGCTGGCCGATGCCGACACCTTCGCGGTCATGAGCGATTCGGCGAAGGCCACGGCGGTGGTCACCATCTGGAACGACCTTCCCGACTCGGTGAAGGCCGAGCTTCCCGAGGCCGAGGTCCGGGCGAGCGCTGGAGAGTACAGGGAGGTCGTGCTGCAACACGCTCAGCGTCAGGATTCGGTGAAAGCGGAGAACCCCGATCCGTCGGGGCTCCCACCGGTCCCAGCCGGCGGACCGGCCGTCTTCCCCATCCATGCCGCGTCCGGGGTGGGATACGGTGAAGGCTTCGCGGGGAATGCCCACAGGCACGTGGAGAACGGGTGGTTGCCGTCGGTGCAGTTCCTGGTCGAAGAGGTCGGGATGGATGTGAACATGCGGGACCATAACGGCTACACCGCCATTCACCACGCCGCGGCACGGGGTGACAACGAGCTGATCCTCTACCTGGTGGAGCAGGGCGGGGACGTGACCCTCGTCAGCCGGCGCGGCCAGACCACGGCGGACATGGCCAATGGGCCCGTCTCACGGGTGTCGCCCATCCCGGAAACCGTGGCTCTCCTCGAGAGTCTGGGGTCGGAAAACAGCAACAACTGCCTCACCTGTCAGTGACGGAGCCGCGCGCGCCGGGCATGCGGCATCGCCGGGCGGGCGCAGGCTCTCGCTAGACCCGTGGAGATTCTCTGGGTCCTGATTCCGGGGCCGTTCGTTGGCTACTTCATCATCGACAGCTTCCGGAAGATCTTCTCCGAAGACGACGGCCTCGTCATGAAGGTGTTCCAGGCTCAGCCGGTCACCATGTTCGCCGCCGCCACGGCGCTGGGATCCGTGGCAGTATGGGCCATCGCCGAAGTCGTCCTCAGGCTCCTCTAGGAGTCCCGTGGGTGAGGTCGGTCTGACAGGTATCCGGCTCCGGACCGTCTCGGCTGCGGACGGCGCGTGGGCGCGTCAGGCCGTAGCGATCATCCGTCGATCCGGAACCACGCGCCGATCTCCCACGCGCCGGTCGGAGCCACTCCTGCGTCCCTCACCGGATCGGCGATCCCCTATGCGTCGCTCCTCGTCCGGTGGGCTACCGTTCGACCGGCGTTGGGTGGTCCGGCGCGAGCCTGTGCGGCGCTCTACGTCACGTCTTCGGTCGGCGTCGCTGCGACGCTGTGCCACGCGCTCCACACGCTCGAACATCCTCATCACCTCATCCGGGGGGGCGGTCAACGTCCTGAAAATGCGTGACTGGCGGGGCATCGTCTAGCGGAGGGAAGATCAGACGGGAGTGGGAAGGTCCGTGGGATGGGGACCGCCCAGACGGTCGCGTAGCGCCTTGGCGTCATCGGGGGAACCGAGAAATACCAGGGAGGTTCTCGCCTGGACCGTGTGGTCGCGGTCAGGATTGTACTCCCAGCCCTCGGCGTCCTTGATGGCCAGGAGGAGGATCCCGGGCAGCTTCTCGAGCCCGAGGTCGCGGATGCGTCGGCCCACCGTTGGCGCGCCTTCGGGAATGGAGATCTCCTCCACTCGCAGGTTTCGATCCCGGTCCCGAAGCATCTCGTCGAGGAAGGTCACCACCGTTGGGCGGATGAGCTCGGACGCGAGGCGGAGTCCGCCGATGTGCTGCGGCGAGACCACCGCATCGGCGCCGACCTTGCGGATCTTCGCCTCTTGCTCGACGTCCTGCAGGCGGGCGACGATCCGGATGCCAGGATTCAACTGGCGGGCGGTGAGGGTGATCACCACGTTCTGATTGTCCGACTCGGCACAGGCGATAAGCCCGTGGGCTCGGCCGATGCCGGCGGCCCGGAGTACGTCGTCATCGGTCGGATCGCCCACGACCACGGGCACATCGGGCCCCTCCTCGTTGAACTCCCGGGCCTCACTGTCGGACGCGGCCACCAGAACCACCGGGCGCTGGACAGTGGCGAGTTCGATGACGGCGTAGATGGCCGTCGCGCCGGATCCGCAGACGATCATATGGCCCTCGAGGCCGGCGAGCTCCCGTTCCATCTTCTTCCTCTGAAAGACGTGGCCGAGCTGGCCCTCGATGATGAAGGCGGTGACAGTGGAGACGAAGTAGAGTGTGCCGCCCATGCCCACCAGGATGAGCACGGAGGTGAAGAGGCGTGCCGCGTCCGTATCGACGGACACCACCTCCCCGTACCCGACGGTCGTGAGGGTGATCGCCGTCATGTAGAAGGCCCGGATCACACCAGCATCGGGATCGATGACGGAGAATCCGATGATCCCCGCCAGAGTCACGAGGACGATAAAGGCGGACGCCTTCGTCAGCCGACTCCTCAGCTCCCGGAGATCGGCTTCCCACTCTCTGGCGTTCGGCTCGTAGTAGTGCACGGCGGCGAATGTTGTACGGGCCGTCGACGGGACGCAAGCACGCAAAGCCTTGCCGCTCCGGGGCTTCGCCGACCATGTTCTGCCCTTCGAAAGACGGGAGGGCGGCCGTGCCGCCGTTTCCGGGTGGTGTCGTCCGCAGCCACAGCCTGTTTCCATCACCGGGGTCAGTGATTGACGAACAAGGAAGTGTCCGGTCTCTCTGTCGAGGTGAACGGGAGGAGCCTGTCTCTGGAAGAGGTTCGTCGCGTGGCCGAGGAGCCCGGCGTGCAGGTGTTCCTGGACGCGGAAGCCCGACAACGGATCCAGGCCTCCCGGACGTTCATCGAAGGGAAGGTGGCCTCGGGCGAGCGTGTCTACGGCGTCACCACCGGTTTCGGGCGCTTGGCGGACATCGCCATCGCCGAGGACGAGCGGACGGCTCTTCAGCACAACCTCGTGCGTTCCCACGCGTCGGGGATGGGAGCCCCCCTGAAGTCTCCATCGGTGAGGGCCCTCATGTTACTGCGGGCCAACGCCTTGGCTCGTGGTGTGTCAGGTTGTCGCGTAGAAGTCGTGGAGCGGCTTCTGGACTTCCTGAACCACGGGATCCACCCGAGGGTCCCCGAGTTCGGGTCTGTGGGGGCCAGCGGCGATCTGGCCCCTCTCGCTCATGTGGCGTTGGCTCTGCTGGGGGAAGGCGATGCGGAGCGCGATGGCGCTTGGCGGCCGGTCGCGGACGCCATGAGGGAAGAGGGCCTCGAGCCGCTGACCCTGGAGTCCAAGGAGGGACTCGCCCTGATCAACGGAACGCAGGCCACGACCGGCATGGGGATCCTGTCACTTCTCCGTGCCGAGCGCGCCCTGGAGACGGCGAACGTTGCCGCGGCGATGTCGTTGGAGGCTCTGCTGGGAACCCCGGAGGCATTCAGGGCCGAGATCCACGAGGCCCGGCCACACGAGGGCCAGATCGCGGTCGCCGCCCGCCTCAGGGCCCTCCTGGCCGATTCGGGGATCCGTGAGTCCCACCGGGAGGGTGATCCCCGGGTACAGGACGCCTACGCCCTGCGCTGCGTGCCACAGGTTCATGGCGCTGCGTGGCACGCGCTGGCATACGTCCGGGGCATCCTCGAGACCGAGGCGAACAGCGCCACGGACAACCCGCTGGTCTTCCCCGAGGCCGACACGGTCGTGAGTGGGGGCAATTTCCACGCTCAGATCGTGTCCCAGGCCCTGGATCTCCTCGCCATCGGCTGCGCGGACCTGGCGGCGATCTCCGAGCGACGGATCGAGCGCCTCTTGAACCCCGATCTCTCCATGGGGCTTCCCGCCTTCCTCACCGTTCGGCCGGGGTTGGAGAGCGGCTTCATGATCGCCCAGGTGACGGCGGTGGACCTGCTGGCGGAACTCCGGATCCTGTCCCATCCGGCTTCGGTCGACTCCGTGACGACCAGCGCCAACCAGGAGGACCACGTCTCCATGGGGATGGCTGCGGCCCGGAAGGCCGATCGTGCCGTCTCGTGCCTGGAGAGGGTCCTCGCTACGGAGCTCATGTGCGCCGCCGAAGGCATCGAGTACCGGCGTCCTCTGACTGCGGGGAAGGGCGTGGAGGTGGCTCACCGGCGTGTTCGGGCCCGTGTGGCACGCCTCACCGGCGATCGGGCCCTCGGCGCGGATCTTGAGACCATGACCGATCTCGTCCGGGAGGGTAGCTTCACCGGCATCGCCTGATGGCGGCCGGCCGGAAAGGGCGGACCGTGGGCCGCACGAACGACGGAGATTCCATGACCGTAGGATCCGAGGAACAGGCTACGACGCGTGTCGTCCGAGCACCCCGGGGAACGGAGCTGTCGTGCAAGGGATGGGCGCAGGAGGCTGCGCTGCGCATGCTCATGAACAACCTGGACCCGGAGGTCGCCGAGCGCCCCGACGATCTCGTTGTGTACGGGGGAACCGGGCGCGCGGCTCGGAGTTGGGAGGCGTTCGACGCGATTGTTGGTACCCTTCGCGCGCTGGAGGACGACGAGACCCTCCTGGTGCAGTCGGGCAAGCCCGTGGGCGTGTTCCGGACCCATGAGTACGCTCCGAGAGTGCTCATCGCGAATTCGAATCTCGTGGGCCGGTGGGCGACGTGGGAGCATTTCCACGAACTCGAGCGGCGGGGGCTCATGATGTACGGCCAGATGACGGCCGGATCGTGGATCTACATCGGTACACAGGGCATCCTGCAGGGGACGTACGAGACGTTCGGCGCCATGGCCCGGAAGCACTTCGGCGGGTCGTTGAAAGGGCGCTGGGTCCTCACCGGTGGGATGGGCGGTATGGGTGGAGCCCAGCCCCTGGCCACGACCATGAACGAGGGCGTGATGCTGTGTGTCGAGGTGGACGCCCGGCGGATCGAGCGACGGATCGAGACGCGGTACTGCGACCGCATGACGCACGACCTGGACGAGGCGCTGGCCTGGGTCCACGCTGCGTGCCGTGCTGGAGACGCGCTCTCGGTCGGCCTTGTCGGCAATTGCGCCGAAGTGCTCCCGGAGCTGGTACGCCGGGGCGAGGTCCCCGATATCGTAACGGACCAGACGTCGGCGCACGATCCTCTGGAAGGCTACGTGCCGGCGGGCCTCACCCTGGCCGAAGCCGAGGCCCTCCGGACGGCGGACCCCGACGAGTACCTCCGGCGTTCCATGGACTCCATCCGCGCCCACTGCGAGGCCATCGTCGACCTCCAGAGGGCCGGGGCGGTAGCCGTGGACTACGGCAACAACCTCCGGGGCTACGCCCAGGACGCCGGCTTCACTGAGGCCTTCGCCTATCCCGGCTTCGTGCCCGCCTACATCCGCGAGCTCTTCTGCGAAGGGAAGGGCCCCTTTCGCTGGGCGGCACTGTCCGGCGATCCTGCCGACATCCACCGCCTCGACGACCTGGTCCTCGAGCTCTTCCCGGACGACGAGCATCTGGCCCGATGGATCCGGCTAGCCAGGGAGCGGGTGGCCTTCCAAGGCTTGCCTGCCCGGATCTGCTGGCTGGGGCAGGGCGAGCGAGCTCGATTCGGTATCGCCATCAACAACCTGGTCGCGTCTGGGGAGGTGTCGGCGCCCATCGTCATCGGCCGTGACCACCTGGACACGGGATCCGTCGCATCGCCGAACCGGGAGACCGAGGCCATGCGAGATGGGAGCGACGCCGTGGCGGACTGGCCCATTCTCAACGCACTGCTCAATACGGCGTCCGGGTCTAGCTGGGTCTCCTTTCACCACGGAGGGGGGGTGGGGATCGGGAACTCACTGCACGCCGGTCAGGTCATCGTCGCCGACGGGTCGGAGGCGATGGGGAGGCGCTTGGCGCGGGTCCTTACCAACGATCCGGGGATCGGGGTCATCCGGCACGTCGATGCCGGCTACGAGACCGCGCGTCGGACAGCTGAAGAGCAGGGTCTCACGGTCCCCATGGGCTGACGGCACGTCTCCGCACAGGGCTACGTGCCGCCCCTTCCACGGTCGCGCCCTTGGGGCTCTCCCAGGCCGCGTTCCGCTAGTCCAGGGGCATGGTGAGTTGGGGCTCACCGAGCCCGTGCTCCCGGGCCGCGGCGCGATAGCGAGCGGACACCGCCTCGCCCTCTGCATGTCGGCCGTCGTGCACCACCTGCCGCCCTCCGACGAAAACGTGGCGCACGGGTGTCGATTCGCCGGAGAACACCCAGGAATCGAGGACTTCGTCGCGACTTCGGCCCGCCAGGGTGGGGTGGTCCGGATCCAGCACCACGATATCACCCCTGAGGTGCGGGGCCAGGGCGCCGAGGGGCCGACCGCACGCCTTGGCGCCGCCGGACCAGGCGGCATCCAGGAGCGCTCGTCCCGTGGAGCGTTGGCGGAGCCCCGCCGCGACGTTCCGCGAACGGGTCCCGAGGCGCTGTCCGTACTCCAGGAGGCGAAGCTCATGGGCCGGATCCCGGCCCACGTGGGAGTCGGTCCCCACGCCCCAGGACCCTCCCGCCTCCTGGTAAGCCCTCAAGGCGAAAAGCCCGTCGCCCAGGTTGGCTTCGGTGGTGGGACAGAGTCCGATGGTGGCTCCCGTGGCGGCCAGTCGTTCGAGTTCGGTGCCGGTGGTGTGGGTGGCGTGAATGACGCACCAGGCTTCGTCGATGGGCGCGTTGTCCAGGAGCCACTCCACCGGTCGGGCCCCGGACCATTCCAGGCATGCCTCCACTTCGCGTTCCTGTTCCGCGGCGTGGATGTGGATGGGCAGGTCCGGATCCATGCTCCGAGCGGCCTCCACGGCCACCGTCAACGCTTCGGCCGGGACGGCGCGGAGGGAGTGGAGGGCGAGACCGACGCGAACGGCCCCAGGGCGGGCCCCGGCCCCCAGGACGGCGATATCTCCGACGAGCTCCTCCACCGAGGCGACGAAGCGTCGTTGCTCGAGGGCTGGCTCGACGCCGCCGAAATCCGCCGTCCGATAGATTGTCGGCAGAATGGTGCTTCCCATCCCGGTGAGCTCCGATGCGGCGAGGATCCGCCGACCCATCTCCACCGGGTCTTCGTAGGGCCGTCCAGTGATGTCGTTCCGCAGATAGTGGAATTCGGCCACAGACGTGAATCCCCGTTCCAGGAGTTCCACATAGAGCTGTGAAGCGACGGCTTCCACCGCGTCGGGGTCCAGCGTGGCGAGGAAGGCGTACATGCGCTGGCGCCAGCTCCAGAAGGAGTCTCCCGAGGGCGACCCCTTTTCGGTCAGGCCGGCGAGTGCCCGCTGGAAGGCATGGGAGTGGAGATTGGGGACGCCGGGGATGGCGATGCCGGCCACGTGCGACGCCCCCCGCGGGCGTGCGTCGGCCTCCACCGAGGTGATCCAGCCGACGGCGTCCACCGCGATGCGGACATCGTCGGCCCAGCCGGTAGGAAGGAGTGCGGTATCAAAGAAGAGGTTTGCCATGGCGCCCGAGTGTAGATTGACCACGAACGTAACGCCAACGAGGGGGCGAGCTGAGCAGCTGTGACCTGGTGGTCCGGGGAGGCCACCTGGCGACGATGTCTGATGGCGCCGACGGGTATGGCGAGATACGAAACGGCCTCATCGCCGTCCGCGGCGCCCACATCACCTGGGTCGGGCCAGAGGCTGAAGCGCCGGCGGAGCTAGTCCAGGCGCCGGACCAGGTCGTCGACCTCCGCGGCGGATGGGCGACCCCGGGCCTGATCGACGCCCACACCCATCTGGTCTTCGGGGGCAACCGGGCCGACGAGTTCGCCCGACGTTCAGCGGGCGCGTCCTATGAGGAGATCGCAAGGGAAGGGGGCGGGATCCTCTCCACCGTCCGTGCCACGCGGGCTGCTTCCGAGGAGGAGCTGACTCGCTCGGCTCGCCGCCGCCTGGACACGTTGATGGCCCACGGCGTGACCACGGTGGAGATCAAGTCCGGTTATGGGCTCGATGTGGAAACCGAGCTTCGGATGTTGAGGGTCGCCAGGAGGGTAGGGGCCGCCGCGGGCCTCACGGCACGGACGACGTTGCTGGCCGCCCACGCGCTGCCACCGGAGTTCGCCGGCGACCGCGACGCATACCTGGACCTGGTGTGCGACGAAGTGATCCCGCGGGTAGCCGAGGACGGACTCGCGGACATGGCCGACGCCTTCTGCGAGTCCATCGCGTTCTCTTCCGCCGAGTGCCGGAGGGTACTGGAGGTCGCCGCCTCACATGGCATGGCGTTGCGGCTCCATGCCGACCAGCTGGAGGACGGCGGAGGAGCCGAGCTCGCGGCGAGTCTTGAGGCGCTCTCGGCAGATCATCTCGAGTATGCCTCGCCCGAGGGCATCGCGGCCATGGCTCGTGCCGGGACGGCGGCCGTGCTGCTCCCCGGGGCCTACCACGTCCTGCGGGAGACGACGGCGCCGCCGGTCGAGGCGATGCGCAGCCAGGGGGTACCCATGGTCGTCGCCACGGACCTGAATCCGGGAACGTCTCCGGTCCTGTCCCCGCTACTGGCCATGTCGTTGGCGTGCAACCAGTTCCGGCTCACACCGGCCGAGGCCCTCGCCGGGATGACGCGAGAGGCGGCTCCTGTGATCGGATTGGACGACCGGGGGCGGCTCGCCGAGGGACTGCGGGCCGATATCGTCTGCTGGGATGTGGAAGACCCGGCAGAGCTGGCCTATTGGATCGGGGCCAACCCCTGCCGGGTCGTCATCATCGGGGGCGTGCCCCGACGGTGAGTTCAGCTTCCCGGACGGCGGTTCGGCCTGGAGCCTGACCGTGCCGGCCCGGAGCTGCGCGTCGGGGCGCTCGACGCTCGCGGCTGCGACCGGGGAGCCGTGCGAGCGCTTGGCTGGGATGCTCGCGGCTGCGGCCGGGGAGCCGTGCGAGCGCTTGGCTGGGATGCCCGCGGCTGTGACCGAGGAGCCGTGCGAGCCCTTGGCTGGGATGCCCGCGGCTGCGTCCGGGGAGCGGTACGTGCTCTGGGCTGGGACGTCCTCGGCTGTGTCCGCGGAGCGGTACGTGCTCTGGGCTGGGACGCCCGCGGCTGCGACCGGGGAGCGGTACGTGCTCTGGGCTGGGACGTCCTCGGCTGTGTCCGGGGAGCGGTACGTGCTCTGGGCTCGGATGCCCTCGGCTGTGTCCGGGGACCGGTACGTGCTCTGGGCTCGGATGTCCTCGGCTGTGTCCGCGGAGCGGTACGCGCTCTGGGCTCGGATGCCCTCGGCTGCGAGCGAGGTACCGTGCGTGCCTGCGGCTGAGAGGCCCGCGGCTGTGTCCGCGGCGCAGTCTGAGCGCTAGGGGTTCGACCGACGGACCCGCCGCCCCGGGAGGGCGTCACTCGCTCTCCACTCCTCGGCGTCAGCGTCGCACGCGGGCGCTCCCCCACTCGGGCGCTCGAGCGCTCTGCAGAAGGAGCGGCCCGCTCACTGCCCCGCGCCCGGTTAGCCGTCCCGCGGTCCGAGGCATCGCCACCCCGAGGCACGCGCCGATCGAGGGCGCCCGAGGGCCGGCTGATGGCGCTTCCGCGCGTGGTGGTCTCCGCGGCCACCGGTCGGCGGCCGACGGTGGGCGTCGATCGGGCACCGTCACGCGGGGACGTGGCGCCGCTGCGGGCCGCAGCGGATGGCCGCGTACCGCGTGCGCTGGTCGCGCCGCTGCCGCGTACGGCTCCACTCCGGGCGCTGGTCGCCCGGGCTCCATCGGAGGCGCTGGCGCCGCCTCGGGACGTGGTCGGACCGACCCGGGGTGCCCGTCGGTTCACGGAAGCCGTGGATGCCGGGCGACTCCGAGCCTGGCCGGCTACGGCCGTGCGTGAAGGAGCCGTGGGCGTCGCTGCCGGTGCGTCACCACGTCGGCGAGCCGTGCGTCCTGCCGTGCTGCGAGGGCTTTCCTTGTAACGGGCTCCATCCACGTAGAGGGGCGAAGGCCGGAAGGTGTTTACGCGGCCGACTGCTCGCCCGTATCCGCCGTAGGCGTACACCGTCCGGGCGCCGTATCCGTATCCGTACCAGGACCGGTCCCAGCGACCATCGACGTAGCCGTCCCAATAACCGTTCCAGTACGAGCTCCAGGGATCGTACGCCCAGTACGGCCCCCAGGGATCGTAGTAGGGATCGGCCACGTACGCGTAGCGGACGTAGCTGTAGGGGCGGTAGTAGCCCGCCCAGCGGGCGCGATAGCTACGGGCGCGATAGGAGTAGCGATACGGACCGGCGAGGACGCAGTCGTCGTACCAGCCGGCGTAGGGGTCGTAATAGCTATCCCAGTAGTAGTCCCAGCAGCTCCCGCTGGAGTAATAGTGGGGCCGGCTCTCGTAGTAGACGGGCTCCGAGTAGATCCCGTACCCCCCGCTGTACCTGGGGTGTGCTGCGCCGAAGGCGGCCCCGACGAAGACGGACCCCACGTCGTGGTGCTGGGTGTAGCCGAACGAGACGCCCGAGAAGAGCGATCCGGCGGAAACGGAGAACGAGACGTGGGACTGTCCCCTCGCTTCTCCCCAACCGAAGGCTGAGAGAGCCATCAGAATCACGATCGTCTTGCCTACGCTTCGCACGGTAGCCTCCTGAGCTGAATCCACGCCCGCGGAGAGTGCACACAGCGTGCCAGATCGATACGATATGTGTAACATCATGTGGCACAACGTGTTATGGTTTACAGGTTCGAGTGACACCTGATGTCGTGATGTGTCTCGCTGATGAGACAATCGCCACACGCGGTGGACACCCGTCCAGCGCTATTCTAGCCAGCGAGGGCGAGTGCCGCATCCAGGAACCCGTCCAACTCCTCCTCGCTCGTGGTCACGTTGGGGGACACACGAAGCGAGTTGAGTGGCGGGCCGAACGACCGTAGCACGACACCAGCGTCCGCCAAAAGAACTTGCCCCAGACTCGGGGCCGATGAACCGGTCACTTCCACGGCCATGATGATGGAGGCCAACTCCGGATCGACGGGCGACTTCCAACGGAGGCCGGCTTCGCCTTCGACCCGTTCCTGCACATGCCGTCGCAACGCTCGATACCGGCGAGTCTTCTCCTGGGTACCGATGGACGCCTGGAAGGCCAAGGCATCGCCGAGGGCGACGACCGCGGGCCAAGCACGGGTGGAGTAGTCCTCGTACTGGCGAGCGGACCCCTCGATGGCGGTCCCCGACGTGCGATACCACATCCGGGGCAGAGACGCGCGGAGGCCGGCAGAAGCCCAGAAGAGGCCGAGCCCTTTCGGCGTCTGGAGCCACTTGTGGGGGCTGGCTGCGTAGGCGTCGACTCCCGAAGCGTCGAGTTCCACGGGAATCATCCCCACCGACTGGGCTCCGTCCACCAGGACGTACTCCACGCCCCGGGCGCGCACGGCGTCTGCGATCGCCGGAAGGGGGTGGACCATGCCCACCATGTTGTCGACGTGGGGAATGACGAGAGCTCGTGTCTGAGGGCCCACCGCCCCCGCGTGGAGGCGGACCACCTCGTCCACGGTCATCTCGGCGGCCCGGGTCAAGGGGAAGTCGAAGTCGCGCACCGTGAACCCCCTTCGAGACGCCTGTCCACGCCACGCCACCGACGCGCCGGGGTGGTTCAAGGAGCTGAAGAGCACTTCGTCGCCGGGCCCCAAGGGCAGGCCCTGAGCGAGAATGTTGAACCCCTCGGTGGTGTTGTGCGTGATCGCGAGATCGTCGGGCTCGCAGCGAAGCAGAGTGGCGGCTGCCTCCCTCGTTTCCTCGAGGACGTCCCGCCACACGCGACCCCAGACGTAGAGGGACGGATGCCGTTCGCAGAGACCGAGATACCCGACGTGGGCTTCGTGTACCGGGCGAGGAACCGTACCGATGGAGGCGTGGTTCAGGTAGATGAGGTCGTCTCCCACCATGTATTGCTCGGCGAGGGCGCGAATCGCCGCGGGGTCGTCGTGTCTGAACGGAACCGAAGACGTCACGGGAGGGAGGGCCGCCTCCAGCCGCTCGACACGGGCGAGGAGGGGCGAAGC
Source organism: Longimicrobiales bacterium (assembly GCA_965229435.1). Classification (GTDB taxonomy): domain Bacteria; phylum Gemmatimonadota; class Gemmatimonadetes; order Longimicrobiales; family Gaopeijiaceae; genus UBA2589. The sequence continues at coordinate 403,973 of CBDDJE010000004.1, forward strand.
CACGCCGGCAGCGGCCAGAGCCTTGAGAAAGGTCCGTCTGGGTGTGGCGTATGGAGGTGTCGGAGAGTCCATGATTTCCGGGCGACCTTGATCCGGACGCCCTTTCGTTGAAGATTTGTCGCAGTCCAGTCGACGGCTCACATCGTCGGCAGCGGTGCGGCCTTTCGGCTCGCCGATCGGACCAGACCTCGAACAACTCGTTCGCGGAATCACTTCCCGTCGGACGCCGGTGGCCTACGCGTCATCGCATGCGGTCCGTCAAATTGGGTGGAAACGTGTCCCAATCGCCAGAATCGAACAACAACGACGCACCCTCAGGCCAGTCCTCTGGGTCGGATGGCTCGAACTCTTCTTCGGGAGGGGGCGACTCCGGCTCCGGTGGGGGCGGCGGCAACAACCGGGGCCGCGGCAACAGCGGAAACAACAACCGGGGTGGCGGCGGAGGTGGTCGGCGCCGCGGTCGGCGGCGCCGTCGCAACAAGAACAAGAACCGCGGCGGGCCGAGCGAGGCCGATCTGATGGCTGGCCTTCCGGACGACCCGGAAGAGCTGCTGGAGATGTCGCGGCCCTTGGGCCTCCTCGAGGTCCTCGGCAGCGGGTCCGGCTTCATCCGCCGCCGGGAGTCGAACTACGCACCGGGCGACGACGACATCTACGTGAACGCTCGGATGATATCCAAGTACGGTCTCCGCACCGGCGACGAGCTCATGGGCGTCGTCGCGGCCGAGTCCCGCCCTGGTAAGAGCCCGCCGTTGGCCTATCTGGCCAGGGTCAACGACCATCCTCCGGAGTCCGCCCAGCGGCGTCCGGACTTCAATCGCCTCAGCGCCGTCCACCCCGACGAGCAGCTGAAGCTGGAGTGCGGTCGCACATGGCGTGGGGAGCCCGAGTTCACGAATCGGGTCATCGACCTCTTCTGCCCATTCGGCAAGGGGCAGCGCGCGATGATCGTGGCACCCGCGAAGGCGGGGAAGACCATGGTCATGCAGGCCGTCGCCCAGGGCATCGTGACGAATCATCCTGAGTGCCACCTCATGATCCTCCTCGTGGACGAGCGTCCCGAAGAGGTCACGGAGATGGAGCAGTGCGGCTTCGGCGAAGTCATCTCGTCGACGTTCGACCGCCCGGCGGATCGTCACGTCCAGGTGGCGGAGATGACGCTGGAGCGTGCCCGCCGGCGCGTGGAGCAGGGCGAGGACGTGGTCATCATCTTGGACTCCATCACTCGTATGGCCCGGGCCTACAACACGGTGCAGTCTGGCAGCGGACGAACGATGTCCGGAGGATTGGACTCCAACGCCCTCGAGAAGCCGAAGCGTTTCCTCGGTAGCGCCCGGAAGATCGCCCCCGATCAGGGGGGCGGATCGCTGACCATCATCGCCACCGCCCTGGTGGACACCGGTTCCCGGATGGATCAGGTGATCTTCGAGGAGTTCAAGGGGACCGGAAACAGTGAGTTGGTGCTGTCGAGGGAACTCGCCGACCGGCGGATCTATCCGGCCATCGACCTCACCGCTTCCGCCACGCGGAAAGAGGAGCTACTCCTCGACGACGATCAGCTCTGGGTATCGCACGCCATGCGCCGCCAGCTTTCGGGCATGGGCACGTCGGAGGCGATGATGGACCTCCTCGGAGCCATGAAGAAGACGTCGACGAACCGCGACCTCATCGAGTGGGCTCGGGCGAAGACGTGATCTGAGCTCCGCCTGCAACCTCCGCCAGGCGGTCCAGGCTCTTTCCCATCTCCGTGCCCTGGGCGCGCTCCATGGAGAGCGCCCAGTAGCCCATGAGAGGGTTGTTGCCGAGGTCGCCCTCCTCCCGCCAAACGACCCGGGTCGAGTCGCCCCGGGCGTTGAGCGTGAGGGTCCCTTGTGTCTGCAGGGCTCCACCGGCGGCCCCCTCGACTTCGACGGAATACGCGATCGTGCGGGGGCCGTCCACCGATGCGCCAACGTTCACGGTGACGATGCGGAAGGCCCCGGAACCCAACTCCGGATCGCTCCACGTCATGGAAGCCCCAGGTCCCTTCTCGGGACCGGGTCCAGGCGCTGTGGAGTCGGGCCAGGGAGTCCACCGACGCCATCCCTCGGGGGAGTCGAGAAGCGCCTGAACGGAATCGAGGGGAGCGCCGATCGTAGCTTCTGCCGTGGCTTGCCACGTACTCGGAAGGATGAATCCAACCGCGAGGAACCCCACGAGTAGGGCTGCTCCGCCGCCGAGGACCAACGTCCCGGGACCGAAGATGATTCCGCGGATCACGACGGGCTCCCGTCACTGCGCAGCACGTCGACCAGGTAGGGCCACACGGTCCGAGCGACGATGGCATGTCCGTCTTCGGTCGGATGGATCCGGTCGTCCTGGTTCAACTCCGGTACTCCGGCGACGCCGTCGAGGAGGAAAGGGACGAGGGTGACGTCATGGGTCTGCGCGATGTCGGCAAAGACCTGACGGAACGCTGCCGTATAGATCGGGCCCAGGTTGGGCGGTGCTTCCATGCCTGCCAGGATGATACGGACGTCGGGATAACGAGCCCGCGTCCGCTCGATGATCTCCACGAGGTTGCCGCGCATGGCCAGCGGGTCCTGGCCGCGGAGACCGTCGTTGGCGCCGAGTTCGAGAAACAGGACGTCAAGAGGCTCTCGGAGAATCCAGTCCAGGCGACGGAGGCCTCCGGCACTGGTTTCACCGGACACGCCCGCGTTCACCGCCTCGATGGGAAGGCCCAAGGAGTCGGCGATGGCGTCGACGGCCTCGACGTAACCCTCCTCGCTTCCCTGAAGTCCGAGCCCCGCCGTCAGGCTGGTACCGAGGAAGACGACCCTCGGGCCGCTCTGCGAGGGAACCCTCGCTTCCGACGGGACCACCATGGTGGAGTCCGACCGCCCGCCGTCCTGGGCGGGCGGTGCATCCGAGGCGGCCGAACAGGCAGCCAGGGAGAGACAAGAGAGTAGGGAGAGGGCAGGCTTCATGATGATCCGGGCCGAGGGGCTTGAGAAAAACTACATCAGCGGGGGCAGACCTCTACCCGTACTTCGATCACTCGACCTGGAGATCGAGGCCGAATCCTTCGTTTCGGTGGTCGGTCCGTCGGGGAGTGGGAAGACCACGCTCCTCGGGCTACTGGCCGGCCTGGACGAACCAAGTGGCGGTCGGGTGGTGCTGGACGGCCACGACATCTTCGCCATGTCCGAGGACCAGCGTGCGAGCTTTCGCGGCGAGCGGGTAGGCTTCGTCTTCCAGACCTTCCACCTTCTGCCCACGCTCACTGCGCTGGAGAACGTTCTGGTGCCCCTGGAGCTCCGAGGAGACACCGGGGACCTCCGCGGCCGGGCAGAGGCGCTCCTGGCGCGGGTTGGGCTCGGGGACCGCCTCGATCACTTCCCGGCCCAGCTGTCCGGCGGTGAGCAGCAACGTGTGGCGCTTGCCCGGGCCTTTGCCAACAAGCCCCGGATCCTCTTCGCCGATGAGCCCACCGGTAACCTCGATCGGGAGACAGGTGGCACCATCGTGGGCATGCTCGAGGAGCTCAACCGCGAGGAAAAGACGACGTTGGTGCTGGTGACCCACGACCGCGAGCTCGCTGAGCGGGCGCATCGGGTCATCGCGCTCGACGGGGGTCGCGTGGGCGAGGACCGACCTGGTCGCACGTCATCGGCTCTCGCGCCCGCGGGCGACTGAGGGCCCCGGGTGTCTTCTCCTCTTCGAGCGCGGTTCGCCGTACGACTGGCCGTCCGCGAGAGTCGTCACGGACTCCGTCGGGTCGGGGTCTACATGGCCTCCATCACCTTGGGTGTGGCCGCGCTGGTCTCCATCCACTCGTTCCGGGACGACTTCGCCCGCTCGATTCAAGAGGAGGCCGACGTCCTGATGGGCGCCAACGCGCGTCTGGAAGACGACGTCCCGTTCGCCCCCGAGGTGGAGGCCGTTCTCGACTCCCTGGCCGAGGCGGCGGTTCCCGTCGCTCGTGTGACCACGGCTTCGACCATGGTCTACGCGCCGTCGTCGGACATCGTGCGACTGTTCCAGGTACGGGCGCTGGAAGCCGGCTATCCCTTCTACGGAGAGGTGCGGACCGATCCGGCGGGTCAGTGGGGAGCCCACCTCGAGCCAGGGCGTGTCCTGGTGGACCCGGCGGTCTTGAGCCAGATGGGAGTGGGGGTCGGGGATTCCCTGGTCATCGGTCGCGAGCGCCTGGAGATCGCGGCCACGGTGGACGATCTGCCCACGGACGTCGCGTACCAGACGGCCATCGGACCTCGAATTCACGTGTCGCCTGGAACGATGGAGCGGGCCGAGCTTCTCGGCTTCGGAAGTCTGGCTCGGTACGAAGCGTATTTGGCCATTCCCGACGCCAGCGACCGCCGTGCACTCAGGGAGGTGCACGGAGAGACGTTCACGGCGACCGGGGTGCGTTATCGGTTGGCCGAGGAGCAGGCGCGGAGCCTGTCCAACGGCGTCCGTTTCCTCGGTCGCTTCTTGGGTCTCGTGGGGCTTGGAGCCCTCCTGCTGGGGGGCGTCGGCGTAGCCGCGGCCATCCACGTCTATATCCGTGAGAAGCGGCCAGGGATTGCCGTGCTTCGCTGTATCGGTGCCGGACAGGGCACGGCTTTCCTGGCATACCTGCTTCAAGCGGCGTGGCTGGGGCTGCTGGGAGCGGGTGCCGGTGCGGTCCTGGGGGTCGTGCTTCAGGAAATCATGCCTGTCGTTCTCTCCGACGTGCTCCCCGTGGAGGTCGACACCCGCCTCTCCGTCCGGTCCATCGCCGCCGGACTGGGCATCGGCGTGTGGGTCGCCGTCGTCTTCGCCCTCATCCCGCTCCTCCAGGTTCGGGATGTGCCACCTCTCGCCGCCCTCCGCTCGGACTTCGAGCCACCGAGACGACGCATCGATCTGCCGCGGATCGTCGCCTACGGGCTCATGGCGGCGAGCGTCGTCGGGCTCTGCGTCCTCGAGGCCCCTGACGAAGAGGTCGGCCTGGCCTTCGCTGCGGCTCTCGCGGGGGCCACCGCGTTCATCGCAGGCGTTGGGTGGGCGCTCGCCCGGTTCACCCGCCGCTTCTTCCCGCGGAGGGCCTCCTATCCGGTTCGCCAAGGCATCTCGAACCTGTTCCGCCCACAGAATCAGACGATTTCGGTAACCCTGGCCCTCGGTCTGGGAGCCTTCATCATCGGCACCATCGTGCAGGTGGAGGCGAGCCTCCGGGACGACCTCACCGTCTCCTTCGGCACGGGACAACCCAACGTCCTCTTCTTCGATATCCAGACCGACCAGATCGACCCACTTCTGGAGCTACTCCCGTCCGCCGCCAGATCCGCCGCCGAGGTATCGCCGCTGGTGACGTCGCGAATCGCCGCCATCAACGGGCGGACGACGGAAGAGCTGGGAGCCATCGAGGACCGGGAGGATCGGCCGGAAGGATGGGCCCTGCGGCGAGAGTACAGGAACACCTACCGCGAGGCCATCGGCGGGGCCGAGGCGGTCGTCGCCGGCCGTTGGTGGGACGGCACGCCTGGCAGGGAGGACGACACGCTCGTCGACGCCGGTGAACTGGCCCGGGTGTCCCTGGAGAACGACATCGCCCGCGACCTCCGGGTGGGGCTGGGGGACACCATCACATGGAACGTCTCCGGCATGGAGATCGTCACGGTGATCACCAGCCTCAGGACCGTGGAATGGGACCGTCTTGAACCGAACTTCTTCGCGATCCTCGAACCCGGGGTTCTCGACGACGCGCCGCAGAGCATCCTCATGGTCACACGGATCCCCGACGCCGCGGAGCGGGCCCAGGTCCAGCGGGCCCTGGTGGGAGCATTCCCCAACGTGTCGGCATTGGACTTTTCGAGGGTGCAGGAGGCCATCGACTCGGTGCTGTCCCGGGTGCGCCAGGCGGTGGCGTTCCTCGGCGCGTTCAGCGCACTGGCGGGGATCATCGTCCTCATTGGCGCCCTGGCTACCTCGCGGGCCCAGCGGCTGCGTGAGGGTGCACTACTGAAGACTCTCGGCGCCCGCCGCCGCCAGGTCCTCACGGTTCTCTTTTCGGAGTACCTTGCCCTCGGCTCCCTGGCCACGGCCAGTGGCCTCCTGCTCGCGGTTCTCGCTGCGGCCCTTCTGGTGCCGAACCTCTTCGAGATCGACTACACCGTGAGGCCGGCATCCCTGCTGTTGATTTGGCTGGTGGTGGTCACACTCACCGTCCTCACCGGTTTCGTGGGGTCCCGGGACCTTCTGCGACGGCCGCCGCTGCCGATTTTGAGGGAGGCGCCGGAGTAGGGGGTTCCGGGACGGTCGCGATGCACGCGAAGGCGGCGTCCTCCATTCCCAGCCTCCATCCGGGGCTCAGTCGTCCGAGGCGACCAGTGCGTCCGTCGGCACCCGGAGGGCGGGTTCGTGGTTGCAGCCTTCGCACGGCAGGGGATGGGGCTCCTTCAGACGCCCCTGTTTCACCATGAGCTCCCCTTCGCATTTGGGGCACCGACCCTCCACCGAAACCAGGGTGAAGCGCTCGATGTAGCGGCGCCGGGCCAGCACGCCCCCAGCGGTGAGGGCTCCGAGGAACCAGACCGCGTGGGGCGGGAAGACGGCCACGAAGGGCGCCACGACGGCGAAGATCGCGAAGGTCCTGGCCGCTCCGCCCACCCGCCAGCCTCGGCTGCGGGGAATCACCTGCGCCCGCACGGGCTGGTCGTCGAAGCCGAAAAGGGTCGCCCGGGCATCCACCGCGAGCGCCCCGCCGTCGTTCTCGCTCCTCATCACGTCAGCCCCGGGCGGCGAAGTCCTTCAAGCGCTCGCCGGCCTCGCGAAGTGTGTCGAGCTGCTTGCAGAAAACGAAGCGTGCCAGAGAGTGCCCCCGGGACGGCTCGCTGAAGAAGGAAGCGCCAGGCACCGGAGCGACGCCTCCCTCGGCGGTGAGGCGCTTCCCGAAGGTCATGGAATCTTCGTCGCTGAGGTCGCTGAAGTCGGCGAGGACGTAGTAGGCGCCCTGGGGGAAGCGGCACTTGAAGCCGGCCTCCTGTAGGGCCGTGACCAGGACGTCTCCTCGTTCCTTGTAGCTGGCGACCATGTCGCTGTAGTACTCCGGCCCGAGCTCGTTCATGCCCACGGCACAGGCCTCCTGCAGAGGCGCCGGGGCACCCACCGTGAGGAAGTCGTGGACCTTCCGTATGGCCACGGTGAGCTGCGGTGGGGCGATGATCGTGCCGATGCGCCATCCGGTGACGCTGAACGTCTTGGAGAGGCCGGAGATGGTGATGGTCCGGTCCCGCATTCCCTCGAACGTGGCAAGGAGGTGGTGCTCTCCCTCGTAGTAGATGTGCTCGTAGATCTCGTCGGTAATGGCCAGGATGTCGTGCTCGATACAAACGTCGGCGATGGCCTGGAGCTCCGAGCGATCGAACACCCGCCCGGTGGGGTTGTTGGGGGTGTTGATGACGATGGCCCGCGTCTTCGGCGTGACGAGCTCTTCGAGCGCCTCCTTGTGGAGGCGGTAGTCCGGAGACTCCAGCGTCAGGAAGACGGGCTTCGCTTCGCAGAGGACGGCGTCAGGCCCGTAGTTTTCGTAGAACGGTTCCATGACGATGACCTCCTCGCCCGGGTCCACCACGGCGAGCATCACCGACGCCATCGCCTCGGTGCCGCCACAGGTCACGGTGATCTCGGTCTCCGTGTCCACCTCCATGCCATAGTGCTCCCGGTACTTCCGAGCGAGGGCATGCCGAAGGCTGGGGGCCCCCCAGGTGATGGCGTACTGATTCACGTCGTCCCGAATGGCCGCGCACGCCGCCTCCTTCAGGAGGTCGGGGGCCGGGAAGTCAGGAAAGCCCTGAGCGAGATTGACGGCATCGTGCTCTCGGGCCACCCGGGTCATCTCGCGGATGACCGACTCGGTGAAGGAGTGAGTCCTGCGCGCGGTACGGCTGAGGCGATTCGTCATCGGGAGGTTGTCGAAGGTGTGGTAGGCAGGGAAGCGAAACACGATGCCCAGACCCGCCGGCCAGAGCAACCGGGTGGGGCTCCCGGTTGGCCGCCGGAGGGGGCTTCGATAGCATTCTGAGACGGCGGAGGCTAGGCTCCGCCGCAACCTCCCATCACCGAGGACTTCGGCCCCCACGTGTCGTCCACCCCCAGCCCCCTTCTTCTCTGCTTCGCGGTCCTGTGTCCCTTCGCGACGGCCGTCGGCACGGGGCCCCTCGTGGCTCAGGATGCACCCCTACTTCTCGAGGCCCATGTGGGTGCAACCGTACCCCTGAGCGACTTCGCCGACGGGTCCGGGCCCGGTGAGGGGACCACGACGGGCCCGAGTCTGGCCCTCACCTTCGCTCTTCCGGGCGATGGCTGGCGCACCCTCTACACGGGCTTCTCGCAGCACCGCTTCGGATGCGAGGCCGCGGGATGCGAGGCCGACGGCCGCTACGTCGCCACCGGCTTCAACGTCGGTGTGCGGATCGTCCCTGTGAATCGAGGTCCGGTCATCCCCTGGCTCCGCCTCGGGGCGGTGACGACAAGGGTGGAAACCGGCGATCTGGGTGCCACGCCGGCGTCGGCCGGCGACGCCGGCGTTTCCGATCTCGGGTTCGGGGCCGAAGCGGGGGTGGGTGTGCTCGTCCGTCTGGGTCGGTCCGTCGGCTGGAGCGCGACGGGCCTGTTCACGTCGGTGAACACCGACCTGCCAGGGGGCGCGACCCTCTCCATGCGCTACCTCACGGCCCAGACCGGCTTCAGCCTCCTTTTCTGATTCTGACTGGAGTACTCGATGCGATCCACCGCCGTTTTCACCGCCTTCGCCATCCTCGCGGCCTCGGGGGTCGTCGCTCCGGACCTTGTCGCAGCCCAGGGCTACGGAGAGGGACCTTTCTCCGAGATGGCTGCCCGGAGTATCGGGCCGGCGGGTATGAGCGGACGGGTGTCCGACGTGGAGGTCGTCCTCTCCGATCGTACCATCGTTTATGTCGGAGCGGCCACCGGCGGGGTCTTCAAGTCGGTAGACGGCGGACTCACCTGGGATCCGGTGTTGGACGGAGAGTCGGCCCTCGGCGTCGGGAGCGTTGCGGTCTTCCAGCCGAACCCGGACATCGTCTGGGTCGGTACAGGGGAGGGGAATCCGCGGAACAGCGCCGGTGTGGGACGTGGGCTCTTCAAGTCCATCGACGGGGGCCATAGCTGGACGCTCATGGGCTTCGGCGAGTCGGAGCGTATCCATCGTGTGATCACGCACCCCACCGACCCAGATCTCGTCTACGTAGGGGTCATGGGCCCGGCGTGGTCCGACGGTCAGCAACGAGGGGTGTACCGCACGAGGGACGGTGGAGAGAGCTGGGAGAGGATCCTGTGGCGGAACGAACGGACGGGGATCGGCGACCTGATCATGGACCCCAGGAACCCGGACAAGCTCTTCGCGGCGATGTGGGAGTTTCGCCGTGAGCCCTGGTTCCTGACCTCCGGAGGACCGGGGTCTGGTCTCTTCGTGACCCACGATGGCGGTGACAGCTGGACGGAACTCACCGAAGCCAATGGCCTGCCACCGGGTGAGCTGGGTCGCATCGGCGTCGGCATCGCCGCGTCCGATCCTGACGTGGTCTACGCCCTGGTCGAGGCAGAGCGCTCGGAGCTCATCCGATCCGACGACGGGGGACACACCTGGCGAACGATCAACGACGAGCCGGGAATCGTTCCCAGGCCCTTCTACTACGCCGATCTGCGGGTGGACCCGAAGAACGAGAACCGGATCTATTCCCTGCACAGCGCCGTGCAGGTGAGTGAGGACCAGGGCCGCACGTGGTCCACCGTCGTGCCCAGCGCCATCATCCACGGCGACATCCACGAGCTCTGGATCGACCCCGACGACTCTCGGCGCATGATCCTCGGCGAGGACGGGGGCATCGCCTTCACCTACGACCGCGGAGACAACTGGCGCTTTGTCGAGAACCTGCCGTTGGCACAGTTCTACCACATCGACGTCGACAGCCTCGTGCCCTTCAACATTTACGGTGGACTCCAGGACAACGGGTCGTGGTACGGTCCGTCCACGGTCTGGGAGAACAAGGGCATCCTCAACGCCCACTGGCACCGGGTGGGCGGCGGTGACGGCTTCAGCGTCATGCCCGACCGCGCGGACCCCGAGCGCTTCGGCTACTCCCAGTCTCAGGGCGGTAACCTCCAGCACTTCGACAAGCGCACTGGAGCCCGACGGAGCATCCGCCCCGTCCATCCCGAGGGCGTGCCCCTTCGCTTCAACTGGAATGCCGGCCTCACGTGGGATCCACACCGGCCCGGGACGATCTACCTGGGCAGCCAGTTCGTCCACCGGAGCAGCGACCAGGGACGGAGCTGGGAGATCATCTCGCCGGACCTGACGACCAACGATCCCGCGAAGCAGAGGGCCGACGAGAGCGGGGGGCTGACGGTCGACGCTTCGGGTGCGGAGATGCACACCACCATCCTCTCCATCCAGGTGAGCCATCTGGACCCCGACGTCATCTGGGTCGGCACCGACGACGGGAATGTCCAGGTGACGCGCGATGGTGGGCGGAGTTGGGCGAACGTCCGGGACAACGTCCCAGGCCTTCCCCACGGCATCTGGATTCCCGACGTACAGCCATCGAAGCACGTTGCCGGACGTGCCTATCTCGTCGCCGAAGACCACAGGCGGGGTGACTGGACCCCCTTCGTATGGGTCACGGAAGACTATGGCCAGAGCTGGCGTTCGTTGGCCTCAGCGGAGATCGACGGCTTCGTCCATGCTATCGAGGAAGATCCGGTCTCTGACGGGCTCCTTGTCCTCGGCACGGAGTTCGGGCTGCGGGTGAGCACCGACCGCGGCCAGACGTGGTCGATGTTCACCGCAGGCGTACCGGCCGTACCCATCCGTGACCTGGTCATCCACCCCAGGGACGGTGACCTGGTCCTCGGCACCCATGGCCGGGCCTTACTGATCATCGACGACATCCGTCCTCTTCGGGAGCTGTCCGCCGACGGGGGGATCCGGGGTCGCACCGTCCATGCGTTCCAGCCCCCACCGGCCTACGCCGTGAACATCGGCGAGGCCATCGGATACCGGTCTACGGGCATGGCGATGCAACAGGGTGAGACGCGTCCCGCGGGGGCACTCCTGAGCTACTGGACCGGGGGAGTCGGCAGTGCGCGGATCGAGGCCAGAGATGGCGACGGGACGCTGGTCTGGTCCTCGTCGGACGCGGCCCAGGCCGGAATCAACCGCGCGGTCTGGAATCTCCGCTACGGCGGAGACGCCCACGAGGATCTGCCTCGGCAGATCATGGTGGCCCCAGGCGACTACGAGCTGACGGTGTCGCTGAACGGAGAGACGTCCACGACGCGCCTGGAGGTCCTCGCCGACCCGAGGGCCCCCATCACGATGGCCCAGCACGAGGCCAAGGTGGCTGCTCTGGCCGAGATGGGAGCCGTCCAGCGCCGGGTCCAGGAGGCGCGACAGAGGCTGAATCACGCGATCCAGGGCGTGGAGGTGGTCCTGGAGACGTTGGGCCAGGATGAAGAAGCCCTGAGGGAGCAGGGTCGTCGACTCCAGGACAGGCTCACAGGCCTCGTTCAGATGCACTTCACCGGACCCACGTGTCAGGGGATGTGCCGCGGCGACGTGACGATCCAGTCGGTTGGCGCTCCCCTCGGGCGTATCGCCGCCGAAGACGGCGGGCCCTCGGCGAACACCCGCATCATGATGGAGCAGGCGAGGGAAGCCGCCGACGAGATCGTCGGAGACATCGACGATCTGATGGCCACCGACGTGGAGGCATACCGGACGGCCCTGCTGGCCGCCGGGTACACGCCGTTCGGAGACGGACGATGAGGGCGCTACGGCGAGCCTGCGGCGTCATCACCATTGTGGCCCTGGCGGCCACAGCGCCTGTCCACGCTCAGGAACGCGCGCCCAAGGTCTTCATCTCCGTCGACATGGAGGGGATCGGGGGCATCGGCGCCGGCTCCATGACGTCTACGGGGGGGAAGGACTACGGAACGGGACGCGAACTCCTCACCGCCGAGGTGAACACGGTGGTGGATGCCGTCTTCGCTCACTCCCCCGGCGCAGAGATCCTGGTCAATGATTCCCACGGCGACCACCAGAACGTCCTGCACACACGGCTCGATCCCCGGGTGACCTACATCCAGGGCTCCATCAAGCCGCTGGGTATGGTCCAGGGCCTCGACGCGACCTTCGACGGCGTGATCTTCATCGGCTACCACGCCAAGGCCGGCGACCCCGACGGCTTCCTGGCCCATACCGGGAGCGGGTCCGTGAAGGGGCTCTGGCTCAACGGTGTGGAGGTGGGTGAGGGGGGAATGAACGCAGCCTTCGCGGGGGGGCATGGCGTTCCCGTGATCCTGGCCGCCGGGGACTCGGCGGCCACCGCCGAGCTCGGAGCGTTGCTGGACACCGAAACGGTCACGACCAAGACCGCCGAGACGCCGGCTTCTGCTCGGCTCATCCATCCCGAGCGGGTGCGAGGCATGTTGGCGGAGGCCGTCGACCGGGCTCTGGACCGTCTGGCCCGGGGCGGCTTCGAGCCCTTCGACCTGGGTGAGCCGGTGCGGGTGGAGATGCGCTTCGCGTCCACCACGCACGTCGACGTCCTCATGTCGATCCCGGGCATGGAGAAGATCGATGGCTTCACCGTGGGGTACACGGCGACCGACGCGGACGAGGCCTATCGCCTCATCCGTCTCATGTACCGATTCGTACAGAGCTGAGGAGCACGACCCCGATGCTGAGAGACGCATTGCTCTGGGCCTCGACGAACCCCGCCCTTGCCGAAAAGCTGCCGCGCTACGGGTTCGTCAAGAAGGCGACGAAGCGCTTCATGCCGGGCGAGGAGAGGGCCGATGCCCTCGCCCAGGCGGAGATTCTCGCCCAGAGTGGCATCCAGACCACGACCACGCTTCTGGGGGAGAACCTCCAGTCCCTCGACGAAGCCGACGGCGTGGTTCGACACTACCTCGATTCCCTCGCGGAAATCGAATCGCGGGGGCTCGATACCGAGATCTCGGTGAAGCCCACCCAACTCGGCCTCGACTACGGTGGTGAGGAGGCGGAGAAGCGGCTCCTCGAGCTTGTCCGGGCGACATCGTCGCTGGTCTGGATCGACATGGAGGGTTCGGACTACGTGGACCGGACCCTGGAGATCTTCCGCAACGTGAAGGAGCAGCGAAGCAACGTCGGGCTCTGTATACAGTCGTACCTGCGACGGACCGAGGCGGACCTCGAGGCCTTGATGCCTCTCCGCCCGGACATCCGGGTGGTGAAGGGAGCCTACAACGAGCCCGACTCGATTGCGTTTCCCAGCAAGGCGGACGTTGACCGCAACTACGTGAAGCTCATGCAGGTCCTTCTGCGTGCTAGGCTTCATGGCGAGGCTGGCCGGCCGGTTTCCGCCACCCACGATCCGAAGATGATCGGGGAGACGAACCGCATCGCGTTCGAGCTGGGCCTGGGAAAGGACCGGTATGAGTTCGCCATGCTCTTCGGCATCCAGCGCGACGAGCAGCTGCGCCTGGCCAAGCGGGGCCACCAGATGCGCGTTCTCATCAGCTACGGCTCGGCGTGGTTCCCGTGGTACATGAGGCGCCTGGCGGAGCGGCCCGCGAACCTCTGGTTCGTCGCCAAGCAGATCGTGGGGTAGGTACGAACTCGACCTCGGCGGCGATGGCTTCCACGGTAGACGATCATCCGGGTCGATGGCGGGCACTGGGCGTCGTCGCCCTCTCCATGCTGTTCTCTCTGTCGGCGTGGATGACCGCCACGGCCGTCGGCCCCGAGCTTCAGGCGATCTGGGGGCTCAGTTCGCCGCAGGTCGGACTCCTGACCACCGTCGTGCAGCTTGGATTCGTCGCCGGGACGGCGCTGGCTGCCGTCCTCAATGTCGCCGACGTCGTGCGTGCCCGGACGCTGTTCGCGATTTCGGCGGGGCTGGCCGCCGTCGCGAACGCCCTCGTTCTCGCCGCTCCCGGATTCGCCGCGGCCCTCGTGCTTCGTTTTCTCACGGGTGCCTTCCTGGCGGGGGTGTATCCGCCGGGCATGAAGATGATCTCGACCTGGTTCCGTTCGGCCCGGGGGATGGCCATAGGGACCGTGGTGGGCGCCCTCACCGTAGGAAAGGCCTTTCCGTACCTCCTCAAGGCCGTCGGCGGGGCGACGATGTCCACCGTGATTCTCGGTGCGTCTGCCGCAGGGCTCTTCGGTGCGCTCCTGGTGGCGGGAGCCTACAGAGATGGTCCGTATCCTTTCCCGCGGCGTCCGTTCGAATGGTCCCGTGTGGGGCGCATTCTCGGCCACAAGGAGACCATGCTGGCAACCGGCGGCTACCTGGGTCACATGTGGGAGCTGTACGCCATGTGGACGTGGGTCCCCGTCTATCTGGCCTTCGCCGCCGGGACGGGGGTCGGCCCTCCGTGGATCGATGTCGTGGCGTTCGGAACCATCGCCATGGGCGGAGCCGGGTGCGTGTGGGGAGGCCTCGCCGCCGATCGCCTTGGTCGCGAACGCGTCGTGAACTTCGCCATGGCCGTGAGCGGTGCCTGCTGCCTCCTGGCCGGCTTCGCCCTGGCCATGCCCTTCGTCGTCGTGGTGGCGCTGTGTTGGGTGTGGGGCTTCTTCGTGGTCGCCGACTCTGCCCAGTTCAGTGCCTTGGTCACGGAGGTCGCCCCCCCGGATTCGGTGGGGACGGCGCTCATGCTCCAGACATCCCTGGGGTTCCTGTTGACCATGGTCACCATCCAGGCCGTTCCGTTGGCGGTCGACGGCGCGGGCTGGAGCGCGGCCTTCGCCCTCCTGGCCCTCGGGCCAGTGGCGGGAATCGCCAGTATCCTTCGCCTGTCGCGGGTGCGACGCGTACCTTCCGCCGCCGTATCCGATTCCTGAGGCCTCACCCGCTACCCTAAAGACTCCATGCTCCACGCCGCCATCGCCGCCGGGCTCGTTCTCGGACTCCTGACCGGACTCCTGGCCGCTGCGGGCGTCGATATTCTCATGACCGTGGCCATGGCGTCGGCACCTTTCGGTACGGCCTTCATGAACGCCATTCGGATGGTGGTGATCCCGTTGGTGATGGCGGTGATCTTCACCGGTGTGGCGAAGCTGGGGGACCCGCGGAAGCTTGGCCGGCTGGGCCTGACCACGCTTCTCTTTTTCTGGGCGACGGTGCTCCCGGCCATCGTCATCGGGATGGGGGTCATGTGGCTGGGGCTCTCCTTCGCGCCGGAGGTGACCATGCCGGCGGCGGCGGCGCGCGAGGCGCCCGAGCTGCCGGGCTTCGTGGATTTCCTCGTGAGCCTGATTCCCAGCAATCCCTTCGCCGCCGCCACGAACGGCAGCTTGCTCCCCCTCATCGTCTTCACCGCGCTCTTCGCCGCCGCCGCCGGGACGCTGGAGGAGGCAGCCCGGGATCGCCTCCTCGGGTTTGCCGAGGCGGCGTCGGATGCGCTCATCAAGCTGGTCTGGTGGATCCTCTGGACGGCACCCATCGGCATCTTCGGTCTGGCGGCGCCCGTGACCGCACAGCTCGGTTGGGGGCTCATCCAGAGCCTCGCCGTCTTCGTCATCTGCGTCATCCTGGCGTTGGGCATCTACATCGCGGTGGTGTACATGCCCTTCCTCAAAGCGGTGGGTGGGATCGGACCCCTGCGATTTCTCGGGGGCACATTCGGCGCCGCCTCCATCGCGTTCTCCACGACGAGCACGGCCGCGGCGCTTCCCGTGACCCTGGAGGAGACCAAGAGGCTGGGCGTTTCGGAGCACGTCGCCGATCTCGTCCTGCCCTTGGGGGCCTCCATGTACCGCGCCGGCTCAGCGCTATTTCAAGGCGCCGCCATCGTCTTCCTCGCCTTCCTCTTCGACATCCAGATCGAAGCCACGGCCATCGGTGGTGCCATCCTCGCGACCTTCCTGGTCTCCCTCACCGTAGCCCCCGTCCCGTCGTCCGGTGTGGTGACGTTGGCCCCGGCACTGGATACCGTCGGGATTCCCCTTTCCGGGCTGTCCATTCTCCTGGGCATCGACCGGATCCCGGACATGTTCCGGAGTACCACCAATCTCCTTGGCCAGATCACCACCGCGGTGGTCGTCGACCGTTGGGCCGGAGCGAGAGGGCAGGTACAGGCCGGAGGGGCGGACGGAGTACCGTCTGGAGGGGCTGGGCCAGCGATGCAGCCGCCGAGAGCCGGCGGATCCGGCCATCGTGGTCCGACGGGGGAGGGGGGGTGACGCCGACGGACGGGCCCACCGGCCGACCATGGGTCCTCGCTGAGATCACGTGGCCCGAGGTCCGGGACGGAGGCTGGGGGCTGGCCGTCCTTCCGTGGGGTGCCACCGAGCCCCACAACCTGCACCTACCGTACGCCACCGACGTCTACGAGAGCGAAGCCATTGCCGCCGAGGCCGCGCGTCTCGCCTGGGAGCGGGGCTGCCGCACCCTCGTCCTACCGTGCGTTCCCTTTGGCGCCAACGCCCAGCAGCTTGATCTTCGGGGAACCATCAACATGCACCCCAGCACCCAGGCCGCAGTCTTGGCCGACATCATCGAGAGCCTGGAGGTTCAGGGCTTCGACAGGCTGGTGGTCCTGAACGGGCATGGTGGCAACGACTTCCAGGGCATCATCCGGGAGTTGCAGTCGGCCACGACCGTCTTTCTCAGCACCGTGAACTGGTTCCGGGTTCCCGGTACCCAGGAGATGTTCGACGAGCCGGGTGATCACGCCGGCGAGATGGAGACGAGCCTGATTCTCCATCTCCGGCCCGAACTGGTCCGTCCGCTGGACGAGGCCGGTCCCGGTGCCGGAAGGCCGTGGAAGCTCACGGCCATGGGAGAGGGGTGGGCCTGGGCGCCCCGTCAGTGGAGTCGGGTGACCGACGATACCGGCGTCGGGGACCCTTCCGCTGCGACAGCGGCGAAGGGGAAGGCGTGCTTCGACACGGTATGCCGGAACATCGCCGACTACCTGTGTGAACTGGCTCAGGCGGATCTGGACGACCTGTACCGCTAGAGCTGCCCAAGCCCCGTGGTGACCGGAGGCCTGGTCCCTAGATCCGTCCGGTCCGGATCCTCCAGATCCCCAAGGTGAGCACCGGGATCACGTAGACGGCGATGAAGCCCAATGTCAGTGTCCCGTATCCCCGGGCGATGAGTCCGGTGAGCCCGAAGCCACTCACCGCCGTACCCAGCCCGAGGAGGCCGAGGGCGACGGCGGGGCGGACCCAGGAGGCCATCTCCGCCTCCCGCTCCGTCTGGAGGCCGGCAATGCGCTCGTTCACCGCGTGGATGAGCCCGGCTCCCGTCTCGATGAGCGTCCCGAAGAGGACCACCTGGAAGACGATCTGAAAGCCCCGGGAACCGAGTCGCTCCAGGAGCACGGTGGCGGGCACCGTGGCGTCGAGGATCTCCGGGTAGAGCCCGATCATGGGCAGGTAGAAGAGAAGGCCCGGAATCATCGCGATGGGACCGGTGAGGGCCCCGGCGACGAAGGTCTCTCTCCGCGTCTCATGGAGCCGAAGCGCGGCGAGGACCGGCGGGATCACCGCGAGGTTGTAGCCGGCGTAGCGCAGCCCGGCCCAGGCCCAGCCGTTGCCCGCGGGCTCGGAGCCGAGTCCGGTGGCGATCTCCGAACCCAACTCCCGGAAGCACCAGACGAAGAAGACGATGTACACCCCGTACAACACGAACGACCAGGCGGAGAAGACCCGCTCAATGGCTGCGTTCCCGCCGAAGACAAGGGCGCCCACGGCGAGCATCACGGCCCCCACCCCCACCCAGTAGTTCAGGCCGAAAGTGTCGGCCATGATCGAGCCCGACGCCGCAGCCACCACGGCGAGGACGATGAGGAGGAGGCCTACGTAGCAAGCCTCGAAGAGGATCCAGCCGGGGCCCAGAAGTCGCTGGAAGAAGCGCCGGTAGTCGAAGGCGTGCCAAAGGCGAGCCAACTCGAAGGTCGCCATGGAGACGGCACTGAAGACCACCGTGGCCGCGCCGATGGCGAGGAGGCCGCCCAACGGACCCTGGGTGAGGAAGAACTCGGACAGCTCGGCCCCCGTCCCGTAGCCGCCGGCAATGACGACCGACTGAAAGAGGAAGCCCGGGAGGAAGTAGCGACGGAAGAGGGAGGTCTGGCTCATGGCGCGGCACAATAGACGCCCCCCTTCATGCCGGCAACGCACGGCAGGGCCCGGGCGACGTGGGGCACCTGGCGGGCCTGGCGCCGCTTGACCTCCCCGGACGTCCGTTCGATCGTCGCAGGCGCCGGATTCGTGGAACCACCCATCGGAGGCCCAGATCATGGAGTCCATGCCCACCTGGCTTCCCCTGGCCGGGATGACCTTCGCCCTGCTAGTGGGAGCGTTCGTGGCATACCGGCTGACGGTGATGATCTTCCGCAACGTCATCCGCCGGATCGCCGCACGGACCGAGTCCACGTGGGACGATCGCATCATTCAGCGAAACGTCCTCTCACGCCTGGCCCGGGCCATCCCCGCAGTCGTGGTCTATTACGGCATCGGCCCCGCGCTGGGGCTGTCCCCGGAGCAGATCGTGGAGGCGGCCGACACCATCGCCGTGACAGCCCTCGTCACCCAGAGGGTCGCCCTAGCCTTCCTGGTCCTCACGGGGGTTCTGTCGTTCAGCGCGCTCCTCGACGCGATCAACGACATCTACAACGAGTCGTATGCCCAGTCGAAGAGTCGGCCCATCAAGGGCTACCTGCAGGTGGTGGGACTGGTCGTCTACATCGCCGCCACCGTCGTCGTCATCTCCATTCTCGCCGACCGGTCGCCCCTGGTCTTTCTCTCCGGGCTCGGGGCTCTCACCGCCGTCCTCATGTTGGTCTTTAGGGACACGATTCTGTCGCTGGTCGCCAGCCTGCAGATCATGTCGAACGACATGATCCGCATTGGAGACTGGGTGGAGATGCCCCAGGCCAACGCCGACGGGGATGTCATCGACATCGCTCTCCACACGGTGAAGATCCAGAACTGGGACAAGACCATCACCACCATCCCCACGCACCGATTCATCAGCGAGTCGTTCAGGAACTGGCGCGGGATGAGCGAGTCGGGGGGGCGGCGGATCAAACGGGCACTCCACCTGGACCTCTCCACCGTGCGCTTCCTCGCCGAAGACGAGATCGGACGCCTCGGTAAGTACGAGCTCCTCCGGGAGTACATGGCGAAGAAGCAGGAGGAACTCGAGCGGCATCGGGAAGAGAAGAGGGCCGCGGGCGACGACGTCGTGCCCGAGATACGCCGCCTGACCAACGCGGGGACATTTCGGGCGTACGTCTTGAACTACCTCGAGGCGCATCCCCTCATTCACGACGAAATGACGCTCCTCGTCCGGCAACTGGCCCCTACACCGAAGGGTCTTCCCATCGAGGTCTACTGCTTCACGAACGACACCGCCTGGGGCACGTACGAGGGTGTTCAGGGCGACATCTTCGACCACCTCCTGGCCATCCTTCCGGAGTTCGGCCTGGAAGCTTTCCAGGAGCCGGCGGGGTCGGACTTTGCCCGGATCGCTGGCGAGGGGGCCATCCGGGGAGCCTCGGGGCGCTAGGCCACGCCCGCGGGGGTGACCGCCCGCTCGGCCATCCCCAGGGCGCCGTCGACGACAAGAGCCAGGAGCGCCGCCGGGATGGCGCCGGAGAGGATCATCCGAGTGTCCGAGAGGGTCAGCCCAGCGACGATGGGGTCACCGAGGCCGCCAGCGCCGATGAAGGCGGCGAGGGTGGCGGTCCCGACGTTGATGACCGCGGCGGTGCGGACGCCGGCCATGATCACCGGCGCCGCCAAGGGGAGGCGCACCTCCCGAAGGAGCTGCCACTCGGTCATGCCCAGGGCCCGGGCCGAGGCGACGGCGGAGCCATCGGCATCCCGAACACCGCTGTACGTGTTCCGAACGATGGGAAAGAGGGAGTAGAGGAAGAGCGCGACGACGGCCGGGGCTACGCCGATGCCCAGCAGTGGGATCATGAACGCGAGGAGGGCGATGCTGGGCACGGTCTGCAGTATGCCCACGGCCCTGATGACGCCCTCGGCGGCGGCCCGCGCCCGCTCGAGGAAGAGACCCAGGGGGATGGCGACCAGAAGGCCGGCCAGGAGGGAGAGGGAGACGAGAAGAAGGTGACGGCGGGTTTGACTCCATGTCTCGGCGCGGCGGCCCCAGATGTATGCCACGAACGAGTCGTCCCGCCCGGACGCCACTGCGTCAGCGCCGTCCCGCACGTCGGCCGAGCCCTCCACCAGGCCGAGTTCGCGTAGCGCAGCCGTGGCCACGACGGCGACGTCCATCCCGTCGACCTCGACGCGTCGGTTGAGGGCGCGCATCCGGGCCTCGTCGATCCGACCCGACAACTCGGTCAGCACCGCCACGACGTCCGGTCGGTCCTCGACGACGCGACGTCCGACGAGTGCTGCCGCGTCGTATGGAGGAAAAAAGCCCTCATCGTCGGTGAGGACCGTCAGACCGTACCGTTCGATCTGCCCATCGGTGGAATACCCGTCGATCCAGTCCACCTCCCCCTCGACCAGCGCCTGGTACTTCACCGATTGGACGAGCGACCGGACGGCCCCGGGCACCAGATCGTACGCAGCCTGAAGGCCCGGAAGACCGTCGGCACGGCCCTGGAAGTCCGGACTCACTCCGGCCACCAGATCGGGGGCCATCTCGGCCAGATCGGACAGGGTCGAAAGGCCCAGGGAGTCGGCGGTCCCCGGGCGCACGGCGATGGCGTAGGTGTTCTCGAAGCCGAGGGGCGGAAGCCAACGCGCGCCCCACCGGGCGGCGAACACCGTGGAGACCCGGGCATACGCCTCCATGGAGCTCGGGGGCGGGGCCTCGTCGAGGATGGCCAGGAGTCCCGTGCCCGTGTACTCCGGGTAGACGTCCACGGCACCGGCCTGGATACCACCGAAGGCGATTTCGGTGGAGCCCAACCCCAGACGACGGTCGACCTGATGTCCCCGGTCCTCCAGTAGTTGAGCGAACATCTCGGCGAGGAGGTACGACTCGGCGAAGGGCTTGCTCCCGACGACGATGGGGCCCTGGCCGCCGGCTTCGTCCGTGACGTCCTGGGCGGCTGCCGGGAGAGGGGAGAAGCCGAGGATTGCCGTCAGGAAGACGGCCCCGACCACGCGCCCGGCGACCCACGTGCTGAGGGCGCGCGGCCGTACGTCCCTTGAAGCCGGCGTCACGCGACCCCCGCTTTGCGCATGAGTTCACCCACGTACTCCGTCTCGGGGTCCTGTAGGAGGGCCGACCCCTTACCGATCTGCTCGATCCGCCCGTCCTTCAGGACGGCCACGGTGTCGGCGAGGGCGAGGGCCTCGCGCATGTCGTGCGTGACCAGGAGAACGGTCAGCCCCAGGCGCTCGCGGAGTCGAACGAAGATCCGCTGGACCTCCACACGGGTGATGGCGTCGAGGGCGCCGAAAGGCTCGTCGAGCAAGAGCACCTCCGGCTCGTCGGCCAGGGCCCGGGCCAGAGCCGCGCGTTGCCGCTGCCCGCCGGAGAGCTCCCGCGGCCAGCGCCCTCCGAACTCCACGGGGGCCAGCCCCACGAGATCGAGAGCCGTCCGCGCCCGTTCGAGGCTGTCCGATCGCCCGTTGAGGCGGGGCACGAGGGCGGTATTGCGTTCGATGGTCCAGTGGGGGAGGAGGCCTCCCTCCTGCTGTACGTATCCCACCGCCCGGCGAAGAGACACGGGATCACCCTCATCGACGCGGCGGCCGGAAAGGGTGACGGTGCCCCTGTCCGGCCGGACCATGGCGTTGAAGGTACGGAGCAAGGTCGTCTTCCCCGAGCCGCTTTCGCCCACGAGGGCGCAACACCCACCCTTCGGCACGGACATGGAGACGCCATCGAGCGCCACCACGTCGCCGTAGAGCTTGTGGACGTCAGCCGCGTGCAAGACCAGGTGGTCGCCTGGTGAAGAGGACGTCATCGGGAACCCGTGGCAGCCGGGGATCGGTTCAGAACGGGGTCGCCGGCACGGTAGATCCCTCGGCCCGGCCCTTCTAGCTTCTTCGGAACCACCCGCCTCCTCCCTGACGATCTCATGGACATACACGTAGGCCGCTCGCTGTCCCAAGGAGAGATCGTGGCGCTTCTCACGGAGGCGCGGGAGCGTACGCTCCTCCTCACCGCCGGGCTCACCGAGGCCGACCTCCGTCGACAACACGATCCTCTCATGAGCCCCATCGTATGGGATCTGGGGCACATTGCCCACTTCGAGGACGTCTGGCTGCGGCAGAATATTCGGACAGGGGGGACCGGCTCGGAAGGGCTGAGCGGTATCTACGATCCCTTCGAGAACCCACGCTCGGTGCGTGATTCTCTTCCGCTACCGAGCTTGTCCGAATGCCGCGGATTCCTGGGAGAGGTGCGACGTCGGGTACTCGACACCTTGGGCGAGCTCTCACTGGGAGGGCGGAGCGGTCCAGCGCAGGGAGACGGCGGCGGTCCTCTCCTCGACGAGGGCTTCGTCTTCCGGATGGTGCTGCAGCATGAATACCAGCACAACGAGACCATCCTCCAGACCTTGCAGCTCAAGCAGGGTGATCCGTACCCGGCCCCGCGCTTCGTGTCCGCTCCCACGCCGGCGCCCGATGCGCCGCGGCCGGATGCGATGGTTCAGTTTCCGGGCGGGCGCGTGCGCATCGGTACCGACGACCGGTCCGTCGCCTACGACAACGAACGGCCTGCCCACGAGGTGGAAGTCGCCCCCTTCGTCATCGACGTCCACCCCGTGACCAACGGGGCCTTCATGAACTTCGTCGAAAACGGGGGATACGACGACCGGGCGCATTGGACGGAGGAGGGATGGGCGTGGCGGAATGAAGCACGGCTCGAGACGCCGAAGTACTGGGCCCGCGTCGAAGACGGGTGGACCGAGCGTTTCATGGATCGCGTCGTCCGCCTCGATCCCGACCGGCCGGTCTGCCACGTGTGCTACTGGGAGGCCGACGCGTACGCCCGCTGGGCGGGGAAGCGACTTCCAACCGAGTCCGAGTGGGAGGTCGCCGCTTCGTGGGACCCTGACGCCGGTGAAGCCCGGCTCTATCCATGGGGCGATGACGCGCCGACGCTTCTCAGGGCCAACCTCGATGCCCTGGTGTTCGAGACGACGCCTGTAGGGTCGTATCCCTCGGGCGTCTCCGCGTTGGGGTGCTGGGACATCCTCGGCAACGTGTGGGAGTGGACGTCGTCGGATTTTCGCCCGTACCCGGGCTACCGCACGTTTCCGTATCCTGAGTACTCCGAAGCATTTTTCGGTACCGACTTCAAGGTGCTTCGAGGCGGATCCTGGGCTACACGGTTCGGGGCCATCCGAAACACGTTCCGGAACTGGGACTACCCCATCCGACGCCAGATCTTCAGTGGGTTTCGCTGTGCCCGTGACGCGTGAGGTGACGGAACTCGCCGAGGTGCTGGAAGGTCTGCGTGAGCCGGAGAAGCGCATCGCCACCAAGTACCACTACGACGAGCGGGGCTCCCGCCTCTTCGAGGAGATCACGGAGCTGGAAGAGTACTATCTCACCCGAACGGAACGGGCCCTCCTCGAGCGGTGGATGCCCCCGCTCGTGGAGGAACTCCGGCCGGCCACCCTCGTGGAGCTTGGCGCTGGGAACGCCGAGAAGTCGCGTATCGTCCTCGACGCCATGCGCGCCGCGGGATGTGGCGAGGCGTACGTCCCCCTGGACGTTTCGGCAAGCTTCCTGGACCAGACCGCCGGGAGTCTCCGCAACGAGTACCCCGGGCTCGCCATCGAACCCCTGGTTGGAGATATCACCGAGCCGCTCGTGCTCCCCGAGGCGCTCCCTCACCCGCGTTGGATCGCGCTTCTCGGTAGCACCATCGGCAACTTCGATGAAGTGGAAGCCGAGGCGCTCCTCCGCCGCATGGCGGAGAAGCTGGATGATGGCGACCGATTCCTCCTCGGTGTGGACCTGCGACCAGGGCGGAAGAAGTCGGTGGAGCGCGTGGAGGCCGCGTACAACGACGAGAAGGGTGTGACGGCCCGCTTCAGCCTCAACATCCTCTCGGTCCTCAATGACCGTTTCGGCAGTGACTTCGACCTCGAAGGATTCGAGCACCGCTCGAGCTACAACCCCGCGAACGGGCGCATCGAGACCAACCTGATCTCCCGGCGCGATCAGTGGGTGCGTTTCCCGGGCGAGGTCGCCATTCCCGTGGCAGAGGGGGAGGCGATCCGGACGGAGATCAGCTCGAAGTACGATCGTGCGACCATCGACCGGCTCTACCGCTCTGCCGGCCTCGTCGTGGACCGATGGATGGAGGACGACGACGGCCTGTATGCCCTGGTATTGGGCGGTCCAGGCGGCTGACCCGCTACTTGGCGGGCAAGCCGCCGGCGAAGGCGACCGCCGGCTCCAGCCATGAGGCCAACGCCGTACCCGTGGTCAGCCCGTCGGGCTCGATGTAGACCATCCCCGGGGCGTGTTCAGGGAAAGATCGGTCTCCAGGAGATCTGGTACTTCCCGATCAGGAAGCCTCCGATGGCTCCCGTCGCCCCCAGGGCGGCGCCCCCGATGTAGGCGCCCCTACGCTCCTCGCGCTCGCAGTCGAAGGGATCGGTGCAGTAGAAGGAACCGAGGAGCATCCCCCCAACCGAACCCACCAGGAGGCCCGACCCCAGCCCCCAGAGCATGCCCTGGATGGGGTGGCGCCCCTCGACTTCCACGGATCGGATGTCTCCCAGCTCCACCGGGAGCACCTCGCCACCGTACTCGATGCGGACGGCCTCGGGGGTGACGCTCCTGAACGCCCCGTGATCGATGAAGAGCCGCGGCGTGATGACCCGCACACCGGTGTCCACCGACATCTGGGAGAAAAGCTGGTTCAGACGGGCCTCTCGTTCTTCCGTCCCTGGCTGGGCCGACGCGTGTCCTGGGAAGGCGAAGACGGCCGCCGCCAACGCAAGGAAGAGCTGCAACCCGAGCCGATATCGTGTGTTCATTCCTTTCATCCCCTGACTGGTTCTTCCGGCACCCGCCCGTGACCTACATCTTCGGCAGCGTGACGCCCTTCTGGTTCATGTATTTGCCCTTGCGGTCGGCGTATGCGACCTCGGGTTCCTCGTCGCCCTCGAAGAACAGCAACTGGGCGATTCCCTCGCCGCCGTAGACCTTGGCAGGCAGAGGGGTCGTGTTGGAGATCTCCAGCGTGAGGAAACCCTCCCAGGTGGGCTCCAGCGGCGTGACGTTCACGATGAGGCCGCACCGGGCGTACGTCGACTTCCCGACGCACACCACAAGAACGTCCCGGGGGATCCGGAAGTACTCCTCCGTGCGGGCGAGTGCGAAGGAATTGGGAGGGATGATGCATTCCGGCCCGTTGATGTCCACGAAGGAGCGGTCGTCGAAGTTTTTCGGATCGACGACGGAATTGTGGACGTTGGTGAACACCTTGAAGTCCGACGATACGCGGATGTCGTATCCGTACGACGAGATTCCGTAGGAGATCTTTCCGTCCCGGACCTGGCCGGTCTCGAAGGGTTCGATCATCCGGTGCTCTTCGCACATCCGGCGGATCCACTTGTCGCTCTTGATGGGCATGGGGTTGGGCTCTGCGGGAAGTTCGGGGCGCTTGCGACGAGGCTCGATCGGGGCCTCGGACGGTCCCGGGAGCGGCCCAAGATAGACGTGTCGATGAAGGCGGGTCAAACCCTGGAAAGTCCGAAAAAATCAGGGTTTTGTCCGGTTGACACTCTCCCCGCGTCTCGGGTAACTTTTCGCCCGGCCTGACACCCTCGTGAACAATTTCACAAACCCAGGCGCACACATGTCGGGAGCTTATCTCCCCCTCCTCATCTTGTTCGGCGTCTCCATCCTGAACGCCCTCGGAATGGTCGTCACGTCGCACATTCTGAACCCGCGACGAGATACGCCGCAAAAGCTGATGCCTTACGAATCGGGCATCGTCCCCTTGGGGAGCACCCGTCAGCGCTTCTCCGTGAAGTTCTACATGGTGGCCATCAGCTTCATCGTCTTCGACCTGGAGACGATCTTCATCATCCCCTGGGCCGTACAGATGCGCGAGCTGGGATGGAGCGCCTTCCTCGCGATGAGCATGTTCGTGGCCGTCCTGGCCATCGGGCTCGTCTACGAGTGGAAGAAAGGAGGTCTGGAATGGGACTAGGTGACGTTCTCCCCGGTGGCGGGGTCTCGAAGACGACCGGCGGGATCCTCGGTCCGGGGACGCCCACCTTCCTGACGAGCAAGGTCGACGCCCTCATCAACTGGGGCCGGCTGAACTCGCTCTGGCCCATGCCCTTCGGCACGGCCTGCTGTGCCATCGAGATGATGGCTTCGGCGGCCTCGAACTACGATCTGGCGCGTTTCGGCATGGAGCGCATGTCGTTCAGCCCGCGTCAGGCCGATGTCCTCATCTGCGCCGGACGTGTGCCGTACAAGCTCGCCCCTGTGCTCCGCCGCATCTGGGACCAGATGCCCCAGCCCAAGTGGGCCATCTCCATGGGCGCCTGCGCCAGCTCGGGGGGTGTCTTCGACGTCTACTCCATGGTCCAGGGCATCGACACCATCATCCCCGTCGACGTCTACATTCCCGGCTGCCCGCCGAGGCCCGAGGGCCTCATCTACGGGCTCATGATGGTGCAGGAGAAGATCCGCCAGGAGAGCCTGACGAAGCACTTCGAGCACCGCGCCGAGGATCCCGCGACGGTGGGGGCCCCGAGGGCGAATGAGGAGCAGGTCGTGGGGCTCACCGGGCCGTTCGGCAACTCCACCCGCCAGGAGAAGCTGTCCACCGGCGAGATTCCGACCCCTGAGTCGGATGAAGCGGCCGACACCATCGTGACCTGAGGCCCGATGACTGAACGAGAGATGAGCGGTCTCGACGCCGTCGGTGAGGGTCCGGTCTCTTCGGACGTGACCGAGGCCTCCAGCACGGAATCCACGGGAGACCCCTCCGACCATCCGTCGGTTGCGGCTCTGCTGGAGCGTTTCGGCGACTCCGTGCTGAGGCATCGGGTGAACGCCGGCGATCAATGGGTGGTCTGGATCGACCCCGAGAAGAGCCACGAGATCCTGGCTTGGCTGAAGGAAGACCCGGATCACCTCTATGACATGATGTCCGACGTCACGGGGGTGGACTACGGCAAAGGGCGACCGGTGGAGGTGGTGTACCAGATGTACTCCACCCCTCACGGTCGGGCGCTGAGGCTCCGGTGCCCGCTGCCTCTCGACGCGCTGGAGATCGATTCGGTCTACGACCTCTGGAAGTCGGCGAACTGGCTGGAGCGTGAGGTCTACGACTTGTTCGGCGTGACCTTCCGGGGCCATCCGGACCTTCGCCGAATCCTCATGCCGTCCGACTACGCCGAGGGCCATCCCTTGAGGAAGGACTTCCCCCTCCGGGGCCGGTTCTCCCGGGCGGAGCAGACGCGACGGGCTCTCAACCAGGACGTCGAGCGCTACTACCTGGCCGAGGACGTGGTCTACGGCGAGCCGCAACACGCACCCGAAGTGGGAACCAAGGGCTCGCAGGACGGAGAAGAAGGCTGATGTCGACGAAGACGGTTGAGATCGGAGTAGGCCGAGGTCGAGAGATGGGCCCCGGGGGAACGGCGGTGCCGAGCCCCCTGGCCCCTTTCGACATTCCCGAGCCGGAGTTGGGCGGCGACCGGATGCTCATCAACATCGGGCCCCAGCACCCCGCGACCCACGGTGTTCTCCGCCTGGTGTGCGAGTTGGACGGAGAGACGGTGGTGCGGGTGAGCCCGGACATCGGCTACCTGCACTCGTCCTTCGAGAAGCTCGGAGAGTACCGGACCTGGAATCAGATCGTCCCGCTCACGGACCGGATGGACTACCTGGCGCCCCTCATCTACAACTGCGCCTTCGTCATGTCGGTGGAGAAGTTGATGGGCATCGAGGTGACGGAGCGGTGCAAGGTGCTGCGGGTCATCATCATGGAGCTGGACCGGATCTTCGGTCACCTCCTCTGGTTGGGAACCACGGCCATCGACGTGGGAGCCTTCACACCCTTCCTCTACAGCTTCCAGCAGCGCGAGAAGATCTACCAGCTGCACGAGGCCCTCACCGGCGCACGGATCACGACCTCGGCGACCCGTGTGGGTGGCATGATGGCCGACATCCCGGAAGGCTGGATGGAGCAGCTCCTCGACTTCGTCGACGAGTTCCCGAAGACCCTGGACGAGGTCGACCGCCTCCTCACCGGGAACCAGATCCACATCGGTCGGACCCAGGGCGTGGGTGCCATCGGCGCCGACGACGCCATCAACTACGGCTTCACCGGACCCAATCTCCGTGCTTCGGGGGTCCCGTACGATCTCCGGAAGGATCGGCCGTACTACGACTACGAGACGTACGAATTCGATGTGCCCGTGGGTGAACATGGCGACTGTTATGACCGCTACCTCTGCCGAATGGAGGAGATGCGCCAGTCGGTTGGCATCATCTACCAGGCCATGGAGCGCTTACCCGACGGTCCCATCAACGTCCAGGACCCGAACATCTCGCTGCCCTCCAAGACGGACTGCATGTCCGACATGGAGAGCATGATCCATCACTTCAAGCTCATCACCGAGGGGATCCCGGCTCCCGAAGGCGACTGCTACATGGCCGTCGAGGGCTCGAAGGGTGAGCTCGGCATGTACGTCGTCGCCGAGGAAGGGGACGCCAAGCCGGTGCGTTGGCGGGTTCGTCCACCGTCGTTCGTGAACCTCTCGGTCATTCCCAAGCTGGCAGAAGGACATCTCGTGTCCGACCTGATCATGATCAACGCGAGCCTCGACATCGTTCTCGGCGAGATCGATCGATGAGTGACGCTCCCTTCAAGAACCCGGGCTGGGCCGGCAACACCGGCGAGTTCGACCTGACCGAGGAACAGGTCCGGGGCGACGACTTCGTCGGCGACCGGCCCAAAGACGGGGGCCACCCCTCGGGGGCCGGAACACTTCCGTACATGCTCGCCGACAAGGCGCCCGAAGCCCCGATCTTCGAGGGCGAGTATCAGGAGCGCTTCGAGAAGATCCTGACCCGGTACCCGACGAAGCAGGCGGCGCTTCTGCCCACGCTGGGGCTGGCCCAGGAGCTGCGGGGCTACTTGAGCCCCGAGACGATGGACCGGTGCGCCGATTTGCTGGACCTGTCCCCGGCCTATGTCCGGGGCGTGGCCACCTTCTACACCATGTACAACAAGCGGCCGGTGGGACGGCATCTCGTCCAGGTCTGCACCAACATCTCGTGCAACCTGGCGGGGGCCGACGAAGTGGTCGATGCCTTCCTCCGCTACACCGATACCGAGCTCGGCGAGACCTCGGAGGACGGCAACTTCACCGTCATCGAGGCCGAGTGTCTGGCGGCGTGCGGCTTTCCCACGTGCGTCCAGATCAACTCCCGTTACTACGAGAATGTCACGCCCGCCGAGGTGCCCAAGCTGTGTGAGCACCTCAAGGCGGAGGGGAAATAGAGATGGGTCACGCATCCGGAAGTACCGTGGGAGGTCGCTGAGATGGCCTATCCCTACGTTTCCGACCACGAAGTCCGCATCGTGAGCAAGTACTTCGGCGACCCGAAGCAGCGGCGCGTCGAGACCTACGTCGAGCGCGGCGGCTACCAGGCGCTGCGCAAGGCCTTCGAGATGGGCCCTCAGGGCGTCATCGACGAGGTGAAGGGTTCGGGGCTACGCGGTCGGGGCGGGGCGGGCTTCCCAACGGGCGTGAAGTGGTCCTTCATGCCCAAGGAGTCGGGCAAGCCCCATTACCTCCTCTGCAACGCCGACGAGTCGGAGCCGGGGACGTTCAAAGACCGCGAGCTCATGCGGTGGGACCCCCACCAGCTCATCGAGGGCTGCCTCATCGGGGCGTACGCCATCGGCGCGGGGCACGTCTACATCTACTGCCGTGGCGAGTTCTTCGAGGTCAACCAGATTCTGTCGCGGGCCGTCGAAGATGCTTATGCGAAGGGTTATGTCGGAAAGGACATCCTCGGCTCTGGCAACGACATAGAGGTCACGGTCCACCAGGGAGCAGGGGCGTACATCTGTGGCGAAGAGACGGGGCTCATGAACTCCCTCGAGGGCAAGAGGGGCCAGCCCCGGGTCAAGCCACCCTTTCCGGCCGCCGTGGGCGCCTTCGGGATGCCTTCGACCATCAACAATGTGGAGACCCTGGCCGCCGTTCCCCACATCGTCGAGAACGGGGGCGACTGGTATCGGGGCTTCGGCACGGAAAAGAGCCCCGGAACGAAGCTCTTCTGCGTGAGCGGGCACGTGAACAAGCCCGGCAACTACGAGCTTCCCCTGGGCTTCCCTCTCATGAAGCTCATCGACGAGGTGTGCGGAGGCATGCGGGACGGGAACGCCCTGAAGGCAGTGATCCCCGGCGGCTCGTCGGTCCCCATCATCGACGCCGAGGAGTCGGCGCGGTGCGACCTCGACTACGAGGGATGCATCGAGGTGGGCACCATGCTCGGGTGCGCGTCCGTCATCGTCATGGACGAAACCGCCGACATCGTGAAGCAGGTGCGCCGAATGGTGGACTTCTACGCCCACGAGTCGTGCGGACAGTGTACACCGTGCCGCGAAGGCTCCTCGTGGACGGCTCAGATCCTCAAGCGCATCGAGGAAGGGCGGGGGACCGAAGAAGACCTGGACACACTCATGGAGATGACCCAGCAAATGGTGGGCACGACCATCTGTGTCCTCTCCGACTCCGTCGCCGCGCCGGTACAGTCGTCCATCGAGAAGTTCAGGGACGAGTACCTGGCGCTCATACGACGCGGCGAGCGCGTGGGGGCCGCCTAATGCCGAGAACGATGAAATCGGCGCGACCCGTGGCTTCGCCACCGGTACCCGGCGTCACGCTCCGCGCGCCGACCTGCGAGTTAGCCACCCGCGCCCACAGGGCGCAGGTACCCGTACTCCTCGGTCGTCGTGCTCCCGTTCCTACCGGTGCATCCGATTTGATCGCTCTCTCCGGACAGGTGAAGAATGGCTGAACTGGTCAACCTCACCATCGACGGAAGAGAAGTTTCCGTCCCCAAAGGCACGACGATCCTCGAAGCCGCGAAGCAGGTGGGCGAAGAGGTGCCCCACTACTGCTACCACCCGGGGCTCTCCTCGCCGGCCATGTGCCGGATGTGCCTGGTGGAGGTCGAGGGCGCACCCAAGCCCATGCCGGGCTGCGTAACCACCGTAGCGGAAGGACAGGTGGTCAACACTCAGTCGGGTGAAGCCAAGCACCACCGTCAGGGCGTCCTCGAGTTCTACTTGGTGAACCACCCCCTCGACTGCCCCATCTGCGACATGTCCGGCGAGTGTTACCTCCAGGACTACGTCCATGCCGAGGGCCGGAAGCACGGTCGAGGCCGCGAGCCGAAGCGGGTCTTTGGCCGAGACGACTTCGGAGGCGACGTCCTCTTCTACGGCGATCGCTGCGTCATGTGCACCCGCTGCGTCCGCTTCATGAGTGAGGTGGAGCAAGACCACCGTCTCACGGTGGTGGAGCGCGGCAACCGTTCGGTCATCGACACCTTCTTCGACGAAGGCCTCGACGGGACGCACTTCCACGGCAACATCGTGGACGTCTGTCCGGTGGGCGCTCTGGTCTCCAAAGACTTCCTCCATAAGGCGCGGGCGTGGGACCTGACGCACACCCCGTCGGTCTGCACGAGCTGCTCCCAGGGCTGCAACATCGACCACCACACCCGGGACAACCTCGTCCAGCGGCTCAAGCCGAGAGAGAACCTGGATGTCAACGGCTGGTGGATGTGCGATTACGGGCGCCACAACTACGAGTGGATGAACCACGGCGACCGTCTCGAAGCCCCGGTGGTGCGCGGCGGAGAGCCGTCGGGTGCCATGGGGTGGGGAGATGCCCTCCGTGCTCTCCTCGAGCGCGCCGGGGACAAGAAGGGAAGTGTCAAGGCGGTTGCGTCGCCCTTCGCCTCCAACGAATCGCTGGGAGCGCTGAAGCGCCTCGTGGACGCCCTTGGCGGAGGCGAGATCGTCTACCGTTCACCACGGGCAGAAGACGAGGTGCCCCTCAAGGGTTTCCCGACCCTGGTGCGTCGGAGAGACCTCTCGCCGAATGCCGGTGGCGCCGACCGCCTGGGCATGAAGCGTGTCGGTGACGACGAGGCGCAGGGTGGCCTCGAAGGGGTAGCGAGCCACGATGACATCATCATCGTTCTGGGCGACGGCCTTCTGGACCAGTCCGGAGACTTCGGCGCCAACGCCAGCCTTTTCGTCTACATGGGAACCCACGGTTCCGACGCCACGAGCAGGGCCGACATCGTCCTCCCCACGACGTCCCACGCCGAGATGGAAGGGACCTTCACCAACTACGAGGGCAGGGTACAGCGCTTCTGGCCCTCGCTGGATGCCCCGGGCATGGCCCGCCCGGCCTGGTTGGTGCTGAGCGCCCTGGCCGCCGAGTTGGGGAGGGGCTCGCTGGCCAAGACCGCCGCCGAGGCCTTCGCGGCCCTCGGGGCCGAGGTGCCGGCCTTCAGTGGCATCACGTACGAGGACATCGGGACCCGGGGCGCCGTGGTCAACGAGTCCGTTTCGCTGACGGGGGACTGACGCAATGCAACTGCAACCCGTTCAGGGAGACGTCGGGATCCTCGGGATCTTCAGCGTCGACGCCTTCACCTTCTTTTCCTACCTGAAGGTGCTGGGCCTCTTCTCCATCGTCATGGTTACGGTGGCGTACGCGACGTACGCCGAGCGGCGTGTTTCGGCGTTCATTCAGGACCGCCGCGGGCCCAACCGGGTGGGCCCCTTCGGCCTGCTCCAGCCCATCGCCGACGGCATCAAGAACATCCTCAAGGAAGAGACGCTGCCCGCCACGGCGTCGCGCCTCTTTTTCATCCTGGCACCTATCCTCGTGCTGGTGCCGTCCCTTGTGACGTTCGCGGTGATCCCGGTGGCCGCCCCTCTGCCCACGCCTTGGGGTGTGGTGGACATGGTCATCGCCGACATCCCCGTGGGCATTCTGTACGTCCTGGCCTTCAGCTCGCTGGCGGTCTACGGCGTGGTGCTGGGCGGGTGGGCGTCCAACAACAAGTACGCATTCCTGGGCGGACTCCGGGCCTCGGCCCAGATGGTGAGCTACGAGGTGGCGCTGGGCCTTTCCATCATCGCCGTCATCATGATGACGGGGAACGTCACCCTCACCGAGATGGTGTGGCAGCAGCAGCAGCTGGGCATGTGGTTCGCCTTCCCACTGTCGCTGGCCTTCATCCTCTTCGTCGTGTCGGCCTTCGCCGAGACGAACCGGCTACCCTTCGACATGCCGGAAGCGGAGTCCGAGCTCGTCACCGGATACCACACCGAATACTCGGCCATGAAGTTCAGCGCCTTCATGATCTCCGAGTTCGGTCACATGGTGACCGCCTCGGCCCTCATGGCGACGCTCTTCCTCGGGGGTTGGGACCTGCCTGGATCGTGGGACAACGCCTTCTGGTACCAGGGGCAGCTCATCAGCGGCTTCGCGGCCGATGGAAGCGCCATCGCCGCACAGCCAGCCGCGTGGAAGACGCTGGCCACCTTCCTCGGATTCGGGGCCAAGACCGGCTTCTTCCTGCTCCTTTACATCTGGATCCGGTGGACGCTCCCACGCTTCCGCTACGACCAGGTCATGGCACTGGGGTGGAAAGTCATGCTCCCGACGTCCCTGGCCTACCTCATGCTGGTGGGCGGCACGATCCTCGTGCTCGAAGAGCTCGGGGTCCCCTACGGATTCGGCTACGGCCTGGTGCTCACCGCGGTGAGCGGCATCGCCACCTTCTCCTTCATCTTCTTCATCGACCGCGGGCGGACCATCACCGGCGCAGCAGCCGGTGCCGCCCAGAAGACTGAGATCCGATCGATCGGTCTGGAGCGACAGGCGCGAAACACCGACCTGCCGCCGAAGACCGCCCTCAGCGGCGACTGACGAACACAGGCACGGAAAAACCGATGGCCATCAACGTCAAAGTCATGAAGCGCCCGGACCCGGATACGACGTCGTATCTCCGGGCGGCCCTCAGCGGCATGGCGCTCACCTTCAAGCACATGGTGAACCCGAAGAAGGTCACCCAGCAGTACCCGGAGGAGCAGACGGATCTGCATCCGCGGTGGCGGGGCACCCATGTCATGGAGACCCACGCCGACGGTCGACCCAAGTGCGTGGCCTGTGGGCTTTGCCCCACGGTCTGCCCGGCGAATTGCATCCGCCTGGTCGGCGGGGAAGACGACCAGGGCAACCGCTATCCCATCGTCTACGAGATCGACGAGTTCCGCTGCATCTTCTGTGGCATGTGCCAGGAAGTCTGCCCGGTGGAAGCCATCCATGTCGGCCGGCACTTCGAGAATGCCGAGTACACCCGCGACCGCTTCGTCTATGACCTGGATCGGCTCATGGAGCAGGAGCATCCGTCGACGCTCCTTTGGGACCCCAGCGACCCACGGGGCGAGTGAGCATCCTCCCATGACGTTCTTCTTCTATCTCTTCGCGGGTCTGGCCATCGGAGGCGCCATCGGCGTCGTCATGGCCAAGAACCCGGTCGGCAGCCTCCTCTTCATGGTGACGACGTTGGCTGCCATGGCGGGGACCTTCGTTCTCCTGGAAGCCCACTTCCTGGCGGCCATCCAGATCATCGTCTACGCCGGCGCCATCATGGTGCTCTTCCTCTTCGTCATCATGCTCCTCAACCTGGGGCACGAGTACAAAGCGGATTTGAAGGGCGGCGCGTTCTCAGTGCTTTCCTTCGGACTCATCGGTGGCATCGCCGGGCTGCTCGCGCCGGAGATCTCGGGTGCCGAAGCCGCACCGGGCCCTGGCGCCGTCGCCATCGACGCAGCCATCGCCGAGCACGGGGCCGTTGGCGCCATCGCCGAACCTCTCTACACGACATACGTGGTGCCCTTCGAGATCACGGGCATCCTCCTCCTGGTCGCCATCGTCGGGGCCATCGTCCTCGCCAAGAGGGAGGTCTGATGGTCACCGAAGCCCTGGTCCTCAGCGCCATCCTCTTCATCATCGGCACCTTCGGCGTCCTGATCCGCCGCAACGCCATCATCATGTTCCTCTGCATCGAGCTCCAGCTCAACGCGGTGAACCTGAGCTTCGTGGCGTTCTCCCGGATGTTCGGAATCGAAGGCCAGCTCTTCGTCTTCTTCGTGATGACCGTCGCCGCCGCGGAAGCCGCGGTGGGTCTGGCCATCATCATCTCCATCTTCCGCCACTACGAGACGGTGAACGTGGACAGCTTCAACCTGCTCAAGTGGTGATGGTCTCACCGCTGCTCGCTCTAGCGCAGGGCGGAGGACAGGCCGCGGCGGAAGCCGGGCACTTCGATCCTTTCCTGCCTGGGCTCGTCGTTCTCCTGCCGCTGCTCGGATTCGTCCTGAACGGCATTCTCGCTCTGCAGCACGGCCGAGTGTCCGCCGACGCGGTGCGACGGGGAGAAGAGCTGGACCTGGGCGATGCGTCGTCGCGGCCATCGACCCACACCCTTCCGACGTGGATCGGGCCCGGGGTCATGGCGGCGGCCTTCCTCATCACCCTGGTGAACTTCGTCCGGATGTACGGCGTTCACCTGGAGGAGCCCGTCATCGTCCACTACTGGACGTGGATCGCATCGGGCACGTTCACCGTGGAGGCGGCCCTCCAGCTCGATCAGCTCTCGATGATCATGATGATGATCATCACGGGCGTGGGATTCCTCATCCACGTGTTCAGCGTGGGATACATGAAGGAGGATCCGGGCTATCCCCGGTACTTCGCGTACCTGAACCTCTTCGTCTTCTTCATGCTCGTCCTGGTCATGGGATCGAGCTACGCCCTCATGTTCGTGGGCTGGGAAGGCGTGGGTCTCTGCTCGTATCTCCTCATCGGGTACTGGTTCTCGGACCGGGAGAAGTCGGACGCCGGAAAGAAGGCCTTCATCGTCAACCGTATCGGCGACGTGGGCTTTCTCATCGCCATGTTCCTCCTCTTCCGTGAGTTCGGGACCGTCGATTACGTGTCCGTATTCGGCGAGGCGGAGACGCTGGCGTACGCCGGGGGCCTGGTGACGGCCATCACCCTCTTCTTCTTCGTCGGCGCCATCGGAAAGAGCGCGCAGATTCCGCTCTACGTGTGGCTGCCCGACGCCATGGCCGGACCTACACCCGTGTCGGCCCTCATCCACGCCGCCACCATGGTCACGGCGGGTGTCTACCTGGTGGCCCGTTCCTCGGCGCTCTTCGCGCTGGCGCCTCTCACCAGCGCCGTGGTGGCGGGCATCGGCGTGCTCACAGCGCTGTTCGCGGCGACCATCGCCCTGAAGCAGAACGACATCAAGAAGGTCCTGGCGTACTCCACCGTCTCCCAGCTCGGCTACATGTTCGTCGGTGTCGGGGTGGGGGCCTATGCCGCGGGGGTCTTCCACCTCATGACCCACGCCTTCTTCAAGGCGCTCCTCTTCCTGGGTTCCGGCGCCGTGATCCACGCCATGCACGAGGCGTATCACAGCACCCACAAGCACGAAGATCCCCAGGACATGCGGAACATGGGCGGCCTGAAGGCCTTCATGCCCATCACGTGGGTCACCATGTGGATCGCCACACTCGCCATCGCGGGGATCTGGCCTTTCGCCGGGTTCTTCTCAAAGGACGAGATCATCTGGTACACGGCGGCCTTCGGTGGCGCGGAGAACGCCCCGTACCCGGCCCTCTACACCGTCTACTGGATCATCGCCCTGGCCGCGGCCATGCTCACCGCCTTCTACATGACGCGCATGATGGTCATGACCTTCCACGGCGAGAACCGAACCGGGGCCGCTGAGTCGAAGGCGCTCCACGAGGCCCCGGCGGTCATGTGGGTCCCACTGGCCGTGCTGGCGGTCCTCTCCGTCTTCGGTGGGTGGATCAACGTCCCCGAAGAGCTCCAGGCGTCGTGGGTCGGTCTGTTCGGCGTGCTGCCGGCGTCTGAGTGGCTGCACCACTGGCTGGAGCCCATCACCGCGCAGGCCCATCATATCCAGGAAGTGAACCTCGGAGCGCTGTCGTACTCGTCGCCCTTCGGGGGCGGGGAGGTGCTCTGGGCCACCATCTCGACCGTGGCCGCGGGCATCGTCGTCTTCGCCTCCATCCGTTTCGTGGGCGGGCAAAAGGTGGTGCCGGTGGCTCAGGACGAGTCCAAGCCCAGCGGGTTCGCCAAGGTCCTGGCCAACAAGTACTACGTGGACGAGTTCTACGACCGCTTCGTCGTCCAGCCCATCATCGGCGCATCCCGCTTCTGCTGGAAGATCATCGACGCCCGCATCATCGACGGCGTGGTGAACATGGTGGGCATGGTGTCCAAAGGCGTGGGTTGGGGCGTGAGCATGTTCCAGACGGGAAGCATCAACACGTATGCGTTCATCCTCACCGTCGGGGTGCTGGCCATCCTCGGCGTCACCTTGCTTTAGGAGACGCCGACCATGACCGCACTACTCGACACCATCGGCTACTCGGGCTGGGCGCTCCACGCCCTCATCTGGCTCCCGGTACTCGGTCTGGGCCTCGTCCTGGCCGCCGAGGAGAGCAAGGCAAAAACCGTCGCCTTCTGGTGGTCCATCGGCGTCTTCGTCCTGAGCCTCGGGCTCTGGTGGGCGTTCGATCCCTCCGTGGGTGGCATGCAGATGGAGAGCACCACCCCCTGGATCTCGGCGTGGGGCGTGAACTACTCCCTGGGCGTCGACGGAATCAGTCTTTTCATGGTGATGCTGACGACGTTCAGTACCTCCATCGCGATCCTGGGCTCCTTCAACTACATCAAGAACCGGGAGCGGGCCTTCTACGCGCTCATGCTCCTTCTGGAAGCAGCCGTGGTGGGTGTCTTCGTCGCCACCGACGTCTTCCTCTTCTACGTGTTCTTCGAGCTGACCCTTGTGCCGATGTACTTCATCGTCGGCATCTGGGGCGGGGAGCGCCGCATCTACGCGGCCATCAAGTTCTTCCTCTACACCGCGTTCGGGTCGCTCCTCATGTTGGTGGCGATCCTGTACCTGTTCTGGAAGGCCAAGACCATGTTCGGGGCGCCCACCTTCGCGTACGCCGATCTGCTTCAGCTCTCCCTCACCGGGACCGAACAGCTCTGGCTCTTCGCGGCCTTCGCACTGGCCTTCAGCGTGAAGGTGCCGGTCTTTCCCCTCCATACCTGGCTACCCGACGCCCACGTGGAAGCGCCGACGCCGGGGTCGGTGATCCTGGCGGCTGTTCTGCTGAAGATGGGGACGTACGGCTTCCTCCGGTTCCTGCTGCCCCTCTTCCCGCTCGCGGCCCAGCACCCCACGGTGGTGACGACGATGCTCGTCCTCGCCGTCATCGGGATCCTCTATACGGCCTGGGTAGCAGCCGTCCAACCCGACGCAAAGAAGCTGGTGGCGTATACTTCGGTGGCCCACATGGGCTTCGTGGTCCTCGGCGTCTTTGCCCTCACGGTGAACGGGCTTCAGGGAGGCCTCGTCGTCATGATCTCCCACGGGATCAGCACGGGGGCCCTCTTCCTCCTCCTGGGCATGCTCTACGAGCGCCGGCATACCCGGACCATCGCCGACTTCGGTGGGATCGCCCGTGTGGCGCCCTGGTTCGCCACGGCTTTCGTCATCACGGCCCTGGCATCCATCGGACTCCCCGGCACGAGTGGCTTCGTTGGTGAGTTCCTCGCTCTCATGGGCGCCTTCGAGACGCACCCGACGCTGGCCTTCATCGCCACGCTGGGTGTGATCTTCGCGGCGTACTACATGCTGCCCATGGTCCAAACGGTCTTCTTCAACAAGCTGGAGAAGGACGAGAACCGCGACATCGAAGACCTGAATGGTCGTGAGATGGCCATCATGGCGCCCCTATGCGCGCTGATGATCATCATCGGGTGGAATCCGACCCCGATTCTGGAGCGGATGGAGCCCAGCGTCCGTGTGGTCCTCGAACGGGTCGAAGACGCGGCCACTCAGGCCGCGTCCGCGGAAGAGAACGGGGTACAGGTGGTGATCGCACCTGGTGCCCCGGAGGCGGAGCGCGCTATTGCCCTCGACCCGTCGGTCGCCGCAGACATCGTGCCCACCGAGCCAGCACTGTCGCCCGAGGCGCCAGACGCCGTCGACGAGCCGTCGACCTCTGAAGACGCAGCCACGCCCACCGCCGACGGCGACGAGTAAGGCACCATGGAACTAGACTTCAGCCGCCAGCTCCACTTTTTCTGGGCGCTCCTGCCCGAGATCATCCTGTGCGCCTGGGCCATGGTCGTCCTGATCACCGGTGTGTCGGGGCGCTTCAAGGACGCCGAGAACGACGGCGGTGACCCGAGCTTCAACAACGCGGCGACCCTTGGATGGCTCGCCCTCGTGGGTATCCTCCTCGCCGCCATGGCCAACGGCTGGCTCTACGGCATCACCGAGGTGGGCCGTGACTCCATGGTCGCCGTGGACGGCTTCCGGCTCTTCTCCAACTGGATCTTCCTCCTCGCCGCGGGCCTCTCGATCCTCGTCTCGTTCTCGTACGTCTACCGGCAACGGCTCCAGGCAGGGGAGTTCTACGGCCTGATCCTCCTGGCCACTGCCGGAATGATGTTCATGGCGGGCGCCCGGGATCTCATCGTCATCTTCCTGGGTCTGGAGGTCATGTCCATCGCGGTGTACGCCCTCACGGCGTTCAACCGTCGCGACCGGAAGTCGGCGGAGGCCGGGCTCAAGTACTTCCTGCTGGGCGCCTTCGCCACGGGCTTTTTCCTGTACGGGATCGCCCTGACCTATGGAGCGACGGGCAGCACCAACATCGCCGTCATCAGCCAAAGTGTGGCGTCAGGAGCCGCGACGCCGACCTTCCTCGTCCTCGGGATCACCTTCTTGACCATCGGTTTCGGCTTCAAGGTCTCGGCGGTTCCCTTCCACATGTGGACCCCCGACGTGTACGAGGGCGCGCCCGCGCCAGTGACGGCGTTCATGTCCGCCGCGGTGAAAGCCGCGGCGTTCGTGGCTTTCCTGCGCGTCTTCATGGTGGGCTTCGACGCAGCGTACGAGTCGTGGTATCCCATCCTGTGGTGGCTGGCAGCCATCACCATGGTCGCGGCCAACCTCATCGCGCTGGTCCAGTCCAACGTGAAGCGGATGCTCGCCTACTCCAGCATCGCCCATGCCGGGTACCTGCTGGTGGCCATCACGGCGTCGAACGAGACGGCTGCTGCGGGCCTCCTCTTCTATCTGCTGGTCTACACGGTGATGAACATCGGGGCGTTCGCCATCGTCATAGGCGTCGCGCACCACGCGGAGGAGCGGCTCCAGGTCGAGGACTATTCGGGTTTCGGGTGGTCACAGCCTCTCATGGGGACCCTCCTCACGATCTTCCTGCTATCCCTGGCCGGCTTCCCCGGTACGGGGGGCTTCATGGGCAAGATCTACCTCCTGCAAGGCGCCGCAGACGCCCAGCTGTGGTACCTCTCGGTCATCCTCGTCCTCACGACCATCGCCTCGTACTGGTACTACCTGCGGGTTGCGTGGTTCATGTGGATGAAAGAGGAGCTGACCGAACGCCAGCACGCGCTCGTCATGGTGCCTCTCCCCATGCGCGTGGCCCTCATCGCCTCGGTATTCATCGTGCTCTATCTGGGCTTCTTCCCCGGGAGCGCTCTGGATCTCGCCCGGGCCAGCGCCGAGGGGCTCGGTGTCATGGGCGCGCTTCCCGG
Organism: Longimicrobiales bacterium; assembly: GCA_965229435.1. Taxonomy (GTDB): domain Bacteria; phylum Gemmatimonadota; class Gemmatimonadetes; order Longimicrobiales; family Gaopeijiaceae; genus UBA2589. The sequence continues at coordinate 444,674 of CBDDJE010000004.1, forward strand.
CCTCGGCCAATAGCATTTCCGGGGGCCTTCGAGCCCCCATCGACTCCATCGCCGGACATCGCATGAGCATGAAGCCGCATATTTTCCGCCAATACGACATCCGGGGCATCGTCGGAGAAGACCTGGACGCGACCATCGCCGAGGCCGTCGGTCGGGCGTTCGCCTCACAGGTCCGGGACGTCCGGAACATCGAACAGCCGCGCATCACGGTGGGGCACGACAACCGTGAGTCGTCGCCTGCGTTGGCCCAGGGACTCATCCGTGGCCTCCGAGCCGCTGGCGCCGATGTTCTGGACATCGGCACCGTGCCGACGCCGGTCCTCTACTGGTCGGAGGTCACGTTCGACGCCCATGCCGGCGTACAGATCACCGGCTCCCACAACCCGCCCGAGTGGAACGGCATCAAGATGACCGCCGGACGGGCGGCACTCTACGGTGACGCCATTCAAGATCTTCTCCGGCGCATCGAGGAAGGGGATCTGCGCGCTGGAGAGGGGAGCCTGGAGAGCGTCGAGGTTCTGGACCGGTACGTGGCGGACGTCGCCGGCCGCTTCGAGCTCGGGCGTCCCATGAAGGTGGCCGTGGACTGCGGGAACGGTAGTGGCGCCCTGGTTGCGGTGCAGCTCCTCGAGGCCATGGGAGTGGAGGTCACACCGCTCTTCTGCGAGTCCGACGGAACGTTCCCCAACCACCACCCGGACCCGACGGTCGATGAGAACCTCGAGGACCTGATCCGCGCGGTGAAGGGATCTCCGCACGACCTCGGTGTGGCCTTCGACGGAGACGCCGACCGGATCGGCGCCGTGGACGAGAACGGCGCCATCGTCCGGGGCGACATGCTGCTCCTTCTGTTCGGCCTCGATCTCCTCGAGAAGAGGGGGCCGGGCCAGAAGCTGGTCTTCGACGTGAAGTGCAGTCAGGCACTCCCGGAGGTCTTCGAGGCCGCCGGGGGCGAGGCCATCATGTGGAAGACGGGCCACTCGCTACAGAAGGTGAAGATGAAGGAGACCGGCGCCCTCCTGGCCGGCGAGCTTTCAGGCCACATCATGGTGGCCGATGACTACTTCGGCTTCGACGACGCCCTTTACGACGCTTGCCGCCTCATCGCCATCCTCAGTCACGGGGAACGATCCTTCTCCGAACGGGTTGGCGACTTTCCGGTGTATGTCTCGACACCCGAGATCCGCATCGAAGTGACCGAGGAGCAGAAATGGGAGATCGTGGAGCGGGCCGTGAAGCACTTCAGCGCGAGCCACGACGTCATCGACGTGGACGGCGTACGGGTGCTCTTCGGCGACGGCTGGGCCCTTCTGCGCACCTCGAACACCCAGCCGGTCATCGTAGCCCGCCTGGAAGCGCGAACACAGGAGCGTCTAGACGAGATCCGGTCGGTGGTGGCCGACTGGCTGGCGGAGCAAGGCGTAGCCTTCCCGTAGGCACCCCATGAGCCGCGACGCCTCCGACCTCTTCGCCGCCGTCCGCGGCGGTCGGATCGCCATCGCGGCGGTCGCCGGCGTTCTCTTGGTTCTCCTCCTGGGTGAGGCGGTGACAGCGGCGTACGTCGAGATCCTCTGGCAGGCCCAGGCGGGATACCAAGACGTGTTCTGGACCCGCATGGCCTGGGAGTGGGGCGTGCGCATCGGGGCCGGCATCTTCGTCGCGGCCATCGTCTACTTCAACCTCAAGATCGCCGCCACCACCCTCGGCGGCATCCAGATCCGGAGACGATTCGGGAACCTCGAGATCTCCGAACAGCTCCCCAAGAGGTACGTGACCTGGGCCCTCCTGGGCGCCTCGGCGGTCCTCGGCCTCTGGTTCGGTGCTGCGGTCACCCCAGCCACCGGGCGGGCCGTGCTGCTGGCGGCATCCAGCGCTCCCTGGGGAGAGGTGGATCCCATTCTCCAACGGGACCTCGGCTTCTACGCCTTTTGGTACCCGGTCCTGATCCGCCTGATCACCTACGCCCTCATCGTCACCTTCCTGGCCTTTACCATGGCGACAGGAGGCTACTCGGCGACGGGCGCCCTCTCATGGGTTCGAGGGCGATTCCAGGCCCAGGACATGCCCCGAGCGCATCTCGGTACTCTTCTCGCCGTCTTCCTCCTCCTGTTGGCCGCGCGCCTCTGGCTCGGAAGATACGAGCTGCTCATGAGCGGGAATTCGGAGGTCCAGAACATCTTCGGCTCGGCGGACGCGAAGGCGAGACTGCCCGCCCTCCGGACGCTGACCGTGATCTGTGTGGGGGCAGCTGCGGGGACGCTCTGGGGCTCGTTCAGGAATCGCCCGTGGCCACTCATCGCCTCCTTCTCCGCCGTCGTCATCGGCACCGTGATCATCGGCAACCTCTACCCCTCCTTCTACCAGCGCTTCCGGGTGAGTCCGAACGAGCTGGTGGAGGAGACGCCGTTCATCGAGCACAACCTCGACTTCACCCGACGCGGATTCGGTCTGCACGCGGAGCCGTGCGCAGGCGATGGTACCGGTACTCCCTGCCTGGAGCGGCGGGCCTTCGACTACGACAACGCGGCCGCCATAGACTGGGCGGTGGCCGCCGAGCAGATGGCGGGCCTTCCCGTTTGGGGCTCGAGGCCGCTTCTGACCGCGTACCGGGAGCTCGAGGCTCTCTTTCCCTACTACGGCTTCCCCAGGGTGGCCATCGACCGGTATCCCGCCGCCGACGGCACGCTGACCCCTGTGGCGGTGTCGGCGAGGGAGGTCGAGTATTCGGGCATCCAGGACCAGAATTGGCAGAACACCCATCTCCGCGAGCGATACGTGGCGGGAATGGGGGCGGTGGCCAGCCTGGCCGCGACGCGATCGGAGGACTTCCGGCCTGAACTCCTCCTGAGAAACATCCCTCCGGAAGTGGTGCCGGGGGCGGTGGCTGTCGATCGACTCGCCCTGGAGCGGCCGGAGATCTTCTTCGGCACACGCACTCAGGCGGAGACGAGGTACGCTGTAGCAACCCCGGGGGGGGAGCAGTACGCCGCCCCGGACGGCGCACCGGGCGTACCCGGAGTCGACTTCCCCGACGGAATCCCGCTTCGTTCGACACTGCGGAAGCTGCTGCTCGCCTGGCACTTCGGCCACGCGAACCTCCTGTTTTCGACGGAGCTGACCGACGAGAGCCGACTCATCCATCGCAGGCAGGTGACCAGTCGGGCGAGGGCCGTCGCCCCCTTCCTGGAGTTCCCCGAGGATCCGTACCCGGTCCTGTCCGGCGGTAAGGTGATCTGGATCCTCGAGGCGTTCACGGCCACGGCGGCCTACCCCATGGCCACGTTGCACGACTTCGGACCGCGCCGCCGGCGCTACGTCCGTAACAGCTTCAAGGTCACGGTGGACGCCGTGACGGGCGATCTCGCGTTCTATCGCGTTCCGGTCCACGACCCCCTCGCCGACGCGATCGAGGCCGCGTACGGCGGGCTGGTGCGACCGATGAGTGAGATGCCCGGGGAGCTTCGCGAGCACCTCCGCTACCCGAGGGTCCTCCTCGCTCTGCAGACCGACGTCCTTCGCCTGTACCACCAGGAGACGGCCCGGGCCTTCCACGGGGGCCAGGACGTGTGGACGATCCCGCGGGAGTTGGCCGTCAACGAGAACGAAGTGGAGTACGAGCCCGAGTACGGCGTGTACCGTCTACCCTGGGAAGACGAGGCCCGCTTCCAGCTCACCACGGTTTTCGTACCCCAGGGCCGAGAGAACCTCACCGCGATGATCATCGCCCGCACCGACGACCGGGGCGTGCCGGAGCTCACGCTTCTCGACATCCCGGTGGGCGACCAGGTTTCGGGCCCACGTCAGGTCGAGAGTTTCGTCGAGCAGGATCCCGACATCTCCGAACAGTTCTCTCTCTGGCGCACGAGTGGCTCCCAGGTGTGGACCGGCCACCTGCATTTGATCCCGGTAGGCAAGCGCATTGTCTACATGGAGCCCGTCTATCTCGCCGCCGAGGCGGACGCCATCCCCGAACTCCGGCGCTTCGTGGTGAGTGACGGGAGGCGCGTGGTCATGACCCAGTCCCTGGACGAGTCGGTGGCGGCCCTGGCGGGCTCGACTCTCCGCCAGGGATCCACGTCGAGCCCGGACCCTGGCGTCCGGCCACCGGACGCGGCGGCCGACCCGGCCGCGCCAGATTCCGGTGGTACGCAAGCGTGGCCGGCGGAGGCTCTGCGCCTACTGGAGCGAGCCGAACAGCGGGCACGCGAGGGCGACTGGCAGGGGTATGGCGCGGCCCTGGACGAGCTGAGAGCCCTCCTGCGACGCCTCGAACGTGGGGGCTGACCTGGTTGGCGATCCTCAGGCTCGAAGCCGCATGAGCCCGTGCCGGCGGAAATGCTCCCCTCGGAGGCGGCCCGCCGTTGATCCCCCCGGAGGCCTCTGGTAGGTTTTCATGCTCTCCGGCCGCCGCCCAACCACGGGCTCGCATACTCGGCCGTCTCCCTCGCACATCCAGAAAACGCATGGACATTCACGAATACCAGGCGAAAGAGCGTTTCATCGCGGCAGGGATTCCCGTCCCGCCCGGCGAAGTCGCGACCACGGCCGACGAGGCCGAGGCCATCGCGTCGAAGTACGGCGGGCCCGTCATGGTCAAGGCGCAGGTCCACGCAGGCGGTCGGGGGAAGGCCGGTGGCGTGAAGTACTGCAAGGACGCGTCGGAGGCCCGGGAGCACGCCACGAACATCCTCGGCATGGACATCAAGGGCCTGACCGTCGAGAAGGTCCTGGTCACGCCCGCCGAGGACATCGAGTCCGAGGCGTACGTGGGCGTTCTCGTGGACCGGAGCACCCAGTCGGCGACCTTCATGGTGTCACCGGAGGGTGGTATGGACATCGAGGAGGTGGCGGAGAAGCAGCCTGAGGCGATTCGGCGACTGGCGGTGGACCCGCGCTACGGTCTCCTCCCTCATCAGGCGTACTGGCTCGCCAACTTCCTCTACGAGGACAAGGCGCACGTGAAGCAGGCGACGAAGATCGTCAGCCAACTCTATGACGCCTTCGTCGATTCCGGCGCGTCGATGACGGAGATCAACCCCCTCATCACCACACCCGAGGGCGACATCAAGGCCATCGACGCCAAGATGTCCATCGACGACAACGAGCTCTTCCGGCGGCCGGATGTCGCGGCCATGCGTGACACCTCTTCGGAGCCGCCTTCCGAGATCAAGGCCCGGGAGGCGGGGCTCTCGTACGTGAAGCTCGATGGCAACGTGGGATGCTGCGTCAACGGCGCGGGGCTGGCCATGGCCACCATGGACCTCGTGAAGTACTACGGCGGTGAGCCGGCCAACTTCCTCGACATCGGTGGTTCGTCGAATCCCGACAAGGTCGTCGCCGCCCTGGAGATCATCACGTCGGATCCCAACGTGAAGGCCATCCTATTCAACATCTTCGGTGGCATCACCCGTTGCGACGACGTGGCCAACGGCATCGTCGAAGCCACCCAGCGCATCGACATCCAGGTTCCCATCGTCATTCGACTCACGGGCACCAACGAAGAGAAGGCACTCGAGATACTCGAAGAAGCTGGATTCTCCGCCTACACGTCGATGGACGACGTGGTGGAGAAGGCCGTCCAGCTCGCACAATCCTGAGGCGAACCAGACATGTCCATCTTCATCGACTCCGACACCAAGCTGGTCGTCCAGGGGATCACCGGTCGCGACGGCTCCTTCCACACCAGCCAGATGATCGAGTACGGCACCCAGGTGGTCGCGGGTGTCACTCCGGGCAAGGGCGGGCAGACGTTCCAAGGCCCCAACGGGGAGAAGGTCCCGATCTTCAACGGCATGGACCAGGCCGTCGCCGAGACCGGCGCCAACACCTCCGTCATCTACGTTCCGCCGGCCTTTGCCGGGGGTGCGATTCTAGAAGCCGCCGACTCGGGTGTGGACCTGGTCGTCGCCATCACCGAGGGCATCCCGGTGCTGGACATGGCCCGGGCCCACGCCTTCGCCCGCGACAAGGGCGTGCGCGTTCTGGGGCCCAACTGTCCGGGCCTCATCTCGCCGGGACAGTCCAAGGTCGGGATCCTGCCGGCGCAGATCGTCGCCGAGGGCCCCATCGGTGTCGTCTCTCGATCGGGCACCCTGACCTATGAGGCGGTGTTCCAGCTCACGTCGGTGGGTCTCGGGCAGACGACGTGTGTGGGGATCGGGGGCGATCCGCTCATCGGGACGAACTTCATCGATTGCCTGGAGGCGTTCGAGAAGGACGCCGAGACCACCGCCGTGGTGATGATCGGTGAAATCGGGGGGACCGACGAGCAGGAGGCCGCCGAGTACGTGAGCCAACACATGAGCAAGCCGGTGGTAGGCTTCATCGCCGGGCAGACGGCGCCTCCGGGACGTCGCATGGGCCACGCCGGCGCCATCATCAGCGGGTCGGCGGGGACGGCGGAAGAGAAGATGAAGGCATTCGAGGACAACGGGATCGCCGTGGCCAAGCGCCCGGCCGATATCGTTGGCCTCATTCAAGAGGCCCTGGCCTAGCAGACCGTGACGTACGGCGGGACGCTGTCCAGGAAATTCCCGGCATCGCGAAGCGATCGCTGGGGGAGGAAGGGAGGAGCCATGAAGGAATCGGGATCCAACCAGGACCTCAAAGTCGAGGACGCCGCAGAGCCGGCAAAGTATCGGGTGTACGCCGACACGCCTCTCACGGAAGTCGTGGATCTCATGGTCCGCCGAGGCCTCCGGGCGGTCCCGGTGGTCGGGGAGCGCTACGAGGTGTTGGGCATCATCACCACTGGTGATGCCCTGAGTCGGGTGCTGCGGGAGGCGCCCTCCGACGAAGGCGAGGCAGGCGCGGGTGCATTGACCGCCCGCGATATCATGACAAGAGCCGTGCTCTGCGTTTCCGAGGCCCAGCCTCTGGCGGACGCCGCACGGATGATGGTGAACCGGAAGGTCGAGCAGCTCCCCGTCGTCCGCGATGGTGAACTGGTGGGCCTCATCACGAGAAACGCGGTTCTCCGTGCGTTGCACGGCGAGCCCCAAGACGAACGAGACGAAGCGAACCACCCATGAGTCACACACTTGCGATCATCAAGCCCGACGCTGTCGAGTCCGGGAAGGCCGGAAAGATCCTCGCCCATCTCGAAACCGCCGGATTCGCCATCCGGGCATTGCGGCTCACGCGGCTCAACACCGCCCAGGCAAGGGCCTTCTACGCGGTACACGAAGGTCGGCCCTTCTACGACGAGCTGGTCCAGTTCATGACCTCGGGCCCGGTCATCCCCATGGTTCTCGAGGCCGACGACGCCGTGGCGCGCCTCCGGGAGACCATCGGCGCGACGGATCCCGCCGAGGCCGCCGAGGGCACCGTCCGGAAGCTATACGCGGAGTCCAAGGGTCGGAACGCCATTCACGCTTCGGATTCAGACGCCAACGCGGAATCCGAGATCGCCTTTTTCTTCTCCACGCACGAGCGCCTGGGACTCTAGCTCCTGTCCCCGGCCGTTGGTTGGCGGTGGCCGGAGAGAAGGGCGTCAATCCTAGACTTTCGGCGCTTTGTTACTAGCTTTTACGACTATGCTCAGAGTCAATCTCGGGCAGTTGCGCCGAGAGGGTCACGCCGAAGTCGAAATCGAATTGGCGGCGGACGACGACCTGTGGGAGAACACCGACCTCGCGTGGTCGCAAGGTGTGAAGGTGAGCGTCCGGGCGTCGTACGCCGGCACGGGCGAGGTTGTGGCGCGTGGCAACATCGCAGGAACGCTGGTGCAGGATTGTCGACGCTGTCTGGAGCGCGTCGACACGGAGTTCGCGAAGGAACTCACAATGGTCTTCGTCGACGATGCCGATGAAGACGAGGACGGCGGGGCCTATGCTCTGGAGCCCGTCGGAGAAGAGCTTGAACTGAGCAACGCGGTGCGCGAGGAAATCGTCCTCGCCGTGAATCCTTTTGTCGTATGCAAGCCGGAGTGCCGAGGCCTCTGTCCTCAGTGCGGTCGCAACCTCAACGAGGGATCGTGTGACTGCACCACGGACGAAGCCGACCCGCGTTGGGCGGCCCTCCGGGAACTGAAGAGCGAGTGATACGATGGCTGTTCCCAAGAAACGCACGTCGAAGCAGCGGAAGCGGAAGCGCCGCACCCACTACAAGGCCGAGAACGTGACCGTACACACGTGTCCCAAGTGTGGTGACGCGAAGCGACCACACCGGGTCTGCCCCACGTGCGGCCACTACAAGGGCGAGGCCGTACTCGAAGTCGACGTAGACTGAGTGGCGGCGCCCGGCCGCAACCCGGGGTACCTGTCATGAAGATCGCTCTCGACGCCATGGGCACCGATCGGGCGCCCGCCCCCGAGGTCGAGGGTGCGCTCATGGCGCTCCGCGACGCCGAGGGCGTCCACATCGTCCTCGTGGGAGACGAAGAGACGATCCGCCGGGAACTCGCGCGCCACGGCGAAATCCCACCGACCCTGCACGTCCGTCACGCCCCCGACCGGGTGACGGCGGACGACTCGCCTGCCGCGGTGATCCGTCGCAAGCCCCAGTCGTCCATCGTGGTCGGGCTTCGCATGCAGAAGGAAGGAGAAGCCGACGCCTTCGTGAGCGCCGGCTCCACCGGGGCGGTCATGGCCTCCTCGCTATTCACCCTCCGCCCTCTGCCGGGGGTGGACCGCCCTCCTGTGGGCACACTGCTGCCCACCGCCGGAGAGCTCTGCCTTCTCCTGGACGCCGGCGCGAACATCGGGTGCAAGCCCGAGCACCTCGTGCAGTTCGCCCACCTGGGCAGCGTCTACGCAAAAGACACGATGGAGCGGGAGAACCCCCGCGTCGGGCTGCTCAACATCGGAGAGGAGCCGGGGAAGGGGAACGACCTCACCATCGAAGCCCATGCGCTCCTGGCCGCGGAGAAGGGCATCAACTTCATCGGCAACATCGAGGGGCGCGACATCGTGAAGGGCGACTGCGACGTCATCGTCTGCGACGGTTTCGTCGGCAACGTCCTGCTGAAGTTCTACGAATCGGTAGCAGGCTACATCGTGGACCTGCTCCGAAAGGAGCTGGAGGCGGTCGACGACGATCTGCTCGATCTGGAGCACGTCTTCCGCGTCCTGGACTATGCCGAGTACGGCGGAGCACCTCTCCTGGGGCTCGGAGGCGTGTCCATCATCTGTCACGGCGAGTCACCTCCCAAGGCCATTCGCAACGCCCTGGCCGTTGCGGCCCGGGCCGTTCGCTCCGACCTCGTGCGCCACAGCGCGGAGGATCTGCAGCTATGAAGAAGCCGACGCCCATTGCCGAGATCGCCGGAACAGGACGCTTCCTTCCGGACAACGTCGTCACCAACGACGACCTGGCGCAGCAGATGGATACCTCCGACGAGTGGATTCGCACCCGGACCGGGATCCGGGAGCGCCGAATCGCTCCCGACGACATCGGGGCCGCCGAGCTCGGAGCCCGTGCCGCCCGGATCGCCATGGAGCGCGCCGACGTGGAGCCTGGTGAAGTGGACCTGGTCATCGTCTCGACGGCGACACCTGACCGATGGCTCCCGTCCACGGCCTGTGACATGCAGGCCCTTCTCGGCTGCACCAACGCGCTGGCCTTCGACGTCATGGCCGCGTGTACCGGTCACCTCTACGGCCTGAGCATGGCCGAGGGCTATCTCGCGGCCGGCAGAGGCGAGGTGGCTCTCGTCGTCGCCGCCGAGAAGATGAGTGCCATCCTCGACTGGGACGACCGCACCACGGCGGTTCTCTTCGGGGATGGAGGCGGAGCCGCGGTCCTCAAACCCGCCAACGGCTCGGGGCGGGGCATCCTTTCGTCACACCTTCAATCCGACGGCAACCTGGCCGAGCTGCTGTACCGCCCTGGGGGCGGTGCCGTGGATCCCCTCAGCCAGGGCGTCCTCGACGAGGGCCGGCACCTCCTCAAGATGCAGGGCCGGGAGATATTCAAGAATGCCGTCCGTTCCATGGCCGAGGCGTGCGACATCGCCCTCAAGAAGGCCGGGTGGACCGCGGCGGATGTCGATCTCCTCGTTCCGCACCAGGCCAACATCCGAATCATCGAAGCCACCGCGAAGTACGCTGGCATTCCCATGGACAAGGTCTTCGTCAACGTCGACCGCTATGGGAACATGAGCTCCGCCACCGTGCCCATCGCCCTCGACGAGGCCATCGAAGAGGGCCGGGCCGGGCCGGACGCCAACATCCTCACCGTCGCCTTCGGGGCCGGACTGACCTGGGGCGCGATGACCATCCGTATGTAGCCGCCCGACACACGTCCCGCAGCCACATCCCAACATGTCACTCGCACTGATCTTCCCCGGCCAGGGTTCACAACACGTGGGCATGACCCACGCCCTAGGCGAAGCCTATCCCGCCGCCGGCGAGGTTCTACGCACCGCCGACGACGTTCTGGGCTTTCCCCTTTCCCGGCTCATGGCCGAAGGTCCGGAAGACGAGCTCACGGCCACGAAGAACGCCCAACCGGCCCTCCTCACCCACGCGGTGGCGGTCCTCCGCGTGGTCCAGGACCGCCTCCCGCCGGTCGAGATGGCGGCGGGCCACTCTCTCGGCGAGTTCAGCGCCCACGTCGCCGCCGGTACCCTGAATTTCGAGGACGCCCTGGGAGCCGTTCGACTTCGGGGCGAACTCATGCACAACGCCGGAGTGACGCGTCCCGGCACGATGGCCGCGATCCTTGGCCTCGACGACCATACGGTCGAGGACCTGTGCACCCGGGTTGAAGCCGGCATCTGCGTACCGGCCAACTTCAACTCGGAGGGACAGGTCGTCGTCAGCGGCGATTTGAAGGGCGTGGAGGAGGGGATGGCGCTCGCCCGGGAGGCCGGCGCGAAGAAGGTCGTCGAGCTCAAGGTCTCCGGCGCGTTCCACTCGCCCCTCATGGAGCCGGCCGCAGACGGACTCCGGGACCATCTCGAAACGCTGACCTTCCATGACCCGAGCTACCCCGTGTATTCCAACGCGACCGCGGAGCGGGTACGGACCGGCGCGATGGCCAGGGATCTCCTGGTCAAGCAGTTGACCTCGCCCGTCCGGTGGGCCGCCACCGTGTCTCACATGGTGACCCACGGCGCCGACCGATTCCTGGAGTTGGGGCCGGGTAAGGTCCTGTCCACGCTGAATCGACGGAACGCCAAGGGTCTACCGAGCACCTGGCTGGGTGAGCCCGGCGACATCACCTCCTGGGAGGCATCGGAATGAGTGGACAAGAGCTGGATGGCACCATAGCCATCGTCACCGGTGGATCTCGAGGCATCGGCCTGGCCATTTCCCAGTCGTTGGCCGAGGGGGGCGCCAAGGTGGCTGTGGTGGCGCGAAACCCCGAGCGGGCGGCGACCGCCGCAGCCGGTCTCCCCGGGGACGGACACGCCAGTTTCCCGTGCGATGTCGCCGATTCCGCTCAGGTCTCGGAGACCGTCAAGGCCGTGGAGGAAGCGCTGGGTCCGGTGGGGGTGTTGGTCAACAACGCCGGGATCACCCGTGACAACATCCTCCTCCGGATGAAGGACGAGGAATTCGATGAGGTGATCGCGGCCAACCTCAAGGGCGCCTTCAACTTCACGCGTGCAGTCACTCGCGGTATGATGAAACGACGTGATGGGGTCATCCTGAACATCACGTCGGTTGTGGGGCTCATGGGCAACGCGGGTCAGGCGAACTACGCGGCGTCGAAGGCCGGGCTCGTCGGACTCACCAAGTCGGTAGCCAGGGAGTTGGCGTCCAGGGGGGTCCGCTGCAACGCCGTCGCGCCGGGCTTCATCCGCACGGACATGACCGACGAACTCACCGAAGAGCAGGTCGAGGCTCTCAAGGTTCAGATCCCTCTGGGATCACTCGGCGAGCCCGAGGACATAGCCGATGTCGTACGGTTTCTCGTAGGGCCCGGGGCGCGCTACATTACCGGCCAGGTTTTGGCGGTAGACGGCGGGATGGTCATGTAGGTCTCGCGGCCGACCGCCATTTTCGTTGGAACGATTCATCAGTCGAAGCAGTCACAAAAAGGCACAACAGGGGGAAGCAGAGATGAGTGAGCCTACCGCGGCCAGAGTCCGTGAGATCATCATCAACGAGCTGGGCGTCGAGCCTGACAAGGTCACCGACGAGGCCTCGTTCGTGGAGGATCTCGGCGCGGATTCTCTCGACACGGTCGAGCTCGTCATGGCGTTCGAAGAGGAGTTCGGGATCGACATTCCGGACGAGGCGGCCGAGCAGATGCGGACCGTCGGCGACGCCATCAAATACCTCAACGAGAACGCCGCAGACTGACGGGGACCGTGCGGGTCGATGAACGCCTCGCCGGGTCGATGAACAAGGAAGGGCCAGGACAAGATGGGTAACGGGACACCCAAGAGGGTCGTGGTTACGGGGGTGGGCGTGGTCAGCCCATTGGGAAACGACCTCGAGTCCACCTGGTCGGGCATGCTCGAAGGGAAGAGTGGCGGCGGGACAGTCACTTCCTTCGACGCCACCGACGACTTCGCTTGCCGTATCGCATGTGAGGTCAAGGACTTCGACCCACTCGAGTACATGGACAAGCGTGAGGTCCGGCGACACGACCGGGTCTCTCAGTTCGCGGTGGCCGCGTCCGCGCAGGCGTTGAAGTCCGCCGGCCTCGACGGTGTTCCCGAGGGCACCGATCCCGAGCGCTTCGGCGTCATCTTCGGGAGCGGAATCGGGGGCATCTCGACCTTCGAGGAGCAGCATCGCAAGCTCATAGAGCAAGGCCCCAACCGGGTGAGTCCGTTCTTCATCCCGATGTTCATCCCGGACATCTCGGCCGGGCTCATCTCCATTCGATGGAACCTCCAGGGCCCCAACTACGCGACAGTGTCGGCGTGCGCCTCCTCGGCACACGCCATCGGCGACGCCATGCGCCACATCCGACACGGCGACGCCGACATGATGATCGCGGGGGGGGCGGAGGCGACCATCACCCCCATGACCTTCGCCGGCTTCTCGTCGATGAAGGCCATGTCCACGCGCAACGATGACCCGGCCGGAGCCAGCCGTCCCTTCTCCCTCGATCGGGACGGGTTCGTCATGGGCGAGGGTGGGGGAGCGCTGGTTCTCGAGTCGCTGGAGCACGCGCAGGCGCGAGGAGCGGTGATCCTCGGTGAGATCGCGGGATACGGTCTCAGCGCCGACGCCCACCACATCACGGCACCGCCTCCAGGCGGCTACGGCGCCCAATCGGCCATGCGGATGGCCATGAAGTACGCCAACGCCGAGCCGGGGGATGTGGACTACGTGAACGCTCATGGCACGTCCACCATGGCCGATGCCATCGAAACGGAAGCCATCAAGCAGGTCTTGGGTGATCGGGCGTACGAGATCGTCGTGGGGTCCACCAAGTCCATGACCGGCCACCTGCTCGGTGCTGCGGGCGCGTTGGAGGCCATCGCCTCCCTGATGGTCTGCCGGACGGGCACGATCCCTCCGACGATCAACTTCTCGGAAGCGGATCCGGAGTGTGATCTCGAGTACGCTCATGAGGGCGTCATCGAGCGTCCCGTGGGGCTCGCCCTCACCAACTCCTTCGGCTTCGGCGGGCACAACGTCTGCCTGGCCATCCGGGGCTGGGACTGAGCACGCCCCTCTTGGGCTGGACCGGGCCCCGGGTAGGCACCGGATACGACTCCCACCGCTTCGACACTGCCCGACCGCTGATTCTCGGTGGGGTCGAGATTCCCGATCATGCCGGACTCGCGGGCCACTCTGACGCCGACGCGGTGGCTCACGCCGTCACCGACGCCATTCTCGGGGCCGTGGCCGCGGGCAATATCGGTACCCACTTTCCACCCACGGACGACCGCTGGGAGGGAGCCGACTCCATCGAGCTCCTCCGCCGCGCGACCGAGGTGCTACAGGATCGTGGCTACCGGGTGGGCAACGTCGACGTCACCGTCGTGTGTGAATCGCCGAAGATCGGACCTCACGCCGAAGCCATGGTCCGTCGTCTCGGAGAAGCCCTGAGCCTGGCTCCGGAGCTGATTTCGGTGAAGGGGAAGTCCAACGAAGGGCTGGGGTGGATCGGACGCGGAGAGGGGATCGCGGTGCACGCCGTGGCACTCGTCACTCCCATCGCCACCCCGGAGTCGGCCGGACGCTGATCCGGTGACGGGGAGGAAACCATGCCCGTGACGGGGAAGAATCGGTGCCCTCGGATCGGGAAGGGACCACGCCCGGAGACGGGGCACACCCGGTGAGGGAGTTCCTGGTCTGGATGAACGGTCTCTCCGACTCGGCTCTCTATTCCGTACTCTGGGTCGGTGCGGCACTGGAGAACTTCGTCCCCGCGGTGCCCGCGGACACCTTCGTGGCCCTGGGAGGTTTCCTCGCCGGTGCCGGCATTGGTGGCGTCGACGGAAGGTGGGTGTTCCTGGGCACGTGGGTCTTCAACGCCGGCGGAGCACTTCTGATCTACGGGTTGAGCGGTCGCTACGGGAAGCCGTTCTTCGAGGACGGCCTAGGCCGCCATCTGCTGCGTCCCCACCAGATGGACCGGGTGGCCGCCTTCTACGAACGCTGGGGCACGCCCGCGATCTTCTTCTCCCGCTTCCTGCCCGGAATCCGAGCCGTGGTCCCCATCTTCGCGGGAACCACACACCAGCCGTGGGGGCGTGTGGTTCCGCCCATCGTGGTGGCGTCGGCCATCTGGTATGGCGGTCTGGTCAAGCTGGGGATCCTGGCAGGACGGAACCTCGCCGTGTTGGAGCGGGTGCTGGGCAGCATCAACCGCTGGCTGGCTGTCGCCGCGCTGGTCATCGGCACCGTCGCCTTCCTCTGGTGGTTTCGGACACGAAGGCCCCCACATGAGTGAACGATCGGCCGAAGACCGGCGGGCCTTCCGCATGGAGCAGTTCCACGACTATCTGACGTTCGAGCGCGGACTGTCCGATCGTACGGTCCAGGCCTACGGGCGCGACCTCCGTCGCTGGATGGACTTCGTCGTGGGGGAGGGTGTCGCACGACCCGCGGACGTGTCCGTCGGCCTCCTGAGGTCATGGGTCTTCGAGCTCAAGGACTCGGGTCTGGCTCCGACCTCCATCCGCCGAGCCCAGTCGGCGCTACGGACGTACTATGGCTTCTTGCTGGCCGAAGGCGTCATCGGAACCGACCCCACCGACCGACTGGACTCTCCCAACCTCCTGCGCAAACTCCCCGACTTCCTCACTCGGGAGGAGACGGAGCAGCTCCTCGACGCTCCGGACCCGAACCGGGAGACGTACTGGCGGGATCGAGCCATGCTGGAGTTCCTCTACGCCACGGGTGTGCGGGTCTCGGAGCTCGTGAATCTGCGCCTCTCGGCTCTGGAGCTCGACGACGGCTTTGCCACTGTCTTTGGAAAGGGGTCCAAGGAGCGCCTCGTTCCCATCGGTGGCCCCGCTCGTCGGGCGTTGGGACGCTACCTCCGAGACGTCCGTCCGGGACTGGACTCGGGAGGGGGTGACGGCCGGGTCTTTCTCAACGCGCGCGGTCGCCCGATCCGACGGGAGTCGGTGTGGGCCATCGTGAAAAAGGCCGCCGAACGGGCCGGCCTGGCCAAGCGCGTCTCGCCACACACCCTGCGCCACACCTTCGCCACCCATCTGGTGGAGGGTGGTGCCGACCTCGCCGCCGTACAGGAGCTCCTGGGGCACGCAGACATCTCCACCACCCAGATCTATACGCATCTGGACCGGGCCCACCTGAGAAGGCTCCACGCCCGTTACCACCCTCGGAGCTGATAGGGGCGGGAGCCAGGGAGCCCGTTTGCTTCAGCGAGACACCGACCCCGGTACGCGGGGCGCGCCCGCTACCCGGCCCGTCAACTGTGCTTCAGCGGCGCGCAGGACCCTGTGGGGCGTCCGGCAGGGCATCCACCATCTCGAAGAGGTGCTGCTGCGACGATGCCTCCCGAAGGAGCCTGACGGCTTCGGTCAGTACCGGGTCCCGCTTCATCCTGAATCCAGCTTCCGCAGCGATGTCGTCCATCCGCTGGGCGACGGCCATTTCCACCCGCCAGTGCAGGTATCCCCGGACGTCTTCGTGCTCGAGAAGCTCCGCGTCCATGCCCTCGTCCACCAGCTGATCGACGAACTGCGCGAACTCGGCCTCCGTCAGGCTCGGCTCGGCGCCGGAGGCCCGACGGTCCGCCGCGATGGAGAAGCCGAACTCCGTGATCCGAAGCCCCAGGGGGAACTGGGCCTCGTTGCTCTTGCGGATGAAATCCTGCTCGGTCGTGGTCAGGGTGTCATCTCGAATAACCAGGTCGGGGAAGACACCACCGCCTGCGATGAGGGACCGACCCGCGGCCGTTTCGATGCGGGGGAGACTGTCGATGTTCTCCATGATGGGGCGGCCCTGGGCGTCGCGATCGCGCTGGAGCGAGCGCCCGAGGGGTGTGAGCCATGATCCGGTGGTGAAGCGAAGACGCCTTCCGTACGGCAGGTTCATGACGGTCTGCACCACACCCTTCCCGAATGTACGCTGGCCCAGCACGACGGCCCGGTCGTAGTCCTGGAGGGCACCCGCGAGGATCTCGGCGCCGGAAGCCGTGAACTCGTCCACGAGGATGACCACCGGCAGATCGGGCACCAGTTGAGGCCACCGGTCGTTGTACGAGTCGGTCTCCGGTTCGGCTGCGTCACCGCCAGGCACCCGCTGTACGGTGCTGGCCAACGTCGAACCCGGCTTGAGGAACAGGTCGGCGAGCATGAGAGACTCGTCGAGGAAGCCCCCCGGATTTCGGCGAAGGTCGATGATGAGGCCGTTCTTGTCGGCCATCTCCGCCAGCGCCTCATTCATCTCTCGGGCCGCGTTGCGGGCGACCCGATCCATGATGACGTAGCCGATGTCTCCGTCCAGCACGCCCTTGTACACTGCCGGGACGTGGACCTCGGCACGGGTGATCTCGAACGAGAGGGGCTGTTCATAGCCGCTCCGCTTGATCCGAACCTCGACGTCCGTCCCCACCGGTCCGCGGATGGAGTCCGCGGCCATGCCCGTTCCCCAGCCGGAGGCGTCATGCTGGTTCACGCCGACGATGACGTCCCCCACCATCACGCCGTGCTCATCGGCGGGGAAGCCGCGAAAGACGGCCGTGACGGTGACTTCTCCGTTCAACTGGGTGATCTGGAGGCCGACGCCGGAATAGTTGCCCGTGGTGTCTTCTTCCCACGCTTCGGCTTCGGCCGGGGTGAAGAGCTCGGCGTAGGGGTCGTCCAGGGCCTCGATGAGCCCATCGATGGCCGCTTCCCACAGCGTGGAGTCCGAGAAGGCTTCCATGTGCATGCGGGAGATCGCATTCACGGCGCTCGCGAGGACGTCGACCTGCGCGGGCTGCGTGCTGGAGCCGTTGGATGATTGCGCCTGGACGGCGGTGGGAAGCAGTGCCAGAACGATGGCCGCGGGGGCGACGAATCTCTTGATCATGCAGAGCCCTTGAGGGTCGAGCGTTCGAGGTCAGACTTCTAACACCGCCTCACGGGCCGTCGTTCCTTGCAACCCTGCCGCGCCCATGGTGAGATCGGGTATGTTGGTGGCGACGCATCTGTCGACACCGTCACCTGTACCGCGCTCGTCCCGATGAGACAAGATCACGCCGACATGCCCCTCCGGCTGGCTCTGGCCCAGTTCAAGCCCACGAAGGGCGATGTTGCAGGGAACCTGGATCGCGTGGCGGAGATCGTTGCCGGCCAGGCCGGTGTGGCGGACCTGGTGGTCTTTCCCGAGGCGAGTCTCTCCGGGTATTTCCTCGAGGGTGGCGTCGCGGAAGCGGCTCGCGCCTGCGAGGAGGTAGCCGCTGGCCTGGGCGAGACCACTCCCGACGCGCCAGACGTGGTGCTCGGCTTCTACGAGCGCTGGCGCCGGCGCCTGTACAACAGCGCGGTATACCTCGAGGCCACCGACACCGGATACGACGCCCGGCACGTGCACCGGAAGATGTTCCTGCCCACCTACGGCGTTTTCGACGAAGCCCGCTTCGTGGAGCCGGGATCAGAGGTTCGCGCCTTCGACACCCGGTTCGGTCGCATGGGGATCCTCATCTGCGAGGAGGCCTGGCATTCCATGCCCGCCACCGTCCTGGCTCTCGGCGGAGCCGAGCTCATCCTGGTGGTGAGCGCTTCACCGGCTCGTGATTTCGGGCCGGGGGGAGAGGGGCGACCGGAGAATCTGGCGCGTTGGGACCGACTGGCTCCAGCCATGGCCGAAGAGCACGGTGTCTTCGTCGCCGTCTCCCAACTCGTCGGCTCCGAAGGGGGCAAACTCTTCCCCGGCGGGTCCGTGGCCGTCGCGCCGGACGGAAGCATCGTCGCCCGAGGTCCTCTCTTCGACGAGGCCGTCACCGGCGCCTTGCTCCAGCCCACGGCCATCGACCGAGCCCGAGACGCCACGCCCCTCCTCTCGGATCTGGAGCAGATGTTGCCCCACCTCCGGCGCTCGCTCGATCGGGCGACAGGGGGCGACGAGACGGAGGAGGAGCCGGCGAACGGCGGCGAGGCAACACCCCCGACCGTTGGCCTCACCGGGAGAGGCTCCGCCGGGGACAGGGCCGGGGCTCAGGACGATCCGGCCCTCCTCGAGATCGACGCCGACCTCGTGGAGCGCACCCTGGTGGAGTTCATCCGCGACGAGGTCCGGCGTCGTCGGGGCTTCGAACGCGTGGTGGTCGGGGTCTCGGGCGGCGTCGATTCGGCCGTCTCCCTCTATCTCGCCTGCCGGGCCCTGGGGCCCGAGAACGTATACGGCTTCCGACTCCCGTACCGGACGTCCAGTTCGGAAAGTGTGGAGCACGCGACGCTGGCCCTGGAGGACACCGGCGCCCACGCCCGGACCATCGAGATCTCCGAGCCCATCGACCGCTACGTGGGAAGCTACGAGCCCGACATTTCGCCGCTGCGGAAAGGCAACCTCATGGCACGGCTCCGGGCGGTGATCCTCTTCGACCAGTCGGCAAAGCTCCGGGCGCTGCCTCTGGGCACCGGCAACAAGAGTGAGCGTCTCCTGGGCTACTTCACCTGGCACGCCGACGACTCTCCGCCCATCAACCCCATCGGAGACCTCTTCAAGACCCAGGTGTGGCAGCTGGCCCGTCACCTGGGTGTCCCCGACGTCATCATCGACAAGCCCGCCACCGCCGACCTGGTGAAGGGGGTGAACGACGAAGACGAACTCGGCATCTCCTATCACCGCGCCGACCCGATCCTCCATTGGATGGTGCGGGGTTACGGCGCCGACGCACTGGTGACCATGGGCTTCGATGCAGACGCCGTCGCAGTGGTCCGGCGGCGTCTGGGTTCCACGCACTGGAAGCGGGAGCTGCCCACCGTGGCCGTGCTGTCGTCCAGCGCCATCGGGGAGTTCTACCTGCGGCCTGTCGACTACTGAGGTCGACGAAGCCAGACTGAGATCCGGTCATCGAATGCCAGGAACGCCCCCCCGGCCCATTCGGCTCGTCGTCGCCTCAGCCCTGTCCACCGGTGACCATCCGGCGAACCTGCTCCAGCACCGGAAGGGGCGTGAGTTCGCCGTCGATGATCGAGGCGAGCTCCTCTTCGCGCTTCCAGTGCGCCTCGAGTTCGGCGAGCTCGGCCTCGAGGAGCCGCTGCTCGGTGGCTTCATTGGCGGCGATCTCGAGGGCGATCCCCCCGGTGCGCTGAAGATCGCCCAGGCGCTTGCCGTTGCGCACCACGATCCTCGTCAGGTCCTCCGGAGACCCGGCCTCCTGGATGAGTCGGCTCGCCTTGAAGACCCGCTTCTCCGACGCACCGGCGAAATGGTGATAGGCGAGGATTCGACGGAGGGTGCGGTCGGCCTCGTCTCCGGTCAGATGGAGGCCGGCCTCGCGGTAGTGGCCGCAGCGGGGGCACCGGGCGACGAGCTCGACCTGGCCGGACTCCTCGGTGGGGAAGAGGCCCAATGAGGCCCGGTCTCGATAGGTCAGGGCCCGGAAGCGGTACCCGCACGCATCGCAGGCCCGGTCACCACGCCAGGCCGAACTCCCGAAGCGTAGCCACCGGGCCCCGTCGCGTATCGTGTCGCTCCCGTGTCCGAGGACCAGCCACGCGCCGACCACGGAGATCCCCCCGGCCGCCCATCCTCCCGCCACCACGGCTCCGGCGGCAAGCGTTCCGGCGAAGCCGAGCTTGTTCCAGTTCTGACGTCTGGACGCCAGCTCCCGGCCGTACCGCCACCATGCCTCCTCGGTCCGCTCGGCCCTTCCGACGCGAACGATCTCCAGCGGTCCGTGCTTGAGGAGAGCGATGTTGTCCGTCTGCGAAAGCAGGGTTGCCTTGTCCCTGGTGAGCTTCTCGAGCTCTTCGAGGGCTTCCCATCGTTCCTCGATGGGCATGAGAGACCAGCGACGGCAGGTGCGGCAGACCACCCACAGGCGACCTCGGGTGGGGTCGAAGGCCAGCCTCCGACCGTACGGCGCGTGTTCGAGCTCCTGATTGGGCTCGAAGGGCGTAGCGCAGGTGAGGCAGCGGGTGTACACGTCCGTCTCCCGGATGACGCGGGTCGGGGGGCGTCGGAGCCGAGCCGACGCCCTCAACCTTTCATGGTGCCGTGAGTTTGCCGTACACGACAGAGTACGAAGCGGATCCGCAGTATATTCCCCCATGTTCCTCGTTATCGACAACTACGACTCGTTCACCTTCAATCTGGTCCAGCTCCTGGGAGCCCTGGGATCGGATCCGGTGGTGGTGCGCAACGACGAGTACACCATCGCGGAGCTGGCGGAGCGCGGCCCGCGCCGTGTCGTGGTCTCTCCCGGACCCTGCACACCCGCCGAGGCCGGCGTGAGTGTGGAAGCGTTCCGGGTACTGGGGGAAGGAAAGGGGGTCCCCATGCTCGGTGTGTGCCTCGGTCATCAAAGCCTGGGCGAGGCGTTTGGTGGTCGGACGATCCGTGCTCGGAGGGTGATGCACGGAAAGACCGGGCCCATCCGCCATACCGAGGAGGGTCTCTTCGCCGGCATCCCTTCGCCCTTCGAGGTGGCGCGCTACCACTCCCTGGTCACCGACGATCGAGCGCTGCCGGATGTGTTGGAGCCCGTCGCGTGGAGTACCGACGACGCCGACCAAGGTGAGATCCAGGCCATTCAACACCGCGAGCTTCCGCTGTGGGGTGTTCAGTTCCACCCGGAATCCATGTTCAGCGAGCACGGTGCGCGCCTTCTCGAGAACTTCCTGAAGTCGTGATCGCTCCGGTCCGAAGGGCGGCGTCGTACCGTCACGACCGGCCCTACCCGGGTCCTCGCCGGAACCTCGGCGGGCTCGATGCCGCGTCGCCTGTCGGAGTTGACCCTCACTGTCGGTTTCCGGTAGCTTTCCCCGCGTGAATTTTGCATTCCCGCACCGCCTTCTCGGCTCCGGAACAGCGCGTTGAGCGGCCAGGTCCTAGGCATCGTCCCAGCCCGGCTCGCCTCGACTCGGCTCCCTGACAAGCCCCTCTACCCCCTCCTCGGAAAGCCCCTCATCGAGTGGGTTTGGCGCCGCGTCGAGACGATGAAGGTCCTCGATCACGCCGTGGTGGCGACGGACTCCGAGGAAGTGGCGGAAGTCTGCAAGGCCCTCGGGGCCCCGGTGGAAATGACCTCCCACGACCATCCTTCCGGCACGGACCGTGTCGCCGAGGTGGCGAACCGCCCGGAGTACGCATCGTTCGAGTACATCGCCAACGTCCAGGGCGATGAGCCCCTTCTCAAGGAGGCCCACCTGAAGAGCGCGGTGGAACTGGTGCGCGACGGTGGCTGGCAGGTGGGAACGTGCGCCACGCCGCTCTTGAGCCACGAAGCCAGGAAGGACCCTTCGGTGGTGAAGGTGGCCCGGGCGGCGAGCGGTCGGGCGCTGTACTTCTCCCGGGCTCCGATTCCGTACAGGCGGGATGAGAAGCCAACGGACGACGACCTGGAGCGTGAGCCCTTCCTCCGCCACATCGGGCTCTACGCCTACACCCGGGCAGCCCTGAACGACTGGGTGGCCCTGGCGCCGTCGCGCCTCGAGCAGCTCGAGCTTCTCGAACAGCTCCGGCCGCTCGAGGCTGGGTTGAGGATCGGCGTGGCCGTCGTCGGCGCCGCTGATCCGGGGGTGGATACCCCCGCCGACGCCATACGAATGGAATCGATCTTGAGCGAAATGACCTCTCCAACCTTCGCGTGACGGAACCGATGACGGACACCTCCAGACGACCGACCAAGTACATCTTCGTTACGGGCGGTGTGGTCTCCTCCCTGGGAAAGGGTATCGCGGCGGCTTCCATCGGCCGGCTCCTCAAGGAGAGGGGTCTCCGGGTCACCCTCCAGAAGTTCGATCCCTACATCAACGTCGATCCCGGGACGATGTCGCCGTATCAGCACGGCGAGGTTTTCGTCACGGACGACGGTGCCGAGACCGATCTTGACCTCGGTCACTACGAGCGGTTCATCGACGAGTCGCTCTCGCAGGACAACAACATCACCACCGGTCGGATCTACCAGACGGTCATCGACAAGGAGCGCCGCGGGGATTATCTGGGCTCCACGGTCCAGGTCATTCCCCACATCACCGACGAGATCAAGGCGGCCATCAGTCGGCTGGCCGAGGACAACGACGTCGTCATCACCGAGATCGGTGGTACGGTGGGTGACATCGAGTCGCTGCCCTTCCTCGAGGCCATCCGTCAGTTCCGCGTGGACGTGGGCAAGGAGAACGCCATCGTCGTCCACCTGACCCTCGTGCCCTATCTGGCGGCCGCCGGGGAGCTCAAGACGAAGCCCACCCAGCATTCGGTGCGCGAGCTCATGGAGATCGGAATCCAGCCCCAGGTGCTCATCTGCCGGGCGGAACAGCCGCTCTCCAAGGAGATCAAGCGAAAGATCGCGCTGTTCACCAACGTCGATCACGATGCCGTCCTCGAGTCACAGGACCTGTCGACGATCTACGAGGTACCCCTCAGCCTCAAGCGCCAGAAGGCGGACGACGTCGTCCTCTCCCGATTGGGGCTCTCCGGCCTCCCGCAGCCCGACCTTACCGAGTGGACGGACATGGTGCGCAGAGTCCAGCACCCGGCTTCGGGGGAGGCCCGCATCGCGGTCGTGGGCAAGTACACCGAGCTCGTCGACTCGTACAAGTCTGTGCAGGAATCCTTGATCCACGGCGGGATCGCCAACGACGTGAAGGTTCACATCGAATGGCTCCTATCCGAGACCTTCGAGAGCGGAGAAGCCATCGATCGTCTGGACGCCTTCGACGGCATTCTCATTCCCGGAGGCTTCGGTTCCAGGGGCATCGAGGGCATGTGCCACGCCATCCGCTGGGCCCGGGAAAACCAACGCCCCTTCTTCGGCATCTGCCTCGGCCTCCAGTGCGCGGTCATCGAGTTCGCCCGCAACGTTTGCGGCCTCGCCGGCGCCCACTCCGCCGAATTCGACGATGACACGCCCCACCCGGTCATCGCCCTTCTCGACTCCCAGCTCCAGGTCACGAAGAAGGGGGGCACCATGCGGTTGGGAGCCTATCCCTGCGCCCTCGCCGAAGGCAGCCATGCCAGGGAGATCTACGGGGTGCCGGAGATCTCGGAGCGCCACCGTCACCGCTTCGAGGTGAATAACGAGTATCGGGAGATCCTGACGCAGAAGGGGATGACCATCAGCGGGACGTCGCCCGACGGCGGACTCGTCGAGATGATCGAGATCACCGACCATCCCTGGTTCGTCGCGGGACAGTTCCACCCCGAATTGAAGAGCCGACCCACGCGGCCCCACCCCCTCTTTGCGTCTTTCATCGAGGCCGCTGCCAAGCAGGCGGAGCGGGACGAGAAGAGCTCTGCAGAGCAGCCGGTGGGTGTCTGAGACGCCTGGCGTCCTCCGACGAACCCGCCAGGAGCCCGTGACGTGTTTCGAGACTTCTTTCTCATCGCCGGTCCCTGCGCCCTCGAAGACCACGGACTGAATCTCCGGGTCGCCGAAGCGGTCGCCCGGCTCGGTGAAGAAACGGGCGTTACCGCCATCTTCAAGGCGTCCTTCGACAAAGCGAACCGCTCGAAGCTCACCTCCCCACGAGGCCCGGGGCTGGAGGAGGGCCTCGCGCTCCTCGGCAGGGTGAAGGAGGCCACCGGGCTCCCGATCCTCACCGACATCCACGAACCCCGCCAGGCCGCCCCCGTGGCCGAGGTGGTGGACGTCATCCAGATCCCCGCCTTCCTCTGCCGCCAGACGGACCTTCTGGTCGCGGCAGGGGAGACCGGCCGCGCGGTGAACATCAAGAAGGGTCAGTGGATGGCGCCGGAGGAGATGGCGTCGGCCGTCGAGAAGGTCCGAGCCTCCGGATCCGGGCCCGTTGCCGTGACGGAACGGGGGACCATCCACGGGTACGGCGACCTGGTGGTGGACATGCGCTCCTTCCAGCGGCTCCGGGAGGCCACGGGATGCCCAACGGTCTTCGACGGGACCCATTCGGTACAGCGCCCGGGGAAGGCCGACGGCTCGTCCGGCGGTGATCCGGTCCACATCCCCGCGCTGGTTCGTGCCGCCGTGGCCGCCGGCTGCGACGGGCTGTTCCTCGAGACGCATCCAGACCCTTCCAGCGCCCCTTCCGACGGGACGAACATGCTTCCACTCTCCGACCTTGGCACGCTCATCCGGGACGTCATGCGTATCCGTTCGGCTGTCGGCGAGCACGCTGTCGTTCCGAACTCGGAAGAGCCTGTGGCAGCACCCCGACCCGGAACGTCGACGGAGGAGGAAGGGTCGTGAGCGCCGAAGCGATTCCGGCCGGCCCGGCCCGGCGTGTCAGACTGGTCATCCTGGACGTGGACGGCGTCCTCACCGACGCCGGCGTCTATGTGGGAGAGGACGGCGAGGGACGGGCCGTGGAGCTCAAGCGATTCGACATCCAGGACGGCGTCGGCGTGAAGATGCTCATCTGGGGAGGCCTGGAGGTGGCCATCGTCTCCGGCCGGGTGTCGGCGGCCACGGCCATCCGCGCCCGGGAGCTGGGGGTCGAGGAGTGCCACCAGGAGCCCGACGCCCACAAGCTCCGCGTGGTGGAGAAGCTGCTGGCCCGAAAGGGTGTCGCCTGGGACGAGGTCGCCATGCTGGCCGACGACATCCCCGATCTCGCGGTCCTGAAGCGCGTGGGGCTGAAGGCCGTGGTCGCCAACGCCACCGAGCCGGTGATCCGCATCGCCGACTGGCAGTCCACGCGGCCCGGGGGCAGGGGGGCCGTCCGTGAGTTCTCCGACGCTCTGCTGCGAGCCCGAGGAGACCTCGATCGGATCGTCGACGAGTACGTCGAGGAGCGGAGCCGGACGTGACCGACGACCACACCATCATCGGCGAGGGCCGGCGGGTCCTCGAGTTGGAGGCGGCGGCGGTGGCAGCCCTGGCCCACCGAATCGGTGACGACTTCGCTCAGGCCTGCTCCATGATCGCCGGAGCCGGCGGCCGCATCGTGACGTGCGGCATCGGCAAGAGCGGCCACATCGCGCGGAAGATGGCCGGCACTCTGACCAGCACCGGCACACCCGCCATCTTCCTCCACCCTGTTGAAGCGCTTCACGGCGACCTCGGCATCGTCGGGCGCGAGGACGTGGCCATCGTCATATCCAAATCGGGGGACTCGGACGAGCTCAGGGGTCTCATCGACTACCTCAACCGTCTCAGCGTTCCCATCGTCGCCCTCGTGGGCGTTTCACGGAGCCAACTCGCCGACCACGCCGCGGTGGTCCTGGATTGCTCCGTGGAAGAAGAGGCCTGCCCCATGGATCTGGCGCCGACGTCGTCGAGTACCGCCGCCCTGGCCATGGCCGACGCGATTGCGGTCACGGTTCTGCAGCTCAAGGGGTTCCAACCAGAGGACTTCGCGGCGCTGCACCCCGGGGGTGCACTCGGTCGCAAGCTCTCGGTCTACGTCCGCGACGTCATGGTAGCCGACGATTTCCCGTCGCTCGTGGAGGGCGCGACGGTCAAGCAGGTCATCGGCCCGTTGGCAGCCCAACGCGGGACCGTGCCCATCGTCGACGGCGAGGGTCGCCTCACCGGTGTCGTCACCGCCGGCGACCTGACCCGACTCATGGAGCACGACGCCGAGTTCCTGTCCCGGGGCGTCGCCGAGATCATGACCCGCGACCCCAAGACCGCGTCGGCAAATGAACTCGGATCGGCTGCCGCGAGTAGGATGGAGGCGCATGGCATCATGGCGCTGCCCGTTGTCCGCGACGACCGGACACTGGAAGGCGTCGTCCACCTGCACGACCTGATGAGAGCCGGAGCCGTCTGATCCATGAAGAGCTATCTGAAACTCGCCGCCCTCCTCGCCGCTGTAGCTGTCGCGGCGGCCTGTTCCGAAGAGCTGAACACGCCCGTCGCCGACGAGACGCTCCAGTCCATGGAGTCCGACTACGTGGCCTTCGGCATGGTCAGCTTCATTACTGCCAACGGAGTCCGTGAAGGGCGGGTGGAGGCCGACACCGCCTACGTCTTCGAGGATACGGGGCTCGCCAACCTCCATCAGATGGAGATCGTCTTCTACGAGGAAGAGACCGGCCGGGAGCAAGCGACCGTCACCGGCGTTGCCGGCGAGTGGAACCGGGAGACGAACCGCATGGTCGCCCGCGGGGACGTGGTGCTCTTCCTCTATGCCGACTCCAGCACCATCGAGAGTCAGGAAATCTTCTACGATCCCGGGCTCGGAAGGGTCTGGAGCGACTCGGCGACGGTGCGGACGATGAAGGACGGCACCGTCACCAGCGGCAGTGCATTCGAGTCGGACATGTCCTTCGAGAACATCCGCATCGCCAACGCCCGGGGCGGAATCCGACGGGTCTTCTAGACCTCCTCCGGATACCCCCGTCGCCGTGACCCCCGTATACGCCTCTGCCGAGGCACCGACTGCAGCGAAGGCCGCCGCCGGCATGGTGCCATGGGCAGTGTCGCTCTTGAGCATTCTCACCCTCCTGGCGTCGCTTCCGTCCCATGTCGAAGGGCAGGAGGGATGCGTGCTCGGAGACCGTGGACGAAACGATACCTTCATCCAGACGCTGCCCGGCATCGGCACGGTGACGTACATCGGAGGTGCCTACTTCTCGTGCGCCGGTGGGGTGGAGATCTTCGCCGACTCGGCGGTGGCCTACCAGCAGAGAGGGATGTCGGAGCTCATCGGCTCCGTCCGGTACCTCGAGACCGATCGGGAGCTTCGGGCGGCACGGGCACAGTATTTCACCAACGAGGGACGCCTCCAAGCCCAGGGCGACGTCATCGTCGTCGACCCGGAGAACGGTTCGTCCATCCGGGATGGAGACCTCGTGTACCTCCTCCAGACAGACTTTCGGGACGTGTCGGAGATGACGGTGACCGTCGGCGCCGACGGCGTGCGGCCAACGGCGGTCCTCACGCCTCCGCCCGACACCACTCGTGTGGACAGTCTGGGAGCCCCGCTGCCGGTCGACACCGTGGCGCGCGAGCCGTATACCGTACGAGCGGACCGCATCTACCTCCGCGGCTCCGGCTACTTCACCGCGTCGAGGGATGTCGTCATCGAACGGGACTCCCTCGTCGCCTACGCCGACTCGGCGGAATACGACCAGGCCGCTGAGGGCCTGAATCTCGTGAAGGATGCCCGGGTCGTCGGCACGGCGTACGAATTGACGGGTCGAGCCATCACCATGACGAATCCCGGCGGCGACGCCAGCGAGGTTCGAGCCCTCCGCGAGGCTCGCCTGGTGGGTACGGACGTGCTCCTCACCGCCGCCCGCATCGTGGTGTTGCTACGAAACGGCGACCTGGATCGTCTGGTGGCGACGACCATCGAACCGACGAACGGGGTAGAGCCCGACTCGGTCGATCTCCAGCGACCCGAGGCCCTGGTGGAGGAGTTCGTCCTCACCGCCGACTCACTCTCGGTCTCCGCACCCGGAGAGCGGCTAGAGCGTGTGGTAGCTTCCGGTCGGGCGCGCAGCGTGTCCACCGCCCGCGATTCCCTCAACACCGAGGTGCTCCCGGAGCTGGCCAGGACGGACTGGCTGGAGGGCGACACCGTGTACATCCGCTTCCAGGGCTCACCGCCATTGCCGCCGTTGAGAGGCGAGGACTCGACGGTCGTTGTGGTGGGATCGGAGGGTGCCGCTGTCGACTCGGCCTCGTTGTCGCTGGACCCGGCCTCTGTGGGGCCCGATTCGATGCTCGCGGTAACGGAGGCAGCCCCCGACGTCTCGGTCCCGAGCGGAGATTCGGCGGTCACCTCGGAGCCTGGGGCGGAGCCCGCCCTCACCGACCTCTTCGCTGAGCCCGACCCCACGGAAGAAGCCGAGGTGGAAGAGATCATCGCCCGGGGGAGGGCCCGCAGTCTCTACCGGCTTCCTCCCAACGATTCGACGTTCGAGGCGGGAACCCATCCGCCCGCGGTCCACTACGTGGTGGGGCAGGAGATCCGGATTCGCCTGGAGTCCGGTGGCGTGGAAGGGATGCAGGTCACGGGACAGACCCGGGGGGTGCATCTCGAGCCTCTGCGGAGACGGGCCGTCCCGGACTCGGCAGCCGTCGGAGACACTACGACGGTCATCGACACCACGTCTATCGATGAAGGTCCGAGCCGCAACGAGTCCATGCAGGAAGAGCCCACCCCACACGAAGACGGCGGAGATACCCGCCTGGAGAAGGAGCATCCGTGGATACGCCCATGAACGAAATCCCGTCGCCGGATCCCCAGGCGGAAACTGCCGCGAGCGAGTCACCGGTCGTGCCCGTGCTCGACGTTCCCAAGGCCCCGGACGACGGGAGCCGCACGTGGGCCGAGGGTCTGACGAAGATCTACCGGAACCGAAAGGTGGTGGACTCCGTCGACATCTCGGTCACACAGGGCGAGATCGTCGGACTCCTCGGACCCAACGGGGCGGGGAAGACCACCACCTTCTACATGATGGTGGGCCTCATCCCACCGGACGCCGGCACCGTCTACCTCGATGAGGAGGACCTGACGGACACGCCCATGTTCCGGCGAGCTCGGAAGGGAATGGGGTACCTCGCCCAGGAGCCCTCCGTCTTCCGGAAGCTCTCGGTGGAGGACAACGTCCTGGCCATCCTCGAGACCCTGGGCCTTCCCAAGGACGAGGAGAAGAAGCGCCTCGACGAGCTTCTCGACGAACTGGG
Organism: Longimicrobiales bacterium; assembly: GCA_965229435.1. Taxonomy (GTDB): domain Bacteria; phylum Gemmatimonadota; class Gemmatimonadetes; order Longimicrobiales; family Gaopeijiaceae; genus UBA2589. Next base: position 473,768 of record CBDDJE010000004.1, read on the forward strand.
TCTCCAGGGTCTCCGCAAGAGCAAGGCCTACGCCCTGTCCGGCGGGGAGCGACGTCGCCTGGAGATCACCCGGGCCCTGGTACAGCGCCCCAAGTTCATGCTCCTCGACGAGCCATTCGCAGGCATCGATCCCATCGCCGTCCACGACATCCAGGAGATCGTCCGCGGGCTGAAGGGGCGGGGGATCGGAGTGGTCATCTCCGATCACAACGTTGAGCAGACGTTGGAGATCGTCGATCGAGCTTACATCATGTATGAGGGGAAGATCAGGGTGAGCGGTACGGTTTCCGAACTCGTGTGGAACGACGAAGTTGCGGAGATCTACCTGGGTCCGGCACTTACCGCTCGGATGAGGGGACGCTACGAGCGTCCGGGAGGGATGACGGTTTAGGACCGAGTTTGGCCCAGTCGGGTGACGAGGGCTCCACGTCCGAGGAAGAATGAGTTCATTCAATCAGAAGCTCACGCAGAGCACGCACCTCCGGCAGGAGATGCGGATCAACCCTCGCCTGTATCAGGCGATGGAGCTTCTGTACATGCCTCTTCTGGACCTGGAACAGCATCTCAAGGAGCAGATGGAGGAGAACCCTTTCCTCGAGATGCAGGAAGCGGTGGAGCAGAAGGAGGTCGAACTCAAGGAGGACTCCACCGACGAGCCCATGAGCGACGACGACGTCGACTGGGAGGAGATCCTCCTCGACGGCTTCGACGTCGGTGGCCGGCGGCAGCAGTACGAGCACAAGGAGTACTACGAGCCCACGCCCGTGGAAGCACAGGACCTCCACGACCATCTGAACGACCAGCTCCGGCTGCTCAGCATCCCCGAACGGGAGCTTCGACTGGGCGAAGAGCTCATCGGAGACATCGACGACACCGGCATGTTGGCATGCACGCTTGAAGAGGCGGTCGCAGGCATCAACGAATGGCTCGATGAGGTGCGTCCCACGGTCGTCGAGAAGGCCCGCGGGATCGAGGACGAGGACGAGAGGGAAGCCGAACTCGCCGAGATCGAGGTCCTGTTCCGCCCCTACGAAGTCGTGGAGGCCGAGCGGATGCTCGAGGTGATCCAGGGCTTCGATCCTCCGGGGGTGGCCGCGCGCGATGTTCGTGAGTCCATCCTGATCCAGCTTCGCCATCGGGGCGACGAAGACACCCTCGCCTATCGGATCGTCGGCGAGTTCTTCGACGAACTCATCAACCATCACTGGGCCGAGATCGGCAAGGAACTGGGGATTACGCCGAAGGCAGTCCAGGACGCCGCCGACTCCATCAGCCAACTCGATCCCAAGCCCGGACTCAAGTACGCCGTGGATCCGGCGCGGTACGTCATCCCCGATCTCATCGTGGAGAAGATCGATGGCGAGTACATGGTGTTCGCCAACGACACGAGCCTGCCGCGGCTACGCATCTCCCGATCCTACCGCGAGGTCGCTCGCAACAAGCGCGACTTCACCGGTGAGAACAAGGAGTTCATCGCCAGCAAGCTGAATTCGGCGAATTGGATGATCCAGGCCATCGAACAGCGTCGGCAGACCATGCTGAAGGTCATGAACTTCATCGTCGACCGTCAGCGGGAATTCTTCGAACGTGGCGTTCAGTACCTGAAGCCACTGACGCTCCGGGAGGTGGCCGACCACATCGAGATGCACGAGTCGACGGTGTCGCGGGTGACGAACAAGAAGTTCGTGCAGACCCCGCGGGGCGTGTATTCCCTGAAGTTCTTCTTCTCCAGCGGGCTGTCGACGACGAGCGGCGAAGACATCTCCGCCCGTGGCGTCCGCGACAAGATCCAGAACATGATCGACGCCGAGGACCCGAAGAAGCCCCTCACCGACCAGGCCATCGTCGACCGACTCAAGCAGGACGGCGTGAAGATCGCCCGCCGGACGGTGGCCAAGTATCGGGACCAGATGGGCATCCTGACCGCCCGGATGCGCAAGCGGGTCTAGTCGCTCCCATGGCCAACCAGCCTGAGGGCACTAGCGAGGTCCGGGCGACAGCCCCGTCGGCGGACCCTCATGGCGGCACGGACGCCGTCTCGCCGGCGACGCTCCGTCGGGACTTCACGGTGGTCATCCCGGCCTTCAACGAGGCCCCGGTGGTCCCGGCCCTGGTGTCCGAGCTACGGGATTCCTTCAAGCGCCACGGACTCGACGGTGAAGTCGTCCTCGTAGACGATGGGTCGACTGACGGCACGGCGGAGCTGGCGGAACGGGAGGCGACGGGCTGGAGGCGGTTCCGGGTCGTCCGCCACAAGACGAATCGGGGGAAGACCGAGGCCATGGTCACCGCAGCGGCCGTGGCGTCCGAGCCACTCCTCGTCCTCTTCGACGCCGACCTTCAACACACGCCCGACGAGATCCCTCGTTTCCTCGCCAAGCTCGACGATGGGTGGGACATCGTCACCGGCCGGAAGGTCGGGGAATACGGGAAAAAGGCCGTATCCACGGTCTACAACCGGCTTTCACGGCGGATCTTCGACGTGCCGGTCTCCGACCTCAACTCCATGAAGGCCTTCCGCAAGGAAATCCTGGAGGGAGTTCCCCTCCGCCACGACTGGCACCGCTTCTTCGTCGTCCTGGCCCACGCGAAGGGCGCCACCGTGGACGAGATCGACATCCAGCTTCATCCCAGACGGGCCGGGACTCCCAAGTACGAGGGCCGACTCCGCATCCTGGTGGGAGTCGTGGACCTGATCTCCGTCTGGTTCCTCCTCCTCTTCTCCAGGAAGCCACTCCTTCTCTTCGGGGGCACGGGTCTCGGCCTGGCGCTTTTGGGGGTGCTCGTCGCACTGGGGACGGTCTATCTCCGGTTCGTGCACCCGATGCTTGGCTTCGAACCGTACGTCCCTCCAATGGGGTACCGGCCCCTTCTGTACCTCGTCATGCTCCTCGAGACGCTGGGCTTCCTCCTCGTCGGATTCGGCCTCGTCAGTGAGCAGGTCGCGCAGCTTCGCGACGAACTCGAGGCCACCCGAACCCGAGGGACCTGACCATCGCCGCGCATCGCGTCCTGGTGGTGGTGGGCACGCGCCCCGAAGCCATCAAGATGGCCCCGGTGGTCTCTGCTCTCGCCCTCCACGCCGAGGATGTGGAGACACGTGTAGCGTTCACGGGACAACACACCGAGTTGGTCGACCAGGTCCTCACGGCATTCAGCATGGAAGCCGACTACGATCTGGCCATCATGAAGGACGGCCAGACCCTCTACGACGTTGTCCAACGTGCCCTGGACGGCCTGCGGGACGCCGTTCGGGATTTCGACCCTCACATGCTACTGGTCCAGGGTGACACGGCCACGGTCTTCGCCGGCGCCCTGGTGGGATTCTTCGAGGGGGTGCCGGTAGGGCATGTGGAAGCCGGCCTTCGCTCCGGCGACAAGTCCGCCCCCTACCCGGAGGAGGTTCTCCGCCGGCTCACCGATGTGGTCGCGGATCACCATTTCGCTCCGACCCGGCAGGCACGGGACCTGCTTCTGGCGGAGAACGCTCCCGCCAGCCACGTCCACGTGACCGGCAACACCGTGGTCGACGCCCTTCACTCCGTAGCCGATTTGGAACGCCCCATCCGCGACGGATCACTCCGTGAGATCGTCGCCGACGGGGCTATCCGACTCGTCCTCCTCACGGCCCACCGCCGAGAGTCCTTCGGCGAACCCCTGCGCCGCGTCTTCCATGCGGTCCGGCAGATTGTCGACGAGCACGAGGACGTCGCGGTGCTGTACCCGGTCCACCCGAACCCCGAAGTACAGGCCCCGGCCCGGGAGATGCTTTCCGGGCACCCGAGAATCTCACTCACCGGCCCCCTCGACTACTTCGATCTGGTTGCGGCTCTGAGGCATGCCCATCTGGTCCTCACCGACTCTGGCGGCATCCAGGAGGAGGCTCCGACCTTCGGTGTCCCGGTTATCGTCCTGAGGGACGTCACGGAGCGCCCCGAAGGGGTGGCAGCCGGCGTGGCCGAGCTGGCAGGGACCGACGCGGAGATCGTTGTGGCGCGTGCGCGGGCACGTCTCGCCGGCGACCGCCATTCGAAGACGATCGCGAACCCGTACGGTGACGGGCGGGCGGGAACTCGCATCGCCGACGTCGTCGTGTCCGCGCTCACGGGACGGCCCCGCGAGACCAGGGACTGGGATGGCTGAGGACGCTCCGCGTTGAAGATCGTCATGCACTGCGTGTACTATCCACCGGAGGTAGGCGGCCTGGAGAGTCACGTGCACTTCCTCTGTCGGGCGCTCGCCGAGCGCGGCAACCGTGTGGACATCGTCACGTCCCTCTCGAAGCCCGAGGCGCCACCGTACGAGGTCAGGGAAGGAGTCCACGTCTGGAGGACATGGTTCCCCGGCAAATCGACGGCAGGGTGGGCGGGTCATGCCGCGGGCTCCGTGCGCAGGACGCTGAAGGCGTCCCTCGGCGCCGACATCCTCCATGCCCAGGCCCTTCAGTCGGTGATGCCCCTGCAGTTGGCCCGCGCCTTCCGAGGCGTCCCCCTCGTGGCCACGTGGCACACGTCCCACTTCCTCCGCCTGGCCAAGAAGCCCGGATGGCGGACTTTGCTGGGTCGGATGATCCGCTCCACCGACAAGAACCTGGCGGCGAGCCGTGAGATCGCCGAGGTCGCCGAGGGCCTGGCCCCCGGTGTCTCGGTGGAACCGGTGACGAACGGGGTGGAGACGTCCCTCTTTCGCCCTGTAGAGCCCTCCCTCGGGCCGCTCCCCACCGGTCGGCGGCGGATCGTGGTGCCGCGGCGACTCTTCGAGAAGAACGGGGTCGAGTACCTCGTGCGGGCACTGCCTCTCATTGCCCGGAGCGTGGACGTGGAAGCGGTGATCGTCGGCGACGGCCCCGAGCGGGAGCGCCTGGAGCGGCTGGCCGGTGAGTTGGACGTCACGGATCGTCTCCGATTCCTCGGCGCACGCGCCCACGACGAGATGCCGGGACTGCTGTCGTCAGCGGAGCTGGCCGTCTTCCCATCGCTCATGGAAGCGACGTCCGTCGCGGCCCTGGAGTGCATGGCCTGCGAGGTCCCCGTCGCGGCTTCCAGGGTGGGAGGCCTACCGGAGATCGTCGACGACAGCGTGGGTGGGCTCTTCGCGCCCGCCAGCCCGGAGGACCTGGCCCAGTGCGTCTCGGTACTCCTTCAGCGAAGCGACCTTCCCGATTTAGGCGCCCGTGCCCGACAGCGAGTCGTCGCACAATGGAGCAACGCCCGACTGGCCGAGCGCCACCTCGACATCTACGCTGAGCTCATTCGAATCCGCAGGTCCGCCTAGGATGACCGTGTCGAACAAGCCCACTCCTCCCCACGTACCGCGCTGGCTCCCGCCGGCGCTCTACGCCGTCCTGACCGCCTTCCTCTTCCGGGAGTTCGTCCTCACGGACCGGATGCTGTTCGGGGGCGATACACTGGGTCTCGGGTACGTGGCCCGCGACCTCTACGCCCAGGCCCTGTCCGGCCTCGGGAGAGTGCCGGGATGGGCACCCCACATCCTCGGTGGGACACCGTTCATAGAGGCGCTGAGCGCGGGCGACTCGCTCTATCCACCCTCGGTTCTCCTGCTCCTCCTCACCGAGACGTATCGCGCCCTCGGTTGGAAGCTGGTCATCCACGTCTTCGCCGCCGGCCTCTTCTTCTTCGGCTGGGCAAGGTCCATCGGATGCTCCCGTGGAGCGGCGCTCCTGGGAGGTACGGCGTACCTGCTCGCGCCGTTTCTCATCGGATTCGTTCATCCCGGCCACGACGGGAAGATCTTCGTCATGGCGTTGGCCCCTCTACTCTTCTGGGTAACGGAGCGGCACTTCCGCCGGCCGGGCATGGGCTCTGTCGCTGGTATCGGTCTGGTCGTCGCGCTGGTGATGCTCACCACCCACTTCCAGATGGCGTACTTCCTCTTCGGGAGCGCCGGACTCTACGCCATCTTCCGCGCCGTTCAGATTGGCCGTGACTCGGACGAGGTCGTCGATGGGGTAGGGCACCGAGGGGCATCGGTTCGTTTTGGCCTCTTCCTGGTGGCCGCGGTCCTGGGGGCGGCCGGAGCCGCCTATCAGTTCGTGCCCGCCGTCCAGTACGTGACCGAGCATTCCCGGCGTGTGCAGACGACGCGAGAGGCGGCCGGGGAGTCCGGGCGGGCCTGGTCCAGCTCGTGGTCCCTTCATCCCGAAGAGGTGGTTTCCCTTGTCGTCCCGGAGTTCGTCGGAAACGCCGCCGGCGGGCCGGCGTGGGCCGAGGGGACGTACTGGGGTCGCAACTTCACGCGTGACAACCATTCGTACGTGGGGATCGTGGTCCTGCTCCTCGCTGCGCTCTCTTTCGTCGGTGCCCGGCGCAAGCAACTCCGTTGGTTCTTCACCGTGCTCGGCCTCATCGCGGTCGGCTTCGCTCTCGGGGCCCACTCGCCCATCTGGAGCCTCTTCTACGCCGTCCTGCCGGGAATCCGCCTCTTCAGGGCCCCGGACATGGTCATGTATCTCTTCGGTTTCGGGGCCATCACCCTGGCGGCGCTGGGCGTGGATCGTCTCCTCGAGCTCGCGACGGAGGGCCCGGTCGGCGGGGGAGGAAAAGGAGGCGAGGAGGACGGCCTTTTCCATCGAAGGGTACGGAGGGTCACCGCAGGCGCCGTGGGGTTCGTCGGCCTCCTGGCCCTGCTCATGTCGTCGGGTGCCTTCACGTCGTTCTGGACAACGGTCGTCTACTCGAGCATCGACGCTCGCCGGCTTCAGATTCTGCAGGCGCACCTTCCGAACATCGCTCAGGGTGCGTTCATCGCGCTTCTCCTGACCGCCGCGGCGGGCGGCCTCGTCTGGGCCCTACTGGACAGGCGCATCCCCGCAATCGCGGGCCTGGTAGGACTGCTTGCGCTGGTGGTCGTTGACGCGGCTCGCATCGACCAGGCCTTCATCGAGACCGTCGACTTCCATCAGTGGTCGGCTGCGGACGCCAACGTCCGGACCATCCTCGAGCGGGAGAGCACCGACGAACCCTATCGGCTTCTCTCGCTGGTCGGACGGGGACAGGACGTGACGCCTGCCATGCACGGCATCGAGCTCGCTGCGGGGCATCATCCGAACGATCTCTCCCGATACCGTGAGCTCATCGGGATGGTTGGGTCGGGCCTTCCCCAGAATCTCCTCCACCCGAACGTCCGCCGGATCCTCAACGTTCGCTACATCCTCTGGCCTGACATCGAGCTTGGACCCGCGCCCCAGGGACCTGTCGTTTCACGAACCCAGCTCGCCGGGGGACAGCCGTACCATACGCTCCTGGCCGATCAGGGCCTCCCCAGGGCCCGTCTGGTGGCCGCGGCCACGGTGAAGAGCGACGAGGACGCGGTGGACTACATCCTCAGTGAGGCCCACGACCCCTCCGTCGAGGTCGTTCTGACCCAGGAGCCGCCCGTGGAGCTCCCCGGCGGCCCCGTGGAGGGGTCCGTTCGGTGGATGGAGCGTGAGGCCGACCGCATGAGCCTCCAGGTCGTGTCCGACCGGCCGGCCCTCCTCGTCGTGGGTGACAACTGGTTCCCGGCCTGGAAGGCCTCCGTGGACGGTGAGCCGGTAGACGTGCTCAGGGCCTACCACTCGGTGCGGGCAGTGGCCGTACCGGCTGGGACGAGCTCCGTGGAGATGTGGTACGCCTCCGGCCTCCTCGCGACGAGCCGCTGGGTCACCGTGCTCGTACTCCTCGGGCTGTCGCTCATGGGAGGTTGGAGCGCCATCGCCGCACGTAGGCGCTCGGAGGCATCGACCTGAAGAAGCTTCTCGTCACGGCGGCACAACTATCTGCCACCGTTGTCGTTACGTGGTTCATCGCCGCCCAGGCTGGACTGACCACGGCCCGTCTGCGTGGTGTGGAGATCGCCGACTGGGATCTGGAAGGGACCCTGTTCGGAGCCAGCTGCCTGCTACTGCTGGCCGGCTACTTCGGCACCGGGCTGCTCTGGGGCTACGTCGTGCGGGGTCTGGGCGGGCCGACACTCGGCGGAGCAACCAGCGTACGGCTCTTCATGGTTGCCAATCTCGGACGCTACGTCCCCGGAAAGGTGTGGCAGATCGCCGGCCTGGTCGCTCTCTCGAAGGAACGCGGCATCTCGGCCTCGACCGCGACGGCAGCCGCTGTGTTGGGGCAGGGAATCGGTCTGGCCTCGGCAACGCTCATCGGTTTCACCTCGTTGTGGACCATGACCGACGAATCGGGATGGCGCTGGCTCGTTCCGGGCGTGCTCCTTGGATGTGTGGTCTTGGGCCTCGTGCCGCCGGTCTTTCATCGGGTGGTTGCTCTCTGGTTCCGCCTCGCGCGGTCGACCCCACCCGAAGACCTCGTGCCGCGGAAAGCCGCCACTTGGTTCGTTCTGGGTCTCGGCAACTGGGCGTGTTACGCCGTAGCCTTTTGGGTACTGGTCGTGAGCCTCGGATTCGAGGTCGGGCTGGTCCCGACGGCCTCGGCCTTCGCCGCGGCCTACGTCCTTGGCTACCTTGCGGTATTCGCTCCCGCCGGTCTGGGGGTGCGTGAGGGCTTTCTGGTGGCACTCATGGCACCTCATTTGGGGGCAGGACCGGCTGGCGCCGTCGCTGTCATCGCGCGTCTTTGGACCACGGTCATCGAGGTGGTCCCCGCCGCCGCCTTCTGGACCGGACACCTGACACGGACGCACGCACCCGACCCGAATCCATGACCGAGCGTCGAATACTCGTCATCATTCCGACGTACGACGAGGCGGAGAACCTTCCCCGCATCGTCCCGCGGGTCCTTGCCCAGGACGATCGAATCCACGTCCTCGTGGTCGACGACGCGTCTCCCGACGGGACCGGTCGGATAGCCGACGAACTCGCCGCCGCCGATTCCCGCGTCAGGGTGCTCCACAGGCCGGGCAAGGAGGGTCTGGGACGCGCCTATCTGGCAGGCTTTCGCCACGGGCTCGACGAGGGCTATGACATCCTCTTCGAGATGGACGCCGATTTCTCACACCCCCCCGACGCGCTGCCCCGTCTCCTGGCCCTCTTCGACACGGCGGACGTAGTTATCGGATCGCGATACGTCGAAGGGCGGGTGACCGTGGCGAACTGGCCGATGTCGCGTCTTCTCATCAGCTACTTCGGCAGCATCTACGCCCGCACCATCACCGGCATGCCCGTTCGGGACGGTACCGGCGGCTTCAATGGGTGGAAGCGGGAGGTACTCGAGAAGGTCGACCTCGATCGCGTTCAGTCCAACGGGTATGCGTTCCAGATCGAACTGAAGTACCGAGCGTGGCGGGCTGGGTTCACGTTGGTGGAGTCGCCCATCCTCTTCACCGAGCGGGACACGGGATCTTCGAAGATGTCCAAGCGCATCGTTCGCGAGGCCGTGTGGCGCGTTTGGTGGCTCCGGCTTCAAGACCTTTTCGGACGCCTGTGACCGACCCGGCGTCGGGCCGCATCGGTCGCGAGTTCTACGACTCGTCCGGTTACTTCGAGAGCGCTGACCTCGTCGACCACGACAGTGCCTTCCAACGGTACCGGGTGTCGAAGGTCCTCGAGATCCACCAGCCGGGGCCAGCCGATCGGGTGGTCGACCTCGGTTGCGGGTGGGGCACCTTCGACTTCGCGCTGGCCGACAGGGTAGGGGAGATCGTAGGCGTCGACTTCAGCGAGCGCTCCATCGCCCTCTGCAGACAGCAACTTGATGCCCAGCCCAGGGCGAACGTTCGCTTCCTGTGCGCCGACGCCGGCGATACCGGTCTGGAGGGAGCGTCCTTCGACGTGGCCCTGGCAGCGGACCTCTTCGAGCACGTGTACCCGGACGATTCCCGCCGCGTTGCCGAGGAGGCCTTCCGGCTCCTGAAGCCCGGCGGACGGTTCGTGACGTGGACGCCCCATCGGGGACATATTCTCGAAGTACTCAAGAACCGTGACATCATCCTCAAGCGCGACGTGAGTCACGTCGACTACAAGTCCATGGCCACGATGCAGCGCCTCCTGACCGAAGCGGGGTTCCGGATCGAAAAGGCGTACTATGCGGAGTCGCACGTCCCGGTGCTCCGCACGTTGGAACGCCTCACCCAGGATCTCGTCCCCATCCTGCGCCGCAGAATCGCCGTCCTGGGGCAGAAGCCCATGGACTCACCCGAGGAAGCCTGACGTGGGCTGGGAGATCGAGCGTCGCTTCCTCGTCCAGGTCGACAAGCACGTCTGGCTGGGGCTCGGGGAGGGATACCACCTCCGGCAGGGCTACGTACGAAACGGTGAACCGTCCGTACGCGTCCGCTTCGGCGAGCCCGGAGGACCGCGTTTGACGTGCAAGAGCGGGAAGGGGGTCCGCCGAAAGGAGGTCGAGACGACGGTGCCCGATGATGTGGCTCAGGCCCTCCTCATGGCGGCTGAGGACCGGACCATCGAAAAGATCCGGTTCAAGATCGGGCCCTGGGAATTGGACCGCTTCCTTGGAGCCCTGGACGGCCTCGCACTGTTGGAGATCGAGTTGGAGCATGAGAACGAGGTGATTCCGGAGCCACCGGATGGAGTTAGAGTGCTTCGTGAGGTCACAGACGACAACCGGTTTGTCAGCGGGAAGTTGGCTCGGATGACACCGAAGAAGCAGCGTAAGCTCGTCAAGAAGGCCTACAAGGAGGTGAAGGGGTGGAAGGGCTTAAGCGGCTGAGCGCGATCCTTGGTTTGGTGAGCGTTGCCGGCTGCACGATGATCGGGGCAGCCGAGCTCGAGCGCGGACGACCCACAACAGGCTCGCGGGACGCAGGTCCCGGGGCCATCGCCGGCGACGGCTCCCATGTGCGACCGACACGCGAGGCCCCGGCCCGCTACGGAAACATGGTGGAGTACGAGCAAGGTGGGCGCACCTATCGCGTACTGGAGACGTCGGAGGGGTATGACGCGCGTGGCGTCGCCTCGTGGTACGGAGAGAAGTTCCACGGCCGCCGCACCAGCAGCGGAGAGACCTTCGACATGCATGCGCTCTCCGCGGCCCATCGGACGCTCCCGCTGCCTTCGTGGGTGCGTGTCACGAACCTCGCCAACGGCCGCACGATTCTGCTTCGTGTGAACGACCGCGGACCTTTCGCGGACCCGGACGAGCGGATTCTCGACGTTTCCCATGCCGCAGCCATCCGACTCGGCATGGTGGAGACGGGAACGGCCGCCGTGCGGGTCGAGGCCGTCGAGCCGTGGCAAACCCGGGTCGCCCCACCCGCCGACGGGTAGCTTCGTGCCCCCGGCCCACAATAGTCGGGTGCCGGCCCACAACGGCGCCCCCGAGTCGGGGCCCCTTTTTGACCCTGATGGGAGCAGGAGGCCCCCCGGGTGGTGGCCTTGTCGAGCAGGGTGGAGAGGGCAGTCTTGCGGGGTGTTCGGGACGCAAAGTTAACATAATATATATTATACGAAGTCGCGACGGCCCGAAGTAGACCGAAATGAACCGGAATGGGCACAGCCTCCGAGCCCGACGCCTGGAGCGCGCTGACCTCCTGCAGCGACGCTAGCTCCCGCTTCGATCGCGGAGGTACTCTTCTACCCAGATCGCCGGGCACGGAGTGGTCACGCATCGTATACCGGTGTCGCGAGTCAGGACGAGTCTCTCCCCCTGGATCACCGCAGACATCGAGAGAGCGTATTCCACCGGTTCGAACGTGAAGTCGAGTTGGTCTCCGCTCCGGCTCCACTCGCATTCGAGCTCCCAGGTGGTCTCCTGTGCTCCCGAGCCGACACCCGTACGAACCCTTTGGGTGTGCAAGCACTCCCCGTCCTCGCCCAGCTCGATGGAGCCCGACAGGATGGTGACGCCGAAGCCGGCGGCGGCGGGAAGCTCCGCATCGTCCACGGCGACGAGCCGATAGAGCGGCGGAGAGTCGAAGGTCGCCGAGAAAGAGCACCCGACCAATGCCGCAGACATGAGGACCGTGGTCACGAACACGGCCATCGGCCCCCGAAGAAGCCCCTTCGGGCACCTACGAAGACGAACTGTCATGGGGTCAGCCGTTCTGACCGCTCCGGATCTCCTGGATCCTCATCTCGAACAGTCCGCGCTGGGGCGCGTTCTCATCGAGCTCGGCGAGGACCTCTTCGTACAGCTCGACGGCACCCTCGGGATTGTCCAGATGCTCGGCGCGGATTCGCGCCGCAGCCGCCAGAGCGTCGCGAATCTGGAAGTCCAGCTCGGAGCGGTCCGCAATGCGCAGATAGGCCTCCTCGGCCTCCCCCCAGCGCTCTTCCTGCTCGTACGCGGCGGCCAGGAGCCCCGCACCCTGGAGCTCGATGGCTGCCCGGGGCGAAGAGCCCAGGGGCTCGAGTACGGCCATGGCCTGCTGCGGTTCGCCACTCTCGAGGTACAGCTCGCCGAGAAGCAGCCGAGCTTCGGCCTCGTACGGTGTTCCACCGAAGCGATCGAGGAAAGTCGCCAGATCGACCTTGGCGCCCTCGATATCGCTGATGGCCACCGACTGGTAGATGGTCTCGAGCTGCTCTGTCGCCTGGTTCGTGAGCTGCGACCGATAGCTGTTGTAGTAGAGCCCGCCCGCGACGAGGATGGCCGCGACCACGGCGGCGACGGTGAGAACCTGTTGGTTGCCCTTGGCCCAATTGCTGAAGTCGAGGATCGACGCGATGAACGCGTCCTCACCGTCGTCAGCGGACTGTTTGCGAGTCCGTCGGGACCGGGGGTGTTTCTGAGCCATAGAGCGGTCTTGCCGTTGAGGTTCGAACGGCCTTCTCGACCGTTCGCGAAAAGCGTCGAAAGCTAGACGTGACGGGGGTTTCGGTCAACGAAACCGGTGCCTGCGCACTTCATTCACCGATCTCGTACCCGGCGAGAACCCACAGGTCCCCGGGTCGACGGAGCACCAGCCGATGATCTTCGGTCGACGCAAGGATCCCCTCGTAGAGCCAGTCGTTGAGGAGCGTCGTGACCGTCGCCCGATGCGCTCCCGCCAGGTCGGCCAGAACCTGATGCGTCAGCCGCTCGGTGAGCTCGATGCCACGGCCGTCGGGCTCACCAGAACGAACACCCAGGTCCAGGAGGACCTCGGCCAGCCGCTGAGCGACGTTGGGGCCGTTGGATCCTCCCGCTGCGTGCCGCAGGCGGTAGAGTTCCTGCTCCTGGCCCTGCAGGTACGCGTCGAGGCTCAGCTTCGCTGTCTTGAGCCCGGACATCACCGCCTTGGGCAGAAGGGGTTGAACCTCACACCGCGATCCGGCGATGGCTCCATATCGACGGTGTCCACCCGTGAACGCTTCGTCACCGAAGAGCTCCCACGGCATGGCCACCGCGACCGTGCGTTCCCGAGCGCCCCGCTCCATGCCCGGTAGAACGAGGCGCATGTAGCCGCGCCGCACCAGGTAGACCGTGTCGGCTGCGTCCCCCGCTCCGTAGAGTGCCCTGCCCTTCACCACCGTCGACGTCGACGCTTCCTTCACCAGCCGGAAGAGCTTCCGATCACGGGGCGGATGCAGGTGAAACGGCATGAATCAGCCCCTTCGGAGCGCCGTGTCGGAGAGGGATGGATGGAGCGCGAGCCCCACGGCGATGAGCGCCATCGGCATGGACCACAGCGTGGCGGCCTCGGCGCCGATGATGTCTGCGGCGGCCCCGGTTCCGAGCACGAAGAGCGAGCCGGTCGCCCAGGCGAGCCCCATGACGATCCCGGAACTCACGGCCGTACCCGTCGGCACCATCTCCTGGGCCATCACCACCACCGGCGGGAGTGTCGCCATGCCCATGAAGCCGGCGAGACCCACAGCGGTGAGGCCCCACAACCCCTCCGGCCCGACCCAGAGGGCCACCACATGGGCTGGAAGCGTCCAGAAGCAGAGAAAGGCCAGCAGCTTCCGTCGATCCACACGGTCGGCCAAGACGCCGCCCGTTACCGTCCCGAAGGCCTGCGCGCTCAAGTAGACCGTGAGAGCCAACGCGCCCAAAGCTTCGGACCCGCCTCGCTCGGCAACGATGATGGGCTCCATGGTGAGGAAGGTACGTTGGATGAAGGCCATGATGGCACTCACGCCGAAGATGAGGCCGAGAGGCCCGCGGAGCTGTCGGAGGACAGCGGCAGGCGATGCTGGAGGCGGTCGATTCCGCTCACGTACCTCCCTGCGGCCGCTGGGGAGTGCCAGGTAGACGAAGGGCGCGAGGAAAAGCACAGGGATCATTGCGACCCATAGCCCCTCCATACCCCGCGACTGCACGAGCCCCACGGCGATGACCGGGCCGAGGGCGAACCCAACCGAACCTCCGAAAGAGAAGATCGAGTAGCGGGCCCCTCCCCCCTTCCCTGCGGACACACGCACCGCGTACGAGGCCCCCGGAGGATGGAAGGCGGCGCTGCCGATCCCTCCCAGGACGAGAAGCCCGACGAGGGGCCAGAACCCCGGCGCCCATCCGATGGCCGCCACCCCCACACCCGCCACCACGGGGCCGGCCACCGCGAACGGCCGCCTTCCGTATCGATCCGCGAGGTAGCCGAAAAGGGGCTGCGGGAGTGCAGCGGCCACGGAGAACGCCACGGAAAGCGTCGCGGCGAGGGTGATCGACAGCCCCAGGTCACCCATGATCCTCGGAAGGAGCGGTGGCACGAACGACGCATACGTGTCGTTGACGGCGTGGGCTGCGGCGACGACCAACGCCAACCGCATGGCCGAGCGCTCATCGACCCTTTTCCGGGCCGGCGGGGCGGCGACGTGCACAGGCGCTCCGTGGGGAATCTGCGGTCGGTTGTGGACCGCGAAGAATAATCGCTGCCCCCTCGTCAAACCAATTTCCGGGGCCTCTCTTCAAACACTTCGGGGTCCGTGTTCCTGGCGACACCGTCGCAGCCGCCCCGGGGGGCGCTACCGTCCCTGGCGCGCTGCCCCGGGTTCTCCCAACGTACGGGACCACTTTCCCGGCCCTGAACCGAACACAAGTCGATGAAGACCCACCCCGTCGTATCGATCCGTGCCCACGCCCCCTTCCGGCGCTCCGCCTACCTCCTGACCGCCGGCACCGTCCTCCTCCTCGGAGCGTGTGCGCCGGCGGAAGAGTCGCCTGCACCGGCGTCCTCCGAGGAGATGGAGACGACGGTCTACGCGCCTCAGAACCGACCGGACGTCCGAGGTACCGTCGGTGCCGTGACCGCCGGCCATCCGCTGGCCGCCCAGGCGGGCCTCGAGGTCCTCAAGGACGGTGGAACGGCCACGGACGCCATCATTGCCATGGCCGCGGTTCTAGCGGTGACGCGACCCCACATGAACGGGATTGGGGGAGACGCGTTCGGCATCTTCTACGACGGTGAGACCGGCGAGGTCACGGCCCTCAACGCCAGCGGGCGCTCAGGAGCCCTGGCTACACCGGAGTTCTTCCGCGAAGCGGGCCACGAGGAGATTCCCGGAACGGGGGCGCTTTCCGTCAGCGTGCCCGGCGCCGTCGCCGGCTGGGTGGATGCGCACGACCGGTTCGGCACCAGCCCCTTCTCCGAACTGCTTCAGCCGGCGATCCGCTTTGCCCGGGACGGCTTCGCCGTTTCGACTCGCCTGGCCATGGACTTCGAGGACCAGGGAGGCGACCTGAACGAGCCCGGCCGGGCACTCTACCTTCCCGGCGGCTCACCGCCACCGGTCGGGACCCTCCTGGTGAATCCGGAGCTGGCCACGTCGCTGGAGGCCATCGCCCGGGGCGGCAGGGACGCCTTCTACCGCGGGGCCATCGCCCGTCGGTTGGCCACGTTCGTCGCCGATCAGGGCGGTCACCTCAGGGCCGACGACTTCGCCCGACATACGTCCACGTGGGTGGAGCCCCTCCGCGACGACTATCTCGACCACACCATCGTGGTGATGCCCCCCAACACTCAGGGGCCGGCCCAGCTGGCCTATATGGAGATGGCCAAAGCGTTCCCGCTGACCGAGATGGGGCACAACTCGCCCGAGTACCTCCATACGCTCATCGAGCTCAAGAAGCTGGCCTTTGCCGACCGGGACCGCTGGGTCGCCGATCCCGAGAAGGCCGACGTGCCCATCGCGCGGCTGCTGGACGACGAGTACCTCCGAGAGCGCGCCGGCCTGGTGGACCCGGAGGTGGCAAACGCGGACGTCCGCCCCGGGTTCGGCGACGACCACGTGGAGACCCAGGAGGATGCCGACGACGCCGGTGACACCGTCTACCTCACGGCGGTGGACCGCTACGGCAACGCCGTCTCCTGGATCCAGAGCAACTTCGCCGGCTTCGGGTCGGGGCTACTCGAGCCCGAGACGGGGATCGTACTTCACAACCGCGGATCGCTCTACACCCTCGAAGAGGGTCATCCCAATCAGGTCGCCCCGGACAAGCGGCCGTACCACACCCTATCGCCGATGATGGCCCTCCACGCCGACGGGTCCTTCGCCTTCACGCTGGGGACTCCAGGCGGAGACAGTCAGCCCCAGTCCCTCCTGCAGATCGTCAACAACATGATCCTCTTCGACATGACCCCTCAGCAGGCCATCGAGGCGCCCCGGTTCCGCTCCTACGGTGGCGTCCGGGTCGCTCTGGAGAACCGGGTGACGTCGGAGACGGTCGAGGGGCTCCTCGCCCGTGGACACGACCTCAACCTCATTGACGGGTGGACGGCGACCTTCGGCGGCGCGCAGGCCATCGTCTACGACGCGGACAACGGGGTGCTGACCGTCGGGTCCGATCCGCGACGTGAGGCCTACGGCCTGGCCTACTGACAAGGGGCGTCGGCCGATGAAGCTCTTCTTCGGGCTGGGCGCCCTTTTCGGGGCCCTTGGCGTGGCTCTGGGAGCTTTCGGGGCCCACGCGCTGCGAAGCTCGCTCACACCGGAAGACCTGGCCACCTTCGAGATCGGCGTCCGCTATCAGATGTACCACGCACTGGCCCTCCTGGCCGTCGCCTGGGCGAGCACACAGTGGGAGGCCGCAACCGTCGCGGCCGCAGGCTGGTCGTTCGTCGTCGGAATCGTCGTCTTCTCGGGGAGCCTCTACGTCCTCGTCCTCACGGGACAGCGGTGGCTGGGTGCCGTGACCCCCATCGGGGGGACGGCCCTCATCGTGGGGTGGGCTCTCCTGGTCTGGACAGCCTTCCGGGGCTGACTCCGGGCAACCGTCGAGCCATCACCATGCACGAAGCCGATCTGGGGCGCGCCCGAGGCCTGCTCGGCAACGCCCAGCGCATCGTCGTGCTCACCGGCGCCGGCGTTTCCGCCGAGTCGGGCATCCCCACCTTCCGCGGCGAAGCGGGCCTCTGGAAGTCGTACCGACCGGAGGAGCTCGCGACGCCACAGGCTTTCCGGAAAAACCCTCGGTTGGTGTGGGAATGGTACGGGTGGCGACGCGGCCTCGTGGCGCAATGCGAGCCCAATCCGGCCCACCACGCGCTGGCGCACCTCGCCATTGGCGACCCCGTTCGGACGACCCTCGTCACGCAGAACGTCGACGGCCTTCACCACCAGGCCGCCCGGGCTGCAACCGGACACGGCCTACAGGATCCGCCGATGGGACACGCGGGCAGCGAAGCGCGGCTCGCCTACCCCCTGGAGCTCCACGGCGCCATCCACCGTGACCGCTGCTCTTCGTGTGGCACCCTCGATGAAGCGCCCGACACCGTGGATGCCACGTCGTTCGAGTCCCTCCCCCGTTGTTCCTGCGGATCCCTCATGAGGCCGGACGTCGTCTGGTTCGGAGAGGCGTTGGACCCCGACGTCATCGGCGCGTCCATCGCTGCCGCAGAGGACGCCGACCTGTGCCTGGTGGTGGGTACGAGTGCGGTGGTCCATCCGGCAGCGTCGCTCCCCGCTGTCACGCGGCACGGAGGTGGCCGGGTCGTCGAGGTCAACCTCGAGCCCACGCCGGTCACCGCCTACGCCGACGTCACGCTCCTCGGGAAAGCCGGTGAGTTGGTCCCGGCCCTTGTCGACTGAGCCGCACAAGCACGGGGTAGCGTCCCCCTACTCCCCATCGGCGGCGTACGGTCGAGCGGACGGGCCCCTGGATCAGCCTCGCAGGACCCTTGTCAGGACTTCGGGGGCGACATTGGCCCCGCTCAGGACCACGATGAGCGGACCATCAGGTAGCTCCTCGTCGCTCCAGCTGCGCGACAGGATCGACGCCAGCGCCACGGCGCCACCACCCTCGAGGACGAGTCGGAGGTGCTGCGCCGCGTAACACATGGCTGCCGCGATCTCCTCTTCCGTCACCGTGGCATGATGGTGGACTCGATCCCGGACGAGTTCGAAAGAGTAGCGATTGTCCAGGCCGATCCCGCCGGCCAGGGCGTTGGCCAACGTCTCCTCCTCGGGAAGCTCCACCGGACGGCCCGCCCTGAGGCTGGCAAGCATGACGGCGGCCTTCTCGGCCGAAGCAGCAAGGCACCAGGGAACGGCGCCGGAGTGGTCTCCGTCGTTGGTCTCGACGCCGGAGTCCGTGCCGTCGGTGGCAAGTGCCTCGGCGATCCCTCCGATGAGTCCTCCACCGGAGAGAGGAACCACGAAGGCGGCGGGTTGCCGTGACGATCCTGTCGACTCCCGCCACTGCTTCACCGATTCCGCTGCCAGCGTTCCCTGCCCGGCAATGACCCAGGGGTCGTCGTACGCCGACACGTAGGTGAGCCCTTCCTCTGCCGCCGCTTCCAGGGCCAACGCCTCGCTCTCGTCGAAGGTCTCGCCGCGACGTACCGGCGTGGCCCCTGCGGCCTCGATCCCCTCCAGCTTGACCGGATCGACCCATTCGGGCACGTACACCGTCGCCGGAACGCCCAGTCGGCCCGCAACGTAGGCGACGGCGCGTCCGTGGTTGCCACTCGAACACGCCACGACGCCCCGCTCTCGCCCGTCGACCTTCAGGGCCTCCAGTCGCGCGGCAGCCCCGCGGACCTTGAACGAGCCGGTGGGCTGGAGCCCCTCGGCTTTCAGCCACACTTCACGGCCCAGCCTCTCCGAGAGGAACGGATCGCGGAGCAACGGAGTGACCCGGGCGTGCCGGGCCACCGCCCGGTGCGCCCCGGCGAAGTCGAGGGATGACAATCCGGCCTCCCGGTTCGCTCCCAGACCTAGAACACGACCCGAGGGCGTTCGCGGAGCTCGGTGATCCAGAGACCCGAGTTGAGGTCCGAGGAGTAGATCCTCCCCTTGAAGATCTGGGCGCCCCATGTCATGGACCAGTTCGGGACCGTCGTCTCGGCGTCGGTGGTGAGGATCTTCGCGATCTCCCGACCCTGGGCGTAGAGGTCTCCCCTCAGCTCACCGGAGATGTCGACGACCCTGAGGCCACCCTGGTAGTAGCCGACGTAGAGCTTGTCGTCTTCAACCCACACGTTGTGGGCCCCGGCCTCGGGCACCTCGTACTTGGCCACCTCGACCGGGTTCTCGATATCGCTCATGTCGAGGACGTGGATATAGCCCCGGGCGTGGATCGCCGAGTCGGCGTCCCATCCCGCGGGGAAGATCTCGTCCCCGACGAAGAGATACCGCCCGTCCCGCCAGGCGACGTGGGTGTTCCCGATGGGGTACTTGAACTGGCTCACGAAGGTAGGCGTCGTAGGCGTTCCACCGTGGGTTCCTGCCCCCACGTCCAGGATCACGGCCCCGTCGTCCCAGTACGATACGTAGGCATACCCGTCCTGTACGATGACGTCGTGCAGAGAGCGCTGCTCGTTGTCGATGCCCCATCGTCCGACTTCCGTCGGCGCTGCCGGATCGGAGATATCGATGACGTGCACGGCGCGCGTCCCATTGTGAACGGCGTAGACGAGCTCGTGCTCTCCGGAGATCCAGACGTTGTGAACCCCGCCGGTGAGCGTCTGGGTGTATTCCGACAGGATCGTCGGATTCGCAGGCGTGGTGAGGTCCAGAAGAACCATCCCGTTGCGACGATCCGAAGCCCCTTCCCGGGTCACGATGCCCAAGCGGTTGTTGGGATGGATCTTCACGTCGTTGATCCGGCGGGCGTCGAGCTGGAGGGAATCGGTCAGCACCGGGTTCCCCGGATCGGTGACGTCGAAGACCTTCATCCAGTCGTACATGAAGGTGCCGATGTAGGCGTAGTCACGCCCATCCACACCCTCGAACACCCATACGTCTCCCGAATGGTGCCCGGAGATGCCTCCGCGCCCCACCTGAACGAGTTCGGCATCCGAGCCACGGGGCTCCACGATGACGACCCCGCTGACGACATCGTTCTCCCCCATCCGGGCAGTGACCCGGTACGTACCCGGCTCCTCCGCGACGAAGACACCCTCACCGGCGTCATCATCCACCTGGGCACCGACGCCGCTGAGCGACCACTCGGGGAAGGCCTCCACGGGGGCACCGCCGGCCCTGGCCCTGGCCTGGAAGCGGACCACGTCGCCGGTGCGGACACGCGCCTCGCGCGGCTCGAGATCGTAGACGACCCCTGGATCCGGTCGGACCTGAAGGGCCGTCGACGAGGACACCCCCGCTCCAGAGGCGATGATGGTCACCGAACCCGGGCGCCGGGCGAAGATGAGGCCCGCCGGGTCGACATCGGCCACCGAGGGATCGCTGGACTCGTAAGTGAGGATGGGGCGATCGACCAGCTCACCAAGCCGATTCAGTGCGCGAACGCGGGCCGGCACCACCTGGCCGGCGTAGGGCTCCCTCGTCGGTAGGTCGATCTCAAGGTCGGCAGGCGGAAGCGCCCGTATCACGACGGACACGGCGGTGGGACGACCCGCGACAACGGCGGTGATCTTCGCCATGCCTGGGTTCAATGCCGTGACCATCCCGGTCTCGTCTACCGTGGCCAACTCCGGTGTGGACGCGATCCAACGAACCGGCACCCCGTCCAGTTCGCGGCCGGCGCCATCCAACGCCCGAACCTCGAGCTGGGCCGACTCCGTGACCTCGATCTCGGCACGTTCCGGCGTGATCTGAACCTGGGCTGGTGCCACCTGGAAAGCGGCGACCATGAACAGGGCGGTGATTCCGTGGGTCATCTCAGGATCTCCTCGTCAACCGATGGCGGAACGGGCGAGCTCGCCTTCCGCCGCAATGTATCCGAAGGCCGCCCACTGGCTGCGCCCCTCGAGAATGCGTTCCCAGGTTTCGTGCGCGGATTCGGTACGCCCATTCAGAAGGTGCCACACCCCTACCCCGTAGGCCGTCGTGGTGCTCTGGAGTGAGACGTCGGTACCTGCCGGTCCAACCACGTCTTCGATGCTCCGCTCCCCCTTGAAAAGCAGCAGGAGGTTCAGGTAGGCCGTGGACTCGATGATCTCCATGCCCTCATCGATCTCGGCGAGGACCTCGTCGGCTTCCTCCTCCTCGCCCAGGCGAACGAGCGTCATGTACAGCCAGTACGAGCACGCCACCACCGAGTCGGGATGGACCGCCACGTCCAGACACCCCCGCTGGGCCTCCGCTGCCTCCTCCAACTCTCCCTGCACGTAGTGCCCCAGGGCCAGATGGTACCAGATGTTGAACTGAAGGGTGCTCGTCGGGATGTTCATGGCGTTGGGAAGTCCGTCGGGCTCGACCTCGTCGGGCTGCCCCTCGGTCAGCTCGAGCGCCCGCCGGAAGTCGGCGATGGCGTTGTCGGGTTCGCGAACCGTCAGATAGCGATGGCCGCGGTGTCGGTACAGCCGAGCGTCTCCGGGATGGAGCGAGAGCGCATGCGTGTACGTGTCGATGGCCTCCCGATACTGCCCCAGATAGGCCGTGCGACGGCCCATCCAGATGAGGGCATCCGCGTCTTCGGGGTTCTCGGCCAGTTCAGCCGCCGCTTCGTCGTAACGGGCCTGATACACCTCGAGCACTTCGGGTGGCAACTCTGCGCTGCGCAGCGTGTCACCGAGAAACGAGATGGCCTCGACCCCAGGTGGAAGCGGCACCCCGTCCATCATGGACCCATTGGCCCCACCCTCGCCGGCACAGCCCGCGACGAGAGGGGCACCCAACGCGACGGTCAGATAGAGGAAGGACGACGAGCGACGGCGTGTGCGAGCCATTCGAACTCCGGACGGGGTGGAAGGGAGCCCCGAATAGAGTCATGGCGAGGCGGGCTGGCAAACGCTCGGGAGGTGGCAATGCTGGGAGGTGGCAACGCTGTGGAGAAGGAATGCCAGGGCCGGCGCGCGGAGGACCGACGCCGGAGGCGCGAGAGACCAGGCGTCCGCCTACCCACCGGGTTCGCCAGAACGAACCAACTCCCCGTCCGCGGGCGTCGAACGATCCCGAGCAGAAGCCGCTTCGCTCTACCCTCGAGCGGGATCCGCCTCACCTGGGGCGGGATCTCCCTCACCTATGGCGGGATCTCCCTCACCTGCGCCGGAATCTCCCTCACCTGGGTCGGGATCCCCCGCGGAAGGAGTCGGATCCATCGTGACGCCGAACGCCGCCCTCAAGGTCCTCGCAGCGTCGGTGCAGTCGTCCGGGGCACACCCAGCCGAGAGGACCACCAACTCAGCGGCGGGTGAGCGCCGGAAGAAGGCCAGGATCTCGAGGAGCTTGGCCTTGCTCTCGAATGGCGTGTCGAATCCGGCGACCCGATACCAGTGCCAAACCACGCGCGGCACGTCGGCGTCCCGGACGACCGTCTCGTGGACGAATCGACGCGAAACACCGACAGGACCGATGATCCTGCTGGCCGCAACGAGGGAGTCCGGTGCGATGCGGTTGTTGTATTGGATGAGCTCTTCGCCCTGCTGCTGATCGGCGAAGAGAAGGCGGGTCCCTTGCAGGGTCCCGTCGGGGCTTCTCACCACCCAATCGGCCCGGGTGTCGAACCCCACGAAGTCCGGGGTCCACGGCGCTGGCTCCGCCACGGCTTCCCAGTCGTCGGCCACACCGAAGACCCCGGGATCGAGATCGGGATCGCCACCGGTCGGCAGGACACCCACGGCATAGAAGAGGATCGGACCTGCCACCGCCGCGAGAGCGGTGCGCCGGGCCCGGCCCATCAGAGCGGGCGAGACGACCGGTGTCGAGACATCGCCCTTCGGCGTCGGCGCCTCGGCCTCGGCCGCTTGCGTTCTCGCGTCGCGTTCCTCGATGCGGCGTGCGACGAAGTATGTGGGGATCATCAGCAGGGTGAAGATCGCCCACCCCTGCCAGAGGTGATCCTCGATGTAGGGAGACTGCATCGCCGTGGCCTCTCCGAGGAACACGAGAGCTGCCACCCGAATCCAGTTGCCGACGATGGAGAACGCCCCTGCCACCGCCACGATCTTCGCCTGCGTCTGCCAGCGATCCGTGAAGAGGTGGGCGTAGAACGCACCCAGGACCAGGCCACCCATCAGGTAGTTGATCCCCGAGCAGCCCGATTCCACCAGGAAGGTCCCCGTGGAGATGGAGATCGTGTCCTCTCGGATGACGGCTTCGACTCCACCGGCTCGAGCGATGGCGCCACTCATGATCGTCGTCAAGCGCTGGAGGACTGGAGTCGCGAGGGACCAGAACGGGATCGCCAGGAGGAAGGTGGCGGCCGTGACCAGGATCGGCCGGCGGGCCCGCCAGCCGAAGATCGTCAGCGCGCCGATTGTCGCCAGAGCCCAGAAGAGAAGCTGATGGATGAGCCGCACGTTCATGATGACGGCGAAGAGCCAGCTCAGGGAGATCAGCCCCACCACGGGGAGGAGGTCCGGGATGCCTTCGTCGGCCTCGTGTAGGACCCGGCGTCGATTCCGCCAGAGCAGCCACAGCACGAGCCCCCCGACGAAGAAGCCATGCTCCTGATACGACGCGTTCCACGTGGGAGGAAAGCTGCTCACCGTCGGCCAGAAGGCCACGACCACGCCGAGAAGCGTCAGGCCCAGCGTGCGCGCCCGAGGATCTCCACCGGCATTGTCTACCGCGACGACAGGGCCATCGGGGCCAGGATCCGACCCGCCATCCAATCTGGTTGCCGCGCCGGTGGAGTATAGGCTCTGGGGGGTGTCCATGACTCCAAAGCTACGGGGTGGAGTCAGTGACCCCAATGCTCGCCTCACTCCGTGGCGTCGTCGTCACCCGTCAGGTGCCGCAGGAAGTTCCGCCGCAGATACTGCTGCTCGTCGAGGATGAGGCGAAAGGGGATCCCATCACCCTTCAGGCGAAGCGCGACGGTGTCGCCGTAGTGCCGGGCCACCGCGCCGACGATCTCCACTTCCTGACCGCGCTTGAACCGGACCGTCCCCTGGATGGTGGTCCCCGGGGCCGGAAGGGGATCGCGCGCTGTCAGCTCGTAGCGCAAGCCCGATTCGGAGCAATCCACCACCTCAAAGGAACGATCGCCCACAGCGAGCACCGGCCGAGCCGGCCCCGGGTAGCTGATGCGGTAGAAGCTTCGCTGGTGTTCGTAGGACATGGATGCGACGGCTGGGGGTCCCCCCCCGAGCCATCGGCTTGGGAGGGGACCAGGACTTCCGAATGCCCCCGACTGGACTCGAACCAGTGGCCTACTGCTTAGGAGGCAGTCGCTCTATCCACCTGAGCTACGGGGGCGAGGCAACGAACGTCGCCACACGACGCCAAACGATCAATGGATGCCCTAGCAGTCGTCCGTAGCTCCGCCCCGGCGCTCGGGGGGTGCCGCCGGGCAATTCTCCTGGTGGAGGTCGGCTCGGGGCGAGTAGACCATGGCCGCGCACCAGGGGCACACCGCGTACCCGTGGAGGTCGCGCTCCCACATGGACGTATCCCGGAGGTTGAGCTTGCGGCGGTCGGGCTGGTCGGGAGGAAGGTTCATCGGGGCACACTAAGCGGGATCTCCCGCCTAGGGCCAGGCCCTACGGGGATCATCCTCGCTCCGCCGTTCATCGATACGTCCTCGACGTGTGCGTTGTCCGGTACGGTGTCGAGATCGCCGCCCGGATTCAGGTCGAGAGCTACGGATCTTGCCCAGCCCCTCACCCCTCTCCGCACCGACGCGTGTAGTCTGCTCCCTCAGCCCAACCTCACCAACCATCCCCCTCCGCCGGCATCCCGCGCCATCTCGGCGACGCGACCACCCAACTCTTCACGGAGCCGGGCTTCGACGGCGTCTAGAAGGACCGCCTCCCCACTGGAGCGATTCCCCTTTCCCGTGATGATCCGCAGGACGGGATGTCCCCCACGGCGAGTCCAGCTGTCGAGCAGGTGGTCCACCCGCCGTAGCGCCTGCTCCCGATTGTCACCGTGGAGATCGATCTCGGCGTCAGGATACGCCGAATGGAGGGAATCCCGGATCTCGGATTGGAGAGGCCGGGAGGTGCGTCGCTTCCCCACGGATCGGGACGGCCCTGGTCAGCCGTCGGTAGGCAGCGCTTCGTCCAGCTCGGGCATCGGAGGCTCTTCAGCCCGACGCCCTGCCAGGTAACCGACGCAGTACGCCCGCAGAGTGGCCTCGAAGCGACTCATCTCCGGTGTGGCCCGCAGGCCCGCTTCGCCCTTCCTCCGAACGGCTTCGGCCAGCTTCGCGACCGCGGTCATGAGCTCGATGACGTGGGGATCGCCCCCCGACACGGTCTCGGAGGGCTGAAGATGGGGGTCCAGGTCCATCCCGACGACCTCTCCCTCCTCCACGGCGGCCGCGGCATGGGCGTCCAGGAAGGCCTCGGCGAGCTCGATCTTCCGCTCAGGAAGTGGCTCGTCGGGAGAGATCAAGGCGTCGCCGAAGGGGTCCACGTGACCCGGCATCGGCGCGTCGGGAGCGATGATGGCCTCGTCGACCGATTCGACCTTCGTCTTTACCGTCGGCGCGCTGTTGCGCGCTGGATGGCGCCGGGAACCGGGGGGGAACGCCGGTGGTGGCAGGCGGGTCTCTCGGTTGTTCTCGCTCATGACCCTTCCTCCGAGGATGGGGCGGGAATCCCGCGATGTCGGCAATATAGGCCCGCGTTCACTGCGGAAACAAAGGTTTCCACCTCAGGAGAAGAAGAACTCGACGGCGATGAAACCACCGATCAGAAGGACGCTGAAGATGATGACCAGGCGATCGAAGTTGCGGTCGATAAAGCGTTCGATGGGTGGTCCGAAATAGTACACGAGACCAGCCAGGACGAGGAATCGGAAGCCACGACTCAGGACCGACGCGAGTACGAACACACCGAAGTTGATCCCGAACACGCCCGAGGCCAGGGTGAACACCTTGTACGGGATGGGTGTCAGCCCGGCCATGAAAACCGCCGCGAACCCGTACTGGTCATAGAAGGCCCGAACGTTCTCGAAGGCCTCCGGGGTCACCCCTGGTACGTAAGCGAAGAAGAGGTCCTGGGTGCCCGCCCACGCCAGTGCGCCGATGGCGTAGCCTGCCATGCCCCCCACCACCGACGCGAGGGTGGCGATCGCTGCAAACCGGAGGGATCGCTTCGCGGCGCCCAGGCATAGGGCCAGAAGGAGTGGATCCGGCGGAATGGGAAAGAACGACGACTCTGCGAAGGCGATGATGAAGAGGGCCCAGACCCCGTACGGGGTGTCTGCCCAGTGCAGCACCCAGTCGTAAAGACGACGGATCTGCCCCCGGATGCCCCGATAGGTCTTCTCGCTCTTCTTCCCCTCCCCCGAAGCTCCGGCGGAGTCGCCCTCCGACCGCTCGCGACTGCTGTCGATGCCCTCCACTACGCCCCTCCCTCCTCGCTCCAGGCGAACCTTCCCAGGAGAGGGACGAACTTCACCTCCCCTCCGACGATCTCTTCCGTGACCGCGAAGCCGGTCTTTTTCACCAAGGTCAACTCCTGGATGTCTCTCGAACCCACGGGAATGAGCATGCGGCCCCCATCGGCGAGTTGGTCGACGAGGGCCTTCGGCACGGACGGCGATGCCGCCGATACGACGATGACGTCGAAGGGCGCGTACTTCCGCCACCCGATGGTGCCATCACCCACCAGCAGGGCGGCATTCTTCACCCCGAAGGCGTCGAGGGCCTTCCGCGATCTCTTCGACAGCTCGCGCACCCGCTCCACCGAGTAGACCCGGTCGGCCATGATGGCGAGAAGGGCCGTCAGGTATCCGCACCCGGTCCCGATCTCCAGGACCTTGTCTTCGCCCGTAGGCTTCAGGATCGACAGGTAGTGGGCCTGGAGGGACGGCTGCGACGCGGTCTGTCCGTATCCGATGGGGATCGCGTTGTCCTCGTACGCCCTCGGCTGCACACCCTCCGGCAAGAAGATGTGGCGAGGGACGCGATCGAAGAGCTGGAGGATCTCGAGATCCTCGACCCCCCGGGCACGGATGTCCTCGATGAGTCTTCGCCGATAGCCCGCGTAGCGGACGTCGTCTAGAGGGTCAGATCCCACGAGCGGATGTCCTCGATGAGGCCGTAGTTCGTCAGGTCGAGATGGAGGGGCGTCACCGAAACGTAACCGTCCTCCACCGCCTGGAAGTCGGAATCCGCCGGGCCCCGCCACGTGGCCACGCCACCACCGATCCAGAAATATTCTCGACCCATGGGATCGTTGGCCCGGGTAATGGAGTCGGCATAGCGTCGACGTCCGAGAGACGTGATCCGGACGCCCTTCACTTCGTCAGGAGCAATGGGTGGCAGGTTGATGTTGAGGAGGGTATCGGGAGGAAAGGCACCGCGCCCCAGGATTCCCTCCAAGAGCCCACTCACGAGCACTTCCAGCCCCTCCATCTCCTCGGGAAAGACGCCGCAGTAGGAGATGGCCACGGCGGGGATCCCGAGGACCGTCGCCTCCATGGCGGCGGCCACCGTGCCCGAATACAGGACGTCCTCACCCATGTTGGATCCGTGGTTCACCCCGGAAACGCAAACGTCAGGACGCTGGCTCATGAGCTCACCGACGGCGAGGATCACGCAATCCGTGGGCGTCCCGTCGACGATCCACGTGCCGTCGCGGGCGCGCCGGGCCCTCAGAGGATGGTGGAGGGTCAAGGAACTGCTGGTCGCGCTCTGCTCGCGGTCGGGTGCAACCGTCGTCACGCTCCCGAGGGGGCTCGCCGCCCGGGCCAGGACGCCGATGCCCGTGGCCAGGTAGCCGTCGTCGTTGGTGCAGAGGATGTTCATGGGGACGGCTTTCCTGCCCGAATCACTCTGCGACTTCGGGAGGGGTCAAGAGCACGCGAAGCTCTTCCAGTTCGGCCTTGATGCCCGTGAGGAAGTCAGGAGCCACGACCTCGCTCCTCTCCTCCTTGAGTTCACCGCTGCTACGCATCTCGAGGATCTTCTGGTTGGCGCCCTCGATGGTGTACTTCTCGTCGTACAGGAGGTGTTTGACCAGGAGCACGATCTCCACGTCACGCTGGCGATAGACCCGGTTGCCGGCCCTGTTCTTCGTCGGATTCAGGACGGTGAACTGGGTTTCCCAATACCTCAGCACGTGGGGCTTCAGCCCGGAGAGGTCGCAGACCTCTCCGATGGAGTAGTAGACCTTCTTGGCGACCGGCTCGTTCACGACCACTCCTCGGGCTTCGGATCTCGGAGCATGAGGTCCCGGACAGCCTCGGCTGGCGTCTTCCCCTGCTCCACGATGGCGTACACTTGCTCGACGATGGGCATCTCCACGCCGTGTCTCGACGCGAGTGCGTGCACCGCGCTGGCCGTTTTGATGCCTTCGGCCACGGCGGTCATCTCGCCGAGGATGGCGTCGAGGGACTCCCCGGCGCCCAAACGATACCCGACCGTCCGGTTCCGACTCAACCCACCCGTGCAAGTCAGCACCAGATCGCCGAGCCCGGCCAGCCCGTAGAACGTCGCCTGTTTGGCGCCCATGGCCACACCGAGCCTGGTGATCTCGGCCAGCCCACGGGTGATGAGCGCCGCCGAGGTGTTGTGGGCGTAGCCCAGCCCGGCGGTCATGCCCGCCGCCAGAGCGACGACGTTCTTCACCGCGCCACCCAATTCCACGCCGACGACGTCAGTATTGGTGTAGACGCGGAACCAGGGCGTCTGGAAGGCGTCCTGCACGTGCTTCCGGACGTCCTCGCTCGCGCTGGCGACGACGACAGCGGTGGGTTGGCGATCGGCCACCTCTTTGGCGAAGCTCGGACCGGAAAGCACCGAGAAGCGTTCCGTCACGTCGTCGCCGAGTACTTCAGCCGCCACCTGGTCCATCCGCAGCAGGGTACCCAACTCGATACCCTTGGAGGCGCTGACCAGAAGTGCGCCCCCATCGAGGTGAGGCGCCGCCTGTTCGAGGACCGAGCGAACGACCTGCGATGGGCTCACAGAGACCACCAGGCCTGCTCCGTCGAGGACCGGCCCCATCTCTGCCGATGCCCGCAGCGATGGGGGAAGGTCGACACCCTTCAGGTACGGGTTGACGGAGTCACGCTCGATGGAGTCGGCGACCTCGCCTTCGTACGACCACAGCCACGCCTCGTGCCCACGCTCCGCCAGTAGGGAAGCCAGCGCCGTACCCCAGGCACCGGCCCCGAGGACGGCGACCCTCGTCGGTTCGGTCACGACGGTGAGGAGTCCTTGGGGGGCTTCTTGCCGAAGCGGTTCTCCTCGCCTCGCAAGAGACGTCCGACGTTCGAGCGGTGCTTCCAGATGACGAAGACAGCCAGAGCCGACGCGAACCCCACCAACTCCGTGCCACCCTCGTGGGGCGTCAGAGCAATGAGCATAGGAAGGGCGAAGGACGCCGCGATGGAGCCAAGGGACACGTACCCCGTCGGCAGCGTGAAGACGAGCCAAACGATCAGCCCTCCCAACACGGCCCAGGGGGCAAAGCCGAGAAAGACCCCGGCGCTCGTCGCCATTCCCTTACCCCCCTTGAAGCCCACCCAGAGGCTGAACATGTGCCCGAGAATGGCGGCGGTTCCGAAGGCCAGGGCCCAGCGGAAGCCAACACCGGCGAAATCGGCGAAGAGGACCACGGGCACCCAGCCCTTCGCGATGTCGACGATCACGACCGGTAGCGCCCACTGCCAACCCATGACCCGGAACGCGTTGGTGGCGCCCAAGTTACCTGATCCGTGCTCACGTAGGTCCAAGCCGTGGAACGCCTTCCCCACCCAGTAGCTGGTGGGGGTCGCGCCGAGAAGGTACGAGAGTCCGAGAAAGGCGTACGTCACCGTCTCACATCCTGGGAGGGTCGAAGCCTGCGGCCCGCGATCCTACGATGGGTCGTCCTTGCCGCTCCGGATGCGGAGCCGGATCGGCGTCCCCATGAAGGTCCACGCGTCACGGAACCCGTTGTGGAGATAGCGAATGTAGTGATCGGGGATGGCCTTCGGAAAGTTGGCGAACAGCGTGAAGACGGGAGGCCGGACCGACACCTGGGTACCGTACTTGATCTTCACCGGACGTCCCCTGTGATGAGGGGGCGGCTGCCGCCCCACCAGATTGCGGAGCACCTCGTTGACCTCGTGTGTCTCGATGCGACGGGATCGTTCGTCGTTGACCTCAACGATGAGATCGAGGCACTTGCGGATGCGCTGGCCCGTGAGGGCCGACGTGAAGATCATCGGGACCCACTGCAGGAAGGGGATCCGCTCCCGGACTTTCTTCGTCCACTCCTGGGCCGTCTTGGTGTCCTTCTCCACGAGGTCCCACTTGTTGGCGAGGAGAATGAGCCCTCGCCCGGCATCCCACGCCGTCTGTGCGATTCGGATGTCCTGGGCGTGGATCTCGTCCTCGCTCGCGTCCACGAGGAGGATGCACACGTCGGCGGTGTGGACGACCCGGTCCGTCCTGAGGGCGCTGTAGTACTCCAGGCTGTCCTTGATCTTCGTCTGCTTCCGGAGCCCCGCCGTGTCGACGAAGACCAATGTCCGGTCGTGGTAGCGAAAGAGGGTGTCGATGGGGTCCCGGGTGGTGCCCGCCATGTCCGACACGACGACCCTGTCCTCCCCGATGAGCTTGTTGACGAAGCTCGACTTCCCCACGTTCGGCTTGCCCACCACGGCCACTCGGATGGAGTCGGCGTCCGCCTCGCTCTCCGGCGCATCGGGCATGACAGCCAGAAGCTGGTCCAGGAGGTCTCCCGAACCCTTCCCCGAGAGGGCACTTACGGGCAAAGGCTCCCCGATGCCCAGGGACCAGAAGTCGAGATGCCCCTGGTCGGTGGGGAGGTTGTCCATCTTGTTCACGACGAGGAGGACGGGCGTTTCGTTCTTGCGGAGCACCTCCGCCAACCGCTCGTCCAGCGGGTGGACCCCCGTCTTACCGTCCACCAGGAAGAGGATGACGTCCGCCTCGTCGACGGCGTGCATCGCCTGTTCCCGGATGGCGGAGTCGAGGGCCTCGTGACTGCCCTCGATGACACCGCCGGTGTCCACGATGAAGAAGTCCCGCCCGGCCCAATCGGCCCGGGCGAAGTTCCGGTCGCGGGTGACGCCGGGCTGGTCGTCGACGATGGCGAGACGCTGGCCGAGGACCCGATTGAAGAACGTCGACTTGCCGACGTTGGGTCGCCGACGACGGCCACCACCGGCAGTCGTGGAGCCACGGTCAGGCCGCTCCGGTGCCGGCGGGGGCCTGGTCCGCCAGCGCCGCGGTGATCTCGAATCCCGTACGGATCTCCGCCGGCCCGAGCCGTTCGGCGACATGCGCCAGGGGCACGTCGTCGATGAAGACCTCGTCGGCGTTGAGCGCCTCGGCCGGCAGTACCACGATGTCTCCGTCCCGGCCCTCGCCCAGGGCGCGAAGAATATCACCGCCGCCGAGGAGTCCGGCGATGGTCACCGACTCACCGAAGTAGCGGTTCTCCACCTGCACGACATCGACCTCGGCGCCGACCATCTCAGCCAGCCGGGGCGCCCGGCTGCGGATGAAGGGAGCCATGGAGCCCCCGGTGACGAGACGTATCCGTCGCCCCTCCATCGGGTGAAGAGACTCGACCCCTTCATCGAATCCGTCGACGAACCTGCGGACGGCACCGACCCCGTTCTCGTATAGGGCGCCGTCGTCGTAGTACGCAGCGCCCGGCATCTCGAGGCCTGCGATCAGGTACATCTCGTCGGCGGCGTAGCACCACCCGAGATCCCGTTCGGCCAGCGCCCGCTGCCGAGCCGCGTCCACCCTCGCGATGGCGGCACGAGCTTCGTCGACCTGTAGAAGACGAACCGGTCGGTTGAGGTTGTACTTCGTCAGCCCCACCGGAACCACCGAAAGCGACCGAATGGCCGGACCCAGAGCCCAGAGGTCCTCGATGGTCCGATCCAGATGCTCGCCGTCGTTCCACTCCGGACACAGGACGACCTGGGTGTGGACCTCGAGCCCGCCAGCGAGAAGCGTCCGAAGCTGATCCATGATCAAGCCCGCCCGCTGGTTCACCAGCAACCGCTCCCGAACCTCCGGCTCGGTGGCGTGGACACTCACGTACAAGGGCGAGATGTGCTGATCTACCAGCCGCTGGAGACCCTTGGGGCCGAGGTTGGTGAGGGTGACGTAGCTGCCATACGTGAAGGAGAGCCTGAAGTCGTCGTCGCGAAGCCAAAGCGTCTGACGGGCGCCTTCCGGATTTCCGTCGATGAAGCAGAAGACGCATTTGTTGGCGCATTCCCGAATGGTGTCGGGTGCGGGAACGATGCCCACCGAATCGCCGGGTTCGCGCTCGATCTCGTAGATGACCGTCTCGCCGCCCGGCGTCACGGTCTCGAGTTCGACGTCGATGTCAGACAGCAGGTAGGTCAGGTCGATCCCGTCACGGACGCGCTCGCCGTTGATCCGCACCACCCGAGAGCCGATCTCCAGATTCAGCTCTTCAGCGATGCTGCCGGCTTCGATCTCTGCGATTCGGACCACGAAGATGTCCCGATGTGGCGGGAGGAAAAGGCGCTGCGGGGTAGCCAAGAAAGCTAACCGCGGCCCCGAATCACTTCAATTTCCAGCCGACACGGCGAAACGAACCGCGTCCGTCCGGCGTATTCGGACTCTGATGGCGGTGATTCTTGTCGACTTGACCGACGGTCGGAGGCCGGCGCAGCTTCGAATGATGCAAAAAGCCCTACGCCCCCCCGTTACCGTCGCCGCCCTGTGCCTCATGGTCACCGGGTGCGAACAGGTCGAACAGGTCCAGGACCGCTTCCGGGACCTGACTCCTTACGAGGCGTATCAAGAGAGCCTCGTCGAGGCCGGACTGGCCGAGACCGCCCTCGCCCGCGACTGGATGGCCGCCGGTCGCGCGGCCCTCGACGGGGCCGCCCCGATACCCCTCCCCTTCGAGGAAGAGGGCTTCATCACTGCGGAAGATCCCGGCGCCATGGCGTACCGTATTTCGGTACCGCGGGGGCAGAAACTCACCGCCGACGTTTCGTTGCAGAGCGACGAGGATACCCAGGTCTTCGTCGAGCTCTTCCGCGTGCCGGCGAGCGACGGTGATCCCTTGCGGCCCATCGTCTCCTTCGACTCCATACCGGGGGCCTTCGAGCATGAACCATGGCGGGGTGGTGACTTCGTCCTGCGCCTCCAACCGGAGCTTCTGAGAGGCGGGCAGTACCGGGTGGTACTGCGCCTGGAAGCACAGTTGGCCTTCCCTGTGGAAGGACACGGCATGCCAGCCATCCAGAGCACCTTCGGGATGCCCCGGGACGGAGGGCGCCGGTCACATCACGGCGTCGACATCTTCGCCCGGCGTGGCACGCCCGTGCTCGCCACCTCGGATGGAGTGGTCAACCGGGTCGATGTCACCAACCTCGGCGGGAAGGTCGTCTGGCTTCGCGACCCCGTGCGGAACGCCAACATCTACTACGCCCATCTCGACAGTCAGTATGTGCGCAGCGGTGACCGCGTTCAGCGAGGCGATACCGTCGGCTTCGTCGGCAACACCGGGAACGCCCGCACCACGCCGCCTCACCTCCACTTCGGCGTCTATCGTCGTGGCGAGGGGCCTGTGGACCCGGCCCCCTTCCTGCGGCCTCCCGCAGCGGATCTGGCCGAACTCACCGCGGACCTCGACCAGCTCGGCGGGTGGGTGCGCCTCCGGGACGACGGGATCCGCCTGAGGGCTGCCCCCGGGTTACGCGCACCGGTGCTCCGCGAGCTGGAAGTACATACGCCCCTGAGGGTACTGGGAGGCTCGGGGGAGTACTTCCGGGTTCGTCTGCCCGATGGTGGCCAGGGGTATGTCGCCGCTCGACTGACGGAGTCCGTGGACGACCCCGTCACGTCTCAGGTGGTGGCCGTCACCGACCTCATGCGCGCCCGCCCCGCCACCGAAGCGCCGGTGATGACACGCCTCGAAGTGGGGACCGAAGTGCCGGTGCTCGGTCGTTTCGACGGGTACCTCTACGTCCGCTCCCCAGAAGGTCTCACCGGGTGGATGTCCGACGCGGTTCAGCAGTAGGCGTCAGTTTCCGCCCCAGGTCCGGACTATCGCCACGCCCTAGCGCGTGGCGATGCTGCACTCCTCCAGTACCACGGTGAGGGCCCCATTCGGAGGAATCCCGAGGTCCGCATCCACGGCCGCGGCCGCGCACTCCTCGATGTTCATGAGGACCTCCCAGAAATGGTGCAACTCGTCGTCGGCCCACCCGAAGTGGACCCGCCAGAAGCCGTTCTCTTCCGACGCGAGCTGCACGGGGCCCACGACAACCAGGTCGTCGTCGCTGTCCGTCACGAAGAAGTCGGAGCCTTCCTTGGTGAACTCGATGACCGGCACCTCGCGCATCCACCCGGGTGTCGCGAACTCGTTGACGATGCGTGGCTCCGACGTCGTCACGACGTAGTCACCGTCGGGCAAGTTCCCCGACACGTCGGTTGGACTATCGCAACCGACCATCGCCGTGCCGAGTAGCACAGCACCAACCCCTCGCAGTCGTTCAAGCATCGCGTTCCTTCACTCCTCGCCGGCACTCGGTCGGGGGATGGAAACCCACTCATTGTAGGAAGACGTCATACGCCCGAAACCCTTACCGGAGGTGCATTGTGCCCCGAACCCCGAAACACAGGAACCGATCCCCCCCTTTGAAGGGGCCCACGAGAGTGGCGGCGGCGTGGCTGCCGACTACATTCGCCCGGTCGTAGGCGCCCACCGGAGGCGCCGGCGGATCTCTCTCTGGTACGGAGACGCACATGCTCGAGGAGTTCAAGAAGTTTGCCGTCAAGGGCAACATGCTGGACATGGCGGTCGGTATCATCATCGGGGCGGCGTTTGGAACGATCATCCAGTCGCTCGTCAACGACGTGATCATGCCCCCCATCGGGATGCTGCTGGGCGGTGTGGACTTCAGTGACCTCTTCCTGACCCTGTCGCAGGGGTCGCCGGCCGGTCCGTACTCGACCCTTGCCGCGGCCCAGGAGGCGGGCGCCGTGACCGTCAACTACGGCGTCTTCATCAACGCCATCGTTTCCTTCCTCATCATCGCGTTCTCGGTCTTCATGGTCGTCCGCAGCTTCAACAAGCTGAAGGCCAAGGAAGAAGAGAAGCCTGCGGCGCCGGCCGAGCCGCCGAAGGACATCGTCCTTCTCACGGAGATTCGCGACCTCCTCAAGTCCCGCGGCTGATTCACCTCGCTTCGCCCGTCGGTCCGGGGCCCCGAATCGGGGCTCCGGACAGGCCGGCCTCACCGCGAGACCGTACTTCGACCTTCGTCCAGCTGAGACTCCACCAGATCGAGTTGGACGAGCTTTCCGGCCGGTAGAGGCGACGCCAGGATCCGGCGGACCGCGCGGACCCCTTCCGTTGGCAGGCGGCATTCCACGGCGATCTCGCCGCCCTCGACGCGCGCCTTCCCGTCAAGACAGTGGGTGAGGGCCCGGGTGAGTCTCTTCACCAGCGCCTGAGAGCCCGGTCGAGGCAGAACGTCCTCGACGACCAGACCGTCTACATAGCGCTCCACGCGCCCGCCGACGACTCCGTCGGTCGCGGCAGCCCGCGCCGCCAGCCGAGATGCGTCGTCCGGCACGGTACCTCGCAGCATCAGCACTCCGAGAGAAACCGTGGCCTCCAGTCGTGGCCATGCCTCCCTGTCGGCTAACGACCTTCCGAAATCCGCGGACACGGTCGTAGCGCAAGGCATCGAGCCGACGGCTGTCCGACAGATCGTCTCCTCCGCTGTGAGGACGGCGAGCCCGCCCTCTCCCAGCACGGGCGCGAAGCCGCCGAGGAGGACCGCCCGGTTCTCCACCGACATCTCCACCCAGTCCAGACCGGTAGCGTCCAACTCCGCACGAATCCGTCGGTGCACCTCGTCCTCTGAAGGAGCCAAGCTGCAGCCTCCCAGCAGGCCGAGTCCGAGAATCGTGACCAGGATCGCGTTGCGCGTCATGATGCTCCCCTCACGCCCCGCCCGGACCGAACGTCCGGGCGGCGACGTGGATGGTGTTCGAGGGTCAGTTGATGCGCTCGAGCTCGACGCGCCGGTTGGTGCGCCGCCCTTCGGCCGTCGAGTTGTCAGCGATGGGGCGGTCAGGGCCGACACCCATTGCCTCCATTCGCTCGGCATGCACGCCGCGGGTCGCCAGGTAGGCTGTCACAGACTCGGCTCTCGCCTGGGAGAGCTGGACGTTGAAGGCCCGGGCCCCCGAAGCGTCCGTATGTCCGATGACGCGGACGCGCACATCAGGGTTGTCGTTCAGTGCCGTCGCCACGCGGTCGAGGACCGTCGCCGCTTCAGGCGTGAGCTGTGCGCTGGACGTCTCGAAGTTGACGCCCTCCAGGACCAATGACGCCTCGTCGGCCTCGAAGAGAACCGGGCAGCCCCGCTCGTTCACCTCGGATCCCCCGGGTGAGGCCGGACACGCATCATCTTCGTCGTACACGCCGTCGGCGTCGCCATCTCGGCGGCACCCACGAGCGTCCACCCGGGCTCCGGCAGGCGTCGCGGCGCAGCGGTCATCCTCGTCGAATACGCCGTCGCCGTCGGAGTCCACGCGGCAGCCGGCGGCGTCCACGGAAGCGCCAGCGGGTGTGCTCGCGCACCGATCCTCCTCGTCGAACACCCCGTCGCCGTCCGTATCGAGCCGGCAACCGGTGCGATCGACGGCCACACCGGAGGGCGTCTCGGCGCACCGATCCGCCTCGTCGAACACGCCGTCGCCGTCGGAGTCGACGCGGCAGCCCATGGCATCCACCGAGACACCGAACGGCGTCGCCAGACAATCGTCCTCACGATCGGGCACGCCGTCCTGGTCCGCGTCCCGAGGCGTCCCGCCGAAGCCGAAGGAAAAGCCTCCGGTGACCATCCAGTTGTCGTGACGGTCTACCGTTTCCGTGCCGACGGTCGCGCCCTCGTTGAAGGGCGCCCACACTCGGTCATAGCTCATGTCGGTGCGGAAGGCCACGGATTCGGTGATGTACAGCTTGAGTCCAGCGAGGCCGGATACGCCCCAATCGCCGCCGTCGACCACGCCCGTGTAGACGTTGCGAACTGCGCCGACGCCGAGGAACGGGCGGGCTCGCTCCCGAACCGGGAAGGAGTAGATGGCGCGGCCACGGATGGGGATCCATTTTCCCGTCCCCGTCCGGGGAGCCGCGTCTTCGGTGAAGCTCAGACCGGTGGCGGCCTCGAGGGCGAAGTTGTCGACGAAATAGTGGCCGATAAGACCACCGAGGCCCCACGAAGAGCTCTCGAGGCCGGATACTTCATCCGCCGTCCCGACCTGGGTGAATAGGGCCACCTCCGTGGTCCCCGCGTCCTGACCCGCGATGGGTCCGACGCCGAGGGTGAGAAGGGCCGCCGTGCATAGGACGCCGAGTCTCATGTGTACCTCTCATAGATCAGTTGGGGATCGTGCTACCGTCCCCACTGACCGAAAGGCCTCGGAAAAGTCACATCTACCGGACTGGCCCCCTCCTCGGCAGTGTCCTGCCGCCTCTGCGCTCCTCAGAGACCCTGGAGTGCTACCGCCCCCCCCGAAGGCTGTCGTAGACCAACCGCACGAAGGCTGTGGTCTCGATCCCCTGCTCTGGAAAGCCACGGGTCGGGTTGGAAGCCACGATCTCGTCGAACGAGCTTCCCCTGTCGATTCCTTCCCGAACCCGGTCGCGTATGGTGGCCACCATCTCGCCGAATGACAGAAGGTCCTCACGACTCGACAGCGGTCCGTGCCCCGGAATGAAGACGGTCTCCGTGTCGGTCCGCCGGGCGATCTCCTCCACGGCTTCGATGAGGCCGCTGGCGTCGCCGCCATTTGGTTGGTCGATGAACGGGAGGCCGTAGCGGACGAAGACGTCGCCGGTGTGCATCACGTTGGACTCGCGGAAGTAGACCACGGCGTCACCATCGGTGTGCGCCGGCCCGACATGGAACACGTCGATGGTTTCGCCATTGAGGTGGAATCGCACCGACTGGTCGAAGGTGATCTTCGGCAATCCCTCGGGGGAGTAGGCGGTCTGCTCGGTATCGAAGAGCTCCACGAGTTGATCCGTCGTCATGCGCTGTCGGCTGTTCTCGTGGGAGACGATGACCGCCCCCATCCGACCGAAGTTCTCGTTCCCCCCGGTGTGATCGAAGTGCCAGTGTGTGTTGATGACGAAGTCCACGGGATCGTCGGTGATGCCCGCGATGGCTTCGACGATCTTGTCCGTCAACGGGGCATACTGATCATCGACGATGAAGGTGCCGTCGTCGCCCACGATGACGCCGATGTTCCCCCCACTGCCCTGGAGCATGTAGATCGACTCCGTGACGGGCACGACGGTGATCTCCACGGCGTCGAAGTCCTGGGCCATCGCAGGGCCGGCGAACAATGGGACGGAGACCAGGGCAGTGGACAGGCAGTGCCGAAGAAAGCGGCGACCGTGGCCTTCCCGCGGGGAATAGTCCGGTGCGGAGACGGTCTGGGCGGGCATAGGAGACTCCTTGGCTGGGACGGATCGCTCCGAAGCATGACGCCTGCGTCCGAACCTGGCCAGCTTCCGACACTCCAACCCTTGCTTCCCACAGAAGCGACATGGCATCGTCGAGCGCCATCGCGCTTCCATCCGTTTCTGCTCGGCTTTCGATGCCATGACCGAACTGCTTCTCGACCCCGCCGCGTGGATGAGCCTCTTCGGCATCACCCTCATCCAGATCGCGCTGGGCGCGGACAACCTCATCATCATCACCATCATCGCCAACAAGCTGCCCGGAGGGGAACGCCACAAGGCCATCCGCTGGGGGCTCATCCTGGCCATGCTCTTCCGGATCGTCCTGCTCTTCGCCGTCAGCCTGATCCTGGCCTGGGCCACGGTGAGCATCGCCCAGATCGACATGAACGTGCTCCCCTGGGCTCACGT
The DNA here is from genome assembly GCA_965229435.1 of Longimicrobiales bacterium. Lineage (GTDB taxonomy): Bacteria > Gemmatimonadota > Gemmatimonadetes > Longimicrobiales > Gaopeijiaceae > UBA2589. Next base: position 512,759 of record CBDDJE010000004.1, read on the forward strand.
CACCGGGGACCTGAACGGCAAGGCGCTCGTCCTGGCAGTCGGTGGGCTCTTCCTCATCTGGAAAGGGATCAAGGAGCTACGGATCAAGCTGAAGGGCGTCGAAGATCACATCGGTGAGGCCGCGCGTTTCGGGGACGTGGTTGCAGTGATCGTCGGCATGAACCTGCTCTTCAGTGTCGACTCGATCCTCACCGTCGTGGGCATGACGGACGTCTTCCCCATCATGGTGGGCTCGGTGGTGATCTCCGTCGCCCTCATGCTCGCCTTCGCTGCGCCGATCTCAGCTTTCCTCTCAAAGAACCCGGAGTTCGAGATCCTGGGCCTGTTCGTGCTGCTCCTCATCGGCTTCGTGCTGGTACTCGAAGGTGGCCACACCGCGCACCTCGAGGTGAACGGCACCCCCTTCCCCTACATCCCCCAGTGGATCGTGATCTTCATGCTGATCCTGATGTTCAGCGTCGACCTGTACCAGAACTGGTGGGAACGGACCCGAGGCAAGCCAGAGGCGCCCATCGCTCTGCACCACCGGAAGTCCTGACCCACCCACCGAGGACGCGGTCGGGGCGGGTCCGCCGGATCATGGGCTATACCGAACGATGTGAATCACGGGACGAGTCCCGCACTGGGGGTCGCGGGGAGTGTCGATGACCCCGGTGCCATCGGGGGCCTGACACGGTCCGAACGTACGGACCACGTCGCGAGCGGGGATGAGTTCGATGTAGCGGATTTCCTCGCTGAAGCTACGTCGGAGGATGCCGATGTCGCCGGCGAACTCGCGGTCGACGAACACTTCCCTGGCCCGTCGAATCCAGGAAGGGCGTAGCTCCCGGAGGGCCGTGTAGACGTTCGTGTACTCCAACACCTCGCCTCCGCCGACGATCTCCGCCTCCTCGGCTGGGACCCCACCGCCACCCCCTGCCCCTGCAGCGCAGGCGCTGGCGAAAACGACCAATGAAGTGATCACGATGCGACCGACCATCTGGGCCTCCTGAAGTGACGCGCCTCCGGAGTCGGACGACGCCCTCGAGTACGCGAACAGTACACGCTCGACGGTGCGACGTGACCCGCGTCACGGCAATAGAGGCCTCCGACGCTCGGGAGACACGTCGGGGCGCCTGATGGGCTCGGCCGCCGCTAGCTTCGGAGCATCGTCACGCGGGTGGGCCCACCGAAATCGTACTGTCGGCCCTTCGCTACAACGGCGTGGTCCTTGTCGTGTTCGAAGGTCAGGACACCGGCGAAGGGGACCCTTCCCCAGGCTGCGACCACGCGATCCAGCTTTGCCGAACCGTACGGCGGGTCGGCGAGGACGATGTCGTACGCGTCGGCGCCCAGGCGCTCCACGAACGGAATCGCGTCGCGCTTGAAGATCCGCGCGCGCCGTCCGACCCGCAGCGCCGCGACGTTCGCTTTGAGGGCGTGGAGCGCCGACGGGCCGTTCTCCACGAAGTCCACCCAGCGGGCCCCCCTGGACAAGGCCTCCAACCCCAGGGCTCCGGTTCCGGCGAACAGGTCGAGGACCCGGGCACCCGCGAGCTCCTCCTCCAACAGGTCCAGCCAGGCGCTACGAACCGGTTCCGCCGTCGGCCGAACCGAGCCACCCGGAGACATCAGATCGCGACCGGCCCACTTTCCTTTGACGATTCTCACAGGCGCGTGGGGATGACCCCCCCGGTGGCCACGAACGCACCCACGTCCTTTGCTTCGATGCCTCGAGATGCTCGATCGAGGATCTCGGCCACTTCGGCCTCGGTGTAGCGACGATCCATGGGTGCTGGAGCGCAGGGGAGACGGCCGGTTCCGGCCCGGGGGAGAAGCGACGTAAGGGACGTGGTAAGAAAGCATCTGATCCGGTCGTCGCCAATGGGCTGACCGTCGGCCCGAAGTTGCCCCCGATTCACCGTTTATGGACATTCGCGGGTGCCGGAGAGTACCCCGAGAGCATTCCATGAAGACCTTCAGCTCCCAACTGGCGACCCTGGTCGAGGGCGGCGGCAAGATGCGCAAGCGCGTCGCCCCGTTCGCACGCTACATCGCCCTCCTGGTCTCCCTCATTCTGCTCTACGCGTGGCTATTCCACGTCATCATGGCCTGGGAGGGCCAGAGTCACAGCTGGTTCACGGGCATCTACTGGGCCCTCACCGTGATGAGCACCCTGGGCTTCGGGGACATCACGTTCCACTCGGACATCGGATACCTCTTCAGTTCCGTTGTCCTCCTCACCGGGGTGGTGATGCTCCTCATCATCCTCCCCTTCCTCTTCATCCAGCTCGTCTACGCTCCCTGGCTGGAGGAGCGAGCCCGGAATCGCGCCGAGCGCTTGCGCAGAGTCCCGAAGGCCGTGTCTGGACACGTCCTCATCTGCAACGACGACCCCATCGCCATCGGCCTCGTCCGCCGACTGGAGCTCGTCGGGATTCCCGCCTACATCATCGAGCCGGACGCCGAGAAGGCCATGGCCATGCACGATCGCGGCCTTCCCGTCGTGGCGGGCGACGTCGACTCCGTGGAGACGTTCCGACGAGCCGGGGCCGAGCGAGCGCGGCTGGTCGTGGCCAACGCCTCCGACACCGTGAACTCCAACATCGTCCTCACGGTGCGGGAGCTGTCCGAGACTGTCGAGGTCGTCGCGCTGGCGGATGTGGTCGACTCGGTGGACGTACTCGAGCTCAGCGGGGCCAATCATGTCCTCCAGCTCCCGGCTCAGCTCGGCGAGCACCTGGCCAACCGGGTGCGCTGGGGAAGTGCCCACGCCAACCGGATCGGCAAAGCGCTGGGCTTGTCTCTGGCAGAATTCCCCGTCCACGACACCCCACTTCAAAACCGCTCCCTCAAGGAGGTGGGGCTCACCGACTTCACCGGGGTCAGCATCGCCGCCGTCTGGCGCGGGGGCACCCTGCATCCCGTGAACCCTGACGAGCCCCTCAGCCCGTTGTGCGTCCCCTTGGTGGTCGGCTCGGAGGATCAGCTCCGTGAGCTCGACGAGGTCCTCGCCATCTACGACGCCAATCCCAACCCCGTGCTCATCATCGGTGGCGGCAAGGTGGGGCGGGCGGCGGGACGTGCCCTCAAGGCGCGTGGAATCCCCGTCCACATCGTCGAACGCAACGCGGCGCTCGAACCCAAGATCATCGGGATCCCCGACAAGCTCTTCATCGGGGATGCGGCGGATCGAGCCGTCCTCGATCGAGCGGGCATCGCCGAAACCCCGTCGGTGCTCCTGACCACTCACGACGACGCGATGAACGTGTACCTCACGGTCTACTGTCGTCGGCTCAATCCAGACGCCCGGATCCTGACCCGGGTGACGCACAAACGGAACGTGCACGCCATCCAACGGGCGGGCGCAGACTTCGTGCTGAGCTACGCCTCGTTCGGTGTGCAGACCATCTTCGCCATCGTGCGAGGGAGAGAGGCCACCGTACTCGGCGAGGAGATGAGCCTCTTCTACATCGGCGTGCCTCCCAGTCTCCGTGGCAGGCGCCTCGGCGACGCGAACATCACGGAGAAGACCGGCCTCATCGTCATCGCCGCCGAGCGGGGCGGGAGCGTGCTCAGCGGCCCCCGCCCCGACTACCGCCTGGACGACGGGGTGGAGCTGGTGACATTGGGCAGCGTGGCGCAGCGGGAGCGGTTCGACGAGGTGTTCGAGGCAGAGTAGTCAGAAGCCTGGCGAGCCATGGGTCGGCCTTCATCCCGTCAGTGCGCTGAGGAACTTCTGAATCGTCGATCCGGCGTCGAAGACTCCCATGAGGCCGACACCGTGCAGCGCGAGGGTCTTCTCCGTGCAGAACGCCTTTCCCTCGCCACAGCCTGACGTTCGGGCCTCACTGCGTCTTCTGAACTCGAGGAAGAGGTGCAGGTCTACCGGTATGGCCTCCATCTGAACTCCCCACCCAGGCTGGAGGACGGATGCGCTGACGACGAAGTACTCGTCGAGGTCGTTCAGGGCCGCTCCGACTCCGACCCTGAGGCGCTCCCAGGTAGGGATCGGCGGGAAGTCTACGAGAACAAATGGTCGAACCGTGGGATTCACGGTCTGTTGCGCAACGGCGGAACTGTCATCCACCACGCGGCGAAGCTCGGTGCCGTTGAACGTCCAGATCGTATCGGACCGCACGACAGAGACTCCCTCGAAGTCCGTGGCGAAGAACTCCAACCCGAGTCCCACCATGACTCGAGCAAAGGATCGGGCGACGACTTCGCCATCCAATGAGGCGCCGGGATGGCCCTCCAGAGTCGCGCGGATATGTTGGCGCCCGACGTGGTTCGCCAAGAGCCAGCGTGTCGAAGCGACGCATTGCGAACTCGGGTGCCAAGTCGGCCGTACCGTTTTGGGGGAGGCGAGGGACTTCTCCCCGATGGCCTCGAACGTGGTCGCTGCGCGCCGACACTCCGCCTCGCTCACTGGCCCGACGATCTCGAACGACAGGGGGTGGCGCAACTGGGTGCCCGCCATCCAATGTTGATAGAGGCCGGAGTGGTCACGACAACTCGCGTCGAACTCCCGCTTGATCGTCCTCGAACGCTCCTGGTGACTGTCTGGCCCTCGGCCTCGACGGAGCCCCAGATGCTCAATCATCCGATTGCGGCAGTCGGCGCGAGACAGGCTGCCGTTCGGTCGTTCATCCACCCACGGGGCCAGAGTCCAGGTTGGAGAAGACGTGATCGTGAAGGACACCGATCGCTCCGTGCCGGACACGGTGGCCGAGGCGGTAATGATCTCGCGCCCTCCCGAAGGGACGGTCCCTACCCAGTCGAAGTGGGCCACGCCCCCCCCAGAGGTGACCACCGTATGAGCCGCCGATCCCAAGGAGTTTCCGCGGAAAGAAACGGTGATGCCATCGGTCCCACCCTGTACCCGCACCGCCAGGGGCACTCGGGCACCGGGAGATCGCTGCGCTACCGAGCATGTCGACGGGGTGAGGCAACTCAGCTGACTGAGGACCGCTACGGGCGACGTCGCTAGACAGACCAGGGCAAGAAGTGCGGAACGCATTCCCCCTCCAGAACTGGATGGTTGATCCAAGAGTTGGACAAGGGGGCACAGCAGTGTACACGCACCTCGGCGCCACCCGCAAGACCGACTGGGCGCGGAGACGCGTTCTCCGGGGCGTATCCACTTGTTCTTGGGGCGCAGAATCTCTCGGGGGGGACTCTCTTGGCTTCGCGGGGCGCCTGGAGCAGTCATGGGGAACGGCCCCAACTGGGCCCTGCGATTCAAGCGGACGACGGAGCAGGCGGCGGGACGATCGTGGCTTACCTCGCCCTGCTACTCCCGACGGGCGCACCACCGGACGGCAAGAAGCCCCCGAAGGTCGAGATCCTCCGGAGGCTTCCTTGCTGCACAGAGCGGGAGACCGGGCTCGAACCGGCGACCCTCAGCTTGGGAAGCTGATGCTCTACCAACTGAGCTACTCCCGCGTGGGGAGGAAATGTAGAAGGCTCTCGAAGAAGTACAATGGTCCCGGTGGTGCACCGAACAGAAAACGGGCGGCCCGAGCCGAAGCCCGGACCGCCCGATCTTCCTGCCGTGGCAGGCCGTTCTCGAATCAGCCGGTGGTCAGCTCGTAGCCGTATCCACCCACTTCCTCGGCCGAGTCGAACTGAAGCTGGAAGACCTCCGCCATGTCCACCTGGCCCACCGACATCGTCTCCGTGACGGTCCCGATGGGGGATCCCGAGTTGTCGTAGAAGGTGAAACGCATCGTCACCGACGCGCCGGGCGAGAGGGTCTTGTTGATGATCGACCCGGTGACGCTGGCGCCGCCGTTCCCGAAGCGCGTCATCTGCAGGTCCTGGACGGAGACCTCGAGGGCCTCGACGGCTTGCACTGCTTCCTGCGTCGTCTCGGTGTCACCGGACTGGTTCGCCGACTGGGCGAGGATCAGCCAGGCATTCTGGCTGTTGGGGTCGAGCTCGATCCATCGATCGGCCACGGGCGGGACATCGCTGAACAGCTCCCCGAGCTGCAGCGAGCGGGCCCACATCTCGAGGGCGTCGCGGTCGTTGACGCTTACCTCCGCGGCTCGACCGAAGGCCTGCGCCGCGAGAGCGTACTCATTTCCTTGGTAGAATCCCACCCCGATACTGAACAGGTCGCCCGCCCCTAGGCCCGGCATGTTCATCATCTCGTCGTAGATGGCGAACGCCTCGTCCTGACGCTCGAGCTCCATGAGGATGGCAGCGAGGCCACGCTTGAGTTCGACGTCGCCGGGGTTCTGGGCAGAGAGATCCTCGTACAGCACGGCGGCCTCTTCCCAACGACCGGCGTCGGCCAGGACCTGCGCCTTGAGGAGGGGCAAGCCCTCCATCTGCTCGTCCCAGCCTGCACGGGTCGTGGAGTCCACGATGGCGTACATCTCGGTATCCCGGAACGCCAGAGCCGCATCGATGTTCTCGACCGACTCGTCATGCTGGCGGAGCTGGGCGTAGATCTGACCCAGCGTGATCATCGCCTCAGGACGGCCCTGGTAGATGGCATCGGCGTTCTCGAAGAACGGAACCGCCGACTCATAGTCCCCGGACTGGACATGGGGCGTCGCCCCCTGATAGAGGTCGATCCAGGCGTTTTCCCGGGTCTCGACGAGCTGGAACTCGTAGACCGGCCGCAACTCGATGGCGCGATCGAAGTGAGCCCCGGCGGACTCGTAGTCCTCGAGGCCGAGGGCCGCGAGACCAGCCAGCCGGTGGGCCAGCGGGTTCGTCCCGTCTTCGGCGACCGCTGCGTTGGCTGCGTCGAGAGCCTGCTGGTAATGCATGCGCGCCTGCGCGTCATCGCCGTCTTCCTCGGCTTCCTCGGCGGCCTCGAGGGCCTGCTGGGCAGCTTCGGTGTTCGGGGTCTCACGCGGCGGCTCGCCGGTGCCTTCCCCCTGTGCGAGAATGGCATCCAGGCCTCCGCCTCCGGAACCGCCCCCGCCCGACGCACAGCCGACGAGTCCGAGACCGAGGGTCATTGCCAGGACGAGTCCGTAACGGATCTTCATCCGGGTTTCCTCCATTGGGATCATGATTGCTGGGTAGACCGAATAACTTAGGAAGGCTCGAATGACGCGCCAAGCCCCGGTTCTCGGCCGAGATCAGCTGTCATACGCCCCACGGTGCCCAAACGTTGCAAGATCCCTGCCTCGCCACTCGGAGCGGGGGTGAGGTCGCCTTCTCCGCCATCCGCCGTCGCCTTCCAGCGTGGGTGCCGCCCCCTTCGGGGCATACTTGCCGCCCCCTTCCGAGACACCTGCCGTCACCTTCCGAGATACCTGCTGTCACCTTCCCAGGTACGTGAGAATCCGGCTCGCCAGGGCCTGCGAGAAGCCGGGGATACGAGCGATCTCCTCCTTCGTGGCTTCGCGCACCCCCTTCACCGACCCGAAACGCCGCAGAAGCGTGGTCTGACGTTGGGGCCCGATGCCCGGGATGTCCCCCAGGTCGCTCTTCAACGTCCGTTTGCTTCGAAGCTTGCGGTTGTAGCGGATTGCGAAGCGATGGGCCTCGTCGCGGATGCGCTGGAGGAGGTGGAGCGCCCGATTGCGGCGATCGAGTAGAACGGGGTCCGAACGCCCGGGCTGGAAGACCTCCTCTTCCCGCTTGGCCAGGGCGATGACGGCCACGTCCTCGAGTTCCAGCTCCTGAAGGGCCGCCACAGCCGCCGAAAGCTGCCCCTTACCCCCGTCGACGACCGCCAGATCGGGAATCGGCCGTTCCTCATCCATTCGCCGACGAAAGTAGCGGAGCACGACCTCTGACATGGACCGATAGTCGTCGTTACCCCACTCGCCCTTGATGCGCATATGGCGGTATTCCGCCCGCTTTGGCTCGCCGTTCTCGAATACGACGGCGCTCCCGACGGTCTCCTTGCCCTGCATGTGGGAGATGTCGAAGCAGACCATGAGACGGGGAACGACCTTGAGATCCAACTCGTCCTGGAGGCTGTAGAGGGCCTCCTCGGCGCGGTCCGCGGCATAGGCCAGCGCTGTCACGCGGTCTTCCAGCACCTGGCGAGCGTTCTGAGCCGCGAGGTCGATGAGTCGGAGCTTTTCTCCACGGCGGGGCACGGTGACGGGGACGGCGCGTCCGGTGGCCTCGGTGAGGATCTCGCTCAGGAGCTCCCGGTCGGGGAAGTCGTGAGGGAGGAGGACCTGCCGCGGAGGGTCGCCTGCGGCTGAATCGCCCGAGCTGAGATAGTGGCGAGAGACCAGCGACGCGAGCAGGTCCTCGTCGGACTCGTCTCGGATGTTCTGGAAGCGCTGAGCCTCGCGACCGAGGAGGAGGCCGGAGCGAACCTTCATCACCACCCCCGCCGCCAGGTCCCCGTCACGCGCCACCGCCACCACGTCGAAGCTGCCGCCCTGGGCTTTGTGGACGCGCTGCTGGCGAGCGAGGCTGTCCAGACCGGCCAGGACGTCTCGCATCTTCGCCGCCCGCTCGAAGTCCAGCGTGGCCGAAGCCTCGCGCATGCTGATCTCGATCTCGCCCCTGAGCCCCTCCGTGTCCCCCTCGAGAATCCGGAGGATCTCGTCGATCATCCCCCGGTAGTCGGCCTCGCTCTGTAGTCCGACGCACGGGGCTTTGCAGCGGCCGATATGGTAGTCGAGGCACGGCCGTTCGGGGCCTTCCTTCGGCAGGTCGTACCGGCACGAGCGAACGGTGTGCAGATGCTTGATGACCTCCAGCGCCTGTCGCATGGGACCCACAGACGTGTACGGCCCGTAGTAGCGGCTACCGTCGTTGCGCACCCGGCGGGTAACGAAGACCCGAGGGAACGGCTCCTTCACCGTCACTTTGATGTACGGGTACTTCTTGTCGTCCCGCATGAGGATGTTGAAGCGGGGCCGATGCTCCTTGATGAGGTTCGCCTCGAGGATCAGCGCTTCGCTGTCGCTCCCCACTACGATGGTCTCGACACTGTCGATGAGCTTCACCAGCTCCCGGTTCTTCGCCGAAAGATCGGCCTCCCGCTGGAAGTAGCTCCGGACCCGTGGTCGGAGGGACTTGGCCTTGCCCACATAGAGCACGTGCTGCCGCTCGTCGCGGAAGAGATAGACCCCCGGGCGTCGTGGGAGCGTCTTGAGCCGGTCTCGGTCTACGGGCACGTGCTTCGTTCGTAAAAGAGCGGACGCGGGAGGGCACTCCGGAAGCCCGGGAGCGCTCCTCGGGTGGCGGGGCCCTCAGGCACCGCGTCGCCGCAGCGGGATCCCGAGACCCATCCACGACGTCAGGGCGAGATACACTACCCCCGCCGGGATCAGCGTTTCCAGAGCCGCCAGGATGGGGTGTGCCGTGGGAAACGAGACCTGGATGAGGACACCGACGAGGGCGGCGAGGAGCGCCGCCGCCGTAAGCCGGAGCAGCGTCCCGAGGGCGGGCCCGTGGGCGCCGATCTCCCTCTTGAGAGCGCGCCGCAGGAGTACCAGCTCGATCCAGGCCCCCATGGTGGATCCTGCGGCCAGTCCCGCGGCGCCGAGTCGCAGCGTGGAGAAGCCCACCCGGTCGGCGGGGAACATCAGGGCGACGCCGACCACCACCGCCACGGCGACCCGGATGTAGGCCATCTTCGCCGGCGTTCGGGTGTCCCGGAGGGCGTAGAAGGTGGACGAGAGGACCCGGGAGCTGGCCGACGCCGGCAAACCGAGGGAGTACGCACCCAGGACGCCCCAGGTGATGAGCGTGGTGGCCTCCCCGAAGCGGCCGGTCTGGAACAGAGCCGCCACGACGACGTCGCCGAGGGCGACGTAGATGACGGCCGAGGGCACCAGGAAGTAGAGCGCCCGGGTCAAGGACGCGGTCACCCGCGCCGAGAGGGCATCCCGATGCTCCTGTCGCATGCGCGAGAGCTCGGGCAGCTCGGCGGCCGCCACCCCCGTGCCGAAGAGGGAGATGGGGAGATTCGCAAAGATCTGCGCGTACCCCATGACGGCCACGGCGCCGGGCACCAGCCGCCCTGCCAGGATGAGATCGATCCACCCACTGACGTTGACGATCCCCCGGGCCGCCACCACCGGCACGAAGTTGGTGATGGCCTCCCGGACGCCTGTGACTCCCCGGCCGAGAGACAGCCTCATTCCGGAGACGTGCCGCGCCAGAAAGGGCACCTGGATGACCAGAGTCAGAGCACCCCCGACCAACGCTCCCCAGGCGAGGGCCACCACCAGGCCCCGGTCCTCTAGGCCGAAATAGACCGCGCCCCCGATCATGGCGGTGATCATGGACATGTTCCACAGAGCGGGCGCCACGAACGTCACGAAGAAAATCCGATGGCTGTTGAGGATGCCCAGGGTCCACGCCGACAGTACGAAGAGGCCGGTCATGGGGAGGAGGATCCGGATCAGCTGCACCGTGAGATCCTGGATCTCCGCAGACCACACGGGGAAGAACAGGGGAACGAACAGAGGCGCCACGGCCACGCCGAGGAGCACCAGACTCGCCGCTACCACGGTCACGATGCCGAGGGCGGCGCCGGCGAAGCGCGCGGCCTCCTCGTCGCGGCCCTCCTCGAGCATCTCGGCGTAGACGGGAATCATCGAGGCGGAGAGAGTGCCCTCTCCGAGGAGGTTTCGGATGACGTTGGGCATCCGCAAGGCAGCATACCACGCGTCGGCGTATCCGCTGGCGCCGAAGTAGTGGGCGATGACCCGTTCGCGGATGAAGCCGAAGATCTTGCTGAGGAAGATCCCCGCCCCGACGCTGGCAGCGGCCCTTCCCGCCGAGCGCTCCTCGGACGTCACGGGTTCACCGTGCCGGTCCCGTCTACTCGGTCTCGTCGCTCGCCGGGAGCGATCCTCCGGGCTGGTCCTTCCCCTCGGTGAGGAGCCGATGGACGAACTGACCCTCTTCGTCGAGGCGTGTCACCTCGTTGGCGAGGCGCTCGACTTCGCTTTCCAGATAGGCGATGCGCTCCGCCGTCACGTCGCCGGGCGACTCCAGGCCCCGCCGTTCCAATCGTGAGGCCAGTGCCCGCCCCACCTGGGAATCGAGAACGATCGCCAGGAGGGGAATCAGCACCACCAGGACCAGGATCATCTGAAGGAACATGCGCTGAACTTAGATCACGTTCTCTGGGGTCAAAAGGACTTCTTCGGTAGCCGTGGCGTTCCATGCGGCGGCCACGGTCGCATTTCGCGTGCCAGCACGCCCGCGACAGAGCGCCCCGAGTACGCACACTCATCCATCGAACTTCACCTCGAAACGCTCGAACAGGTCGTCGAGAAAGGCCTCGCCGTAGCGGGTGAGGAAGTACATCGGGTTCTGAATACGCTCGGCTGGCTTGCCATCGGGAAAGAGATGGAGTTGGGCCTTCTCGATCTGCGACAGGGCGATCTCGCTCTCCCGCTTCACCGCCTGGCTCACCTTCTTCTCCACGTCGGCCAGCGCCGCGAACGTCTGACTTCGCAGGGTCTGGACCGGCCCCTTGAGCGTCGGGTCCACTTCCACGACCGCCTTCTGCAGTTCGCCGGTTCCCGATCCGATGGCGCCGCGGAGGGCTCCCAGGGCATCCTGGACAGCGGGGGGCGTACCCTCCTTCGCGAAGTCGGTAGCGACCTCGTGGAAGGGGCGATCCAGGTCGCTGATGTCCATGTCGAACTTGTCGAGGACCTTGCGAATCTTGCTCTCGACGACGGTCACGCTCCACCGGGGATGGATCACCGGCATCTCCACCCCATGCGCCTGGAAGTAGGCCCGAAGCTCGGCGAAGTAGGCGATCTCCCCCGGTCCGCCGACGTAGGACAGGGTGGGCAGAAACGCGCTCTCCACCACAGGACGGAGCATCACGTTGGGGCTCAGCACCGTCGGATCGGACTCCACGGCCTCCCGGATGGCATCCTCCGAGAGGATCTCGCCAGACGTTCGCAGGCGGTACTCGTCGCCCTCCCTGTAGATCCGTTCACGGCCCGCCGGGCCCTCGAGGAAGAGGTTGATGCCGCCTTCCATGATCGTCGCCTGGACGCCGTACCCCGCTCGCTCGAGCTGCTCCTCGGTGGATCGGAGAACCGCCTCCATCTCGCCGGCGCGACCGAGTTCCTCCAGGAGAAGGTCCTTTGTCCCTCGCTTGAGAGCCGGATCGGCGGCGTCGATGAAGTAGACGCCGAAGCGACCGAGGAGCTGATGGAGGAGGCGATGAAATCCACCCGGAAGGGACCCGCCCTCGCCGAAACCCTCGCGAACGGTGTCCACGTACGGCCCACTGAAGTCCGTAGCCGGGAGATGGTCGATGAAGGCGTCCAGGGCCTCGTTGGCGTCGTTGCCGAGGACGATGCGGTGGAGAGGCGGGCTGACCGCGCTGTCGGGAGCGGGCACTTCGAAGCGGTGGAGTTCGTTGTCCACCCCGATGAGCCAGGTGTGGTTGGCCTCCGCCCAGTCATGGTCGTCGGATGCCACCCAGAAGACGGGCAAGACCGGCTTGCCCAGCTCCTTTTCCAGAGCCTCGGCGACGCGCACGGCGGTCAACGCCTTGTAGACGCTGTAGAGGGGCCCTCCGTACAGTCCGGGCTGCTGGCCCGTAGTCACCATGTACCCGCCCTCGTCCACGAAACGCCGCACACGCGCCCCGTCGGCGCCTGGTGGCACCGTCAGCCCTTCGACCGCCGCCTCCCGGGCTGCCCGATCGAAACGGGCATCGACCTCCTCGGCCTTGCTCCGGTAGGCGGAGAGGTCGGAGAAGTGGCGACCGTAGAAGCGGACCGCGTCGGGGGAGGCGTCCAGGTAGTCGGCGACCACCGGGCGGCCCCGGGGCTGGGATACGATGAGCTCCATATCATCCTTTGTGGTACGGTTCACCGCGGAGGATCGTCCCCGCGCGGTAGAGCTGCTCGGCGAGGACGAGCCGCGCCATTTCGTGAGGCAAGGTCATGGCCGAGAGCGAGAGCGACCGTCTCGCCCGGTCCAGCACTGACGAAGCCAATCCGAAGGCTCCGCCGATGACGAAAGCGACGCCCGGGGACGAACGGACGGCGCGACCCTGGAGATACCGTGCGAGCTGCCTGGACGACATCTCACCACCCTCGTGCGTCATCGCCACCACCTCCAACTCGGTGGGAATCCTGGCCAGAATCCGCTCGGCCTCCGCATCCTTGACGGCCGCTGGCTTGGCGTCTCCCCGACCGGAGCCGGCCCCCACCTCGACGACCTCCAGCTTCCAGTACCGCTTGGCCCGTCGCTCGTACTCCTCGATCGCCCCCGCAAGGTCGCCGCGCGCCTTTCCCACGACAACGACCAGGACCCTCATGCGTCCTCTCCGGTCTCCGGCGAGAGGACGGCAAGCAACCGGGCGCGGACCTCTTCTTCGCCCCAGTCCCACACGAGACGTTGGACGACCACCCACGCATCGCCCAACACTTCGACGTGGCGCCGGAGTTTCACCGCGTCCTTCTCCGTCACGAGGACGGGACGGTCTCCGGCGTCACGACGAACTCGACGCACGTCGTCCATCGAGAAGGAATGATGGTCCGGGAAGGCCACGAGTTCGACGGCAACACCCGTGAGTTCCTCCACGTCCGCCTGGAAGGCGTCCGCTCGGGCGATGGCCGTGCAGGCCACGACTCCTGCCCCCGCTTCCCAGCGAGACCTTCCATCGCCCCTGTCACCGCCACCGGTTTCATCCACCCCATCCATTCCGTCTCCTCCCCTGCCCCAACACGTGAGCGACACGACCTCGTCGCTCTGAAGTCGCACGCCCGCCAGCGTGGCGCCGTCGGCCAGCATGCCTCGCGTTCGAAGGGTCTCGAGCCGCGCTTCCGCCACGGCCCGGGACGCCCTCCGACGGGTCACCACGACCACGTCCGCTCGTCGGAGGGCCGAGAGGGGTTCGCGGTAGGGTCCTCGGGGTAGGACTGCGCCGGGTACGGGGTCGGCGGCAGCGACGAGCGCGATATCCACGACCCGGCCCAATCCCCGGTGCTGAAAGCCGTCGTCGAGGACCGCTACGCCGCATCCCCTGTCCCTCGCGGCCCGAGCGGCGTCCACCCGATCGGTGGCCACTTCCACCGGGACATCGGCGTTCCACATTCGGTGGAGCTCGACCTCGTCTGTGCCGTACCCACGCAGGAGGATGGCCGGCCGATGCCCCCCCTCGCGCAGAACCGCGGCGACCCAGGCCGAGAACGGCGTCTTGCCGGTCCCCCCTACCGCGACGTTGCCCACAGAAACGATGGCCAGTCCGTCCACACTTCGAGCCACTCGGTCGTCGTGGCGACGGTTGCGCAGGCGTGTCATGAGCCGCCACACCCCCTCGGCGGGCAGCATTAGACAGCCGACCACGGCTCCCACGACGCCGGCTTCACCCCGCCACAGTCGCCAGGCGAACCGTTCAACCCGCCTCCTCATCGCCCGGCCTCCCCTCGGTTCAGCACCTCCGCCACCTCCTCGGCGAGGGTCTCGAGGTCGCCGCGATCGGCTTCCCGGGGCACCCACACGGGCGGATGATACTCGAGGGTGATCTTGGAGAGCGGCTTGGGCATGAGGAATCCGTCCCAACTCCTGAAACGCCATCCGGAGGACGCCCGTACCGAGATGGGTACCACGGGGAGGCTCGCCATCTGGGCGGCAAGAAGAGCGCCGGGCTTGAAGACCCCACGAGGCCCGCGCGGTCCGTCCGGTGTCACTCCGATGTCCCGACCCTCCCGAGCGGCCCGCACCAGGCCCCGAAGGCCCTTCGTCCCTCCTCGCGTGCTGGAGCCCCGGACGGCGCCGAAGCCGTACCGCTCGATGACCCGGGTGATGTACTCACCGTCGTCATGCTCGCTCACGAGCACGACGATCCCCTCCCGACGGTGGTAGTGGACCAACGGGAGAAGTTGGCCATGCCAGAAGACGAACATCACCGGCTGCCCGGCCTCCCGGAACTGCTGGTAGTGCTCGGCGCCGATCCGCTCCGAGCGGGTCGTGGTGAAGAGGGCGCTCACCAGACCCGCACCCAACACCCCGGCACTCTCGAAGCGAAGCTCGCTCACGATGCCGCCCCCAGGAGCTCCATCGCCAAGCCCGCCACCCGTTCCGACGCTCCCGGTCCACCCATGCGGTCCTGAAGCCGGGTCAGGTAGGAGAGCTGCCGTCGCCGCCCCTCGCTGGCCTCGTCCAGAAGGTCCAGGAGGACCGGTGCCATGGCGTCAGGCCGCACCTCGTCCTGGAGGAACTCCGGCACCGCCTCGTCGTCGAGGATGAGGTTCGGGAGGCCGATGTGATCCACCCGTAGAACGCGCTGAGCGATCCAGTTGGTCACGGCGCTCGTCCGATAGCCGATGACCAACGGCGTCCCTTCGAGAGCGGCCTCCAAGGTCACGGTGCCCGATTTCACCAGCGCGGCCTGGGCGTGGCGCAGCAGGGCGCGCGTATCGTCCACCACCGGGAAGCCCAGCGTCGAGAATCGGTCTGTCCGAAGGGTTCGGGCCCTGGAGAAGACCGGGGTAACATCCCGGCGGGCCTCGGCGACCATGGCGGCGATGTCGTGAAAGACGTCGAGGTGTCGTTCCAGCTCCTGTCCTCGGGAGCCCGGGAGGACCGCCAGGAAGCGATGCTCGGGATCCAGACCCCACTGCTCGCAGAACGTCGAGCGATCGGCAACGTCATCGTCACGGTCGAGGAGTGGATTGCCCACGTAGGTCGCAGCCGCCCCGTGCCGGGTGAAGAAGTCCTCCTCGAAGGGGAGGATGACGGCTACCCGGTCCGTGGTCCGAGCCAACGTGGCCGCCCGCGCCTCCCTCCATGCCCACGCTTTCGGCGGGATGTAATAGAGCACGGGCAGGCCTCGATCATGGGCGGCACGAGCCATCCTCAGATTGAAACCAGGGTAGTCGACAAGGACCACGAGGTCGGGTCGCTCCTCATCCATGAAGCGGCGCAAGCGACCAGCCAGACGCCTCAGGTACGGCAGCTTGGGCAATACCTCGACGAACCCCATCACGGCGAGGTCGTCCAGATCTGCCAGCAGTTCGACCCCACCCGCCGCCATGAGATCACCGCCAGTGCCGACGAAGCGGGCACCCGGGAGTCGGCGCGCCAGTGCGGCTACGAATTCCGCCGCGTGATGGTCGCCCGACGCCTCACCGGCGAGAACGAGTATGGTTGGGCTCAGAACGCCCAGCCCAGATACCAGATGGCGACGGCCACGAGAAAGAGAAGGCCCATGAGCTTGTGCTGCGACATGCCCTTTCGGGTGTCGAGCCAGCTCTTCTTGCGTCGTCTACGTTGGCGGATCAAGGACATGGGGAGAACCTCCCGACTACCGGCTACATCGTGATGCCGCGCTCGCTGGCACGGATGAACTGTATGAGATGCCGCACTTCAGGCGTACCGCTGATCTCCGATTCGGCGCGATCGAGGGCTTCCGTCAGGTTCATGTCGCCCTGGAAGAGCATACGGTACGTCTTCTTGAGGGCCGCACGGACCTCCTGGGAAAGGCCCCGGCGTTCGAGGCCCACCGAGTTGAGCCCGTAGAGCTTCGGTGGGTTCCCGGCGGCACGACAGTACGGAGGCACGTCCTGGGCCACCCTGGACCCGCCCCCGACGAAGGCGTGGGCACCGATGCGGACGAACTGATGAATGGGTGTGAGGCCGCCGACGATGACCCAGTCTTCGATGATGACGTGCCCGGCCATGTTCACCGCGTTGGCGATGATGACGTGGTTCCCGAGCTCACAATCGTGGGCCACGTGCGCGTAGGCCATGAGGAGGCAGTCGCTCCCGACCACGGTCCGCCCCGACGCCGCCGTACCCCGGTTGAGGGTCGCGAACTCGCGGATGACGGTACGGTCGCCGATCTCGAGGGTCGCGCGCTCACCCTGGTACTTGAGGTCCTGGGGATCGGTGCCTAGAACAGCGCCGTTGCTGATGCGGCAATCCTCGCCGATGACCGTGTCCTTCTCGATGAGGACTCGGGGCCCCACCTCGGTATGGTCGCCGATCCGTACTCGCGGGCCGATCAACGCCCAGGGCCCTACGACGACGCCTTCACCCAGCTCGGCATCATCGTGGACGATTGCGGACGGGTGTATGATCGTCTCGTTTTCAGTGTTCACGGCTGCGTCTTCGGGCATCTCATTTATCCATGATTCGAGCCATGAACTCGGCCTCGGCGACCACGTTGCCGCCTACTACCCCGCGACCAGCCATACGGCACATCTTCCGCTTCAACTGGATCACCTCCAGCTCGAAGACGAGGGTATCGCCAGGCGTCACGGGCTTCCGGAATTTCACTTTGTCCATGGTCATGAAGTAGACGACCTTCGAATCCGGCTCCTCGACCTGATCCATGAGCAGGAGGCCGCCACATTGGGCCATGGCCTCCACGATCAGAACGCCGGGCATGACCGGGTGTCCCGGGAAATGCCCCTGGAAGAACGGCTCGTTGATCGTGACGTTCTTGATTCCCACGATCCGCTGGCCCTCGACGAAGTCGATGATGCGATCGACCAGGAGCATGGGATACCGGTGGGGGAGGAACTGCATGATCCGGGCCGTGTCGGCCACCGGCTCCCCACAAAGCTGCACATGACGGCGAATGGCCCTGGCGAGTTCCACGTTTCCGGAGTGGCTCGGGCGCTCGGCCACGACGTGGGCTTTGAGCCGGGCACCCAGCAAGGCCAGGTCGCCCACGATGTCGCCCACCTTGTGGCGCAGGAACTCGTTCTCGAATCTGAGCCCGTCGTTCATCACCCCGTCCTCGTCGAGGACGACGGCATTGTCGAGAGACGCGCCAAGCGCGAGCCCACGAGCGTGGAGGGCTTCAGCGTCGTTCTTGAAACCGAAGGTCCGCGCCGCCGCCAACTCCCTGCGAAACGCCGCCTCCTCTACGAGGAACGACCCGTAGCTCCGTCCGATGGTGGGGTGCTCGAAGTCGATGGTCCCGGAGATCCGGAGTTCCTCTGCGGGCGTGGCCACGTACTTCGACTCTCCCCCCGGCCCTCCGGCCTCGACGACGCCGTGAAGCGCCAGCACCTCGGCCTCTTCCTCCTGCTCCACGAGGCCCGCCTCGTCGAGGGCCGTGACGTAGTCCTGGAACGAGCCGTCCCTTATGGGCACCTCGGGCCCTTCGACGTCCACGAGCAGATTGTCCACACCGACTCCGGTGACCGCCGCGAGGACGTGCTCCACGGTGAGCACCCGGACATCATCCTTGCCGAGTGTGGTACCGAGCTGGGTACCCACGACGTAGTTCACGTCCGCCGGAATCTCGGGCGCCTCGTCGAGGTCGACCCGACGGAAGCGGAGTCCCGTTCCGGGCTCCGCCGGCCTGAACGTGAGCTTCGCCGACTCCCCCGAGTGGACTCCGGTGCCGTCGAGGGTCACTTCTCCGCCGATGGTCCGCTGTCGATTGGCGCTCATCGAGCTTCGTCCGAATGGAGGGTTAGCGAGGTCATCCGTTCAGCCAGGAAAGCTAACCGTTCTCGAGCTCTTCCAAGGACCGTTCGACGCGCTTCACCCGATCGGCCAGGTCGGGAAGTCTGGCGATGAGGCCGTAACCCCGCATCGTCTCCCTGTGGGGCCGAGCCGGGAAGCCGGAATACGTGCCTCCGGCCTCCAGGTCACCGATGACCCCCGACTGCACGGTGATCTTCGCGCCATCGCCGATCTCTACGGCGTTGATGGCTCCCGATTGCCCGCCCATGAACACGCCCTCACCGAGGCGTGTCGACCCGGCGATCCCCACCATGGCCGCAAGGAGCGACCTGGCGCCGACGCGCACGTTGTGGGCGATGTGGACGAGGTTGTCCAGCTTCGACCCCTTCCCGACGCGCGTATCGCCCAGTGAGCCCCGATCGAGGGTGCTGTTGGCGCCGATCTCGACATCGTCGCCGATGACACACCGGCCGACCTGGGGGATCTTCGCGTGCTCGCCGTCCACGACCGTGTATCCGAAGCCGTCGGTACCGAGCCGGGCTCCGGAGTGGATGGTCACACGGTCGCCCAGGACCGTCTCCTCGTAGAGAACCACGTGGGGGTGGAGATGCGCCTTCTTCCCTACTCGGCTCTTTCGCCCCAGGACACAGTGAGCTCCGATTCTGGAGCCATCGCCGACCGAGACCTCCTCTTCCAGGACGACATACGGTCCGATTTCCACGTCGGCCCCGAGTTCGACATCGCGCCCGAGAACGGCGGTCGGGTGCACACCGGGTCGCGCCGGCCGCTCGGGGTGGAAGTGGCGCAGAAGCGTGCGCATCGCCGGGTACGCCTCGGCGACGACGACGCGGCTCGTGCCCTCCGGGAGGGCGTCGTCCAGCTCGTCCGAGACGAGAAACGCCGCCGCACGCGACGCTTCCACGTACCGGGTGTACTTGCGCGATCCCAGGAAGGCGAGGCCCCGATCGTCGGCTTCATCGACCGGCCCGATCCAGGTCACCCGGACATCCGCGTCCCCGATGACACGACCGCCGACCCGGTCGGCCACCTCGGCGAGTGTCAGCGCAGTGGCGGATCCCTCGTTCATGGCTGCTTCATCCATCGTTCCCTCGTCCTTTCGTGAAACGAGACGAGGGGCTCACCGGCGGCGATCCGCCGGTGAGCCCCTCGATGACCTCGGTGAGCGCCTCCCGGTCAGCGGAGAGGGCTCGCGTCCGGCTGTCTGTCGTCGGCGGCCTGGAGGCGCGTGATGACCTCCTGCGTGAGATCCAGCGCGGGATCGGCGGACACGATGGAGCCGGCGGCGGCGTCGAGAATGAGTGAGTACGCGCCTTCCTCACGGAGAGTCTCGATGACCGCGGTGATCTCGTCCATCACCGGCTGAATGAGGGCAGCCCGGCGCTGATTGGCGATCTCCTGGAGCTGGGCGCTGCGCTGCTGATACTCCTGGAACTTGGCCTGCAACTGCTGCTCGCGGTTGGCCTTCGCCTCGGGCGAAAGGGTGAGCTGCTGTTGCTGGAGCGCGGTCTCCATGTTCTGAAGCTCCGTCTCCAATTGGGCGATCTCCTGCTGGTACGAGGACATCTCCTGATCGAACTGCGTCTGGGCCTCTTCGGCGCCAGGGGCGTTCACCAGGATCTCCTGCGAGTTGATGTACCCGATCTTGAGCGTCTGCGCCTCGACGGCTCCCGCCGAGAGCAGGAAGGCCAGCGCCATGAGCGCGAGTGAGGTGCGTCGCATAGTCGTTACTCCGTTGATTGTCGTGCCGCCGAACAGTCGTAGTGGGGTCCGGCCCGACAGGTTCCCATCGTTCCGACGGGGTACGCGCACTCGGCGAGGGGTGCGGTACCACAGCCCAGTAATTTTGGATCGGTGATCGAGGATGTACAGGCCCGTCCGACCCCTCCGTGGTGCCCCGGCGCCCTGGACAGCCTCCTAGAACTGCGGGCCCATCCGGAAGTGGAGCTGCCACCCGGGTACCGTGCGATCGAAGCCGTAGGCGTAGTCCAGCCCTATGGGACCGAACGGAGTCACGATCTGGGCGCCGAACCCGGCGCCGCGGAAGAGGCTGCTCGGGTCGAACTGACTCGGCTCCTGCCAAACCGCGCCCGCGTCGTAGAACGCCGCCAGGCCGATCTGGTCACTCAGACGGATGGCGTACTCCGCCGAGAGGCTGAAGTAGGCGTCACCGAGGCGCTGGATCTCGCTGATCTCGCTCGTCGACTGGGGGAAGTAGCCCAGGGGCGTGATGGTCGTTTCGTCGTAGCCCCTCAGGTTCTGCCCGAACTGCACACCGCCCATGAAGAAGCGGTCGAACGGGAAGGCGCTGGCGTCGCCGAAGACCGAGCCGGCACGCATGGTCAGACCCAAGGCGAAGCGGATGCCCCCGGGCCCACCACCCTCCGGACCCCCGACCTGGCCTACCGGTACCCACCACGAAGCGTCTCCCAGCACACGGGTGAAGTCACCGTCGCCCCCCAGGGGGCCACCGTTCTGCTCGATGGTGAGGTTCTGTCGTGAACCCTGTGTCGGGAAGAGTGGATGGTTCAGCGTGCTTCGGGTCACACTGGCCGACAGCTGGCTCTGTACGCCCGGTGGGCGGCCGAAGAGCGAGGTATCGTCGACGTTGTCGAAGAGCTCATACTTCGTACGAGAGATCCCGTAGCCGAGGAAGACCCGCGTCCGTTGGGAGCCGAGCCAGGGGAAGCCCAGGCGGAGGTTGGTACCGATCCTGCGCCGGCGTCCCGTGGAGAACTGGAAGAATCGGTCGCGGGAGTTGAAGAGGTTGATCGTCGCCGACGTCCGGGTCTGGAAGATGGCCGGGTCGGTATAGCCGAGCTCGAAGGAGTTGATGAAGCGACCGAAGTCCCATCGTAGCGAACCGGACTTGGCCTGACCGAAGAGGTTCGGCTGTTCGTAGCCGATGAAACCGGACAGACCCACGCCACCGCCCACCGACGTCCCGAAGTTGATGGAGCCGGTCTGCTTCTCTTCGACGTTGAACGTGATGTTCACGTCCCCGTTCTCCAGCGGCACGATGTCAGGCAGCGGGAGGGGCGCCTCGAAGAAGCCCAGCGCCTGGATGTTCTGATAGCTCTGCAGCATCGCGTCCTGGCGATACACGTCGCCCGGCAGGACGAACATCTGATTCCGGATTACCCACTCGTGAGTGTACTCGTTGCCCGAGATCTCAACCCGGTTCACGATGGCCGGCGTGCCCTCGATGATGTCCCAGCGGGCGTTGACCAGGGGAGGCCCGCCGTTGTCGGGCTCCTCCACGTCAATGACGGGATTCACCTGGACGTACAGGTAGCCTTCGTTCCGATAGCGCTCCTGGACCGAGAAGATGGCCTGGTTGAAGGCCTCGCCGTCGAAGACCTGCCCCTGGACGTTGGCCTGGTCTCCGCCACCGCTGAGTCCCAGGCTGCCCAGGATGCCTCCACCGCGCTGCGCACGGAAAAGGGGCTCCAGCTCCTCGTCCTCGAAAACCGTGTTGCCCTCCACCGTGAACGAGCCGAGGCGGTACTGCCGACCCTCGTCGACGGTGACCTCGAGCCTGGCCTTGCCGGTGCTTGGATCGACAATGAGGGTGTCGCCTACCACGGTGAAGTCGAGGAAGCCGCGCGAACGCGCGAGCCGCGGTAGGTTCTCGCCCAGGTCCGCCCGGAAATTCGCCGGGTCGTACGTCCCTGATCGGAACCACCAGAATCCCTCGGGTTTGGTGCTCATGGCGCCGACGAGCGCTTCGTCCGTGAGTTGCTCGTTGCCGAGGAATTCGAGCTGGGCCACCGTGACACGCTGTCCCTCGGAGACATCGAGGATCAGCTCGATCTCGTTCTCGACGCCGGTGAGGGGGACTTCCCGGACCCCGATGTCGGCGAAGGGAATCCCTTCGCGAGCAAGCTCACTCCGGATATACGCCTGGGCATCGAGGATGGCTTGACGATCGAGGGGGAAGCCGGCCTGCAGCCCGGTGGTGTCCCGCACTTCCCGGGCAGACACGTTCTGGAGCCCCTCGATGGCCACCCGCCGTACGAGAGGTGCTTCGACGACCTCGAGGGTGAGGATGTACCGATCCGTCTGCCGGGCCCGGATGACGACGTCGTCGAACTGGCCGGTGTTCAGGAGTTCCTTCAGTCCCCGCTGGATGGCGCGGTACGTGACCTCTTGCCCCGCCTGAACCGCGAACAGCGAAAGGATGAACTGCGTCTGGATTCGATCGTTGCCGACAACCTCGAGAGAGTCGATCTGCACGAGGGTACCCGGCTGTTGCTGGGCACCGGAATCGGAGGGTGCCGCCACAGCCATGACGGCGAAGAAGGCCACCGCGACCGCGGAGGCCTTCTTCATCGAGGGTGCGTGTTTGAGGAGGGTGTGGATCACGTCTTCGTCGTCGACTCCGCGCGGAGCACGAGTCCGTCGCCATCACCGTCGACGTCGACCTCGATCTCGTCCCCGCTACTGAACTCTGCCTGCAGTATCTTCTCAGATAGCGGGTCCTCCAAATACCGTTGTATCGCCCTCTTGAGCGGCCGCGCTCCGAACTTCTCGTCGTACCCTTCATCGACCAGGAACTCGATGGCGGCGTCGGTGAAGCGGAGCGTGATCCCCTCCTCTTCCAGGCGAGCATGCACGTCCTCCATGAGGATGTGGATGATCTCGCCGATCTCCTCCTTCGTGAGCGGATGGAAGACGATGGTGTCGTCCACCCGGTTCAGGAACTCGGGGTTGAAGGCCCGCTCGATCTCCTTGGCGACCTTGTCCTTCATGATCGAGTAGGACGTGCCCGCATCCGAGGTCTGGAAGCCGAGCCCGCCGCCCTTGCTGATGTCCCGGGCACCCAGGTTCGACGTCATGATGAGCACCGTGTTCTTGAAGTCGATGACGCGACCGTAGTTGTCCGTAAGATGCCCCTCGTCGAGCACCTGCAGCAGGATGTTGAAGACGTCCGGGTGCGCCTTCTCGATCTCGTCGAGGAGAACCACCGAGTACGGACGACGGCGGACGGCCTTCGTCAGCGTACCCGAGTCCTCGTAGCCCACATAGCCCGGAGGAGCGCCGATGAGGCGCGACACGGAGAACTTCTCCATGTACTCGCTCATGTCGACGCGAATCAGCGCCTCACGATCGTCGAAGAGGAACTCCGCCAGGGCCCGGGCCAGCTCGGTCTTTCCGACACCCGTGGGCCCGGAGAAGATGAACGAACCGATGGGGCGACGCGGGTCCTTCAGGCCCGCCCGGCTACGCCGGATGGCACGGCTGATGGCCTCGATGGCGGCATCCTGGCCGACGATCCGCTTGTGGAGCTCTTCCTCCATGTTGACGAGGCGCTCCGACTCCGTCTGCCGAATGCGCTGGACGGGGATGCCTGTCCACCGTCCGACGATGAAGGCGACCTCCTCCGTGGAGATCTCAGGACGATGTTGCTTGCGCTCTTCCTCCCACGCCTCCTGCCGTTCCCGGATCTGTTGGCTGAACTCCCGCTCCTCGTCGCGCAGTTCGGCGGCACGCTCGAAATCCTGGTCGCCGATCGCGTCTTCTTTCCGCTTGGCGATCTCGGCGAGCTCTTCCTTGAGCTCCTCGACATCCGCCGGCGGGACTTGGCTGGCGATGCGCGCCCTCGCTCCGGCCTCGTCGATGACGTCGATGGCCTTGTCGGGCAAGAAGCGGTCGGTGATGTACCGATCCGAGAGCTTCGCCGCGTGCTCGAGGGCGTCGTCGGGGATGACCACACGGTGGTGGTCTTCGTAGTGCCCCCGCAGCCCCTTGAGGATCTCCACCGTCTCGTCGACGGCCGGTGGATCCACGATGACCGGCTGGAAGCGCCGTTCGAGGGCCCCGTCCTTTTCGATGTACTTGCGGTACTCGTTCAGCGTCGAGGCGCCGATGCACTGGAGCTCCCCGCGGGCGAGGGCCGGCTTGAGCATGTTCGACGCGTCGATGGCCCCTTCGGCCGCCCCGGCACCCACCAGCGTGTGGAGCTCGTCGATGAAGAGGATGACCGTCTTGCTCTGCTGGATCTCGTTCATGACCGCCTTCAGGCGTTCCTCGAACTGACCGCGGTACTTGGTGCCGGCGATGACCGCCGCCATGTCCAGCGCCAGGACCCGGTGGTCCTTCAAAGCTTCGGTGACCTCGCCGACGGCGATGAGCTGCGCCAGCCCCTCGACGATGGCCGTCTTGCCGACGCCGGGCTCCCCGATGAGGACCGGGTTGTTCTTCTTCCGGCGGCAGAGGATCTCGACGACCCGTTCGATCTCTTCCTTCCGACCGATGGTCGGGTCGAGCTTGTCCTGGGCGGCCAACTCCGTAAGGTCGCGGCAGAAGTGATCGAGAGCCGGCGTCTTGGACTTCTTCTCGCCCGACTTGCCCGACCCCGAGGCCTCACCGCCGCTGCCACCGATTCCCGCAGGCTCCGAAGGCGACATCTCCGAGCCGAGGACCTTGAGGGTCTCGCCCCGGGCCTCGTCGAGGGTGACGCCAAGGGAGTTCAGGACCTGAGCCGCGATCCCCTTCTCTTCCCGGAGGAGCCCGAGGAGGAGGTGCTCCGTGCCCACATACGAGTGGTTGAAGTCCCGGGCCTCGGCCATGGCGAACTCCAGGACCTTCTTGGCACGCGACGTATAGGGAAGCTCGCCGAGGGCGATGGTCGCCTTGCCCTTCCGGACGGATTCCTCGACCCGCTCGTGGATCTGGTCCAGATCGACGGAAAGGTTCTGGAGAACGGCAGCAGCCACCCCTTCCCCTTCCCGGATCAACCCGAGGAGGATGTGCTCCGTGCCCACGTAGTCGTGCTGGAGTCGGATGGCCTCTTCGCGGGCCATCGCAAGGACCTTCCGAACTCGGTCGGTAAAATTGTAGTTCATGGTCCGTTAACGGTTAGGCACGGGCATCGTCGTCGCCGACTCCCCGATCGTCTGCGGAGACGTCACCCTCGGTGGCCAGGATACGACGCACGAAGGAAGCTCGATGTGCGTCGCTTTCAGCTTGCGGTAGATCGCGACCGGCGGCCTGTTCGAGGTGCGCCGGCTGCGTAAAAATCATCATTTTGTTCAGCGTGTATACACGGAGCCCAGGGAGTAGTTTCAGACTCACACCGAGGCGCACTCCGGACAAGAGATTCATCAATTCTTCGAAGGAGAGGGAGCGCGCGTAGCGCAGAAGGCCGTACGCTCTCCAGATCTTGTCCTCGGTCACCCCACGGGCGTCGCGCAGAAGCACCTGACGCGCATGCATCTCGTCGTTGATCACCTTCCGGACGACCGTGTCCAGGTGGTCCACGAGGTCCTCTTCGGTCCGGCCCAGCGTAGTCTGATTGGAGACCTGGAAGAAGTTGCCCACCACCTCCGACCCCTCTCCGTAAAGGCCCCGAAAGGTCAGACCCAGCTCCCCCAGCCCCCTGAGGGCCTTGCTGATCTCCTTGGTGAGAACGAGCCCGGGCAGGTGCATGAACACGGACGCCCGGAGCCCCGAGCCCACATTGGTGGGGCAGCTGGTCAGGAAGCCGAACTCGTTGTGGAAGGCGAAAGGAAGTTCGCGCCCCAACTCCTCATCGAGGCGATCGACGATGTCCCAGGCCTCCTGCACCCGGAGCCCCGACAGAAGGCTCTGCACCCTGAGGTGGTCCTCTTCGTTGACCATCACGCTCACCGGCTCCCGTGACGAGAAGTGGACCGCCGTGCCGTTGGCCGGCTCGGCACCCTCCTCTCCCAAAAGATCGCGGGTCACCAGGCGTCGCTCATGGAGGATGCGACGAGTCCGATCGGCGACATCGGGCATCTCGAGAAGCGTCCCGTTCTGCAGGACGTCTGAGCGACCCATGGACCGCTTGAACTGACGAAGCACGGCCTCACGGTCATTGACCCTCGCCCGCGGACCAAAGGCGTGGCCCTGGAGGTTGCGCGCGATGCGGACCCGTGTGGACAGCACGATGTCGGCGTGCTCTCCACTGGCCTCAAGCCACCCCAGCCCGTGGTCGGGAATCGAGTCGAATTCGGTCATGACGAGAGGGTGCTACGCGGGCTCCATGTCGCGGATCTGGTCTCTGATCTCGGCTGCTCGCTCGAAGTCCTCGGACTGGACGGCGCGTTCCAGCTTGCGGCGAAGACCTTCGAGACGCTTCTCCATGTCCGACGCCGTCGGATCCGGTGGCAGGTAGACTTTGCCCACGTGCTTCGTGCTCCCGTGGATCCGTCTCAGAAGGCGCGGGAGGTGGTCCGAAAACGTCTCATAGCAGTGCGGGCACCCCAACCGGCCGGTTGAGCGAAAGCCGTCGAAGGTGAGGCCACAGAACGAGCACTCGCTGTCCGACGGCTGGGCTTCCCGGGCCGTGTCCTGGGTCATCTGGGCGATGACGTCGACGAGGGGCGTCTGTGAAGTGTCCGGCGTGCTCTCCAGCCCCTTCTCCGCCGCGCACTTCTCGCAGAGATGGTGGGTGGACATCTCGTTGTTCACGATCTGCGTGAGGTGCACGACCGCGTCGGTCGA
Source organism: Longimicrobiales bacterium (assembly GCA_965229435.1). GTDB lineage: Bacteria > Gemmatimonadota > Gemmatimonadetes > Longimicrobiales > Gaopeijiaceae > UBA2589. Next base: position 539,573 of record CBDDJE010000004.1, read on the forward strand.
GCCGCAATTCTCACAGACCATGTCCGACATCGATGCTCCTCTCGCTCCTCTACGATCGCCAGGGCTGGAGGGGCCATCCGGGCCCCCAACTGCCTCACCGCCGAGTCGCTACCCCGCAGCCGTCGGATGGAGCCGTCCCCGAGCCATGGTCAGGCTCCGGTCGGCCCGGGCGGCCAGATCGAGGTTGTGGGTGACGATGACGAGGGACAGGGAACGGCGCTCGCGGAGATCGAAGAGAAGGTCGTGGAGCTTCGTGGACGTCTCGGCGTCCAGGTTGCCCGAGGGCTCGTCGGCCAGGAGCACGACCGGGTCGTTGACGAGGGCCCGTGCCACCGCGACCCGCTGTTGTTCGCCGCCGGAGAGCTGCCTCGGCTTGTGCTCCAGTCGGTCTGCGAGGCCCACGTCGGACAGGAGCTCCCGCGCCCGTCCCTCGGCATCCGCCCGCACCGCGCCGGCGATGAGCCTGGGCATCATCACGTTCTCCAGGGCGGTGAACTCCCTGAGGAGGTGGTGGAACTGGAAAACGAATCCGATCCGTTCGTTTCGGACAGCGGCCAGCTCCTCGTCCTCGAGCCCCGCCACCGGCCGCCCCCCGATCAGCACCTCACCATCCGTCGGCCGGTCCAATGCGCCAAGGAGGTGGAGGAGCGTCGACTTACCTGCTCCGCTCGCACCTACGATGGCGATGGCCTCTCCGCGTGAGAGCCTGAAGTCGACACCGTCGAGGATGGTGAGATCGCTGCCGTCGCCACCGACGAATCGCTTGACGAGGCCCCGGGCCTCGAGGGGGTGGGCTTCGGACGCGACGGCAGCCGCCTGCCCGAGGCCCTCTCCGGCGCTCACGTGCCCAGGCGTCATCGACCCCCCCGCTTCGAACCGCCTGCATCCACACACCCGGTCATCGACCTACTCATGGCGGATGGCGTCCACGGGCTCGAGCTTCGAGGCCTGTAAGGCGGGATAGATGGTGGCCACAAGAGACACCCCGATGCTGCAGACGATGATGAGCGTGATGTCGAGAGGATTCAGCGTGGCCGGCAGGTGGTCCACGAAGTAGACGTCGCCCGGGATCTTGATGAGCTCGAAACGATCCACGGCCCACGACACTCCCACTCCGAGTGCGGCCCCGATGGTGGTGCCGATGACGCCGATCCACACCCCCTGGATCACGAAGATCCGCAGGATGCCCTTCTGGGTCATGCCCATCGTCCGGAGGATCCCGATCTCCTTCGTTCGGTCCGCCACCACCATCACCAGGGTGCTCACGATGTTGAAAGCCGCCACGACGACAATGAGGAAGACGATGACGCCCAGGGCGTACTTCTCGAGCTCGAGAGCGCTGAAGAGCGCCTGATTGCGCGCGATCCACGACTCCACCGTGTACGGATAGCCCAGGCGCTCCTCGAGGGCAGCGGCCGTCTCGTCGGCCCGGTCGGCATCGACCGTCCGGACACCGATGCCGCTGGCCGTCCCTTCCGGGAGGCCCAGGAGATCCTGCGCACCCTCCAGCGTCGTGTAGATGTTGGAGAGATCGTACTCGTACATCCCTGTCGTGAACGTGCCCGTCACCTCGAACTGTCGTAGCGTCGGCTGAAACGAGCCGAACATGTCGGGCTTCAGGTTCTCCAGGGACATCACGACCATGGTGTCGCCGGGGAAGATGCTCATCCGGTCGGCGAGGACGGACCCGACCAGGAGTGGCTGCAGGCCCGACTCGGGCACCTCCAGGTCCAGAGCCCCTCCGATGATCTTCTCCTCCATCTCGGTAGCCGCACCACCTGCCGCGTCGATGTGGACACCGAGGAGGTAGGCCGGTTGGGAGTAGTCGCCCCCATCCATGACCAGGGTGACGCTGGACATGGCGAACGGCGCCGCCGCAACCACGCCCTCCATGCCTTCGATGGAGTCGGTGACGGCCTCGTAGTCCGCCAACTGCAGACTGCGATTGTACTCCAACACGTAGAGGTGGGGCGTGGACTCGAGGATCTTGCTCCGGAGCTCTCCCTGCATGCCCGTCATCACGGAGATGACGGTGATCAGGGCGGCCACCCCGAGAATGATGCCGCCCAGGGCGATCCACGTGATGAGGGAAAGAAGCGCCTTGCCCCGCCCCGCCTTCAGGTAGTGCCGCGCGATGAACCAGGTGAGCCGGTTCATGAGGCGCTCGGAGCGGAGTCGGCCATGGCCCTCACTCCTCGTTGCGCAGCATGGGGAAGAGAATGACGTCGCGGATGGTCGGTTGGCCGAGAAGCATCATGACGAAGCGGTCGACGCCCATACCCACGCCGCCCGTGGGCGGCATGCCGTACTCCAGGGCGCGGATGTAGTCCTCGTCGATCTGCTGAGCCTCGTCGTCACCCGCCTCGCGGAGCGCCACCTGGGCCTCGAAGCGCTCGCGCTGGTCGATGGGATCGTTGAGCTCGGAGAACGCGTTGAAGACCTCGGCTCCGCCCATGTAGAGCTCGAAGCGTTCGGTGAGGCGCGGATCCTCCCGATGGGGCTTGGCGAGGGGGCTCAGTTCCTTCGGATGGTCGATGACGAAGGTGGGCTCGATGAGTCCGGGCTCCACGAGCTCGCCGAAGAGCTTGTCGATGAGCTTGCCACGCCCTGCGCCGTCGAGGTCGGGTACGTTCCGGCGCTCCGCCTCGGCCCGGAGCTCCTCTTCAGTCATCTCGTGGACGTCGCGGCCCAGAGCCTCGGACAGACCGGACACCAGGCCCAGGCGACGGAACGGGGCTTCCACCGTGAGCTGGTGACCCCCAAAGGCCACTTCCCGGGAGTCCATGACCTCGTCCATGACGTAGAGGATCATCCGCTCGCAGAGATCCATCTGGTCTTCGTAGTCCGAGAAGGCCTGGTACCACTCGAGCATGGTGAACTCCGGGCTGTGCACCCGCGACAGGCCCTCGTTTCGGAAGTCCTTCGATATCTCGTAGACCCGGTCCAGGCCACCGACGATGAGGCGCTTGAGGTACAGCTCGTCGGCGATGCGGAGGTACATCTTCTGGTCGAGGGCGTTGTGCCGGGTCACGAAGGGCTTGGCCGAGGCGCCCCCGTAGAGCGGCTGCAGCACCGGCGTCTCCACCTCCAGGAAGCCCTCTTCGTCCAGGAAGCGGCGGAGGGCAGAAATGACCCGCGAGCGCAGCTTGAAGACGTCGCGAACTTCCGGGTGGACCGCCAGATCGGCGTAGCGCTGGCGGTACCGCGTCTCCTGATTGGCGAAGCCCGAGTGGACGATCCGCTCGCCCGTCTCCGGGTCGGTCTCGACCTTCCCGAAGGGGAGCGGGCGGAGGGACTTGGCCAGGAGTGTCCACGCCTCGACCTGGACGGTGACCTCGCCGGTCCGCGTCCGGAACGTCGGTCCCTCGGCGCCGATCCAGTCGCTCACGTCCAACAAGCCCAGCGTCTCGAAGTCATCCTCGCCGAGGACGTTCTTCTTGAAGTAGAGTTGGATGCGACCGGAGGCGTCCTCGAGGTGGGCGAAGACAGACCGTCCCATGTCCCGCCATCCCACCAGTCGCCCACCGACCTTCACGCGCTCGCCCTGCCCCTTCTCGTCCAGGGATCCACCTTCCTCGGCCTCCTCGAAGGCCCCCACGGCGCCAGCCGCGTCGGACGTGCGGTGGTAGTTGTAGGCGAAGGGTTGGATCCCCTTCTCCCTCAAAGCCTCCAGCTTCTCTCTGCGGTGGCGGAGGACCTGGCTCAGCTCCTCGCGTGCTTCCGTCGTGGTTTCGCCCATTACGTGGCCGCTGTGGCTCCCGTCTGCTTCAGGTACGCTTCGATGAGGGGATCGAGCTCGCCGTCCATGACCGCGTGCACGTCGGTGATCTTCACCTCGGTGCGGTGGTCGTTGACCATGGTGTAGGGCTGGAAGACGTAGGACCGGATCTGGCTCCCGAAAGCGATATCGCTCATCCCCTCCTGGAGTTCCTTCTTGGCGGCCTCGCGTTCGGCCATCTCGCGCTGGTAGAGGGCCGCCCGAAGCATCTTCATGGCCGTGCTCCGGTTCTTGTGCTGGGAGCGCTCCTGCTGACACGCCACCACGATCCCCGTGGGCTCGTGGGTGATCCGTACCGCCGAATCGGTCTTGTTGACATGCTGGCCACCGGCCCCCGACGCCCGATACGTGTCGACCCGGAGATCGGACTCGTCGATGTCGATCTCGATGTCGTCGTCGACCATCGGATAGACGAAGACACTGGCAAAAGAGGTATGGCGGCGTGACTGAGCGTCGAAGGGCGAAATGCGCACGAGTCGATGCACGCCCGCCTCGGCCTTCAGGTACCCGAAGGCGCTCTCGCCCAGGATCTCGAAGGTCGCGTTGCGGATGCCACCTTCCTCGGCGGGCTGGAGGTCGAGAACGTTCACCGAGTAGCCCCGCCGTTCGGCCCAGCGGGTGTACATCCGCATGAGCATCTCTGCCCAGTCCTGGGACTCGAGACCGCCGGCCCCGGGGTGGATGGTGACGATGGCCTCGCGGTGATCGTCCTCGCCTTGGAGCATGGTGCGTACCTCCATGCCCTCCACACCGGACTCGAGGTTGGCCAGGCCCGACTCGAACTCCGACGCCAGCTCGGGATCGTCCTCCAGCTCCAGGAGCTCCACCATGGCCTCGAGGTTGCCCACCCGCTCGTTCAACTCGTTCCACGGCTCGATCCAGCCCTTGAGCCGGTTCGAATCGTCGATGACCTCCCGCGCCGCGTCCTGATCGTCCCAGAAGTCCGGGGCGGCCATCATCTGTTCGAGGTTCTTCAGCCGCTCTTCGCGGGTGTCCAGGTCAAAGATACCCCCTGAGCTCGTGGATCTTCTCCTTGAGCTCCGACAGCTGCTGCAGCTGATCCTTGTTCATGACGGGACGTCGTCGATTCCAGGTGTGAAAACCAGAAGAGGGGCCGCCCGAGCGGGACGGCCCCTCTCACCTACTCATTCATGAATATACCGGTGACGCCGAGTGGCCTGAAGGCCCGGCACGCCCTCGCCAACCGGACTCGGTGCGTCGGAACAGCCGGGGCTAGAAGACCTCTTGGCCCTTGGCGAGGATGTCGTTGAGGGCATCCTTCCAGAACTGCCGCCCCTGCCCCTCGGCCAACTCCTCACCCACCTGCTCGACGAACTCCTTCCAGGACTTGTCGATCTCCTCCTCGAAGTCCTGCTGAAGCGTGCCCTGGGCGAGGGCCGTCTGATGCCGCTCGGCGTTGTACATGATCATGTCCGACACCAGGACCCGAGCGAGGCGCTTGGCTTTGTCCGTGGGATCGCGCTTGCCGAAGGTGAAGCCCTGGACCGCCGGCGCGGACGTTTCCGCGACGGCCTCGGCCGCCTCCTCGGCGGGCGCCTCGATGGCCGGCGGTAGAGTCTCCTGGGGAGACTCGTCCGGCGCGGGTAGCGATTCCGCCGTCTCCACCGGTGGAAGCCCGTCGGGAATCTCGGCCTCTGGGAGGACGGGCTCCGCAACCGGTGCTTCTTCCTCGAAGGGGGCGGGCTGCGCGAAGGGGTCCGCAGCCGCTTCGGGGCTGTGCCCCATGGGCTCGGCCACCGGCTCTTCGGGCAGCGGGGGCGGCTCGGCCGGCCGTGGCGGCGACGGCTCGGGCTCCGGAGCCTCCTCTACGACGGGAGCCTCCTCCATGGCGGGAGCCTCGTCCACGGCGGGCATCGAGTCCACCGGTGTCAGATTGTCGAACGTCGGCAGCGGCTCGGCCTCGACGGGCTTGTCGATTCGGAAGATGTCCCCGCACGACGAACAACGCGCGTTCACACCGCCTTCGGGGACCTTCGCCGGGTCGACCGGGAACGAAGAGGAGCACGACGGACAGGTGACAGTGATGGCCATGATGAGATGGGTTCAGGTTTTGATCTGAGTTTGTGCGCGCCGCTGGTCCACGGCGGCCAATAGAGCCTCGTCTTCCGCCGAAGCCGTCGGCAGGGCCGGCGATTGGTGCCGCCGATCCACTACGTACTTGGAGCCGGGCAGCGACTTGGCGTAGCCCTTCATCTCCGCCGCCAACTCGCTGATCTGCCCCGTATGTTCGAAGTCCTGGAACTGGTTGGTGACCACTCCGATGGACAGCGCCATCAACGGTATCCGGTGGATATTGCCCCGGCGGTCCTTCCCCAGAAAGTAACCCGCTTTGCGATCTTCTTCCGTGTATTGATAGGGAATGAGCTCATCGAACACACGGATGATCTCGTCACACGTCGCCTCGAGGTGATCGAGGGTCACGTTGAAGATGAAGTCGTCCCCGCCGATGTGGCCCACGAAGCCTCCGGGGGCCAAACCGCGGACCATGTCCCGGAGGATGCGGGAAAGCATGCGGATGACGCCGTCTCCGTAGGCGTAGCCGTACCGGTCGTTGAACTCCTTGAAGTGATCGAGGTCGGCGTAGCAGACCGCGAACTTCTCTCCCCGATCCAATCGCAGTTGCATGTCCCGGGCGATGTGGTTCGTGCCGGGAAGCCGCGTCGTCGGATGCACCGAAACGTCACGATCGGCCCGGTGCAGCACTTGTTCCAGGCGGAGCAGACGCTCTTCTTCACCCATGTCGTTGCGGAGCACATCGTCCGCCCCGGCTTTGAGGAAGTCGGCCGCCTGCGCGGCGGTATGCTCGGAGAGCAGCACCACCACGGGCACGATGCCTGTGAACGCGTCCCCTTTGACGCCCCGGGTGAGCTCCACGATGTCCGCGGCCTCGCCATCGCCGTCGAGAACGACGCAGGCCGGGAAGCTCCGGTTCAGCATGTCCCGAACCTCGTCTTCGTCCTCCATCGGGTCGAAGGGAAAGCCCCGACCGTCACAGAATCGCTCTACGAAGTCCCGAGACGGTGCCTGCCTGGGCCCGAAGTAGAGAATCGTCTTGTCGGAGGCCATGAATCCTCAAGTGGAGAGGCGGGTCCACGGGACGTTACCGCCCCCATGAACCAGGGTCAATCAAGTCGTGAGAGCGGTGGAAGAACGGGCCGGACGCGCCGCCGGATCGGTGAGGGCCGAACCACCGAAAAGGAAGCAAGTCGCACGGCCTCAGAGTTTTCGGAGTATCTGGAAGTCGACGTGTCGGGCCTCTTTGTCCACGCGTGCAACGCGGACCTCCACCCGATCTCCCAGGCGAAACTTGCGTCCCCCTCGCTCACCCACCAGGACGTGGTCCCGTTCGTGGTAGTGGTAGTAGTCGTCCTGAAGCGCGCTCACGTGGACGAGACCGTCGACGAAGTAGCGGTCGAGGGTGACGAAGAAGCCGAAGGCTGCCACCCCCGAGATCCTCCCGGCGAACTCCTCGCCCAGGTGTCGCTCCATGAACTCGACCTTCTTCATGGCGACGGAGGCGCGTTCGGCCTCCGCGGCCGCCTGCTCCCGCGCGCTGCAGTGCTCGGCTTCCCTCGTGAGGAGTTCGCGGTCCGGGTACGGCTCTCGACGCCCGTGGATGAGTACGTCGGTCAGCACGCGATGCACGACCAGATCTGGGTAGCGACGGATCGGTGAGGTGAAGTGCACGTATCCGTCGGATCCCAGCCCGAAGTGACCGAGATTCTCGGTGTGATACCGGGCTTTGCTCATGGATCGGAGAACGAGGTTGCTCACCAGGGCCTCCTCGTCTCGGCCTTTGACTGTCTCGAGCAGCTTCTGGATGTGCCTGGGTTTGATGGACTTACGCCCCGGAACCTGAAGTCCGAAGCCAGCCAGGGTCTCCGCCAGCGCCTCGACCTTCTCCCGGGACGGGCGCTCATGAATGCGATACATCGTGGAGAGGTCCCGAGCCTCGAGATCGTTCGCGACGACCTCGTTGGCCAGGATCATGAAGTCCTCGATGAGCCGATGGCTCTCCTTGCGCTCCCGTTTCCGAATGTCGACGGGCTCGCCGTCGGTATTGAGGATGACCTTCGCCTCCGGTAGGTCGAAGTCCAGCGAACCCCGTTCACGGCGACGGGATCGTACCCGCCTCGCCGTATCGTCGAGGAGTCGAATCGCCTGGTCGACGTCCTCGTCGATGGAGCCCGTCCCGTCGAGAACCTCCTGAACCTGCTCGTACGAGAGGGAGTGGGAGCACTCGATGACCGTCCGCTCGTACCGTCGCTCCACCACCCGACCGTCCCCGTCGAGTGTGATGAAGGCCGAGACGGCGAACTTCTCTTCTCGAGGGTTGAGGGAGCAGACATCGTTGGACAGGACGGTGGGAAGCATCGAGATGGTCCGGTCCACCAGGTAGACACTGGTTCCCCGGGCGGAAGCCTCGATGTCTACCGGCGTGTCCGGGCGAACGAAGTGTGAAACGTCCGCGATGTGCACGCCCACTTCCACCCGGCCGTCGCCCTTGGCTTCGATGGAGAGGGCGTCGTCATGGTCCTTGGCGTCGGCAGGGTCGATGGTGAAGGTCAACAGCGCGGTTCGATCCACACGGTCCGGCCCCGGTTCGTTGCGCCCTGCTGAGGCCGCATGGGCGGCAGCTGCCTCCACATCCCTGGGAAAGTCGAGGGCGATGCCGTGGCCGTGGGCGACGGCGAGAACATCGACGCCCGGGTCGGTCAGCGGTCCGAGTACCTCGGCCACGACGCCAGCCGGGCCCACCCTGCCCTCGCCGTACGACGTGACCCGGACGACCACGACGTCTCCCTCATCGGCATCCCCGTCTCCGTCACTGGCGATGAGGACATCCTGGTTGAGCCGGGTATCCAGTGGGCTCACGTAGGTGACCTTCCGACCACGGTGCAGGATCCCCACGATGGTCTCCCGGGCTCGCTCCAGGATGCGGATGACGCTCCCTTCGCGGTTCCGACCCTCGGGCCTCCGTTCGATGCGCGTGACGACGCGATCTCCGTCCATGGCCGTGTCCAGGCGATGGGCCGGGACGTAGATGTCTTCGCCGGCGTCCTCCGGCCGGATGAAGCCATGGCCGTCGCGGGTAACCGAGAGCGTGCCCGTGACCAGATCGAGCTTCTCCGTGAGGGCGTAGCGGCGACCCCGCACCCGGACGATCCGCCCCTCTTTCTCCATGGAGTCCAGAAGGCGACGGAAATCGCGGTAGTGGTGGGTGGGAATGTCCAGGACCCGCGCCAGCTCCTTGGTCTTCAGCGGCCCTTGGGACGAGTCGGCGAGTGCCTCCACGACCCGGCTCCGGACCTCGGCGGCCGGTGTCCCACGAGTCCCCCCCGAGCCGCCTCGCCCACCCCTGCCCGCGCCGTCGCGGCCTCCACTGGAGGCACCCGAGCCGCCGCCACGCCGTCCGCCACCCCGCTTTCCACCGCGACCCTTGCCCCCCCCTTGTCGCCTGCCCCCGCCTTTCCCGCGCCCACTCCCCTTCTTCCGTCCGCCACCTCGGCCACGCCCGCTCATGCCGATGTCCCCGCCGTCATCACCAGGGAATGGCGACGTCCACCCGCGCCGTCCATGCCACGCCGTCGGGCGCCCTCACGAACCCACTCTGTACCGAGGCCGCCGGAGCCCGGGCGCTCAGATAGGCATCGACGGCGGAAACCAGGTGATTGGCGAAGACCAAACCGAGGATGTTGGTCGCTTCGCGAAAGCGGTCGTCGCTTCGCCGAATGAGCGAACCGAACTCCTGTTGCTCCGGCTCCTTTCCCGTCCAATCCCATAGAAACTCCGGTCCGTACGCGCGGCCCTGGTAGTACTCCAGGGCGCGTTGGTAGCGAGGGTCGCTCTCGGGGACGGTCGTCCCGGCAGGCAGGAAGATCTGACGGGCGAGGCCCCAGGCGTCTCCATTGAACGTCGCGGGATCCGTCTCCGGCTGCACACCCGGGGTCCCTGGATCGGCATCGAAGGCGCCCGACGTGAGCCACTTCGTCATCCGCTCGTAGTACTCGAAGTCGCCCTCCACCCGGGTTCCGCCCTGGAGCCGGGCCTCGTTCCACGCCAGGTCCCGGTACCCGTTCCGGAGGTCTTTGGCCGATGAACGCCGGTCGGCGTAGAACGCCAACCCCACCGCCTCGGCGGCCAGGTAGGCCCACGACCGTCTCTGATCGAGGACGTACTGCCCCGCGCCGGGCACTACCGCCGAGAGGGCCGCCGCCTTCGCCGGTCCTGCGTCAGGGTCGCGGAACTGACCGCTGGCGTCGGGACCGGTACTTACGAAGTGAGCCGTTAGAACGACAAGAACGACCGAAGCCCGCGACAAGTACATCTCTTCGGTATCGCCTTCAGAAGGCGATGGCGAACGTGACGTGGACGGCGTCGGTCTCGTCGGCAAGCGGCGAGACGGCCAGGGACTTGGCGATGGCCAGATCGAACCGCTCGTATCTCAAACCCAGGCCTACGCGGCCCCCGTCTTCGGAAGGTAGATCGGACCAGACGTAGCCCGAGCGGACGGAGAGTGCGTCGACGGCGCCGGCGGTGAACTCCGCCCCCAGGTAGTACGAGAACGAGCCGAGCTCGCGGAGCCGGTCCTGAACCTCGAGCGACAGCCAACCCTCCAGATCCTCCGTGTCGGTGATGGCGGCCAGCACGTTGTAGGCTCCCGCCACACGAACTCGGGCCGGGAGCGGATCGGACTGCTCGGCGTTCAGAACCTGAAGATCGGGTCCCAGGTGGGCCACCATGGCGCCTAGGCGCACTCTCTCCGACGGCCGGCCCTGGACGCCCGCGTCCACGGCCCATGTGGTGGCCGTGGTGCCTTCGTTGGCGCAGATCCCCCGACAGGAGAACTGAAAGCGGATCACCTTGAAGTTCAGGCCCAGGTCCAAGCGGTCGGCGAGTCGGGTCGCCCCCGAGACGATGCCCACGTGATTCCGGATGGTGATGCGGCCCGTGAAGTTCCCGAACTCGTCCGTCTGCTCGATCTCTCCCACGTCCTGCAGGAAATACGATGCTCCGAGGGTGCCGAGCCCCGGCCGCGCAAAGAGGGCAGAGACCGCAGTGGCATCCCCCACGGGGTGATCGCCACGGAAGACGAGTGCTTGACTCTGCGAGATGCCGGCCAGGCCTGCCGGATTCCAGAAGGAGGCCTCAGGGGACTCCACCCACGTCATGGCCCGGCCCATGGAGACACCCTGAGCTCCCACCGGAAGGAGCAGGAACAACGCGCCTTCCGGCTCACCGTCGGCGTTATCCTGGGCCCCCACTCCGGGAGTGAGCGCCAGGAAGGCGAGAAGGGCCAGACGCAGGAAGTCAGTGGTTCTCAGAATCGTCCTCGGGGGGAACGCGGAAGCCCAGTCGGCCCAGGTGGGCTCGGTTCTTCCGCCAGGCGCGCAATGGCTTGACCCACAAATCGAGGTACACGGCTCGTCCGAGAAAGTGCTCGATCTTGGCGCGGGACGCCTGGCCCAGTTCACGGATGGCGGCACCACGCTTCCCGATGACCATCCCCTTCTGGGACTTACGCTCCACGTAGACGACGATCTGGATGTAGACCGGGTCCTGCGATTCGCGGAAGTCCTCCACCTGGCAGAAAACCGAATAGGGGATCTCCTGCCGGAACTGTTCGAAGATCGTCTCCCGCACCAATTCGGCGACGAAGAAACGCACCGGCTCCGTCGCGATCTCGTCCTCGGGATAAAGAAAGGGGCCTTCGGGCAGTGCCGCCCGCAACGCCTCGAGGAGAGCGTCCACCCCCTCGCCGTCCAGCGCGGAGATGCGGTGCAACTCGGCATCCAACTCGCCTTCGATCCAGACGCCCCACGCATCGACCTCGCCGGGGCTCGCCTCGTCGATCTTGTTCAGGGCCACGTGCACCGGTACCGACACGTCCTCGAGAGCACCGAGAATGCGCTCTCGGTCGTCGGCCGTCGGCGGGCGGGTGGTATCCACAACCACGAGCACCACGTCCGCCTCATGGAGCGCCTCCAGCGCCGCTCCCAGCATGGACCTTTGCAGCAAGTCCCGAGCCTCCAGGAGTCCTGGAGTGTCCAGGAAGATGAGCTGGTCCGAATCCAACGTGAGGAGGCCGGTGACCCGCTGCCACGTCGTCTGGGCCTTGGGAGTCACGATGGAGAGGTGCTCACCCACCAGCCGGTTCAGCAGCGTCGACTTTCCAGCGTTGGGACGCCCCACCAAGGCCACATACCCGGCGCGGGTCGTCGCTGCGTCAACCTCTGCGGGGTCGACCATGGAGTCGGAGGAGGACCCCTCGGCGCCGAGCGCGGGGGTCGTGTCCTCTTTCGAGGAATCGATGTGCACGTCCTGTAAGGGAGGAGGGTGTAGGTCGAGCCCCGGGTTGGCGCCGACGCTCGGACCCGACATGTTTGCGGGCCCTCGAAGCTACGTCACGGCCTCGAAGCTAGGCTGCAGCGCTCGAAGATGCGCCACGGTCGCCGAAGCTACGGCACGGCGCTCGAAGCTACGGCGCGGGGCTCAAGCTACGGCGCGGCGCTCGAAGCTACGGCACGGCGCTCGAAGCTTTGGCACGGCGCCTGAAGCTACACCAACCCTCCGCACGGATGCCACCGGGGAGACCCGTCTCATGCAACTCCCTCACGCGGTCCGAAACCTCGGTCAGACCCTGTTTCGGAGAATCCGCGTCGGCATCGCGTCTGGCATCAATAAAGACATGAAGTGGAGCATCGTAACCACAGGTCGTGGTTACGGTTCGGGTGCTTTCGGCAGGCATCGCATTGAAGCGCTCCAAGCGGTAACCAGGCCGGGAGACTGCTTCTGGGACGTCGGGGCTCACAAGGGATTCATGACCCTCGCCGCCAGCCGACTCGTCGGACCCAGCGGACAGGTGGTCTCCGTGGAGCCTTCTGCCACGAATCGGTGGTTCGTACACCACCATCTCGAATGGAACGGCGTCCAGAACGTCACCGTGGTTCCGGTAGCCCTGTCGGGAGAGCGCGGGGAGGCCGCCTTCGGCGGCACGGGCGACTCACTCGCATACGAGCTCGGACGCGGCGACGAGACGGTCGCCGTCCGGACGGTAAGCGACCTGGTCAGTGAAGATGCCCTCCCTCCACCCGACGTTCTGAAGATCGATGCCGAGGGGCAGGAGGCGGCCATTCTCGAGGGCGGTGCGCCCGTCATCCCCCCGCACGCCGCTATCCTCGTCTCTGTTCACGGCCGAGCCATGCACGAGGCGTGCACGGCGATTCTCGCTCGACGGGGCTTCCACCTGTTCGAGTCGTGGGAGATGGCCCGGTGCTCCGGCGACCCTCGGCATCCGTGGACCAGCGACTACGATCTATTGGCCGTGGGTCCGGAGCGGTCTGTGGACGTCGACGCCCTCGCGCGGCTTCCGCTCGTCGTCGGCACCTGAGGCGACCCTCAGGGAACTTCGGTGCCCGCCGGGTCGTCGGGAAGAAGGGCGATGTCGAGGTTGTTGGCCCCCTCGAACACGTCGAGTCGTCGCTCGTAGGGGAGATAGCCGGTGTAGGTGACCGACAATGTCACCTCGCCCAACGGTGGGTCGTCGAACCGATACGATCCGCGGCTGTCGCTCACTACCTGCCGACCGTCCATCGTCACGGGAACATCCGGCAGCCGCACCTGGGTTCCTGCGCGGAAGACCACCCCCTGCAACCACGTACCATCGGGCTCGACGATGCCACCCCCCTCCCCACCGCATGCCGACAGTGCGACGAGGAGCGAGCCGAGGAGCAGCCCGGCCCTACTTCGGGTCTGCTTCGTGATGCTGAGCTTCGTCATGGAGTCCGGGGCGAGAGCTATGGGTCGCGCTGCGAGGAGTCCTAGGAGAAGTCCGGATCACCGCCGCCGGGTTCCGATTGCATGCGCTCGCCAATCATATCAATGTCCGGCACATGCGGCGTCGCGCATCGGGCGACGCCTTGACCCCAACGCCGCGCCGCGCGGAGGTTTCGTGCCTGGACTTCGCCCCGACGTCGACCCCGACGGACTCCTCGAGTACTCGGTCGTCTACACCGATCGTGCCCTGAATCACATGTCGCGCTCCTTCCAGGGCGTCATGATGGACATATCGGCTTCCTTGAAGGAAGTATACGGCGCGCGGGCTGCGGTGGTCATTCCGGGAAGCGGAACGTACGGCATGGAGGCAGTGGCCCGACAGTTCGCCACCGGCCAGCATTGTCTCGTCATCCGTAACGGCTGGTTCAGCTACCGATGGACCCAGATCTTCGAGGCTGGCGGCATCCCTTCGTCGGAGATCGTGCTCAAAGCCCGCCAGGTGGCGGAGGGTCCCCAGGCTCCCTTCGCTCCGGCGCCTATCGAGGAGGTCGTCGACACCATCGAACGGGAACGCCCTGCCGTCGTCTTCGCCCCCCATGTGGAGACCTCGGCTGGCATGATCCTCCCCGACGAGTACCTCGAGGCCGTCGCGGCGGCGGTGCACGGAGTCGGCGGCCTGTTCGTCCTCGACTGCATCGCGTCAGGAACAGTCTGGGTCGATATGGAGGCCAGGGGCGTCGATGTCTTGGTGAGCGCTCCTCAGAAGGGCTGGAGTGGGTCTCCTTGCTGCGGACTGGTGATGCTCAGCGACCGGGCGCTGGCTCGGATGGCGGAGACGTCGAGCACCAGCTTCTCCTGTGATCTCAAGAAGTGGCACCAGATCATGCAGGCCTACGAGAACGGGGGCCACGCCTACCACGCCACCATGCCCACCGACGGACTTCGGACGTTCGCCCAGGTCATGCGCGAGACGGCACAGGTGGGCTTCGGCGAGGTCAAGGAGGCACAGCTGGAGCTGGGTCGACGAGTACGGACGATCCTGGAGGAGAACGGATTTCCCAGCGTGGCCGCAGAGGGCTTTCGAGCCCCAGGGGTCGTCGTCAGCTATACCGCAGACCCGGAGATCGCATCCGGGCGCAAGTTCTCCGAAGCGGGGCTGCAGATCGCCGCCGGGGTCCCCCTGCAATGTGACGAACCGGATGGGTTCAGAACGTTCCGCATCGGCCTCTTCGGCCTCGACAAGCTCAAGGACGTGGATCGCGCCGTGGCGACGTTCAGCGAGGCCCTGGAACGGATCGGAGCACCTCAGCCGACGTAGCCCTAAGGAGGCATCGGCCCGTAGGGAGAGGATCACAGGACCGCTACGAGACAGGTTCAGCACCTGAAGGCGTATGTAGGCTGGAACCCTCCCAATCACGCCCTTCACCGTCGCAGTATGATCAATCGCACCACCTCCCTCCTGCTTCTGGCCGGCCTGACCGTCGGGGTCGCAAGCTGCCAGGATCCCACCGGACCGGACGGCATCGCGCTTCTACTCCAGGTAGAAGTGCTGTCGACTGCGGGGGCTTCCTACGCCAGCGCTCCGGCCGCCCCGGGCGTAGAGAGCATCGAGCTCAACGAGGTCGCCATCGCCGTCGGCGGGCTCGAGCTCATCGCCTCCACCGTCAACGGCGTAGCGGACTTCCTTCTCGAGGAGCCCGTCGTCGTTCCCCTCAGGCTTTCCGGGGACCCGACTCTCGCCATCTCGACACCGCTCCCCCCCGACGAATTTCGGGCCCTGGATGTCTTCGTCGACAAGCTCGACCCGGGTGTGCCGGCGGATGACGTGCTCATCGATGTCTTCCCGAGCCTGGAAGGTGCCAGCGTCCTCATCCGCGGAACGCTCGTTCGGGACGGTGTGGAAGAAGTCTTCACATTCACTTCACCGCTGGGGACCCGCAAGCAGTACGAGTTCCCGGCTGCACGTCGATTCAGCGGCACGTTCCGTAGCGTCGCCCTGTACACGCTCAACGTGGACATCGACGGGTGGTTCGACGCCGGCCAGGGTGCCCTCCTCGATCCTATGGACCCGGCGGACCAGGCGACCATCGAGACCTACATCGCTGCCTCTATGGAGGTCGTTCAGGGATAGGGCGCTCGGCTCCCTCCCGCCCGTAGGAGATCGGGCGGAAGAGCAACCCACCGGTCGGACGGGCCAGATCCTTCCATTAGGTTTAGGCCGTCACTCATGACCCCGTACGGCCGGAGGGGCCCGATGCCTGCACCGTTCAACCTTCGCAGGCTCTTCGCTCCCTTGATCTTGCCCATCCGGACCCGGATCCGATCCGGGCCCAACCAGGGGTGTGCCTGGAGCCTCGCTTCGGGCAGATACCTCAAGGGGACCGTCGAAGGGGCTCGAATGCGTCTCCTCGAAGTCCTTCTGGCAGAGGGGGATACGGTATGGGACGTCGGGGCCCATCACGGCTACGTCGCCTTGCACGCCTCCCGCTGCGTCGGCGACTCCGGTCAGGTCTACGCCTTCGAACCCTCGCCGTACAACCTGACGTATCTGAGACAGCACCTCACCTGGAACAAGAGGGCGAACATCGACCTCAGACCCATCGCTTTGACAGGTGGGGACGGGACCGCCCTCCTCGCCGAAGCAGGGTCGTCGCGCACCTTCTCCCTCGGAGCCGACGGGGTACAGGTCGAGACCATGTCGGTCCCGAGCCTGCTGGAGAAGTTCGAGCTACGCGCGCCGGACTTTCTCAAGCTCGATGTGGAAGGCGGAGAGGGGGACGTGGTCGAAGCTGCCGCCGAACATCTCGGCCCCACCTCCTGCGCGCTCGTGGCCATCCATTCCATGGAGAACTACCGGCGGGTCACGGGCACTTTCGAATCCATGGGTTTCGTGGTCCACGACTCCGCCGGTGCGCGCCGGCTGAAGGCTACCGAAGCGGGGACATGGGGCGAGGATCCCGATGTGTTGGCGGTGGGTCCGGACATGGACGAGCTGGACGGGGAGGTCAGCCAACTCCTGGAGCAGATATAGACGCAGGATCGCGTCGAGCTTCGGTCTCGCACCCTGCGAAGTAGCATCTAGCTACTCCTCGGGTGCTCGCCTCACTCCGCCGGAGGCGTTGAAATCGGCGCCTGGCGGCGTTGGACGCGCGCTCGGGACCTGCGAGCCGAGGGACACTTTCGCATCACCTTGGCCCGTGCGTGGCACTCCCGAGACCAGCGAACATCGTTCGCTGCAGTAGGATCTACCTACTCCTCGGTCCCTCGCTTCGTCCGCCTACCCAGGCATCCGATTTGAACGCTCCTCTGAGCTGCACGAGGCCAGGGGAGCCCCCTCAACGCAGAAAACCCCCAGAACCTGAGTCCTGGGGGTCTTCCAGCATAAAGCCGGCGACGACGTACTCTCCCACCGGGCGCCCCCGGCAGTACCATCCGCGCTGCAGAGCTTAACGGCCGTGTTCGGGATGGGAACGGGTGTGACCTCTGCGCAATTATCGCCGACAATCTCAGCGGCGGGCCGTTGAAACCGGCGCCTGGCGTCGTCGCGTTTCCCCTCGGTCGCTGCGAAGTAGGATTTACCTACTCCTCACTTCCTCGGCTCACGCTCCTACCCAGTCATCCGATTTGAACGGCCCTATTGGACCGTTCCAACGGGAAATACCCGCCTAATGCGAGAACAAAGATCGAGAGAGAATTGAAAGCCTAGCCGTAACGGCCGCTCACCTCGCTAGAGGTGTGGCTACTGGTGTCGAAACCGGAGGGGAGGAACTGGTCAAGCCACTCGGGCGATTAGTACAGCTCAGCTACACGTGTTGCCACGCTTCCACTTGCTGCCTATCAACGTGCTAGTCTCGCACGGCCCTTCTGAGACCCGAAGGTCTGGGAGTATTCATCTTGGAAGGGGCTTCCCACTTAGATGCTTTCAGCGGTTATCCCTGCCCGACGTAGCTACCCGGCGATGCCGCTGGCGCGACAACCGGTACACTAGTGGTCGGTCCTTCCCGGTCCTCTCGTACTAGGGAAGGCTTTCCTCAATACTCCAACGCCCACGACGGATACAGACCGAACTGTCTCACGACGTTCTGAACCCAGCTCATGTACCGCTTTAACGGGCGAACAGCCCGACCCTTGGGACCTTCTCCAGCCCCAGGATGCGATAAGCCGACATCGAGGTGCCAAACCGCCCCGTCGATGTGAACTCTCGGGGGCGATAAGCCTGTTATCCCCGGCGTACCTTTTATCCGTTGAGCGACGGCCCTTCCATTCGGAACCGCCGGATCACTAACGCCTACTTTCGTACCTGCTCGATCCGTCGATCTTGCAGTCAAGCTCCCTTTTACGTTTACGCTCTT
>CBDDJE010000004.1:562500-1262084 GCA_965229435.1 Longimicrobiales bacterium
CCGTGGACATCTCACGCGCCCTGGCTCAACGCGGCGTCGGGGTGCTGCGGTTCGACTTCACCGGGCTCGGAGAGAGCGAGGGCGACTTCGCCGATACGAACTTCTCTTCGAACATCGCCGACCTGGTTGCCGCCGGCCGGTTCATGGAGGAAGAGCTCGGTGCAGGTCCCTCCATTCTGGTCGGTCACTCTCTCGGGGGTGCCGCCGTGCTCCAGGCAGCCGCCTCCCTCGCCTCCGTTCGGGCCGTCACCACGGTCGGCGCGCCGGCCGACCCGGAGCATGTGCTCAAACACGTCGAGGCCTCGGCCGAAGAGATCGAAGAACGTGGTGAAGCCGAGGTCCGGATCGGCGGCCGGCCCTTCACTGTGAAGAAGCAGTTCCTCGACGATCTCCGGGCCCAGCACGTGGAGGAGGTGGTTTCCGGTCTCGATGCGGCCCTTCTCTTCATGCACTCCCCCTTCGACGAGATCGTCGGCATCGACAACGCGGCCCGCCTCTACGAGATGGCGAAGCACCCCAAGAGCTTCGTGTCCCTCCACGATGCCGACCATCTGCTCACAGATCCGCGGGACTCGTCCTACGTCGCGGCAGTCCTGGCAGCGTGGGTAGGTCGTTATGTCGACCTCCACGAGGGGCCGGCCGATCTACACGAACTGCGGAATGCGAAGCGGGCTGTGGCGCGGACCCGGGAAGGGACGTTCCTCACCGACATCGTCATCCGGGACCACATCCTCATCGCCGACGAACCCGCCGCGGTCGGAGGCGATGACGCCGGCCCAACACCCTACGATCTCCTCATCGGCGGTCTCGGCGCATGTACCTCCATGACGCTGCAGATGTATGCCGGCCGAAAGGAGTGGCCTCTCGAGGAGGCGCGGGTGAGCCTCAGGCATCGTCGGATCCACGCCAAGGATTGCGAGGACTGCGAGGGTGACGAACGACTCGATGTCGTGGATCGCGAGATCGAACTCGTCGGCCCCCTGGACGACGACCAACGAGCGCGGCTCATGGAGATTGCCGACCGCTGTCCCGTCCACAAGACACTGGAGGCGGGGGTCCGGGTGAAGACGACGGAAAAGACCTGATCGTGGGGCCGACGGTGTGCCCTCTGGCAGGCCGCGCTCGCAGGAGGTGCGCCCGACCCACGGGACGGGACGCGCGCCCGATGAACGCTACCCTTCGGTGTGGTGGCGCCAGACGATATCGGACACTTCCGCGATCATCGCCTCCCCCTGGTCCTCGGCGGGATGGCCCCGCACCATGATCACGAGCACGTACGGAGGAGCGGCGCCGGGAAAGATGAGAGCGGCGTCGTGGTGGATGCCCGTGATCCAACCCGTCTTGTTGGCCACGCGCACGCCCTCGGGCACTCCTGACGGGATGCCTCCGGTGAAATGTTGTCGTGACAGGATCTCGAGCATCCCCCGCCGACTCTCCTCGGAGAAGATCTCCGACTCGACGATGCCCGCCATGACCGCGCCCAGCCCCCGAGCCGTCGTGGAATTCGAGAGCCCCGCTTCGAAGGCCTTCAGGTCCTCCACGCCTCGGAGGACCGACATGGAATCGGCACCCATCTGGCCAAGCATGGCGGCGATCCGGTCGGGCTCGGCGACCTCGATGAGGATGTTGGTGGCAAGGTTGCTGGACCAGGTGATCATCCGATCCACCATCTCCCGGATCGTCGCCTCCCCACCCACTCGACCGTAGAAGGTGGTATCGGAGTCGGATTCGGGCGGCAGGTCGTAGGCGGAACCGTCCACGATCGAGCGGAAGGTCCGCGTGACCGGCATGGTCGAGTCGAGGTCCCGACCTCCCTCCTGATCGTCGAGGAAGAGCCTCTGCATCACAGGCACCTTCATGGTGCTTGCCGCATGCATCCGGACGTCGGCGTCGATGGTCACCGAGTCACCGGCGGGCCCCAGGGACCGATAGTAGATCCCCACGACCTCGGCGCCACTGGACTGGACCACGGAGTCGAGGGAGGCACGAAATGAGTCATTCGAACCGGCGGCGCTCCCCCCCTCGTCGGCGCAAGCCAGGCTCGGCAGGATCAGGACCACCGCCAGAGCATGGCGCACCTGCCGCCGGGAAGGCACCCTCACGCCCGGCTTTCGTCGAGCAGCCGGACGCCTTCCATCAGGAGGCTCTCGACGGACTCGGCGATGTTGGGTTCGGGGAGCTCCGCCGCGTCATGCACGCTGAACTCCCCCTCATCGTCCCAGGCGATGACGCGGTAGACGGCCTGAGGACCCTGCAACGCTCCGCATTCGGCGAAAACGGGGCGTCCCTTGTCGAGGAACAGCACGGCCTCCTCGCC
Source organism: Longimicrobiales bacterium (assembly GCA_965229435.1). Classification (GTDB taxonomy): domain Bacteria; phylum Gemmatimonadota; class Gemmatimonadetes; order Longimicrobiales; family Gaopeijiaceae; genus UBA2589. The sequence continues at coordinate 564,818 of CBDDJE010000004.1, forward strand.
TTCGTCGCTCCTCAGCTCGATGCGCACCGTCTTCAGGCCGTTGGAGAGCATCTGTGCCAGATCCAGGAATGACAGGGCTTCGAACCGCGCCGCGAGGGTGCTGTCTTCAAGCGAGGTTCGTGGAGCGGAGCGGGTCCGGAGGGCGCGGTGCAGGCGCGCCGCCAGCACGTCGAAATCGTGGGGCGGCGCGAAGACGTCGTCGACGCCGAGGTCCAGCAGGTTGAGAACCACCGCCGGATCGGACTGCTGTGTGACTACGTACAGAAGGGCGCTTCGGTCCACCCGAAAGACCTTGCACGCCTGTTCCACGCCATCACCCAACCCTTCGTGGTCGAGAATCACGACGGCAGGCCGGACGTCCTTGGCGATGTCGTAGCCGCGGGTCACTTCCGAAGCGAGATCGACCCGGCAGCCGATGCGTTCGAGAGCGGTCTTCATGGCCTTTTGCACCCGCTCCCCACCAACGACGAGGGCGCTGAGGTCCACGTCGGCCTGGGTCTCGGCCCGCTTCGACATGACGTCCAGATACGTCTCCACCACGTCCTGGCTCGCCAGGCGGCCGGCCAGTTCCCGGAGCGCCGTCCGCACCGCGACCATGGGATCACCCTCGTGTCCCTCCTCGAGCACCAGGACGTTGTGTCGAAACCAGACGAGCGCAAGCAGTTGTGCGGCGAGGTGCACGTCCCCTCGGCCCGCGGGCTCGCCCGCCTGGACGCGGCCCAGGTAGAGACCCAGGCACGAGCTCAACAGCTCGTCCACGGGCCAGGGAAAGGCCATCCGGTGAGCAAGCTCCATGGTCGCGGCGAAGCGCTGGAAGGGCTCGATCCGCGACCCACGCTCCACGGGAAGCAGGAGATGCGCGCCGACGACGAGGCCGTCGGTCTCCAGGCGTCCGAGGCCGACCCTGGCGGCCAGAGCCTCCAGGTCGGCGGTCACGAGACTGTACGGGGGGCTTTCCTTCTCGTCCCTTGCCCTCGCTTCGGCCAGCGCCGCGACCGCGGATCGCGTCGCGGCAGCCATCCGGGGGTACGGCGCGGCAGTCTCGAGCATGGTTCGGGCCACGCTTCCGTAGCGCACGACATCGCACACCACCTTCCCGAGGACACCGTCCGCTCGCCACCCATCGAAGTGGTCGGTCATCTCCTGTGACACCAGCACCGCGTGGGCGCCCTCGATGGCCTCCGAGGCGGCCTCGGGATCACTCACCACCACGACCTCGAAGCCGTCGGGACGGAACACCGAGGGGAGAAAGTTCTTCTCGACCGGGCTCGTCGTCACGATGACGACCTTGGCGCCCCCCACCTCGGCCTCGTCCGCCGGTAGTTCGTCGCCCTCCGTGTCTTCGGGCTCGAACAGTTCGGGTAGCGCCACCAGCCGGACCTGTGTACCGCCGGCACGGGGCCCCGGCTTCCCTTCTCCCTCCCCCACGAGATCCGCGATGAGGCTGGCGAGGACCTTCTCCGGAGCGAGGGAGACCCGGACCTTCTTCGCCCCGAACGCCCGCCCGACTTCCTTGATGGCCTCGGTGTCCGACGGGTTGGCGACCGCCAGGCTCAGCACGCCGAACTGCTCGTTCCATCCCACCGGTACGATCAGGCTTTCTCGCAGGGCCTCCACCGGCATCCGGTCGAGAAGGCCCTGGGCCACCACGTTCTCATCGACCGTCACGGTGGGAATACGGAATTGCTCCACCAGCGCGTCGAAGAGTTGTTCCTCCGTGAGAGCCCCGATCTCGATGAGGTTCTCGCCGATCCGCCCGCCCGCCTCCTTCTGGCGTTCAATGGCACGATCCACATCGCCCTTGGTGACATGCCCGAGCTTGATGAGGATCTGGTCGATCCGATCGGTCTTACGCAACGATGGCTCCGGGAGGTGGTGGCGCCTGGTCGGGCGGCAGCCTGCCTCCGGATCGGCCGAACGCGAGAATGGTCTCGGGCTCCTCGGCGTAGCGGGCAGCCTCTTCGGCGGTCACCAACCCGTTGTGGATGAGCTCCTTCAGATACTGATCGAGGAGCTTCATGCCGTCCTTCTTTCCGGTGACGATGACGTTGTTCACCTGATGCCCCTTCCCCTCACGGATCATGGTGCGGACGGCCTGCGTGCCGATGAGGATCTCGAAGGCAGCCACCCTCCCCTTCCCATCGGCCTTGCGGAGAAGCTGTTGAGAACAGACACCCAACAGCACCTCCGACAGGGTCAACCGCACGGCCGCCTGCTGATCGGCCGGGAACGCATCGGCGACCCGGCTGATGGTTTGAGCCGCAGACTTGGTATGGAGGGTGCCGAGCACCAGGAGTCCGAGTTCGGCCGCGGTGAGGGCCAGCGAGATGGTCTCCAGATCGCGCATCTCTCCCACGAGGATCACGTTCGGGTCGGCGCGCAGAGCACCTCGGAGCGCGCTGGCGAAGGTCTTGGAGTGCTCGCCGATCTGCCGCTGGTTGATGAGGCAGTTCTTGGGTTCGTGGATGAACTCGAGGGGGTCTTCGAGGGTGAGGATATGACCCCGGGTCGTCCGATTCAGGTGGTCCACCATGGCGGCGAGGGTGGTGGACTTTCCGGAGTTCGTCGGCCCGGTGACGAGAATCAGCCCCGCGCGCTGCTCCAACATCCTGGGGATGGCAGGCGGTAGTCCCAGCGACTCGATGGTCGGCACCTCGTGGGGGATGACACGAAACGCGCACGCGATCCCTGGGTGGCGACGGAACACATGGATCCGAAAGCGCGCCGTGCCTTCGAGGGTGTGGGCGCAGTCCAACTCGCCCTCCTCCTCGAACACACGGATCTGGTTCTCCGTGAGGAGTTCGTAGACGAGCAGGCGCACCTCGTCCTCGGTCAGCGCCCGATGCTCCGCCGGCGCCAGCTGTCCATTGATTCGAAGGACCGGGGCCGATCCTGAAGCCAGGTGCAGATCGGAGGCACCGGCCTCTCGCATGATCTTCAGGAAGGTGTCGATCCGTGCCACGGATGCTCCTGGGTTCGAGGGCTACCCTACCATTACTACACATCCGACCACGTCGGGCATACCCATCCGTTCGATCGAGCGCGCCTGGCAGGACTCGAACCTGCGACCGCCGGCTTAGAAGGCCGATGCTCTATCCAGCTGAGCTACAGGCGCTGAGCGACCCCGAAGGGTCGGCGCTGAAAATATACGCGGCCTCGAGGATCAGGTACCGCTCGCCTCGGCCTCGGCGAGGTCGAGTCCTCCGCGGGTCGCCATGAAGCGATGCTGGGAGTCCGGTCCATCTCCTCGAGCGCGCTCGAACGCACCGTCGGCACGCAACCTCCACGCCCTCGGATCGTCGAGCTGCGTTTGGAACACGGCACGCAGGAGTCGCCTGCCCGCGGCATCGTCCACGGGGGTGACCACCTCGACGCGCCGGCGGAGGTTCCGTGCCCGCCAGTCCGCGGAGCCGATGAAGTACTCGCCCTGTCCGGCGTTCTCGAAGTAGTAGATCCGGGAGTGCTCGAGGAAGCGGCCCAGGATGCTGGACACGTGCACGTTGTCGGACAGGCCGGGTACCCCGGGGCGCAACGTGCAGATCGACCGGACGATGAGATCGACCCGGACGCCCTTCCGCGAGGCTTCGTAGAGGAGCTTGACCACCTTCCGGTCCGCGAGTCCGTTGAGCTTCGCCTGGATTCGGGCGGGACGACCGGCTTCGGCGTTGGCGATCTCCCGGCGTGTCATCCGTTCGATCCCCTGTACGAGGCTGTGCGGCGCCACGAGAAGGCGCCGGAACTGCTTCTCGGGTGGACCGGCCCCGCCCGTGAGCTCGTTGAAGAAGTCGTTGAGGTCGGCCCCCAGATCGGGATCGGCGGACATGAGACCCAGGTCGGTGTAGAACCGCGCTGTCGCCGCGTTGTAGTTCCCCGTCCCGATGTGGACGTACCTGCGGATCCCGTCGGCCTCGCGACGGATCACCAGCGCCGTCTTCGCGTGCGTCTTGAACCCCACGACGCCGTAGACGACCCGAGCGCCCTCGTCGGCCAGCCGCTTGGTCCAGTGGATGTTGCTTTCCTCGTCGAAGCGCGCCTTGAGCTCGACGAACACCGACACGTCCTTGCCCTGGCTCAAGGCCTCCATGAGGGCGTCCATGACCGGTGAGCGTCGGCCCGTCCGGTACAGCGTCAACTTGATGGCAACCACGTCGGGGTCCCGGGCCGCCTCGTTCAGGAAGCGCCCGACCGTGGCCTCGAAGTCGTGAAAGGGGTGATGGCAGAGGATGTCGCCCGCGGCCAACACGTCGAAGATGGACCCGTTCCCTTCGAGGAGGGGGTGAGCCGTGTACGGGGGGAACAGGCCGTCGGCGACCTCGAGGTCGCAGAGGTCCGCGACGCCCGTGAGATCCACCAGGCCCGGCAGCTCGTACACATCCGTGGTGTCGACGGTCGCACCATCCGTCGTCTGGCCATCCCGGATCGAGTTCAGAATGAAGGCCCGGACCTCCCGGGGCATGCGATCCTCGACCTCCAGTCGGATGATGGGCTTGAACGGCCTCGCCTCCACCTCGTCTTGAACGTCGAGGAGGAGGGATCCCGATGAGTCTTCGTCGATGTCCACGTCCCCGACGCGGGTGGCACGAAAGGCGTACGCGCGCCCGACCTCCGCCGACGAGAACAACTGGTCGACGTTGGCGGCGATGACCCGCTCCACCGGAATGACGCTGGTTGAACCCGGGACGGCCATGAACCGATCGACGTCCTCGGGAATCGGGACGTATCCGAGCTCGGCCTTCCCTTCCGCTCCACGTCGGAGGGAAACGGCCAGTGCCAACCCGAGACTGATGAGCCTCGGGAACGACCGGCCTGGGCCGGACGACATGGAGAGCGGAGTGATGAGGGGGAAGATCTCCTCGGTGAAGCGTTCTCGGAGTTTGCTCTGGGCCGATTCGTCCAGGTTTTCCCAGGCAACGATCTCGACCCCGCGGTCGGCGAGGGCCGGCTCCAGCGCCCTCCGGTAGCACGCGTACTGGCGGGCCAGGAGAGCACGGACCCTCACGGCGATGAGGTCGAGGAGCTGTTCAGCCGAGAGGTCCTCGTATCCGTCTCCGTTGCCCTTGGCCACCTCTTCCTTCAGCCGGCCCGTCCGCACGACGAAGAACTCGTCGAGATTGCTCGAGAAGATGGAGAGAAAACGGAAGCGCTCGAGAAGCGGAATGGACTCGTCTTCAGCGAGTTCGAGCACCCGCTGGTTGAAGTCGAGGATGCTCAGCTCCAGGTCGAGATAGTCGTCGCCCCCCTTGCCGGGCGCGAGTCCGTCCTCCCTGGGCTCCAAAGGGAGCTCTCTCGGGGCCGCCCCCGAGGGCTGCACGTCGGCGAGGATCCGCTCGCCGATCTCGGAGCGGACAAGCATCAGCATCGTGGCGATGAGGCCCGGATCCCTCAGCGTGGGCGCTCCCAGTCGCTGCATGAGCTCGAGCACCGGCATCCAAATGAAGCCCGATGGCCGCGCATCAGCCGACAGCTCGTGGAGCCAGACCTCGAGATCCGAGCCTCCTTTCTTGGCCGCTGCGAATCCCACCAGGTCGAGATCAGCTCCCGAGGCATCGACCCCGGTGACATCGGCGAGGTACTCCCGAGCGATCTCCTCACCCGAGCCCCGAGAGGTCGGCAACGTCAGCCCCTGAGCACCCTCCACCAGCGCCACCTCCTCGGCCCGGGTGAGCATGAGTGCCACCTGGACGTCCTTCGGAATGGACGGGATGCCCACCCCGTTGCTGGCGACCAGGGACCCGTGGACCCGCCGGATGGTGTCCAGGCCGTCGGCCATGACGCCGTGCTCTTCCCGGAGGCGATCGCCCAGCTCCTCGAGTGTGACCTTCCCGCTCGTGAGCTCGATGAGGGTGATTTCCTGGAACTCCCGGGCGGCACCGGGTGCGTGGGCGATGACCTCGTCGAAGGCGATGCGGTGGGTGGCCCGTCCGAAGCGACCGGACTTGAGCTCCCGCGTCTCTCGATCGATGTCCATGGCCGCCTGCGGTCGCAGGGCGGCGGGCTCCAGCACCTGCCGGACCCGGGCGGCGATCTCCGAGTCGCCGGCGAGTGTCTGGTAGAGGCCTTGGACCATGGGGGTCTCGAAGGTCTCCAGCTCCACCACACCCTGAAGGCTCACTTCCCGGTTGATGGACAGCTTGAGGACCTGATGTCCTCGGGCTTCGGAACGGATTCGGAGCGTCATCTCACGCTCGAGCAGCGCTCCGTCCGCCGTATCGAAGTAGGTGTCGCGAAGGAGCCGATAGCAGGGCTTCGTCGTCGCCATGCCGAGGGGCCTTCGCGTTTCGGCCAGAGCCAGGAAACGCGCGGTATCGGGAACCGGAACGTTGAGCCTTCGAATCACTCGCCACCCCCCCGGGGTGCGTAGACCGTGATGTGAGCGTCGTCGCCATTCTTCTCGTCGGCGATGTAGAGCCGGCCGTCGTCCGCCAGGGCTAGTCCCTCGGGCTGAGGGTGCCTCCGCTGCCCGAGCGCCACACCGGCGAGCACACGACCGGAGGAACCGACCTCGATGATGCTCTCGGTGACCGCCGACAGCAGGATCCAGCTACCCTCCCCGGTGACCGCCACCGCACTCGGCTGGAAGTCGCCATCGAGGCCCAGCGCGACCAACTCCGAGCGCGCGACCCGGATCGGGCGGGCGGGCCCCCCAGCCACCGGGAGCACATACAGCGTCATGGTAGCGCCGTCCCCGTCGCTACGCTTACACGCGAGAACCAGCCCCTTGGCGACGGGGTCGTAGTCCAATCCCTCCACCTCGCACACCGCGCCCACCCCGGTGTCGGTAACTCTGTACGGGACATCGGCGTCCTCGTCTCCCGCTCGAAACTCGTAGAGGAAGCCCGAGCTGGACACCAGGAACAGTCGCTCGCCGATGCGGGCGATCCCCTCGAAGTCGTCCTGGACGTTCCCGCTCCCCAGGTCGAAGCTCCTTCCCACGTCTCCGTTCCTCGGATCGATTTCGTGGACCCGCCCGCGCTCGTCATCATGGCCCAGGAGGCGCCCCTCGGCGGTGAAGGCGAGTCCGGAAATCTCGTCCAGACGGCCGGGAAGCTCGAAGCGGACTTCGGGCGCCGAGAAGTCGTAGACCGCGAGGACCGGGCCGGTCGGCTCCGGGGCGGCGCTCTCCAGGAGGGCTTGGCCGCTCTCCAGGAGGGCCTGGCCGCTCTCCTCGGCCGGCGAACACGCCACGAGGACCCCCATCGGGAGAATCGCCGCCGCGAGGATCGCCGCCACACGCTCGAAGGGCATCACTTGCGTGGCTTCAGTCCCTTGAGTGAACGCAACTCGGCTGCGGAGATGACACCCCCGTGTCCTTCACGGAGCCGGTCCACCACGGCCCCTTCCGCCGACGCATCGTCGAAACGCGCGACGTACACGAGCATCTGACCGGCCGCGGTCGGTTCCATCTCCACCAGCTTCCAGCGGACGGCGAACTCGGTCAGAACACCGTCGACGTAGCCCTGGGCTTCCTGGGCCTTGGCCGAGTGGACGATGATCAACGCGTTCGCACGTTTCCGCTTCTTCTTCTGGCGTTCCTCGGTGATGTGCCTTTCGAATCGAACGGCGCGCTCGGCCATCTCCTTGATCTCGTCCACGGAAACGGCCTCGAGAATGGCGCGGTCGCCCACCTGGAGAGCCGCCAAGGCCGTGTGGGGACCGGCCAGAACATCGCCCACGGGCATCGAGCCGTCCCGGCTTTTCTGGTCGGCGTACACGTTGCCGAAGTTGGTGAACCACAGCGTCACGATGACCAGGTTGAAGATCACCGAGAGGGTCAGGGCGATTCCCAGGGCCTGGACGCCCGAGGCGAGTCCCACCCCGATGGCCAGGAAGACGTACACCGCATCCTTGGTGTCCTCCAGCGTCGTTCGGAAGCGCACGGCCGCGACGATCCCCGCCAATGAGAAGGCGAGAGCCACGCTGTTCTGCACGATCATGACGATGCCCGTGACCGCTACGGGGAGGATCAGGAGCGTGTGGACCACCGATTCATCGTAGCCCCGACGGCTCCGGGTGATCATGTAGACCAGCGTCACCGGCACCATCATCGCCAGTGCGCCCAGCATGGACAGCCCCGCCACGACGGCGCCCGACCAGGGTCCGGCCCCGACCTCCTGGCCGATGGGCGGCGCAGTGACACCAAATGCCTCTTCGAGCCCCGTCCCAAGCTCATTCAGCCGGGAACCCGACACCACTTCACGGATGGAGGGGACGTACTGCACGAGAAGCGCGAGAGCCGCCGCGAACAGGGCGTAGTACAGGACCACCCGGCCGAGACCTTGGCCGCGGAGGCCCTTCGTTCGTGGAGAAGCCATGCCGTGCGCGCTCTGTGGGTGTGGCGGCCCCACCGGGGACCTCGGCGCCCAATGATGCGCCATCGGCCCGACGGAGAGCAAGGCGTGCGCGGAACCGCAACCCAGCGGCGGCCGGAAGCGCCAGGGCGGGTGCTGGACAAAGGCGCGGCCCGTCGGGTACTGTTGGCGCAGACCCGATGCCCCCGAGGCTGACCATGGACCGACGCTGCCCCCCCTCCGCCCTCCTCGCCCTTCTTCTGGCCCCCCTTGGGCTGTCGGCTCAGGAGTTCGCGTTCCCGACTCCCGAGGAATACTCCGAACGGGCCGAAGCCGCGGAAAGCGCTCCGCTCTTCCAATCACACGAACCCATCCGGATGACGCTTCGGACGGACATCGAATGGCTTCGCGACGAGCGCAACGACTCCATCGAAGTCGAAGGCACGCTGACCTTCATCGATATGGACGGCACCGAAGTCGTCAAGCCGGTGGACACGCGGACCCGCGGCAACTTCCGGCGCAACAAGCGCAACTGCAATTTCCCGCCCCTCAGGCTCGACTTCCCCACGAGTCAGATGGAGGGAACGGTCTTCGAGGGACAGGACAAGCTCAAGCTGGTCACGCCCTGTAACGACGGCAGCGACAACTACCAGAACTACGTCTTCGACGAGTACCTGGCCTACCGGATCTTCAACGAGCTGGCGCCTGAGAGCTTCCGTGTTCGCTTGGTGGAAATCACCTACGTCGACATCGAGGACGACTACGACACCCGCACGAAGTTCGGCTTCCTCATCGAAGACGAGGACCGGATGGCGGAACGGGCGCGGGCCACGCACCAGGACGTCACGCAGTTCGCTCCCCAGCGCGCGTACGCCGAGTACTCGGTCCTGGTGGCCATGTTCAACTACATGATCGCCAACGTAGACTGGTCGCCGGTCTTCTTCCACAACGTGAAGCTCATCCGCACGGAAGACGCCCGCTTCCTGACCGTCCCCTACGACTTCGACTTCTCCGGGCTGGTCAACGCACGGTATGCCACCGTCGCTCCGGCCCTCCAGAACAAGATCCGCCGGGTCAACCAGCGCTTGTATCGCGGCTTCTGTCGCCCGGAGCTCAACCATGCGACGGCGACTGCTCCCTTCGCAGCCAAGCGGGCCGACATCGAGGCGATGATCAACGACTTCGCCGCTCGGGGCTACGAGCGCTTCGACGAAGACGACGCCGAGGACATGCTCGACTTCCTCGAGGACTTCTGGAAGGTGGTCGACGACCCAGAGGAGTTCGAGGACGAAATCATCGACGAGTGCCGCGACATGACGACGGGCCGTTGATGCGGCCCGACCAGCCTCGGCAACCGAGAGGCCCCCTCGCGTGAACCGGGCCACCCAACTCAAGGCCCAACGCCGTGTCGAGCAGGGCCTCGCCGAGATGGTGGGGCTGGTGCGCGGCGTTATCGCCGACGGCGATATCTCCTCCGAGGAGGCGGAGCGTCTCTCGGACTGGGCCAAGGAGAACCCGGAGATCGCCACCCGCTACCCGGCCAACCTGCTGGCCAGGCGACTGGAGCGGATCTTCATGGATGGTCGGGCCGACCGGCGGGAGCGACAGCGACTCGCTTCCATGCTCAGCCAGCTCGCCGAGAACCCGACGGGGTTCGGCGGCGGATACCCCCTGGCCACCGACCTCCCACTGACCGTTCCGCCCCCCGAGGTCATCTTCGAGGGACAGACCTTCGTCTTCGGTGGCGAGCTGGCCTACGGGCCCCTTCACGCCTGCGAGCGTGAGGTCCGCGAACGGGGTGGCGTGTGCGAGCGGAGCGTGAACCGGCGGACGGACTACCTGGTCCTCGGCGCCATCGCCGCGTCGGACTGGTCGCAGAGCGGGTTCGGCAGCCTTATCGACGAGGTGGTCCAGTATGGGAAACGGGGCGTCCCCATCGCCATCATCGGCGAGGAGCACTGGGCCGACGCCTTGGCCTGACCCTGGCGGTGTCTATCGCCCCAGCCGGATCCCGGCCAACTCGGTAAGCGCCCCTAGCGTCGTCTGGGCAGCATTGAAGCCGAGCATGAAGTCCCGGTCCGAGAAGGTCTCGAACAGGTCCGTGGGCTGATGCCAGTGGGGATTGGCGCCGTTGCCTGTCTCATAGAGGCGACGGTTCTCCCGTAGGCTCACGGACGGCGTGAGGTTCATGAAGGGCGTCGAATCGGTGTTGCTCATGGCGTTGCTGAGCACGGCGGGATAGTCCGTTGCATGCATCCGGTTGGCGTTGATGAGAGCCAGGCCCAGTTGGGCCGACTCGGCGGCCATGTCCGAGGCGAGCTGGAACTCCACGTCCACATCGGCGTCGAGGGCCTGCCGGTGCGTCACCGGATTCCCATGATCCCAGAGCATCATGTCGTGCTGGATCATTCCCATCCACCGGGGCTCGGGGTAGCGCCCCGAGCCGGGCGGGTCCTCGATGCCCTGCAGGGCCGCTCGCTGTTCCACGTACGCCTCGGCGCCCTGCAGGCCCGTCTCCTCGTTGTTCCAGAGGGCAAAGCGGATGGTGCGATCCGACACGATGTCCGACGCGGACAGAGCGCGGGCGATCTCGAGGACGAGGGCCGTGCCGGAACCATCGTCGTTGGCCGCCTCCCCACCACCCCGGCCGTCCATGTGGGCGCCGATGATGTACATCTCGTCGGGTCGGGTCGACCCCACCAGGGTGCCGAACACTTCTTCGCGTGGTTCTGCGGTGTCGGATCCGCGAGGCGTGTACATGTAGTGGACCCGCTCGGTCTCGTAGCCCCAGCTCTGCAGCCGGGCCTCGATCCAGTCCGTCGCCGCGGCGTTGCGCGCTGTCCCCTGCTCCCGATCGCCGAATTCAGTGAGACCGCGCAGCAGCTCCTTGTACGACTCGAAGTCGAGGCGACGGACGATCTCTTGCCGCATGCTGTCGGCGGCGGTCATGGGAACGCCGCCCAGAACCCGTCGCAGACTCCGCCGAAGCTCAGGGGGGTCGCTGACCCGCGCCTCCTGGGCTCCGGGATTCTGTGCAGCGGCCGGCCGGGAAGGGACGGAGATCAGAAGGATGGCGACGAGAACGACGGCGAGTCGCACGGTCATGGATTCCCCCGTGGTGGTGGAGCGATGCCTGGTCGGGCCTTGGTGCGGAGCGGCAACTTCCCAACCGTCCCCGGTGGGGGCAAGGCCCCACGCTGGACCCCACACGAAGAGCGTGGTGCCGGTCAGAAGACCAAGGAGGTCTCCAGGGTGATCGCCCTGTACACGTAGTAGCTGTCCACGGCCACCGGGCCGACCCGACCCCAGACCACGACACCGGCGAAGGGCAGCACCGGCGTATGGCCGGCGATCTCGACCAGACGCTCGTCGTAGCCAGCGATGAGGCCCACCCGATAACCGACTCCGACGGCGGTCTCAGCTACACCGAACCGCAGCCAATCGCGTTCGATCCCGAGCGCGAACGTCCGCTCGTCGTAGGAGTTGACGAAGGTCGTCCCGAACCAGTGGCCGTAGAGGCCGCCGAGCCCCCGCGTACCATCGATCTCGGGAAATTGGGGCTCGAAGGGGTGCATGACCCACAGCCCGAAGATCACCCGATCGCGGTCGGGGCTTCTTCCCAGAATGGAACGGAGCCAGCCCCGCCCCTCGCGATACTCAGCGAAGGACGGGGCCGGTTCCTGAGCCTCCAGCTTCGGCGATGAAAGAGCCGGAGTGAAGAAGGCCCCCATCTGGAGAAGGAGGACCAGGCACAAACCCGTCGACACGGAGCCGACGTCCATCGGGTTCAGGGGGTCAGCGTCGGACCGGCTCCAGCCGGACGATCCTCGAGAGCTCACCACCGCGTCGCTCGAGGGCCAGGTAGATGTAGCCGTCGGGCCCCTGCTTCACCGCCCGGACCCGACCGATCCCGTCGACGAGCGTCTCGTGCTCGGTGACCACGTCCCCGTCGAGACCGAAGCGGTACACCACGGCCCCTGCGAGCCCGCCAGCCAGGAGATTGCCCCGCCACTCCGGGAACCGGTCGCCGGTGTAGACGTCGAGGCCGGAGGTGCCGATGGAGGGCACCCAGATGAAGCGCGGATCCTGCCAACCCTCACGCATGGTGGCATCGTGGATGGCAGAACCCGAACCATAATTCACACCGTAGCCCACCACGGGCCATCCGTAGTTCTCTCCGGGTAGAATCAGGTTGAGCTCGTCCCCGCCCTGCGGGCCGTGCTCCGTCGCCCACAAGTCGCCCGACACCATCACCATGCCCTGCGGATTGCGATGCCCGTAGCTCCAAATGGAGGGCTCGACGCCATCGACACCCACGAAGGGGTTGTCAGCCGGGATCCGTCCGTCTTCATGGATGCGGTTGATCGTCCCGTGATGCGTCGACCGGTCCTGGGCCGGATGGGCCTCCAGGTCTCCCCGGGGTGGCGCCTGCCTGTCACCGACGCTGAAGAAGATGTGGCCCTGTCCGTCGAAGACGATCCGCGACCCGTAGTGGCCGCGGCCCTCGGAGTCGGCGACGAAGATGTCCTCCAGGCCGTGCAGGGCTCCGTTCTCGTAGCGAGCGCGGGCGATGGCCGTCGTCGCTCCGCCGGATGCCTGTGGTTTGGAGTAGCTCAGGTACACCATCCGGTTCTGGGCGAAGTCGGGGTGCGGCGTGATGTCGAGCATCCCGCCCTGCCCCTGAGCCAGGACTTCAGGGGCGCCTTCGACGGGAGCGGGAAGGAGGCGACCGTCCCGCACGACCCGGATGCGACCGGGACGCTCGGTGACGAGGATGTCACCGTCGGGGAGGAAGGCCATACCCCAAGGCGTCTCGAAGCCGTCGGCCACGGTTACGACCCGATAGTCGTGGTACTTGGACCGTCGTACGTCCTCCTGCTGCGCGACCGCCGGAGCCGCCAGGGTCACAGTCAAGCCAGCGGCGATGAGCGCCACGGGAAATCGGATCATCTTCACCTCTCCTCGAAGTCTGCGCGGGGCCGGGCCCTCCGTCCCCGCGAGATCGGTCGGTTCACTCGCGAACGGACACCCGGTGGGTGCCAAGGTTCCAAATCTCCGGCCTCCATGCCCTTCCCACCAGTGGGGCGGGACGGGCCGCCCCTTCTCTCACCGATGGGGCAGTGGACCACGCCGCCTTGTTCTCGCCGATGGCATCGGAACACGCCGACCCCTTGCTACCCGTGGGGTCAGAACACGCCCCGGGCGAATACCGGATAGAGCTGATCGTAGGTCAGCACACGGTCACGAAACTCGTCGACGACGTCCATCATCGCCTGGAAATCCGCGGCGTTCGCGGTGGGGATCTGATGAAAGAACAGATCGATGAACGCCCCCTCGTCCAGCGTCCGCTGGAGAAGGTCCCGGAGCCGATCGCGCCCCGCCGTGGTGGTATACGGCAGATCGTCACCCTCGAAGCCCGTGAGATCAAAGGGCCTGTCGGGCATCCACGCGACGATACTGTCGGGCGATACGGTATTCGCCGAGTAGCCCCGGGCCGCTGTGTAGTAGGCCGATGCCGCCGTCTTCTCCCGGTCCTCGAACTCGTGGTACGGGGCCACGAAGACGTTCGAGCCCCTGTAGTTGCGGTCCACCAGCCACTCCTGACCGGCCCGCAGCTCGAAGTCGAGCTCGCCCGTGGAGAGGTTCGGTAGGCTGTCGTGGGTCACCGTATGGGCGACCATGGCCCACCCGGCGTCGTGGAGCTCGTCGAGGTGAGCCTCGGTCATGTACGCCGGGAAGCCGACGGCCTCGGTATAGACCGCCACGTTCGCCGGTATGTCCAACGCCTGGAGGATGGGCCAAGCGTTCTCGTAAACCGACCGCCAGCCATCGTCGAAGGTGACGGTGATGGCGCCCCGCATCTCCAAGGTCGCCTGGATGGAGTCCACAGGGCTGCCCGCCAACGACGCTACCACCCACGTCGTCCCCTCAATAGTCCCGCCGGTGACCAGCCCGTCGACGGCGGTCGTCACCACCGTTGGGTCCCGGGACGCCCAGGACACCCCCGACCCCGTCGTTTCGTTGCCGAAGGCGTCGAAATAGGCGGGAGCCAGGAAGGCCGTTTCCCCTCGTGCGCTCAGGAGAAGAGTGTCCGCGGTCAGGGATGCCGTGACCGCCGGCCCTGGCTGCACCGTGGCGGTGAACGTCACCGTCAACGTGCTCCCCCGGTTCTGCAGTGAGGCGTGGGCCTGCTGCGTGCCCGCCGTGGTCCCGAGTCGCCAGACCGCGCTGGCGTGCCCGGTGTCGTCGCTTCCAGACGGGTTCGCGGAGACGATGGCCCCCGAGCCGGCATCGACGCTCCACACGACGTCGGCGCCTGCATGACCGCTCCCTGCCACGCTGTCGATTCTCACGGCCAGCGTGACCTCGGAGTCCACGACCCCGGTGGGGCTCGTCTCACCCACGGCGACGAGGGTGAGCTCGGGCTCCTCGGGGACGACCGGGGCCGTCGCATCGCTGCACGAAAGGAGGACGATGGCGCCCATCAAGGGGCTCCACCGCCTGGTGCGGCGTGACGCAGGGACGATGGAACGGAACGGCACAGGCATGAATCCGGGCGGCTCGATGGGGAAAGGAGACGGCTCCACAGGCCGGACGACGACATCGGCCATACCCAAGCTATGCCACCGCCGCCCGGAGACCTAGATTGGCCGCCCCGCCGCCTCGAGACTCTATCGCCTGCTAGGAGCGAACGATGTCACGCACCCGCCTCACGGCCGACGACTTCCCGGCGGAAGTCCTGACCCTCTTCGATCAGTATGTCCACGGCATCATCGATCGCCGAGGGTTCCTGGACGGGGCGGCCAAGTTCACCGCCGGGGGCATGACCGCCTCCATGTTCCTCGACGCCCTGAGCCCGGAGTACGCCTGGGCGGCCGAGGTCTCCGAAGACGATCCTCGGGTGGAGCGGGAATACGTCGAGTATCCTTCTCCTCAGGGGTCCGGCACCATGCGGGGATACCTGGCTCGGCCCACGGGCAACGTGGGGCCCTGGCCGTCCGTCCTCGTCATCCATGAGAACCGGGGGCTCAACCCGTACATCGAAGACGTGGTTCGCCGCTTCGGCGCCGCGGGCTTCCTGGCTCTGGGGCCCGATGCCCTGACCCCCCTGGGAGGCTATCCCGGCACGGACGACGAGGGGCGCACCATGCAACGTCAGCTGGATCGTGAGACGATGACTCAGGATTTCATGGCGGGGGCGCGGTACCTCATGGACCATCCCGAATCCACCGGTCGCGTGGGAGCCGTGGGGTTCTGCTTCGGAGGCGGCATGGTGGGGACGCTGGCCGTTCGCATGCCCGACCTGGGCGCTGGCGTGATCTTCTACGGGTCGCAGCCGGATGCCGCGGACGTTCCACGCATCCAGGCGCCCCTCCTCATCAACTACGCCGGCCTCGACGAGCGGGTGAACGCCGGTTGGCCCGACTTCCAGGCCGCTCTTGAAGCGCATGGGAAAGCCTACACGCTGCACATGTATCCGGACGTGAATCACGGCTTCCACAACGACACGACACCCCGGTACGACGAGGCGGCGGCACGACTCGCCCAGGAGCGCACCATCGCCTTCTTCCGGGAGCATCTGCGCTGAACAGCACCGGCCTCTCCCGGCTGGAACAACGCGTGGTGGAGGCGGTGGACATCGAGGGCCTGACCGAAGCGGCTCGTCGGCTCGTCCGCATCCCCAGTTGGAACGGCAACGAGACGCCGGCCCAGGACGTCATGGCAGATCTCATGGCGGAGGCCGAACTCGCCATCGACCGCTGGAACATCGATCTGGCGACGGTGCAGCGCCACCCGGCATGCTCGTGGGAGATCGAGCGGGACACCGCCGTAGGACTCGTCGGGACGCTGGAGGGCGCCGGTGGTGGGCGTTCCCTCGCCCTCAACGGCCACGTCGACGTGGTGCCGCCGGGCGATGAGGCACTCTGGACACACCCCCCGTTCGATGGCGTCGTGGAGGGGGGACGGTTATACGGTCGGGGCGCCCTCGACATGAAGGGGCCCCTCGTCGCGGGCCTCTTTGCCCTCAGGGCCATCCGTGAGGGGGGCGCCGCCCTCGCCGGGAGCGTCCACCTGCAGAGCGTCGTGGGCGAGGAGGATGGCGGGATCGGAACCCTGGCGACGCTCCTCCGCGGTCACGGTGGAGACGGGGCCATCGTCATGGAACCGACGGAAGGGGTAGCGGCACCCATCCAGGCGGGCTGCCTCAACTTTCGGATCCGTGTACCCGGGAGAGGCGCCCATGGCGCCGTCCGCGACGAAGGCATCAGCGCCTTCGAGAGGCTCTGGGATGTCTACGCCGCCGTCCGCTCCCTCGAGGCCCGACGCAACGAGGGTCACGGATACGGCGATCTCTTCCGTCGCTACGCCATCCCCTTCCCCATCAGCGTCGGGACCATGAGCGGCGGCGACTGGGCTTC
Source organism: Longimicrobiales bacterium (assembly GCA_965229435.1). Classification (GTDB taxonomy): domain Bacteria; phylum Gemmatimonadota; class Gemmatimonadetes; order Longimicrobiales; family Gaopeijiaceae; genus UBA2589. The sequence continues at coordinate 581,526 of CBDDJE010000004.1, forward strand.
TTCGGTACCTGAGCACGCGACCATGGAGGGTCGGATGGGCGTGCGGCCCGACGAGGACCCGGAGGACGCCCGACAGGAGCTGGCGGACGCGGTGCGTGAGGCCGCAGACGCCGACGACTTCCTCCGTGATCACCGGCCCGAGGTGTCCTGGTGGGGCGGTCGCTTTCTCGCCGCCGAAACCGATCCCGACCACGTACTGGTCGGGGCGCTACGATCCGCCTTCGAGGCGCTCCACGGAGAGCCCCAGGCGGTGGAGGGCGTCCCCTTCGGCGCCGATGCGGGCCTCATCCGCCAGGTGGGTGGGATCCCGACGGTGCTCTATGGCGCCGGGGACATCCGACGTGCTCACCGACCTGACGAGTGGGTGGGGATCGCCGAACTCGCGGGAATGGCGCGGACCCTCGCCGTGACGACGATGCGCTTCTGTGGAGTAGCCGAGGATCAGGCGTAGGTCGATTTGGCCCGCCCGCGCCTGCGTCCTTCGAAGAAATAGGCCAGGACGTTTCCGAGCCCGAGAAGCCCTGTGGCCACGAGAAACGGGGCGAGCCCGCGGCTCGGCACCCCGAGAGCCGCGCTCACCAACACCGCCGCCACGGCACCCGTCGTGGCCTTCCCGTGCCAAGAATGGACGATGACGATGGGGCCGTACCACGCCCGGAGCGCGAGCCAGCCGAGCAGTCCGAGAAGGTCCCGTCCGAAGATCACGGCGACGAAAAGGAGTGGAAGCGAGGTGAACACGGGGCCTTCGCTGACCGCGAAGAAGACCAGAAGCGCTGCTTGGGCCAGCTTGTCGGCTGCTGCGTCTACCACTGCACCCACCTGACTCACGAGCTCGTAGCGGCGGGCGATCAACCCGTCGGCGACATCGGTAACCCCCATCGCGAAGAGGATGCCCAGGGACGTCCACCGAAGTACCGAGGCATCGCCGCCGGCACGCGCCATCGCCTGGGCCGCCCCGGCGACCTGGAGAAAGAGGGGGATGAACGCCAGACGGGCGAGCGTCAGGAACCAGAGAACGGCGCGCATGGTGGGACGTAAGGCTGAGGGTGCGCCTCGCGAGTCGACACCCGCGCGGCAGACCACCGACTACATGAGAGGTCTGCGGTGGGGCCTACCGATCAACTTGGCTAGCCTCCGCCGTTCCCGAGAGCCCGTCACCCAGGAATAGGTCAACCAAACCACCGCGGCCGCCGACGCGAATCCGAACGCCATGGTGACCATCGAAGCGACGGAGGCGGACCAGATCCCGGACACGACGATCAGGCGATGCCCTTCCAGCTGGACCTCCCGGATGCCGGCCTCCACCCCTCCGCGCACGACGAAGAAGAGAAGCCCCGCAACCAGCCAAGCCAGGGCGAGCCTGCCGAAGTGCCATGAACGAGCTGAGGGCATTGCCCCCCCGATGGAGGACTCTGGATTCCGTTCCAAAACACTAACCGTTCGATGCGGACCCGTCTTGTCGTCCAGCCGACGCTCTCTAGAGCAGAGATCCTTGCTCACCCCAACGCTCGAGGTAGCGGTCCAGCTTGACCTTTCGGCGCGTGGAGCGGGATGTCATGGTCCGGACCTTCCCGTAGACCTCCCGCTCGGGCCAACCCCGGTCGAAACGGCCCAGCACCCAGAAGATGCCGGAGTAGGAATTGGGGTCTCTGCCATCCAGGGCATAGCGGTTGTTGAGCTCGACCATGACCTCGAGGGCCTCCCGGGGATGCCGGGTCCACGCGAGAATGTTCTTGCCCCACAACATCCGTAGATAGTTGTGGATGATGCCCTCGTGGACGAGCTGTCGCTGCGCGGCGTTCCATATCTCGTCGTCGGTGGACGCCGAATCCAGCTCCTCGAAGGAGTACAGCTGTTCCCGCTCGTCCGCGGCGTGGGCCTCGAGGGTCTCCCGCGCCCACTCGGGAAGGGACTCGTAACTCGCGTAGTCGGTCTCGTGGTAGCAGTACCCGTATCCGAGTTCGCGCCACGTCACGAGCTCGTCGACGAAGGACTCGGCGGCTTCACTCATTCCCCACCACCCCTTCCTGCGCCCGTCGGGCGGCCCGGAGATCCTCTGAGGCGTCCAGCCCTCGATGTCGGCCACCGCCCCAAACACCTCGTGCGCCGAGATGTGCCCGTAGTGGAGCCACGGCGACAGTCGGCTGGCGGCGTCGGCGTCCGGGTCGTTTCGATGTTCGGCGTAGCGCTTCAGGCCTTCGGCCAGGAAGTGGTCCAGGCGGCGACGGGCCGCGCCGTGACCGCCACGGGTCCCTGTCGGAGGCACCGAGTGATCGATGGGTAGATCGCCGAGGTCCAACAGGGGGCCATGCGGGTTCGGGGTGCCCGGTTCGTCCTGCGAGTCCCCGGACGCCTCCGTCGGGTCGGCGCCCCAGAAGGCCTCGTCGGCAAGAAGCTGGTACGCGGCCGGCCATTCCGCGACGATGGCCGGCGGCACACCGTCCAACTCCGGGAGCTGCAGACCAGCCAGGGGATCGGGCTGCGGCCCGTCGCCCAGGTGCTCGGGGAGCGTCTTGTGAAGGAAACGCCGGAAATGGTAGGCCGCGGAATGACCCTTGGTCGCCGCGCGGAGAGGTAGGAGCCCACAGCTATCCACGGCCTCCATGCGGCACGGGACCACCGCCGAGGCGGCGCGGAGCATCTTCGGGAGGAAGAACGCCGGCGAATCGTCGGTGACCACCGCGCAGGCCGAAGCCGCCAGTGCCTCGAGGAGACCCTTCCCTTGGCCGTCACTCGGCTCGACGTAGGGGTAGTAGGTCACCGGGGCGCCTTCCAGACGGGCACGATGATGTGCCATCCCGTCGATGATCATCTGGTGATGGCGATCCGCCGCCCACCGGTATCCTGCCCGCAAGGGCTCAAACACCAGGAGAGGCTTGTTCAACGATCGGGCCAGCTCCGCCGCGCGATCGAGGGCATGATTCCAGCCGAGACGCCGGTTGGCGACCATCCAGTACAATACGTAGTCCCCACCGTCGTCGATGCTCGCTTCGACGAAGGTCCGGATGCGGATGGCTGGAACGTTCGACGTCATGCGCCCCTCCCGGGCGTCTGGAGTATCTGTATAGATATTGTATAGCTTTTATTGAACAACTGGTAGTGCTGCGCGGGAACCTCGGCGAGGCGTTCCCGACTTGGCTACTGTGATAGCACGCTTCCCTGTCGAGACGGCCATGACCTCCACCCGACGTCTACTCATCGCCGGCGCCCCGCGGTCGGCGTCGTCGCTCCCGATCGCCCGGCTCCTGACCGGATTGTTGTTCGCCGTCGTGGCCGTGGCCTGTGGTGACGCTGGCCCGACGGGCGTCGACGGTGGCGATCGGACCGACGACCTGATCTGCGATCTGGATCGGAACCTCCTGGTATCGGAGACATCGCCAGGCGCGATTCCCGCGATCACCGAACCACCGATGGTCACGCAGGGAGAACCGGGGGCGCTGTACCTGAACGACGACGAGCGCGTCCTTGGCGTCGTGGTCAACGGCTCCGCCCGCGCCTACCCCCACGCCGTCCTGGATCACCACGAAGTGATCAACGACCGGATCGACGGCGAGTGGTTCACCGTGACCTTCTGCCCGCTGACCGGCTCGGGGCTCCGCCTCGACCCCAATCTGGGAGCGGAGCGACTGGATGTAGCGGTCTCTGGACTGCTTTTCGCCAACAACCTCGTGCTCTACGACCGCGCATCCGGCGACGTCTACGGGCCGCAGCTCGCCGTGGCGGGAACGTGCTCGCGCTTCCGGAATCAGTCCCTGACCCTCCTTCCCCTCGTCGAGATGAGTTGGGGAGAGTGGAAAGCGCTCTACCCTGCGACGCTCGTGGTGTCCAGCGCCACGGGCTTCAACCGCAACTACCTCCAGTCACCCTACGAGGAGTACCGGGGGGACGAAGACCTCCTCCACGACATGCCGGTGGACCGATCCCGCCCGTTGAAGGAGCGCGTTCTGGCGATTCGCCTCGGTGACGACAGTGGCATCGGCTTCCCCTTCGGTGAGTTGTCGGCGGCACTCGGGAGCGAGGGTGTGCTCAACCAGGCCGTCGGCGGTGTTCCGACCAGCGTCTTCTACCAGGCCGACGACGGGGAGACGGCCATCGCATTCTACTCGACGGTAGGCAGTCAGGCACTGACCTTCTCCGCCAGTTCCGACGGTACCTTCACCGACGCCGAGACCGGGAGCACCTGGCGCCTCGACGGACGCGCCATCGCTGGGCCTTTGGTTGGTGAACAGCTGCAGGTCAGAGAAGACGCCTTTGTCGTCTATTGGTTCGCATGGCGCCACTTCCAGCCGTCGGCCGACGTCTGGACCGGGTGATCCGCCTCAGACCGCGACGGCTTGGGGCGCCACGTCGAGCTCGAGGACGGCGATCCTAGGGGCCACCTCGGACTCGAAGAGCGCCAGCAGTTCGGTGTCCACGGTGGTGCCCCGCTCCGAGGACAGGATCTCCATGGCCTTCTCGTGGGAGAAGGCGGCGCGGTAGCTACGTGTCGTCGTGAGCGCGTCGTAGATGTCGGCGATGGTGAGGATGCGCGCCTCCAGGGGAATGTCGTCTCCGGCGAGCCCGTCGGGGTACCCTGAGCCGTCCCACCGCTCGTGATGGTGACGGATCATGGGGCGCACGTCCCAGGGGAACTCGATGCCCTCGAGCAGCTCGACGCCGAACTCGGGGTGGCGTGACATGACCGCCCACTCCGAGTCGTCGAGACGGCTGTTCTTGGTGAGGATCTCGAGGGGCACCGATACCTTCCCCACATCGTGGAGCAGAGCTCCCATCCGGAACCAGCGAAGGTCGTGTTCACCCATGCCCCGCGCCTCGGCGAGCATACACGCGTAGTCGGCGACCCGGGAGCAGTGCCCCTGGGTGTACGCGTCCTTGCTCTCGATGGATTCACCCCAGTCGCGAACGATGGCCAGGAACGCGGCTTCGAGTTCACCGAGCCGCTCCCGAACCGAGACGAGGTCGAGGCGGGCCTCCAGCCGCTCGAAGAGTCGACGGGCCTCGTTGAGGGAGACGAGCGTGTCCCGGTTTCTTCCGACGGAACGCAGGGCGCGCGCCTGTTCCAACACCACGTCGGCGATGAGCTTCGGCTCCTCGCGCCTCTCGGCGATCTCCCGGGCCCGCTGAAGGAAGTGGAGGGCGACCTCGGAGTTGTCCAGCTCCTGGTGCGCCGTTCCGCAGACCAGGAGAATCTCGCCGATCCAGCGGTCGTCGCCGGCGGTCCCGGATAGTTCGCGTGCCTCTTCAGCCGTCCGCAAAGCGCGCACGGCCTCGCCAGATCGCAGCATCAGGCGGGCGCGGTTCACCTCGACGATGATCAGATGGTGCACGTCGTCTTCAAGGATGCAGAGGGAGCGCGCTCGGGCCAACGAAGCCTCGGCTTCCTCTTCAAGACCGAGTTCACTCTGTAGGCGTCCGATGTTGTTGAGGAGGGGACCGACGTACGACGCTTCGTCCAGTGCCTCGAAGTTCGCCAGACTCGCCTGGAACCGGGCCAGCGCGGACTCCAGTTCGCCGCGGATCGACGACACCGTGCCGAGATTCTGCTCGGCGATAGCCATCAACTTCCGGTCGCCCTGGGACTCGGCCAGGCCGCGAACCCTCTCGAACATGGCCTTGGCCGCGTCCAACTCCCCGATCCCGAAGAGCGTGCCGGCCCTTGTGTTCAGAACGGAAGCAAGAGCGCCGGCATCGCCACACGCCGTGGCCACGGCCTCGGCGGCCTCCAGAGTGTCCAAGGCGGCGTGGGGATCGCCATCGGTAGAGTGGGTCCAGGCGATCCATCGCAGGAGTTTCGGGGCCAGGTCCGGGGCTACCGACGGCGTCAGGGCCCTCATCGCACACTCGTATGCCTCCCGCGCTTCGAGGGTATGACCGAGACGCTCGGCCTCGCGGGCACCGCGAATGTGATCGTGGGCGTCGAAGGCCTGCCGCGGCTTGATCACGAGGGAGACTCCGTCACGCTCGCCGTGCCGGGAAGCGAGGCGAGAAGCTCGGCAACCCGTTCGGCGTCCCGGTGGGCGCCCAGGGTCCTGAACCCCGCGGCGGCCCGGGCCCAGTCGGTCGCCGCATCATCCGATCGACCACGTTCGCGGTGAAGGCTGCCGCGGTCGAAGAGGACCTCGGCGACGAGCAGGAGGTCGTCCAGGAGGCTCCCGATCTTGAGGGCTTCGTCCAGGTGTGCGAGGGCCAGGCTATCCTGGCCTCTGCTGGCGTGGAGCGCCCCGAGGTAGCGGAGGGCCTGACCCTCGCGAGCGCGATCCTGGCCTTCGCGAGCCAGACCCAGGGCTGTGCTCAGCTCCCGGTCCGCGGCCTCCAGACGCTCCTGGGCCAGGAGAGCCTCCCCGAGGTTGGTCCGGAGGATCCCTTCCATCGGCCGATCGCCTCTCGCCAGGGCGATCCCCAGGCCTCTTCCGAAGAAACCCTCGGCCTGCTGCGGTTGGCTCAGATCGGTGTAGAGCATGCCCAGGTTGTTGAGCACCCAGGACGCGGCTTCGTCATCGGTCACCTCCTCGAAGGCGCCCAGAGCCGCGTGATAGTGCGTCAACGCCCGCGACAGGTCGCCCCGGATGTTGGCCAGCACGCCGAGATTCTGCTCGATCATGCCGTAGAGCCGAATCTCTCCGGCCTCGGCGGCGAGGGCCTTGGCCTTCCGATAGAGGGCGACCGCGTCCTCCACCTGCCCCCGCCGCTGAGCGATGACCGCCCGGCAGTTCAGCCCCGACGCCTTGGCGGCGGTCTCGCCGATCTCGTCCGCGACGGCCACGCTATCGACGTAGAGGACGTCGGCCCCCTCGACGTCCCCCAGATCGCGCAGCACCGAGCCGCTCCAACGCAGCAGGTTGGCCTGAAGAGGCGTCGGGTCCAGGCCATCCAGCTCCGCGAGTGCCGCGGTGTACTGATCCAGCGCTCCGGCCAGATTACGCCGCTTCTCGGCGGCGCGCCCTGCCCGGGCCAGCATCAGGGCCCGATCGAGGCGCTCCTCGCGCGTCTGCTCGGTGCTCACGCGGACTCCAATGCCGCGATTCAATTGGTGGCGATCACGTACCCGGAGAAGTGGTCGATCCGGAACACGCCCAGTGACCGCAACAGGTACAGGGGAAGAGTCTCGAGGGCCGTGACGGTGGGTTCCAGGGGACCCTGGAAGTACGCACCGAGAAGCATCTCGCCATCCAGTAGGGACGCGAGCGTCATGTCCTGGACGAGCGTCACCGGGCGCCGGAACTCGAGGCCATGCGGCTCGAAATGATAGCCCACCAGATCGCCGCCAGGCGCCGTCACGGTAATCCTGGTGCGGGATCGCAAGGCGCCGCGGGGGACCAGGACGGTGAGGCCCGCTTCAGGCAGACGGATGACGCCTCCCCAGTAGCCGATGGTCCGCGTGGCAGTTTCGGTCCGGGCCAACGGGCGCCGGCGTTCGAGAACCGATACATCGGTGCCGGTGAGGCCGAGGAGCTCGTGGGTGAGGTCACCGTCGGAGCCGAGCAGGCCGAACTCGGGGTCGGAAAGGTCGTCGTAGGGAGCCGTGGGAGCGTCGACACAGCCGGCGACAAGCACGAGTACGCCGACCGCCACCGCGCCCATGAGGGAGCGAATGCGGTGCATTGGGGGGGCCTCCAACAGGAGTGTATGTGCCTTCGCCCCTCCGAGAAGCAAGGACAGTGCCCAAATCGACCAACATCGTGACATGACTGTCCTGCAACTACTTAGGTCACAGACCTACACTTCTTTGTCATGCGAAGTATGCACACATCTGTTCGCTCGGATGGACTTCTTTGCCACGTGCCGCCCCACGAGTCGACGGTGATTGGCACGGACGGCTGCCATCGGCCACCCCTTGCGAAAGGGCGTCGGGGTCCTCTCCCACCCCTCCACCAGGACCGACCTGCCGCCCGGCGGATCTTCGTGCCGCCTCGCGCCGTCTGGGGCCTCGAGGCGCCAATCTCGGCCAAGTCGTTCCGGAACGGCGGGTTACGGACCCGGGGAGCTCACCACACCGGCTCTCTGGCACCCTTTCTGCATGCCGGTCCGCCCATCGGAACCACGACTTCACGGCATACCCAGGAGGCATGTGAGGACGGGGTTCCGGCGGCGCTTCCCCCCCGGGCACCTGCACTCATCCAGTGATGGAGAGACGCACGATGCCTGCATGGCTCATGCTTTGGCCGGGGAACCCGGCACTGTCCGCCGCGTTGCTACTGGTGACGCTCGTCCTCGTTCTCTACGGGGCCCGTGCCCCCGCCCACCGCGGCGTGCTCGGCGTGTCCCGGGCGATCAACCAGGGCTGCAAGCGCGTCGCGGCCGCCCTGCGCGACGTCCAGGGTCGGCTCACCGACCGCACCCGCGAGGTGCTCCTAAGCGAGGGGCTCGAAGACACCGAGCGCCAGATCGAGCAGGAGTTCCGGCGCATCTCCGATGCCGTGGATCGGGACCTGGGGGCCTACCCGGTGCTCCACCGGAAGCTGGCCGACCAGGTCGCCCGTATCGACGACGACTACCAGAAGGTCACGGACACGCCTCCGGCCCCCGAGTCCTGGACCCGAACGCTCCAGGCCGCCGGTGAGCTCGTACGGCAAGCCGGAGATCAGAGCGCGGCGGCGAAGGCCGTCGACGCCCTGCGCTCCTCCATCGAGGACGCCCACGAAGAGGCCATGGAATCGTACCGGGACACGAGCCGGGAGCGCCATGAGCTGCTGGCCCGAATGGTGCCCGCCTGGAGGAGCATGTCCTCGACGCTGGGACGCGTCGAGCAGTCGGTAGCCGGCATCTTCGAACGCGCCCGCTACCTGGACGAGCTCATGGACCGGTACCGGGAGATCGCCCGTGAGTCGAACGTGGCGGAGCGAAAGCTCGCCACATCGACGCTCACGCAGTTCGTCACGGCCACCCTCGTCCTGGTCGTCGCCTCCCTCGGCGGGTTCATCAACTTTCAGCTCATCGCGCTGCCCATGTCCGAGATGGTCGGAGCGACGAGCCGTCTGGGCTCCATGCAGACCTCCGACGTGGCGGCGCTGGTGATCATTCTCATCGAGATCACCATGGGCCTCTTCCTCATGGAGTCCCTGCGCATCACGCGGCTCTTCCCGGTCATCGGGCGCCTGGACGCCCGGACACGGCGCCAGATGGCGTGGGCGACCTTCAGCATCCTCTTCATTCTCGCGGGCATAGAATCGTCCCTGGCCTACATGCGGGACATGCTGGCGGCAGACCGCGCGGCGCTCACCCAACAGCTTGCTGGCAGTACGGTTACACGCCCCGAGTTCATGTGGATTCCCGCCGTGGGCCAGATGGTCATGGGCTTCATCCTTCCCTTCGCCTTGACCTTCGTCGCCATCCCCCTGGAGTCGTTCATCCACTCCGGCCGCATCGTCCTGGGACAGGTGACCGCCGGCCTTCTGCGAGCCCTCGCCTTCTCCGTCGAGCTGCTGGGCTTCGGTGTCGATCATGCCGGCAAGGCTCTCAACAACCTCTACGACGTGGTCGTCTTCCTTCCCCTCAAGGTCGAGGAACTCGTCCTGTCGGGACGGCAGCGGCGAGCACGAGAGGTAACCGCCGACCGGACGACCTCGACGGCCTGACGCCGCCCGCACCTGGGAGCATCCAATGAACCGACTCAACCGACCCCACGCCGCCGACCGCTGCACCCTGCGGGCCCGGACCAACGCGTTCGTCCTGGCGGCTGCTCTGGCCTTGGCCGGATGCTCGAGTACACCACCCGGTACCGGTGTCTTCCTCCTCCTCGACACCTCCGGCACTTACGCCGGCGAGCTGGATCGAGCCCGGTCGGTCATCAACTACCTTCTGGGCACCCTCGATCCGGGCGACTCCTTCGGCGTAGCCCGCATCGATGGAGGCAGCTTCAGCGAGAAGGACATCATCATGCGCGTCACCTTCGATTCCCGCCCGTCGGTGGCCAACGATCAGAAGCGCCTTTTCATGGAACAGATCGGCGCGTTCACCGACACGGTCACGGCGGCGGCGCACACCGACATCACCGGCGGCGTGCTCCAGGCCGCGGAGTGGCTCGAGGAGGTGGGCCCCGGACAGCGCACGGTCTTGATCTTCTCCGATATGGAGGAGGATCTGCCGGCCGGGTACGTCCGCGACTTCCCCATGGAACTCGAGGGCGTCCGTGTCATCGCGCTCAACGTGACGAAGCTCCGTCCGGACAACGTGGATCCCCGGGTCTACGCGACGAGGCTCGACGCCTGGCGGGAGCGCGTCGAGGCCGGCGGTGGAGCCTTCACCGTCATCAACGATCTCGAGCGTCTGGACGTAGCCCTGGAGCTCTGAGGGAGCGCTCGCGGCCGCTCAGCCGATGACCATGAGGAAGCCTTCCAGGAGGCGGGCCCGCGAAGGCGTCGGCTCGTGGGGGACGGCCCTGCGCCACCGTTGGATCATGCGCACGGGTCGTCCGCCGCCCTCACGCCGCGTCATCGCAGCGGCGGTCGTGGCTCTGGGAGTCCTCGCATACGGGGGCTCCAGGATCGAGCGTGGCCCGACCACGTCCCTCGTGACGGTGGTCGAGGCCCGGCCTGGTGATCTCCCCGAGCTGCCGGTCATTCCCGTGGAGTTCGATGGAGTGTCCCTCGAGGTGTACCTGCAGCCGTGGCTGCCGGCAGGCTCACGGGACGCACTCCTGTCGTCGCCGGTGCTGAGGGACAAGGACTTCGCGCGGAGCGTCCACGACTGGATGGGCTACTGGACCGGCCCGGCCGCTCTCTGGTTTCCCGATTTCCTGGAGCGGATGGCCGCCCTGGGGGCGACCGTCGATTCGGCGCTGGCCGTCCACCGCCTGCCGCCTTCACTGCGCTACCTCCCCCTCATCGAGAGCGGATACGCCCCGGGGGTCACCAGCCGGGCATCGGCGGTGGGACTCTGGCAGCTCATGGCACCTACCGCGCGAAGCCTGGAGTTGGAGGTCGGACCTCTCGTGGACGAACGCCGGCACGTGGAGCGGTCCACCGGGGCGGCCCTCGAGTATCTCGTGGACCTCAACGACGAGTTCGAGTCCTGGTTCCTCACCCTGGCGGCGTACAACTCAGGCCCCACGCGGGTCCGACGAATCCTCCGGCGTCACGCCCCGGGTGAGCCCCCGACCGATAGCCTTTTCTGGGCGCTTCGGGAGCACTTCGCCCCCGAGACACGGGCCTTCCTGCCCAAGCTCTTCGGGGCCATGTGGATCGCCAGCAACCCCGAGCCCTACGGGTTCGCCCGCCCCACGGCGGAGCGCCTCGCCTTCGAGCTCGTGCGTGTCCCCGACCAGACCACTCTGGACGTCGTGGCCGGCGCCTCCGAGGCGTCTTACGCGGAGATCGTGAAGCTCAATCCCGAGTTCGTCCGGGGCATCACCCCTGCCGGTCGGGAGGTGTCCCTTAAGGTGCCCCCGGGTCACGCCGATGCCTTCGAGGTCAACTATTCGCGCCTGGATCCCGGGCGCCGCGTCACGTTCGTCGAACATGTCGTGAGATCCGGCGAGACTCTGTCGGTCATCGCACAGCGCTACGGAATCCGTACGGCGGAGATCCAGGCCGCGAACCCTACCGTGTCGGCACGGAACCTCCCGGTCGGGGTGAGGCTCACGGTGCCCGTGGCCCCCCAGGTCGACACCGAAGGCTAGGAGCCTGTCCGAGTAGCTCCTAGACGGGCGCGGCTACCGGTGAAGTGTTGGCCGGCCGACCTTCGTTTCGGCGCCATCGGTCCCGAACTTGCACGTTCAGATGCCAGACGAGCAAAGGCGAGATCGCCTACCGATCGTTGGGCAGGCGGCCTCACCATCTTCTGAAGACCGGCGACACCATGGACAAGTTGAAGGAGTATCTCGAGGACTGCGAGCAGAAGCGGCGCCGCACAAGGGCACGTCCGAGCGACGCCGTCCTGAGGGAGCTTCGCGACCTGTTCGATGCCGTCGAAGAGGCCCGTGAGGACTCCGCCGCACCCGCCGAGAGGGACGCGACGGCGACGCCCTCGTGACACCCGGTTGGCGCAGCACCGGCGCAGAGCCGGGTGGAGGGTGGTCGCCCCGGCGCTTTCAGTCGATGGGCGCGCTCAGGACCGTTGCCTCGGTGACGATCCCACCACGGTCCCCGATCGTGAGTGAGCCGTAGCGTTCAGCGAAGACCGGCGGTAGCTCTCGATCACCCTCCGGAGACAACCAAAGACGTAGGAGGTGGCGACGCCTTTCGGCCTCCGGCCAATCCACGAACGAGGTCCGGTCGTGGAGTTGGGAGTGGTTGTACACGAACTGCATGTCCCCCGGCTCCAGTCGCATCCGTACGTGCATCTCGGGCGCGTTCGCCAGGGCGTCCAGGCGATCCAGAGCCTCGATGTGCGCCGGCGTGAGTCGCATGGCCCCGGCAAAACGCTGGGCGCTCTCGATGTACTGGCGTTGGTAGAAGACCGTGAGATGGCCGGCGTGCCAGCTCAGTACGGGGATCTCCATGTACGGCTTGGCTCCTGGCGGAATCTCACCCCGGCGGTCGGTGGCGATGGGGTCGAAGAGACGCTCCAGCAGGTCGGGTCGTTCGGCCCGCAGCCGGTTGTAGATGGACAACGCGCTCACCAGGAGGGATTCCCCACCCTCCTTTGCGTCCTGGAGGCACATGAGGCCGACGATGTCTGCGCTGTCGGTATGGAAGCTCTGCCGTTCCGCGGTCTGGTAGATGCGGGTGTCCGTGTTCTTCGATGACGCCCCGGTGTCGCGGACGTGGCCGAGAATGTGGCCTGCGGCGTTCTGCGACCGGGCGCTTCCCATATGTGCCCCAATCCCGCAGAAGATCGTCGCGGCCGTCAGTTGGTCGTACCGCGCGATGGGCAGTCCGCGGACGACCTCGAAGCCGATGCCGTGGAGGAGGACCTCCTTCAACTCGGCCAGGTGGTGCTGGAATCGCTGCAGCGGAAACGTGTCGGCGGTGATTCGGCCGATGTCCCGGCCAAGCTCCAGGTAACGAGCCGCCGCCTGCTCCAGATCCGCGACCTCGTCGTCGGAGAGCCGATGGATCCACTCGTCTTCCCGGCCCTGCATGTCGCGCCCCACCCAGGCGGCGGGGCCGTCGAAACGCTCGGGAAGGCCTTCAGGAAGGGAAATGGTCGACTCCTGGCGGATGGACGGTGGCGTGGCTCGCGCAGCGAACTTCCACGCAGGGCCTCGAAGAGACAAGTGGGCGAGGGGATCTGGCGTGGGGGCGGTGGTGGCCCGTTATCTTCGGCGCTGGAGGCCGCCCTGCAAGACCGGGGGCGCGCGCCCCATGAAGACCCCGAGTCGCAACCGCCCAACGGAGCCACAGACGTGCTTTCATCCGTCCTTCGCCGCAGCCACCTCCTCTCGCTCGCTGTCCTCATCGGGGCACCGTCCCTCCTGGATGCGCAGGATGCGCCCCCCGCCACCGACCCGACGATCTTCGAGATCATCGAGGCGGCCTCGCCGGATCGCATCGGTGCCGATATCCAGACACTCGTGGACTTCGGCACCCGCAACACCCTGTCGGATACCCTCTCGTCCACACGCGGTATCGGCGCCGCCCGACGGTGGATCAAGGCGGAGATGGATGGGATCTCAGCGGACTGTGGCGGCTGCATGGAGGTCTTCTATCAGGGCCGCCTGTTCGGCCCCGAGGACAGTCGTCGGCTTCCCGAGCCGGTGAACGTGGTCAACGTCGTCGGGATCATCCGCGGCACCGTCCATCCCGATCGGTACGTCATCATGAGCGGCGACATCGACTCCCGGGCATCCAACGGATCCGATGGCGTGACCGATGCGCCCGGGGCCAACGACAACGCCTCGGGCATGGCCGGCGTCATCGAAGCCGCGCGCATCCTGAGCCAATACGACTTCCCCACCAGCGTGGTGTTGGTGGGCCTCTCGGGTGAGGAGCAGGGCCTTTGGGGCGGCCAGCACATGGCCGAGGTGGCCCAGGACGAGGGATGGGACATCGTCGGCGTCCTCAACAACGACATGATCGGCAACATCGAGGGCATCAACGGCGTCATCGAGAACACCACCTTCCGGGTCTTCTCCGAGCCCTACCCGGTGACGGCGTCCGAGGCGGAACTCCGGAGCTACCGGGTGTTCGGCGGGGAGGTCGACGGTCCGTCCAGACAGCTCGCGAGATACGTCCACCGGATCACCGACACGTACTTCACCAATCTCGATGCCATCATGGTCTACCGCCTCGATCGTTTCGGCCGTGGTGGACACCACCGGCCCTTCAATGACGCCGGATTCCCCGGGGTTCGGATCATGGAGACCAACGAGCAGTACGAGCGCCAGCACCAGGACCTGCGCGTCGAGAACGGCATCGAGTACGGCGACGTCATCGAGCACGTGGACTTCGACTTCGCCTCCCGTCTCACGGCCGTGAACGCCGCCGTACTGGCCTCTCTGGCGTGGGCCCCACCCGCACCCGAGAACGTGGCCATCGGCGGAGCGGTCCGGCCGTCGACGACACTGCGCTGGGATCCGGTCGACGATCCGAACCTGGCCGGCTACAAGATCTACTGGCGCGATACCACGGCGCCCCAGTGGCAGCACTCACGTTTCGTTGGCGATGTCACCGAGTTCACCCTCGAGGGGATGGTCATCGACAACTACCTCTACGGTGTCGCAGCGGTGGGGAACAACGGGCACGAGAGCGTGGTCGTCTTCCCGTCCGATCGGATGTAGCGGACATGATAGCGGAAGAGGCGCCTGGTTGGTCCGGGAGGCTTGCTGTCCGGCGACCGGTCGGGTGACGTGAGCGACCGGCTGCCGCGTCTCGACGACGCCATCCAGTCCTACTACGACCGACGCCCCGAAGAGACCCGGCTCTCTCAGGGCGTCTCCCAGATCGAGGCGGCGCGAACCAAGGAGTTGATCCAGCGCTTCGCCCCCGACCCTCCCGGCGTCGTCCTCGACGTCGGCGGAGCGGGAGGCGCGTACTCGTTCTGGCTGGCGGCGAAGGGATACGATGTTCACCTCATCGACCCCGTACAGCGCCTCGTAGAGCTGGCCAGGACGAGAAGCGAAGGCGCGCCGAAGCCCCTCGCTTCCGTCGAAGTCGGCGACGCCAGGGGGCTCGAAGCTCCCGACGGGGCAGCAGACGTGGTCCTTCTCCTGGGACCGCTCTACCACCTCACCACCCCCGACGACCGGGCGACAGCGCTGGCCGAAGCCGCTCGAGTGCTCAAGCCCGACGGCGTGCTCTTCGCGGCGTGCATCACGCGGTGGGCGTCCCTCTTCGACGGCCTCGTCCATGATCGGCTCGCCGTACCCGACTTCGTTGCGATGATGGAACGTGACCTGCAGACCGGGCAGCACAGAAACCCCGACGAGCGTCCCGGCTACTTCACGACGGCGTACTTCCACACGCCCGACGAGTTCAGGACGGAGCTCACGGCCTCCGGGATCGAGACCCTCGGTGTGTTCGGACTGGAAGGTCCGGCGGCGCTGCTCGGCGACTTCGACGAGCGATGGGCGGACGCCCGCAGGCGCGAGGACCTGCTCCGGGCGGCCCGGGAGGTGGAGGAGGAGCCGACCCTGATGGGGCTGAGCCCGCATCTGTTGGGGGTGGGGCGGAAGCGGTAGGCGGGGGTGGGGCGGAAGCATTATGGGGTCGCGGCCCGAAGGAGCTGGCTCAGCCGACCGAAACGGTGAGTTCCACCCTCGTGCCCTTCTCGGGCACCGATTCGATGGCGAGGAGCGCCCCCAAAGCGTTCGCACGCCGACGCATGTTCCCCAGTCCGTGGCCTTCGACCACGTCCCCCGGGTCGA
The DNA here is from genome assembly GCA_965229435.1 of Longimicrobiales bacterium. Lineage (GTDB taxonomy): Bacteria > Gemmatimonadota > Gemmatimonadetes > Longimicrobiales > Gaopeijiaceae > UBA2589. Next base: position 597,271 of record CBDDJE010000004.1, read on the forward strand.
AGCCCACCCCATCATCGACGACGACCACCGTCAGTCGGGGTCGGGAGTAGCTCACGGAAACGTCGATGCGTCGGGCTCCGGAGTGCTTCATCGCGTTTTGGAGAGCTTCCTTGTAGAAAAGATAGACGTGCTGCCGGAGCTCCATGTCCACGGGCTGATCCGGCGGATCGGGCGATGACGAGTACGTGTACTCGACGGCGCCGTCCAACAGCATGTCCGCTGCATCGCCGAGCTTCGTGAGCAACCCTGACACCGTATCGTACCGGGTATCGACCACCCAGACCGTTTCCTGAAGGGCGTGGGCGGTGTCGCGCGCGAGTCGACTCAACGCTGTGGCAATCTCGGGGGCGCGACGCTTCGCCGGGAGGTCGGAGCCGGGATCGGTCACGCGACGAAGTGCATCACTCTTGAGCGCGATGGACGCCAGGTTGGAACCGATCTCGTCGTGAAGTTGGCCCGCGATCTCGAACCGCAGCGAATGGAGACGCAGCACTTGTCGCATCCGGTAGGCGTAGAGGCCTGCGAGCATCGAAGCAATGAGAACGAGCACGCCGGCCCGAAACCACCACGTCTCGTAGAACGGCGGGAGAACGACGAGATCGATGTTCAAGGCATCCTCTCGCAAGACGCCCTCGCTGTTCAGGACCGACAGTCGGAACGTGTATTCGTCGGGTGGCACCGTCGTGTAGTTCGCGACCCTCGCGCCATCCACTTCACGCCATTGGTCATCCAGAGGGTCCAGTCGGTAGCGATACGTGACCCGCTCGGGGTCGCGGTAGTCGGTGGACGTGAACCGCAGAGCGAAGAAGTTCTCCGTCGGCCCCAGCTCGACGCGTTCACCCGTCCGGGGCATCGGCCGGTCTTCGCCGTTGACCGAGAACCCTGTCAGGATCGCGCCTGAATTCGACGGCCTAACCCTGATTCGGGTCGGGTCCACGATCGTGACCCCTCCTTCGCCCCCGAACACCAGCCGCCCCTCACTCGTTCGCCCCATGGCATTGGCGTAGAAGCGTCGCCCGTGGAGCCCTGAGCCCGGAGAGAACCGGACGATGCTGCCGTCATGGTCCCTCATGGCCAAACCGTCGTTCGTGCTGATCCAGATTCGATCCGACCCATCGAGCAGCAGCCCCTCGACGTGGTTGTGGGGGAGCCCGTCGGCCATGGTGATCGACGAGAACTGCTCCGTCGTCGGATCCAGCCGGCCGAGTCCCGCACCCTCGGTCCCGAACCAGATATCCCCCGCAGGTCCCTCCAGAAGCGTGAGTATCCGATCGCTGTGCATCTGCGAGTTGTCCGTCGTGTAGAGCCGAGCGGCCGATCGATCCGCGGAGATCCTTGCCAAGCCGGTGTCGGTGAACCCCACCCAGAGCCGTCCGTGTCGGTCCTCGATAATCGACCACGCATGGTCCCCGCTCAGCGGCCCGTCACCCCCCGGGAGCCGGAACCTGCGAAAGGCCTCGGCCGCCTCGTCGTACCGGTGCAAACCGTCGTTCTCGGTACTCGCCCAGACCTCGCCCCGATGATCCACGAAGACGGCCAGGACGTCCACCGCTTGCGACGGTTTCGCCCCGTCGATGTCGAGCGTCGCGAAACGCCCGGTGGCGGGGTCGTACCGGCTCACCCCACCGCCCACGGTGCCGAGCAGGAGAGAGCCATCGCCCGCCCACGCGAGCGAGGATACGTCGCCATGCGGTGGGCCGGCCCCGCCAGACGGATCGGGTGGCCAACGCTCGACGTCTCCAGTCATCAGGTCGAGTCGATCCAATCCGCCACCCATGGTGCCGAGCCACAACTGCCCGCCCCCCGCTGGCGCGATCGACAGGATGCCCGACCCGGAGACCCCATCACGACCCGACGTTCGACGCTGAAAGCGCGTGAAGGCTCGATCGTTGGTGTCGATCCGGCCCAGCCCGCTGAACGTCCCAACCCAAAGGAGGCCCTGGCGATCCTCGTGGAGACTCAGGACGAGGTCCGCCGGCAGACTCCATGGGTCGGTATCGCTCTCCGAGAAGCGATGAACGGCGCCGCTATTGCCGACGACAGCGAGCCCCGCCAAGGTCGCGATCCAGACCTCTCCGGCCTCGTCGATCCAGATATCCTGCACCCCGTCCCCGGGCAGCGACCTCCCGTCCGCCGGCCCAGCGCGGATCCGCTGGGCGACCGTGCCTGAAGACACGTCGACGACGGCGACGCCGGCACCTCGCACGCCGACCCACACCCTGCCGCCGGATCCCGGCTCGATGGCGCTGATGGAGCCGCCGAGTTCCATCGCGAGGGTCGCACGTCGCCCACCCTCGATCGGGGCGACGCGTCGTAACGCGCCGTCGAAGTACCCGATCCACATCGCCCCGTCTTCTCCGACGGCTATGGCCGTCGCCCCCCGACCATCCCGTCCCGAGCCATACTCCGGGTCCAACATCCGGTAGCGACCCTCGCCCGGATGGTACGCCACCGCCCCGACATCGGTGGCCAGGCCCAACCACCCTTGGTTCAGCGGAATGATCTCGTCGATCACTTTGCCGCCGGAAGTGGTCTCCGCTCCTGCCGTGGAGGATGCTACGTCCGGAGGCGCCACTCGCCGGATCTCGCCGGTTCGAAGGTCCACGCGATTCAGCCATCCGGTCCAGGTGCCGACCCACAGCCCGTCCTCCCCGTCATCGAAGAGCGCCATGACGTGGTCATCCGACAGGGAGGTCGAGTCTGCAAGCTCGTGGCGCAGGGGATGGAAGTCGTGGCCGTCGAACTTCAGTAGACCGTCCTGCGTCCCCACCCAGAGAATGCCGGATCGGTCCTGGTAGACCTTGAACACCGCATCGTGGGTCATCCCGTCCTCGAGGCCCCAGGTGCGAAACCGAAGGGTCTCGACCTGGGACTCAACCGGGCTGCCGACCGCAAGGAGGACGAGCAGGGCCCGAGAACATGCCCATCGCACGGGCCTTCGGACTGAATCTCGCCTCTTGACGACCATGACCCTCACCTCTTCGCTCCCCCTACATGCAGGCGCGGGTGTCGGTGAAGATCGGGTTCCCGGCTCTCCCCGTCACGATGGCGGTCAACAGATCCCCCACCGACCCGGCGCTGCCATTGTCCCCGATCTCCGTGGGGAACAGGAGACCCGTGTTGGTGACCATGACATGCTCGCGATCCCAAAGAGGGGTAGCCAGATTCAGCGGGTTCGGAATGATGCCCAGAGCATCTACGAAATCAGGGCCGATTGGCGGGGTGAACTCGAAGCGCATTCGCTGAGGGAACCGCACCTCCAACCGCTGTTCGCACTCGTGCCGCGGATCGATGGCCCGGATGTCGAAGTTGGGGGACCGGGCCCAGCGATCGGCGACCTCGCGGGGAAACTGCTCGAGGACGCCTCGGAAGACGGAGCCTGTGAGTACCCAGCATCGCTGCGTGAGGAGCGCACAGCGGTAGAGCTCCGTCGACAGCGGCGTGCACGACTCGTCCTCTGCGAGACGGTGATCGTCCAGCCACTCGAGGAAGGCCTCGAGCGGATCACTCGCCAACACGATCGCCTCGATGTCGTCAACCGTCGCGCCCAGGGCGGCCAGTACCTGACGAAGCTCCTGCTCCAGGGCCCCGCGGTCCAGCTCACGAGCTTCGGCCTCACGGATCCACCGGATCGCCCCCTCCCGGACTCCACAGTACTCCAGGGCCGTCCCATCGCCGGTATTCACGCAAAGCTCCAGCAGCAACTTCATGTCCACCGGCGACGCGATCTGTCCGGGACCGGTCGGAGCATCAGGGAAGTCCACTGCCCCTTCCATCACGTTCGCTATCGCCAGCGGGGGGCGGCCCGTGCGCCGGAACTCGTAGGCGTCGAGGAGCAACTGCCGCTGCTCGGCCGCCGTAGCTCCGTCGTCACGGATATCCGGAGGTGCCCAGAGGTCGACCCCCTGCTCCGTGAGGATGAAGTCATAGGCTCCCTCGCCCACCAGTCGAATCGGTGCGCGGCCAGCGTCAAGTGGTTGGTGGAGGTACGCATGGAGCGCCCGCATCTCCCGTTGGAACTCGGGTGAGCCGTCGGTACGGTGATTCCCCTTGAAGTCGGTGAGGCTCTGCGCGTTGACGGCGGGGTCGCCCGGCTTGAGCTGATTGCCCGGACCGGACACGGGATTGCTCACGTTGTTGGTTCCGAGGAACGATTCGATCCATACCTGGAGGTCTGGACCGATGTCCCTCCATTCGCCGGTGGTCGGATCCTTCTTGACCGGCCACGACAGAGCGGGATCAAGCCAGATGCGGGCCGCCATCCTGGGCCAGAGCCCGGTCCAAAGGGCGTTGAGGGTCTTGGTGGGTATGGCCCACCTCAACTCCCGGCGATTTCGCCGACAGAACTCCGGATCCGCGATTTCACGGTTTGCGCCGACCTCCGCGACTCCCGGGCGGCCGGGCGAGCCCAGGTACGCCGAGGCTCCCATGGCAGCGCCGGCCCCGAGAAACTCACGACGCTCCATCACGCGCGCCGTCGGGGCGTCCTTTCGCTGGTCTTTCATTGGTGCGTCTCCTGCTGGGGGGGAATCTCTCAGGGGTCCCGGTTGGCCACGTCTGTGGCCCCGGGCGTCAGACGAAAACGGAGATCGGGTTCATCTCCGCCTCGGCTCGGGGTGATGCTCGGGCGCCCATCGCGACGGGGACGTCGTACAACCTCCCCGGACCCAGTCGGCGCCAGAAGTGCCGGAGGCCCGGGACGATGACGCGGGCCGTACTCAAACCGTGGTCCGGGCGCGTGAGGTCGTGCACGAGAACGTCCAGTTCCTTCTCGCTCGCGACTGCCACACAGAACTCGAGATCGTCGCGGAGGTCGGGCGCCATTCTCTGCGGCGGCGTCTTGATCGCTACCGAAGGCCTCGTGGGGTCAGGCGCCAGATAGGCACATCGCTCGCGGGTCGCGTATCGCCACCATTCGAGGACCTCGGGGAAGTCCGGCAAGAGCTGCTGCCGTCGCTCCTCGGGTTCGCGGAGTACCGTGGCCAACATCTGGTTGACTTCGCTCACGGCTCTGCGAGCCGCGATCCTGGGGTCCAGGTGCGCGCCAAACCCGAAAATGACCTCCTCGGGCGCCGACGTCCGCGCGGAAATCGCCGCGTACACGGGGATACCCAAGTCGGTTGTCAGATCGAGTGCCCACAACGCTCGCCCGAGCCCACGGTGTTCGGCCAGCACCGCGTCGATCCACGAGTCGGCGCCGACCAGTTGCACCCCGGGCCTGGACAGCTCGTTGTACCACCAGATGGCAACGGCATCCCGTTCAACCAGCTCCAAGAAGGCCTGGAGAATCGCCTCTTCGAGGCAGTTCCCGGCCGCGAGCCCGTTGGAATCACCCCGGCAATAGTCCGCTCCCGGTCCGTCGAACCCGAGATAGACGAGCCCCGTGGGAACCCATCGGCTGCTGCCCGTCACCAGGGACCGCATTCGAGTCCAGGAGATGGGGCTCCTGCGGCAGTACGGGTCGGGGACCCAATGAAAGCTCCTTCCGTGACGCTCGTTCCACACGTGTCTGGACCCGAACTGCGTCGGGCTGAACCGCTGCACGCAGTTCGGCATCACCACCCCTTCGCCGAGCTGGTCGGCCGCAGCTACCCGATGCGGTCCTTCGCGGTGAACGGCCGCCACCCTTTCAACCGCTTCACACAGCGCACTGACCCGCGCAGCCGTCTCGGTCGAACCCTTGCCTCCGCTGTGATCTCGGTGGCGGTCCCGTGCGGCCTGGAAGGTGAGCGGCCCCCAGTGTGTCGCGTGGTTCGCCGTGTACACGTGAACCTCGCGGCACCCGGGCACGGCTACCCGATCAACGGCCCGGACCAAGCCGGTGAGGGGACTCACCCGGCCGAAGAAGCGAGCTCGGGTCTCGTGAAGAAGCTCGGTACGAGCGCCGTTCGTCGCCTCTGCCGTCTTCGGTCGGCTCCGGATCTCGATCCGGTCGCCGGGAGGCGCCCACGATGCGTCCCCGCACGCCGGACAATGGGGTATCCGTTCAATCGGGTGAATCCGGCGCTCTCCATCGTCGAGCCGACAGACCACCACCTGGTTCCGGAGTTTCGCACGCGCATGGGGGGGCTCGGCGAGTTCCCCGAGGGCGGCCTCGAGGGCGGGGAACGAGTCGGCTCGGACGCTCGGACGCAGGGGGTGCACACGGCCAGGAGCGCCACACACCCCATCGACGACCTCGTAGATATGGCGTCTTTCAGGCTGGTTGAGGCGCAGCCGTTCCACCAGACACGCGCCGCATGCCGACTGGCCGGGTTCCACGTAGGGCCCGACCCAAACACTCGTCCAACCGACCCGAAGGAAAAGGAACGGCGAACGCTTCTCCAGCGCTCGCAGGTTCGCCTCGAGAACAGCCGGCCGGAGGTAGTCGTCGGAGACGATCGTCCACAGCCCGGAGGCGCCGTGGGTGGTGGCCACCACCCCTTCCCTTTGGTCCCGGACCCACGCCTCCTCCAGTCCTCCCTGCAGTGGACCGGGTGGCGATGGGGCAGCTCGATCTCCGAAGCGAAGGATCCCGCCATCGGCTAGCCGGTCGATAGCATCCGATACGACGTCCCGCGAGAACACCGGGCTCATCCGGTCGAAGACCTCGCTCAGGGTCGTCGCGTCGTTCAACGACTCCAACAACACGCCGATCGCCTGCCCCTCCAGAACCGTCGAGGTCTCCTCTCCCACCAGGACGACGCCTTCGTCGAAGTGTATCGAGTGAGAGTACGTGGCAGAGACCCGTGGGGCGTTCATCCCTCGACGAGTCGCTCCCGCAGGGCGATGGCGATCGCTCCTGCGCGATTGTTGACGTGGAGCTTCTCGTAAATGCTCCGCAGGTGCTTGTCCACCGTGTGCGGGCTGATGAAGAGAGACGCGCCGATCTCGACCTTGCTCTTTCCCAGCACCAGCTCCTCGAGGACCTCCTTCTCACGAGCCGTGAGCTTGTAGTCCCACTGTGGGGAGTGACGCTGGGTGAAGATGTTCAGAACGCGACGCGCGATTTGCTTCGTGAGGACCGCGCCGCCGGCGTGCACCCCCCGGAGGGCGGCACGAATCTCCTCCGCATCGGCCGTCTTTGGCAGATAGCCGCATGCCCCCGCACAGAGCGCAGCGAAGATGTGGTCGTTGTCCTGGTGAATCGTGAGCACCACGCATTCCGTCATTGGCGCGACGCGGTGCACCCGCTCGATCACTTCGATCCCGCTCATTCCGGGAAGCCCGAGATCGGCCAGGATCACGTCCGGGGCGAGGTTGTCGTTCAGGAAGGCGAGGAGATCCTCCCCTGTCGCGAAAGCGTGAGGACACACCAGATCGTCCTCCTCCTCGATCAGGGCCTGGAGTTCGACGCGAAGATCGGCGCCGTCCTCCAGCACCCAGACCTTGATGGGGGCCTTCGGCCCCGGTTCATGCCGCATCGCGTACCTCCGGTCCAAGACACGAAGCCCCGAACGAAGCCGGGCCATCGAAGCCGCCAACGCCGCACACTTCCCGAGGCGCCCCAAGAGGCTAGCCCCCGCACAACGGCGCCGGAATCGCGCGAACGCGCCGTTTGCCGTCACGTGAACACGCCATACATGCGGACCTTAGCCGCATCCTACCGGTCGCTCCCCCCGCAGGCAACTCGCAGACCAGACGGAAGCCCCGGCGATAGGGGCCTACGCGCCAGTGGAAATAGCGTGAACGCGCGAAGCGCGGCCCGTGGCAGGCAGGCAGATTCCAGGCTGTCGGAACAAGTGATTCAAAGATGGAGGCGTCATGGCGAAGACGAACCGAAGCATTGAACTTCGAAGTGGAGACGGTGGGGGGAGCCGTCGGCTGCCATCGGTGGGACGGCAGGAGGTCGAGGCGACCTCCTCGGATGGAGTGCTTCCCATGAGCGGGCCTCGCCGGTGGACCAACGGCGCAGCGCGGTCGGAGCTGAACGCGGCCGATGACAACCAGCATGCCCCGCGCGATCTGGCGAGGAATGCCCTCCCCGACCGATCAATGCTCCACTGGACCATCGCCTATCTCGCGGCGGCATGGCTCATTCTTCAGTTGATGGATGTCCTGAGCGAGATCTGGCCCTTCTCGATCACAGTCCAGCGACTGGTTTGTGTCGCCCTCGGTCTCGGCATCCTGCCCGCGCTCGTCGTGGCCTGGTTCCACGGAGAGAAGGGCCGACAGACCATCCCCTGGATCGAGGTGCTGTTGGTGGGACTGCTGCTCCTCGCCTCAGGGGCCGTACTCTGGGCCATGTTCGGTGGGTGATGCGGACCCGAGCCACTTACCCTGACAGGTGGATCCCCACCCCGAAGTACCGGATACCGTCGCGATAGAACTGTCCGTAGGGCGCCGCCCCTTCGTACCAGTCGAAGACGACGGTGAGGATCCGTGGGGGGTGCCCGGGTGTGGGAACGCGCGCCAATTCCAGGCCCGCCCGGGCATTCCAGCCGTAGCTCCAGGACCCGTCGTCCACCAGCTTGTAGTCGAAGGCCAGAAGGACGCGACCGCCACCGAAGAGCACGGGCCTCAGTTCTCCGCCGGCGTGGACCAGCCGATGGCCGAGCTCCGCCGGTTCCCGTCGGATGAACGCTTCCCCGCCTCCGTAGATGCGCAGCGGCCCCAGCTCCTGGGACAGGAGAGCCTCCACCGATTCGAACGACCTGTCCGTCCGCCCGGGGGGCTGCCCACTCAGGACCGCCTCGTCGCCCAGGTGCGAATTCTGGTGGTAGACGCGGAAGCGTGTGGAGAAGCCCCCGTAGCGCATGGTCACCGGAATGCCGACGAGGTAGTCGGTGGTGATCAGGTCGAGCCGGTGCGTATCGAGGTTGAACTGCCCGAACACCGAAGCCGCAATGTCGACCTGGATGCCGTTGCCCCGGCGGCGCGCCGCGAACCTGAAGAGGGGGAAGCTACCGCCCAGCCCGACGCCAGCGATGTTGCTCTGCTCTCCCGGCGCCGCGTCGGACTGAATGGCGAAGTCTCCACGACGGTAGCTGACGTGGGAGTGCGCGGCCAAGGGATCGGCCGCCAAGGGGCAGAAGATCTGCCCCTGGGGCACTGAGACCCACCCGGTGCCCTCATCGTCGTGGACCGCGGCCCCGCAGCGGGTGAGGAAGGTGTCCTGGGCCGCCAGCCCACTACCGGCTCCGGCATATCCACCGGCCAAGACCAGGAGCGCCGCCGCCCGGCCCCGCCCTCGCGACCGATTCAAAGGCTCAACTCCTCGCCATCCATCCTGGCCCGGCCATGACCTCAGCCCCCTCTCCCCCTGATGGGCGGCGCTCCAGCCCCTTCCACAGCCGCCCGCAGCGCCGGAACCACATCCTCCGCCATCCGCTCGATCTCGGCGCGAATCGGCGCCAGTTCGGCGCGCGCCACGTCCAGCATGAGTCGATGCTGCGCCGTGGGCCCGTGGGTGGTCTCGAGGCCACCCTCGGCCGCGTTCAGCCGGTCACCCGGCGTCGGCGGACCCGATTCGCCCACCTCATCCATGGCTTCGCTCTCGTCCATTCGCTCCTGGAGCGCGAGAAGTTCCTGCCGGGCTTCCTCGAGACGGCTCACGAGGCCCGCATCAGCGTCGGACGCGCGCATGAGCGCCGTGTGGAGGGCCGCCACCGTCTCGAGCTGCTCCTCGAGGAGGTTCTCCGCTGCATCGAGCTCATTCTGCGCCGTCACGAAGTCGTCCCTGAACTGGGCGACGACGCCCGGCGACACGCGGGCCAGCGTGGACTCGTAGAGGGGCTCCACGTCGAACTGCATGGGTCCGGCGAGTTGCCGCAACTGACCCTCCTCGGTGACCTCCAGGGTGGCAGTGTACGTGCCCGGCAGCGCCCATAGCTCACCGTCGGTCCCCTCGTCGCCCGGCTCCACGAAGCCCTGTGCCGCGAGGGTCAGATCCCAAGCCACTCGGTGGATCCCGGCGGAAGCCGGCCCGTCCACACGGTTCACCACGTCGCCCGAAGCGTCTCGTACGACAACCTGCACCGACGGGCCCTCCTCCCTCATCTCGGCCTCCAACGCGTCGTATCCCGGGAACGGGATGTCCGCGTTGGCACCTATGGACCGCTCGGCCCGGCGGCGCTCCGCCTCTCGGGACATGTAGCCATCGCGCAGATGGTACGTGAAGACCGCACCGTACGGCGGGTTGTCGGCCGTCCACTCGTTGGCCCCCTGATCCTCCGACACCTCCTTGGGGATGTACCAGAGGGCGGGCCGGCTGTCGAAGAGGGTGGCTTCGGCGGAGAGGCCCTGCTCGGCGGCCTCCCGCAGCGGCGCGTAGTCGTCGAGGACGAAGATCCCCCTACCGAAGGACGCCGCCACCACATCCTCGTGATCGCGCTGAATGACGATGTCGCGGAAGGAGATGGTGGGCAGCCCCGAGTCGATCTCGATCCACTCGTCTCCGCCGTCCACGGTGACGAAGATGCCGAACTCGGTGGCCGCGAAGAGGAGGTCGGGGTCCACGTGGTCCTGGACCAGACGCCACACCAGGTGACGGTCCGGTAGATCGCCGGCCAGCGACTGCCAGGAACGCCCCATGTCGCTGCTCTTCACCAGATAGGGCGAGAAGTCGCCCTCCTTGTGGTTGTCCAAGGCCACGTAGACGGTGCCGCGGTCGTGGAAATCGGCCTTGATGTCGTTGACGAAGGCCCGGTCGGGCATCCCCGGCAGACTCCCCACCTCGATGCGGCGCCACGTCGCACCCCCGTCTTCGGTGACGTGCAGGAGTCCGTCGTCGGTACCGGCCCATACGACGTCCTCGTCGATGGGCGATTCGCCGATGGAGGTCACGGTGTTGTAGTTGGACATGGCGCCCATGTCCCACGGGTTATCGAAACTCTGGACCCGGCCCATGATGGGCAGCTCCATACGGTTCTCGCTCCGCGTCAGATCGCCGGAGATGGGCGTCCAGCTGTCGCCCCGGTCGTCGCTTCGCCATACGCGGTACGATGCGTGGTAGACACGGGTGGGCTGATGGAAGCTCGTCTCGATGGGCGCGTCCCAGTTGAAGCGCTCGTACCCCTCCCCTTCCCTCGCCTGCGGCTGGATGGGCAGTTCTTCGCTTGTCCGCCGATCGACGCGGTGGAGCCCACCTTGCTGGGTCTCGGCATAGAGGATGTCCGGGTTGCCCGGCTCCGTGGCCTGATCGTGTCCGTCGGCGCCCAGCGTCTTGAACCAATCCGCGTTGCGGATGCCGTGATCGAAGGCCGTGCGCGTGGGGCCTCCGTTGGAGCCGTTGTCCTGCGTGCCGCCGAAGACGTTGTAGAAGGGCTCGGCGTCATCCACTGCGATCTTGTAGTACTGCATGAGGGGGAGGTTGGCGACGTAACGCCACGTCTCCATGTCGTCGTACGACTCGTAAATGCCGCCGTCGGTCCCGAAGATGATGTAGTCTGGATCGTCCGGCCGAAACGCAATGGCGTGGTCGTCGACATGCTTCCGGTCGTTGTCGATGCCCTGGTACGTGGCGAAGTGGTCGTCGGAATAGAGCGTCGTGTTGCTCACCAGGTAGAGCCGCCCGAACTGATGGGGCGAGGCGTAGAGCTCCTGGTAATAGTGGGGTCCTGTGCCGCCCGCGACCGCATCACTCATGCGGCGCCACGACTCCCCGCGATCCTCCGACATGTAGACGCCACCGGTGCTCCGGTCCGTCTCGATGGCGGCATAGACGATGTCGGGCTGCTGTGGGGAGATGGCGAGCCCCGTCTTCCCGAGATTCGAAGACGGAAGACCCGTGGTGAGCTCACGCCACGTCTCGCCGCCGTCCTCGCTCTTCCAGAGCCCCGAACCGGGTCCACCGCCCATGTACGCCGCCACCGTCCGGTGACGGTCCCACGTGGCGGCGTACAACCGATCCGGATCGCGGGGGTCCATGACGATGTCCGTCACCCCCGTCCACGGCCCCTCGGCCAGCACCTTCTCCCAGTTCTCACCGCCATCGGTGGTCTTGTACAGACCACGCTCGCCGCCCGAGCTCCACAGCGGTCCCTGTGCCGCGACCCAGACCACGTCCGAGTCGGCGGGGTGAACGATGATCGTGGACAGATGCTCCGAGGCCCTGAGGCCCATGTTTGTCCACGTGCGGCCGCCGTCCGTACTCTTGTAGATGCCGTCGCCGAAGCCGTTGTGCCGTCCGCCGTGGTTCTCCCCCGTGCCCACCCAGATGATGTCCGGCGCGCTGGGGTCGATGGCCACCGAGCCGATGGAGTACGACGCCTGTTGGTCGAAGATCGGGTCCCAGGTCGTCCCGGCGTTCGTCGTCTTCCACACCCCCCCCGACCCGACGCCGATGTACATCAGGTGCGGATCTTCCGGGTGGATGGCGATGTCGGAGATGCGACCGCTGTTGATGGCCGGCCCGATGTTGCGCCACTCGAGGCCCGACAGGTCCACGTTGGAGATGGGCGTCTGGGCGGCGGCTACCCCCGCGGGTGTGACCGATCCGAGATGGAGGGTCGGAAACCCGATGGTGAGGCCGAGGAGGAGGGCCGTGGCGATGGACGTTCTGTGCATGAGCGGTGCGTGGATCGGGTGCCGTGACGTCGAAGAGCCGAACGTAGAGGAGCTTCGTCAGGCGGACAAATGATGCCGCACCCTAAGCGCACATGAGCCCACGGTGAGACCAGCTCAGCAGCACCGCACGTTGGCCTCCAGGGCAATCGCCCGGTAGGCCCAGAAGACGCTGCCGCCCACGGCGCCCGCGTTGATGGACGCCACGACGCCACCGATGGGGAGGACCGGCGTGTGCTCCGCCAGCCAGATCAGGCGCTCGTCGTACCCGGTGACGATGCCTGCCCTGTATCCAAGGCCCAGGTCGAGTTTCCAGAGGCTCCGGGAGCCCCAATGACGCTCCACCGCGACGACCCAACTCCGGCCGTGGTAGGAGTTGCGGAAGGTCGCCACGAAGAACTGCGAGACCCTCAGGTAGCCCCCGTCGTTCCGGTCGGTAATGAGGTCGTACCTCGAGGTGTCGATGAACGGATGGATGGTGAGGACCATCGATCCGGCGGCGAACAAGTGCTCGGGGACGTGGCCGAAGATACCGGAGCCGCCACCGGAGCTCGGAGTCGCCTCCTGGGCGAGCCCGGACCCAGGAATCGCGGCAATGGCCCCGAGGGCTGCCACGACCCCCCAAGTCACCCAGGTGGCGCCACGGAACGTCGTTCGAATCGCTACCTCCCCGTAATGGGTGTTTTGCTCATCAAATACCGCCTCCGGGGCGCTGAGCAGCAACACCATCGGGCGCGATGGCCGGAAATTGGGGAACCGGGCCGTTTCCACCAAGGATCGCAATGGGAGCGGAGGCCGGGCGATCTCGGGTGGACACCCGCTACCGCCGGGGCCCATGTTCGGCGCATGAAGTCGGGCCGCCTCTACTCCCTCGTCACCCAGTACTGGCCGCGCATCGCTGCGGGGCTGGTCGTTGTGATCGGACTCGTGGAGTTCGTAGTCGGCGGGCTGACGGCGGACTCGGGAGTGGAGTTGTATCTACTGGCGTGGGCGGGGACGACGGGTGGTTTGTGGTTCCTCTTCGAGAAGGCGGAGAACGCCTTGTCGAAGGAGAGCCGGGACAGGGTGGTGGGCTGGATCGGGCAAGCGGATTGGCAGCCTGGCATAGCGTCGATTCCTAGCCAGTTCCTTGTCTTGTTCGACAGGGTCTTCGGTGAGAAGCACCTGAGTCTGAGCTGCCTCGGGAGGTCGGCGGTCGCCACGACGGTCTCAGTGCTCCTCCTGTCTCTGGTCTACGTGGGGTTGATCGTGTCCGTCCGTCCCGAGGGAACGTCGCCCTTCGGCGTCGTGTCTCTCGCACCGGTCATGGCGTTCTCCATAGGAGGAGCCATCGCTGTCAACATCCTCCCTGACTACCTGTCACTGTTCGAGACGCGTTGGGTGGTCGCCAGAGCAACATCCGGCTGGCGGCTCGTCTTCGCCTTCCTTCTGGATATCGTCGTCACCACGGCCATTGGGCTCGCAGTCTATGTGCCCATCATGTTCGTGGCCTTGGAGCAACGCTTCGACGCCGCGTACAGCCTGGATTCGATCTGGTTCCTGGGATTCCCCTCGACCTTCTTCACCTCTGTCTGGCTATGGCTCTACGCAGCCTCCGTGCTGCTGAGCCGGGTCCTGCTCAAGATGAACTCCGGCGTCGGCTTCCTCCTCGGCGTAACGGACGTCAAGAAGCAGCCCTTCCGATCCATGGGCTTCGTCTCCGTGCTGATCGTGAGTGGCCTGTTTCTGCTGGGGCTCCCATTGGTGTTGCTGTAGATGTCTCGCGGAAGCGCTACACGCCGATACCCTAGGCCGATTCCCCGCTCGGGTCGAACCTACGGTTCTCCGTCCGCTTCGCGTACGGCCGGTCTCGCTTCGCGAGCCCGAGAATCCGGCCGTCCCGACGGAGGTCCCAACTACTAGAGGCCCCACAACCGCTCTTGGTCGTGGGGCCTCAGTCGGGGCGCCCGGATGGAGCTGCGGTTCGGCCCCGCCGATCCTCGCTCCTCTCGCGGAAGCGCGACACGCCGATACCCTGGGCCGATTCCCCGGTCGAGTCGAACCTACGGTTCTCCGTCCGCTGCGCGTACGGCCGGTCTCGCTTCGCGAGCCCGAGAATCCGGGCACCGAAAAAAGTAAGACCCGGCGCTTTCGCGCCGGGCCTCACCAGTCGGGGCGCCCGGATTCGAACCGGGGACCCCCTGCTCCCAAAGCAGGTGCGCTACCGGACTGCGCCACGCCCCGTACGTTACTGCGCCACAGCATCTTATGCCGCAGCCCGCACAACGTACTCCGTGAAAACTGTCCCAAAAGGCGTCTCACCGGAAGGGCACTTCTGGCACACCCGCCATGACGTAGGCGCCGAGTCTCGCATCGGACCTTTCGGTTAGTTCGGCACCAATCGTCTCAGCTCCTCGAGGAAGTTTTGAACCACCACGAGCTTGGGCGTCTCCTCGCCGCCCCCCGCAGGACGGACCATGAGGAGTCGTCCGTCGGGCGCGACCTCGAGGTTGGACGACCATCCGTCGGGGAGCGTGAAGTGCTCGCGCTCCTGCCCCACCGAACCGGATTCTGGGTCGAAGGGGACGGAGACCACGGCCCTGCCGGCGTTCACGAAGAGAAGCTCCCGGCCCTCCTCGGCCCAGCGTGGGCTGCTTCCACCCATCGACGACACCGGCCGACCCGGACCTCCGCCCGGCCCCGGGAATGGCCGAACGTAGACCTCGGGGCGGACCGTCCGGTCCGACGTGTACGCCAGCCAGCGCCCGTCGGGCGATATCGCGGGGAAGTTCTCCGCGAACTCCGGCTCGGCCACCAGCGGCACGGGAGCGGGGTCCGTACCCGGGCGGAAGTCGAAGAGATCGGGGCGCCGCCCCAGCTCCGGGAAGTCCGACGATCTCAGCACCAGCCACTCGCTGCCAGGGCTGGATGAGCCTTGGGCGAAGCCGGGAGGGCCGAGGGACAAGGTGCTCGCTAAGAGATCCCCAGTGTTGCGCTTGGGCGACCGCCCCCCCTTCACGGTCCCGGAATCCCATCGGCCGAGAGCACGAAGGTAGTTAGTCACAGCTTCTGGCACAGTCGTCCCTGCATGGCCCTCCTTCAGCGACTGACCGCCTGCTGTGAAGCAGACGTGCGCTCGAATTGTAAGACCCGACGCCGGGATTCTGCCTCTCCCCAGCCTGAAAGCTTTCTTCACAAGTCACAAGCGAACACGGGCCATGAGCTGATCGGCGTCCACCCAGACGAGTTGCATCGTTCCCCACGCTGAGGTACCCTGCCCTTCGCTGCTCCCTGGCGTCAAAGGGACCCTGGAACCGGTCCAAGGAGAGGTCGATGAGGTGCTACATTTGGGCGTTGGTGACGGTACTGGGAGCGCCGACAGTGGCCCACTCCCAGAACGTTCCATGGACCTCCACGGACCTTACGCAGCGCCCGGCTGTCGAGAGCTTTCTAGCGGAGTACCGGGAAGCCGAGCAAGCAGACTCTGCCCGCATCGCTCTAGTCCTTCTCGACCGGATGGCAGAGATTCGATCAGGCGCCCGTCAACCCCAGTTTCACGTTCCGATATCGAGCTTTGAGAGCCGATCGTGGCTGGCTCCAGACTCGGTGCAGCCGTTCGTGGTTGGAATAGTCAGCGAGCGAACCGAGGTGGAGCCAGGAGAAACTGTACGCTGGGGCGGCCGACTATTCGCGTATTCCACGGCGGTCTCGATGGGGATCGTGCGGAATGGCGTGATCCAGTCCGTCGCTACTACCGAGTTTCTTGGGACGCCGGGCCGAGGCGGCCTCCCGTATCGGAACTCAAGGCCTATGCTCCCATTCGTTCCGGGTTCGATTATCGGGCTTCGCGTGGACGGCCTTGAGTACGATCTGTTGGGTTACTCCGTGGCGGATTCTGGTGGAGGAATCCTCTACTTTGGCATGATCGAAGACGTGGGCCTCGTTCATCTCCTAGGTGTTGGGTCCGGCACTGACCCCGAAGGTGTTCCGATCGACATCAAGTGGGGTGGATGAACCGCCCCGGGTTCATCGGAGATCGTTTGACCTGAGTCCGCTCATCTCGGATTGGGTGGTCAGACGGCTACGTGCTCTTCCCGCTCCGCCCGGCGCCGGGCTAGAGTCAGAACAGTGCCAAGAAGCCGCGGATCAACGGAGGGTCAGGTTCACCAGAGTCGTGATTGCGGCCCCTGATCGTCCACCCCAGAATACAGTCACTGAGGCCGCCACCGGGGGCCACCGTAGATGACGAGACCCGACGTGACTTGGAACTCCTCGCTACCATCGCTCCGCACCATCCAGATGTGCGGGTAGCGTCCGTGCGCTGCCGGTTCGACGAGGTCACGCCGGGAAGTGAAAGCGACGAACTGCCCGTCTGGGGACCAGTGGGGATCCATGTCCCACTCATCGCTGTCAACGAGGGGGCTCAGACCCGTTCCATCCGCGTTGACCGTCCATATGTCTGGTTGAGCGGGGTCCGTCCACCTGACGAACGCGATTCGAGAACCGTCAGGCGACCAAGCGGGGGCTTCGTCGCGAGTCGAGTGGTCGGTGAGCAACTGCGGCGCACTGCCGTCGGCGTTCATCACGTAGATACCGAATTCGTCGGGAACGCCGGTGGTGTAGTGAAAGGCGATCCTCGTTCCGTCCGGCGACCACGCCGGGCTGTAGGCAACCGATCCGGAAGCCGTCAGCTGGGACACACCGCCTCCCAAGGTGTCCATGGAGAAGATCGCGTGACCGGGCGAGGCGTGCATATCGAAGGCGATCTTTCCTCCGTCCGGAGCCCAGCTCGGATTCGTACCGTCATTGAGACGCCGGATTACCGTTCCATCGAGTTCGATAAGGGAGATCAGGGGCCGGTCGTTTCCCGTTCCCAGTGAGTCGAGCCAAGTGCCGATCACGAGCGAAGACCCGTCGCGCGACCAATCATAGCTCCAGATGCCCTCGCGGCGGGTAGACGTCGCCATAAAGGGGAGTTCGGCGATTTCGGCAACGACTGCGCCATCGGCATCGATGATGACGAAGGCTCCATCAGTCGTGCCTACGGTGCTTCGCGTGACGGCGAGCTCGCCAGCGGGTCCAGTGGGTGGGGCCAGCACCGTGATGGCGGCCGGTCCACTGGTGATACCACCCGCCCGGGCTGCTACAGACGTATTCCCAGAAGCCACAGCGGTGACCAGCCCCGTCGCGGATACCGTGGCCGTGCTGGGGTCGTCGGATGACCACGTGAAGGTCGCCGTGGGAAGAGATGCACCACCTACGTCAAGGGCGGAGGCAGTGAGCTGAATCTGCGCGCCAACTGAGTTCAGGGTCGCCGAGCGCGGCGAAACGCTGACGGACGCCACGGGGTTCGGACCCAGATCGGGATCACCCGAACCGACGGGGTTCTCGCCGCCGCAACCTACCAGTGGGACGACTGCAGCGGTCCACATGAGCCTTCGCATTGGGCCTCCCAGCGCCGGCCTCAGTTCAATGTGATGTCCACGGTCTGAATCATTGCGACCCCGTCGAGAAGCGCTGTGATGGTGACAGTCCCCGGAGTTGTCCCCGCTGTGTATGTCGCAGCGTAGGTTCCGTCGTCGTTCACCGTGACCGCACCGATCGAACCCTGAGAAGGCGCAGCGAATACCAGGGTGCGGGTGTTCTCTGTGAGGTCCACGCCGTTCACGTCCCTCAGTTGGACCGTCAGGGTAACTGTCGAAGCACCGTCGGCTGGCAGCGTGGTGTCGGTAACCATTAGTGTGCTCTGGAGGAGGCTCGCTGGTGAACAGGTTCCCCAAACGGGTCGAGGTAGCACCCAACTGCTCGCAAGCTGATCGAAGCCGGTGGGCGATGTTGGTATCGACGTCACACACCACCCGCTGAGGTCCCGACTGAACGCGGACGCGTCCGCGAACATGGCACCCATGTCCGTCACGCTACTCACATCCCAGCTGGCGACATCCTGGTTGAACGACGTCGCTCCAGAAAACAAGCCGCTCATGTCCGTCACGCTGCTGACGTTCCAGCTCCCGACGCCCTGGTTGAACGCGGCCGCGTCGCCGAACATGTAGCTCATCTCCGTCACGCTACTGACGTCCCAGCTGCCGATGTCCTGGTTGAAGGCGGTCGCGCGGCGGAACATTTCGCTCATGTCCGTCACATTGCCAACGTCCCAGCTGCCGATGTCCTGGTTGAACGACGTGGCTCCGTTGAACGCGAAGCTCATATCCGTGACGCTACTGACGTCCCAGCTGCCGATGTCCTGGTTGAACGACGCGGCCCCGATGAACATCCCGCTCATGTTTGTCAGGTTGCTGACATTCCAGCTGCCGATATCCTGGTTGAAGGACGCGGCTCCCCTGAACATAGAGAGCGCACGCGTCACGCTGCCGACGTCCCAACTTCCGATGTCTTGATTGAACGACGTGGCGTTCCAGAACATGGCGCTCATGTCCGTCACGCTACTGACGTCCCAGCCGCCGATGTCCTGGTTGAACGCCGTGGGTTGGTTGAACACTCCCCAGAACATCTGGTTCATGTTCGTAACGCCGCTGACGTCCCAGTTGCCAATGTCCTGATCGAACGACGTAGCTCCGAAGAACATGCTGCTCATGTCGGTCACGCTGCTGACGTCCCAGTGGCCGATGTCCTGATCGAACGACGAGGCGTGCCGGAACGCGATGCGCATGTCCGTTACGCTGCTGACGTCCCAGCTCCCAATGTCTTCGTTGAACGCCGACGCGTCGCCGAACATTGAGAACATGTCCGTCACGCCGCTCGTGCACGTGGTCTCAAGCGGTGCGTAGTCAGACGCCGCAACCAGCGTTCCGATTTGTATACGGTTCCGCTTTGTGTATGCGACGCCACTGACCGTCCCAACGTCCCCGACGGTCGCACTAGGGCACATCACCGTGACTCCATTCGGCGCGAGATAGAACGCCGTTGTGGCCAGCGTCACTGTAACCGAAGCGGCCGCACTGAGAGAACCACTGGTCGCAGTGATCACCGCCGAACCGTCCGCCACTGCGGTCACTAGGCCGCTCAGGACACTCGCCACGCCCACGTTGCTCGATGACCAGGTCACGGCCTGACCAGTCATCGTAGCACCACTCTGGTCCCTGACGGTCGCCGTGAGCTGCGAAGTCTCTCCGAGCGAACTGAAGTTCACGCTGGTAGCCGACAGCCTGATCGTGGTGGGGACTGGAGTAACCGGCTCCATCGGAGTCGGGACACCCCTCCCAGTGTCACCTCCACAAGAGGCCAAGCAAAGCGCGGCAATCAGCGGGGCGAAACTACGCACGGTCCGTCCAGATTTTTTGGGGGGGAGGCGACTACCCACCGCCAAGAATCCGATATGGCCGCCTTATTCGCAACCACAGGGCTCCCCAAACCAGCGACTAAGCAATGCGCGGGGCGAGTCCTGCTCCCAGCGGTGGTCGGACACCAAGCGTCGAGTATTTGCCAGACGCACACACAGGCAGCCCGCGCCGCGGTTGCTCGCCCGCGAGGCGAGCGGGAGATTCGGGCCAACGGCCAAAGGGTCGCCACCAGCTCTCCCTCACGATGGACGTCCGAACCATGCGCACCACCTTGCTTCCCTTCCTCTCCCGCGCCTCTCGTCGTATCGCCACGGGTCTCTACCTGCTCCTGACGGCCGCCCTCCTGGCACCACCCGCTGCCCTGGCCCAGGCGGATCCCGAGGGCCTCCCGACGATCCGCGAATACACCGCGGGCATGGACGCCCGACCCGGGTACTTCCCGCTGTTCTGGGACGACGCCGGGGGACGCCTGCTTCTCGAAGTGAATCGCTGGGACGAACCGTTTCTCTACCTGACGTCGCTCGCCACCGGTGTTGGGTCCAACGGCCTTGGGCTCGACCGCGGCAACATCCAGAGTGCGTACCTTGCGCACTTCGAGCGGATCGGACCCAAGGTGATGCTCGTCCTCGACAACCCCCGCTTCCGCGCCGAAACGGACCCGACCGATGCCCTCGCCCGGTCCGTGGAAGAATCGTTCCTGACGTCGACAGTCGGTGGCTTCACGGCCGTCGCCGAGGATGACGGGCGTGTGCTGGTGGACGCGACGCCGTTCTTCCTTCAGGATGTCGTGGGCGTGGCGGCGCGCCTCCAAGGCGCGGGCCAAGGCAGCTACCGGCTCGATACGACCCGCAGTGCGATCTTCCTCCCGCGCACGAGGGCGTTCCCGGAGAACACGGAGGTGGAGGCGTCGCTCACCTTCGCGAGCGAGCAGCCCGGAGGGGAGATCACGCGGCACGCGCCCGACGGGCGGGCGATGACGCTGCGACAGCACCACTCGCTCGTCATGCTCCCCGACGACGGGTACACGCCGCGCGCCTTCGACCCACGAATCGGTGTCTTTGGGATCAGCTACTACGACTTCGGGAAGGGCTTCGCAGACGACTACCAGACCGCACTGGGCCGTCGGCATCGACTGATCAAGGCGGATCCGTCGGCGGAGATGAGCGAGCCGGTCGAACCCATCGTCTACTACCTGGACCCGGCCGTCCCGGAACCGTACAGGACCGCGTTCAAGATCGGCGGCGAGTGGTGGAACGCGGTGTTCGAGGCGGCCGGCTTCATTGACGCCTTCCGGATCGAGGACATGCCCGAGGACATGGACCCGATGGACGCGCGCTACCACGTCATCCAGTGGGTCCACCGGACAGAGGCCGGCTCGTCCATCGGCCCGTCGTTCGTCGACCCGCGCACGGGTGAGATCATCAAGGCCGCCGTCCGTATGGATTCGTATCGCTCTCTGGCCAACTACAACACCTTCGCCGGAGCGGCGGGCGTGGACGGCGATTGGTACGCGGGCGCACCTCCCGGCGTCGATGGCGAGGAGTTCGTCATGATGCGCCGCCGGCAGCACTCCGCCCACGAGATCGGCCACACCCTAGGCCTGGCTCACAACTTCATCGCGGTGGCCGACGGACACGCCTCGGTGATGGACTACCCCGCCCCGGTGATCGAGCTCAGCGACGGACGGCTCGATCTGTCGGGCGCGTACCGGGCGGGCCCCGGTGCGTACGACACCTTGGCGATCCGGTATGCGTACGCGTCGCCGCCGTCCGGGCAGACGGAGGAAGCCTTCCTGAGCGGGCTCCTCCTCGAGGCACAGGAACGTGGCTGGCGCTTCATCACGAATCCGGACGCGGGAGCCGATAACTCCTATCCCGACGCTACGTGGTGGATCAACGGCACCGACGTGCTCGACGAATTCGAGCGGGTCCGGGAAGTGCGTCGCTTCATGCTCGACTCGTTCGACGAGCGCGCCATCGAGCCGGGGGAGCCGATGCACAAGCTCCGCGAGCGCTTCGCCCCCGTCTACTTCCACCACCGCGCCACCTACGAGGCGGCCATCAAGTCCATCGGCGGAATGGAGTACCGCTACGGCGTTCGTGGCGACCCGGAGCCGGTGACCGAGCTCGTGTCGGCGGACCGCGTCCGGAGGTCGATGGACCTCCTGAGCGATGCCTTGGCACCCGAGGAGCTCGCAATCCGGGAGTCCGTCCTGGCCATCCTGGCGCCGCGCTCGTTCGGGTGGGTCGACGGCGGACCCGAATGGTCGAATCGTGCCGGACCGGCCTTCGATCAGATCGGTGCCGCGACGACGCTCGCGAGCGAGATCGTGGGCGGCATCCTGGCGCCGTCACGTGCCGCGCGCGTCGTCGCTTTCAACCAACGGGACCCGACGCTCCCGAGCCTCGAGGAGGTCGTTGCCCAGCTGGTGGACGACGCATGGGACCGGCCGGCAACGGGTTCGGACGGAGCGCTGGTGCGCGTCGTCCAGGCGGTGGTCGTCGACGAGCTGTTGGCGCTGGCCGCAAACGATCGAGCGTCCACCGAGGCCCGCGCCAGCGCCGAGTGGGGGCTCAGACGTGCTCAAACTCACGCCCGCTCCGTGTCGGGAGGAGCCGAGACCGATCCGGCCGCCGCCGCGCACCCGGCGCATGCGGCCCGCGTCGTCGAGACGATCGAGCGCTACTTCGACCGCCCGTGGTCGGCGTCCGAGCGGTCCGCGCCCGCGCCGGGACCTGGTTGGGCCCGAGATCGGCCGGCCCGGGGAGGAAGCTCGTGACTCACCGCCTCGCCCAGCCATGATCTGCTTCCGCTATCTTCAGGAGGTCACTGGAGGCCGTATGGAGCGAGTGGTTCACAAGTCATCGAGTCATGAAGAAGCTCGACGCTGGGACGTGCGCCAGCACGCCGAGATGACGCCGCAAGAGCGACTGCGGGCGGCTCGCATACTCAAGGATCGGGCCTTTCCGCACGAGACGAAGGATGTCCGCGAGTGGCACCGGTCCGGATAGACGAGTCGCACTTTTCGCCTGACACCCGGGACTTCATCCGGCTCCTTCATTCCAACGGGGTTCGGTATGTAATCGTGGGCGGTGAAGCGGTGATCCTTCATGGACACGCGCGATTGACAGGCGACGTCGACTTCTTCTTCGCTCGCCAACCAGCGAACCTCGACCGACTCTTCCTGGCACTCGACGCGTTCTGGAACGGTGACATTCCAGGCCTTTCGGCGCCCTCCGATCTCGCTCCCGAGGGTACGGTCGTGCAGTTCGGGCAGCCGCCGAACCGCATCGACCTACTCAATGACATCGAGGGCGTGGGGTTTGACGAGGTCTGGGACGGCCGACCTCGCGCTTCGCGTCGTTCCACCCGTCAGCCCCCAGACTTCGCGCTCGCTTCCTCGGCTTGCTCCACCAGGTGGCGCGGACCGACGAATCGGCGTTCCGCCATCCCCCGCGAACCGTGCGGACTCCGGCTCACGACCATGACGAGGAAGTGCTCTTGGAGCCCCTCGATGACACCCTTCGCCGGGTGCCGTTCGGACGCTCCGGGCTCGAACTCCCACGCCGTGTACACGTCCTCGTACGGCGTCTGCGGTTGGAAGTCGAACACCACACCCGATACGTCCGGGCGGAGACCGGGGTCGATCGACTCGTCGATCTCGAGGAGACCTCGAAGCCACTGGCACCGAAACGCTCGGCAGGGCTCCGGGCGGTCGGCGTAGATCGCACACCCCGACTCACAGACGTGAATGCACGTTTCAAAGGGGCCCTTTTCGAGCTCACTCACGTCGAAGACGGTGCAGCACGCCGTGCACGGACCGCACTCGCGCGGGGGGTCGAAGGGGCTGGGATCACTCATGGATAGAAGATGCGCTGGACACATCTACCGCCCTACAGCACCCCGTCCAGGGAACCCCACCTGCTCCATGAGCGCGATGTAGCGCCGGTCTCCTCGGAGCTCGCGGATCTCCTCGGCACAGTCCACGTAGTCGAGGCTCTCCGGGAATGCAGCGCCGGTTTCCTCGATGTAGGCGAGGGCTGCTTCGCGTCCATCGAGAACGGCCAGGGTCGCCGCGATAGCATGCACCACCCCACGATCGGGCTCGAGTTCGAGGGCCTCTCGTAAGTACCTGCGAGCGGTAGCCGTGCTGTCGAGCGCTGCGAAGACATAGGCCCCCCAGGCGGACCCCTCCCCTCTTTCGGCAAGCCTCGCCGCCTGCGCCATCGCATCCTCGGTCCGGCCGGCCTTGATGTAGCTCATCGCAAGCGTCTCGCTTGTGGCCCCTCCGAGCATCTCACTCACCATCTCCATCTGCTGGGCCGCCTCTTCGTAGCGCCCCGAGCAGAAGAGGATGAATCCGAACTGACTCTGGATCGTTCGCGACAGCGGATTCTCATCGACGGCCCCACGGTACGATCGCACCGCGTCGTCCCAGCGACCCAGAGTTGCGTACAAGAGCCCTCTCCCCCAACCGCTGTCGACGCCGAGGGCCATCGCCCGATCGTACGCCTCGAGCGATCCGGCAAAATCTCGATCCCACCGGAACAGCACGAAGCCAAGCGATCCCCAGGCAGGTCCGTAGAGGCTGTCGATCGCGATGGCGGACTCGAGGAGTTCTTTTGAGCGCTCGTAGTTCCTGACCGGTTCGAAGCCGGAGGACGCGAGGAAGTGGTGGACGCGGCCGGCGCCAAAACGCGGGGGCGCCCACTCCGGCTCCAGTGCGATGGCCTCCTCGAACGCGTCGATGGCTCGCTGTCCGACGACCTCGCCCGGCTCCGGCGTCGCGCCGACGCCCTCTACGTAGCCGAGGAACGTCAGCCCCTCCAGGTAGCGCTCGTAGGCCTCGTAGTTCTCCGGTGCCTCGACGTTCAGCCTTTGCCGAACCGCCGGAGTCACCTCCGCACCCAAGCCGGCGGCCACCTGCAACGCGATCTCCTTCTGGATCTCCAGCAGTCCCGCGACCGTCAGGTCGCGCCGCAGCGTACGATCCCATATTCGAGCGTCCGTCTCGGCCTCGATCAGTGCGACGTTGACCTGGACGACATCCTCAACTCTCTGAACGGCGCCTTCTACGATGTACGTGACCCCCAACTCTCCGGCGATTTCCCGCGTCGTCAGCGAACTCTCGCGATACCCGAGCACTGACGTACGGGAGCGAGACTCCAAGGAGCGGATCTTGACCAGCTGGCTAAGCACCTCGTCATGAAGGCCGGCGACGAGGTTGGCATCTCGGCTCGGATCCCCACGGTTCTCGAACGGGAGGACCGCGATACTCGGGACAACCGGTACCGCCGATGCGCTCGTCGAGGCGTCGACCACCGCGTCCGATCCGTCGATCCCACCCGTGGGAATCGGCTCGACCACGAACAACCGCCCCAGCAGCCCGGAAACGAGCAAGAGCCCGGCGATGATGAGGAGCTCGGGACCGCTCACCCGCTGTCGGCCCTTCTCACCGTGGTACCAGGCCAGAGTCACAGCAACCGGAAAACCGAGGGCGAGAACCCCTTGAGCCGTTCGCAGCAAGCCATCGGTCACACCCCATGGTTCACCAATGGCCTGGAGGCCGGTGTACAGCGCGAAGGCGCCGGCCAGGTAGGCGAGCGCCCACTGGACTAGCTTCCGCTTCTTCAGCCGGTCGACGAGGTCGTTCATGGAGTCAACTTGCATGGAGCCACAGATCCGCAGCAAGCGCCACACCGGCGCCAGCGACGTCCAGGCGCGTAGCTCCCACGGTCACCGCAGGCGGCTGGCGAAATCGCGATCCAACGCATAGAGTGCGAAGCCCTGTTGGCTCAACACCTTATCCGCGAGGCGTCCCATGTCAGGAATCAACCTGCAGATCCCGATCAATAACTTGACGGCGGGAACCGCGGATGAGTCGGGGCTCTTCCCTGGCATCCTGGTGCGGAAGAAGTTGCCCATTGTCACTGAAGTTACCGGTGGCGGTGAGGCGAACATCACGTTCACGCTCAGGAACGGCCCGGGGGTCCTCAAAGAGTTCGCCTACTGCAACACTTCGGTGCCCGACTCGTGGGTGATCGCCACGGAGAGCACGCCGGATTTCCAGGTCATCAGGGATGCGAATGGCAACATCAGCTCTGTGGTCGACAAGGAACTGTCGACCGCCGCCAGAAACGCGCAGGGCGAGGCGGCCTATCAGTACCTCCTGTTAGTCGAACAACCGGACGGAACACAATTCCTGGTCGACCCGGAGATTCACAACCAGGCCTGATCCCTCCGGCCTCGTTTCTATCGCGACCGGTGGCTCAACCGGGCGCTCCCTTCCTCGACGCGAGGGCGTCGAGCTTCCGGTCCACGTAGCCGGAAGAGCGGAGAACCTGCAGTTCGCGACTCGCATCCTCAGGCCTGTCCAGACGCAGCAGAAGCTCGGCCATGAGCGGCCGTAATTCACTCTGATCGCCGGCCGCGGCATGGGGTGCGAGCACGGCGACCGCGAGGGCCCACGCTTCGCGGGCTTCTCCCGATCGACCCAGGCCATCCAGCGCATTGCCCCGAGCCAGGTGTGCCCGCGCGACAACCGTCGCCCGTGACGTCGTTTGGGGCACCTCGTCCCGCAGGAGGGCCACGGCTGTCGTAGCCGATTCCAGCGCGTCTCCGGGGGAGCCCCTGTCCAAGTGCAACGCCGTCTTCACGGCGAGGACCCAGGCCAGATCAGCATGCCAGCCGAACGCCGTGGAATCCGCGGCGACCAGTCGACGCATTTCCCTCTCCGCCAGATCCAGCGCGTGCTCTGCTTCATCGAAGCGCCCGAGCTCGACCAGGAGACCGCCTCGAGCTCGGCTGACGGATGCTCGGTTCCTCTGACGGACCGTGTTGCTTGGGTCAGCACCGACCAGGCTGTCCAGGAGCGCCACCTGTCGGGTCCTCAGCGCCAGGCTCTCATCGAGTTCGCCCGTTGCCATCATCACCTCCGCGAAGAAGCCGAGCGCGACCGCGAAGCGCTCACGCCAATACGCATGCTGCGGGTCCATCTCGGCGATCGCTTGCCTTAGCTCGAACTCACGCGTGTGTTGCTCGAGGGCCGCCGCGTAGCTCCCTGCCTTCCTCAGGACCACGCCAAGCTTGTTGTGCGATTCCGCCAGTTCTCCGATCCGATCGATGTTCGCCGGTTCCATCTCCACAAGGGACCGCTTCACATCCAGCGTGAGGGAGTACGCGTCCGCCGCCCCGGTCAGGTCCCCTCTCGCCTCTCGCACCGAACCCAGATTCCCGTGCGCGAAGCCGAGCTCGAGTCGGTAGTCGAGGTTGTCGGGAGCCAATGCCACGAGCCGTTCGGCGGCGTCCAGGTACCCGAGGAACTGCTCCTCCGCGACCTCCAGGTCATCTCTCAGATACGAGGCGTACCCCACCCAGAAGTAGCTTTGGGAAAGGCCGAAGAGCCGATCCAAGTCGTCGGGAGCCCGCTCGGACAGCGCTCGGGCGAGTCGAAGCGATTCGGTGAACGCACCGACCGCGGATTGGGAGTCGCCCTGATCCAGCCTCACGTCTCCGATCTGGTAGAGCGCCTGCGACCGGCTCTCGAGCTCCTCATCGGAGAACTGCTCCTCTGGAATCGAGCCGAAGTACCGTGTCGCCTGTTCGCCCACATCATCCAGAACATCGAGCCGGCCGATGGGCTCGAGCTTGTCGCGGAGGTCACCCAGCATGAAGTCGACGAGTCCTTCTGCCTGGCCCCTCCGGGCTTCGGCCTCGTCCCGCGCCTGTGCGATCCGGTTGGCCTGTGCGCTCGTCACGACCGCGAAGGTCAGGAGGCCCATGGCCGCCGTGGCTCCGAACGCTACACCCAGCCGATTTCGGCGCACGAACTTCCGGACGACGTAGGCCGTCGTCGCCCCACGGGCTCGGACGGGCTCGTGATCGAGGAAGCGCGTGAGGTCGAGCGCCAAGGCGTTGGAGGTCTCGTAGCGGCGTTCCCTGTCCTTCTCCATGGCGCGCGAGACGATCCACCCGAGGTCACCCGCGAGCTCTCTCCGCAGCACGGGCAGCGTCGTCGACCGCAGCGCCGCGATCGTCTCTTGCGTGTCGTCCAGTTCGGCGAGTCGGGCAGCCAGGGTTGGGGGCTCGCGGTGAAACTGAGCGGCCACAGCAGCCCAGCCACGGTAAGCCTCCCGGTCGTAGGGTAGCGAGCCTACGAGGATCTCGAAGAGCATCACGCCCAGCGCGTAGATGTCCGTTCGCGTGTCCACGTCCCCAGAGCCATCGATCTGCTCTGGACTCATGTAGGCCGGCGTCCCGATGGCCTGATCATCCCTGGTCAACTTCGTTCCGTCGAATACTCCTTCGCCGGTCGCTTTGGCGATTCCGAAGTCGATGATCCGCGGGAGCGGCCGCCCGTCGACCTCCGCGACCAGCACGTTCGACGGCTTCAGGTCACGGTGAATCACACCCTTCTGGTGGGCGTGCTGCACGGCGTTGCATAGATCCACGAACAGCGCGACGCGCTCTCTTACCGTCAGGCGATGCACGTCGCAGAACTCCGACAGCGAAGTTCCCGCGACGAGTTCCATGACGAAGTACGGACGCCCATCGTCCGACACACCGGCATCGAACACCTTCGCGATCGAAGGATGATCCATGACCGCGAGCGCCTGACGCTCTGTCCCGAACCGCGCGACGACCTGCTCGGAGTCCGCACCGTCTCTGAGGACCTTGAGGGCGACCTCGCGCTGGACCGGCTCGGACTGCTCGGCGCGGTAGACGACCCCGCCCCCACCCTCTCCCAGAACGCCCGTGATGAGGTAGGGGCCGATCCGCGAGCCGCGGGCGTCGCTCACAAGACGGTCCGCGGTGGGGCGGCGCTGCGCTTGAGCTGCTTCACCACGGATCTTCTACCTCGCCCCCTCTCATCACGGGGCCGTCGGGAAACCTGCGAACGGAGCTAGGCACCGCCGTACCCCTCATGTTATACGCCACCAGGATCGATCGTGGCAAATGCGGGGGATCCACCGGAGATGTGATCGGACCGGGAGTCCTCGCGGCTTGGAGCACCTTGCTGGTCCTCGTCCTTCGGTTCATTGTGCCCTCCACCGGCAGCGTCAGAGTCTGCGCTCCGCAGGTGTCGGAGGGGTCAGCGGTAGCCCAAGAGGGGCCTGGGGTCGCATCACCGGGTGCTTGCTCAGTCGGCACGGAGTGCCCGCCGCCAGAAAAGGGTGCAGACCCGCCTGCCCCGCCAATCCACGATCAACGCCAGGAAAGGCCGACGCGCCGGGCTGCGAGCGAGCGGCACGGACGATGCGGGGCATAGCGCGGCACGACGACTCGCCGGCACCACGCGGCGCACCCAACACCACACCACGGCAGGTTGGACATTGAAATCGACGCCGAGACGGTGGATTCCAGGCCTCTTCGCCTGTGGGGTCGTTGGGGTTGCCAGCCTGGATGCCGCTTCACTGACCCGGCACGGGGACTCCCACACGTTCGAAATCGCAGCCGCGGAGGCCCCGAGCGCCGAGGTCATCGCGGATGACGTCGCGAACCCCGTCGCCCCGCGGGAGTCCGCCCTTCGTGCGGACGTACGCGTCCGGGCCTTCCTGCAGGCCTATGGAGCCTTGGTGGACTCGGTGACCTATCGGGACGACGATCTCGTCTTCTTGCTTGCTGGCAAGGCCATCCACTTCCAGGACGGTCGGATGCTCGCCGAGGGCGGCCTGAACCGTCGCCATCGATGCGATCCGATCTTCTACCGGTATCCGCTGGAGATGCCTACGGAGCCGCCCCCCCTCCCCGACGGTCCGGTGCGTTTCTGCACGGACGTGCAGGAGGCGCTATGGGGTCGGTCTGAATCCGAGATCAGAAAGCACGCGCGTTCCACCCGCTTCATCGAACGCCGGATCTTCGTGAACGACGTCGTGGCCGACGCGCTGCAGAAGGTCGAGCGGGATATCCTTGCGGTCGCTGAGTACGACCCCGAAGTGGCCTCGTGGATCGACGAAACGGAAACGGCCTTTTCGTTCGTCGACCGAGGCATCGCAGGAACGGCCACCCGAAGCCAGCACGCTTGGGGGCTCGCGTTGGACCTCGTGCCGGCCTCGTACGACCGCCAACAGGTCTATTGGCGCTGGACCCGCGCGTGGAGCCCGCGCAGCTGGCATCGAACCCCCCTCGAGCAGAGGTGGAGTCCACCCGTCCGCGTCATCGAGATATTCGAGCGTCACGGATTCTTGTGGGGTGGGAAGTGGGCGCACTTCGACAACATCCACTTCGAATACCGGCCGGAGATCCTCGCCTACAATCGTCTCCTGCAAACGAACTCGCAGTAGCCTACCGAGGCGAGCCTACCGTCCCGTACGTGGCGGCCCCATCCGGCAGGCTCTGCTGAATGAACTCCCGGATGTGCTCGTTGGACGTCGCGAGGTCTTCGGCCCTGAGGTACATCATGTGCCCGCTCCGGTAACCCTCGAAGCGCATCCTGTCCTGGAGCCGTCCGCTGGGATCCATGTTCCACATGACGTACTTCGCGGTGAAGTAGTCCGTAGCGCCGTCATAGAACCCCGACTGGACCATGACGTGCAGGAACGGATTCTGGGCCATGGCCTGCCGGAGTTGCTCACCACCGTTGTAGTCCGGGTTGCCGCCGGACCACGGGTTCACAGGTCCGAACAGGTAGTACTGCAGGTCCGTCTCGAAGCCGAGATCCTGCCGGAGATACTGGTTGATGGCAGGAGCGAAAGCGTGGTTCCAGGACGTCAGTTCAGCCGGATAGTCGTAGCTGTCCCCCGCGTTCTGGCGATCGATTCCCAGGTACCGCGAATCGAGACGACCGATGGTGTAGCCCTCGTCTCGTAGCAGATCCTTCCAGAAGTAGCTCACGGGGACGGCGAGGTTGTGGTCGAGGACGGTCTGTTGGGAGAGCCCCGAGTAGCGCGCCACCTGCCGGGCGATGGACGCGCGATCCGCGTCCGAGAGGGAGCCACCGCGAGACAACGCTGGGAGGTACTCGTCGAGGGCCCACGCTTCAACCTCGGGCAGGAGCTCTTCGAGGTCCCGGGACTGGAGATCCGCCGGGAGCTGGCCGTGATAGTGGGCCGCGGCGGTGTAGTACGGGAGCTTGAGTGTCGTCGCCCGTGGCAGCGGTCCCTCAGGCGCCAGGCCGAGTCCCGTGGGCGAGACCAGGATGACACCGTTCAGGTACATCCAATGTCGGTTCTGGAGCTGCCCGGCGAGTCCCGCCACCCGCATCGTACCGTAGCTCTCGCCGATGAGGTACTTGGGCGAGGTCCATCTCCCCTGCCTCGACACGAACACGTCGATCCAGTCCGCGAGATAGGTGATGTCGGGCTCGACACCGAAGAAGCGATCGCGGGGGGCATCGGAGTCCAGGATACGGGAGAAGCCCACGTTCACGGGATTCACGAAAACGATGTCCGCCACGTCGAGGATCGAGTGCGGATTGTCGCGAACGCCGTAGGGCTGAACCGGATACCCCTCGTCATCGATCCGGAGCATCTTGGGTCCGGTGTATCCAAGGTGCATCCAGAGGGAGCCCGAACCGGGTCCCCCGTTGAACGAAATGAAGAGGGGGCGCCGAGAGACGTCGTCGACGTCGGTGCGCTGATAGAAGGTGTAGTAGAGCGCGGCGTCGACGCTCCCGTCGGGGTCGTACACGGGCTGCGTGCCGGTGGTCACGCGGTACGGGACCCGGACACCCTTGATCATCACCTCATCGGTCATGGTGATGGTGGAGTCGGCCGGAAGCGTGCGGTCGGGCGCGACGTCCTCGGGCGACATGGGCTCCTGAGCCGACGCGGGGACGGCGAGGAGGGCGAAGAGCGCCGCGACGGGGACGGATGCGGCGGTAGTGCGAAGACGCGCTGGGGTCATGATTCCCTCGAGTGTCAGCATTTCGTTCTTGGCGGCAGCCCGCTCGGAGCGCCGCGAATCAGTTCGCGACCGGAGTTCCGCCCGCCTCATGGCGGGGCCGCAAGCTAATGAGTGGGGGCCGTCGCCGGGAGCCGGCGGCGAAGTCTTAGGCCCGCACCGGCGCCCGACGGTCGCGCGTGCGACATCAATCGGGAGCGCGGGCCCTGAGCTCTTGTATGAAATTCAGTACGACGTGGAACTCTTCGACCCTGAAATCGTCTCGGAAATCGAGTACCCTCGTAATCGCCGTATTCACCACGAGGGACTCGTCGTCGAGCATGTCGAAGCCCCTCGCGGGGAACTGGGTGGCGTAGGGCCATGGGAAAAGCGCTTCGACGGCACCGACGTTGAAGTCGGGGCCCTCCCCTATCTCGGCCGCCATCATCAAATCTCGGTCCGTTCCGCCGACGAAAAACAGGCGCCGTCCGTCGCGCGACCACACAGGACTCACCCCGCCGGCATCCGAGACCCTCGTGGCCCCTCCCGGCCCGGGATATGGTCGGACGTAGACCTCGTACTGCCCCGTCTGATCCGCCACGTATGCCAGCCGGCGACCGTCGGGCGAGAAGGTCGCGTGCGACTCCGAAGCGTCCGACGTGAAGAACGGCTCAGACGACGCATTGGGGCGAAGCAGCCATACGTCACCTCCTTCCAAATAGGCGATCACACCATCCTGCGACCATGACATGAGCCCCTGGTACGCGTCGGAGGACGCGAGACGTTCGACCACGCCACCGTCATTGGCTTCGATCCGGTACAGGCCGAACGAGGCGTCCTGATCCGATTCAAAGGCGATGTACCGGCCGTCGGGACTCCACTCCGGCGACTGGTTGATACGACCCTCGGTCCTCAGGGGCTCCGTGACCCGACGGGCGAGGTCGTGCACGAACAGGCTCGATGCGCGGCCCTTTGAGACGCTGAATGCCAATTGGGCGCCGTCGGGGGAAACGCGAACCCTGGAGTAGTCCTCCCCTGACAGCCCCAATGCTTCCGTCGACCCGTCGAACCGGACCCGCTCGAGCTCACCAGGAAGCGTTGGGTAGATCCCGCCCGCGGCGAATGCAAGGTGCCCCGCCTGGGAAGTGGTGTACTGCCCGGCCCTGGTGTCGAAGCGGGCATTCGGCATTCCCTGGGCCTGCATCACATCTTCGACGACGACGAGGAGCTGATCCGATACCTCGGCGCTCGCGGGATCGAACCCCACCGCCATCAGAGTCCCACTCCGCATGAAGAGAAGGTGGCCCGAGTCGACGTAGCGGGGATGCGCCGCATCGGTCAGGACCAGGCTCCACTCTTCAGCGTCAAGATCCAGGGCCACGATCGCGTGGTCCGATACGGACGACCGAGTAGCAGCGGCCAGAAGCGTTCGGCCTCCCGGGAGAAGGTGGGGACTCGAAGCACGGCCCCCGAGAGACTCGGGCAGGGGCGCCAGCATCTCCACCTCGCCCCCGGTGGCCGGTACGCGTTTCAGGGCGAACGACTGATTCTCGAGCCCGAGCTCGAAGAACACGATCGTACCGTCATCGCCCCAGGTAGCACTGAATGCAGGACGGAAAATCTCCGCGTCCTGAACTACTGTCTCCATGGTCCCATCAGCCATGGACAGCCTCCGAATGGACCGTCCGACCGCGAACGCGAGCCATTCACCGTCGGGCGAGAAGAAGGGCGAGTACGCGCCCTCGGTCCCCTGGATCGGCTCTGCCCGTTCCTGGTTCAACAACCGCCGATACAACCGGGCCGAAACACTGCCGTCCGGTAGTCGCTCCCACGCCGAGTATACGATCATCTCACCGGAGGGATCGATGGCCAGCGACGGATTACTGGGGCGGCCCCAAAGGGCGTCGATCTCGCCTCCCAGATAGACATCGGCGCCCTCTCCCACAGGGATCGTGAACCGCACCACCTGTTCGGATCCCAAGCTTGCACTGCGACCGAGAGCCCACACGACGCCCGACACCGCGACCATGGCCACAAGTGACGCCAGGATCGCCAGTGCCTTCCAGCGGGTGGAGAGGGCATCTCCCGCAACGCCGGAATCGGGTCCGTAGCGGAATCCCGGGTCGGCCAGTGCCGCGGCGAAGTCGCGCGCTGCGGCAAAGCGATCGGCGGGGATCGCCTCCAAGGCCTTGGCAATGGCGTGGTCGACGTTCGCCGGAACCGCCGGGCGGTGCCCAGCAGCCGGTGTGAAGGCCCCCGAGAGAATCTTGCCAAGGATCGCCGGTGCCGTGCTGCCGGTATACGGCGGATCCCCCACCAGCATCTCGTACAGGACGCAACCAAGGGCATAGATGTCTGCGGACGGGCCCACGACCTGATCCCCAGTCGCCTGCTCCGGGCTCATGTACAGTGGGGTCCCCAGGCTCAGGCCGGTCTCCGTGAGCCTCCCGCCCCCCGCCGCACCCACGGCCAAGGCGATCCCGAAGTCCGAGATGACCGGCTTGCCGTCTTGCAGCAGGACGTTGGCCGGCTTGATGTCGCGATGGATCACCCCCTGACGGTGGGCGTAGTCGAGTGCCTCGGCCATGTTCGTAGCGATTCGAACCGCGTCGTCGACGGGCAGTTGATGCTCCCGGTCGAGACGTTCCCGAAGCGACTCGCCTTCCACGTAGGGCATCACGTAAAAGAGGAGTGAGTCCGCTTCCCCGGAGTCGTACAGAGGCAGGACATGGGGGTGCTGTAGGTTCGCCGTGGTCTCGATCTCGGCCAGGAAGCGCTCGGCTCCGACCACGGCCGCCAACTCCGGCCTCAATACCTTGAGCGCGACGTTGCGGTTGTGCTTCAGGTCGACAGCCAGATACACCGTGGCCATCCCGCCTTCACCCAACACGCGCTCGATGCGGTATCTGCCTTCGAGAGCCGCGTTGAGGCGTGATACGGTGTCAGGCATGTGATGGTCCAACCCTCTCGATGTCGAGGCTGCGGAAACGGCAGCCAACTTGAGGTACACCGCCGGCTATTGCCAACCGTCATCCACCCGCGTTCTATGCAGGTTCCTCGCGACCCATCGGGTGGGGTCGTGCCGGAGCCGCCTGAGATGGAGCCGTACCAGATATGATCCGCACCGCGACCGTCACGCTCTTGTTCTCGTTAAGCCTGCTCATCGCTGCCCACGTCGAGGCCCAGCAGTTCGGGGGCGCGCTTGCCGTCAGTGTCGACGAGATCCTCGTGGGCGAGGCGGGCAATCAGACGCTCTCCGGCATCGTCTACGTGTTCGAAGACTCGAACGGGGTGTGGAGTGAGACCGGCCAGATACGGGTGACGGATGTGGCTCGGGCACCGGACGGATTCGGTCAGGCCCTCGCCGCGGACGAATCAACGCTACTAGCCGGAGCGCCCATCGAAGGTGCTGTCTACGTGTTCGGGCGTGGCGCCGGCGGCGACTGGAGCCGGCAAGAGCGTATTTCGGGACCAGAGGACGGGAGCTTCGGTGCCGCGGTGGCTTTGACCGACCGGTTCATGATCGTCTCCGCCCCAGCAGAGCAAGCAGGCACGGTACACGTCTATGATCGATCCTCCCTCCAGCACCTGGGAACGCTGACGGCACCCCCTGGTGTAGAGCGGAACTTCGGCTCGACGATCGCCACCGACGGCGTCCACCTCCTGGTCGGCGCCCCCGGCCTCCGGGGCTCCGCGGGCGCGGTACACGCCTACGCCCTGGACGGCCTCGAGCCCCAAGGAGAACTGACCGTCGCGGACCTCCCTGATCGTTCTGCGTTCGGAAGCGCCCTGGCCGTGCATGAAGGTGTCGCGTACGTGGGCGCGTCGGGCTTCAACGCACGGACCGGCGCCGTCTTCGTCTTTGAAATCGGTGACGACGGATGGGGGGCAGGCGCACCACTCCAGCCGGTTGTCGCCGCCCGGAACAGTCAGTTCGGCGCATCCATCGCGGCCACCGACGAAGGGCTCCTCGTAGGTGCTCCGGGTGCGAACGATGGTGCCGGCGCTCTGTATCGCCTCCGTGATGGGCCGGGGCCGATGCACGTGAGCATCCTGGGGAGCGCGACCGCCGGCGAAGGCGCCGGATTCGGTGGCTCTGTGACGGCCGGAGATGGTCTCATGGCCGTCGGGGCCCTGGGTGTCGATGAACGTGCAGGCGCGGCGGTGATCTTCGCCGGAGACTCCGAGCAAGGCACCGTCATCAACGAGGCCCGCGGCTTCCCGTCCATCACGGGCGACGAGGTCGAGTGCAGCGAGGGCCGCGCGGACGTATTCGAGTGCGAGAGCGTCAACATCGTCTCCTTCACGCCCATCAACGAGATCGGCGGCGTGCGCGGGACCCGTGTGAACGACATCTGGGGATGGACGGACCCGGAGAGTGGTATCGAGTACGCCATCGTGGGACGGACGAACGGGACGTCGTTCGTCGATCTCAGCAATCCGTCGCACCCGGTGTACGTGGGTGACCTTCCGAAGACCCCGGGCTCGCGCAGTGCCATCTGGCGCGACATGAAGGTCTACAGTGACCACGTCTACATCGTGGCCGACGGGGCCGGAGCTCACGGCGTCCAGGTCTTCGACCTGCGGGAGCTACGCCGCTTCGAGGGCGAGCCCATCACCTTCGAGGAGACCTACCACTACGACGGCATCCATAGCGCTCACAACATCGTGATCAATGAGGACACCGGCTTCGCATACGCCGTGGGCAACAGCGCCGGCGGCGAGACCTGCGGAGGTGGCTTCCACATGCTGGACCTCGAGGATCCTTCGCGGCCGACCTTCGCGGGCTGCTTCGCAGATGCCAACACGGGTCGACGTCTGACCGGGTATTCCCATGACGCCCAGTGCGTCGTCTACCACGGGCCGGACACCGAGCACGTCGGCAAGGAGATCTGCCTCGGCTCCAACGAGACCGCCCTGAGCATCGCGGACCTCAGCGACAAGAACGCACCTCGGGCGCTGTCGAGCGCCACCTATCCCAACGTCGCCTACGCACACCAGGGGTGGCTTACCGACGATCACCGCTACTTCTACATGAACGACGAAGGCGACGAGCCCGGCGGTCTGGTCGAAGGAACGCGCACCCTCGTGTGGGACGTCCAGGATCTCGACGATCCCATCCTCGTCCACGAGTACATCGCCGAGACGAGCGCCACGGACCACAATCTCTACATCGTCGGCGACCGGATGTATCAGTCGAACTACGACGCGGGCTTCCGGGTCATCGACATCTCGGAACCCGAACGCCCCGTGGAGATCGGATACTTCGATACCTCGCCGTACCAGGGCGGAGCGTCGTGGAGCAACTATCCGTACTTCGAGAGCGGCATCATCGCGGTCACCGGGACCGGGGACGGGCTGTTCATCCTCAAGGACGTGTCGAGGAGACTGATCAGCTGAGGCGAGGCCCCGGAAGGCAGCTGCGACCCATCGCTCCGGTCCACTGTGGGGCTCATTCGCCTCCAGCCCGCACCCCCGTCCCGACGATCTCGTCGTTGGGATTCCGAATCGTGAAGGCCACGGCTCGCCCGTCATCGTCGAACTCGAACTCGACCATGGGTGCAAATCGTGGGTTCACCGCTGACACCTCGCCCCCGAACGTCCCGGCAACGGCGAAGAAGCCGGCGCCACGCGGAAGAAGGGCCTGGCCGTACACGACCACGGGCTCCTCACCCTCCGAGGAGTAGAAAGCCGCCTCCGCCTCAACGATGAGTGGGTCGACGAAATGGAGGAGCCCCGACTCCTCGTCGTGCTCGATTCGAACAGGACGTGGGCGGGCTTCGCCCATCATGACCTCGAAGTACCGTGCGGTGGGGTCGTCGTCGTCGCCTCCGGTGAAGCGCTCGATCTGTTCGGCGGTGGGTAGTGAGGGCGTGTCGTCATACAGCCAGTCGCCTACCAGAGGCATGGCCTCCTCGGTCTCCGTGGCCAATACGATGCCCGGATCCACCTCGAGCGGCATGGACACCCGGTCGCGCCCCCAGTGCATGACGAGCTCGGCACCGTCGATGCGAATCCGATCGACATCCCACTCCAGCGATTCCTGAAGGTCCTCGGTTCGCCCCTGTTCGACCCCTACGTGCAGGACCGCCTCCTCGATGGGAGGATGGTCGCTGTGGAAGAGCGTCGTGTCGGCGTGAAGCGCCAGCCGCCAGGGCTCGGTCTCCAGAGCCTGGAGCCACACGCTGTACTTTCCGGCCGCGACGGGGGTGCCCGACAGGACCACGTCCTTGGAGAACCGGATGGTGGTCGCACGGTTCGCTCCCGGCGTCCACACCTCACCCCAGGGGATCTGGCGGCCGAAGATCACCTCCCTGCCCCGCAGCGACGGACGGGACCACTCGATCTCGATCTCCGTCCCGGAAATGACCTGGGTGAAGGTGGCGAGTTCGCTGGCGGCCTGGCCGGATGCGGCACCCGGAAGGGCCAGGAGCATCAGGGCCATGGCCCACGCAGATCGAGAACGGTTCATTGGCTGCATCGGCGACGGGGTGCACGACAGGGTCGCCGGAAGCTGCGGGAGCCACGGCAGCGGGTCAACGCACGTCCTTGCCCGCCACCGGGCCGTGGTCCACGATCCCAACGTACGAGCCTGTGTCTTCGAGCCCTTCATCCGTGACCGTCAGCCCATGGCCTTGAACCAACCACTCGCCGTCCTGTCCACCACCCTGGTCGCCCTCATCGCTCTCGCCGCTCTCGTCGTCCCGCCAGCAACCGCACAGGATACTCGGCTCTCCGGCACCCTGGCCCGGTACGAGGTCCAGGCTGCCCTTGGCTACGTCGACGAGGCCCGCTCCGAAACCGCCGCGTTCCTGGCAACCATCGGCGCCATCGTCTCCCCCTCGGGCCAGGAGCACGAACGAGCGGAGGCGGTGGCCGAGCGCATGCGAGCCATCGGGCTCGATTCGGTCCGCGTCACCGAGAGCCCCAACGCCATCGGAGTGATCCCGGGCCGGTCCGGCCGCGCCCTCGTCTTCGTGTCTACATTGGACGACCTGGCGACGGTCGCTGAACATCAACGGGCCGCTTCAGCTCCCCCGACCGTCCAGAGTGATCGCGTCGTGGGGCCCGGTACGAACACATCGCTCACCACGGCGGCGATACTCGCGGCGGCTGATGCGTACCTCGCCTCGGGGCTGCGACCCGAGCACGATCTGGTCTTCGCGGCCGTGGCTCAAGAAGAGACGGGCCTTCGCGGCATGAAGGCGCTCTACGAGCAGTACCAGGATCGCGCCGACGCCTTCGTCGACGTCCTGGGCGATGGACAATCCATCTCCTATGGCGCCCTGGGTATCCACTGGTGGCGCGTGGTGGCAGAGGGGCCGCCCGGGCATACACTGAGTGGCGGGATGCCCAACCTCAACCAGGCCATCGGCCGCGCCGTGGACCGGATCCTGTCCCTTCCGGCAGCGTCGAACACCGACGAAACACGGACGAGGCTCAACATCTCCATGCTCCAGAGCGGCGCGGTCTTCAACCACAAGCCGGCCACGGGGTGGTTCTCACTGGACATCCGATCCATGGAGGCCGACGTGATCGACCGGATCGAGAGGGACGTGCGATCCATTCTGGACGACGTGTCCGAGGAAACGGGTATCGAGCTCCGAATGGAGCCGTTCCAGCTCACCCCTGGAGGGCGAATCCCCGGTGCGCTGGCCTCCCGTCTCGTCCGCACGGCACAGGCCGTGTCCCGCCACCTGGGTTACGAGCCGCGAATGTCGGAGAGCGGGTCGGCGAACCTGAACGTGGCCATCGGCGCCGGCACGCCTGCCATCGGCCTGGGCGGCTCACGCGGCGGCGACCGCGGCCTCGCGACGGAGTGGGCCGACATCGATGGCATGATGCGGACAGCGAAGCATGTGCTGCTGTTGGCGGCGGCGCTCGGGGAGGAGCGATAGCGCTATCCAAACCGTACTCGGTTGCGACACCCCAGGGACTCCACCAGCCCCTTCCCGGTCAGGCCCGTCGGTCGGGCCCACTCCGCCGATCGCGGAACGCAGAATCCCGACTGCGCGACCGCCTGCGGTCTTCGGCGGTCCGCCGGTTGTACGGGTCGGTGAGCCACGTCGCGATCACGATGCGGTGCCGGAACTCGGGTGTGTCGGCGTCGTCCTTGTGCGCCTCGAAGACCCTGCGCTCGGGCCCACCGTTCATGGACACGAACCAGGCGCCGTCCTCGAACTCCGCCAGGCCGCCTGGTACCGGACCGACCTTGCCCAGATAGCGGCGACCCTTGTGGACGAACTCGATGGAGCGCAGCACGGCGACCTCGCTGACGGCGTTGGGGGGGACGGGACAGGCTACCAGCGGTAAC
Source organism: Longimicrobiales bacterium (assembly GCA_965229435.1). Lineage (GTDB taxonomy): Bacteria > Gemmatimonadota > Gemmatimonadetes > Longimicrobiales > Gaopeijiaceae > UBA2589. Next base: position 637,168 of record CBDDJE010000004.1, read on the forward strand.
GAGACAGGGCAACGCCCCAGGCGGGCACTCGCGTCGAGGACGGGCTGGGGAGGACCTCCTCCTCAGGCCCCCAGGCTCTGCACCTCCGGCCGCCCCCTGCCCCTGCGCGCCGGAACCAGGTCCCGCATCGACTCGAGCTTGCCGAAGCACAGGAGCCGATCGTGTACCTCGAGCACTCGCTCCGTCCGGGGGTTGGGAATGACGGTATGCCCACGGTTGAGCGTCAGAACCACGATGTCCTTGGCCCGTAGTCCCGAATCTCCGATCGCGAGGCCTACGAGGTCGGATTTGGCACCGATGTGTAGCTCGGCGACACCGTACCCCGCACTGACCGTGAGCCGCTGGCGCACATCCAACTCTGGGAAGCTGACCTGCCCCTCGACGAAATCGATGATGGCTCCGGCCACATCCAGCCGCGTGGAACCCTCGATACCCTCGAGGCCTGGTGAGGAGTTCACTTCCATGACCTGGGGACCATCGGCGCCTTCGAGCATATCCACGCCAGCGATCTTGAGTCCCATGATCTGGGCCGAGCGGACCGCGGTTCTCTCGTAGTCCGGGTCCAGCTCGACGGCCTCGGCGAGCCCGCCGCGGTGGACGTTGCTCCGGAAGTCGCCGCCCTGGGCCACCCGACGCATGGCCGCCACTACACGATCGCCCACGACGAAAGCTCGGATGTCCTTGCCCGCGCTCTCGCCGACGAACTTCTGGATGAGGACGTTTTGCTTCGTGCTCTGGAGCGTCTCGATGATAGCCTCGGCAATCTTGACGGAATCGGCCAGGATCACGCCAACGCCCTGCGTGCCCTCGAGGAGCTTGATGATGACGGGTGCGCCGCCGACCCGCTCGATGGCCGGGAGCACGTCCTGCTTACGACGAACAAAAGCCGTATGGGGAAGGCCGATGTCATGACGGCTGAGGATCTGGAGCGCCCGCAGCTTGTCTCGTGAGTTCGCGATGCCGGTGGCCGAACTCGGCGTATAGACGTCGAGTTGCTCGAACTGGCGCACCACGGCCGTGCCGAAGTAGGTGATGGAGGCCCCGATACGCGGGATCACCGCGTCGTAGTGACTCAGCGCCTTCGATCCGTACCCTAAGTTCGGCGTTCCCTTCTCCACCTCGATGGAGAACTTCAGGGTGTCCAGAACCTTGACCTTGTGGCCTCGGGCCACCGCCGCTTCTCGGATGCGACGTGTGCTGTACGCGTTCGGGGCCTGGGACAGGATGGCGAGCTTCATGAGATCTCTCAGCGACGGAGGGCCCGTGGGTCCGCCGCGTTGACTTCAACGCGGATCCACGGGGCCGGCGGCCACCAGGCCGCGGTACGCTGAAGCAGCGCGCTACGCGGGGTCGTGGTCGACAGCTGCCGCAACTTCGCAGATGGGGCCGCCCCGAACAAATCGGTCACCCGAAATCCAGGCGGCACCCGCCTCCTCGATCTCGCCCGTTCCCCCAACCGGCAATCGAGGCACCACTCCTCTATTCTCCCCCCTCGCCGGCGGTCAGTCCCGTTCCCGGGCCGAGCACATGAAGGCCAGTTGTTCACGAGCACAAGAGGAGGAGCAACGTCCTCCTCGTCACCGTCGCCCGTGAATCCACGCGCCATGAGGAGTTGACGCTCTGCGTCCCGGCCGACGTAGGCTCCGGGGCCATTCGCTTGCTCCAGCCCGCCCACCGGAGCCATTGTCCGCCTTCTGATCCCTCCCGCGGCGCCCGGCAACGGAGCGCCCACATCCCCGCGCGACCATGAGCAGAACGACCCCCGAACTCTTCACCGCTCCCGTCTTTCTCGGCACCGGCTTCCTGCTGGTTGGCCTGGCCATCATCGAGAAGGCGCTCAACATCATGGGCTTCGGCCTCCCCGTCATCAGCGTCTTTCCTCGCCAACTCCTCGACTGGGCGTTGGTGCTGATGATCCTGGAGATCGCCATCACTCTTCGGCAGATCGCCTATCGGCTCGACGCCAACTCAGGTCCCGAGCAGGTGGATGTCAGCGCGCACACGAACTGACGTCCGCAGGCAGCAGCCGCCAGGTTGACCCCGAACGTGGATGGGCTGTTCGCGGGCGGCGAGTGGGTCGGGCACCTGTCCTACCTGCTCCTCGTCCTCTCCATGCTCATGCGCCGGATCGGCCCCTTGCGCCTACTGGCGGTGTCATCGGCATTGGCGGGTATCGCGTACGACGCCATCTGGTTGAAGAACCCGGTTGGTGTCTTCTGGGAGGGCATGCTCCTGGCCGTGAACCTGGGCCAGTTGGCGTACATGAGGTGGGAGACGCGGCGCGCGACCTTCTCCGCCGACGAGGTCGCCTTCCTGCAGGCGGTTGCCCCGGGCCTCGCCCGACGCCTTCAGCGGAGGCTCCTCGACGCCGGTGTCTGGTCTGATGAACCGGCGGGCACCGTTCTCACGAGTGAAGGAGAGCCCGTCACCAACCTGACGTACCTGGCGTCGGGAGAGGCCCGCATTTCGCTGGCCGGCGTGGAGGTCGCCTCCTGCCCTGGCGGGGCTCTGGTGGGCGAGGTCACCGTGCTCACCGGTGATCCGGCAACGGGGACGGCACGGCTTTCGGTGGCGAGCCGGACATGGTCCATTGACGCCCGCGTCCTCCGCAGACTCGCCGAAGGAGAACCAGAGATCCTCGGTGCCCTCCGGGCAGGGTTCGCCAACAATCTGCGGGAGAAGCTGGTCGCTTCGAATCTGGCGGCAGCGGAAAAACGTGGAGGCGCCGTATGACGGACCACGACGCCTGCCCCTTGCATACTGGATGGCCATGACACCGACCCCGACCGCACGACGCCCCACCTTGGTGGGGTGCCTTCTGCTCGTTCTCGGCGCAGCTGGATGCAATGAGCCCCAGGACGGCGCTGACGGGCCCACCCCCGACCCGGTGGTCGAAGTCCCTCTGCATGCCATCGCGGACCGACTCGCGCAGGGCGAGGTCTCCTCCGTCCAGATCACGCGGGCCTACATCGAGCGCATCGAAGCCCTCGATGGCGACCTGAATTCGGTCATCATGATCGCTCCCGACGCCATGGATCAGGCCTTCGCAGCCGATACGCGTCGAGCCAGCGGCGAGGCACTCGGCCCGCTGGACGGCGTCCCGGTCCTCCTGAAAGACAACCTCGACGCCGTCGGTATGCCTACGACGGCAGGATCGTTCGCCCTCGCCGAGAACTACCCGGCGGAGGACTCGGAGGTGGTCCGGAGGCTGCGGGAAGCGGGTGCGGTCATCCTCGGCAAGCTCAACCTGTCGCAGTTCGCCGGCTTCAGGAACACGGCGTCGTTCAATGGCAGCACCGTGGGCGGCAGCCCCAGGAACCCCTACGACATCACCCGCAGCCCCGGCGGGTCGAGCAGCGGGTCCGGGGTGGCGACGGCCATGAGCTTCGCCGCCGCCTCCATCGGCACGGAGACTGCAGGTTCCATCGTCGGACCCTCGTCGGTCAACGGCATCGTGGGGATGAAGCCGACCATCGCCCTGGTGTCACGGCGCGGAATCGTTCCCATCAGCCTGAACCAGGACTCGTCGGGGCCGATGACCCGCTCCGTGCGTGACGCGGCACTGATCCTCGACGCCATCGCCGGCTCGGACCCCGAGGACCCGTGGTCGGAGGCGGCGAACGCAAACGGGGCCGATTACGTGGCGGCCCTGGATACCGCCGCCCTTCGCGAACGTCGCATCGGCGTGGTACGACCCATCAGCGGCAACCGCGCTGTCTGGGCTCTCTTCGACGACGCGCTGGAGGTCCTCGAGGCCCAGGGCGCCGAACTGGTGGACGTCCCGGCAGAGGAGTTGGTCGATCCCGGCCCGGAGATGCGGACCATCCTTCTCCACGACTTCAAATTGGACCTCAACGCCTACCTGGCGGGCACGCCGGAGACCGTCGAGGTTCGGACGCTGGCCGATCTCATCGACTTCAGCCGAAGTGACCCTCGGGAGAGCATGCACACGATGGACTACTGGGAAGATGCCCAGGCCACCGAGGGTGGCCGGACATCCGCCGCGTATGAGGAGGCTCTGACGGCGGGACGGCGACTCACCGGCGAACGAGGCATCGACCGGCTTCTGGCCGAGTACGACGTAGAGGTCCTGGTGGCTCCTACCGGCTCCACTGCCTCGGAGATCGAGCCCGACGGCACACCACGGGTCGGACCCATCCCCCCGGGACCACGGCGGGAGGGACCGGCTTCGCTGACGGTGACCGCCGCCGTTGCCGGGTATCCCCTCATCACCGTCCCCATGGGGTTGGCCGATGGCCTTCCCGTGGGAATCACGTTCGCGAGTACGGCCTGGTCGGAAGCACTCCTCCTGGGCCTCGCCTACGACTACGAGCAGGCGGCACAAGCGAGGGTCCCACCCGAACGGGCTTTGGCGCCCGTCCGCTGATGCTCCCCCGGCCACGAGCGGGCCGCACATGACCTTGGGGAAGCGGCCCGACTCCGACCTCGTAACCAAGGCGGCTGGGACCTCTGTGAGTGAAGGGTTCCGACCTCGGGAACTTCAGCGGTGTATCACGCCCCCATGACCCGATCCAAGAAGATCCTCCTCGCCGCAGGGGGCGTCGTCGTCGCCCTGATTCTCGCCCTCCCCCTCCTCTTTGCCGGTCAGATCGAGGAGCGGGTGCGGGCGGAGGTTCAGGAGGTCTCGGGCGTCCAGGTCTCCTGGTCCGGCGCCCGGCTCGGCCTGCTCGGCGACTTCCCCCACCCTTCCCTTCGGTTGGACGACCTGGTCGTTCGCGGCGCCGAGCCCTTCACCGCAGACACGCTGGTGGCGGTGGGTGAACTCGCTGTCTCCCTCCACGGACCGTCGCTGCTGGGGGCACTCCGAGGCGGTGGCCCGCTTGTGGTGAGGACGGTGACACTGGACCGCCCCCGGGTCGCCCTTCGCGTTACCGAAGACGGAACGCCGAATTGGCCCCGGTCGGAGGGCGACTCGGGCGGCGAGGCGGCAGACGGCCGCGGCATGGATATCTCGCTTCAGCGCCTGGAGATCACGGACGGCGACATCGAATACGACGACGCCAGTAGCCGCTCGACCATCTCCCTACGGGGACTCCAGCACACGCTGCGCGGAGACTTCTCCCGGGCCGCTCTGGAGGCCGAAACCAGGACGTACGCCGACGCACTGAGCGTTCGCATGGCGGGAACGCCCTACCTCGCCGACGTGGGTTTGGAATACGAGGGCGTCGTCCGGGTGGACACGGAGTCGGGCACCGTCGAGCTCGACGACCAGTCCCTCTCCCTCAACGGCCTGGCTCTCCAGTTCGGAGGCTCCATCGCCCGCGATACCGGCGGCCTGGCGCTGGACGTGATGTTCTCGGCGCCGAACTCCGACTTCGGGTCCATACTCTCCCTCGCTTCCGCGCTCTACGACGACGGGTTCTCCGAAGTCCAGACGTCGGGCACCTTCGCCCTGTCCGGGGACGTTCGAGGCCGGTACGGAGAGGACGCCTTTCCGGCCTTCTCCATGGAGCTCTCCGTCACCGACGGTCGGTTTCAGTATCCCGACCTTCCGCTCCCCGCCGAAGCCATCGGTGCAAGCCTCACCGTGACGAACCCCGGTGGGTCACTGGACAGCATCGTCGTCGACCTCTCGCGGTTCCACGTGGAGATCGGCTCCGAGACCTTCGACGCCTCGGCACGGATCACCACGCCGGTGTCCGATCCCGCGGTAGATGCCCGCGTCGACGGTACCGTCGACCTGGCCGACGTCGCCCGGACGGTGAGGCTCGAGCGCTTCGAAGGACTTACCGGCGTTATCACGGCCGACGCCGCGGTCCGGGCCCGGCGCTCTGACCTGGCCGAGGCGCGATACGATCGCGTCGATGCCCAGGGCTCCATCCGCGCTACCGACGTGGCGGTACGCGGCGACGCCCTCCGACAGCCGGTGGACGTGCACACCCTAGCCCTCACGCTGAGTCCACGAGCCGCCGAACTCACCGCCTTCGACGCTCAACTCGGCAGCAGCGACGTCCAGGCCTCGGGCCGCCTGGACAATCTCCTGGGCTACGTCTTGGGAGAGGGCACCCTGTCCGGGACCGGACGCTTCGAGAGTCGCAGGCTCGTCCTCGACGAGTGGCGTTCCGGGGAGGCGGTGGACGCGGTCCCGGTGCCTGCTGGAATCGACATGACCCTCCAGGGCGCCATCGCTCAGCTCGAGGTGAACGGCCTGACCTTCAGCGACGCGCGGGGCCAAGCGGTGGTGCAGGATCAGCGGCTGAACTTCGATGGCTTCCGGCTTCAGGGCTTCGGTGGCAGCCTCGCCCTCGACGGGTACTACGAAACGAGTGACCCTGCTCGCCCGACGTTCGCCCTGACGGTGCAGCTCGATAGTCTGGATATCCAGCAGACCGCGTCGGCACTCCCCTCGTTTCGCACGTTGGCGCCGGTCGCGGAGTTCGCACGGGGGACCTTCAGCACACAGATGGCCCTCGACGGTGCCCTCGGCCAGAACCTCAGCCCTGACCTCACCGTACTGAACGGGGACGGCAGCTTTTCGACATCGCCTGTGGTGGTACAGGGCTTTCCGCTTCTGGAGCGCCTGGCGGAGCGACTGGAGTTGTCGCGTTTCTCCAACCCCACGGTGGACGCGGTGCGGTCGAGCCTTCGGATCCAGAACGGGCGCCTGGTGGTGGACCCCTTCCGCGTCGCCGTCGGGGGAATCGGGATGAGCGTCGCCGGATCGAACGGTATCGATCAATCCATCGACTACGGCCTCACCATCGAAGTACCCCGCGCGGGTGTCGCGGCAAGTGTCATGGACGGCCTCACCGCCCGGGCCGGCCCACTCGCCGCTCGCCTCGCCACGGTCGATCCCGTACCGGTACGAGTCCGCGCCACCGGATTCGTACGTGACCCCGCCCTGGATGTCGGCGTCGCCGACCTTACCCAGTCGGCCCAGGACGCCGTCACCGATGCCGCGGAGCAGGCCGTCCAACGCGAGATCGACGAGGCTCGTGCCCAGGCCGACTCCGCCGAGGCTGCCGCCCGTCGAAGGGCTCAGGCCCGAGCGGACAGCGTCGTCGCCACCGCAGAGCGACAGGCCGAATCCATCCGTGCCGAAGCGGCCCGGGCGGCGGCCGAAGTGCGCGCCCAGGGGGAACGGGCAGCCGAAGAGCTCCTGGCACGCGCGTCCAACCCCCTGGAGAGGGCCGCAGCGCAGAGAGCGGCAGACCGCCTTCGGAGCGAGGCGGACCAGCGCGCCACCGATATCGAAGAGGAGGCCGAAGCGCGGGCGACCCAGGTCGTCCAGGAGGCTCGGGCGAGGGCGGCGCAGATCATGGGTAGCCCAGGAAGCGGCTGACCCGGGATATCCCTGGCCCGTATTGGGCGTGGCTCGCATATTCGCCCAATGAATGCTTCTGCCATCGGTCCGTTCTCGGCCGCCCTCGCCGTGCTCGGTTTCACCGGGTGGATCGGCTCCGAGGTTCTCACCGGTCCGCAGGGCCCGGATGACGGCCCGCCCGCTGTCCAGTCCCCCGCCCAGGCCTCCTTCGCCAACCTCGGATCGAACGCGCTGCACGAACCCCTGGATGCGGTCCTCGGCGCGACAGCCAGCCGGAACGGTGACGCCAGTGCCGAACTCAACGGGCTCGTCGAGGAGTACTGCGTCCGCTGCCACAACGAACGACGGCTTCGCGGCAATCTCTCTCTGGAAGGCTTCGATGTCGGAACGCCCGAGGCCAGCGCGGACATCGCCGAGCGGATGATCCACAAGCTGCGCGCCGGCATGATGCCCCCCGCAGGTGTACGGCGGCCACCAGAGGACTCCCTCGATGTCCTCGCGTCCTCCCTCGAGAAACGGCTGGACGAGCTCGCCCGTGAGAACCCCAACCCGGGTCGACGAACCTTCCAGCGACTCAACCGCGCCGAGTACGAGGCGTCCATCGAGGACCTCTTCGGCATCCGCATCGACGCCTCGGCCTATCTGCCGACGGAGACGCTGAGCGACAATTTCGACAACATCGCCGACACCCAGATCCTCTCCGCCACGCTACTCGAGAGTTACATGCGCGCCGCGGCGCAGGTCAGCCGCGACGCCGTGGGTGACGTGTACGCCGCCCCGTCCACCACCGTCTACAAGGTGCCGAAGACGGTATCCCAGGTGGATCACGTCGAGGGGACACCTCTGGGTACCCGCGGCGGAATCTCGGTGACGCACAACTTCCCCGCTGACGGCGACTACGTCTTCGAGCTGGACATGCACCCCAGCCCCGATGGTCAGCTCTTCGGTCTCACAGCCGGGACGGAAACAATGGAAGTGGCGGTGAACGGAGAACGCGTCGCCCTGCTCGAGTTGGATCGCTGGATGACGGAGGGAGACCCGACGGGGCTCCGAGTAGAGACGCCACCCATTCACGTCCGGGCGGGCCCCCAGCACGTGACGGCCGCCTTCATCCTGAAACGGGAAGGGCCGGTCACCGACCTCATCACCCCCTTGGACTTCACCCTCGCCGATCCGAATATGGGCGTGGGGTACGGCGTCACCACGGTGCCCCACCTCCGCGACCTCTCCATCAGCGGGCCCTTCGCGGTGACGGGCGTCTCGGACACCCCTGCACGGCGCCGCATCTTCAGCTGCCGTCCCACGGCCTCCGACGAGGAGGAGCCGTGCGCCCGACAGATCATCCAGAGCATCGCCGCCGAGGCCTTCCGCCGGCCGGTGGGTGACACCGAGGTCGACGAGCTCATGTTCTTCTACGAGGAGGGGCGTGAGCAGGGCGGCTTCGAGATCGGTGTCCGGAATACCATCTGGGCGATCCTGTCGAGCCCGCGCTTCATCTTCCGCCTGGAGCGAACGCCCGAGGGAGTCGAGCCGGGCGAGATCTACGAGCTGGACGCCATCGATCTGGCCTCACGGCTCTCCTTCTTCCTCTGGGCGACGCCACCGGATGACGAGTTGATTCGCGCCGCAGAGGACGGAGATCTCTCCGATGGGGACGGACTGGAACGCCAGGCCCGGCGCATGCTGGCCGACCCTCGAGCCGAGGCCCTGGCTACCCGCTTCGCCTACCAGTGGCTGCGCCTCCAGGACCTGGAGAAGATCAACCCCGACGCTCAACTCTACCCGTACTTCAACCATCAGCTCAAGCAGGCGATGGAGCGGGAGACCGAGCTGCTCTTCCACACCGTGGTGCAGGAGGACCGGAGCGTCCTCGACCTCCTCTCCGCCGACTACACCTTCGTCAACGAACAGCTGGCGGCCCACTACGGCATCCAGGGGGTCACCGGAGACCACTTCGTACGGGTCAGCCTCGACGACGAGAACCGCCGCGGCCTTCTGGGCCACGGAAGCATCCTCATGATGACGTCCCACGGCGACCGGACGTCTCCGGTGCTACGTGGCAAATGGGTCATGGAGGTTCTGTTGGGTAGCCCGCCTCCCCCGCCCCCTCCGGCGGTGCCCACGCTGGAAGAGACCGAGTCGAACGAGGGGTCGCGCCAACTCACCACCCGTGAGCGCCTGGAGATGCATCGCGACAACCCGGCGTGCATGTCGTGCCACCGGGTCATCGACCCCATCGGGCTGGCGCTGGACAACTTCGACGTCACCGGCGCCTGGCGGATCAAAGAGAACCTCAACCCCATCGATCCCAGGGGTGAGCTCTACGACGGTAGCCCCATCGAAGGGCCGGCGGGTCTGCGGGGGGTCATCCTCCAGCGACCCACCGTCTTCCGCCGGACCCTCGCTCGGAACCTGATGGCGTACGCTTTGGGGCGCCGGGTGGAGTACTACGACATGCCGACCATTCGCAGCATCGAGCGGAACGCCGTCGCCAATGGAGACGGCATGTCCCACTACATCCTCGGGGTGGTCCAGAGCCCCGCCTTCCGAATGAGCCGGGGCGTTGCCCTGACCGACGACGCACCCCAGCACTGAGCCCACCATGCATCTGCTGAACACGAAGCTCGAGCGCCGCACCTTCCTCAAGGGGATGGGAGCGAGCGTCGCCCTGCCCTTCCTCGACGCCATGGCGCCCGCAGGACGCATGTCCGCAGCCGCCGCCGATACCGACGTCACCCGCTTCGTGGGCATCGAGATGGTCCACGGGGCCGCGGGGTGCAACGAATGGGGTGCGACGCAGCACCTGTGGGCTCCCCAGCACGAGGGACCGGACTTCGACCTCACACCCAGCGCGCTCTCCCCCCTCGAGGATTGGCGGGAGTACCTCACCATCGTCAGCAACACCGACGTCGGTGGCGCCGAAGCCGAACTGCCCCGGGAGATCGGAGGCGATCACTTCAGGTCCAGTGCCGTCTTCCTGACCCAGGCGCACCCGAAGCAGACCGAGGGCTCCGACGTCTTCGTCGGCACGTCCATGGATCAGATGTACGCTCGGCAGTTCGGTCAGGACACGCCGATTCCGTCGATGCAGCTCTGCATCGAGAACGTCGACCAGGCCGGGGGCTGCGCCTACGGGTACGCCTGCGTGTACACCGACACCGTGAGTTGGGCGAGTCCGACGGAACCACTTCCCATGATCCGGGATCCGAGGGTCGCCTTCGATCAGCTCTTCGGGAGAGGTGCGACGCCCGAGGAACGGGCCCAGCGGCGAAGGACGGAGCGTAGCATCCTCGACTGGGTGCTTCGGGACCTGAACCGCCTGAACCGTCAGCTCGGCGCCGACGATCGGGCCCGGATGGACAAGTACGTCAGCAACATCCGGGAGATCGAGCGGCGGATCCAGACCATCGAGGCCCGAAACATGAGCGGCGAAGAGCGTGAGCTCGCCGAAGCGCCCGCCGGCGTCCCCGACGACTACGGCGACCACGTGCGCCTCATGTTCGACCTCCAGGCCCTGGCCTTCGCTTCGGACATGACCCGCGTCGTCACCTTCAAGACCAGCCGGGACGTATCCGGCCGCGTCTTCCCCGAGACGGGCGTGACCGCCGGCTTCCATGCCGCGTCACATCACGGAGGCAACGAGGAGCGGGTGCTGCAGTTCAACGAGATCAACCGCTACCACATGAGCCTCATTCCGTACTTCTTCGAGAAGCTCGCGGACATCACCGAAGGGGATTCCCACCTCCTCGACAAGACCCTCATCGTGTGCGGATCGCCCATGGGGGATCCGAACCTCCACAACCACAAACGTTGCCCTCTCTTCCTGGCGGGAGGCGCCAACGGCCGTCTCGCCAAAGGTGGCAATCACATCAAGGCGCCGGACGGAACGCCCATGGCCAACGTCCTCCTCAGCGCCATGCACGTCCTGGGCATGGAAGACGCCGAATCCCTGGGTGACAGCACCGGAGCCTTCCCCCTCTCGGCAGGTCGCTCCGGTCAGCTTTCCGGTCCGAGCAGATGAACAAGGTCGCGGCCCTCCTCGTCGCCATGCTCATGGCGCAGGCACCGGGGACACCGGTTGCCGAGTCGCCTGTGGCGGACGCCGCCCAACGAGGAGACGCTGACGCCGTTCGCATGCTCCTCCGTGATGGGGCGGACGTCAACGCGGCCCAAAGCGACGGCACCAGCGCCCTGCATTGGGCTGCCGTGCGTGCCGACGTGCCCATCATCGAGGTTCTTCTCTACGCAGGGGCCAACACCGAGGCCACCACGCGCCTGGGCGGTTACACCCCGCTGCACCTGGCCGCGCGGGAAGGTCACGCGCGAGCCATCACGGCTCTCATCGCGGGAGACTCCGACCATACGGCCATGACGGCCACCGGCGTGACCGCCCTCCACTACGCGGCCCAGTCCGGCAGCGCGGAGGCGGTGCAGGTGCTGGCTCGCGTGGGCGCCGATATCGACACCCGGACTCGGGCCGACGAGCAGACCCCGCTCATGTGGGCGACGGCGGCCAACCGCCTCGATGCCATGAGGGCCCTGCTCGACGCCGGCGCCGACCCCACGCTGACGACGACCGTCATCGACTACGCCCAGGTCGCGGCGAAGGACGGACCCGAGCGTCGCCTCCGGTCGCAGATCGCTTCGGTGCGCCGAGATGCCGAGCGCCGCCAGGCTCAGGCGGAGGCCGAGGAAGCTCAACCTCAGGCACCCCAGCCGGAGGCGGAAGAGGGCGAAGAAGGGGAGCCGCCGGTCGAGGAGTCGACGGCTGAGGAGGAGGCGCCCGCCGAAGGGGAGCCGTCGGAGGAAGCGCCCGCAGAGGAGGCCAGCCCAGGCGAGGAGGCCACCGAGGAGGCGCCCGCGGAGGAGGCGAGCCCGGGCGAGGAGGCCACCGAGGAGACGCCCGCGGAGGAGCAGACCACTGAGGAGGAAGGCGAGGAACGGGCCGGCGAGGAGGAGGCCGCGGAGGACGAGGCCCCGGGCGTCCAAGAGGCCCCGAGTGAAGAGGAGTCGGAGGAAGAGGCCGGTGAGGGGGACGAGACCTCGGACGACGAGGAACCCGAGGAGGAAGAACGTCCCCTCGGGTACAACGACCTCGTCGGCAAAGAGGGAGGCTTCGCCGCCCTTCACTTCGCAAGCCGCGACGGCCACATGACTGCCGCGAAGCTTCTCCTGGAGTACGGCGCCCCCCTCGATCAGCCCACCGCTGGCGACGGCACGACGCCCATGCTCATGGCGACCATCAACGGGAACTTCGACCTCGCCATGCACTTCCTGGCCGAGGGGGCCGACCCGAACGCGGTGGCCGAAGACGGGGCTGCCGCCCTCTTCACCGTGCTGAATCGCCGGTGGGGGCCGAAGGCAGCCTACCCCCAACCCCAGGCGTTCACGCAGCAGCAGACCGACTATCTGGAGCTTCTTAAAGCCCTCATCGACGCCGGGGCCGACGTGAACCACCGGACGGGGCGCCACATCTGGTACACCTCGTTCAACTTCGACATGCTCGGCGTCAACTTCGCGGGAGCAACCGCTTTCTGGCGGGCCGCCTACGCCACGGACCTCGACGCCATGCGGCTCCTGGTGGCGGCTGGGGCCGACACATCCATCCCGACCCGCAAGGTACCGTCACGGCGTTTCCGGCGGGGTGGCGACGACGAAGACAAGTCCGGGCTCGAACCGGTGCCCACGGGAGGTCCGGCGGTGTACCCCATCCATGCGGCCTCCGGCGTCGGGTACGGTGAGGGCTTCGCCGCCAACTCCCACTCCCACGCGCCGGACAGTTGGCTGCCTGCGGTGAAGTATCTAGTCGAGGAGCACGGCGCCGACGTGAACGCTCGGGACCTGAACGGCTACTCCCCGCTCCACCACGCGGCCGCCCGCGGTGACAATGAGCTCATCGAGTACCTCGTCTCGGAGGGAGCCGACGTCACGGTGGTGAGCCGCCGTGGCGAGACGACGGTGGACATGGCGAACGGACCACGCCAACGGGTGCAGCCCTTCCCGGAGACCATTGCGCTGCTGGAAGGCCTGGGAGCGGTGAACAACCACAACTGCCAGAGCTGCGAGTAGAACCTACTCCGGCCGCCGGGCCACATACTCCCGACGTCCGCTACGCAGCGACACACCGCTGATGACCTCGAACGGATGGAGCAGACGCTCCATCTGTGCCGGCAGGAGTTGAGGGTTGGCCGCCTCGGGGGGGCCAACCGGCTCCTCCAGTACTCGATCGAGATCGACGAGCTCGGTTCGGATGGGCCGTGTCGAGACTGCGCCTGAGGACTCGACGACGGCGTACAGCCTCGCACCGCCGCCGGTGACGTCCACGATGCGGGCGACGACGTCCTTCCTGTCCCCGTCGTCGAGACGATCGAACAGATCCCAGACCAGGACGACGTCGAACAGACGCTCCGGGTCGGGCTCGACGAGGCTATCCAGCACTTCGGCCAGCTCAGCTCCCCGTGGTGGATGGGGTACCATCGCGGCGAACCGCACCCGACGGGCAAAGCGGCCGAGGAGCCGTAAGCGCCGACCCTCCGCCGGACCGAAGTCGAGGACCGAGTGGCGTCCATCGGGGCTGAGCGCCTCGAACAACGACGCGAGCCCGGGGGCCCAACGTTCCCGGCCCCCGTCGGGCTCGTCGTCTACGGCCCTCCCGGTCCTGGTCCCGGACGCACCGAGCCGGTCGAGCCAGCTCACCGTGACACGAAGGCGGTTCCCCGGGCCCGGCCGGTGGTCCGAAGCAACCTCGACCGAAAGGGCAACCTCACTTCGCTGACCGCGAGGGTGCCTCCGTCGCTCCACCCTTGGGTGAGTCGGCCTTTCCGGACTTCGACGTGGCCGTCGAGCTTCCGACCGGGTCGGCCGTCGTGGCGTCGTTCGCCTTGGCCTCGGCTCCGTCCTTGGGACTTCCGCCGGAGACGCCGTTGGTCTTCTTCGATGTCGAGGCATCGTTGCCGCCTGACGCGGCGGGCGTTCCCATATCCACGAGACCGCGGAAGGTGGCGCCGTCCTCGAGGACGACCCGGGGCGCCTTGATGTCGCCGCGGACCTTTGCAGTCCCTCGGAGCACGATCTGCTCCTCGGCCTCCAGGTTGCCTTCGACGTGGCCGTCGACCGTGATGACGCGCCCCACGATGTCCGCGTTCACGCGGCCCTCCGAACCGACGCCGATGGCGTGAGCGCCCAGGCTCACCGAGCCATCGACCTCACCCTCGATGACGAGGTCTTCGCTCCCCGTCACGTCGCCCTTGATGCGGATCGACGGTCCGATCACGGCGCGGCGCGGCCCTCCGCTGGAGACGCTTCCCGGTGACGGACGGGTGGTCGTCGCGGCGCCGGTGGTGGCTGGCTGCTCCTCATCCTTCTTCCACATGTTTCCCCCTGTGTTGGTACCGCCGGCCGTGCGCCGTCTCGGTGTTCGCGTTGGGAAACATCTGAGTGCAACAAGCTTGCCAACTTATCGGGCGAGCCTCGGACCTGGGTCTGTCGCGTCATGCTACTCCGACTCCGATGCCCTCCGGGCCGCGAGCAACGCCCCCACGAAGATGACGATACCGACGATCATGAGAGCGACCCCGATCTTCTGGAGGCGCCAGAAACCGTCGGCATACTGAACCGCTGCCGTCTCCAGGGCCCCAGGGGATTGCGTCAGATCGGGTAGCGACTGAAACCCGATCCAGGCCCTTGCGACGAGGCCTCCGCCGACGAGAAACACGAGCAGGCCCACGGCGTCGAGGATCCGACCGATGAGAGGGACTCGGGTAGTCATGGCCGAGAAGATAGGGAGCGGATCCGCTGAGCCAACCGTCTCGTCGCGATCCGACCCATGGACTCCGGAGCGCCGAAGCGTGAACCCTTCGGGTGCGGATCGGCGTAGGAGAGGCAACGAGACGGAGAACGGATGCACCGATTCTGGAAGCTGGGCGCCCTCGCAGTCGCTACGCTGCCCCTTCACCTCCTGATGATACTGGCGGTGACCGGCGTACCGCGGCCACCCGCCGTGAGCGTCGAGAACGTGGGACGCGTCGGCTGGGGGCCGGTCCTGGAGAGTGCCGGCGACCTTTGGGAAGCCCGCAGGTCGCGAAGCTTCGCCGCGTTCCTGCCCGGCCACCGGGGCGTGCTCGTATGGGGCCGCCATCGGATCCTGGAGCCCCGCCTTTTCGAGGTTCCGGCGCCGGACTCCGATCTCACGCTGGTACGCTCCCTTCCCCGCAACGTCAGCGGGCTCCACGTCTCGCCCGACCGGGACCACGCCATCGTCTCGTGGGATCGCGACGGAGACGAGCAGCATCGCCTGTACCGCTGGGACCTGGACGGTGCGGCGCCCGTGGCCATCACGCCATCGCCGGAACGGGCCTCCTTCGGAGCGTTCGAACCCGGCGGTCCGCGGATCGCGTATACGAGCACCAGGCGGAACGGGCGGGATTTCGACGTCTATGTCTTGGATCCCACGGCGCCGGAGACCGACCGACTCGTCTTCGAGGCAGACGGGATGTGGGTGGTGACGGGCTGGTCACCGTCGGGTAGCCAGCTTCTCCTGGCGGAGATCGTCTCCAACGTCACCAACCGTTTTCACCTTCTCCATCTCGGCACCGGGGAGATCCAGCCCGTCGGTCCGGGCACCGAACAAGAGGCGCTCCATTCAGCACCGCAGTGGAGCGTGGACGGCTCGAGCCTCTTCTATGCGAGCAACCGCGGAACGGAGTTCATGCACCTCCGGCGCTTCGACTTCGAGACCCAGAACGAAACCACACTCCTGGGCGACATCTCCTGGGATGTGAGTTCGGTGCAGCTCTCCCACGATGGGACCTTCCTACTGGTCTCGGTGAACGACGACGGCCGGACCGTCTACTACACCACCGATCCCGACGGGAGGGAGAGGGCGTTGTATGAGCCCTTCCCGGCCGGCTCGTTCGGGGCCGTCCTCCACCCCGACACGCCGCAGGTCGCTGTCACCCACGTCGACGCAGCGGGGCGGAGCCGGACGTTCGTACACGACCTCGAGAAGGGCACGCTGATCCAGTGGGCGGGGCCGAGCGGGGCCCGGTCCCACGACCCCTCGGCCCGGGAGGCGCGGCTGGAACGTTACCCCACCTTCGACATGGCCGATGGCGAACCGCGTCGTATCTCGGCCTTCGTCTACCCGGGTCGGGGCGAGGGTCCCCGTCCGGTCGTGATCGACATCCACGGCGGCCCGGAAGCGCAGGCCCGTCTACGGACGGGTGAGAGCTCGTTGCAGCGCGCGGGGATCACGGTCATTACGCCCAACATCCGGGGCTCCACGGGCTACGGAAAGACCTTCGCGTCCCTCGACGACCAGTACCTCAGAGAGGATGCCGTCCGCGACATCGGGGCACTCCTCGACTGGATCGAAGAGCAGCCCGACATGGATCCCGACCGTGTCGCGGTCATCGGTGGGTCGTACGGCGGGTACATGGTGCTGGCGTCACTCGTCCACTACAGCCCACGGTTGACTTGCGGGATCGATGTCGTGGGGGTGAGCAACTTCGTCACCTTCCTCGAGAACACTGCCGACTACCGGCGCGACCTACGCCGCGCAGAGTACGGCGACGAACGCATCCCCGAGATGCGAGCGTTCCTCGAGTCCATTTCACCGCTGAACAACGCCGAACGGATCACGTCGCGCCTCATGGTCGTCCAGGGCGCCAACGACCCCCGGGTTCCCGTCGGCGAGTCCCGTCAACTCGTGGACCGCGTGAGGGCCAACGGACTCGACGTCGCCTACATGGAAGGCAAGAACGAGGGACATGGCTTCCGGCACCCCTGGAATGCGTTTTACGCCAACGTCGCCCAGCAGGAACGCCTCAGAGCGTGTCTGCAAGGCGGCTGAGCTGCCACCGTTGCGCCTGTCCGCCGACCCTCCAGATTGAGGTGGGGACTCTTTGGCGCGGACTCCTCCTCCCTCCACTCACCAGTCGCCACCCTCCTCGAGAAGGAGCGTGACCATGAGTAGAGGCAAGCCCATCCGTGTGTACGATTACGTGAACCAGCCGTACGCCATTGTGCGACCGACCCTCCACGACGGCGCCAAGGAGATCTTCCTGAGAGCGACCCGGTCCGCCGCGTCGCGGGCGAACTCGGTAGCCGCCGGACTTCGGGTCGAGGTTGGCGGATTGGAGGTCGCCACTGACGTCGCTATCACCGTCTACCGAGTCGAGGACGTCGAACAGGGCCCCCTCGGCGGCCCGGCGACCGAGGTCGAACTCGAGTGGGAGGCGGCCCAGATGCCCGGGCTGTTTCCACTGATGAATGCTCGGCTGTGGGCGTACGCCCTCACCGGCACCGAGACGCAGCTGGACTTCGACGGGACCTACCAGCCGCCCCTCGGCCTCGTCGGGGCCGCCCTGGACGCTGCGGTGGGCCACAGAATAGCCGAAGCCTCGGTCCATCGTTTCATCACTGACGTGGCGACTCACCTGCGAACCTCTCTGGCGAGCACGTGAAGCGTCAGCTCGCCTGCCCTTCGTCCCAGAGCTCTCGTAGGTACGCGTACGGGTAGATCCCGGTGGCGTGCCCGTCGCTCCAAACGAATTGGAGGGCGTAGCGGCCCACGTAGTGGATGGCGGTAGGATAGATGTCGACAGGAACGTGTTCGGGGCGAAGCGTCCGGACGCCGCTCATCTCGTCGACGCATCCGGCGCAGGGACACGCCATCCTCAGTTCCCGCGGGACGTACTGGGCGATCTCACCGTCCTTCCATTCGATGCGCAGTCGGCTCCCGTCCTCGGTGGGCCCGATATGCTCAGGATCGACGCGCGGCTCAACCATCACGTGGCCACCCCGTCCATGCGCTTGCCGAGTTCGGCCGCCAGCGACCGGAAGGCGTGACCTCGATGACTCCGCGCGTCTTTCTCCTCCGGCGTCATCTCGGCGAAGGTCTTGCCGAGGGTGGGGTCGTAGACGTGGGGATCGTACCCGAAGCCCCCTGATCCGCTGGGATCGTCGACGACCGCGCCGGGCGCCTCACCCCGGATGGTCAGCGGAGGCCGGCCCTCCTCGAGGAGGACGGCGACGCACACGTACCGAGCGGTCCGCCCTCCGGGAGGGACGCCCTGGAGACGGTCGACGAGATGCCGGTTGTTGGCGTCGTCCAGAGCCTGACCTTCCAGCCCGTCACCGTCGATGCCTGCGTCGGGCGCGAACCGCTTGGAACGTACCCCCGGCGCACCGTCGAGAGCATCGACTTCGATACCCGAGTCGTCGGCGACGGTGGTCAACCCTGAGAGGGCGTGGAAGTAGCGGGCCTTGGAGAGTGCGTTCTCCTCGAATGTCGCGTGGGGCTCGAGGTCGTCCTCGGCCTCTTCGTAATCGATCCCAGCGTCGTCGAGTCCCACGACTTCGAGGCCGGGGACCTCGCCGAGAATCCGCCGAATCTCCCTCAGCTTGCCGGTGCTCCGCGTCGCGATGAGAACCTTCACGGTGACCCGGTGGCCAGCGCCTGGGACTGGGCTGCCAGGAGGCTGTCGATCCCGGCCAACCCCAGATCCATGAGCTCGTCGAGAGCCGCTCGCGGGAAAGGATCCCCTTCGGCCGTACCCTGGACCTCCACGAGGCCACCGCTCTCCGTCGCCACGAGGTTCATGTCGACCTGCGCCGACGAGTCCTCCCGATAGTCCAGGTCGAGGCACGAGACGCCGTCGACGATGCCGACGCTCACGGCGGCCACCTTCTCCCGTACGAACGTTCGTTCCACGAGGCCCTCGCCGAGCATCCACCGAGCGGCGAGCATGAGGGCGACACACGCGCCGGTGATGGAAGCCGTCCGCGTTCCGCCGTCTGCCTGCAGCACGTCGCAGTCGACGGTGATGGTGTGCTGGCCCATGGCCGCCATATCGGTCACCGACCGTAGGGATCGACCGATGAGGCGCTGGATCTCCTGCGTGCGTCCCTTGGGACCGCTCCGCTCCCGGCGCGTTCTGGTGTGCGTGGCCCGAGGCAACATGGCATATTCGGCCGTCACCCACCCCGCCCCGCTTCTCTCCCGCCACGGTGGGACGCCCTCTGCGACGCTGGCCGTGCACAGCACGCGGGTGTCACCGGTGGCGATGAGGCAGGAGCCCTCGGCGTAGGGGGCGACGCCGGTGTCGAAGGATACGGCGCGTCCCTGGTCAGCCCTGCGCCCGTCGTGTCGCTCTGTCATGTCAGTCGGTCTCGCGAATGCGGCGAATGAGGTCGGTTGTGGAGTAGCCTTCGAGGAAGTCGATGATCTCGACCCGCCCACCCTCCTCCCGGACCCGATCGCCGCCAGCGACCTGGTCCGCGGAGTAGTCTCCCCCCTTCACGAGGATGTCGGGAATGAGTCGCCCGATGAGTGATTCAGGAGTGTCCTCGTCGAAGAGACAGACGGCGTCCACGGATTCCAGGGCAGCGACGAGGAGCGCGCGATCCTCCTCCCTGTTGAGGGGGCGGTCGGCCCCCTTCCCGAGCCGCCTGGCGGAGGCGTCGGTGTTGATGCCGACGATGAGGGCGTCCCCGAGGGCCCGAGCCTTCGAGAGGTAAACGGCGTGGCCACGGTGCATGATGTCGAATACGCCGTTGGTGAAGACCACCTCGCCCGCCCGAGGGCGGCCGAAGCGCTCGACCAGACGATCCACATCCAGGAGCTTGCTCCGAGAGGTGCGGGGCTGGCGACTCATGCCGCCGCGGCGTCCTCGAGAACCAGGCGGAAGCCTCGCTCCTGGAGCTCCCGGGCCACCGCGAGCCCCAGCCCCTCGGGTTCGTCCAGAGGCCCCGTGCGATCCGACCGGACGAGCCTTTGTCCGCTGGCGCTCGCGGCGCCGGCCCAGAGTCGGATCCAGCGACCCGACGGCTGGGCGAGACACCCGAGGGTACCCCGGTGCCCGACCTCGAGGGCCTCGAGGAGGGCGAGTTCCGCCCGAAGCGCCGTACGCGTAGGTAGGTGATCGAGGGCCGTAGCCTCGGCGATCGGATGCCGGGCCACGAGGGCGAACGCACCCTGACCGGGCTCCGGTAGCCAGGCTCTCGGGTCCAGGGCCTCGACAACCTCGTCGACCAGGCCCGCCTCACGGGCGTCGAGGGCGCTCGCGATGATGGCGTCCAACTCCTGCGCCCTTCCGGCGAGGGCGGGACGGCCGTCCCCATCCAATTGGACGACGGTCACGTCGGGGCGATGCGCTGCCAGAAAGGCACACCTGCGCTCTCCCGCGACACCCAGCCTGGCACCCTCGGGGAGGTCATGAAGGGGCATGGCACGCCCGGAGAGGCTTACGAGGACATCCCTGGGTTCCTGTCGAGGCAGGACGGCTACGGTGGTCAACGACTCGGCCCTACTCTCCCTGAGGGCGCCGATGCCCACGAGGGCGAGGTCGATGGAGCCCTCGCGCACGGCTATGAGGGGATCCTTGTCGTCGGCGCTCCCTGGTTCGCTCCCGACGAACTCGACGTCGACGCCGGCTGCGGCAAGACGCCTGAGGATATCCGCCGTCCGGTGCGCGACGTCGGGGTGAGAGGCGAGTCTGGCGGTCATGACAGCCGCTGGACCATGGCTTCGATCCCCTCGGGCGTCCCGATCATCGTGAGCCTGTCTCCATCGGACAGGACCGTCTCACCGTTGGGCACGATGGCCCCTTCTGTTCTGCGTACCAACGCCACGAGGGTGTCCCGGGGGAAGTCCAGTTCGCGGAGCGCCCGCCCTGCCCAGGGGACGCCGTCCTCCGAGTCCCCGACGCGAAGGGTCAGGGTCCGTTCCTCACGCATCAGCGTCGCCCGAAGGGCGTCGTTATCGCGCGCTGACTGCCACCGCTCTCCGAAATCGGGCTCCCCCGCCCGGGTAGCCAGATGTCCCAGGAGGCGGAGGTGAAGACCAGGATCGCCTGCGGGGCTCACCAGAATGATGATGCCGTGGGCGCCCCCGGCGCCGTCCACCGTCTGCGCCCCGGGGCCGTCCGAGAATCGGACGAGGAGGGCGGCAGGCCGGTCGAGAGCCTCCTCCCGCCAGTGGAGGAGGGCCACTTCGCCCGCCATGGGGACCAGGCCCTCCCTGCGGGCCTGGTCCATCGCGGCGGCGATCTGCTCCACCGGCAACGAAGTCAGCACAGCAATTCGGGCCGCGATCTCCGGAGCCAGGGCATTCAGGTCACGGTCCTCGCGAGAGTCGATGACCGGCGCACGGGCCATGAGCGCGTCGTAGGGATCCTCCTCTCGTAGACCCTTTTCCCTGACGATCTCCCGCAGTTCCTCGTCCAGCCCGAGGTGCCGTTGAGCGCCGAGACGGGCGAAGGTGTGGAGAATGGCGCCGGCACGCACCACGCGTGCCCGGGCATAGTAGAAGTACCAGCCGATGGTCAGCCCCACGAGACCGAACGTGAAGAGGATGGCCAGCTGCCCCATCTCGGCGATGAGCCAAAGGGGTGCCAGGAACCCGAAGACTTGCATGAAGGGATAGAGCGGCGACCGATAGCCGGGGTCGTACCCTTCGATGGCGCTCTCGCGCATGATGACGACGGCGAGACTCAACAGAGAGAAGAGGAGAAGCTGGAAGGCGCTGGCGAGCTTGGCGATGCCTTCGATGTCGAGGAGGAGGATGGCGGCGGCCATGAGGACGGCCGTGCTGGCGATCCCCAGCGTCGGGGTGTGGAATCGTCCGAGCTCGGCGAAGCGCTGCGAGACGATGCGGTCCCGGGCCATGGCCAGCGGGTACCGTGAGGCAGACAGGATCCCTGCATTGCCCGTCGATGCGAATGCGGCGATGGCCGCCACCACGACGAGCATGACGCCGGCGCCCCCTGGGAGCCAATCGAAGAACGCCGACGCGGCCGTGGCGACGGGCGTGAGGTCGGCCCGCAGCTCTTCCGGCGGGAGGACCGCGACCATGATGAACACGCCCACGGTGTACACCACCGTCGCAGTCCCAAGGGAGAGGATCATCCCCAGGGGAATGTTGCGATCCGGGTCCCTGATCTCCTCGGAGACGCTCGCGACCTTGGTGAGGCCGGCGTAGGACACGAAGACGAAGCCCACGGTGGAGAAGAAGCCGGTGAGTCCGAAGGAGAAGAAGTCGTCGAACCGACCTTCCAGACCGCCGCTGGAACGCAGCGAGCCGACTTCGACGACGCCCTGTGCCAGGAAGAAACCCAGCACCAGGAGGAGCGCCCCCACCAGCAGCCTCTGAAGGCCGCTCGTCTCTTTGGCTCCGACGACATTGAGGACGGCGAACGCGATGGTCAGGGCCACCGCCAGGGGCTGCACCGGGACATCCACATAGATGGCGAGGTAGGCCCCCATCCCGACGAGGGCAAAGGCACTCTTGAAGACGAGGGCCATCCACGTGCCCAGGCCTCCCACCGTACCCACGAGGGGGCCCATGCTTCGGTCCAGGAAGTAGTAGGCGCCTCCGGCTCGGGGCATGGCCGTGGCCAGCTCGGCCACGGCGAACATGGCCGGGAGGATGAAGATCGCCGCGACCAGGTAGGCGAGGGAGACGGACGGTCCCGTCTGGGCCGCCGCCAAGCCCGGGAGCAGAAAGAAGCCGGAGCTGAACATGGCGCCTGTGCTGATGGCGTACACGTCCACCAGGCCCAACTCCTTGCGGAGACGGTTCGATCCAGAATCGGAAGCCATGATCGCACCCTCGACGGGAGGTGGATGTGCGCCCTTAAACCCGAACAGCTACCAAACGTGCCTGGCCGATCTGGGCGCTAGAGACCGAACTCCCAGAGATAGAACAACAGGTATGCCGCCAGGAGGATCGCCACCCAGAAGACCATGCTTCCCGACGGCCACGACCGGGCCAACGGCCCCATCTGCCCGTGAGAGCGATCCGCGGCGCCCAGCACCGACCCGACGACGCCCATGACCGAGGAGCGAACGGCGGCATCGGCCCGTCCGATGGCGCCCCCTACGGTGGTCACCAGCCAGGGGCCGAGCTTGCGGTACAAGACCTCGGCGTCGATGTGCACCGCCCGCTTCTCGTCGGGATAGATGCCGGATTTCACCAGGGTGATGAAGCCCAATGCGCCAAAGACCAGAAGCTGCATCTGCGTGACGACGTGGCGCGTGTCGTACGGATGGTAGTCCATCTCGAAGGGCAACAACGCATAGAGCTGGCTCGGAAAGACGCCGATGAGCACACAGAGAATCGCTCCGATGCTCATGGCCACGAGCATGTTCTTCGGCGGCTCCTTCGTGCGGATCCCCGAGTCGTGGGCGAAGAAGGCGAAGTAGGGGATCTTGATGCCCGCGTGCTCCAGTACGCCCGCCGAAGCGAAGAGCATGAAGAGCCAGACGATGTAGTGGTGCTCGTCGACGGCTGCGACCATGATCATCGACTTCGTCACGAACGCGCTGAAGAGCGGGAACGCCGAGATGGCCGCGGCTCCGAAGATACAGAGCGTCGCGGTAATGGGCATCGTCTTGTACAGACCACCCAGATCCGTCCCCTTCGTGCGCCCCGTCATGGTCATGACGGCGCCCATGGACATGAAGAGGAGACCCTTGAAGATGACGTCGGCGAAGGCGTGGGCTACGGCGCCGTTGACGGCCATGGCGGTGCCGATGCCGATACCGGCCACCATGAAGCCGATCTGGTTGATCATGGAGTAGCCCAGGACCCGCCTCAGATCGTTCTCCAGCACCGCGTAGAAGATGGGGAAGAACGTCATGGCGGTGCCGATGTAGATCAGCGGATCGGCGCCGGCGAAGCTCCGGGCGAGGGCATAGACGGCGACCTTCGTCGTGAACGCCGAGAGGAAGACGGTGCCGGTGGGCGTGCTCTCGGGATAGGCCTCCGTCACCCAGTTGTGGACCAGCGGGAAGCCGGCCTTGATACCGAAGGACAGCAGCAGGATCCAGGCGGCGGTACCGTCGAGGGGTACGGCGCCGAACTCGATGGAGCCCGTCTCGTGGGCGATCATGAGGGCCGCCGAGAGGAGCATCACACCCGATACCACGTGGATGATGAGGTATCTGAACCCGGTCGCGAACGAGCGCTCCGAGTTCCTGGCCCAGATCAAGAAGGCCGACGTGATGGCCAGGAGCTCCCAGAAGACGAAGAGGGTGATGAAGTCGCCGGCGAATACCGCCCCCAGCGCACTCCCGGCGTACAACATGGCAGCCACATGCTGCAATCCGGCTGTCCCGTTGCCGACGACGTCGTCCTCGCCCACGTCCGCTGCCACCGAGCCGTCGGGCGTCCCGTCGCCCAGGTGGAGGGCGTAGACGAAGCCCAGGAAGGCGGCCAGGTGGAAGAGATAGCCGAAGAGGAGGCTAAGCTTGTCGGCTCGGAAAAGCGTCAGCGTGTAGCCGATGAGCTCGAGCTGGTAGAGCAGCTGGGGACCGGACGCGGCCACGTCCTGTCCGGCACCCATCCATAGCGTGACCAACCCCACGAGGGGCACGCCGAGGACGACGGCCTTCCGGACGGAGCCCCTGGTGAACGCCACCGCGAGCGCGCCGACGAAGAAAAGGGCGAAAGGAGGGAGACTAGTCATGGCCACCCTCCCCGTGCGCACTTGAACCGCCGTGGGCGCTGGAGCTTCCGGCGTCGTCGCCGCGATAGGCTCCCCCACCCTCGTAGTAGTCCTCGGAGCGGATGAGGAGCGTCCTCATGGGCCGAGCCACCAGCACCAGGAACCAGAAGGAGATGAAGCCATAGACCGGGTACACGAAGAAGCGCATCCGCTCCTCGAGAGGGTGCGGATGGGCGTTCTCCGCGCCCAACAGGAGGAATTCGGCCAGGAAGAGGAGCCCACAGAGCACGTAGAAGATCTGGAAGAGCCTCTTCACCGTGTCCGGCCGGTCCATCCAGCCCTCGGGGGGCTTCACTTCGTGGTGTCCGTCGTGTCCGTGACTCACCCGACACCTCCCACGACCATGGTCATGAGCTCACGCCAGACCTCCGGCCAGATGAAGAGGCCCAGTGTGGCGGCAGCGGTAATGCAGATGGCGATGAGGGACGGCGTCGGGGCTTCGTGGATGCCCTCGCCAGCGTGGGCGTCCTCCGGCGGCTTGAAAAAGAACGCCTTCACCGGGACCTCGAGCAGGTAGTACAGCCCCAGGAGCGTGCTCAGCATGAGCACCACCAAGAGCCCCAGCTGACCGGCCTCCAGCGTTCCCATGGCCAGGAACCACTTGCTCCAGGCGCCTCCGGCCGGAGGCAGGCCGACGATGCTCAACGAGCCGATGAAGAAGGCTCCGAAGGTGATGGGCATGGTTCGACCGAGTCCGTGCATGCGACTGATCTTCTTCTCGTGGGCCGCCACCATGATGGCGCCGGCGGCGAAGAAGAGGGTGATCTTGCCGAAGGCGTGCATGGCGATGTGCATGCCACCGCCGATGATCCCCAGCTCGTTGGCCAACAGCGCTCCCAGAACGATGTACGAGAGCTGGCTGATGGTGGAGTAGGCGAGGCGGGCCTTCAGGTTGTCCTTCTTGAACGCGACCAGAGACGCGAGGATGATCGTCGCTCCCGCTGCCCAGGCGAGCCACGTCGTCGTCGTGAGCGTCGCCAGCAAGTCGATTCCGAAGACGTAGACCGCGATCTTCAGCACAGTGAAGACACCCGCCTTCACGACCGCCACCGCGTGCAGAAGGGCCGAGACCGGCGTCGGCGCCACCATTGCCGCCGGTAGCCAGCGATGGAAAGGCATGACGGCCGCCTTGCCCACCCCATAGACGTACAGCACCAGGATGGCGCTCAGGACACCCGTGGACGCCGTTCCGGCGAGGATCCCCCCGGTGCGGAAGTCGACGGTTCCCGCCAACACCCACGTCCAGATGATGGCCACGAGCTGCAGCCCCACGGAGGTGGTGAGGAGGATGCCCAGATACACCCGCCCCGACTTCTTCGCCTCCTCGGACTGATGGTGCGTAACGAGAGGCACCGTGCAGAAGGTCAGGAACTCGTAGAAGACGAAGAGGGTGAAGAGGTTTGCGCTGAACGCCACACCAAGGGCACCGGCGATGGCGATGGCGAAGAAGAAGAAGAAGCGCGTCTGGTTCTCTTCATGGTGGCCACGCATGTACCCGATGGCGTAGAGCGACGTCACCGGCCAGAGGAACGAAGCCACCAACGCAAAGACCATTCCCAGGGGCTCGAGCTCGAAGGCGAGCTGAACGCCGGGCACCACCTCCAACATCTCCAGGCGCGGCCGCTCGCCCTCCCGGACCCGGTGGAGGAGTCCCAGGACGTGCCAGAAGGTGAGGGCGCCGAAGATGAGCGTCGACGCCTCGCGGACGTTGGGCGACTTTCGGAGCAGCAGGACCCCTACGGCTGCTGCCACGGGCAGCAGCGCCGTCACCAGGAGGAGCATGCCGCCGCTCACCTGATGGCTCCCGGCGAGGAAGTCCGAAGCAGCCCACACACCCTGCTCGTCGCGCGCCGCACCGGGAGGCTACTCATGAGCCACCCCCGAGGAGGAGCTCTGCGGCGTCCGTCGCCACCTGGGCCGTCGTGCTGGCATCGATCCCGAACCAGAAGCTGGCGATGACCAGCACCCAGGTCGGAATGAGCATCGACAGCGGGGCCTCGCGGACCTCCACGTCGGAGTCGGCCTCTTGGAAGTACGCCACCTCGACGACCTTCCAGATGTAGATGAGCGCCATGAGCGAGCCGATCATGACGAGACCGGCGACGAACCAATTGCCCTGCTCCAAGGCCGCCTGCACGAGGTACCACTTGCTGATGAAGCCCACCGTCAGCGGCACGCCGATGAGGCTGAGACCACCCCCGACGAAGGCGGCCATCGTCCAGGGCATCTTCTTGCCCAGCCCGGCCATCCGGCTGAGCTGCACCGAGCCGACACGGTACATGACACAGCCCATGGCCATGAAGAGCGCACCCTTCATGAGGGCGTGGTTGAAGATGTGGAGGAGGCCGGCCGTGATGCCCAGGACCGAGCCGAAGCTGATGCCCAGCACCATATAGCCGATCTGCGCCACCGACGAGAAGGCCAGCAGGCGCTTCACGTTGATCTCGTAGATGGCCACCAGCGACATGGCGAGGATGGCCACCAGCGACAGTGGCATCAGCACCATGTTCAACCGCATCTGCCCGAAGGCGAAGGCGAAGCCGAAGATGGTGAAGAAGAAGCGCAGGAGGAGGTAGACCGAGACTTTCGTCGCGGTCGACGCCATGAACGCGGTCACCGCCGAGGGCGCGTACGTGTAGGCGTTGGGCAGCCACAGATGCAGCGGGAAGAGCGCCAGCTTCAGCGTGATGCCCACGGTGAGGAATGTGAACGCCACCGGAATCGTCCGGTTGTCCATCACCGCGGGGAGCCGCTCGGCCAGGTCGACCATGTTGAGCGTTCCCGTCATGACATACATGAAGCCGATGCCGATGACGATGAACGTCGCCCCCACCGACCCCATGATGAGGTACTGGAAGGTCGCCGTCAGCGCTCGCCGATCCTGCCCGAGGGCGATCATCGAGTACGCCGACAGAGACGAGATCTCCAGGAAGACGAAGACGTTGAAGACGTCGCCCGTGACGGTGATCCCCAGGAGCCCCGACAGCATGAGGAGGAACGCCGTGTAGAAGAGCGGGATCCGGTCTTCGGTGATCTCCTTCTTCACCGATGTCCAGGCGAACGGGATCACCACGGCGCCGATGGTCGCCACGGTGATGGCGACGAAGGCGTTGACCAGGTCGATGCGGAGTTCGATGCCGTAGGGGGGCGCCCAAGCGCCCAGGGCGTAGCTGATGTCCCCTTCCGAGCGAACGCGCGCAAGAAGTCCGAGGGCTGCATACAGTGCGAACCAGCACCCCGCCACCGCGATGGTGAACGCGGCTCGCGGCCGATTGCTGAGGGCCGCCAACGGCGCCAGGATGAGCGGAACGACGACGATCAGCGCCGGAAGGTGCTCGCTCACAGCGACACGCTCTCGATCTCGTCTTCTTCGACGGTCCCGAACGCTTCCTTGATGCGAACCACGAGGCTGAGCCCGAGGCTCAGCGTGGCCACGCCGACGACGATGGCCGTGAGCATGAGCACGTGAGGGAGCGGGTTCGAGTACAGGACATGGCCGGCCGCCTCACCGGCATGATCTCCGGCATCCATGAGGA
Organism: Longimicrobiales bacterium; assembly: GCA_965229435.1. Lineage (GTDB taxonomy): Bacteria > Gemmatimonadota > Gemmatimonadetes > Longimicrobiales > Gaopeijiaceae > UBA2589. The sequence continues at coordinate 665,496 of CBDDJE010000004.1, forward strand.
TCGGCGCGGTACCGCCCGACACCTTTGCGAAAGAGACGTACATCAAGATGACGGACGTTTGGAAGATGTTCAGGCCGATGAGCTTCTTCACCAGGTTCCCCCGGGCGATCAGGGTGTAGAAGCCCACCATCATCAGGACGATGACCGCCCAGTAGTTGAAGAGGCCGAGTGCGATCACGAGTCGACCCTCCGTCGCCCGGCGAAGGCGTAGAAGAGCGCGACCATGACTCCGAAGACCGTCGTCACGACGCCGAGTTCGACGCCGATGATGCCGTAGTGCTGGCCTGCATACGAGTACGCGAGAACGCTGTAGTCCATGAACTGGCCCCCGAGCATGATCCCCAGGAAGCCGACGCCCAGGTAGATGACCACGCCCATAGCCGCACAGATGTACGCAGCCTTGGGAGGCAGCGCCTGCACGGCGTTGCCGAGGCCGAAGACCAGAGCGTAGAGCACGAAGGCCGAAGCGAAGATGACGCCCGCCTGGAAGCCGCCACCCGGCCCGTAGTCACCGTGGAAGTGGACGTACAGCCCGAAGATCATGATGAACGGGATGAGGATCTTGGCCCCCACCCTGAGGATCACGCGGTCATCCATGGCCGCCTCCGCCTCCAGGGCCGCCTCCGCCACCAGGGCCGCCTCCGCCACCAGGGTCCCCGTTGCCTCCCCCCGCTCCCGCACCTCCAGCGTCGGACTCCGCCCTGAACCGCTCCTCGAGTTCTTCGCGGGTCATCCCGGGCGGGACGGTCATCCACTCACCGTCGTGGTGGATCCGGCGCGGCAGCGGGCCCCGGGCCAACAGGAGCAGGACTCCGACGACGGCGGTGAAGACCACCGCGGTCTCGCCCATGGTGTCGTAGCTCCGGTACGAGGCCAGCACCGACGTCACCACGTTGGGGACATGGGTCTCGTCGTAGGAGTCCTCGAGGTAGTACGGAGCCACGTGCTGATTCGCGGGATTGTCCACGCCACCGAACGGGGGCATCTCCGACGTGCCGTAGACGAGGATTCCCCCGGTGATGAGGACCACGAGAAGCGGCAGCACCGGCGTGTGTTGCGGCTTGTGCTCCTTGTCCCCCACCAGAGCCAGCGTCCCCAGGAGGAGTACCGTGGAGATACCGGCACCCACGGCGGCCTCGGTGAACGCCACGTCTACGGCATCCATGACCACGAACAGCCCGGCGGACACCAGACTGTAGATCCCGGCGAGCATGACCGCGGCAAAAAGGTTGCGCGTCCGGATCACCGCGACCCCCGTCACCGCCAGGAGGATCAGGAGGACGATATCGACGAACTCGACGGGCGTCATGCCTCGCGCTCCTGGTCATTGCTCCACGGCTCGACGCCTCCGGCGATCCCCGCTCGCGCCAGGGCGTGACAGGCGATGGGGCTCGTGAACAGAAGGAAAGCGTAGATCAAGACGAGTCGGATCAGGACGAACCAGTAGCCGCTCTCCCCGTGCACGATTCCGACGACGGTCTGCAGGGCCATGCCCAGGAGCAGTAGTCCGGCGCCCATGGTGTCCGTCATGCCGGCGGCGTGGAGTCGCGTGTAGACGTCGGGCATGCGCAGGATGCCGAAGGTGCCCACCAGCATGAAGAAGAGCCCGCCGGCGATGGCGATCCAGCTCAGGATGTCGAGGGCGGCTTCCACTACTCGGCCTCCCTGCGAAGTCGTCGGGTGAGGCCCAGGTCCCCGAACTCGAAGAACTTCAGGACGGCGATGGTGCCGATGAAGTTGATGAGGGCGTACACCAGGGCGAGATCCAGGAACTCGGGTCGTCCGGTGAGAAAGCCCAGGGCTGCGATGAGGAGCACCGTCTTGGTCCCGAAGATGTTCACCGCCATCACCCGGTCGTAGACCGTGGGGCCGAGTAGGGCTCGGATGAGCGCCATGGACATGGACACGAGGATGCCGGCGGTTGCGACGAGGAACATGGCGGCTACCTGGCGTTGGGGCCTGCTCGGCCCTGTTCGACCCAGGTGCACTTCAGGTCCATTTCCTGCTCTTCATCCGTCTCCAGGTCCGCCGCCCGCAGGGCGTGGATCTGGAACTCGTTGCCCTCCACGCCGGTGGTGATCGTGCCCGGCGTCAGCGTGATGGAGTTGGCGTAGACCGCCCGACCCAGGTCCGTGTCCTGCGAGCCGTGGAAGACGACCATCCGCGGACTGATGGGCAGCTTCGGATCGAGGATGACCTTCGCCACCTCGAAATTGGCGATGAAGATCTCCTTGAGGAGCCACGGCGCGTAGCCCAGGAGGCGCCACACGACGTGGTACGGCATGCCTTCGTCATCCACCACGTCCATGCGGACGGAAAGGTAGACGACCAGGATGCACGATCCGACGCCGAAGCTGAGTATCAGCGGCGTGTAGTGGCCCGAAAGGGCCAGCCAGAATCCGAAGAGTGCTGTGCCCAGTCCGAAGGCTCGGAGCACGCGTTCTCCCGCTTGGAAATCGTCTGTTGGATGGGAGGATGGCGGGTCCTCCCCGGATCGGCGAGGCCGAATCTACCAATTCGATTGGGCCCCGTCCACAATCTCCTGGACCAGAAGCTCGATGGCCCTCAATCGGCCCTCATCTTCGGGCGATCCTTCAGGAAACTCGCCACGAGCGGTCACACTCGACGACTCCCACAAGATGACGTTCTCCACGAGATCGACGATCTGGACACTCACGGAGATGTTCACCTGGCGCTGAAGGACCTCGGCAGGTTGGCCGGCGGCCCCGGCCCGGTAGTTCGGCGCGACGACGTCGTACCGATTGATGGTCCCGCGCACCACGGCGTCGGCTACTTCCTCACCCGCGGTCCGTATGCCCAACGCACTGGGAAGGTTGCGGAGCAGCTGATCGTAGAGTTCGGCAGACAACTCGAAGCGGGCCGTCTCGTTGTCGAATGGCTGGATCGACACCGTCCGGATGTGCGGCGGCGGGAAAGAGCCGGCCCTAAAGGAGTAGTTGCAGGCGCTCATGGCCATCACGCCGGCCAAGGCCAACACCCCGGCGATGGAGCGCCGGACGCTCGGTACTCGGGAAGCGGGATCGCAGATGGGCATGGAGAAATCTACCCCGCTGGCGCCGCAGGGATCTAGGTGCGCCCACGAAGCCAGAGCGAAAACACTACCGCGGATCCCAGATGTCGGGGTCGAAGGGCTCGGCGCTCCGTACCGCGCGACGCTCGATGCTGAGCTCCCGAAAGTCGACGAGGTTCCGGTAGACCGCCGACTGGGGATAGCGGCCGTCCCCGGCAGGCTCGAGCCGCACCCATTCCAACACCGAACCGCCTTCCAGGACCTCCAGGGCCCGAACCTCGCCTCCGGAGACCTCGAAGTGCAGCTCTCCCCTGCTCTCGTAGGCGTATCGAAGGCGTCGGGCACCGTCTTCCAGCTCTTCGCCTGCGATGAGCCGTGTCCCCTCTACCGGTCGAAAGACGCCCAGCGTCGCCCACATCATGTCTGTTGGTGGCAGGACATCGTCGGGAGCGCCCGGCGGCAAGCGAAGCTCGTCGTCCACCAGCGCGGCGGAAATGACGCTCTCACCGTTCTCGAGGAATAGGTCGAGACGGGCCCGATACGGCGGCTCGATGCGGGCCACACCCACGCCGGCAAGCCTGGATCCCGACTCGTTGAGTCTCCACGAGAAGTCGATACGGGTCGGCCCCTCCAGACGCGTGCTCCTCTCCAGTGCTTCGGCGACCACCTCCGCACCGGCCACCGGACCTACGACGGCCAGGCGCTTCGGCCCGCACCCCCACAGCACGATGACCGCGGCGATGAGCACAGGGGTGGGCCCGGCACGCCCGCGGAGAAGCCGGAGGTGGGGACGACGCGACATGTCACCTGCTTTGAGGGAGGTTCGATCCGGCGCACCCGGCACGGACCGTCGAGATAGCGGGGAGCAACGGTCGTGCCAGGCCCTACCCCTTCAGCCCACCCCGGTTCGCGCCTACTTTCCTTCGTGCCCGAATCCAAGCCCGTCTATATCGCCTCCGACGCCCATCTGGGCGCCTCGCCGCCGGGCCAACGCCGGGCGTTTCTTCGTTGGTTGGTCCACGCCGCCCGAGACGCCCGCGAAATCATCATCAACGGCGACCTCTTCGACTTCTGGTTCGAGTACCGGTGGGGGATCACCCAGGGCCACGACGAAGCGCTTTCCATTCTTCGTGACGTCGTCCAGGCGGGAGTGCCTGTCACCCTGGTCGGTGGCAACCACGACTGGTGGGGCGGGCGTTATTTGAAGGACGTAGTGGGCGTCGAGTTCCTCAAGAAGCCGGTCCGTCGCACCATCGCGGGTCATCGGACCTTTCTCGCCCACGGAGACGGCCTTGGCGCCGGCGACCATGGCTATCGTCTCATGTCCCGGGTGCTCCGCTCACCGGTGACGCGATTCGCCTTCGAGCTTCTTCCCGTAGCCTTCGGCGATCGAATCGCAGGAGGCGTCTCCAGGACCGAGGATCGATGGGACCAATGGGGTGAACGACAGGAAGCCCGAAGCGCCGCCCTGGAAGCCTTCGCCGTGGACCTCCTCGAGAGCGAGCCGGAACTCGACCTCGTCCTCCTGGGTCACACCCACCTGCCCATGGTGCGCGAAGTGGGATCGGACCGGTGGTACGTCAATTCGGGAGACTGGGTGTTTCATCAGAGCTACGTGGTCCTGGAGGAGGGCGAAGCCCCGCGCCTCCTGGATTGGCGGGATCGCCCGTGAACCGCCTTCGGGCGCCCGTGTCCCTCTCTCCCCAGGCGCGGGCGTGGCTGGCCTTGGCGGTCCTCGCGGCCTTCAGCCTTGCCCAGCCCGCTTCAGGTCAAAATCAGCCGGCTCCCGTGATGCGGATCGCACCGGAGCCGCCCGCACCCCTGGACATCTCGCCGGGAGGAGCCTTCTGGAGGGCTCTCGTCTTCCCTGGATGGGGTCATGCAGCCATCGACTCCCACGGACGCGGCGGTTTCTACTTCGCCGCCCAGACGGCGACGGTGTACACGCTCGTACGGACCCGTATCCGACTCGGAGAGGCCCAGGACAGGGTGCGTTTTCGGGAAGCCGTCATCCTCGACCGGCTCGAGGCCGAAGGCGTGACCGACTTCGAGGCCATCCAGAGCCGCCTCGACGACGACCCGGCCCTTTCCGAGCTGCGCAATTTGTCGGATGCCCGGAAGGAGCAGCAGGAGGACATGGTGGCGCTGGGGATCTTCTTCCTCTTCATCGGCGCCGCCGACGCATACGTATCGGCCCACCTCGCCCGCTTCCCCGAGCCCCTCGATATCGGGACGGGCCGGGGTCCCACCGGCCCCAGCCTCGAATTGGCGCTCCGGTTGCCACTTCCGCGCTGAGGCGGAGGTGACCGTCGATCTCTCAGTGGCGGGAGCGTGTGGGAATCGAACCCACCCACCCGGGTTTTAGCCGGGCTGCGCGGTTTTGAAGACCGCCGGAGACACCAGTCCCCCTCCGCCCCCTTCGATGGCTCACCGAAGGCCGGAGGATAGAAGAGCATGCCCGCGGAGCCAAGACGTGGGCCTCGAACCCGTCGGTCGCGGGGGCCCCGCTCCGTGCGACGACCGACGGCAACACGGTCGCCCGAGCAGCTCGGGTCCGTCCCATCAGTCGAAGACGGAGCCCTGGTGGAAGAGGCCGACCTGAAGCGGTGCCCCTGCAGGGAAGTTCTTACCCCCCAGTGGGATACGTAGCGCGACCTCCAGCATCGTCTCAGGAGTGAAGCTGTAGATGGCCGTCGGGGCCACGTACAGGATCTCCCGACGATCGTCGGGGCCCAGTTGGATCCCCTGGATGACGCCGGCGCGACCGAAGATGCCGTCGAGGACGATCTTGCCCCCCAATCCTCCCACCCAGTCCGTCCCGCCGAACTCGGCCAGGAAGGTCACCTCGTCGCCGGGTTCCCGCGTGGTCTCCTCGTTCAGCGTCCGCCACCGGTAGCCCAGCCATACCACCGAGTACAAGGGGAGCGGCCAGAGTGAGATCCCCGACTCCAACCACGCCTCGTAGTCCCACTGCCCCTCCCCCACGGGGATCACCTCGGCGTCGATGGTGAGGTCCGCCACCGGCACCTTGGCGGTGACCCGAGCGGAGACCGGAATGCTGCCCCCCCGAAGTTGGAAGAGGTTGTAGCGGGCGGAGACGCGGATGTCGCCGAATCCCGTGCTGTTCCGGTCGCCCGCGGCATCGTCGAAGGAAAGGTCGAAGTATGGGGCCTGGACCCACACATCGAGGCGGTCTGTCACGCCGACGAGGGCGTCCAGAAAGTACGCCCTGGAGCGACTTTCGGCGTCGACAGCCAGGAAGTCGCGCTTCTCACCGTTGGACCGGAATTCCTGCGTGGTCTCGTGGTGGAAGAAGGATGCCTTGACCCAGTAGTTGCCCTGCCCGACGGGCCATTGGGCAGCGAGAGGGGCTGTGGCCGCCGATGCCGCGACAGCCAAGGCGACGAAGGCCGCCGACGCCACGGTGGGGGCCGGCCGCCGCCGTGGGAGCTCGCGCGGCGTTGGGCGCCTCATCCGGCTTCGAACATCACGGCCGATGGCTGGAAGTGCCGCCAGGCGAACCAGAAAAGGGTATAGGCATCTGCCCGGGGCGTGAGGCGGGATCCTGCGAGTGGGCCGTCGATGGCTTCGCCTCCCATGGTCCAGGTGGAGCCGGTCTCGTCGTCGATCCAAACGCCGGCCACGGCGTCGGCCCGGAACGTAAGGCGCTGACCGTCGACGCGCGCGTCGAAAGCCAACGCCGCCATCCCGTCGCGCTCCTCGAAGAACACCGCGGTGGGAACACCGCCGACGGTCTCGTTGACCGCCACGGCCGAACCCAGCTCAGCCAGCTCCAGGAAGGGATAGCCTTTGCCTCCGTCTCCCACTCGAATGGCCAGCACACGTTCCTTGATGGGCCGGGTCCGGTCAACCGACATGGGCACGAGGAGCTCGTCGCTGGACAGATCATCGTAGCTCCCATACGGATACGTCTGGTAGTTCCGACCACGCTGAAGGTCGCCGGACACCACCAGGGTGTTGGGGTGGAGAGACCTCCACCGCGCCCAGCTCATCTCCTAGACCGGCATGAGCACCAGGGACTCCTGCTGGAAGGTGTCGCACGCTCCATCGACAGCCAGTTGGGGCCCGTACACCGCACCGGACGTGCGATCGTACATCACCAGATTGTTGGCGAAGAGGAGGCCCGAGACGCCCAGGTCCAGGCGCCCGAAGCCGTCCAGCTCCGGATCGAATCCCAGTCCGGAGCCCGTCAGAGGGCAGAAGGTCACCGAGATCCACGTGTCGCCAATGCGATCGTTCACGATCTCGTGCCACCAGAAGATGTTGTGAGGATAGGCCCTGGCCTCGCCGTCGATGACGACACCCAGGACACGGTCGTTCCCGCGAAGATAGCCGACCGCTGGATCGTCGGGCGTCACCATGGGAGGCTCGGTGAGCGCCGGGATGGCGTTGGGGGCCAGGCTCGCGATGAGGAGGCGGTTGTCGAGGTCGCACAGCGGCCTACCGGCGACACCTGTAGGGCCGTCCTGGCAGGCGGCGAAGACGGCGACGGCCATCACGATGTACACGATCCGCCACCTGTCCCCCGATCCCTTCGACGCCCCACGTGCCATACCGACTCCTGGATGGATGAACCTCAAGGACCCAAATCGCCATGGGCCAAGGCGTGTTCCCATCCGGGCCCGACCACTCAGTGCGCACCCGATTCCCTCCGGTCGCGCCGCTCCTCCTGCCAGAGGCGGGCGATGTCATTCACGTCGGCGACCAACCTCCGGCGGAGCTCCGTCACCCGATCCACGGCCCTGGACCGTCGCCGGGCCCGAAGGAAGATCTGGGCGTCTTCCAGAACCCGACTGCCCCGGTCCCTCCACGAGACGGCGGCCAAACCCGCCAAGGGCAGCGCCAGGACGGCGCCCATGGACCACGTCCATGAGACGGTCATCCCGAGGATGACGACTATCACGCCAATCCAAAGGGGAAAGAGAAGAATCGCCAGGGACAGCTTGTACGTCGCCACCTGGTCGAGCTTGGGACGGAAGCGGGGCACGAGCGCGCGCGTCAGGTAATAGGGCAGCGCCCAGAACGCGGCTCCGACCACGGCGACGGGGAGAACCAGCAGGAGCATCGTGAGCTGCACGAAGGCGTAGCGCACCACCGACGACATCCGGAATCTGGACGGCACGTCGCCTTCCTGCACGCCGAGGAGTTTGATGAGGCCGACGTAGCGATCCACGTCCCGTCGGAGCCCCTCCAGCCGATCCGGGTCGACCTGCCGGAGCCATCGCAGCCCCTCGGCGAAGCGCTGGAGACGGGGCAACCGTTCCGCCATGACCTCCCGATCCCTCGGCTTCACGAGCCCCTTGTCGTGGGCCCAGAGCCGCTCGGCCAGATCGACGAGTTCCTGGTCCCCGGGATGCTCGAAGTTCAGGGTCAGCGCCTCCAGCCGACCCCGGATCTCGTCGGTGAGGGCGCGTGCGGCCTCTCGAGGATCGCGTTCGTAGAGCTCGCGATACGGTGCCACGGAGAGCGGGAGCCCGAAAGCCGCTATCGCCCTGCCCCGGAACAGGTGCTTGCGGGTGTAGGTGAGGCCCACCGGTTGGATCTGGAGCCCGAGGGCCCATTCGGCCCGATCCTCGGCCATGAGGGCAATGCGGGCGGCCCCTGTACGGATCCGCGTCAGGGCGGGCTCGGAGTGACTCTGGCCTTCGGGGTAGATCTGGACGGCCTCACCGGCGCGGAGGGCCCCGATGGCAGCGTCGAATGTGCGATCGTTGAGGTGCATGAGTTCGGGATCGTCCTGCCTTCGGTAGACAGGCAGCCCCCCGAGTCCCTTGAGCACCGTCCCGACGAAGAGCTGCTCGAACAGCGGTGCCTTGGCCAGGGGACGGGTCGTGCGTCCCCCGGTGTGGAAGATCACCAGGGGATCGATAAGGGCGTTGGGATGGTTCGCCGTCACGAGGACTGGACCCGAAACGAGCTCGGGCCCGGTCCGTTCGACATCGTAGAAGACGGCCACGGCCCAACCGACGATCTTGGTGATGACGGCGGGCAGCATGGTCTCTCGGGCTCGGGTGACGGGCGGCCTCTCGCCCTCATCCATCAGGTGACGGGCGGCTCCGTATCGATCGGGTCGAGGCCCAGCTCACGCAAGAGCTCGTTCAGGCGGGCTACGTCCTGGGCGATGATGAGCTGCATCTGATCCAGCTCCTCCTGCAGCTGGCCCGAGAGGTACTCGAAGGCCTCGTACGACTGGTCCGTGGGCCGGTTCTCCGCACCTTCGACCAAATTGAGGAGGGCCGCGATCTTGTTGTTCAGCTTGATCGGGTAGTTCAGCGGGTCCTGGTTCGACTGGTTGCGGACCTGATAGATCTCACCCTCCACCTCGTCGAGGCGCGTCCCGACGGTACCGGCCAGCGCCTCCACCCGGGCGTCATCAGTCTCCTCCAGGCGATCGCTGATCTGGTCCTCGATGGACCGGATGCGTAGCACGGCCTCGTTGGCCTCGGAGACCCGGTCGCGGATCTCCCGCGCGAGTTCGAAGCGGGCCCGCAGGTCGGCTATCGTCACGCCGAGCTCGGCTGCGCGGGGGTTCATGCGGATGTCGAAGTCACGGGTCTGAGAAGCCCCGTCCACCGTCATGCGGACCTGATAGCGACCCGGCAGCACCTCGGGGCCCACAGGCCCAGCCGCCCAGAAGATGCGGCCATCGAAGTCCGTCCACCCCTCCAGGCGCTGGTTCCAGCGGATGGAATGGGCGCCCGCCGTGAGGGACGGCGTCGGGCTGCCCCCACCGAAGAAGCCACCGCCCCCCTGGCCTTCTTCGTCCTCGTCGTCGCCGGCATCGGCCTGGAAGGTCCGCAGGACGTTGCCGTTCATGTCGAGGAAGTCGAAGCGGACGGACGCGGCATCGTCGGCCAGGTAGTACTGGACGTTCACGGCGTTGTCGAAGTCCCGTACCGGATCCGTGGGGTCGAAGAGCCAGAAGTCGGCCTCGGTGACCTCGGGCGTGAGCTGACGAAGAGGCCCGATGTCCCGCATCACCCAGAAGGACCTCCCGTGGGTGCCGATGACAAGGTCATCGTCCTCGACCACGAGATCCGAGACCTGGGTGATGGGGAGATTGCGCTGGAGCGTCTGCCACGACCCGCCGTCGTCCCACGAGACGTAGACGCGGTGCTCGGAGGCGGCGTACAGGAGTCCAGGACGGGTGGGATCTTCCCGTACGGCCCGAACGAAGTCGTCTTCGGGGATGCCGTCGACGATCTTCGTCCACGTCTCGCCGTAGTCCTCGGTCTTCCAGATGTAGGGGCTGCGGTCGTTGTCGACGAGGTACCGGATGCCCGACACATAGGCCTTTCCTGGCGTGTTCGGCGACGCTTCGATGGTGTTGATGCGCACGAAGTCGGGCGCGTCGGAGGGCGTTACGTTGTCCCACGTCGGGGATGCGGCCCGAGCGTTGCGCGTGATGTGGACGTAGCCGTCGTCGGAGCCCACCCACATGACTTGCGGATCGTGGGGCGAGGGCGCGATGGCAAAGACGGTGGCATACGTTTCCACACCCGTTTGGTCGCGTGTGATGGGCCCACCCGAGGGCCCCACCGTCGAAGGATCATTCCGCGTCAGGTCCGGGCTGATCTGGATCCACGTCTGCCCCTCGTTGAGCGTCTTCCAGACCTTCTGCGTGCCCGTGTAGAGGATGTTCGTGTCGTGCTTGTCGAAGACGATGGGGAACGTCCACTGGACGCGTTCTCGCAGGTCCTCGGCCGATTGGCCCATGGGGTTCTCCGGCCAGACCTGGATGGGACGGCTGAGGCCCGTGTCGTGATCGTACCACGACAGCGATCCACCGTAGCAACCGGCGTAGAAGGTGTTCGGGTCGTCGGGGTTCGACGCGATGTAGCCGCTTTCACACCCACCCACCGCGTAGAAGTAGGGGGACGCCGCCGAGAGGTGGCCCCAGCCCCCGGACGGCACGCACGCCGTGGAGTTGTCCTGCTGGGCGCCGCAGATGTGATACGGCTCGTGCTCCGTAGTCGTCACCCGGTAGAACTGTGCCGTCGGGTACTCCTGATCCGTCCACGACTCGCCTCCGTTGAAGGAGACGTTTCCACCCCCGTCGTTGGAATTGATCATGCGGTCGGGGTCCGACGGGGCAATCCACAGGTCATGGTTGTCGCCGTGGGGCACGGAGATCGTCTGGGGGAAGGTCTCGCCGCCGTCTTCGGATCGGAAGAAGCTCACGTTGAGGACGTAGACCACGTCCTCGTTCTGGGTGTCGGCGTAGATCCGGGTGTAGTAGAACGCCCGCTGCCGGAGATTCCGGTTGTCGTTGACGTACTCCCACGTCTGGCCGCCATCGTCGGAGCGATAAACGCCCCCCTCGGGCTCGTGCTCCACGATGACCCAGACACGGTCGGAGTTCGCACCCGACACCGCCACGCCCATCTTCCCGATGGGTGAGGCCGGATCGAGATCGAGGGTGGCCGTGATGTCGGTCCACGTTTCGCCTCCGTCCGTGGACTTCCAGAGACCCGAGTCAGGGCCGCCCGAGCTCATGCCCCAGCTCTTTCGCCACGCCTCCCAGATGGTGGCGTAGAGAACGTCGGGGTCGTTGGGATCGACGACTAGGTCGGCGGCACCCGCCTTCTCGCTCTTGAACAGGGTGAGATCCCACGACTCGCCCCCGTCGGTGGTCTTGTAGACGCCCCGTTCCGGGTTGTCGGCGGAGTGCTGGCCGAAGGCAGCCACCCAGACGGTCTCGCAGTCCTCGGGATGCACCCGGACCCTGGCGATGTTCTGCGTCTCTGCCAGCCCGAGATGCTCCCACGTGGCCCCGGCATCCGTCGATTTGTAGACGCCGTCGCCCTGCATGATGTTGCCGCGAAGTTGGGTCTCGCCCGTGCCGATGTACACGACGTCGGGGTTCGCCTCGCAGACGGCTACGGCCCCCACCGACGCGCTTCCGATCTGGCCGTCGGTGACGGGTCGCCAGGTGTTCCCACCGTCCGTGGTCTTCCACAGTCCGCCGCCGGTGGCTCCGAAGTAGTACTCGAAGGGTCGGCTGTCGCTTCCGGCGGCCCCGGTGGAGCGGCCTCCTCGGGCGATGCCCGCGTTGGACCAGTTCAGCATGTCATAGTACGACTCGTCGTACTGCTGAGCCTCGGTCTGATCGGGCACTCCGAGCCAGGCGAAGGAAAGGGCGAGAATGGTGATGAGGGTGTACCGGGCAACGTTGAGCATGTCGTTCAGGGGTTCGGTCGTGGGTGCGGCAATCGAAGGGACGGGCCGGGAGGGAGGCGACGCGAAGTCCGCCCCGTAAGGTACGGGGGTCGCGAGAAGACGCTAGCGGCACGGGCGGGGCACGATGCGCCGCCGCCGCCTCGTAGAACGCGATGAGCCGGGGTCAGCGCCCGAGGACGAAGCCCACGATGGAAGAGATCATCCCCGAGCTGACGATGGCCGGCGTCGGGTTGTCCGGAGGGAGCCCCTCACCTTCCTGCCCTCCGCCGAGACCGAAGGCCGCCATTGCGGCGAAGACGACGATACCCGTGAGACCGGCGCCCAGGACGATGGACCTTCCGGTGGAAAACTCTCGAAGCTCCACGCCGGCCCGTTGGTCCGGCGCCAGGCGGATGGTGTCGAACTGGACGATCTCACGGAACGCGCCGTACTCGCGACGGCTCTGGGTGGCGAGCACCAGCGTGTCGCCCGCTTCCACGAGCTGACCTTCGACGGCCGTGGTTCGCGTCGGGGCGTTGGGATTGTCCAGCGCCGTGCGCACGGGAATGTGCACCCGGACCGTGGACCCGGGCGTGGGATCAGCCACAGGCGTATAGCTGTGGCACGCGGTCATCCAGCCCGAAAGGACAAGGATGAACACCGCCCACAAAGGCCGGCTGAACGAACGACGCATCCCGATCAAAAGACCACCTCCACGACATCGGTGAGGGGGCGGTTGAACTGATACACGTAGCGAAACGGCACGTCCGGAAAGATGAAGCCCGTCCGGTTGAGGATGTTGCGGCTGTTGATATCGACCCTTACCGAAACATTGGCCGTGTCGGTCGGCATCGTTTCCACCTGCAGAAAGAGCTGCCGGGACGCGCGGATGTTGATGATGGTGTCGATGGGAAGCGTCTGCATGACCGAATCGGCACCGGACAGGCGCACCTCCGTGATGTCCGTCTCCCGGTTCACCCCGGCGACGAAGACCTGCGAGTAGATCGCCAGCACCGGCGTCCCCGTCGAGCCGGTGATCTGGATCGAGATCGTCTCCGGGGTGGGATCCTCGAAGATGGAGCACCCCGTAGACGCGACGACGGCCGCCAGGACCGCCGATAAAAGCTTGGCTCTGTTCATGGTTGAAAAGCTAATAACACCCCTGAAAAAGGCGAGGCGCATCCGCACTTAGTACGGATGCGCCTGCCTTTCCTTTCAGCCCTTCGACTCAGTCGTGCTGAGAGCCGAAGGTACCGTCACGCGTAGAGCATCAGCTCGTCGGCGCGCAGGTGTTGCTGTCCAGGAAGTTGTTCGCACGACACTCGATGATGGTGATCGGCAACATCGTGCCCGGTGCGGTCACGGCCGTCGATCCCGGCTGCCAACGAGCATCCGGCGCCGATCCGGCGTCCGTCGGGGTGAGACCCCAACGGTACATGTCCTGGAGCCGGAGCCCCTGGAGGATCGTGTTGACCCTGCGGTGGTGCTGCAGGGCGGCTACGTCGTCTCCGAACGCTGCGGAGTCGAAGTCGTAACCCGCGTCGGGATCGTCGATGTCGCGAAGTGCGTTGATCGCGGTCTCGAACGCGCCACCACCTCCGCCATTGCCATTCGCGAGCTCGTGCTCGGCGACGATGAGGTGCATCAACCGTGCGGAAGCTACGGTCAGCGGTACGAACGACGTACCGGCGTCGAGGTAGCTACCTCCACGGAACTGATTCATCGCGTCGATCAGGGCGAGGTCGTCCGCTCCCGTGATCGGGTCCATCAGCGCGATGCCATCGACGTTGTTCGATGCGTCCCAGGTGACCAGAGACTGGTCGAACTGGTTCTCCTTGCGGTCACTGATGTTTCCGCACAGAGCGCAGCCGGACGACGCCGACGAGTAGTTCAGGTTGAACTTGTAATCCGAGCCACCCGCCGCCGTCAGCACTTCGTTGGCGTAGGGAATGGCATCGGAGAAGTCCAGGGCACCACCGACGGAGTTGCGTGCCGTCATGATCTCTTCCGACATCTCGGCACGAGCGAGAAGAGCCGTCGCGTCGATCGCGAGGTCATCCTCACTCAAGGCTTCGAAGTCGGCCTTCGCCCTCTCGAGAGAGGTGATGGCGAGATCCATGACCGCGTCCATCGAAGCCACCGGAATCGGACCGAATTCCTCGGAACCGATGGTGGCCTGACCCGTGCTGACTGCCGGACCGTCGTTCATCTTGTAGGAGAACGTCATGTCCTGCTGGGTCTCGGCGACGACCATGAGGATCAGACCACGGAACATGAGAGCCCGTGCCCGATCCAGGACGAACGCGTCGACGCTGGGGTTCTCCGCTACATGACCCTCGAGAATCTCGACGGCATTCTGCGCCATCCAGACTCCCCGACCGAGCGTCGGGAACGCCGAGTCCAAGAACTCGTTGTTCGGGTCGTTCACGGCACCCTCATCGAGGGAGCCCCAAGCGTCGCGGGATCCGATCCAGTCCAGGTTGTCGCTGACGACCTCCGGACCTTCCCAAAGGTCGGCGACGGCCTCACTCACCAACTGGAGCGAGCCGTTGGCGACGCCATTGGCGGCCGCCTCTTGGCGAATCGACTCCTCGACGAGGCTGTTCGGGTTGTCCACGTCGAGCAGGTTACAGCCCGACAGGACGAACGTCGCAGCCAGTGCCGCCATCGGAGCTTTGATTCGATTCATCATATCAAATCTCCTCAGAACGTGATGCGAGTCGAGAGCGTGAACCGACGCGGGATCGGGATCGACCACCCTTCCGTGTTGTTCAGGAAGTTGCAGTTCAGCCCGCCGTTGCATCGGCCGATGACGTTGGTCTCGGGATCCATTCCCGTGTAGTCACCGAACACCCACATGTGGAGGTTCCGCGCGCCCAGGTTGAGCGTGGCCGTCGACAGTCCCCATCCCTCGACGATGTCGGAGGGGATGCGGTACGTGAGCGACGCCTCACGGAAGCGGATGAGGCTGGAGTCGTAGACTCCGTTCATCCCACTCATGGGCGACAGACCCTCGACCTCGTTCGCCCAGTCGACCGCGGCATCGAGACGCTGCTGCGCCGTCGAAGCCGGATCGCCCATGATGGCTCCGAGCTCGGCAGCCCGCGGCGTGTTGCGGCCGATGACCGCGTTCGCCCGACGGAACATGCCGGAGAGGTCCTGGTTCTGGACGCCCTGCTTGTACTCGAACAGCGTGTTGAACTCGAAGTTCGTCGCGAAGGCCATGTTGAAGCCGAAGGAACCCGCGAAGTCCGGGGTCGGCTTGCCCAGGTAGCTGAGCAGGAGGCCATCACCACAGTTGTTCGAAGCGTACTGACCCGGAATCGGCTCACCGAAGTCGGAGTTGGCCGGAGCCAGCGGCTTGAAGTCGCTGGGGCTACGCGGCGTGGCGAAGTACGCCAGCGCGTCGGCTTCCGACGGCACGGTGCAGGTGCCGTCCAGGTTGAGCGGAATGGCAACGTCGGCCGTCTCGGAGCCGAAGAACGCTCCGGGCGTGTAGCCCTCGACGAGGAAGTTGCGGTACCGCGGATACGAGCCACCCGTCTTGAGAGGCGGAGCGCCACCCAGGCTGGTGATCTCTTCGCTGAGCCATGCCGTGTTGGCGAAGACGTTCACAGAGAAGCCTTCCTGCTGGATCGCCGTACCACGGAGGCTCACTTCAAAGCCCTGTCCGACCAACTCACCGATGTTGACGAGCTGCTCGGCGACGAAGCCACCGGTAACCGAGAACTGACGCGAGACGAGCGCATCGGAGACCGTCCGGTCCCAATACGTCAGGTCCACGGACCAGCGGTCGTTGAACAGACCGACCTCGGCTCCGAGCTCCCACTCGGTCGACACCTCAGGCTGCAGGGCATCGTTCCCGAGGTTGGCCGGCTCGACGCCAGGACCTGCCTCGGAAGGCGCGGGGGCATAGGTGGTGAACTTGGCGAACGCATCCGGCTGGAGGCCGGACTGCCCGATGGCGGCGCGAACGCGGAACGTCGAGAAGGTTTCGTTTTCCCAGCCGAGCCCCTGGCTCGGAACGATGGACGCCGAAGCCTTCGGATAGAAGGCCGTCGAGAAGTCCTCACCGAACGCCGAGTTGGCGTCCCAGCGACCACCGAGGGTCAGGAAGACCCAGTCGTTGATGCCGACCTGGTCCTGCAGGTATCCACCGAGCTGCGTGACACGCGTCCAGGTCTCGAAGGATCCCTCGTTGGCGAGAGCCGAGAGGGTCTCGAGGCCCGG
This sequence comes from Longimicrobiales bacterium, assembly GCA_965229435.1. GTDB lineage: Bacteria > Gemmatimonadota > Gemmatimonadetes > Longimicrobiales > Gaopeijiaceae > UBA2589. Next base: position 681,937 of record CBDDJE010000004.1, read on the forward strand.
GCCCGGGAAGACCGAACCGGAACCACCCGCTTCCTGGTTCTGGCGCAGGAAGCCCTGGCCACCGAACAGGAGGGTGTTCTCGATGTTGTCACCGAACATCGTGATCAGCGAGCCCTTGATGTCGGCCGTGATCTCGCGACTCCGGTACTCTTCGACCGACCGGCTGCCGTCCGGCGTCGAGCCGGAGAAGCCGTCGACGTTCCACGCGTAAGGACGGAACGCAACCGCGTCGTCCGACGTGAAGTCGACACCGAACGTTCCGTCGAGACGGAAGTTCTGAGTCGGCGTGAAGCCGATGTTCGTGCTCCCCGCGAAGTGCGTGGAGTTGACGAAGTTCTGCTGGTACATGTTCTCGCGCGTCGTGGCGAACGCCGGGTTCCCGTAGTAATTGGAACCTTCGCCCGTCTCACTCTGCGGAGTGGCACGACGCAGCTGCGTCATGAGGATGGAGCTGAACACACCGTAGATGTTGTTGCCGTTGTCGGGTGTGTGGTGCTCCATGTCCGAGTACAGCGTGCTGACGCCGATGCGGACCTTGTCACTCGGAACCACGGTGAAGTTCGACGTGAACGTCGCACGACGGTTCGTGTCGCCCTCGACGTCGAGGTTCTCCACCACGGGGAAGTTCTGCTGCGGGTTGTACGGTCCATCCTCGTCCGCGAGGCGAGCCGACACGAAGTACTGGAACGCGTCGGAGCCACCGTTCACGGAAGCCGAGTACGTCTGACCGAAGCCGGTCGACAGCATCTCGGGGATGAGGTCCTGCTCGAACGGCTCGAACGGCGCCGGCGAGATGCCGAAGCGCTGCTGCATCCGGCCCTGGATCTCGGCGATGGTCGCCGCGTCCGTGGCGTCGGTGCAGTCCACAGCCTCACAATCGCGACCGATGTAGTCGGCGATGGGGAGCATGCGGTTCGTGGGAACCGAGATGGCGGACCAGTCGGCCTGGGCCGAGAAGCGCGGCGCGCCTGCGCGTCCACGCTTGGTGAAGATCTGGATCACGCCGTTGGAGGCCTCGGTGCCGTACAGAGTGGCAGCCGCGGCGCCCTTCAGGATCTCGACACGCTCGATCGACGCGGGGTCGATGTCGTCGAGACGGCTCGGGTTACCCTGGCCATTGTTGGCATCGACGGCCTGCCGGTTCACCCGGATCCCGTCGACGTAGATGATGGGCTCGTTGAGCTGTGAGAGGCTCGAAGAACCGCGGATCCGAATGCGCGCGCCCTCACCGGTGTACCCGGAGGACGGCAGCATCGTAACGCCCGCCTCACGGGCGGCGATCATCTCGGAGAAGTTGCTCACAGGAGCGTTCTCGACCGTCGAAGCGTCGAGCGTCGAGATGGTGTTGCCCAGCTTCCGCTTCTCCGTGGCGACACCCGCACCCGTCACGACGACTTCGTCGAGGGTGATGGCGGTCTGTTGGAGAGCGAAGTCTGAGACCACGGACTGACCTGCTGCGACCGTGACCGTCTGTGAGCCTGAGCGATACCCGACGATCTCAGCGACGAGCGTGTGCTCGCCTGCCGGAACGTTGAGCAGGAGGAAGCGGCCTGCGGCGTTCGTCAGGGCACCGATACCGGTACCGCCGATGTACACCTGGACCGCCTCCAGGGGACGCTGCGAAGCAGCATCCCTCACCGTACCGACCAACGTGCCCGTAGCCTGGGCAGCGATGGGGGCAGGTGACCATCCGAGCATCAGCGCGAGGGCCATGACGAGGCCTCCGCGTAGCATACCGGATGTGAGACGTTCTGACGTAAATGACGTCATGTCCGTCCTCCCAGCTTGGGGTTGGACTTTAGTGAACCACCCTTTATGTGCTGCGCGGGGTCGAGCCCCGAAAGGGTGCATGAGAATGCACCTGCCACGAGACGAGGGGGGCAGGCATTCAAAAGGCCTGCGCCTCACGGCAAATCGGATGACGCGGCTGTCATGCCGTTCCGCCCCATCCAGTCCTGCAAAGTACAGTTGATCCCTGAAGGGCACAACGGGCCCTCCACCCTTGTCCCACGGGGATCTTCGTGGGGTTCTTCAGCGCTCGACCCTGGCGACGCACTCGATTTCCACATCGCAGTATTTCGGCAACGCGGCGGCCTGCACCGCCGCCCGGGCCGGCCGGTGGTCGCCGAAGTGCCGAGCGTAGACCTCGTTCATCTCCTGGAACGTGCCCATGTCGGATAAGAATACGGTGGTCTTCACCACCGATTGCAGGGACGAACCGGCCTGTCGCAACACGGCGGCGAGATTTCGGAGGGAGAGATCCGTCTGTTCGGCGACACTGCCCGTGGACAGCTCGCCCGACGCGGGATCGAGGGGGATCTGGCCCGAGCAGAACACCCAACCATCCACCACGATCGCCTGGGAGTAGGGCCCGATGGCCGCAGGGGCGTCGTCGGTATGGACGTATTCGAGGTCGGTCATGAGTCGTGGGTCCTCACGTGTTTGAGAATTTCGTCGGGAGATACGGTGGCGACGCCGGCCTTGGATACTCCGACGGCTGCGGCGTGGTTGGCGATGACCGCCGCCTCGGCCGCGGTGGCTCCGGCGGCGAGGGTGGAGGCGACCACGGCGGTGACCGTGTCGCCGGCCCCGGAAACGTCGTAGACCGATCGGGCCACCGTCGGCACCCGGAGATGTCCCTGGTCGGCGCTCTGCAGGGCAATTCCCCTGCTCCCCAGGGTCAGGAGCAGGTCCCGGCAATCGAGTCGTACCCGCGTCGCCTCCATCCACTCCGGCTCCTCGGGATGAATGAACTCCCCGAGGGCGTCCGCGAGCTCCTTGGCGTTGGGCTTGAAGACCGTGGCTCCACCGTAGGCGAAGAAGTTGCGTCTCTTGGGATCGACGACGGTGGGCAATCCCCGGGCATCGGCCGTGGCAAGGGCGGTCACAATGACGCGTTCTACGAGCACACCCTTGTTGTAGTCCTCCATGACCACCACGTCGCAATCGGCAGCGAGGGCTTCGATGGCGTCGGCGAGTCGGCGGGCGACATCATCAGGGACATCGGTCTCGTTTTCACGGTCGAAGCGGACGATCTGCTGCATCCGGGAGGTGACGCGGGTCTTCACGGTCGTGGGGCGATCAGGAGCCACGACGACCCCGGCCACCGAGACTCCCAGCTCTTCGAGGGCGTCCCGCATGGTCTGGCCGCTTTCGTCGTCACCCACGCAGCCGACGACGACGCATTCGGCTCCAAGGGCCGAGACGTTGGCCGCCACGTTGCCGGCCCCGCCGATGGCAGACCGCTCCTCTTCCACGAGGACGACGGGTACAGGCGCCTCCGGCGAAATGCGGTCCACCGAGCCCGAGACGTAGCGGTCCATCATGAGGTCACCGATGACGAGGACCCGAGCCCCTCGGACGCCCTTCAGGATCTCGCCGGCTCGCGCGTGGGTCAGCCCTGCCACGGTCCCCGCCCCCGCCCTTCCGGCTCGAGGTAGCGATGCTCGGGACCGTCACTCGCGATCAGCCGGTCCTGCAGGTTCACGGAAACGCAGACGTGATTCGGGACGATCCGCACCCGATCGCCGATCCTCGGCCGCCACGTGGTGCCCTCCAGGTCGAGTACACCGTGCTCCTCGGAGAGGCCGAGGACGCGGACCTCCGGTCGATCGAAGAGGACGCCGAAGCCGCCCCCCTCGCCTCTCGACTCCTTGGCGAGGGCCTTGGATCCGGCATCCACCACGGCCCTCCCCGGTACCGCGGTGCTGACGACCGTCGCCAGGACGGTGTAGGCGAGGTCGTCGGTCCCTGCAACGCCGACGTCCAGCGCCTCCCGATCATTATATATGCACGAACCCGAACGGATCTCCGTGAGGCCCGCGACCTCGTGGCTCCGCCAAAGCGTCGGAGTGGACCCGCCGGAGACGATCTCAGCGACGAGCCCGAGGCGGTCGACGGCGGCGAGGGTGTCCTCGACTCGATTCGAAAGATCTCGGAGGTGATCCGACTGATCCTCCTCGGCCATCCGGATGTGGCCGGGATAGAACATCACGCCCCGAAAACGGACGCCTTCGAGCTCGCCGCACACGACGGCCAACTCGGCGACCTCCTCGGCGGTCTGGAGGCCGACGCGCCCTAGCCCCACATCCTGTTCGACCAGGACGCCGAACGTCCGGCCAGCAGTCCTCGCGGCGGCGGCCAGCGGCCGAAGGACCTCCTCGGCGTCCAGGGCGATCTTGAGGTCGAGACTCTCGGGCAGCGCCGCCAAGCGTTCGAGCTTGGCAGCCCCCACCGGAGGGTAGGCCAGGAGGAGATCGTCGGTGAGGCCGGCCATGACCTCGGCCTCACGAAGGGTCGCCACGGTGAGGCCTCGGGCTCCCGCCGCGAGCTGGATTCCTGCGACTTCTCGCGACTTGTGGGTCTTGATGTGGGGCCGCCACCCGAGTCCGTGGGTCGCTACGTATTCAGCGACACGCTTGGCATTCGAGCGGACGCGGGCGACGTCCACCCAGCCTATGGGCGTCTCCACCGTTGCGGGATCCACGGCCCCTTCATCACCACGGCCGACCTGTCGGCCGGCGCCATTCGCAGGGTGGACTCCAGCCGAGTCGTTGGAACCGGCTGGATTCAAAGAACGTCCTCCAGGGCGGCCAGGAACTCCGGGTCATCCTCGGGGATGGGTCCATACCTCATCCACCGGAGCACCCCCTCCCGATCGATGAGGAACGTCGCCGGCAGTCCGAGCACCTGGTAGAGCTCCATGCCCCGCATCTGGGGGTCGTGAAGGATGGTATACGTGACCTCGAACTCGTCGACGAACATCGCCACGTCGTCGGCGGCATCGCCCGTGTCCATGGAGATCCCCACGATCTGGAAGCCGGCGTCCCGGTGCTCCTCGTAAATGGACTGTAGGTACGGCGTCTCCATGCGGCACGGGGTGCACCAGGTCGCCCAGAGGTTGAGGAGGACGACGTCGCCCCGCAGGGAGGCAAGCGTCACCTCCTCTCCTTCCAGCGTCATCGCCTCGTACTCCCGAGCCGGCTCACCAATGCGAGGAGGACCCGCGTTCTCGTTCAGGGCGCATGCGGTCATCGAGGCGACTGTGGCCCCCGTCAGAACCAGCGCCGCCCGTCGAGTCCAGCGTCGTGGATTCATCGGGCTCCGATCCTCGTCAACTTCTGGCGACGGGCTCACTGCGACTCCCCGTCCAGAACCAAGCGCGCCACCCTGACCTGTGGGACTTCCCCTTCCAGGTCCGTCCAGGCGAGGATCAGGCCACCGTCAGGAGCCTCGACCACCCGGGGGAAACCGCTGGCCCGAGCACCGGATGACCCGACGAGGGAGGCGCTGTTGGACGCCACCCCGTCCCCGGCCACACGACGGAGGCGCACCTCCGCGGCGTCGCCTCCGGTCCGCTCCAACCAGCTCACCAGGACGGCACCGTCGTCGGTGTACAGCAGATCGACCCGACCCGCCGGATTGCCGTCGTCGACCACCATGGGATCCCCGAAGGTGGCGCCTCCATCGCGCGAGAAGGCGACCTTGACCTTCGGAACGTTGCCGGCCCCCGTGAACCAGGCGACGGCCACGTCCGTTCCCGATGCGGCGACGGCGGGTCCGTTCACCGGGCAACCGGCGATCTCCCAACCATCGTCATGGACGGGTGCTCCTGGCGACCACTGACCATCGACCTGACGGGTGATGTAGATGTCGCGGATCTCGTCGGGAGATCGATCGCGGTAGACCGTCACTGGCCCGAGGTCAGTGAGGGCGGACGATGTCTGACAGCAGTCGCAGACCCGGCCATCCAGCTCCGTCTCGTCGCCCAGGCTTCCGTCGGAGCCGATCTGCCGATACTGGAGCGTCATCTCCCGCGTGGCGGGCCTGGCCTCCGCATCGACGTATCGTCGTCCATCCAGCCAAACGAAGCCCATTCCATCGGCGGTGGGGATGGTCGAGACAAAGCCATGCTCGGTGGGCGAGCGGTCGTCGTGGGGCGTCAGAGGCTCGGCCCAGCTCTCCCCACCGTCGTCGGAGCGAACGACCCGTACCGCGTAGTCGTAGGTACCCTTCCCGCCACGCTCCAGATAGTGGGCCCAGAGGGTACCGTCGGTACCGGGTGTGAACGATGGGAAGTCCGCCCAGTTGACGAAGAAGAGGGCGCTCGTCGCGATGGTCCGGGGCTCCGACCACCTTCCCGCCTCCCAGGAGCTGAACCGAAGAGCGTGCTCTTCGTCGTCGACAGCTTCGAGCCAGCTCAGGTAGACGCGGGACCCGTCGGAGGAGAGGTACGGCTCGCCACTGTCCGGGCCGGCCGGTGAGTCGAGCACCTGCGTCGCGACGTCGAGGGGCGGGCCAGAGTCGGCTGAACAGCCAGTGAGGAGGAGCGTGGCTCCTGCTGAGAGAATCGTCGTCGCCGAAAGCATCGTGCGTGTCATGGCGTATCTTGGCAGAGTGAGCCTTCGAGTCGAGCGCCGCCCGCTGGGGCGGCGGTCCCTCCACGAGCCCTGAAATGTCGGGGGAGCGGATGGCTCCGGTCAACGTGGATCGGAACACGGAGCCGGGGCACGGGGGTTCCACGGGGTGAGGTCGAGCGACGGTCGACCAATCCGGATGATCACCGGGGAACGTACTTCGAGTACCCGGTGTGCAAGATCCGGTCGGTCGCTCGTCTGTAGAAGTGGATCGGGTGGCGGCTACAACTCATAGAAGAGGTCGTGATGAAGAAGTCCCAGACTCGGGCGAGCGTGGACCGCGTGGTCTTCGCGCTCCTCCTCGCCGTGTTTGCCGTCCCCCTCATGGCATCCGAGGCGTCGGCCCAATACTTCGGGCGCAACAAGGTCCAGTTCGACGAATTCGACTTCCGGGTCCTCCCGTCGGACCATTTCGAGTGGCACTACTATCCTGAGGCCGACGAAGCCGTCATGGATGCGGTTCGCATGGGCGAGCGCTGGTATGAGCGCCTCGCCCGCACCTTCCAGCACGACTTCGAAGCCAAGAAGCCGATCATCCTCTACGCCGACCACCCGGACTTCCAGCAGACCAATACGCTGTCCGGCTTCATCGGTGAGGGTACCGGTGGTGTCACCGAATCACTGAAGAACCGGGTCATCATGCCGTTGACCGGCTCGTACTGGGACACCGATCACGTGCTGGGCCACGAGCTCGTCCATGCCTTTCAGTACAACATCGCCCAGTCCCGTCGGGGTGGCGGACTGCGCGGTCTCGGGACGCTGCCCCTTTGGCTCGTCGAGGGTATGGCCGAGTACATGTCGGTGGGCCGCGACGACCCCCTGACGGCCATGTGGCTCCGTGACGCCATCCGGCGTGACGACCTGCCCACCATCCGGCAGATGACGAGGGAGTCCCGCTTCTTCCCGTATCGCTTCGGCCAGGGCCTCTGGGCCTACATCGGCGGTACCTACGGTGACGACGCGGTGGTGCAGATCTACCGGCGCTCACTCCGGGTAGGGTTCGAGAACGCCATCCAGACCGTCCTTGCCATGCCCACGGATACGCTGTCGGCGCGGTGGAAGGAGTCGGTGTCCGACCTTTACATGCCCTTCATGGAGGACCGTCAGGAGCCGGCGGATGCCGGGAACCTGATCCTCGCCCCGAGTACGGGGTCGGGCACGGTGAACATCTCACCCGCTCTGAGCCCTGATGGGCGCTTCGTCGCCTTCCTGTCGGAGAAGGATCTCTTCTCCGTCGATCTGTACATGGCGAACGCCCAGACCGGCGAGATCATCCGCAAGTTGTCCAGCGCCAACTCCGACCCCCACATCGACGCGCTCCGATACATCGACTCGTCGGGAACGTGGTCGCCCGATTCGCGCTTCTTCGCCTACGTCGTGGTGGCGGAGGGGGACAACCAGCTCATCATCGTCAGCTCGGACAACGGCGCCGTCCAGCGACGCATCTCCTTCACCGACCAGCCCGAAGGTGGCCCGAGTGCCATCACCAACCCGGCGTGGTCGCCCGACGGACGCTTCATCGCCTTCTCCGGCACCAGCGGCGGCATCTCCGATCTCTACATCCTCGATCTCGAGACCGAGGGGCTGACGCAGCTGACCGACGACAAGTTCGCCGACCTCCAGCCGAATTGGTCACCTGACGGATCGACGATCGCGTTCACCTCGGACCGCGGGCCCGAGACGAACTTCGAGACGCTGAACTACAGCAAGTTCCAGATCGCCACCATCGATGTGAGCACCGGCGTCGTCGACGTCCTCCCGGTCTTCGGCAACGTCAAGCACATCAGCCCGAACTACTCGGGTGATGGACAGACGCTCTACTTCGTGTCGGACCAGGACGGGGCCAGCGACATCTACGCCCTCTCCCTCGACAGTGGCGTCGTCCGGCGCGTGACCCGGCTCAAGACGGGTGTGAGTGGGCACACGTACCTGTCGCCGTCCCTCTCGGTGGCGTCCAACGGTACGGCAGCGTTCACCGTCTTCGACGAATTGGAGTTCCACATCTACACGCGGCAGTTGGACGGCTCGTCGCCGGTGGTGGCCACTGGCGATCAGGGCTTCCAGCCTGGCCGCATGCTGCCCCCCGCCGATCCCGAGCGCTTCAGCCGCGTGGCCGCCTACCTCGCCGACGCCCAGACGGGCCTCCTGCCCAGTGACACGTACGAGCCCGAGGACGCCGAGGACTACAACGGCGGTCTCTCACTCGACTACGTGGGTCAGCCCACCGTGGGAATCGGTACGGACAGCTACGGCAACTACATCGGTGGCGCCACGTCCGCGTACTTCAGCGACATGCTGGGCAACAAGGTCCTCGGTGTCGCGCTGCAGGCCAACGGGACGTTCAAGGACATCGGTGGACAGGCCTTCTACGCCGACCAGTCCGACCGCATCAACTGGATCCTGAGCGGCGGTCGCATTCCCTATCTGCTCGGTGGGTACACCTTCGGGTCCGACGACCAGGGCCCCTACGTCGGCCTCATTCGGCAGCGGATCTACATCACGTCGGCGGCGGGGCAGATCCAATACCCCTTCTCCACCACCGAACGTCTCGAGTTCGGCGTCGGCATCAACCGCTACAGCTACGACTACGAGATCGACAAGTTCTACCAGAACGCCTTCGGTCAAACCTACGACGTCCAGCGCGAAGACCTGGAGTCACCCGACGCGGTGAACCTCTTCCAGGCTTCGGTGGCCATGGTGGGGGACAACGCCTTCTTCGGCTTCGTCTCACCCATTCGCGGCGGACGCTACCGCTTCGAGATCGAGCAGACCCAGGGCACCGCGGACTTCACGACGATCATCGGTGACTTCCGGCGCTACTACGCGCCCCACAAGAACCTCACCATCGGTGTCAGAGGACTGCACTACGGTCGCTACGGGCTGACTCTCGAAGAACAGCAGGGCTCCAACACGAGCTCGTCCATCCGGGGCTTCGGTCTCTTCAACCCGCTCTTCCTCGGGTTCGAGACCTTCGTCCGCGGCTACGCCTGGGAGAGTTTCACCTCCGACGAGTGCGACGCCGGAGCCACGGTAGAGAACAGCTGCCCGACGCTGAACCGCCTGTTCGGAAACCGTCTTGCCGTGGGTAGCGTGGAAGCGCGCATTCCCTTCATCGGCGTGGAGCAGTACGGGATCATCAACTTCCCCTTCCTGCCGACGGAGCTGGTAGCCTTCGCCGACGCCGGCCTGGCCTGGGACAACCCCTTTACCGAGGACGACCCGGTTCTCGAGTGGAGCACGTCGTCCACCGAGCGGGTCCCCGTGGTCTCGGTGGGTCTTTCCGCCCGCGTGAACATCCTCGGGTTCATGATCCTCGAGACATACTACGCCTACCCCTTCCAGCGCCCGGACAAAGGCTGGCACTGGGGCTTCAACCTGGCCCCGGGCTGGTAGAGGGCACGACGACGAGAGCCTGAGGCCTCCGTATCAAAACGACGGGCGGGTCCACTCCGGTGGGCCCGCCCGTTTCTTCATGGGTGGCGCCCGAGGTGAAGCCGATGGGCGCCCACTCAGCGCCGCCTGCCCTCTCTGGACAGCCGACTCCGACCTCCTGAAGTACAGTGAGGCCGCGCCGCGCCCGATGTCCGCCCACGGGCGGCGGGCGCGTCGAGGTGAGAGAGCGTCCGCAGGGAGCTAGAAGATCGAGATGTTGATGTACTTGCTGGGGTTCGCCTGCAGATCCGCCAAGAGCGCCGTGAGGGTTTCCGCCGCGGTGTTCATGTTGACGTAGAGCGACTCGTCCACGGACAGGCGCCCGAGGGTGCCCTCCCCTGCCTCCATCCGGTCGAGGATGGTCCGCAGCGATGTGGTGGCCTCGTCGAGGCTGACGCTGGTGGTCTGCAGCATGGCCATAGCCGAGTCGGCCCGGGCCGCAGCCCGGGCCACATCCGGTCCGGCCTCGGAGGCGGCCTCCATGCCCTCGGCGGCTGAATTCAACTTGGCGGTGAGTTCTCTCAGCGCCGCCCTCTGCTCGTTGGTCACGGCCGAGAGCTGAGTGAGGAGCACCTCGAGTTGCTGAGCGCTCCCCTGCACCGCGCCAACCGTGGAGTCGTTGAGCATTGCGTTCATGGAGCCGAGAACGGCCTCGGCCTGGGCGCTGAGGTCGTCGACGCTCGAAAGGAGCCCCGAGCCACTGGCACCCTCACCGGCCAAGGTGTCGCCCTCCGCGTAGACACCCGGGCCCGGCCCCCGAACGACCTCGAGGGTACGGCCCCCGAAAAGCCCTGCCTCGCCCATGACCGTCTCGGACCCGAGGGGAATACCCCACTTCCCGTCGATCTCCATGGTGATGACCACGCGGTTGTCATCAAGCATCTCGAAGCCGTGGACCCGTCCGATATTCACACCCTGCATCTGGACGGGATCGCCTCCTCGGACACCGCCGGCGTTGCTGACCTCGGTGACCAGCATGTACCGACCCCGGAGGGTAGCGGGATCGGTCATCCAGAAGAGGACGATGACGAAGGAGACGAGCCCAAGAAGGACGAAGAATCCCACTTGCGCCTCCTTGGACCCCGAGCCCTTGGGAGTCGACGCCAGGATCTCTTCTTCGGTAGGTCCGTTTCGGCCGGTGTCCGTATCACTCATTTCACGTCGTCGCCATGTCGAGGGCCGCCTCCGCGGCGGCCCGATCTACGAAGGCCCGCACCACGTTGTCCGGGCTGTTTCTGAATTCCTCGGGAGTCCCGTAGAAGCGGATCCGCCCACCATGGAGCATCGCGACCTTGTCGCACATGTCGAGTCCGCCTTCCACATCGTGGGTCACCACGAGGGACGTGACCTCCAGCTCCTTGGACAGCCGCTTGATCAGGCGCTCCACCGCAGCCGTGTTCACAGGATCGAGGCCGGTGGTGGGCTCGTCCCAGAGGAGGATCTCGGGGCGACCGATGATCGCTCTCGCGATCCCCACTCGCTTCTTCATCCCCCCGGAGAGTTCCGAAGGCAGCTTTCCCAGCACCTCCCGGGGCTCCAGGTTCACGATCTCGATGGCCTCCCACGCTTTTCGGGCCACCTCCTTCTGGGGCATGCGGGCCAGTTCGTCTTCGGGGAGCCCCATCGTCACGTTCTCGTAGACGTTGAGGGAGTCGAAGAGCGCCGCGTGCTGGAAGACGTAGCCGACCTTCCGACGGATGGTGTCCATGACGTCGCGGGGCCCGTTGTAGACCGAAAGACCATCGATCACCACATCACCCCGATCGGGGATGACGAGGGCGAGGGTCGTCTTCAGTAGCACCGACTTGCCCGTCCCCGACGGTCCGAAGAGAGCGAACATCTCACCCGTCTCCACCGTCATGTCGACTCCCTCCAGTACCGGGATGTCGAAGGCCTTGTGGATGTTGCGGTACTGGATCATGGACGAGGCTCCCTCACTGCAGCATCAGGGGTGGGAACATGGCGTCGAGGATCAGGATCGTAAGGATCATGAACATGACGGCCTGGGTGGTCTGCAAGCCGACCCCTTCGGCCCCACCCTTGGTCCTGAAACCCATGTGCACCGAGATGACGGGAATCACGAACCCGAACACCACCGACTTGGAGAAGCCATAGAAGAGATCCCAGCTGTGCCAGAACAGACGTGCTCCGTACAGGAACGTCTCGGGACCGAGGCCTCCGTCCAGGTTGGCCATGATCATGCCGGCCCAGATTCCGATGACGTCGGCGAAGCCGACCAGCAGGGGCATGGTGATGACGCCGGCGATGATCCGGGGAGCCGCCAGAATCGCAACCGGGTCCCGACCCAGGGACTTGAAGGCGTCGATCTGCTCCGAAACCACCATGGTGCCGAGCTCGGCGGTGATCCGGGCGCCGATGCGCCCCACGAGGACGATGGCGGTGAGCAGCGGTCCAAGCTCCAGCACCACGCTCTGCACCACCAACGTGCCCAGCACGTACCGGGGAGACGAGGAAATGAGCTGGTATCCGCCCTGCTGACTGGTGACGATGCCCGCCAACGACGCGGTGACGAACACGATGGGGAGGCTCTGGATCCCCATGATGTGCATCTGGGTGACGACGTCCTTGAACCGGACCTTCAGCCGCGCGACCGCGAGAGCCGAGTTCCACACGAGGATGCCGATGGCTCCGGCATGCTCGAGGGTGAGCTTGTAGGCTCGCCCCAACTTGGCGAACCAACCCACGATAGGTGAGGGAATCGGAAGTGCCACCGTCTGGCGCAGATATCTGGGGTCGGGGCGGACAGAATGCGCTCCCGACGGCCCCTACCGATGCACAGGATCGCGTCGAACCTTCGGGCAAACGTGCCGGGAAATCAACGGGGTCTCGCCCGAGGATCGGCGGCTTCGGATCAAGCCGGGAAGCCGTGACCGGCTCGGCGGAGGGTCGCCTCGACCCGGGCCAGGAAGAGCCGAGGATCGACAGGCTTGCGGATGTAGTCGTCAGCGCCCTCTTCCATGATCTGCGTTTCGAGGATTTCGTCCTTCTCGCCGGTGACCACGATGACGGGCAAGTGGGCCCAGGCACCGGCATCGCGGAGCTCCCAGATGAGCTCCAGGCCGTCCATCCGGGGCATGTTCAGATCGACCACAGCCAGTCCGATATGGTCGTTTCGGCGCATGACCTCCAAAGCCTCCAGGCCGTCCGAAGCTTCGAGAGTGTCGAAGCCCCGCTTCTCCAACAGCGTCCGGACCAGCAGTCGAGCGGATGGTTCATCGTCCACCACGAGGACGCCCAGGGGATGATCGGGATCCGTGGTGGAGGGTCCCCCAACGGCGCCGTGCACGCTGGCAGGCGCGGTGCTCGACGCGCCGCCGTCGGCTCCTCGGGCGCCTGGCGATTCCGTCGGCTGATCCGGCGGTCCGTCTCCGCCATCTGCGGCACCACCACCCGCCATCGGAGGCTCTTCGTGTGCGACGGAGGGCCGTGCCGCCTCATCGACTCCCACGCCGTCCAGGACGGCATCCAACGCACTCGGAGCCGCCACGACGAAGACCGGCTTCCTCCCCGTCAGTCTCTCCAACTCGAGCTCTGTTGGGAGGGACACGGGATCGACGGTTGCGACGGTGATCGTCGTCGAGTCCTCGGCCAGCGGGACGACCCGTTGGGTGGCCATGAAGGCCTCCGGCACGAGGCGCCGGGCTGCGCGGTTCGCTTGGCTCAGGGCGGCCGGCTCGAGATTGAATCGCCGGGCGATGGCTTCGGCGAGACCGACGTCACTGAGGCCGGCTTGGTCTCTCACCCTGCTCCACGCCTCGTCGACCGTCTTGGCTTCCGTCGACCACTCCTCGCCGTCGAGGCCGGCGGACACGGCAATCCAGTCGTGGACCCGACGGCCTTCATCCCGCTTCTCGCCTGAGAGCCTGCGGAGCTCCACCAACAGCCCTTCCAGCCGGCGGGATGCGTGTTCATCGGAGGTGGTCTCCACCTTGCCCGCCGCCACACTGAGGTCGGGGAAACCGAAGGTCCCCCCCGAGCCCCGCAGCGCCTGACCGATACCCCGGAGCTGGTCGCAGGCCGAAGAAGACCCGGCCGCCACGGGTTCACGCAGCTCCACCAGCGAGTCGATGCGCTTCAGCATCGCTTCGCGGTACCAAATCTGGAGCCCCTGGCGATCTTGCTTCACGGCGGTCTCGTAGCGTCGGGCCAATTCGAAGGCCGCCGCCATCCCGGCGGCCTGGTTAGGATAGGGGTGCACGCTCGCCGATCCAAGCACCTCCTTGGCATGATTGTCGGCGCCAGAGCCGACACGATGAACCCCAACGCCGACCCGCCAGGAATCCCATGCCCGAAGACCGCCCCCTTCACCGCCGAGTCGCCCTCGTCACCGGCGCATCCTCAGGTATCGGACGTGCGACCGCCTTCCGGCTCGCCGCCGATGGGGCGGCGGTGGCCCTGACCGCTCGACGACGGGACAGACTCGAGGCGCTGGTCGGTGAGATCGAGGCAACCGGCGGCCGAGCCATGGCCGTTCCCGCCGACGCGGTCGCCCTCGATGAAGTCCGCTCCGTGATCGATGCAACCGTAGAGCACTTCGGCTCGCTGGACATCCTGGTGAACAACGCGGGCATCATGAAGATCGCGCCCATCACCGAGAACAACGTCGAAGACTGGACCCGGATGGTCGACGTGAACGTGAAGGGTGTGCTCCACTTCCTGTCGGCGACGCTGGCCGTCATGCTCGAACAGGGTTCAGGTCACATCGTCAGCGTCGGCTCTCTGGCCGGACGACGTCCGTTCCCCGGTGGCACCGTGTACTCTGCGACGAAGTTCGCTCTCCGTTCCCTGGCATGGGGGCTCCACCTCGAGTTGGGCAGCGCCCATGGGATCCGGGTCACGGACATCCAGCCGGGCTTCGTGTCGACGGAGCTCCTGGACCACGACCCGGACACGGCCGCCACCTGGGAGGAGGCGTGGAAAGAGCGGCGGACGCTCCAGCCAGAGGACGTGGCGCGGGCCATCGCGTTCGCGGTGGCGTCGCCGGACCACGTCTCCGTGAGCGAGATCCTGGTGCGGCCGACGGATCAGCCAACGTAGGTCGCGCGTCGCCGTCCAGATTCCGCCACGGCCTCCGTCCGATGAGGTGGACGGATCTCGGCCGAGCCCCCCGGAATACCCGGCTTGCCGGCTGGCATGCCCCATGCGCCTACGTAGGTCGACCACCGGCCGCGGGGGCCGGTGGTGCAACCCGAACCTGGAGTCACCATGGACGCTCCGTCCGGAGCCGGCGCACGCTGTCGTATGGCCGTTCTCGCACTTCTCGTCCTCCTCACCGCCGGATGCTATCGGGTGAGGAGCGAACTGATCTCGACGGCGACGCCGCCCGGTGACCTCTACCGCTGCGTCCAACTCGAGCTGGGTCGCGCCGGGTACGCCATCGTGGGGGCCGACCGGGCTTCGGGTTGGCTCCACGCCCAGAAGCGCGTCCAGACGCTGCTCAGTACCGAACGGGCCGAGATCTACGCCACCGTCATTCCCGACGAGGGCGACGCGGGCTCCCACCTCCAGCTCAGCGACAACTCGTACGCCGAGGACGACGCGGACCACATTCGGGGAGCGTGCACGCAAACGGGGCGCCCGGAGTAGCTCCGGACGCCCCGAGACCGCGACCTGCCGGCCGCTCCGCCTCAGTCCGAGATGGGACGGCTGTCCATGCCTCCGTAGTAGATCCCGTTGAAGAGGAAGCCGAAGGTCCCGTGGGACTGGGCCCGGAAGGTGATCTTGGGACCGAAGATGAAGATCTTCCCCTCGCCGTAGTCGGCTTCCAGGGCTGCCACCCCGTTCTCCAGGTAACGCTCTCCCCAGGCCCATCCGCTCCGCAGCGGGTTGTCGCTGTCGAACCAGCCGATGCGACGGACGCCCTGGGACTCGGCTCCGGGGCGGAGGGAGAAGGTGGGGCTGTGGCTGAAGAGCACGTTGCTCCGATCGCCCATTCCGTGGGTGAGTGGGCTCACGTGCTCCACCTTCATGTCGAGCACCGATCCAGGCGTGAAGTACTCCTCCCGGGTGAGGGGACGACCGTCGGTCATCAGGTGGTTCTCCACCGGCAGGTCGGCGTGGTACGCCAGGCTCGCCGATGACCCGATGGCGATGGCCGCTCCGCCCTCCCGCACGAAATCGAGGATCCTCGGCACCGTTCCCGCGACCGTCACCGATCCCATGCGCTGGCGATACTCGTCGGGCACCGTCTCGGGGTCGGGTCCGCGGCCGAAGAATCCGCCACCACCCCCGCCGTCCTCGGCGGGAATGGCGCCATCCTCGAAGACCAGGACGTCGTAGTCGCCCAGGTCCCCTTCGTCGAAGTCCGGCGGGAAGAGCACGTCGAAGTCGAACTCGAAGTCCTCGAGGATCATCCGCGTCCATCCCGACGGCATGGAGCCGCCGTAGCGATCCCACAGGCCGATCTTCACCGGCTCGAGCTCGACTGCGCTCCCCGAGGGCCGCTGGGCCACTCCGACGAAGTCGAGCCCTCTCTCCCGAGCCAGGCGCTCCACCACGTCACGATCGGTCTCCAGGTAGAAGGCACCCACCGGGAAGCTCACCCCGCCGGCCGTGATGGGCTCGGTGTACCACCAGGCATCGTCGCCCGCTGCCATCACCCGGTTCACCGCCACGAAGGCGTCGTTGATATGGTCTACGACGTAGCCCCGGGCGTTGGCGGCCCCGGCTACGGTACCGGCGGTAGGTGAATCGATGACGTCGGGCACGAGCTCGAAGGGCCCGTCGAATCCTTCCATGACCTCGTCGACCTCGACGCCCATCTGCCACGCCAGCGTCCAGCCGGTGTTGTCGTAGGGTGCCGTGGGCGGCGCGCCGGGATAGGCGAAGTCGTTGGGGTGCTGCTGCTCCTGGAACATGTCCAGGACGTGCGGGCGGAAGGCCTGGTCGGCCTTCACCACGTAGGAGCCCGCCGGGTACCGGGTGCCCTGGACCGTGAAGTCGCGCGTCGCCCGGTGCACGTCCACTCCGTTGTAGAGGAGGGCGTTGACGAACTTGGTGGCCGTGAGGAAGTCACGCTGGTCCGAGGGCATGATGAAGCCGCGCGGGTCCCGGTCCGCGGGATCACGAAGGGCGCGCTGCCAGTCGCTCCGATCGCCCCGGTCGATGGTTTCTGCCGCCGCATCGATCTCGAAGGGCAAGGTCGTCCACGAGTCGGTGCTGCCGCGCTCGATGGAGTTCTGACCCATCTGCCAGATGTTGAAGAGGAGGTGATCGCTGTTCCGGGACGCGTAGTCCAGGACCGCCCAGTTGGCGGTCTGGGAATACTCCACCGACTGGCGGAAATGCCACGGCCCGGGCTCCACAGGAAGGGGCAGGTCGCCGTGGGGCATCTGGCGATCGGGGATGAAGGGGATCTCGATGGGCGTCGGATGCCCGATGGTCTCGGTGAGGAGCCCGATCATGTTCTTGAAGTACGGCGTGGTTCGCAGCCCGCCGTTCCACCAGGTAGAGTACGAGGCCCCGGAGCGCATGGTGGTGCCGCCCTTCCCTTCCCTCACGAACCGTTGATGCATGGCCGAACCCACCCGGTCCAGCGACGTGATGATCATCGGGTCCAGGTAGTGGTTCGGCGGATCCCGGAAGGGAGGCGCGAACATCACGGTCCCGGCGGGACCGGTCTGGTGATGGTTGTAGACGATCTGGGGAAACCACTCCCGATACATGGAGCGGTTCATGTTCTGCGTCTCCGCCAGCGCCGCCATGTAGAAGTCGCGGTTGTTGTCGTGGCCGGCGTACTTGTTGTAGAGGACCGGGACCCCGGCGGTGGATCGCTCCATGGGATCGTCCATCCGCATGTACCAGTCGGACACCAGCGTCATCCCGTCGGGATTCGCGTGCGTCGCCAGGATGACCACGTCATCGAGGATCCGCAGCGTCTCGGGGTCGGTGTACTCGTTGAGCCGGTAGACCATCTCGGTGAGCTGGGCCGCCCCGAGCACCTCGGTGGCGTGGAGGCCGCCGTCGATCCAGATGATGGCCTTGCCTTCGTTGGCCAACCGTTGGGCCTCCTCACGGCTCACTCCCTCGGACTTGGCCAGCCGGGCGCTGATCTCCCTGTAGTGCTCCAGGTTGGCGAAGTTGGCCGGCGCCGTGATGATGGCCTGGATCTGCGGGCGGCCCTCCTCGGTGAGGCCCAGCGTGTCGAGGACCATCCGATCCGACTGATTGGCGAGCTGAATCCAGTACTCGTGGAGGCGCTCGTAGTTGAAGAGCATGTAGTCGGCCCCGATTTCGTGGCCGAAGAAGTCTTCGGGAGGCGTGACCCGTTCTTGGGCGGCGACGGGGGTCGCCGTGAGGAGGAGGGTCAGGAGGAGGACAGGGGCGGCGGACCAGCGTCTATTCATTCGGGGGCACCTCGGTATGCTGCCGTGTTGGTCAGGATGCAGCGGTGGAATCGTCTTCTCGGCGGACCCGCGCAGCGTAGTCCGGGCGGGTGGAATCTAGACACGCGCGGGTCCCGGCGCTGTTGAGATCGGCGTCGTCGCGACCCGCGGCGCGCCGCCGACTCGACCCCAGCACACACGCCCCGATGCCACCTACGACGCCACCCTCACCCCCTCAGGGAACACAGCCAGATTCCTGATGGTCTCGTAGGGCATGTCCACGCCCGCCGACCGGAGCGTCTCGAACACCTGCTCGCGGAGTTGTAGCCGTCGAGCGATGTGGTTCCGCTCATCGTGGATCCATGCCCGGAGGCTCACGGCCACGTTGTAGTCGTTGAGCTCCGTCACCACGACCTGCGGCGCCGGATCCGTCATGTACTCGGGGTCGTCGGCGACGATGGCGAGTAGGAGGGAGCGAACGCGTCCGAGGTCTTCTTCCACACTCACCGTCACGGGCACATCGATGCGGAGGTGAGGAAAGTTGGTGTACGACGCCACGGTGGAATTCACCACGTCGGTGTTGGGGATGGCGAGCATCTTGCCATCGACGGTGACGACCCGCGTCGACCGAAGGGTGATCCGATCGACGCGCCCGTACTTGTCGCCGACTTCGATGAGGTCGCCGAGAACGAACGGACGGTCCCAGAAGATGAACACGCCGGAGATGATGTTGGACAGGGCATCCCGGGCGGCGAAGCCGATGGTGAGACCAGCGACGCCGAGACTCGCGATGAGGGATGCGGTGTTGATCCCGAGCTCGGCAAGGGCAGCGACGACACCAAGTGTCAGGATGAGCACGCGCATGACCGTCTGAAAGAAGGTCCGCCCCGTCTCGTCGACGTCCATACGCTGAAGGACCGGCACCAGCACCATCTTCACGGCACGCCAGACGAGGTAGTAGACCGCGAACGTGAGGAGGGCGAAAAGGACGTTCTCGGCCCAACTGGCGACGTTATCGGCGAGGAGGTCGGGATCGAAGGACTGGGCGAGACGGGCGCGGACAGCGCGAAAGAACTCGTTCATGGATGGCCCTGTGCCAGGCGTGGCGACGGAGGGGAATTGGATGTCGCCATCATCGCGCCGGTGAGGGCGCGTCGCTACCCGTCACTCGGGCGGAGGCTGCCCCGCCGGCCTCACTGGACCGGAATCCTACTCGGGCGATCCACGCCAATAGACGATTCCACCCGCCTGCTGACCCACCTCCGCCGATCCCACCAGCGCGAACGTCTCCAGGTCGTAGACGTCGACCTTGCCGGGTTCGGCCCCGACGCCCTCGACGGAGACGAAGGCGAACCGTGAGTCCGGAGTGATAGCCACGCCGTGGGTCACCGTGGTCGTCGAGGGCACCACGGCCAGGCTCTCACCGGTGGTGGCATCGAAGAACTCGACCTGGCCCGCTCCCTTGAGAGACGCCACGAGGATCTCGCCGTCAGGCGTGATCCCCAGGTTGTAGGGTGCCCGTCCCGCTGGGAACTTGCGCACCAAAGACCAGCGCTCCCGGTCCACGACCAGAATCTCGTCGGACTTGTTGCACGCGACGTAGAGGGTGCGTCCGTCGGGTGCCGGTTGAACCCAGGTCGGCGAGCACGACGGCTCGGACATGGCCATGGAACCCATTCCCGACGACGATGTGCCCGCGCGGGTCATGCCCAGACGACCCGTTACGACCTCGGGGACGTGATAGTCGGTGAGGGGCGCTTCCTTACCCGCCGATACGGTGAAGCGCCGTGAAACCTCGAATGAGCGGGTATCGATCTCCACGAGCTGGTCGTCCATCATGCACAGGGAGTAGGCGAAGATCCCGTCAGGAGCCATGCGGAGTCCGTGGGGCATGGTACACGTCGGGATCTGAGCCACTTCGACCAGGTCCGGGGTGTAGACCACGGAGACCGTCGACGGAACGTGCTCCCCATGGAGGTTGAAGTTGGCGACGAAGGCGTAGAGGCCGTCGGGGGTTAGATCCAACGTCGCTGGGAAGTTGCCCAGGAGTATGGGGTCCGCCACGAGCGTGTCCGGCCCGGCGTGGAACTTCCAGAGCTTGCCGTCGGGGACACCGTGCGCCGTCGTCATGTAGAGATAGGTGCCGTCCGGGGAGGTATTGAGCCCATGCGGCCCCTCGTTCTCCACGGCCATCTCCCCCACGGGGATGGTCGCGTCGACGGCCACACCGTTGCCATCCAGACGGATTCTGTGGATGAGGTCGGCGGATTCGGCTCCGACGTACACGTAATGGACGCCGGAGAAGTCCGACGAAGACATCGAGTCCCCGCCCCCATCAGCCGGGATGGCGGCCGGCGCCACGGACGTGCCGGTACCGGCGCAGCCAGCGAGGACGAGACATGCGGCGAGGCGTGTGATCTGGGTGTTCATGCGATGAATAGGCTCAACGTCGGCGGCGAGATCAAGAGACGGGGACGGAGCACCGACGGATCCGGTCGCCGGCGCGCGGCCTCGGGAGTCGACCGGACAGGTGCAACGGCATTAGACTCCGGCCGTGTTCACGCTACTGACGATCGTCGGCATCGCCTTGGCGATCTCGTTCTTGTGCTCGATACTGGAAGCCGTCTTCCTGTCGGTCACCCATTCGTATATCGCGGTTCTCACCAACCGTGGCGAGTGGGCCGGCGAGTGGCTGGGTCACGCACAGAAGAATGTCGAGGAGCCCATCGCGGCCATCCTCACGTTGAACACCATCGCCCACACCGTCGGGGCGACCCTCGCCGGCGCCCAGGCGGCGATCGTCTTCGGCGAGGCCTGGGTCGGCGTCTTCTCCGGAGCCCTCACGCTGGCGGTGCTCCTGGTCACGGAGATCATCCCGAAGACCGCGGGGGCGACCTACTGGAAGCAACTCGCGAAGCCGACCGCGCATGTGCTCCGGGCCATGGTCATCGGCATGAAGCCGGTCCTCATCCCCCTGGGCTGGATCTCAGGCCTGCTCACGCCGCCTGGCGACCGTCCCACCGTCAGTCGCGCCGAGATCGAGGTCCTGGCGGAGATCGGACGCCGAGAAGGGACCCTCGACGACGACGAGTTCTCCGTGATGACGAACGTCATCCGCCTTGACGAAGTGTCCATCGCCGAGGTCATGACACCCCGCACGGACATGGTCGCGATTCCCTCGACGGCCACCCTCGAGGACGCCCAGACCGTCATGCTCGACACCGGGCATCTGCGGCTCCCTGTCTACGAGGAGACGCTGGACCGCGTCATCGGCGTGGTTCTCGGGCGAGACGTCTGGGGAGCCCAGCGGGAAGGGCTCAACGACCTCGAGGCCGTGACCAGGCCCGTGCCCTTCGCACCCGGGTCCAAACGGGTCGAGGACCTGATTCCGGAGATGAGGTCTCAGCGGACGAAGATGGCCATCGTCGTCGACGAGTTCGGTGGGACCGCTGGATTGGTGACCCTCGAGGATCTCATCGAAGAGATCATTGGCGAGATCCAGGACGAACACGAACACGACGAGCCGGTCTCGTTCGAGGAGCTGTCACCCGGCCGGGTCAGGGTCTGGGGCGGGACGACACTACGCGAGGCGTCACAGGCTTTCGGCTTCGAGCCCTCGGCCGACGAGTACGACGGCTACGACACCATCGGGGGTTTCGTATTCGGCAGGATCAACCGGATTCCCGTCGTCGGCGACGAGGTCAAGGTCGAGACGGGGACCCTCCGGGTGACCCAGATGAAAGGGCGACGGATCGACTACCTCCTCTTCGACGCGGCACCCGACGCGTAGCTCGGCCGACCCGGCATCGACTCATTCCTCCATGGCTCCGGGCTCCACCGGCGTCGCTGCCGCGGAGACGAGGAGGCGCCCCATCAGCATTGCCACCGGGCTCGGGTGGTCGAGCTTGTCCAAGAGGGACGTCAGGCGGTCGAGTCGGTGGAGGCCGCCGCCGAGGCGCCGGATTCCGTCGAGACACCGAGATCGACGGCCGGCTCCGTTCTCGTCGACCCTCCCGCGGGCGTCGCCAAAGCGGCGGCTTCCTCACGGGCTCGCTCCTCCTGCTCCTCCAGCCAGAAAGAGATGGCCAGGAGGATGGCGCCGCATGTAATGGCGATGTCGGCGACGTTGAAGATCGGGAAGTGCCAGAATCCGAGATCGATGGGCCCGAGGAAGTCCACCACGCCACGATCCCAGCGGACGCGGTCATACAGGTTGCCCACCGCCCCGGACACGACGAGCGAAATCGCACCGATGCGTAGGAAGTCACGCTCTTCCGCCTGCTTGTAGAGAACGCCGAGCAGGATCAGCGCGATAATCGTCACGGGGATGAAGAACCACCTCGAATCTTCACCGATCCGCATGCCGAACGCGGCGCCCTTGTTGAAGGCGAGGGTCAGCGGCAGCAGGCCACCGAACAGCTCCCGACTCTCCAGGACGAGCGTGTCGAGTGCCCAACGCTTCGTAAGGAGGTCGAGGGCCATGATCGTGGGGAACGTCAGGCCGAATAGGACTAGCTTGGGTCGCACGCGCGAGGCCGGGTATTGAGGTCGTGACGAAGCGAAATATGGCTGCTCCGCGACGTGCGTCCAGCACGTCGGTCGGAGTGCAGACTGGCGCGGACTCTACGCCCCGGGCTGCGCTTCGTTCCGGGGACCAGTCCAGGAGGCGCGTCGGCCGGGGGCGACGTGTGGCGACTCTACGGCACGGAAGGTGCGAGACCCGTAGATATTTCGAGGCCGAACTGTTGCTTGACATGGGCTCGACCGGCCTGAACCTTTGAACTATAGGTTTACTCATCCGGTCCGCGGCGAGCTGCCACGGGCCGGTATTTTTCTCGGTAACACGCATGCCCCCCAGGCTCGCGCTCCCCCGGCGCCTCTTCCCGTTGTTCGGGCTGATCCTCGTGACCCTCGAGTGGCTCCCCGCCCCACTCGCCGGTCAGGAGCTACCGCTGTTGCGAGACTATCCTGGCTCGGGGCGGTATCAGTGCCCCGCGCCGGAGACGATTGTGCCACCGGACGCGGACGCGGTGCTTCGGGCGGCTCAGCTGGCCTCCGATGCGAACCAGGCCATCGTGCTGGGCGATCTCGAGCGATCCCAACAGCTCCTGGCCCAGGCCGTGGCCCTCGATCCGACCTCGGCGGACTTCGCCTTCCGGCACGCCCTGGCGCTAGCAGAAATCGGCGATGCCACGAACGCTCTCGAGGAGTATTGCCGATCGCTGGACTTGAACGTCGAGGACATCGGGATCTTCGACGTCAGAGAACGCATCGACGTCCTCTACGAGCAGGTGCGCGAGCGGATTCCGGAGCCGGCTCGAGATGCCTTCGTCGCGGGCCTCGCATACGCCGACTCAGCCGCCCTGGAGGATGCAGTCGAGTCGTTCACGACTGCCATCGGCGCGGCCCCTGACTGGGGCGCGCCCATCTACAACCGCGGCATCGTGTACGAGGCCCTCGGTCGCATAGGAGCGAGTCTCGCTGACTACCGCCGGTACCTGGAGCTCGCACCCACCGACATCGACCCCCTCCTGGTCCTCGTCTCGGAGCGCATCGGGCAGCTGGAGGGGGCCGCCTCGGTGGTTACGCCGAGCCCCGCCGGGGCGCTCGCGCTGGGACTGCTGCCGGGGATGGGACACTATTACACGGGACGCCCCGTGGTCGGCACCGTGACCCTCGCCACCGCCGGAAGCGCACTCGCGGCTGGGGCGATGTTCCGCAACATCACGACCCTGTGCGTGGACGAGGTTCCACCCGGAGGGACCTGCCCACCCGAAGCCGTGGTGGGTGAGATTCAGGAACGCCCGTACTTCTGGTACGGCGTCGGGATCGCCGCGGCCGTGACTCTGGTGGGGGCAGTAGACGCGCTCCTCGACGCCCGCGCTCGCAGGGCCGAGGCCGACCTCATCATGGGGGTGCCCGATGAGGACGAGGGTTCCGAGCCCTCGTCCGGCATCGCACTCGCCCTTCCTCGCCTCGAGGCGCACGGAGCTCACGTCGACGTGAGCCTGCTGCGATTCACCTTCCGGTGATCTCGCGCCGCTCCCGACCTGGGGTCGATGGCCAGCGGCTGAGCTCCGGGCTGGCCCGGTGCCTGCCTCTATTGCTCTTGCTTCTGCTGGCGGGGTGTGTCCAGCGAGACGTCCTTTCGGTGACCATCGGCAGCGTCATCGTGCAGCCGGGCACGGCCAGCCTCCTCGAGGGGGAGTCCCAGCAGTTCACTGCGACGGTGGAAGACGAGAACGGCCTGGCTCTGCGAGGGGCTACCGTGACGTGGAGTGCGGAGGATCCGGAAAGAGTCGTGATCGACGCAGACGGAATGGGAACTGCCGTCGGCCCCGGATCCACGACGGTGACGGCCACGTTCCGTGGAGTCGTCGGACAGGCCACGGTAACGATCATTGCCGCGCCCGAGATCGAGGTGGAGCAGGATTCCGTCAGGATGTTCGCCGGCGTCGGCGGACCTCCGCCGCCCCCTCTCGTCCTCGAGGTCAACAACGGTGGCGGGGGCTCCCTTCGGAATCTCTCGGTTCAAACAACGCACGCGCCGGGTGGACCCGCCGGGTGGCTGACCGCGACGCTCGAGGACACCGACGCTCCCACCGAGCTCACGCTGGTTGCAGCCACCGACTCGCTTCCAGCAGGCGACTACTCTGCACAGGTGGCCCTCTCGTCCCCGGACGACCCCGACAGCCCCCTCCTCGTCGCGGTGTCGTTGTCCGTGGCCGGTATCAGCATCATCGAAAGTGGCGGCGGTTCGGCGGTCGCCGAAGCGGGTGGCACGGACGACTTCCAGGTCAGCCTCGATGCGGCACCGGACTCGGCTGTCGTCATCGACATCCTCACCGGAAACCCGGCCGAGGTCGTCGCGACCCCGGCGACGTTGACCTTCCTGCCCACCGATTGGGATCAACCGCAGACCGTGCTGCTCACCGGCCAGGACGAGACCGTGAGCGACGGCGATCAGATGATTCCCGTCACACTCCGGGTCGATGACGACGCCTCTGATCCGCGTTATCAGCCCGTGGACGATCAGGTGGTCACCGTCACCGTGGTCGACGACGACGCCCCCAGTTTCAGCGTTACCGAAACGGGAGGGTCCACCTCCGTGGCGGAGTCGGGGACGACCGATCAGCTGTCCGTTGTGCTGGACGTGGAGCCGCTCTCACCCGTCGTGCTCGATGTTTCGTGGAGCGATTCCACCGAGGTCGCTGCAGGTCCGTCGACCCTGACCTTCACGCCAGCTGACTGGGCGACGGCTCAAACCGTGACCGTGACAGGCGTAGACGACGATGTCATCGATGGATCGCAGTCGGTTCAGATCGAGGTGTCCGTGGTCCCCGCGTCGTCGGACGACGCCTTCGACACCCTGGCTCCCGAGGTCGTTTCCGTCTCCAACGCCGACGACGATGCGGCCGGGTTCACCGTAACGGAGAGCGCCGCGCCTGGCCCCGATCCGTCCTTTGTCACGGAGGGCGGGTCCATCGACGACTTCACGGTCGTGCTCGACGCGGAGCCGGCTTCCAACGTCACCCTTTCCGTCGTGAGCGACGACCCGGGTGAGGTGACCGTTACGCCCCCGGTGCTCGTATTCACGCCGGCCAACTGGGACACGCCTCAGACCGTCACGCTGACGGGAATCGACGACGACCTCATCGACGGCGACCAATCCACGGACGTCACCGTCGCCGTCGACCCGAGTTCCGACGACGATTTCGATCCCCTCCCCGACTTCGTTCTCGACGTCACGACGGCCGACGATGAATCGGCCGGGTTCGTCGTGACGGAAACCGGAGGGGGGACCTCCGTCACGGAGGCCGGGTCCAGCGACACCTTCTCGGTGGCCCTGACGGCCGAACCCGTCGTGAACGTGGTCATGGACCTCTCCAGTGACGCAACGGACGAGGCAACGCTATCGGCGTCGAGTCTCACGTTCACTCCGGCGAACTGGAATGTGCCGCAGACCGTCACGGTCACCGGCGTGGATGAACTCATCGACGACGGAGATCAGCTCGTCCCGGCGCGAGTTTCAGTGAACCCGGCGCTATCGGACGACGACTTCGACACCCTTCCCCCGGACTCCGTGGTCGTCACGGTGGTGGACGACGATACGGCTGGGTTCGTCATCACACAGACTGCCGGGGGCACCCTGGTGACGGAATCGGGGAGTACGGATTCCATTACCGTCGTCCTTACGTCGGAGCCCGTACAGAACGTGGTGGTGACCCTCACGGCGTCCGACGCCGGTGAAGCCACCGTCTCGCCTACGACTCTGACGTTCACGCCGGCGGATTGGAACGTGTCGCAGACCGCTACGATCACCGGCGTGGACGACATCGTGGACGATGGAGACCAGTTCTCGCTCATCGCAGTAGCGATCAGTGCCGCTCTGTCGGACGATGCGTACGACCCCCTCCCCGATCAAACCGTCCCGGTAACCACCACGGACGACGATTCGCCGGCTGGCTTCACCGTCACGGCTATCGGGGGGACGACCGTGACCGAAGGCGGTGGCACGGACGACTTCACCGTCGTCCTCGACGCACAGCCTGCCTCCAATGTGGTCTTCGATCTCTCCACGGACGATGCAACCGAGTCCTCCCTGTCCGCGGCGACGCTGACCTTCACTCCAGCGGACTGGAACGTCCAGCAGACGGTCACCGTTACGGGTGTCGACGACTCGCTGGTGGACGGTCCTCAGAGCTCCACCGTCACCGTGGCGGTGAACGCCGCAGCTTCGGACGACACCTACGACCCGCTGCCCGACCAGACCGTCGCGGTCACCACGACGGACGATGATGTCGCGGGATTCACTCTGGCGGAGACGAACGGCAGCACCCTCGTCGGTGAGGGCGGATCCTCGGATACCGTGACTGTGGTGCTCGATGCCCAGCCGTTCTCCAACGTGGTGATCTCGGTCGCTAGCGGAGACCTCGGTGAGCTGACCGTCTCTCCGGCCCAGCTGACCTTCACGCCAGGTAACTGGAACGTCGCTCAGACCGTCACGTTCACGGGGGTCGACGACGCGCTCCTCGACGGCACCCAATCCACCATCGCCACGTTCGCGGTCGTTGACGGTCTTTCCGACGACAACTTCGATGCCATCGTCGATCAGACAGTCACGGCGCAGACGACGGACAACGACCAACCGGGTCTTACCATCGCCGAGACCGGCGGGAGCACGGTCGTTACGGAAGCCGGTTCCACGGACGACTTCACGGTTGTTCTGAACGCCCAACCGTCCAGCGCCGTCGTCCTCACCGTCACCAGCGGAGACCCCGGCGAAGTCACTGTCTTCCCGGCAACGTTGACATTCGACGACACCGACTGGTCGGTCGCCCAAAGCGTTGTCCTGACGGGTGTGGACGACAACGTCATCGACCCTGGGCAGATCACGATCGTCACGGTGGCCGTCGACGACGCCAACTCCGACGATGCCTACGATCCTGTTCCCGACGCGACCGTTTCGGTGACCACTACCGATGACGACGCCGCCGGATTCACCCTCGTGGAGTCCGGGCCAGGCACCTCCGTCACCGAAGCCGGCTCCACGGACGACTTCACCGCGGTACTCGACGCCCAGCCGGCATCGGCCGTCGTCCTCCTGGTGACGAGCCCCGACCCGGGCGAGGTCACCGTGAGTCCGACATCGTTGACGTTCACCCCGACCAACTGGAACGTGGCGCGCACCGTGACGCTCACCGGGGTCGACGATGCGGTCATCGACGGCAATGTCGTCACGGCCATCGATGTAAGTGTGGATCCCGACGGATCGGATGACGGGTACGACGCGGTCCCGTCTCAGACAGTCTTGGCCACCACGGTCGACGACGATCTCCCGGGCTTCACCGTCACCGAAACAGGTGGAGGCACACTGGTGTCCGAGTCCGGCGGACAGGACGTCTTCACGGTGGTCCTGGACGCCTCCCCGGCTGCGGGGCTGTCTGTGGTGATGGACCTGACCACGCCGACCAGCGACGAGGCGGTGGTTTCTCCGACCTCGCTGACATTTACCGACGCCAACTGGAACGTGGCGCAGACGGTCACCGTCACGGGTGTGAACGACCCGATCATCGACGGCAACCAGACGACGGTGGTGACCATCGCGGTCAACGCCGCCCAGTCGGACGACGACTTCGACGGGCTACCGTCGCAGACCGTGACGGTAACGACAACGGACGACGACATGGCCGGCTTTGCGCTGACGCAGACCGGGGGCTCCACGTCGGTGAACGAGTCGGGGTCGACCGACACCTTCACAGCACTCCTCCTGGCGCAGCCGAGCTCCAACGTCGTCCTGACCGTAAGCAGTGGTGACCCAGGAGAAGCCACCGTTGCGCCGGCGACGCTCACCTTCACCCCGGCCGACTGGAACATCGCACAGACGGTCACCGTGACCGGCGTGGACGACCTCGTCGACGACGGCGATCTGACGACCACCATCACCGTGGCGGTGGACGACGCGAGTTCCGACGACGACTTCGACCCCGTACCCGACCAAACCCTGTCGGTGACCACCATCGACGACGACCAGGCGGGGTTCGTGGTCACGGTGTCCGGTGGCGGGACGCTGGTCACGGAGGCCGGCTCGACGGACGACTTCACCGTTGTCCTCACCAGTGAACCCGTCAGCAACGTCGTGATCGACGTCGTGAGCGGCGATGTCGGGGAGGCTGTGGTATCGCCGGCGCAGCTCACCTTCACCCCGGCCAACTGGAGCACCCCTCAGATGGTGACGGTCACGGGTGTAGACGACCTCATCGACGACGGAAGCCAGTTCACCAACGTCACGATTTCCATCAACACAGCGGGTTCGGACGACACCTTCGACTCCGTGTTGCCTCAGGTCGTCTCGGTGACGACGACAGACGACGATGCGCCGGCGGGTATGACGGTGACCGCCATCGGTGGTCTGACGGTTACGGAGTCAGGCTCGACCGACGACTTCACCGTGGTCCTGGACGCCGAGCCAGCGACGAACGTGGTGCTGACGGTGACGAGTGCGGATCCCGGTGAGGCGACGGTGACGCCCGCGACGCTCACCTTCACGCCGGTGAACTGGAATGTCACGCAGACGGTTACGGTCACCGGTGTCGACGACGCGATTCTCGATGGCGGCCAGTCCACGACACTGACCGTCGCGGTCGATGACGCCAACTCCGACGACGCATACGATCCGGTGCCGGACGAGACGCTCACCGTCACGACCACCGACGACGACGTCGCGGGCTTCTCCGTCACGGAGACCGGTGGAAGCACGGTGGTGAACGAGACGGGGACCACAGACCAGATCACTGTCGTCCTCGATGCCGAGCCGGCCGCCGGTCAGGTCGTGGAGATCGACATCACCAGCAGCGACGTCGGTGAAGTCACCGTCTCGCCCGCCACGCTGACGTTCACGCCGGCGAACTGGAGCGTCGCCCAGACCGTCACCGCCACCGGCGTCGACGACCTCGACATCGACGGTTCGCAGGCGTCGAACCTCACGTTCGCCGTCGATGCGGCAGCCTCCGACGACGACTTCGATGCTCTGCCCTCCCAGGTGATCGTGGCGACCACCACGGACAACGACGCTCCGGGCATCACCGTCGCCGAGAGCGGTGGCTCCACGTCCGTCGACGAGTCCGGCACCATCGACGACTTCACCGTCGTCCTCAACAGCGGCCCGCTGACGAACGTGGTGGTGACGGTGTCCAGCGGTGACACAGACGAGGCCACGGTAGCGCCGGTGACGCTGACGTTCACGCCCGCCGACTGGAGCACGCCGCAGATGGTCACCGTCACCGGTATCGACGATGCGCTGGTCGACGGATCGCAGCTCACGACCATCACCATCGCCGTCGACGACGCCCAGTCCGACGACACCTACGACGGACTCAGCGAGACGCTCTCCGTCACGACCACAGACGACGACGGCGCAGGCTTCACCATCACGGAGACCGGCGGCGGGACATCGGTCACGGAAGCCGGATCCACCGATCAGTTCTCCGTCGTCCTCGACGCACAGCCTGCAACGGCGGTCTCACTCACCCTCACCTCGGCCGATCTGGGTGAAGCGACCGTCTCGCCGGCCACCCTGACCTTCACGAACTCGAACTGGAACATCGCCCAGACCGCCACCGTCACCGGTGTCGACGATGCACTCATCGATGGCAACCAGAGCACCCTCGTCACGGTCTCGGTCGATGTCGCCAGTTCCTCACCCGAGTACGGTTCCGTACCGGATCAGACCGTCTCGGTAACGACCCTGGACGACGACCTGGCCGGCTTTACCATCAGCGAGTCCGGTGGCGGCACCCTGGTCAACGAAGCCGGCTCCACCGACGGCTTCACCGTCGTCCTGAACACCGAGCCCACGTCCAACGTCGTCCTCACCGTGGTCAGCGGTGACACCGGCGAAGCCACCGTCTCCCCGGCCAGCCTCACCTTCACCTCCGCCAACTGGAGTGTCGGTCAGACCGTCACCGTCACCGGCGTCGACGACGCCATCATCGACGGCAGCCAACTCACCCTCGTCACTGTCGCCGTTGATGACGCCAACTCCGACGACGACTTCGACCCCGTCCCCGATCAGACCGTCTCCGTCACCACCGTCGACGACGACGCCGGCGACTTCGTGGTCGCCGAATCCGGAGGCACAACGTCCGTTGGTGAGACCTCTGGAACGGATGACTTCACGGTGGTCCTGACGGCCGAGCCGTCGTCCAACGTCGTCATCACCGTGACGAGTGCGGACCCGGGCGAGACCGCCGTTTCGCCGGCGACGCTCACCTTCACCCCGGCTGACTGGAACGTCGCCCAGACCGTCATCGTCACCGGGGCGGACGACCTCATCGACGATGGAGATCAGACCACCCTCGTCACGATCTCCGTAGACGACGCGAACTCCGACGACGCCTTCGACCCGGCGCCCGATCAATCCGTGTCGGTGACCACGGTCGACGACGATCAAGCGGGCATG
Organism: Longimicrobiales bacterium; assembly: GCA_965229435.1. Lineage (GTDB taxonomy): Bacteria > Gemmatimonadota > Gemmatimonadetes > Longimicrobiales > Gaopeijiaceae > UBA2589. The sequence goes on from CBDDJE010000004.1 coordinate 713,091, forward strand.
GTCACCCAGGAGACCGGCGGTGGAACCCTCGTCACCGAAGGTGGATCGACCGACGAATTCACCGTTGTTCTCACGAGCCAACCCCTGACCAACGTCGTCTTGACGGTTACCAGCGGCGACACGGGCGAAGCCACCGTCGCTCCGGGAATCCTGACGTTCACGCCCGCCGACTGGAGTACGGCCCAGACGGTAACCGTCACGGGTGTAGACGACCTCATCGACGATGGCACGCAGTTCACGGTCGTCGCCATCGCCGTGGATGACGCCCAATCCGACGACGCGTACGACCCCGTTCTCGATAGCAACGTCTCGGTGACGACGACGGACGACGATGCGCCGGCGGGTATGACGGTGACCGCCATCGGTGGTCTGACGGTTTCAGAGTCAGGCTCGACCGACGACTTCACCGTGGTCCTGGACGCCGAGCCAGCGACGAACGTGGTGCTGACGGTGACGAGTGCGGATCCCGGTGAGGCGACGGTGACTCCGGCGACGCTCACCTTCACGCCGGTGAACTGGAATGTCACGCAGACGGTTACGGTCACCGGTGTCGACGACGCGATTCTCGATGGCGGCCAGTCCACGACACTGACCGTCGCGGTCGACGACGCCAACTCCGACGACGCATACGATCCGGTGCCGGACGAGACGCTCACCGTCACGACCACCGACGACGACGTCGCGGGCTTCTCCGTCACGGAGACCGGTGGAAGCACGGTGGTGAACGAGACGGGGACCACAGACCAGATCACTGTCGTCCTCGATGCCGAGCCGGCCGCCGGTCAGGTCGTGGAGATCGACATCACCAGCAACGACGTCGGTGAAGTCACCGTCTCGCCCGCCACGCTGACGTTCACGCCGGCGAACTGGAACGTCGCCCAGACCGTCACCGTCACCGGCGTCGACGACGCCCTGGTGGACGGTTCGCAGGCGTCGAACCTCACGTTCGCCGTCGATGCGGCAGCCTCCGACGACGACTTCGATGCTCTGCCCTCCCAGGTGATCGTGGCGACCACCACGGACAACGACGCTCCGGGCATCACCGTCGCCGAGAGCGGTGGCTCCACGTCCGTCGACGAGTCCGGCACCATCGACGACTTCACCGTCGTCCTCAACAGCCAGCCCTCGACGAACGTGGTGGTGACGGTGTCCAGCGGTGACACCGGCGAGGCCACGGTGGCGCCGGCGACGCTGACGTTCACGTCCGCCGACTGGAGCACGCCGCAGATGGTCACCGTCACCGGTATCGACGATGCGCTGGTCGACGGATCGCAGCTCACGACCATCACCATCGCCGTCGACGACGCCCAGTCCGACGACACCTACGACGGACTCAGCGAGACGCTCTCCGTCACGACCACGGACGACGACGGCGCAGGCTTCACCATCACGGAGACCGGCGGCGGGACATCGGTCACGGAAGCCGGATCCACCGATCAGTTCTCCGTCGTCCTCGACGCACAGCCTGCAACGGCGGTCTCACTCACCCTCACCTCGGCCGATCTGGGTGAAGCGACCGTCTCGCCGGCCACCCTGACCTTCACGAACTCGAACTGGAACATCGCCCAGACCGCCACCGTCACCGGTGTCGACGATGCACTCATCGATGGCAACCAGAGCACCCTCGTCACGGTCTCGGTCGATGTCGCCAGTTCCTCACCCGAGTACGGTTCCGTACCGGACCAGACCGTTTCGGTAACGACCCTGGACGACGACTTGGCCGGCTTCACCATCAGCGAGTCCGGTGGCGGCACCCTGGTCAACGAAGCCGGCTCCACCGACGGCTTCACCGTCGTCCTCAACACCGAGCCCACGTCCAACGTCGTCCTCACCGTGGTCAGCGGTGACACCGGCGAAGCCACCGTCTCCCCGGCCAGCCTCACCTTCACCCCCGCCAACTGGAGTGTCGGTCAGACCGTCACCGTCACCGGCGTCGACGACGCCATCATCGACGGCAGCCAACTCACCCTCGTCACTGTCGCCGTTGATGACGCCAACTCCGACGACGACTTCGACCCCGTCCCCGATCAGACCGTCTCCGTCACCACCGTCGACGACGACGGTGCGGGCTTCGTCGTCAGCGAGTCCGGGGGTTCGACCGGAGTGGACGAGTCCGGCACCACCGATACCTTCACGGTGGTCCTGACGGCCGAGCCGTCGTCCAACGTCGTCATCACCGTGACGAGTGCGGACCCGGGCGAGACCGCCGTTTCGCCGGCGACGCTCACCTTCACCCCGGCTGACTGGAACGTCGCGCAGACCGTCACCGTTACGGGCGTCGACGACCTCGTCGACGACGGAACCACGGCCACCCTCGTCACCGTAGCCGTAGACGACGCGAACTCCGACAACGCCTTCGATCCGCTCCCCGACCAGACGGTCACCGTCACCACGACGGACGACGACACGGCCGGAGTGACCATCGTGGAGACGGGGGGCACGACGGTGGTGTCCGAGTCCGGTACGACGGATCAGTTCACGGTGGTCCTCGACACGGAGCCGACCTCGAACGTCGTCATCGACGTAACCAGCGGAGACGCCGGAGAAGCGACGGTCGCACCTGCCCAGCTGGTATTCACGCCCGCCGACTGGAACACGGCCCAGACGGTCACGGTCACCGGCGTGGACGATCTGGTCAGCGACGGGAATCAGTTCACGCCGGTGACGGTGGCCGTCAACGACGGGCTCTCGGACAACGTGTACGACCCCATCCCCAACCAGACCGTCACGGCGACGACCACAGACGACGATCTGGCCGGATTCACCATCACCCAGACCGGGGGTGGCACCGCGGTAAGTGAGAGTGGAACGACCGACACCTTCGATGTCGTTCTGACGGCCCAACCCGGCTCGAACGTGGTCTTGACGGTAACGAGCAGCGATACGGGAGAAGCCACGGTGTCGCCGGCGGCGTTGACCTTTACCACGTCGGATTGGAACACGCCTCAAACCGTAACGGTGACGGGCGTCGACGACCTGTTCGACGACGGTGATCAGTTCACCTTGATCACCGTCTCCGTGGACGACGCCAATTCGGACGATGCGTACGACCTCCTCGCCGACCAGACGGTCTCCGTCACGACCGTCGATGACGACGGCGTGGGATTCACCGTCGTGGAGTCCGGTGGTTCAACCACCGTGGACGAGAGCGGTACCGTCGACGACTTCACCGTCGTCCTCGACGCCCAGCCGGCGACGAATGTGGTGATCGATGTCGTCAGTGGTGACACAGGCGAAGCGACGGTTAGCCCGGCGACTCTGACGTTCACATCCGCCAACTGGAACGTGGCGCAGACCGTCAACGTCTCCGGCGTCGACGACCTCGTCGATGATGGCGACGTCGTGACACTGGTGACGATTTCCATCGACGACGGCGCCTCGGATCCGGCGTACGGCTCCGTGTCGGATCAGACCGTTGGAGTCACGACACTGGACGACGACGGTGCGGGGCTGACGATCGTGGAGAGCGGCGGATCCAGCGACGTCGACGAGTCCGGCACCACGGACACCTTCACCGTGGAACTGGATGCTCAGCCCGTCAGCGACGTCGTCCTGACGGTTGTGAGCGGAGACACCGGTGAAGTCACCGTGTCCCCCGCGACATTGACCTTCACCTCCACCGATTGGAACACCCCCCAGACGGTCACCGTCACGGGAGTCGACGATCCCACCGCGGACGGTCCGATCGTCACCACCGTGGTCGTCGCGGTAGACGACGGGCTCTCCGATGACGCGTATGACGCGGTGCCTGACGAGACCGTGGCCGTCACCAACGCCGACAACGACACGGCGGGCTTCACCGTCGCGGAAACCGGTGGCACCACCGTCGTCACCGAGGCCGGTTCCACAGATCAGTTCACCGTGGTGCTCGACGCCCAGCCCACGTCTACCGTCGTGCTGGACATCGTCAGTGGCGATCCCTCGGAGGCGACGGTGAGTGCGTCGAACCTGGTCTTCTCGAGCGCGAACTGGAACACGCCGCGGACCGTGACCGTTACGGGCGTCAACGACGCGGTGGACGACGGGGATCAATTGACCACCATCACCGTGTCTGTGGACGCCGGCGCTTCGGACGATGCCTTCGACGCCTTGGCGCCGGAGACGGTTACCGTCACGACCTCGGACGACGACACCGCTGGCTTCACCATTTCCGAGTCCGGAGGCACCACCATGGTCTCGGAGTCGGCCACCACGGACGAGTTCACCGTCGTCCTTACTTCGGAGCCGACCAGCAACGTGGTGTTCACGGTCACCTCCGACGACCCGACGGAGTCGAGCGTTGCTCCCGCGACCCTCACCTTCACGCCGGGGAATTGGAATGCAGCTCAGACCGTGACGGTCACGGGCGTCGACGACGCGTTGGTCGACGGAACGGTCATCTCGTCGGTCATCGTGTCCGTGGACGACGCATCGTCCGACGACACCTACGACCCCCTCCCCGACGCCAGCGTCTCCGTGTCAACCACGGACGATGATGGTGCCGGCTTCCTCGTGACCGAGTCCGGACCGGGGTCGACGGTCACGGAGGCGGGGGGCACGGACACCTTCGACGTGGTACTTACCGCCGAACCCTCGAGTAACGTCGTCTTCGACATCTCGTCGGCGGACACGGGCGAGGTGACCGCGGCCCCGGCGTCGTTGACCTTCACGCCGGCCAATTGGTCGACGCCGCAGACGGTCACACTCACCGGCGTCGACGACACCATCGAGGATGGCGACCAGGTGACCACCGTGTCCGTGTCGGTGAACGACGCCGCATCGGACGATGGCTTCGACCCCCTCCCCGACCAGGTGGTCTCGGTCTCGACACTCGACGACGATGATCCCTCGTTCGTCGTGACCCCCACCGGGGGCTCGACTGTGGTATCCGAGACAGGGACGACCGACGACATCGGGGTGGTGCTGGGCGTTGAGCCGGCTTCCGACGTGGTCATCACGGTCGTGTCGGGCGACCCCGGCGAGGCGACCGTCTCCCCCACCTCCCTCACGTTCACCCCGGCGAACTGGAACGTCACTCAGGTAGTGACGGTCACGGGCGTGGACGATGTGACCGTGGATGGTCCACAGGCGACCCTCGTGACCTTCGCCGTGGACGACGTCGCATCGGACGACGCCTTCGATGCTCTCGCCGATCAGAGCCTGTCGGTGACGACGACCGATGATGATGCAGGTGCCTTCACGGTGGTGGAAGCCGGAGGCACCACCGTGGTCACCGAGGGTGGCGGCACGGATTCGTTCACGCTGGTCCTCGATCGTCAACCGCTCACGAACGTAGTGTTCGACGTGGTCTCGGCAGACCTCGGCGAAGTGACCGTGTCCACCGCCCTGGTCACGTTCACCCCTGCGAACTGGAACGTGGCCCAGACGGTGACGGTCACGGGCGTCGACGATGCCGTCCAGGACGGCAACCAGACGACCACCGTCACGGTGTCCGTGAATACGGCGAACTCTGATGACGCCTGGGATGGCCTGGCCGCCTCGACCGTTTCCGTGACGACCACCGATGACGACACGGCCGGCTTCACCGTGATCGAGTCGGGCGGTAGCACCGACGTCGGAGAGTCCGGCACGACGGATACCTTCACCGTCGTGCTCGACGCCCAGCCGTCGTCGAACGTGGAAATCGACGTCACGTCGGCGGACACCGGCGAGGCGACGGTTTCTCCGGTGACTCTCGTCTTCACCGCAGCCGATTGGAGCACACCCCAGACCGTGACGGTCACGGGTGTCGACGACTTCGAGCTGGACGGAACCACGACGACGCTTCTGACCCTTTCGGTCGACGATGCGGCTTCCGACGACGCCTACGACCCGGTGCCGGACCAAACCGTCTCGGTATCGAACGGTGACGACGACGTCGCTGGCTTCACCGTAGCCGAAACCGGCGGGACATCCGTGAGCGAGGCCGCAACGACGGACAACTTCACCGTCGTGTTGGACGCCGAACCAGCCTCCGACGTCGAGATCACCGTCGTCAGCGCCGACGTCGGGGAAGCCATCGTCGACCAGGCACGCCTCACGTTCACACCTGCGAATTGGAGCGTCGCTCAGACGGTCACCGTCACGGGGGTCGACGACGCGATCACTGATGGAAACCAGACCACGCTCGTCACCCTGGCCGTAGACCCTGCGGCGTCCGATGACGCCTTCGACGCCCTGCCCTCTCAGACGGTCTCGGTGACTACCCTCGACGACGACGCGGCCGGCTTCACCATCGCCGAGTCCGGGGGTGGCACGACCGTTACCGAGGCCGGCTCCACCGACGAGTTCACCGTCGTCCTCAACACCCAACCGACAACCAACGTGGTTCTGGACGTCGTCAGCGGCGACATCGGTGAGGCCACGGTTGACGTGAGCACCCTGACGTTCACGTCCGGCAACTGGAACGTGGCACAGACGGTTACGGTCACCGGTGTCGGCGACCTCTTCGACGACGGGAATCAGGTCACGTCGGTAACGATTTCGGTGGATGATGCCCTGTCCGATGACGGCTACGATCCTGTCCCCGATCAGACCGTGTTCGTCACCACCACCGACGACGACATCGCCGGCTTCACCATCCAGCAGTCCGGGGGAGGAACACTCGTCTCGGAGACGGGCACCAACGACACCTTCACGGTGGTCCTTACCGCCCAGCCGGTCACCAACGTCGAGCTCACCGTAACGGCTGACGACCCGTCCGAGGTCTCGGTGGCCCCGACGCCACTGACCTTCACCACGGCCAACTGGAACGTGGCGCAAACGGTCACGGTGACGGGCGTGGATGATGCGTTGGTCGATGGGGTTCAGTTCAGCACGGTAACCATCGCGGTAGACGACGCCGCATCCGACGACGCCTTCGATCCCCTGAACGATCAAACCGTCAGCGTCACGACCACCGACGACGATGGCGCCGCCTACACGGTAACCGAGTCAGGCGGATCGACGGACGTCGCTGAAAGCGGCACCACGGACACGTTCACCATCGTCCTCGACGCTCAGCCCCTCGGGGACGTGGTTCTCGACCTGGTGAGCGGGGATCCCTCAGAGGCGACGGTATCGCCGGTTCGCGTCACCTTCAACAACGGCAACTGGAACGTCGCCCAGACGATTACGGCCACCGGAGTGGACGACGCCGTCGTCGATCCCGGGAATACCTCCGTCGTGACGATCTCCGTGAACCAGCCCCTCACCGACGACGGCTTCGACGCCATGGGCAATCAGACCGTGACGGTGAATGTCACGGACGACGATGTCGCTGGCTTCGTGGTTTCGGAAACGTCGGGCTCCACGAGCGTGACGGAGGCGGGGTCGTCGGACGCGTTCACGGTGGTACTCACGGCCCAGCCCATCTCTGACGTGGTCATCGACGTGGTGAACCCCGACCCGGGTGAGATCTCCGTCGACCAGACATCACTGACCTTCTCGTCAGGGAACTGGAACGTCGCTCAGACCGTCACGGTGACGGGCGTCGACGATGTCGTGGACGACGGGGATGTAGTGACCAACGTCAGTCTCTCCATCAATGATCCAGCCTCCGACGACACCTTCGACCCCGTCGCCGACCAGAGCGTGGCGGTCACCACGCTGGACGACGAAACCGCCGGCCTGTCCGTGGTGGAGAGCGGTGGAACGACGGCCGTCACAGAGCCAGGCTCCACCGACACCTTCACCATCGTCCTCCAGACCCAGCCCACGTCCGACGTCGTCCTGGACATCACGAGTGGGGATCTGAGCGAAGCCACGGTCAGCCCGGCCCAGCTCACGTTCACCTCGACGAACTGGAACTCGGCTCAAACGGTCACGGTCACGGCGGTGGACGACGACGTGGACGACGGCAACCAGTCGACCACCGTCACCGTCGCGGTCAACGACGGTCTTTCCGACGACTCGTACGATCCGGTATCCGACGTTACGGTCATCGTGAGCACCGTCGACGACGACGCCTCGGGCTTCGTGGTGACGGAGTCCGGGGGTTCGTCGACGGTCGACGAGTCCGGGACGACCGACACCTTCACCGTCGTGCTCACCAGCCAGCCAGTGGGATCCGTCGTCCTGGACGTGTCCAGCGCCGATGTGGGCGAGGTGTCGGTCTCGCCCGCTCAGTTGACCTTCACCTCCGGGAACTGGAACGTCGCCCAGACCGTCACCCTCACCGGCGTCGACGACGGTCAACTCGTCGACGGGAACGCGACGACGAATGTGTCCGTGAGCGTGGCCACAGGCCTTTCCGACCCCTCGTACGCCTCGGTCCCCACCCAACAGGTTGCGGTGACCACGACCGACGACGACCTCGCAGGATTCACCGTGACCGAGTCCGGTGGGTCCACCAGCGTGACCGAGTCCGGCGGGTCGGACAGCTTCACGGTGGTGCTCGACGCCCAACCTGCGAGCAATGTCGTATTCGACGTCACCTCCGGCGACACCGGCGAGGCGACCGTGAGTCCGACCCAGCTCACCTTCACTTCGGCGAACTGGAGCGCCGCGCAGACGGTCACGGTCACCGGCCAGGACGACTCGCCTCTCCTGGATGGAAACCAGGTGACGACCATCACGATCGCCGTCGACGACATCGCCTCCAACGACGCCTTCGACCTGCTGGCGGACCAGACGGTCGCAGCGACGACCGTCGACGACGACGTGGCGGGCTTCACCGTCTCCGAGACCGGTGGTACTACGTCCGTTTCGGAGTCCGGGACGACAGATGTCCTGAACGTGGTGCTCGACGCCCAGCCCACCTCCAACGTGGTCATCGACGTCTCGAGTGGGGATACCGGCGAGGTCACCGTTTCGCCGGCGACGCTCACCTTCACTTCAGGGAACTGGAGCACGCCTCAGAGCGTCACGCTGACCGGCGTCGGCGATTCGCCCCTCACGGACGGCGACCAGATCACCGGCATTCTCTTCTCCGTGGACGACGCCCTATCGTACGATCCGTTCGACGCGGTGCCCGACACGACCATCCAGGCCACCACCCTGGACATCGATGTCGCGGGCATTCTCGTCACGGAGTCGGGCCTCGACACGACGGTCGGAGAGGGAGGCAGCACCGACACCTTCACCGTCCAACTGACCGCCCAACCGGCCACGGCGGTAACGCTGACCGTCGTTTCGGACGATACCGGTGAGGCGACGGTGGACCAGGCGACCCTGCTGTTCACGACCATCGACTGGAACGTCGCTCAGACGGTCACCGTCACCGGCATCGACGACGGACAACTCGTGGACGGGCCGCAGACGACGACGGTCACCATCGCGGTCGACGACGCTGCATCCGACGACGAGTACGACCCGGTCGCAGACGAGACGGTGAGCGTAACCACCACGGACGACGACGTGGCGAGCTTCACCGTCACCGAGTCGGGCGGCTCGACGAGCGTGGACGAGGACGGGGCTGGAAACACCGACACGTTCACCGTGGTTCTCGACAACCAGCCTGGTGGCAACGTCGTTGTCGACGTGAGTTCCGGAAGCCCGGGAGAAGCCCAAGCGGCGCCGACCAGCCTGGTGTTCACGACATCGAACTGGAACGTCGCCCAGACCGTCACGGTCACCGGTCAGGACGACACGCCGTTCGTCGATGGACCGCAACTGTCGACCATCACCCTCGCGGTGAACGACGGCCTCTCCGACGACTTGTGGGACCCAGTGGCGGATCAGACCGTGAGCGTCACCACCAACGATACGGACATTGCCGCGTTCAGCATCACAGAGACGGGCGGCAATACCGTCGTGAACGAAGACGACACGGCGGGGAACAACACCGATACGTTCACCGTGCAACTCGACGCACAACCGAACGGCAGCGTGACCTTCGACATCGGCAGCGACGACACCGGGGAAGCCACGGTGAGCCCAGTTACCCTGACGTTCGACAACAGCAACTGGAACACGCCGCAGGTCGTCACGGTCACGGGTACGGATGACAACATCATCGATGCCACCCAGAACTCGACGACCACGGTCTCGGTGAATCAGCCGGCGACGACGCCTCTCTTCGACGGAATGGCTGCGCAGACCGTCTCGGTGGCGACACTGGACGACGATGTGGCCGGCTTCACCCTGACGCCCTCGGGCGCCACGGTGGTGACGGAAGCGGCCGGAGCCGGCAACATCGACGACTTCACTCTCGTCCTCGACGCCGAGCCCGCCTCCAACGTCGTCTTGAACGTTCAGAGCGGCGACCTCAGTGAATTCACCGTCAGTCCGGCCACGGTCACCTTTACCCCCGCCAACTGGAGCACGCCTCAGACGGTCACCATCACAGGCGTGGACGACGACTTCGATGACGGTGACCAGACCGCGCCGGCGTCCGTCACCGTGAACGCGGCGGCGTCCGACGACGACTTCGACGCGGTGTCCGGTCAGGACGTCACCGTCACGACGATCGACGACGACGCGGTCGGCTTCACGGTCGTGGACGGTGGCGGTGTGACGGTCAGCGAATCGGGGACCAACGGGACGTTCACCGTCGTCCTGGACATCGAACCGGCTTCCGCCGTCGTCTTCGATATCAACGTCGACGACGCCTCGGAGGCATCCCGTGCCCCGGCGACCCTCACGTTCACGCCGGCCGATTGGAACACGCCTCAGACCGTGACCATCACGGGAGTGGACGACTCGATCATCGATGGGTCCATCGGTTCCTTGGCGACCGTCAGCGTCAACGACGCGGCTTCCGACAACGCCTTCGACCCCCTCGCCGATCAGACGGTGTCCATCACCACCACGGACGACGACGTTGCAGGCTTCACCGTGGTCGAATCGGGCAACTCCACGGTGGTCGACGAGTCGGGCACGACGGACGACTTTACGGTCGTCCTCGACGCCGAGCCGCAAAGCAACGTGGTCGTGCTGGTATCGAACCCCGACCCCGGTGAGATCTCTCTGGATCAGACCAGTCTCACGTTCACGACGGCGAACTGGAGTACCCCTCAGACCGTGAACGTCACCGGCCAGGACGACGCCCTCGCCGACGGCGACGTGGTGACGGCGATCTTGTTGTCGATCGACGACGCCAACTCGGACAACGACTTCGATGCGGTCGCCGACCAGACCGTCGATGCGACCACGATGGACGACGAGTCGGCGTCGTTCACCGTCACGGAGGTCGGGGGGACCACCATCACCGATGAAGACGGAACGCCTCAGAACTTCACGGTGGTCCTCGATGTTCAGCCAGAAACGGACGTGGTCTTCAACATCACGAACCCCGACCTGACCGAGATCACGCTCGACGCCACCGCCCTCACGTTCACGACGGCGAACTGGGCCAGCCCGCAGAATGTGCAAGTGACCGGGGTCAACGACTCCCCCGACGACGATGGCGATCAGCTGACGACCATCACAATATCCGTCGATGATGCACAGTCGGCCGACCCATTCGATGCCCTGCCGGATCAGACCGTCGTCGCCACGACGACGGATCTCGACCCACGCCTCCAGTGAGCGAGGATGCCGGCCCTTGAGACACCATGACCGACGCTAGCGAAGGCCGACCGGACCGGTTCGGTGATCCGGTAGAACCGGCCCAGGACGAGGGCTCGCTTCTTTTCGATTTCGGGGCGCCCGACGAGCCGCTGAACGAGGACGACTTCTACGACGAAGAGCCCCCGTCTCGAGACCTGCCGATTGGATGGATCGTCGCCGGCGTGCTGACCTTTTCGGTTCTGGGTGGGCTCCAGCTCCTTGGTGGTGCAAGCGAGCCCGACGACATCGACGAAGCTCCCTTCATCGTGGCTCCGCTGCCTGTCGACACCACCTCGCGGGCCGCCCTGCTGCCCCTCCCTTCGGACTCCGTCACGGGTGAGGTTGGAAGCCTGGCGCGACTGGCCTTGCGGGCCGTGGGTCGTGACGGCAGGCCTGAGGCCGACACCCTCGTCCACTTCATTGTGGAATCCGGCGAGGGTCGCCTGGAGAGCGCCGAGGTCGCCACCTCCAGCGATGGGATCGCGGTCAACTTCATCCGTCTACCAGAAACCCCGGGCACTACCCATGTCTCGGCGTCGCTGCCCGGCTCCGCGCTGCCGCCCCTTCAATTCCAGGCCGTCGCAACGGCGGGTGCCCCGGCAACCGTTGCGCGGGTCTCTGGCAACGGCCAGGAAGCGGAGGTCGGACGCCTCCTCCCCGACCGCGCCACGATCCGGGTCTTGGACGCGGGTGGCAACCCCGTACCGGAGGCGCTCGTCACCTTCCAGGTGGCCTCGGGAGAGGGCATCGCTGCCCCCTCTCAAGCACGAACAGACTCGTTGGGGGAAGCGAGTGCTCTTTGGCGCCTCGGGCCCATGGAGGGTGAGCAGACCCTGAGGGCCCGGGTGCTGGACGGCGACCAGGACATCGTGTTCACTGCCACCGCTACGCCGACTGCAACCCTGGAGATCAACAATCCCACTCCTTCTGAAACCTCGCCGGTCCGGGTCGTGCGGAGTTCGTTCGCACTAGGTGCCGGCCACGCGTGTGCGTTGAGGGACGAGTCTCTCGTTTGCAGGGGCACCAATGACCGGGGCCAGGCGGCACCGAGCGGGGCATTGGGATTCGTGACCGTCGTCAGTGGCTCCTCCCACACCTGTGCCCTCAACGCTTCGGGAACGGCGATGTGCTGGGGCGCAAACGAAGAGGGCCAGTTGGGGAACGCCACCCGGGCGGACCGCGCAACGCCCACCCGAGTGGATTCGGAGCTCCGGTTCTCCACACTGGCTGCTGGTGAATCACACACCTGCGGGCTAGCGGGGAATGGCGTGCCACTGTGCTGGGGTGAGAATCTCAGTGGCCAACTGGGCGACGGTAGTCGCAATGACCAGACGGTGCCGAGGGTGGTGGGGGGAGGCCTGGCTTTCCAGGAAATCACCGCGGGGTGGAGTCATACCTGCGGGCTCACGAGTAGTGGGAACACCTTCTGTTGGGGCAACAACAACCAGGGCCAGCTAGGAGACGGCACCACGCTGGACAGGCTCCAACCGAACCTCGTGAGCGAGGCGGTCGGAGAACTCGTGGCCGGGAGCGCCCACACCTGTGGCATCCGTCGAGGTACGGTGGTGTGCTGGGGCGCGAACTCGGCAGGGCAACTCGGGGACGGAAGTGGCACGGACCAGCGTGCGCCCGTAGAGGTCGTTGGACTGCCTGGACCGGCTCGGACCCTCGCAGCGGGTGCCGTTCATACATGTGCTCTGCTTGTGGACGGTCGCGTCTACTGCTGGGGGCAGAACCGCTTCGGCCAGCTGGGAGATGGGACGAACATCGACCGCGCGGAGCCCGTTGCAGTGAGCGGTGACCTCCGGTTCCGTGAGATTCATGCTGGCGGAGCATCGACCTGCGGTTTCACAGGTGACGGCACCGAGTACTGCTGGGGACTGAATCAAAGCGGCCAGCTGGGTGACGGAACCCGCGTCAATCGTTCCAGCCCCACGCGTGTCACCAACTGAGCGCGTCACCGACTGAGCGTGTCACCGACTGAGAGGGGCTCGACTCAGGTCCACCCGAACTCGCGCGGGCGGGCCGGTCTTGCTTCCTGACCACGAAGCGAAGACCCGACCAGTCCTCCGTCACCGCGCAGATCTTGTTGTCCACGAGCCCGGTCGCCAGGCCTGTGCGACGCACCCGGGACTCTTTGAGGTCGACGTGGAGAGGTGAACTCGCCTTGGGCCAGCACGCCCAGATGCCGCCATCCCATCGAATCCGTGGCACGAGGTCGGCGAAGAGGTCGATGTCCACCTCGCGGGGGCAGAACAGGAGAACGACGTCGAACCTCCCGGCGGGGAGGCTGTCGGCATGCAGTTCCCGCACTGCGCCTGGCCCTGTCCGGACCACAGTCCGCCCGACGCGCTCGATCCGGACATTCGGTGGACGCGGATCGAGCACCCCTTCGAAGCCCTCGGGCGCTCCGGCGAGGAGTACCTGGTGTCCCTCTTTGATGCCGAGCTTCTTGGGGAGAAGGGTTTGGGAGTACCCTGCACTCACCGTCCGCCCCGTACCCTACGCCAGGCCATCGATCAGCGGTTGCCCCATCGGATAGCCACCCCCGCCCCAAGGAACCAGCCCTCCGCGTCCAGCGCCCAACCGCCGTTCACGTCCAACTGCGCGTCGGCGTTCATGAGGAAGGTCAGCCCTCCTTCACCGAAGTTGACATCGCCCGTGTCCGCGAAGAATCCGGCCCAGCCGGCGTAAGCACTCACGACATCGGTGAGGGTCACCCCCGGCGTGACGATGAGGGTGAACGTCTCACCCGAACCACCCCCGGCTTCAGCTACTCCAAGGTTGATGCTCAACCCCGCTCCATCGCTCAGCCCGATGTCCGAGAGGAGATTCAACCCACCCACCCACTCTCCGTTGGAGAAGGCGTCACTCCCTGTCGGAGCAGTCACGACTCCCTGGAGCGACAGGTTCATGCGGTCGCCGACGTCTCGGAGCACAGGCACTTTGACTCCAACACCGAAATCCTGTAGCCCAGTGTCACCGAGACTGGATACGAACGAGTTGCCGAAGACCTCCACCTCCATTCCGGGTGCGCCGATTCGGACGACGAGTTCCCCGATGGAATACGCCCTGCTGCCAGTGCCGCCCGCCACCGAAGCTCCCGTCTCCAGATGGATCAGGCCTGGCGCCAACACGGTAGCTCCGCTTCCGATGCCGGGGCGGTCGGGCGTGATGGACTGAGCCTCGCCGAAGGAAGGGCCGCACAGACCCACCACCGAGGCGACCGTCAACAAGCGACTCAGAGGTCTATTCAAGAGCTGAACTCCCGTTGTAGGATGGCCGCGCTACGCGACCGCGAGCGGCAGAACCATCCTGTTGATCGGGGAAGTCTACCACCCCTCTGGTTCCATACAAGGAATGCGATCACTACAGCCCGAAACCCCTGTGCCTCTGGTCGAGGCATGCGTCACCTCCGTCGCGGAGGCCCGGGCGGCAGAGAGGTCCGGCGCCGCCCGGTTGGAGCTCTGTGTCTCCCTGGAGGTCGGGGGCGTAACGCCAGGCCCCGAACTGGTCGAGGCAGTGCGGGCGTCGTGCACCCTTCCTGTTTGCGTTCTCGTCCGGAACGGACCGGAGCTCCCGCCGACGACAGGCGATCTCTGCCGGCTGATCAGTGACGTAGGCGACTATGCGGCCATGGGTGTCGATGGCATCGTCGCCGGCGCCCTCGACCCGCGAGGGAACATCGATTCAGGGTTCATCGCCGAGGTCGTGAGTGCTGCCGGGTCAGTCCCTGTAGTCTTCCATCGAGCCTTCGATGAATCGCGGGATCTGTGTGAGGGCATCGAGCAACTGGCGGAGATCGGCGTGGCGCGGGTTCTTACCTCGGGAGGCGCACCGACCGCGTGGGCCGGGCGCGAGGCCCTGCGCCTGCTCGTCGGACTCGCTTCGGACCGCATCACGGTCTTGGCCGGAGGACGGATTCGGGCCGAGCATGTGTGCGATCTCGTTCGTGAAACCGGCGTGCGTGAGATTCACGCGAGGGCTTCCGCCATCTCTGGCATCGCGGCCTCTCTCGGCCTCCCGGGTGAGGCCTGACCCACCTCGGGAGGTGGGGGGTAGCCTCGCCGAAGCTTCCGTCTGACGCTCGACCGGCGAACGAAGGATGGGGAGGTGCCTGGACGCCTCAACCGCAGTCGAGCGTGACCGATTCCTCGGCAAACGTGACGGCATCAGCAACCCGCGGAAGGGCGACGACCAGAGCCGGGCTCGTCAACGCCGCCGTCGTGAAGCATCCCGGGCCGGGTGACACCTCGCGGACCACCACGGTCAGAGCCGACCCATCGTAGACCAGATCCCCGATCTCGATGGCGTAGCCACCCGAGGGGCGCTCCCCCATCGAAACCAGGAGAGCGATGTGCGTCGAGAAATCGACTTCAGGAGCCGGGGGAGTCGGACTGACGGTCCCCGCCAGTTCCATCCACGTCGCGCTCCAGGCCACGTCGGAGTCGATTACTTCTCGGCGGGCGGTGCGAACGCCCGAGATCGGAGACTGGAACAAAGTATCGACCTGCTCCGGCGGGACCTTCACATGGCTGTCCGGTAGGTCCGGCTGTTGAGGCTGTCCTGCGTCAGGTGCTTCGGGGCCCATTTGATTGATGTCCGTAGGCTGGTCAGAAACGTTGAGCGTACCGCAGGCGGCCATCAGAGCGGCAAGCAGGGAGATCGATCCTGCCGTCCACACCCGGCGGAACATCGGCTTGTCGGATGGCACTTCCATGGTCAGGTCGCTCCATTGCTCGTCTGGTACGGTGGCCTCCGCCGGTGGGGCGAGTCAGCGAATCATCCCATCCAACGTCTCGCGTGTGAGCAACTCGCCCTTTGTCACCACGGCCTCGACGGCTCGCACGTTCGAGATATCGGCGAGGGGATCGGCGGACAGCAAGACCAGGTCGGCGAGCCTGCCGGTCTCCACAGTACCCAGCTCTCCGGACATCCCGAAAAACTCTGCGGGATGCACCGTTGCCGCCTCCAACGCCTCCAGGGGCGTGAGTCCCGCCCGGACCAGCATCTCCATCTCACTATGGAGGGAGTAACCCGGAGCCGCAAAACCAATGGGCGTGTCCGTACCCGCCGCAATGGGCACGCCCCCATCGTGCATGAGCTTGGTCAGGTGCAAGCTCCACACGCCGAACGTCGTGTCGCGCATGGGAGGTGAGGAACGGCTGGCCTCGGTGGCCGCCCGCCATTCGGCCTGAACGTCTGCAGGCAGCTCTTCGAGGAGCTCGTCCCAGTCGTCCCGTGAGAACGGAGGCCTCACGCCGAGGGCGTTCAGGCGAAGTGTGGGCACCTGGATGGTCGACGTCATCGATTGGATGACCGCGGCACACTCGTCGGCGTCGTACGCCGCCAAGGACGGGAGCCGCTGCAGGCTGTGCAAGCTGGAACGCAGGTCTCCGCCTGCCAGCCCCTGAGGGTTCTCGAGACGCCGACGCCGCTCGGTCAGCAACGCCTCGGGGTTCGCGGCGCAGTCCATCTCGATGTTCCGGAGGTGCTCGAGGGACTGTACTCGCGGACCGACATCGCGGGCCCGCATGGCGAGAGGAACGTGCCCGTCCATCGGAAGGCCGTTCGCGTACGCTTCCTCCACCAGGACCTCGAAGACCTCCGGCGACACCATCTCGTAGATCTTCAAGAAATCCGCACCCGCCTCGACCAATCGGGCCACGTTTGCCCGCGCCGTCTCCGCATCGGGGTTGGCGATGCCGAGGGGGGGGCGACCGTTCCCGTCGTAAACGACGAACTCGCCGTCCAGGAGCGGACCCGCGAAGAAGACGCGCGGCGCCGTCACACCCTCTGCACGGATCGCGGCCACGGCAGCGAGCACGGGATCCAGCGGACCACCTGTGTCCCGGATGCTGGTGATCCCATGGCTGAGGAAAAGCCCGGGCATGGCGTCGGTGAATCGCTGGTCGTAGGCCAGGTGAACGTGGAAGTCCCAGAGGCCGGGGATCAGATAACCCCCTGCCCCGTCGAGCACCTCGGCGGCGTTCACTTCCTCCTCCGACGACACGACGGCCGTGATACGGCCGTTTGCGACCAGCACCGTCCGGTCCGGACGAGCGCCATTGACGGCATCGATGACCGTGACGTCTCGGATGGCGAGATCGGCGGCAGGGGCCGCTTCGCCGCAAGCCGTCATGGCGATGGCTCCAGTGAGAGCGACAACGCAGAGAGAGAGCCTTGAGGCCATACGTGGGGCACCTGGTAAGAGGCGGGGCGTCGGAGCGAGGCCAACATGGGCGGTCCGTCGAGCTGAGAGCAAGGCGGGTGGGGTTGGCGGCGGTAGGCGCCTCGGGGTCGCACTCGTGAGCCAATCGCGGGTAACGGAAGCTCGATTGGTCTTGTCCGACTCGTCTTGTCCAATGGGCTGGGAGCGCGCGGTAAACGCCCAGTCCATTCAGAACCTGCGTTGAATCAGCACGGAGCGACTTCACCCATGGCCGTGACAACCACGTCCGCTGCGGCATTCACCCTGACCAAATCGGTCGTCCGGAAGCTCAGGAGCGCGCTGGCCGACCTGGTTCCGATCATCGGGGTTGTCGTCTTCTTCCAGGCCGTCGTCCTCCGGCAGCCGTTCCCCCAGCTCGGCGAGATCCTTGTGGGCGGCGTACTGGTCGTGCTCGGCCTGATGCTGTTCGTGGAGGGCCTGGAGATCGGGCTCTTTCCGATCGGCGAGGCGATGGCCGATGCCCTGGCACAGAAGGGAAGCCTATTCTGGCTGTTCACCTTCGCGTTCGCCCTCGGATTCTCGACGACCGTCGCCGAGCCCGCCCTGATCGCGGTCTCCGACGAGGCGGCCCGCATCGCCGCCAACGGCGACCTCATCGAGAACACGGACGCGGCAAGGAGCAACTACGCCCTCGGGCTTCGCCTCTCAGTGGCGTTCTCCGTGGGCCTGGCCATCGTCGTGGGAGTCCTGCGAATTCTAAAGGGCTGGCCCCTGGTTTACCTGATCATCGGCGGGTACGTCATGGTGATGCTGATGACCATCCTCGCTCCACGCGAGATCATCGGCCTCGCATACGACGCCGGCGGCGTGACGACGTCGACCATCACGGTGCCGCTCGTCACCGCGCTGGGTGTGGGGCTGTCCTCCGTGATCCGGGGTCGGAGTCCCCTCGTGGATGGCTTCGGGCTGATCGCGTTCGCCTCACTCCTGCCCATGGTATTCGTGATGGGCTACGGCCTCCTCGTGTTCCGCTGAGCGTGCTCAGGTGAATCCGTTGCCCGACGGCGCAATGACCGCGGGCGCTCGCCCGTCGGGGAGGCTCGCCCGGGGAGCGTCCGAGGTGCCCCGGGTCTCCCGTTCTACGGTGGGGCCCCGTGGGTAGTGAGTTCGGTGCGGTTCTGATCGCAACCCTTCGGGACGTAGCCCCCATCCTGGCTCTACTCGTCATCTTCCAGGTGGGGGTGCTCAAGCGCCCCATTCCCCATCTGCGCCGGGTGATCCTGGGCGGCGTGTACGTGGTGATAGGGCTCGCCCTGTTCCTGATGGGCCTGGAGAAGGCGCTCTTCCCCCTGGGCGAGATCATGGCGACCCAGCTCTCCGACCCGGCGTTCGTGGGAGGAGAGGACGGGGTGGCCGCCGGATGGTGGTCCTACTATTGGATCTATCTCTTCGCAGCGATGATCGGCTTCTCGACGACCATCGCCGAGCCGTCACTGATCGCGGTGGCCTTCAAGGCCCACGAGGTCTCGGCCGGTGCCATCGGCCAGTGGGGACTCAGGGTTACGGTTGCGATCGGCGTGGCCTTCGGCCTGGCGCTGGGCGCCTACCGTATCGTGAGTGGCACGCCGGTGTACGTCTACATCTTGGGCGGATACGTGGTCGTGCTGGTGCAGACCATCTTCGCCCCCAAACAGATCATCGCGCTTGCGTACGATTCGGGCGGGGTCACGACCTCGACCGTCACTGTGCCGCTGGTAGCAGCGCTCGGGCTGGGCCTGTCCACCGCAGTACCCGGTCGGAACCCGGCCCTGGACGGCTTCGGCCTGATCGCCTTCGCGAGCCTCTTCCCCATCATCGCTGTGATGGGATACGCTCAAGTCATGGAATGGAAGGCCGGCAAGGTGAAGGAGGAATAGTCATGCGATTCAAGCTGGTGCTCGCGTCCGTCAAGAACCACCTGACCGACGAGGTGGTGGACGCCGCGAAGGAGGGTGGCGCCACCGGGGCGACCATCATCCCGGCCAGAGGCACGGGCATGCGCGAAGCCCATTCGTTCTTCGGCCTCTCCCTCGAGAGCCAGACCGACATCATCATGTTTCTCGTCGAGGAGCACGTGGTGGAGGGACTCCTGGAAGCGATCAAGACGGCCGGACATTTCGAGGAACCGGGCACGGGGATCGCCTTCGTCCTGCCCGTCGAGCACGTATGTGGTCTCGACAGCCAGATGAAGGTTTTCAGGGAACAGGCTCGGGACCAGTACCTCTAACCCATGCCAGAGAGACACGACCATGAAGAACTCCAAGACCGTGCGAGCCAGAGATGTCATGTCCGGGAAGGTGGTCTATGTCGACGGCATGGCTACCGCGAAGGAGGCGGCAGAACTCATGCGCCAGGAGAACACCGACGCGCTCATCGTGAGTAAGCGCAACGAGGACGACGCCTACGGGATCGTGGTGGTACAGGATCTGATCCGGACGGTGGTTCTCACGGATATGGACTCCACCGAGGTGAACGTGTTCGAGATGATGACGAAGCCCGTGATCCCCGTCTCCGCCGGGATGGACATCCGGTACGTCGTTCGGATGCTGATGCGCGCGGGGATGCGCCGGGCGCCGGTGGAGGAGAACGGTGAGTTCGTGGGCATGGTGTCCCTCAACTCGCTGATCCTGGACAACTTCCTCTTCTGAAGGCGGGCCGATCCTCGCTCTTCTCGCCCTTCGAGCACCGCTTGTGCTCGTCGGCTCGCACCCGCGTAGGGTCTTCGCTGCGCGAAGCCCCGCGGGTTCAACTCCCGCCTTCCTAACAGCCAGGAACCAACGAAAAAGGGCCCTTGATCCGACTTGGACCAAGGACCCTTTCTAGTGGAGGCGGCGGGAGTCGAACCCGCGTCCGCGATTGCTTCCAGAAGAGCTTCTACGTGCGTAGATCGCTGAGAATCTCACCGCGGGTGGTCAGCGAACAACCGGTCCCTCGGCCAGTCACCGTTAAGATCTCGTCCTCCGGCCCGGTGACATGACCGGAGGACCAGCCCGAATCATCGACGTCCGCAAGGATCGCCTCGGGCGGGCAATCCAGGGGACGGACCTACTTAAGGACGAACCTTAAGCGGCCAGTGCCAGATCGTTGTTGGCAGTTGAAAATTTTCCCGAGGATTTACGAGGGTCGAGAACCTCGGCACGCTGCTCCACTTTCACCAAACACGTCGAAACCGTGACGCCCCCGATGAGGTGCACCCCGGCCGAAATGGCCCGTGATGCGTGGAGATGTCTGTCAAACATCGTCTCCAAAGATAACACGCGAGGGACCGACTCGTTCCGAAGAACCCTCGAGGGGGCATCAGACGGCCGCGGCCAGATGCTCCGCCCGATAGGCCTCGAGGAGGCGCTCGATGTCTTCCAGCGACGTGGACTGGAAGAGCTCGGTGCGCAGCCGTCGCCCGTCGGGGAGCCCCTTGGTGTACCACCCCAGGTGCTTTCGAAAGTCGACGATCGCCCGCTCCGAGTCGTGTTCGAAGGCGATGGCGTTTCGGGCATGCTCCAGGCAGATGTCGAAACGCTCGTCCACGTCCGGGTCCGGAGGGATCGGACGCCCGTCGAGAGCCGCTCTCGCCTGCTTGAAGATCCACGGATCACCATGGGAGCCCCGGGCGATCATGATGCCGTCGCATCCGGTCTCGTCGCGCATCCGCCGGGCGTCTTCGCCGGTCTTGATGTCGCCGTTACCGATGACGGGGATCTCCAGGGCCTCTTTGAGCGCACCGATCTCTTCCCACCGGGCGTGACCCGAGTACATGTCGGCCCGGGTCCGGGCGTGCAGGCAGATGGCCTTGGCGCCTGCCCCCTGGCACCGCAAGCCGATTCCCACGGGATCCCGGTCGGATTCGTTGAAGCCGCTCCGGATCTTCACTGTGGTAGGTAGATCGGTAGCATCGTCGACGGCTCGGATGAGAGTCTCCACGAGATCGAGATCCCGGAGACAACCCGACCCACCGTTCCGCTTGACGACCTTCTTCACCGGACACCCGAAGTTGATGTCGATGAAGTCGGGGCCGTACACTTCGGCGACGAAAGCGGCGGCGTCAGCCATCATCGAGGGATCGGCTCCGAAGATCTGGATCCCGATGGGTCGTTCGGCCTCGTCGAAGCGCAGATAGTCCCTGGACCGCTTGCTGTTCATGACGATCCCCGCCGCGCTCACGAACTCGCTCACGAGGATGTCCGCCCCGAATCTGCGGCACAGGCGCCTGAACGGAGACTCGCTGACCCCCGCCTGGGGAGCCAGATAGAGAGGGGTATCGTCGCCCCGGAGCATATGGAGGAAGTGGGGGTCCATGGCGAAGAAACTATGAAAGGGCGTGAATCCGTAGAAGAGATCCGGGGTAGGTCTCCCCGAGCCGATGGCTTCGATCCGTCGTCCTCGGCTCCCGACCACAATACCGAAAAGCCCCACATTGGAGGCATTGCATGAGGCTGCGAGAACTCTTCACGGCAGACGCCGTGGAGCTCGATCTCGAGTCCAACGACAAGGACGGCGTGCTCAAGGAGCTCGTCGGCCTTCTCGATCTCGATGAGAAGTCCGAGGGTATCCTGTTCAAGACGCTGAAGCGAAGGGAAAACCTGGGATCCACGGGAATCGGCAAGGGAATCGCCATTCCCCACTGCCGCTCGCTGGTGGTGAACCGGCTTCGGTTGGCCTACGGGCGCAGAAACGCGGGCGTCGATTTCAACGCCATCGACAACGCCCCGGTGAACAACATCTTCCTCATCATCGCGCCGCCCCTGGAGGTCTCGAACCAGTACCTCCCCGTGCTGGGCAAGATCGCCCAGTTCGCCAAGGACCCGGAGGTCCCGGGCCTGCTCGCGGGCCTCGGCAACGTACAGGGCTTCCTGAAGCTCCTGGACGAGAAGGCGCCGTAGGAGGGAGTTTCGTTCCCTCGGGGGTCAGGATATCACGCGGCGGAAACGACGATCCAGCCGACTCGCGGGGACGGCGCGGATCGGCCGACGCGTGCTACATGCCGGTCGGCCGTCGGTGCTACTTCAGCACGTAGAGCTTCTGGGAAAGGGGCTTGAGTCCGTTCACCGAGAGCTGCATGAGGTAGATCCCTGACGCCACCTGGCGGCCCATCTGGTCCGTCCCATCCCAAAAAGCCTCGTATTCGCCGGGTTGGTAATACTCGAGGCCGTCTACGACGATGCCTTCGCCATTGGGGTGACCCAGCGCCACGGGATGTGCTACGAGCTGCGCGAGAATGCTGTAGATGCGCATGGATACACGGACAGGACGCCCATCAGCGAAGAGCTCCTCACCAAGGGTGAAGGGGATCGTCGTCTCAGGGTTGAACGGGTTCGGATAGCTTCTTCCAAGTTGGAATCCGTTCGCCTGACTGGTCCGGGCATCCTGGGCGTGAACGGCCTCGGCGCCGCAGATCAGACAAAGGAGGACGGACAAGACGCCCAACGTGCGCCTCATCAGGACCTCCGCACAACCAATGTGCAGTAGCTAAGCGTCAATCGCGCTCCATGTGTGATTACCGTCGGCACGCATGCCTACAGTCATTCTAGACCGAACCGAGACGACCGGTCAAGCAAACATCCTTTTGCGTGACCTCCCGACACACTATACGACTCCGTCCGGCCGGTTTTCGTTGCCTCGGCGTCGTTGGAGCGCCTCACGGGACCTGGCGTCCCTCGGGTGTGCGTAGGGTGACGCCCAACCCGTCGAGGTGGTTGAGAAGAGGGATGAGGTGTTTGCGCGTAACCGGTAGTGCCGCACGGAAATCCGAGGGCCCCAGCCCCTCCCGCCCGCCCAGCGTCGACCGGACTCGCTGGACCGCAGCTTCGAGGGCTCCCACCTCCACGTAGTACTCCTCGGCCACCTGGCGGACCACCCCCGCATCGTGTAACCGCCGCATGAGAGCCCCGAAGTCGCCCCTGCCGCGCAACTCTTCCGGGAAGTCGGAGAGGAAGGGCGGGCCCAGGTCTCCGTCTCGCAGAAGCTCGATGATCCGCTCAGACACGGCCTCCTGCTCTCCGGTGAGCTGGACCTGGTAACCGGGGAGACGAACCCCGCCGTCGGCCGACTCCAAGTCTCCAGCTGCGGTCATTCGCGAGAGGACGGCGTCGGCGAGATCCCCCGGCGCCCACAGCGGGACGCCGCCACGGGCGGCCGAAGTAGGCACGACCGTCAGAAGCGGATCGGCCTCATGGGCGTCCCGAACGGCCTGAAGGATCCGGGAACGGGCCTCGTCCACCACTCCAGGCCCGAAGACCCGTCGTCCGGCGTGGACGCTTGCGTCGGGCCCGAGACGATCCAGCGCGTCACGAACCTCTTCGGGGCGAAGACCCGTTCGAACGGCGAGCTCGTCGTATCCCACGCCGGACCAGTCGGCAAGCTCCAAGGCCGCGGATACAGCAGCGTTCGGCTCGCCGGTCATCAGGTGTCCCACCGCAGCCCGCTCCTCCTCGGCCAGTCGCTTTCGTTTCGGAGGGTGGGATTCGGCCACCGTGCCGCCACCGATGGTGGTGACGGGCGAGTAGGCACGGATGACGAACCGGTCCCTGCCTCGGGCGACCACGGGCTCCTCGAGTCGGAGCTGAACCCATCCCTCACCTCCGGGGCCAAGCGGTTCTCCCTCCAGGAGCGCGACGCGGGCCAGAACCTCCGCGGTGGCCAGGTGGACGTGGACTCTCTGATTGTGCTCCAGACTCCATCCGGTGCCTGCGAGCATGCGGACGTGGACGGTGAGCATCCAGGTGGGCTCCCATGCGGCGTCCGCCACCAGGGTCGAACCGCGGGCGATGGCTTCCCGGTCGGCTCCGTCACCCACTAGAGCTACCGCGGTCCTCGCCCCGGCGGCCGCTTCTTCCGAATCGCGTCCGTGCACCTGGAGACTCCGGATCCGAGCCTCCAGAGCCTGAGGGAGAATCCGAACCCGTTGATCGGGCCTCAGGCGGCCACTCCAGAGGGTCCCCGTCACCACCGTACCGGTGCCGCGGATAGTGAAGACCCGATCCAAAGGCAGTCGGGTGAGGTCTTCGGCCCGGGCACGCCCACTCGCCGCAGCAGCGGCAAGGGCTTCTCGAAGGTCCTCGAGCCCCATCCCGGTAGGAGCGGACGTCCGAACCATCGTGGCTCGTCCGTAGGGCGTGGCTTCGAGCGTCTCCCGCACCTCCGCCTCTACCAGCTCGAGCCATTCCTCCTCGACGACATCGCACTTCGTGAGCGCGACGACCATGGAGGGGACGCCCAACAGTTCGACGATGGCGAGGTGCTCCCGGGTCTGGGGCATGATGCCCTCGTCTGCGGCCACGACCAGGAGCGCCATGTCCATGCCCGCGGCGCCGGCCACCATGGCCCGGATGAAGGCTTCGTGCCCGGGCACGTCGACGACGCCGAAGGTGGGTCCACCGTCCAGGGCCAATTCAGCGAATCCGAGCTCGATGGTGATCCCCCGAGCCTTCTCTTCCTGAAGGCGGTCGGTGTTCGTCCCGGTGAGAGCCTCCACCAACGCCGTCTTGCCGTGGTCGATGTGCCCGGCGGTGCCGAGAATCAGGTGCGACGCCGCACCGCCCTCAGCCATCGCCTGCCTCGTTGGTCACCTCGGCGCGGTCCCCCGCGGCGACTTCCGTGGGCGGACTCGCTGCGGGCCCCTCGGTCGGCCCTTCAGGCAACAGACCGCCGAGGAAGCCGAGGGACTTCAGCGGCTTCGACGCCACGTGGTAGGCGATGAAGTCCGACACCAGGGCCAGGTGCTGGCGCGCATGGCTGAAACCGGCTGGGAGATCGCCCACCATGAGAGCAGCCAGCTGACTCCTCGCCACGGGCCCGACCCGCGGGCCGGCCATGTCGTGACCGCACGCGCTGCATCGGACCCCCCCCGCGGCGAAGTCGAAGCGACCGACCTCATCGGCGGCAAGGGAACCGTCGCACCGGACGCAGGGCTCGAGTTGCGGTGCGAAGCCGAACGCCTCCGTGATGGTCCAGAGCGATGCGAGCACAGTGGCCGGAAGGCTGGCGACCTGCGCTTGAGCCAGCCCGTCGAGAGCCGTCTCCAGCGCCTCGAAGACACCAGGCTGGCGCTCTGCTTCGGCGTGCACCAGAACGAGCTCCGCCGCCGCCGATGCCCCGGCAAATCGAAGAACCTCCTGGCCCAGTTCCTCACGAAGGCGGAGGCAATGGAAGTCGCGCATCGTATGGAGATCACGCTGGGGCTTCACATAGGCGCTGAGCTCGCCGGTGGCGAAGTTCGACAGGGTAGCGGCGCCCTTGCCACTCCTTCCCCGCACACCCTTGGCCACGACACTGAGCAGTCCGTGTTCCCGGGTGTAGAACCGCAGAATCCGGCTCGAGTCGCCGTAGTCGTAGCCCCTGAGGAGGATCGCGGGCGTGGTGACCGGCGCCACCTCTCACGCGCTCCCGTCGATTGCCCGGATCCGGCCGATGAGTTCGGCACGCCGGCGCTCATAGTCGCCGCGTGCCTCTTCAGTCGATCCCCCGGCCTCGAACTGCTCGTCCAGCAGAGCGATCTCCCTCAGGAGCCCAACCCGGGCATCTCCCCCTCGGCTGCGGGTCACCGCTTCTCGGCCATCACCCGATCCTCGGTCGCGGCTCCCTGCGTCACCGGAGCCTCCGCTCTTTGGCCTGCGGGGACTCGGCGCCGGTCCAGACGGGGCCGTGGCGGCGCTGGTCGAGGGCCGCAAGATGAAGAGGGCGGCGCCGGTGAGGAGGAGCGCGAGGATCACCGCCGCCCACTCGACCCGGGGCGGCGTCGTCTCTTCGCGCGGTGTGATGGCGACTTCGGGGACGGTGAGCTCGGCCCCCGAGTATCGGAGGTAGGTCGAGCCGGGCTCGAGCTCGATGCGATCCAGCAGCTCGAGCCCTTCGACCTCGAGCGGTGGCGCGGGCTCCCGGACCAGAACGTCGAGGGCTTCGGTTCGCCCGCCGACGGGGAGCCCCAGTTCGAGATCGTCCACCCGGTAGCGGACGACGAACAGCCGCTCACCCGGCGGGAGCGCAGCCCGGACGACGAGATCTCCCTCTTCGAACGTCGCCGCGTCGAAGGCGAGCTCACCCTCGCCGGTCGTCACCTCTCGGGCGTCGTCCGGGAGCGGGTGCGACCAGACACGTCCGCCGGAACGGGACACAATGGTCCTCGGCTCGTCATTCCTGAGCTGGAAGAGGTCCGTAACCCGCCACCCGGTGGAGTCGGGCTCGAAGAACACGCTGCGCGACTGGAGCGCCACCGGCATCCCCTCCGCCGGTGCCAGGAGCGTGTCGTAGGCGTGGATCTCGTAGATGGAGTCGAGTTGAATCGCCGAGGTGATGGCCGGCCCGAAATACAAGACGCCGTGGTGCCTGACCGATGCGAAGAAGACATCGCTCCGGGCCGGGTTCGGCACGTTCGGTAGATCGAAAGCGAAGGCGCCGCCCTCGCCCACCTGGAGAGAGTCGAGCTGACCCTGGCTTCCGTCGGAGATCCGATGAAGGACCACCGTCCCCTCCGTCATCGCCGAATCGCCGACGAAGGCCGTGCCCTCGAGTCTGGCCTCTGCGGGGACCTGGCCATAGAGGCCCGACGGCCACGCGAGGAGCAGGGCTCCACCGACGAGCGCCGCGGGGCCGGCTACCGTGCGAATCATACGCGCGGCCACCACGCGTCTCGAGATCCCCCATCCTGGATGGGCTCCCCCCATGGACTCCCTCGACGGCCTCGCACCCCGTTCCATGGGGCCGCGCTCAGGGCGTGAAGCGCCCGAAGTCCTCGGGGTTGAGTCCCTTCAGGTGGCGCTTGAGTTCCTCCGGCCCCATCACCTCGTCGGGGTCCATCCCTCCGAGCCGCTCCAGACTCACCTCTCCCGTGGTTTCGTCGTCGGAGATCTCGATGGTCGCGACCTCGAGGAGCTGATCGTCGGCGAAGATCCGCGCATCCACCCGTAGCGCGACGGCGATGGAGTCCGATGGCCTGGCGTCGAGGGAGATGACCTCTCCGTTCCGACGCACGATGAGCTCCGCATAGTAGGTGCTCTTCTGCACCTTGGTGATGATGACCTTCTGCAGGTCGCCGCCCAGACCGCTCAACACCGAACAGATGAGGTCGTGGGTCAAGGGACGAGAGAACTCCATCTCGGCGAGCTGCATGGCGATGGCACTCGCCTCTCCCGGTCCGATCCAGATGGGGAGGACCCGTTCTCCGTCGAGCTCCTGAAGGATGACGACGGGGGTGTTCGTGGTTCGATCCAGCGCCAGGCTCTGGACTCTGACCTCGACCAACACGTGGAGGAGACCTCCGGGAGGAAGAATGGGGATCGGGCTCGCGCCCTCCTTCCACCAATACTCCCGAGCTTCGCAGGGGTTCTATCGGCCGGGCCCGTGACCCGTCAGCCCCCGACGGCGGTTTTCAGATCGTCGGCTCGATCGGTGAGCTCCCAGGGAAAGAACTGGATGGCGTCCCCGCCGGTTGCAGGCACCCGCATCTCCGGCTTGCGACCGAAGTGACCGTAGGCCGCCGTCGGCGTGAAGATGGGCGAAGTCAGACCCAGGGTCTCGATGATGGACTTCGGTCGGAAGTCGAAGACTTCGGCGACCGCCTTGGAGAGGGCTTCGTCGTCGATCGCGCCGGTCCCGAAGGTGTCGACGTGGACCGACACCGGCTCGACGACACCGATGGCGTAGGCGAGTTGGATCTCGCACCGTTTGGCGAGCCCGGCGGCGACGACGTTCTTGGCGGCCCAGCGGGAGGCGTACGCCGCAGATCGGTCCACCTTGGTGGCGTCCTTGCCGGAGAATGCCCCTCCGCCGTGCCGTCCGACTCCGCCGTAGGTGTCGACGATGATCTTTCGGCCGGTGAGCCCCGCATCGCCGTGAGGTCCGCCGATGACGAAGCGGCCCGTTGGGTTGATGTGGAGGATGCAGTTGCTCTCGTCGTACATGTCGGCGGGCAGCGCGGCCTTGACGACCCTTTCGGCCACCACGGCCACCAGATCACTTTGCCGGACATCCGGATCGTGCTGTGTGCTGACCACGACCGTATGGATTCGTACGGCCTTCTCGCCATCGAACTCGACCGTGACCTGCGCCTTCCCGTCGGGTCGGAGCCACGGTACTTCACCGCTCTTCCTCACCTCGGCGAGCTGCCGTGTCAGGGCGTGGGCGAAGTGGATGGTCGGCGGCATGAGGTCGTCGGTCTCCTCCGTGGCGTAGCCGAACATCATCCCCTGATCCCCCGCCCCGCCGGTGTCCACCCCCATGGCGATGTCCGGCGACTGCTGGTCCAGGTTGGTGAGGACCGCGCACGTCGTCGCGTCGATGCCGAACGCCGAATTCGTGTACCCGATTCGCTGCAGCGTCCCGCGCACCACATCGGGGAGGTGTACGTACCCCGCCGTGGTGACCTCTCCGGCTACCAGGGCGAGGCCAGTGGTCACCAGGGTCTCACAGGCGACGCGGGAGTCAGGGTCCTGGGCCAGCATGTGGTCGAGGACGGCGTCGGAGATCTGGTCGGCGATCTTGTCCGGGTGGCCTTCGGTGACGGACTCGGACGTGAACAGCGTGGTGCTCAAAGGGTGCTCCTCGTACGGCTGGTGGGGGTTCGAGGCGGCCGAACGCTACCCAATCACCGAGGGACCGACAAGCTCCAACGACCCGAAAAAACGGAGAGATCCACCGAGTCGCCGAGGCCTCGGACCAGGCAGTCGATGACGTCCTGGCTCGTCGCCGCCGTAAGAGACTCTCGGGCAGCCATCCGAGCATCCTCCATCCGCACATCCCTGACGAGCTTCTTGATCTCCGGAAGGGAGGGCCAGGCCATGGAGAGAGCGGTGATGTCGAGTCCCATGAGGAGAAAGGCCCCGAGGGGCGTCGACGCCATCTCTCCGCAGACGCTCACTTCGATTCCCGCCGCACGACCGACGCGGGCCACCTGATGAAGTTGGCGAACCACCGACGGGTGAAAGGGATTGTAGAGCCTGGCAAGCCGGGTGTTGGTACGGTCCACGGCAAGGGTGTACTGCACCAGGTCGTTGGTACCGATGGAAAAGAAGTCGCTGTAGCGGGCGAGCTCGGCAGCATCGAGGGCTGCCGCCGGCGTCTCGATCATCACGCCCAACTTGAATCCGGCGTTGTAGGGGATGCCCGCCTTCGTCAGCCCCGCGGCCTCCTCCTCCAGTAGCTCCCGGACCCGGCGGATCTCCTCGACATCGTTGACGAGGGGCAGCATGAGACGGACGTCGCCGTGGGCGGTCGCCCTCAGGATCGCTCGGAGCTGCGTACGGAAGAGTTCGGGCTCGTCGAGACACACCCGGATGGCCCGCCACCCGAGGAAGGGGTTCTCCTCCTGGGGCATGTGCAGGAACATGGGGAACTTGTCGCCACCGAGGTCGAAGGTCCGGACGTAGACCGCCCCTCCGGAGAACGCAGTCGCGACGCGGCGATACGCGTCGAATTGCTCCTCCTCGTCGGGCATGGAGTTCCGACCGACGACCAGGAACTCGGTGCGGTAGAGCCCGACCCCCTCAGCCCCATGGTCCCGTGCATCGTCGGCTTCGCCAGGAAGATCGAGGTTGGCCCGCAGCTCCACGTACTGGCCGTCCTTCGTCACCGAGTCCATGGCCGCGATGACGCCGATCTCTTCCTCCCAGTCCGACAGCTTCTTTCGGCGCCGCTGGAAGCTCGTTCGCTCGTGTCCTTCGGGGTCGAGAACGAGGCGGCCGATTCGTCCGTCGACGATGGCCTCGTGGCCCTCCTTGGCGACCTTCGTGGCCCTGCCGAGCCCCACGACGGCGGGAATCCGCGCCGACCGGGCCAACATGGCCCAGTGGGAGGTGCGGGTGCCGTGATCGGTGGCGATGCCCCGGATCCGTTCCAGGTCGAGCTGGACGGTCAAGCTGGGCGTGAGGTTGGATGCGACGACGATGACCCCGTGGTCCACGTCGGCGAGGTCGGTTGGGTCGTTATTCCCAAGGAGGCGATGCAGGACCCGGATCATGAGGTCTTCGAGGTCGTTCAAGCGGTCCAACACCATGGGGTGCGATGTCCGGCTCCACATGGAGCGCAACTCGAGCATCCGGAGCTCGAAGGCACGCTGGGCACTCAGCCGGTTTTCCCGGATGTAACGCACGGTCCCGTCCACAACCTCCGGATCCTCGAGCATGAGGATCTGTGGGTCGAAGATGCGGGCCTCCACCAGGCCGAGCCGTTCTTCGGTCTGCGCCTTGATCTCCATGAGTCGCTCCACGGCCCACTCGCGGGCGTCGTGGAAGCGAGTGAGCTCGACCTCCACTTCGCCGTCGGAGATGGACTCGTGGGGCACAATGGGGACGCCCCACTCCAGCAAGAAGACCTTGCCGGAAGCGATCCCTTCGGAGGCGGGCGATCCGTCGAGGATGGTGGACATCAGCTCTCGATCTCGTCGAAGCCGCGAGCCACCAGCTCGGAGATGGCCGAAACCGCGTCCTCCGCGTCGTCCCCGCGTGCGGAGATCTTGAGGCTGCTCCCCTGCTCCGCCGCAAGCATGAGAACACCCATGATGCTCTTTCCGTTGACCTCGAGCCCGTCCTTCTCCAGCCGGACGTCCGCAGAGAAGGTGCCGGCGAGCTTCACCAGTTCGGCCGCCGGGCGCGCGTGCATTCCGGCCCGGTTCACGATCTCGACGGTGCGTGCCACGAAGCCCTCACTCATGACATCACCCCGGCGGCGGCGACGACCCCGATGGCGGCCACGGTCACGACCGCTGCCGGCCGCCACGTCCGGTGGCCACCCAGCAGCCCGACGGCAAACGCGGCGGCGGCAAAAAGGGTCCATGCCGGGTGGGCCTGGAAGAGGCCTTCGTCGGAGCCGACGACGGCTCCGCAGAGAACACCGACGAGCGCCGCGACGACCGGCTCCAATCGCCGCGTCCAGCCGGAGAGGTCGGCCCTGGAAAGTGCGCCGGCCACGTCCCGTCCGGCGGACAGGCCGGCCTTGAATCCCCACACCCGTAGCCACAGGTGGACGGCGTTGAACACCACGAGGAAGAACAGGGCCGCGACCCAGGGCGCCGCCCCGATCCAGAACACGGCGAGGGAGGCCAGCGCAGTTCCGGGCAGGACGGTGGCCCAGACCAGGGCATCGCCGAGGCTCCCGAGAGGCCCCCTCAGGGCGAGCTTGAGCTTCTTCACCGTGTGGGGGTCGGCATGCTCCGCCTCCAGCCGGAGGACGGCGCCCAGCGCGACGCTGGCCAGGTATGGATGGGCGTTGAAGTGCCCCAGATGCCGGTGGACCGACTCCTCCAGTGCGTCCTCGTCGGCCGCCAGGGCTCGCAACGCCGGCAGGAGGGCGAAGGCGAATCCCGGCCCCAGCATCGTCTGGTAGTTCCACGAACCCTGCACGAGGAAGGTGCGGGCGAGAACCGAGCTCCGTGCAAGCGTGGAGACGCCACCCCCGGCTTCGACGGTCCCGCCTGCGGACACCCGCCCCTTCGTCACAGCAGGCGACTCCCGAGCAGCCCCAAGGCGAGCCCTGCCGTGAACCATACCTTCCGACGCCGAAAGCCGCCGAGGTCGTTGAGCAGAATCCCGGCAGAAACGGCTCCACCGACAAAAAGAAGGGCCATCGATCCGCTCTCCCCGACGGGCCACCGGGCAATGAACGCCCCGATGAGAAACCGCCCGGTCACGATCCCTGCGACGGTGACCACCGACCCACGCAGGAAGTCGATGAGGATCGCCAACAGGTGACCTCTCGAAACCCGAAGCGCGGCCTGTGGCTCCCCAGCCTCGGGCATCAACCGGGCGTTGAAGTGTCGCTGTGCATCGACGGTGGCACCACTGACCTGACCCCAGATCAGCCCCCCCGCAACCGCCAGCGGGAGAGCGCCGAAGCCATCGAACGGGGCCGCGCAGGCCACCGCCACGACGGTCGCAGTAGAAGCCTCTGGGAAGCGAGCGCCGCCGGAAGGAACGGAGACGAGGAGATAGAGCTCGAGGATAGCGCCGATGAGCGCACCCTGGGCGACGTTGCCGGTTGCCCAACCCGCGAGGAAGCCGGCAACGAGGGGACGTGAGAGCATGAACTGCCCGACGGCCGTGCCGTCCAATCCCAACAGCCCACCAAGGGCGCCGAGGCGAAGCATGTCCATGATCGGTCCCTTCTACTCTTCGAGGAGGGTCGCGAGCCCCACCTTGGGGGCATCGGGTAGATCCCTGGCGCTCACCTGCGCCCCTTCCACGGCGAGAGCCGCCAGGTCGGCCCGGTCCTTGGGCGTGAGGTGCAGATACCGCAGCACCTCCGTGCGGCCCGGGCCGTGGTGGATGCCCCCCAGGTTCACCTTCTCCCCCCGGAGCAAACCACCGTCCGCCAGTCGCCTCATGGTGGCCACGTCCCTGGTCAGCACGATGGAGCGCCGGGGGTCGTCGCGCCACTCGGCGAGGCGCCCACGAGCCCCTTCAACGTCCACGAATTCCACCCCCGTATCGACAACGGCCAGTCGATAAAGGTCCTGCTCCCACTCACTGGCCGCCAGATCGTCGTCGACGAGCACATATCGATCGGGTCGAAGCTCGTGTCCCCATCCGATGACGACCTGCCCGTGGATGAGTCGCTCGTCGATGCGAAAGAGGACGACGCCCATGTCAGCACTTAGCCACCGGTGGGAGCATCGGCTCAGCTCGGGATGAGTGGGCGTGTGATCGACGCCTTGCCACACTCCACGAGCCGATCGGCAAGCTCGTCGACGGGCAGATCCCGATGGAACACGAAGTCCAGCAGCATGGGCAGGTTCACGCCACACACGACCAGGCGTCGATGCCCGTCCCGGCACGTGGCCAGCGCGGCCATACCACAGCTGCCCGAACGCAGATCGGTGAACACCACCACAGGGCCATCGCCCATCGACCGATCCAGCTCCTCCTTCAGGCCCTCGGGACTCATCTGGTCGTTGGACAATGCTACCAGCGCGTCGGCCTTGTCGCCGGCGATTCGTCGAACGGCGTCCACCATGGCGCGTGCCATGGGTCCATGGGCCAGGACGACGCCGCGTACTCCCGACTCGTCCAGTTCCGGCGTGCCCTCCCGGGCGTCTTCGTTACTCATAGTCCTGCTCGAGATACTGTCTCAGCTTCCTGTCGAAGGCCGCGGCGGAATGCGTCCCCGAGTATTTCAGAAGATGGTTCATCGCCACGACCTCGGAGATCACGGTGATGTTCTTTCCCGGATTGAGCGGGACGGTCACCGTAGGCACCTCGATCCCCAGGACCGTCCGGGTCTCCTCGTCGAGTCCGGTCCTCGAGTACGCCCGGTCCTGATCCCAGAGCTCGAGGTTGACGATGACCTCGATGCGCTTCTGCTGACGCACGGCGCGTACCCCGAAGAGAGCCGAGACATCAATGATCCCGATACCGCGGATCTCCATGTGATGGCCCTGTAGTTCGTGGCCCCGCCCGATGAGGACATCGTTGCCCTGGCGGGTGACAATGACCAGATCGTCGGCGACGAGGCGATGCCCCCGCTCCACCAGATCGAGGACACACTCGCTCTTTCCGATCCCGCTCTCGCCCATGAAGAGGAGCCCGACACCGTAGACGCTGGCCAAGGAGCCGTGAAGGGTCGTGGTTGGAGCCAGCGACTTCTCGAGAAAGGGCTTGATCCGCTGGTATAGCGTCTTCGTCGAGCGATGGGAGCAAAGGACCGGGATTCCGTGGGAGGTGGCCGTCCGCACGAAGTAGTCCGGCACCTCCTGACCCTTCGACACGAAGACGGCGGGCACATCGAAGGCGAAGAGTTGGTCGAGACGGCGTTCCGCTTCGGTCTCGTCCAGGGTGGCCAGGTAGGTCATCTCCGTTTCGCCGAAGATCCACATTCGGCCCTCGGGCACCCTGGCGGTATACCCCGCCAGGGCGAGCCCGGGGGACGTCACATCCGGATCCGCCGCCTTGTTCTCCAGACCGACGCCCTCGTTGAGCTGGGTGAGCTCGAGAGTGTCGCGTTTGACTTCGACGATCTCCTTGACGGAGATGGTGCGCTCGGTCAGATCCGTTCCTCGTTCGTCGCGGTCCGCCGGTGCAACGACATCACTCTCCGGAAACGCGCTCGGAAAGCGGCGGGGCCTGGTGGTCCCGCCGTTGCTCGCGCTGGTCGCGGAGGCGCCGCTTGATCCGGTCGGTGGCTTGATCTATGGCAGAGCGGAAGTCGGCTCCCTCGCCCCTGGCGACCACGTGTGGAGCGCCATCGATGTGGACGATGACCTCGGCCTTCTTCGTGTGCTTCTCGTCGGTGAAGATGACCTCGGCAGCCGTGGCCCGTTCCTCGTACTTGGTGAGGCCCCCGACCACGGACTCCGTCCGTGTCGTCACGCGGGAAGGCACTTGGCAGTGTCGCTCGGTGATGGTGATTCTCACCTGTTCCTACCTATCAAAAGGGATGTCTGGCAGGGATCTCAAAGCTAGTCAGGCCCCCTGCCCACGACCAGCGACCCGACGGAGCAGCGCTTCCGTCGCGTTCGCCGACTCGTCCCAGGAGAACCCCTCGGCGAAGGCCCGGGCTTCCACCCCCATCCGCTTCCGCTCTCCCGCATCCCGGATGAGGCCCTCGAGGGCGTGGGTGAGAGCACCCAGATCGCCATGGGGCACGAGGCGTCCCGTCCTCCCGTCCACCACCGACTCCCTGAGGCCGGGGGCGTCGCTGGCCACCGTCGGCGTACCACTGGCGGCGGCCTCGATGGCGGAGATCCCCCACCCTTCCTTGGGTGACGTCAGGACATGGATCCACGAGCGGCGGAGGCACGCCACCTTCTCGTCCTCGGAGACGAATCCCCGAAAGTGAACCCGGTCGGCGACGCCGAGGCGCTCGGCATGGGCACGAAGTGCCCCTTCCCGTTCTCCCCTCCCGAGGATGTCGAGCTCGACACGCAGGCCCTGCCCCTCGAGCCGGGCCACGGCATCGATGATCAAGTCCACACGCTTGTACTCCTTGAGCCTTCCGACGAAGACGAGGCTCGGCGAAACCGTCTTCTCGCCGGGAGCCGGGGTGTAGCGGTCGATGTCGATGCCGTTGGGGATGACATCGATGCGTTCGGCCCGGAGGCCGCGGGCGACGAGGTCGTCGCGCGTGCTCTCCGAGACCGCGACGGTGGGCAGGCCCCGGTACAGGAGAGGGATCGGTCGTTCGAGCCACCAGGTGGCGAGGGCCACTGGAAACGGTCCCGCCTGGAACGCGGTGGTTCCGAACAGATGGTGCGCAAGGAGGACCACGGGGGCCTTCGTCCAGAAGCGGGTGAAGAGCGGGACCTTGTTGAGGTCTTCCACCACGACGTCGAAGGCCTCGTCCGAGAGGTGACGCCTGAAGTACCGGGGACCGGCAACGGAGAAGGTGTAGCGACGGCCTGCCCGATGGACGTCGATGCCATCCAGCTTCGCTCGAGGTTGGCAGCCCGGCCAGCCCGAAACCAAGGCGGTCACCGAGTGGCCGCGGGCGGCCAGCCGCCCGAAGATCTCGTGGAGGTGGGTCTCGGCGCCTCCGGAGAGGGGGTTCTCCCGGTCAAGCCAGTTGACCACCAGAATCCGCAACCCCGTCACGTCTGTCGGGCCCGCTCCTTGTACAGCGCATCCAGCACACCGTTCACGAACCGCGGTGATTCGTCTCCACCGTAGGCCTCGGCCAGGTGGATGGCCTCCTGGATGGCGACCTTGGGCGGTATTTCGTCCTGGTACAGCAACTCGGCCGCCCCGATCCGGAGGACGGCACGATCGATCCGGGAGAGTCGGTCCAGGGACCAGTTGTCCAGCCGGGCCGCCAGGAGCCGGTCGATCTCGTCGCCGTGCTGGTCGAGGAGGGTGGCGAGACGACGGATGTAGGGTAGCCGGCGTGGCGCGATGTTGCGCGTGCCAGCCGTGTCCACGAGGGCGTCACGTAGCGATCCTCCGGATCCGCTACTCTCCCACCGATAGTGGACCTGCAAGGCCCAGGCGCGTGCCCGGCTACGATCGATGCGCTCACGCCGGTCGAGTCGCTCCGGATCCCCCCCTTCGGAGAGGCTCACGCCGATCCGTCCATCGTCCGGTAGACCTCGACCATCTCCAGCGCCGCCATGGCGGCCTCGTATCCCTTGTTCTCACGCCCTGCTCCGGCGCGAGCCCGTGCCTGGGCTTCATCATCGGTGGTGAGGACGCCGAACACCACCGGGATGTCCGACTGCCGGGCTACGGCTCCGAGGCCGAGACTCGCCTCCTGGCACACGTAGTCGAAGTGGGGTGTTTCTCCCCTGATGACGCAGCCCAAGGTGATGACGGCATCGAACGCCCCGGTCCGTACGGCTCTGGCCGCCGTCTGTGGAAGCTCCCAGGCGCCGGGCACCCGGATGCTCACGATGTCGTCGTCCGTCGCCCCGTGCTCTCGAAGGGCGGCGAGCGCTCCGGCGAGGAGGCTGTCCGTGATGTGGTTGTTGAAGCGCGCGGCCACCACGGCCATCCGGATGCCGGAAGCGTCGACCTTGCCCCGGCGTTCGTCGACGGGGGACCCCTCGGTGCTCAAAGGATGTGCCCCATCTTGGCGCGCTTGGTCTCCAGGTACTGCTCGTTGTGCTCTCCCGGAATGACCTGCAACGCTTCCCGGCCCGTGATCTCGATGTCGTACCCGTCGAGGCCGACGATCTTCTTCGGGTTGTTGGTGAGCAGGCGGATGGAGTGGAGCCCGAGATCGAGGAGGATCTGGGCTCCGATGCCGTAGTCGCGCAGATCCGGCCGGAAGCCGAGGTGCTCGTTGGCCTCGACCGTGTCCATTCCCTGATCCTGCAGCTGGTACGCTTTGAGCTTGTTGCCCAGGCCGATGCCCCGCCCTTCCTGGCGGAGATAGACGATGGCGCCGGCCCCTTCCTCATCGATCTGCTTCATGGCCGCGGCAAGTTGCTCGCCACAGTCGCAGCGCATGGAGCCGAACACGTCTCCCGTGAGGCACTCCGAGTGCATGCGGACGAGGACGTTCGCCTTCGATGCGATGTCACCCTTCACCAACGCGACGTGCTCCCGTCCGTCCATGACACTGGTGTAGCCGATGACCCGGAAGCCGCCGAACGCCGTGGGCATGTCGGCTTCGGCGATCCGCTCCACCAGACGGGTCTTGGTGAGTCGGTACGCCACGAGCTGAGCCACGGTGATGAACTTCAGGTCGTGCGCTTCGGCGAAGACCTCGAGCGCCGGCCGCCGAGCCATCTCGCCGTCGGCGTCGAGGATCTCGCAGATGACCCCCACCGGCGGAAGCCCTGCCAACTCGGCCAGATCCACCGAGGCCTCGGTCTGGCCGACCCGCCGCAACACCCCACCGGCCTTGGCGCGGAGGGGGAAGATGTGCCCCGGCCGCCGAAGGTCCACCGGCTTCGTCGCCTCGTCGGCGAGGACCTGGATCGTCTTCGCCCGATCCTGGGCGCTGATGCCCGTGGTGACACCGAACCGGGTGTGGGCGTCTACGGAGATCGTGAAGGCCGTCCCCTGGGGATCGGTGTTCCGTTCCGTCATCAGGGGCAAGTCGAGGGCGTCCGCCCGCTCGGGGGTCAGGGTCACGCAGATCAGGCCCCGACCGTACTGCGCCATGAAGTTCACGTGGTCCGACGTCACCTGCGACGCGGCCATGACGAGATCGCCCTCGTTCTCCCGATCTTCGTCGTCGGCCACGATGATCATCCGTCCTTGACGGATATCCTCGATGGCGTCCTCGACGTTGTCGAACTTCATGCCTTGTCCTCGTCCGGCTGACCGGCGGAGCCGAGGCCCCGCGCGGAAAGAATTCTCGCGACGTACTTCCCGATGAGGTCACCCTCCACATTTACGGGATCGCCCTTTTGGAGCTCTCCCAGGTTGGTGTGGTCGTGGGTGTACGGGATGACGCCGATACGAACCCCGTTCTCCGGCAGGAGTTCACTCACGGTCAGACTCACGCCGTTCAGGGTGATGGACCCGTGCTCGACGGTCAGCGCATGGATCTCCCCGGGCACCTCGAAGTCCAACAGCCAATACTCACCGGACTTCACGTTCTTTCTCAGATGACCCACTCCATCCACGTGGCCTTGAACGATATGGCCGTCCAGGCGGGCGCTCAGCGGGGCGGCGCGTTCCAGGTTCACACGACGACCCGGCCGATACTCACCGGCGATGGTGCGCTCCAAAGTAGTCCCGATGACATCCACCGAAACCGAGTCCGGGCGAAGAGCGGTCACGGTGAGGCACGCCCCGTCCACCGAGACGGAGTCTCCCAGAGCCAGCTCTCCGGCGAGGGTCGGAGCGTCGATCCAGAGGCGACGGGTGGATGCGAGCTCTGCCGCCTCGATGACCGAACCGACGGCTTCGATGATCCCGGTGAACATCAGTCCACCCCCTCGCCGTCGAGGGCGTCCTGGCGATCCAGCACGACGAGGGTGTCCCGGCCGAGGGTTATGGGGGGAAGCGCAGGCGCGAAGTGGCCCCACTCCAACCGGTCCCCGTCGGGGAAGGCGGGAACACCCCCTGCCCCCAACGTCCGCGGAGCGACGAAAAGGTAGAGACGCTGCACCCTCTCTTCCTGCAACAGACTCGAAGCGAGACGGCCTCCACCCTCACACAAGATCGATCGAAAGCCCAGCTCCCAGACACGTGCGGAGAACTGGGCCAGGTCGAGGAGGCCCTCACGATGGCCGAGTCCGTGGACCGACGCTCCCTCGACCTCCAATCTCCGCACCGCCAGCTCCGGAGCATCCGACCGACAGAATACGTGGACCGCTGCCTCGGGCGCGTCCTCGAACAGCCGGCTCTCGGGCGACAGGTCGGCGTCGGGTGCCAGAACGATCCTGGCCGGCACCTTGTGGCCCTGGGGCACACGCCGCACGGTGAGGCGCGCGTCATCCGTCCGGGCCGTCCTCCCGCCCACCATCACGGCGTCGAATCCCTTCCGAAGCCGGTGCACCTCGAGTTCGGCCTCGGGTCCCGTGATCCGGGTCGCCCTCCCTTCGCCTTCCGCGATGCGTGCATCCAGGGTCATGGCCAGCTTCAGTGCGATGTACGGCGTCTCGTAACGGGATGCATGCACGAAGGCGGGGTTCTCCGCCTGCCCTCGGGCCGGGGGCCAGACGGGTCCCACCACCTCCACTCCCGCTTCGATCAACCAGGCACCTCCCCCCCCTGACTTCTCGCCGGGGTCGGCGGCGCCGTAGACGACCCGGGCGACCCCCGCCCGGAGGAGCGCCTCGGTGCACGGCGGCGTCTTACCTCGATGACTGCACGGTTCGAGGCTGACGTACGCCGTGGCGCCCTCGGCGGCCGGCCCTGCCTCTTTCAGGGCCACCACCTCGGCGTGGGGTCCGCCGTACTCGCCGTGCCACCCTTCGGCGACGATTTCGCCGTCCCGGACGATGACACACCCGACGATGGGGTTCGGATGGACGTACCCCCATCCGCGGTGGGCCAGGAGTCGGGCACGCTCGAGGTGAACGCGGTCGATAGCCGAGAAGCCGGCGGCCTCACTCAAAATACCAGCCGGGCCGAGACCGCTCCAAAAGCCCCGCCAGACGACGGGTCGTACGCACCTGCGTATCCTGGGACGGCCGACAGCCCCTCGGCCCACCCACCCTCCAGCGAGAGCGTCAGAATCAAGCTGAACGTCATGGACGCGCTTCCGAAGTACAGCCGTCGGCTCCCCTCCATGGAGTCGCCGACGGTCACGCTGCCAGCACCGTCGGGTACCTCCAAGGTGACGTCGCTGGAGTAGCTGTCCCAGCCGAATCCGCCGAGCAGCTCCACCGCAAAGAGGTCTTTGCTGACGCCGAAGCGGAGCGAGGTGGTGGACGGATCGGTGACGACATCGATGATGTCGCCCGTCGAGGTGTCTCCGTAGCCGAGGACGCCGCCGAAGCGCCGGGCCACCGAGATCGATGCCCCGGGCATGGTGAACCCTTCGCGCAGCAGCCCGATGCGAGCCCCGAGGGAATACGTGCTCTGTGCTCCGGAGAATCCGTCCCCCTCCCGGGTGAAGAGCCTCGAAGCGTCGACGAAGACGTCGGTGGCCAGAAAGCCACCCACCGTGGGCACGAGCCGAAATCCATCGAACAGGCCCGCCGCGGCACCGAAGCGCAGGCCCGTCACCGTGGGGCTGACTTCCTCGGACAGGCTCTCGGCCGACGGAATCCCCCACGATGTCGCCGTGGCCTGGGCGAAGAAAGAGAGGCGGGGCCCGCCCCCGACCCGCGTCCCCAGAGCCGAGGCCGTGCCGGGGACGGGAGAGCCGACCCCCACCTGGAGCGAGGAATGCCCCAGAAGAGCGTGGGCCGCAGTGGCGCCGGTGAGGCAGAGGTCGACGTCGCCACCCCCCCCGACACAGGAGGCCGCCACCGCCGCCGGGGTCTGGGCCGTAGCCTCGTCGGCGGCAAAAGCGAGGAGGGCCACGGCCAGTGCCATACAGAATCGTCGCCCGGCCGAGGGCGCGACCCCCATCGACCTCCGCTCAGCCCCCCCGGAGGTCACCGGTACCGGACCCCTTCCCCGTCCACCACCGACCCGATGGCCCACGCCTCGATCCCGGCCTCGGCCGCCTCGGCCACGACCGCCTGGGAATCCGACGGATCGGTTGAGACGATCATCCCGACCCCCATGTTGAAGACCCGGTCCATCTCGCCTCGCGAAACGCCTCCAGCGTCCTGGAGAGCACGGAAGACCGCCGGGACCTCCCAGGCCTCACGGCGGATCTCGGCCCCGAGACCTTTGGGCAGGACCCGGGGCAGATTCCCGGGGATGCCGCCCCCCGTGATGTGTGCGAGACCGTGAACCACGCCCGACGACAGGGGGCCGTCCAGTACACCCAGGTAGCTCCGGTGAACAGCAAGAAGCTCCTCCCCCACCGTGCGCCCCGTCCCCGGGAGCTCATCGTCCACGTCGAGGCCCATGACCTCGAAGACGATCTTACGGGCCAGAGTGTACCCGTTGGTGTGGAGGCCCGTGGAGCCGAGGCCGATCAGCGCATCACCCGAGCGGATCCGTGATCCGTCCAGGATGTCGTCCCGGGCTACGATCCCCACGATGAAACCGGCGAGATCGTACTCGTCGGCGGCGTAGAAATCGGGCATCTGGGCCGTTTCGCCACCGAGAAGAGCACAGCTGTTCTCCTTGCACGCAATGGCGACACCCCGGACGACGTCGTTGACCACCGCCTCGTCCATCTCACCGGTAGCGAGATAGTCCAGGAAGAAGAGGGGGCGCGCGCCCTGAACCAGAATGTCGTTGACGCAGTGGTTCACCAGGCACTGGCCGACGGTGTCGTGGCGGCCGGTGGCGAAGGCCAGCTTGAGCTTCGTCCCGACGCCATCGGCGCTGGACACGAGCACCGGACCAGCCACGTGGTCGGGCACCTGGTAGAGCCCTCCGAACTGGCCCAGTTCGGAGAGGGTGAATCGGTCGCGGGTCGAGGCCACAAGCGCCTTCAATCCCTCCTTCGTGCGCTCGGCAGCATCGAGATCCACCCCCGCATCGGCATAGCTCAGTCCGTCGGTCATCGATCCTCCTGGAGCACCCGGTTCACTCGCGCCCTTGTTT
The DNA here is from genome assembly GCA_965229435.1 of Longimicrobiales bacterium. Classification (GTDB taxonomy): domain Bacteria; phylum Gemmatimonadota; class Gemmatimonadetes; order Longimicrobiales; family Gaopeijiaceae; genus UBA2589. The sequence continues at coordinate 755,232 of CBDDJE010000004.1, forward strand.
CGTCCTGCGTCATTCCCTCGTTCTGCCGTCATCCGTCCTGCGACCCCATACCCGACGACGACGCGGCGGTCGCTGCCACATCGCCTTCGAAGTCCGTCTCGAAGGCAGTGAGCTTCCGAAAGTGCCGGACTCGTCCGGCGATCTCCGACGGGGTCACATCTTTGAGGCGCCCGACGCTGAACTGCTCGCACGCGAACGATCCCAACGCCGACCCGTAGACCATGGCCCTGCGGAGATGGGCGGCGTCTGTGGAGTCCGACTTTGCCAGATACCCCATGAAGCCGCCGGCGAAGGCGTCACCGGCGCCTGTGGGGTCGAAGATCTCCTCCAGGGGATAGCCCGGAACGTAGAAGATCCAGTCGTCACCGAAGAGAACGGCACCGTGCTCGCCCTTCTTCACGACGACGATCCCCGGTCCCCGGCTCTGCACCCAGGCCGCGGCCTTCAGGAGGTTGCTCTCCCCTGCGAGCTGTCGGACCTCTTCGTCGTTGACGAGGAGGATGTCGACACGCTCGAGCAAGCGCAGCAGGGCGTCCCGACTCCCCTCGATCCAGTAGTTCATCGTGTCGCACGCCACCACGTCCGGGGCAGCGACCTGATCGAGAACATCGAGCTGGAGGACCGGGTCGATGTTGCCGAGGAAGACGTAGCGGGCGTCCCGGAAGCCGTCGGGGATCTTGGGCTCGAAGTCGGCGAAGACGCCGAGGCGGGTCTCCAGCGTGTCCCGGGTGTTCAGGTCGTAGTGGTAGCGGCCGGACCAGAAGAAGCTCTCGCCGCTGGCTTTCTCGATCCCGCTGAGGTCTGCACCCCGGGAGGCGAGGAAGCCCAGATCGTCCAGCGGATAGTCGTCCCCTACCACCCCGACGATCTGGACGGGGTGGAACGCCGTCGCCGCGGCACCGAAGTACACGGCGGAGCCACCCAACACGCGTTCGGCGTTGCCGAAGGGGGTCTCCACCGAATCGAGGGCGACACTTCCTACGCAGAGAATGGACACTCAGTCTTCCTCGTTTCCAGTCGAAGGGTCGTCCCGGTCCTCTTCTTCGCCCCGCACCATCTCCTCGGGGGCATCGATGCCCAACAGGGTCAGTCCATTGCGGAGGACGATCTGCACGGCCCGGGCCAGCGCCAGTCGCGCGGTCCGCAGGACGGGGTCGTCAGTGAGGACCGCGAGTTCTGGATTCCGGGTGGGGTTGCCGGCATGGTACCACGAATTCGCAGCCCCGGCCGTCTGCTCGAGATAGTCGCACACGACGTGGGGCGCCGCGTCGCGAGCGGCCCGCTCCACCGTGTCGGGGAAGTCGCCGAGTTCCTTGATGAGCTCCCGCTCGGACTCGTGGCGCAGGACGGACAGGTCGGTGTCCCCCGCCCCGATCGCCGCCGGGTCCAGCCCCGCCTTCCGGAAGATCGAGCACATGCGGGCATGGGCGTACTGAACCTTGTAGACCGGGTTCTTGTCCGACTGGTCCAGCGCCACGTCCATGTCGAAGAGGAGGTGGGCGTCGGGCTTCCGCATCTGGAAGAAGTAGCGGGTGACGTTCACGCCTACCTCTTCGTACAGCTCCCTGAGCGTCATCCCCGACCCGGCACGCTTCGAGAACTTCACCTCCTCGCCGTCCTTCTCCACGCGCACCATCTGGTGGAGGACGTACTCGGGGTACCCGGCGGGCAGACCGAGGGCCTGGAGCCCGGCCCTCACCCGATCCACGGTTCCGTGGTGGTCCGACCCCTGGACGTTGATGACCCGCCGATAGCCGCGCTCCCACTTGGTCATGTGGTAGGCGACATCGGGCAGGAAGTACGTGGGCTGGCCATTTCCGCGGACCATCACCCGGTCCTTCTGGTCACCGAACTTCGACGTCTCGAGCCAGGTGGCGTCGTCTTTCTCGTACACGAGGCCCGTATCCCGGAGGTCCTGGATGGTCTTCTCCACCAGGCCACCGTCGTAGAGGGAGGACTCGAGGAAGTGCTCGTCGAAGTGGACCCGGAACTCGCCGAGATCCCGGTCCTGCTCGGCCCGGAGCATACGCACGGCATGAGTCCGGATGGCATCCAGGGCTTCCTGTGTGTCGTCGGCGACATACCGGTCCCCCACCTCGGCGGCCAGGCTCTCGGCGACGTCTTTCACGTACTCACCCTGATAGCCGTCCTCGGGGAGGGACTCCTCCTTGCCCAAGGCCTGTCTGTACCGGGCCCGGACGCTCAGCGCCAGAAGGTCCATCTGGCGCCCGCTGTCGTTGTAGTAGAACTCCCGGTGGACTTTCCACCCCGTCCAGTCGAGAAGCGAGGCGATGGCGTCGCCGAGCGCCGCCTGCCGTCCGTGCCCGAGGTGGAGAGGGCCCGTGGGGTTCGCCGAGACGAACTCGACCATGACGTCCCGGCCGCTCCCCGAGTCCGTACGACCGTACGATGCGTCGCCCTCGAGGATCTCGGCCACCGTGGATGCCACGGCGCCGTCAGCCAGCCGGAAGTTCAGAAACCCCGGACCCGCCACCTCTACGGTTTCCACGCCGGCCCGGTCGAGATCGAGGCGTTCAGCGATCTGGTCGGCGATCTCCCTCGGCGAGCGCTTCAGCGTGCGCGCCAGGGTCAGGGCGACGTTGGTCGACAGATCGCCGTGGGTCGCGTCACGCGGCCTCTCCAGCTGGATGTCGGCCTCGGCGACACCCATCTCGGCGAGGACCTCGACGATCGCCGCGCGAATGGCCTCGGAGGCCACGTCAGGAGTCCGAGCTCTTGGAGGAGCTTCCCGAGGACGAACTCGTCGAACCGCTGGGACTCGACGACCCCGTCTCCTTTGCTGGCGCCTTGGAGTCAGACGTCCCCGCGGACCCGCCATCGCTTGACGAGCCGGACGATGAAGCGCCGGGCTCGGCCGAGGCCTTCTTCTTGTACTCGTCGGACCGGTAGTCCGTGATGTAGAAGCCCTCGCCCTTGAAGAGGAATCCGGCGCCGCCAGAGATGAGACGCCGGGCGTCGGCACCGCACTCCGGGCACGCAGCGACGGGATCGTCCGACATCTTCTGGAAGAGCTCGAAGCGGTGGCCCTTCAGGCACTCGTAGTCGTAGGTCGGCATGGCAGAACGTAACGTGTGGCTGACGGGGGCCTCCTCTTGGCGACGAGGGGCCGGAAGCCTTGAAAATTAACGACGATCGGGGGTGGGTACTACCCGTCGTAGGTGCCCCATTCGTCACGCAATGCGTCGCTGATCTCGCCCAGCGTAACCCCTGCCTTCACGACTTCGACGAAGGTCGGCACCAGGTTCTGGTCTGAGCGGGCCCCGGCACGGACGGCGGCGAGCCCCTCGGCGACCTGTCGGGCGTCCCGTCCGGACTTCATCGATGACAGGCGCTCCACCTGGCCGCGCTCCAGCGCCGAGTAGTCGGGCTGACCGATCCTCGGCGAGGCCTCTTCGTCCAGATGCTGATTCACGCCCACGACGCTCCGGTCACCGGACTCGATCTCCATCTGGAAGCGGTAGGCCGACTGGTGGATCTCCTCCTGCATGTAGTCGATGGCCCGGGCCGCCCCGCCCAGCTCGGCGATGCGCTCCAGGTACTCACGGGCCAGTCGCTCGACTTCGTCGGTGAGCGCCTCCACGTAGTGGGATCCCCCCAACGGGTCCGCGGTGTGGGTGACCCCCGACTCCGAAGCGAGAATCTGCTGCGTGCGGAGGGCGAGCTTCGCCGACTCTTCGGTGGGGAGAGCCAAGGCCTCGTCGTAGCCGTTGGTGTGGAGCGACTGGGTGCCGCCCATCGTGGCCGCCAGCGCCTGCACCGTGACCCGGACGACGTTGTTCAGGGGCTGCTGGGCCGTGAGGGTCGAGCCGCCGGTCTGCGTGTGGAATCGAAGCCGGCAGGAGCGATCCGAGGCGCCGAAGCGTTCGCGCATGAGCGTCGCCCACAAGCGTCGAGCCGCGCGGAACTTCGCCACTTCCTCGAAGAGATCGTTGTGGGCGGCGAAGAAGAAGGAGAGACGCGGGGCGAAAGACTCGAGTTCCAGCCCGGTTGCCAGGGCTCGCTCGACGTACTCGAGGCCGTTGGCGAAGGTGAAGGCGATCTCCTGAGGCGCCGTGGACCCGGCTTCACGGATGTGGTAGCCCGAGATCGAAACGGTATTCCACCGGGGCACCTCCCGGGCGCAGAAGTCCATGACATCGGTGACGAGGCGCAGGCTCTGGTCCACCGGATAGATGTAGGTCCCCCGGGCGATGTACTCCTTGAGCACGTCGTTCTGCACCGTACCCGAAAGCCGGTTGCGAGCGACGCCTTGTTCGTCGCCCAGGGCCACATAGAGGGCGAGGAGTATGCCCGCCGTGGAGTTGATGGTCATCGAGGTGGAGACCTCGTCCAACGGGATCCCCTGGAAGAGTCGCCGCATGTCGTCGAGGGAGTCGATGGCGACGCCCACCCGCCCCACCTCGCCGCCGGCCATGGAGGCATCCGAGTCGTAACCCATCTGCGTCGGCAGGTCGAAGGCTACGGAAAGACCGGTCTGGCCGCGTTCGAGAAGGTACCGGAAGCGTTCGTTCGTCTCCTCGGCGGTTCCGAAGCCGGCGTATTGCCGCATGGTCCACACACGGCCCCGATACATGGACTCGTACACACCGCGTGTGAAGGGGAACACCCCCGGGGCTTCCGCGCCGTAGAACGGCTTCACCGGAATGCCCGAGTCCGTCGTCCGGTCGTCCTTGCTCATACCCTGTCCTCACTCATCCCGCGTCCCGGACATACCGCCCGCGTCCCGGACATACCGCCCGCGTCCCAGCTCATACCGCCCGCGTCCCGGCTCATGCCGCGTCCCGGCTCATACCGCCCGTCCCGGCTCATACCGCCCGTCCCGGCTCATACCGCGTCCCGGCTCATTCCTGGTCCGGCTCATGCCTCGTCCTCGTCCAGGGCGGCGAGATCGACGAGGAGTTGGTCCTTCTCCACGGCCTGCCCCTCGGTCACGTGGACCTTCACGACCCTGGCCTCGGCGTCCGCCTTGAGCTCGTTCTCCATCTTCATGGCCTCCACGATGACGACCCCCTGACCGGCGCTGACCGTGTCACCTTCCTCCACCTCGACCTTCACCACCATGCCGGGCATGGGGGCCTTGATGGGCTTTGGCCCCAGGGAAGCCGCGGCCGATCCCGTCATCTCGCGGATGACCCGGGTACGCTCGTCGACGACGTCGGCCCGGAGGCGCCGCCCCCTCAAATGCAGATCCCACGTCTCCTTCCCGGCCCGGCGAGCGGTGAACCGGTGTGAGGCGCCATCCAACGCCAGGGACCACGTCGGTCCACCTTCCAGCCGGGCGAGATCGGTGGCCACGGTTTCGCCGTCCACCGTGACGCCCTCCTGGCCCACCTCGATCTCGAACGTCCTTCCCGCGAGGGTGACGTGGTAGATCACGGGGCCTCCCGACGCTGCAGGACCGCCACCGTCTCCACGTGGGCGGTGTGGGGGAAGAGGTCGAAGCAACGAAGCGCGGTCAAGACGAACGTGTCGTCGAGTCGGCCCAGGTCGCGGGCCAGCGTGGCAGGATCGCACGACACGTAGAGAACCCGTTCGGGTGGCGATTCCTCGATCTGTGGGGGGATGGACTCCTCCAACCCGCTCCGTGGCGGATTGACCACGAGGAGATCGGCGGGGAGGGTGTCGGCCAGATGATCCTCCACCGCACCGGACAGGACCTGGAAGCCCTCCGGTGCCCCGGCCCGAGCACCCTCCACGGCGGACTCGTTGCGTTCGATCCCCACGACGCGACACGTCGGGGAGGCCAGCGCCCGGCCGAGATGGGCCGTGCCACAGTAGGCTTCGACCACCGTCGTGGGGGCTGCAGACCGGGCTACGTCCAGCACGTGCGCCCGCAGCAGGCCGGCCCCCTCCGGGTTGACCTGCTCGAACGCATCTCCGCCGCCTGGCCTCGGCTCACCGGCGACCAGGGCCGCGGCGTCCTCGCCGGAGGGTCGGTGCCAGATGCCCGTCAGTTCGGGGACCACGTCGAGGAGGCCACCCGAGCGCCAGCCCGGGGCCCCGCCGTCGACGACGAGCTCCACGCCTCCAGGCGAGGTCCGTAGCGTGAGACGCAGTCTGCCTCCATCGGGAAGCCGGCGGGCGCCTCCACCCCATGCCCGCCTGAGTCGGAGCCATGTCTCGGAAATCTCGGCCCGCGGAAGCACGCATTCGTCGCGCACGTCCACGACGTGGGCAGCGTTGTTCATCGAGTGCAGGCCCGCGACGACCCGCCCACCGCGGAGGCGCCGCAAGGTGAACGTCATCCGGCTCCGGTAGCCTTCGGAGGAAGGCGACGCGACAACATCGGGAACCGGTACGTCGGCGAGTTTCCCGATACGCTCCAGGGCGTCTGTGACGAATCGCCCCTTCCAGTAGAGCTGCCCCTCGTACGCCACGTGCTGCAGCTGGCAGCCGCCGCAGCGGTCGAAGAGCGGGCACATGGCTTGAACCCGGTGCTCGCCCGGCTCGATGACCTCCACGACCGAGGCACGGGCCCACGTGGCGCGGTCTTCGGCGACGATGACCCGCGCTCGATCACCCGGGACTGTCCGGCGCACGAACACGACGCGTCCATCGGGTAGATCCGCGACGCCGTCTCCCCCTGAGGCCAGGCCACGCACTCGAACCTCCACGCCGGACCCTGGCCGGTCGTCCGCCGCCGACAGCGCCGCGCCGCCCGCCGACTCCTTCGTCACGATGCACCGCCTGGCATACCTGCCCGCCTCCAGGCCGAAACGGGCTCGGCACGAGAGGTTCCGATCCGGGGAGCTCGGTGGCGCCGGTGGTCGTCCTCGAGAAGGGCCGCAGCGACGGCCGCGGCGATGAGCTCGCTCTCGGGCTCGTTCTCCTCGAGGAGTTCGGGATGCTCGTCCAGGTAGCGGATGGAGATGTCGCCCCTCCTGAAGTCCGCTTCGTCCATGACGCGGCGATGGAAGGGGGCGCAGGTCTCCACGCCCGAAACCACCAGCTCGTCGAGGGCCCGTGCCATGCGGGCAATGGCCGCCTCACGGGTCGCGGCATGGACAATCAGCTTCGCCAGGAGCGGGTCGTAGTGGAGCGTGACCTCCGTGCCCTGAAGGACACCGCCGTCCCAGCGGACGCCCGGCCCCGTCGGGACGCCGAGATGCGTGATCGCGCCGGTGGAAGGAAGGAACCCGCCCAGGTGATCCTCCGAGGTGATCCGACACTCGATGGAGTGCCCTACGAGTCGGATGTCGTCCTGGCCGAAGTCCAGCGGCTGGCCCGAGGCCACCCTGAACTGCCACTCCACCAGGTCGATCCCGGTGACCAACTCCGTCACCGGGTGCTCGACCTGGATCCTCGTGTTCATCTCGAGGAAGAAGAACTCGCCCTCTTGATAGAGGAACTCGATGGTGCCGGCCCCCCGGTAGTCCACGGCCTGGGCGGCGCGGACGGCCGTCTCGCCCATACGCGCACGCTCCTCGTCGGTGAGCACCGGTGAAGGAGCCTCCTCCACCAGCTTCTGATGCCGACGCTGGATGGAGCACTCCCGTTCGGCGAGGTGCACCACGTTCCCATGGGCATCTCCCAGCACCTGGATCTCCACGTGCCGCGGGCGCGCGAGGTACCGCTCCAGGTACACACTCCCGTCGCCGAACGCCGCCAATGCCTCCCGGGAGGCCGCCTCGAACGCCCTCCGGAGTTCGCCGGGCTCGGAGACGACCCGCATTCCCTTCCCCCCGCCTCCCGCCGATGCCTTGAGGAGGACCGGAAAGCCGATGTCCGCGGCGGCCTCTTCGGCCGCTTCGGGATCGGCGACGGCCTCTGTCAGCCCCGGCACGATCGGCACGCCGGCTTCCTTCATGCGGCGACGGGCTTCGGTCTTGTCTCCCATGGCCGCGATGGTCTCCGGCGCCGGTCCGACAAAGACCAGGCCGGCATCCTCCACCATCCGGGCGAAGTCCGCGCGTTCGGCCAGGAAGCCGTACCCCGGGTGGATGGCCTCGGCACCGACATCCTTGGCCAGGGCCACGATGGCCTCGCCCCTCAGGTAGCTCTCCGAGGACGGCGCGGGCCCGATGCAGTAGGCCTCATCGGCTTCCAGCACGTGGGGGGCGAGCCGGTCGGCCTCCGAGTAGACCGCGATAGCACGAATTCCGCATTCGCGGGCGCCACGGACGAGGCGAAGAGCGATCTCTCCACGATTGGCGATGAGAACGGAGCCGATCACAGGAGCCTGGAGCCGGGCGCGGCCGGGAGTCGAAGCAGTCCGATTCCGCGCGTCACTGGGGGATGCGAGCCCTCAATTGTAGACCCTCCCCCCCGACGCCGGGAGGGCCGCGCCCCTCGGATGAGAGGCACGGCCCTCCGTGGCGGCCGGGCGACCGCCTACGGCGGCCTAGCGCGCCGGTGCGGTCAGGGTGACCTCCTCACCACGCCTGAGCACGCGCAACTCCGCTTCCTCGTCGTCGGCATAGCTGGCAAGGATCCTACGGAGTCGCTCGGGTGTCGTGACCTCACGACCGTCCACGGACAGCACGATGTCTCCAGGCTCGAGACCTGCCAGGCTTTCCCGCTCCACTCGGGTGACCAGCACACCACGATCCGTACCGAAGTACTCCCCGAGCGCCGGGTTCACCTCCACGAGGCCCAGTCCGGAGGACAGCCCCCGACCGCCGAAGAAGAACGCTCCATCCGGGCCGAAGACGCGGACATCCGCCCCAGGTGCGTGTTCGAAGGGGAGAACCCTCCCCTCGAAGCCGTCACCGTGGAGGCGAACACCGCCGTCGGGCCCCTGTCTGAGATTCCAGACCCGGGCGTCGCCACGGATCCCGTCCAGGCTCTCTCTGAGACGGTCGTTCAACTCGGGGGTCCGGATTCTCAGCCGCCGAACCCAGCGGTCACCCAGGTCCGCCGCCTCCACCGTCGTCGTCTGCTGCCTACCGTCGCGCACGTAGGCGATCTCCACCGTTTCACCGGGTTCGAGCTCGCCTGCCAGGGCCAGCAGCCTCTGGGCAGGGACCGAACCGTCCAGGTCGAAGTCCCGCTCGAGCTCCGCGCCGATGGGCTCGGCGAGGGAACGCCCGTCGACATGGGTGATGATGTCCCCTTCACGGATCCCGGCCTCCGCCGCCGGCCCCTCGTCGAAGACATCGACCACCCTGGCGCCCTCCACTCCGTCTTCGCCCGACGCGGACACGTCGACGGAGATGCCCAGCCGCGGTCGCTGATCGGCAAACAGCGCCAGCGCTGGAGCGAAGTCCACCCGCGGTGACCGGAAGCAGGTGCAGTCCTCGATCTCGTTGCCGTCGGCGTCGACACAGCGGCATTCGGCGCTTCGGTCCTGGGCTTCAGCCACAACCGGCGTCGAGAAGTGCACGCCCACGGCCAGAAGCAGCGAAAGAGCGCCTGCAGCCAGGAGCCTCCAACCGATCTCGTTCCTCATCGTTCCCCTCCCTGGGTCGTACGTGGTGTGTACCGGTACGATGCGGGACGGTGCGAGGCGGGTTGCTCGACCCGATGGCCTCAGAGAGGGATGTTGCCGTGCTTCCTGGGCGGGTTCTCGTCGCGCTTGTTGCGAAGCATGTCGAGGGCGGACACCAGGCGCGGCCGTGTGTCCCGTGGGTCGATGACGTCGTCCACGTACCCGCGGGCCGCCGCGATGAAGGGGTGGGCGAACTTCTCCCTGTACTCCTCGATGCGCGCATCCGTGGCGGCCTGGGGATCGTCGGAGGCGGCGATCTCCTTCCGGAAGAGGACCTCCACCGCGCCCTTGGGTCCCATGACCGCGATCTCGGCCTGTGGCCACGCCAGATTCACGTCGCCTCGGATGTGCTTGGAGTTCATGACGTCGTACGCCCCACCGTAGGCCTTCCGGGTAATGACCGTGACCTTGGGTACGGTAGCTTCGGCAAAGGCGTAGAGCAGCTTGGCGCCATGACGGATGATGCCGCCATGCTCCTGGGCGACTCCCGGGAGGAAGCCCGGCACGTCTTCGAAGACGACGAGGGGGATGTTGAAGGCGTCGCAGAAACGCACGAAGCGAGCGCCTTTGTCCGACGAGTCGATGTCGAGGACGCCAGCCAGGACGGACGGCTGGTTGGCGACGATGCCTACCGGCTGACCTCCGAGGTGGGCGAAGCCGACGAGGAGGTTCTCAGCGAATTGGCGGTGGACCTCGTAGAACTCGCCGTCGTCCACGACGCGGGTGAGCACCTCTCGCATGTCGTACGGATGATTCGGGTTATCCGGAACGACTTCAAGCAACTTCTCATCCCGACGATCGTGGGCGTCGGCGGTGCCCGCGGTGGGCGGGAGTTCCTGGTTGTTCTGGGGGATGAAACGGAAGAGATCCCTGACCGCAGCCAGGCACTCGGGCTCCGAGTCCGACGCAAAGTGCGCCACGCCCGACGTGGAAGCATGGACGTCGGCTCCTCCCAACCCCTCCATGTCGATGTCCTCGTGGGTGACCGTCTTCACGACGTTGGGGCCGGTAACGAACATATAGCTCGTACCGCGGACCATGTAGACGAAGTCGGTGATGGCCGGGGAGTAGACCGCGCCACCCGCGCACGGCCCCAGGATCACGCTGATCTGCGGGATGACCCCCGAGGCCAGCGTGTTGCGGAGAAAGATGTCGGCGTACCCGCCGAGGCTCACCACGCCTTCCTGGATTCGGGCGCCGCCAGAGTCGTTGAGACCGACGATGGGCGCTCCGTTCTTCAGCGCCATCTCCTGCAACTTCACGATCTTCTCGGCGTGGGCCTCGGACAGCGACCCTCCAAAAACCGTGAAGTCCTGGCTGAAGGCGTAGACGAGGCGGCCATGAATGGTTCCGTAGCCGGTGACCACGCCGTCGCCGAGGATCTTCTTGTCCTCCAAGCCGAAATCGGTGGACCGATGGGTCACGAACCGGTCGAGCTCAACGAAGGTTCCGTCGTCGAGGAGGAGGTCCAGGCGCTCCCTTGCGGAGAGCTTGCCCCGCTCGTGCTGGGCGGCGATCCGAGCCGCTCCCCCTCCCTCTTCAGCCTTACGCCCGAGCTCCTCGAGTCGCTGCAGCTTCTCGTGGATGGACATGTCTACCGATTCTCCGGGGTGATGAGGCCGGGCGCCTCGATGGGCACGGCCCTGCTGTCGTCGATACGGATCAGTTCGGTTCGGCGGACAACTCGGCCATCGACGATGGAGAAGATCCCCGTGGCCCCTTCGATGTCCTCGAGCCGTTCCAGCTCGTACCGCAGGCGCTCTGGCTCGATCTGGCCCCTGCGAAGGGCTTCGAGGAGGATGAGCGCGGCGTCGTAGCCCACGGCTGGCGCCGTGCTGACGAGGGACTTCTGGTAGGCATCCTCGTACAATCGCCTGAAGCGCACGGCTCCTGGCGAAGATGGGTCGGTCCCGGCGGGGGCCGTGGCGACGACGCCGTCGGTGAGACGACTCTCCACCTCGGCCAGCGTCTGGGGATCGCCCCAGCCGGACGTTCCGAGAATCTCGATGGCCAGCGTGTCCAGTCCGAAGTGGATCACCTGGGGAGCCAGGAACTCCACGTCTTCCGGAGGCAGCGGCATGAAGAGGGCGGCCGGCTCCAGGACTTCCATGTGGAGTGTGTCGTCCTCGGCCAGCGACAGTGCGGCCAACTCCTGGGCCCGAAGGGCGTCGCGGGCACCCCGGATCTGAGGCTCGAAGAAGGTCGCGCCGGGCTCGTACTCGAACCGTCCCACCACAGGCATGCCAAGCTCTACCGCGCGAGCCTCGAAGGCGTCGGCTTCGGCCCGGGCTGCCGGGTTGTTCGGATACAGCATGGCGATGCGCTGGAACGCGCGACTCGCCGCGTACTCGGCCACCGAACGCGCGGCGGCGGGATTCGCCTCGTCCAGCGAATACACGGCATCCCCGGCTACGCGAGCGGTTCGCGCCGTAGGTGAAACGATGGGGATGGGCGAACGACGGGCCGCAGCGGACGAAAGAAGGACGTCGTCCAGGAGGAATCCGACGATGCCAACGACGCTGTCCGTGGCTTCCAACTGCTGGACCAGTTCGGACCCGAGCAGGGGGTCGGCCTGGTCGTCGGCCACCACGAGGGAGACGGTGAACACATCTCCGAGGACCGTCGCCACGGCCAGTTCGATGCCCTCCCGGATCCCCCTCGCGTAGTCGGCCAGCGCAGGTGGCCCCGTTTCCGGCAGCACCGCTCCGATGGAGAAGGTCGTCACCCGCCTACGGCCAGGTGGAAGCTCGCCCTCGAGGACGCCGGCGGCCCACTCGGCCTCGAGGCCCGCCACACCACCATCCAGCGAGCGGCGAGCGGCAACGCGTGCCTCCTCTTCAAATCCGGACTCCAGGTAACTCACGGCCAGCCTGGCCTCGACCAGGGGCCTCAGCGCTCCGTCCGAGGGGGCTTCGTCCACCGCCTCGGCCAACACCTCGATGTCCAGGGAGTCGATGGCGGCCCGGGCCAACCGGGCACCCTCCTGGCGGGCCGGGAGATCTCCCAGTTCGGGGATCTCGAGGAGGATCCGCAGGCTCTCCCGGGGCTCGCCGGCGCGGACACGAGCCTGGAGCAATCGCATCTCCCCGGAGCGCTCGTCACCCGGTGGCAGGAGCGCCACGTACTGCTCGGCCGCGGCAACGGCCTCATCCCCCTGCTCCGCTCGCTCGTGAGCCAGAGCCGTGAGGCGCAGTGCTTCGCCGGAAGCCCCCGACGCGGGATAGGCCTCCAGAAGCTCCTCCGCCGTCCGGATGGCCTCGAAGTGCCGATTGGCGTCGAAGGATGCCTGGGCTGAAGCCAGAAGCTCGAGCGCCGCCCGTTCGTCGGCTGCCGAGATGGCTCCTGGCTCCAGGACCACGGCCGGCAGTTCCGCCCCAGGACCCGGCGCCGCCGGCCCTCCCACGGTCTGACAGGACCCGACCGCGAGAACCGTCCAAAGAAAGCGCCCGGACGCGGTCAGCGTCCGGGCGCCCCGAAACCGACGGATCATCGAAACGCCTTCTTGCGAAAAGCTTTCGACATTCGGCTCCTATTCCTCTTCGGAGTCGGCCTTCTCGGCGTCGTCGTCCTCCGACCCATCGTCGGATTCGGCTTCCGCGGTCGGAGCCTCGTCGGCCTCCTCCGCTTCTTCCTCGGAGCTGTCGACCTCGGCCTCGGAAGCATCGTCCTCCGCCTCGGCGGCTGGAGCCTCATCGGCCTCGTCGACATCGTCCCCAGCAGCCTCATCGGCTGCTGCGGCGGACTCCGGAGCCTCGTCGGCCTCGGATTCCGCGTCGCCGGGTTCCGACGCTTCGACGGCCTCGGCGGCCGGCTTTTTGGCCTTCGGCGTGTAGTCGTCGTCGTCGTCCGCTTCCGCAGCCGATGCAGCCGCGGCAGCAGCAGCCGCCGCTTCTTCGGCTCTCAGGCGGGCAGCCTCGATCTCCTCGGGCGACTTCCGCTCCGGTACCTCGGTGACCTCGAGAACGATGCGCCGGTTCGCCGCGTCGGACTCGATGACCCGCAGATCGATGGTGTCCCCGTGGCCGTAGTGCTCTTCCAGGCGATCGGCGTCCTCGACTCCCGTGTGCGACACCGGGACGAAGCCCTCGATGTCGTCACCCAGGTCGACGACGAGGCCCTTTTCCTGGACCCTGACGATACCCGCTTCCATCTCCACACCGGCGCCGAAGCGCTCGGAGATATGGGGCCACGGGTCGTCTTGCAACTGCTTGATGCCCAGGCTGATCCGCTTGTTCTCGGCATCGACGTCGAGGACCATGACATCGAGCTCTTCGCCCTTGTGGACGACCTCGGCCGGATGCTCCACCCGCCGGGTCCAGCTCATGTCGGAGACGTGGACCAACCCGTCGATGCCGGGCTCGATCTCCACGAAGGCACCGAAGGAGGTGAGGTTGCGTACCGTCCCGTTGAGCGTCGTGCCGGTGGGGTACTTCACCGGCAACGCCAGCCACGGATCCTCCTCGATCTGCTTCATACCGAGGGAGATCTTCTCGTCGTTGGGATCGACCTTGAGGACAACCGCCTCGATGTCCTCGCCGATGCTGACGACCTTGGACGGGTGCCGGACGTTGCGCGTCCAGGACATCTCGGAGATGTGGACCAGGCCTTCCACACCCTTCTCCAACTCCACGAAGGCGCCGTAGTTGGTGATGGAAACCACCCGACCGCGGACACGCGAGCCCACGGGGTACTTCTTGTCGATGTCCGTCCACGGGTACGGCAGGAGCTGCTTGAGCCCCAGCGAAATCCGCTCGCGGTCCCAATCGATGTCCAGCACCTTCACGTCGATCTTGGCGCCGATATCCACCACTTCGGATGGGTGCCCGACGCGACCCCACGACATGTCGGTGATGTGGAGCAGGCCGTCCAGCCCGCCCAGGTCGATGAAGGCACCGAAGTCCGTGATGTTCTTCACGATGCCTTCGCGGACCTGACCCACCAACAGCTCCTTCACCAGGCTTTCCCGCTTCGTCTCGCGCTCGGCCTCCAAGATCACGCGGCGAGACACCACGATGTTCCGGCGACGCTTGTTGAGCTTGATGATCTTGAAGCGATACACCTCGCCGATGAGGTCCTCGATGTTCGGGACCCGGCGCAGAGCGATCTGCGAGCCCGGAAGGAAGGCGTCCACGCCCATGAGGTCGACGGTGACACCACCCTTGATCTTGCGGACCAGCGTGCCCTTGACGGGACGGTCGGCATCGTGCGCCTCGCGGATCTTCTCCCAGACACGAAGGAAGTCGGCCTTCTTCTTGGAGAGGACAACGACTCCGTCGTCGTCTTCGAGGCTCTCCAGGAGGACCTCCACCTCGTCACCCTCTTCCGGCGGATCCTTGAACTCGTCGAGCGCGACCGAGCCTTCGCTCTTGAAGCCGAACTCGAGGATGACCGAGGCATCGGTGACCCGAAGGACGTTGGCGTTGACGATCTCGCCCTCGCGGAACTGCTGGAAGCCTCCGCTGAACTCCTCGAGGAGGGCTTCGAAGTCCTCCTTGGAGGTCTCGAGGACCTCTTCGCCGTACGGATCGAAGATGAGCTCGGGAGACACACCCGTGGGTGCGTCCATGACGGCTGTGGTCAGAGCCTCGCGGTCGATGGCCTCCTCACGGGCGGCCTCCTCGGCGGAGAGGGTCTTCACTTCGCCCGTCAGGGCATCGACGTAGACCTCTTCGCCTTCGGCGAGGTCGTCGCTGTCGGTGTCGGGGGCTTCGGTGGCCAGGGCGTCCGACGTGTCGGACTCGGCTTCGGGGGTGGGGTTTTCGTTGTCGGTCATGGATCTCGCGGGCTCGCGGAGCGCGAGCGCTTGTGCCGGGGCTCGGGAGAGGAGCCGCTCGGGTTGGAAGGAATGGTCGGAAGAGCCGAAGCCCCTCGGTGGATGCCGGCAACTGCAAGACGCAGGTGCCGAGCCGTGGAAAGGTAGGCGAGGCCTCCAGATGGGTCAACGCGCATACACCTTGCCGGAATGGTCCCGTGTCCCACGACCGCCGGCGAGCACCCGGGTGCCGCTCCGGCGGCGGGCCGAGTGGCAGTGGCTCTCCGCCCGACGTAGCTTCTCGGCGCCACGGCGAACTCGATGCGCCTCCGCTTCGGCGCAACCCGGAGGTCTCGACACATGGAACCGGTACGGACGCCTCCGAGCCCCCCCGCCGTGCCAACTCGGAAGCCGAGAGTTCCGGGCTGGCTCGCCCAGATTCTCCACGAGACACCCCACGACAAGCACCGCCGTGAATCGCGCCTGACCCTTTTCGGCCCCGTGGGAGCCCTCGCAGGCCTCGTCGGCGGTGCCATGGCCTTCTCCGGGCTCGGGGCGGCCTCCCTGGTGCTCCTCCCGATGACCGCACTCGCCGGCTTCGGAATCATGTACGCCGCGACTCGCGCCGAATCTGCTGTTCGTACCCTCGGCATCAACCAGAACCGACGGGCTCGCGTGGCCGCGGGCATCGCCGTGGACGCCGTCGGCGGTGGTCTCCTCGGGGGAATGGTGGCCCAGTTGGCGGGACTGGACTTCGGGGCCGCACTCGCCACCGGGGCATCCCTGGTGGCCATCGCGAGCTGGTCCCGTCGCATCTTCGGAGGCGGCTGGATCGACGACACGGTGTGGCTCATGGCCGGCGACGCCCGCTCAGGCGAAGCGCCTGACTACTCCCACGAGCAGGAACTCATCGCCGACGGCCGACTCGATGAAGCCATCGGACTCTTCGAGGAACGGAGTCGGGAGCGTGATGGTCATCCCGGGCCTTTGGTGGACGCCGCACAGGTGCTCCGGGCCCGAGGGCGCTACGACCATGCCATCGAATTGTACGCCAAGGCCATGGACGCTCCGGCGCTCGATGCCCAGCGGGCCGCCGTCTTCGCCCGACAGATCCACGACATCTGCCGACGTGACCTCGGCTCGGTGGAGCGGGCCGTCGTGCACCTGGAGGCATTGGTGGAGCGATTCCCCGATGCGCCGGAAACCGAATGGGCCTGGAAGGAGCTCACGGTGGGGATGACGGTGTCGGCCGCCGAGCAGGACGTCCACGGGGCTTTGAGCTCCCACGTCCCGGCCGTCCGCACAGTGGAACGCATTCTCTCTGAAGCGTTCGCTGCCCAGGCCTCCGACATCCACCTCGAGGACTACGCCGACGGGCTTCGGGTCCGTTACCGCGTCGATGGCATGCTCCAGGAAGCGGACTCGCCACCACGACGCATCCGTGCTGCGGTGCTGGCGCGGATTCGCGTCATGGCCGGCCTGAACCCTGCGGAGAGTCCCATCCCCCAGGATGCCCGGATACGGGTCCCGTTCGCGGGGCGACAGGTCGACATCCGGGTCTCTACCGTCCCCACGCTCCACGGCGAGAGTGTGGCGCTGCGGATCCTCGATACCGAGCGCGGCAAGCTGGAACTCGAGGATCTAGGGCTTCGCGAGGCGGATCTGGCCATCGTCCGAGAGGTCGTGGCGCGTCCCGACGGAATGATCCTGGCCACGGGGCCCGGCGGGTCGGGCAAGTCGACGACCCTCCATTCCATCGTGCGGAGGATCTCCTCGGGCCGCGAGAAGATCTTCACGGTGGAAGACCCGGTGGAGTACGGCCTGGAGGGTGTCTGTCAGGTGTCGGTGAACAAGAAGGCCGGGCTGGACTTCGCCACCTTACTCCGGTCGCTGGTTCGCCAGGACCCCGACGTCCTCCTCGTGGGAGAGATCCGAGACACCGAGACGGCCGAGATCGCCACGCACGCGTCCCTCACCGGCCACCTCGTCCTCAGCACGCTCCACACCACCGACGCAGTCTCCGCCCTCCATCGTCTCGTCGACATCGGTGTGCCGGACTACATCGCCGTGCACACCCTCGAGGCCGCCATCGCCCAGCGACTGGTTCGTCGGGTGTGCGACCACTGCGCCGAAGAACGCCCCGTCGACCCTGTGGAAGCCAGGTCCCTGGGACTGAACGGGGAGTTGACCCACGTGAAGGTGGGCGACGGGTGTGACCGGTGCCGGGGGACCGGGTATCGGGGGCGAATCGGGATCTTCGAGCTGCTTCGGGTGGGCGAAGACCTACGTGAGGCCTTTCTTTCCAGGGCTCCCCGTGGCGAGCTCGTCAGCCTGGCCAGGGCCAGCGGCATGCTCACCCTCCGGGAGGACGGCCTGGAGAAGGTCGGACGCGGAATCACCACACCCGAAGAGGTTCTCCGGGTCACCACCGCTGGCTGACCTCAGTCGGCGGGATGGATCTCAGTCGGCGGGATGGACCTCAGTCGGCGGGATGGATCTCAGTCGGCGGGATGGACCTCAGTCGGCGGGATACCCTCAGTCGGCGGGATGACCCTCAGTCGGCCCGCTCCGCGTCCTGAACCAAGGCGATGATGGCCTCGACCTGTTCGTCGAACGACAACCGGGTCGTGTCCAGGAGCTCCGCGTCCTCGGGCTTTCGGAGGGGGGAATGCTCGCGCTCCGAATCATGTCGATCCCGCTCCGCGATGACGCCCGACTGCTCTGCCACATCGTCGTCGGTGGGTTCCTCCAGTCCACCCTCCTTCAGTCGCCGCCGTGCTCGCTCGCCGAGATCGGCCACCAGGTAGACCTTCACGTCGGCGTGGGGAAAGACGACGGAACCCATGTCACGGCCGTCGGCGACCAGCCGGCCCTGGGCGCCGGCAGCCCGCTGGAGGTTGAGGAGGCACGCTCTCGCCGCTGGAAGGCTCGCCAGATAGGCCACGCGGGAGGTGACGGCCTCGCTTCGGAGTTCTTCGGTGACCACACGGCCACCGACACTCACCTCGAGACGGGTCCCCCGTGGAGTGACCGACACGTCCAGCGCCCGCATGGCCTGTTCATCGAGCTCATCCCACTGGCCTACGGGAATGCCACCCTCGAGGAGGGCCAGAGTGAGGGCCCTGTAGAGGGCGCCTGAATCCAGGTGTCTGAAGCCGAGGCGCCTCGCCACCTCCCGCGCCGTCGTCGACTTCCCCGACCCGGCTGGACCGTCGAGGGTCACGATGGGTCCCTGGGCACCGGAGTTTCCCTCCGCGGATTTCGGTCGACGGGCCGAACTCAATCCGACCTCCGTCCGGCGCGTTCGACCTCGGTCATCAGAGCCCAGAAGCCGGGAAAGCTCACGTCGGCCATAGAGGGATCATCGACCTCGACGGTACATGATCTGAGCGTATTCAAGATACCGAACCCCATAGCGATACGATGATCTCTAAAGACCCGCACAGCACCCCGAAGAGGCTTGTCCGTGCCGTGGACGTCGAGCCCATCCTGATACTCCGCGACCTCTACGCCAAGTGCCCGCAGGTTGCGCACGACCGCGTCGATGCGGTCGGATTCCTTGGTCCGGAGCTCCTCGGCATCGGAGATTCTGGTGGTGCCTACCGCCCGGGCGCCCAGCACCGCGATGAGAGGAAGCTCGTCGATAAGGCGCGGGATCTCCCTCCCCTGAACCGTCGTCGCCCTCAGCCCCCCGGGCCGTACCGTCACCTGTCCCACGGGCTCACGATCGGGGGCGTCGGAACCGGGCTGCAACTCGATATCGATCCGTGCCCCCATGCGTTCGAGGACGTCCAGGAAAGCCGTGCGGGTGGGATTGAGCCCCACGTGCTCTACGGTGACGCCTTCGTCTCCGGCCCCTCCCATGGCGGCGGCGGCGAAAAGGAAGGCCGCCGAAGAGATATCGCCGGGCACATGGAGATCCAACGGCCGGATGACCGCAGGGGGATCGCGCATCTCCACGCGCCATCCGTCTCCCACCGCGTGCTCCACCACCGAGACGCCGACGGACCGGAAGAGCCGCTCGGTGTGGTCCCGGGACTGGCGAGGCTCGGTAACGAGGGCGAACGCGCCTCCGGTCAGGCCGGCCAGAAGAATGGAGCTCTTCACCTGGGCGCTGGCCACCTGGCTCGGCCAGTCGATGGCCTGCAAGGGCCGGCGGCCGTGGACACGCACGGGAAGGCGCCCCACCTCGCCCAGGTAGCGGAAGCGGGCTCCCATCTTGGACAAAGGGTCGATGACCCGGGCCATGGGGCGTTGCCGCAGCGATGTGTCACCGGTGAGCGTGGCCTCGGCTTCACAGCCAGCCAGAACGCCCATGAGCAGACGTGTGCCCGTGCCCGAGTTCCTCAGGTCCAGCCTGGCCTTCGGTGCGCAGAGGCCTCGGAGACCCACTCCCCGGATGATGACTTCACCGCCGTCAGGCGGGAGCGGCGGGATCTCTGCCCCGAGGGACCGAAGGGCCTTGGCCGTGGAGGCAGCGTCTCCGCCATGGAGGAGACCAGCCAGACGGCTTTCCCCCTCCGCCAGGGAAGCGAGGATCAACGCCCGCTGAGTGAGGGACTTGTCGCCCGGAACGCGAGCCCTCACCGCCCCTCCTTCCACAAGGCCGTGCGCCGCATGACGCTGGAAAGCTCCGCCAGGTCCAGGGTCTCCACGTAGTCGGCCAGGCGGTCGGCTTCCTGGCCGACGGCCCGGAGTCCTCGAACCAGATCCGGCCCGGCGTGGGCGAACAGATCCAACCACATGGTGGGGCTGCTCGACGACAGACGCGTCATGTCCCGTCCACCCGGACCGAGATCCGACGGTACTACCCCCTCGTCGGCGAGGACAGCCGCGAGGGCGTTGGATACCAACTGGGGAAGATGGCTGGCCAGCGCCATTCCCCGGTCGTGCTCCTCGGCGCCGACTTCCGAGGTGGTGGCGCCCACCGCCTGCCACAATCCCTCGACCCGGGAGCGATGAGACTCCGACGCTTCACCGGGTACCAGCCATACCCGGGCTCCCTGATACAGGTCGGCTCGGGACGCCCAGAAGCCCGACGAAGCGCCACCGACCATGGGGTGCGCCCCCACCCATCGCTCGGCGGCGTCGGCGGAGCGGGCGACTTCGGCGAGGGGTTCTTTCAGACTCACAACGTCCGAAAGGGTGGTCGTGGAAGGAGTCGTCGCCACGACCTCGGGTAGCATCTCGACCGCAGGACCGAGGGGCACCGCCATGATGACGAGGTCGGCGTCCGCTACGGCCTGCCGCCAATCGGCACTGGCGAACCCGACCGCGCCAGCGGTAAGAGCCGCATCGCGCTCCGTGGAACGAGGCGACCAGCCCGTGACCCGATCGGCGATCTCGAGGGCGGTGATGGCCCGCGCCAATGATCCGCCCATGAGGCCGAGCCCCAGAATCGACACCCGCCCGATGGGGCGCTCAGGCATGCTCGGCGCCGAAGACGTAGACCAGGGAGACCGTTGCCAGAAGCGGGTCCGACGCAGCGGCCGTCATGAAGCGTTCCTGGCGAGCGCGGTGTTCGTCCAGGTCATGGAACGGCACGGCCAGATGCATAAGTCCTCGAAGGGAGCCGCCGGACCGGATGCCGATGAGGCCCATGTCCGTGACCTCGCCGAAGACATCCTCGGCCAGCTCTCGCGCCCGCCACTGAGCGGCCCTGACCTCCCACCGGGCCTTTCGCTCCGCCGGGGTGAGGGGCCGCTGTTGGAGCCGCGGGTCGTCCTCGTGGACGACTCCGTGCGCACGGGTCGGAAGGAAGGCGCTCACGACGTCGTCTCGGCGTGGGCCGTCGTCGTCTCGCCATGGGCGCCGAGGGCATCGTCGGCATCGCCACCTCCCGCTTGGACGGCCACCTCGACCGTCATCCCGTCCCTGGCGATCCGGGTCTGCGGGAAAACGGCCCTGGCCTCGTCCTCGAGGCCCCTGGGGTCGTCGGAGTACCGGGCCGACAGGTGGGTCAGGTACAGGGCCTTCGCCCCGGCCTCCACGGCCACTCGGGCGGCGTCCTCGGCCGTGCTGTGCCCCGTCTTGCGGGCCCGGTCCGCCTCTTCCGCTCCAAAGGTCGCCTCGTGGACGAGGACGTCGGCGTTCCGGGCGACGGCCACCGTCTGCGCACAGGGGCGGGTATCACCGGTGTAGACGACCCGGCGACCGGGTCGCGGTTCTCCCACGAGGTCGGCGGCCCTGACCGTCATGCCATCGACTTCCACGTCCTCGCCCCGGTGGAGCCGACCGAACAGCGGGCCCTCGGGGATGCCCAAAGCCCGGGCCTTGTCCACGTCGAAGCGGCCTAGCCGCTCGTCTTCCAGCAACGCCCACCCCACAGCCGATGTCCCGTGTCCGTGTCGGACTTCGAAGGCCTCGACCCCGTACTCCTCAGCCCGATGGCCCTCCCCGGGCCGGCACTCGATGACCTCCACGGGAAACGACACCCGATCCTGCCCGAGGGCGACCAACTGACGAAGGAGCGGAGCCGCGCCCGCAGGGCCGTAGATCGTCATCGGCTCGGTGCGGTCCTGAAGGGCCATGGTACGCAGGAGTCCGGTGATGCCCAGAATGTGGTCCGCGTGCATGTGGGTGACGAAGATGGCCTGTACCCCGAAGCCCGTCGCGTACCGCATCATCTGACGCTGTGTGCCCTCGCCACAGTCGAAGAGAAAGAGGTCGCCTTCACGTTGCACCGCGATCCCGCTCACGTTCCGACCCACCGTTGGGCGGGCGGCGGCGGTTCCGAGAAAGGTGAGGCGGATCATCACTGCGGCGTGGTGGAGCGGCTGCTGGGCCAGGACCGTGGCAAGGTAGCGTGTGCGGCCGCCTCGCATAAGGAAGTCGGCGAAGGCGCTTGCAACCGAAGCGGGCCTTTCCATGTCGTAGTGGTTGAGCGGTGGAACTCGAGCACAGGAGCACGGCATGAAGCGATGGGGGATCGCGGCGGCGATGGTGGGGATTCTCGCCATGCCGCTGCAGGTGGAGGGACAGTGGGCCCGGACCGACGAAAGCTGGTGTGAGCGGTCCTGGGGCAACGGCGACCGGGACAGGGAGTGTTTCGTCCTGGAGGCCGACTTTCCGGCGGAAGGCAGCCTGCGCGTCGATGGCGGTCAGAATGGGGGCATCTCCATCGAGGGATGGGAGCGGGACGTCATCGCCGTGAGAGCCAAGGTGTGGGCGAACGCGAGTTCACCTGACCGGGCCCGGGCTCTCGCCAGCGACGTCCAGGTGAGACTCGTCGACGGTCGACTCGAGTCCGACGGCCCGGATACCGGGCGCCGGGAGAGCTGGGGAGTGAGTTGGGAGGTGATGGTCCCACGCGCCACGAGTCTGGACCTCGAGACCCATAACGGCGGCATCGACATCGTCGACGTGAACGGAGCGATCCGGTTCGAGGCACAGAATGGCGGTGTCGACCTCAGACGCGTCGGAGGCGACGTCGTCGGACACACCACCAACGGCGGGCTCCATGTCGAGCTCGAAGGATCCCGCTGGGACGGTGAAGGCCTGGATGTGGAAACGCGCAACGGCGGTGTGACGCTCGTCGTTCCCGAATCGTATTCGGCTCGCCTGGAGACGGGGACGGTGAACGGTGGCATCGACATCGACTTCCCCATCACCGTGCAGGGTCGATTGGGACGCCGACTGACCACCACGCTTGGCGAAGGTGGACCGACCGTCCGCGCGATGACCACAAACGGTGGGGTGGAGATCCGGCGCGGAGGCCGGGCCATCCGCTAGTTCCACCGGCGCAGGGACCACGGCGGAGCTCCACCTTGTCCTGCCGAGCCGAGAAGCCCCACGGGCCGGCCATCGACAGTGGCCGGCCCGAGGCGTATCCTGGGAGGACCATCGTTGCCTCGGAGGCCCCATGCAGAGTCGTCGTTCGTTCCTCGGTACCGTGTCCCTTCCCGCGGCGGCCGCGGCAGCCGGTTTCACCTTCCGTCCAACCGAGCTCCGAGCCGAGTCCCTCGACATCGCGGCGACGTTGGCCCGGCATCCGGGATCGGCAGCCGACGTGGTGGACGACGAGGACTTCTGGTTCGAGGTCCAGGGCGCCTTCACCGTCGACCGCACGCTGGTCAACCTGAACAACGGCGGCGTCAGTCCGGCGCCGAAGCTCGTCCAGGACGCCATGAAGAGGCATCAGGACTACTCGAACCTGGCGCCTACCTACACCATGTGGCAGATCCTCGAGCCCCAGCGCGAGGCCACCCGGGAGCGCATGGCTCGGGCCTGGGGCGTGGACGCCGAAGAGGTCGCCTTCACGCGCAACGCCTCCGAGAGCCTGCAGACCATGCAGCTCGGGATCGACCTCCAGCCAGGCGACGAGGTCCTGACGACGACCCAGGACTACGGGCGTATGATCACGACCTTCAAGCAGCGGGAGCGTCGCGAGGGGATCGTGCTCAAGCAGATCCGGATCCCGGTGCCCGCCGAGGACCCGGCCGAGGTGGTGCGGCTGTTCGAAGAGGCCATCACCCCCCGGACGCGCATGATCCTCGCGTGTCATATGATCAACCTCACCGGGCAAATCCTCCCGGTGAGCGAGCTCACCGCCATGGCCCGGCGTCACGACATCCCCCTGGTCATCGATGGCGCCCATGCCCTGGCCCACTTCGACTTCGATCTCGGCGAGATGGACGTCGACAACTACTCGACGAGCCTCCACAAGTGGCTCTTCGCCCCCCACGGGACGGGGCTCCTGTACGTGCGTCGTGACAAGATCGCCGATGTCTGGCCTCTCATGGCGGCCCCCGAAGCCAAGGACGACGACATCCGGAAGTTCGAGGAGATCGGCACCCACCCGGAGGCGCCCTACCTCTGCATCGGAGAAGCGCTGACGTTCCACGAAGGTCTCGGACCCGCGCGCAAGGCGGCTCGCCTCACCTACCTCCGGGACTACTGGGCCGAGCCCCTTCTGGAGCATGACAACGTGAGACTCCACACCAGCCTGGAGCCCGGATTCGCCTGCGGGATCGCCAACGTCGAGATCGTGGGCCTGGAGCCCAATGCCGTGCGCGATTACCTCTGGGACCGGCACCGGATCATCACGGTGAGCATCAACCACGCCGAATTTCGCGGCCTTCGCATCAGTCCGTCGGTCTATACGACGCTGGACGAACTCGACCGGTTCGTCGACGTCATGAGCGGCGTCGCGAAGAAGGGACTCCCCGCGTGATGTTCGCGTCTCCGATGTCCCTGGCCCTGTCGGCCCTCCTCGCCGCCTCACCCTCGGGTGAGGATCCCACGTGCCGGGACCGTTCGTCGGTTCCCAGCATCGGCTCTGCCGGTGCCGTGGGCCCAGCTGCGGCGGGCTCGGTAGATCCTGAGCTTCGGGCCCTTTACCGGTCGGGGCGCAGCTATGGTGACTTCCTTGGAGGGGCGACCCGTCGCACCGAGTTGTGGCACGGCAATACCGAGCGAGCCGAGGAGATCGACGCGGTCTTGGTGGAGCGAGCCCGGGCCGTCGGTGGTACCTGGCACTTCCTTGCCGTTGCCGTCGACTCCTGTTCGGACTCGGTGAGCACCATCCCCTACCTCGCCCGGCTCGTCGCCCTCGTTCCGGGCCTTGAAATGCGCGTCGTGGACTCCACGGCAGGCCGAGCCATCATGGAATCCCACCGCACCCCCGACGGCCGTGCCGCGACGCCGACGGTACTCCTCCTCGACGCCGACCACGACGAGGCCGGCTGCTTCATCGAGCGTCCGCCCGAACTCCAAACGTGGATCCTTGAAAACTCCGAATGGTCGGGTCAGCAGGTCTACGAGCGGAAGATGGCGTGGTACGACGAGGACGGCGGCAACGGCACCGTGAAGGCCTTCGTCGAGATGCTCGAGGCAGCGGCCCGGGGCGAGACCGTCTGCCGATAGCGACGCCGTTCGGGGACGACCCACCCTTGGAAGTGCGGGCCGCGAGGTGAGGCAGCGCGCTCCCCTGGAGAGGGTCGGCCGGCGAATCGCGGGTCCTCTGTCCCGGAACCCCTCGGGACGCCAGGGGGTTGGAAGGTCGAGCCCGACGCCTGACATTGGCCGGACGTACTCGACGCCCTGCGGAGACCTCCATGATCATCCGACGCCCGCCCGACATTCCCTCGTCCGAGATCACGCCTGAAGGTGTGTACGTAAATCGGCGGAAGTTCATCAAGGCTGCAGCGGCAGGCGCCGCCGGACTCGCCCTCGGCCCGGCGGGGCTGTCCGCCGGCGAGCCCGGCCAGAGCCAGGAGATTCCACCCCGCTTCGCGCGGCTGGAGTCCGAGCTGGGCGAGCCTCTGAATTCGTACGGGGACGTCACGACGTACAACAACTTCTACGAGTTCGGGACGCGTAAGGACGACCCCCACCGCAACTCAGGCGACTTCCAGCCCGAGCCGTGGACGGTCTCCATCGGAGGGGAGTGCAACAAGCCGGGCGACTATCACCTGGAAGACCTGCTCTCGGGCGTCACCCTGGAGGATCGCGTCTACCGCCTTCGATGCGTGGAGGCATGGTCCATGGTCATTCCGTGGTACGGCTTCCAGCTCTCCTCTCTCATCAACCGTGTGGAGCCTACAGGAAACGCCCGCTTCATCCGCTTCGAGACGGTGGTGCGTCCTGAGGAGATGCCCGGTCAGAGGGCCCCGATCCTCAACTGGCCCTATGTCGAAGGGCTTCGCATGGACGAAGCGATGCACCCGCTGACGCTCATGGCCACCGGCGTGTACGGGATGGACCTTCCGAACCAGAACGGCGCGCCGCTGCGCCTCGTGGTCCCGTGGAAGTACGGCTTCAAGGGCGTGAAATCCATCGTGAAGATCGACTTCGTCCGGGAGATGCCCCTCAACACGTGGAAGCGGCAGAACTCCAACGAGTACGGGTTTTACGCCAACGTGAACCCGAACGTGAGCCATCCCCGTTGGAGCCAGGCTCGGGAACGGAGGCTACCGAGCCTCTTCAAGAACTTCGACACCATGATGTTCAACGGGTACACCGAGCAGGTACAGCACCTGTACGCCGGAATGGACCTGGCGCGCTGGAAGTAGCAGCGCCCCTTCCGTCATCATGAGCACGAAGAAGGCCGTCTTGGCACTCAAGGCGGTGCTCTGGATCGCTGCGCTCCTCCCGGCCGCCTGGCTGGCACGAGGGCTGGTACAGGGTGAACTCGGGCCGAACCCCATCGAGACGCTGACCCGCGTCACGGGGATGACCGCGCTGGTACTCCTCCTGGTGACGCTGACGGTGACCCCCTTTCGCCGGGTCACCGGCTGGAACCCTGTCATCAAGCTGAGGCGACCGCTGGGGCTTTTCGCCTTCTTCTACGCCGTCCTGCATTTCAGCATCTGGTTCGTCTTCGACATGGTCTTCAACGTCCAGTACATGCTCGAGGACATCGCCGAGCGGAAGTACATCACCGTGGGGATGGCAGCACTTCTGGTCCTCATCCCGCTGGCGGTCACCTCCACCCGGGGGTGGATTCGCCGGCTGGGCAAGAAGTGGGCGAAGATCCACAAAGGCGCGTACCTCGCCACGGCGCTGGCCGTCGTCCACTACTTCTGGGTGGTGAAGGCCGACACCCGCCTCCCCATCCTTCTCGGCCTCTGCCTCGGCGTCCTCCTCCTCGCGCGGCTGCCGGCGTTCGCACCCGGGCGCAGGAAGCAGCGGAGCGGGAGCGGACCAGCCACGAGCAAGGGCGCAGACAGTCCCACGGTGGCGGAAGGCGGGGCGTAACCAGCCGTCGAACACCCGCCGCGTGGGGCTTCGCGATGTCTACCCAGTCCGGGCAGGCGGCGTGCACCGGCGGGTTGTCGGCAGATCGCCGTCGCCCCTACGTCAGATCGCCGTCGCCCCTACGTCAGTGGGTGAGGGCGTAAAGAACGATGTTGATGCCGAGGGCGTACGCATCGGGCGAGAAGAGATAGAAGAACTCGTCGTCCTCACCCTCCCTCTCCCAACCGTCAGCGATATCGGTGTTGTGCGTCATGACGACCAGGGGTCGCCCATCGTCATCGAAGATCCCGCGAAGGTGCGGCTCGGCGCTCTCGGAGCCCCGTTCCGACGTTCGCGACCGACCGGTCCTGCGCCAGAACTGGATGGAAGGGACCTGGGGGACCTCCGGCACGCGGTAGAGGGCCTCCATGATGGTGTGTCCGGACTCCACGTCCACGATGGGGTACTCGGGGAGGATGCGGGCCAGCTGGCTCGCCCAGTGATTCCACGCCACGTCCCCCCAGAAGTCGTCCGCATAGATGAGCCCGCCCTTCTGCAGGTAGAGCCTCAGTCGCCGGACTTCGTCGTCCGAGAAGCCCGCCGTCCCGGCGTCGGACAGGAAGAGAAACGGGCACTGGAACAGCTCGTCTTGCAAAGGACGTACAACCGCATACCCCGGCTGACCGTCGGCCCACACAGCAGGCCGTGTCGTGGTCAGCTCCTCGAGACGCTCGAGGAAGTTGTGATCCGAACCCGGATAGTCGGTGTTCCAGCCGTGGCCCATCTGCTCCCGGCGGACACTCGTGTAGAGCAACCGGCAGAAGGTGAAGCGCCGATCTACGACGCCGTTGTCGGCGACGGGGAGGCCTTCGCGATAGGGATCGGGTCTCCAGCCACCCCCACCCCAGAAGCGCTGTGGGCGTACCTGGAAGCCCGTCATCACCAGAACGACGAAGACGAGCGCCAGGCCCGCCCACACCCGCCGGGTCATGCTCCGGGAAATGCGACGTCGAGGAATCGCTGGAGAATGCCGTCCACGTGGTCGAGCTCCGGGGTCATCTCGGCAAGGTGCTCCAGGCTCGTCGCCCCGGCAAGCGGCAGGTACGCCGGGTAGCGACCGATCCGGAGGAGGAGACCGGCCCGGTCGAGCTCGGGGTGGAACTGGGTGGCGTATATGGGCTTCCCAGGGAAGTTGAACGCCTGGTTCTCCACGAGCTCCGAGGAGGCGAGGAGCTGGGCCGAGGGTGGCAGCTCGACCACGATGTCCTCGTGGCCACTCACCGCCTGGAAGCGGGGCGCCAACGGACCGAAGACGGGGTCGCGCCGCCCGGCCTCGGTGAGCTCCAGCCACGTCACGCCGACCTCCGCCCTGTCATGGTCGGTGACGACGTGACCGCCCATCGCCCGCGCCATGGCCTGAAATCCCCAACACGACGCGAAGGTCGGCTTCGACGACTCGTACAGCCCCACCATCACTTCAAGGGCGGCTGGGAGCCACGGACCACCTCGGGCTACCGAGTAGTCTCCGCTCCCTCCGAGGAGTACGACGTCGGCGCTCTCGATGGCTGTTGCCGTCGGGGCCGTGCCCAAGAGATCTACGACGTCCACCTGCCCCCGATTCAAGCGGAAGCACCGCTCGAAACACCCGATCTCGTGGTCCCGCATGGGGTCGTCCGGATTCCGGACCTGGAGCAGCAGGAAGCGAAGATCGGTGAGAGGCGGTGTCACGGGCAGATGGCTGGCGGGGTGAACGTCGGAGGGAGAGGAAAGCTCGCCAGGGGACGGCCCCGCGACCATCCCTTCGGACCCACCCGGCCGCTCGCGGTCGAACGCCGCCCAACCGGGGCGAGCCCCATTGCAGAGGCGTATGTCAGTATATTTTTATACACAACTTGTACCGCGCTCTTGAAATCATGCCCGCGACCACCGATGTTCCTCGCGGCCTGCGCAATCGTCCGACTCAAGATCCATGTCCAAAGCCCACACCTCGAGCCCACTCTCCCGGATGGCGCGGTCCATCGTGCAATGGTTCGATTCATCGGCCGTGGATCGGGAGAAGATGACGGACACGACCGTCGTCGACTGGTTCCGTGTGCTGCCGTTCATCGGCATGCACCTGGCCTGCCTCGGAGTCCTTTGGGTGGGCTGGAGCTGGACCGCCGTATGGGTGGCCGTGGCGCTGTACGGGGTGAGGATGTTCGCTATCACCGGCTTCTACCACCGTTACTTCTCCCACCGCTCGTACAAGACGTCCCGAGCAGCTCAATTCGTCTTCGCGGTCATCGGAGCCAGTTCGGCCCAGCGCGGTCCCCTCTGGTGGGCCGCTCATCATCGGCATCACCACAGGCACTCCGACACCGAGCACGATGTGCACAGCCCTCGCCATCACGGCTTCTGGTGGGCCCACATGGGTTGGATCACCGCGCCGGGCAACTTCCCCACCGCCTTCGAGCGGGTCCCCGACCTCACCAAGTATCCCGAGCTCCGCTTTCTCGACCGCTTCGACGTCCTGGTGCCCATCGCTCTGGCGGTGACGCTATTTCTCGTCGGGGGAGCCCAGCTACTGGTGTGGGGCTTCTTCATCAGCACCGTGGTCCTCTTCCATTGCACCTGCTTCATCAATTCCCTGGCCCACCAGCTCGGATCCCAGCGCTACGATACGGGAGACGACAGCCGCAACAGCCTGCTCCTGGCCCTCCTCACCTTCGGCGAGGGTTGGCACAACAACCACCACAAGTACCCGGGGTCCGCCCGCCAGGGCTTCTTCTGGTGGGAGATCGACCTGACCTACTACGGGCTCGCACTCCTCCAGCGCCTGCGCATCATCAGCGACCTGCGTCAGCCCCCGGCGCGCCTGCTGGAGCGCTCTTGATGCGCGTCGCCGTCGTCGGAACCGGCGTGTCCGGCCTCGTGGCGGCCCACCTCCTGAACTCCCAGGCGGAACTCACCCTGTTCGAGGCTCGGGAGCGCATCGGCGGACACGTGGCGACGGTGGAGGTCGAGGGGCCCGACGGAAGCACCCTCGCCATCGACACCGGCTTCATCGTCTACAACGAGCACAACTACCCTCTCTTCACCCGGCTCCTCGGAGGGCTGGGCGTGGAGACCCAACCCTCGAACATGAGCTTCAGCGTGCGGTGCGACCGCACAGGACTGGAATACAACGGGTCGACCATTCGGCAGCTCTTCAGCCGGCGTCGCAATCTCCTGGATCCCGGCTTCTACCGAATGATCCGGGACATCCTCCGCTTCAACCGTGAGGCGGTGGGCGCGCTGGAGGCCGGGGCCGACCAGGCGACCCTCGGCGAGTACGTGTCCGCTGCGGGCTACTCCACCCGCCTCGCCGAGCACTACCTCGTGCCCATGGGGTCGGCCCTCTGGTCCATCCCTCGACGCCAGGTTCTCGAGATGCCCGCTGCCTTCTTCGTGCGCTTCTTCGAGCACCACGGGATGCTCACCGTCGACGACCGTCCCGAGTGGCGCGTCGTCCGTGGTGGCTCGCAGCGGTACGTGGACGCCCTGATCCGGCCGTTCCGGGGGCGGATTCGCACCGGCACCCCGGTCCAGTCTGTGAGGCGGAACCGAGACGGTGTCGTCGTGGACGGCGAGGCCTTCGACCACGTGGTCTTGGCCTGTCATGCCGATCAGGCGCTGGCCGTCCTCAACGACGCGACGGACGCCGAGCGTCAAATCCTGGGCGCCCTGCCCTATCAGGAGAACGACGTCGTTCTCCATACGGACACGTCGGTCCTGCCGCGGCGGCGAAGGGCGTGGGGCTCGTGGAACTACTGGCTCAAGGGTGACGAGAACGCACCGGCCACAGTCACGTACGACATGAACCTCCTCCAGAGCCTTCGGGGCGACACGACGTACTGCGTGACACTGAATGCCTCGGACGCCATCGATCCGGAGTCCATCCTCTACCGGGCGCGCTACGACCACCCCGTCTACACGGAGGCCGGCTTCGAAGCGCAGGGCCGGTATCGGGAGATCGGAGGCGTGGCCAAGCGCACCCACTTCTGCGGGGCCTACTGGGGCTACGGGTTCCACGAAGACGGCGTGCGCAGCGGCGTGCGGGTGGCCGACGACCTCGGGATCGACGTTCTGTCGGCCCTGGGTCCCGCCGCGCGGAGAGCCGCATGACGGCGAGCTGCATCTACCGTGGTCGGGTGACCCACGCTCGTCGCGCGCCGGCTCGCCATGCCTTCGGGTACGACCTCTTCATGATGTATCTGGACCTCGACGAAGTCGAAGGTCTTTTCGAGGGTCGGTGGCTCTGGTCTACCCGACGCCCCGCACCGGCGTGGTTCCGTCGGCGAGACTACCTCGGAGATCCGAGCGTGCCCCTGGCTGTCGCGGTGGCCGACGAGACCGAGCGATTGACGGGCCGACGGCCCGCCGGGCCCATCCGCGTCCTGACTCATCTGCGCTACTTCGGATACGTGCAGAACCCCGTGACGTTCTACTACTGCTTCGCGGACGACGGTGAGCGGGTGGAGACGATCCTGGCCCAGATCACGAACACGCCCTGGAACGAGCGCCACACCTACGCGCTGACCGCCGACACCCGGTCGAGATCGTCGCCAGGGCGCGCCCACTCCGCCCCGGCACCGTCTCCGGCGGACGTGGACCATCGCTTCGACAAGGCCTTCCACGTCTCGCCCTTCATGGACATGGACCACGAGTACACCTGGCGCTTCTCCGAGCCGGGCGAGCGACTCCGCGTCCACATGGTGAACCACCAGGCCGGGGAGCGGGTCTTCGAGGCGCGTCTCGCCTTGCAGCGCGTCGAGATCTCGGGTCCAAGCCTCGCGGGGGCCTTGGCGCGCTATCCCTTGATGACCCTCCAGGTGGTAGCTGGGATCTATTGGCAGGCGTTCCGGCTATGGCTGAAGCGCGTCCCCTTCTTCGTCCATCCGGACAAGAGGGCAGCCGCAGAGCCCTCGGAACGGAAGGCGGCATGAGCGTCGCCCACCACGGGACCGGGCCGTCAGGCCACGAGCACGGGGAACGCCTCGGCTTCCTGGGGCGCGCAACCCGACGCGCCGTCCTGCGCCGCCTGGAGGGCTTGGACCATGGCCGACTCACCCTCACCGACACGTGTGACGTCACGGCCTTCGGCTCAGGCGACGAACCGGCCGCGCAAGTCGAGGTCCACGACCCGGACTTCTACCGTGCAGTCGCCATGGGTGGGCACATCGGCGCGGCGGAATCCTACGCCACCGGTGGATGGAGCACCCCGGATCTCACGGCACTCGTCCGCCTGTTCGTGCGAAACCGCGATATCCTCGACGGCCTGGAAGGGGGGATGGCTCGGTTCGTCCAACCCGTGCGCGCGGTCGTTCACGCGTGGAACCGCAACAGCGTCTCCGGAAGCCGGCGCAACATCCAGGCCCACTACGACCTCGGCAACGACTTTTTCCGGCACTTCCTCGACGAGACCATGACGTACTCGGCGGGGATCTTTCCGAAGCCCGGGGGCTCCCTACGTGACGCGTCCATCGCGAAGTACGACCGGCTCTGCCAGAAGCTCGAGCTCGGCGCCGACGACCACGTCGTGGAGATCGGCACCGGCTGGGGGGGCTTCGCTCTCCACGCGGCGAGCACCTACGGATGCCGAATAACCACGACGACGATCTCCAAAGAACAGCACGCCCTCGCCACGGAACGTGTGCGAGCCGCAGGCCTGTCGGGTCGCGTCGAGGTCCTGCTCCAGGACTATCGGAGGCTGGAGGGGCAGTTCGACAAGCTCGTTTCCATAGAGATGATCGAAGCCGTCGGCCATCAGTACTTCGATACGTTCTTCAACCGCTGCGCCGGCCTTCTCAGGGCCGACGGCCTGGCCGCCATCCAGGCCATCACCATCCAGGACAGCCTGTACGAGTCGGCCCGCAAGGAAGTCGACTTCATCAAGCGCTACATCTTCCCCGGGAGCTGCATTCCCTCGGTGTCGGTCATGTCCGGTGCTGCGGCAGCCACGGACATGCGCCTGGTCCACCTCGAAGACCTCACCCCCCACTACGCCGAAACCCTCCGGCGGTGGCGACGTCGATTCCTGGCGAACTGGCCCGCCATCTCCGAGTTGGGGTTCGACGAGACCTTCAAGCGCCTCTGGGAGTTCTACTTCTGCTACTGCGAGGGGGGCTTCGCCGAGCGCGTCCTGGGTAGTGTCCAACTCACCTTCGCGAAGCCGCAGGCGGCGGCGCCCACCATCGTCGAGCTTCCGCGCCTGGATCACGCCGTTGCGTAGCAGTGTGCCCATTGCGCTCGCCGAACGTGGACTCGTCCCCCTCCCGGGGCTCCGATGGGGCGTCCGTCGCCTCCTGGACCGGCGCCTTTCCGACCTGCGCGACGGTCCGACCGTCGAAGCCTTTGCCGACGAGCTACGCGGGAGCCCTGTGGCCCTCGTTCCCGAAAAGGCCAATGAGCAGCACTACGAGCTTCCGCCGGCCTTCTTCGAGACGGTACTCGGGCCTCACCTGAAGTACTCGGGAGCGTTCTGGCCCGAAGAAGTGGAAACCCTCGCGGGGGCGGAGGAGGCCATGCTCGAACTCTACGTCGAGCGCACCGGGCTCACCGACGACCAGTCCATCCTCGAGCTCGGGTGCGGCTGGGGATCCCTCACCCTCTACATGGCCCGGCGATTTCCCGGCGCTCGAATCACGGCCGTGTCGAACTCGGCGCCGCAACGTCGATTCATCGAGGCCCGGGCGCCGGACAACGTCCGCGTGATCACCGCCGACATGAATGATCTCGCCCTCGACGACCGATTCGACCGGGTGGTGAGCATCGAGATGTTCGAACACATGAGGAACTACGAGGAGCTCTTCCGGCGCATTCGGAGCTGGATGACGGACGAAGCCCGTCTGTTCGTGCACGTCTTCTGCCACCGGACGCATGCCTACCCCTTCGAGACCGAAGGCTCGGACAACTGGATGGGCCGCTACTTCTTCTCCGGCGGCATCATGCCCTCACTCGACCTCTTCAGCCACTTCGATGCGGATCTCGTCGTGGAGGAGTCGTGGCAGGTGGAGGGCACGCACTACGAGCGCACGGCGCGGGCCTGGCGTGAGGCGCTGGAAGCGCGGCGGAACGACGTCATGCCCGTCCTCCGTGAGACGTACGGCGGGGAGGCCCGCCGGTGGTTCCACCGATGGCGCCTCTTCTTCCTGGCGTGCGAGGAGCTGTTCGGGTATCGGGACGGCCAGGAGTGGTTGGTGGGACACTATCGGATGCGGCCCAGATAGGGACGACCGGTCGAAAAGGATCTACCGGACAGGTAACCGAAGCGAGAGCCCCAGGGTCCCCGGCTCCGGACCCGGTGCCACATCCCACTCGACGGGCCGCACCCAGTGATCGCCGGGGCCTCGCGTCACGAGGAATCCTCCGGTCAGCAGCCCGATGATCACGCCGGGGGTCAGCGTGTCCTGCTCCGCCTTGGCCCCGCAGGTGTAGGCGCACAGAACGGATAGAAAGCCCCAGGTGCCAACACCGATGGCGGCTCCACCCACGGCGCCGCGTCGCCATGCATCCCACGCCCCCTTCGGCCGGGAGACCTGGAGGTTCGATACGACGTCCAGCGGCAGTGCCACGACACTTCCCGTTCTCGCGTCGAGACCAATCAACCGCGTGTCGTCCATGGACTCCAGTGTTCCTTCCCAGGGAGTCCGGATCCCGCGTGCCCGAGCTTCGTCCGAGTCCAACTCGAAGCGGATTCGTTCGCCGGGCCGCGGAAGCGGACCCGTCGCATCGACCACGGGGAGTCCCCTCGCCTCTCCCGTGCGCTCATCCACACGGAAGAACTCGGGTCGCTGACCCGCCCCGAGTCCTCTCTTCGTCCAGACGAGTATCAGGCCACACCCTGTCTGTCCGCCGGCACCGGAGAAGTGCTGCGCGGCGCTCAACTCCAGGTTCTGAGTCCCTACGGGAAACTCGACGGGAATCTCCGCGGCCCGCCGGTACACTTCGATGGCTTCCACGGTCTCGAGGGGGGCGTACTGGCTGAGGGTGAAGCCCTGGCTCGGCTCGTACCTCATGTTCAGACCGTCAACGTAGATCTGAGGCACACACCATCCGCCCTGTGGTCCCATGATCTGGATCGCCTCGCCGAGGTGAGCCATCACCATCGCGACACCTCCCGTCGCCCCTGTCACCGGGCCCACACGGACCTGGGGGATGCCGGCCATGAGTGACTCGGTGGATCGGGCCGACGACCTCTCGATGTCGTACGGGGTGATGAAGCGCCCCAGCCCTCGCTGTAATCGCCGCACGAACCCGTTCTGTACGAGGTGGTGTTCGACCACGGGTCTGTCGATGGAAACCAGCACGGCATCGATGGGCAGTGGCGCAGATCGCAGCCGATATTCGACCTCCATGGAGCCGTCGGCTCCGAGGTCGAAGACTCCGGCGGGGGTCTCTTCATAGCCGAGAGCCGCTGCGAGCAAGAGGAAGCTACCCGGCTCCGGCGAGGCGATGCGAAATCGACCACCTTCGTCTGCTACCGTTGCCGTGACGGAATCACCCTCGGTGGTGAACATCATCACGAGCCCGAGCGGGATGGGTCGGCCCGTGTCCGCGTCGAGCAGGCTACCTGTAATCGTCTGTCCGGCGGATCGGGCTGGGAGGAGGCCTACTCCTGAAACAAGGGCCAGCAGCAGAACGCGGTGTAGCGGAGCGGAGAAAGCGAAGGGGGGACGGCTCACACACATCACGAGGTGGTCCTCCGGTTTCGGTTCAGCGTTGCGTCTATCCTGTTAGACGTTCCCGCCACCGAACCTTACACACCGTCCCCCGCCCTCCCCTATCCGTCGTCCAGCGTCGTCACGTCCACCGACGGTGATCCCTCAGGGTCCAACATGACCCGCACGGACCACGGTTGGCAGCACACCTCGCAGTCCTCTACGTACTCCTGCGTTTCACCACCCACGGGGTCGATGATCAGCTCGACACCCGCGCCACAATACGGGCAGGAGATCTCGACGCTCCCAGCGAGATCCGAGTCGAGTTCGTCGCCCAACTCCAGATCATCGTCGTCCTCGTCCTCATCCTCATCCTCATCCCCGTCCCCGTCGAGGTCGTCATCGTCGAGGAGGTCGGCCAGATCGTCCGCGTCGAAGTCGTCCAGGTCGTCGAGGTCACCGTCTTCGAAGTCCCCTTCCTCGAGGTCGTCCTCGTCCAACTCGTCGTCGTCCAACTCGTCGTCGTCCAACTCGTCGTCGTCCACGCCCCACTCGTCGAAGAGGTCGCTCACGCTCGAACCCTCGTTCCGGCGGTGCCCGCCACCAGGGCGTCCAACTGCTCGAGGCTGCCGATGGCGGCCCGCTCGCCCCCTCCGGCCACGAACGACCGGGCTGCCTCCACCTTGGAACCCATGGAGCCCTCAGGGAGATCCAGCGTCG
The DNA here is from genome assembly GCA_965229435.1 of Longimicrobiales bacterium. Taxonomy (GTDB): domain Bacteria; phylum Gemmatimonadota; class Gemmatimonadetes; order Longimicrobiales; family Gaopeijiaceae; genus UBA2589. The sequence continues at coordinate 791,506 of CBDDJE010000004.1, forward strand.
CGAGCTCCTCCACGGTCGCTTCCTCGATCATGCGCTCGTCAGCCCCCCCGTAATCCATGTAGACCCCTTCCACGTCAGTCGCCAGAACCAGCACGTCGGCCTCGAGTTCGCGGGCCAACAGGGCACTCGCCCGATCCTTGTCGACGACGACCTCGGCCCCGACGAGTGTGCCGTCCTGTGAGTACATGGTGGGAATGCCGCCACCTCCAGCGCAAATCACCACCGTCCCCTTGTCGAGGAGCCACCGGATGGGCCGGATCTCGAAGATGCGTTGCGGCGCCGGTGAGGCCACCATCCTCCGCCAGTGGTCCCCGTCGGGGCCCACCGTCCAGCCGCGCTCGGCGGCGAGACGTCGCGCCTCCGACTCCGCGTATACGGGACCGATGGGCTTGGTGGGTCGCTCGAAGGCTGGGTCCGCGGGATCGACCTCCACCATGGTGAGGATGGTCGCCAACGGGGTGTCGAAGGGGAGCACGTTGCCCAGCTCCTGCTCGATGACGTAGCCGATCATGCCCTCGGATTCGGCGCCCAGGACGTCCAGCGGCGTCCCCTCCACGCCGTCGGCGTGGGCCATGGCCTGAAGAGCCAGAAGCCCGACCTGGGGTCCGTTGCCATGGGTCACGACGAGCTCGTGATCAGCGGCCACGGGTGCCAAGGCTTTGGCCGCGACCCGGACGTTGGCCCTCTGGGCGCTCGCGGTCATCGGCTCGCCTCGGCGGAGAAGCGCGTTGCCACCGAGGGCGACCACCACCCTCACGTGAGCGTGGCGACCAGAATGGCCTTGATGGTATGAAGCCGATTCTCGGCCTGGTCGAAGACCACGGAGTGGACCGACTCGAAAACGTCCTCGGTGACCTCGAGGCCGTCGAGGCCGAATTTCTGGAAAACCTCCTCGCCGACCTTCGTGTTGCGATTGTGGAAGGCCGGCAGACAGTGCATGAACTTGGCGTCCTCCCGCCCGGTGGCCGCCATGACCTCGGCGTTCACCTGGTACGGGGCCAGCAGATCGATCCGTTCGGCCCACACCGAATCGGGCTCACCCATGGAGACCCAGACGTCGGTGTGGATGAAGTGGGCGCCGTCTACGCCACCAGCAATGTCGTCGGTCAGCGTGATCCGGGCACCGGTCTCCTCGGCGATGGAACGGCACTGCCCCACGAGGTCGGAGGCCGGCCACAGCGCCTCCGGCGCCACGATCCGAACGTCCATGCCGAAGAGGGCGCCCCCGATGAGAAGGGAGCGCCCCATGTTGAACCGGGCGTCACCGAGATAGGCGTACACCGTCTCGCCCAGCTCCGCGTCGCAGTGCTCGTTCATGGTCATGACGTCGGCGAGAATCTGGGTCGGATGGTACTCGTCGGTCAGGCCGTTCCAGACGGGTACGCCGGCGTGAGCCGCCAGCTCCTCGACGGTTGTCTGGGCGAAGCCACGATACTCGATGCCGTCGAACATCCGGCCGAGGACCCGAGCGGTGTCCTTCATCGTCTCCTTGGTCCCGATCTGCGTCCCCGTTGGCCCCAGGTAGACGGCGTGGGCGCCCTGGTCCAGGGCGGCCACCTCGAAGGCGCACCGCGTCCGCGTCGATCCCTTCTCGAAGATGAGCGCCAGGCTCAGCCCTTCGAGCCGCTTCACCTCGGCGCGGGAGCGCTTCTCTTCCTTCAGCGTGGCCGCCAGATCGAGGAGGTGGTGCAGCTCCTCCGGCGAGTAGTCGAGGAGGGTGAGGAAGCTGCGGCCGGACAGATCGACGGGCATGGCGATGATGGTGGAAGCTGGAACGTTCCCCGGGGCCCCGGGGCGGACGTCTCTACGTTCGCTCTAGAGGGGATCGCGAAGCAACGGGCACGTCATGCAGTGTCCCCCGCCTCGTCCGCGACCCAGCTCGGAGCCATCGATCTCCAGCACTTCGATGCCGGCCCGACGCAGCTTCCGATTGGTGTACTCGTTCTTCGAGTACCCGACGACCACTCCCGGCTCGAGGGCCACCACGTTGTTGCCGTCGTCCCACTGCTCTCGTTCCGCCTGGTACTCGTCTCCACCTGTGGTCACGACCCTGAGCTTGGAAAGTGCCAGCGCATCCTTCAGGGCCCCGAGAAAGCTGTCCTCCCTTCGGACGTCGACGCTTCCCTCGTGGTCTCCTGGACGTAGGCTGTAGGCGACGATGGCATCGACGACCTTGGGGTACACGGTGACGGCGTCGCGGTCGAGGAAGGTGAAGACGGTGTCCAGGTGCATGTGGGCCCGGTCCTTCGTCATCTGACACGCGATGACGCGTTCGGCGGACCCCGCAGCGAAGAGGGCCAGAGCGAGCTGCTCCACCATCTGCGGGGTCGTCCGCTCGCTGCATCCGATGAGGACGGCCCCGTTGCCGATGGGCATGACGTCGCCGCCTTCGAGAGACGCATGCCCGAAGTCGTCGAGATCGAATCGGGACTCCCGTCCACCTGGAGGATACCAGAAGTGGAAGTCGGCATCGGCGAAGGTGGGGTGGTGTCGGTAGATGGCGCCGACGTTCAATACCTCCAACTGCCGGACCTTGGAGTACATGGGGTTGAGCGACACGCCGTCGTAGATCCAGCACGAGGAGTCGCGGGTGAAGAGAGAGTTGGGCAGAGGCGGTAGTACGAAGTCACGATCCGAATACATCTGTCCCGTGAGTGAGCGGGCCAGATCGAGATCGGGTATCTCACTCTTCGCCAGCCCGCCGAGGAGGTGACGGGCGAGGAGGCTCGGCGACATCTCGGCGAGGTAGGCCCGCAGGTCGTCGGCAAGGCCCACGCCGACGGTGAGCTCGTGGACGATGGTGTCCAGGATGTTGGATTTGGCGGCCTCACTGTGCTCCAGGGTCTCGGCCAGCAGCTCCTCGACGAGCAGAACTTCGACGTCCCGCCCCCGGAGCAGTTCCACGAATTCGTCGTGCTGCTCCCCTGCCTTGCGCACCCAGAGCACATCGTCGAACAGGAGCTCCGAGGCGTTGGAAGGCGTCAACCGCTGCAGGCTGAGACCCGGGCGGTGGACAAGCACTTTCCGGAGCCGGCCCACCTCGGAGTCGACACGGAATCCGCTCACCGCGGGATCACCGTCTCGACGGTGAACGCCTGTTGGGCACCGCCCAGGTGGGTCGCCGTGGCGTCGCACGCGCCGCACCCCGCTTCCGCCACCGTCTCGTCGTCGATCACGATCCGGATTCCGCGCACCGAGCCGCCGCCCTCGTGGGCCGTCGCAGTCAGGCGAATGGCCATCCGCTGAAGTGGCCGGAGACGCATGCGCTGGCGCCAGGAGCCCGTGGCCACGTCTTGCTCGCCACGAGGTCCGACCTGATAGCTCACTCGGCACCGCTCACAACTGACCTCCAGGACGATGTCGTAGGAGCTCACCCCACCGGAAGACGAGCCGCCGCTGACGAAGGGATCGGCGGGAGGCCGCCGAGGGGTCGTGCACTGGGCGAGACCGGCCACGAAGAAGAGGGTGATCAGGGGATTTGCGACACGGTTCATGGTTGGTTCAGGGCAAATGGGAGGTTGCCCGGGCGACGCCGCCCGTCGTACCAAGTGTGGGATCTTCGCCGGGCCGGGACAACGTGGCGACACGCTTCCGGGACAACGTAGCGACGGCTTCCGGCCCACCGCCCGACTTGCCACCGACGGGGGCGCGACCGACCGTTACCGCCCAGCAATCCTGAGGAGAAGCACATGAATCGTTTCCTGGCGATGGTTCTGTCGACCGCGACCACCGCCGGCTGTGCCGACCTGGCCCCGCCTCCCACCGATACCCCCGGCGAGTCCGATCTGGGTGCCCTCGTCACAGCTCGCCTCGACAGCCTCGACGCCATCGCCACTCTGTGGGCCAAGCACCTCCCATCGGGCCGTGAGATCGGGGTCCGCGCCGATCGGCCGATGAATACGCTCAGCGTTATCAAGATCCCCATCATGGTCCAGGCCTTCCGCGACGCCGAGAGCGGGCGGCTGTCCTTGGATCGACGTTACACCGTCCGGCCCGAGGACCTCCGCCGTGGGAGCGGCCTCATCCAGACCTTCGCGCCCGGCCTCAGCCCCACGCTGAGGGGCCTCGTCACCCAGATGATCATCACTTCGGACAACACGGCCACGGACATGGTCCTCGACGCCGTGGGCCTGGACCGGGTGAACGACCTGCTGGAGGAGGCCGGTTACGAGCATACGCGGGTGAAGATGTCCACCGGCGATCTCTTCCGAGAGGTCTGGGTGCGCGCAGATCCGGCTCATGCTTCCCTCACCCACCGGGAGGTGTACGAGCGGGGCTTCCCGTCCGACGAGGGAGCTTCAGCTCGCTCCTTCGCCTTCGAAGGGGACTCGACCGTATGGCTCGGCCGGACCACGGCTCGGGAGATGGGTCGTCTTCTCGAGGAGATCCTCGACAGCCGGCTCTCCAGCGCGGAGTCGGCCCAGGACATGATCTCCATCCTGAGTTCACAGTTCTACGCGAGCCGGCTGCCCCAACGGGTCCGCTGGCAGGGCGTCGGAGTCGCCCACAAGACCGGAGATTGGCCGCCTATCGCGGGCAACGACGTTGGCATCCTCTTCTACGACGGCGGACCTACCATCGTCTCGGTCTTCACCAACCAGAACACCGGCGACTTCTTCGAGCTGGAGGCCACCCTCGGGCGTGTCGCCGAGGACATCGTCACCGCCTGGCGCTGAATCCGGCCCTGGGCAGCGCAGACTCGCGTTGACCCCTCCCCCGACCTCCGCGAGCTTCCCGTCGTCGGCGCGCCTTCGCCGCGCCCCCTTCCCGTTCGAACCTTTCTGCTCGACCCCCGCGCGCCATGCTCAAGGTTGGAATCGTCGGCCTTCCCAATGTCGGAAAGTCGTCCCTCTTCAACGCCCTGACCGCTCAGGGCGCCCCGTCGGAGAACTACCCGTTCTGCACCGTCGAGCCCAATGTCGGCATGGTGGAAGTGCCCGACGCCCGTCTCGATCGGATCCACGAACTCATGCAATCCAAGAGCCGGGTTCCCACGGTAATCCAGTTCGTCGACATCGCAGGTCTGGTGAAGGGTGCCTCGGAAGGAGAGGGACTGGGCAACAAGTTCCTCGGCAACATCCGTGAAGTGGATGCCATCGCCCACGTCCTGCGCTGCTTCGACGACCCTGACGTGACCCACGTCCTCGGTGAGGTCGACCCCGTCCGGGATCGCGAGATCGTCGAGACGGAGCTCGCGCTCGCCGACCTGGAAACCGTGGAGCGACGGCTGGAGCGCGTGGAGAAGAAGGTGAAATCCGGCGACAAGGAGGCCATCCGCGAGAAGGGGGTCCTGGACGCCTGCCTCGCCGCCCTGACCGAGGGTCGCCCCATCCGCAGCCTGGACCTCGGCGCCGACGAGCGGAAGGTGTTGAAGGGCTTTCAGCTCCTCACCGCCAAACCCGTCCTGTACGTGGCCAACGTCGCCGAGGACGACCTCCCGGAGGGCGACAATCCCTGGGTCCAGTCACTTCGGGCAGCCATCGCGGGCGACGACGCAGGCGCCCGGGAGGACGAGGGTCTCGTCGTCATCTGCAGCGCCATCGAGTCCGAACTCGCGGAGCTCGAGCCCGAGGAGCGCGATGCCTTCCTCGAAGATCTGGGCCTGGCCGAGACCGGACTCAACCGACTCATCCGGGCGGCCTACGAGCTGTTGGGGCTGTTGACCTTCTTCACCACCGGCGAGAACGAGAGCCGGGCCTGGACCGCCCGGACGGGGAGCACGGCGCCCCAGGCTGCCGGCCAGATCCACACGGACTTCGAGCGGGGCTTCATCAAGGCCGAGACCATCCACTTCCACGCATTCGAAGAGGTGGGCACGTGGAAGGACGCGCGGGACAAGGGTAAGCTTCGCCAGGAGGGCAAGGAGTACGTCGTCTCCGACGGCGACATCATGCTCTTCCGATTCAACGTCTGAGGGAGACCCGACCCGTGGGCCGAGTAGCGACAGACCGCAGGCCCCGTCGCCGCACGGGGTGGTGCGGCCCGAGGGCTTGAGCAGGCGCATGGACCTCTCCGTTCTCGACCTCCTGCCGGTCTCTTCGGGAACGACGCCCTCCGAGACCCTTGCCCGCTCTCGAGAGCTCGCACAGCTCGCCGACCGCCTGGGCTACCGACGCATCTGGTACGCCGAGCACCACGGGCTCCAGAGCATCGCAACGACGTCGCCCGACCTCGTCATCGCCCACGTGGCGCCCTTCACCGAGCGCATCCGGTTGGGTTCGGGTGGGGTGATGCTCCCCAACCACGTGCCCCTCCAGGTGGCCGAGCGCTATCGCACGCTGGAGGCCCTCCACCCAGGGCGCATCGACCTGGGCATCGGACGGGCCGCGGGCACCGATCCTCGAACAGCCCGGGCTCTGCGCTCGGTATCCGGCGAGCATACGGCGGCGCTGATGGGCGAGCTCCTCGCATTCGACCGGGGCCTGTTCCCCGACGACCACCCGTTCCAGAAGATCGAGGTCGTGCCCCAGGACGTGGACCTACCGCCGGTGTGGATGCTGGGCTCCAGTGGAGGAAGCGCGCGTCTCGCCGGCAGTATCGGCGCGGGGTACGCCTTCGCCAGCCACTTCAGTCCGGCGCCGGCAGCGCCCGCCGTCCGGGCCTATCGGGAGGAATTCGAGCCCTCGGCCCACTTCTCCGATCCGAAAGTGATCCTCGCTCTCTCGGTGGTCTGTGCCGACACCAACGACGAAGCGTACGACCTGTCCCTCTCCATCCAACTCCACTTCCGACGGATCCGGAAGGGCGAAACCGCGCCGATTCCGAGCCCGGAGGAGGCCCGCGCGGCGGGGTGGACGCCGCGCGGCACCCGGGGTGGTCCTGTGGGAGGCCTGTTGGTCCTGGGCACTCCCGCCGAAGTCCGCCAAGAGGTCGAGAAACGCGCCGCCGCCGTGGAGGCCGACGAGGTCATGGTCATGACCGTGATCCACGACCCGGCCAAACGGCTGCGCTCGTACGAGCTCCTGGCTGAAGCGTTCGGGCTGGAGAGCAAGCAGACCGAGCTCACGCGTTTCAGCTGAGACGCGACGCCCCCTCAGCCTCCGGGTCGCCGCCTGGGAATCGGGCGTACCGGCTGCGGATCGTCGGTGGTGAACGATCGCCAGATGCGGTCGAAAAAGCCCCCGATGCCGCCCCGCGGGCACTGGCTGCGATCGTAGCGGCCCGACAGAACCCACGCCTCGTAGTAGGCACCGCCGGTGTCCACGCGACAGTGAGGGCCGACGACCTCGCCGGTGAACGGGTCGTATCGCACCCGCTCGACACCCGATGGGGGAATCCATGCTCGACGCTGGGGCAGCGTGCCCTGGAGATTGCGCATCCAGGCGGCCCAGACCGGGGCCGCGAGGGCACCACCTCCACGATCATCGACGATGGGCTGTGGCGTGTCGTAGCCGACCCAGACGCCAGCGACGAGCTCGGGGGTCAGCCCGACGAACCACGCGTCCCGACCGTCGTTCGTCGTTCCAGTCTTCCCTGCCGCGGCTCCTCGGTACCCCCACGCCCGAATCGATCGACCGGTACCCCGGTCGACCACGGCGCGCATGGCGTCCAGGACGACGAATGCGGTCGCGTCGTCCAGGATGCGCTCGGCGGCGATGTCATCCCTCTCCCAGAGCGTCGAGTCGCGTCCATTCTCGATGCGCGTCAGGAGATGGGGGCGCGGTCCCATGCCGCCGTTTCCGAAGGGCAGATACGCCGCCGTCATCTCGAGGAGTGATGCGTCGAAGGCGCCGATGGAGCTGGAGGGAAGCGCGGGGACGGCATCACCCAATCCCACGCGACGACCCACGGTGGCGACCTCGTCGAGCCCAAGGCTCACGCCGAGATGGGCAGCGGCACGATTGGACGATCGCACCAGCGCCTCCCGGAGGGGCAGTTCGGTGTCGAGTACGTGGTCCGCCGGGAGCCACCCTCCTTCGTCGGTGGCGATGGGGATCGTGTCGGCAGAGACCATGTCGACGATCCCGTACCCCCGCTCGAGGGCGAGGGCCACCAGGAACGGTTTGACGAGTGAGCCGACCTGGCGGCGCGACTGTGCGACTCGATCGAACTCCGATCGCGCGAAGTCTCGTCCACCCACCCAAGCCCGGATCGCCCCCGACCTGGAGTCCAGCGCCACCGCCGCACCCTCGAGGACCGTAGCCGAGTCCGTCGAGAGGGGCGTTCCGAACCGCCCCGTTTCGATCTCGGCGAGCTGAGCCAAAAGAGCCCTCTCCGCCTCCGCTTGGACTCGCGCGTCGATCGTGGTGTGCAGGGCCAGGCCCGGTCGGGAAGCCAGTTCGGGTGCCACCCGTCGCAACTCCCGGGTGACGGCGGCGGTGAAGTGGCTTCGGGTACGGGACGGTAGCTGGAGTGAGTCGAGGGGCACCACGCCCAGCTCCTCCCCCCGGGCGGTCTCGGCGTCCACATCGTCGATCAGCCCGGCCTCCACCATCCGCCCCAGGACCACGTCGCGCACGCCACGCGCCCGATCGGGGTTCCGGCGGGGCTCGTAATACTCCGGGGACCGGGTCATGCCGACGATGGTCGCGACCTGGCCGACGCTCAGATCGGCGGCACTCACACCGAAGTAGTATTCCGCCGCCCGCCCCACCCCGTAGATACCGTTGCCCATGTAGATGGCGTTGAGGTAGAGCGTGAGAACCTGACCGTGGCCCAGCTCTTCGATCAGACGAGGCGCCGTTCGGGCCTCGATGACCTTCCGTCGCCAGGGACCGACCTCCCGCAGCGACTCCGACCAAAGGGTTCGGACGAGCTGCATGGGAATGGTGCTCGCCCCTTCCTCGATCTCCCCTTGCCTGAGGTTGGTCACTGCGGCCCTGAGGACACCACGCAGATCGACACCTTCGTGATCCCAGAAGCGCCGGTCCTCCACCGCGACGAAGGTCTCCGCCAGCAGCTCGGGGATCTCCTCGGGGTCGAGGGCCCGGCGGGACGGACCCGCGACCTCGGCCATGAGATCGCCCTCCCGATCGTAGATGCGCAGGGCCTCGGGAAGGGGGGCTCCCTCGCGGAGTTCAGCGAGTGTGACACACGCCGCCCCGTCTGGGCACGAGACACCGAACGCACGGGCGACCGCCATCCACCCCGAAGTGGCGAGGAGGACGGCGAGCACACCGACGGCGACCGCAGGGTGTATCCGTCGTCGGGCGTCGTCGAGGATGCGTCGTACGACACGGAGCGCCCCGGCGAGTCGATAGCTCTTCATGACCCGCGTGTAGATGAAGGAATCGTGCCAGGATTCAGCGCTTTGGCGGACCCACAGGTCTTGAGAGGTGGTATATCGGTGCTGCGACCCATCGACTCGACGTCACGGTTCTTCGAACTGTCATGCATAGATCATTTCGTTCGCCCATCGGGTTCGGCCTCCTCCTCGCCGGACTGATCTCCCCGAATGCGGCCGCGGGCCAGGTCGATACGACCCAGACGGACACCACCGTCTTTCGTATCGAAGGCATCCAGGTCCAGTCGCAACGGCCCGTCACGACCATCGGAGGCGCCAGCGCCGTCGAGGTCCAGGTGGACATGCTTCCCATCCCCGCGGCGCCGACCGGCGCCGAGGTTCTGAAGGAGATCAATGGGATTCACGTCCGCACCAACTCCCGGGGTCAGGCCGAGATCTCCGTGAGGGGCTCCGAGTCCCGTCAGGTGGCCGTCCTCCTCGATGGCGTGCCGCTGACTCTCGGCTACGATGCGCGGACCGACCTCTCCATCCTGCCGGCGACGGCCCTCGAGGAGGTGAGTTTCGTCCGAGGCATGTCCACCCTCCTCCACGGCCCCAACGTCCTCGGCGGTGTCGTGGAGATGGGTGTCGCGCGGACCGGCCGCTTCCCTGATACCCGGTCGACGCGTTTCAACGCTTCCGTCGATCACCTCGGCGGCTACTCCACCTCCGCCGCCGCGACACTGCCTTTCACCACGGACGATGGCCGGGGGATGGTTCGCGGAGGAGTCGGGTTCCGGGACAGCCCCGGCATGCCCCTGCCGGGAGGGGTGACCGAGCCCATCACCACCGGAGACGATCTTCGGCTCAACACCGACATGAGCAACATCGACGGCTTCCTCGCCGCCCGGTATGCGGCGGACGGCGGATCGTGGGCCAGCCTCTCGGCGACGAGCCATCGAGCCGAGCGCGGGATCGCCGCCGAGCTCGGCGCGGACAATCCCAGGCTCTGGCGCTACCCGGACATCCGCCGGACCATCGTGGCCCTGTCGGGCGGGACGGGTGATCGTGTGACCCCCTTCGGTCGCGGCGACCTCGAAGCGAGCATCGGCTACGATACCGGCATCACCGACATCCAATCCTTCTCGTCGCGCTCGTACGACATCATCGACGGCGAGGAGAACGGCGACGACCGGACCCTCACGCTACGCCTCCTCGGCGATCACACCCTCGGGTCGAGGGGGGACCTCCGTTCGTCACTGACGTACGCCGACATCCGGCACGAAGAGGTCGTCGACGGAAGCTTCCGGGCGTTCGAGCAGGAGCTCCTCAGTGCCGCCGTCGAGAATGTCTGGCGCCTCATCGACGAGCCCGTGGGCCCCTTCAGCTCGCTACGACTCAGTTACGGGGGCGCGTACGACCGGGGATCCACGCCGGTCACGGGTGGACTGCCATCGTTGCCTGCCATCCACGACTGGGGCGCCCGTGTGGGCCTTTCGGGACTCGTCAACGACGGAAACACCATGGTCCACTTCAGCGCGAGCCGCCGGGGCCGCTTCCCCGCCCTCCGTGAGTCCTACTCCGAGGCCCTCGACCTTTTCGAGCCCAACCCCGACCTGCGACCCGAACACCTTCGGGCTCTCGAGGTCGGCGTGACCTCCCGGGTCGGCTCAGGCGAACTCCAGGTGGTCGGCTTTCAGCAGACCCTCACCGACGCCATCCGGCGCATCTCGCTTCCCAACGGCCGCCGTCAGCGGGTCAACTCCGAGGAGCTCTCGAGCATCGGGGTGGAGCTGCTCTTCTCCCAGACTCTGGGCCGAATCGATATCGGCGGTGAGGTCACCCTCCAGGCCGTAGAGCTCACCGATCCGGCGACCTTGGTGAACACCCAGCCCGAGAACGTGCCGGAGCAGGCGGCGAGCGCATACGTCCGAATCCCGCTGGGCGCAGGCGTTCGCTCCACGTTCGAGGCCGACTACACGGGCGCGCAGTTCTGCATCGATCCGGACAGCGGCAGCGACGTTCGCCTGGACGGCGGATCGTGGTTCAACGCCACCCTGTCCAAGGTCTGGCCTTGGGCAGGCGGTGGCGGCTCTCGCGTCGAGACGAGTGTGTCCGCGCTCAACATCACCGACACGGCACTTTACGACGCCTGCGGGTTGCCGCGAGCCGGTCGGCTGCTACGGTTCCAGGTCAGCGTCTCCTAGGGGTCCTGTGCCCCCGACCGTCGAGTTGAATCGCCAGCCAGGGGAGCCGGGCGCTGGGACCGGCCGGGCGGACGCTATCGCGAGCCCCCGACCGGTCCGACTCCGTCGCTACGCGCCCGGACTCACCTCTGTGGTGATCGGGAGCCCCTTCGGCTCCATGTCGAGCCACGGGCCCACCGGCTCCACGCCGGGTGCAAGAGGCGCTGCGCGAACCTCACCGCCTGGGCCGAGTTGCCGTAGATAGCGATAGACGGCCCTGCGATCGGCATCGCTCATGTGGTTCACGCTGGGCCAAGGCATGGGAGGTAGCCCCTGCCGCGTCCCGAGCATCTCGACCCACTGGTCCTCCGTCATCGACTGGGCCGAGAGGCGGAGGTTCGGCGGATACGTCGTCCCCCAAGGGCCCCGCCACCCAACCGCCGAGCCGAGGAGCCACAGCGACTCGTCGATCTCGCCGTTCGTCTCCATGTAGCCGTCGGTATGGCAGTCATTGCAACCGGCGATGGAGATGATGTACCGACCCGCCTCCTCCGGCGTCGAGGCTGCGATGGAGGCAACGAGTGGTGCCCCTGCCTCAGCCGGCCTGCAACCCGCGACGGCCACCGCCAAGGCGACGGCCGTCGCCAGCCGGGGCCATCTCCAACGAAAGAGGGTCGACCCGATGGCCGACCCGAAGCGCGTCATCATGTCTGTGTTCCCTACGTGGGAGGGTCCTCGGAAGGTGACGCGCCGGACATCGGACGCGGAGCGACCTTCCTCGGTGTAAAAAATCGCGGTCGGGGAGATGGCGCGGAAGTGGCTGGCGCGCGTCGGCGAGGGATATCTTCAGGTATGGAGTGCAAGGACTGGAAGATCGGGCTACGCGTCTCCCCGGGAACGGGGTGCTCCGTGGATTCCGCGTGGGCGCCACGGGGAACGGTGGTCGGCGTGGTCGTCATGGCCGCCATCGGAATCCTGTTGGCGAATCCTACCGCCGGCTCCGGCCAGATCAGCCTCCGAGTCATCGCGGATCCACCCGGGCCGGACGCCGACAACCTCAACGGCGAAGTCGTCACCATTACGAACCGAATGACCGTCCCCTTGCACCTCTCAGGATGGACACTGTGCGACGCCATGGCGGCTTGCTTCCGCTTCGCCGATGAGACCATGGTCGGGCCCAGCGCGAGCATCCGGGTCCGAGCGGGCAGCGGCCAGGACACCCTGCTGGACGTCTACATGGGCCGAAGCCAGCCCATCTGGGACAATTGGGCGGATATCGCCACGCTGCGCGACCAGGAGGGTGTCATCCGGTCGCGGTGTGTATGGGATCGGGGGCGAGGGGTGGACTGCCTGGCAGGTTAGTACATGCGCCGGCCAACTCAGTCGGAGAGCTTGGCCACCTGTATCGGGATGAACTCCGGGAGGTAGTTCGGCGTGCATCCCTTCGCAACGACCTCGTCTCGGTACAGACCGGTCTTCTCCCCCAGGGCGATGCACCGCGATCGGTGCTCGGGCTGATACGTACCGATTTGGCCGGCGGTGAAGTTCATCGCCCATTGGACTTCGGGCGCTTCGCCATCCATTCGGGCCTCGAGAGAGGTGAGGAGCTCCTCGGTGTTCGCCGGAGGCGTCTGACCCGTCCAACGCAGCCGCGCCTGGTGGTACCAGAACAGCCTCCGTTGCAGCGAAGAAGGGCTGGACTCCCACGACTCCAGGAGGTCCTTTCCCCCCTTCGACGTGGCGAGCTGATTGGCCAGGAGCCAATCGAAGAGCCGTAGGCGGTCGTCGGGTTCGTGGACCTGTACGTCTCGATCCAGCGCGTCGACCAACTCCTGGGACATGCGCTTCTTGTCCATGATGAGGATGGCCAGCTGACGAGCGGGCATCGCTTCACTGGACCACAGCTCCATGGCAAGGTCGTGGTCGGTCTTGATCTCCTTCGCGAGGGCGCGGAGGGCGCCGAGGGTGGTGGCGTCCTCGACTTGGTTGAAGAGGGAACTGGCCCGTGGAGAGAGCATGGATGGATTCACCAGACGAAGTGTGTCGCGGCGTGGCTTTGGTGTCGGGCCCTATCGTATTCGGTTCAGCCGGGGCATCGCCAGAGGGATTCCCCTGTCCGCCTACTCGTAGCGCAGCGCATCGATGGGGTCGAGCGCGGCAGCCTTTCGAGCCGGGTAGAAGCCGAAGAAGATCCCGACGCCCGCGGCGAATCCCAGGGCGAGAACGACCGTCAGGTGCCGCTCGGTCACGGACACGAGCATGTTGTGCTCATGAGTTCGACGCAGGGCGACGACGGTTCGTTGCAGTCGCCGCCGCGCCTCGGGCTCGGCGCTACCGGGAGGCCGAGACCGAGAGTCCGGTGGGCACTAGAGGTGGCCGGGCGAGATCCGTCCGCCGGGAGGCGTTGCGTCAGATCGTTGCACCCGGCCTTGAGCACCGCCGAAGCGGTCCTCCTGCCTCATTCGGCAGCCACCATGCCGGGGGCGGGACTCGAACCCGCAAGGGCGTGAAGCCCGGGGGATTTTAAGTCCCCTGTGTTTACCGATTTCACCACCCCGGCGTGTCGCTACGCGGGCGTCACCTCGACCAACCTATCCAGCCGCACGGTGTACCCGTCTCCCAGCTCCGCCCACTCTGCGCCGTCGCGGACATAGACGTCGACGATGGTCGTCAGGACCTCCCGCTCCCCCGAGCCGTCGCGAAGGCGGATCCTGCAGATCGTCCCCCGAACGGCAGACGCCTCGAGGACGTCGTGCACGGCGCAGCCGATGGGTTGGTAGCCGTCGGCCTTCATCCGTTCCTCCTCGGGGGCTGGTCGAGCATGGGGCGTCGTCACCTCGAAGCTAGCCGTGGCCCGGACGTGGGCACAGTCGGAGCACGCTGCAGGACCGAGCCGGAGGAGCGTTGTCCCGGCCCCGGCCGCCGTCCTACCTTCGCTGCGGGCACGATGGCGGTGTCCGTGCACGGGTCCCGTGGTGGGCGAGAACGCCGGAGGCGAGCATGAGCAAGACGATGAAGGGAGGGACGTCGGTTGCATCCGACGCTGGGGCGGGGGCACGCCTGGACGAGGATCGGGCACGGAGCATCCTCGAGCGGGCAGCGGCCCTCGACGCCGAACGAAGCTCCGAGATCGACGTCGACGAACTCAGGCAAGCCGCAGCCGGCGCGGGGATCTCCCGAGAGGCCTTCGATACGGCCCTCCGGGAAGGCAGTCCGGCGTCTTCCGCGGGGGGCATGAGTCTCACCGCTTCGACGGCCACGGCGGCTTACTACATCGATCTCCTGAAGGACCTGCTAGGGGAGGACGCGGAGGTTTCGGTGGTGGGAGAGCGGGTGGAGGGGCGCGGCAAACGAGGCGTGACGGCCTCCATCGACCCGTCCACCGGACAGGTCACCGGAGCCGCCTTCACCAGGAGCTCGCTCCTGCGGCGACTCACGGCGAATACTCTGGGGGCCATCCTCCCCCTCCTCTTGTCCTTCATCATCCTCGCCGAAGACGGCGACGCCGGAGGGGCCATGCTCGGCGGAGTCCTTCTGACGCTCTTCTCCGTGAGCATCGGCACCATCATCTCCCACCGGCGGGAGTTGAAGGAACTGGAACAAGACGCCGACCGTCTACGCCGTCAACTCCGTCGCATGTTGGGATCACCAGGCTGATCAGGGCATGACCCAAGCACTGGTTCTGGGGTCGGTCCTCGGGCTGTTCTCTGGGTTGGTTCCGGGACCGTTCACGGCCTTGATCGCCGCTACCGCGCTCAAAGGTGGCTTCTGGTCCGGCTTCCGGATCAGCACCGTGCCGTTGATCACCGAGACCCTGGTCATGGGGATCACGGCGCTGGTTCTCTCACAGCTTCCCGGAGGGATCCTCCGGTGGATGGGGATCGTCGGCGGGCTCTTCATCTTCTACCTGGCGGTACGGATCTGGCGAGACGCCGAAGCCTCGGTTGAAGACACACCCGACGAGACCGAGGTCGACAACGCCAAGGAAGTGGTGGAAAGCGGGCTCCTCGCGGTCCTCTCTCCGACCCCCTGGGTCTTCTGGCTCCTGGTGGGAGGCCCCTTGTTCCTGGCAGGCTGGCGAGACGGCTGGGCCGTGGGGCTCGCCTTCCTGGGCTCGTTCCTCTTCTTCCTGGTCGGCGCTTACGTCGCCGTCGCGGGCCTGGCGGCCTACGGCCAGCGGCGACTGTCCGGCGCCTGGCGTGCCCGTCTCATGCGATCCACGTCCGCCGCGCTGGTGGTCGCGGGAACCGTCCTGCTCTGGCAGTCGTACGAGGGCAACTTCCAGCGGATGGTCACGGGAAGCGAGACCATCGAGACGCTTGTGAACGACTCCATCCTCGGCGGACGATGACCGCAAGGGCCACCCTTCGGCTCCTGCATCGCATCTCAAATCCAAACGGATCCGACGGGGTAGCAACCCAGGCTCGTCCCTTGAAACGTTTCGAGTCCGACCGGCGTCTCCTCACCACATGAACGACTCCTCGCGACCCTCACGGTTCAGCCAATTCCTGGCGGAGATGCGACGCCGACACGTCGGACGCTTCGCCCTCGGATATGCCGCCTCGGCCTTCGTCCTCCTGCAGTTGGCGGAGATCGTATTTCCTGCGTTCGGGATTGGTGACAACGGCCTCCGGGCGGTGGTGGCCGCCGCCACCTTGGGCTTTCCGCCGGCTCTGGTCGTCGCGTGGATGTACGACCTGACCCGCTCGGGGATCACCCGCACGGAGAGTGGTATATCCAGCCCCTGGCTGACGACCGCAGCCGTGGGGAGTCTTCTGGTGATAACCGTCCTGGCAGCCGGAAGTGCAGGTCTCTACCTGGCTCGTCAGGGGGTCTTCGAGAGGACGGCCGGGGAGCGTGGCCCACCGCCGGCGGTCACGGCCGCGAGCTTCGACCCTGCGGAGCCCATCCGATCCATCGCGGTGCTGCCCCTCCAGGACAACTCACCGGGAGACACGGAAGCGTATTTCGCGGCGAGCCTGCACGAGGAGCTCATTGCGAAGTTGAGCCAACTGGAGGAGATCCGGGTCGTTTCACGGACGAGTACCATGCAGTTCGTCGACTCGCTGCCGCCCATGCCGGAGATCGCCCGCCGCCTGAACGTGGATGTCGTCGTCGAGGGCTCCGTAGTCCGGACGCCTCAACGGACTCGGGTGACGCTTCAGCTCATCCACGGGCCCAGCGACTCCCATATCGAAACCCTCCAATGGGATCGAGAGGAGATCACGGACGTTCTCGCCTTCCAGACCGAGGTCGCCCACGAAGTGGCGGAGGCTGTCGCCGCCGGCCACGAGGAAGCGACCTTCGCCACGGTGGCCGACGCGGTCGAACCGGATGCCCAGGAAGCCTACCTCCGGGGCCGCTACGCGTACGGCCGGGGTACGCCCGAGGGGTATCGCACGGCACAGACGCTCTTCCAGGAGGCACTCGCAGAAGATCCCGACTTCGCCCCTGCCCTGGCCGGGTTGGCCGGGGCCCGGTTCCTCGGCGCCCTGGAGAACGAGACGGTGTCACGGGACGAGTTGATGTTGGCCTACTCCGAGGCCGACTCCGCCCTGGCCATGGACTCCACATCGGTGGTGACGCGGGAGGTCTTCGCCCTCATCGAGGCCAGTCTCCCTCGTTTCATGGAAGCCCCACCCGAGCTGGATGGCCTCAGCGGCCTGGGGTCGGTCCACGTGATGCGTATTCCGGGTCGGGAGGACTCGGTTGTCATCGACATGACCGGGTTCGACACCGCCTGGGTAGCGCCGGTTACCGCCATGGGGGAGCGCATCGAGACCCGGCTCCGACGTCAGACCGAGGTCGTTACCGGTGGCGAGACAGGCCGCCTGGCACAGGACGGCAGGCGGCTCATCGGCATGGGCCGCTTCGAAGACGCGGAACACGTTCTCGAGGTTGCCGTCTCGGTGTCGCCGGAGAACGACGAGGCGTGGGACCTACTCCTTCGCTCCCACATGACGCGAGGCGATGTGGACGGGGCGCTGGAGGCGGCGGGTAGGTGGACAACCGAAGGCGGCTCGTCGGCTCCCGACGACACCGCCCTCATGGAGCTTGAAACGGCAGTCGAGACCGCCGGCCCCCCAGGCTACTGGGCCTGGCGAGCCCATCGGCTCGAGAGCGCCGTCGAAGCCGGCGCTGCTGTGCACGACTTCGACCTGGCCTCAACCTACGCCGCCCTGGGCGACGAGGAGCGGGCACTGGAGCATCTCGTTCGTGCCCTGCGCGCCGGTGAGCCCTCCGTGATGACCATCCGAACGGATCCGGTGTGGGACGACCTGCGCGCCAATCAGCGCCTCCGGGAGATCCTCCGCGAGGCGCAGAGGCTGCGCTTCAACTCGCCCCGCGGTCCGAGGCCACCGGGCGGCTGAGCCGGACCGCTAACGCCGCTCCCGCTCCGCGTTGAGTTCGGAGATGTCCGGCGCCGTCCGACTGTCGCCTAGCAGGTGTCGGGCGAAGTACTCCACGCGTAGCCAGAACCAGTAGTTGCTCATGCTCCCGAAGCCGTGGCGCTGACTCGGAAAGATGAAGTAGTCGAAGCGCTTGTTGGCGTCGATGAGCGCCTTTGCCATCCGGATCGTGTTCGCCGGATGCACGTTGTTGTCCACGTCGCCGGTGGTGAGCAGGAGCTTGCCCTTCAGATGGGGGGCGAGCTCGATGTTGTTGTCGATCTCGTATTCGAAGCTGACTCCGCCCGCGGAGTCGACGACCTCGTCCACGCCATGGTGCGTCTCGCTCCACCAACGGTTGTAGATCTGGTTGTCGTGGTTTCCGGCGCTGGACACCGCCACGTCGTAGACGTCCGGGTAGTTGAGCAGCGCCGCGGTGGACATGAAGCCGCCCCCGGAGTGACCGTAGATGCCCACGCGATTGCGGTCGATGAAGGAGTGTCGGTCGGCGAGCTGCTCCACCCCGGCCACTTTATCGGCCAGGCCGTAGTCCCTGAGGTTCCCGTACGAGTAGTTGTGGTACCACTTGGAGCGGTCGGGATGACCGCCCCGGTTGCCCAACGTCACCACGACGAAGCCGAGCTGGGCCAGCCCCACCTCGTAGGAGTTGGTGGTGAAGAACTTCGACACCGACTCGGTCTGAGGCCCGGGGTACACGTACTGGACGATGGGATAGACCTTCGTCGAATCGAAATCGAAGGGCTTGTACATGACCCCATAGATGTCGGTGTAGCCGTCAGCGGCCTCGATCCGGAATGGCTCGGGCATCTGCCAGCCGGCGGCTTGCAGCGCCGATAGATCGGCGGTCTCCAGCTCCAGGAGGACGTCGCCTCCGGGACCGCGCACCACCGTCTGAGGCACCGTATTCACCCGTGAGAAGGAGTGGACGACGTAGCCGGCGTTCTCGGGCATGGACGCACGGTTGTCGTAGTTGCCCTCCGACACCCGCACGAGGCCAGAGCCGTTGGCATTCACCCGGTAGAGGTGCGCGTAGTAGGGGTCGATGCCTTCTTCACGCCCCATGGCGGTGAAGAAGATCCGATCCGTCGCCGGATCCACCCGAGCCACGCCGTCGACATGCCATGGGCCCTCGGTGAGACGCGCGATGAGCGTGCCGTCGGTGCCATACCGGTACAGATGCGCCCACCCGTCCCGCTCCGACCACCAGACGAACGTGCCGTCGGAGAGCCGCCACGGGATCTGCCGTTCCTGATAGGTGTTCAGCCGCTCCTCCACGACGGGGGTCACCGCGCCCGTGGTGAGGTCCGCCTTCATGAGGTCGATGCGGTGCCGGTCACGGCTTTCCCGGATGAACCAGAGCTCATTCGGGTTCTCGGTGAACCACCGGTTGAGCCGGGGATTCGTGTCGTCGGGGTAGACGAAGGTTCGCTCCGAAACCACCGACATGCTCTGGTCCTGCCAGGGCCCGTCTTCGATGGTCGTGATCTCCATCTCGCCGAAGTCGAACACGTGGATCGCCTGCTGCGTGACATCCTCCTCGCCCGGCATGTCGTACTTGTAGCTCTCCACCTCCTGGCGGTCGTGGCCCGTGTTGTGGATGACGAAGAGCATGCCCACCTCGCGCTGATCCGATCGGACCAGGGCGAACTTGTTGGAGTCGTGGGACCATGAGAGGGCCGCACGCTGGCGCTTCGCCCACTCCTCTTCCTTGTCGACGTCGTTGACCCCCCGCCCCGACGAATTGGCCATGTACGAGAAGTAGGCCTCGCCGTCGGTCGTCAGCTGCACCTCGTTGACGTCTACCGAGTCCTCGGCCTCCTCCGCGTCATCTCCCGACTTGCCACGACGGGCGTCGAGGATCTCGGCGTACTCCGCGCCGGTGATCATGTAGAGGTTGTGATTCCGGGCGAAGACCACGCGCTCGCCATCCGGGGAAACGCTCGCCCAGTCGGGATGATCGTCGGGTTCCTCGTAGTCCTCGAGACGCCTCAGCGTCTGGCTGTCGACCTCGAACTCGAAGTGGAAGACGATATCGTCCTCGTCGTCCCCGTCTTCGTCCTCTTCCTCCTGCGTGTCCCCTTCCTCTTCGCCGGCGGCCTGGGCCCCTTCGGGATCCTCGCTCACGTCCACGTCGAAGTGGAGTGTGTTTCCGTCAATGAAGCGGATGTTCTCGATCGGCAGATTCTGACCGTCCCACGGGTCCCGGGTAAGGCGTGTGAGCTCTGCCGCCAGGGCGTCACGGTCGAAGATCTGCCGCTTGGTGCGCGTCGTCGGGTCGACGATGTAGTACCAGGTGCCGTCGGCGTTCTCCCACTCGTACCAGAAGTCGTCGGTGCCCTGGATCCATCGCGGTGACACCGTGACCGAGTAGAGCATGTCGGAGGTGTTGTACGGCGCCCACCTCGCCGCCAACTCCCAATTTGCCGAGCCCTCTCCTCCGACGAAGCCCGCCTCGTCGGCCCGAGGCGAATGGGTGGTGTGGGACGCCTGGGCCTGAAGGCCCGTCGTCCAGAGACAGGCGATGGCGACGAGTGCGGTCGAAGCGCTCAACCCGGGTCGGCGCCACAGCCTCGGGCGGGCGCGTCGGAGGCATGTCCCGGCGGAGGCGGAGAAGGGGGAGTAGAGGGTCGGCGCGAAGGGCATCAGGGCCTGCCTGTTGGGTGGGATCGTTCCACGGGGCATATGAGGGCTACTCCCCCGCCAGGCAAGCCCCAGCGGCGCGAACAGGCCTTCTCGCGTTGCGCCCGTGACGCCCGCTTCCCACTATGACACCATGGGCTGTGGGGTCGGGTCCATCACCTCTGGAAGGAGTCGTCGGTGCAGACTTATCGACGTGTCGCGCGGGGTGCCGAGGCGGGAGCGATTGCGGCGGCAACGGTGGAAGTCTCGTTCTTCGTCCTCGACGTGGTGCGCCTCCAGCCCATGGCCACCCCTGGTGTCCTCTCCGGCGCGTCCCTCGGGCCGGGCGGCGCCGCTCTCGATCTGGAGGGCCTCTCGGGCGTCGTCTCCGTCGCGTGGGCGACGTACCAGGTCCTCACCCTCACCGCCACCCACTTCATTCTCTTCGCGGCTGTGGGTGTCGCGGCCTCTCTTCTCTTCGATTGGTCCAAGCCGGGGCGCCTGGTGCGTTTCGGATTCGTGGCCCTGCTGTGCACGCTGGCGTTCTTCGTCACCGTCGCCATCGCTGGATCGACGGTCGCCCTCGACTCTGTCGGTCTCGGCTGGGTGGTGGCCATGAATGTCCTCGGCGCCGCAGCCCTGGCCGGTGGACTGCGGCTCGTCTCGAGTCCGGAGTCCGACGAGGCTGCCAGCGCGGGATTCGACGAGGCCGACTGAGGCGGTCCGGAGCCGGAAGCCCTCACCGCACGGGCGGATGCGTGTACCTTCCGCCATCATGAACCCCGACCGCTTCCGTCGTCTTGGCCAGACGCTGGCCCGCCGACAGCCTGATCTGACCGTCCTCATGGACGGTGTCCACAAATCGCACAACTTCTCCGCCATTTTGCGGAACTGTGACGCGGTGGGTGTCCTGGATGCCCATGTGGTGGCCTCCGAGGACGGTGTCGACCTGCATCACGGAACGTCGGCGGGGACCAAGAAGTGGATACGGGTCCACATGTACTCGAACGTGTCCGACGCCGCAGACCGACTTCGACGCGGGAACCACACCATCATCGCCGCCCACCCCTCGCCGACCTCCGTCGACTACCGGGACATGGACTACACCGGGCCGGTGGCCCTGATGATGGGAGCGGAGCTTCACGGTGTGTCCGATGAGGGTCTGGCTCTGGCCGACCAGCACGTGCGGATCCCGATGCTCGGTATGGTCCACTCCCTGAACGTGTCGGTCGCCACAGCCCTCCTGCTCTTCGAAGCCGCCCGACAGCGACAAGCCGCCGGCCTCTACGACGAGTGCCGTTTGTCCGACGCCGACTTCGAACGGCGCCTATTCGAGTGGTCCTATCCGTCCATCGCGGCCCAGCGCCGGGCCGAAGAGCGTCCCTACCCCGCCCTCACCGACGACGGCGAGATCATCCCAGACTGGTAGGGAAGACCGCCTGTCGGCGGCGCTGGCGGGTGAGCGGTGCCGTTGGTAGACCGCCCCGACTCGGGGGCCAGCACGCGCGACCGTCTAGGGGCTGCCCCCCGCCTGGTGAGCGCCCCTAAGTGGCCGAGCGTCGCCGCCTGACCTGCCTTGGCGGACCAGCCAAAGCGCTCGCTCACACCCACTTGATCGGTTTGCGACCTCCCGCTCCTTGACGGATAGCCTCATTTTCGCTCTCTTATCATCTTATGAACGATTTCTGACTCCAATGGAGCGTTCACCTGTCCGAGAAGCGTTCACGGGGGTGAGCCTGAGCGAATGAAGACCAAAGTCGAACTGACGAGCACCGAGGCGGCCTCCCTCCTCGACGTGCACCCCTCAACGGTCAAGCGGTGGTGCAACGACGGTGAGCTACCCTTCGAGCAGACCCCCGGCGGACACCGTCGCATCCGGGTGGACCAGGCCGCGGACTTCGCCCGCGAGAAGGGCATCCCGACAGTCCTTTCTCCCTTCCACCCATTCGAGTCGCACGTCTGGACGGCGTTTCGAGGCGCGGAGGAGGGATCGTTCTCCGAGCTCCATGCCCTCGCCCTCCAATGGGCGCGACGGGGGGACTTCGGGCGTCTCGAGGACCTCTACGTCACGGTGGGCCGCGAAGGCGCCGTGCCCTTCGATGACTTCTGCGACTTCGCCGTCCGGGGCCTCATGGCGGCAGTCGGAGACGAATGGCAGGGCGGCCGGCTCCGGGTGGGTGACGAGCACATGGTCTCTCAGGCCATGACCGGCGCCCTCATCCGACTCCGACACGCGTGGCGGGGCTCACAGACCTCGCAGTCCGCTTCGACGGCTGGGGACCGGCACGGAGTTCGTAAAGCCACCCCGCCGGTGGCCGTCGTCGGCACCATCGAGGGCAATCAGCACCAGATCGGAGCTCTCTGCGTGCGACTGCTCCTCGAGCAGGCCGGGTGGAGGGTCTTCTACCCGGGAGCGGACGTCCCCGCCGAGGACTTCGGCGTCATCCAGATGAGTCGCGAAGCCTCCCTGGTCTGCATCTCCTTGCCGCCCGCTGGCACCATCGGCGACGTCTCGAGAACGCTGGACATCCTCACCCAGTTCTACGATCGCGCCCGGCCCTACTCGGTCCTATTCGGT
Organism: Longimicrobiales bacterium; assembly: GCA_965229435.1. Lineage (GTDB taxonomy): Bacteria > Gemmatimonadota > Gemmatimonadetes > Longimicrobiales > Gaopeijiaceae > UBA2589. Next base: position 814,462 of record CBDDJE010000004.1, read on the forward strand.
GGGGCGTCCTATCTCGGTCTCGAAGGTCAGATACCCGACGGGCCCTTCGAGTCCGTGGCGTTCCTCCGGGACTGCCGCACACTGTCGGAAGCCCTCGAACGAGGCCTCGGCCGGAATGGAGAAACGGCATGACGCAGCAGGTGTCCCCCTGGCCGGCCCTCGAGCGCTGGGGCCTGGTCATTCTGGCGGTGTTCACGGCGATGTCGGTAGCAGGCTTCGGCTACTACGCCCTTCATCCCGAGAACCTGCCGCCGTCGGGCCTGGCCCTTCGCTTCTACACGATCTCGTTCGGGTTCTTCGCCCAGATCCATATCCTCCTGGCCTTCGTGGCCCTAGCGACGGTCCTGGTCGCCAGAACCGGAGGTCGCTGGCTCCCGGCCCTGGTGGGCGTGTACCTGTTGAGCTTCACGTCCGAGCATATCGGCACCGGGTACGGCATCCCCTTCGGTGGCTACGAGTACACGGGTTTGTTGGGCACCCGGATCGGGACGCGCGTCCCGGCGCTCATCCCCCTGAGTTGGTTCCTCATGGCCCTGCCCTCGTGGGTCATCGCCCGCCACCTCTTCCCCCGCAGGCTTGCGCTGGCCGTCCCCCTCGGAGCGTTGGGTCTCGTGCTCTGGGACCTGGCCCTGGACCCGGCCATGAGCTACCTCACGCCGTATTGGCGCTGGGAGGACGCCGGGCCCTACTACGGGATGCCCTGGCTGAACCTCACCGGATGGTTCGTCACCGGTCTCGGCCTCATGACCGTCCTCGCCCTCACGGAGGAACGCGCCCGGTTCGACCGGCTGCCCCTGGGCTGGATGGCCGCCTTCTACGCCATCGTCGTCGCACTGCCCCTGGGCATGCTCGCGGCGGCGGGTGAGTGGCTCGGTGTGGGTGTCACCCTCCTGTCCTACGCCGCGCTCGCCGGCGCCCTGCGCGTCTTCCGGGGGTCGATGTTCGCCATCTCGGAGGCGAGCCCTGGCATCGCGGGGACGTCGTGAACGCCGTCCCGGCAGGGCTCTCGTCGACGGCCCCTGTGGCTTCACCTCACCTCACACTCCAGGACTCGGAGACCCCCGGGCCCGGGTCGGGTGACGGCTCCACGGGCCGCGACCCGCTCGAGCGTCGGCTCCGCGAAGGGCTGACGGCGGCGGCGGACCTGCTGGCGGTCGATGGGATCCCCGTGCCTCCTCTGGAAGGCAAGCTCCTGCGACCGCTGTTCGCCCTAGCGCTCATACCGGAAGCGCGACGCGCCAGCCTCGACATCCGGTTCTGGTTCGGAGCGCTGGCCATCCAGATGGTCCATGAGGCCTCACTTCTCCACGACGACGTCATCGACTCCGCTGCCACGCGACGGGGTGCGGCGACCGTGGCGTCACGCCACGGAGTGGCGCGCGCCGTGGTGCTCGGTGATCATTACCTCACGGCCGCCTACCGAGCGGCGGCGCGTACGGGCTCGTTCGCCTTCCTGGAACGCTTCACCGAGGCAGTGGAACGAACGGTCGCCGGAGAGGTGGCTCAAGGCCGGGCGTCGGGACGCCTCCTCACCGTCGAGGAGTACGACGCGTCGATTACGGGGAAGTCCGGTGAGCTCTTCGGGATCGCGGCGGCGCTGGGTGCTGCAACGGCCGACCTCCACGATGCGGATGCACGCCACCGGATCGGGTGCGCCTTCGGCAATCTGTACCAGCGGCTCGACGACCTCATCGACTACTGCCACCTGGCGGAGACCGGCAAGCCACCCCTTCAGGACTATCGCCACGAGAAGTGGAGCTGGGTCCTCGGGCTGACGAGCATCGACGACTTCGATCGGGATCCCCGGGATGTGGTCGACGAGATCTTCCGACGCACCGGACAGGAACCCTCCGTGGCCCGAAGAGGCCTGGAGGAGCTCCATGACCGGAAGCGCCAACTGCTGCGCGAGGCCGGGCGCCTCGGCTCTGCAACCGAGGCGCTCCGGCGCATCCTCGACCTCTGTGTGGGTACGGCCGAGTGTGCCATTCGCGAGCAGGAAACCCGTATGGGGCTCCCTCCCCTGAATGTCGCGTCCCCCGGCGTCGGCCCCGTCGGCGACGCCACCTCCCCGGAAGCCCTGGTCCGCGCCCGCGCGCGGGCGCTCGGTGGCCCTCAGGAGTGGCGAGCGTACTTCGGAGCCCACGCGAGGACATTCAGCCTCGCCGCCCGGCTCTTTCCCCCCATGGAAGCGAGCCTGATCTCCGGCCTCTACGCCTACTGCCGTTTCACCGACGATCTCGTCGACGACCCTCACGATCAGCCCGACGTCCCGACCCTCTCCCGTCGGCTGGATGCCTGGCGGACCCTGAGCCTTGCCGCCTACGACGGCGTCGCCACCGACATCCCCATCCTGGACACCGTCATGGGGACAGCCAGGGAGAAAGGCGTCAGCCGACTCTATCCCGAAGCCCTCCTCGACGGCGTGGGCATGGACCTGACCCCGCGACGATACCGGAGTTGGACGGAGTTGGAGCGCTACACCTTCGGAGTGGCCGGCGCCGTCGGGGGATGGATGACCCAGCTGTTCGGGATCCACGACCCCGATCTCCTGGAGAGGGCCCATGCCCTGGGGCACGGCATGCAGCTCACCAACATCGCCCGGGATGTGGGCGAGGACTGGCGCCGTGGGCGGCTCTATCTACCGCTGGAGCTGCTCCTCGGGCACTGCGTGTCACCCGACGACCTGAGCGCCATGGTCGACGGAGACCTGCCAATTTCGGATCCCTATCGCACGGCCGTTCGCGAGTTGCTTGCCAGGGCCGACGCCTACTACGAGGAGGCGTGGCCGGGCATCCGAGCCCTTCCCGCCTTCTTCCGTCGTCCCGTGGCAGCCGCTGCCGCGGCCTACCGGGGCATCCATCGGGAGATCCGGCGCAACGACTACGACAACCTCACCGAGCGGGCCTTCACTTCTCTGCCCCGCAAGCTCGTTCTGGCCGGCAGCGGCCTATTCAATGCCAGGAGATCGCCATGAAGAAGGCCGTCGTCATCGGTAGCGGGTTCGGGGGGCTCTCCCTCGCCATCCGACTCCAGGGGGCCGGCGTGAACGTCACCCTCCTCGAGAAGCGCGAGCAGATCGGGGGACGCGCCTACCAACTGAAGGACTCGGGCTACGCTTTCGACATGGGCCCGAGCCTCATCACGGCCCCCGAGATCATCGACTCCGTCTTTCGGGCCGGAGGCAGACGCTTCACAGACTACGTGGACCTCGTCCCCCTCGACCCGTACTACCGGATCTACTTCCACGACGGCACGCACATCGACTACGTGGGCGACGTGGCGCGGATGCGCGAGCAGATGGCTCGGTTCGACGCGGACGATGCAGACAACCTGGACCGATTCCTGGCTCGCACACGCCCCATCTACGACGCCATCATCGGTGACCGTCTCGGCTCGAAGCCCTTCGACACCGTCGGCTCGATGATCCGGTTCATGCCGACGGTCTTCAAGCTCGGTGCCTTCGTTCCGGTGACCACATTCGTGAACCACTTCTTCAAGGACTTCCGGCACCGCTTCATCTTCTCGTTCCACCCCCTCTTCGTCGGCGGGAATCCCTTCAAGACGCCCTCCATCTACCTCATGATCCCCTATCTCGAGCGGGAGGGAGGCGTCTGGTTCACCCGGGGCGGCATGTACTCGGTGGTCGAAGCCATGGGACGGCTTTTTGGCGAGCTCGGAGGGACCATCGAGACGGATGCCGAGGTGCAAGAGATCCTGGTCGAGGATGGCCGCGCTGTCGGTGTCCGCACCGGCGACGGGCTCTACGAGGCCGACATCGTCGCCAGCAACGCGGATCCCGGCCACACGTACGGCAAGCTCGTCGACGCTGAACACCGGCCCCATTGGAACGACCGGAAGCTCGCTCGGCAGGACTGGAGCATGAGTTGCGTCCTGCTCTACATCGGGACCCGCCGTCAGTACCCGCAGCTCGAGCACCACACCCTCATCCTCACGGAGCGGTACGAGGAACTCCTCGACGACATCTTCGACGAGAAGATCGTCCCGGACGACTTCTCCATGTACCTCCACGCACCCACCCGGACAGACCCGGGGATGGCACCTCCGGGATGCGAGAGCATGTACGTCCTGATTCCCGTGGCCAACAATCAGTCGGGGGTCGACTGGTCGGAGATGGGGCCACGCTTCGCCGAGCGGGTCATGGACTTCCTCGAGGAATGGGGACTCGAGGATCTGCGGGAGATGACCGACGTGCTGCACGTCTTCACCCCCGACGACTTCGAGACGGAGCTCAACGCCACTTGGGGCAACGCCTTCGCCATCGAACCCAAGCTCTTCCAGACCGCCTGGTTCCGGCCTCAGAACCGGAGCGAGGACGTGGAGGGGCTCTACCTCGTCGGGGCGGGCACGCACCCGGGCGCCGGCGTACCGGGCGTCATCCTGAGCGCGGAAACCACCTACGGGTGCATCGCCGCCGACTATGGTCTCGAGGACCAGTGGAACTGGGATGAACCGGCTTCGGTGGCCCTCGATGCCGAACTCGAGGACCGGGTCCTGGCCGAGCTGGGCTGACCGCTTCTAGTCTTCCATCCGCCCGAGCTGGAAGCGCAGAGAGTCTTCCACGGAATCGTAGAAGAAGGCGAAGCCGGCGTCCTGGGCCTTCTGGGGAATGACCCGCTGACCCCAGAGGAGAGCCTCCTTTCCGAGATCTCCGAAGAGAGCCTTCACCGCGAAGCCGGGGACAGGAATCACGGTCGGCCGACCCAGTGCCCGCCCCAGGGCGGAGGTGAACGTCGAGTTCGGCACGGGGCTGGGGGCGGTGGCGTTCACCGGCCCCCTGAGAGCCTCGTCGAAGAGGGCGTGATGGATGAGACCGATGAGGTCGTCCAGGTCGATCCAGCTCATGTACTGCTTCCCCGAGCCCAGGCGCCCCCCGATTCCCATCTTGAACGGAAGCAACATCTGACCGAGGGCCCCGCCCTTCTGGGAGAGCACGACACCGCTGCGGAGCTTGACCACCCGAATGCCGGCCCGCTCGGCCGGCGTGGTGGCGCCTTCCCACGCCCGACAGACCTCCGCTAGGAAGCCGCGCCCTGAACTCGCCGACTCCGTCAGCATCTCCGAGCCGCGATCGCCATAGAAGCCCACCGCGGAGGAGGAGATGAGCACCTTGGGGCCGTTTCGCATGGTGGCGAGGGTGTTCGCGATGAGTTCGGTCCCTCGAATCCGGCTCTGCTTGATTGCCCGGCGCTTCTCATCGGTCCAACGGCCCGACGCGATGGGCTCCCCGGCCAGGTGAACGACGGCGTCCACCCGGAGGAGACCCTTCTCGTCGATCACTCCCCCGGTGGGATTCCAGAAGACAGACTCGCTGTCCAGCTTCCGGCTGTCGCGCACCAACGGAATGACCTCGTGGCCGCCCGTCGTGAGGAAGTGGGTGAGGTTGGATCCCACGAGGCCCGATGCCCCGGTCACAGCCACCGACAGACGCTTCTGACCGGAGAACTCGCGGTGCCGCGCCAGGTCGGTGAACAGGCGCTGGTAGCGGAACTTGAACAGGCGCTCGAGCTCCCTCTTCACGAATGACGGCGCGATGGCCTCGCCGGCGGGGCCCAGCGGAGCCTCCAACTCGATCTCGTCCTTGACGATGGTGCCCCCTCCTGGGCGCGGGAGGAAGAGGTGGGTGTGGACCCAACTCTTCATAGGCCCGCTCACCTGTTCGTCGCGGAACTGCCGGCCGTATTCGTAGTCACGGTGACGCAGGTCCCATCGGAAGCTCGTAGGCCCTCGGTGGATCTTCAGCGACACCGTTCCGCCGTCCTTGATACCCCCTGCCCTCTGGAGGATCTCGACTTCACCCCACGGGGGGGTGAGACGCTCGAAGGCCCCGGGCCGCTCGTGCCAGTCGAAGACTTCCTGGGGGGTGTGGTCGGGCAGTTCCGACTGGAATGTGAAGCGCATCTGTCACGTAGATGGTTCAAGTCTGAGACGACCAAGGAACAAAAATAACGTATCGGGTCCCGCCGCAGAGCCCCATACGGCTCTTCTGGCCAGGGCGTGTCAAGCGCCCGGAGGCGCCCCTCAGCCGAAGAGGAGAAGCGCGGCGACGGACGGGGCGACCTGCACAGTCAAGTTGTCCAGTCCGTGGTTGCTCACTGCCTCCACTCCGGCGGCGACGAGCCCCAGGAGGGGCCCGGCCCACCACGCCGATACGCCCAGGCCGATACTGGCCAGACCGATGGCCGACGCCACCGAGGCGACGGCGAGTACCGCAAGCGACCCCTCTACCGTCCGAGTCGCTTCGACGCCTGCCAGCGAGGGCACCCGATAGGGTCGCTTGCCCCAGCGGGCGCCCACCGGCTCGCCGACGGCATCACCCCACCCCGCTGCCAAGTAGCCCACGACGGCGAAGGGCCCGGCGATGAGCGCGGAAGCAAGGCCACCCACCGCGGTGGTGACGAGGGGAACCACGATGAACAGCGTGCGACGCGGTCGGTCCTTGTCCCGGGCCAACGCCTCGTAAAAGGGATGGCCGTCACCTCGCACCACAGCCGCCAGGACCATCCCCGCCACGACGGCACCGAAGACGACCGTGCCGCCCAGGCTCCACACCGTGTGGATGGCCGCCGCCGTCGTGAAGACGAGAAAGTGGAAGATCTTTCGCGTGTACGCGACGCGAACCCCCCGGTCCCGTAGCACGGATACCCAAAGTGCTCCACCGGAGCCGACGAACAGGGCGATGAGCGCCACGGGCAAGGTCGTTCCCGGCTGCGGGATCAACTCCTCCAACCCGTTCAGGGCGTCTCTTCCCCGGTCTCTACATTGAAGCCCGTCCGCACCATGTGCCCCCAGCCCTCTTTCTTGCGAAGCGCGGACACCGTCCCCTTGAGACGCCACCAGGCGCTGAGTTGACGATATCCGAAGTTTTCGATGATCGTCAGCGTGAAGAGCGAGAGGAGATCCTTCATCTTCGGATAGCGGCGGAAGGACAGCTCTTCCAACGCGACGGCCGCCAACGACAGCGCCACGCCCAACACCATGGCGGCGCAGAAGAACGCGATGACGAACGGCCAGTCGGCCCGTCCGGACAGAAGGGTCACCGTGAACGAGAAGTAGCCGAGGAACTCGATGACCGGGCCGAGCATTTCGAGGAAGAAGAAGTAGGGGTATGCCACCATTCCGGCCCGCCCGTACTTCGGATTCATGAGCATCTTCCGGTGCCTCCACAGGCTCTGGAAGAGCCCGCGTTGCCAGCGATCTCGCTGGCGTCCTAGAACCGCCAGCGACTCGGGGCATTCCGTCCATGCCACCGGGTCGGGCACGAAGTGGATCCGGTAGGGGATGTCGTTCTCCCTGCAGTAGCGGTGCATTCGGACGACGAGTTCCATGTCCTCGCCGACGGTGTCGGTGGCGTACCCGCCTGCGGACACGACCACGTCCCGCTTGAAGATCCCGAACGCCCCGGAGATGACGAGGGTGGCGTCGAGGGCGTCCCAACCCATGCGGCCCGCGAGGAAAGCACGGAGGTACTCGAGGACCTGAAGACGCGGAAGCAGCTTCTTCGGAAGCCGCACGTCCACGACGCGACCCTGTCGAACCGTGCACCCGTTGGCGATACGCAGCACGCCGCCCGCGGCGATGGTACTGGCATCCTCGAGGAAGGGTCGGACGATACGGATGAGGGCTTCGGGCTCGAGAAGCGAGTCGGCGTCCATGGCGCAGAAAAGCGGTGTCTGGCAATGGTTCAGACCGGCGTTCAACGCATCGGCCTTGCCTCCGTTCTCTTTGTCGATGACCCAGAGATTCGGGTGTCGGCGGGACCGATAGATCGTGCCCACGGCCTCGGACGGAAGCTCGGCCGTCGGGATCCGGGAAGCCTCGTAGAGGTTGAACGCCTCTTTGAGGCGCTGGACCGTCGCGTCCTTCGATCCGTCGTTGACGACGAGGATCTCGTACTCCGGGTACTCCAGGGTGAGGAGCGAACGGACCGACTCCACGCACGTCGCTTCTTCGTTGTACGCCGGTGCGATGAGCGTGATGGGAGGAGCCCAGGCCGACGTGATGAGATCCGTCAGGTCGAGGGACTTGAGACGCAGGGCGTAGGCCCGAAGGGCCCTGAACGCGAAGAGGCTGGTGCCGAGGTAGACGACGTGAAGGAGAATGAAATAGAAGAGGACGAGGTAGTTGAACGTCCAGACGACGGTCCAGAACAGGTCGCTCATCCGTCCTCTTCCTCGAAGAGCACCTGACCCGCCAGTCGGCCACGATCCCCTTCCTCGCCGGCGATGGCCTTCAGGCGGTCGGCGCCTCCCGCCTCACGGACCCCTCGGGCAGCGTGAAGCGCTACCCACGGTGACGGATCGTCCATGCCCGCGAAGAGCCGCGGCAGCTCCGGCTCGTCTCCCAACATGCCCAGAGCGTGGAACGCCTGGGCACGCACGATCTCGTCTTCGACCTCACAAAAGGGGCCGAGGGCATCGATGTGCTCAGGGCGACCAACGACGGCCAGTAGTCGCAGCAGCGCCGCAGTGAGATCCCGGTGTTCGACCCCTCTGCCCAGGGCCTCAACGGCCGGGTCGGCCGATCGGGCATCGACCTGCATTCTCAGCGCTTCGGCGAAGACCGCCCGGAGCCAGGCCGGTTGTGCGTCATCGACCAGTCCATCGCGCAGCACCGGAGAGACCTCCGGTCCCATCTCTGCCAGCATGGAGGCGAGGAAGAAGCGGTTCCACCCCTCGAAGCGCTCGAGATGCTCCATGAGGGCGGGGCCGTACTCCGGGAACTCGGGCCTCGCCAGGTATCGGGCACTGACCATGGAGACCAAGGGTGAAGGATCCTCCAGCCCGGCGAGAACCTCCTTCGAGTATTTGGGCAACCCCAGGGTGCCCAGCGTCTGCACCGCCCGGGTGCGCACTTCGGCCCTTGCGTGGTGGGTTCGTTTGGCGATCTCGTCCAGATAGGGTTCGACGAGTCGGCGTAGCGTCTTCCGTTCGGCGCCTCTCACCCGGCGTGCATAGTCCAGGACAAACTGCACGAAGTGCATCCGAAAAGCCTGCGGCACCATGGGATGGACTTCGGCGACGCGGGTGGGGTCGGCGATGGCGGCGAGGATGGGGCCCTCCCATCGGTCACGGAGCTCGGCTTGGAGGCGTTCCCGTCTGGAGTGGCCCACACGCAGCAGGATGGCGTAGAGAGAGAAGAGGACGGCCAACACCAGGACGGCCAGAACGATCCCCGTCAGGAGGAGCAGGGCTGAATCGCTCACCAGCCAGTTCACGAATCAGCCCGGGTCACCGTCAAAGCACGATCTCGGTCCTACCCCGCCGCAGGAGGCGCCACACCCGTGCCGACAGCTCCACCGGGGAGAAGGGCTTCAAGACGTAGTCGTCGGCACCGAGACTGAAGCCTCTCACCACATCGGCTTCACTGCCCATGGAGGTGAGAAGAATGATGGGCACCTCGCCGTAGGCAGGCGTCCTCCTCAACCGCTCCAGGACCTCGAAGCCGTCCATGCCCGGCATCTTGATGTCCAGAATCACCAGGTCCGGGACCTCCTCCAAAGCCGCTTCGTACGCCTCGCGGCCGTTGTCGTACCGGACGACGGCGAGACCCTCCTTCTCGAGACGGTGAAGGAGGATCGTGGCCGAGATCTCGTCGTCCTCGGCCACCAGCACGCGTGCCGTGGCGCCTTCCTCCCGTTCGTCCGAATCCACCACTTGGTTGCGACCGGCCTCACGGGCCCGAAACAGCCTCTGGCGTGCCCGGAGCACGGCCTCGTCCAGCGTCGTGTCGGCAGCCACTTCGACGACACCGATGGATGCCGTGGGATTCACGGGCTCGCCGTCGGGACCCACCAGTTCGGACCCGCGAACCTCTTCCAGGATGCGTTCGGCCACGGCGGTAGGGTCGTCCTCCACCGGATCGGGTGTGTACACGGCGAACTCCGCGCCGCCAAGGCGTCCGACGACGGCATCGTCGGCTACGGCCGTGCGGATGGCGTCCCCTACTTGTTGGACGACGATCTCCGCAGCCTCCCAACCCCAGGCTTCCGAAAGAGCAGCGAAGCCGTCGACCTGTACCAATGCGAGCCCGTAGTCCTGCGTCGCCTCGGCGCACCGGGCCGCCAGGCCCGCGCGATTGAGGAGTCCCGTAAGGGGGTCGGTGAGTCCCCCACCCCCCCGGCCCTCGCCCTTCGCCAGCCGATGTCCGACTTCCTGCTCCAGGGCGTCCGGGTCGAAGGGCTTCTCGATGTAGGCGTCGGCTCCCAATCCGTAGCAATCCTCGCGAATGTCGGCGTCGGATCGGGCGGAGATGACGACGACGGGCACCGTGGCCGTCGCGGGGTCCTCACGGAGCCGGGTCAGGAGCGTCCGGCCATCCAGATCGGGGAGGATGAGGTCGAGGAGCACGAGGTCGAAGGTGCCCCGCGCGATGGCGTTCCTCGCGGCCGCTCCGTCGGCGACCGCGACGATCTCCCGATCCTCGCCATCGAGAACGACGGACAGCAGGTACTGGATCTCCGGATCGTCCTCGATGACGAGAATTCGATGTAGCCTACGATCGGTCACCCCTCGACCTCCTGGAGCCCAACGGGGAAGGAGACGTCGAGCAACCGAGCAAGGGACTCGCCGGCCTTCGCCGTCGGGGCGTGGACGGTAGCCAGTTCGCGGATGATCTCCCGCTCTTTCTCGTTCAACCCGTCGTGGGTAAGAACGAGCACCGGGAGCCCGGTATGCAGGCGATCCTCACGGAGTTCCAGGAGGGACGCGACGCCGTGGGCGGCCGAGAGTTCCATGTCCAATACGACCGCGTCAGGCGCCTCCTGGCCGAGGAGCTGGACGATGTCGCCACCTCGTTTGACGGTCGCCTCGAGCCCCCTCGCTCGAACGACCTTCGAGAGCTCGGCCGTACGCTCCTGGGCTTCGGCCAGGATGAGAACGCGCCCGCCGCGCTTGCGTCCGAGATTTCGCCAGAGGACGCGCAGCAGGTCCTCGCGCTCGAAGGGCTTTGTCACCAGATCGACGGCGCCCAGCAGCTTCCCCCGGCCTTCGTTGGCGAGGACGCTGACGATGACCACAGGAATAGCTCGGAGGGCGCTGTCGGCCTTGAGCCGCTTCAGGACCTCCCATCCGGTGAGGCCCGGCATGATCAAGTCGAGAGTGATGAGGTCCGGCGAGTGCCGCTTGGCCAACTCCAGGCCCTCCTCTCCGTTCGACGCGGTGAAAACCTGACAGCCGAACTCTTCGAGGAAATGCCGAATGAGGACGCGGGAGTCCTTCTCGTCGTCCACGACGAGCACCTTGAAGTCGCTCCATCCTCCTCCCTTGGAGGTGGGCGTCTCGCTGGCGGGCGTAGTGCCCGTCGAGCCGCTCCCCGGCGATACGGAGGACACGCCCCCCGGGGTGTGACCCGAGGCCTGGTGTGCTTCTCCGGGGCCCTCGACCTGCTGTGGCGTATTGCCATCCCCGGACGGGTCGGGCGAAGCGCCCTCGCTCACGACGGCCGGTGTCGACGTCACCGAGATGCCCTCGCCGGCAACGGCGTCCCCACGCGACGCTCCTCGGTCGTCAGTGGCAGAATCTTCCTCGGCGGGGCGAACGGGTCGACGGGCACGCTCGCCCATCACGATGTTGAAGGTGGAGCCTTTGCCCACCTCCGACTCCACGATGAGGTCGTAGCCCATGAGAAGGCAGATGGAGCGCGACAGCGCGAGGCCCAGTCCAGTGCCGCCGTACTTCCGGGAGGTGCCGGCCTCAGCCTGCTGGAAGGCCTCGAAGATGGCGTCCAGTCGATCCTCGGGAATCCCGATTCCGGTGTCCTGCACCGCGATGGCCACCGGCGTCCGCCCGTCGGAGCCGACCTCCAGACGCACGGTCACCGATCCTCCGTGTGTGAACTTGAGGGCGTTGCCCACCAGGTTGATGATGACCTGCTTGAGCTTCGCCGAGTCGGTCTCAACCATCTCCACCGAGTCCGGCACGTCGGCCACCAGGGCGACGTCTCCGTCCTTCGCTTTGGCCTGCCCCTCCAGCTGCTGGACGGTCTCGACGCAGAGGTGGGCCAGGTCGACCTCTTCGATGATGAGCTCCATCCGGCCCGCTTCGACCTTGGCCAGATCCAGCACCTCGTTGATGAGGGCCAGGAGGTGCTTGCCGTTGGAAAGCACGCGCTCGAGGAACCCGATGTCCTTCTTGTTGAGTCGCTCGTCCTTGTTCTTCAGAAGGATGTTGGTGAAGCCGATGACGGAGTTCAGTGGCGTGCGGAGCTCGTGGCTCATGTTGGCGAGGAAGTCGCTCTTCGCCTTGTTCGCTGCCTCTGCCTCCTCCTTCGCGATGCGGAGCGCCTCCTCTGCGCGCTCCCGCTGGGTGACGTCCTTGCCGAAGAAGACCGCGCCTGACACACCGTCCATGGACTGGATGGGGTTGGCGTAGAGCTCGAAGTAGCGGGTCTGCCCATCGACCTCGTCGGTGCGAACCGCGACCTCGCGCTCACCGGAGAGCGCCCGGTCGTAGAGCTGGCGATACCACTCGACGTCACGGTCCGGGAAGACCTCCTCCGGGGACATCCCTGCCTGGGGTTCCCGGCCGGTCCGAGCCTCCATGGCGAGAGAGAACGCCGAGTTCAGCGTGATGAGGCGATGCTGTCTATCCACCGACCAGATGGAGTCACCCGTGTTCTCGACCAGCGCCTCGAGATTGCGCTGCGACTCGTCGAGGCGGAGCTCCGCCATGCGCTGCTCGGTGACGTCACGGAGAATACTCTGCGTAGCCACGGCCTGGTCGCCGACGAACTGCGCCTGCGTGCTGCCCGAGAGGATCACGACCCTCCCGTCGGCGGCGAGGTACTCGACGTTGTACCGGCGGGGCTCTCCCCCCTCCAGGACCCTGGCCAGCTCCTCTTCGAAGCGGGCCCGGTGCTCGGGTCGGACGATGTCGAAAACCCGCATGGCCCCCAGTTGCTCGTCGGAATAGCCGAGCACCCGCTTCCACGACGTATTGACGTAGAGGAACCGGCCTTCGGGTCCCACGCTCTGGATCAGGTCGTTGGCGTTGTCCAGAAAACGCTGCAGCCGCTCACTGCTTTCCTTGACCGCCTGCTCGGTCTTGGACCGGAAGTCGACTTCGCGGGCGAGGGCGTCATTGGAACGGGTGAGGGCCTCCAGCACCCGCGCCTCGCGTGTGAACGTCTCGTAGACGCTGGACAGCAGCCCGGTAAGGATGGCGGCATAGCTCAGGATCTTGAGCAGATGCGCTGCGTCGAACATCGCGTCCCATCGCTGCTCGGAAAACGCCATGAAGGCACCGTGGGCCAAGGCACCCACGAGGAGCGAAACGAGCATCCAGTGCTCGAACTGGTCCCGGCGCCAGCTACCCTTCCGGTAGTAACCGACGAAGGCGAGGGCGAAGAAGAGCCCGGGGATATACTCCGCCGGCCGGCTCACCAGCCACGTCGCCGACTGGAACGTCGCCGGTCGAACGAACTGGAAGAAGAGGAGATTGCTGACCGTGAGCACCAATGCCGTGCCGTAAACGGACAGCTCGGGAATGGCTTCGGCGCGCCCCTCCCTCAGCTCCTGACGCCATGAGAGAAGGCTGACGAAGAGGAACAATGAGAGGTAGACTCTCCCTGCGGTCCACGTCCAGGCGTACATCCCCGCGGGCTCGAAGCCATCGGCGATGACCAGTGATTCGAGGACGGCCGGAATCGTCGTGACGACGTGGTTGAGGTCCAGGATCGCCGCGCCGAGGAATCCACAACCGATGAGCAGGAATGTTACCTGTTTCCGGCTGTAGTAGCGCACCAGCGCAAGGGCACCCACCAAGAAAGCGAGGAGGGTGGCGATGGTCTCCATCATCGTATGGAGGCTCGGTCCCGAGCTCCACACGAAGTTGTTCGCAAGCAGCATGGCGCCGCCTACGAGCACGAGGAAGATTACGGCATAGAGCGCAGAGTGCTCCAGACCCCTGTCGGGGCCTGCGAGCTCGTCTTCGGTGGAGCCGCCTGCCAGCTCGATGAATTCGTTGGCGGTCCGACCGTCGAGAGTGTCCGTTCCGGGGTTCAGCTCGCCGGGTTCAAGCACCGCTCGATCGCATCGATGAGCACATCCTCGTCAATGATGGGCTTCGTCACGTATTCGTCGAAGCCGATGGAGAGGTACTTCTCGCGATCACCTGCCATGGCGTGGGCCGTGAGCGCGATGACGGGTATGTCCTTGAGCGCGTCCTGCGTGCGAAGCCACTGGAGCACCTCGGTGCCATCCATCTCCGGCAGCGAGATATCGAGGAGCACGAGGTCCGGCACGTTGTCGGGAAGGCCCTCGACCGCCTCGACGCCCGTCTCGTACTCCGAGAGGTCGTACCGGTCTTCCAGGAGGGCCTGGACCAGCATCCGGTTGTCCGGATTGTCCTCGACCACAGCGACTTTATGACTCATCGGGCATCTCTTTCTCCAGGGTGGCCAGGGCGTCCATCACCGCCGAATAGGCCGCTTCCAGCTCAGGCCCGAGCTGACGCATCCCCTCGACGTCGTTGGCGAGAGCCGCGGCCTCGATCTTCGTCGCGAGGGTTCGCAGGTGCTCGCCCCCGATGTTGGCCGCACTCGACTTCAGTGAATGGGCGCCGCGCTCGGCCTCTTCCACGTCGGCCTCGGCGATCCCCGTGCGGATCTGGTCCATCCGGGTGCCGGAGTTCTTGAGAAACAGCCGGACCATCTGACCCGCCAGTTTTTCCCCGCCCCACTCCTTGAGGCGTTCGATGGCTTGCGGATCGATGACTTCGGATTCGGTCATGGATTCGATGTTGTGGGGGAGCACCGCCGCTATGGAGTCTAAACGCGAGACTTCAGGAATACCATGATGTCATCGCCCGACTTCGGAGAGGATTTCCCGGACTCCCTGAGCCGCACCTCCCGGGTGTCCGTAGACGGCCGAGCCGGCCACTGCGACGGAGACTCCGGCCTCCGCCAGCATGGCCGCCTTCCCCGCATCCACCCCCCCGTCCACCTCGATTTCCGCATCGGAGGAGATCTCGTCCAGCAGAGCGCGAGCCCGCCGGATCTTCTCGGTACTCGTCGAGATGTACGACTGCCCCCCGAAACCCGGGTTCACGGACATCACCAGGAGGAGGTCGACGTAAGGCAGGACTTCCCGGACGGCTTCCAGTGAAGTGGCGGGATTGATGGCGACGCCGGCCTTGGCGCCCAGCTCATGAATTCGCTCCACGGTGCGGTGGAGGTGGACGCACGCCTCCGCATGGACGGTGATCAGGTCCGCACCCGCCCCGGCGAACGCTTCGAGATAGCGGTCCGGCGCCTCGATCATGAGGTGGACGTCCAGCGGAAGCTCGGTAGCCCTCCTCGCCGCGTCGACGATGAGGGGACCGATCGTGATGTTCGGCACGAAGTGGCCGTCCATGACGTCGACGTGGATCCAGTCGGCCCCCGCCCCTTCGACGATGGCGATGTCCTCCGCCAGGCGCCCGAAGTCCGCGGAAAGGATGGACGGCGCGAGCTTCATCCGCCCCTCCTGAGCGTCCGGGTACCCTCGGGGTCGGCCACGACGACCTCGTCCGCCATGCCGAGAAAGAGACCCGTGTCCACGACCCCGGCCCGGTAGAGGAGTCTCTCTTCGAGGGCGGCCGGCTCGGCGATCCCGTCCGGGAAAGTACAGTCCAGGAAGACGTTGCCGTTGTCACTTCTCACCGGTGTACCGTCGTGGTTCGTCCGCAACGCGGGCTCCGCTCCGAGGGATTCGAGAAAGCGCTCCTGGTGTCTCGTCGCCCAATCGACGACCTCGACGGGAAGAGGGCCTTTCGTGCCCAGTCGCTCGACCAGCTTCGTGTCGTCGCAGATGATGACCAAACGCCGTGACGCCTGAGCCACCATCTTCTCCCGCAGAAGCGCCGCGCCCAGCCCCTTGATGAGGTCGAGGTCCGGACTCACCTCGTCGGCCCCGTCGATGGTCACGGCGAGGGGCGGTGTATCGCCGAGTTCGGCGAGGGGGATTCCGCGGCTGCGCGCCTGCCGCTCAGTCTGGACCGACGTCGGCACCGCCACGATATCGGCGAGACTCCCGTCTTCGAGGGCGTCGCCGATGAGTTCCACGAGATGGCGGACCGTGCTGCCCGTGCCGAGGCCGATGGCGGTGCCGCTCTCGACGGACGCGAGGGCGGTTCGAGCGGCGGCGAGCTTGAGATCGTCTCGAGTCAAACGGGGCCTCGGGGATCGGAAGGGCCTACCCGCCGGGAATCTATTCAAGCCAACCGGGGTGGCCAAATGTTGACGCCCTCCCGTCGGCGAACCATCCTTCCCGCATGAATGATCCGCGCGTGACCCGGCGATATTACTGGCGCCCTCCCGACGGGAGCGCTCCTCGCCCACGTGCGTTGTTCGACTGACTGACCGAACGCACCTCGCGGCCCGGAAGGCTTCCGACTCCTCGTCGGAAGCCTTTTTTCGTGCCCTCCACCGCCGAAGGCAACCATCATGATCATCGTCACCCGCAAGGGCGTCACTCCCGACGAGCTCGACCACATCCGCGAGCGCATCGAAGCGGAGGGGCTGCGCACGCACGTCTCTCAGGGCGAGCATCGGACCATCGTCGGGTGCATCGGAGACGAAGAGCGTCTCCAGGGCATCCCCCTCCTCTCCATCCCCGGGGTCGAGGCGGTTCACCGGGTCCTCAAGCCGTACAAGCTCGCCTCGCGGGACTTCGCCGCCGAGCCCTCCACCATCAACCTCGGAAGCACCGTACTCGGCGGTGAAGAGGTCGTCACCATCGCCGGGCCTTGCTCCGTGGAGGGACGAGATATGCTGAAGGCCACGGCCGAAGCAGTCCACGCCCACGGCGCCCGGGGCCTCCGTGGCGGAGCCTTCAAGCCCCGGAGTTCACCGTACTCCTTCCAGGGCCTCGGCGAAGAAGGACTCCGGATCCTTGCCGAAGTCAGAGATCAGACGGGTCTCCCAGTCGTGACCGAGGTCATGGATACGCGGCAGGTCGAGCTGGTCGCATCCTACGCCGACATGCTCCAGATCGGAGCCCGGAACATGCAGAACTTCGCTCTCCTCACCGAGGTCGGGCGACTACAGCGGCCGGTTCTCCTCAAGCGGGGCATGTCCGCCACCGTGGAAGACCTGCTCCTCGCCGCCGAGTACGTCATGAGCCAGGGCAACCCCAACGTGGTCCTGTGCGAGCGGGGCATTCGCACCTTCGGGACATCGACGCGGAACACGTTCGACCTGGCAGCCATCCCGGTCCTGAAACGGGAGACACACCTGCCGGTGGTGGCCGACCCGTCCCACGCTGGCGGAAGGCGTCACCTGGTGATCCCCCTTTCCCTCGCCGCCGTGGCGGCAGGTGCCGACGGCCTCATCGTCGAAGTGCACCCCGATCCGGAGACAGCGACGTCCGACGGCGAGCAGTCGCTGAACTTCCCCGAGTTCGAGGAGCTCATGGGCGCCCTACGGCCGTTCGTAGCGGCGGCGGGTCGCAAAATGGCGTAGCCGCTGCAGGGCGAACAGCGAGCTAGGGTTCTCCGCCCTGACCGGCGGTCTCTCGCTCGGGTAGGTTCTCTCGTGCCTCGTCGATACGCCGACGAGCAGCGACGACCTGTGCGTCCACCGTATGCTGGGACGTTCCTCCGGCGGCGCTGCGGGCTTCCACCGAAGCCTCCCAATCGAAGACCTGCAGAACGTCGGCGGCGAAGGTGTCGCTCTCGGCCTGAAAATCGGCGAGATCGAGCTCCGAAAGCGGGACCCTCTTCTCCTCGGAAAGGCGAACGAGTCGGCCGACGACCTCGTGACTCTGCCGGAAGGGGACGCCACGCCGGACCAGGTAGTCGGCCAGATCCGTGGCCAGGAGCTGTGTGTCCATGGCCGACCGCATTCGGTCGGGCCGTAGTTCCGCCGTGGCGACGGCGCCGGTGATGGCCGGCAACGTCAACAGGAGGGTGTCGAGGGTATCGAAGAGGGGCTCCTTGTCCTCCTGGAGATCCCGGTTGTAGCTCGTCGGGAGACCTTTGAGGAGGGTGAGCATCGTCACCAGGTCGCCGATGAGACGCCCGGCCTTTCCGCGAGTCAACTCCGCTACGTCGGGGTTCCGCTTCTGGGGCATGAGACTCGAGCCAGTGCTGAAGCCGTCGGAGAGTCGCACGAAGCCGAGCTCGAGGCTGGAGAACAAGACCAGATCTTCGGACAGCCGGGACAGGTGCACACCGATCATGGCGCCGGCGTACGTCGTGTCGACGATCCAGTCCCGATCCGAAACCGAGTCCACCGAGTTCTCGCTGATCCGGTCGAAGCCCAGCTCGTCGGCCAGCCACTTCCGATCGATGGGAAAGGGACACCCGGCGATGGCGCCGGAGCCAAGGGGTAGGATGGACGCGGCGTCCCGCGCGGCCCGAAGTCGTTCGAGGTCCCGAAGGAAGGGGAAGAGGTGGCTGAGCACCCATTGGGCGGTGCGGATGGGCTGCGCCTGCTGGAGATGGGTGTAGCCGGGCATGATGACATCCCTGCCCCGCTCGGCCAGCTCCAGCAGGGCCTCCGTCAGGTCCAGGAGGGCGTGGCAAACGGCATCGAGGGCAGCCATCCCGTACAGCCGAACACCCGTGGACGACTGATCGTTACGAGAACGGCCGGTGTGGAGTTTGCCGGCGACCTCTCCGGCCACCTCACCCAACATGCGTTCCACCACCGAGTGGATGTCTTCTTCCGGGGCCTCTCCCAGGCCCTCGGCCTCGATTCGGCGGGCGACCTCACCCAGGCCGTCGACGAGGGCGTCCGCCTCGTCCTCGGTCAGAACACCGGCCCTGTAGATGGCGCGAGCCCACGCCGCGCTGGCTACGACGTCTTCCCGCCAGAGCCTTGCGTCCACGTCGAGGCTGAGGTTCAGGGGCACCATCGCGGGAGCCATGGCGCCGTCGAAGCGGCCACCCCAGAGCCCCTTCGCTTTCCCCGTTCCTTCGCTCACAGGCTCGTCTCGGACATCATGGTCATGGCGGAGAATGGAATCACAGATCCCCGATAAAGAAAGAGGCCCGGGGGTAAGGAGACCGGTCGCTTCCCGCCGAAGCGCCGTGGGGCCGTGTGCCCCTAGCTCCTACCCCCGGGTCCCTGTGTGTCGACTCCGGGTGTCCGTCCGCGTCTCGGACAGTGGATAGATATTCATACGTCCTGCATAAGTCAACACTACCGACGCGACGCCATCTCCTCGATCCGCTTCTGTACCACCGCCCGCTGGTCCCGCTGACGGAGAATGATGAGGATGGTGTCGTCGCCGGCGAGGGTCCCCAGGACCTCGGGCCATTCCTCCCAGTCGATACCTGCCGCCACCGTCTGCGCGCCGCCCTTCATGGTCCGGACGACGAGGAGGTTGTCGACGCCGTCAGCATAGTGGAAGAGCGTGGGCAGGAGAGACTCGAGGGGGGGTGTGCTGTCCCACTCCTCCGGCACCGAGTAGTAGCCCACCCCGTCGGCGCCGGGCACCTTCACCAGCCTGAGTTCGCGGATGTCCCGTGAGAGCGTGGCCTGGGTCACGTCGGTACCCTTCTCCACGAGAAGTTCGCGCAGACCCTCCTGACTCGTGACCCGGCTTGTCCGGATGATGTCGAGGATCTGCCCGTGCCGGTCTCGTTTGCTCAAGCCAAGACCTTGTCCACGAGGGCTCTGACTCGCTCGGGCTCGAATCCCATGCTCCGCTCCAACTCCTCCCCACCATCGAAGACGATGAGTGTAGGAATGCTCCGGATGCCGTAGCGCATGGCCACATCGGGGGCCGCGTCCGTGTCCACCTTCGCCACCAGCATCTTGCCGACCTGGTCGTGGGCGATCTCGTCGATGAGGGGCGCGACCATCTTGCACGGCGCGCACCAGTCGGCATAGAAGTCGACGAGGACCGGCGCGTCGGACTCGAGCACGGTGCGGTCGAAGTCTTCCTGACCGACCTTCACGGGTCGATCGAGGAGCATGGGCTTGGTACAGTCGCCGCACCTGGGACGGTCGGCGGCTCGACGAAGATTCACCTTGTTCAAGGTGCCGCAGAAGCTGCACCGAAGGGTGACCGACGTCGGATTTCCCACGTCGGTCACCCCACCCTCCTCACTGCTCATTTCCGGTTCCCTCCAGTCCGCTTGGCCTTTCGTCGTGGGTATCCCGACCGACCTTCCGGGGTTCCCCACTCGAGCGGACGGCCCCTCCGATCAGAAAAGCTCGTAGCGGACGCTCAGCATCGTATACCGTCCGATCTCCGGAACGCCGGGGAAGGTCTGGTACTGGGTCGCGAAGACGTTGCTCACGGAGAGCTGCAGGGTGGCGGCCGTACCGGGCACCTCGTACCCCCCCGACAGATCAACGATGGCGTGGGAGTCGACATCTCCGACGAAGCCCGCAGACGTCGCAGGGAAGCCGGCCGTGAACCGCACCCGCGAGGACGCCGTGACTCCCTTCAGGAGATTCCTGTAGTTGAGCGAAATGGAGCCCTTGTTCTTGGGCGCGTTCAGTGTGATCGGTGTTCCATCAGCGATCATGAACTCGTCCTTGCTGACGAAGGAGTACATCCCGCTCAGCTTCCATCTCCGAGCCTCGTCCATGAATACCTCCATGGACACATCGCCACCCCAGAAGTCGACCTCCCCGACGTTGCGGTAGGACAAGATCAACTCCGCACCCTGGGCCCCGTTGCTGTCGGAGGAGACCACCCCGGCAGGCACCTGAGCCATGCCGGCAGCAAGTGCCGCCGCCCCGGCGGCGCCGAAGAATGGAGTCAGGTAGGCCTCGGTCGTTCCCTGGTCCAGAAAGAGGAGCGGGGTTTGCAGCAACAGCGGGGAGACGAAGTCGCTCTTCCTCGTGTAGTAGACGTCGGCCACCAGTCGAACGCGGTCGTCGAAGGTGCCGTTCCATCCCACTTCGAAGGTCTCCGTGTAGGATTCGCGGGTCGGCTCGATGTCGGGGAGGCTCACGGCCGACACCGGCACCGCCTGGCTCGTCAGAGGGTTGAGGGCGATCCGCTCGACGGCCGAGTTGTCGGTGGGGGCGACGCCCCGTAGTCCAGCCGCCGTCGGCGCGTCGATCTGCCCCGTCTGCTCCAGGAAGCCTACGATGAGCTGCCACATCACGGGCACGTCCGCCGGAAGCAGTTGCTGGGGGCCACCCGTGATGGCGGGGTTGAACGGAGACCGCATCCCCTGAAGCGTTCCGTCGGCGTTTTGAACGCCCCAACCGTTCCGACCGCTCCCGTAGGCCCGGGTGGTGAATCCGAGCTGGCCCAACGGGTCAGGAGCGAACCCACCGGGAATGTCGAGGAAGTAGTTCAGCGCCGTCGGTGTGGAGAACGCCCGGTTGTAACCGGCATGGAAGCCGTGATTCTCGTTGGGGTTGAAGACGAGCGCCGCCCGAGGCGACCAGACGTTGTCCTCGATGATGGAGTGGGAGTCCAGCCGGAGGGCTCCTACGAAGTCCAGCTGCTCCGTCAGTTCGGTCTTGGATTGGACGTACAGTCCCCACTCGTCGATGTCGTTGTCGCCCTCATAGGACCCGTAGATGCTGCCCTCGGAGTTCGGACGCGTGGCGAAGTAGTCGTATCCGTAGGTGAAGTCCTGACGCCCCTCGGCCAGATCGAAGCCATGCTGGATCTGCCCGACCAACAGCTTCGACTTGTCGGCCAGGACCGTGCCTTCACGGAGGAGGAACGAGTTGCCCGCGTCGGACTGGTTCAGGTAGCCCTGGACGAAGAGCCGGTCGACGGTGAGGCGCATCTGATAGAAATCGGAGATCCAGTCGTCGGTCTGCCCCGCCCCGAGACCGGTCATCTCGATCCCCGATGAGCTGTTCCGTCCGTACGTGGCGACGACGCCATCCCGCCCGTCATTGAACCGATAGTCGAGACGGCCTTCGAGGCTGTAGCGCTGGATGTCGAAGTTCCGGGCGCCGATCCGGCCGCAGGCCGTCTGGGCCTCGGCCATGGACAGGCCACGAGCCATGCGGTCCCCGATGCATACGTTGACGTCACCGACCTGTTCGACGGGGTCGAAGTACTGCCACTCCTCGGCGTCCAGATACTGGCCCGAGATCTTCATACCGACGTTGTCGCCGAGGAGGAACGCCGACCGGAACGCGCCCTGGAAGGCCGAAGGATAGTCCTTGCCCTTCACTCCACCACCGAGAGTCACCGACGTCCCCTGCTCATCCAGGGGGGACCGCGAGATCATGTGCACGATGCCGTTCGCCGTGTTCGGCCCATACAGCGCCGAGCCCGGACCCAGGACGACTTCGATCCTCTCCAGGTCCTCGCTGGTCGTCGGAATGAAGTGGGCGAGATTGACGCGTAGCGAGGGAACGCCCGCCAAGCGGTAATCCGACAGCATGTGGAGCGCGCCGGAGAAGATGTTGTTGAAGCCCCGCACGACGAAGTTGGAAGCCTGTAGGCCGTAGTTGATCCGGTCCACGCCGGGGCTCTCGACGAGATGGTCGGTGATGTCCGGCGACGGCCTGTCCCGCACTTCGGTTCCACTGATCACGTCCGTCATGCCCGGGCTCTCTCGCGAGGGCTCACCCGCGTCCAACTGGGTTCGCGACGTCGTCACCACGATGGCGTCGAGGAGGCTGGCGAACGAAGCCAACTGCACGTTGAGCGTCGTCGTCTGACCCGAAGAGATGGAGACGTTGCTCTCACGGCGTTCCTCGTGGAAACCGTGATCGAAGACGACGTCATACGTGCCCGCCGCCAACTGGATCCTGTAGCGGCCTTGCTCGTCGGTCACGACGGCCGCACCCGGCCCCCCTCTGAGGACCGTCACCTGCGCCGTGGCGACGGGCTGCCCTGTGTCGCTCGTCACGACCCCGGTGAGCACCCCGTTCTGGGCCTCCACGGCGGGGGCGAAGACGGAGGCGATGATCAACGAAAAGCCGGCTGAGATGGCGTAGCGGGAACGCATGGGAGCCTCGAACGTTCAGGGATCGCGGGTCACATCAGGATGCGACTGTCGGGAACGTACAAGAGCTTTCGTTTCAAAGGCAAACGATTTCGTGACGTAGGAACCGACGGCGGCCGACGTACTCCGTCGGGCGCCTGCCCTGGCCTCCGGGACGCGGCCTGAGCATCATCCGGGCGATGACTATCACCTCCATGAGCCGGGAGCGGCTCCAGACGGCGCGTGAGCGGATCGGGAGCGCGGTCCACCGCACACCGCTGGTCTCTTCCCGGACGCTCTCACAGCGCGTCGGGGCGCCAGTATTCCTGAAGTGCGAGAACCTCCAGAAGACCGGTGCGTTCAAGGTCCGCGGGGCACTCCATCGCCTGCTGACTCTCACCGACGAGGAGCGCGACCGGGGCGTGTGCACCATCTCGGCCGGAAACCACGCACAGGCGGTAGCGTGGGCCGCCACGGCCGCTGGCGTTTCCAGCGTGGTGGTCATGCCCGAGCGGGCATCGCCGACGAAGGTCCGGGCGAGCCGGGAGTACGGCGCCGAGGTCATCCTCCACGGAGACGCGGCCGCCGCGTTCGTCCGTGTGCGGGAGATCAGCGAAGAACGGGGTTTGACCTTCGTGCACCCATTCGACGACGAAGAAGTGGTGGCCGGTCACGCCTCGTGTGGCCTGGAGATCGTAGAGGACCTGCCGGACGTGGGCACCGTCGTCGTCCCGGTGGGTGGTGGCGGACTGTCTTCGGCCATCGCGGCCGCGGTGGCCGCCACCGCCACGCCCGCCGACGTCTGGGGTGTCGAACCGCGCGGCGCCGCCGCCATGCACCGCAGCCTCGCCGAGGGCCGGGCGGTGACGTTGGATCGGGTCGAAACGGTGGCCGACGGCCTCGCACCACCGATGGCGGGAACGCTCAATCACGCCATCCTCGCCGAGCATGCCGCAGGCGTCGTCCTCGTCGACGACGACGAGATCCTCTCGGCCCAAAGGCTCCTCCTGGAACGGACGAAGCTCCTGGTGGAGCCGTCCGGCGCCGCAGGCCTCGCCGCCCTTCTCGCAGGCAGGATCCACTCGCGCCCGGGGGTTCCCGTCGTCGTCGTCCTCTCGGGTGGGAATGCCGACCTCCAAAGGCTCGGGGAGTCCCTCCGCGACTCGGAGGTGCCCTAGGCCTATGTGCCGACTCGTCGCCTATGTCGGGGCTCCCGCGACGCCGGCCTCTCTCGTCTTCGGTGGAAGCCACTCCCTCTATGAGCAGAGTTGGAAGCCGAAGGAGCTCCTTTCAGGCTCGGTGAACGCCGACGGGTACGGGGTGGTCTGGTACCATCAGGGACAGCCGGGTCGGATCGCCGAAGCACGACCCATCTGGTACGACGACCACCTCGAAGCCACCCTCTCGGTCATCCACTCCTCGTGCATCGTCGCCGCGCTCCGCAACGGCACACCGGGCATCCCGGTGGACCGCTCGGGCCTCCTGCCGATGGTCCTCGACCGGTGGTCCTTCGTCCTCAATGGCTTCGTCCCCGACTTCCGGAGATCTCACATGCGGGTCCTGCGGCAGCGCTTGCCCGACGACCTGTACGGGGCCCTCACCGGATCGTCGGACTCGGAGACGCTCTTTCTCCTCGCCGTCGCGGCCTTGCGGCACGGAGCCTCCATGCTCGAGGCCCTCGCATCCGTGGTCGATCAGGTGGCGCAGCGCGTGGGTCGGGAAGAGGCGCAACTCAACATGGTTCTGTCGGACGGCGAGGCGCTGGCCGCAGTCCGGTCGAGCACCGTGCGCGCCTCGAACTCACTCTACTTGGCCCGTCAGCCCGCGGTTGGGCCCGGCGGCATCGTGCTCGCGTCGGAGGCGCTCGACACCGACAGTGTCTGGGCGATGGTGGACGGGCACAGTGGGGTCCACATCGATGCCGGGGGCGAGGTCACCATGGGAGCGCTCTAGCTCCCGCGCGTCCTGGCCGCCTCCGGAGCGAGGCCACCGCTACCTCCAGGCCATCGCGTTGCAGAGCCCGGCCGCTACGTCCTCGGTCGCTCGAAGACCACCTTCCCGTCGACGAAGGTCATCATGACTCTCACGTCCTTCAACTCCGACGGATCGACGGCGAAGGGGTCTCGGTCCAGGACCGCGATGTCTGCGAGAAAACCAGGCGCCAGCTTGCCCTTGTAGGCCTCCTCTCCCGCCGCGTACGCGTTGTTGACCGTGTAGGCCCGAAGGGCCGTCTCCACGTCGATCCGCTCTTCCGGGAACCAGCCGCCGGCAGGCGTCCCGTCCAGCGTCTCGCGGGTGACGGCGGCGTAGATGCCATGGAGAGGATTGGACGTGTACCAGGCGGCGTTCGTCCCGGGCCAGTCACTTCCGAACGACAGCATGACGCCGGCGTCGTGGAGGGTCCTGAAGGCGTAGGCCCACCGTCCTCGCTCACCGATCCTCTCTTCCATCCAACGCATGTCGTCGATGGTGTGGTACGGCTGCATCTCGGCGATGATGCCCAACGCGGCCTGCCGCCGCGCGGTCTCCGGGCCGCGAATGACCTGATTGTGGATGATGGCGAAGCGACGCCCTTCCCTCGGACCGTTCACGTCCCGGACATACTCGTAGATGTCCAGGATCCGGTCGATGGCCTCGTCGCCGATGGCGTGGACCCGTGGGTTGTACCCGGCAGAGTCGGCGCCAAGCACCAGGGCGCGCATGTTGCCCTCGGGCATGAAGCCCGAACCGTCGTCGGTGACGTACCCGGTGTTGCGGGCATCCCGCCACTCCCCCCGCACGCCGGTAGTGAGGTACGGCTCGTAAAAGCGGGCGGACGACCCTCCCATGATGCCGTCTACGAAGCCCTTCAGGCCCTGGTACCGAACCCACCGGTCGCCATAGCCCTCGACGATGCCGGCGTCACGCATCTCGTCCCACGTGTCCAGCACCAGACGCATGTTCACCCGTGACGTGAGCTCGCCGTCCTTTCGGAGACGATCGAAGACGGCCACCTGGTCCGGCGGCGTGATGTCGAAAAAGGTGGTGACCCCGTGCTCCGCCAGACGAGCCAGCGCGATGCGCGCCTCGGCGAGCTTCTGCTCCATCGTCTTCTCCGGGATGGCACCTCGGATTCTGGCGGCGATCTCAGCCGAGACGCGACCGGTCGGCGAGCCTCCTTCGCACTCCACACCGGCATCGGCACAGGACACCCTCGCGACGGTGAGGGCGGCCTCGTTCGCCAGGTACTGAGTCCGGTCCCAATTCCAGAGGATCGCGGGGTTGCGGAGCGATACCGGGTCGATGATGGAGCGGTCGGGACGGAAGGTCTGCCCGGATCCGCCTTCGTCCTCCCTGCCCGTGGAGCTCATCGCCCACTCCTCATAAGCGCCCCACATCCCCCCGGTCATCCATGCGCCATCGGGAAGACGCTCGGCCGCATCGCCCACGGCCTCGGTGAGGCCGGCGGCGTCGGAGACCTCCAGGAGGTTCACCCCGAGGAGGAGCTCGCCTGCCCGGTTGAAATGGGTGTGGTTGTCGATGAAGCCGGGCGTGACGAAGCGGCCTTCGAGGTCGATGACACGCGTGTCGTCACCCAGGTGCCCCATAACGTCGGCGTTCGAGCCCACGGCCACGATCTCGTTGCCGTGGATGGCCAACGCCTCGGCATATCGGGCGCCCTCCACGCCCGTCCAAAGCCGACCGGAGTGGAGAATGACATCGGCCGTCTCGACCTGAGCCAGGGACACCGAAGGCAGGAGCAGGAGAACCGCCAGGCAAGCGCCGCCCAACGTGACGATGTGACGACGGTGTTCGAGGACGGTTGGCTTGATGCGCGGAATGGGCATGTCAGTGGGCGGTTCCGGGGTGGGT
This sequence comes from Longimicrobiales bacterium, assembly GCA_965229435.1. Taxonomy (GTDB): domain Bacteria; phylum Gemmatimonadota; class Gemmatimonadetes; order Longimicrobiales; family Gaopeijiaceae; genus UBA2589. The sequence goes on from CBDDJE010000004.1 coordinate 841,173, forward strand.
CGGCTCGTGCCGGCGGTTCGCTCCCCCGCTCGTGGTGGTCTTGCGCCGCCAGCGAGCGAGGTACGTCGACCGCCTGGACCGGGATACGAGACTAGGACCTGTTCGTGTTCGGGAGCAAGATGCGGTTTGCGTGTATTGGGTATCCAAAGCACAGTGTCACGGCGCACTGGACCGACAGGTGCGCGACCCGTGAATGGAGGAATGGGAATGAAGGCCAGAGCCGTAGCCTCGATCGCCGCCGTCGCAGTCATGGCCGGAGTGTCACTCGTCGCAATAGGCACCGACCTCGGGGCCGAACCCGGCGACGCCACCCTCTCGTCCCCGAACGCCGCAGCCGAGGAGCGAGTCGACCAGTGGATCGAAGCCCTCGGAGGCCTCGAAGCCTACTGGCCGCTGCAAAGCGCCCGTTACACCCTCACCACCGAGATCTGGGATCCCGAGAGCGGCCGACTCCGCCGCACCCGGCCTCGCTACGTCACCATGTCCACGACCGAGCACGGTCAGGCGGCCCGAATCGAGCGATGGGAGGGCAATGACTTCATCGCTCACGGCACCGACGGTCAAACGGTGTGGGCCCGGATGAACGGCGAACCGCTGGGACCCGGGGACAAGGACTTCGATGAGGTGCCCTACGTCACCGGAGACGTCCACTACTGGATCGGTCTCCCCTTCAAGCTCCGGGACCCCGGAGTGAACCTCCACGACCGCGGCGTCGACGACCAGGGCCGCCAGGTGGTAGGCGTCACCTTCGGCGAAGGCGTCGGCCTGCACGACGGGGACGCCTGGACCTACTGGTTCGAAGAGGGGCGGGTCTGGCCTGTCCAGCTCTCCTATCAGGAGGAGGACAGCGAGAACGTGAACGTTCTCCGCTTCGAGGACATCCGGACCGTGGACGGTTACACGTTCGTGGGCCGGCGCGTGCACTTCCGGGAGGACGGCGGCCTCACCAAGGTGCTCCACACCCACGACTTCGAGTTGAATCCGGAGTTGGATCCAGAGGTGTTTCAAGCGCCGCGGTGAGACGGCGGGACTGGGGCGGGAGGGCTCGAACCTCCAACCTCCTGGTTAACAGCCAGGCGCTCTGCCAATTGAGCTACACCCCAAGCGAAAACGGCCGCGACCCTGGGAAGGATCGCGGCCGTCTCGTCTCTGATCTCGTCAGCTATACGAGCCCGTGGCCGCGGTCCCTTTCGGGATTGCGGTTCGAATTCGGATGGAAATTGCCGACGGTCGCGATCATGGCATCCAGTCTCGTGGCAGGGTTCGTCGTCGTCAAGTCACCGAAAGGGAAGGCACGCTCCTTCGGCCCGATGTCGCCTCTGCCCTGCTCAGCCCTCAGCCGGCCTGCATGGCCTTGAGCTTTTCGACGGTGGACCGGACGTGCCCGGCACTGGTCTCCAGCGCGGCCCGCTCGTCGTCGTCGAGTTCGACCTCGATGATGCGCTCGAGACCGTTCTCACCGAGGAGGCAGGGGACACCGAGGAACAGGTCGTTCTGTCCGTACTCACCCTGGAGCCATGCAGCACACGGGAGGATCCGTCGCTTGTCCTTCACGATGGCCTCGGCCATCTGGACCGCCGCCGCAGCCGGTGCGTAGTAGGCGCTGCCTTCCTTGAGGTAGGCGACGATCTCACCACCACCCTTCCGGGTGCGCTCGACGAGCGCGTCGATGCGATCCTGGGCCATGAGCTGCGTCAGAGGGATACCGCTCACGGAGGTGTAGCTGATGAGCGGGACCATGGTGTCGCCGTGGCCGCCGAGGACCAGAGCCTGGATGTCCTCGATGGAGACATCGAGCTCCAGAGCGATGAAGGAGCGGTAACGGGCGGTGTCGAGGACACCGGCCATGCCGATGACACGCTCGCGAGGGAATCCCGACGTCTCGATGGCGACCTGGGCCATCACGTCCAGCGGGTTGGTGACCATGATGATGATGGACTCGGGAGCGACCCGCTTGATCTCCTTGGTCACCGACTCGATGACACCGGCATTGATCTTGAGGAGGTCATCGCGGCTCATGCCCGGCTTCCGCGCCACTCCGGCCGTGACGATGAAGATGTCGGCGCCTTCCGACGACTCGTAGTCGTTGGCCCCTGAGACGCGGGTATCGAAGCCCTCGATAGGAGCGCTTTCCCACTGGTCGAGGCCCTTGCCCTGGGGAATCCCGTCGGCGATGTCGACGAGGATGACCTCCTTGGCCAGCTCTTTCTGGGAAAGGAGTTGTGAGCAAGTGGCACCTACGTGCCCGGCTCCGACGACGGTGATCTTCTTGGCGCTCATGTAGGACGTCCGCTCCACGGCAGGGTTCTAAGTCGATGGCGAGCGTGCTTCGGAGGTGGGCTCCGTCGCAGCGAGCGCCGCATTCGAGTCGACGCCCGATGGAGTATAACCCGCCCGGAACCAGGGTCGAGGGGTGCGCGGGGATCGTCGGAACCCCCCGACAGCGGCGCGCTCCGTGCCGCGGTGCGGACCTCTCCTCGGCCTCCCCCGGCCCCGGACTAACCTCCCGTCTGTGAGAGGGCGACCAGCCCTCCCGAGCCCACGTCGCTGCCATGGATGAGGTAGTGACGTTCCGGCTTGATCTGGAGCGTTTCCACAATGTGGGGGACCAGATCCTCTCCGGCTCGAAGGGGGTCGCGCAGGTTCGTCTGGATGGAGCCGAACAGACACGGCCGGAGTTGACCGTCGGCGGTGAGCCGCATCCGGTTGCAGCGGTCGCAGTAGTTGTGGCTCATGGGCGTGATGACGCCGATGGTGCCTGGGGCGCCGGGAAATCGGTGGTACAGCGCCGGACCGTTGCCGAACGGACCTGCGACAGCTTCCAGGGCATCGATGGCTTCGATGCGACGCAGGGCCTCGGTACACGAGATGAACTGATTTGCGCTGAGGTCGAGATTGGCGCCCGTCGGCATCATCTCGATGAAGCGCACATGCCACGGTCGTTCCCGGGTGATCTCGGCGAAGTCCTCGATCTCGTCGTCGTTCTGCCCACGGATGAGGACGACGTTGATCTTGATGGGCTCGAACCCCGCCCGCTCCGCCGCGTCGAGTCCCGCCATGATCTTGGGGAAGGAGCCGGGTCGGCGGGCGATGGCGTCCACGCGGTCCGGCCGCAGGGAGTCCAGGGACACGTTGAGGCGTTGTACGCCGGCATCCCTGAGAGCTTCGGCCTGGTCGTCGAGAAGCACGGCGTTGGTGGACAACGACAGATCTTCGATCTCCGGGACCTCGGCGATCATGCGGACCAGATCGGGAAGGTCCCGGCGGACCAGGGGCTCACCTCCGGTGATCCGCACCCGGCGCAGGCCCATCCCGGCCATAGTGCGGACGATGGAGGCGATCTCCTCGTAGCTGAGCAGCTCTTCGCGCTTGAGCCACGGCAGGCCTTCCATGGGCATGCAGTAGACGCAGCGCAGGTTGCACTTGTCGGTGACCGATACCCGGAGATACTCGATGCGCCGTCCGTGCTGGTCGATCATTCCTTCGTCGAGCGCCGCCGCGTTCCCGGAAGCCGCGGTCGGGTCGCCCGTCGGATCTCGCATCGGGTCTTGCCTCGTCGGACCGGTCATGCTTCCCTCCCGGCTTCCACGCCACCGCGGGTGGCTGTCCCAGGGGGCGTCGTGCCTTCGACCCACTCGGCCGATCCGTCCAAGTAGTGCTCCTTCTTCCAGACAGGTAGCCGTTTCTTGATCTCTTCAATGACGTAGCGGGAGGCGTCGAAGCTCTCGGCCCTGTGAGGGCTGGAGACCGCGATGGCCACCGAGACCTCACCGACGTCCAGTTCGCCCATACGATGCACGACTGCGACGCGATCCGTGCCGAGCCGCTCCGCGGCCTCTTCGGCGATGGCCTGGAGTACGGGCTGCGCCATCTCGACATAGGCGTCGTAGCGCATCCCCGAGACCGAACGCCCGTCGGCGTGATCCCGCACCACCCCCAGGAAGAGGATGCACGCCCCGTCTTCGTCCGAGCCCACCCGGGCGAGTACGTCGGCCGGTTCGATGACCTCGGAGCCCACGGAGGCGTGGATCACCTCAGCCTCCCGCCACCGGCGGAATGAAGGCCACTTCGTCGTCTGCGGACAGTGGCTCGTCGAGAAAAGCGTACGTCCGATTCACGGCCACGGCCGGCTCGGCCGGCAAGGCGTCGAACGGAGCCCCTCGACTCCTCAACTCCTCCACCAGGTCGGCGACCGTCGCGCCCTCGCCGAGTTCCACGGGCATCTGCCCCGTGCCTACGAGGTCACGGTAGGATGCGAAGAAGAGAGCGTTGACGGAGAGGGTCACGGATGGTCCAGCGGTTGGATATCGGGGGCTACGTCGGGTGGCGGTCGTCGAAGCGAGCCTGTGGGGCTTTGCTGTCGAGCCCGTCACCGAAGGGTCCCCTGACGCTAACCGGTGCGAGGTCCCTTCGGCTAGAGCGACACCTCGTACCGGTACATCGTTCCAATCATGTAAGCGAGACTCAGATCCCCCCGATCGCCGTCCCTCCCGCCCCGACGCCCTCGTAGCTCACGGATACGACGCGAGATGCGCTCTCTGAGCGTGTGCAACTGAAGGACCTGGACCGGTGTCAGATGCTCGAGGAGCGCATCCTGCTCTTCGCGGAAGATCGTGGCTTCACGCTCCCGCAGTTCAACGAGACTCTGAAGCAGCGCGCTGGGATCCGAAGTGTCCTCGACTCCTTCCTCCAGAAGCGACTCGAGTGCACGACGCAGCTCCCGCTCCGACCGGGCCAGCCGTCGACGCTCGTCCGAGTACTGCTCCATCACGGCAGACACCGGCTCGTACTCGGCTTCGGTGAGGCCGAGTTCTTCACGGATCATTCGGCTCATCTGCTCGCGGGCCCGACGCTCCATCTCCTGCCGTTCCTCGGGGCTGGAACGCCGCTCCCGCCGGTCCTGAGCTTCCAGGGGGGCCGCTAGAAGGAGCGCGAGCGCAGGCAGGATGAGCCACCGGGCGACAAGGCTCTTGTCCCGCATGCCGCGGGGGCTCATGCCTGACCTCCCTGAAGGGTGGCGAGATCGTCCAGGAGCTCGGCGAGGGCTTCGTCCGACATGGCCTCGAACACAGGGGCGCCGGCCAGGATTCCGTCGTCACTCAACCAGAACTCGTCGTCCTCGCTCTCGACCTCCGCCACCAGTTCCGTCCCGAAGTCGAGCTCCGCGTCCGGGCCAGGGCCACTCGTAATGCCGATACCCAGGGCCAGCGCCGCGACGGCGGCCGCCGAAATGCCCCACCACGGCCTCGTGGTCGTTGGGGTCTGCCCCCTGTACCGCCTGACTACGGTCTCGCTGACGTCAACGGGAATCTCGGCCCGACTCCCGAAAAGCATGCGGGCCAGCGCCAACTCCTCCGCGCAATCGGAGCACTGGGACACGTGCAACTCGACGGCTGCCGTCGCCGCTTCATCGCTCCGGCCCGCACCGACATCGGGGATCAGTTCCCTCACCGCGCCGCACTCTGTCTCGCTCATTGCATCAACTCCCTGAGGCGCCGGATTCCGTGAAAGTAGTTCACGCGGGCCGCGCCTTCGCTGGACCCGATCAGCTCTCCGATCTCACGGAAGCTGAGTCCTTCCTCGATCCGCAACGCTACCGAAAGCCGCTGTTTTTCGGGCAATTGCTCCATCACTCGTCTCGCTCTGCTCGACTCATCCATGATCTCGACGGCGTCCGCGACATCCTTCTCGTCCGAGGCGACGGGTCCAACCTCGTCCAGTCCGCTCTCCTTGCGTCGCTTGGCGGCCCGGAGGGCGCCGCGCGCCTCGTTGGCCACGATCGTTCCGAACCAGGTCCGGAATGCTGCATCGCCTCGAAATCCGTCCAGCGCCTTGAAGGCCTTGAGGAACGCGTCCTGCACCACATCCAGGGCGGTGTCTTCGTTCCTCGTGATGGACCGTGCTACACGGTACGCCATGTCTTGATGACGTCGTACGAGCGCACTCAGAGCGGCTTGGTCGCCGGAGCGGCCACGCTGGACCAACTCCGAGTCTGAGGTCTCCGAGGAAAAGCGCGCGAACTCTGTCACTGTAGAGTAGACGCGTCGCGGTCGAGAACGTTAAAGCCCGGCGGTGAGCGCCGAGGCGCCGGAGGTCAAAGGTCCGACTCGTCGAGCTTCTCGACCCTGGCGCGGAGGTGCTTCGAAGGCTTGAAGACGGGCACGAGGCGCGAGGGGACCTCGACGGGCTCCCCGGTACGCGGGTTGCGCGCCATGCGGGTCTTCCGCTTACGGACCTTGAAGGTGCCGAAGCCACGAATCTCGATGTTCTCGCCACTGGCCAGAGCCAGCTTGATGGCGTTGAGGAATCCGTCGACGACCAGCGCGCAATCCTTCTTGGTGACCCCGGGACCAATGGCCTCCGCCACCTGCTCGACCAGATCTGCCTTCGTCATTCGACCTCCAAAAGGGTCCTCGGATCAGCGCGCACAGCGTGGATTGGGCCCAGACTGTAACGAGGCCTGACAGGTGTCGCAAGGTCGTTGTGGATAGACACTTGCAACGATCCGCAGAAGGCGACGCAACGGAGTCGTCGGGGGGCGCGGTCCGCCTCAGGAGGTGGCCCGGGCCTCCATGAGCTCGATGAAATGGTCGAAGAGATAGCGGCTGTCGTGGGGGCCAGGGGCCGCTTCTGGATGGTACTGGACAGCGAAGACCGGACGGCTGCGATGCTCGATGCCTTCGACGGTGCCGTCGTAAAGGTTGACGTGTGTCACCCGGAGATCCGGAGCGCCCGGAACCTCTTCACCCTCCCCGCCCCGGACCGCGAAGCCGTGATTCTGGGACGTGATCTCGACCGTCGCGCGCTCGAGGTTCTTCACCGGGTGATTCGCGCCGTGATGACCGAATGGGAGCTTATACGTCTCGGCCCCGAAGGCACGGGATATGAGCTGGTGCCCCAAGCAGATGCCGAAGACCGGCACCCCCTGTTCCGAAAGGCGCAGGATGGCGTCCTGGGCCCGTTCCACAGCGGCCGGATCGCCCGGGCCGTTGGAAACGAAGAGCCCGTCCGGTGGATCCGCGAGGATCTCCTCCGCGGTGGTCTCTGCCGGGATGACCGTCACCCGACAGCCGCGCTCAGCCAACAGCTTCGGCGAGTGGGCCTTCACACCGAAGTCGTACGCCAGCACGGTGAATCGCTCCTCACCGACGGCTGGGACTTCGTACCGTTCGTCCGTCGAAACCCCGCACGCCAGGTCCAGCCCCTCCATCTGCGGCTGGGCGAGGATCTGCTCGAGGACGTCGGAAGCGTCCCGATCTGCGGGAGCGATGGCCCCACGCATGGCACCCTTCGAGCGGATATGACGGGTGAGTGCCCGGGTGTCGATGTCGGAGATGCCGGCGACTCCGTGGGCTTCGAGGTAACCGTCCAGGTCGTCCTGGGAGCGCCAGTTCGAGGTCATTCGACTCGCTTCCCGGACAATGAAGCCCGACACCTGAGGCACCGGAGATTCCCGGTCCTCGTCGTTTACGCCGTAGTTCCCGATGAGGGGGTAGGTCATCGTCACCAGCTGCCCGGTGTACGACGGGTCCGTGAGGACCTCCTGATACCCGGTCATGGCGGTATTGAAGACCACCTCGCCAAAGGCCAATCCGGTCGCGCCGAGTTGGGTGCCGTCGAAGCGTCGTCCGTCCTCGAGGAGGAGGTAGGCGTCGTGGTCCAGGGATGACTCGCTTTGTCTGAACTGATCTCGCGAGCCGCGCTCGGTTCGGGTCCGGACGCGGCGTGGCTCCGGCCGAAAGCTACCGGGCCCCCGACCCGGGTCAACCCGTGGGCAGAGGGGCCGTACGTCTCGGGAGCGTGCGTCGTTAGCTTGGTGCCGAAGCCGGAATCGGCAGCGCCTCAGGACGTCCTTCCTCGAGCTCAGTGAGCGTTTTGGACACCGTCTACATCCACGCCGACGAGTCGTGCCTCGGCAACCAGAACCAGAAGAAGGCCAGCCCCGGAGGGGCCGCTGGGCTCGTCGAGGTATGGGCCGACGGAAGCTGGCAACGCCGGGACTACTGGCTCTCGGAGACCGATACCACCAACAACCGCATGGCTCTCTGGAGCGCCATCGCCCCCCTCCGTCTCCTCCGACGACGATGCCGCGTCATCTTCACCTCGGACAGCCAGTACCTGGTGAAGGGCATCAACGAGTGGCGCCACGGCTGGAAGAGAGCCAACTGGAAGCGAAAGACCGGTGCAATAAAGAACCTCGAGCTCTGGAAGGACCTCGACGCACTCTTGGATCGCCACGACCTCGTCGCCCGCTGGGTCCGGGGACACGACGGACACCCCGAGAACGAATACGTGGATTTCCTCGCAACGACCGCCGCCGCCGAGCAGAGCCGTTCCGAAGGGCTCGTGGATTCCGGGTTCAGCGCCTGGCTCGAGGGCGAGCGCGAGAAGGGTGACTATCTCGACTATATGGAGTTCGATCCCCCTGAATCGCGGTACCCGTACTCCAGCTGAGGAAGCTGACACGCCGGCGCCGTCGATGGACGGCGACGACGGTGACGCGGATGCATCGTTTGGGTGGCGCCAATTCCGGGGATGGGTACCCCAGCATCCCCGTCTGGTAGGCCCGCATCGGCACCGAGAGGCGCAACGCGCCGCGTCACCTAGGAACGACGAAGAGGAGTAGCAGCGCTACTTCGATGAGGAGAGACGACGGCGGAGCGGATGCATCGCTTGGGTGCGCCAATTCCGGGGATGGGTACCCCAGCATCCCCGTCTGGTAGGCCCGCGTCAGCACCGAGAGGCGCGAGGCGCCGCGTCACCTAGGAACGACGAAGAGGAGTAGCAGCGCTACTTCGATGAGGAGAGACGACGGTGACGCGGATGCATCGTTTGGGTGGCACCAATTCCGGAGATGGGTACCCCAGCATCCCCGTCTGGTAGGCCCGCGTCAGCACCGAGAGGCGCGAGGCGCCGCGTCACCTAGGAACGACGAAGAGGAGTAGCAGCGCTACTTCGATGAGGAGAGACGACGGTGACGCGGATGCATCGTTTGGGTGGCACCAATTCCGGAGATGGGTACCCCAGCATCCCCGTCTGGTAGGCCCGCGTCAGCACCGAGAGGCGCGAGGCGCCGCGTCACCTAGGAACGACGAAGAGGAGTAGCAGCGCTACTTCGATGAGGAGAGACGACGGTGACGCGGATGCATCGTTTGGGTGGCGCCAATTCCGGAGATGGGTACCCCAGCATCCCCGTCTGGTAGGCCCGCGTCAGCACCGAGAGGCGCGAGGCGCCGCGTCACCTAGGAACGACGAAGAGGAGTAGCAGCGCTACTTCGATGAGGAGAGACGACGGTGACGCGGATGCATCGCGCCTCGAATGCAGCGGGCCTGCCAGATGGGGATGCAACAAAAAAAAGAAGGGGCCTGAGTCGCAGCGAACTGCTTCCCAGGCCCCTTCCGCGGCAGGGCCTCGCCAGGCTCACGAGCCTGCTCGGTCCCACTGCGCTGGCGGAAGTCCGGTCCTTGCTTGGGTCCGCCTTCGTGAAGGCGGCTGGACCTGTCTTCCTTCTCCTTCGTTCTGCCGCGCGGTCCGCGGCCGAAGGTGCCCCGAGCTCTCAGGGCTTTCTCGGCGGGGGCCAGCGACCTCCCCCGTCGGACTCCCCGGCCATCCCAAGGACCGGGTCGTCTGTCTCCCTTACGCCGTCGCGTCTGAAGACTCACGTTCTGGATTCATCTGAGGGATGACCAACGCCATCGATCTCGATGAGCCGCATCCGAAACGCGACGGATAGATACACACCGCCAGGCCCGGGAGCAAGGGCCGGACAAACAAACGATCGCAGAATCCCTATCATGTCGCAAACAATTGCCATGTAATGCTTTATGTGGACGCCATATGTTTCCAGATCGACCCCATGAGCCACGGATGGAAACGTATGATTCTTCGGCGTGATCCGGCTCTATGCAGGCCTGTTCAAGAAGCCGAATCGCAAAAATCTACCCACGGAACACGGTGCCCGCGTCCACCGCCAGACCCATCGCGAAGGCCTGCGTTTGTTGGTCAGGCGACGAGAATTTCCCGCTCGAAGACGCTCGCGAAGTGCCCGACGAACCGCTCGACGACCTTCGAGGCCTCTGGGGCCGACCCGAGCTCCCGCTCGAGGGAGGTGACGCCACCTTCGGCGATGCCGCAGGGCACGATGGTGTCGAAGTACGAAAGGTCCGATCGCACGTTCAGCGCGATCCCGTGGGACGTGATCCAACCCGACGAGACGCGGATCCCGATGGCGGCCAGCTTCCCGCCCGCCGTCCAAACGCCGGTGCCGGCCTCACTCCGCTTCGCCTGGATTCCGTAATCGGCGGCGACGGCGATGAGCACGGTCTCCAGATCCCGAAGGTAGCGGTGCAAGTCCTTCCGGTCCGGCTTGAGGTCGAGAATGGGGTACGCGACCAGCTGGCCGGGTCCGTGGTAGGTCACGTCCCCTCCCCGCCCGGCCTCGAACAACTCGATCCCCAACCGGCTCCGCTCCTGGTCATCCACGAGGACGTGGGCGGGGTCCGAGCTCGAGCCGAGGGTGATGACGTGCGGATGCTCGAGGAGCACAAGCGTGTCGGGAACAGCCCCGGTTCGACGCTGGGCAACGAGCTCCGCCTGGAGCTGCAGCCCCTCGGCGTACGGTACCGTGCCGAGTTGCAGCACCCTCAACGGGCGCTCGCGACCTTCCATGGCGACCCTCGCGGTCGTCAGGCGTCCTCCGGGAAGTCCTCCAACATCTCCTTCAGGGCCGACAGGAAGCGCGCGGCATCCGCCCCGTCGACGATCCGGTGGTCGTACCCGAGGGAAAAGAGCGACCGCTTCCGGATGGCCATGGAGTCGGTGCCGGTGTTGGGGTCGGTGACCACGACGACGCGCTTCTCGATGGCCCCGGTGCCGAGGATCGCCGACGTGCCCTTCGGAATCACCGGCATCCCCACCATCGTGCCCAGAACTCCCGGGTTGGTTATGGAGAACGTGGCGCCCTGAATCTCGCCGGGCTGCAACTTCCGGTCCCGGGCCCGGGTCGCCAGGTCGACGATCTTGTTGCCGATGCCCACCAGACCCAGGTGATCGGCGTCGTGAACCACGGGAACGATGAGTCCGGGATTGAGATCCACGGCCATACCCAGGTTCACGTTGCCACGGTAAATGACGTTGTTGCCGGAAATCGTCGCGTTCACCGTGGGGAACTCGCGGAGCACCCTCGACACCGCCCATGCCACGAAGGCCGTGTAGCTCACTCGGGCCCCCTGGGCCTTCCAACGAGGCTTGTTGGCGGCACGGATGCGGTCGATGGCCGAGAAGTCGATCTCGATGAACGAGTGGACGTGTGGCGCGATGCGCTTGGCGACGACCATGTGCTCCGCCGTGAGACGGCGGATCTTGTCCATCGGCTCTACCGTGTCCGCGGAACGCACCGGGAACTCGGGGTGCTGGACTTCTTTGTAGAACGTCGTCCAGAGGTCCGAGGGAGCATCCGATGCAGCCGGCTGCTTCGCGGGCTTCGCCTTCTCTTGCTGCGCGGGGGCGGCCGCGGCCTTGTCGGCGCCGCCGTCCTCGATGTAGTCCAGGATGTCCTGCTTCGTCACCCGACCGGCGTGGCCCGTGCCCGGGACAGCCTCGATGTCGACGCCATGTTCCTCGGCAATCTTTCGCACCACCGGGGTCGACCGCGTCCGTAGGCGCTCCTCGGCCGACTGGGGTCCTCCGCCCGAACCGGTGGAGGCCGGGGCGGCTGCAGGCGCCGGCTGCTCGGCGGGGCTGGCGTCGGGTTCAGGCTCGGTCGCCTCCTCCTCCTCCGCTTCAGGCTCGCTGGCAGCCGCGCTCGAGTCGCCTCCGGAAACAGCGGCACCGCCCTCGGTGTCGATGTAGGCGACGATGGTGCCCACCTCGACGGTCTCGCCCTCCTCGACGGCGATCTCCACCAGAGTGCCCGACGCCGGTGCGGGGATCTCGGCGTCCACCTTGTCGGTGGAGATCTCCAGGATGGGCTCGTCACGCTCGACGGCGTCGCCTACGGACTTGAGCCATTGCGAAACGGTCCCCTCGGCGATGGACTCGCCCATCTGGGGCATCGGGACGTCAATACGAGACACGCTCGATCACTCCGTTGTCTTGTTGAGGAGGCCGATTCTCGGCCTTCTAGTACGCAGCCAGGTAGCGAGCCGCCTTCACGACGTCGTCCACCTGAGGTAGAAAGTAATCCTCCAGCGATCCTGAGTAAGGCACCGGTGCGTCGATGGCCGTCACCCGAAGCATCGGTGCGTCGAGCCATTCGAACGCCTTCTCACTCACCCGCATGGCGATCTCGCCGGCGATCCCCCCCGTCCGGGTGTCCTCGTGGACGATGAGGAGACGGTTGGTCTTCTTGACGCTCTCGACGATTGCGTCGTCGTCCATGGGCAGCAGCGTGCGGAGGTCGATGATCTCCACCGAGAGGCCGTCCTCCCTTTCGAGGGCCTCCGCGGCCTCGACGCTCTTGTGGACCATGGCCCCGTACGTGACGACGGTCAGGTCGCTGCCTTCGCGCACCGTGCGTGCCTCGCCCAGCGGGACGATGTAGTCCTCATCGGGCAGAACCTCCCTGAGGTTGGGCGCGCGGTAAAGCCCCTTATGCTCTTCGAAGAGCACCGGATTGTCGTCGCGAATGGCCGCCTTCAGGAGGCCCTTGGCATCGTAAGGGGTACTCGGATAGACAATTTTCAGGCCCGGGGTATGGAAGAACGCCATCTCCACGTTCTGGGAGTGGAACGGTCCTCCGCGATTTCCCCCACCCACCGGACCCCGGATGACGAGAGGCATGGGCCCGGCACCGCGATACAGCGAGGTCGCGATGTAGTTCGTGATGACATCGTACGCCGGGGAGATGAAGTCCATGAACTGGATTTCCACCACCGGCCGCAGCCCCATGTGTGCCGCCCCGGCCGCCGCCCCGGTGAAGCCGCCTTCCGCGATGGGGGTATCGATGACCCGGTTGGACCCGAATTGGTCGAGAAAGCCACGGGTGACCTTGAAGGCGCCACCGTAGACACCGATGTCCTCGCCCAGGAGGAACACCGACTCGTCGGCGGTCATCTCCTCGAAGAGCGCTTCACTGACGGCCTCCAGAAGGGTGACGGCCTCGCCACGTTTGGTCTTGAGGAGGTGTTCGGGGGCTTCCATCTCCAGAGTGGTCGTCATATGCGAGCAGCGGCTGGGTCGGGGGCGTCACTTCGCGTCCACGGGTGCGGGACGCGGACATCGGTGTACACGTCGTCGACGGCGTCGGGCCCATGGGGGCGCGGCTCGTCGATGACCTTCTCGGCCGCCCGACGACACGCTTTGAAGACCTCCGAGTCGATGGCGTCGAGTTCGGCCTCCGTCGCCCATTCATTGTTGAGGAGGCGGCGGCGGTACCGATCCAAGGGGTCCTTCTTTTCCCACTCGGCGATGAGCGCGGGATCCACGTACTCCTGAGGATCGTGCTGCGCGTGGCCCAGGCGCCGGAAGTAGCGGAGTTCGACCATTCGGGTACCCTCGCCGGACCGCACGAGGGCTGCCGCCCGGCGGACCGTGTCGAAAACCGCGAGGACGTCCGTCCCGTCGACCGAGTCGGCGCCGATGCCGTAACCCGGGCCCTTGTCGGCAAAACTCGCCACCCGTGTGTTCTTGTGGGTGGGGGTGGAGAACGCCCACTGGTTGTTCTCCACCATGAGGATCATCGGACAGCGCTGCACGGCGGCGAAGTTCAGTCCCTCGTGCCACGCTCCGGTGGATGACGCGCCGTCTCCGTAGAAGACCATTCCGACACGCTCCTCGCCCCGGAGCCGGAAACTCAGGGTGATGCCGGCCATGATCTCGATCATGGTGCCCAGCGGCGAAACCGGGCCGACGAATCCCTTCTGAAAATCGAACCAGTGTACGTTGGCCTCACGCCCGCGGGTGGGCCCGGAGCCCTTGGCCATGTACTGGCGGAAGAAGTCGTCGAGCTCCCCTCCGAAGAGGAACAGCGCCCCGGCTGCCCGGACGGTGTGGGCCAAGAAGTCTCCGGTGCCGTCGTCGCGGCGCCGCAGGGCGTACGCGGCGCCCACGGCTCCGGCTTCCTGCCCGAGGGACCGGTAGAGCCCGCCGGTGACGTGGCCCTGCTTCTGCAGGATCTCGAGGCGTTCCTCCGCCGTCCGCGTCAGGCGAAGCGCGCGGTAGAGCTCGTGAAGCTCCTGGCGACCGAGACCGTGGGAGTCGCGGTCAGACATGGAGGCTCGATGGCGTGAGCACCGCGCCGGGGCGGATCAAGGGGTCAGTTGCCCTCGTTCCCGGAATTGCCCTCGTTGCCCGCCGGTGGCGGAGTCTCGCCCGTCGTGCCGGGAATCACCGGCGCGGGTGCCGTCTGGACTGGCGCGTCGACCTGGATGACCGACTCGGGCGCCGACGACCGCGACGACATGATGGACAGGACCAGCGCCAGGATCATGAAGGCGGCACCGGCGGTCCAGGTGGCCCGCGTCAGCACCGTCTGCGCCTGGCGTCCACCCAGCACACCCTCCGTCATGGTCCCACCACCGCCGCCGACAGCGGCGAGGCCGCCGCCTTTCCCGGCTTGCAGGAGGATCACCACCGACAAGAACAAGCCGTCGAGCACCATGACGGCCAACAAGAATCCATACATCGGAACCGTATTCCCTTCAGAATGAGTCGTTAAACGTCGAAGAGGCTCGAAACAGTGTCAACGGGCCTTGCCCGCCGCTCGCACAATGGCCGCGAACGACTCGGGCTTCAGGCTGGCGCCCCCGACCAGGACGCCGTCGACGTGCTCGGCGGCCATGAGCTCTTCAGCGTTGTCCGGCTTCACCGACCCTCCGTACAGAATCGGCACTCGATCTGCCCGGCCGGCGCCGAGCGCCTTCGTCAGCCGCCGTCCAAGGGTGGCGTGGGCGGCGCTGGCGTCTGCCGGCGTCGCGGTCTCACCCGTGCCGATGGCCCAGACTGGCTCGTAGGCGACCAGGAATCGGCTTCCTTCGACATCCAGCTCCGGAAGGGCCGCGTCGAGCTGTCGCAGGACGACCTCGTCCACGCGACCGGCCCTGCGTTCCTCGAGGGTCTCGCCGACACACAGCACCGGCACCAACCCGTGTCGCCGGGCGGCGGCGACCTTCTTGGCCGTCTCCTCGTCGGTCTCTCCGAAGACGTGGCGGCGTTCGGAGTGGCCCACCAGGGCGAACTCGGCGCCTGCGTTGGCCGCGATGGGTGCGGACGTCTCGCCCGTGAAGGCGCCGGCGTCTTCCCAATAAATGTTCTGGACGCCGAGTCCGATCCCCTTCACCGCTTCCTCACGGGCCAGAAAAGCGGCACCGAGGGAAGCCGTCGAGGGAAACAGGATGAGCTCATGGCCCATCTCCAGGACCGAAGCATCGAATTCCTTGAAGAACCTGCGGGTGTCGTGGGGCCCGAGGTGCATCTTCCAGTTGCCGGCGATGACCGCCATGCGTTCTCCTATTGGTCGTTGTCGCTGAGTGCCGCCACCCCGGGCAGCTCCGCTCCGGCGATGAGTTCGAGGGACGCCCCTCCCCCCGTCGAGACGTGGGTCAGTCGATCCGCCACCCCGGCGCGTTCCGCCGCCGCGGCCGAGTCGCCCCCACCGAGGACGCCCATGGCGCCGGCGTCACAGGCATCGGCTACCGCCTCGGCGACGGCGATGGTGCCCCGGGCGAAGGGGGCCATCTCGAAAACGCCCATGGGGCCGTTCCAGAAGATGACCTTGGCATCGCCGATCATCTCTCCGAAGCGGGCCCGCGTCCCGGGTCCGATGTCGACAATCTTGTCGGCCAGCCCGACCGCGTCGCGATCCACGATCCGAGTCTCGGCGTCTTCATCCACCTCCGGGGCGACGACGCAGTCCACGGGAAGGACGATGGTCTCGCCACCCTCCTCGATGAGATCGCGTGCGAGACCGATGGAGTCCTCCTCCACCAGGGACTCACCCGTTTCCAGACCCAGCGCCCGGAAGAAGGTATTCGCCATCGCCCCGCCGATGAGGAGACGGTCCACCAGGGGGAGCAACGCCGAGATGACGCCGATCTTCGTGGAGATCTTGGCGCCGCCGATGATGGCCAGGAAGGGCCGTTCCGGCATCCGCAGCACACCCTCCAGGTAGCGGAGTTCTCGTGCCATGAGGAGGCCTGCTACGGCATCGTGTCCCCGCTCCCGCATTGCCTGGGCCAACCCTGCCGTCGAGGAATGGGCTCGGTGCGCCGTTCCGAAGGCATCGTTGACGAAGACGTCCCCGAGGTCGGCCCACGCCGCCGCCAGCTCCGGATCGTTCTTGGTCTCGCCAGGGTGGAAGCGCGTGTTTTCGAGGAGCACGACTTCACCGAACCCGGAGCCCGCGACCGCCTCGGCCGCGGCATCGCCGTGGGTGGCCCCTACGAAGTGCACCGGGTACTCGAGGAGTTCGCCCAGGCGCTCGGCGACGGGCTCCAGCGAGAACTCAGCCCGGGCCTCGCCCTTGGGCCGACCGAGGTGGGAGAGAAGCACCACCTTCGCCCCGGCGTCGCACAGGATCCGGAGGGTCGGGAGGGAGGCGCGGATCCTCTGGTCGTCGGCGACGTTGCCGTCGTCGAGGGGAACATTCAGGTCGGCGCGCACGATGACGGTGCGGCCCTGAAGGTGTGCCGTCTCCAGGTCCGTCAGGCTTTTTTTGATCAATGGTCGACTACTCGGGTGAGAAGATTCTCCCCAGGTCGTCGACGTAGGCGCGCCCTTCCGGCGTCAGATCCGTCCGCTCACTCGAAACCCAGCGGACGAACGTGATGTCGGGGCCGCTACCGTAATCCCAGAACTCGGTCAGCCGGCCAGAGCCACCGTCGACGATGTGGATGGTCTCGGGTCCTCCGAAACGTACCCACACCTCGCCGGCATCACCAACCACACCACCCAGGGCCAGGTCGGCATAGGTGGCCCGGCTGACGTGCTCGACCCACCGCTCGTTCACCGCCGTATCCGGCGCCCTGTCCTTGGTCGCCCAGTAATTCTCTTCCCAGACCCGACGTTCCGCGGCCGTGAGGCGTCGGTAGTGCTCCCGATCTTCCGGACCGAGGAGCACCGCCACGTTGGCCAACTCGTCTCGACGGGCTCCGTCCATTCGCCCGAGGGCGGCTCGGAACATGGCCTCCGCTTCTTCCGAACGATCGAGTCGATGAAGGGCCATCCCGGCAAGGAGCAGGCCGTCGGGGTGACCACCGGACACGCGGGTGAAGCGCCGAGCGGCCTGGAGCAGGGCGTCCCACCGACCGGCCTCGGCCAGGGTGACCAGGAAGCCGATGTTGGCCGGAGCGTGCGGCGCATACGCCTCGATGGCCGCCCGGAAGGAGGCCATCATGAGCGTCAGATCGGCCGAGCTGTTCTCCCGGAGCTCGAAGCCGGCGTCGAAAACGCCCTCCATCTCCGCCGGGCAGAGGTAGTTCCACGCGATGAGGCGCTCCACCGACGCGTAGCCGGTGCCGGTCACCCCCGAGTACCGGGCGGAGCTGCACGAAGCCTCTTTGAAGGCCGCGGCACTCACGCTTCCAACTCCGTGGGACGCACGCCAGTTGTCACGGACGAGCGATCCTCGCTCGTAGTGGAGCTCCGCGACCACCCAGTCGCTGGGCGCGGCATCGTCGCGAATCGCCATCTGGAGGCCACGCTCGAAGAGCTGTCTCGCCTCGGCGCGAACACCTTGGCGAAGCCGGATACGCCCGAGGGCCAGGAGAGACGCAGGCGTCTCGGACCCCCGCTCCACCGCCGCGCTCAGCGCATCCCCCACCGCGGTACGCCACTGCGTGGGAGTCACCGACGCCGGGGCGACGCCTTCAAGAATCGCAGACGCCGGCCCGTAACGCTCGATGACCGAGGCGTCGTCGAGTGCTGCTTCCAGGCTCACCGCTGCCGCCTGGAGCTCCTCCGACGCCGTCGCGCCCCCCCACTGGACTTCGTCAACCGTCTCCAGGTCGAGCGGGGTGCTCAGGTGCCACCACTCACTCTGATCGATGGTGGGCAGACTCATGGGGTCGACCACCGGGCCCAACGAGCGTGGCGAGGCCGCACGCGCCGGGTCCGGTTGGAACAGCACCGGGAACTCGATCCAGAGGGCGACAGGCTGGCCGCTCTGTAGCGCCGGCACAAAGCGGAATCGAGGCGCGACCCGCACCGCGACGCGATCCAACGACTCGAACCCTGACGACTCGATGACCGATGGCTGGCTCACGCGACCCTGCTCGTCCACCCGCATGCGGAGGCGGACGATGCCTCCGATCTGGCCGAGCTGGAGTGCGTCGGGATACTCGTCCTGCAGCATCTCCTCGGCGCCTTCCCGGTCGAGCATCTGGGGTGGGATACGCGTCGCATCGGGCAGGACCGAGGGCGGCGCCTCCTCCATGGGAGGCGTCTCCAACACTTCGGGCTCGATAGCCGCCACCGGCGGTTGGACCGGGCTCAGCTCGACGGAGCGAACAGGCTCACGGACCTCTTCCTCCACCGGCTCCACGAGGGCGGGCGCTTCTTCAGGCCCGAGCACCCCAATGAGACGAACGAGGGACGCCCGCGCGGACGGGACCGCTGCCCCGCCCAGAAGCAGGGCGATGAGAGCAGCCGCCGCAATGTGGCGGCGGCGCGTGTCAGGACGACGAACGGACTCCTCGGTCCAGGCCCGCGCCAACTCGGCGCGGAGCTCCGGTACGAACGAAGGGCGCTCCTCGTAACGAAGGGACGAGAGCTCCGCATCCAACGACTTCAGGTCGTCGGGGAGATTCCCATCCGGGAAATCAAAAAGGTCGGTCATGGATCTATGGTTTCGGCCTCTTCCGCCTCGATGGACGCCTTCAATCGCTTGAGGGCCCGGTGGAGACGAACGGCGACCGCGTTATTGCTGATGCCGAGGTGATCGGCGATCTCTGCGTTGTCGAGTCCTGCACCGTAGCGGAGGCCCAAGACCTCCTGGTCGGCTTTTCTCAGGGTCCGTGCTCCGTTGAGGAGCCGCTGGATCCTCTCCTGCTTTATGACCCGTTCCTCGTGGGACGGGATGTCCGCCACGAGGTCGGGGATGCGGTCCAGCGACACATGGAGCGAGCCCCGTCGCTGGAGAGACCGGAGGTGGTCCGTGACCGCGTTCCTGGCAATCCGAAGCAGCCAGGTCTTGGGCGAGGCCCGTCCGGAGTCGTACCGATGAAAAGCGCGCAGCGCCTTCATGAAGACCGTCGACGTCACGTCCTCGGCGACTTCTCGCGTCGCCACCCTGAAGCGCACATACCGATAGACGGCGCTCTGGTATTCGACGTACCACTCCTCGAAGTCACGGGGGAGCGAATCTTCCGAGCGCGCGGCGCGCTTCACGGGCCCTCGACGGGCTACCTCCGACTCGATTGGCATCGCTCTCCTGTACGTAGGCCCCGACCCGAAGTTACACCCTCAGGCGGGGCCTACGACAGCGTGTGGACTCCGGATCCCGGCGCCTCGTCAACGAAACGCCCAGCGGTCCTCAGCGGAGCCGGGTCAGAGCCGTTCCCCCACGTACTTCACCAGATCCACGACGCGGCAGGAGTAGCCCCACTCGTTGTCGTACCACGAGAGGACCTTCACCATCCGGCCGTCCATGACGGCCGTGGACAGAGCATCCACCACCGAGCTGTGGGGGTCGCCGGTGTAGTCGATGGAGACCAGGGGCTCGTCGGAGACGCCCAGGATCCCCTCCATGGGCCCACTCGCCGCGGCCCGCATGGCGTCGATGACCTGATCTTCCGTAACGTCCTCTTCCACGTGGGCCACGAGGTCCACGAGAGAAACGTCCGGTGTGGGCACCCGGATGGCCATGCCATCGATCCGGCCATCCACCTCGGGAAGCACCAGGCCCGTGGCCTTGGCGGCTCCCGTAGTCGTCGGGATCATGGACATCGCCGCCGCCCGGGCCCGTCGAAGGTCCTTGTGAGGTAGATCCAGGATCCGCTGATCGTTGGTGTAGGCGTGGATGGTGGTCATGAGACCGTGACGGAAGCCGAAGGCGTCACTCAGGACCTTCACCACGGGAGCCAGGCAGTTCGTGGTGCAGCTGGCGTTGGAGATGATGTCGTGCGCGGCGGGGTCGTACGCGTCATGGTTGACGCCCAGCACGATGGTGATGTCTTCACCCTTCGCCGGAGCCGAGATGATCACCTTCTTGGCGCCTGCCTGGAGGTGCTTCGACGCACCGTCGCGGTCCCGGAAGATCCCTGTGGACTCGATGACGATGTCCACGCCCAGATCGGCCCAGGGCAGCTTGGCCGGGTCCCGCTCGCTGAGGACGCGGATCTCGTCGCCATCGACAACGAGGCCGCCGTCGCTCACTTCCACGGTGCCGGGATACCGCCCGTGAACCGAGTCGTAGCGGAGAAGGTGGGCGAGGGTCTTCGCGTCGGTCAGGTCGTTGACCGCCACGAAGTCGACATCGGTGCGGCCGGCCTGCTTGGCGCTACGGAGGACGTTGCGTCCGATGCGGCCGAAGCCGTTGATCGCTGCTCGGATCGCCATGGGTCTGGGGTCTCCCGATCTATAGGGGTGGAGGGGTGCGGCTCGGTTGGTTGAGGCCTGCTTGGACGGTGAGGAAGATAACTCATCCCCCGTCTCGCCATGTGCCCCCACGTTCTCTCGATGCCGTGGACCCCTCGCCTGGTCCTGACCGGCCCTTTGACAGTTACGCAGCTTCCTCGCTGAAGTCACGGCCGGGGAGGGCTCGGCCGAAGGTGAGGAGCCGGACCTCGCCGGCGCCCGCCACCGTCAACGCCGTCGCCGCCGCCAAAGCTGTCGCGCCGGTGGTGAGGACGTCGTCCACGAGGATGACGGCCCTCGCGCGTACCCGAGATGCCTCGGCTCCGCCGGCGAAAGCCCCGCGGACGTTCTCCCGGCGACGCTGCGGCGAGAGCGTCGTCTGCGACGCACCGGCAGTCGTGCGCGCGAGCGCCCGGTGCGCCACCGGGCGACCCAGACGGGCGGCCACGACGTCGGCCAGGAGGGCCGCCTGGTTGTACCCTCGCGAACGCTGCCGACGGGCCGTGGTCGGAACGGCGACGATGACGGCTGCTGCCGCGAAGGCGCTCCACGCCGTCGAGGGGTGAGCCTCGGGCTCCGGCGCCAAAGCCGCCGCCGCCATGCGCCCACCCATGAAGTCGGCGAGTTCCCTCCATCCTTCGTACTTCAACGCGTGGACCAGGTCCGAGGCTGGGGAGACGAGGGTGTACGCGTACCGCGCAGCGCTCAACGCCGGCAGCCACGTGCGGCATTCGAGACACCCTTCAGCCCCTGTTCCACCTCCTACCTCGCGACCCGTTCCCCGCGGCGCGTGGCATCTCCGGCACCGGGGCCAGCTCCCGCTCCGCAACCGTGTCCGGCAGCGGAAGCAGACGAGGATCGGAGCCCTCTGCAGCGTTTCCCCACCGGGTATCCAACGGCGACACGTGACACACCCCGCCGGAAGGAGGAAGTCGATGAGGGACTGCCAGGCCATTCCCTATCGGAGGGCGACGATGGACCGCATGGCCTCCACCGGGGCTTCACGCCCCCACCAACGCTCGAAGGAGACCGCGCCCTGTTGGACGAGCATCTCGAGTCCGTCGGTGGCGCGGATCCCGGCGTCCTCAGCGGCCTTCACGAACGCGGTGGTGTGGCGGCCGTAGACGAGGTCCATGGCCGCGCCCGCACGATTGAGAATGTGGAAGTCGATGGGGCTGGCGTCACCTTCGTGGAGACCGAGGCTCGTCGCATTGACGACCAGATCGAAGTCCTCACCCTCCAGCCCCCGCAGGATGGGCACGACCCTGGCTCGCTGCCCACCGATACGGCGCGCTACCGCTCGGGCACGGTCCTGTGTGCGGTTGTGGACGAACACCTCGCTGGCATCTTCCTGGAGTAGCCCCAAAAGGGCTGCCCGCGCCGCTCCTCCCGCCCCGAGAAGGAGGACTCGAAGGCCTGAAACCGGTACGTCGAGGAAGGCTCGCAGCGCACGGCGGAAGCCCTCAACGTCCGTGTTGTCGCCGTGGACCCGCCCGGCCTCGTCTCCCCAGAAAGTATTGCACGCCCCGGTGCGGCGGACGGCCTCGGACCGTACGTCCAGGAACGTTGCCGCCTTCTCCTTGTGGGGGATGGTCACGTTGCCGCCACCGCCGGCCTTCGCGAGGCCTCGCATGAATCCCGCGAGGTCCTCGGGGCCGCAGCGAACGGCGACGTAGACACCGTCGACACCCGACGCCTCGAAAGCGGCGTTCTGCAGCTCGGGCGACGCCGAGTGGGCGATGGGGTCCCCGAGTAGGGTGAGAACCCGTGTCCGGGCACTGACAGTCATGGCTCGATCAACGGAGCGATGCGATCGAGGGCTCGGGTCACGAGGTCCTCCAGCACGTCGAACGTCTCCAGATACTCCGCATCGGGCCCACCAATGGGGTCGGGAACACCGGTGAGGTCCAGCGTCGCCTCCTCGCCTTCCGCGAATGACGTGATCACGGCCGCTCGCTCCCCCCCACCGAGTTCGACGACCCGGACCAGATGACTCGCGGACATGGTGAGGATGAGGTCGGCGTCGGCAGCGAGTTCCGGGGTCAGAAGCGTCGAGCGGTGGTGAGATAGATCAAGACCCCGTTCGGTGGCTGCCCGCACGGCGCCCCCCGAGGGCTCCCCTCCGTTGTACGCGGCGACTCCCGCCGATGAGACTTCCACCTGCGCCCAACCTCGCTCCGCGACACGCTCCCGAGCGATGGCTTCGGCCATGGGGCTTCGGCACGTGTTGCCGGTACAGACGAAGAGGAGCCGAAAGGGCCCCCTGTCAGTCGATTCGAGTTCCATGGATCTCCGGGATGGCACATCGTAGTCGGTCGGTGGGGATCGCACCTTCACGCAGCACCACGGGAGTCGGTCCGGTGCAGTCCACCACGGTCGACGGGGCGGAGGGCGGCAAGGTCCCTACGTCCAGGAGCAACACACCCTCCGCGCCGAGCCGTACGAGAAGCTCGCGCGCCTCCCATCCCGAGGAAACCGGATCTTCGCCGGGCAGGTTCAGGCTGGTGGAAGTCAGAGGAGTTCCCAGCGCAGAGAGGAGGGCTCCAACCAGAGGATGGGGGCTCACGCGAACGCCCACCGTGCCGCGAGGACTCCGCACGCCGTCAGGGAAGGTCCGGTCCGGATCGGACAGGACCAACGTGACGGAGCCGGGCCAGAATATGGAGGCCAACTCTCGGGCCTCGTCGGTCCATACGAGCCCTGCCGCCGCCTCCACCGAATCGATGAGCGCCAGGAGCGGCTTCTCCGCCTCCCTGCCTTTCGTCCGACGCACGCGCTCGACAGCCTCCGGGGTGCAGGCTCCGCCCAGCCCGTATACCGTCTCGGTGGGATACGCCACGATCCCACCACCACCAAGGTGTGCGGCGACCCCGCTGAGGTCGTGGTGGGCGTCGCCACGAAGATCCAGAACGGCCGGCCCCGCCCCGGAGCACGATCCCCCGGTCACGGCTCTGTTTCTCCGGACTCGACCCGCCCGGATCCGTCTGCCCACTCGGACCCGTCGGACTCGTCGGACCCATCGACCCACCCGGCGCTACCGCTCGACGGAGAGCGACCGGTCCCCTCGGCGCCGTCGCCCCCGCGAGAGCCCCGGGTACGACTGCGGAGGATCGCCTCGCCGAGGTCCAGGTCCCCCGGGTGGGTAATCTTGGGGTTCTGCCCCCCGTCATCGATCATCCGCACCCGGACCCCATGCCCCTCGACCAGGGCGGCGTCGTCGGTGGCGCCCGGGTCGTGGTCGGAGTAGGCACCTCGCAGAGCCGCCGCCGGGAAGGTCTGAGGGGTGTGGGCATGCCAGAGGTTGGCCCGGTCCGGCGTCGACTCGATGAACGCCTCGCCGTCCACGACCTTCATGGTATCCACCGCCGGACACCCCGCCACTGCCCCGACGCCTTGGGCCGCCACGTCGACACATCGCCTCACGACCTCTGAGGTTACGAGGGGGCGCGCGGCGTCGTGGACCGCGATGACGTCCAGATCGACGGGAAGTGCCGCCAGGCATCGTGCTACCGACTCTGCCCGAGTCGCCCCCCCCGCCACCACCCCGATCCGTGGGTCGATTCCAGTGAGCCAGGGCGGCGGATCGGTCGCGTCGTCGGAAGCGAGCGCCACCACCACCGCGACCACACGGTCGTCGGCGAGGAAGGGACGCAGCGACCGGACGAGGACGTACTCCCCTCCAAGGCGCAGAAACGGCTTCCGCACCCCGCCCATGCGACGTCCGGATCCGGCTGCGGGGATCGCGACCCCGACCCGGGTCCTCACCCCCGTCACGGACCGAAGCCGCCGTTGGTCTCCGGGCCCCCGCCACCACCACCGTGGGCCGAGGGCATCACCGACTCGAACCGCGTGTGGGCCTTGTGGAAGTACAGGGGCACGACACCCGTCGGACCGTTCCGTTGCTTCGACACGATCAACTCCGCTTTTCCTTCGAGCTCCTGTCGATTCTCTGCCGAAGCGTAGTACTCGGGACGGAACAGGAACATGACCACATCGGCATCCTGCTCGATGGAACCGGACTCTCTGAGGTCCGACAGCATCGGGCGCTTGTCGGTTCGCTGCTCCGGTCCGCGGCTGAGCTGGGAGAGAGCGATCAGGGGTACTTCCAGCTCCCTCGCCAGAGCCTTGAGACCGCGGGAGATCTGGCTGACCTCCTGCACCCGGCTCTCCGATTGGCCGGTGCCCGACATGAGCTGCATGTAGTCGATGACCAGCATGCCGAGATCCTTCCCGTCGGATCGGAGATCGGACTGGATGCGGCGTGCCTTCGCCCGGATCTCCAGCACGTTGCTCCCCGGTTGATCGTCGATCCAGATGGGGGCGGTGTTGAGGTGGCCTGCGGCCGCCCCGAGGCGCTGGTGCTCCTCGGGGGACATGCGGCCTCGGCGTAGCTTCTGGGCATCGATGCGACCCTCGGCGCAGAGCAGGCGCTGAACGAGCTGTTGAGACGACATCTCGAGGGAGAAGATCGCCACAGGATGGTTGTGCTTGATCGCGGCTTCCGCGGCGACGTTCAGCGCGAAGGCCGTCTTCCCCATCGACGGGCGGGCGGCGATGATGACCAGGTCACCCTTCTGAAAGCCCGTCGTCATGCGATCGAGGTCCGTGAAGCCCGTGGCTACGCCAGTGATGCCACCCTTCGAGTGCTGGAGCTCGTCGATGTGCTCCATCGTCTCCCAGAGGATCTCCTTGATCCAGACGAACCCCTCGCGCTTGTGGCTCTCGGCGACCTGGAAGATCCGGGCCTCCGCCTGATCGAGGATCTCCTCGACCTGCAGTTCGCCCTGGTCGTAGACGTCCCGGATGATCTGGGACGCCTGTTCGACAAGGCGCCTCAGGAGCGCCTTTTCGCGGACGATGTTCGCGTGGTACTCGATGTTCGCCGCCGTGGGAACGGCATCCACGAGGCGGCCGAGGTAGTCGAGCCCACCGGACGAGTCGAGCTCCCCTGTGTTCTTGAGCTCCTCGGCGATGGTGATGACGTCGATGACATCGCCGCGCTCGAAGAGCCGAATCATCGCGCGGAAGATCCGGCGATTGCCCTCCCGGTACATCATGCCGTCGGAGAGGACTTCGATGACGCGCGTCACCGCGTCCCGATCGATGAGCATCCCACCGAGCACGGCGGTCTCAGCCCGTTCGGAGAACGGCGGTTGGCGGTCGAAAACCGGGTCGGCGACGGGTGGCGGAGCTTCCATCAGGCGTTGATGACGGGACGTGGGGAGCCGAAGGTCAGGAAAGTTAGCGGGGCTATGGTATGACGAAAGCGGCCTGCTTCAGCCATCGGGTCGTCGTCGCACCACGATCTGTCCTCCCGTCCCCTCAGGCCGCGCATAGACGATCTCGTAGCCACTGGGTGCCCCCACTTCTCCTTGTCTCGAGCCGTCGGTTCCCGTCGTCGATGCCCCCTCGCCCCGCCCTCTGGCGTCGAGTCGACGCAGCACGCGGATGGCCTGCGGGAAGAGCCGGGGATGGTGCGCGGGACTGGGTGGTGCGTCTTCCACGCCGAGTCGCTCGAGTTCCGCGGCCACGGCCATCTGATTCGCGAGCGTAGGCCCGTGGTGCAGGGAACGTGTTCCCACATTGAGATGGAGCCACGCCACCAGCCCCACCAGGACGATGGCCATGGCAGCCGACTGCACCACGAAGAGCCGCCGTGCCCAGAGCCGCTGGGCGAGGTCGTCCATACCCCACCACCAGAGGGCGAAGAAGGCGATCCACACGCCGTTGTAGTAGTGCGGGTGCTCGACCAGGCGTTTGCCGTTGGCGACGATGACGAAGAAGACCAGCGTCAGAGCGACCACCGCCGCCAGGGCGCCGGAGGCATCACCAGGGACCGGTGCACCACCGCTCTCGCCATACTCATCTTCACCCGAGCGCCCCGTCGGCCCCCAGACATCTCTCTCCCGTAGCCTTCGGTTCAGGAGTACCATCCCCCACCCTCCCGCCCCGTAGCTGAGGCACGAAAGGGCAACGAGCGCCGGCGCCAGCCCCCACGCGGACCAATCGCCGATGACGTAGTCGAACCCTCGCAACGTGAAGATCCTGAAGCCGTCGAGTGCGAACAGGAGGGCCCTCGGCGAGGGTGACCAGAGAAGGTCACCGGCGGGGCCGGAGGTGACGGTTCGCAGGTAGGGTAGCAGCGCCAAGGCCGAAGCGGCGGCGAGCCCCCCCGACGCGAAGGCGAAGCTGCGGTCCTCCATGAATCGACGGCGGTGGCTCACCACGAAGTGGAGGAGGACGGCGCCCACCAGAGGTATCGTCATCAGGTGGGTCATGAGAGAGAGAACCACGAACGCCGCAGACGCGACGAGCCATCGCGTGCGCCCGGAAGCGTGGAAGGCCGCGTACGTCCCCATGAGCATGGCCGTGAGCGGGACGCCGAAGCTGTTGTCCCAGAGGTCCCGGGCGTAGAACCAGAGATAGGGGCTCAGGAAGGCGAATGCCCCCAGGGGTAGCGAGAGCCCCGAGACACTTCGGCCGAGGAGGAACAGACCAACGCCGGTGAGTACCGTCACCAGTACGATCTTCACCACGACGACCATCCGCAGGTCGGAGGTGAACAGGAGCATGGCCTGATAGAACCATGTCGGGGCGGCCCCGTACGCGGCCCCCCGTGTCCCCTGCAGACCGGTCGTCGCCACCTGGCCCGACTCCAGCCCGTTCAGCGCACCCTCGATGAGGAGTGGCTCGTCGGCGATGAAGGGCACATCGCCGGGAAAAAGGAGGCGAGCTGCGCCGAGGACCACGAAGAGGGCGACCGCCAACCGGGCACGCCGGGCGCCGGTCAGGAGGCCTCGTCCCCTCCCGCGAGGACCTGGCGCAGGAGTTGGAGGTCGTCCCAGAACGGGCCCACCCAGCGAGGGTTCCGGAGTAGGGCCGCAGGATGATACGTCACGACCAGAGGCACACCATGGTAGCTGTGAACCTCACCGCGAAGCTTGCCCAGCGAGACCTTGTCTCGACCCGTGAGGAGTTTGCCCGAGAACGAACCCACGGCCAGGAGGGCCTCCGGCCGGACGAGGTCGATCTGCTTCCTCAGGTAGGGCGAGCATGTCTCGATCTCGTCGGGCTTGGGGTCGCGGTTCGCCGGCGGACGACACTTCAGGACGTTCGCGATGTAGACGCTCTCCGTCCGGCTGAGCCCCACCGTCGACAGGAGGAGGTCGAGGTACTGCCCCGCGGCGCCGACGAAAGGAACGCCCGTCTGGTCTTCGTTGGCGCCGGGGGCCTCCCCCACGACCATGAGGCGCGCGTCCCGAGGCCCGTCGGAGAAGACCACCTGGGTCCGGCCCTCACACAGTCGACACCGGGTGCACGCAAGGGCGACTTCGCGGAGGGCGTCGTAGTCATCGGGTAGCGGCGCGTCGGCGGCGAGCTGGGGATCGGCGCCGGGCGTCTTGGCCTCAGTACCCGTTTTCCCGGCCGCGGCCCCGACCTTCCCGGCCGCGGCCCCGACCTTCCCGGTCGCGGCGCCGGTCTTCCCGGTCGCGGCGCGGACCTTCTGTGCCCCACCAGCCGCCGGGCGAGCCTCCGCCACGGAAGCCCCCTCCTCGCGGCCGCCCACCGGCTCGGCCGCCCGTGGCCCTTTCGGGACCCTCGGGGCTGTGGCGCTCACCGAGGCCTGCCCCCGCGCCAAAGCAACCAGCCGCAGCGCCTCTTCCCGAGTGAGTCCTTCCAGGAAGATCTCTCTTCCTCCCATCTCGAGACGCTGGCGTAGGAGCCGGGCGCTCTCGGAGGCCGAGGGCCCGTTGCTCATCGCGATTCTCCGGCCGACAACGCGCCATCCCCTGCGTCGCTACGGAGTGAGGACACCCGGTCGAGAATCTCCTCGGCCACCTCGTCCTTGGAGAGAAGAGGCAACGACTCCGGATCGCCCGTTGCGTGGAAGAGCGTGACCCGATTCGTGTCCACTTCGAAGCCGGCCCCCTCCTCCGTGGCGTCGTTGGCCACAAGCAGGTCGAACTGCTTTCGCTCGAGCTTCCCGATGGCGTTGGCCTCGAGATCGTCGGTCTCCAGAGCGAAGCCCACCGCTACGCTACCCGGCTTCCGCTGGGGCGCCGTGCCGAGGGCGATGTCCGGGTTCTCGACGAGGGTGAGACCAAGATCGCCGCCGACGTCCTGCCGCTTCATCTTTCCGGTCTTCGGCTCCGTTGGCCGGTAGTCGGCCACGGCGGCCGCGAAGACGGTGACGTCGGCATCCGCGATTCGGGCCGCCACGGCGTCGGCCATCTCACGGGCCGACTCCACTCTCACGACGTCGACGCCGAAGGGGTCGTCGAGGGTCGACGGACCCGAGACGAGCGTCACGTCGGCTCCACGACGCCAGGCCGCTGCCGCCACGGCATACCCCATGCGCCCCGACGACCGATTACCCACGTAGCGCACCGCGTCGATGGCTTCCCGGGTGGGTCCGGCCGTGACCAGGATCCGAGCCCCGTAGAGGTTCGTCGTACCGGAAAGCGCCCGACCGACGGCCTCTTCGATCTGCCACGGCTCGAGCATCCTGCCCGGCCCCTGCCCCTCGCCAACCGCCAGAGCCCCTTCTGCAGGGCCGATGACTGCGTAGCCCAGTTCGTCGCGCAGATGCCGTAGGTTCGCCTGGACCTGCCGGTGGGCGAACATGTGGTCATTCATCGCCGGACACACCACGACCGGGGCCCGTGTGGCGAGGAGGGTGGTGCAGATGAGATCGTCCGCCCGCCCTTGAGCGGCACGGGCGATGAAGTCCGCTCCGGCCGGTGCGACGCACACGACGTCGGCCTCCCGGCCCAGACGGATGTGCAGAGCCGCCCCTTCCGCGGAGAAGAGGTCGGTGAGGGCCGGTCGTCCGGTCACCCCTTCGAAGGAGAGAGGCGCTACGAACTTCTGGGCCGCCCAGGTGAGTGCCACATCGACGGTGGCACCCAGGCGGGTCAGATCACGCGCGATCTGAACGGACTTGTAGGCGGCGATACCGCCCGTGACGCCCAGAACGACGCGGCGGTCTTTCCAGGGGCGGCGCGGGACGAGAGCGGTAGCCACCGGAACCGTCCCGAGCTTGCCCTAGAGCTCTTCGCGCCGCCGACGCTTCACGAGCCGGAACTCGATCTGACCTGAGGTCAGCGCCTCGAGAGCCCTGGTCGTGAGCTTCTTCTCCTCGCCGAGCGGCATGGCCTCACTGGGTAGGGAGTTGAGCTCGCGAGCGTACTTCGCCGCGACGAGCACACCGAGGTACTTGCTTTCGGTACCCGTGGCGACCTGATCGGGGGTGAAAACCCGCATGAGTACTCCTTATCGTTCGTCCTGCACGTATGGGCCGTATTCGGATTCCAGAACCCGGGCGACCTCCTCCCGGAAATGCTCGGCGTCCAACTCGGGGGCCTCCGGCTCGGTCCCCCTTTCCACGATGCCCCGAATCTCTTCGAGGCACTCGTCCAAGTCGTCATTCACGACGACGTAGTCGAACTCAGGCACCGCCCGCAGCTCATCGAGGGCAGAAATCAGCCGCCGGGCGATCTTCTCCGGCGCCTCTGTCCCCCGCCGCTTCAGGCGAACCATCATTATATCAACAGAAGGCGGTAGAACGAAGATCAGGACAGCGTCGGGAATGGCATTCTTGATCTGTCGGGCTCCCTGGACGTCGATGTCCAGCACGACGTGTCGTCCACGGTTCGCCTCTGATTCGATCTCGGAGAGGGGAGTACCGTAGAGTCGATCGTGCACCCGGGCCCACTCCACGAAGTCCCCGGCCTCGATGCGCCGTTCGAACTCGTCCGAGTCGAGGAAGTGGTAGTCGATCCCGTCGCGCTCGCCACGCCGGGGCGGTCGCGTGGTGGCCGAGATCGAGAAGACGTAGCGATCGGAGCTGTCCACCAGGCGCCGAGCGATGGTCGTCTTTCCCGTACCGCTGGTGGCGGCAAGGACGACAGGGCGAGCTCGAGGGTACCGGCTCCTCTGACGGCCTGGGCCACCCGGTGACCCCTTCCCGTTCGCCCCGCCCGCCGACTTCACTCGACGTTCTCGATCTGCTCACGGAGGCGCTCGATCTCCTCTTTGATGGCCACCGCCGCCTCGGCGATCTCGGCATCGTTCGCCTTGGATCCGATAGTGTTGGCCTCGCGATGCATCTCCTGAACCAGGAAGCCCAGCCGCTTGCCCACCGGTTCCGCGGCGTCGCCGGCCATGGCTTCGCGGAAGAGTTCGATGTGGGACCGGAAGCGCACGATCTCTTCGTTGATGTCCCAGCGTTCGGCGGTATAGGCGATCTCCCGGGCCAGGCGCTCTTCATCGACGTCGACCTGCTCGGCCAGCTCCCGCACCGCATCCCTGAGACGATCGCGGTGCTCCAGCAGCCGCTCGGGCGCCCGGGCCTCGACGGTGGTCAGCTGCACCGCCATGGCGTCGAGGCGCCCCTGCAGATCGGCCCACAGCCGCTTTCCTTCCGCCACCCGCATGGCGAGACAGGCCTTTGCGGCGCTGCTCGCGAGCTCGACGAGAAGCGCCTCGTCGATGCCTTCGGTTCGATCGACCTCCGGCGCCCGGAAGACATCCGAGAAACGAGCGATGAGGGCCAGATCCGGCTCACCGGCGAGCCCCAACTCGTCGCCGAGCCTCTTCAGCGCGGCCTGGTAGCCCCTGGCCTTCTCGACATCCACCGTGGCCCCTTCATCGCCGACCGCAGCCGATCGATCGACGCTCAGCGACAACGAGATGTGGCCCCGGACAAGGTGCTCTCTGAGGGCATCGGTGATGGCCTTCTCGAACCGATCGAAGCCCGAGGGTGTGCGGATGTTCGCGTTGAAGAATCGATGATTGACGGACTTCACCTCGACGCGAATCCGCCCGGCCGGGGAATCTCCCTCGGCATCACCGTAGCCGGTCATGCTCCGGATCACTGGTCACCTCCGTGTGATCCGAAGAAGGTAACCGCCCTCAATTCCACATGTCCCAGCGGAGGGCGAAAAAGCTCCGGGCGTAGGGAAGCAAACGCCCCGGATGCGTCTGGAGATTCCGCCGGAAGGTCATGTTCTCCATCCCCAGCCACAGGCGAACGGTGACCACCCGGACCTGGGCGTGCGCGTACCAGCTCTGAAAGAAGGGCACCTGGTCGATGGATCCGTCGGCATCGGCCGTGCTCGGGGCGAAGGTCAGCATGGGATCGTGGCCACGCACACCGAGTGAAGCCCACAGCTCGAGGTTGCCGGAGTCCATGAAGACGCGGTGGAACTCGAAGGAGCCCCGGTAGATCTGATCGGGCAGGTAGACCCCGCCCTCGTCCCACCACTGGTACGAACCCTCGAGCGTCAGCCCCTCCATGATGGGTACCGGCAGGACGGCCATGGACTCGTACCCGTTGCGGTGGACGCCAACGGCCACGGGAGCGCCCTCGTCGAGTTCGAGGCCCAGCGGCGCCACCTCATCTGCGTAGGAGTAGAGGGCGGCACTGCCGAGCGTGATGCCCCACAGCGATACCATCGCGCCGACGCGTAGCGATTCCCGTTCCTGGATGACCGCAACGCCCGGGAGTCCTCCGTCGTCGAGGAGTGGAGGAGGGGGCGGGCCGTCGGACACCGGTCCCTCCCGGAAGCCGTAGTCGCCCGTCTCGTATTGACCGAAGAGGCTGACCCCTGGAACCGGGTGGATCCACGCCCGGGTCCGAAGGTGGGACGCGGCTTCTCCCTGCCACGACGACCCCTCCCAGTCACCGGAAAACCCACCCCAACGGGCATCGGTGAGGCCCCCGGCGACGGCGAATCGCCGATTGGGCACGTCGCCTTCGAAGAGCCGTAGCGACCCCCGGGCCCACGCTCCGCTCTTTTCGAGTCCGAGGGACACGGCGTGTTGGGCTCGGGTACCGCCGACCCGGGTATGGCTTTCGTCACTCGCGGGTTGGCGCTCGATGGTCGAGCGTCCTGTGACGGCGTGGACCACCACGCTCTGAACCGGCCGCCACGAAGCCTGCAGCGTCACGTCCTTTCGGCTCGCCTCCGGGGCGTAGTCCGGGACCTGCGTCTGGGAGGCGACGCGTCGGTAGTCCAACGCCAGGCCCCCGCGATCACCGAAGTGGTATTGGTAGCGGGCCCACGTGCCCGTTCGGTTGCCTCCTTCGGTGCGCGCCGCGCCGATTCCCCGGGTGTCGACGCGTTCCAGACCGACGGCCACACTCCCGGCCAGCGCCGTGGGATCGGCGTACACGCCACGAAACATGTTCGTATCGAGATCCCCCGTCCCCGCCTCCACCACGGAGAACGAGCGGCCGTCGTCGTACCGATGCGACGTGACCTCCACGACCATCTGACCCCCCGACCGGTCGAGGCGGACCTGGCTCACGCCCGCGAGGGCCACGTGCTGAAGGTCGGCGACGCTGCCGTCCACCGGATAGAGCTCGAAGCCATCCACCAGGATCCGATACCCGCCCCCCCCACGCCCGAACGCCGCCATGGACAGCGGGGTCCCGTAGTCGCCGCCGAAGAGTGCGATGAGCCCCGGCACCTCTTCGAAGAGCTCGGCTATGGTGTTCGCGCCCGACGCCATGATGGCATGGCGGTCCCAGACCCAGACGCCGGTGGCGAACCCATCAGGGACGCCGTCGGTGATCCGGGGGAGGTTGTAGAAGACCGTATCGGCGGAGACCGAATCTGCGAGTTGGGCCAGGATGGAATCGGCCATGGCGGCGCTGTCGGCCACCAACGCCGAGTCGGCGAGAGCCACCGAGTCGGCTACAGCCAGAGAATCGACCCGAACCGAGTCCGGTGGCTCCTGAGCCTGGAGCGGCGCAGAGGCCGGAACGGACAGAATGGCGCAGAGCCACACGGCCCTCCGGTTCATGCGGCGCACACCCTCGACCGCCTCCTCACGGGCGGTCGCACGGACCCTCCGAGGTCAATCCGTGCGGCTCCGGACCCACTCCACCAGGAGCCGTGTCGGGTTTCCCAGAGCTCCCTTGCCCCGGTTGTATGGCAACGTGCTCTCGCCGAAGGCCGTGCCCGCTATGTCCAGATGTGCCCACGTGGTATCGCCGACGAATTCCGAGAGGAAGCACCCGGCGGTGATGGAGCCGCCAGGACGTCCACCGACGTTCTTCAAGTCGGCGGTATCGCTTTCGAGTTGCTTCTTGTACTCGTCCCAGAGCGGAAGTTGCCAGCATCGTTCGCCGGACGATTTTCCGGCTGCGATGAGTTCCCCGACCAGGTCGTCGTCGTTGCCCACGACTGCGGCCGCGTGGTGGCCAAGTGCGATGATGACCGATCCCGTCAGTGTCGCGCAGTCCACCATGGCCGCCGGCTTCATCCGTGCACCCCATGCCAGGGCATCGGCGAGGATGAGGCGGCCTTCGGCGTCGGTGTTGATGACCTCGATGGTCTTGCCCGCCAGACTACCGATGACGTCTCCTGGCTTGGTGGCCGTCCCCGAGGGGAGGTTCTCCGACGAGGGCACGATCCCGACGACGTTCAGAGGAAGGCCGAGCTCCGCCACGGCCTGCATGGCACCGATGACCGCGGCCCCTCCGGACATGTCGAACTTCATGTCCTCCATGCCGGCCGGGGGCTTGAGCGAGATGCCGCCTGCGTCGAAGGTGAGGCCTTTGCCAACGAGGATCAGAGGGGGATCGCCTTCCTCGCCCCCGCGGTGCTCCAGGATGATGAGACGGGCCTCCTCTTCCGAGCCCCGCGATACGGAAAGGAGCGCGTGCATGCCCTCCTTGGTCATCCGCTCCTCGTCGAAGATCGTCACGTCCAGACCCACACTGCCCGCGATCCGGCGGGCTTCCTCGGCGAGATGGGTGGGCGTCGCCACGTTGCCCGGCCGAGCCTGCAGGGTCCGGGTAAGGTTGGCGCCCCGTGCGATGGCTGCGCCGGTGAGCGTGCCCCGTGCCATGGCATCAGGGTCACCGGTACCCAGCACGTCCCCAGCCGTCACCGTCACGGGTTCGTCCTCACCTTCCTTGTCGTTCTTCAGCTCGGTGAAGCGCCAGGCGGCGAGGCCCAGTCCCTCGGCAGCCGCTTGAGCCGCCGCCTCATCGTCCACGCTCTCGAAGCCGTCGAGGACCACCGCCACCGAGGTGACGCGGACCCTCTCCGCCGCCCGCACGGCCCGAGCCGCGAACCGGCGGACCGTCTCTGCATCGAGCTTGGAGGCCTCACCGACGCCCAGCAAGACGACGCGGTGGGGACCCGAAGAGCCGTACAGAACCAACTCGTCGCCCGAGGCACCCCGCATGTCTTCGGAATCGAGGACGCGCCTTACGCTACCTCCCAGTGCGTCGTCGAGGGCTGCAAGCACGCCGGAGGAGGCATCGGCTCCCTTGATCACGGGAACCGCGAGGAGCGGTGTCTCGTGCGTGGCGGCGTCCGTGGCGACGAATCGAAGCTGCATCGGGTCGTGTCCTTGCTGGAATTCCAGGCGCTGGGCTCAGGGCGCTAGATGATCGCGCGAACGGTGGCCGTCGTCCATCGTCCTGAGCACCGCGACTACTCGGTGTCCGGGAGCCCCTCGTAGGTCTCGGCGACGAGGCGATCCACGACGGCTGTCAGCTCGCCGGTCTCCTCGAACGTCTCGATCTGCCGATCGGCGCTCGTCCCCTGCTCCAGGATCGTGTACGCGTACTCGACTTCCTTGCGGCTTCCCAGGTCGTCGAGGACGTCGTCGAGGAACCACCCGATGAGCTCCTCGATGAGCTCCTTTGCCGGTCTCGGCCGCTCCCTCCCCAGGTCGAGAAGGTCGCCGGACACCCCATACCGCACGGCCCGCCACTTGTTCTCCTCGATGAGGGACAGGGGGTAGACGCGGAACGTCATGTTGTCCCGCCGAAGCCTCCAAAGCTTCGCCACGATGGCCTGGATGAGGGCGGCGATGCAGACGGCCTCCTCGACCCGTGTGCAGATGTCGCAAAGACGGAATTCGAGGGTCGGATACAGGTGATGTGGCCGCAGGTCCCACCAGATCTTGGACGGATCCTGAATCGCGTCGGCGTTGACCAGGGCCCGGACGATGTGCTCGTACTCCGAGTAGGTGTTGAACGTCGGAGGGATTCCGGTGCGTGGGAAGTTGCGCCATTGGACGCTGCGGTAGGACTTGAGCCCGGTCTTGCGTCCCATCCAGAACGGCGAGCTCGTGGAGAGCGCCAGGAGGTGGGGAATGAAGTACCGCGCCACCTTCATGGCGTCGATGAGGAACTCCTTGTCCTCGATCCCGACGTGGACGTGCATCCCGAAGATGAGGTTCTTCCTGGCCAGATCCTGAAGGTCCTGCTCCACGCCGAGGTATCGTTCGAGAGGCGTGATCTGCTGGTCGATCCACGACGAGAACGGATGTGTCCCCGCCGCGAGGATCCGGAGTCCGTCGGTGGCGGCGAGATCCGCCACGGCCTTCCGTAGCCGCACGACCTCCGCCCGAATCTCAGAGGGCGTCTCGCAGACACCGCTCCCCACCTCGATGACCGACTGGTGGAGTTCGGGCTTCACACCCTCGACCGTGATCTGGCCCTCTGCATCCAGGATCTGGGTGATGTACGAACTCAACTCCCCGGACTCGGGGTCGACGACCTGGTATTCCTCCTCGATGCCGAGGGTCAGCGACGGGTCCTTCATGGCTACTCTTGGGCTCTCATGTCGACTCCTGGACTCTCGCGAGGATCTCGTTGAGGGTCCCACTCGGGCACATGGCCACGCGCGTCTTCTCCCGATCGAAGAGGTAGTAGCCTCCCAGGTCCTCCTCCGAACCCTGGGAGTCGTTGAGCTCCGCGACGATACGTTCTTCGCCCTTGGTCATCGCCTGGCCGATGGGCTCGAAGGTCCGGGCCAGCCCGAGGTCACGGTGTTGCTCGGCAAGGGCACGAGCCCAGTACAAAGCCAGATAGAACGTGCTGCCACGGTTGTCGAGCTCACCCACCTTCCGGGAGGGGGACCGTGCCTGCTCCAGATAACGGGACGTCGCGTTGTCGAGAGCGTCACCGAGGACGATGGCTCCCGGGTTGTCGAACTGCTCACCGAGGTGCTGGAGTGAGGCCGCGAGCGCCATGTACTCCCCCAGCGAGTCCCACCGAAGGTGGCCCTCTTTCTGGAACTGCTGTACGTGCTTCGGAGCCGTCCCCCCGGCCCCGGTCTCGAACAACCCGCCGCCCTGCAGCAGCGGCACGATGGAAAGCATCCGGGCGCTGGTCCCGATCTCGAGAATGGGGAAAAGGTCGGTGAGGTAGTCGCGCAGGACGTTGCCTGTGACCGACACCGTGTCCTCCCCCCGCCGGGTACGCTCGAGGGTGAACCGCATCGCTTCCATGGGAGCCAGGATCTCGATCTGCACACCGTCGGTGTCCAGCGTCGGGAGATGGTCATCGACCTTTCGGATGAGCTCCGCGTCGTGAGCGCGCTGCGCGTCCAGCCAGAAGACGGCGGGAGCCCCCGTAGCCCGTCCTCGGCGGACAGCCAGCTCCACCCAGTCGCGGATGGCGACGTCCTTGGTTTGACAGCCGCGCCAGATGTCCCCGGTCTCCACGTCATGCTCCAGGAGGACGTCCCCGTCGGCATCGACGACCCTCACCGTTCCGGGGACGTCGATCTCGAAGGTCTTGTCGTGGGAGCCGTACTCTTCGGCCTTCATCGCCATGAGCCCCACGTTGGACACGCTTCCCATCGTCGACGGATCGAACTGGCCGTTGGCCTTGCAATCGTCCACGACGACGGAATAGATGCCGGCGTAGCTGGAATCCGGGATCACGGCCTTGGTGTCCTGGAGCTCACCGTCGGCGTTCCACATGCGCCCCGAATCGCGGATCATCGGCGGCATGGAGGCGTCGATGATGATGTCGCTGGGAACGTGCAGGTTGGTGATACCCTGGTCCGAATCCACCATGGCCAGATCCGGGCCATCCTCCAGTGCCGCCTCGATGGACGCGCGGATGGCCGACGCTTCGTCCTCGGAGAGATCTCCGAGCTTGGAAACGACGTCACCGAGGCCGTTGTTCGGGTCGGCACCCACTCGACTCAGCGCCTCGCCATGCTCGTCGAAGACATCCTTGAAGTAGGTGCGGACGGCGTGGCCGAAGATGATGGGGTCCTGGACCTTCATCATCGTCGCTTTCAGGTGGAGGGAGAAAAGAACGCCGCGTTCACGGGCATCCTCCACCTGCTCCTCGAGAAACGCGACGAGGGCTCGTCGCCGCATGACGGCGCCATCGATGACCTCGCCATCCTCCAGAGCCAGCCCTGCCTTGAGAACGCGTACCGCACCGTCGCCCGACACGTGCTCGATCCTGGCTACGGTGGCCTTGGTCAGCGTCGTCGACGTCTCGGTGTTACGAAAATCGCCGGCGCCCATCGTGGCCACATGGGTCGCCGATTCCTCCGGCCAGGGCCGCATCCTCGGAGGATGATTCCTCGCGAACTCCTTGACCGCCTTCGGTGCACGCCGGTCCGAGTTACCCTGACGAAGGACGGGGTTGACCGCGCTCCCCTTCACTCCGTCATACCGCTCCTTGATCGCCCTCTCTTCGTCGTTGCCGGGCTCCTCGGGATAGTCGGGGATGTCGAACCCCGCCTTTTGCAACTCGGAGATACACGCCTTCAGCTGGGGGATCGAGGCGCTGATGTTGGGGAGCTTGATGACGTTGGCCTCAGGCGTCTTCACCAGGCGCCCGAGCTCGGCGAGGTCGTCGGGAACACGCTGGCCACCCAGGCGATCGGGGAAGACCGCCAGGATTCGACCGGCCAACGAGATGTCACGCACCTCCACGGGAACGCCAGCGACCCCGGCGAACGCGCGAATCACCGGCAGGAAGGCCTCGGTCGCAAGGGCCGGAGCTTCGTCGGTCCAGGTGTAGATGATCGGGGGGGAGTGGGTCATGGAGATGGGATGGCAGATGATGGTCTGGACGCGAAACGACTCGGGCACTGCCGACCTGTGGGAAGGTGCGCCGGAGCCTGGCATGAGCACACGGCACCCACGGATCGGCGTGGCAGTATAGAGTGGACAGGCGCCTTCTGCGACGGGTCCTGACCATCTAGCTTGCGCCCGGGCTCGGGACACCCGATGTGAGGGGGATCCCGTCGACCTTCCCAGAGGGGGGCTGTCCGCCGCGCGAGACCCGGAACGCTCGCCAAGAAATCGGATGCCGTTCCCGGCTTCGGGAGCATCCAGGCCGCGATCCTGCTCCTGGCCATCGCTGCCGTTCTCGTCCGACGCCCGCAAGCGACTGGAGAACGCAGCCTGGAGCATTGGCCTTGGCGTCACCCGCCCCCTTGGGCGACTCCGCGACCCGACGAGGCCGTCGGGCAAGGCTCGTCGGACAAGGCCCTGCAGCAGAACGAGATGAGGCAAGCCACCTCGCGCAAGTACTTAACGGATTGGCGGCCCGGCTCCGGAAGGGTGCGGACGAGCCGGAAGAGGCAGCGTCCAACTCCTGGGGTCCCGAATGGGCTCGGGCCTTCAAGGAGAAGACGCTGCCCGTGAGCGCCTCACGGGAGGGGCGGGTCGGAGAAGGCCGCGCGACGGACGGCCTTCTCCACCGGTCCTACATGGGTTCGACCAGAGCGACCAAGCGGCGACC
Source organism: Longimicrobiales bacterium (assembly GCA_965229435.1). GTDB lineage: Bacteria > Gemmatimonadota > Gemmatimonadetes > Longimicrobiales > Gaopeijiaceae > UBA2589. The sequence goes on from CBDDJE010000004.1 coordinate 880,211, forward strand.
CTGGATCGTGTTCGAGCGCTGCTCCACGCGTCCGATGTCGGACAGCTCGTCGAGCATGCGGTCTAGGGTCTTCACACCGACCTCGGCCTGCCGAAGCTCCCGGCCCCGGAAGCGGAGCACGACGCGGACGACGTTGCCATCCTCCAGGAACCTGCGGGCCCGTTTCAGCTTCACGTCGAAGTCGTGGTCGTCGGTGCGGGGACGGAGCTGCACTTCCTTCAGCTCCACCGTGTGCTGGTTCTTCTTTGCCTCCCGCTTGGCCTTCTGGCGCTCGTAGCGCTCTTTGCCCCAGTCCATCATGCGGACCACCGGCGGTCTGGCCTGGGCCGCCACTTCCACCAGATCGAGCTCGGCTTCGGCGGCCTTTTCCTTCGCCGTCTGCAGTGAGACGACGCCGATCTGCTCTCCGTCCTCGCCTACCAGTCGAACGGGGCTGATCCGGATGTCTTCGTTGACCCTTGGATTGTCGATGGGTTTTTCTCCTCGTGCGATGAAGTGTCGTTCAAGGGACTCTGAAGATACACGAAAGAGATCCGGACGGGACGGCCGACGCCCGCCGGGGACCTAGCGGGTGGGTGGACGTCACTCTTCCTGAGACTCGATGGCCGTGAGTCCCTCCCGGTACGTGGGATACCGGAGGCGGTATCCCAGTACGGTCTTCAAGCGGTCATTCGACACCCGCTTGTTCTCCTCGTAGAAGCTTCGGGCAGCAGGCGACAGGCCGGCATCGTCCAGACGCACGGCCTCTGGGGGCTCGAGACCGAGGAGCTCCGCGCCGTACTCCACGACGTCGGCCGGCGGCGCGGGCTCATCGTCGGACACATTGAAGACGCCCGTTGGGCCACCGTTGTCCACACCGGCCAGGACTGCGCCGACGATGTCCTCCACGTGGATCCGGTTGAAGACGAGTTCCGAGCCCACGACCCGCCGCGCCGATCCATCACGCAGACGGTCCAGGACGCTCCGACGGGGGCCGTAGATCCCGGAGAGCCGGAAGATCTGCAGGAGAAGGCTCCCATGGGCTTGCGCCACGGCTCGCCAGGCGGCTTCGGCCTGGACGCGACGTCGGCTCCGGTCCGTCCCGGGGCGGAGCTCCGACGACTCGTCCACGGGCCCACCTCCACGATCGCCGTAGACGCCCGTGGTAGACAGGTACCCTGTCCATCGAAGATCGGGGGCACGCTCCAGGTCCCGGCGGTGGTGGCGTAGAACCGGGTCTCCCGCGTCGGTGGGTGCGATGGTGCTCAGCACGTGGGTCGCATGGCTCAAGGCCTCCCGGAGTTCCCCCGAAGGGCGCGTGCCGTCGAACACGACGCCTCGGACCCCGTGGTCCGGAAGCTCCGATACCCCGGCGTCCGAGGTGCGGGTGCCGGTGACGTGCCATCCGCGCTGAACGAGGCGCCGGGCCACGCGGCGACCGGTATAGCCGAATCCGAAGACGATGAGACGCATGCGGTGAAGGACCCTGCGGTGGAGTGGGCGTTCCGGACCAGAACGCGTTGGGGGCCGGCGCCGTGGTGGTTCTCCCTCGTCGTTTCGCGGACGTTCCCCTATAGCCCCCCACGCCGGGTCAGGTCAGGTTCGCACATGAGCTACGTACTCTCCGCACGGGCGCTCACCAAGACCTACACGATGGGAGAGGTCGACGTGCATGCGCTACGAGACGTCGATCTGGACCTGTTCGAGGGGGAGCTGGTCGTCCTCCTCGGTGCCTCGGGGAGTGGGAAGTCTACGCTCCTCAACATCATCGGAGGGCTCGACCATCCCACGTCCGGGACCCTCGTCTACCGCAACATGGATCTCACCCAGGCCGACGACGAAGAACTCACGATCTACCGGCGGCGCCACGTCGGGTTCGTCTTTCAGCTCTACAACCTGCTTCCGAGCCTCACCGCCCGAGAGAACGTCGCCTTGGTGAGTGAGATCGCCGACGATCCCATGAAGCCCCAGGAAGCCCTGGCACTCGTCGGCCTGGAGGACCGGATGGATCACTTCCCGGCCCAGCTGTCCGGGGGAGAGCAACAGCGGGTCGCCATCGCCCGCGCCGTCGCGAAACAGCCGGACCTCCTCCTCTGCGATGAACCTACCGGCGCCCTGGACGCCACGACGGGCCGGCTGGTCCTCGCGGTCCTCGATCAGGTCAATCGTGAAGTCGGAACCACGACGGTCATCATCACCCACAACGTCGTCATCGGCGCCATGGCGGACCGGGTCCTCCAGATGAGCAGCGGGGCCGTTGTCGACGAGAAGCGCAACGACATCCGGATCGATCTGCAGGAGATCGAGTGGTGAGCATCGTTCGCCTGACGCCACTTCGCCGGAAAATGCTCCGCGAGTTGTGGAAGCTGAGGGGGCAACTCCTGTCCATCGGCCTGGTCGTCGCCGCAGCGGTCATGACACTCGTCACCATGAGGGGCACCTACGACGCTCTCGTGGACGCCCGAGCTTCCTACTATTCGGACTACCGACTGGGCGACCTTTGGGCATCCCTCGAACGGGCCCCTGAGCCCATCCGGCGGCAGATCGAAGGCCTTGATGGGGTTGCGGCTGTGCAGACCCGGGTGACCTCCGCCGCCACGCTGATCCTTCCATGGCTCGACGTCCCTGGCCAGGGGCTGTTCGTTTCCGTGCCGGACGAAGGCAGGGCGAACGTCGATGACATCCATGTGCGCGACGGCCGCTACCTCCTCCCTGACGGCCGTAACGAGGTTCTGGTCAGTGAGAGCTTCTACGAGGCCAACGAGCTGGCTTCGGGCGATACCCTCAGAGCCGTTATCAACGGTGTGGCCAGGTCCCTGATCGTCGTTGGGTCCGCCATCTCACCTGCCCATTCCTATTCGGTGCCCCCGGGCGCGCTGTATCCGGACGACGAACGCTTCGGCGTCTTCTGGGTGAGTCGGAGGCTGCTCGGACCGAGCCTGGCCATGGAAGATGCGTTCAACGAAGTAGCCGTGGCGCTGACTCCCGGCGCCAACACCGACGCCCTGGTCAGGGAGGTCGACCGGATCCTCGATCCGTACGGTGGGCTCGGCTCCTACACGCGGCCCGACCAGCTCTCCTGGAAGATCCTGAACGACGAGCTGGAATCCAACCGAACCACGGGAACCGTGTTTCCGCTGGTCTTCCTGGGCGTCGCGGCCTTCCTCCTCAACCTCGTGCTGGGGCGGCTGGTGGGCACGCAGCGCACGGAGATCGGCGCGCTCAAGGCCATGGGTTACCACGATCGCGAGGTGGGTCGGCACTTCCTGGGTTACTCGTTCGTCTCCGTCGGCCTCGGCACTCTCCTCGGCGCGCTGGGCGGGGTCTGGAGTGGGGGCGCCATGGTCGACCTCTACAAGGAGTACTTCAAGTTCCCGGTCCTGGAGTACGAACTCTCCTGGCAGTTGGTGCTGTTCGGTGGTGCGTTCAGCCTGGTTGCGGCTTTCGTTGGAGGCGCCGGCAGCGTTCGTCGTGCGACGTCTCTGCCACCTGCCGAGGCCATGAGGCCCATCGCACCTGACACGTTCGCCCCGGGTCGGTTCGAGCGGTGGGGATGGACCGCCTGGTTGAGCATCGGCGGTCGGCTGGTCCTTCGAAACCTGGAGCGACGTCCCGTCCGTGCCGCCCTCTCCTCCCTGGGCGTCGCCTTTTCCGTGGCCATCCTGGTGGTGGGGATGTTCATGTTCGACGGCGTCGACCGGATGATGGATCTCCAGTTCGAGCACGTGCAGCGGGAAGACCTCGGCGTCGCCTTCAACCGGGACGTTGCCGGGGGGGTGCGGCACGACCTCGCCGCCATCCCGGGGGTTCTCCGTGTAGAGCCCTACGTCACCGTGCCCGTCCGCCTCCGCCACCGCCACCGGGAGCGGGAGCTGGCCATAACCGGGCTGGAGCTCGACAGCCGACTGCGCCGCATCATCGACGCGTCGGGGCGCGAGCACGCCCTGCCCGCCCGAGGCCTCATCGTCAGCCGTCTCCTGGCGGACCGCCTGGGCGCACTCCCTGGCGACACCCTGCTCGTCGAAGCACTCACCGGGCGACAGCACACGGTGCCCATGGTTGTCGCCGGAACGGTGGACGACGTGCTCGGGATATCCGCCTACGCCAGCCTGGAATCTCTCCGGCCCCTCACCCGAGAAGGGCCACGGGCGTCGGGCGCCTACCTGCTCACTGACCACCGCCACGTCCCGGCCATCGCAGCCGAGTTGCAACAGGCCCCGCTCGTTGCGGGCGTCGTCTCACCGGACGACATGCTCGAGTCGTTCCAAAAACAAATGGATGAGAGCTTCCTCGTCGCGGTGTCCTTTACACTGGGCTTCGCCATGGTGATCTCCGTTGCCGTCATCTACAACGGGACCCGCATCGCCCTTTCCGAGCGGGGTCGCGAGCTCGCGAGCCTACGGGTGCTGGGTCTCACGAAGCGAGAGGTCTCGACGCTCCTGTTCGGAGAGCAAGCCGTCATCACCCTCCTCGCCATCCCGTTGGGGTGGGCGATCGGGTATGCACTCTCGCATGTCGTCGTGAACGCCCTCGCGTCCGAGACGTACCGCATTCCCCTCATCGTTGCTGGGCGGACCTATGCGTGGACCGCCGCCATCACGGTGGCTTCGGCCCTGGCCAGCGCCGCCCTCGTCCGCCGTCGCCTGCATGGAATGGACCTCATCGCCGTACTGAAGACCCGGGAGTAGCCATGAACAAACGTGTTCTCGTCGCTCTGGCGGTGGTGGTGACGACCGCGGTGGTCTTCGCCCTCATGCGGCAGTCCGCCGTGCCCGTCCAAACCGCCTCCGTCCAGACGGACACCCTCAGTGTGACCATCCCCGCCGAAGGGATCACCCGAGCCCGCGAGCGCTACACCGTGACCGCACCGGTCGCCGGGCGTCTGGCCCGCCTGGACCTGCAAGAGGGGGACTCGGTGCACGCCGGGCAGGTCATCGGCCAGATCTACCCCTCTCCTCAAGACCCCCGTGTCGTCGCCGTCCTTCGGGCCGAAGCCGATGCCGCCGAGGCACGTCACCGCCAAGCGGAATCGGGGCTCAGGGAAGCCGGGCTCCAGGCAGAACAGGCGACCAGGGAGGTGGAGCGGAGGCGTCCATTGGCCGCCATGGGTGCCATCGCACCGGAACGTCTCGAGCAGGCCGAACTCACGGCCACCGTGGCCGAACAGCGACGTGCTGCCGCGGAAGCGGAGGTGGAGTCGGCCAGGGCGAACCTGGAATCCGCGCGCGCCCGCCTCCTCGGTGCGACGAGCGTCGGGGATAGCTCCGATCCCTTTCAGGTGAGGGCGCCGGTCGCAGGACGGGTTCTGCAGATCCCTGACGAGAGCGAGCGGATCGTCTCGGCCGGAGCGCCGCTCCTGACGCTTGCCGACATCGGTGGGCTGGAGGTCGTCATGGACGTCCTCTCGGAGGACGCCGTCGAGATCGACGTCGGCGACGCCATCGTGCTCACGGATTGGGGAGGGCCCCATGCCCTCTACGGACAGGTCCGCCGGGTGACGCTCGTCGGGTACACGAAAGTCTCGACGCTGGGCGTCGAGGAACAACGTGTCGATGTCATCGCCGATCTACACGAGCCCCCCACCAGCCTGGGGTCGGGCTACCGCGTATCGGGCGAGATCGTGGTATCGCGGGGGAGTGACGTCCTCACCGTGCCCACCAGTGCTCTGTTCCGGCAGCAGGATGCTTGGCACGCTTTCGTGGTGACCGACGGCCGTGCCCACGTGCGCGAGGTCACGCTCGGGCGTCGGAACGACGTCGCCGGTGAGGTGCTGACGGGCCTCGAGGCGGGAGACGTCGTCATTCTCTTTCCTCCAGAGGCGGTGGGCGACGACGTCCGCGTTCGAGGCGAGACTCGCTAGGCTGCAGTCCGCTCGGCGCGCGGCCATCCTTGAGGTCGAGCTACAGGGTTTCATACCTTTCGGTTGCCCGATCCCGGACGCCCCCCCACGGCATCGATCGGGCCATCGAGAGGTTATTCTGAGTAGCGACTCCATCGGGGGAACCAGCGTGGCTTCGAGGCGAAGCCTCGAGCCTGGTTTCACCTTTCACATACCCGAGGTCGAAGACGTCGAGGTCTTCGTCGTCGATGACGAGCGCGTGGCCCTCACAGCCATGCAGGCCTTCCTGGAACAGGAGGGTCATCCGGTCCGGAGCTTCGACGATCCTGCCGAAGCCCTCGACGCCATGAGGACCCGTCCACCGGAGGTTCTGGTGACCGACCTCCTCATGCCGGGCCTCAGTGGCGTGGATCTCGCTCGGGAAGCGCGGAATCTGGACCCGGACATCGGCGTCGTCCTCGTGACAGGCGCCGGCGAGGAAGAGGGTGTAACCGCGACCCAACGTCTGGACATCTCCTCGTACCTGTCCAAGCCCATTGAACCGCGGGAGCTGGCGAGGGCAGCACGCCAGGCCTACCTGGCTCGAGCAGGGAGGCAACACCACCAGGCGATGACGAACTGGATGCACGAGGCCATGGATCGCAACGCCAATGCCATCCGCGAAGTGACCCTCGGCACCCTCTCCTCCCTCATGAACGCCCTGGACGCCCGTAGCGACTACTTCCAGGGCCACAGTCGTGCGGTGGCCATGCAGGCGGCAGCGGTGGCCCAGACGTTGGGCCTGGAAGAGAACGAGGTAGAAGAGATCCGCATCGCCGGGTTGCTCCACGATATCGGCATGATCGGTATTCCGGATTCCATCGTCGACAAACCCGACACGCTCACCGAGGAGGAAGCCGCCCGCATCCGGTCCCACTGTTCGGCGGGGGCGGCGATCATCGAGCCCATGCGGCACCTGGGATCGGCTCCGAGATTCATCCTGGAGCACCACGAGCGGCTCGACGGCTCGGGGTACCCGGCGGGCAAGAGGGGCGACGAGATCTCTCGGGGAGGTCAGATCGTCGGGGTCGCCGAGGCCTGGACCGGAATCCTGGAAGGTCGGGCGTATCGTGAAGGCCGGGAGCGCGAGGAGGGAATGGAGATCCTCCTGATGCATCAGGGACGCTGGTTCTCCCACGAAATCACCGAGGCCCTTATCGAATCGGATGTCGGGGTCATCGGCTGATGCCCCGGATCCTGGTGGTAGACGAGGACGCCACCACTCGGCGGGTGCTCAGAGCGCTTCTCGAGGACGCGGGTCACGAAGTGGTGGAGGCCGAAGACGGCAGGGCGGGCCTCCGGGCAATGGGCAGGGACGTCCCCGCCCTCGTCATCACCGAGCTGTACATGGACGAGATGGACGGCATCGAGTTCCTCCGGGCCATCCGGGTCAGTTGGCCGGACGAGCCCGTGCTGGTGATGTCGTCGCGCAGCGGTCCCACGGTGGAGCGCATCGTGAAGATCGCCGGCCTCCTCGGGGCCAGCGGGCTGCTGAGCAAGCCCATCGCACGGGCGTCGCTCATGGAGCAGGTCGGGGCGATCCTGACAGCCTGACCGGCCTCTCTCCTCTCCCCTGGACAGACCTTTGAGGTCGACTTGCACACCCTCGATCTTCGGCCTATCTTCGGTCTATTCGGTATTTGTTCGGGTCAATCCCCGGTTCCGGTTCGCGACGTGGTGGTGGTTGTCGAGGTGATTCGGGAGCCGGGGATCGTCGTCCCTGAACCTTTCGACAAGGTCGTCCCACTCCGCTATGGCCAAGCCCGTTTCCAGCGCGCAGGGTGTTCCCACCCACCAGGGACGTGGGTGGGTTCATCAAAGCAAGTCCCCCCCCTCCCTCGACTGGCTCGCCACCACTTCGAGCGACATCGAGTGGGCCACACGCCAGGAAGCCAAGGCGACGACTTCGACGTCTCTTCGTCACTCCCCACGGAAGAAGGCGCAGAGCCGCCGAGCGCTCTGTCTCTGGCTCCCGACCTTCGAGCTCCGCCTCGAGCTCGTCCGCTCCCCCGAACTCGACAGCACCTCCGTCGCCCTCCTCTCTCCGGGCGAAAGCACGCGACGCACCATATGGCAGGTCTCCGAGCGGGCCCACGCCTCGGGCGTTCGACCAGGCCAGCTCGTCTCGCAAGCAGTCTCTCTTTGCACCTCCCTGACCCTCCTCGAGCCCGATCCGGCCCACTACGACGCAGCCGTCGACAGCATGCTGGAGGTCCTCACCGAAATCACCCCCGTGGTCGAGCCCGCCGGACGTGGACGGGTGTTCCTGGGCATGGACGGCCTGGAACGTCTCTTCGGCTCCCCCCACCACCAGATCCGTCGGGCCCTGCGATCTCTCTTCCGGGTCTTTCCCTCCCCCCTCGTCGCCGCCACACGCGCAGGTATGGCGCCTGGAAAATTCGGAGCATGGGTCGCCGCCGCCTCCGCTCGCTCAGGATCGCCGGTCGTGGTACCCGAGGAGCGACTCCAGGACTTCTTCGCCCGCTGTCCCGTCAGTGCTCTGCCTGTCGACCCTCTGGTCATCGGCCGCCTCGAGCGTCTGGGCATCCGGACCCTGGGCGAGCTCCGGCGCTTCCCCGAGCCTTCGCTGGTGGCCCAGTTCGGAGAAGACGGCAAGAATGCCCTCGCCTGGGCGACGGCCCGACGCATCGACCCTGTACGTCCGCAGCATCGCCCTCGTCCCATCCGCGTCTCCCTCGAGTTTCCCAATCCCGTGGGCATGGTGGGCACACTCCACGGCGCCCTCCATCGTCTCGCCGAGCGCGCCCTCGCCCGACCAGCGCGACGGGGCCGCAGCGTGACGAGTGTCCGCATGGGCGCGCACCTCGAGGGAGGCGGCTCGTGGTTCATCGAGACGGTACTGCGCGAACCCACCTCCGATCGCGAGCGCATCGCGTCTCCACTCCGGGCGAAGATGGAGATCTCGCCTCCGCCCAAAGCGGTGGAGACCCTCATTCTCGAGCTCACCGAGTTCGGGGCGGCGAGCACCCAAGCGGGGCTGTTCGATCGAAAGATCGAGTCGGGACGAGCGACGTCTTCCTTGGACTTTAATGATGGTGAAGTCCCTACCACACTGAGAGATGCGGTGCAGGAGCTAAAGCTGCGTCTAGGCCACTCCCCTCTCTATCGCGTCGTCGAGGTCGATCCCTGGTCCCGGATCCCGGAACGGCGACACGCTCTCCTCAGCTTCGACCCCTGACCCGGGACCATGAGCTCTCGTCCCCGCCTCAAGCCCCTGGCCCGCCCCAAGGCCGTGACCATCCGCACCGACGATGATGGTGAGCCTCTCTTCGTGCGTCTTCCCGGCAAAACGGCACGACGCGTCGCCGTGGTCCGGGAGCGATGGCGTATCGATGACGAATGGTGGAGGCAGGCCATCTCGAGGGAGTACCGGACCATCGTTTTGGACGATGGGGCGGTCCTGACGCTGTACCACGATCTTCTGGACGATTCGTGGTATGTCCAGCGTGGCTAGCCTGACGCGGGACTGACGTCCCCGAATCCACCCTGGCGGACATTCCGACGCCCCTTTCCAATCGGTACCTTGCCGAAACCGGCCAACAGCTCGCCGCCGGACCCCGCGCCGCAGTGCCCCCCCGCCCCATCTCGCTGTGTCATCTCCGCCCATCATCACTCGAATCGAGCCCCTCCGGCCCCGCGGCCTGAAGGTCCGCGTCCACCTGGAGGCGGGAGAGCCTTTCGAGGTGACGTTGGAAGCGCTGGAGCAGCACCGGCTGGGTGTAGGCGACACCCTCCCACCCGACCGACACCACCACCTTCTCAACGACGACGCCGACATCCGGGTGCGTCACGCGGCCCTCAACCTACTCTCCTACAGCGCGCGCACCCGGGCGGAACTGAAGCGTCGCCTCAGGCAGAAGGGATTCCGTCCCGCTCGCATCGATCTCTGCCTCGACCGACTCGCGGAGAAGGGCTTCATCGACGACGAAGCCGTAGCCGCCTCCTTCGTTCGGGATCGCCTACGGCACCGCCCGAGAGGCAAGGTAGCGCTGACATCGGAGCTGCGGGCGAAGGGCGTGGACCGCGACGTCGTCGAGGAGACCATCGCCAAGGTCTTCGAGGCCGAAGAAACCGATGACACGCGGATCGCCCGGTCAGTGGCCGAGAAGTGGGCCGCCAGACAGTCCGGGGACCTCCTCGACGCCCTCGTCTCCAGCGACCGGCACGACGAGCGCGCCAGAGCACGGCGTCGCCTGGTGGCCTACCTCACACGCCGGGGATTTCGGGGAGAGCCCTTGAGTGCCGGCATCGATCGGGCGCTGGAGTTGGCCCGCGGATAGCGGTGGCCCTCAGTTGGCTGCCGCCCGAGCCGCCCTGCGACGCCTCTGCCAGACGTACGCAAGGAGGACGACGCCGGCCACGGTAGCGGCGGCGACGGGAGGCGAACGACGCCAGATGGCGCCGAGACCGACACCCGATGTGGTGAAGAGCACGACCCCAGGCAGAATCCCGAGGGCCGTAGTCCAGAGAAACCGCCACCGCGGAACGTCACACAGTCCGGCGCCCCAGTTCAGGGCGGTGAATGCGACGACGGGGACGAAACGCAGCGCGAGCAAGCCCCACCATCCGGCATGAGCGGCGACATCGTCGAGGCGCTGCATGGATTCCTGCCGAACCATGCGCAGCGCGAGCGAGCGCCCCCAAGTCCGGGCGATCTCGTAGCTGATCCAGGCGCCGGCCATGGCCCCGATCCAGGTAATGGCCGAACCCACGAGGGCACCGAAGAGCATGCCGTTGACCATCGCCGGCGCCTCGGCGGGGATCGGGAGGATGGAGACGACGGCCATGACCAGGGGGGCGACGAAGTAGGCCCACGCGCCCATGGCAACGAGCCACGTCTCGATATTCGCGAAGATCTCAGCCACGACACCTCCCCTGTGTTCCCTTCCGCCCGAATCTTCCTACGAGAGGTCAGGCGCGAAAGGGTTCGGCCGCCGGGGACACCGGCTGCCACCGAACGAGAATCGGCCCCGATGAACCCCAGGAGGGCGATTCTGCGTAGATTCCTGCAGGAGGATGACCATGGGAAAGAAATCGTCGCCGAAGTTCGAGATCCCCCGAGGACCGTGCGACCCGAAGCCGCCGAAACAGCCCCCGGCGCCGTCGCCGTCCAAGCCCTTCGATCGGCTGGGACCCGATCCCCTCAAGTGGCTCAAGCTCGGTAAGAGGAAGGACCGCTAGGCCCCCAGTCCGAGCGAACGCGTCTCAGTCGCTGTCCTGATCCAGCCGGTTCTCCACGACGAACCGGGTCAGGCCGGCCACCGTGCGGATGCGCAACTTGTCCATGACCCGCTCCCGGTGGGTCTCCACCGTCCGCGGCGAGATGTCCAGCTTCTCGCCGATTTCCCGATTGGTCAGACCCTCGGCGACGTTGAGGAGGACTTCCGTCTCGCGCGGCGTCAGCGACTCCAACCTGGCGCGCAGCTGCTCCTCCTCGATCTCCTGACGGAGCCCTACACTGAGCTGCTGGGTGACCCGGGCGGTGAAGTACTCCCGTCCCTCATGAACCGCCACCACCGCCTCCCGCAGCTCCGAAGGCGGCGCGTCCTTGAGTACGTATCCATCGGCCCCGGACCTCACGGCCTGGAGGACGTATTCGGGGTCATCATGCATGGAGAGGATGAGCACGCGGACGCCGTGGGCGGCCTCCCGCAGGTCGCTCGTCACTTCCAGCCCCGTCTTGCCCGGCATGTTCACGTCGAGAATGACGACATCCGGGTCGAGGTCTGCCACCATCGCCAAGGCCTCGTCGCCATCGGCGGCCTCGCCTACGACCTCGAGTCCGTCCACGCCTTCGAGCACCCCACGGATCCCCTGACGCACGACCCCGTGATCGTCGGCGATGACCACACGCATTCCGTTCCCGCTCATTGCACCACCTCTGCCCCTTCCGTCCTGGGGGTCTCGGGAAGTCTGACCCGGATCCTTGCTCCGCCATCATCGGCGTTCTCCATGGAGAAGTCACCCCCGAGGGACGCGACCCGTTCCCGGATGCCGGCCAGCCCACCGCGGCTCCGAAGTCGACCCGCCGCATCGTCAGGAAAGCCGGGCCCGTCGTCGGTGACCGTGAGCGTCACCCCGTCTGCGGCGACCTCGAGGGCAACGTCGACCCGCTCCCTGGCGCCGTGACGCAGGGCATTGGACAGGGCCTCCTGCATCGCCCGATACACTGCCGCCTCGCCCTCCGCACTGAGTCGCGGGGAACCACCCATGGCCTTGAAGCGGACCGCAACGCCCCCGTCTCCCGAGAAGTCCCGGCCGAGAGCACGGAGAGACGCCAGGAGGCCGAGGTCGTCCAGGGCCACGGGGCGTAGATCCCGCGTGACGCTGCGTATCCCCTTGATGCCCTCCCCCAGAAGTGTGCGGGCCCGATCGAGAGCCGGGGCGAGAGCCTCGTCGCTCCGTTCGGCGATGACGCCCAGTTGGAGATTGAGGGCAGCGAGCACCTGGGCCGTCTCGTCGTGAAGCTCACGCCACAACCGGTTCCGTTCCTCCTCGTGCTGGTGGATCATCCGTGCCTGGAGACGCTCCAACTCCTCGGTCCGTGCCCGCAAGTCGCCGTGAAGCTCCTCCGTGGCCAACGCGGCCCCCACCTGCTGACCGAAGGCGAGGAGGAATCGGTCGTCGAGAACGGTGAACGGGTCGCGGGCCTCCCCCACGACGACGAGCGCACCGACGACCTCATCGTCACCGATGACGGGAAGAGCCGCCGTGTACGCGTGGTCCTCCCCCGACGGCGCCACCCGGGGAATGCCCTCGACTCGGACCCCTTCCGCGGCCGCACGTGCCGATCGGGGAGCGCCTTCGAAGGGCCACAGCGCTGCGACCCCGGCGCCTTGGATGAAGTGCCCGCCTGATCCGGTGGCGATCCAGAGCGCGCTTCCATGGACTCCGCGCAACGAGAGCGCCCGCCGGAGCATGGCTTCGGCCATGCGCTCGTCCCCGCCAAGCCCGCCCTGGAGCTCGCCGGAAAGAGCCGTCAGGGTGCTCAATCCCTGGTCCAGGTCCTCGAGCACCAGGAAGAGGATGCCGAGCCCGACGGCGATCTCGAACGAGATGTCGAGGTAGTAGCCCCAGGGATTCCAGGTCCCCTGCGCCCTCAGGAGCGGGTAATCCAGGTGGTGGAGCGCCCACAGCAAGAGGACGACGGCGAGGAAGCGAGCGGCTGGCGAGCGCACGAGGCGGTGGTACCGCAGGAAGGCCCAACCTGCGGCCGCCGTCGTGACGCTGAGAAAAGCGATCATCGGACCAGCCGCCCAGAGGAAGCTGTCCAGCACGTAGATCGCCACAAAGGACCACACCACGGGAAAGATGACCAGGCCACCGTACGCCGGGCTCCACTCCACCCTCCGCACGAACACCAGCGACGCCCACAGCAGGGCCGCCGCGGTCCACCCGGTGGCCACCTGGTGCCAGAAGAGCCAGACCCGGGCTCCCGTGGAGAGGAAGGTGATCATGGCGAGGAGTCGGAACGAGTAGATCGCCCAGGCCACCGCCCACAGGCCGAAGTAGCGCCTCCTGTATCGGCGTTGAAGCACGACACACAGCAACATCAGCCCGAGCGTGACCACGAGCTGGAGATAGGCGGCGGCGAGCTCCGACACCGGGGCCGGCAGGGCGGTAGGCTCCATGGCTCGAAGATCCCGCCCCCGACTCGGCGGGGCAACGGCGGTCCGACACATAGCGACGCCTGTGCGGCGGAGAGTACGGGTGGTCCGGCACAGGGCCCCATCTTGCGACGTACGGGCACGTCCACGATCCTGCCTCCCCTACCGGGAGCCGCCGGTGCATAACTTGGAAGGGATACTTCACACTTCGACCAGGGTCACATGACGACAGCCGCTCCCGCCAAACGACTGTTCGCCAATCGCGTCGAACGCATCGGCACCGAGGCCGCCTTTGCCCTCGGAGGACTCATCCGCGAGGTGGAAGCCCGCGGTGAGCGGGTCATCCGGTGCAATCTGGGCCAGCCCGACTTCCCGCTACCCAGGCACATCGCCGAGGCAGTGAAGCGTGCCATCGACGATGGGCTCACGACATACTGCGATCCACAGGGCATCCCCGAGCTGCGCCGTGCCGTGGCCGCCTCCATGTCGGCCAAGCACGGCCTCGATATCGACCCCGAACGCGTCGTCGTGTACCCGGGTGGGCGGCCGCCCATCGGGTTTGCCCACATGAGCTACTCGGAGGCGGGCGAAGAAGTCATCTACCCATCGCCCGGCTACCCGCTCTTCGAGTCGTTCATCCCCTACTTCCGCTGTATGCCGGTCCCAGTGGTGCTTCGTGAAGAAGAGGGCTTCGGTCTCACCAGGACCCAACTCGAGCCGCTCCTTTCGGACCGGACCGGGCTCATCTTCTTCAATTTCCCGTCGAACCCCACGGGAGGCGTCGCGACACGCGAGCAGCTCCAGGGACTCGCCGAGCTCATCCTGGAGAAGACCGACCCGTCGGTCCGCGTCTACTCCGACGAGTCGTACGAGGCCATCACCTTCGACGGCGACGAGCACATCAGCATCGCGTCGATGCCGGGCATGGAAGCCCGGACCATCATCGCCTCGGGGGTGTCGAAGACCTACTCCTGGACCGGCGGCCGCGTGGGGTGGGCCGTCTACCCCACGGTCGAGGAAGCCAAGGTGCACCGGAAGCTGGCCATCAACTACGTGGCCTCCATTCCACCCTACAATCAGTGGGGGGCCATCGAAGCCCTCACCTCGCCCGAGAGCGACGTAGCCATCGCGCAGATGGTCGCGGCGTTCCAGCGGCGACGCGATATCGTCGTGGACGCATTGAACGGCATCGACGGCGTCACCTGCCAGAACCCCAAAGGGGCCTTCTACGCCTTTCCCAACGTCGGGGGCATACTGGAACGAATAGGCGCCATCGACGCCTACGAGGCTCTCGACGACGAGGTGAAGTCGGATACGAGCCCGTCGACGCTCTTCCAGCTCTTCCTTCTGCACCGCTACCGGGTGGCGACCATGGATCGCCGCTCGTTCAGCGTGCTCGGAAGCGAAGGGCAGCACTTCCTGCGTCTGTCCACCGCCAACGCAGACGAGGAGCTCGTCGAAGCCGTGAAGCGGATCGGAGACGCGTCGACCGACGCGAAGGGCTTCGAGACCTTCCTCCAATCCGGACTGAGCCTCACCTTGTAGGCCAGCACCGAGCACGTTCCCAGCCCGACGCTTCGAGACGCCGGGCTCTCCGACATCAACGACAGGGACACCCCCCCGAATGACCCCAGACGTCGCGACCGGCCCTCGCACGGCCACGGTGACCACCGTCGAATCCGAGCGTAAGACTTCAACCCGAGCGGTGGAGCTCCCCCCGTACGAGCGGGAGTACTACGACGACGTCGCCTTCATGACGTGCATGATCCTGGTGCTCATGGGCAACTACAGGGGCTCGGGCCACTTCGGGGGGCCGACGGCCTATACGCCCTACAACGTCGCCCTGCACCTGGGCGGAACCGAGCTGGGCGGCCTGTCCTACGACATCAGGGAGCCAAAGCACCCGTACACAGACAAGTTCATGCTCGCCGGTGGGCACTGCATCCCGACGTGCTACGCGCTTTGGATCGTGCTGTACGAAGCCATGGCCCGGCGTCATGCCGCTACCGGTGACCACCGCTTCGCCGTGGACCCCGGAGTGGCGATGTTGGGCGTGGACGCCATCGGCTTCCGACGTAGTCACGGGGCCATGGACGAGATCCTCCAGAAGAACGACCTGGCCGACCACCCCCTTTTCGCTCAGGCCGTGGGCCGCGGAATCCGTCCCCTCATGGGGCACGCCGAGAGCACGGACGTCACGAATGACGTCAACGGTGGGCCCTCGGGCATCGGCATCGCCACGGCCGCAGGCAAGGCCATGTTCTGGGACTTCGCCGGGGCCCCCAAGAGCCTCAAGGTGTTCGCCCTCGAGGGCGAGTTCGCCATGACCGAGGGACACGCCCAGGAGCTCAAGACCACGGCCCTCTCTCAGCGTGTGGGCAAGCGACTGCGCGTCCTCATGAGCGAGAACAACGCCGGTATCGACGACTCCCTCATCGGCGGTGTCATCAAGCCCGAGTACACCAGCTACGACCTCGCCCAGCAGTGGAGTTCCTACGGCTGGAACGTCCTGGGCATCGAGAACGGCAACGACTTCGACGACGTCTTCGCCGCTCTGAAGACCATGGAGGAATGGCCCGAGGACGATCTCCGGCCGATGATCCTCGTTGGCCCGACGATCAAGGGTTGGTGGCCGGGAGCCGAAAACGGGAAGCTCCCGGGGTTCGGCGATCAGATCACGGGGTTCCCCAGCCATCCCTACGGCTTCGGGATCAACTCCGAGTACTTCGTCGCCCTCGCCGAGAGCTTCGAGCGTCGCTATGGCATCGAGTTCGAGGGGATCCGCGACGGCGCGCCGAAGTCGGAGAGGGAGCGCCTGATCCAGTTCAAGACGAACATCGACATCGCTCTTTCCGTCATGGAGGAGAAGGCGGGGCTCGGCGAGTGGATCTCGGACCGTCTCGTCTCCATCGCCGATGGTCTCGATCGGGACCTGCCCCTGTCCATGGACATCTCCAGGGATCCCTTCCTGGACGAGCGCCTGACGCCCGCCGGACTTCCGGTGGAATCCCCGACGGTGGAGGCGACGGACCCGCGCAGCGGCAAGACCGTCACCAGCACCATCGATCTCTTCATGCCCGCGGGGCAGAAGAAGGGCGCGCGCCGGGCCATCAGCGAGGTCGGCCGGTGGCTGAACTACGTCACCGACAACCGCTTCCTCACCATGGCGGCCGACCTCTCGGGCTCCATCAACGTGGAGAAGGCCCACTTCTTCGGTCACTACGACCCCGTGGAAAACCCCTCGGGTACGCGCCTGAAGGCCCCCATCCAGGAGGCGGTGAACGCATCGACCATCATCGGCCTCATCAACCAGACGGCGTCGAAAGACCCGAAGATGCACGCCGGCGTCTGGGGGCTCTCGGGCACGTACGGGGCATTCACGCCCCTCATGTACACACCGGCCCGGGTGTACAGCCAGCAGAACCAGGACAGCCTCTTCAACATGGGCGTCCTCACCATACTGGCGGGCCACTCGGGGCCCGAGACTGCCGCCGACGCGCGCACCCACTTCGGCATCTTCGCACCCCAGGTGTGGACGCTCTTCCCCCGGAATCAGGTCATCAACCTTTACCTGTGGGACTACAACGACGTGGCTCCCGCGTACTTCGCCGCGGTGTCGAAGGCTGCTCGGACGAAGGAGGTCGGCATCATCATCGTCCACGTCGCGCGCCCCGACGCGCCCGTCGCCGACCGCGACACCTTCGCCGACACCGACCTCAAGTCGGCGGCCAAGGGCATCTACCTCATCCGGGACTACGATGATGGTTCGCCGCCCATGGGCACCGTGTGGGTCCAGGGCTCCAGCGCCACGGTGAATCTGGTGGCGATCCTGGATCGTCTCGACGCCGACGGACTCAACGTCCGGGTGGCTTCGGTCATCAGCCCAGAGCTCTTCGCCGACCAGTCGGCGGAGTACCAGGCCCACGTCTACCCGGACGCAGCCCGCTACGACAGCATGGTGGTGAGCACCATGACAAAGCGCGTGCCTCCCCTGCCCGACCTCGGACCTCTCACCGAGGAGTACTCGCTGTACGCCGACCAGGCCGACCGTTGGCTCTCCGGCGGGACCGAGGACGATGTCATCACCGAAGCAGGCCTCGACGAGGGGTCCATCTACCAGGCCATCGCACGGTTCGCCAAGGAGCGGGACGAGCGGCTGGACCGGCAGAGGAAGGCGCTGGCGGCGCTGTAGAGAGGTGTGATGGTGGCGGCTCCCGGAAGCCACCACCCCGGATCGCCCCAAGGCGTCGAGACCGCGACAATATGTCGCGGCGGCGGCACACTTTTCGGGAAACAGATGGCGCTCGATTCGGGTGTTTTCCCGTCCCTCCGCGGAATCGTGTGTTCCTGGTCTTACGGCACGGTTCGTGCTTGTCCGAAGTCCAGAAGACTTCGTGCGACGGGCCGTCCACGGCCACGCGTTCGGTGATGCTCTCGCGAGCCCCCGACGGTCGTGGGCGGGCCCCCCACGGGGCCTTTCGCCGCCCCGATGGGACGCGTCGGGACACGGTCTCCCCCCGAACCGACAACGCGCCATGGCCAACTCTTCGCGGACCTCCGTCGCCCCTGGTCCTACCACCGCCACTCCCCCCGACGGTTCCGAGTCCGCGACCGACCCACAGCCGGTCGAGCCCCTCGTGCGCTGGTTCGACGAGCTTGGCACCGGCGACGTCGAGGCCGTTGGCGGCAAGGCCGCTTCCCTCGGCGAGATGTTCGGTGCCCTCACGAGCAAGGGCGTCCGCATCCCCGACGGCTTCGCAACCACCGTCGCTGCGTACGACCGCTTCCTCAACGCCGAGGTGGTCATCGAGGATTGGGCGCCGGTCATCGATGAAGCCCGCCGCCTGGCCCCTGGCGTACTCGAGGCCTGCTCCCTGCGGTCCGCCCTCCACTGCCTCTTCGAGGGGGTAGACGACGACGACCCTCTGGACCTCCACGCCCGAGCGACGCTCGCCCGGGCTCTGGTTCGCGCCACCCCGGTTCCGCGGGACGTGGACCGCTCGCTTCGTCTCGCCCATCGTCGCTTATCCGACCAGTACGACGGTGAGGTAGATCTGGCCGTCCGTTCGTCGGCTACGTGCGAGGATTCGGAGATGGCCTCCTTCGCCGGCCAGTACGAGTCCTATCTGAACATCCGCGGTGCCGACGCCGTCATCGACGCGTGGAGAAAGTGCTGCGCCTCGGCGTTCACCGAGCGGGCCATCGGGTACCAACTCCGCAGGGACATGGACCCCATGGAGGGCCGTCTCGGCGTCGTCGTCATGAAGATGGTGCGCTCCGACATCGCCACATCCGGCGTGCTGTTCACGCTGGACCCCGATTCGGGCAACCGAAACGTCATCCACATCACGTCGGCCTACGGCCTTGGCGAGCTCGTCGTCCAGGGGAGTGTGTCGCCCGACACGTACGTGGTGTGGAAGGAGGGCGTCCGCCGGGGCAAACCCGCCGTGGTGCAGGAGCACCTCGGCGCCAAGGACCGCAAGCTCGTCTACTCACTTCAGGGCGGTACCTCCACCGAGAGCGTGGATGTCCACGCCAGCCGGCAGCGACAGTGGTCGCTGACCCGGGACGAAGCTCTGGAGCTGGCGCGAATGGCGCTGACCATCGAGGAACACTACCAGCGACCCGTGGACGTAGAGTGGGCCAAGGACGGCTACAGCGGTGAGCTGTTCATCGTCCAAGCTCGCCCGGAGACGGTCCACGCCAACGCTGCCAAGGAGGCGACGTTTCAGCGTTTCAGGATGGCGCCCTCCGTCGTCGACGAGCTCGTGGGCTCCGGGAAGGTCATCCTTCGCGGCCACGCGGTGGGAAGCCGCATCGGCGCAGGAAGGGTCCGCCTCTACAAGGACTACGAAGAGGTCATCGTCCGGAAGCGCGAGATGCGCAACCGTCTCGCTGCAGGTGAACGGATCGAGGACATCCCCGTCGCGGAGCGTGTGTTCGACCCCGGCGACGTCCTCGTCACCGAGCTCACCACCCCCGACTGGGAGCCTCTCATGAAGGAGGCATCTCTCATCGTCACCGAGAAAGGGGGTCGGACATCGCACGCGGCCATCGTCGCTCGCGAGTTCGGGATTCCCGCCATCGTGGGGTGCCACGAAGCCACCAAGATCCTGCGTCCCCTTCAGGAAGTCACCGGCACATGTGCCGAAGGCGACGAAGGCCTCGTCTTCGACGGCATCCAGCCCTTCGAGGTTCTGGAGATCGACGCGGGCGCCATCGCCGACACGCGGACGGGCATCAAGCTCAACGTGGGCTTTCCCGGGAAAGCGCTTCAGGACGCCATGCTCCCCTGCGACGGCGTGGGACTCGCCCGCCTGGAGTTCATCCTCACGGCGCAGGTCGGGATCCACCCCCTGGCCCTGGCCTACTACGACGAACTCCGCGACTACACCGCGGACGGCACCCTGGCTCCTGAACTGGAGCCCTTCGCCGACGCCCTCGCAGCGGAAGACCCCCACGAGCTGGTCACGCTCCTCGGGGCCATCGAACGGCGCACGCCCGGGTACGGGGACCGCCGCCAGTTCTTCGTCGATCAGGTGGCCCACGGCGTCGGTCTCATCTGCGCCGCGTTCCACCCCCGGCCGGTGCTGGTGCGGCTCTCGGACCTCAAATCGAACGAGTACCGCGAGCTTCTCGGCGGCCGGATCTTCGAGCCCCACGAGGAGAATCCCATGATCGCGTGGAGGGGAGCGTCCCGCTACGTGGACAGCCGGTTCGCCGCCGCCTTCGACATGGAGCTCGATGCTCTGCGGATGGTCCGTCAGACCCTGGGGCTCGACAACCTCCAGCTCATGGTCCCCTTCTGTCGTACCCCCGAAGAAGGCGAGCGCGTGGTGTCGATTCTGGATCAGCACGGCCTCTCCCCCCAAGCCGGCGTCCCCCTCTACCTCATGGTCGAACTACCGTCCAACGTCATCGAGGCCGATCGCTTCATCCAGAAGATGGGGCTGTCCGGCGGCTCCATCGGCTCCAACGATCTCGTCCAGACCGTGTACGCCGTCTCCAGGGACGACCTGGAACGCTACGAAACCCCGGTGGACGCCCGGTCCCCCGCGGTGAAGGCCATGATCGCCCACGCCGTGAGCGCCTTCAAAGCCCGGGATCTCGAGATCGGCATCTGCGGTCAAGCTCCGTCGGATTATCCTGACGAAGTGCCGCGCTTCCTCGTGGGATGCGGGATCACGTCCATCTCGGTCACGCCGGACACGGTCCTGGAGGTGCGCCGAAACGTGGCGGCCACCGAGGCGGAGTTCGTCGAGCGGGACGAGGCGGCCGAGTAGAGGTCGGCTCGCCCACTTCGGCGCCTGGCATGTCACCCAGCGCGACGCGGTGGAACGTGCCTCATTCCGCTGGTGCACAGCACCGTCGTGTTCTAACCTCCGCGGGCACCGAGATCCCGACCACGGAGGAAAGAGAAGTGATCCGCACGCAGTCTCCATCGTTCGCCATTCCGACGCCGTCCGTCCTTCTCTTCCTGGCCCTCGTGGTCTTGGTCCCAGTGCCGACGACCGCCCAGGATCTCGTCCTCACCAACGCCAACGTCGTGGACGTCGCCAGCGGTGCGATCATCGAAGGGGCCACGGTCACCGTCAGCGACGGCATGATCCAGTCGGTGGACGCCGGAGGCGCCGCCCCGGGCTCTGGTGCGCGGGTCGTCGATCTCGGGGGGCGCTACCTGGCTCCCGGCCTCATGGATGCCCACGTCCACATCGGGTCCGAAGCCGATGCCCGGCGGGCACTCCTCACCGGCGTCACCACGATGCGGAGCATGGGCGCCGGCCACTATGCCGACGTGGGTATGCGGGAACTCCAGCGGAGCGGCCACGCGAATACCCCCGAGTACCTCGCCGCGGGATACCACGTGCGGCCCCAGATGGCGGAGGGCTTTTTCCAGGACCACCCGGAGCTCGGCGCTCTGGACGCGGGCAACGTCACCAATGCCGACGCGGTCCGTTCCGTCGCTCGGGCCCTCCTGTCTCGCAACGTCGATTTCATCAAGACCAACGCGACTGAGCGCGCGGGGCTCCCCAACACCGATCCGCGCAAGCAGCTCTTTGGCGAGGCAGAGATACGAGTCCTGGTCGAAGAAGCCGAGCGCGCCGGTATCCTCGGTGTCGCCGCCCACGCCCACGGCGACGAAGGCGGCCGTGCCGCCGTCGCCGCCGGCGTCCGCAGCATCGAACACGGCACCTACCTGAGCGAGGAAACTCTCTCCATGATGGCCGACCGCGGGACGTTTCTGGTCCCCACCATCGCCATCGTACGCGATCTCACCATCCCCGGCGGCGACTACGACAACGCCGTGCTCAACATACGTGGCCGGCACATGCTCCCCCGGGTGCAGCAGATGGCGGCTGACGCCCACCGCCTGGGCGTGAAGATCGTCGCCGCCACCGACACCGGGTACGGGCCAAACAGCACCACCACCTTGGCCCACGAGCTCCTCGAGCTGGTCACCGTGGGCCTCACGCCCCTGGAGGCCATGCGCACCGCCACCATCAACGCCGCCGAGCTCTTCGGCATGGAGGACCGGGTGGGCCGGGTCGAAGGAGGGCTCGAAGCCGATCTCATCGTGCTCGAGTTCGATCCGCTCCGGCGCATCGGCACGGTGCAGGACGTGCTCATGGTCATCAGCGACGGCGAGGTCATCGTCCAGCGCGGAGATTGGGCTGGTCGGCCGATGTCGTAGGAGGCGACCCGTGAGCCGCCTGGAGTCCGTCCAGAGCTTCGCGGGCCGCCGCCAATCGACCTCCGACGACGTCGATGTCGCCGAGGGACCAAAGGTCGACAGCCTGGCGCAGCGCGAAGCGTGCCCCTTCGGCGTCGTTCATCTCCCTCTGGTGGAGTGCGAGTCTGTACGCCGCCAACGGCGTGTAGAATCCCACCCACGTGTAGTGGACGAACGACTGATACAACGCGGCCGCTCCAGCCGAGTCGCCCGACTCGCGCCGTAGCTCGGCCAGATGGAAGCGGATCGCCGGCTCGGGATACCATTCGCCGGCGATGGGGTCGTGGATCGTCCAGAGCTCATAGGCCCGGAGGGCGTGCTCCATGGCCCCATCCAGGTCACCGGCCCTCCGGGCCAGGCGCGCATCGATGTCGGCGGCGAGCGCCTGGGGCCAATCCGGAGGGATGCCTCCGCGAGGGCTCGCGGCGATCCCGTCCCTGTATGCCAGAGCCACGGCCGTGTCCCCGAGTGCGGCATGCCATGCCCCGACGACCCAGGCGACGGCCCACGGCTCCGGTCTGGTCTCGAGGTAGGCAGCGACCGAGTCGGGAGGCACGACCCCCGCCAGCTCCTCGACGGCCGCCTCCGACTGGGCTCGGTCGCCGACTCCGACCAGGTCGGCAGCGAGGAGGCGGAAGAGCATGGTCTGACGGAGGTAGGGCGACACGCCGTCACTCCGCATCGTCTCCTCGGCCAGAGACAGAGCCCCTGCCCCCAGCGCGATCTGGAAGACACTGCCCAACCCCACGGCCCGGCCGCGCACGCTCGGCGCCTCCTCGTGTAGTCTCTGGCTCCAGCGAAGAGCGCGATCAGGTGCCACGGAGCGACCTCGTCGGATCACGTGGATCGCAACCACCAGACTCGCGTCCAGGTTCGCGTCGATGATGGAGTCCACCACCTCATCCGGCGCCGAGATCAGATCGAGCACCAGGCGCCCGCCCACGCTCAGCGGGCTTTCGGGGCCTACCGCCTCCATGCGCGCCAGCAGCGCTCCAGCGGTGGCGAAATCCCTGTCCCGCATGGCGATGCCCGCGCGCAGCTCCAGGAGCGGAAGGCTCGATGGATCGAGGGATAGCGCCCGGTCATACGCATCCCTGGCATCATCGCGGTCCCGGCCAAACTGCCACCCGTAGGAGGCCAAGGTGAAGGCACGGTGGGCGTGGGCAGCGACGTCGTCGGGATCGACATCCAGGATCCGCTCCAACTGATCGACGGCCTCGACGCCATGGGTCCGGTTGAGGGCCATGGCCGCCGCGACGGCAAACCGTCCCCGCGGAGTCAGGCGATCCTTGTGGCGATCAGCCCGGGCGACGATCTCCGCCAGACCCACCAGGGGGTCGCCGTCCATCTGCAAGCGCCACGACCGGATGCGGAAGTGGGCCAGGTGCGCCAACGCGAAGGTACTGTCGGCCGCGACGGCCAGTTCGATCTCCCGCTCCGCGGCGGCGATATCCCCCCTGCGATGGTGACGCATGGCCTCCAGATAGCTCTGGAGCGCCACGGGAACCGATGTCGTGAATCGGTCGATCCCCCGCACCTCCGGAGCCTGCTCCCCGTCCCATAGCTCGGCTGCCAGGCCCACGATCAGGGCATCCACGAGGGAGCTGAGGCTATCGACCATGGCCGACGCCCTGACCGACGCCAGCTCGTCGCCCGACTGGCCATCGTGGACCCGCACATTGACGTCCATGGC
The DNA here is from genome assembly GCA_965229435.1 of Longimicrobiales bacterium. Classification (GTDB taxonomy): domain Bacteria; phylum Gemmatimonadota; class Gemmatimonadetes; order Longimicrobiales; family Gaopeijiaceae; genus UBA2589. Next base: position 904,120 of record CBDDJE010000004.1, read on the forward strand.
GGCCCCCGCCATGACCACCGTCCCCGTCACGTACTTCTGGATCCCGAAGCGTCGACTCGTCTCCAGGTACTCGCTTTCGTTGGCCCGGGGGGCCGGACCCAACCCGGCGGCGAGAACGGGGGGCCAATATGCCGATGGATCGAGTACGTGAAGGCCCGGGATGCCGTCCAGCCCCACGTTGAGTAGCTCGGCAATCCCCTCTCCGTAGGGAGAGTCGTCCAGAGACACCGTAGACAATGGGAAGACGGCGATCCGCGTACCCTCGTCCTCGGCGCCCGGCCTCGGGCCGATTCGGCTCACTGCGATCACCGCCGCCACCACGACTACGACGGACGCGACTCCCACCAGGATGACACTCCGCACGCGCGAGTGCTCCAGGAATCGACGCAGCGGGGGCGGGATGTCGGCGGGGTCCCGGTGCACCCTGAGGTCGTAGACCCAGGCACCGACGAGCGTCACCGGAAAGAGGACGATGGAGCCCACCACCACCACGGTGAGGACGATGTCGGGCAGGACCAAAGCCTGGATCGCGATCTCGGCGACCTGCCAGGCGACGAAGGACACCATGAGATGAAGGGCGCCCGCCCGGTACACGCGTCGCCGCTTCAACTCCGCGAGAAAGCCCGCGGGCCCGTCGGAGTGGTCGCTCATCTGTCCTCCCCCACCCTCGCCGTGATCGGCACGGGATGGCCTCCCCCGCAGCTTAGAGTGCAGCGCAGGGGTGGGCAAGCGACGGCGAGCGCCATGGCGAGTGCGTCCGGTCTGCTCCCGAGGGTGGAACCCGGCAGGGTACTCCCCCGGATGAGCGTTCGTCCCGGTAGCTCCGATCCCCCGGCACTTCTGGTGCTCGCCGCCTTCGCGGCGGTCTACCTCATCTGGGGTTCCACCTACCTGGCGATCCGGTTCGCCATCGAGACGCTGCCTCCCTTCGCCATGGCGTCGGTCCGGTTTCTCATCGCCGGCGGGCTCCTCTACGCCGTGATACGGCCGAAGGCCGCCCGGCCCACCAAAGCTCAATGGCGGTCGGCTGCCGTAATCGGAGTCCTACTCCTGGGATGCGGGAACGGCGGCGTGGTCTGGGCTCAGCAGTGGGTACCGTCCGGCCTGGCAGCTCTCCTCGTCGCGTCGGTCCCCATCTGGATGGTCGTGATCGACTGGCTCTCCGGTGGCGGGCTACGCCCGAATCGGAGCCTCCTCGCCGGCCTCGTGCTGGGGCTCGTGGGCGTCGGTCTGCTCGTGAGCTCCGAGCAGATCGGGACCGGAACGAGGGAAAGCCTACTCGGTGGATTGGCGCTCCTCTTCGCCTCCTTCGCATGGGCCTCCGGCTCCATCTACTCCCGCAGCGCCGACCTCCCGTCCTCGCCCTTCCTCACCACCTCCATGCAGATGCTCGCGGGCAGCGTCGCCCTCGCGCTCATGTCGTTGGTGTCAGGGGAAGCCACCGGCTGGTCCGCCGGGACGATCTCGGCCAAGTCCGTCCTGGCCCTCGCCTACCTCATCGTCTTCGGCGCGCTGGTCGGCTACAGCGCCTATATCTGGCTCCTACGGGTGAGCACTCCCGCCAGGGCGTCCACCTATGCCTACGTGAATCCGGTTGTCGCCGTGCTGCTCGGGTGGCTCTTCGCCGACGAACAGCTCGACGCACGGGCCGCCATCGCCATGGTGGTCATCCTCGCATCGGTGGTCATGGTCACTATCCACGGCGGCGCCAGAAAGGTCACCGAGGACCCGAGGGCCGTAGGCGCCGACTAGCCCACCCTGGGGCGATCGCGTTAGCCCCCGGGCGCAGCGCGCCAGCCCCTCTACCTTCGCCTCAGCGACGTCCCCCCCGGCGATCTCGCGACGACGCTCGTGCCCGTCGCGAAGCGATCCCGAAGGGGCCCTGCGGGAACCCGGCGGACAGGGTTTGCGACACCGCCGGAGCGGTGTCGCAAACCCCCTAATCCACGAATGCCCAGAGCCACCTACGACTCTTCGCATCCATCGACGCCGGATCCGCGACGTGGTAGAGATCCCCCGCCACATCACGGATGACGATGCCGCCGCCCGGCACCGTCGTCGGCCAGTCGTCGAGGCGCGTCTGGAAGATCCGATGGCCCTGACGGGTCTCCACCTCCCACGTTCGGATCTCGACCTCTTCGTCGACGTCGATGATCCGCGTCACCTCCAACACGAAGCCGGCCTCGGCGATGGCCGCCTCGAGAACCCGTCGGGACGGATCGTCCAGCTCCTCGAGGCCTCCGACGAGCGCTACCTCGCCGTCGTCGTCGCGGAGCGACAGGAATCGCCCCGGCTCCGACCACGGAAAGCAGCGATGCACCCGAACGGGTTTCGCCCAATCGTCGCCGCTGACCCAAAGCTGGCCATCGGTGCGTCGCTCGAGCGTCAACGCCGCGAGCCCCTGGTATTTCTCCGATAAGCTGATCACCTCATCACCTCCCATTCTGGGGCTCGAACCCACCGGCCCCCGTTCTCGTCAGTTCTGCATTCCACCGCGGCGAGCGTATGCCGCAGGGCTTCATCATCCCACCGCGAGCTGCATCTGCAGCCCGTGGAGCTTGGCATAGACCCCGTCGGGCTTCGCCAGCAACTCCTCATGGGTTCCTGCCTCCACCAGCCTTCCGTCCTTCATCACGAACAGCCGTGACGCCTTGTGGAGCGTCGACAGCCTGTGGGCGATGGCGAACACCGTCCGACCCGCCACCAGCCGGTCCATCGCCTCCTGGATGTTGCGCTCCGTCTCCGTATCCACGGCCGACGTCGCCTCGTCCAGGATGAGGATCCTCGGGTCGTGCAGGATCGCCCGCGCGATGGACACCCTCTGACGCTCCCCTCCCGACAGGTTCTGGCCCCGCTCGCCGACGATCGTGTCGTAGCCCAGGGGCAACTTCACGATGAAGTCGTGCGCGTTCGCGGCCTTGGCTGCCTCGATGACCCGTTCGGGCGTCGCTTCAGGATGCCCGTACCGGATGTTGTCCGTCACCGAACCGTGGAAGAGGTAGGGCTCCTGGAGCACGATTCCGATCTGCCGACGCAGGTGTCCGGTATCGAGTTCCCGGACGTCTACGCCATCGATTCTCACACTCCCGGCCGTGACGTCGTAGAAGCGGGCGATGAGGTTGGTGACCGTCGTCTTGCCTCCACCCGACGGCCCTACCAGCCCGATCATCTCGCCCGGCTCCACCGTGAACGACACGCCCCGCAGGACCTGCCGTACGCCGTCGTAGCCGAAGCTCACATCCTCGAACGCCACCCGACCCTCGACGGGCTCCAACCGGATCGGATCCGGCCGGTCCACGATGTCGGGCTCGGTATCGAGCACCTCGAACACACGGTGAGCCGACGTCGTCGCCCGCTGCACCGTCCGGGCGATCTGACCGATGACCTCCATCGGCCCGATGAACATGGTCGTGTACAGCAGGAAGGACACGAACGTCCCTGCCGACAGCGTCGGCTCTCCACTCGGTCCACCCAGCAGCCTCGGCATGGCGAAGGCCCACACCGCCACCGTCGTCCCATGTACGGCCAACATCAACACCGGCCAGAACGTGGTCCACGACTGGTGGATCCGGTTGAACTCGTCGGTCACATCCACGTTTCGCTCGTTGAATCGTCCTGTCTCTCGCTCCTCCTGGTTGAAGGCCTTCACCACACGCATCCCCGGAATCGTGTCCGAGAGGATGTCCGTCACCCTCGACCACTTCCTCCAGGCGCGGATGAAGAACCGGTTCATGTGTTCGCCGTGCTTGTAGATGGCCCAGCAGAACAGGGGCACCGGCACGACCATCACCAGCCCCAACTTCCAGTCCAGGCTCAAGAGCACCGCGCTGAGCCCCATGAGCATCACGGCCGACAGCGAGGCGTCCACCACACCGAAGGCGAGGAAGTCCCAGAGCCTGTCGGTGTCCGAGCTCACCCGCGTGATCAGACTCCCCGTCTTCTTCCGCGAGTAGAAGCCCAACGACAGCCTCTGGAGATGCTCGTACAGCTCCGTCCGCAGATCCCGCGCCACCCACTCCCCGAGAATGGCCAGGTAGCGCAGCCGTATCAGGGCCGACGCCTGGCGCACCAGGTAGACGACGGCCATGGCGGCCACCATGAGCCACGCCACGGTTGCTCCGTCCTCCACGGACATGACGCCGTCCTGGACCGGCCGCACCACCTCGTCGATGAGGTAGCCGGCCAGCCACGGAGGTACGAGGCTCACGCCCGTGATGATGGTAGCCGCCACGAAGCCCAGCACGACCTGGCCCCGGTAGCGCCCCAGGTAACGGAGCAACCGCCAGAGCACCGCGCTCTGATTGCCTGCCACCAGCGCCTGAGCCTCTCGGATCGGCGCCGCAACGCTGGCGGCGTACTCGTCGTCGGCATCTCCGGTGGGCACACTCCGCCCTTCCAGCTCCTGCTCGAGCACGAAGCGTACGTTCTCCACGGCCCGGCGCTGACGGTGCGTGTACCGCACCACCGCGAGGGCCGGCTCGTCGGGAACCCCCAGGAAGGTCAGCGTGCTGCCCGACAATCCCGGCGTCTCGCGGATGGCCTGGAGCTGTCGGCGTGGGAAGGACTGGACGGCCCATCGCGGCGTCCCAGGTTCCTTCTGCACCTGCGATCCCTCACCGGCAGAGTCCAACCGCGCGATGGCCACGTACTCCTCTCCCAGTGCCAACCACGCCTCGTCCAAACGCATGCCGGCATCGAGGTCGATGAGCGCATACAGCTGAACCGGGCGGCCGCCCCACGCGCCCTCCACCGCTTCGCGGACCTCGACAGGCATACGGGCCGGTTGGTCCGTGTACCGTTCGACGATCCTTCGATCGATGGCTTGTTGCGTCTCTTTCTCCATGATTCGTCTCGTGTGTTCGGGCTCATCGGCCCGATGCATGGGAACAAAAAAATCCGGGCTTCCATGACCGCGTGGGGCGGCGGAAGACCGGATACTCTGCCTCTACTAGCTTTCTAGTTAGTTCAGGTACCAGCCTCCCGCCGGTCAGAGAAGGGCGCTTGGACCCACCGGCTCGCGAGGTACGACGCGCACGCACGTACCCGGACCCGGTTCGCCATGATGGCGACCGCGCCGAAGCCGGTTTCGTGAGTGGTCAGTTGTCGCATCTCTCGCGTCCTGGAGAGTCGAATCGAGTAGGGAGGGGGCACTGATGTCGCCAAAATGCGCCTTTCCCGCGTTCCTGGTAGATACGTACGGGAGTGAGCTCGGTCAAGTTTCCGACGGATTTCGTCCCGCCCGGCACTAGCTTGAAAACGCGAGTGCCACGTCGAACCCAGAGGAGAGGATGCGTCCGACGAGCGAAGCGACACCCTGGCTGACGCAGCAGTCGTGGTCCGACGGATCGGTAGCCTCGGAAGGGCACAAACAGCTCTTCGCCCACTGGTTCGGTGCCATCGTCTGGAATGCCATGGCCGTCCCCATCACCTTCATCCTTCTGGGAGAGAGCGGGGCCGACCTCGTGCCCTTCCTGCGGTGGGTGTTGGCCGGCTTCGTCGCCCTCGGCGTGCTGATCCTCTTCAACGCCGTCGTCTACTCGGCGCGTATCGCCCGCTTCCGCGATCTCCGACTCCGGCTCGACCCTTTCCCTGGCTCCATCGGCGGACACGTGGGCGGATCCGTCGAGGTTCCCGTCCGGCCGGGGGCGCAGATTCGAGTTCGGGCGACACTCCACTGCATCCGGTCCTATATTCGCGGAAGCGGCGAAAACCGATCGCGGCGCGACGATGTCGTGTGGTCGGCCGAGGTGGCGCCCATGGTGGAACGCTCGGCGTCGGGGAGCCTTCTCCGGTTCGTCTTCGACGTGCCCGATGTTGGCCAGCCCGAGAGCGAGGAGAGGACGGGCGACCACCACTACTGGTCGGTGCACCTGGCCGCCGAGCTGCCGGGCGCCGACCTGGACCAGACCTTTGTGGTCCCCGTCTACCGCGTCGCCCCCCCCCTCGAAGCGGCCCAGCCGTTCGTTGCACCGCCCGACGACCCGCGGGAGCTCACCCGGCACGGTATCGACGTCGAACCAACGGCTCGGGGCGTGCGGATCGTCTTTCGTCGGGGGCGTTTCGGCGGGGCGCCGTACGGTCTCATCCCGTTCGGTGCCCTGTGCGTGGCATCGGGGGCTTTCGTCTTCACTCAGACCACCGGCACGTTCGGCTTCGGCGTCGGCACGGCCTTCGGTGGGATCTTCCTCCTCACCTTCGGATTCGTCGGTCTCATCGTCCTTGCCATCGGGGTCCACATGCTCCTCTCGTCCGTCGCCGTGGAGATCGAAGGCGGCATGATCCGCTCGCGCCGATCCTGGATCCTGTTCAGCTCCACCAAGGACGTCCCGGTGGGCGATCTCGAACGCATCGATGCCAAGGTCACCATGCAGTCCGGCCAGGGAAGCGGGGCAAAGACCGGCTACAGCCTCCGAGGTACGACCCGGAACGGCGACCGCATTCCCCTGGGAGACGGGATCCGCGGAGCATACCTGGTGGACCGCATCGCCACCGTCCTCGAAGGGGCGACGGGTCTTCGGGTCGAGACGGGAGTTCGGAGGCGGCTGGGCCAAGCGAGTGGGAAGACGGAGGGGAGTCACGAAGGATGACCCCTACTCCTCCTGACGTCACAGCAACCCCTGCGGGCGTCCCGATGAACCCCGACTTTGGGAAGCCGCCATGGCATCACCGGTAGCCTTCGGATACACGATGGCATGGCTCGCCATCCGGACGGACGATCCCATGTCCGTGGTGGAGGCCTTGGGTCTCGAAGACGTCGACACGAGTCCCTGGGCCGACGCCATCGAGGGTGTCTATACCCGGGATGCCACGGCGACCCGACCCGTCTTCGTGACGCCGACCCTCGACGGCTGGATCCTGGTCGTCAGTGCGGGGCTGTTCTACGAGGCGTCGGACGCCGAGCCCGGGCGACTGGCCGCCTACGTATCCGAAACGGCTCGTCTCTGCGGAACCGAGGTTCAGTTCTTCGCCACGCACCGCGTCGCGGAAGGACATGCCTGGGCTCGGGCCGACCACGGAGGTGTCACCAGGGCCTTCTACTATCTCGGCGAGATCGGCGAGCAGCTGGTCGACGAAGGTGAGCCAACCCCCATCGAGCGTTCCCTGGATCTGGATCCGCCGGACGAGGAAACGGTCATGGCCGTCGCCGGCGCCTGGAGCGTCGACCCGACGCGGCTGGAGGAGGAGCACCCGGAGGTTCGCGACGGCTGGCTGGGGCGCTTCCCAGCGCCGTCCATGGACCCGCCCGAGGACTCCCCGACCACCGGCGCTGCGGACCGACCTTGGTGGAAGTTCTGGTGACGTAGAGAGCGGGAGAGCTGGTCCATGAATCCGGCCCCGCCCTCTCGACGTACGCTCACTCGGCCGGTATCGTCTCTGCCTTCGGCCGTGACCTTCGAGTTCAGGAGGCTCCGTGCGGTACGCGCTTCGCTCCCTCGCCCGCTCACCCGGCTTCTCCGCGCTGGTGGTACTCACCCTCGCCCTGGGCATCGGGGCGAACACGGCCGTCTTCAGCGTCCTCAGGGGCGTCCTGCTCCGCCCCCTGCCCCACGCCGACGGTGACCGGCTGATGTATGTCCGCCAGTCGGCGGAATTGCTGGGTCTCGAGAACGCTCTGTTCAGCGTCCCCGAGATCGTCGACTACCGTGAGGCGTCCACCTCCCTCACGGGCTTCGCCGAGTTCTCGCAGATGCAGTTCAACATGCTCGGCGGCGAGCGCCCCGTGCAGGTGGAAGCAGGGATCGTCACGGGCAACTACTTCGAGGTGATGGGCCTGGCAGCGGTCATCGGTCGCACGCTGACAGCGGACGACGACGGCCCGGAAGCCGATCCTGTCATGATGCTCACCTGGGACTACTGGCAGAATCAGTTCGGCGGCGATCCCGCGGTGCTGGGTCGCGTCCTGCGCATGAACGGCCGATCAGTGACGGTGGTGGGCGTCGCCGAGCCCGCGCCTCCCTTCCCCGGGGACACCGACATCCTCGTCAACATGGTGACGAGTCCTCATCACCTGGACGCCAGCATGGTCCACGGCCGCTCACATCGGATGACGGAGGTGTTCGCCCGCCTGGCTCCCGGCGCGACCGTGGAGCAGGCCCAGGCCGAACTCGACGCCATCTCCGCCCGCGTACACGCCGACCACCGCGACGCGTACGACCCGGGGGCCGGCTACGAGCTCAGGGTCACCCCCTTGCAGCACGCGTTGACGGCCGACGCCCGCCAGACGCTGTGGCTGCTCATGGCCACCGCCGCCCTCGTCCTCCTGACGGCCTGCGCCAACGTGGGCAACCTGGTGCTGGCCCGCTTCCTGGAGCGGGAACGGGAGATCACCATGCGCTGGGCGCTCGGCGCGGGGCGTGCTCGCCTGCGACGACTGCTCCTCGGAGAGACTGCCATCCTCGCCGTGGCCGGCGCCGCCCTGGGACTCGTCTTCGCCTACGGGGGTCTCGACCTCCTCGTAGGCTTCGCCCGTCGCTATACCGCCCGGGCGACCGAGATCCAGATCGACGGGATGGTGCTGGCGTTCACACTCGTGGTCGCCACCGGATCGGCGCTGGTCTTCGCCTTCGCACCATCCCTGCGCTCCTCGGCCGGGGCCGGCCTCGCCCTCCTCCGTACCGGATCCAAGGCGTCCAGCACCGGTCGGCGGCTCCAGCGCGGGCTCATCGTCTCGCAGGTCGCCGCCGCCGTCACTGTGCTCACGGCAGGCGGCCTTCTCACCCGCACGCTTCTCGAGCTCAACGCCGTCGAGACCGGGGTGGAAGTCGAGAACACCATCACCATGCAGGTCCCGGCCGACCAGGGCGGCGGCACCGCCATGGAGATTCTCCGAATGCAGGAGGGGATGCGCGACCGAATCGCATCGCTCCCCGGGGTGGAAGCGGTGGGTGTGGGCCTGAACGTGCCCCTCCGACCCTCGGGTGTGCTTCTCGAGATCAAGGCCGAGGGCTATCCCGCCGAGCCCGGCGCCCCGCCCTTCCTCGCCGAGTACCGCACCGCCACGCCTGAGTACTTCGACGCCGCCGGCATGCGCATCGTCTCGGGTCGGGGCATCGAATCGACGGACGAAGTCGACGGAGCGCCGGTGGCCGTCGTCAACGAGGCCCTGGCACGTCGGCTCTTCGGAGAGGACGACCCCCTGGGCCAGCGAGTGGCCTGGACGGGCGACGTACTCCAGTTCATCGGGATGGAAGGCGGTTGGATGACCGTCGTCGGCGTCGTGAACAACACCAGTGACGACGGGCCCATGGAGGCCCCGCCGCCCGCGCTGTACCAACCCCTCGCCCAAAACGAGATGGGCTACTTCCCCGGCGGCTTCGTGATTCGCGCAAACAACGCCGGAGCCCTGGTGCCCGACGCCCAGCGCATCTTCATGGAGATGGCCCCCAACAGCCCCGTGGAAGACGTGGCCACGCTCCAACAGATCCGCGACGAGACCATCGCGTCACAGCGCCTCAACGCTCTCCTGGTAGGCGCGTTCGGGCTGCTGGCTCTCGTCATCGCGGCGGTGGGGATCGCCGGCGTCCTCGCCTTCCTCGTCACCCGGCGCACAACTGAGATCGGTATCCGCATGAGCCTCGGGGCAGCAAGAAGGGAGGTCCTGGGGATGGTCGTCGCCGACGGGGGCAGACTGCTGGCCGCCGGCGTCGCCGTCGGCCTGGTCGCGTCGGTCCTGGTGGCGCGGTTGCTCGACGGGCTCCTCTTCGGAGTACCCTCTGTCGACCCCTTGACCTTCGGCCTCGTGTCGGCGCTCATGGTGGGCGTCGGGCTGGCGGCGTGTGCGGTGCCGGCTCGAAGGGCTGCGTCCGTCGATCCGTTGGTGGCCATGCGGGAGGAGTGAGCGGACGCCAAACGACCGCCCCCCCCGCGACTCCACCAGCTCGGACGACGCGAGGCCTTCCCGAACGGGGACGGCTCCGTTAGCCGAGAGCTGCCGCCAGACCCCGATCGAAGGTGACGGCTTCCGACACTCCACGGCGGAGACAACAGGCCAGGTGGAGGAGATCGCGCGCGCTCAGCCCCGGGTGCTCCGTGTCCAGCGTCCGCGCCAGATGCACGTCGGCAGCCTCCACCGGCCAGACCTCGGTGACCGAGCCCGACGCCAAGGTCAGGGCGGCGTCCAACGTCGCGTGCCGCCCGACGGGGAGATATGCGTGTAGAAGCTCTTGCAGGACTTCCGCCGAGGTCACGAGGTGCTGGTTGGCTTCAGCCGCTGCCAGGAGGTGCCTTCGAGCCACTTCCTTGAGGGGGTGAGAGCCACCGACGGCGTACATGAAGACGTTCGTGTCGACGAAGATCACGTGGGTTCCAAACCCTCCCGTCGCGAGCGCTGGATGACCCGCTCGTGCTCGGCCCAATCCGGCTCGGGGCCCTCCTCCCGCGCGTCGCAGGCCTGGAAGAAGGCCGCGAGATCCGGCACCGAGCGGAGGTCTAGCTCTTCCGTCGCGGCGCGAAGACGATCCTCCGCCGCCTCCCGGAGCCAGGCGGCAAGGGACTTCCCTTCGCGTGCGGCTTGCCGGCGGTATCTCGCCTTGTCGGCCTCGTCGATGGGGATGTGGATGCGGGTGCTCATCCACCACGATACACACAGCTGATGTGCATGTTCAACTTTTTTGCACACCATGATTCGTCTTCCCCCCAGGTGAGTCCACTTGCAGCCTCCACAGCCACGCCCCTAACCTGCGCCGTCCCTGGTAGGCAAGGCCCCCGACCCACCCGTCCGGACCCAAACCGAGGAGCGCGAAAGGTGAGACTCACCCTCTACGCGTTCGGCGCCATGTGCCTGGTGACCCCACCCCTGGCAGCCACGGCCCAGAAGCCGGAGCCCCTGGAGACTCGACTTGGCGACGGCTCGCGACTCGTCTGCCACGCCGACAGGGGGATCGAAGGGACGGCAGATCAAGAGGGGACGGTCTACTACGGCGATCTACGGCGCTTCCACCCTACGGACAGACCGTTCCTCGTCCTCTACCGCCCCACCGACGACCGCCGGTCGGCGACCATCTGGATCGGCGGCTTCGCGCTCGCGCTTCCCCGATTCCACCAGACCCGCATCCCCGACTCCGTCGCACCCGAATCGACCACCTTCTTCCGGACGATGCCCGAGGGATTCATCCTCCTTCAGTTCGATCCGTGGGAGGAAGAGCACTCCCGTTTCGTGTGGATGCAGCGGCAAGGGCCCACATCGTCCATGGTCCACGGATCGTGCACCCTCCGAGAGTAGAGGGCGACACGAGGCTCGATACCATCTCGCGTGAGCTCCGCAACGCCGGCGGCTGCGGGATCGCGTCGGTGGGCCTCGTCGTCCTCCTCCTGCTCGTGCCCATGCTGTCGGACCCTGGAGTCCTTGCCGCCGTGCTGGTCCTGGTAGGCTTCATCGGCGGCGGCCTCTGGCTCGGACCGCGCCTCCTCACCTCGGTGAAGTGGCACAGGCCCATTCGACTCCTTCCCGATCCCCCACCAGACCACTGGGCGGACATCGTTCGCGAGCGGGTGCCCATCACCGAAGAACTACGCGCGGAGGACTTCGAGCACCTGCTGAAGCTCATCCAGGTCTTTCTGACCGAGAAGAACATCGAGGGAGCCGGGGGCTTCGATGTGACCGAAGAAGCAGCCGTCACCATCGCGGCCCAGGCTTGCCTCCTCCTCATATGGCGCAACACGGGCATGTATCCGGGACTGAGGACCATCATCGTCTATCCCAGCGCCACGATCCCGAAAATCCTCGACCATCGAACGGGTCACTTCGAGGAATCCGACACTCCCATTCTTGGGCAATCATGGGCCACAGGCGTCGTGATCCTCTCGTGGAGCAGCGCCGAGCAAGGCGCCTTCGATCCCCGGGACGGAAAGAACGTGGTTCTCCACGAGTTCGCCCATCAACTGGACCAGGAGACGGGAGACGCCGACGGAGTGCCGGTAGGTCTGCCCCTCTCGGCGGTGAAGCCCTGGGCGGAAGTCATGGAGAGGCGGTTCCGCCAGTTGAAGGCGGCGGACCAGCAAGGCCGCAAGACGGTCCTCGACGGCTACGGCGCCACCAGCTACGCGGAGTTCTTCGCCGTGGCCACCGAGGCCTTCTTCGAGAAGCCGGAACGCCTCCGATACAAGAAGCCGGACCTGTACGGCCTCCTCACCGAGTTCTACGGCGTCGACCCGGCCGAGGGGATGCGACGAACGGGTGACGGCCTGGGTGGGGAGTCGGCGTGAGCCCCCGCCTTCAGCGCACCTGCACCGGCCACGCGGCCCCGGCGACCGCCCCGAGGGCCGGTAACGCGACGACGAAGAGAAGGGCGCGGAGCATGGGTCGCATCCTACCACCCCGGCCCCGCTGGACAACAGGCCCGAGCTTTCAGGAGGCTCCCAGGGCGCGCCGGACCATCTTCGCGATCTGGATGTCTTGGATGGCGACACCGGTGAGATCGGCCACGGTGACCTGGTCGGCCCGGGTTCGGCCCTCGGAGGGGCGGGAGACGATGTCGCCCAACTCCACGATGTCGGCTTCATCGAGGAAACCTCCCTCCACCGCGTGGTGGCACTCGCCGTGGTCGACGCACTGGGAGCGGCTGTCGGCCACGACGACGTCCGCCCGACCAAGCAGGTCCGCGTCCAGTTCCTGCTTGCCGTGGTCGTCGGAACCCATGGCAGTGATGTGCGTGCCCGCCCGCACCAAACCGGCGTCGATGAGCGGCTCACGCGCCGACGTCGCGGTGACGACGAGGTCGGAGGCGGGGACCAATGCATCGAGCGTCGAGGCCACGTCTATCTCCAACCCCCACTCCTGGATCGAATGCCGGCCCCGCATCTCCTCCACCAACGCCTCGGCCTTGGAGGCATCGCGACCCCAGACCAGGCATCGCCGACAATCCACGACGTGCTGCAGCATCTCGAGCTGCATCCGCGCCTGGACCCCCGTTCCGACAATTCCGATACACTCTACGGTACTCGGAGCCAGGTGCTTGGCGGCGACCGCCCCGGCCGCTGCGGTGCGCATGTCGGTGAGCCAGCCGCGATCGAGTAGAACGAGCTCGAGGGCACCCGATCGCTGACTGAAGACGAGAATCAGGCCGTCTCCGGCGGGCAGGCCCATCGCGGGGTTGTCGTAGAAACCGGAAGCGACCTTGAGCACAAAGACGTCGTCCCCGGAAACGAAGCCGTACTTTGATGTGCACATCGCCCGGCGGATCGTCGAAGTGGAGAAAGCCCACAGGCGGAACGGTCACCCTCCCCTGGGAATACAGAACGAACCCCTCCTCCATGGCCTCGATGAGCGCGCCGGCCTCGACAAGGGGCTTGATCTCGGATAGGTGCAAGACGACGGGCTGGTGTGCGTCGGACATCGGCCCTCCTGGAAGTGAGCCCGAAGATCCTCGGAGGCGGCGCCGAGAAGCAAGCGCCAGCGAGGCCCGGGGTGCTAACTTGAGCTGGTCATCGCCTGAACCAACCGACGAGGCCGAGCCGAAGCCACCGGTGAACCGAAAAGCACTCGACGCCTTCGCCGCCCATTACGGCCTCACCCCCGAGGGTGTGGAGCGTGCCATGGCATTGGCAGACGCCCGGCCGTCCCGGCATGACCTGGTGCACTTCGGGGTCCGCCTCCTTCGTCTGGCCGGGATCCTGTCCCTGGCCGCAGGAGTCGTCTTCTGGGTGGCGGCCAACTGGTCCCTCATCGGGGTGTTCGGGCGATTCGCGGTTGTCCAGAGTGTCCTGGTGCTGGCGATCGGGCTCGCGTTGTGGCGACCCCCGCCTCACGCGGTGGGGCGCTACGCCCTCCTCATGGCGTTCATCACGACGGGTGCGCTCTTCGCGCTCTTCGGTCAGACATACCAGACCGGAGCCGATGTCTACGAACTCTTCCTGAATTGGTCGCTCCTCGGGCTGGCTTTCGTCGTGGCAGCCCAGTGGAGTGTCGTTTGGGCGGCGTGGGCCCTCGTGCTCAACGTGGCTCTCTTCCTCTTCTGCGCGGCCCGCCCGGAGGCGGGTCTCTTCTGGCGGGTGTTGGCGGGCTGGGACGTGAGCCTTTCGCACCTGCTCCTGGTTCCCCTGGCGCTGAACGTGCTCCTCTGGGTCGCCACCATCGCGGCCAGAGGTTCGGTTCTCGCTCACCTGGCCCCGCCCTGGCTGGGTCGCTTCATCCTGTCCTGGGGAGTGCTGTACGGCACGTGGACGAGCACCCTCGTCGTCGTGGGCTCTGGCGGCACCGTGGCCGGCCTCCTGGTGACCCTCGCAGTCTTCGGCGGAATCGCTTTCCACACGCTTCGGGACAGGACCGACGTCTTCCCCCTGGCCTTGCTGGAGGCGAGCCTCATCGTGGTGAGCACCGCGTGGATCATCGAGGTGAGTGACTTCGGTGAGATCGGCATGTTCTTCTCCATCTCGGCGTGGCTCGTGTTGACCTCCACGGTCAGTGGCCGGTACCTCATGAGCCTGGTCCGCGCGTGGGATGGGGAGGGAGCCCGCGAATGAGACCCGTCGATCTCGCCGACGCCTTGAAGCGTGAGGGCCTCATCGCCCCGGACGTCGACCCCTTGCCGTTCGGGTCGGCAGGCAGGCCGTGGTACATCAGTCTCGTTCTCGGCGCGGCCGGTTGGCTGGCGAGCCTTTCGGGCTTCGTCTTCGTCGTGCTTCTCTTCGACTTCGACACGGCCGGCGAACTCGCGGTCGCCGGCCTCGTCGTGCTCGGTGCGGGGTACGGCCTCTACACCGCCGACCGAGAGGGGGCCTTCTTCGGTCAGCTGGCCCTCGCGCTTTCACTCGCGGGCCAGCTCCTCCTGATCGGTGCGGTAGCCGCGGGCACCGAGTCGGCAGTCGCCACCACGGGCTTCGCCGCCCTCCTGTGCTCGGGGCTCGTCTTCGTGCTTCCGGATCACTTCGCGCGCTTGCTCTCGGCCTTCTTCGCGTGCATCGCGTGGGCGATGGCCGTGCGCGTGTTCTGGTGGGGCGAGGACGCCTTGTGGGACCTGCAGATGGAGGTGGCGTTCACCCCTGCCCTCCTCGCCTGGCTCGTGATATGGATCCCGGTGGCCTGGACCGTCCATCGCCTCATCCAGCGCGAGGTGACGTGGATGACCACGGGGGCCCGCAGCATCGCCCGCCCGGCGCTCACCGGGCTCCTCGTGGCTCTGTCGGCGGGTACGTGGACGTCCGAGCCTCTCGCCGCCTTCTCGTTCTGGACGCCGCCGACGGACGTGGCGAGCAACTGGCTCTCCATCTGGCCGCTCCTCGGCACCGCCGCCGCACTCTTCGCCGCGGTGAGCGCGTACCGACTTCGCCACCGCGCGATGATCGGCGTCGCCATCGCGGGAGCCCTCCTGCACGTCGTCCACTTCTACTACCTCCTCGGTGTGACCTTGGTCACGAAGTCCTACATCATGCTCGTCTTCGGAGCCGTGCTCCTTCTCGCGGCTCGCCGACTAGTCGGACGGACCGATGTGGCCGGAAGCCCGGTGGTGGGCTCGGAGGCGACGTCGTGACCCCGACACTGACCCGGGGCCTCATCCTCCTCGGCCTCGTCCTTGTCGTCGGCGGGATCGATGTCGCCATCTTTGGCAAAGAGCGGGTCATTCGGGAAGGCGAGACCGTCTATCTGGAACTGGCGCCCGTGGATCCGCGCTCTCTCATGCAGGGTGATTACATGGCCCTGCGCTTCCGCCTCGCCGATGCCATCGACGCCTGGCGCCGAACCGACGACCGCCATCGCGCCCGCCGAGCGCCTTTGGCCGTGGATCCACGGGGTGTGGCACGGTTGGCCGACGACGAAGACGCGCCGCTTGCCCTCGCCTTCAGTATCCGGAACGGGCGGGTCTGGCTCGGTACCAACGCGTACTTCTTCTCGGAAGGCACCGCCGGTCGGTACACAGGTGCGCGCTATGGGGAGTTCAGGATCGACCCGTCGAGTGGCGAAGCGGTTCTCGTAGGCCTGCGCGACGAGGACTTGAACCCCCTCTGAGGTGCTCCTGGGCTCGGCTACCTCCGCGCCGAGTCACCTTCGACCCGGTGGCCCCGATTGTGTCAGCTCGGTGGCCGTGACTGCATGGGCGCCACGTTCAACGCCACCTCGCCGTTGGCCACGGCCCAACTGGTCTGGTGCACCAACCGGACGATCCGGGTCATCTTCTCGTACTCGATGCGGTCCGGGTCGTCGAACGGCGTGTGGTAGTCGGGATGGAGCCCGGTATGGAACCAGACCGCGGGCACCCCACTCTCCAGGAAGGGCCAATGGTCGGAGCGCCGGAGGAGGTTCGACTCGTTGTTGTCGTAGCGGAATCGGAGCGTGAGGCCCGTGGCCTCGTTCGACGCGGCGACCAGGTCGGCCAGCTCGGGAGCACGGGAGTAGCCGAGGATGTTGATGGCGTTGGCGTTGGACTCGGCCGACTGCGGTTCGAGGCCCCGGAAGCGGCCGCCACCATCCAGGGGCACTTCCTGATTGCGACCGATCATGTCCATGTTCAGATACGCCACCGTGCGCTCCAGGGGAAAGAGAGGGCGTAGCGTGTAATACCAGGCACCCAGGAGCCCCCGCTCCTCGGCATCCCAGAGGGCGAAGAGTACGCTACGAGCCGGTCGGTTCCCCGCTTCGGCGGCCTCGGCATACGCCTCGGCGATCTCGAGGACGGCGACGGTCCCGGAGCCGTCATCATCGGCTCCATTGAAGACGGTCTCCCCGTCCGTACCGTTGTGGTCATGATGCGCCCCGATGATGACCACCTCGTTGCGAAGTTCGGGATCGGCTCCCTCGAGCATGGCGAGGACATTGCGCCCCCCCTCCACGTTCCGCTCCACGGCCGTTCGGAAGTCGATCCGTGCACCCGGCAGATCGACCACGCCGAGGCCACCCTCGGCTCCCTCCGCCTCGAGGGCCAGCTCCTCGAGCGTCCGGCCGGAGCCCGCGACGAGCGTCCTTGCCAACTCCACGGATATGGACGCCGCCGGGATCTCGACGTCATCGATCCACTCGCCCAAGGTGAAGCGCTCGATGCGCCGTCGCTCCGTGGGCCATTGACCTCGGTGGTACGCCTGCCAGTCGGCGATGTCGGGCCTGTTGTGGATGTCACGCACGAAGAGGATTCCGGCTGCCCCTCGCTCCTGTGCAGCCAGAGCCTTTCTCCACGTGCGTGACGACTCGGTGGTGACCAGACCGTCGAAAGGGGACCCGGGGTCGCTCACACCTGGCTCCCGGTCCAGTACCAGGACGATGCGCCCATCGACGTCGGTACCGCCGAAGTCGTCGTGGTCGAGGCGGGGCTCGACCAGTCCGAACCCGGCAAAGGCCACGTCGCCCTGGGCACGGCCCGCCGCACCGGCGTTGCTTGGGGTCCATCCGTCGCCCGGCTGTCGGGCCCCTCCCCCACCCTCTACCGTCAGGCTGCTACCCGATCCCAGGCTGAACCAGACCATATCGAAGTGCTGATCGTACGTACCGCCGTCCCCCGCCGGCTCCAGGGCCAGCTCGTCGAAGCGGTCCCGGATCCAGTCCGACGTCCGGTCCAGATCGTCGGTACCGGCCAGGCGGCCGCCCATGGAGTCGTGAGAGAGGGCGAAGAGATCGCCTCTGAGTTCGGCTTCGGTGATGGAGTCGTTCGCCGGTGCTTGCCCGTCGTCGGCGACGCACCCCGCCAGGACCAGGAGCAGACAGGACGGCACTGCGACTCGGCGTAGACGGCTCATTATGATTCCCTTCCCGCGTTCGCGGCCTGAGCGAACGCCTCCAGTAGAACGTGCGTCGGCTGGGCGCCCGAGGCCGCCAGCCGTCGATCGAAGACGAATGTGGGGGTCCCCGTGATCCCCATCCGACGGGCGTCGACCGCCGCGTCGACAACGGACTCCTCGTACCGCCCTTCGGTCAACGCCGCTTCCAGACCATCGGCGTCGAGCCGGGCGTCCCTAGCGAGCGCCCGGACCACGTCGGGGTCACCCAGGTCACGGCCCTCGGCGAAGTACCCCTCGAAGAGTCGTCGATGGAACGTCGGGAAACGGTCCGGCTCCTCGGCCTGGGCGTAGGCGCTGGCGACAAGCGCCCGGTGGGTGTTGGATACCTTCGGGCGCTTGCCGACCTCGAGCCCCTCCTCCCGGGCGTTCTGGCGCAGCGCCTCCTGCATTCGTGCCCACACGTCCGGCGGGTACGGAAGCTCCTCGACTGGCATGCCCTCGGCCGGGACCTCGGGATGGATCTCGAAGGGACGCCACTCGACGTCGGCTTCGATGCCCGGGGGCAGATCGACCAGCGCCTTCTCGAGCCGAGCCCAGCCGATGTAGCACCAGGGGCACGTGTAGTCGCTGAAGACCTCGAGTCGAATGGTGGTCGGGGCGTCGCTCATGTCGGGCAACATGAGCCGGGGACCCGGCCGGCGCTACGGCGCCTACCCCGTGGGAGCAGGCGCCGTCGCTGTGCAATCCTCTCGGGGCCCACACGCGACCCACGCCCCGGGCGCGGAAGGTCCTTCGCCCGTACCTTCTTCCGCCATGGACGGTAGATACTGGTTCGAGCTCTTCGGCCGAAGGGGCTCACGAAGGGACTTTCTGCGCGTGGGAGCCAGCGCGGCGGCTCTCGTCACGCTGGGCGGCCTCCCGGGCTGTTCCGCGGGGCGTCGCCTCAAGACGGTCGAACGCCCCTTCCGCCTGGGCGTGGCCAGCGGTGACCCCACCGCCGACGGGGTCGTGCTCTGGACCCGCCTGGACGGTGAGGCCCTGGAGGCGCAGGCTACCCACCGCGAAGCCGTCACCGTCCGTTGGGAAGTCGCCGCGGACGATGCCTTCCGGCGGGTCGTGCGCACCGGCACGGCCGACGCCAGGCCCGAATTGGGCCACTCGGTCCACGTGGAGTTGGAAGGCCTCGAAGCGGGCAGGGAGTACTTCTACCGCTTCGACGTGGGAGGCGAAGCCAGCCCGGTGGGCCGAACGAAGACGGCTCCGGCGACGGACACCCCGACCCGCCGTTTCGACTTCGCCTTCGTCTCGTGCCAGCACTACGAGCACGGGTATTTCACCGCGCTGCGACACCTCTCTGAGGAGTCCCTCGACGCCATCGTGCACCTGGGCGACTACATCTACGAAGGCTCTAGGAACCCCAACGGTATCCGCCATCACGAAGGACCGGAGATCGTCGACCTCGACGGCTACCGGGCGCGGTACGCCACCTACCGCAGTGATGCCGACCTCCAGGCGGCACACGCCGTCGCACCCTGGCTCGCGACCTTCGACGATCACGAGGTGGACAACGACTGGGCTGGAGAGGTGCCGGAGGACGACCAGTCTCCCGAAGCCTTCTTGCTGAGACGAGCGGCCGCGTTTCAGGCGTTCTACGAGTTCATGCCTCTGCGTCGGTCCTCCATGCCGGCGGGTCCAGCCATGTCCATCTACCGACGTCTCACGTTCGGAGATCTGGTGGAGATGAGCCTCCTGGACACCCGGCAGTATCGAAGCGACCAGCCGTGCGGGCGTAACGTCGCCCCGTCCTGCGCCGAGCACGTCGCTGCAGGGCGGACCCTTCTGGGCGACCGTCAGAAACGTTGGCTCTTCGATGGCCTCGGCCGGTCCGAGGCGCGGTGGAACGTTCTGGCCCAACAGGTGCTCATGGCCCGCTTCCGGAACGTACGAGAGGGCGCCGAAACGTGGTCCATGGACAAATGGGACGGTTACCCGGTCGAGCGAGCCGAAGTCCTCGGCGCCCTCGCCGATTCCGGGGTCGCCAACCCCGTCGTCCTCACCGGCGACATCCACTCGAGCTGGGTCACGCGACTCCTCAGGGATTTCGACGACGAACGGTCGGAGGCGGTCGCCACGGAACTGGTGTGCACCTCGGTCACGTCCGGTGGCGATGGTCAGCCCATGACCTCGTGGGGCGAGGCAGCCCTGAGACACAACCCCCACGTGGACTTCTACGATGCCCGACGAGGCTATGTGCACTGCTCCGTGGGCCGCGAACGGCTGGAAGCCCGTTACCGGATGGTGCCCTTCGTCCAGCGCCCCGGTTCTTCGGTGGAAACGCTGGCGACCTTCGTCGTGGCGAACGGGCGGCCAGGGGCCGAGCGGAGCGGTTAGCACACCCTTCGGGATCGCACCGATGCAGCAGGAGCGGGAGCAGGAGGTTGCCTGCCCGCCCTCCTTAAGGTCCCGGCTCGGCGTACTAGATCAAGTCGTCGATGTTCGAACTCAGGGCCCGCAGCTCCTCCCGACGGACGCGATCGGTGTCCTCGAGGGCCTCGCGCATCTCGGGACAGACCTCGACCACGGCGTCGACGTCGTCACGGCGGAGTTCATAAACGGCACACGGGGTCACGGCCCGACAGGTGGCCCGTCGAGATCCACCGTGGAGCAGGGCCATCTCCCCGAAGAAGTCGCCCGCCATGAGGGTGGCGACGTCGTGGACGACCTTGCCCTCCTTCCGCGTGACCCTGACCACACCACGCGCGATGAGAAAGAGCGTCGAGCCGGGGCGCCCCTGGGTGATGATCCGGTCGCCCGTCGGGGCCGTTCTGAGTCGCAGGCGCTTGGACACTTCCCGGAACTCCTCGAAGGGAAGGCGTCGGAAGAATGGGACCTTCTTCAGGAGCTCTTCCGGTCCCACCAGGAGCTTCTCGGGTTCGCTGGCCCGTAGACGGGTCAGTTCGGACCGCATGTCGGAGAGCATCTCCTTGGCGACACCTTCGGGGATGGTGCCGGCGAGAACCCGCTCCCGTATCTCCGCCTCTCCGGCCTGGAGAGCGAGCCGATCCGCCAGTCGGCGCTGGGCGGCGGACACGAACTCGGGGAAGAGCTCGGCGGTCTGGTCCAGCCGGGCACGGGCCTGTTCGTACCAGTAGCTGTAGTAGGCACGAAGCTCTTCGACGACTTCGTCGCGAGCCCCGATGTTGCCCGCGAGATCGCCGAGATCTGCCAGGGCCCGTTCGTCGCCCCGGTAGCGAGCCCACGCGACTTCGTAGTCCCGGGCCGCCCGCCGGGCTCGGAGTCGTTCCACCCTGCCCCGGAAACCTGGAACCCGGGCCAGGAGACGATACCACATGGTTTCCACCCGCTCCCCGGAGGGCGGGTGGAGGGTGAACTCCGGAAGCCGACCCTCGTGACGCACAGCTTCGATCTGGAGATCGAGGGAGTGGGCCAGGTTCCTGTAGGCCCGCTCGCTGAGATGACCGAGGGACAGCATCCGGTAGTATTGGTGTCGCTCTGCGGCGAAGCAGCGGAGGTAGAGGAGGCGCTGTTCCTGGCTGCGGTCCAGCCCCTCGGCGCGGAGCTGCGCCAACGCTTCCTTTTCCTTCTCCAGGGCCCGACGAGTGCGCTCTTCGGTTTCCGCAGCGACGGTCCGACTGAACAGCCCCCCACCCTGGAGGTCGGGAATCTCGTCGAGGGCACGCTGCCGGGCCGCGATCTGTGTCTCGAGCTTGGCCAGCCGGTCGGCCAGCGTCGGCTTGTCCAGACGAAAGAAGCGAACCACACGCTCGATGGTGAACATCTGCGTCACCAACGAGACGAGCACCGCTCCGGCGGTGAGCGTGATGAGGAGATCCCGGTTGGGTATCGACTCGGGAAGGGAGAGCGCGATGGCGAGGGCGATGCCGCCACGTACACCACCCCAGAGGATCACCGTCTGGTATCCGCGGTCCACGGGCTCCGCCCCGGTGAGCCGGTTCGCCAGGGGTACCAGCGTGTAGATCGCCAGGGCCCTGGCCAGGAACATGGCCACCACCACCCACACCAGGAGGGGCAGGGAATCGATCATGGCACCCAGATCGATGGTGAGCCCGACCAGGAGGAAGATCAGCCAGTTGGCCAGGCCGGAAAAATACTCCCAGTAGTCCGAGAGATAGTCGGAGACCGAGGGCGAGATCTTGGCCCGCCCCCAGCCTCCGATGACGATTCCCGCCACGACCACGGCCATGACACCACTAACGCCGAAGGTGTGCTCTCCGAGGAAGAAGGCGAGGTACGCCAGGAGGGTGGTGATGGTGATCTCCACCAGCGCGTCACCGTGAACCGCTCCGAGGACCAAGCCAGCCGCAAGGGCCAACACCCATCCCACGAGGATGCCGCCAGCGAAGACCAGGAGGAACTGGGTAAAGCCGTACCATATCGCATTGCCCACGACCCCCGTGGCCATGACCCCCAGGAGGACGCGCGACATGGCGATGGCCGTGGCGTCGTTGAACAGGCTCTCGCCCTCAACGAGGACGCTCAGCCGTTTCGGGGCTCCCACACGGGCGAACATGCTCACCACCGCCACCGGCTCGGTCGCCGACAGGATGCTCCCGAGCAGGAGGGCCTCGGGCCAACCCAACGGGATCCCGAAGAGCGGGACACTCCAGTGGAGGATACCCCCGATGACCAGCGTCGAGAGGAGAAGGCCGGGAACGGCCAGCGTCAGCGTGGGCGCCAGATTCTCCCGGAGGGCCCGGGCGTCGAGACTGAACGCCGAGTTGAAGACGAGGGTCGGGACGAAGACGTAGAAGACGACGGAGGGGGTGACCACCATCTCGCCCAGAGCCGAGAAAGCAGCGAACCGTTCGGCGAGAACGCCAGCCACGGCGCCGACGGTGACGAGCGTCACGGCATCGGGAAGCCCAAAACGGCGGGAGACGGCCCGGGCAATCACGCAAAGGAGGAGGAGGACCAGGACGCTCCCCACGACAGCGATGAGCCTCACCTCGTCGGGGGTCGGGTCGACTGCCTGGGGCGCTATGCCTAGGAGAAGTGCGATCTCGGGCATCCGATCCGAAAACCGTTCGGGGGGCGTGGTCTGCGCGGACGGTCCGCTCGGGCGGCGAAGGTAGGTGACGCCCCCCCACCACGCGAACGCCTTGCCCGGTGGACCGACCCTACGGACATTTCGGGCCCCCGGGACAGAGGCGGCGGGCAAGCCGCCCACACACCCACGAAGGAGCATCAACGTGAAGAAACTCGCTACGACCCTCGCCCTTCTCCTCGTCTTCGGTGCAGCCCCCATCGCCGCCCAGGACTCGGACATGAGCTTCTTCATCACCAGCGTCGGCTCCGGCAGCGGCGCCGACCTCGGTGGCCTCTCCGGCGCCGACCAGCACTGCCAGGACCTCGCCTACGCCGTCGGGTTCGGCGACCTGACCTGGCGCGCGTACCTCAGCACGGTGTCCATGGGTGGTGAAGCGGCCGTGAACGCCCGCGACCGCATCGGATCCGGTCCCTGGCACAACTACAACGGAGACGTCATCGCCGAGAGCGTGGCCCAGCTCCACTCCGACGCCGCGAACCTCACCAAGGAGACCATCCTCACAGAGAAGGGGAGCATGGTGAACGGTCGGGGTGACTCTCCCAACCAGCACGACATCCTCACCGGCTCGACACTGGACGGTCGGGCGGTCACCGCAGAAGGGCACGACGCCTGCGGCAACTGGACCAGCGCGAGCGCCGACGGCAGCGCCCAGGTCGGACACCACGACCGCCAGGGTGGAGGTCAGAACCCTACGTCGTGGAACTCGGCCCACGGCTCCCGTGGCTGCAGCCAGGAGAATCTCCAGGCCACCGGTGGCAACGGGTACTTCTACTGCTTCGCCATCGACGCCCAACAGGAGGACCTTGCGCTCCGTGAGGAGTAGCCCCTCGCTCTCCGGCCGTACCGTTTGGATCGGGGTTCTCCTCGCGGGAGCCCCGATCGTTCAGGGGGCCTGCGCGGCCCAGGAGACTTCGTCCATGACGAGTCGAGGCATCACAGCCGTCGAAGGCATCGAAGTGGGCCATCACACGCTCCATGAGCGTCCCACGGGATGCACCGTGATCCTCGCCCGGGAGGGCGTGGTGGGAGGAGTCGATGTCCGTGGGGGCGCACCGGGCACCAGGGAGACCGCGTTGCTGGACCCCGTGAATACGGTCTCCGTGGTCCACGCGGTGGTCCTGTCGGGTGGCTCGGCCTTCGGACTTTCCACCGCCGACGGCGTCATGCGGTACCTGGCCGAGCAAGACCAGGGATACCGGGTCGGCGACAAGGTCATCCCCATCGTGGCCGGAGCGATTCTCTACGATCTCGGCTTGGAGGGCGACACCGAGGTCCGCCCTGGTGCCGACTGCGGCTACCAGGCCGCGTCCGCGGCTTCCACAGAGGAGCCCGCCGAAGGCTCTGTGGGTGCGGGCCGCGGAGCCACCGTGGGCAAGATGCAGGGCTTCGACCGGGCGATGAAGGGCGGCTTCGGCACGGCCTCCATCACGCTGCCCAACGGCCTCACGGTCGCAGCCGCGGTGGCCGTCAATGCAGCCGGCGACATCGTCGATCCCGCCACGGGACAGGTCGTCGCCGGCGCGCGCACCGCCGATGGCTCCGGCTTCGTCGACATGCGCCAGGTCCTCCGCCGGGGAGGAGCGGAGGAGGGCGCCGGAGAGCCGCCACCCGTCGGCGGGAATACGACCATCGGCGTCGTCGCCACCAACGCCGGGCTCACGAAGGCCCAGGTGACCAAGGTGGCTCAGATGGCACAGGACGGCTTCGCCCGGGCGATCTATCCGGCCCATACGCCCCGGGATGGCGACACGATTTTCTCCCTGGCCACGGCCGCCTGGGACGGACAAGCCGACGTGACGCTCATCGGCGCCCTCGCCGCCGATGTCATGGCCCAGGCGATTCTGCGGGCTGTGCAGCAGGCAGAAGGGCTCCCCGGGTTGCCGTCAGTTACCGACCTGGGCCGTTGAGCGTAGACCGCGCTCTGCGCTCGGGGTGAGCCATCCCCCTCGAGTGGTCTCGGGCCTCGAGGAGCGCTTCCGCCTCCCCGTGGCCGCCATGCGCCCGCCCGCCGTGATCCACGTCCCGTGAGCGTCGACTACGGTATGGTCACCGCAGTGCAGCTGTTGGTGCTCATCGCCTACTCCGGAGGACTGGTTCTCTTCGCCCTCTGGATCTCGAAGAGAGTCAAGGGAAGCGGGTCCTTCTTCGTCGCCGACCGCGCCCTCGGACCCGGCCTCGTGTTCTCCACCTTCCTCGCGGCGAACATCGGCGCAGGCTCCATAATCGGGGCCTCCGGACTCGGCTACCGGACGGGGATCTCGGCATGGTGGTGGGTCGGGTCGGCCGGCATCGGCTCCCTGCTCCTGGCCTTCTGGGTCGGGCCCAGGATCTGGCGTGTGGCCCGGGACCACGATCTCTACACCGCCGGCGACTACCTGGAGCAACGCTACGGAAGCTCCGTGCGAGCGGTCATCGCGTCCCTGCTCTGGTTGCTGACCCTGGTCGTTCTCGCGGCGCAGCTCATCGCCATGTCGCAGATCCTACAGTGGGTCCTCGGCGTACCCCAATGGGTGGGGGCGGTCGTCGGAGGCATCGTCGTGACCACATACTTCGCCGCCGGTGGCCTGCTCACGTCGGCGTGGGTGAACATGGTGCAACTCGTCATCCTCCTCGCCGGTTTCGCCATCGGAGTGCCCTTGGCCCTGTCCAGAGCCGGGGGATGGAGCGCAGTCGTCGCTGCAGCCCCCACCGAACCCCTCTACTTCGACTTCTGGGCGCAGACCGGCGTCATCTTCTTCGTCCTCATCGTTCCGGCCTTCATCGTCTCACCGGGACTCCTGCAGAAGGCTTTCGGGGCCCGAGACGAGCAGGCGCTTCGCATCGGCGTCGGCGCCCAGGGCCTCGTGCTGCTGGTCTTCGCCATGGCGCCGCCTCTCGTGGGGATGATCGCCAGGGTCTACGCGCCGGAGTTGTCCGTCGTGGACGCCGAGTTGGCCGTACCCATCGTCCTCACGGAAGGCCTCCCCCTCGCGTTCGGCGCTTTGGGCCTTGCCGCCGTATTCTCCGCCGAGCTGAGCAGCGCCGACGCCATCCTCTTCATGCTGTCCACGTCGCTGTCAAAGGACATCTACAAGCGGTACGTGGCGCCAGACGCCGACGACGCCCGGGTACTGAAGGTGGCCCGGCGGGCCGCGGTGGCCGGAGGCGTGTTCGGTGTGCTCCTCGCCGTCGTCATCCCCACGGTCATCGACTCCCTCACCGTCTTCTACTCCGTGCTCAGCGTCTGCCTGTTCGTCCCTGTCGTCGCCGGACTCCATACCCGTCGCCCCGGAGTTCCCGAGGCGCTGGCGGCCATCGGCGTCGGCGTGACGGTCCTCGTGGCCGTACGGATGTCCGCTCTCGGCGAGCTGTCCCCGTGGTTCAATCCGACGGCCCTCGGCATCGCGGCCTCGTCCGTCGCGTTCGGGGTCGTGTTCGTCGTGCGTCGGGAGATGTCAGCCCCCCGGTAGCAGAACCACCTTGTTCCAGCCGGGCTCCCGAGCGGCGAATCGACGGTAGGCCTCGACGCCGTCCTCGAGGGGGAGCCGGTGGGAGATCAGCGTCTCGATGAGGGCGAACTCCCGCGCCGCTAGATCGAGGGAGGCCGCCATGTAGTGCCGGGCCGGACATCGGCCCGCGGCGTAGCTGAAGTTGCGGTCGTACATCTCTCCGGGCGAGACGGCGAGCGTCGGCTCGGTGTGGACACCCAACGCGGCAATCCGCCCGCCGTGGCGCAGGAGGTCGGCTGCCGTTCGAGTCGCCGGAGCGGTGCCCACCGCCTCGATAGCAGCGTCGGCACCCCGGCCATCGGTCAGCTCGTCCACCAGGGCCCGGGGATCGGCATCGGCGAAGCTCACGGCCTTGGCGCCGAACCGCCCTGCGGTCTCCAGTCGAGACGGGATCCGGTCGACGGCGACGACGTCACGGGCCCCTCGATCGAACGACGTGAGGATGGCCAGAAGCCCCACCGGACCGCACCCGACGACCACTACGACGTCGCCATCGGCAACCGCGGCGAGGTCGGCCCCGAACGTCGCCGTGGAAAGGATGTCCCCCGAAAGGAGCGCCACGGACTCGTCCAGACCCTCGGGCACGGCAACGAGGGTGGAGTCCGCCAGGGGAACCCGGACGTACTCGCCCTGGGCCCCGTGCAGCCCCTGCCCCTCTTCCACCCAACCGAAGAGCTGACCCCGGGTGCAGCGGGCGGTCAGGCCGTTGCGGCAATAAGGGCAGTCACCACACGACGTGGTGAAGGGAGCCACCACGCGGTCGCCGACGGCCCATCGGTCCACCGCGGCACCCACGTCGACGATCTCACCCACCACCTCGTGGCCCATGACCGTTCCGACGTCGAGCCCAGTCTCGCGCCCGAAATACGGATGGAGATCGGAGCCACAGATCCCGGCCACGGTCACGCGAACGACGACGTCCCCTCCGTCCTGGAGGGTGGGGTCCCGTACCTCCTCGAAGGCCAGGGTCTCGATCCCCTGGAAGGTGATGGCCTTCATGGGGGGAAGGTGGCGCCCAGGGTCGAGCCCCGGATCCTAGAAGGGGAGCCCGTCATCCCCGTCGTCGAGATCGGCGGGAGGCTCCGGCCAGGGCTCACCCGAGTCTGACGGCGGTGCGTCTCCGCCGTCGGCCCCCCGGTCGACTCGCCACGCCTTCACGTCGGTGTACCAGCGGCCGTTGTACTCACGACTCTGGATGTCGATGTGGGCTGTGATCGTCTCGCCCTCGGAGATGCCGAACTTGTCGATGTTGTCGCCCCATTGGACGACACACACCTGCTTGGGATATTGCCCGCCCGTCTCGAGGATGAACTCCTGCTTGCGCCAAGGGCCGTTTCGACCCTCGCCGGACTGCTCTTCAAGGATATCGAGGACGCGGCCGGTGATCTGTAGATCCATGTGCCTTGGTTCGTTCGGATGTCGTGTTGGAAATCTGGAGTCCCACCGCTTCAGACCCTCATTCGGGGCCCGAGGCTCAGGTTGTCTCCCGGCGCCGGGTTCGACCGACGATGACGGTGATGTTGTCCGTGCCTCCGTCATCCAGGGCATCCTGGATGAGCTCTTGGCACGTGGTGCGAGCGTCGGTGATGGACGCCAGCCGCCTCCGGATCTGCTCGTCGGAAACGTGCTTGGTCAGCCCGTCACTGCAAAGGAGAACGACGTTCCCCCAATCGCGCGTGACCCTGGTCACCACGGGTGCCGCTTGCTCCCCTCCGATCGCACTGGAGAGCACGTGAGCCCAGCGTGTCTTGTTCGCCACGGTCTGCGTCAGCGCGCCCGAATCGATGAGCTCCTGAGCGATGGTTTGATCCCGTGTGATCTGGGTCAACTCGTCGCCCCGGAGAATGTAGCAGCGCGAATCACCCACCTGAAGCAAGTACGCGTGCGGCCAGAGGCCCAGGAAAAGGGTGAGCGTAGTGGAGAACTTCCTTTCGACCCCTTCCTCTTCGGCTTTGTCCAGGAGGCTCTCGTGGCAGGCCAGCGCGGCCTCGTGGAGAAGACGCGAAAAGACCTCAGGGTCTTCCGACTCCAGATAATCGGCTTCGTAAAACGACTCGGAGACCTTTGACACGAGGGTCTGCACCGCCACGTGCGCGGCCTCCTCGCCCCCAGCCCTGCCTCCGACGCCGTCGGCGACCATAGCGAGGGACGCCAGGCGTTCGGCATGGAGGACGCCTCTTCCCTGCTCCCCGATGCTCGTCGCGTCCACCGTGACCCCCCGAGCGATGGCCCCCACGAAGAAGTGGTCCTCGTTTCGGTCCCGCACCTGGCCCGGATGGGTGGCCCCCCAGGCATCGATCTGCGAGAACTGCGGCCTCGCCCCTGTGTCCATCGATTTCGCTCCTCACGCGCCGGTCCGCTCACCCGTTCCCGAGGGGCGGTCAACCTACGGCGACGCCCGCCCGGGTCGCCAGGGCGCGTCTGGCCTCGAATCTCTTAGATTGGGACGCACTCACGACAACGCTTCGATCTTCCCCGAGAGACGACCGAGCCATGCCCATCGCCACCCCCGCTCAGTTCGCCCAGTTGCTCGATTCGGCCCAGGAGGGCGGCTACGCCTACCCGGCCATCAACGTGACGTCCATCATCACGCTCAACGCCGCGATGAAGGGCTTCGCCGAATCAAAGTCCGACGGCATCATCCAGTTCTCCACAGGGGCGGGGCAGTTCGCTTCGGGTCTGGCGAACAAGGATGCGGCGCACGGGGTCATCGTCCTCGCAGAGGCGGCTCATCGACTCGCCGAGAAGTACGACGTCCTCATCGCGCTGAACACCGATCACTGCCAGCCCGAGAAGGCCGCCGGTTTCCTCAAGCCACTCATCGAGGCAACCGCAAAGCGGCGCGAACGAGGCGAGAGCAATCTCTTCCAGAACCACATGCTCGACGCCTCTGTCCTGCCCCTCGAGGAGAACATCGCCATCTCCCGGGAATACCTGGAGCTTTGCGCCGAGCACGAGATCGTGCTGGAGGTCGAAGCCGGTGTCGTCGGAGGCGAGGAGGATGGGTCCGCCGGCACCGAGGACATGCCCGAAGACAAGCTCTACACGACGCCCGAGGACATGTTGGCCGTGTACGAGGCGCTACACGACGTGGGCCGGTTCACCTTCGCGGCCACCTTCGGCAACGTCCACGGGCACTACAAGCCGGGGGCCGTGAAGCTTCGGCCCCACATTCTCCGTGAAGGACAGGCAGCCGTCATCGAGAGATACGGCGCGGAGGCCGAGATGGACCTGGTCTTCCACGGAGGCTCCGGGAGCCTTCTCGAGGAGATCAGGGAGACGTTGGACTACGGCGTCATCAAGATGAACGTCGACACCGACACGCAGTACGCCTTCACCCGGCCCATCGTGGATCATGTGATGAAGGGGTACGACGCCGTTCTGAAGATCGATGGTGAGATCGGTGACAAGAAGCTGTACGACCCCCGCTCGTACCTGAAGAAGGCCGAACAGGGGATGTCGGAGCGGGTGAGTGTGGCCTGCAGTGATCTCCTGAGCGAAGGGAGGTCGCTCTTCGGGCAGGTGTGACCAACCACGGGAGGCTCGCTGGATGGTGGCACGAGCTCACCGTGCTGCTGGTCATGGCGCCGGCCATCGTCTTCGCGGCCCACAAGGCGACGCCCGCCCCGGAGCATTAGCTTTACGGACATCACCTCATGTGAGCCGTCCCCTTCCACCCACGGGAGTCCTCATTCGCATGCCGAAGAAGAAGAAGGCCCGCGACGTCACGAAGAGCTACAGTGCCAAGCAGTTCGTCTCGAAGCTCCGCCGCCTGGCCGACGCCATCGAGAACGACAAGCGGTTCCGCATCCAGGTCTCCGGAGAGCGCGTGTCCATTCCTTCGACAGCCACGATTTCGGTGGAACACGAGCGGGACGGCAAGGAAGAAGAGGTCGAGTTCCAGATCCGCTGGACCAACGACGCGTAGGAGTCCCCCGTGGTGGCTCTCCGTCGGTACCCGGCGAAGAGCCGTCCGACGGTGAGATGGTGGAACGAGTCCTCGTGGTCGGGTCGGGCGGCGCCGGGAAGACGACCTTCTCACTGGCTCTCGCGGAACGTACCGGCCTTCCCGTCGTGCACCTCGACGCCCACTTCTGGCGACCCGGTTGGGTTCAGCCGTCGTCCGAGGAGTGGGCAGAACAGGTCGATCGCCTGGCGGCGGAGCCTCGGTGGATCATGGATGGGAACTACGGAGGCACGATGGACCGCCGGCTCGCGGCGTGCGACACCGTCGTCGTGCTCGATCCACCGCGCCTGCTCTGCGTGTGGCGAGTCGTGAAGCGTCGCCTCAAGCACCACGGGGCCACCCGGCCGGATCTGGCACCCGGATGCCCCGAGCGGCTTACGATGGAGTTCATTCGCTGGATCTGGAGCTATCCCCAGCGAAAGCGGCCTACCATCCTCGAAAAACTCGCGCGGCTACGACCGGACCAGAGAGCCATCGTGGTTCGCTCGCAGGCCGATATCGAAGCCTTTCTGGCATGGGCCGGTGCCGACGGAACCTCTGCCCCGTCCCCGCCCTTCACACCGATCGTACCGTGACGACCCACGCTCAGACCCGGGCGGCGTCCCCGTGAGCCGCCTGGTCGCCTTCCTGCGCGGGATCAACCTCGGAAAGCGAAGGGTCAAGATGGCCGACCTTCGAGCCCACTTCGAAACCGCGGGCCTCGAAAACGTCGCCACCTTCATCGCCAGCGGCAATGTGGTCTTCGACGCGCCTCCCGGTGGGAACCTTTCTGGATTGGAACGACGACTGGAGAAGCACCTCGAGGAGGGACTCGGCTTCTTCACCAACGTCATCATCCGGCCGTTGGGCCAGGTGGACGACGTCGCCCGACTCCCGTTGGTGTCGGAGGCCGAGGCGGATGGCTTCACGGTCCACGTCTTCTTCCTCGGCTCCAACCTGGCCAAAGGGGCCGAAGCCGGCTTCCAGGCTCTGGAAACCGGAGACGACCTCTTCAGGATCCATGGTCGGGAGGTCTTGTGGCTGAGACGCGGTAGACTCAGCGACTCGACGATCAAGACGCATCACCTCGAGGCGGCCTTCGGCGGGGTCGCCAACTCGGCACGGAAGATCGACACTCTTCGGCGCCTGGTGGACACCTTCAACGTCCACCCGTAACGATCACATCAAAACAATGCGCCACAACGAGTTGATACCGCTTATCTGATGTAAGTTCTACCCATGGCGCACCACCTCGGTGGAGATGTCGATGCACCCCGACAGCGTCCGATAGACCGGGCACTTCTCGGCATGCATCCCGTGGACACGCTCCACGGTTTCCGCGTGCTCGGCTCCGGCCTTCAGTTGGTAGGTGACATGGATGCGGCGGATGACGAGGACACCATCATCCTTCTCCACCTCCCCGCGCACCTCAGCGGCTAGATATCCCTCACTCGCCTTGATCCCGCGCGCCTCCAGCGCGCCTCCGAAGGTCCCGGCCAGTCAGCCGCCGGTTGCCGCCATCACGTAGTCGAGTGTGGTCGTGATCTCGCGCTCGGGCTCGACGCCGTAGTGTTCGGCGATCCCCCCGTGGACGCCGAACTCGACGGGTCCCTCGTGACCTGGAAGCCAGGCGTGGCGGTGGGGCCCCTTCAGGCGGTCGATCTTGATATCGGCAGTGTAGACGACGTCGCTCATGCGACTCCCTTCGCAGTTGTCCTTGGGCGGGCGATGATGGCGACACTCCTTCCCTGCGGCAAGCGAAACGACGGGGGATCACCGCCAACTGTCACGAAACGTTCCGGTTCGGGCCCTCGGAACGAAGCGTTGCAACACATCGTTGCAAGTGTAAAACAATTTTACGCCTGGTACGGAAAGCCGCGACATAGCAGCATACAGCACGAACCTTTGAGTTTAAAGGACAAACCCCGAATCGGGGTGCCCCTGGCATGTCACGTGCAAGAGAGAGGAGCCCACATCGCCTTTACCCTGGCCCTCAGACAGGAGGCCCCCCATGAGACGGACGGTCGAAATCATCGCAGCCACCACCGTGGCGGCGTCGCTCGCCCTCGGCGGGTGCACGGAATCGTCCTTCCCGACCCAGCCGGTGGACGCACCGGCGTTCTTCAGCCACGAGCCCGCGCCTGGCTTCTCCGTGATTCGCCGGGACGTCCCTCTCTCGAGCGACCGATCGGTCACCCGCACCCTCGGACCTGAGGGCGGCGAGTTGGACCTTCCGGCAGCAGGGGTCCGACTCCGCATCCCGGCCGGCGCCCTCGCCCAGCCAACGGAGATCACGCTCCGTGCACGAGCCGGGTCGGCCATCGCGTTCGAGCTCGCTCCGGGGGGACTCGAGCTCGATGTCGCGGCGACCATCGAGGTCGACGCTGCCGGCACCAACGCCGAAGTGCTGGTGGCCGGCGCCGAGCCAGGATCGACCCTCGAGGGTGTTCTCGGCGTGATCTTCGAGGACGCTCGTGAAGGGGCTGTGGAACCAGTTGGCGTTCTGCGGCCGGTCCGGTCGGACCGTCACAATGGCATCGTGGTGGAGATCATGGCCCTCCTCGCGGGATATGCGACCGCTTCGGGATAACGACGCGCGTAGTGCCGTCACTCAAACCGAAACCGCATAGGCCCAGCCATGACAAAGGAAAACAGCCACAAAGCGCCGGCTGGCTCCAACGGGAGAACCGACGCCGCGCTCCTCCTGGAGCTCGCCCGCGCCGAAGAGCGCCGAGGCGAGCCCATGGAAGCCTTGGCCCACTACTCGGAGGCCATCGAACTCCTCTCCGACGGGAAGCACGAAGTCGACCGGGCGGACGCCATCCGCTGGAAAGGCACCGTCCGACGGGAGCTCGGAGACACCTCCATCGCGGAGGAGCTCTACCGGGAGAGTCTCGCCATCTCTGAATCGTGTGACTACGCGGTCGGACAGGCCCACGCCATCAACTGCCTCGCCATCGTTGCTCAACGGAAGGGCGACGTGGACGGAGCCTCGACCTTGTACCGTCGCGGCGCGCGCCTCGCGTCCCAAGCCGGCGAGCACCGTCTCTCGGGAATGATCGAGCAGAACCTGGGGGTGCTCTCGAACATCCGTGGCGACCTCGACGGTGCGTTCGTTCGGTACAGAGCCGCGCTCGCGGCCTTCGAGACCGCCGACGATCGGGAAGGCATGTCCTGGGTGCTCAACAACATCGGCATGCTGCACACGGACATGGAGCGCTACGACGAAGCCCGGGAGTCCCTGAACCGGGGACTGGCCATCGCCACCGACCGCGGCGACGTGAAGATGCAGGGCCTCTGTCTGCTCAATCTGGCCGAGTGCTACATCAGCGAGGGTCGACTCGACGACGCGGAAGGGCCGTGCCGACGCGCCCTGGCGCTGGCGCTCCAGCGTGGGGACGCGCTCAGACGAGCCGGCGCCCTGAAGTTCCTGGGCGTGATCGATCGTGAGCGTGGGCGCTACGCCCAGGCCGGAGAGCGCTACCGGACGGCTCTCCAACTCGCCCGCGAAAGCGAGGACACCCTGTTGGAAGCCGAAATCCTCCGGGAGATCGGCACCTTGCACCTGCAACAACATCACGCCAGCGAGGCGCGCTGGAACTGGGAGCAGTCTGCGGGCCTCTTCAGGAGCATCGACGCCAGCATCGACGCCGCCGCGGTGGAAAGCCAGCTGGAGCTGCTCTCGGACGCGGCCGCTCCCGCTCCGATCCTGGAGCGAGGTGGCGGAGCATGACCTACCAACTGGCATCCCAGGATCTGCCCCCCCTCGAGGGATCCGGCACGACGGCAACGTCGGACTTCGGCTTCCAGAGCGTCATCGGAACCAGTGCGGCGCTGCGCGAAGCCGTGGAGTTCGCCCGACGGATCGCAGGGCGTCGGCTATCGACGGTCCTCCTCTCCGGAGAGACGGGAACGGGCAAAGAACTGTTCGCCCGCGGCATCCACTACGCGAGCCCCAATCCCGGCGAGCCCTTCGTCGCCGTGAACTGCCCCGCTATCCCGCCGACGCTCCTCGAGTCGGAGCTGTTCGGCCACGAACGCGGCGCCTTCACGGATGCCCGTTCACTCAAGAAGGGTCTCTTCGAGCTGGCGGCTGGAGGCACCCTCTTCCTCGACGAGATCTCCGACCTGCCGGCGGACCTTCAGCCCAAGCTGCTGCGGGCCCTCGAAGAGCGACGGGTTCGACGGCTGGGTGGCTTTCGCGAGATCGAGGTCCGCTGCCGGGTCGTGGCGGCCACCAACCGGTCGCTCGAGCACGACGTGGCCGACGGGAAGTTTCGCGAAGACCTCTTCTACCGACTCAACGTCCTGCGCCTGGAACTTCCGCCCCTCCGCGAGCGCCCCGAAGACATCCCCACCCTGGCGCGTTACTTCGCCAAGCAGGTCGCCCAGGAGCAGGGGATGCCTGAGAAGGACCTCTGGCCCCAGGCGCTCGAAGCCCTTTGCGCCCACGACTGGCCCGGCAACGTCCGCGAGTTGAAGAACGCCATCCAGCGGGCGGCCCTCGTCGGAACCACCCCATGGATCCAGGCCGAGGATCTGGACCTCGCCTCACGCTCCAGGATCGCCCGTGACGCTCCCCTGGACGTGGACTCGGCCCGGCGGATTCCGATCCCGTCGCAAGGTCGGACCCTGGCGGAGATCGAAGGAGAG
Organism: Longimicrobiales bacterium; assembly: GCA_965229435.1. Taxonomy (GTDB): domain Bacteria; phylum Gemmatimonadota; class Gemmatimonadetes; order Longimicrobiales; family Gaopeijiaceae; genus UBA2589. Next base: position 938,939 of record CBDDJE010000004.1, read on the forward strand.
GCCGTACGCCACACGCTCGAGATCACCGGCGGCAATCGCAGCGCCGCCGCGCGCATCCTGGGGATCTCCCGCCCGACCCTCCTCCGGAAGATCCGAGCGCACGACCTCGAGACGGTGCACTGACCATGGCGACCCACGGCACCGCGTCGGTGCACCCCGGCGGGCGCTCCGAACACACCGTACCAGGTGAGGCCCTGGACGAGCTGCTGAGCCAAGCCCGAGCCCAGGAGCGTTCCGGACAGCATTCGGCTGCCCGTGGCAGCTTCGAGGCAGCGCTTGGCGAGCTACGTCGCACGAACCGGGGCATCCTGGCAGGGTCGGTCCTCCGCTGGATCGCGCGAACCTACGAGGCCGAGGGCGATCAGGGAGCGGCGTTCGACTGCCTCGATGCGGCCCAGGCCGTGGCCGAGGCATGGGGATCCGGTCCTGACGTGGCCCACGCCTTGAACTGCAGGGGGATCCTCCACTTCCGGAGGGGAGAGCTCGAATGCGCCGAGGCGCTCTACCTGGAGGCCAGAGCCATGGCCCAGCAGTGCGGAGAGGAGAAGCTCGTCGCCATGGTGGACCAGAACCTCGGCAATGTCTCCAACGTCCACGGGGACCACGAGGTCGCTCACGACCGCTATCTGCGAAGCCTCCGCGGCTATCGCCGACTGGGCCTCGAGGAGTACGTCGGACCTCTGCTCACGAATATCGGCAGGGTCCACACAGATCTGGGTGCTTGGCAGGATGCTGAAGCTGTATTTCGTTTAGCAGAAGCAAGTTGTAAGCGCTCAGATAACGTTTTTTATCACATCCTGATCAAGGTCAACCAAACCCGGCTCCACCTCGCCCGCGGGCAGTGTCGCCGAGCCCACGAAGCGTGCCTCCAGGCGGAGGAACTGTCCCGGGACGCCGGAGAGGATCGGTGGCTCGGAGAGATCCTCAAGCACCGCGGCATCATCCTCCGACGGCGGCGACGTCCCGGCCCCGCCGAGGCGAGTCTCACCGCAGCCCTGGCCGAGGCCGAACGGCTGGAAGATCCGCTTCTGGAGGCGGAGATCCGGAACGAGATGGCCGCGCTGTTCCGGGCCCAGCAGCGCAACCGGGAGATGCTCGAATGCCTGGACCAGGCGCACCGGGCCTTCGCACGTCTCCGGGCGCGAGGCGAGCTCGCGGATGTCGAGCGTCAGATCGCGCGCCTCGAAGCGAGCTTCGAGCACATCGTCCGTGAATGGGGGGACTCCATCGAGTCCACAGACCGCTACACGCAGGGCCACTGTGTACGTGTGGCGGACTTCGCCTGCGAACTGGCCCGGGCGGCTGGCCTCACCGACAGCGAGCTTACCTGGTTTCGTATGGGCGCACTCCTCCACGACGTAGGGAAGGTGTCGGTACCACCGGAAATCCTGAACAAGGCCGGTGGCCTCACCGAGGGTGAGTGGAAGATCATGCGTCAGCACCCGCAACGGGGCGTCGAGCTTCTCGCCGAGGTCGAGTTCCCGTGGGACATCCGCCCCATGGTCCTGCACCACCACGAGCGGTGGGACGGAAGCGGCTATCCCCATGGCCTGGCAGGGAGCACCATCCCTCTAGCCGCCCGGATCCTCTGTGTGGCCGACGTGTTCGACGCTCTCACGACCACGAGGAGCTACCGGAAGGCGTTCTCGGCCCCGGCAGCACTCGAGATCATGGAAGCGGACGCCGGACGGGTGTTCGACCCGGAGCTGTTCCGGCTCTTCCGTGAACAGGTGGTGAGCCGGACCTCGGCGACCGAGGCCGAGCCCACCTTTCCGGCGTGCACGCCGGGAGCGGGACGCGCGTTCGCCAGCGTCACCCTCGGACCGTTTCTACGTCGTCCTCCCGTATTCGCTGTGGCATAGGTCTCACCCGAAGTACCGTCTCCGACCGCATTGCCTGGGGGGCGATGACAGCCCGGTTGGCGGGGGTGAGGGGTCCCCGGTGCGAGGCTTCGGCCTTCACCGGGGATTTGCCGTCCTTCGATCTTCGGTTTATCTTCGGTTTCCCTGAAGACGATGATGCGGAGGGCCGGTGTCGATCCCCTATGTCGAGTTGCACTGCCACTCGGGCTTCTCCTTTCTGGACGGAGCCTCCCATCCCGAAGAGCTCGTCCTGCGCGCCGTGGAGCTTGGCTACCCTGCCCTGGCCCTCACGGACCACAATGGGCTCTACGGCTCCATGGAGTTCGCCCAGGCGGCGCACAGGGCGGGGATCCAACCCATCACCGGTGCCGAGATCACCCTCCGGGAGTGCTTCCCGGGAGTGGAGAACGAGCCCACCGACGGCCATCACGTCACCCTCCTGGCCGAAACCCCCCAGGGCTACGCCAACCTCTGCCGCCTCCTCACCGAGGCCCACATGGGCTCGGAGCGAGGCGATCCCCGCCTCCCCCTACCCTCCCTCCTCGAGCTCTCCGAAGGGCTCATCCTCCTCACGGGATGCCGAAAGAGCCCGGTAGCCGCGGCGCTGGAGTCTTCGGTGGCCGAAGCGGAGGAGCTGACCCACCGCTTCGTGTCGGCCTTCGGCCCGGGGAACGTCTTCATCGAGCTCCAGGACAACGCCGTGAAGGGCGATCGGGCCCGCAACAAGGGGCTGGGACGCCTCGCCGGGCGTTTGGGACTGGGTGTCGTGGCCACAGGCAACGTCCACTACCATCGGGCCGAGCGACATCGCCTCCAGGATGTCCTGGTCTCCATCCGTAACCGGACGACACTGGACGGCGCACACGGCGCCAGGAGGGCCAACCGGCTCTTCCACCTTCCGGAGCCCTGGGAGATGCGCCATCGCTTCCAGAGCCGCCCTGAGGCCCTCACGAACACCCTGCTGGTGGCCGAGCGGTGTGCCGCCTTCGACCTGACCGAGGACCTGGGCTACGAGTTCCCCGACTTCGAGGGCTCGGAACGAGGCGCGGCCATCGAGAACCTGGCGGCCATCTGTCTGGCGAAGATCTCCGAGCTCTACGAAGACGGAAGCACCGAGATGCGCGACGCCGAGGAGCGTCTCCACACCGAGCTCTGCCTCGTGGACCTTCACGGCCTGGCGGGCTTCTTCCTGGTCTACCGGGACATCATGGACCTGGCAGGCCAGGTGGCTCGGGAGATCCGCGGCGATTCGCCCCGTGCACGGGCAGGACTGCCTCCCGGACGGGGACGGGGGTCGTCGGTCTCCTCCATCATCTGCTACCTCATCGGGCTCTCTCACATCGACCCGGTGAAGAACAACCTCTTCCTCGGCCGATTCCTCAACGAGGCGCTGCGCAGCGTCCCCGACATCGACCTCGACTTCCCACGGGACATCCGCGAAGAGCTGATCCTCCGGGTCTACGCCAAGTACGGCTACGAGCACACCGGCCTCGTGTGCACTTTCCCCACCTACCGCCTGAAGTCGGCGGTCCGGGAGATCGGCAAGGCCCTGGATCTGCCTCTGGGCGAGCTCGAGAAGCTCTCGAAGTTGGCTGAACACCGGTCGGCCACGGGCCTCGCAGACGAGATCGCGTCGCTTCCCGAGTTCAAGGACCGGGCCGACGGCCACCTCTGGAAGCTTCTCGGTGAGCTGGCCGAGGACGTTGCGGGCCTTCCCCGTCACATCTCCCAGCACGTGGGCGGAATGATCATCTCGAGCCGGCCACTGGTGGAGATCGTCCCCCTGGAGCCGGCGGCCTGGGAGGGTCGTGTTCTCTGCCAGTGGGACAAGGACTCCTGTGAAGACGCCGGCTTCATCAAGATCGACTTCCTCGCTCTGGGTATGCTCTCCCTCGTGGAAGAGAGCATCGACCTCATCGCCGAGCGGGGCACCGCCGGGGAGCAGGGTGAAGCCCCCGACCTGTCCCGCATCGACTTCGACGACGAGGTGGTCTACGACCGGATCTGCTCGGGCGACACCGTGGGCATCTTCCAGATCGAGAGCCGGGCCCAGATCCAGATGCTCCGTCGCACACGGCCCAGGAACCTGGAAGACCTCTCGGTCCAGGTGGCCATCGTTCGGCCCGGACCCATCGTCGGAGGGGCCGTGAACCCCTACGTACGGCGCAGAGAACTCCTCCGGGAGGATCCGGCCTACCAGATCCCCTACCCCCACCCCCTCCTCCAAGAGGCGCTGGGCGAGACCCTGGGGGTGATCATCTTCCAGGACCAGGTCCTCAAGGTCTGCCAGGCGCTGGCCGACTTCAGCGACGGCCAGGCCGAGTCACTCAGGAGGGCCATGAGCCGGAAGCGCTCGAAGGAAGCCCTCGCCGCCCACTGGGAAGCCTTCCGGGAAGGCGCCAGGGGCAACGGCGTCGACGAAACGACGGCTCGCGAGGTCTTCGCCCAGGTCACGGCTTTTTCCGAATTCGGCTTCCCCAAGTCCCACGCCGCGGCGTTCGGTCTGTTGGCGTACCAGTCGGCATGGCTGCGCCACTACTTCCCCGTGGAGTTCTACGTCGCGCTGTTCAACAACCAGCCCATGGGCTTCTACTCCCTCGACGCCCTGGGCCGGGACGCCCGCAGAAACGGCATCAAGACGCTCCTGCCCGACGTGAACCGCAGCGGCGTCATGTGCACCGCCGAAGAAGAGGACCTGCGCATCGGGCTGGGTTTCGTCCGTAACTGGGGCACCGAGATCGCCGAGCGGGTGGTGGAGGAGCGGGAACGCGACGGTCCCTTCCGCTCGCTCCTGGATTTCCTCCGACGCACGCCGGCGGCGCTCAAACGCCCGGCCATCGAGAACATGATCTGGGTGGGCGGCTTCCAAGGCTTCGGGCTGACTCGCCGCGAGCTCCTCTGGCAGACCGGCCTCTGGCTCGGTCCCGAGACCGACGAGGAGCGAAGCGGTGGACGGGAGGACCACGCTCAGACCGAGCTGGCCCTCGACGACCCCTACGCCGACTTCCGCTTCCCGGACCTGGAAGCCCACGACCAGATGATCGCCGAATACCGGATGCTACGCTTCTCCGCCGAGCTTCACCCCCTCGCGCTACTCCAGGATGCCCTCCCGTCGGGGACCATCGGTTCGGATCGGCTCCCCCACCTGAGAAACGGTAGCACCGTCCGGGTCGCGGGGCTGGTCACCACTCGTCAACGTCCGGGAACTGCAAAAGGCTATGTCTTTGTCTTGATGGAAGATGAGCACGGTCCTATAAACGTGATTGTGAAGCCCGATATCTATCAGCGCGATCGATCGTCCGTGCGCATGGAGCCCTTCTTGGCGGTACGTGGCAGGCTCCAAAAAGACGGTGATACCCTCAACGTCATCGCCTACGAGGTCGAGGCGTTGAGGGTGCCTGGCGCTCCGGTTCGCCGACGGGGTTTGGCCCGTGCCTACCCGGCGTCGGCGACTCGTCGGACGGCAGCGACCACCGCCGCCCGTTCCACCGACCGATCACTCCTCCCGGCCGTTCGCGAACGTCCCGCACCGATGGACGACCTCGGCGCTTTCCACGCCTCTCTGCCCGACCCCCTGGAGTACTGGGCGGAGCGTGACGAGAGCCAGGCCGATCCCTACCAGTACCTCACGGCCTTGCGCCAGAACGCCCCCGGTGCCAAGAACTTCGGTTGAGCGCCTCTGCCGATGCTCCCCCACCCAGCCGTCTGCCCTCGAGCAGCATGGATGTTTCCCGATGAAGAAGATCACGCCACTCATCACCGTCTCCGCCATCGAGCCCTGCCTTTCCTTCTGGAACGGCCTCGGCTTCGAGGTGACCGCCCAGGTCCCCCACGAAGGCGCCCTCGGCTTCGTCATGCTCACCCATGGTGACCTCGTGGTCATGTATCAGTCCGAGGCGAGCGTCCAGGCCGATCTGGGGGAGTCCGGTGCGCCGGAGGGGATGGCTCGGGAGATGGCCCGCTCGACGGTCACCCTCTTCGTCGAAGTCGACGACCTCGACGACATCATCGACGCCATGGACGGCTACGACGTCCTCGTGCCGCGCCGGCAGACGTTCTACGGAATGGACGAGATCTTCGTCCGGGCTCCCTGCGGTACCGTCGTCGGCTTCGCCGCCCGCACGGGAGAAGACGAGGGGAACTAGGCCCGCAGTCACCCGACGAAGAGCACACCTCACCGTCGCCGCCGGCCAGCGGTGACGAATGGCGGGTCAGCGCGGCTCGATTTCGAGGCGGAAGGGACCGGCCCCGAAGCCTGACGGGGCGCCACCAGGGCCCTCCGCACCTGACGAGTCGACCACCGCCGTGAAACCGTCGCCCTTTTCCAGGCGCACCAGGCGCCGGTCGAAGTCGGCGACCATCCCGACGTCCGGCCGCGTCGAGAAGGTGGATAGCGCCCGGAGAAAGGCCCACCGCTCGAGGATGTCGTCGCGGGGAAACGCCGCGTCCCTGATGGGCAGAGGCCGCTTGGCGGGGTCGAAGGTCACCTCCAGCGTCCGCAGGTCGATCCGGTCGCCCGGACCAGCCAGGACGAGAGCGACTTCCCCTGGCTGTCGGTTTCGACCGTCGATAACGATCACACCCGACGCGCCGACCACCACCGCGTCGCCGCCATCGACAACCAGGGCCGTGTTCTCGTCGACACCGAAGCCAACGTCGATGTCCGGGTCCTCCAGCACGGCGACGAGGAGGCGACCGATCCTGCCACGGGCGAGGAAATGCTGGTCAACCACCCCGGTGGGGAAGAACCCAAGCCCATCGCGAATGCCCACGCCATCGTCGTCGTCGCCCCGAATGCCGGCACTCAGCGCGCCGGCACTGGATCCCCCGGCGATCATCCGCGCGCTCATGATCGCGGCGCCCGCACTCGTGCCCGCCACCACGGCGCCTTCCTCGAAGCGGCCACGGACGGCGTCGAGAGCAGGCGTCGTGGCACCCTCAGGCAGAAACGTGTCGAGAATCCGTGACTGCTGACCGCCGGTGAACCAGAAGCCGGAGCAACGCCCCAGGACATCCACCACCTCCGGGTCGCGCACGGCGCCAGAGTCCCCCTCGGCGACAAGAACGCCCACGGCCGTATCCGGTCCGCCGTAGCGGTTCAGCACATCCAGCGCCGAGGCCATGGAGCCTTCGGGCGACCCGCTGGCCGTCGGGATCACGCAAACGGGGCCGTCTCCGGCCCGACCTTCGAGGACCGCCTGCCAAACAGGCTCGTTGTCGGCCTGTAGCGCACCACCGACGATCACGATGCGGCCGGCCGACTCGGCGACCACGCGGGCCGGCCCGTCACGCCGTGACCCTTCGTCCGAGGAGCAACCGACCGCCGCCAGCGACCCCGCCACCGCGAGGGCGAAGACCACCCGCCACCCTCGCATCCCCGCTGCCCTCAGCCTCGGGGCCAGAAGTTGTTCGTCCGGTCCAGGTCGGGTGCGCTGCCTTGCGGGTCGACCTCGACGCGGGTGACGGCTCCGGCCGATGCGGGCACCTGGATCGTGAACATCGTATTCCCTGCGAGCCAGTGATCCACGGGAATCTCCTCGACGATGGAGGACCCGGCAGACGTGCGGATCCTCACGGTAGTCGGGAAGATGGCGTTGCCCCGGTCCCGAATTTCGACGGTGTAGCCTCCACCCGGTATCCGCGTCACATCACCAACGGCGTGATCCACCGTCCAGACCTCGTAGTAGAACGAGGTCCAGAACCAGTCGAGGTCTTCACCGTGGAAGCGCTCGAACGTATTGAAGAAGTCCCAGGGACTCGGACGCTTGTAGGCCCACTCCGACTGGAACGTCCGGTACGCCTCCGTCCACGTCTCCTCTCCCATCACGGAGCGCAGCGCCACCATGAGGGTCGCGGGCTTGGGGTAGGATGCGATGCCGTAGCTCGGCCCCGGAGGATAGTGATCGCCCGGCGTCATCATGCTCGCTTCCTGCCGGGCCGCCGCCACCTGGAGGTAGAGGCGGGACTCGACGCGGTGATGATTCACGCCCGGCCAGAGCTCCATCTTGCTCTCGTTCTCGAGGAAGGTGGTGGCTCCCTCGTCCATCCAGGCGTACCGCTTCTCGTTGGTCCCGACGATCATCGGGATCCACATGTGGGCAATCTCGTGTGACGTGACGTTGAAGAGGTCCGAGGGCTCCTGTCCCTGATACGGCCCGATGACGGTCATCATGGGGAACTCCATCCCTCCCCCGATGATGTCGGCTCCCTCCACGGAAGTCATGTGCGGCCAGGGGTAGGCGATACCGGTGTATTCGGAGTGGAATTCCACGGATTGCTTCCCATAGAGCCACTGGTCTTCCCACAGAGGCGCCTCATCCGCGCGCCAGAACGAGTGGATCATCACCCGGCGCTCTCCTCCTTCGACGGAGGGACCGCTCATCCGGCGCACATCCGTCTCGCCCTTCTCGTCGTCGTCCTCGCCGTCCCCATCGTCTGTACGAGCCGTGTCGAGCGGAGGATCGACCACCAGGGCGGACGTGGCGGTCCACCGCTGGACGTTCGACGTCGTCCAGGCAAAGTCGCGAACGTCGTCGGCGACGAACTGGTACGTGAGCCATCCATCGGTGCCGTCGGCGGTCACCGTTCCGGCGGCCCTCGAGGCGTCGTCGGCAATGACCACCCGCTCGTCAGACGTCGCCGCCATGGCGAGACGATCCAATGTGATGGCCGAGAAGACGCCCTCCGGGTTCTGGAGTTCACCGGTGGCCATGACGGTCCAGCCCGCGGGGACCGTGATATCGACCTCATAGTCGCCGAAGTCGTCGTAGAACTCCGCGTTGCCGAGGTACGGGTCGGCGTTCCAGCCCCGGAGATCGTCGAAGACGGCCATCTTGGGGAACCAGTAGGCCACGAAGTAGATCTCCCGATCGGAGTGGCCCATCCGGCCCGCGCCGTCCTGGGGTAGCGTGACCTCCCATTCGATGTCCAGTTGCAGCGTATCGCCGGGTTCGAGTCGTATCTCGGGGCGGACCTGCATGAGCGTGCCCTCGATCTCGTATCCCGGACCGTCCGCCACCGGCCCCTCGGTGAGCTCTTCACCGTCAGCCATGAGGCTGGTGATGGTCACCCCTCCCGTGATCTCCGCCTGCTCGGTGCGGGGTGAACCCTCCTTGTGGAGGTTCTGATGCAGGTGCACCCAGACCGATCCCAGATTCGCCGGCGCGACGTGGCTGTAGAGGATGCGGGCGGTTCCCTGGAGGAGTCCGGTTTCGGGATCGAGCCGGGCCGTCAGGTCGTAGTCGGCGGAATTCTGCCAGTACGAATGCCCCGGGCTCCCGTCTTCGCTCCTCCACCCGCGCTCCACCGACCGCTCGAACTCGGGAGGCGGCGTCACGGCCGCGGGGATCGCACGAACGATGCGTTCCCGCTGTTGCCCATCGACGGGATTCTGGGCGGAAAGAGGAAGGCCAATGGCGGCCGTGGCGACGAGCACAGCCGCCAGCCGCACGGCGGCGCGGCCGGAGGGGCGCCTCGCCCTCCAAGGACTCCGGCTCCCCCGAAACGGGAGTTCCTGTATTCGCTGATGGTTCATCAAGGGCATCCCCTCAGGGATTTCGTTTCACGTAGAAAGCCACCCCGGCCCAGTCGGTCTGAGCCGGGAACATGTCGAAGTAGCGATTCACCCGCTCTTCGCCCATGAACGGCGCGAGCTCTTCGCGTACTTCTCTTTCGAACTTCTCCGCATCTTCGACTTCATTGCCTGCCACGATGGCGGCCCGGACCCGCTTTTCGAGGGCCTCGAGGCGCGTCTTGAGTTGGACCCGCCGAGCCTCCACATCTGCATGGAATCCGAAGTGCGTGGCGCCGAAACGCGCCGGGCCGATCTCCTCGATCACCTGGAGCGTGTTTTCCCAGTCCGGCAGGTTCACCGCCGGCGGGGGGGTCGGTGGGTGCTGCGGTCCCCCGGACAACACGATTCCCATGCAATCACCGGAGAACAGGGTCCCGTCGTCCTCGTCCAGATACGCCAGGTGGTGCGAGATGTGTCCGGGGGTGTGGACGGGACGGAGACCCGCCACCTCCACGGCACCATCAGGTCGCCAGGTACGTATTCGGTTCCCGGGCACTGGCTTCACCTCTCCCCACAAGCGATCGTGCAAGTCCCCGAATGTCTGACGAGTGCTCGATACGAGACGTTCGGGCTTCTCTATATGAAACGCACCATCCTCGTGAACATGCACAGTTGCGTTGGGGAACAGCTCGACGAGGTGACCCGTGGCTCCGGCGTGGTCGAGGTGGATGTGGGTGAGCAGAACGTGGCGCAGATCCTCTCGACGAACCCCCTCACCCTCGAGAACTGCCAGGAGGCGGTCGAGGGTCGTGGCCGGCCCGGGATCGATGATCGCGGGCTCGGCCCCGTCGACCAGGTAGCAGGCGATGGCCCCTTCGAGATCCAGGTGCCGGAGATCGATGCACATGTGGTTTTTCATGGGACGCTCACTGGCTAGCCGCTCAGTCGCGGTTGGACGGGTTTGAAAGGAGTGAGCCGAACATCCGCACAAACGAAACGGGGGCGTCCTCTGCGGACGCCCCCTTCCAGACTCACGTTGCCGGTCGAGGCGTGACTCAGCCCCGGTTCTCCATGGGAACGAAGTCCCGCTCGCCGGGGCCGACGTAGACCTGACGAGGGCGCGCGATCTTCTGCTCGTCGTCCTCGAGTAGCTCCTGCCATTGGGCGAGCCACCCCACGGTTCGGGGGATGGCGAAGAGCACCGGGAACATCTCCACCGGGAAGCCCATGGCCTGGTAGATGATGCCCGAGTAGAAATCGACGTTCGGGTAGAGATTGCGCTCCACGAAGAAGTCTTCGTTCAGAGCGATCTTCTCCAGCTCCAGTGCGATGTCGAGGAGCGGGTTCCGACCCGTGACCTCGAACACCTCGTCGGCCGTCCGCTTGATGATCTTCGCCCGGGGGTCGTACGCCTTGTAGACCCGGTGCCCGAAGCCCATGAGGCGCTCTTCGCGGTTCTTCACGCCCTCGATGAAGTCGGGGATGTTGTCCACCGACCCGATGCGCTTGAGCATGCGGAGCACGGCCTCGTTGGCGCCGCCGTGGAGCGGTCCGTAGAGGGCGCCCATGGCGCCGGCCAATGCCGAGTACGGGTCTGCGTCGGCCGAACCGATGACGCGCATCGTCGTCGCCGAGCAGTTCTGCTCGTGGTCGGCGTGAAGGATGAACAAGACGTCCAGCGCACGCTCGAGGACCGGGCTCGGGGTGTAGTCCCGGGTCCCGATTCGGAAAAGCATGTTCAGGAAGTTCGCCGTGTAGGAGAGCTCGTTCTCCGGATAGACGTAGGGCAGGCCGCGGTGATGCCGATACGCGTACGCCGCAAGCGTCGGCATCTTGGCGATGAGCCGGATGATCTGCTCCCAGCGCGCCTGGGGGTTGTGAACGTCCTTGGCTTCCGGATAGAACGTCGAGAGGGCCGCGACGCCACTGATGCACATCCCCATGGCGTGGGCGTCGTAGCGGAAGCCCTCCATGAGGTCGATGATGTTCTCGTGCACGTAGGTGTGGTACGTGACCTCGTGGACGAAATCGTCGAGCTCACTCTGGGTGGGCAGCTCACCCTTGAGGAGGAGATAGGCCACCTCCAGGTGTGTGCTACGCTCGGCGAGCTGGTCGATAGGGTAACCGCGGTAGCGCAGGATCCCCTGAGCTCCGTCGATATAGGTGACGGTGCTCCGCGTCGACGCCGTATTCTTGTAGGCCGGGTCGTAGGCCATCATCCCGAAGTCGTCGTCGTTGACCTTGATCTGGCGCAGATCCATGGCTCGGATCACGTCGCCATCGAGAATGTCCACTTCGTAGTCGCGACCCGTACGGTTGTCGCGGATGGAGAGGGTGTTCTTTCCCGAGCTCCCGTTCTCTGCCATGGTCTCTCCGTTGATGACCGTCGTCGGCGGGGACGGTCGGCGTCATTTCCCTGTAGAGCCTCTAAGTATATCAAGGCTTGGGCGGCGTCCCAAGCGGGGGCCCGGGTGGTCCGGCGCGAGCCCAGGGCCTACTGTGTCGGCGCCACTGGACGATGACGACAGACGGGGGAGCGAGATGGCAGGCCAGACGCTGACGCGACAGGGACGGCGCGCCCGAGCCGGTGAGACGGCGGGCACCACCCTCTTCCTCCTGGCCGGCCTGTTCGCCATCGGGGCCGACGTGGCCGCCGCCCAGACCTTCCCCGTCTCCTCGGCGCTGCATGCCGAGTCACGCCAGTTCGACTTCTGGGTGGGTGCGTGGTCGGTGAACCTCCGGGTACGCCAGCCGGACGGGACCTGGCGCGATCAGCACCGCGCCGAGGCGCGCGTCTACCCGATCCTCAGTGGGAAGGCGGTGTTGGAGTTGTGGAGCGAAGACAGCGTCGACGGCATCAAGGGCTACTCCCTTCGCTACTTCGATACGGCGCGGGATGAATGGGTGTTGTGGCTCAACTGGCCCGGTCCGAACCGCTCGGGGTCGTCCAGCCTCGCGGGCTCCTTCCGGCACGGGCGGGGTGAGTTCTTCGCCACGTCCACGGGGCAAGACGGCACCGAGACCATCTCCCGCTACACCTTCTCCGACATCACCCCCAACTCGCTGCGATGGGACGATGCCTTTTCCAGCGATGGAGGGGAGAGCTGGCGTCATTCGTGGATCATGGAGTTCTCGCGGACGGCCGACGTGCCTTCTCTCCCTCCCGACGGCGGGGAGACCCACACCTTCCACGACGGCGGGCGCTGCGACGCACCGGAGTTCAGGCGCTACGAATTCCTGGCAGGTCGCAGGAACGGCGAAGTCGTCGCCGGCGGCCAGGGCGCCGTCACCATCACCGGCTACCGGGTCCTCGACGGATGCGCGGTGCTGACCTTCGCCGGACCAGGGAGCGACCCTCAGACCGCGTGGGGCTTCTCACAGCTCACCTTCAACACCTACGCCCAACGGTACGAGCTGACCACGCTCACGTCCCAAAGGGACACGCCGGCCCGGATCTTCTACAGCCGCGACGCTTCGGAGCTGGTGCTGTACGAGAGCGGCCCGGGAGACGGGCCACACGATCGATTCCGCATCGAGGAGGCTGACGACGGCAGCGTCCTCTGGATCCACGAGACGCCGACGGGTGACGCGTGGGCGCCGGTGTGGGGCGGGCGGGTCCGAAGCTCGTCAGAGCGCTGACAGTACCAGCTGCCGGCACGAGCTGGCAGCTCGACTGTTCAGATCCGGCGAAAGGAGATCGGGGTGCGGATGGCACGACCCGTGAGCTTCAACGACATGCCGGGGGCGGGAGTCGAACCCGCACATCCCGAGGGATAGCGGCTTTTGAGGCCGCCGCGTCTACCGTTCCGCCACCCCGGCAAGGCCCGCGCAACGCCTACCCGGCGCCAGGCCAGCGATATCTTACCATCGGACCGGTGCGGCGTACATGGACGACGACCCGCTCCTCGCCCCGTGCCCGCCCGACGCCGCCGTCAGGACCCCTCGGGTCACCCTCGCAGAATCGAGTCAGCCTCCCAAGATCGCATCGATCCGAGCCACCACGTCGGCCAGGTGATACCGCGTCATCTCGTCCGGGACATCGGCGCTTCGGGCCGCGTCGCGGATTGCTACGAGATGGCCTCGGGCCAGGGGCCGCACGTCCGAGCGCATCAGCGTCTCGACTTCGTCTTCGTCGAGGACGTCGCCCACGCCCTCCCCGGGTTCCGTATTCGCCATGAGTATCGCCATACGCTCCAGGTGGACTCGCTGAAGGCTCCGCCGGTACGCATCGATGGCTTCTTCGTCCTCCAACTCCGACCATATCCCTTCGCGCAGGTCGTCGAATAGCTCCATGAGGGTATACGCGTCGCGGTCCGACAAGCCGGCTTCCGTCACCCTGACCATACGCTCGGGGTCGAGGAGACTGTTGAGAGCCCGGGCTTGGATCTGCTGGATCCGCGCTACGGCGCCGGTCCCCTCGATTCGGCGAAGGACCTCACCTTCGTTCAGCCACTCCACGCCGTCGAAGACCTGCTCGTTGAGGAAGCCGACGGCCCGTCGCTGATCCTCACCGGACACCGGATCGTAGACCGCCCCGGCTTCGTCGGTGGCCTTGGGCGTCATGTACACACCCCCGACCATGGTCACCACGTGACCGGCGTACCGACTCCACATGCCCACGAGTTCGCCGTAGAGCTCGGCCAGGTCCCCGTAGTCCTCACCCGCCGTAGCCGTCCAGGCCGGCAGGTTGGGAAGGACGCGCTTCAGGTTGGCGATGCCGTAGCCGCTCGCCCGTACCGGATCGTCCCCCAGGTCCTCGGTCTGGATCTCGGGGCTGTAGTTGGGCCCTACCGGACCGAACCGGTACATGGGGTCTCCCGCCCGGTCCATGATCCAGGCGTCGAGGATGGGCTTCTCCGCTTCGGGCGTGTCGACGCCGGGCATGACCCGATAGCCCCAGTTGATGGCGTAGTGGTCGTAGGGGCCGATCATCCGAACGAAGCGCGTGACGCCGTCGCCGGGCTGGGCGATGTAATTCTGCCTGGCGTACTCCATGATGGACGCCGCCACTCCGTACGCGGAGGTGAACGTCGGCGAGCGCAGCGAATCCACCGGGAAGGCCGACGAGGCGATCCAGTTGTGGGGGAGCCCCAGGGCATGGCCCACCTCGTGGGCGATAACCTGCCTCATGGTCTCGCCCATGAGCTCTTCGGGGATGTCCAGTGATCGGGCCTGGGGGTTCGCCGCCCCGGTCTCGATCATCAATCGGTTCCGGTAGGATCTCATGTGGTTGTGATACCAGACGATGTCACTTTCGATGATCTCGCCCGTGCGCGGATCGGATACGCTCGGGCCTTGAGCGTTTCGCGTGGTATTTGCGGCCCACCGGACGACCGAGTACCGCACATCCTGTGCGCTCCACTCGGGATCTTCCTCGGGTGAGGGTGGGTCCATGGCGATGATGGCGTTGCTGAAACCCGCCGTCTCGAACGCGGCTCGCCAGTCCTCCACCCCCATCCGCACGTACGGACGCCACTTCTCGGGCGTCCCCGGATCGATGTAGTAGACGATGGGCTTCACCGGATCGACGAGTTCGCCACGGAAGTACCTCGCCGGATCCGAAGGCTCCAGTCTCCAGCGACGGATGAAGGTCTCCTCGGCGGCCTTCTGCTCGTCCAGGCCGAAGTTGGTCCGGGTGACGGAGAACCAGCCGACCCTGGAATCGGCGAAGCGAGGACGAAGCGGCTCCTCCGGAAGGAGGATCATCGACTGGTGCATCTCCATGGAGATCGTCCCGGTCCGCGCCTGAGCTGGAGGCTCCGACGCGTTGTATGTCATCGTGTGCCGTACCTCCACGTTGAGCGGGAAGCTTCGGGCGTAGTCGATGAAGCTTCGGTCGCCGTCGAGGCCGCGGACGCCGTACTCGCTTCGGAGGCGGGCGTTCAGGCCCGTCAGAGCCGGCGTATCCGACTCGTAGAACGATGTCACATCGATGACCGACGACGCCCCGTCCTCGCCGGCGACCTCGATGTCGAAGGCGCCGATGATGGGCGCGAAGTTGTTCGCCTCCACGGAGATCGCGATCGCCAGCGTATCGGGTGCGACGTTCGCATAGGAGATGGTGCGCAGCAGGATCCTGTCGCCCCGGCGCTCCCACCGTAGAACCTGCTCCCCGGTCTTCACACCCGCCGGCTGAAAGCCGGGAAAGCCCACCGGAACCTTCCCGATGCGCGACACCAGGAGCATGTCCCGGCCGAGGAGCGAGTCGGGGATCTCGAAGAAGAGGTTCTCCCCCACCCGATGCACATCGAAGAGGCCTCCGTCGGTGACGGCATCGGCGGTGATGACGTCGGCATACGCCCCGGGGGCGTCTTCATCGTCGGCTGGGTTGGCCTGGAAGGCATCCGCCGATCCGGGCAGGAAGAGCGAAGCGACGGAGAGGACGGAGAAAAACTTCACGAAGGGCCGGATCACTGGGGGCTCCCTGAGAGGAACGGGCGGTCACGTGCGGGGAGCTACCACCCCCGCAGATTCGGGCTACCATGCCGCCGCCGACTCCGGCGGGCAAGCCGGCGCTTGCCCCACGAGGCGCGGGCCCGTAGCCCTGTTGGATTCGAGGATCCATCGGAGACGGTTTTCAATGATTGCTCGCCGCACGTCCCCCGCCCCCGCCCTGCTCGTCGCCGGCGGGCTGCTCATCGCCTCGGGCTTCGCGATGCACCTGTCCGCCCAGGGCCTGCCGGCCTTCGCGGAGCCCGGGATAGCTCCGGACGGCTCGACCATCGCGTTCACGTCCGGCGGTGACATCTGGACGGTCCCGGCCACCGGTGGCGCCGCTCGCATCCTCGTGGCCCACTCCGCCCACGAGAGCCGCCCCCTGTACTCTCCCGATGGACGTCACCTGGCGTTCAACTCCAATCGGAACGGCGCAGACGACGTCTACGTCATGGACCTCGGCACCGGCCATGTCCGACGCCTCACCCACGACTCGGGCAGCGAACAGCTCACCGGTTGGTCGCGAGACGGGTCCTGGGTCTACTTCACGTCCAATGTCGAGGACGTGAGTGGGATGCACGATGTCTTCCGCGTCCGGGTCGAGGGGGGGACGCCCATGCCGGTGGCCGCGGATCGCTACGAGGGCGAGTTCTTCGCGGCGCCCTCGCCCCGCGCCGGGCTCATCGCCATCGCCACCCGCGGTCGCATGGCCCAGAGCCAATGGTGGCGGAACGGGCATTCCCACATCGACGAGTCGGAGATCTGGCTCGTGGACGAGGCCGCCGGTCCAGGAGAGGTGGCTCGCTACCGGCCCGTCGCCGAGGGCGGCAAGAATCTCTGGCCCATGTGGGGCACCGATGCTGAACGCATCTTCTTCATGTCCGACCGGAGCGGCGCCGAGAACCTCTGGTCGGCGCCTGTGGTGGGCGGGCGGGCCGAGCCCCTCACGGATTTCGACGACGGACGGGTCCTGTGGCCCAGCATGAGCACCGACGGGCAAACCATCGCCTTCGAGCGGGACTTCGGGGTCTGGACCTTCGACATGGCGAGCGGCGTCGCGCGCCCGGTGGAGGTCCGGCTCATGGGATCGGTAGAGGGCCCCACGGCGGAGTCCGAGGTCGTGGACGACGGCTGGAGCGACATCGCCGTTTCCCCTGATGGAGAGAAGTGGGCCTTCACCCGTGGAGGGGATGTCTTCGCCACCACCATGGAAGGCGGTGTAGAAGCGACACGGGTCACACGGACCCCCGCGGCGGAGCAGAACCTCGTCTGGTCTCCGGATTCCCGGCAACTCCTCTACACGTCGTGGCGCACCGGCACGCCGAAGATCTACGCTTTCGACTTCGCCGCGGAGACCGAACGAGCCGTCACCGAGGGCCCCGGGCGCGATCAACTCGCCGAGTTCTCTCCTGACGGCAACCGGCTCCTTTACGCACGGTTGATCGACGACGAATCGGAGCTTCGGGTCCTGGAGTGGCCGGATGGCCAGGATCGCCGCCTGGCCATTGACGTAGCCGGCGGAGCCACCTGGTCGCCCGACAGTCGGTGGGTGGCCTACGGAGCCGAAACGGACGAGTTCACCAACGTCATGGTGGTACCCGCAGAGGGAGGCGAGACGCGGCAGGTGAGCTTTCTCGCCAACAGCTTCTTCGGCTCCCTGGATTGGAGCCCCACCGGCGACTTCCTCGTGTACCGGAGCGCTCAACGAACCGAGCCCGGACGACTGGTGAAGGTGGACCTCGTTCCGCTGGCGCCCACCTTCGATGAAGACGCGTTCCGCGACCTCTTCAACGAGCCTGTCGATGACGAGAACGACGCCACCGAGAACCCTGCGCCGTCGGAGCCTCGCCAGGGCGCAGTGACCCCGCCCGATGAGGTGGAGATCGTCTTCGACGACATCCGACGTCGGGGGGGCTTCGTCGATACCGACTTCTCGGCGGGTGGCATCGTGCTGAGCCCGGATGGAGAGACGGGCATCGTGTCGGGAGACGGTGCCCTCCACCGCATCACGTTCGGCACCAACGGCGACATCGACATCGAGCGGCTCGACGTCCGAGGCAACGTCGTCGGCTTCGACGCCACCGGGCGCAACCTCTACGTCGCCCGGGGTGGCGAGCTCCATGTGCATCCGGTTTCGGGAGGGTCCGGGAGGACGGTGGAGACCAGCGCAGAGATCTCCGACGACTTCGAGGCGACCCGCGAGGCCGCCTTCGAGCAGGGCTGGGGCGAGATGAGAGACGGCTTCTACGACGCCGGCTTCCACGGCGCCGACTGGGAAGCGGTTCGCGATCGCTTCCGGCCCTACATCGTCGGATCCCGGACCCGTGCCGAGTTCAGCCGCCTGATGAACCTCATGCTGGGTGAACTGAACGCCTCCCACCTCGGCCACCGAGGCCGAACGGGGCCGCCTCAGGGAGGTGACGGAGTCGAGACGGGACGCCTCGGCCTTCGCTTCGACCGACACGCCTACGAAAGCCAGGGCCGCTTCGTCGTGACGGAGGTCCTCGCCCTCGGTCCCGCCGACGTGGCGGGGGGCATCTCTTCCGGCGATCGTGTCGTCCACATCGACGGTCAGTCTCTGGACGGGCAATCCGACCTTTCGCGAATCCTGGCCAACAGGGTGGGCGAGCAGGTCACCCTCGGCGTACAGGGCGTTGGCGGACCGGTGCGCGAAGTCGAGGTCCTCGCCGCCTCACCGGGAGCAGAGCGCCAGCTCGTCTACCGGAACTGGGTGGAGCGCCGGCGGGCCTACGTCGATGAGTTGAGCGACGGGCGCTTGGGCTACGTCCACATCGCCTCCATGTCCCAGGGGGCCCTGGACCAGCTCATCTTCGATCTGGACCAGGAAAACCATGCCCGAGACGGAGTCGTCGTCGATGTCCGCAACAACAATGGCGGCTTCGTGAACGTCTACGCCATCGACATTCTGGCCCGACAGAACTACTTCACGATGGAAGGACGGGCGAGCGACGTGCGAGCGCCATCGCGTGTGCGGCTGGGCCAGCGCGCGCTGCTGGCGCCTACCGTGCTGGTCACCAATCAGCACACCCTTTCCGACGGTGAAGACTTCACCGAAGGGTACCGCACCCTGGAGCTGGGCAGCGTCGTGGGAGAGCCCACGTCGGGCTGGATCATCTTCACCGGGAGCCGGGGCCTGGTCGACGGCACCTCCGTCCGCATGCCCGGCACCGAGATCCGGGACCTCCGGGGTCAGAACATGGAGCTCAATCCCAGGCCGGTGGACGTCGAGGTGGTGCGCCCCGCAGGCGAAGGGCTGCTCGGCCGGGACTCACAGCTGGAGCGGGCCGTGGAGGTGCTGTTGGCGCAGATCGACGCCCGGTGAGGCCTTTCATCGATCCGCGCGACCCCTGACACGGCGGTCTCCTTTGGCGATCATTAGTGCTTCTAGACCGAGCGAAGCACAGCCGTCCGACATATCAGGGAGCCAGCGTGGCGAACCAACTCAACGACCCCTTCGGCGCTCTCACCTCCGTCGACCTCTCTGAAGGTTCGACCTCCTTCTTCAAGCTCTCGCGTCTGGAAGACGAGGGCGTCGTCGACAACCTCGACCGGCTCCCCTTCTCCATCCGCGTGCTTCTGGAGAACGTGCTTCGTCACGCCGGCGGCGAGTACGTCGCCGAGAGCCACGTCGAAGCGGTCACGAAGTGGAGCCCCACCAACTCGGGGGCCGACGTCCCCTTCATGCCCTCCCGGGTCGTACTGCAGGACTTCACCGGCGTACCGGCCGTTGTGGATCTGGCGGCCATGCGGGATGGCATCAAAGCGTTGGGCGGCGATCCCGCCCGGATCAACCCGGTCGTGCCCGCCGACCTGGTCATCGACCACTCGGTGCAGGTGGACTACTTCGGCACTCAGGACGCCTACCGCCTCAACGTCGAGCGGGAGTTCGAGCGCAACCACGAGCGCTACGCGTTGCTCCGTTGGGCCCAGGAGGCCTTCGACAACTTCTCCGTGGTGCCCCCGGGCACCGGCATCGTCCATCAGGTAAACCTCGAGTACCTGGCTTCCGTCGTTCATCGTCGGGCTCACGGAGGAACGAACGTCGCCTTCCCCGACACCCTGGTGGGAACCGACTCCCATACGACGATGATCAACGGCCTGGGCGTGGTAGGCTGGGGCGTCGGCGGAATCGAGGCAGAGGCCGTCGTCCTCGGCCAGCCGTACTACATGCTCCTCCCAGAAGTCGTCGGCATGAAGCTCACTGGCGTGCTGCCCGAGGGAGCCACGGCGACGGATCTGGTGCTTCGGGTCACCGAGATGCTTCGCGAGCACGGCGTCGTCGGGCGCTTCGTCGAGTATTACGGCGCCGGGCTCAGCAACCTGACCCTTCCGGACAAGGCGACCCTCGCCAACATGTCGCCGGAGTACGGAGCCACCATCGGCTTCTTCCCCGTCGATGATTCCACGCTGGCCTACCTCCGTGGGACCGGACGGGACCCCCACCTCGTCGAGCGGGTCGAGCGCATCTCCAAGGAGCTCGACCTCTTCCGCACGGACGACACCCCGGACCCGGAATTCACGTCGAGCCTCGAGCTCGACCTCTCGACGGTGGAACCGAGCCTGGCGGGCCCCAAGCGTCCCCAGGACCGCATCCGTATGGCCGACATGGTCAGTCAGTTCGAGAAGGACCTCCCGAACCTGGTGCCGTCGGGCTTCGAGTTGCCGTCGGTCTCCGACGGTGCCTCGCGGACCGGTGAGAGCTGGGCGGGCGAAGGCGGTAGCGCCGTCGAGGTGGCCCCGTCGGCCAAGGCCCGCTGCATCACGGTCGAGTGCGACGGCGAGGAGTGCGAGATCACAGACGGCAGCATCGTCATCGCAGCCATCACCTCGTGCACCAACACGTCGAACCCGTCGGTGATGGTGGGTGCGGCCCTCCTCGCCCGGAACGCCGTCGAGAAGGGTCTCGACGTGAAGCCGTGGGTGAAGACATCCATGGCGCCCGGAAGCAAGGTGGTGACGGACTACCTGGAGCAGTCCGAGCTCCTGCCGTATCTCGAGAAGCTTCACTTCGACGTCGTCGGCTACGGGTGCACCACGTGCATCGGTAACTCCGGCCCCCTGCCGGAAAACATCCACAAGGCCGTGGAAGAGAACGGGCTGGTCGTCGCTTCGGTGCTTTCGGGCAACCGGAACTTCGAAGCGCGCATCCACCCTCTGGTGCGGGCCAACTACCTGGCTTCGCCTGTCCTTGTCGTCGCCTACGCCCTGGCCGGACGCATCGACATCGATCTCTACAACGAGCCCCTGGGCCACGGGAGCGACGGCAAGCCGGTCTTCCTCGCAGACATCTGGCCGAGCCCGGAGGAGATCAAGGAGACCATCCGGACGGCGCTCAAGCCCGAGATGTTCATCGACCGGTACGGAGAAGTGAACGAAGGCGACGAGAACTGGCAGGCCCTGCCCATTCCCGAGGAAAGCGCCCTGTACGAGTGGTCCGACGACTCCACGTACGTACGGCTCCCACCCTTCTTCGAGGGCATGACGGCCGAGACGCCGTCCGCTGCGGACATCCACGGAGCGAGGGTACTGGTGCAATTGGGGCAGTCGGTGACCACGGATCACATTTCGCCGGCGGGTGCCATCCCGAAGCGAGAGCCCGCGGGCCGCTACCTCCAGGAGCGTGGCGTGAAGCCTCGCGACTTCAACTCCTTCGGCTCACGGCGGGGCAACCACGAGGTCATGATGCGTGGGACCTTCGGCAACGTCCGCATCAAGAACCTCCTCCTGGACGGAAAGGAAGGCGGATACACCATCCATTTCCCCACCGACGAGGAGATGCCCATCTACGACGCTTCCATGAAGTACCAGGAAGCGGGCACCCCCCTCGTGGTTCTGGCCGGGAAGGAGTACGGAACCGGCAGCTCGCGGGACTGGGCGGCCAAGGGCACCATCCTCCTGGGCGTCAAAGCGGTCATCGCGGAGAGCTACGAGCGCATCCACCGGAGCAACCTGGTGGGCATGGGCGTCCTGCCCCTCCAGTTCAAGGAGGGCGAGAGCCCGCGCTCCCTGGGACTTACGGGTCGGGAGACCTTCGACGTGGTGGGGATCGCTGACGGCCTCGAGCCCGGATGCACCATCGAGGTCACCGCGACCGCCGAGGACGGCACCAGAACCGCCTTCCAGACCATCGCCCGCCTCGACTCCGACGTGGACGTCGACTACTACGTCAACGGCGGAATCCTGCAGACGGTGCTCCGCAAGATGGCACGCGGAGAGATGTAGTTCTCGCCCGGCTGACGCGGGTCGAGAAGAAGAAGAGAGCGGCGCGGGTCGACGCACAGTCGGCCCGCGCTGCTTGTCGTTTCGGCGCCCACCCTCCTGGCCGCTTGGCCCCGGGCGTAGGACCGGGTCGCCCTCGCCAACGTCCGCCTCAATGACTGGATCTCCTCCCCGGACACCGAGGGACGACCCGGTCGTCTTCGCCGCAGTCCGGCCTAAAAGACCGGGTCGTCCTCCCGCAGCGCTTTGGGAGGTCCGAGGACCTCTTTGAGCACGAAGGCCTGACGCAGCGCCACGCGTCCGGCGAAGAGCTGCTGCCGGACCGCGACGCCATCCGAGTCGAGGAACTCGGCCAAGGGGTCGAGACCGTCCTGCTCCGAGGGCGCGCGGCTGGAAGGATCCGTACCGTACCCCGCGTGGGACTGGTGGATGTAGTGGTCCGGGCGGCGCACCACGGCGCCTCCCCCGATCGGGGCCCTCGACCCCACGGGTCGTCGGGAACCCACCGGCCCCCTCGATCCGATGGGTGTGGTCGAACCGACGGGCCCGGCCGACCCGGAAGCGTAGGGGCTACCCGTCCCCACCGGATCTGTGGACCCGTGGCCCGTGCCCACCTCCGTGCCCTCGATGGGCCTCGGGAGCGGCGGAGACTGCTTGGGCAACTCGATGGTCCGGGCCTCCTCTCGCTCTACCGTACCGCCACGGGCCAGCGCTTCGAGTTGCTCCAGGAGATCGCCTGGGAGCATGGTCTCCGATGATGGGCGCGATGGGCTCGGCGATGGCCGGGCAGGACGGCCTGAGCCGCGGGGTCTGCTGTACCGTTCCAGCGACTCCCCGTCCCGGGAGCGCCTCTCCTCGACGCGCTGCTCCTCCAGCATGTCGTCATACGACGGATCGTCGTCGTACGTCTCCAGGCCCTCCCCGCCGTGACGGGTCGGTCGACCAGGCTCCAGATCGGGAAGGCGTACCTCCCACTCCCCGGAATCCGGTAGGGGCCCCTCGGCTTCCCCTCCCTTCTTCGCCTTCCGGCTGCGTGCGATGGACTCGAGGATGGAGAAGAAGATGATGACGGCGAAGAAGATCAGCTCTTCCATGGAGCCCCCCCTTCGCCGTCACACCTGCACCCGCCGATCATTTCGGGTCTCACGCGGTGGGCGGAGCCGTCGGACCATCGTCTGGGCCGGCGATGGCGTTCCTCATGTCCGTATCCGCCTCGATGTTGCGGTACCGCATGAAGTCCATGACGCCGAGGTTGCCGGACCGGAACGCCTCGGCCAGGGCCAGCGGGACCTGGGCCTCGGCCTTCACGACCTCGGCCTTCATCTCGCCCACCAGCGCCTTCATCTCCTGCTCCTTGGCCACGGCCATGGCGCGACGCTCCTCGGCACGAGCCTGGGCGACGCGCTTGTCAGCCTCGGCCTGATCCGTTTGCAGCTCGGCGCCGATGTTCTTACCCACGTCGACATCGGCGATGTCGATGGAAAGGATCTCGAAGGCCGTTCCCGAGTCGAGTCCCTTGCCGAGGACCGTCTTCGAAATGGCGTCGGGGTTCTCCAGCACCGCTTTGTGGGAGTCCGCCGAACCGATCGTGGAGACGATACCCTCACCCACTCGGGCGAGGATGGTGTCCTCCCCGGCACCACCGACCAGCCGGTTGATGTTGGCCCGCACCGTCACGCGAGCCACGGCGATCAGCTGGATGCCGTCCTTGGCCATAGCGGCCACCTTCGGCGTGTTGATGACCTTCGGGTTCACGGAGACCTGGACCGCCTCGAAGACGTCCCGACCCGCCAGGTCGATGGCCGCCGCCTGGTTGAAGGCCAGATCGATGTTTGCCTTGTCCGCCGAAATGAGTGCGCGAACCACCCGGTCCACCTGTCCCCCGGCGAGGTAGTGACCCTCGAGGTCCGGTAGCGACAGATCCAACCCCGCCTTGGTCGCCCAGATGAGTGGCCGCACCACGGCAGGTGGCGACACCTTCCGCAGCCTCATCCCCACCAGGTAGCCGATGCCGACGCGAACGCCGGCTGAGATGGCCTCGATCCACAGACGCACCGGGATCGCCCAGGCGATGAAGAGGATGACGGCGAAGGTGCCGACGATGAGTACGGCGTTGAAGGCGATGAGCTCACCACCCATGCTCGAACCTCGGTGTTGTGATCGTTTGAGTGACGGGAGCTACGCCTCGCTGGGCGTCGGCTCCCCTTTCTTCGCTGCTGTCCCGGATACTTCACGAACGACGTGACGATAGCCTTCCGCCGCGACGATCCGAACCGGGGTTCCCTCCATGATCCACGAAGATTCGGACACCACGTCCAATCGCTCGTCGTCGAAGAGCGCGGTGCCCGACGGTCTGAGATCGGTGATGGCCGTTCCAAGCTTTCCGATGAGCTCGGGCCGTCGCGCCGCCGACTCGAAGCCGATGCTCCGGTCCATCCGCTCCGTCAGGAAGATGCCGCTCCTGGAAAGCCGCGAGCTTCCCGGGAGCGTCCGGATCAGGACCCAAGCCGAAACCGCGATGAGGACGACCGTGGTGCTGATGACGAGTCCGGCCTTCGTGAAGTCCGGCGCCGTAGGCAGACCGCCGAGGAGACTCAGGTAGAGGCCCACGAGGATCCCAAGCCCCCCGATGAGCCCAAAGAAGCCGAAGCCCGGAATGAGGAAGATCTCCACAGCGACGAGGACGAGCCCCACGCCGAAGATGATCAGATCCTCCCAGCCGGCGAGTCCCACGATCATGTGGGAGCCGAAGAACAGCGCCAGGGAAAGGACCCCGGCCAGCCCGGCCATTCCGAACGTCGGCGTCTTCACCTCGGTGATGAGACCAAGGAAGCCCAGGGTCAGCAGGAAGGGAGCCACCACGGGGTTCGAAAAGAAGCGAACCACCCGCTCGGCCCAGTTGGCTTCGGCGGTGACCACCGAAGAGCCTTCGAGGTCGAGGCGGGCGAGGAGCGCCGGCATGTCGTCGACGGCCTCCGCGTACCCCAAGGCCACGGCCTCTTCGGTGGTGAGGGTCAAGAGCTTGCCGGACTCGACCACACCGTCGATGGCGATCTCCTCGTCGACCATGGCCGCCGCGATCTCCGGATCGAGCTCAGCCGCCTCGGCCAACGCCCGCATCTCGCTCCGCATGGCAGACACGATCTTCTCGGGAGCCTTCGTGCCGCTGCCGTCCACCGGAGTCGCAGCTCCGATCACCGAACCCGGCCGCATGAAGATCCGGTCGGTGGACAGGGCGATGAGGGCGCCGGCGGAGAAGGCCCGGCGATTGACCAGTGTGTAGACCGGCAGAGGTGCGTCGGCGAGCGCGTCGGAAATGCGCTCGGCAGCATCCACTCGACCGCCGGGCGTATCCATGTCCAGGATCAGGGCGGAGGCTCCCGCCGCCGCAGCTTCCTGGATGCTACGCTCGATGAACGGCGCCAGCCCGAGCTCGACGACGCCGGTGACCGGGACCCGAAAGACCGATCCCGATTGCCCGGCCACGGCGGGGGGAAGTGACGCGAAGACGGCGCCGATGGCAGCGGCGAGTGTCAGTCGACGGAACATGACTAGGCGCTTCACGGAGTCTCCATTCGCTCTGAAGGTACGGTGTCTCCTACCCCACACAACGTACCTACGTGCGCGGCACTGGATTTCTTCGGTTTTCGACCTCCACCAGGAGTGCTGCTCGAGGGTCCGGCGAGGAGTCCGCCAGGTTGACCCTACGCGCTGTTCTCGGGACCTTTCAAGCTCTCCAGGACAGGGATCGCGCCCACGTCGTCGCACGGCCGTGCGACGAAAGGCGGTTGCGAGGCGCCGCGGGGCCCCGTGAGGCCCGGCTCACCCCGCCGATGGTCTGGTCCGGGAGCGTCGATCCGTCAATCAAATCTCCAGGGGAACGCCCAGATGTCCGATTCGGTTTTGGTCCACTACGAGGTCAAGGACAAGGTCGCCGTCCTCACCCTCGATGACCCGCCCGCGAACACGTACACGCACGAGATGATGCGCCAGCTCGACGAAGGCATCATCAAGGCGCGCTTCGACGAGGACGTCGAGGTCATCGTGATCACCGGCGCCGGCGAGAAGTTCTTCTGCGCGGGGGCCAACATCGGGATGCTGTCCGAGGCCGATCCGGAGTGGAAGTACTGCTTCTGCCTCCACGCCAACGAGACGCTGAATCGCCTCGAGCACACCCCGAAGCTCGTCATCGCGGCCCTCAACGGGCATACCGTGGGTGGCGGGCTCGAGATCGCCATGGCCGCCGACATCCGCATCGCCCGCAAGGACTCGGGCAAGGTCGGCCTCCCCGAGGTCGCCCTCGGCGTGCTCCCGGGCACCGGCGGGACGCAGCGTCTCGTCCGCCTCGTCGGCAAGCCCGTCGCCATCCAGATGATGGCCGAAGGCACCACGTTCGGATTCGATGACGCCCACAAGCACGGTCTGGTCAACGAGATCTACGATCACGCGGACCGGGACTCCTTCGTCGAGGCCGTCCTCGACTACGCACGGCAGTTCACGACTCCGAACAAGGCGACGAAGGCCGTGGGGCTCATCAAGCGCTCGGTTCAGACGGGTGCGGAGCTGCCCTTCGAGCTCGCGCTCGCCCTCGAGCGGGAGTTGCAGGCTCAGCTCTTCGCCAGCGATGACGCCAAGGAAGGCCTCAACGCCTACGTCGAGAAGCGCAAAGCCGAGTTCTCCGGCAGCTGAGGCCCCGCCGGCCGAGAACGCACGAGGGAGCGGGGCCCGGATCCGTCCGGGTCCCGCTTCGTCGTCTGGCTCTGAACGAACCCGAAATGACCTCCTCCGAGGGTAACCTGGATGCACGACGAAGCAGTCCGTAACCGCCTCTGGATCGGCAACGAGTGGGTGGACGCCGAGGATGGTGGCACCTTCGCCACCATCAACCCCGCCACCGGCGAGACCATCACCGAGGTGGCCTCCGCTCAGGCGGCGGACGTCGACAAGGCGGTGGCGTCTGCCCGGGCCGCCACGACGGAATGGCGCAAGGTGAACCCGCACAAGCGGGCCCGACTCCTATGGAAGCTGGCTGACGCCATCGAAGCGAACGCCGACGAGCTGGCGTCCATCGAGACCGCTGACAACGGAAAGCCGTTCTTCGAATCGCGGAAGGTCGACCTGCCCAGCGTGGTAGAGATCTTCCGCTACTTCGCCGGCCTCGCCGACAAGGTGCAGGGAGCCACGATTCCGGTCTCCGGTCCCTTCTTGAACTACACGTTGAGGGAGCCCGTAGGCGTCATCGGTTGCATCACGCCGTGGAACTTCCCTCTCTCCATGGCGACATGGAAGGCGGCACCGGCGCTGGCATGCGGAAACGTCGTCGTCTTGAAGCCCGCCGAGCAGACCCCGCTCACCGCGCTTCGGCTGGGAGAGTTGGCCGCAGAGGTGGGTTTCCCTGCGGGGGTCCTGAACGTGGTGCCTGGCTTCGGCGAGACGGCCGGCGCGGCGTTGGTCCAGCATCCGGACGTCGACGCCATCGCGTTCACCGGATCCACAGAGGTGGGACGCATCGTCATGCGTTCGGCGGCCGAGACCCTCAAGAAGGTCTCCCTCGAACTCGGCGGAAAGTCGCCCAACGTGGTCCTCGCCGACGCCGACCTGAAGAGTGCCGTGCGCGGGGCGACCACCGGAATCTTCTACGGCAAGGGCGAGGTGTGCGCCGCCGGCTCCCGGGTCATCGTCGAGCGACCGATCTACGACGACTTCGTCGCGGCCTTCGCTGACCGCGCGGCCAAGATGACCGTAGGTGACCCCATGGACGCCAACACTCGACTCGGCGCCATCGTCAGCGAGGAGCAGCTCGAGCGCGTCATGGGGTACGTGGCCGCAGGCAAGAGCGAAGGGGCGCGCCTCGTGCAGGGCGGCGAGCGCACCGAAGTCGACGGCAAGGGCAACTTCGTTACGGCCACGGTCTTCGCCGACGTGGAGCCGGACATGAAGATCGCCCAGGAAGAGATCTTCGGTCCCGTCGCCGCTGTCATCCCCGTCGAAGACATCGAAGACGCCATCCATACGGCGAACCACACCATCTACGGACTCGCCGCGGGCATCTGGACGCGCGACATAGGCAAGGCCCATCGCATCGCCCAGGAGATCCAGGCCGGGACTGTCTGGATCAATACATACAACCAGTACGACGCCGCCTCTCCCTTCGGAGGCTACAAGCAGAGCGGCTTCGGCCGCGACCTGGGATACCAGGCAGCCCTCGACAAATACACGCAAACGAAGAGCGTCTGGGTCGCCGTGGACGGGTGACGGAGCCCGAGCTCACGCCACGTTGAACGCACTTCTCTGAATCGGACCCCTCCCGGAGCCTACATGCGCGAAGCATGGATCATCGACGCGGTTCGGACCCCCATCGGTCGTCACGGCGGAGCTCTCGCTCCGGTGCGGCCCGACGATCTGGCCGCCGTCACCATCGAGGCCATCATCCAACGATCGGACCTCACCCCCGAGACCGTCGACGATGTCATTTTCGGGTGCATCAACCAGGCGGGAGAAGACAACCGGAACGTGGCCCGCATGGCCCTCCTGCGGGCCGGTCTGCCGGTGAGCGTAGCAGGCCAGACGGTGAATCGTCTCTGCGGCTCGGGCATGCAGGCGGTTCTTTCCGCACATCAGGCCATCGTTTCCGGTCAGGGTGACGCATTCATTTGCGGTGGCGTGGAAAGCATGAGCCGCGCGCCCTACGTGATGCTGAAGCCCGAAACCGGATACGCCCGGGGCCATCCGGACACCGCCGACACGGTCCTCGGATGGCGCTTCCCCAACCCGGCATTCACACCGGAGTGGACCATCGGCCTCGGGGAGACCGCCGAGGTCATCGCCGAGGAATTCGGCGTGTCCCGCGCCGCGCAGGACGCCTTTGCCGCCGAGAGCCAACAGAGAGCCGAGCGGGCCATGGCAGCCGGGCGTTTCGCCGACGAGATCGTGCCCGTGTCGGTGCCTCGGAGAAAGAAGGACCCCCTCGTCGTCAACACCGACGAGCACCCCAGGCCTGACACGACCGCCGAATCCCTCGGACGCCTGCGACCAGTCTTCAAGAAGGACGGGACGGTCACCGCCGGCAACTCCTCCGGCATCAACGACGGAGCGGCGGCCCTCCTCGTCGTCTCGGCGGAGTACGCCAAGGAGATGGACCTCGAGCCCATGGCCCGGATCGTCGGCGGCGCCGTCGCCGGCGTCGAGCCTCATCGCATGGGCATCGGGCCGGTACCCGCGACCCGCAAGGCGCTGGCCCGCGCCGAGTGGAGCAGCGACGACCTGGACCTGGTGGAGCTCAACGAGGCGTTCGCGGCTCAGGCCCTGCCGTGCATGGACGAGTTGGGCCTGGACCCCGAGCGAGTCAACGTCAACGGAGGTGCCATCGCCTTGGGCCACCCCGTCGGCTGCTCCGGAGCACGGATCCTGGTGACCCTGGTTCACGAGATGCGGAAGCAGGAGGCCAAGCGGGGCCTTGCCAGCATGTGCATCGGCGTCGGTCAGGGCATCGCTAGCCTGTTGGAGGCCCCGTGAGTCCCGCCGAGTCCGGCTCTCCCAGCGGAGCAGCGGCAGCCGAAGCCATCGGTAGCGTCGCGGTCCTCGGCGCCGGAACCATGGGTCACGGCATCGCCCAGGTGAGCGCCGCCGTCGGGTGTGACGTCCGGGTCTACGACATCGATCAGGACTCCGTCGACCAGGGCCTGACACGAATCCGCGGCAACCTGGAAAAGGGCATCGAGCGCGGGAAGGTCACCCCCGACGAGCGCGACGCCGTCCTCGCGCAGGTTCGGGGGACGACGGCCATCGCCGACGCCGTGGCCGGCGCCGACCTGGTCATCGAGGCGGCCCCCGAGTCCATGGAGCTCAAGGAGTCCATCTTCCGCCAGGTGGACGACGCGGCACCCGAACACGCCGTCCTGGCGACGAACACGTCGTCCCTGTCCATCGCCCGGATCGCCGCGGCGACGGGCGATCCAGCTCGCTTCGTGGGGATGCACTTCTTCAACCCGGTGCACATCATGAAGCTCGTGGAAGTGGTCTGGGGTCCCGAGACGTCCGACGACACACGGGACACTGCGGTCGCTTTCGCTCGGCGTCTGGGCAAGGAGCCCATCGTCGTGAAGGACGCTCCGGGCTTCGCCTCGTCACGCCTGGGGATCGTCCTGGGCATGGAAGCGATCCGCATGGTCGAGGAAGAGGTCGCCAGCGCCGAGGACATCGACAAGGCCATGGAGCTCGGCTATCGCCATCCCATGGGTCCCCTCAAGCTCACCGACCTGGTAGGGCTGGACGTCCGTCTCGGGATCGCCGAGTACCTCCACGAGACCCTCGGCTCCGACGCCTTCGAGCCCCCTGCCCTCCTCCGTCGCATGGTGGAAAAAGGGAAGCTGGGCAAAAAATCCGGACAGGGCTTCTACGAGTGGTGAGCGGCACCCTGCCGGACCGGCCCCGCCTTCTCGCCACACCGCTGATCCCCAACGCCGAGTCCCATGTCTGACAGCCCCGTCCTCGTCGAGAAGCGCGACGACCACATCGCGGTCGTCACCCTCAACCGACCCGACAAGCTCAACGCCCTCAACTCCGAGGTGCGTCGCACCCTCCGCGAAACCTTCGAAGCCCTCGCCGACGACGACGCCGTGCGGGCGGTGGTCATCCACGGCACCGGCGAGAAGGCGTTCGTCGCCGGTGCCGACATCACCGAGTTCCACGCCCGGACAGCAGAGGAGCAGCGCGAGGTATACCGGCAACGCCGGATCTACGAGACCGTAGCCGACTTCCCCAAGCCGGTCATCGCCGCCATCCACGGCTTCTGCATCGGCGGCGGTTCCGAGCTGGCCTTGGCGTGCGACATCCGCGTCGCCGACCGCACGGCTCGCATCAGCCAGGCAGAGATCCGCATCGGCCTCATGCCCGGCGGCGGCGGCACCCAGAGGCTGGCACGTCTCGTGGGCCGGGGTTGGGCCTCCATCATCAGCCTCACGGGTGACTTCGTGGAAGCCGATGAGGCCTACCGAATCGGCCTTGTGGACATCCTCGTCGACGAGGGGCAACACGTGGACCGGGCCGTCGAGCTCGCAGGCCGCATGACGCGGTGGAGTCCCGTCTCCCTCCGTCTGGCCAAGGACGCCATCCGGGTGGCCTTCGAGATGCCCATGGCCGAGGGCCTGGAGTACGAGAAGGAGCGGTTTCTCGACGCCTTCGCCTCGGAAGACGGACGGGAGGGCGTCACCGCGTTCGTGGAGAAGCGCAAGCCGGACTTCAAGGGGCGATAGCCCACCGGGCGCTGCCTCCGATTGCGCCGTCGTCGGCACGTGCTAGGATGCCTCCGACCCTTCCTCGAACGGAGGCACACATGCGAACACTTCTGGTCGCCGCGACGCTCCTCTTCGGGACCACCGCGTTTCTCGCCGCCCAAGACGAGCACCGCGAGATCCTCCGTGGCAAGCTCCAGGCGGAGCTCGAGCGCATCGTCGACGAGTACGAGGGGGTCGCGGGCCTCCACATCTACGACTTCACCTCGGGGGACCGCTTCGCTGTCCGGGACGACTTCGTCTTCCCCCAGGCGAGTGCCATCAAGATCCCCATCCTCATCGAGCTCTTCCGCCGGGCCGAGGACGATCCCGGGCTGCTGAGGAAGCGCGTCGAGCTCAACGACGAGGTGCGGACGGGGGGAAGTGGCGTCCTCGGCGTCCTCACCGACGGTGGCTCGGCGCTGTCGCTGGAGGACTACGCCATCTACATGATCCTCTACTCCGACAACACGGCCACCAACGTCCTCATCGACGAACTGGGCATGGACGCCATCAACGCCCTGTCCGCTTCGCTGGGCGCAGAGCAGACCCTCCTTCAACGGAAGATGATCCGGCCTGAAGAGTCGGCCCGGGGCAACGAGAACCTGTCCACACCCCGGGACGCCGCCCTCATCATGGAGAAGATCGGCAACTGCGAGCTGCCCATGGCCGAGCGGTCGTGTTGGCGGGTCCAGGAGATCCTAGCCATGTACAAGGGCGGGCCGGTCCGCGACCCCATCCCCCGCTCCGTTCAGGTCGCCTACAAGCCCGGCGGAATCACGGGCGTGTCCACTGTCTGGGCCGCAGTGAACCTGCCCGACCGGCCCTACGTCCTCTCCGTCATGTCCAACTACGGAGGGGACGGCGGCGCCGTCATCCGTGCCGTGTCGGAGGCCGCCTACGACTACTTCAGCCGCCTGGCTGGTGTCACCGAATACGGGACCCGGGTTCCTCTCGATGTGAAGCGACGGGTCAGCGGGGGAGGCCCATGAGCCTCCGCCTCGCCCGTACACTCACGGGCGTCTACTTCGGGCTCATGCTCGTGGCAGTGACGTGGCCGGGGCTCGTCCCCTTCGCGCGAGTGGAGCCCCTGATCCTCGGTCTCCCCTTCGCCATGGCGTGGATCGCCGCGTGGATCGCTGGAAGCGTGATGGTGCTCTTCCTTTTGGACCGGGTGGAGAGACGTTACCGCGACGCCGGGGACCCCCGGGCCGACCCGTCGGCAGGTCCTCGCGGCACCGGGCGAAGCCACCCTCGCCGTAGAGCGACGGACGTGACGGATCCGATGGACGGTACCGCCGGGGGTACGGTCTGATGGAGCAGTGGATCGTCGTCACCATCATCATATCCGCGTACCTGGCGCTGACGCTGACCATCGGGATGCTGGCCGGGCGGAAATCGACGGATAGTGTGGCCGGTTACGTGGCCGCAGACCGCAGCTTCGGCCTTCTCGTCATGTACTTCGTGACGGGGGCCTCGGTCTTCAGCGCCTTCGCCTTCCTGGGAGGTCCAGGGTGGGCGTACTCACGTGGTGCGGCGGCCTTCTACATCCTGGCCTACGGTGCCCTCGGCATGGCGCCCTTCTACTGGATCGGCCCCCGCGTGGCCGCTCTGGGCCGACGCCACGGCTATGTAACGCAGGCTCAGATGATCACCGGACGCTTCCCGTCGAAGCGTCTGTCCGCACTCATCGCCCTGCTGAGCCTCGTCGCCTTCGTCCCGTACATCACCCTCCAGATGCGAGGGGCCGGCATCGTCATCGAGGCGGTCACCGACGGCAACGTCCCCATCTGGCTGGGATCGTTGGTGGCCTACGGCATCGTCATCATCTACGTCCTCTCTTCGGGAGCCATGGCCGTCGGGTGGACGAACACGTTCCAGGGCGTCTTCATGGTGGTCATCGCCTGGACGCTGGGGCTCTACCTGCCCAACCGCCTCTACGGTGGCATTGGCGAGATGTTCAGGCAGATCGACGCCGCCCGACCCGAGCACCTCGTGCCACCCGGACTGACGGCCACGGGCGACCCCTGGACGTGGGGGGCTTTCTCGACCTTCATCCTGGTGAGCGCGGTGGGGCTCATGATGTGGCCCCACCTCTTCATGAAGGCGTTCACCGCCAAGGACGACGACACCATGAGGCGCACGGTCATCCTCTTCCCGACCTTCCAGCTCTTCCTCATCCCCGTCTTCCTCATCGGCTTCTCCGGCGTCCTCTTCGCCGGAACCCCCCAGGCCCCCGATTTCATCCTCCCCTTCATGATCCTGGAGACGGAGCTACCGGCCATCGTGGTGGGACTCTTCTGCGCCGGCGCCCTGTCGGCGTCGATGTCCACCGGTGACGCGCTATTGCATGCATCGGCCTCGGTATTCGTCGAAGACGGCATCGCCAAGTTCGTCGACATGGAGGAGCGCACCCAGCGTCGCCTCATGCAGCTCCTGGTGCTCCTCACTGGAGCAACGGCGTACGTGTTCGCCCAGGACCCGGACTCGTCGCTCGTGCTCCTCCTGGCGTCGGCCTACGGGATCATCTGCCAGTTCGCCCCACCGGTCGTCGCGGCTCTCTACTGGAGACGTGCCACTACGCCAGGGGTCATCGCGGGGCTGGTTGCCGGTGCCGCCACCGCGTTCTTCTTCTGGCGGACGCCGGAGCTCAAGCCTTTCGACATGCATGAGGGCATCATCGGGCTCCTGGTCCACGTGCCGGTGCTCATCGGCGTGAGCCTGGCAACGCCCGCACAGGACGAGGCCCACATCCGGAAGTTCATGGGATGAGCGAACGGAGGCGCGGCGAAGACGACGTGACGGGAGGCGCTCAGGGCGACCCGTCGAACGACCCGTCCACTCGCCTCGAATCGCTCCGGGCGGAGATCCGGGCCGTCGATGAGAAGCTCATCGCCCTGGTGGGGCGACGGCGCGACCTCGTTCTCGCCATCGGGCAGACGAAGGAAGCACTCGGCCTCCCCGTGCTCGATCCTTCTCAGGAGGCCCGCGTGGTCCGCCGTGCCGCCGAGCTGGCCCGTGAGTTGGGCGTCGATGAGGAACTCACCCGCGATGTCATCTGGCGCATCATGGCTTCGGCCCGGGACGCGCAGGAGGGGCGAACCCGCTGGGGTCCGCCCCTCCATGACGATTCCGGCTCAGGCAGCTGAGCCGACTGGGGACTTCTAGTTGGCCAGCGCGTCCACGACCCGGCGGCTACCGCCCTCGGGGATTCTCACGCCGTAGGCTTCGTGGGGCGGCGTGACACCCTGGATCAAGTGCGGGTTCAGGTCACGAATGACCCTGGTATCGACCGCGAGGGCCTTGGCCACCGAAGCGAGGGTGGTGTTGCCCGGCACGAAAACGGTGTCGTAGCGGTAGGGCTGGAACGACTCGTCGGCGTGGGCATCGGGCCCCGCCTCTGCAGCGAGCTTCGTGATGGCGATCATCTTCGGCACGTACTCCCGGGTTTCCCTCGGGAGGTACTCGAGGATCTTCCAGAAGGTCTCATCGGCCATGACGCCGCCGCCGTGACGCTTCACGATGCGTTCGACCCTGCCCGGCCCACCGTTGAACGCGGCGGCCGCCAGGTACCACGAACCGCCGAAGCGCCCGTGGAGCCACTCCAGGTAGTCCAACGCAGCGTCGGTCGCAGCCACGGGATCACGGCGCTCGTCGACGTACTCGTCGACACGCAGGCCGTACTGCATCGCCGTGGGGCTCATGAACTGCCACAGTCCCACCGCTGACACCCGTGACACTGCGAAGGGCGACATTCCGGACTCGATGACCGGAATGTAGAGGAGTTCCTCCGGCATGTTCCTCTCACGGAGTTTCGAGCGGATCATGTCGGAAAAGAGAGCTCGCCGGCCCATGAGCCGCTCGAACTCGAGCCTTCTCGTCGTCTCGAACGCCTTTACCCATCGATCGACGCGGGCGTTCGACTCCAGTGGCAGCGCTCGCGTGGGCGCATCGGTGACGTCGATGGCATCGAGCATCGCGGCCCGCTCCACCGGATCGTCCTTCGTCCAGGCGGCCGGAACTGCCAGGAGCGTGACCACCGAGAGCGCTTTGAGCCAGTTGAGGCGAGACGCCTCCGAGAACCTCTCGTGCAACGACCCCGAAACGGAGTCGGGCTTATCAGTTCGGGACAGAATCCCGCTGTTTGTCGGGGTAGACATCGTCCACCTCCCTTGTTGTCGCCCTACCTACCCTACACTACATGTTGGGGGGCCGAGTCTGGGGGACCCAGGGGGTAGGGGGGGCGTTGATCCGCGCTAATACAGCGCGGGTACCAAAAAGGTCCGGCCGTCGGACAATCGCCCTCGGCGCGGACCCTTTCGATTAGCTAGCGAACTATTCTGCTTCGTAGACCGAAACGACGTTGCGAGCGCGCATGCGCTCGAAGGTCACGACACCGTCGGTGAGAGCGAAGAGCGTGTCGTCCTTCCCGCGGCCGACGTTGCGGCCGGGGTGGAACTTGGTGCCGCGCTGTCGGACGATGATACCGCCAGCACGCACTGGCTGGCCGCCCGCGCGCTTCACGCCAAGGTAACTCGGATTGCTGTCTCGGCCGTTGCGGCTCGAGCCTACACCCTTTTTATGTGCCATGACTGACTCGCTATCGAGAGGGTCGACGCACTAACCGAGCGCGACTTCTTCGACCCGGATCTCCGTGAAGTTCTGGCGATGCCCCTGCTTCTTGCGGTAGCCCTTCCGGCGCTTCCGCTTGAAGACGATCACCTTGTCGCCACGCCCGTGTCGGATGACCTCGGCCTTGACCGAAGCGCCCTCCACGGTCGGGGTGCCGACCTGGACGTTGTCTTCGCCGTCTCCGGCGAGAAGCACGTGGTCGAATGTCACCGATTCCCCGGGCTCGGTTTCGAGCGAGGGGATCCGGAGGCGCGCTCCGGGCTCGGCCCGGAACTGCTTTCCACCTGTTTCAAATACTGCGTACATATCGAAATCCCAAGAGGGCCTCGGTCTTCGCTGCAGAGCGGTTAATTGTCGTCAAAGGCCGGTCGGGGGTCAACCCGGAGGGCCACAACAGGCCTAGGCGGCGTACTTCTCGGTGACATCGGTCTCCGCCGGGCCCGACAGCAGCCTGAACTCGTCGAGGCGCATCAGGGGGTCGTCACGCAGCCGCAGATCCAGACGGGTCCGCCCCTTTAGCCGCTTCAGGAGCTCGGGCTCCTCCTCGATGACGCGGAGCGCCACCTCGGGGTGCACCCGCACCACGATGCTCTTCTCTTCCCTGGACGCCGCCGCACGTTTCAGGGTGCGCTCGATCTGGCGGACGACGGTCGCCGGCGTATACACCCGGCCGATGCCTCCGCACGACGAGCACACCGCGGTGAGGGAGTTGAAGATGGAAGGCCGCACCCGCTGTCGGGTCATTTCGACCAGCCCCAGGTTCGACACCTCGAACGCCTTCGTCCTCGCGCGATCGCGCCCCAGATGGCTCCGGAGCTCGCGGAGCACCTTGTCCCGGTTCTCCTGGGACTCCATGTCGATGAAGTCGACGACGATGATGCCGCCGACGTCGCGTAGACGAAGCTGCTTGGCAATCTCCCTGGCGGCTTCGAGGTTGGTCCGCAAGATGGTCTGCTCGGGGTCCTTCTTCCCCTTCCCCGTGAACCGACCGGTGTTCACGTCGATGGAGACCAGCGCCTCCGTAGGCTCGACGACGATGCTGCCTCCCGACTTCAACGGCACCTGGCGGCGGAACGCCTTCTGGATCTCCTCCTCCACGCCGTACTTGTCGAAGAGGGGCTCCGGCCCGTTGTGGAGGTGGACCATGTCCAGCAGCTCTTCGTCCACCGTCCGTACGTAGTCCGTGATCTCGTCGTACGTCTTCTTCGAGTCGACGCGAAGCGCCTCGAACTTGTCGCTGAACAGGTCACGGATGACGCCACTGATGAGCGTCGCCTCTCGGTGCACGGCGGCCGGAGCGCTCTGGGCGCGCGAGCTCTCCTGGATGGCTTGCCACCGCTCATGGAGCCGCTGGAACTCCCGTTCCAGCTTCTCCTTGGTGACTTCCTCGCCCACGGTCCGGACGATGATCCCCCCGCTGTTCTTGGGCAGGATCTCCTGGGCCATCTTCCGGAGCTTCGAGCGCTGATCGCGCCCTTCGATCTTCCGGCTGATGCCCACCCGTGACGAGTGGGGCATGTAGACCAGAAACCGGCCGGGGAGGGAGATCTCGGCGGTCAGCCGGGGGCCTTTGGTGCTGATGGCCTCCTTCGTCACCTGGACGAGGATCTCCTCGCCCTTCCTCAGGTGGTCCTGGATGGGCGGGAGCTTTCGGTTACGGCGGCCGCGGCGCCCGCCGTTGCCATTCCCGTTGTCGTCCCCATCGTCCACGATGAGGTCGGACACATGCAGAAAGCCCGCCTTCCCGGTTCCGATGTCGACGAACGCTGCCTGGATGCCGGGCAGCACAGCTTCGACCTTGCCGAGAAAGATGTCGCCGAGGACCCGATTCTGGTCGGGTCGATCGAACATCACTTCCACGAGCTGGTTGTCTTCACGGAGCGCGACCCACGATTCACGTGGGTTCGAGCTCACGAGGATTTCTCTCCTCAAATCATCTCCAATGTGTGGGGCGGTCCCCGTCCCTCGCCGGGCACCGGGCGCGTCCCCTGTCTCCTCGCAGCCAAATGCTTCACGAGCAGAGCGGGCGACCACCTGGTCTCCGACGGCCTCGGGAGCGACGACGGCGTCGACTCGATCCGAGCCGGGCGCCGCCCGCTGAGGGGCCGCGGCTTCTTGTCAGTTCGCTTCCATACCGGCGGGCTCGAGAGCCTCCTCCGGCACATGCTCCAATGGCGACCTGGTCAACACCTCGTCCAACAGTTTTCGGGCGATGACCAGGCGCTGAATCTCGTTGGTTCCTTCTCCGATCTCGCAGATCTTGGCGTCGCGCATCATGCGCTCCACCGGATACTCGCTGGTGTAGCCCGCTCCACCCATGACCTGGATGGCGGTGAGGGTGGCCCGCATGGACAGCTCGGAGCAGAAGAGCTTGGCCATGGCGGCCTGCTTTCCGAAAGGCTGGCCCTGGTCCTTCAGCCATGCCGCGTGGTACGTCAGATGCTTGCCCGCCTCGATGTCCGTGGCGATGTCGGCCAGCTTGAACTGCACCTGCTGGAAGTCCCACACCCGCTGACCGAACTGCTCTCGGCCGCTGGTGTAGCGCACCGCCGCGTCCAGAGCCCCTTCAGCGAGACCCAGGGACAGGGCCGCGACGCCGATACGACCCGCGTCCAGCGTCTTCATGAAATTGATGAAGCCCTGCCCTTCCTCGCCGAGGCGCTGACTATCGGGAACGAAGGCGTCCTCGAAGTGGAGCTCCCGGGTGTCGGAAGCGCGCCACCCCATCTTGTCTTCCTTCTCTCCGGCACGAACCCCGTCGGTGAAGGGGAGATCCTCGCGGTGCCCCCATCCCAGAGCCTGAGCTCGCTCGACGTCCACCGTGGGCTTGCACACGATGAAGCTGCTGATGCCCTTGGCGCCCTTGCCCGGTTCCGTCACGGCGGTGGCGACGAAGATCTCGCCGACTCCGGCGTTGGTGATGAAGATCTTCGAGCCGTCGAGGCGGTAGCCGTCCTCTTCCTTCACCGCCCGAGTCCGCGTGCCAGACGCGTCGGATCCGGCCCCGGGCTCCGTCAGACCGAACCCGCCGAGGACCTCGCCCCGGGCGAGAGGAGGGATGAAGCGCCGCTGCTGCTCCTCGGTTCCGAAGGAGAGGATGGGTGAGAGACCGAGGGTGGTATGGGCCGAGACGGTGATGGAGTGACTCGCGTCGAACTTCGCCAGCTCCTCGACCACGAGGATGTAGCTCAGGTAGTCGCGGCCCATACCGCCGAGATCTTCGGGAACGGGGACACCGAAGAGCCCCATTTCCGCCATGGCCTTGGTGTTCTCCCAGGGGAACTCGCCGCTTTCGTCCAGATCACGAGCCACGGGCTCGATGGCCTCTCGGGCGAAGCGGTTGACCCGCTCGACGAGGGCGACGTGATCCGAGGTGAGGTATCTATCCATCAGGGCAGGAAAATCCCGATTCGAGGCTGCTCACGCATCGCGTTCGATGCGGAGGGCGCCAATGCCGCGCGCCGTCTTCTCAAAATAGCGCAATCGAGACCGAGAGGGCGTAACAGATCATCGATGCCCGAGCGCGCCTCGGTCATGAATGCAGACCCCGCCAACGGTCTCACGGTTCCTGTCGAGCCACCCTCCGCCCCTTGACGCGCCGCCGTTCCCGAGTAATATGCATCTTGCATATGCATTTTGCATACTACGTACCTCCATCGATATCGCCGTGACGACACGAGATCCAGGACCTCCAGGGGCTCCACTCAAGCCCGTCCACCACATGATCCTCCTTCTTCTCGCCGAAGAGCCGACGTACGGCGTCGAGCTCATGGATCGTCTCGAGGCTCGTTCGGAGGGCGCCATGCGACTCAACCCCGGATCTCTGTATCGCACCATTGCCAAGCTCGTCGATGACGGCCTCGCCGAGCCCTTGGAGGAGGCATCGGGGGCTGATGGAGCAGGAGCTCCGCGGAAGGTCTACCGTGTCACGGACAGCGGGCGGGAGGCCCTCAGGGCCGAGGCCCGACGACAGGCCACGCTCCTCGAGGCGGCTCGTGCGCTGGACCTCATCGGAGAGACGCCGTGAACGACGAAGGCTTGGTGGATCGGCTGTTCAACGGTCTCGTCTGGCTCTACCCGGCTTCCCATCGGAGGGTCTACGGGGAAGAGATCGTTTCGGCCGCTGTACATCGGTGGCGTCGACGCGATGCGACCCTTCGAAGCCGCCTCGCCGTCGTGTTCGACGTCGCGTGGGGGGCCTTCGGCGTCTGGCATGACCGTCTCCGGGGACCCGGCGGCGCCCTCGCGGGGGGCTGGCTACTCGACGCCCGGTTCGTCGTCCGGTCGCTGTGGAGAAGTCGGGGCTACGCCGCCACCGCCATCGTCGTCCTGGCCTGTTCCGTCGCCGCCGCCACGACCGTCTTCAGCTTCGTACGGGGCACCCTCCTGGCCACACCCCCCTACCCCGACCCAGAAGAGGTACTGGTCGTCTGGGGGAGCAACGTAGAGGATGGGCAACGCCGCGACGTCGTGTCGGGCCCCGCCTACCTGGAGCTGCAGCGCCGGACCACCACCTTCGACCACATCGCCGCCTTCCACCACGATGCGGCGTACCTCCTGGTCGATGGGCGGCCCGAGGTCCTCGACGCCGTGGAGGCCAACGCCGACTTCTTTCCGGCACTCGGGGTCCAGCCCGCCATGGGTCGCCTCTTCGGCGAGGAGGATCGTACGTCGGGGGCCGCGCGCACGGTCGTCGTGACCCATTCCTTCTGGCGGAACCGGCTCGACTCCGACCCCGGCGTCATCGGGACGACCCTTCCCTTCGAGGGCAACGCCCGCACCATCATCGGCGTGCTTCCCGAAGGCTTCGAGTGGCTCGCTCCGGCCCCGCTCTTCATCCCTCTCCGTGACGACATCCTCGCAGCGGACGACCCCGGGCGAATCCACTACAACGTCATCGCCCGCATGTCGGCGGGTGTGACCATCGCCGACGCCGCGGCCGACGTCGCCCGCGTCGCCCGGGACTTCGCGGACATCTACCGCGGTTTCGAGGGATGGTCCTTTCACGCCGAGCGCCTTCACGAAGTCACCGTCGAAGCCGTGCGCTCGGTGATCCTGGCCCTGGCAGCCACCGTGTCGGTGGTCCTGCTGGTGGCCCTCGTCAACCTCACGACACTGTTCAGGATCAGGGCCCTGGCACGCTCCGCCGAACTCGGGGTCCGCCGCGCCCTCGGAGCAGGCTGGGCGCGAGTCGCCCGGATCCTCGCCATGGAAACGACCCTGCTGGCAGGGGTCGGTGCGGCCCTGGGCCTGGCACTGGCACCGCTCCTCCTGGACCGGGTGACCAGCATCGTTCCCGAGTGGATCCCCATTCCCGAGTCAGCGTCGCGCGTTCCCGCCCTTCAGGCCGTCCTGGATCCGGGCGTAGCCGTCGCCGCCTTCGCGGTGGCGGTGATCGGAGCCCTCCTCCTGACTCTCCCGAGCCTCACCACGGCGCTGCGAGGCGCCGACCCGCGGGGCTCCCGACGAGTCCACGGGACCATCCGCGGGACCCGGCTCCTCGTGGGGATCGAAATCGCCGTCGCCACGGCCCTATGCGTCGGCGCCAGCCTCCTGGTGCGCAGCGCCGACAACCTCCTGGCCGTGGACGTCGGCGTCGAGCACGAGGGTCTCCTCACCCTCTACTACGGCGACGTATGGGGCGAGGACCCTGAGGGGCGAACGACTTACTACCGCCGGACCGTGGAGGCCGTCGAGGCGATGCCGGGCGTGCAGGCAGCCGGGGTCATCGACTACATCGACTTCCAGGCGGAGGACGACTTCGCGCGCATCTACTTCCTCGACCGATCTCTCCAGCCCACACGCGATGTCCGCGAGGAGTGGAGGCGGGTCGACGAAGGACTCTTCGGGGCCGCCGGCATGCCGATCGTCTCGGGACGCGGTTTGCGCTCCGACGACTTCACCGACGCACCCACCGTGGCCGTCGTCAACCAGGCCTTCGCCGAGAAGCATTGGCCCGGCCAGTCGCCCATCGGCGCCCTGCTCAGCACCCACGACGCGGCGTATCGGGACATGCAGGTCGTGGGCGTCGTCCAGGATGTACGCTCCCTCGGGCCGGCCGCCCCTCCTCCGCCTATGCTCTACGTTCCCCTACAGGGCAATCCTCGGGGGACCATGGGGATGTACGTGCGCGTGGCCGGGGATGTCATCGGATACGTTCCGGCCCTCCAGGAAGCCGTCTGGTCTGTGGACTCGTCCCAGCCCATCGCCGGAGTATGGCCCATGTCGGCCTTCGTCGATGCATGGGTCGCCGTCCCGAGGGCTGCTCGGTCGCTGGTCCTGGCTCTTGCCGTGCTCACGCTCCTCCTGGCCGCCGTCGGTGTCTTCGGCATCGTGGCCTTCCTGGTCCGGACACGGCGCTCGGAGCTGGGGGTGCGCCTGGCCCTCGGTGCCAGCCCCGACCAGCTCGAGCGCGATCAGATGACCGCGGTGCTCGGCATCGTCGTCGTGTCGCTTGCGGCCGGCGTCGCGGTGGGAGTGGGCGCGGCGCGGGCCGCGGAGGGGCTGCTGTACGGCGTCCCGCCGCTCGATCCGGTTTCGGTCGTCGTGGCCGTGCTCGCCACGGCGTCGGCGGCGCTCCTCGCGAGCTACCTGCCCGCCCGCCGGGTAGGTCTCATCGATCCCGCGGAGGCGATGCGGGCGGAGTAAGGGCGGCGCGCGGAGCCCGACGTCCGTTTTCACGCGCCGAGGTCGTCGCCGGTCTCGAGACGGCTTCGGCGCGAACGCTACGAGGCGTCGACCTCGTCTGCCAACTCTTCGACGAGTGCTTCGAGTTTCGCCGCTTCGGACCGGACGACGACACCATAGACGACGCGGAGCACCAGGAAGACGGCCGGGACGAGTAGGACGCTGATCACCATCCCCATCAGCGACGCCTCGTCAGCCCCCATGACGAACCCGACCGCGCTCAAGACGGTGGTGAGGGTCAACGGCAACCCGAACATCAGGTTCACCAGCCCAGCGAGATTGGCTCCCGCTCGGACGACGGTGCTCCCCTCGGACGGGGCGAGCGTGACGTACTCCTCCACCAGCTCGGACCCCCCTGCCCACTCGACAGATCCGTGGATCTCCGTGGCCTGGCCCTTCCGACCCAAAGCACCCCTGATGAGTGCCAGGACCTCCGCGGTGTCGGTGGGATCGAGGGGCGCACCGGCGATCCTTTCCGCCTCTACCGACCGTGGTCCACCGAAGAAGCCCCCACGCTTCGGCGGGAGGCTTCGTCGCAGCGAGCGGGCCGCCTGATCCACCGCCTGGGGAGCGATCCCCACCTCCTCGCCAATCGCCTTCAGCTCGGAGAGGGACACGCCTTCAGCCGAGCCTCCCACGCCCGAGCGGTCGACGTCCACCGCTCGACGCAGGATCTCCTTCGCTTCCTCGTCGGTAAATCGCGGTCCTTCGTCACCTACTCCGCTCACGAGGGCCTCAGTTTCCGTTGTCCATGTCGGCGACGATGAGCCAGCGTCCATCGGCGTCGCGCCGGAGCGTCAGGACGAACTTGCCGCTATCGGGGCTACCCTCGCGGCCTGAATAACCGCCCAGGATGAATCCGACCGAGCCCTCGACGGCGTAGTCGAAGGCCCTCAAGAAGAGCGGCCCACCGGATGTAGCGTAGGCCTCGCGGATGGCGCTGCGACCCTTCGCTGGCGGGTACCCCGGCCGCAGCACGTATCCGTCGGGAGCGAAAAGCTCCGCCAGCGCAGCGGCGTCGCGGTTCCTCCAACCCTCCTCGTAGTCGCGGAGGACGCGATCGAGGTCGGCGGGCAGCTCGACGGTAGGCGGAAGCTCGGCCTGGGATTGCTGAGCCGCCACAGTGTTCGGCGTCACCTCCAGCCCCACCAGGGCGAGTCCCAGGACCACCGTGAGCATCCCAATCAGGGACCCGCTCCTACGGCCTGTTCCCCTCGCCCGTCGTTCTCGCACTGTCCACATCGTCGCCACCTCCCTTTCCGGTTCTCCCAAGGTACCAAGGTCCAGGCATTCGACCACGTCGGCTTGGTCAGTCCGCTCCCGGGCCGTCACTCTCTATTCCCATCTGAACACCCGCGCGGACAATGCCGTCAGCGCCAGGAAGATCGCCATAAGGGCGACAACGCTTCCGAGATGCCAACCCGAGCCGTCCCAGATGCTCTCCAGGAGCGTGACGGCATGGGTCGTCGGAAACAGCAGCGTCACCTCCCGCAGCCCCGTGGGGAGGACATGCAACGGGAAGAAGAGCCCGGAGACGGCGATCATCGGGTAGAGGACCGCCGCCGTGATGGGTTGGGCGAAGCGCGCGGTGGGCACGATGCTCGCGATGATGAATCCCAGGGAGAGAATGCTCAGGGTGCTCAGGAGCAGGGCGAGGGTGAAGCCCACCAGGTCCACGTCCAGCGCACCGGGGATCACCCGACGGCCGGCGAGCACGAGCAGG
This sequence comes from Longimicrobiales bacterium, assembly GCA_965229435.1. GTDB lineage: Bacteria > Gemmatimonadota > Gemmatimonadetes > Longimicrobiales > Gaopeijiaceae > UBA2589. The sequence goes on from CBDDJE010000004.1 coordinate 983,303, forward strand.
AGAAGTCCGACCACCGTGAAGCCCAGCTTCACGAAGACGTGCGCCGAGAGAATCGTGACCGGTGAAAGGGGCGTCGCCCGAAGGCGCTTCAGGATTCCGCTCTCGCGGTAGATGGACATGATGGCCACCAGAGAGAGGACTGCGCTCACAGCGATGAAGAGCACCGCCAAGACAGGGATGTTGAAGGGAGCCGACTCGAGCCCCGCCGCACCGGCATCTCCCGCGCTGAACACGCCACCCAGGGCCACGAATACGATGACCGGAAGGCCCAGCGTGCCGAAGACACCCATGGGCTCACGAACGAAGACCTTCGTCTCGACCCATGTCAGCTTCCAGAAGCCCTTGAGCATGATCAGTCCCGAATCCCGTGGCCGGTGAGCTTCAAGAAGACCTCTTCCAGTGTCGGCGTGTCCGTCCTGAAGTTGCGGACCTCGACGCCCTTCTCGGCGATGGCCTGGATGACGTGGGTCACGAAGCGGGGTCCGACGCCGTGGACGGTATGAGTGCTGCCGACGGCCGACGTGCGCGTCACGTCGGCCAGGTCCGCCAGAGCCCGGTCGATAGCCGCATCATCGCTCTCGAAGACCACGGCGTGCTCGGGGCAGTGCCTGCGAACCAGTTCGTCGGGCGTTCCCAGCTCGATGAGGCGTCCGTGCTCGATGATCCCCACCCGGTCGCACAACCGTTCCGCCTCCTCCATGAGGTGGGTCGTGAGGAACACGGTCTTGCCCCGATCCCGGATGGAGGTGACCAGACCCCAGATGGCCCGGCGCGCCTGCGGGTCGAGGCCCGTGGTCAATTCGTCGAGAAAGACGACATCCGGGTCGTGGATGAGGGCCAGAGCGATGAAGAGGCGCTGCTTCTGGCCACCTGACAACGTCATGAACCAGGCATCGCGCTTCGTCTCCAGCCCCAGGCTCTCCATGAGCTGACCCGCATCGACCACGCTCGGGTAGAGCGACGCCCACAGGTCCACCGCCTCCCAGACCTTGATGCGCTTCTGGAGCTGCGCCTCCTGGTACTGGACCCCGATTCGCCGTCTCAATTCCCCCGCATCGGTTCTCGGGTCGAGTCCCAGGACCTTCACGGCGCCGCGGTCGGCGCGCCGCAGCCCTTGGACGCACTCCAACGTGGTGGTCTTCCCCGCCCCGTTCGGTCCGATGAGTCCGAAGATCTCGCCTTTGTGGACCTCGAAGCTCACACCGTCCACGGCCACGGTGGTACCGTAGGCCTTTGCCAGGTCACGAACCTCGACGACGGTCTCGGGCATCTCGGCGTGGATCAGAGTCAGGGGGCAGTAAGTGGATGCGACAGGGCTCAGAACATCTGCTTTCTTGCTTCGATGTGTTGTGCACCCGTTGGAGTACGTCCCAATACCCCAGGATCTTCCCCGCGTCTTTCTCGGGACCGGCTACGGCATCCAGCCCAGTTGAAGGAGAATCAACACACCCCCATAGGTAGCTACGCTATTGAGGTTGCCGAACCCCTGAATGCCCAAACCGAGCACCGGGGACTGGAGTCCGGCTTCGAGTACCACAGGCAGGCCGACAGTCCGATGGACCTCGTTGGACGTGCCAGGCAACCCCTTGGCGCTCACATTCGCCAGCCCCGCCGCTGCGGCGACGTACCCGAAGGACCAGGCGCGCCGACGACCGTAGAGAAGGCTCACCTCCGTGACGGAATCGTCGGATCCATCGGGAAAGCTCCCCACGTCCCCCATACCCAGGGCCCGCAGCGCCACGTGATGTCTGCCCCACTGGGCGTTGGCCTGGAAAGCGAGCGTCCCGTCGACATTCAGCTCCTGGGCAGCGCCTCCACCCAGGCCCAGGCTCAGCCAGACGCGGGTTCCCAACTCCTCGGATTGGGCGTGGATTGGGCCGGCGGCGACGACGGTCCAGACCAGCACGAGCAACGTCACTCGACGCACCTCCCTCCTCTCCACCATCCACGTCATTGCCGTCACGCGTTCGAGTCCCGCGACCCGCCTATCGCGGCGTCGACGCATCGGGGCTCAATCGGATGATCCGGCCCGTAAGGGACGCCGACGGACTGCCCGCGTCCACGGCGATGAGGAAGTCGCCGCGTGGGAGCCGAGCGATGTCGCGGACCCGACCCACACGGGCGCGCACAACCTCCGTCTCGTCCGTGAGGGGGTCGTACCGGAGAAGGTCGTGCCGATACAGGGCGCCGACGAGGAAGGAGCCATCCCATGCCGGATCCGTCGCCCCTTCGATGCGATGCAGCCCCGACGGGGCGACCCTGAACGCTGGCGACCAGTAGGCGAGAGGCAGGATCGACACGGCCTCAGCCTCCTCTTCCGTCATGCCGGAAACAGGCGTGCGATCGTAGTTCAGGCCGTACGAGAAGTCCGGCCACCCGTAGTTGCCGCCGCCCTCGACCACGTTGAGCTCATCCCCTCCCAGAGGTCCGTGCTCCACCGCGTACAGTGTTCCTTCGTCGACGTCGAAGTGGAGGCCCTGGGGATTGCGGTGGCCGAAGGACCAGATGCTCGACGGCGCCGACCGCCCCGGAAGTACCGGGTTGTCCGCGGGGATCCGACCATCGGCCATGAGCCGGTGGATCTTGCCGACGTCCGAATCCAGGTCCTGGGGGCCAGGGTCGGGATACGGGTCCCCTCCGATTCCCGCCGACAAGAAGAAGTGTTCCGAGTCCTGCCACACGATCCGGGACCCGATGGAGAAGTCATCGGACTGGAAGATCACATCGAGGTTGTCCGCGCGGTCACCACGGAGCTCGAAGCGGGCGACGGCGAGATCGTGGGAGGCGTCGTTGTAGGCCAGGTATACCAGTCGATTGGTGGCGAAACCGGGATGCAGGCTGAGGTCGAGGAGGCCACCGTATACGTCGCTCATCCGCGATCGCGGGATCCCCGATACGGTCGTCACCGCTCCGGAGTCGTAGCGATACACGGTCCCGCTGCGCTCCACGAAGAGGAACTCCTCTTCGCCGATGACTGTCAGCGCATCGGGAATCGTGAAGCCGTAGGCGATCACTCCTGGGGCGTCACGCCCGTCGTCGGGGGTGAGGACGGAGGCAGGATCGCAACCCGATAGCGCCAAGCCAACTGTGGCAGCGAACGCTACTTTGCCGATGACCGCGCCCATGGTCCCTCCTGCTCTCGGGGATGGCATTTAGGGTTGGGCCAACATACGGCGGGCGCTGCCGACGATGACGCTCAGGACCGTCCACGTGGTGGACCACACGGTGCCGAGCGGATACTCGAAGTTCGCCCAACCACGAAAGGCCGGCCATGTCCGCTTCCATATCGACTGCCCCTGCGGGCCGCGTCGTGGCCATGTGGCGCTATCCGGTGAAATCGATGGGCGCCGAACCGCTGGTCGAGGCCGACGTGACGTGGAACGGGATCGCCGGTGACCGTCGGTGGGCCTTCATCCGGGACGAGGCTGCCCACGGCGGATTCCCCTGGCTCACGCTCCGCCAACGCCCCGATCTCCACCACTACCGGCCCTACTTCTCGGACCCCTCCCGACCCGACGCGTCGCCGACCATCGTGCGGAGTCCGACCGGATCCGAGATCGACGTGACGGATCCGAGGTTGGCCGAGGATCTGTATCCAGCCGGGGTGAGGGTCATCCGACAGGATCGCGGCGTCTTCGACGCCTTCCCTCTGTCGCTCATCACCACGCAAACGATTCGTGAACTGGGAACGCTCGTCGGGTCCGAGCTCGATCCCCTGAGGTTCCGGCCCAATCTCCTGATCGAGGCAACCGAGGATGCGCCGTTCGTCGAGGACGAATGGGTGGGCCGTGAGTTGCGGATCGGCACGACGCGGGTCAGGATCGACAAGCGAGACGGTCGGTGCGTCGTCATCACCATCGATCCGACGACCACCGAGCGAGACCCGGCCATCTTGAGGACGGTGGCGCAACAACGGGAGGGATGTCTGGGCGTGTACGGGTCGATCGTCACGCCCGGACGGGTCTGTGTGAATGACCCAGTCCACCTGGGCGAGCCGGCCTAGCCACCGGGCCCGGAGGCACGCCCAACGGGGTCGTCGTCCTCGCTGCCATCGACCTCAACCCGGGCCGGGCCGGCCGGCAGGAAGACCAGTCGCCGCTGGTTCACCTCGTCGATCCGTTGGGCGAGGAACGCCCATCGATCGCGTTCCTCTCCGTGACGTTGCAGTGCACGAACGACCCCGCGAACGAGGAGGAGCGTCGCAAGAAGGAAGCCTTCGAACATCACCGCCCGTCGATCTCGGAAGTCAACCGCCTGGCCTACCCGACTCCCTGAATGTACTGGCGTAGCTGGGAGTTCTCGGACTCGGCCGATTCCCGGCACGCATTGACCAGGTCTCCGATAGACACGATCCCGGCGAGTTCACCCTCTGCAAGGATCGGCACGTGCCGGATCCTGTTCCTGGTCATCACGTCCATCACGGACGCCACGCTGTCGTCGGGATCCGCCGTCACGACATCTCTCGTCATCACCCCACCGATCTGGATCGACTCCAACGCCCCCGGCTCCCGAGCCGTCAACCGGAGGATGTCGCGCTCCGTGAAGATGCCCACGGGCCGCTGACCGTCCGTGACGACAAGGCTACCGATGTTCCGCTCCACGAGCACCCTTGCCGCCGCCAGCACCGTCTGTGACTCGGCAATGGTCGCGACCTCGCGACCCTTGGTTCGTAGGATGTCCCCGATCTTCATGGCTACCTCCTGATGCGGAACGAACATCTCGGAGGGTCAATCTGGGGAACGAGCGCCATGGTCGCCATCTCACAGACACTCTCCGGGTCCCGAACGATGTCCCGGAAAGTGCCAGTAGCAGAAGTGGAAGTCAGACTGTCTCCCGCACTCTCACGGCGGTCCCATAGCAGATGACCTCCGTCACCCCGGACATCACCTCCGTCGCGTCATAGCGGATTCCGATCACGGCGTCGGCGCCGGCCACATCGGCTTGCACCAACATCGTGTCGAAGGCTTGCTGCCGTGTGCGCTCTGCGAGGTCGGTGAACAGCGTGATGTTCCCGCCGAAGATCGTCTGCATGCCCGCGCCGAACGTACCGAAGATCGATCGTGACCGGACGACCACGCCGCGGACGACACCCAGGGTCGCCACGATCTCATACCCGGAGAGGTCGAACCCCGTCGTCGTCATGTTGTACGGGACGTCCGCTGCCTGCGATCGAATGATGGAAGTCATGGACTCGTGCGTCGGGGTGGAGTGAGGCACGCGGCTCGTCGCCAAGCGGCACGCGCCGGGCAGGGCTTCCGAGCCGACAGCCATGTGGGGATGCGCTCCAGCATACGTTGCCCGGCGACAGCCTCCAAGCGTTGGTTCGACCGTAGCGCGAGGGAGTCGTGGTCCCTGACGCCTGGCTGCCATGGAACCGATCTCGTCGTATTCTCTCGCCCGGCGGGGACGCCGTACGAGGACCCGAACGGTTGTCGCTTCCGAGCCCGCCGAGCCGCGCCACCACGACGAGAGCATTCGCAGAGACACCTTTCCCGAACTGACCCCACCCATCGACGCGTGATCGGGGGTGGGGTCCACGTTGCGCGCTCCAAGAGCGCTTCCCATACTGCCGTTCCGCGTCACCGGGGTTCTCGCAGCCTACGAGCCGATTGCACCCGAGTCACAGAGTCTGATCGCTCGGGTAGCCGTCTTCGGCGAGCCGAGTCCAGGAGGAGCGTCTGGGATGGACCTGTTCACCAGGTTTCGAAGCTGGCGACATCGTCGCAGATGGAACAAGCGTTGGGGAAGTGACGACCACACCCCTCAATGGGAAATCGAAGGGGTTGCCGAGCCCGTTCGGCAGGCAGTTTCCGATGGATGGCTCAAGCCCGGAATGAGTCTCTTGGACATCGGATGCGGCCGAGGCGACATGGCAGCGTGGCTCGCGGAAGCTGGCTTCGAGGTCCTCGGCGTCGACTTCTCCGACAATGCGATAAAGCTGGCGCGTCACGAGCATCGAGTTTCGCAGCAGCTCGATTTCCAGGTAGTCGACGTCACCAAACGGGGTGCGTTGACCCGGCAATTCGACGGTTTGGTCGACCGCGGCTGTCTCCACACTCTACGCGATGGATTGACGCAAGCCTACGCCAGCAACGTGGCCACATGGGCCAGAACCGGGACTCGCTTCCTTCTGTTGATGCACTACCGAAACACGACCCCGGAGGCTCGCGAGGAGCAGGTCAGATCCCTCCTGGAAGCTGAGTTCGAGCTCCTCGATGTCCAGCCGACTCGAATGGACGGCCCCGCGTCAAAGAAGGAGATCCTCGGCGGCGCCTTCCGGCTAGTGAAGCGGTAGCGAGGTCCGCTGGACTCCTGGCGCTAGGACGGGACTTCGGCCTCGGCAAGGATCGCGTCCATGTCGGCCTTCTCGTAGCCCCCGCTGAGCAAGACCACGAGACGCTCCCTGAGGAGAGGGTAGGACTGCGATTTCAGGAAGATGTTGATGGAGTCGGCGCGCTCCAGGATCTTGTACCAGTTGTGAATCAGCTTGAAGACATTTTGCATCGGCTGCTTGATCCGGTCCTCGTAGTCCTGGAAGCGTGCCATCGAAACGTCGCCGGCGTCCAAGGCGGCGTTGATGCTCTCAGCCGCGAGCTTCGCGGAGCGGATCGCGATCGTTACTCCTGCGGAAAAGACGGGATCGATGAACATGGAGGCGTCGCCGATCAGCACGAAGCCGTCCCCGCTGAAGCGTTCGTTCCGGTAGGAGATGTTGGACACGACCTGGACTTGCTCGACTTGTTCGCCCTTGGCAGCCCAGTCGGCAATCTTCGTCACCGAGGCGAGGGCACGATCGAAACGCTCCTGCGGGGCCTTCTCCGTCCAGGGCTTGATCTTTTGGGTATCGAGCACGGCCCCGATGCTCACGACATCGTTGGCCAGAGGGATGTACCAGATCCACCCTTCGTCGAAGGTATGGATGTCGGTTCGGGTGGCATCGTCGAAGATCTCACGACTGGCTCCACGCACATGGGTCCAGTAGGCGATCTTGTTCAGCACCGAATCCTCGCGGCGGATCCCTAGCCTCCTGCCGATCAGGCAATCCCTCCCGGTCGCATCGACCACCACCCGGGCGCGGATGGGGGCGAGATCGCCGCCGACAGGACCCGCCTCAACACCAACAACCTGATCGCCTTCCAGGATAACGTCCGCCACATTCCAACCTTCGCGAACCGTCGCCCCGAATTCCTTTGCGCGACGGATCAGAATGTCGTCGAACTTGGCCCGCTCCACGTGATACGAGAACTGCTTCTGGAAGTACTCTGGGAACTCGGCCGTAAGGAGCACGATCTCCTTGTCCGGGCCGAACCCGAAGTTCACCCCTGCCTTCACGGCGAAGCCTGCTTCCTCGATCTCCTGGGACACGCCGAGCTCATCCCATAGATCCCACAGAGCCGGCAGAAGGGATTCTCCGACGTGGAATCGGGGGAACGTCTCTCGTTCCAGGAGGAGGACGTCGCGTCCGGCCTGTGCAAGGAGGTTGGCGACACTCGAACCAGCGGGTCCGCCACCCATTACGACAACATCCCACTCCGGGCTCTGCATAGGTCCTACCGCTCGACGCTGGCTGGGGGGGTATTGGGTCGATCGACGGCTTGGCTCGGCGGGACGCACCCGCCATCCACCGTAGCCGCCGCGGGTAGAATGACGCCAACAACAGCGTACCCGCAAGACCCCCAGGCGGCGATCGCAACGGCCGCACCACCGGGTCGCTCTTCCGGACTCAGCGAGCCCGTGTCATCCGCCTGCAGTTCACCGTCGCCCTCGATCCGGGCGGTCCGCGCGGGGATCACCCCCTGGCACCCGACTCGGTCGAAAGAGCAGCGTCCCCAACCGATCCCTGTACCGCAACGCGCCTATCGCGCCAGCCGGAAGTCGCTGGATGGACCGTGCCGTTAGCCTTCCAGCTCTTCGTCGATGGCCGCCTTGAGTGCACGAATATCCACAATGGCCTCCTGCACCAGTGGCAGGCTGTTCTGCGTCACGTTCTGCAGGCGGTAGTCGGCCAGATTCAGGAACTCTGGGTCGTTTGAGATGAACTCGTAGTCGAGCGGGGTGGCGCTTCTGTTGAAGCGAAGGTCCTTGAAGTGCAGCAGGAAATACGGGCGCAGCAAATCCAGGACGCTGCTCCGTTCGCCGTCCTGGGCGCCTCGAGCCCTTGCGTAGGACCACTCGTACACCTCCGCGATGTGCGAGCGGAGGGCGTCGTCCCTGATCAAGCCTAGCCCCTGCGACTTCAGCGATTCGTAGGCGGAGCTATTCAACGGCCTACCGTCGAAGCCATAGAGCGCTCCGAAATAGGCGTCGAGAGAGTCTGCATAGGGAGCACCTGAATGCAGCATGGAGAGAAGGGTGCCGACTCGATCCTGGATCGTGAGGTATCGAGCCTCAAAGGCCTCGAGAACCAACAGATCCCCTCCGAGCTGGGTGCTCAACTCCTGCAGCACGTCGAACTCGGTCTCGCGCTCGATGCGACCTTGTTGCCAGTCCGACGCCGCCAAAGCGATCAGGACACCGACCACGATCATCGTGACCTCGCCGAGGGCACGCCTCAGCCTGCCTACGCCACCTCCTGTTTCCAACCGACCAACCCTGGTATAGGTGGACCCACCGCCGAACGTCCCGGAACTCCGCCGCGTGGCCTACCACGGAAATCCTGCTCAAGACTGCCATACGCCGACATCGTGACGCAAATCGTTCAGCGAACGTAGTGAGCGGAAGCGGAGACCGCATTGTCATGGGCGGCTTTTCGAGGTCACCTTGTCCCAGGAAGAGTCGAGTGTTCGCGCCATTCTCCATCACTGCCCCCATCTCGAAGTTCGACGGGGACAATGGCTGGTACTACGTGCCGTTCGATGAGGCCGACAGCGCGTCGTTCCGTCCGTTGGTGTCGAGTACCTGGCCTGCGCTCCTGAAAGTCAGGGCCAGCATCGATGAGCTCACCTGGACGGCCACCGTCATGCCCATCAAGGATGGTCCCCTCTTCATTGCACTCACCGCACCCGTGCGGAAGCGCCTCGGCCTCGAACAGGGACAGGAGGTCACCGTGCGCATCGAGCCGGTTTGACCCAAGAGCACCTCCTTGGTTCGATCAAGGCGGTGCGCGACGAGTCGAGAAGTCGTTGGGCCAGCCGTCACGTGCCGCGCCGAGACTCCGTGGTCCACGCGTCGAGTCTCGAGGGATTCCACGAAGGGCGAGCCCGTCGGCGATGTCACCCCCGGCACGGTCCCACGGGCACGGTCCCACCGGCCCGATCCTCGCGCATGGCGCCGCTGGTGGCCATGGGCGAATTGCCCCCCTCGTCATCCCAGAAGAGGCGAGGGCGAACGGACAGCCGCGTGAACTCCGGGACGTCGGCCCACCCGTCGTCGTCGGGGTCGGCAAGGTACAGGCGGGCTCGCCGCCTCGTCAGTCACGGGCGCCGAGCGTCTTCTTCGGTGGAGCTTCGTCGACCCGACGATGGGTAACGCCATGAGCGACGAAGAGCAGTCCGGTCGTGAGTCCCGCACCAAGTGCAGCAAAGACCCCGAGTACGGGCAAGTCCGCCAACAGGGGCCGCCACGAGCCCCCGTTGAGAAGGCTGATCAAGATCGGGGCTAGGGTGCCAGCTATGCCCCCGACGAGCGCTGACCAGAAGAGCCCGATGTCCCGTAATCGGCGGTCTGACGGGAGCGCCGCGAGGGCAGTGGCGAACGACGCAACCGTGAAGCCTCCGATGAAGGCCCAGATGACGACGTTGGTCAGAACCTGCTCCCCGATCAGGTAACCGGACAGGACCCCAGACACCAGCGACCAGATGCCTGCCGCCGTACCGGTGACGGCGGCGCCGATCCCACTGAGGGTGAGCACGCTCCTCACCTTCCTTGACCAGTCTCCCATCAAGATCCCTCCGTCATCGTGTCCATGACCATGGTCAACGGTAAGCAGCGTCCAGGACGGTTCGAGACTCGAGGGATGGTCACGACATCGTAACCCTTGGTGCGAAGGATGCCTTCGATCTTTATGGGGCGCCTCCTGCGTCGATGGGGCCTCAGGAGGTCAATCTGGGACGACGATCGTGGCTTCGCGACTGCGGTCGCACCCCGGTACGTCGAGACGCGGGGCGGCGGGCGTGGTCGTTCCCGGCCCGTGGCATCCCCACTGCACTTCTTCAACAGCCTCCTAGGAGATCACGATGACGTTGAATTGGACCAGTTCCCACGACATCTCCGTGGGGCCGAGCGTGAGCTCGACGATGGAGCCGAAATCCCTGCGCCCGAGGGCGACTTCGACGGTGGCCGAGCCCTCGCCGGTGAAGCGAACCCTGGAGATGGTTGCCACCACAGTCGCGAGGTCGAAATCGCAGTACGCCTGGTCGGGCACCGGCGAGCACGTTCCGACGATGTGCTCCTTGCCGCTCTGCCGCTGGAGCCAATCACTGGAATGGTGCTCGGGGGCGGACTCTGGTGGCGCCGCCCCTTGGCCCGGGTCAAGCGTCCGTCTCTCCGGGGCGGCGCTATTCAGCAACGCGGTGTGAGGGTGATCGCTCTCCATGCCCCAGGTTTGGCGGATGACGAAGGGGAGCGAGTCCACGACGACGTCGAGGACCGCGACCTCTCTGGTCGTCTGGGCCGAGCCGTCCCCGGAGCACTGTGGAAGTGTGGTCAGCGCGGCGAGGGCCAACCATCGGAGTCGCACCATTGGCTTCTTCCCGTGAGGTGGGTCAGGCGGATCCTCGTGTGCGTCGTCCCCATGAGGGCCCAAGGTGCAACGCCAAGCAGCCGCAGGGCCAGGAAGGAGAGCACCACCGTCTCAATACACGATCCGCAACGTCGTCGCTCAGAGGCCCGCGCCTCGCGTCTCCCCGAGCTGTTGGTACATGGTCGCGAGGTCGAGTAGCTCCCATTCCTCGACGATCCGCCCGTGCTCGACTCGGCTGTGAATCGTCCCATGCACCGATACCCTCCTACCCGTGGCCGGTACACCCATCATTTCCCCAAGGTGCGTGCCGGTGAACGAGAACGCCGTCGCCACCCTGCCTCCGGATCCGAACATGTCGTCGATGGTGAGTTCCAGGTCGGGGAATCCGCGATGGTACATCGTGAGGAGTCCTTCGAGTCCCGCGACACCTCGCACTTCCTCCCCGGGCGCCCGGTACACGTACCCGGGGGCGATCAGGTCCGGTAGCGCTGCATAGTCCTTCCGGTTGATGGCTTCGAACAGACGACGCACCAGGGTGTGTGCTTGATCGGACATGGCATTGTTCCTGAGTGAAGGGCGTGTGGTGGCGTCAGAGGGTGACCAAGAGCGTCGTCATCAGGGCGGCCGACCCTGTAGCAAGTGCCGTACGGATGCGGTTCCACCGGTTCCAGCGGGGCTCGAACGCCTGGCGAGCCGCGGCAAGCTGCTGGGCGTTCTGAGCGCCGACGTCGAGCCGTTGCAGCTGATTGTTCAGGGGTACATTCGTGACACCAGTCGGCACCACGACGCCTACTAGATAGACCCCACCGGCGGTAAGGAGCAGGGCCCGGTCGAGCCCCACGAGGGCCGGTGCGCCCAGGACGACCGCGGCGAGCACAGACACGATGGATCCGACGAAGATGAACCCGAACACGGGGTCTCCCCTCTGAATCACTCCGTCCATGTGCTGGAATGCTCGAAGGAAGGCACCATCGTCGAGTTCGTGAATGCCGGGCATCACCACCACCGCGAAGGCGAACAAGAATCCTGCAACCAGCGACACGAGAAGCGTGGCTGCGCACAGGACCACGACGGCCGCGGTCATGAGGTCCACCCACCCGCTGCCACCACACCACGCGCATAGTCGGTGAGGTCGCGTGGATCGCGACCGAGGGCGCGCTGCACCCCATCCGTCAGTCGTGCGTTGCGCCCATCGAGCACCGTCGAGAACAGGTAGTCGAGCATCCAGATGACGTCCCTCGGCGCACCGGCTTCCCTCGCCGCGCCGATGAACGCGTCGTGAGACACTCCTTGGAACTCGATGGCCCTCCCAGTCGCCGCGGAGAGGTCCTCGGCAACGTCCTGGAAGGTCAAGAGACGCGGGCCGGTGAGCTCGTACACCTCGCCGGCGTGGCCCGCCTCCGAAAGTGCCGCGATCGCCACGTCGGCCACATCGTCGACATCGACGAAAGGCTCGCGCGCGTCGGATGCCGGCAACGCGATCTGGCCGGCGACCACCATGTCCGTGAACGCACCCTCCGAGAAGTTCTGGAAGAACCAGCTGGCCCGAACCACCGTCCACTCCAGGCCGCTCTCCTGCACGAGGCGCTCGCACGCCTGAGCCTCGGGCTCGCCGCGACCCGACAGCAGCACCAGGCGCCGGATGCCGTGGCGCTTGGCGCATTGGATAAAGGCATCGATGGCGTCCGTCGCTCCCGGCATCGCGAGGTCGGGAGCGTACGTGATGTACGCCGCCTCGACATCCTTCAAACAGGCGTCCCAACCTCGTGGGTCGTTCCAGTCGAAGGGCGGCGTCGCGCCGCGTGATCCGATTCGGACAGGAACGCCCATGGCGTCGAGGCCGGCGGCGACCCGACGGCCGGTCTTGCCGGTACCGCCGAGCACGAGAACGAGGCCGGGTGAGTCGGGCTCTTCAAATGAGTTCGCCATCGCTTGCTCCATGGGTTCGAGGAAGGCAAGCGAAGGATACCGTGGGCGTCCGCCCGTCTTCTTGACGCCGGGCGACAACCTATTGACGCGGTGCGCCAACCTCCGCGCGACGTCGACGCGACGCTGAATCCGCTCGGAACGCCCCAGGCGTGCGACCTACCCACCGCTTGAACGCGCGGGTCAACGCACTTTGCTCGGAGAAGCCCGTCATGAACGCAACCTCGATGAGCGAGAAGTCGGTCTCCCTCAAGAGCCGCATCGCGAGATCGCGCCGTGAGTCATCGACGAGCGATTGGAATGACGTCCCCTGCTCGGCCAGGCGGCGCTGGAGGGTGCGTCCACTCATCGCGAGGCGGCTCGCGACATCGGACAGAAGAGGGACACCCTCGCTGAGCGCCGTCGTGACCAGGTCGCGTACTCGACGATCGAGCCCCACCGAGTCGTCGATTTCAAGGAGTTGGGCTCCGAGGTGGGCGTCGAAGAAGCCGACGATACCCTCATCGCCCAGCCGGTTCGGGGTGCGGAGGGTCTCGTCCGATACCAAGAGCGCGTCCTTGTCCGAGTCAAAGTGGACTGGACAGCCGAAGTATGCCTCGTGCGCCGTGGTGGAGTCGGGCGCCGGATGCTCGATGTGCACCTCTTTCGGGCGGAAGGGCTTGGACGCGACCTCCCGGCTGAGGGACGCGATGCTCGCAAGCGTCGCCTCGTTGGACAGACGCAGCCCCAAGCGCCGCCCACCCTCTCGGTGGAGATGCATGTACGCCCCGCCGAAGGTCGATTCGACTTCGTGCACTGAAACGCTCGTCAGGACGCGCGCGTACCGCTCGGCGCGGTCGAAGGAGCCGCGCAGCGTCGTAGCCGACTTCCATGCAAGACCAAAGGCGCCGTAGTCGTCGCACCGCATGGCGGCTCCGACACGCAGTGGCAGGGTTGTCGGATCAGCATCGACGGCAGCCACACGCTCGAGGAAGTCGTAGTACTCCGAATCCTGAATCATGTGGGTCGCATCAACCGGACCGCTTCGCTCCAGTCCGAGCGAGCGAAGAAGGGCGTCCTTGTCGGCAGGCCCCACCACCTCCTCGACGACCTTCCTGGCGAACAACGATGTGACTCTGCCCATGGAATCAGTAGTGCGCGGCGACGTTCGAGCGAAGGCGGGTGAGGCATTCATCGAGTTCATTCGCGGTGCCCGCAAGTCTTGCCCGGTGCGAGCCCCCGGCCGAGCGGCGTCCGCGCGTCAGTCAAGGATGGCTAGCGTCGCACCGCCCGGGCCGGAGCTTGCCGACCCCCTCGCCTGCTCCGAGCAACTCCTGGTCATCGACGCTTCTGGCCAGAGCCAGTGTGGCAGCGGCGGAGCCTGCCCCAAGGACAACGATGACGCCTCCAGAGACGGCGTGCGCCCAACTCGGGCCTGGCATGCCGATGCTCACCAGGACGCTCCTCACGGACTCACCGATGACGCCTCGTGCCGCCCACATCATGACTCCTCCCACCGCTCCCCATATCGCAAATCGAACGAGCGACATCTGATCGAACCGGCGACCACCCTCCGCCGCCACCAGGACCAAGGAGAACGTCGCACCGCCGACGAAGCCGAAAGCCGCAAACTGAATTGCGAGCTGTGCCGCGAAGCGGACGAGCCACTCCCCAGGAATCGGGTACGGCGCGGTCATCGTCCCCGGTAGCAGCGCCACCAACGCGCCGATGGCGGACCAGAGACCTGCCCAGGACAGCCCCATGCTCATGACCCCGCGGATGCGCTGCAGCCAGCTTGGCGGGGCCACCGGCTCCCGTCTAAGCATCCCCTGGGGGCCTACCGGCCTGGAAGCGATCCAACCCCTGAGAGATCTCGATACGGGCGCCTGCCGGGTCCACGAAGAAGCCGACCCAGAGGTCGAGGCTCTCCACATGAAAGGGCTCGACTTGAAACTCCACTCCCTTGCCCTTCAGCATCTCCGCGAACGCATGGATGTCCTGAACCTCGAACCCAACGTGGTCGACCGCGGCCCCCTGGGTCGGCGCCACTTCGTCGGCCTGTGCGAAGCTCAAGTTGCTTCCCGGAACATCCATGGTCGTCTCGATGGTCCCGCGGGTCCGGCGGGTGCCGTCGAGGATGTCCAGCCACCACGCCAGATGTCGTTCATGATCCTGGGAGTAGAAGTGCACATGGTGCATCTCCGAGGCCCGCGCGAGCGTCGCGTCTCCAGTCAATTCCACCCGGGTTCCGTTGGGCATGGTGATGTAGGCTTGAGGCAAGCCCTCGCCGCCCATGAACTCGGCGTCGACATCGTACCCCAGGCTTCTCCACTTCGTCAGGACGGCCTCGAGATCGCGCACCTTGAAGCCCACATGGTTCACCGCGGTGCCCAGCGATGGTCCAGTGGGAGCGCGATCGGTCAGGAAGATCAGAGTTCCTGGAACAGCGATCGCGACGTAACCGGACCGCTCCACGACCTCGCCGTCCAGGAGATTTGACCAGAGGCCCTTGTGGAGCTCCACGTCCGCGACGCTCAGGTGCACGTGATTGAAGCTCACGCCCGCTACATCAGCTGGCGCCAGTTGCGCGTCCAGGCATGCGGGGACACTCAGGAGAGCTACCGCGACACCGAGCCCCAGGGTCTTCATGGTTTGGTGACCTCCCGCTCTTTCACGTAGTCCACGATCAGACGTTCCGGCGGGGCCCCGAGGAGGCGCCGCTCCGGCAAGCGAACGTAGTGGGCGGGACCGGAAACCGCATCGGCCCGAGATGGCCCCGGTTCACAGATTCTCCGCCACAGATCGAGCAGTACTAGCCGTGTGCGATAGGCCGCCGGGTTCAACGAACGACCCGGAAGACCGCCACGGTTTCGACACCCAACTCGTCCCGCAGCACGCCAGCGATCAGCCCGCTGCGGACTCTCGGACGTGGCCTGGCAGCCAACGCCGTGGTCGCCGTGGCTCTTTTCACGCCATCCGCCTCGTAGACATCCACAGTCCGCTGCTCCGGTTCCGACGCTGCTCCCTGCGAGCGCATCACCCACAGGGAGCCCTCATCATCGAAGAAGAAGCCAGCGTAGTAGGGTCTGTCTTCGGGAATCAGGCTTTCCAGGTCCGACATGGCGGCCTGTCCAAGGCGCTCGCGTACCTCGGCGAACTCGTCGCGAGCCAAAGCCTCTTCTCGGTCCACGGCCGTCAGCGGGGTGGGAGTCAGTTGGGGCGTGATGGTCAGCTCGACATCCCCGGATATCGACCAACGAGAAAGGGGGGTCTCTCCCGAGTAGTTGTACCACAGCCGACCCTGGGGGTCGAAGGCAAACAGCGGCTCTCCGGAGTGGGGGACCGGCAAGACCAGTGCGGTCTCACCGTCGCGATGCCGGAACAACAAGGGCCATTCAACGAACGGAAGCGCCATCTGTGCGACGGGACTGAAGACCCCGTCCCCGATTTCCGTTTCAACCCACGCCGCTGCCGGGTTCGCCGGATCGGGGGAGCTGATGCCGACCCAGCGGAGAGTGTCCGGTCCCGAAAAACCCACTGCAAGAGGAAACAGAATCGGCAGCTCCACCGGCCGGTGGGTCCCGCGGAGTTCGCCTTCGGGGCTCCACGCCGTCAGCCGCCCGTTGCGGAGATCCAAGACCCACAGGTCGCCCTCCGGTCCCCAGCGGAGTGCTCCAGGCTCCTCGAACTCCCCCGGACCCTGCCCACGTCGCCCGAACCCCCCGACTTCAACACCATCCTCCGCGAACACCCTGATGGTTCGACTGATGGCATCCAACACGAAGACGGA
This sequence comes from Longimicrobiales bacterium, assembly GCA_965229435.1. Taxonomy (GTDB): domain Bacteria; phylum Gemmatimonadota; class Gemmatimonadetes; order Longimicrobiales; family Gaopeijiaceae; genus UBA2589. The sequence continues at coordinate 999,679 of CBDDJE010000004.1, forward strand.
CCCGTCCTCCCCAATCTCGATGTCGGCGATGCGTCCGAATGGAGCTTCCTGCGGCTGCACCAGCGTCACCGGGCTGAATGACCATTCGGGTAGGTCCGTAGGCGCCTGGCCCGGCTCACCCCCGCAGCCGGTCGTCATCATCACGGCAACCCAGATGCTGACGCCTCTCATCATCGACCTTCCTCGCCTCGAGGACCAACTCGAGGACCAACGCCTCCAGCTGCCCCGGACACTCAGAAGACCGTCACCCGTCTCCCGTTCCGGTCCAGCATGATCGGGTCACCGAACCCCAGCTCCTTGAGCCGCTCGAGCTGCGTCTCGGCATCACCCACCACCAGGTAGATCATCCGGTCGAGGTCGATGTAGCGCTGAGCGAGCTCGCGGTGGCGGTCCACCGTCATCCCCCTCACCACCTCCTCTTCCCGTTGGATGTAGTCGTGCGGGAGATCGTACCTGGCGATGGTGCTCAACATGCCGCGCAAAGCCCCCAGGGTCTCGAAGCGACGGGCGTTGCTCGCGATCATGGCGCTGCGCGTGAAGTCCAGGTCCTCCCGGGTGATCCCGTCCCGATAGCGGGCGATCTCGTCACGGAAGATCTCGGCGGATTCGAGGGTGACGTTGGAGCGCACGGCGGACGACGCAACGAACGGACCTGGGTACTCCGACGCGGCGAACTGAGACCTGGCTCCGTAGGTGTAGCCCTTCTCCTCGCGCAGAATCATGTTCACGCGCGAATTGAAGTTCCCGCCCAGCATGAAGTTCATCACCTGGATGGGGTAGTAGTCCTCGTGATCGCGGGCGACGCCCAGGTGCCCGACCCGGATTTCGGACTGACGCGCCTGTGGGACGTCGACGAAGAACACGGTGGGTTGCTCGAGAGGCTCCGGCTCCGGGTATGCGGGAAGGTCGACGGTCTTCCTCGCCCACTTCGATTCGAGCGGCCGGAACAGCTCGATGGCCTCGTCCCGCCCGATATCCCCGACGATCGCAATGTGGCTGACGTTCGGCGCGTAGTAGGCGTCGTAGTAGGCGCGCAGGTCGTCGGTGGTGAAGGACTGCACGGCCGCCGCGCTTCCCAGTGTGTTGTTCGCCAGGATGTGGTCGTCGCCGTAGACGACCCGACGGAAGGCGTCCGAGGCCACCCCCGCTGGGTTGGTCTGTCGACGGTTGATGGATTCGACGGTCTCCCGCTGGATCCGCTCGAACTCGACCGCGTCCCAACGAGGTTCGAGGAGGATCTCCTCGAACAGGGCGTACACGCCGTCCAGCCTGGATCGGAGCGTGTTCGCCGCGATCGTGGTCGACTCGTCGCCGGTGGACATCGAGATCGTGGCACCGAGGGCATCAATGGCCTGCTCGAGCTCCACGGGGGTTCGTCTGGCCGTACCCTGCATCATGAGATCGGACAGGAGGTTGGCCGCGCCGACCCGGTCGGGGTCGTCGGCCAGCATGCCGCCCCGTAGGCTCAGGCTGAACTGTACCAGGGGCAGCTCTTCGTGCTCGATGCCCAGCAGCGTCAACCCGTTGGAGTAGGTGTGGGTCCAGATGGAAGGCACGCTCAGGGTTGGCGCCGGGCCCTTCGCGGGCTCGACGCTTCGATCGAAGGAGGACGGGACCTCCGTCGCGTCGACGTCCATCGCGGGGCGCTGTCGGGCTGCGACGCCCGCGGACTCGATCGACTCTTCCTGGATCGGGAAGAGCTCGGATCCGTCCACGATCAGTTCCACCTGACCCTGAGGCACGAAGCTCGTAGCGACATAGTCGCGCCCCTCGATGTACTGGCGGTAGACGCGCCAGACGTCGTCCTGCGTGACGTCCAGATAGCGACCCAGGTCTTCGCTGACGTAGCCCGGGCTCCCTGCCATCTCGTTGTAGAGCGCCAATTGAAAGGACTTACCGAGCACGCTCGAGATACCGTTGTAGAAGCTGGTCTCGTAGCGTGCCTTGATGCGATCCAGGTCGTCCTCGTCGAATCCCTCGGTCTCGAATCGCTCCAGCGCGGTGTGGACGGCCCGTTCGACGTCGGTCAGGTCGATACCCGGAAACGTGCGGACGCGGAACCGGAACGTCCCCGCGATCTCGAGGCTGCTCTGAGACGCGCTTGCGGAGGGCGCCAGCCGGCCCTCCTCGACAACGGCCCGATAGAGCGGCGACGACTGTCCGTCGGAGAGAAGCAGCCCCAATAGCTGGAGCGGATACGCGTCGTCATGGAACTGCTCCACGGTCGGAAAGACCATGTTCAGTTCCGGTGAGCTCGCGAAGTTGTCCTCGTGATAGACGTGTACGGTGTTCGACACCACCGGCGGGCGGGGCGCCGGATCGGCCATCGTCGGGCCGGAGGGGAGTTCGCCGAAGTAACGCTCGATCCAGGCACGCGTCTCGTCGACGTCGAAGTCCCCCGCCACGACCAACGTCGCGTTGTTGGGTCCGTACCAGGTGCGGAAGAACTCGTGGATGTCCGAAATGGTCGCGTTCGCCAGATCCTCGAACGAACCGATCACGTTCCAATTGTACGGGTGGTCCTCGGGGTAGAGGAGCTTGCCGAGCACATGGGTCGTGTGTCCATACGGCACATTGTCGACCCGCTGCCGCTTCTCGTTCTGGACGACCTCCTGCTGATTGAGGAAAGCCTCATCCGTCACGGTAGGGAGCAGATAGCCCATGCGATCCGCCTCGAGCCATAGAACCATCTCGAGCGCGTTGTTGGGCACGACCTGGAAGTAGATCGTCTGATCGAAGCTCGTGCCCCCGTTCAACGTGCCGCCAGCCGCCTGGATCTTCTGGAAGAACTGATCCTGGCCCACGTTCTGCGAGGCCTGGAACATCATGTGCTCGAAGAGGTGCGCGAACCCCGTGCGCCCCTGTACCTCCCGGCCCGAGCCCACATGGTAGAGAATGGCCACTGCTGCGATCGGGTCGGAGCGGTCTTCGTGAAGCACCACGCTCAGTCCGTTCGGCAGTTGGTACTGCTCATAGGGGATCTCGAGCTCGGACTGCGCCGCGACCGGCGCTGTTAGCGCAAGGACCGCTCCGAGAGCGAGTGAGCAGAGAAGCGTCTTCATCGTCTTCCTCCCATGGGCGGGGCCCCTGGCCAGCCGGGGGGCTTCACATGCGCGAACGCGCAACATACGCCGGACGGGCCCCAGGGGCACCATGGGGGATCCTCATGATCGACGGCGCGTGGTGAGCGTAGGCGGTCGAGGCTCGTGAGTACTCCGGTCGCTGGACCCGCCTTGCTTCCTCGTTGTCATCGAGGCTCCCGTCCCATTCGCCTACGCTTGCCGAAGCGGTCTTTTTACCGTCGTTTCCGGGCATGAGAACTCTGGCCATGGCCCTAGCGGCACTCGGGACGGTCTCAACTCCAATCCGCGCGCAGGTAGCGGTTGAGACCTATGGACTGGACGCCGGCACGCTCGGGGAGATCACCGACGCAGTCGTCGACGTGGTGGACCGCGGAGAGTTGGCAGGTGCCGTGGTAGCCGTCTCCCGGCACGGAAGGATCGCGTACCTCCAGGCCACGGGACTCCAGGACATCGACACCGGCGTGCGGATGCGGAACGAGTCGATTTTCCGCATCTACTCGATGTCGCGAGCCATCACCGCGGTCGCCATTGGGACCCTGGTCGACGCGGGCCGACTCTCGTTCGACGATCCGGTTCATCGGTACCTGCCTGCGTTCGAGGACGTTCGAGTGCGCCAAGAGGGCGGACCCGATCGCGCGCCCAGCCGCCCGATCACGGTGCGCGACCTACTGCTCCATACGGCCGGACTGAACTTCCGAAACGCAGAGGACTATCGGGCCGCCGAAGTCCGCTCCCGAGATCGGAGTCTCGACGACTTCGTCACCCGCCTCGCGAGTCTCCCCCTGTATGAGGATCCCGGCACACGATTCCGATATGGGACCGGCTCGACGATAGCGGGCGCGGTCGTCGAAGCCGCCTCGGGCCAGCCACTCGACGAGTACATGCGCGAAGCCGTGCTCGACCCACTCGGGATGAACGACACGGGCTTCTGGGTTCCGCCCGAGAAGATCGGGCGCCTCGCCACTCCGTACCGCGTGCTCGGCGGCGGCGGGCTCGAAGCCTTCGCGACGGAGGATGTTCCCTTCACACGACGCCCCGCGCTGAACGACGGCGCAGTCGGGATGCTCTCCACGGCGCCCGATTTTCTGCGCTTCTGTCAGATGCTCCTCGACGGAGGTGAGCTCGATGGGGTCCGCATTCTGAGCGAAGCCACGACATCGGAGCTCGTCGCCAACGGTCTCTCTGACGAGATTCGCGCCACCCGGCGCGGGGGCAGAGGGTGGTCGATGGCCAATGCCTCCGTGCGCATGGAAGACGGAGACGGAGCTCGGGCTGGAGAATTCACCTGGAACGGCAGCGTCGGGGCCGACTTCTGGGTTGACCCCAGCACAAGAACCATTGTGGTCACCATGTGGCAGAGCTCTCCGGCCAATCCATCTCGCCTGCGCCAACAAATCCTGGACATCGTCCGGAGGTCGATTCGATGAAGAGATCCACTATCCCCGCCGGGCGTCTCGCTACGACCGTCCTGGCTCTCGCTCTTGCCGCCTGTGGAGGCGACGCCACCGACGACGACGCGCCTGTGGCAGAGGCTGTCGATCCTACCGCAAACCAGCAGCTCGCCTGGGTCGACCGATCCGGCACGGTGCTCGAGTCCATCGGCCCGCGCATGAACTCGATCCTCGACCCGTCGATCTCGCCGGATGGCCAGCGGATCGCCGTGCGCGGGCGTGCCGTCGAGGGTGATACCGACCACCTCTATATCCTGGAGGGCGCGGAGGCCGCGAGGCTCACGTCGAATGAGGGCTTCGAGCGCCACATGATCTGGTCACCGGATGGGTCGCGGATCGCGTACTCGATCCAGGAGCCGGGGGGCGTGTCCAACCTGTTCATCCGTGCGGCGGACGGTACGGGTGGAGACGAGCCGCTCATCGTCAGCGAAGGCATGCACAAGTGGTATCCGTCCTGGACGCCCGATGCCTCGACGGTCGTGTTCCATACCAACAACCCGGAGACGCAGGCACGGGACCTCTGGTCCGTCGACGTGGCGACGGGAGAGACCGAAGTCCAGGTCGGCGATGACGGTATTCAGGCACTAGCCCGACTCTCTCGTGACGGCAGGTACATCGCGTACCAGTCGAACCAGGACGGCCAGATGGAGATCTACGTCACGACCCTGCCGGCCTCGGACGCCCGGTGGAAGGTGTCGGACAACGGCGGAACCTGGCCGAAATGGAGCAACGACGAGCTCTTCTACTGGGAGGGCAACGACCTGATGGCGGTTCCCTTCAACGGCGAGGACGGCTTCACCTTCGACCCACCGACCCGGCTCTTCACCGGTGCGGAGGTGGGGATGGGAGCGGACAACATGATGACGTCGTACAACCCGGAGTACGACGTGACCGCAGACGGTACCCGCTTCGTCGTAACCCGACGCGTGGAGGGGTAAGAGGGGTCGGGCGGCCCTTCTCGCGCGTCGGTCACCTAGCCCCCGGCTCTCGAGGGCCTGCCGGAGTGTCCGCGAAGCGGCCGAGCGTTTGGTCGTCCGCGCATGCGGACCGTCAGGCCGGAGCGCGAAGCGCGGAGGTACGGCGAGAGCCTAGCACTCGTCCTCTGCGGCCTCCACCGTAGCTCGGAAGAACGCCCTGAGCGCGCGGCCTTACCTCTTCAGCGGACGTGCTTGTACATCAGCTTGATCAGCTCGTCGTACATCTCTTCGGCATCTTCTTCGCTGGTACGCACCGCAGCGGCAGCGCAGTGCTTCAAGTGGTTTCGCATCAGCTCACGGCCTACGCCGCGCAGCGCCTCATGAACGGCCGAGATCTGCGTCAGGATGTCGGCGCAGTAGCGGTCCTCTTCGACCATCCGCTGAATGCCGCGCACCTGGCCTTCGATACGCCGGAGCCGCTTGAGGTTCTTGTCCTTGATGACCTGGTCGACGCCGATCGCGTGCCGGACTCCGGGCTTGTGCTCGATGCCGCACCCACATGCAACGGCTGGGGAGTCGGCGGAGGTATTCTCTGATGTCATGACGTGCTCCTTCGTTCTGCGGAGTGGCCGCGGGCCCAGCCCCGAAGGACCGGACCCGGACTGTCGTGCTGCTCAGGCCGCGTCGACTACGATCGTACCGCGCAGCATCTGCATGCCGCACGTGTACTCGAAGGTCCCCGCCTCGGTGGGCGTGATCTCGACGGTGGTCTGCTCGAATGCCGGAAGGTCGCGCTCGACGCCCCACTCGGGAATGAGCAGGCCGGCGGAGCAACCCGACGTCTCCTGGCGGTCGAATACCAGCGTAGCGGTCTCCCCTGCCTTCACATGAATCGTGTTCGGGCTGTAGCCGCCCTTCACGGTAATCATATGCTGGGTGCTCGTGTCCATTGTGGAATCTCCTTCACTGGTTGATTTGGATAGGACTTCGATCTGGGTACTGCCCTGCGAAGTGAGTGAAGCGGAAATCGGCGAGCGGCGCCTGGGCGCGCGGCGCGCGCTCGGGCGGTCGAGGGCAACGTTTCGCAGCCGCAGCGAGTTGCCGACGACGCTCACCGAACTGAACGCCATCGCCGCGCTCGCCAGGATCGGCGAGAGCAGGACGCCGAACGTCGGGTAGAGAACGCCCGCAGCCACCGGAAGGCCCACGACGTTGTAGACGAAGGCCCAGAAGAGATTCTGCTTCATGGTGCTCATCGCCCGCCGCGACAGCTCGATCGATTCGGCGACTCCGGCGAGGTCTGCACGCATGAGCGTCACGTCACTCGCCTCGACCGCTACGTCGGCACCACCGCCGATGGCGATCCCTACGTCGGCCTGAGCCAGCGCCGGTGCGTCGTTGATGCCGTCGCCGACCATCGCGACAACGTGTCCTTCGTCCTGCAGCCGACGGATCTCGGCGACCTTGCCCTCAGGCAGGACGCCAGCGACCACCCGACCCACACCGGCCTGGTCGGCAACCGCCCGTGCGGTCCGTTCGCCGTCGCCGGTGAGCATGACGACCTCGAGCCCCATCGCCTTCAGGCGGGCGATGCCGGCCTTCGAGGTGTCGCGAATCGGATCCGCGATCCCGAGGATGCCCGCCAGAGCACCGTCGACGGCGACGAAGACAGCCGTGCGGGCCGCCTGACCCAGGCTTTCCGCCGAGGCGCGCAGCGGCGACACCGAGATGGAGTAGTCGGCGAGCATCGCTTCGTTGCCGATGAGGACGGCACGTCCCCCAACCACGCCCACGACGCCCTTTCCCGTCACCGACTCGAACGCCTCGACCGGTAGCAGCGCCAACCCGCGACCAGTCGCGCGCCGGACGATGGCCTCGGCAAGCGGGTGTTCCGAGACGGACTCGAGCGACGCCACCAGAATGGTCAGTTCGTCCTCCTCCCAACCGACCGTTTCCAGATCGGTCACGCTGGGCGTGCCCTCGGTGATCGTGCCCGTCTTGTCGAGCACGACGGCCGTAACGTCACCGGCGCGCTGGAGTGCCTCACCGCCCTTGATGAGAATCCCCCGCTGCGCGCCACGCCCGGTCGCCACCATGAGGGCGGTCGGTACGGCGAGCCCCATCGCGCACGGACAGGCGATGATCAGCACGGCCACGGCGGCCGCGAAGCCGCGCACCATGGGCGCCTGGTCCGCAGCCACGAACCAGATGACGAAGGTCGCGATCGCGATCTGGAGCACGACCGGCACGAAGACGGCGCTCACGCGGTCGGCCAGCTTCTGGATGGGGGCCCGCGAACCCTGAGCCTCCCGCATGAGCTTCACGATGCGGGCGAGAACCGTGTCATCACCGACGCCGGTCACCCGGTAGCGGAACGAACCGGTCCGGTTGAGGGTGCCGCCCACAACGGTGCTGCCCGACTCCTTCTTCACCGGCAGCGGCTCCCCGGTCAGCATCGACTCGTCGACAGCGCTCGAACCCGAGACCACTTCCCCGTCGACCGGAATACGTTCACCCGGCCGCACGACGACGATGTCGCCGAGGACGAGCGCGCCGAGGAGCACATCCATCTCGAGGCCGTCGCGGACGACCCGTGCCGAATCGGGCCGCAGCGCGGCCAGTGCCCGCAGCGCCGACGACGTCTGTCGCTTCGCCCTCGCCTCCAGCGCGTTCCCCATGAGAATGAGGGCGATAATGAAGAGCACCGCCTCGTAGTAGACGTCCGGCTGCAGCCCGCGGCTCGTGAAGAAGTCAGGGGCCACCGTGGCGAACACGGAGTAGAGGAACGCCGCCCCCGTACCGACGGCGACGAGGGTGTTCATGTCTGCCGCGTGATGACGGAAGGCCGCCCACGCGCGGGTATAGAAGTGCCGCCCCGCCCACGCCATGATGCCCGCCGTCACGACGAGCAGCCCGTAGGAGAGCAGCGCGCGCGGGACCTCGAAGAGCCAGGGCATGACCTCTTCCATCCACGGCGCGATGCCGCCCATGACCCACTGCATGAAGGGGTCGACGCTCACGCCGTGCCCGCCGTGTGCCCCGTGCCCTGAGTCTTCGGGCATCATGAGCGGCATCGACGCGACCATCGCGAGGGCCGCGGCACCGAACGCCACGGCGGCCTTCGTCTTGAGCTCTCGGTACTCCTCTTCCTGCGCGTCGTCCTGAGCGTCCTGCTCCTCGAGCGCCGAGCGGCCGGCAGGAGTCGTCTCCGACGCATAGCCGGTGGCCCGAACCGCCGCGACCAGCGCCTCTTCCGAAACGATGCCGGGGTCGAAGTGAATCGTCGCCTCCTCCAGGAGGAGGTTCACGTTCGCCTCGGTCACACCGGCCTCACGCTCGAGTGCCTTCTGCACCTGCACGGTGCACGAAGCGCACGTCATGCCGCGAACCGGAATCGTCGTCTTCGTGTTCATGCCTGTGCCCTCCCGTCGTCTTCCACCACGATCTCGCCGCGCAGCATGCCCATGCCGCACGTGTAGGCGAAGGTGCCCACCTCACTGGGAACGATGTCGATCGTCGTCTTCTCGAACGCCGGCAGAAATCGCTTCACGCCGAAGTCCGGAAGGACGATCTCCTCGGAGCAGCTCGAGGTCTCCTTCCGGTCGAAAGTGATCGAGAGCGGCACGCCGCGTTTCACCTTCAGGACGGCCGGGTCATAGCCGCCGAGGACCCCCACCGTGACGGCCTGGGCACCGCTGTCCGTGGCCGTAGCCACCGCCACCGAGCCCTGCGCCATGAAGAAGTACCAGTTCACCCAGGTCATCCCGCCCAGTCCGGTCAGGATCACCGCCATGTCGACTGCGTTCATGTCCGTATCTCCTCGCCCGTCAGGGCTGGTGGTGTGTGTGGGAAGCCGTGCCGGCGGTCGCCGGGCTGGCCAACGGCAGGGCGAGGGCGCCATACCGGCCCATGCGCATGCCCGATCCACCCCAGAAGAGCCGGAAGCCCGTCGACACCGTCCAGAACGAGGTGCGCCCGAAGAGCGTCATCGGGTCGACTGCGCCGCGCTCGGATGACACATGGTGGTATTGCACCTCCACGAAGGGCCGCGTGGAGATCGTCGACGACCGCGCCTCGAGTCCGTAGCCGAGCGTCGCGATGACCCACTGCGTGGCGCCGTCGGTGTGTGTGCCGTGGTCGTAGCGATAGAACTCGGGCGTCCCGGGCAGGCCGAGCCGATGGTACTCCGGGCGCGTCGACCACTCGAGTCGAGTGTAGGGGCGGTGCATGCCGGTGCGGTGCTCACCCTCGGCCAGGATGGCCCAGTAGCCCTCGCCTTCCTCCGGACGGCTGTGCGACGCCTCGATCATGCCGTACGTCCGGTCCATGCCGCGGACCGACTCGAAGCGGAGGGATGCGTTGGCGAGTTTGGTCACCTCGACTTCGGCTCCGTGCTTCTCCTCGACGTGCGCGTACGAAGTGGCTGCTTCGATCGATGCGTTCGCTCCCGCCTCGATGACCTTCGTCAGCCTGGCGGACCAGGAGTCGCCGAAGCTCTCGATATTGGAGAAGTCGTAGGCGTCCTCCGGCTCCGCTCCGCCGAACACGCTGAACTCACCGATCCACCCCGAGTCGAGGCGATAGGCGGCGCTGATCAGCCAGCGTTCGAGGATCTGTGACAGGTGGTGGTTGGTCGGGAACTTCACGACCGGCCGGCTCATCGGGTCCTCGGTGCCGTACGGAGCGAAGCCCTTCCCCGCGGACAACGAGAATGCGCCACCCGGCGCCTCGGTCACGTTCAGCGAGATCATCGCCTCGTGCACGAGGGTGTGGGGATGCCTGCGATCGATGAATCCCTCTCCCCAGCCGCCGAAGGTATACTCGCCGTCGGGCTGGGTGAGCTGCTCCAGGTTGATCGTGACGTCGAGGGCGAAGCGCGATCCCGGGCCCAGAATGCCCACCATGAGCGCCGGCTGGGTCAGGTAGGTCTCGCGGTCGTTCAGCTGCGAATCGGAGCGGAACGGCTCGCTCGCCGTGAGAATCGGAAACACCTGGGCCATGACATGCGCGTTCCAGCTCTGAGCGGGCGTCATGCTCGGGTGGTGGGCCGGGTGCTGCATCTGGGCGCTCAAGGCGGACGCGGTCACTGCCGCCATCGTCGTCGCCGCAAACATGATCTGCCTGCTCTTCATGGTTCGCTCTCCACAAGATGTCTTGTTGTCGTAGGGTGATTTTATACCCCCATGGGGTATCTATGGAGAGAAGAGTAGATACCCCCATGGGGTATGTCAAGTGCGATGTGCTTTCGGATGATGGATGGGTCGTAGCGGGTGGTCGGCGGTCGGCGGTCCCACTCGTGGATCCGCCCTCGTTGCACGAGGACAGCGGGCGCGTGATGCCGACGCCGTCCAGCACCGAGCCAGCCGACTACCTCCCCGCCTGTGCCAAGCTCATCCGTGTGGGCCACCGTCGCGCAGGGAGCTTGTCAGATCCATCGTGGGCGGTGTATGGGACGAACCGGCCGCCCGGGCTGTCGCCAGCAAAAGCGTGTGACAAGAACACGACCTGATCTCGGCCAACACCCCTCATTCAGCGCCCACTGCGACCGGATCGAGGAATGTCGGCAAACATTCCGAGAGTGCCGACGCGGCGCTCATCAGGCGCCGTGTTTCAATGCAGCGAACGTAGTGAGCGGAAGCGGAAACCGGATTGTTGATTGGCGCCGGCTGTTACGGTTCGCCGGCCCGATTACGCCAATTCCCAGGGAGTTGGCGTTGATGCCATCCTCGTACGCCTCGAACCAATCGTCCGTCCCCGCCGAACTGACGAAGGATCAGGATCGCGGCGGGAACTGGGGTCCTCGGGGGATCCCACCAGACTGCTTCCTCAACTCTTTAGAAGCACGTGTCCGGACGTGGCTCCAGCCTCGGCGGCCCGGTGCGCCTCGGCAGCCCCGTCGAGGTCGAACGACTGGCCGATGGCAGCGCGGAGCGTGCCGGCGCCCATGTATCGCGCCACGTGCTCCAGACTCTCGCGCTTCTCGGGTGCCAGCCGGATCACGACGCGTCGCCCCCGACGGCGATGGGTTGTCAGTGCCTGGACGACCGCGGGCAGCTTGAAGCTCACGGGGAAGTAGCGCCCCTCAGGAGCCAGAATGGCTGACGCCGCTTGGAAGCCCGCCCGGCCGCGGACGTCGAACACAAGATCGAAGCGCCCGGCCCGGGTGGCGCCCGGCTCCAGGGCGCGTACCCGGGTGTAGTCCAGGACCTCCTCCGCCCCGAGATCCCACAAGATCTCCTGGTTCCGAGGCCCGGCCACCGTCGTCACCCGTGCGCCCCCGGCTACGAGGATCTGAAGCGCGGCCATCCCGATGGATCCGGAGGCGCCCACGATCATGACCGAGGCGCCGGCAAGCGAACCCAGGGGCTCGAGCAGGCCGACGGCCGTGCTGCCGCCGTACGCGAGCACCGCGGCGTCCTCAGGCGAGATACCTGCCGGGAGCCGCACGATCAGGGCGTCTGCCTTTTCTACCAGGAACTCGGCGTAGGCGCCCATCCGCTGACTCCGGTATCCGAAGACCCGGTCGCCAGCAGCCAGGGTGGTCACCCCCTCCCCCACCTCCACCACCTCGCCCGCGTACTCGCTGCCCAGGAAGGGGTTGCGGGGCCGTGACCAGCCGAAGCCGATACGCGCGGCGTAGTAGAACGGGGCGGGCATGTTGAAGTCTCCGGGGCGGACCGCGGGGACATCCCGCGCAAAGAGGTCCCCGTAGTTCACCGAGGCGTACCGGACCCGGACGAGTACCTGTCCGGGTCCGGCCTCGGGGCGGGTCAACCGAGCCGGGTGCAGGACCTCGGGCGGTCCATAGCGCACCCGGACGGTTGCCGTCATCGTCGCCATCTCGCGTCAGCGGTTGGGATAGACGGAGAGCCCCACGTGCAGACGCACTCCGGCAAGCGCGATGTCTTCGTCCCGGCTCACACCCCCGATCTCCGAGGACATGAGACCGCCCGCGTTGAAGAGAGCGGAGCCTTCCAGCCCCACCTGTGGGGTGACGAAGTAGAGGATGCCCCCCCCGAGCGACGCGCTGAGGCCACCGTACTGCGCCTCCTCGCGCTGCTCGTCATCGAACCAGACGCCGACCACGTCGGCACCGGCCTCGACGAACGGAACCAGTCGCGCATCCGTCCGGAAATGGAGTCGGGCGCCCACGTCCAGGTACAGCAACCCGTAGCTGTCCCCCTGAGGCAGCCCCTGAAAGCCGTCGCCGTTGTCGATCTCGCCGCCCTCCATCCCGGCAAACAGCGTGACCCTCTCCGAGATGCCGTACCCCATGCGCAGACCGAATCCGGAGCCGGTGCCGTCCCGGTCATCCTCGAAGCCCACGCCGTAGCCACCGCCTCGCACGTGCAGGAAGAAGCCCTGCGTGTTCGACGGATCGAGGTCCGCCGCGGGATCGGTGCCCTGCGCTGCAGCTACGGACGGCAGGGACAGGCTGGCCGTCAGAGCCAGGAGCACGAGGGATCCAGATGCGGGTGTATTCATGAGAGGTAGCCTCGTATTCGAAGGTGAATGTGGTTCGAAGCTACCCGACCCCCCGATCCCCCGAATCAGCCGAAAGGTGTATTTGAGGGTGTAGTCGAAGGTCCACCCCCGAGCCCGGGCCCGTGGGCCTGCTGGCGATCAGAGGAGACCCAGCTCGTCGGCGCGGGCGGCCGCCCTCGTCCGGTTGGAGACCTCGAGCTTGAGGTAGATGTTGGCCGCGTGGCGCTTCACCGTGGCGACGCTGATGAAGCACTGGCGGGCGATCTCGTTGTTGGTCAGCCCCGCCGCCATCAGCCGAAGGATGTCCACCTCTCGGGGCGTGAGTGGGCTTACCAGTTCACGTGCGCCGGCCGCCACGGGCTGCAGCGGGGCAGGTTCGTTGCATGCCGCGCTCAGTCGGCGCGCGAGGGCACACTCCGGATGCCGAACCGCCGCGTGGCGGAACCACTCGCACAGCGCTCGCCGGTCCTGAATGAAAACGAGGAAGAGCCCTTCCGGCCGGGCCATATCGAGTGCCTCGTCCATGAGCTTGGGCGCCCGTTCCTCTTCGCCGAGCGCGACGGCCATCCGCACCTTCAGGAGGAGGACCTCGATGAGCGAGCCCTTGCTACCGGCTCGCTCCGCCCCGTCCCGGATCCGCTCCAGGAGAGGTTCCACCTCGTACGTGGACGCCATACCGCCCTCGAGCCGAGCCACGCCTAGGCGGGCGCGCGTGATGAGGTCGTAGAGGGCCGAGAGGCTCTGCGGACCGCTCGGCCCGTCCGAGGCACCGTCGATCCAGTCGTCCACCTCCTCGTATCGCCCCTGCTCTACCGCCCACCGTGCCCGGCGTCCCGGGACGGAGCGAGATTCGGGGATCAGCTGCGGAGTGGACCGCTTCTCCGCCTCGTCGAGGCACTCCTCGACCTGCCCCGGACTCCCCTTCACCTCGTGGATGTCGGCCAGGGCAAGATAGAGCCGGTGATCCGGCGACTCGCCGCTGTGGCGTCGGCTCTCCTCCAACTCGGCCTCAGCGTCCGCCACTGCTCCCCGCTCCAGGAGGAGCTGACCCAGGCCGCGGTGAATCCGTGCGCGCTCGATCCCGCGGGCGTCCCGCGAGCGCAAGGCCCGGCGGTAGGTGATCTCGGCGTGGCCGAGCTGTCCCTGGAGTCTCTGGAGCTCGCCCAGGGCGAATAGGGCCATGGTGGTGAAGAGGCCGTTGCCCGCGGCTCGGAAGCTCCGCAGGGCCTCCTGGAACGAGTCCTCGGCGTCGGGCAGCAGGCCGCGCCCCCACTGCGCCAGGCCCACGGTGACCGCCGGAATGCCCCGATAGAAGGGGTCGTCTTCCGGAATCAGCTCGAGCGCCTCCCTAGCATGTCGTTCGGTGGCCGCCATGTCGCCCCGGGCCTGGGCCACGTACGCACGGGCGGCGGCCAGCGTGCCCGGTAGTGCCGCGAACTCGGCCTCGTCAGCCACCACGGGCTCCTGAGAGGGAGCGTTCAGCCACGACTCGGTACGGTCCAGGAAGACCTCTCCGTCGTCGATCTCCCCCGCGTCCAGGAGGGCCCATCCGTACCCCATGGTCAGTACCGGCCGTGCTTCCAGGACGTCGCGCGGGAGCGCTTCGGCCCAGCAACGCCACGTCCCGGACTGATGGCGCCGATCCAGGGTTCGCCAACTCTTCTCGACAAGGTTGGCCGCGCGGCGATCGTCACCGGCCCTCAGGGCGTGCGCCACGGCCTCCTCTTCGTACCCCTCGGCCTCGAACCAGCGACTGGCCCGATCGTGCAGCGACCGGCTGTCGTCGCCTGTCTTCTCGTCGAGACGGGTGCGGAGGAACTCGCCGAAGAGGTGGTGGAAGCGGTACCACTCCTGCCGCTCGTCCAGACCGATCACGAAGAGGTTGCTACGGGCGAGCTCTCTCAGCAGCTCATGGCCGTCATCCTGCCCCGTGAGGGCATTGCACAGGGACCCGCACATGCGATCGACGACGGACACTTGGAGCAGGAACGTCGCCACCCGCGGCGGCTGCTGGCGGACAACCTCCTCTGCCAGGAAGTCGGCGATATGACGATGTCCACCCGACAACGCGTCGACGACGGCCTCACGGTCCGCGAACCCCCTCATCGAGAGCGCGGCGAGCTGCAGGCCCGCCGCCCAGCCCTCCGTGCGGGCCTCCAGCTTCGCGACGGTGGGGGACGCCAGCTCGAGCCCCATGACGTCCCGAAGGAAGGCGGCGGTCTCGTCGACGGTGAAGCGGAGGTCTTCGTGTGTGATGTCGGAGAGCCGGCCCTGAGCCCGCAGGCGACTCAGTGGAAAGGCGGGTTGGCTCCTCGAGACGACGACCAGGTGCAGATTGGGGGGGCGACGCTCTACCAGGACGGCCACGGCTTCGTGCACCTCAGCGCTGTCCACCAGGTGGTAGTCGTCGAGGACGAGAGTCACGGGGAGCTCCGCCGAGGCGATGTCGTTGAGCAGCAAGGAGAGCGCCTCCCGGTCCGCCGACGGCCGGCCCGCGGCGAGGAGCAAACCGGCGTCGAGCCCGAGCGTCGGCTCCACCTCCTGGCAAGCCGCAACCACGTACGACCAGAAGAGCACCGGATCGCTGTCTCCCGAATCCAACGAGACCCACGCCGGCCGCATGTCGTGACGATGAAGCCAGTCCGCCACCAGCGTCGTCTTGCCGAAGCCGGCCGGGGCGCAGATCAGCGTGATCCCCCTCTCGGCGCCCTCGTCCAGAACACTCAGGAGGCGAGCGCGACGGACCAGGACGTGGCTCGTGGGAGCGCGCAGCTTCGTCGAGAGAAGGCGTGTCCTTCCGACGGCACGGGTCGGATTCATGAGGGAACGCGTCCGAGGTCGGTCCGAGATGGCTGGGGAACGGTGGAAGATACCGATGTCGGGAGCACGGGACACCGCGCAACGACGCCTAACCCTCGAGGGGGGCTACATAGAGGGCGGTGGCACGGTCCGTTTCGCCCGGCAGGGCACCCCCACCTCTTGATCATCAAGATGAACAATGCTATCTCTTGACGGTCAAGTGAAGAGCGCCGGTCTAGCCTCCGGCGCCTGGGACGGGAGCGGGGATGGACCAACTCAACACCGATGTGATCCAGGGCACCCTGGATATGCTCATCTTGAAGACCCTGACCTGGGCACCACTCCACGGCTATGGGATCGCCAACCAGATCGAGTACGCCTCGGGGAACGTTTTCAAGGTGAATCCGGGCTCGCTTCTGACCGCACTGCGACGCCTCGAACGGGCCGGTCTCCTCGACTACGAGTGGAAGACGACCGCGAACTCCAGGAAAGCGAAGTACTACTCGCTAACTCGGGCGGGTCAAAAGCACCTCGCCGCCGAGCGCAAGGACTGGGAGCGTCGCGCCGGCGCGGTTGCGCGGCTGCTCGCCGCGGAGGGCTAGGCCCGATGCGCTTCTTCCATACCCTCCTGCACGGGCTCCGAAACTGGATGCGACCCGGCGAGGCCGACCGGGAGCTCGTGGACGAGCTCGAGCATTTCTACGCCGAGGCGACCGACGAGCTGCTGAAGCAGGGCGTTCCCGCTGACGAGGCCCGCCGCCGCGTTCGGCAGATATACGGCGATGCCCTCGCCGCGCGCGAGGACGTGCGGGCGTCGCTCTGGGAAAGCACCGTGCAGGACATCGTCGCCGATCTCCGCCTGGCTGCCCGACGTCTTCGTCGCAGCCCCGGCTTCACGGCGATCGTGGCATGCGTTCTCGGCCTGGGCATCGGAGCGGCGACGGTAATCGTCAGCGTGGTCCGGCCCGTGCTGTTCGACGGACTGGGCTACCCGGACCCAGATCGTCTGGTCGCGCTGGAGGATCGGTCCGACGCGGGTGAGCCTTACCCCGTAGCCTTCGGTTCGTACGTGGAGCTGCAAAGTCGAACGACCCACTTCGATGCGGTGGCCGTGCATCGGTCGTGGCAGCCTACGCTGACGGGTCGTACCGAGCCGGAACGCCTCGAGGGCCAGCGCGTGAGCGCTCGGTTCTTCGACGTCCTGGGCGTGCACCCGCTCATCGGCGCCGGCCTGGATCGGCTGGAGGATCGGGTCGGCGGAGCCGATCAGGTCGTGTTGAGCCATCGCCTTTGGGCGGACCGCTTCGGCGCCGATCCCGAGGTAGTGGGCCGCACCATCGAGCTGGACGGCGTCGCCTATGCGGTCGTGGGTGTGATGCCGCCGGGGTTCCGTAGCGTGGTCCGGACCGAGGCCCGCCTGTGGGCGCTGCTCCAGTATGGATCGACCGCTAGCTTCGACGGCCGGGAGTGGGGACATCATCTGGGGATGGTCGGCCGGCTCCGGCCCGGAGTCGAGATATCGACCGCTAGGGCCGAGCTCGCGGACGTCGCCGCACGACCCATCGTCGAGTTCCCTCGTCCGGATTGGGCAGCACTCCGCAACGGTCTGGTCGTGACCCCGCTCCGGAGCTCCGTGACAGCCGTCGGCAGGGGCACGGGTCTGGTCTTGCTGGGCGCCTCGGCGCTGCTCCTGATCATCGCCTGCGTGAACCTGGCGATTCTGCTCGTTGCCAGGAGTCTGCGCCGTGGCGACGAGATGGCCGTGCGTACGGCGCTGGGAGCGGGCCGCAGCCGCCTCGTCCGGCAGCTCACCACGGAGAGCGTGCTGCTCGCAGTGCTGGGAGGCGCGCTCGGCATCGGGGTCGCACTCGTCGGAATCGACGCGGCGCTCGCGGCCGCCCCCGCGTCGCTCCGGGGACTCGGGTCGGCAAGGATCGACGTCGTGACCATGACTTTCTCGATGGCCGCGGCCCTGGCGGTGGGGGTGGCGGGCGGTGTGATACCGGCGCTCACGGCGTCCCGAGGGGCGTCCGTGGCCGCGGGATCACGCAGCACTGCTCCGGCACGCCGGGTTGCGCGGTACCTGGTCGTCGGGGAGGTCGCGCTGGCGTTCGTGTTGCTGGTGGGAGCGGGACTCCTGGCGCGCACGATGCAGCGCCTTCTTGCCGAGCCGTATGGTATCGAGCCGGCCAACACGGTCGTCATGCAGGTGTGGGCCACCAGCGTGACGGGCGGTCACGAGGCCGTGCACCGATTCTGGGATCAGAGTCTGGACGCGATACGGGCCGTGCCAGGGGTTCGCTCCGTCGCCACGACCACCCAGCTCCCCCTGAGCGGGGACTGGGAGATGTTCGGCGTGGTGGTCGATGGTACCGGCCGTGTGGACGGAGCGGACGGGTCGGTCCTGCGGTACTCGGTGTCGCCGGGCTATCACGACCTGCTGGGTATCCCGATCCGCGAGGGCCGCGCACTCGACGAGACGGACCGGGGAGGTGCGCCATCCGCGGCGATCGTCAGCGCTTCGCTGGCCCGATCACTCTTCGGTGAGGGACCGGCGGTCGGCCGACGGCTCCGGGTCGGAGCGAGTGACACAGCCTTTGCGATCGTCGGTGTGGCCGACGACGTGCGGCAGGGCTCACTCGCCTCGGAAGAAACCGCCGCGATATACACCACTCCCCATCAGTGGCACTGGGCCGACAGGGTGCGGTGGGTAGCCGTCGATCTCGCCGATCCAGGCCTCGTAGACGAGGTGAAGCGAGCGGTGTGGTCGGTGGATTCCGATCAGTCCATTGTACGCATCGAGGGCCTGCGCGCTCTGGTGCGCAGATCCGAGGCGCGCCGGCGATTCGTCATGACCGTGATCGGGATCTTCGCAAGCTTCTCGCTGCTCCTCTCGGGGCTTGGGCTCTACGGCGTATTGTCGTCGCGAGTAGCCGAGCGCACCCGCGAAATGGGGATTCGAGCGGCACTCGGTGCCACGCACACGGAGATCGTCCGACTGGTCGTCCGACAGGGGATCGGTCTGTCGGCCATCGGGATCTTGATCGGTGTCGTGACGGCGATGGTGTCGTCGCGCGCCCTCGCATCCCTGCTCTTCGGCGTATCCGGGCTCGATCCGGTGACGTACGTCGCGGTCGCCACCCTCTTCGTGCTCGTGGCGGGACTGGCCTGCTGGGTGCCTGCCCGGAGGGCAGCGAGGGTGGACCCGCTGAGGAGCCTGGCCGGGGAGTAGGTAAACGGGACATCGTTGGCAGCTCGTGCGGGTGCGGAGCACTTCACTGCCCCGGTGGGGGCACTGACATATAACGTTCCGAGGTTTCCGGTCGCGGCGCTCCAGCAATGCTCTCGGGCCACGCACGGCTCGGACCATGGCACTCGTCTATCCGACCCGCAAGCTAGAAGCGCCGTGATTCACTGGAGCGAACGGAGCGGAAGCCGAAGCCGCATGGTTATGTGACGTTGCGGCACAGATGGTCACTTGGCTGGACCGGGGCCCGCCGGAAACAACAACGAGAGGATGGTCGCGAGGTCGCGGATCGCTTCCACCGGGTCAGCGATTTCATCATCAGCGGCGCCGAGAATTGGCTGGTCGTGCAGCACCATATTGGCTGAGTGGCGGATACGGTCGGCGCGCCAAAGCGGCGTACCTTTCAGAGCCTCCCACCCCTTTCGACTCCGCGCCTTGCGGAAACCAGGAAGGGCTTGGTTGCTGCCCGCCAAGGCGATGAGGCGTTCGAGAGGAGGTGATGGCTGATCATCATCAATGTGGTCTTCAAGTGCATCCCACAGAGCTGCTTCAAGCACCGAGCGACACATGACTACGCACTCAGGATCGAAGCCCCACAAATACAGGCGCATGGTCCGATCGAGGTACGCGCGAGAGTGCTCGCTCAAGTCTCGAGACGCGATGTAATCGACCATCTCTCCGGCACGATCCTCAGCCGTTGCCAGCAGTGTCTCCGCTGCCTCGAAGCCCAGCGCGATGCGGACAGCATCGCGCACGACCGGCCAGTTCGACATGGCTTTAGCAAGTCCTTCGAAGTCCCACGTATCGAAGTCAGGGCCTAGACTGTCGGTCGCTTCGGGTACTTTCTCACGGGCATCAGCGAAAATCATCTCCGTGAACTCCCGGGCAGCGGCCAGAAGCCTGTCATTGGTCGACAGCGTCTGCACTGCCTCCCGAAGGGCCGAACCGAGCTCGTTGAGAACGCGGTTCGCCTCCCTGCTGCGATCCGGCAAGCCGGGGGTCATCTGAGGGTTCTGGAGCCCGTGGACGTCGAGGTACTCATTCCAATACATCAGTACTGCGACTGCCAGGCGATCCGAGATGCGCTCCCCCGGCTCATAGGAGCCAGAGTATCCCTCTACGTCGTATTCAGTCATTCGGCACGAGGATCAAGGCGCTTCGGAGCAATGTCACTTAACGTTTCTCGGTTTCCGGCGCGGCGCCCAATAGGCGCCGTGCTTCAGTGGAGCGAACGTAGTGAGCGGAACCGGAAACCGCATTGTTATATGATGGGGGCCGGAGCTTTCCGAAGCCTGATCCGGGACTGCGAACCTGACCGGGCCATACCGCTACAGCTTACGGACTGGCCGCGGGCTCGGGACTCCACTCGAGATTCAGCTCTCTCTTCGCCTCGGCGCAGTCTCGCAGATACAGATTGATCAACGTCTGGTACGGAATCCCTGTCTCTTCGGCCAAGTCCTTGAAGTAGTCGACGGTCGGTGCATCCAGTCGAATCGTGACTCTTCGCTTCAGCCGCTTGGCGTAGGGGTTCTTCTTGGCTTTTGAGAAGTCGTATTCTGCTCGCATGGTCTCACCTAAGTCGGCTCTGGTATGCCTGGTTCTCCTGACGCGTCGCTCTCCGCGCGGAGATGATCCGAATCACGTCCTCGCTTCGCAAAGCATGCACGACGACGAGCATTCGAAGCGTCGAACTCAGCCCGAGAAGGAGGAATCGCTCCTCTTCTCCCGGGGCCCTCGAATCCTCTAGCAGCAGCCCCTGCTCGTCGTAGAAGACCGATTCCGCTTCCTCGAAGGAGACGCCGTGCTTTTTTGCGTTCGACCTGGCTTTTCGCGCGTCCCACTCGAACCGGATCTCGCTCATGCATCAATGTACACACCTGATGTGTACACCCGCTACGTCCTCAGTGCTCCTGCACCCCAATGCCCGACCCGGGAGGCACCTGTCCAATAACGTTCCGAGGTTTCCGGCGCGGCCCCACTGGGGCCGTGCTTCACCGGAGCGATCGTAGTGAGCGGAGGCGGAAACCGCATTGTTAGAAGACGCGCGCCTAACCGGTCCACTGCCTACAGCGAGAACGAGTCTAAGAGTGGACCAATGACCGCTTTGAATCGCAGGAGCCAGTGCACGTGCCAGGCACGAAGCTCCTCAAGCTCGTGCTCGGGAGCATCAATCGCCCCATCACGATAGAGGGCGATCCGCGACGCAATGCGGTCCTCCATGGTCTCCCATTCCAGCCCAGCGCCAAGCTCACGCTCCACGATCTCTCTCTGCTCCAATAGCCGCGAGAACAGCTGCGCGTTGTACTCCCCATCTGGCGTACCAATGTAGAGTTCACAGCGGGTGCGCCCCCCTTGTGCAAATACCACGGCATAATGAACTCCACTCCGGCCGGAAGAGAACGCGTACCAGTTCTGGGGCTGGCCCACTTTGGCGTTCGTGAAACGATGCTCCTCGCGGAGTTCGTCAATCAACTGCTGGAAGTAGTCCCGATATCGCTCGGATCGCGAGGACGATGCAGCCCGACCACTGCGCCTTTGCCGTTTCCCCCATTCGTTGGGTAACACAACAGGCTTCAGCGAGTACGCCGGACGCGAGTCATCGATGCGAAGTAGTTCGACAACCACGGCGAAGAAGTGAGTGTCGGTGTCAGTTCGTTGGTTCAACCAGTCGAGCGCTTGGCGATGCTCATCGCGAATCGACTCACCCACCCAAACCAAGGCAGATGCATCGTACCCTCCGGCATAGGTCAGGAGCTTGCCGAGATGGTCATGGTCCGTCTGACCGAATTGGTTCTCGATAACAACCATTCCATCAGTGCTCAGGTCCCTCGCGAGAAGGTCAACCGAGAAGGCGCCTACGCCGGCTTCGACCTGCTCAAGCTCAAGATCTAACCCGAGGACTGATCCGAGCGCAGCCAGGTTTTCAGCCAGCCAAGGCGTGAAGTCATGAGCTTCATGCGGCCAGGCCGTCCGGACATCTACCTTTTCCAACCTACCGAAGTCCGGCACCTGCCCCCCTGTGAAGTCTGGCGTGTCTTCTAACGTTCCGAGGTTTCCGGCGCGGCGCGCAATACGCGCCGTGCTTCAGTGCAGCGAACGTAGTGAGCGGAACCGGAAACCGCATTGTTAGGCGATAGACCGACGCCGGAGCCAGAACGCGCGTACGACGCTCGCAGCGCGACTCCCCCCAACGGCGGCCCGACCAGGGCCGACGACGGGGAGGGGTGCGGGGCTCTCAAGAAATCAGTTCCCGGTGTGAACCCCACCATGTAGGCGTCGGCTTCGCTTAACGTTCCGAGGTTTCCGGCGCGGCGCCCATCAGGCGCCGTGCTTCAGTGCAGCGAACGTAGTGAGCGGAACCGGAAACCGCATTGTTAGAGGACGCCTCCAGGAACGGTCAGGTCCAACTGCATCCTGGGTCTTAAGCATTTTAGGCGTGTCGTCTACACAACACACTACCCATGGGATACTCCCCTCGCCCGAACGGGTAACTTCCTTAGCTGCTTGATCTTACGCTCTACCCGTGCTCGCCACCGGAGAGGCCCGGCTGCTACCACGACTATGTTTTTTGATGAACGGTCGCTCAATTTTCACTACACAGGGAGAGGCCCCAACCGATACACCACTCGGCCAGGGCCTCCAGGAGCGAGGGACACACAACCAGCGGCGTTGACCCGTGGCAGCGGGAGTGTCGCAACCAGTGTGTTCCTCGTTTCTTTTCTTGGAAGATATTCCAAGGCTGCCAACTGCGCGACGTGCCACCAAGTGCACGGGGAAGCGTAGTGCCGGCGCCGAGCCGCGTACGCTCGCCCTCTCTGGCTTTCAAGCCGCTGAGAAGTGTCGAGACTCCGTCGGTGTCCTCTAACGTTCCGAGGTTTCCGGCGCGGCGCCCATCAGGCGCCGTGCTTCAGTGCAGCGAACGTAGTGAGCGGAACCGGAAACCGCATTGTTAGGAGACGTGCCAGCGGACCGCGATCAGTACCTAAGTCCCTTGGGGACGATCTCTACTGCACCTCCGCCTGGGCCCGTGACCACGAGCAGGTTGAAATCTCGAGTCGCCAGGTCGAGGACAACGTGCACGCCCTCCAAGACCTCTTCGACATCCCCGGGCGTAGAGGCCGAGTACCGAACCCTCGAAACGACCGCGGCAACGATAGAGTCACTGGTCATGCCCGCTTGAGGGACGGCGGCAACGGCACGCGCTTCAGCGAGCGCCAAGCGAGCATCCCGACACGCTTCATCTCCCGCGTCTCGCCGCCCCCCTTCAACATAAACGCGAATATTGCCGACATCGGGGCATCCCACGGCTACGAAGTCGAGGTCTATCGCATCCTGCTCCGTGAGGGTCAGTTCAACCTCAGAACAGCCGTAGATACAAAGTCCTAGCAGCACCAGCGATCTCATCCACGGCGTCCGACTACTGGCTCTTGGGGCCACTGGCAATCGGCATGTCTCCTAACGTTCATCGGTTTCCGGCGCGGCGCGCAATACGCGCCGTGCTTCAGTGGAACGAACGTAGTGAGTGGAACCGGAAACCGCAGAGTCACACGGCGGCGGCCCCCTCGACGGTTCACCAACCCGAACCTTCGGAGCCTCGCCAGCTCACTGACTCGCGCGATCTCGAGGCGGGAGTGAGCCCCACGGACTTCGACTCCTGGACCGTCTGCGGGAGTCGCGAATCCCCTTCCCTTCGTGACGAGGGCTCGATTCCATGCTGACTCGCGTGCCGCGGGTTCGATCGCCGCGACTCCGGCCATACCCATACTCGCGCGAGAAGTCGCCAATCATGGTCGTGCCGCTGCCGGGTAACTCGTTATTGATGACGCCCCGTGTCGGCCACAGTACCCAACACTGGGGGGTTGACGCCAATCGACGTCATCCGGAACCGACAGTGCCTCGCACCACTGCATCAACCCCCGATGGCTCCGATGTTCTCGATCTCCTCCGAGAGGTGCAACACACCTGCCTCACCCCAAGTTGTCCAGTGGACTGCGGACCCCCTCCAGAGCGGACCGCGCTACGTGCGTGTAGATCTGCGTGGTGCGCGCGGAGCTGTGGCCGAGTAGCTCCTGAATGACACGCAGGTTGGTTCCGCCTTCCAGCAGGTGCGTCGCGAAGCTGTGACGAAGCGTATGGGCGGTGACGTCCTTCCGGATTCCCGCGGTTCGGGCGGCTCGCTTGACGACCCGTTGAACCGACCGCGTGCTGAGATGGCGATCCGCGCGGGCGCCAGGAAACAGCCATGGACCCGTGGGATAGCTCTCCACGTAGCGCTCGACGGCTTCGACGGCGCGCTTCGCCAGGAGCGTGTAGCGATCCTTCGCGCCCTTCCCTTGGCGAACGCGGATCATGCCCCGCTGTGAGTCGAGGTCCTCGGGCCGCAGTCGGACGACCTCGCTCACCCTGAGGCCGGCCGAGTATAGGAGCATGAGAATCGCCCGGTGTTTGGGATTTCGGGTCTTCGCCAACACGGCGGCGACTTCCACGCGGCTGAGGACGGCGGGGAGTCGGGTCTCCTTGCGCGGCCTGGGAAGGTCGATCGTCGGCGCGGTGGTTTCGAGAACGGCCTCCGCGAACAGTCGCAGGGCGCTGATGGCCTGATTCTGATAGCTCCGCGATACCCTCCGGGTCTGCACGAGCCACCCCAGGTAAGTCTCCGCAGGCTCCTGTAGGGAGCCACCGAGAACCCGATCGTTCCGGTCGAGCCAAAGCAGGAATCTGCGCACATGCCCACCGTAGACCTTCCGGGTCCGAGGGCTGTACCTGCGGACGGTGAGGATCGCCCGAAACTCACGAACCCGCTCATCC
This sequence comes from Longimicrobiales bacterium, assembly GCA_965229435.1. Taxonomy (GTDB): domain Bacteria; phylum Gemmatimonadota; class Gemmatimonadetes; order Longimicrobiales; family Gaopeijiaceae; genus UBA2589. Next base: position 1,024,469 of record CBDDJE010000004.1, read on the forward strand.
ACCGAACCAGCCTGATCCGACGGCCTCGCAGCTCCGTCCCGCTGCGCGTCCGCATTGGAATGGTGTAGCTCGGTATCCCAAACGCCATGGCGGTTGCCGCGCGCCTCGCCGACCCGCGTCACCCGAATCCCCTGCCGACTGAAGGCGTTCACGAGCACCTCCATCGCGGTATCCGACCTGGGCACGATCCAGACTCTCCGTGCCGAGTCCCATCGTCGACCCGGTAGCGAGCGCACGACGTCCAGGTCGGCCGTGGAGAACCCGGCCAGCAAGCGCACGACGAGAACAGAGTCGCGTTCGACGACCTCAACTCGCACCTCCGCCCCACCCTTCCCCACCTTCACATCCCCTCCCCGACCCGCCATCCACACCGATCACACTGGCCACACACATCGCCCCTCTCCTCACCGAAGTACCTGAGGATCTCATTGCGCCTGCACCGGGATGTGCGGGCGTAGCGCGCAACGGCTTCGAGCTTGCCCCGAGCCCGCTGCCGGAGCGCCCGTGCAGGGGCGAGGTCGGGGCGCCGATGCACGAGGATCGTCCGACGGTCCCCTACGCGCCGAATGGCGCCGTACCGCTCCAACGCCCCCAGCGGCCCGACCGGGTCACCCTCCATCCACGCCCGCGGCGGCACCCCCAGGAGCCGGATGAGCCGAGGGTCCTCGGGAGACACGGTGCCGTCCCGGTCCGCCAGGCGGTGGAGCGTCCGATGGATGCGGCGGAGTCGACGCACGGGAGGGTGGGTGGAGTCGAGAAACCCCCTCCCGAGCGCCGCGTCGCCGCGCGCATTGAACGCCAGGCACACCGAGGGCTCACCGTCCCGGCCAGCCCGACCGGCTTCCTGGTAGTACGCCTCGAGGGACGTCGGAAGCTGGACGTGCAGGACCGACCGGACATCGGCCTTGTCGATGCCCATGCCGAATGCGTTGGTGGCGACGACCACCCGGCACTCGCCTCCCATGAACCGCTCCTGCACCCGCGACCGCTCCTCGCCCGGCAGCCCAGCGTGATAGGCGTCCGCCGAAAGGCCGCAGCCGGCGAGGTGGTCCCGCACCAGCTCGACGGCCCGCCGCGTCGGCGCGTAGACGATGGCGACGCCCCGAAGCTGGGACAGCGACCGGTAGATCTCCCGCATCCGCCCCCGCCGCCCCCCGCCCCGCACGACGGCCCAGCGAAGGTTCGGCCGGTCGAAGGAACGGACGACCACGAAGGGGTCGCGGAGCCGGAGGTTGTTCGCAATGTCCGCCCTCACGGCCGGCGTGGCGCTGGCGGTGAGCGCCAGGAAAGGACATCCAAGACGCCGGCGGACCGCAGCGATGCGCCGATAGCTGGGCCTGAAGTCATGACCCCATTCGCTGATGCAGTGCGCTTCGTCTACCGCCACCAGTCCGACGCTCACCCCGCGGAGCAGTGTCCGGAAGTCCGTCAGCTCGAGCCGCTCGGGCGAGACGAAAAGGACGCGGGTGGTGCCCGACCGGACCTGCTCCACGACGGCGCGTTTGGTGTCCGTCGCCTGCGTTCCGGTCAGGCACTCTGCCTGTAGCCCGACGTGCCGAGCTCGATGGACCTGATCCTCCATCAGCGACACCAGCGGCGTCACGACGAGGGTGAGCCCGTCCACGAGAAAGGCCGGGATCTGGTAGCAGACGCTCTTCCCACCACCCGTAGGCAGAATGCCGACGGCATCGCGTCCGTCGAGGACCGCCCGCACCAGGTCCTCCTGACCGGGACGGAAGTCGTCGTATCCGAAGGCTCGCCGCAGGACTGCACGGGGGTCCGGCACTGTCGCCGAAGCGACCGGGGTGGGCATCATGTCGGACGAACGGTGCGGGGTGCGGGCCGAGCCATGGACGGATGGGCCGACGGGGTGTGGAGCCGGCGCCGCCTCGCCGAATTCTCAAGGAGCTCGAACGGGAGGCGCTCAGATGGGACTGAATCGGATCCTGAAGCTCACTGCGGCCGCCGCGACGTTGATCGCGGTTCACGGCTCCGCACAGGAGACGCCTGCTGGAGTACGTGTCGCCGTGATCACCGAGGCCGGCACCTTCGAGCTCGTGGTGGACACGGTTCGGGCGCCCATCACGGCGGCGAACTTCCTCCGCTACGTAGATGCGGGCGCGTACTCCGAGGGCTATTTCCACCGCACGGTGCGCGACGACAACCAGCCGAACGACTCGGTCACCATCGATGTGGTCCAAGGCAGCCGCGCCCGAGGGGTCGAGGGCTTCGGGCGTATCCCGCTGGAGCGCACCTCGGAGACCGGTCTTGTCCACGAAGATGGCGCGATCTCCATGGCGCGCGGCGGACCGGACACGGCGACGTCCGACTTCTTCATCTGCGTGGGACCACAGCCCTCGTTGGACTTCGGAGGCGCTCGCAATCCCGACGGGCAGGGCTTCGCCGCGTTCGGCCGGGTCGTCCGGGGTATGAACGTGGTGCGGCGGATCCACCAGGCCCCTGCCGAGGGTCAGCGCCTCACGCCGCCCATCACCATCCTGTCCATGGAGCGCGTCGGCCGCTGAGCGTCAGTGTGCCCGAGTCCACGGTCCACCCGGCCAGCGTCGCCCGACCCGACGTCGTAGCTTCCCCCGCAGACCTGGTGAAACTGCGTTGGCTCGTGTGGCGTACAGCCCACCAATTCTCTCCCTGAACCGGAACGTGGTGCGCATGGACGAGTTCTTTCGGGACATCCGCTTCGCCCTTCGCGGCGTTCGTAACGCGCCGGGTTTCACGGCGGTAGCCGTGGCCACCATTGCCCTGGGCATCGGCGTGAACGCGTCGATCTTCAGCCTGGTCAACGCGGTCCTACTCCGTCCGCTTCCGGTTGAGAGCCCAGGCGAGCTCATCGACCTCTACGCTCATCAAACCACGGACGACGCCCACAACTCGAACTCGTACCCGAACTTTCTCGACTTCAGGGACCGCACCGAGACCCTCTCGGGCATGATGGCCTTCACGAACTTCTTCGCCAATCTCTCGGTGGACGGCAGTTCGGAGTTGGTGGTGGGCGAGATCGTGTCCGAAGACTACTTCTCGGTCCTCGGGGTTCCGGCGGCGTACGGCCGAACCTTCACGTCGGAGGAGTTCGCCGGTCCGGGCGCAGGCCCCTCGGCGGTCCTGAGCCACGCCTTCTGGCAGAACCGTTTCGGAGGGGATGCAGGCGTGGTCGGCCGCACCGTCCGCCTCAACGGCAACGTCTACACCGTCGTGGGCGTCGCCCCGCGGACCTTCGGGGGGATGGCCCCTGCGATGACGGTGCAGATGTGGGTCCCCCTCTCGATGGTGGACGACGTGGAGCCGTTGGGGAGCAACTGGGTGACCGGCCCACAAAGGGAAGCCTCCACCCTCGACCGCAGGGCTCGTCATTTCCTCTGGGTGAAGGGCCGGATGAGGGAGGGCATGGAGGTCGATCAGGTTCGGGCCGAGATGACGGGGATCGCCGCGCGCCTCGCGGAGCAGTACCCCGAGGCGAACGAGCGCGTCCGGGTGAAGGTGCTGGCCACCAACGACGTGGCGCTCAACCCGGACTTCGACCGGACACTGGCGCCGGTGAGCCTCGTGCTCCTCGGCGCCGTGGGACTGGTCCTCCTCGTGGCGTGCGCGAACCTGGCGAACATGATGCTCGCCCGCGGCGCCTCCAGACGCCGGGAGGTCGCGATCCGGACCGCCATGGGCGCGGGCCGCGGACGCATCATCCGGCAGCTCGTCACGGAGAGCATGCTGCTGGCCCTACTCGGGGGCGCGGTTGCCCTCGCTCTGTCGTACTGGCTGGCCGGCGTCATCGCCGCGGTACGGCCGCCGCTACCCATCGAGATCGGGTTGGACATCTCCCCGGATTGGCGGGTGGGTGTGTTCACCTTCGCCGCCGCGGTGGCTACGGGCCTGGTGTTCGGCCTCGTTCCGGCAGCTCGGGCGGCCCGGCCCGACCTGGTCCCAGCCCTTAAAGACGCTGGCGATGGCGCGGCGACCCGGACCGGGCGCCTGGAGCTCCGCGACGTCCTGGTCATCGCCCAGGTGGCGGTGTCCGTGGTGCTGCTGGTGGGTGGCGCCCTCATGGCCCGGAGTCTCGGGGCCGCGAATGACGTCGACCTCGGGTACGACGCACGGCGGACCGCCTACTTCGGCCTCGCCATGGACATGAACGGGTACGACGGTGAGCAGTCAGCGATCTTCTTCCAGAGCGTCCGGGAGCGTCTCGAGGCGTCGCCGGACGTCGAAGCAGTCACCAATGTCAGCCGTGTGCCGCTCTCCCTGAACAACAACGGCTTCGGTCTGTTCATCGACGGCCACCAGTCGTCGGCCGACGACACGCCCTATCGGATGGACGGGGCTTACGTGGACGAGCACTACATCGACGCCCTTGGTCTGAATCTCGTCTCCGGACGGGGGATCGAGGCCGCCGACCGGAACGAGAACCTTCGGGTGGCCGTCGTCACCGAGGCTATGGCCGGCCGATACTGGCCCGGAGAGAACGCCGTCGGTCAGAGCTTCCGCACGTCGTGGGACGGAGAGCCCTGGCAGATCGTCGGCGTCGTGGAGGACTACCGGGTGGACACACCCGGCGAGTCACCCAAAGACTACATCCACCTGCCTCTCGGCCGGAACAGCGCATACGGCAACCTCCTCGTCCGAACCCGCACCGATGCCATGGTCCTCCTTCCAAGCCTCGAACGGGAGTTCCGGGCCCTCGATCCCGACCTGGTGTTCGTCGAGACCGGGTCGCTGTGGAGCCTGGCCGAGGTCCGCCTCTTCCCCGTCCGCGCCGGCGCGTGGCTCATCGGCGCATTCGGTCTGCTGGCGGTGGTCCTCGCGGCGGTGGGGTTGTACGGCGTCATCGGATACTCGGTCAGTCGCAGGATCCGCGAGATCGGCATCCGAAAGGCGCTCGGCGCCCGGACGAACGAAGTGGTAGGGATGGTGGTGGGCAGAGGGATGCTGCTGGTGGGCGTCGGCGGGGCGGTGGGCATCGCACTGGCGGCCCTGGCGGCCCGTGCCCTCACCAGTGCCCTCTACGTGCCGGCACTGGACCCCGTCAGCTTCGGTCTGGCCCTGGCCCTTCTGACCGTAGTCGGGCTCCTGGCACACTGGATCCCGGCACGTCGGGCATCGGGGATCGATCCGACGGAGGCGCTACGGGCGCAGTAGGGGAGCGCGGGTTCCGGCTACTTCGATCGCTCCAAGATGAGCTCGTAGAACTTCGCGGTACCGGAACCGGCCCCACCGATCGGCGGCGCGAATATCTGGACCAAGCGCCAGCCCTCGCGCGCGTGCTCCTGAATGACCTCCTGGTACGTCGACTGCGCTTCCTTGCTCACGTACATCCATCCCTCCCCCAGGCGGATGAACTTGTACTCGACGCGCTCCGCCATGGCTGCACCTCCGGGAAGGGTTCAGACACGTCCTTCGAGGGTGCCCGTGAAAAGAGCCCTTTGGGCGCCGTGATTCAGTGAAGCGAACGTAGCGAGCAGAGCCGGAGCCTGCACTCGGCGGGGCTACGCCATGTGAAGATCCGATCCGAAGTGGATCAGCCCGAGCTTCGTTGCCACGGAGATGGACGCCGTGTTGTCCCACGACGTGCTGTACAGCGGATGCCGGCCGGAGCGGCGGACTTCCGACGCCCATCGCGCGACCGCCCGACCCGCATGGCCACGGCCACGGAAGTCGGGGTGCGTCTCGACCCCTGCCTCATCCGCTGCATCGGTCCGTCGGACCGACGCGCACAGCGACACCGCTGCTCCATCGTGCTTCGCCACGGCGAAGGGAGCGTACGCCTCCACGTCGCCGGACCACTCCGACAGGTAGGGGTCCAGCACTCCGGCCTGAGACGGATCGATGAGCTGCGCCTCGGCCGGAGGTGGAGCGAACGTCGTCGGAAACCGATAGGCTGGTCCGGCCCAGACCGACGACACCTGCACCTCGCGGTCGAGGACCTCCCGAAAGGGACCAGGATCGACCGGTTCGTCGTAGGAGCCCCGCGAGAGGGTTGCGGCCAAGCCCTCCAGTTCCGCCCTCGTAGACTCGATGAGTCCGGCTCCGAACCAACACCGATATCCATCCTCTGTGCGCCCCAAGAAGAAGCGGGGGGCTCTCACTCCACCCGATTCGTTGGCCCGCACCAGGCACCCGTCCTGGTCTTGAACGAAAAGAGCACGGACATGCAGGGCCATCCAATCGACCTTGTCGATGCCCACGTCAGGTGCCTTCCTCGTGGCGCCCGGACCTCCGCTGACGCCACCAACGGGCACTGAAGAGCGAGGTGCCGCTCGCCCCCAGGAACGCGAGTGCCCAGAGCACGACGCCGAGGAAGTCCTCGGGCTCACGGTCCCACTCCGCCCAGGCTCCGGGCGCGGCCAGAAGAATCAGCACCCCGATTGCGAAACAAGAAGCCGCGATGAAGTACATCACCCGCACTAGCGCCTCCCCGGTCTAGTAGGGCAACGCACGATACGTACGCCCCGCGGCCAGCGGCTGCTCAGCGTCGACGTTCCGGAACGTCACCGGGAGGGAGATGCGGCTCGTATCCGTGATCTCGGAAAACACGATGAAGTGAAGGTGCTCCCTCGGCCCGGTCAGTCCCGTGAACCCGCTGATGCCGATGACCTGCCCCGGAATGACAGAATCCCCGACCTCGACTCTCGCGCCGTCCTGCGTCAGGTGGAGGTACTGGGCGAAGGTTCCGTCGGAGTGCAGCACCTCGATCCAGTTTGTCTCCGTAATGTCGTGGTTCCCGTCGATCCATCGATCCTGCACACCGGTGACCCTGCCCGCCCGCGCAGCGTGGAACGGAGTGCCGATGGGCATGTCGAAGTCGAACCCGAAGTGGTCCATCTCATTGTGGAAGCCATCGCAGTTGGACTGGGAGAGGTACGACTCGGTCCCCACCTCGTAGGGAAGGACGTACAGACTCGAAGCAGGATCACCGTAGACGGCGCCCCGGCAGTTGTTGCTCAGTACTTCGCGAACCTGCTCCGCTACGAACAGCGTTACGGCGCCCAGAGCCAGAGCGCCGAGGAGCTTCCTGCGCCGGTAGCGCGGGTGGGGCGACTCACCAGAATCACGTGCCGACGACATCGACCCGACCGAAACGTCTACGCCGTTGTCGATCTTCCTTCGCGGTCGTCAGCCAGCCGCTGTATGACGTCGTGCGGTATCCCCCGTCGACTGAGAAGTGTGGTCGATACTCTGGGCGAGCGTCGTCCAGCGAGCGCACCGCTTCGGCGGTCGTGGCCTGAGTCGTTTCGAGGAGCATCGGGCCTTCGCCTCCATCAAACACGACCCAGGCGTGCCCCCGACGACTCGCCTCTCCAGAGGTCGTCCTCGTGGAAGAGTTCCTTGTCACTGACGTACTCGCAGCCGGCCAACCACCCGACGACCTCATCGACCGTCGAGACCTGGACAGCGCTTGATCCCTCGAAGTACCACGAGAACGGCCTCCGTGACCCCGCGCTTCGAGGTCACCCTCCAAGGCTGCGAAGGAGTCGGAGGGGGAGACGAAGTGGTCCACGGCCCACGCGGGAGCATCGTCCGCCCGACCCTTCACCCGGATCTGGATCTCTGGTCCTGTCGGTGGGAGAGAGATTGACCCCACCCAGGAGCCGTAACGAGTTCGCTTCAGGTCACCGAGAAGAGGATGGATGACACGAGGCTGAGGCTTCCAGAGCATCTGACTCCAACGAGCGGTTGACCCGCCCACTCAACGTCCCGAAGGCTGCCGGCCCCCGACAGGTGCCGTCATTGGCCGTGGCGAACGTAGTGGTCGGCGGCGGAAACCGCATGGTTGTCCGCGGAGCGAACCCAGCGAAAAAGATCGTCGCATGCCGCCCTCATCAGTGAGAGCCCGGCGACAAGAGCACCGGCCAGAGCTCGAGCCGGACGAGAGGTTTCTCGACCCCACCGCCGGAGAGGATCTCCCCGACCGGGGCTCGGACCTTTGCGACTCCGACCCTGTGCAGGGATTCCAGGGCCACACCGATCATCGGATCCGTCCGCCGATGACTCGCATCTTCATGCCTCCGACCTTCGATCGTGCCGGACCGCGCCACGAGGTCAGTCGCGTGGGCGCCGTGACTCGTCAACTGAGCAATGGCGCCGAGAGAAGGCAACCTTAGGCGGGTGTCTCTGACCGGACCGGAAGCCCGGCGGATGGGGCGAACCCGCAGAGAGTGCCCGGTCGCCAGTCTTCCGGACACGAATCGCGTGTTCGCATCGAAGCTACGGGGAGCCCCGGCTCATCAGATCCGAGAGGGTTACGAATCGATAGCCTTTGGCTCGGAGCTCTTCGACGATGCGGGGCAGAGCACGGCGATTCTCCACTCGGCTCGGGATCTCGACATGAAGCAGGATGATGGCTCCCGGGTGTGCGCGCTCGCTGACGAAGTCGACCACCCCATTCGCGTCCTGGTGGTACGTATCGGGCTCGAGACTCCACAACAGTACCGGACGATCATGCTTCTGCAGAAACAGGGGGAGACCGAGTAGCCGCTTCCCGTAGGGTGGTCTGACGTAGATCTCGCCCTCGAAGCCGGAGTTCCGAATCAAAGCATCGGTATCCTCGATCTCGCGGCGGATCGCCCCGGGCGACATCAGCATCAAACGCCGGTGCGTGTACGAGTGGTTGCCGATCTCGTGGCCGGCGGCAAGCACTCGACGTGCGATCGCCGGATGGTCCCGCATCCCTTTTCCGACCATGAAGAAGGTCGCAGGCACTCCGAGGTCGGATAGGACTGTGAGAACGCTGTCCGTATAGACCGGGATGGGTCCGTCGTCGAACGTCAGCGCGACGACGGAGTCGACCGTCTCGACGCGTGTGACGAGCTCGCCCACAAGTTGCCGGCTCCGAGAGTTGCTCAGGCGAAGGGCCTCGAGCCCCAGGTACGCCAGCGCGGCGAGTACCGCGCCGAGGATGGCGATGCGCTTCAGCATGCCCAGGGTGGGCGCATAGATCGTGCCATACTTGGCTGTCCCATGGCTTCCAGAGCGAGGGGGGAAGCCAGCTGATGCCCCTACACCTCCCTGAATGCCTCCGTCGGCTGGATGCGCAACCCGCGAAGTGTGGGCACCAGACAGGCAAGCGCCCCGACCAGCAAAGTGGCTAGCACCACCATCATGATCGCAGGCACCTTGGCGTGTTCGAAGAGCTGGTCCTGCTGGTATTCGTTCCCCATGAGGACCACAGCGAACCCCACGCCAAGTAGTACGCCAGCGGTCAACTGGCCCACTGCCCGCCGGGCGATCGTCACGACGATGGTACGTGGCTGAGCTCCGAGCGCCGTGCGAATCCCGATCTCTCGCGTCCGCTGGGCGACGGTGAACGAGACGAGAGCATAGAGGCCCGCCGTCGGCAGGAGGACGGCGATCCCGGCAATGAAGACCACGGCGAACGCTACGAAACGCAACTCGGCCATCATCCCGTTCGTGACCTCGGACAGGAGCATCGGCTCCTCAATCATCACCGTCGGGTCAACCTCTGCGGCAAGCGCCCGTAGGCGGGGCACGAAATCGACGGCGTCGCCGCCGACCTCGATGACGTAGTTCACCGGGTAGTATTCGCCTGGCCCCGCCGGGTGGTACACGCCCGCATCACGGGCCGGGTTCATCCAGTTCATTCCGAACGGTCCGACCACTCCGACGATCTCGTACCACGTGCCCGGATCGTCGCCACGCGTTGGTCGTTGGATGCGCGTCCCTATGGGACTTCGACCGCCGAGCACCTCATCGACGAAACTGGTGTTGACGATGACGGCGCTCCGATGCGCCATCGGGTCCTCGGGGATGTCGTCGGAGTTGAAGTCTCGACCTGCGAGGATGAGGTGACCCATATCTCGGAAAAAGTCCACGTCAACGGTGCCGGCAAAGACGAGGGGAGGTGCTGCGCCGTCGAGGTCATCTCCCTCCACTCGGAATCGGCCCCGCCCATGCTGCGTGCCGGGGAGGCTTCTGGTCATCGCGACCGACAGCACGCCCGGCTCTGACTCGATCCGGTGTTTCAACTCCACCTGAGTCGTGCGTAGTCGAGTGGCGAGATCGGCCGAGTACGCGACCGCCCGCCCCGTGACCGGGACGGCATCCGGGATTCGTAGTCGAGCGGCAACGTACCGCTCGAGCTCGATACCCATCTCTCCCGAGGTATCCACGAAGGTGGTGCCCAAGAAGGTGGCCCCCCACGAAAGGGCCGCTACGGCCAAGGCGACCTCCGCCACGATCAGCGCCGTCGACCCGCCACCGAACCCCATGATCGTCCTCCTCCCGGCGGTCCGCTGGAGATTGGCATGGATGCCGCGGCCCGTCGCCCTCAGAGCTGGGATCACACTCGCCCCGCCGGCGCAGACGACCCCAAGAGCCAGAGCGAGGAGAGCGGTTCTCCACGTGATGCCGAGGTCTACCCAAGGCGGAATTTCACGCCAAAGCGGCCTCAGCCGGGACGCGTACCGATCGGCGGCGAAGAGCCCCAGCCCGGTCGCGAGCACGGCGAGGACAAGAGCTTCGGTAAAGAGCTGTGAGACGATGCGGCCTCGGCTCGCCCCCAGGGCCGTGCGCACGGCGATCTCCTTGGATCGGCTGGCCGTCCGCGCAAGGACCATGATGCTGACATTGCCGCATACGATCGCGAGCAGGCCAACGAAAAGAAGCTGTACGAGATACACATAGGGGTCGGTCGTGATCGTCTCGATGCTTTGACTGATCCATATCGGCATGGTGACGACCTGGGCCTGGAGCCGCACTGCCGGGCCGGCACCCTCAGTGGCCATACGCTGTCTGATGGCCTCGACCTCCGCCCCGGCCTGATCCATTGAGATGCCATCGGCCAATCGACCAAACACCTCGACCGACGGGCCTCCGTCGGACTGGTCGACGGCGTCGACACGGAGCGGAACCCACAGCTGGTCGAAGGGGGTGAACGCAAAAGTCCTTGGCATGACTCCGACTACGGTGTGCGGTGTGTCGCCGAGCCGTATCGTCGCTCCCAAGATCTCCGGGTCGCTGCCGAAACGAGACTCCCACAGGGCCGCTCCGAGCACGACCACCTCGGGGGCTCCGACGCCCTCATCTGCCACCTGAAGCGCGCGACCGAGTAGCGGCGGGACACGTAGGACGTCGAAGGCCGTCGCCGTAATCACCGCGCCACTGATGGGTTCAGCGCGGCCGTCCTCGGTACGCAAGTTCCACTCTTCAGCCCGGGAAGCCGCAACCGCCTGGAAGGTGGTCAGGTCCCGCCGCCACGCCTCGAAGTCGTACAGGGATCCGGGGGCACGACGGTTCGACTCGAGGTCCCAGGTCCGGATGCCGGCGAGCCGCTCACCCTCGTCGACTGGGAGCGGGGCGCCGATGGAAAACAGTGCGTGAGTGGGCATCAGGGTGAGCGGGATCCCGATGCCGAGCGCCAGCAACGCCACCGTGGTGAGCATAGGCTGCCTGTACAGCATGCGGGTGCCCAGCTTGATGTCGAGGAGCGAGACGCCGGCACCACCACCGAGGAGCGAGTGGGCCCCCAGCCGAAGAGCCGCGACCAACACCTCCCTCAGATACCAGATGTCCGCTCCGACGCCTTGGCCTGCGTCCCGCCTATCGCGATACAGCTCATCAAGGTCGCCAACAATGGCCTGGCGATTCTGGTCACTCGTGGGAACGCGCATCATCAGCCACCGGCCGAGCCTGACGAGCGGCGCGTCGCGCCGGCTCATACGCTCTCCAGCTCGTCTTCGATCCCGGACCATAGGTTCAGCATCGTCGCCCGTACTTCCTTGAGGGCGCGCATGCCCTCGGGCGTAGGTGTCGCGAACCGCTTCGGTCGGCCGCCACGGCGTCGGTCCGGGTCGCCCATCCTCGACCGAATCATCGCCTTGGCCTCGAGTCGGTCCAAGGTCACATACAGTGACCCGCTGGTCACCGTGCGTCCCGTGCGCCTCTTGATCTCTCGAATCAGCTCAGCCCCGTACGCGTTGTGGCCGAGCGACACGACCGTAGCCAAAACCACATGCTCGAACTCGCCGAGAATCGCCTTGGATCCCATAGCATCCCGAAATTGTAGGGTTGCCTGCGAAGCTATCGCCCTACGGGCCTCGAGGAAAGAGAAGGTGCTTCCGAAGGAGGGGGTCACTGGACGGCGTGGTACCGGCCAAGAGCCGCCGTGCTTCAGCGCCGCAGAGGTTAGCGAAGGATCACAAACCGAGGCTATGGAAGGACTTCCAGGGACCTCGCGATGGTCGATTGTGGACATGAATCAAAGATGGCCCCTCTGGCCCACACTCTGACCCGGACACCGATCTGTAGGCTCGTGAAGTCTGACTCCTTCGCCATTCCGTCCTCGGTACGAGTCCACACCTCGGTCTCGGAGACGGATGGCATGGTAGACCGCCCGCATCCGTCCTCGGACACCGCCACGTCCGACTTCTTCATCTGCGTCGGACCGCAGCCGTCGTTGGACTTCGGAGGTACCCGCAATCCGGACGGACAGGGATTCGCTGCGTTCGGCCGGGTCGTTCGGGGCATGGACGTCGTACGGCGGATCCATGAGGCGCCGGCGAACGCTCAGCGCCTCGACCCTCCCATCGCCATCCTGTCCATGGGGGGCGTCGCCTGCTGACCCTCGGGCTGACTGCTTCCCGACTCATCTGGCCTCGGGATCGGCCTCCGAGCCCGGCGCGGTGACGTCCTCGTCGTCCTCTTCATCCTCCTCGTCCCACTCCTCCACCTCCCTGCCCCCAGGCAGGAAGCGAAGCAGCATAGCGGACGCCAGCACGACGATGGCCAGCCCGGTCATCCAACGGGCCTCGAGGTACATGCCCATCAGCGTCAGCACCGCGGCGAGGGAGAAGAGTCCGACCTTCCACTCGAGGTACCGCCCGGCACGCCTTCGTCGATCCACGAACATCAGACCCCCGGCGCGCGGCTCACCCCGACGACTTCTCCAGGAAGCGCCGCACCCCCTCCTGGCACGCCTCGGTCATGCGAGCCTCGGCGTTCACCTGCGCTGCGCGCTCGAGACCGGCCTCGAAGTCCAGTCGGTCGAGTTCGTACAGTAGCGCCTTCGTCATCGTCACGGCCGATCCGGGCTTCCTGGCGAGTCGCCCGAGGTACCGGGTGACGCCGTCCTCGAAGTCGTCCGACGGGAACACCGTGGTCACGAGCCCGAGGCGGTGGGCCTCCCGTGCATCGAAGCGGTCGCCCTGGGCGACGAGGTGGAACGCCTCACCCTCGCCGATCTTCCTCCGCAGAATGGTCATGACGAGGGCGGGCACGAAGCCCAGGTAGACCTCGGGATAGCCGAACTCGGCATCCTCCCGGGCGAGGACCAGGTCGCACGCCGAGGCGAGACCGCACCCGCCGGCGAGGGCCCGCCCGTGCACGGCCGCCACCACGGGTTGAGGGTGGTCACGCATCTGCTGGAAGAGGGCCCCGAGCGATCGGGCGTCCTCGACGTTCTCCTCCAGGCCCAGCGTGGCGATGCGTTCCATCTCGGCGAGGTCGGCGCCGGAGCAGAAGTCCTTGCCTGCCCCGCGCATGGCCACGACGCGGACGCTCTCGTCCTCGGCGGCCGCGGCCAGACCGTCCTTGAGGGCCTCCACGAGGGCGGCGTTGAGGGCGTTGCGCTTGTCGGGCCGGTTGAGCGTGAGGGTGGCCACGCCGTCGGCGACGTCGTAGAGGAGGACCTCCGCGCCGCCTGCGCTCATCGTGCGCCTCCGGGACTCCACCCCTGGGGCACGCGGCCTTTCCCCTTCACCGCCGCCGCGACGTCGTCGGGCACCTCGATCTCCATCCTCAGCAGACCGGTGGAAAAGACCTTCCCCTGGGCGTCGTTCATGAGCGACATGGTGCCGCCACCCCCGAGGGCGCCATGGAGGAGGAAGTTGAGAGCCCCGAGATTGGGAAGCTCGAAGCGCTCCACGTCGCCCTTCACCATCGCACCGAAGTGGGCCTTCACGGCCTCGGGCGTGAGCTGCTCGCGGAGGAGGTCGTAGTGGGCCTCGTCGTAGGCGATGACACCGACGTTGGCCGTGTCGCCCTTGTCGCCGGAGCGGGCATGGGCCAGGTGGACGAGTTGAACCTTGGTCATGCCCAGCCTCCTGTTTGCGCCGACGCCCTCATACGTCTCTCACCTCCACCCGCAGGTGGTCTTCCACGACCTCCCGCCGGACCAGCGCCGGCCAGTACGCCATGATCTCCTGTACACGCGGCCGTCCGCCGGCGAAGCCGGTGACGGATGGCGGGCCGGTGAGCACGAGGGGCGCGATCTCCCGGGTGAAGCGCTCGACCGCGGCCTTGTCTTCGGCCCGAACACCCACCCGAAGCTGGACCTCCGGGATGTCGGCAGGCGGCTCGCCGACGAGGGGGCCGTGGGTGGAATCCCACCCCACCAGCTCGGTGCGGATCTCGTCGAAGTGCAGGCCGAGCCGGTCCAGGCGCTCCCGGAGAATCCGGTCGGCGGCCCGGGCCTTGGCGGCGGCATCGGGCCAGGCGTAGGTCAGCGTCCCGGTGGCCTTCCACCCCGACGAGTACGCGATGGACACCTTGAGGAAGTCGGTGCGCGGACCACCCTTCACGCCGTGCACCCGGACCCGGTCGCCGCCGAGGTCGTTCAGGTGGATGGTGGTGAAGTCGGCGACGACGTCGGGCGTGATGTAGTCGGTGGGATCGCCCATCTCGTAGACGATCTGCTCGGCCACCGTGGCGCGGCTCACCCGCCCTCCGGTGCCGGGGTGCTTGGTGACGACGAAGGTGCCGTCTCCGGACACCTCGACGATGGGGAAGCCGACGTTGGCCATGTCGGGGATCTCCCACCAATCGATGAGGCAGTTGCCGCCGGTGCACTGGGCGCCGCACTCGTTGATGTGCCCGGCGACGACGCCCGCGGCGATGCGGTCGTGGTCGTCGGTGGACCATCCGAACTCGTGGATGAGGGGTCCGTACGTGAGCGCTGTGTCGGTACTGCGCCCGGTGACGATGACGTCGGCGCCCTTGCCCAACGCCTCGACGATGGGCGCCGCGCCGATGTAGGCGTTGGCGCTCTGCACCTGGTCGACGATGGTGGCCAGGGGCTCGCCGGTCTCCATGTGCTTCATCTCGTGGCCGTCGGCGATGAGCGCCTCGAGGCGGTCCATGAGGTCGTCGCCGGTGACGAGACCCACCTTCGCCTTGCCCTTAACGCCGGCCCGGCGACCCGCCTCCACCAACGCCTCGGCGCACCCCTCGGGGTTCACGCCGCCGGCGTTGGTGACGACCCGCACGCCACCCTCGATGCACTTCGGGAAGATGCGCTCCATGAGGGGCACGAAGTCCCTGGCGTACCCGGCTTCGGGGTTCCGGGCCCGCTGCTTCTGCATGATCGACATGGTGACTTCGGCCAGGTAGTCGAGCATGAGGTAGTCGATGGGGCCGCCCTCCACCTGCCGAACGGGCGCCTCCAGGTCATCGCCCCAGAATCCCTGGCCGCTAGCGATGCGGACCACGCGCTCGTCAGTCATGGGCCAACTCCCCCTCGGGCGCGGCGGCAGGTGAAAACGCCATGGGCCTCGATCCCCCGATCTGGAAGGCACCGATGTGCGGACCGTCGTTGTGCATGGCGGCCCGCAGCAGGAGACCGAGCGCCGGTCGAACTTCCTCGGGCAGCACCACCTCGTCCACGAACCCGCGAGCGGCGGCGAAGCGGGCGTCGAGCTGTCGGTCGTATTCGGCGCGGACCTCGTCCATCTTCGTCGTGAGGTCCTCGTCGGGCACCTTCCCCTCGGCCTTCAGCTTGTCGAGCTGGCTCCCGAAGAGCGCCATGACCGCGCTGGCGCCCTCCATGACCCCCATCCGCCCGGTGGGCAGCGACAGTATGAAGTCGGGATCGAAGCCCTGCCCGGCCATGGCGTAGTAGCCGGCGCCGGAGGCGTGGTTGAGGGTGAGGACGAGCTTGGGCACGGTGGCGGTGGCCATGGCTTCGACGAACTCTGCCCCGGCCCGGATGATGCCCGAGTGCTCGGCGTCGGGGCCCACCATGAAGCCCGAGACGTCCTGGACGAAGAGCAGCGGCGTCTGGTGGCGGTTCATGGTCTCGATGAAGAACGCCACCTTCCGCGCGCTCTCCGTATAGACGATGCCGCCGAAGCGCGGCGGTTTGCCTTTGACGGGAAACATGCCCCGGGCGTTGGCGATGACCCCGACGGGCATCCCGTCGAGAAAGCCGGTGCCGCAGATCATCTCCGGGGCGTACTCGGGCTGGAACTCGTCGAGCTCCTCGCCGTCGAGGATGCACTCGAGGACGTCCCTCATCTCGTACGGCTGACGGTGGTCCTCAGGGAGGAGGTCGTAGAGCTCGTAGGCCAGGCGCTTGGGCGGCGTCGCCATGCGGCGTGCGTTCCCGCCCCGGGCGTTCCCCGCGACCACGTCGTCCGATCCACGAGTGACGCCGTCGCGCGCGTTGGCCGACCCGTCCCCTCCGTGTACGCCCACCTCCCGCGGCAACTCCGACACCAGCCGCCGTAGCCGCTGGATGCACGCCTCGTCGTCGGGCACCATGTAGTGGGCCACACCGCTCACCTGGGTGTGCACCGCCGCGCCGCCCAACTCCTCGGCGTCGACGGTCTGCCCGGTGGCGCCCTTCACCAGGTTCGGCCCTCCGAGACCCATGAACGACGTGCCCTCCACCATGAGGATGACGTCGGACAGCGCCGGCAGGTACGCGCCCCCGGCGATGCACGGTCCCATGACCGCCGCAAGCTGCGGGATCCGCAGGTAGCGACGCATGACCGAGTTGTAGTAGAAGATCCGGGCGGCGCCGTACTGGCCGGGGAAGACGCCCCCTTGGTAGGGCAGGTTCACCCCCGCCGAATCCACCAGGTAGACGATAGGGATGCGGCACCGCATCGCGATCTCCTGGGCCCGTAGGATCTTGGTGATGGTCTCGGGCCACCACGACCCGGCCTTCACCGTGGCGTCGTTGGCGACGACGACGACTTCTCGGCCCTCGACGCGACCCACCGTCGTGACGACACCAGCGGCGGGCGCCTGGCCGTCGTACTGGTCGTGGGCAACGAGCATCCCGATCTCCACAGACGGGTCGCCGTCATCGAGGAGGAGGTCGATGCGCTCCCGGGCGGTGAGCTTACCCTGGTCGTGCTGGCGCTGGATGCGCCGCTCCCCCCCGCCCTGGCGGAGTTCGTCGCGAAGTGCCTGGAGCTCGGCCGACAACTCGCCGAGGCGTCCGGACGCACCGGTCGTCGCCTCGGCGCTCATGCGGCGCCCTCGGGCCGCGATCCCCCGTCGATGGGGCATCCCCGCGCCGGAACGGCCTTCCCGACCGGCGTCACGCCGTGTTCTGGGCCGAGAACCACTCCCTGACGTACGCGATGGCCGCCGTCGTCGGCGTGCCCGGGCCAAAGAGGCGTCCGATGCCTCGCTCTTCCAAGGTGGCGACGTCGTCCTCGGGAATGATGCCGCCTCCGGTGAGGAGGACGTGGTCGGCTCCGGCCTCGTCCAGAAGCTCCTTCACCCGTGGGAAGAGCGTCATGTGCGCGCCGGACAGGACCGACATGGCGACGACGTCGACGTCCTCCTGGACGGCGGCGTTGACGATCATCTCGGGAGTCTGGTGGAGGCCGGTGTAGATCACCTCGAAGCCGGCGTCGCGGAAGGCGCTGGCGATGACCTTCGCTCCCCGGTCGTGGCCGTCGAGGCCGGGCTTGGCCACGAGGATTCGGATTTTCCGTTCGTCGGACATGTATGTCTGGTCGCTCGGTTGTCGTTGTTCGCGGGGCCGCGGGGCCTCGCGGTTCTCTGTCGGTCCGCGGTACCCATGGCCTCAGCGGCCTCGGCCGCCTTGGCCTGGAGTTACGCCCTTAGAAGAAGACTGGCTCTTTGTAGGCGCCGAAGACGTCCTCCATGGCGGCCCGGATCTCGTAGAGCGTGCAGTAGGCCCGGGCGCAGTCGAGGATGCGCGGCACGACGTTCTCGTCGGTCCTGCACGCTTCGCGCAGGGCATCCAGCGTCTCGGCCACGCGGGCGTCGTCGCGCTCTTCGCGCATCTTCGCCATCCGGGCCACCTGACGCTTCTCCACACTGGGATCGATCTTGAGCGTGTCGATTTCGATCTTCTCCGAGCCTTCGGTGAAGTGGTTCACGCCGACCACCACCCGGTCACCGGACTCCACTTCACGCTGCTGGCGCATCGCCGAGGCGGCGATCTCCTGCTGGAACCACCCCTGCTCGATTCCGGGAACGACACCGCCCAGGGCGTCGATCTCGTCGAAGAGCTCCAGCGCTTCGGCTTCGAGCTCGTCGGTGAGGGACTCGATGAAGTACGAGCCGGCCAAGGGATCGATGGTGTTGGTGACGCCGGACTCGAAGGCCAGGATCTGCTGGCTCCGCAGCGCGATGCGCACCGCCTTCTCCGTGGGCAGCGAGAGCGTTTCGTCCATGGAGTTGGTGTGCAGCGACTGGGTACCGCCGAGCGCTGCAGCCATGGCCTGGTAGGCCACTCGGACGATGTTGTTCTCGGGCTGCTGCGCCGTGAGGCTCACGCCCGCCGTCTGGCAGTGGGTGCGGAGCCTCCACGACTCGGGATTCTTGGCGCCGTACTTCTCCTTCATGCCCCGGGCCCAGATGCGGCGGGCGGCGCGGAGCTTGGCGATCTCCTCGAAGAAGTCGTTGTGGACGTCGAAGAAGAACGACAGCCGTGGCGCGAAGGCGTCGACGTCGAGGCCGCGGGCGATGCCCCGCTCGACGTACTCGAAGCCGTTTCGGAGCGTGAACGCCAACTCCTCGGCTGCCGTCGATCCAGCCTCACGGATGTGGTAACCGGAGATGGAGATCGGGTTGTACTTCGGCGTGTTCTCGCTGCACCACTGGAACATGTCGACGATGGCGCGGAGCGCCGGTTCCGGCGGGAAGACCCACGCGTGCTGGGCCTGGTACTCCTTGAGGATGTCGTTCTGGACGGTGCCCCGGAGCTTCGACACGTCGACGCCCTGCTTCTCTGCGGCGGCGACGTAGAAGCAGAAGAGGATGATGGCCGGGCCGTTGATCGTCATGGAGACGGAGACCTGGTCCAGCGGGATGCCGTCGAAGAGCTGCTCCATGTCAGCCAGCGAGGAGATGGCCACACCGCACACGCCGACCTCGCCCAGGGAGCGGGGGTGGTCGGAGTCGTAGCCCATGAGCGTAGGAAAGTCGAACGCGACGCTCAGTCCCGTCTGGCCGTGGTCGAGGAGGTACTTGTAGCGCTCGTTCGTCTCCTCGGCGGTGGCGAAGCCAGCGAACTGCCGCATGGTCCAGAGCCGCGTCCGGTACATCGTGGCGTACGGACCGCGGGTGAACGGGTACGAGCCGGGCATGCCCAGGTCGTCCTCATCGTTGGCGTCGGTGCGGTCCAGTGCCGTGTAGAGCGGCTTGACCTCGCGGCCAGAGATGGTGGTGAAGAGGGCGTCGCGTTGGGGGATGGACTCGAAGGTCTCCTCCCACTCGGCGAGGCGGGCCTTGAGGTCGGCCAGTTCACGTTCCCGCTCCCGCAGCGTCCGCTCCAGCTCCGATCGGCTCTCGAGCTCTCGTTCTATCGTCGACATCGCATGCTCCTCGGTGAGCCGCGACCGTCCGGCGGATCGCAGCCCTGAAAGATACTCACGAACATGTTGCTGGCGGAGGGTTTCCGCAGGATCCCATGGGATCTGGGAGGTCGCTCTACACCGGTGCGGGCCATCCGTCCCCCCCGCCGCGGGGCCGCCCTCACCGCAGCAACGCCTCGACGATGCGGCGGGACACCGAGTACGGCGTCTCCTCTCCCGCCGCGATCTCCTCGACGCCCCGGCGGAGGAGCTCGGTGACCTCCTCGCGCCGCCATGCGATGCGCATGAGCTCCCGATTCACCACATCGCGGATGCGTCCCTCCGCCCGATCCCTCCGTCTGGCCTCCAACTGGCCGCTCTCCTCGAGCCACGCCCGGTGCTCGTCGATGGTGGTCAGGAGCTTGTCCACGCCCTCGTTGGTCAGGGCGTTGGTCTTGAGGACCGGCACCGACCACCCTTCGGGTTCGGTCGCCGGAGCATCAGTGGTGCGCTCCTTCTTCATGGCCCGACCGAGATCGACGCCGTGGTGCGCCGGGATGTCCTTGAGGGCGCTGCCAGCGCGCAGGTGAAGCGCCTGGCGGAGCTCCTTCACAAGCCGGGCCGATCCCGGTCTGTCCGCCTTGTTCACGACGAAGATGTCGGCGATCTCCATGAGTCCGGCCTTCATGGCCTGGATGGCATCGCCCGACTCGGGTACCAGAACGACGACCACCGTGTCCGCCGCCGCCGTGATCTCCAGCTCCGTTTGGCCCACGCCCACCGTCTCGATGAGGACCCGGGGAAAGCCGAATCCGTCCATGAGGTCCACGACTTCCTTGGTGGTCGTCGCAAGCCCGCCCAGGGAGCCCCGCGTGGCCATGGAGCGGATGAAGATGCCCGGATCCATGGCGATGTCGTTCATGCGGATCCGGTCGCCGAGGAGGGCGCCGCCGGAATACGGCGACGTAGGATCGACGGCCACAACGCCCACGCGCTCGTCGCGCTCCCGGTACGACGTCGCCGCGGCGGCTACGAGACTCGACTTCCCCGCGCCGGGCGGGCCGGTGAAGCCCACGCGCTTGGCGTGGGGTCCGCTGGCCATGACGGCATGTAGCAGCGACTGGAAGCCCGACCGTTCGCCCTCCACCACGGATATGGCCCGGGCCAGCGCCGCGATCGTCCCGCCGCGAAAGCGCTCGAGGAGCTCGGCGGTCTTCGTATCCAGGGCCTCGATGGGCGTCATCGGCGGGGTGCGGTGTCAGCGGGACTCGGGCAGCATGTACCATGCTGGCGGCGCGGGATCGCGACGAGACCGCTTCTCATGGCCGCCTCGCCGGCCGAATTCCTCGGGCGTGGCGCAGGGGGTTCTCCAGCAGGTGCGTGGGGATGAAGAGGACGACGATGAACATGATGAGCGATACGAGGAGTCCGATGCCCAGGAGCCACCAGTTCCGAAGGGCGATGAAGAGTATGGACGAGATGACCGCCGTCACCGAGGCGAAGATGCTCAGAAGCAGGCGCCTGGCCTGGAGGTGAAGGAAGCGCTCCTGGGACTGGATGTCCCGGGGGTGGACCCGTACCCGGAACTCCTCGCGCTCCGCGCGGCTCACGAGATCGCGGACGGAGCGCACGACTTGCTGCGACTCCTCCACGAAACTCCGGGCGATCTGAGTCGGCTGCTGGCCCGTGGTCTTCACGAGCTCGGCCTTGTTGTCCATGACGACGCCACGGATGAACTCCAGGCCGTCGAAGCGACTGTCGTAGTGGAAGGCCAGCCCCTCGATGAGGGCGGACGTGCGGAGGAAGTAGACCAGCTCCTGAGGCAGCACCAGCGGCCAGGTGAAGAAGGTGTCGTACAGCTCGGAGATGACATCCTGGACGATCATCTGCCGGTTCGTGGTCTTGGCCCGCTCCACGATCCGGAGGATCTCCGTGGCGGCCTCCCGGATCTCTCCCCGCGACACCTCCGGGCTGATCATCCCCATCCGGTACATCTCGTTGATGACGCCGTCGATGTCTTCCCGGCCCAGGGCCAGTGCCGTGCCGAGGATGGATTCCCGGGTCCACTTGGGGACCTCGATGGCCGCCCCCCAATCGAGAACGACGAGGGTGCCGTCGTCCTGGACCAGGAGATTGCCGGGATGGGGGTCGGCGTGCATGAAGCCGTCCACCATGAGCATCCGGAGGTATACCGTCGTGAGCGTCTCCATGACCTGCCGGAAGGAGAGCCTGCCGGATTCGAAGAGCCCGTGGAGCTCGTCGATCTTCGTGCCCTCGCAATACTCCATTACCAGGACGCGCCGCCGGGTGAAGCGGTGCACCACGCCGGGAGCCCGAACCTTTCGATCGCCAGCGAAGACGGTCTGGAAGCGGGTGATGTTGTCCGCCTCCGCCTCGAAGTTCATCTCGTCCTTCACCCGCACCGAGAACTCGCGGACCACGTTCGTCAGCGCCCGCACGTGGTGGTTCGGGAAGACGACGTTGAGCCAGAACAAGAGACGGAACGAGATGTCGAGATCGAGGGCGACGAGGGTCTCCACGCCGGGTCTGAGGACCTTGACGACCACCTCCTGTCCGTCCACTTGGGCTCGATGCACCTGGCCGAGGCTGGCCGCGGCCATGGGCTGGTCCTGAAATGCCTCGAACAACTCCGAGACGGGAGCCTCCAACTCGCCTTCGATGACACGGCGGATCTCGTCGGACGGGTCGGGCGGGACCCGGTCCTGGAGCTTACCGATCTCCGTGAGATACGGCTCCGGCAGGATGTCGGCCCGCGCGCTCAGGAGCTGGGCGATCTTCACGAAGGTCGGGCCCAGGCTCGCCAACCGGGCCGACAACCGTTCGGCCCTCGCCTGGTGGTGGCTTCGCGACCGGCTGGCAGGCCTTCCGAAAAGGATGAAGCGCCGACGGTCACGCAGGAACCCGAAGACGAACGGGCTCAGACGCCAGAAGACCGAGAGGGTCCGTCCGAGTCGCTTCACCACCACCTCACGGTGGACGCCCCGATCGCCACGGCTGTCCGATTCAGCCGAGAAGGAGCTTCGATGCGAGCCCGAGAAGGAGGAAGAATCCGCACAGATCGGTGAGGGTGTGGACGAAGACCGAGGACGCTACCGACGGGTCTACCCCCAGACGGTCGAGAGTTGCCGGGACGAACGCTCCCGCGAAGCCCGCCACGATCTGGTTGCCCCACATGGCCATCATGACCACCAGACCCAGCATGGGATCGCCGTCGACGAGGATGGCGAGGATGGCGATGCCCACGCCCAGAACACCCCCGATGACGAGGCCGATTAGGATCTCCTTCATCACGAAACCCCGAGCTGCCCCGTGTCCCTCCACCGCGAGGCGACGGATGGTAATGGCCAGGGATTGGGTCCCGGAGCTACCGCCCATGGCGGCGATGATGGGAGCGAGGAAGGCCAGCGTGATGACCTGATCGATGACCTCCTCGTAGACCAGGATCACCGACGCCGCGGCGGCGGCAGTGAGGAGGTTCAGGGCCAGCCAGGGCAGCCGGGTGCGCACAGACGCCGTCCAGTTGTGGCGGAGTTCCTCTTCGTCGGTGATACCGGCGAGGCGCAGGATGTCTTCGGTCTGCTCGGCCTCGATGACGTCGATGACATCGTCGAAGGTGATCCGACCCAGGAGGATGCCGTCCGGGGACACCACAGGGATGGCCGCCAGGTTGTAGCGGCCCATGAGCCGGCCCACCTCTTCCTGGTCCTCCTCGGGACCCACCGTCGAAACCGGCTCCTCGACGAAGGACGAGATAGGGCTGTCCGGGTCGGCGACGACGAGATCGTCCAGGCGCAATGTCCCGATGAGCCGGCGCCGGTTGTCGATGACGAAGACCGTGTAGAAGTCTTCGACCTCCCGGCCCTGGTAACGGACTTGCTCGAGGGCCTGTCTGGCGTTGAGCGTCCCCCGGACAGCCACGAGATCGGTGGTCATCCGCCCGCCGGCGGTCTCCTCGTCGTAGCGCAGGAGGTCGATGAGCTCCTCGGCCGTCTCCCCGGGGAGGGCCTCGAGGATCTTCTGCTGCTCGGCGAGCTCCAGCTCGCCCATGAGGTCGGCCGCGTCGTCGTCGGCGAGCTCGACGATGAGCTCCGCGCCCTTCTCCGGGGTCAGAGCCGCGAGGAGGTCGCTGCGGTTCTCGCCCTGCTCCATCTCGGCCAACGTCTCCGACGCGAGCTCAGCGGGGAGAACGGACACCAACGCGACCCGACGGTCGTCATCGAGGCTCTCGATGATGTCCGCGACATCCGACGGGTGGAGGTCCTCGAGGAGGGTCCCCGCTTCCTGGAACTCACCACCCTCGACGAGCGTGTCGATGCGCTCCTGGACGGTCTCCTTCTCTTCTGGCGAGGTGGTCATCGGGGTCGTTTCAGACGGGGTCTATCGAGCCTCGGGGTCCGCGAACCGCCGTCTTGCCGGAGCGGAGGTGGGCGAAGCCCCGGAAGATCCCGGAGCCGAGGGTCGGTGGCAAGGTGACCCCGCGTCGAGGATCGCCGACGAAAAGAGCCCCGTCGTAGGGTCTTGAAACAGGGGCTCGTGACCTACGAGGGGCCCAGGACCTCGTCGACGAGGCGTTCCTGAAGACGATACATGGGGCTGGCCGACCGATCACCCTCCTCCGGATGGTCGTGGCCCAGCACATGGAGGGTCCCGTGGATGGCGAGCCGCACCACCTCTTCGGCGAGATCGATGCTCAACTCCTCCGCCTGGCGGCGGGCCTGGTCGGCGCCAATGTACACGTCTCCGAGGACTTCGCCGCCCTCACCGAGGGAGAAGGCGATGACATCCGTGGGCCGGTCCTTGGACAGGTACTCCCGATTCAGCGCCTGGATCGCGTCGTCATCGAGGAGGGTGAGGGAGATCTCGGCGTTGCCTGTACCTTCGGCATCCAGCGTCCGCTCGACGGCCTCTCGGATGAGGCTCTCCAAGTTGCCGGCCGAAGCGGCGAATCCGTCGCCCCGGTCAGGGGTGACGCGCCCCCCGTCGGGGTACAGATGCACCGTGATGTCCCACGTGGGAGTCACTTCGAAGGACCGTCCCGTCCGTGCCCGTCGCCGTCCCCGGCGTCCAGCGCCCGGGCAGCCCGTCCTGGGGCCGTGTCGGCGTAGGAGTGGCCGGAAGCGAGCGCGGCGTCTGCATCTTCGTCCGCCTTCCCGCCTTCGCCCGCCTTTTCGCCTTCGCCCGCCTGCTCGCCCTCGCTCGACTGCCCGCCTTCGCCGCCGTCCGCCTCACCGTCGTGGGACTCGGCCTCGGTGAGGTGCTTCGTCTCGGGGTATTCGATGCGACGGTGGACCACTCCGCCCAGGATCTTCACGAACTGGTCCTTGATCCCTGCGATCTCTCCGAGCGTGAGCGGCGTCTCGTCGAGTTGGCCGTCGGCGAGCTTGCCGGAGACCACCATGTCGATGAGATCCCGCACCCGTTCAGGCGTCGGCTCCCGCATGGCGCGTGCGGCCGACTCGCACGAGTCGGCGAGCATGACGATGGCCGTCTCGCGGGTCTGGGGTTTGGGCCCCGGATACGAGAAGCGCGAGACATCCACGGGCTCGTCGGACTCCTCCCTGGCCTTCTCGTAGAAGAAGCCGATGCGCTGCGTGCCGTGATGCTCGAGGATGAAGTCGATGACGATGTCGGGCACACCGGCCTCCTCGGCCAGTCGCACCCCCTCGGTGACGTGCTCCCGGACGATGGAAGCCGACGTCTCGGGCTTGAGCTTGTCGTGGGGATTCCGACTGTCGGGCTGGTTCTCGACGAAGTAATGGGGCTTGAGCATCTTGCCCACGTCGTGGTACAGGACGCCCACCCGGCAGAGGAGACCGTTGGCCCCGATCTCCTGGGCCGCCGCCTCCGCCAGATTGGCGACGTTGATGGTGTGGGCGTACGTCCCCGGCGCTTCCATGGAGAGCCGCCTCAGAAGGGGCCGCGTCGGATCCGCCCACTCGAGGAGCGTCTGGTCGGTGGTGATGCCGGTGAAGAGCTCGAAGACCCAGAGGAAGCCCACGGCAAGAAGCGCCGAGATCATGGCGTTGCCTGTGAGGGGCCCCACGGCGGCGGCCACGTCGACGAGAGGCTGGGCAGTGGCGAGGCCATAGGCCAGCGATACGGCCGACCCCGCGGCGACGATGAGGGCGATGGAAACCCACGTCTCGGCCCGGCGGCGGACGGCCCGAACGCTCATGGCGGCTGCGGCTCCTCCGGCCATGACCGTCAGGACCACACCGTACTGACCTGCGAAGGGCGCGAGCGTCCCCGTCACCGCGGCCAGGACGAGGACCAGAAGGAGTGAGGTACGCATGTCCCAGAGGACCGCGACCGGCAAGCCCACGAAGGCGATAGGCAGCCACTGGGGAGCCATCTCGGCTTGAACGATTCCGCGCGCGGCCCCGAAGTATGCGGCGCTGAGGAGGGCCAAGAGGAGCAGCCAGCGGAAATTGGCGTAGATCTGCGGGCGACTGAAGAAGAGCAGAAGCCCGAATATGGAAAGGAGGATGACGGTGAGCAGCCCGCTGCCCACCCACGCCCCGAGCAACGGCCGCTCGTTCTCGAGAAGCCCCTGGTCCCGCAGGGCATTCTGATAGGCCTGGACGCGCTCGATGGTCTCCACGCCGACAGGATCGCCCGCGCGCACGATGGCCTCGTCCAGCAGCACCTCGTCCTTGATCAGGGAGACCGACGCCCTTGCAGCCTCCCTGTCCTCCTCGGTGGCCACGATGTTGGGGACGAGGCTGTACTCCAGGTGCGAAATCAGTATCCGCCTGAGGAGTTCCTGGGCGCCGGGAGGGGATCCTGACGGCAAGTAGGACCCTGCCTGGGCGTAGAGCTCCCGCGATGTCATGATGTCGCTGACATCCCGGGTCTCCTCGGCGTCGTCGCCGCGCTGGACGTAGATCACCTCGGTGGACACGTCCCCGACCTCCGCGGGGTCGGCCATGCCGCGGGGGATGATCTCGAGCACAGCCCGCTGCGCCGCCTGACGCAGCGACTCCCGTCGGCTTCCGTCGAAGATGATCCCGAACTGGAGAGAGTCCGTCGTGACCCGGCGCTCGGCGAGGATCTCCACGACGGCGGCCGTGTCGCCTGCCGACGCCGCGGAGTCCACCTGGGCGAAGAAACGCCCCAGACGAGCCGCGACGGTGTCGCCGACGGCCTCTCGCTCCGTGAAGGTCGGCGGCACGAGAGCCGCCGCCTCCTGGCGGTCCTCTTCCAACTCGGCCGCCGACTTCGGGACATCGAAGGCGATGGTGGCGACGATGTCCTCGCCGGCCACGGTACCGACGTCGACCTCCGGCGTAGGCAAGAACTCGGCCGGCGGGAACAGGATCGTGACCAGGACCGACAGCACCACCAACAGCCCGATCCTGGCCCCATGGTGGAAGATCTTCTCGCCCGGCGTCTGGCCGGGATCGCCCGAGAGGCGATACAGAACGGAGTCGACACCCCGTTCCTGCAGGGGGCGGCTCACTAGCCGGCCGCCTCGCCGTCCACGCCGACGCCCTCTGCCTCGCCATCGTCTTCTTCACGGGCATACGCCCGGATGATGTCCTTCACCAACCGGTGGCGGATGACGTCCTTGGAGTCGAGATAGACCACGGAAATGCCCTCGATGCCGCCGAGGATCTCCTCGATCTCCAGAAGCCCGGAGTCTTCACGCCGTGGCAGGTCGATCTGGGTCTTGTCACCGGTGATGACGACCCTCGAGTTCAGCCCCAGACGCGTGAGGAACATCTTCGTCTGGGCGCGCGTCGCGTTCTGCGCCTCGTCGAGAATGACGAAGGCATCGGCAAGGGTGCGGCCACGCATGTATGCCAGCGGAGCGATCTCGATGGTAGAATCCTCCAGCGCCCGACGGACCCGCTCGTGGGGCATCATGTCCTCCAACGCATCATACAGGGGTCGGAGGTACGGATCGACCTTTTCCTGGAGGTCGCCAGGGAGAAATCCCAGGTTCTCACCCGCTTCGACGGCAGGACGGGCCAGAATGATCCGCTTCACCCGTTTCTTGTACAGAGCGTCCACGGCGGCGGCCACGGCGAGGTAGGTCTTGCCCGTTCCCGCCGGTCCGATGCCGATGACGATGTCGTTGTTCTGGATGGCGCCGATGTACGTACGCTGCCCATCGGACTTGGGCGAGATGACCCGTCGAGAACCGGGGAGCGCGATGCGCACTTCGTCGTCGGGATGCACGATCCCGTCGGCGCCGAGGGCGTCGACGCCTTCGGCGAACCGGGCGATGTCCGGAGTGTCGAAAGGCGCCCGGAGGCGGGACAGCTCGATCATGTGCTGAACCACCGGCGCCGCCCGCTCCACGGCAACGAGCTCCCCGGAGAGGATCAGGTGATCACCGCGCAGGACCACCCGCACCGAGAAGAGGCGTGTGACCTCGTGGATGTTGCGGTCGTTGACCCCCGCGAGCATCAGGGGATCCGCGCCCTCCGTGTCCAGCCTGTGTTCCACGATGGTGTCGCCGTTGGCCACGCGCACTCCTGGAAGCCCTCAGGCTTCCCGTTCGTCGGCGCTCTCTCGCGCAGACTGCTTGATCGATAGTCCCAGCGCCTCGAGATCGCCGTCCCCAACCGCCGTGGGGGCCCCCTCGAAGAGCGCCCGCGCCGCCGTCGTCTTGGGAAAGGCGACCACGTCACGCAGGCTCGCCGAATTCGTGAAGCGCTGAACGATACGGTCCATGCCGAGGGCAATGCCACCATGGGGCGGCGCCCCGGCCTCGAGTGCGCTCAGGAGGAAGCCGAACTTCGCGTCGATCTCCTCGTCTTCGAGTCCCAGAACCCGTAGGACCCGACGCTGGAGCGTCGAGTCGTGGATGCGGATGCTGCCCGACCCGAACTCGGTGCCGTTGTAGACCATGTCGTACGCGCTACCGCGGACCGCCGCCGGGTCTTCCTCGAGAAGATCCACGTCGTCGGGATGGGGCATGACGAAGGGATGGTGGCTCGCCGTGAGCAACCCGTCCTCCTCGTCGAAGACGGGGAAATCGGTGACCCACAGCCAACCGTGCTCCCGCACGGGCTCCATCTCCATGACCTCGATGACCGCGGGACGTACCGCCGACAGCCACGGCGAGGTCGAGGCGTCGGGTCCGGCGGCCACCAGGGCCAGATCGCCCACCCCGAGGCCCATGGCATCGGCGTGCTCGGGTTGAAGGAACTTGCCCAGAGGCCCCGACGTCCCTTCGTCCGAGCGCTTCGCCCACAGCAGCCCCGGCGCGCCCGCGGCCTTCGCCTTCGACTCCAGGCCATCGATCTGGCGGCGGGACAAGCTCGCTCCGCCCTGAACATGGAAACCACGCACCCGACCACCTGCGTCTACCTGGCTTCGGATAATGCCGAAGTCGACGTCGGCCGTCGCCTCGGTCCAGTCGTGAATCTCCAGCTCCCAGCGCAGATCCGGACGGTCGGAGCCGTACCGCTCCATGGCCTCGGCCCACGTCATGCGGGGAAATGGCAGCGGAGCGTCGATGCCGGCCACCGCCGCCACCGAGGCCATCATGCCCTCCATCCAGACGAGAATGTCCTCCACGCCGACGAACGAAGCCTCCACGTCGATCTGTGTGAACTCCGGCTGCCGGTCGGCCCGGAGATCTTCGTCGCGGAAGCAACGGGCGATCTGGAAGTAGCGGTCGAAGCCCGAAACCATGAGGATCTGCTTGTAGATTTGGGGGCTCTGAGGCAGTGCGTAGAACTCACCCTTGTGGACCCGGCTGGGCACCAGGTAGTCGCGAGCCCCTTCCGGCGTCGCCTTGGTGAGGATGGGGGTTTCGACCTCGATGAAGCCGTGGCGGTCCAGATAGTTGCGCACCTCGAGAACGAGCCGGTGCCGCAGGACCAGATTCCCCTGAAGCTCGGAGCGCCGAAGGTCCAGGGCTCTGTGCTGGAGTCGGAGTTCCTCCGCCGGAAGTTCGTCGTCCGGCCCGCGATAGACGGGAATCTCGGGCGTACGGGCGTCGGAGAGAACCTCCAGGCGCGTAGCACGGAACTCGATGTCCCCGGTGGCCATCTCGTCGTTGCTGGCGCCCTCCGGCCGGATCGCGACGACACCCTCGAAGAGCACGACATCCTCACGACCAAGCCTCCCGGCACGCTCGAGGGATTCGGCCTCGGTCCAGTCGGGCCCGAGTGACACCTGGATCACGCCGCTCCGGTCGCGGAGGTCGACGAAGAGGAGCCCGCCGAGATCACGGCGCCGATGGACCCAACCGGCCAACGTCTCCCGGGCGCCGTCGTCGGACGCACGAACCCCCCCCACCATGCGGGTTCGTATGGCGGTCCTCTCGATGTCGGCCTGTCTCTCGGTCTTCGTCATGTCAGCCCGTGTCTCCCTCGTCGACCGCGCCGGGTCCGGCGGGGTCGCGTGCGTCACTCGTGCGACCCAGAATCGCCCAGGTCGTTCCATAGCCCAGAAGCAGACCGGCGACGTCCGCCAGCAGGTCCGCCGGATCGGCACTCCGTCCCGGGACGTACATCTGGTGAATCTCGTCGCTCACTGCGTAGAGCGCGCCCATCACGAGGAGCCAGCGGTGATCCATCCGCGCGGCCGAGCGATGGTGCCCCCATGCCAGCGTGCACCCCAGCACGGCGTAGGCCCCGACGTGAGCCACCTTGTCGTTCACGTTGACCCAATCTGGACCGACCACCCCGGTAAGTGCGCTCAAGAAAAAAAGGGCCGCCGCCCACAGGACGGCCGGTCCCCATGCCAGGAGATGGCTCGCGAAGCTCAAGCGTACCCATCCCGGCTACAGTGCATTTCTTCGGTCGGCTAAGTTACACGGGCTCCCGAAACGACTCAAGCGAGATCCATGGCCACCCAAGACCGAATCGACCTCCTCTCCCTTACGCCCGAAGCGATGCGCGAGACCCTCGCCGCCCACTTCCGGGCTCGGGGTCAGCCCGGCTACCGGGCTGAACAGGTGGAACGGTGGATCTATGAGGGGCTGGCGCGGACGTTCGCCGAGATGACGGTGCTTCCCGTGTCCGAGCGGGAAGCCCTGGACGGGGCCTTCCGCATCGACGAGCCCGAGGCGGCCACGATCCAGGTTAGCAACGACGGGACGGTCAAGCACCTCTGGAGACTCGCCGACGGAGAACTCGTCGAGTCCGTGCTCATTCCCACGGAGCGCCGGCTGACGCTGTGCATCTCGTCCCAGGTCGGATGCGCCATGGGGTGCACCTTCTGCGCCACCGGGTGGGGCGGCTTCGACCGGCAGCTCACGGCAGGTGAGATCGTCGGTCAGTACCGGGGGTCGCGGCGGTGGGCGGAGGACAACGACTACGGCCCTATCTCGAACATCGTCTACATGGGGATGGGCGAGCCCCTCTCCAACCGGAAGGCCGTCCATCCATCCCTGACCATCCTCAACCAGGGCTACGGCGTCGGCGCCCGCCGCATCACGGTGTCCACCGTGGGGGTGGTGCCGGGCATCCTCGAGCTGGCGGAGCGGCCGGAACAGTTCCGCCTGGCGCTCTCGCTGCACGCCCCCGACACCGAGCTGCGCAAAGAGATCATTCCCCTGGAGGGGCGTCATCCCCTCCCGGAGCTCCTGGACGCCCTCCAGCGCTTCGACGAGGCCGGGGGCAAGCGGATCACCTTCGAGTACACCATGATCGACGGGATCAACGACGACCTCGCCCTCATCGAGCCGTTGGCCGACCTCGCCAACCGGGTAGAGGCCTTCGTCAACCTCATCCCCTTCAACCCCATTCCGTATCAGCCGGAATGGGGTCCGTCGCCAAACCAACGGATCCGGGCGTTCGAGTCGGGGCTGTCTGATCGCGGGGTGTCCGTCGCCGTCCGCGAGACCCGCGGTCGGGACATCGACGCGGCCTGCGGTCAGCTCAGGGGGCACACGCTGGTCCAACTGGGTGAAGGGTCCGCCAGCTAGAACGCACTGCCGAGCGGTACGCGGATGCGTAGCACGACGTCCCGCCCGGTGTCGTCGACGAAGAGCTTGTAGCGACTCAGGTAGTCCCGGTACCGGGTATCGAAGACGTTCTTCACCTCGAGCCCGACGTTCACCGGATGGCCGCCGATGCGGACGGCCTGGGCGCCCAGCTCCGCATCCAGCAACTGGTAGCCGTCGGTGGGCAGCGCGTAGATCGTCCCCTCGGGTACGCGCGTCTGGTCCCTCACCACCGTCGTGCTGATCTCTACGAACGGTCGGGCCGCCCAGGAGAGCGAGGGCACCTCCCACCGGAGTCCCACGGTGCCACGGTCGGCGGGCATGTCGTACAGGGGCCCGGCGTCGACGCGATCCGTGCCGCGCAGCGCCGAGCCCGAAACGGTGACGTCGAGACCCTCCACCAGAGTCAGACGACCCGACACTTCGATGCCGCGGATGCGTGCATCGGTCTGGGCGTAATTGAACGCCGGATAGGCGCCACGGATGCTGAGAACCGGTTCGCGGGGTTCGAGATAGATGTAGTTGGCGATGAGGTTCTGGTATGCGGAAAGCTGCAGATCGACGGTGCGGCCGGCATGTCGAAGCGTCCCGTCGACGCTCCACGTCGTCTCCTTCTCCAGCCTCGGGTCGCCGATCTCGTACTGCGCCGTGCCGTGATGCACACCCTGGCTGTAGCGCTCGTTGACATTGGGAGCCCGCCACGCTCGACCCGTAGTGAACCCCATGGACCACCCGTCGCCGAAGGGGACCGACACCCCAAGAGCAGCCGCCACGTCGTCGTAGACCCTCGTCTCGTCAGGCACGTCGATGCCGGCGTCCTCGAACTCGAAGACTCGCTGCCAGCGGTACTCGTACCGGGCACCGGCGGACAGCGTCGCCCACCCGGCATCGACCTCCTCGGAGGCGAAGAGCGCCCCGGTGTACAGGCGGTACTGGGGAATGAGGAACGCCTTGCCCTTGCTGATGTTGCCCTGCCGCATGCCGCTGAAGCCGACGCTTCCGCTGAGGGGTCCCATGGGGGCGTGCTCGAGGCGGCTCTCCACGGTGTACGTGTGCAAGTCCAACCCGAAGGCTGCCCGGGAGCGGTTCGCCAACGGTCCGTGGTTGTCGAACTCCCGTCGCCGATTGAGCTGGTAGGCGAGCGTAGTCTCCAACGTGCCCAC
Source organism: Longimicrobiales bacterium (assembly GCA_965229435.1). Lineage (GTDB taxonomy): Bacteria > Gemmatimonadota > Gemmatimonadetes > Longimicrobiales > Gaopeijiaceae > UBA2589. The sequence goes on from CBDDJE010000004.1 coordinate 1,057,078, forward strand.
GGAACCGGTATGGAGGTGCGACCGGAGACGGAAGGCGTCGTGGGTGACCGTCTGGCGTGGATTCTCGATGTCGTACCCGAACTCGGTGGGTACCGGGCCCCGATCCATGGCGCGCAGGAGGTCGTCGAAGTTCCCGACGTGGGCCCCCTTGAAGAGCCCGATCTCGGTATCGAAGCGGGAGTAGCTGCCTTCGATGCCACCCCACGGCCTCACCGCCCCAAGAGCGGCGCCCAGGTTGAACTCCGAGAAACCGGTATTGGTGAGGTTGACCCGGGACGTGGCCGCGTCGCCGGCCCTGCGCGCGGAGACACGCAGGCGACCGCCGACGGTCCCGAGCAGCGGGGCGTTCAGCTGCCCGTGCTCCACCATGGCCGAACCGGAGAACTGGCGGTTGTTCGAGAAGGCGTTGAAGACCGCCTCGCCGCCCAGCCCTCGCCCATTGGGCGTCTCCGCCGGCTCGATGCGCAGGACGCCACCGAGGGCGTCGGAGCCGTACAGAACGCTTCCCGGACCTCGAACGACCTGGATCTCGTTCACGGCGAAGACGTCGATCTCCGGCGCGTGCTCCGTTCCCCACTGCTGGCCTTCCTGTCGGACGCCGTCGTTCATGACGACGATCCGCTGGGAGTGCAGACCACGCACCACCGGTTTGGCGATGCTCGGTCCGTACTGGATGACCGAAACCCCCTCGACACCTTCCAGTGTCTCACCGAGGGTCTGTCCGCGCTCCCGTACGACGTCGGCGGGGGTCAGGCGGGTGGTGGATTGAGCAACGCGCAGGTCGGGCGCGGACTGGCGCACGCCCACCTCGATGCCTTCCAGCTGGAGGGCTTGGGCGGTAAGCGGGATCTCCACCGTCCGATCGTCGTCGGCGGCAGAGACCTCCCACGTCTCGGACGCGTACCCGAGGGCCTCCACGAGGAGCGTCACGGACCGGGCATGAAGATCCAGAAGCGCGAACCGCCCGGTCTCGTCCGAAAGGACGTCGCGATCGCCTTCGACCCAGTGCACGCGGGCCGAGGGCACGGCCTGCCCGGTGGCGGCATCCACCACGCGACCCACCAGCGACCACGCCTGCTGGGCCGAGGCCGGGGGCGCAGCCGCTGCCGACATGACCACCAGGGCGACGAGCCAGCCCAGCGCTCGACCCGGCACGAGAGGCGCCGGAGCGCCCGCCTTCACAGCGCGGACGCTCCGACCCATCACGTCAGGATACCGATACGTCGAAGCTGACGTCCGCATCCGTCTCGTCACTCTGCACGCTGCCATCACCCTTGGGCTGCTCGTCGTAGTGACTCAGAATGATGCGCACCGCGCCCGAGCCGGACGCTCCCGAATCCACCACGATCTGGAAGGTCAGGCCCAACGGGGCTCCGGTGCCGTCCTCGTCCAGGGAGTCCTCGGGAATGGTCACGCCCGTGAGACCCGACAGCAGATGGAAGACGCGGTGCTCGTCGCCCTCCTCCTCGACCTCGACGGTGATGTCCTCGGGATCGGACGGATCGGAGCGGTCGAAGAACTCCACCATGCCGTCGTACGTCATCCCGGGCGTGAGGACGATGGCGGCGGTCTGGGCGTTGGGGCTCGTCGGTCCCGGGCCGTCGGGATCCGCGATGGTCGATGTGATGGCCGTTCCCCCGCCCACGGGAGTCAGCGTGATGACGACGTCGGTGATGAGCTCCTGGTCGTTGGGAACGGGGGCCGTCGGATCGTCGCAAGCGGCGAGCAAGGCCGTGGCCGCGAGGGCGGCGGCGGGTACGGTCAGATATCTGCGAAACATGCTTGGTTCTTCCTCGGAGTAGATACGCGATTGATAAGGGGCTGAACCGCCGCATCCCAACGGGACGTGGGCGGTGATTCAGGAGCGGATGCGCTCCTGCGTCGCGAACGCCAGGCAGGGGCCTGACGAGACTATCCGAGGGGTGGAGCCCTGGGGCCGGCCGCTCCGTGCAGGAGAGCCCGCACGTGCTCGTGGGACGCGGCGGCACGCTGCCCGGCCACCAACGCCATGTCGGCAATGCCGGGCCGAACGCCGCGGTGGGCGGGCGTGCCGTGTCCCATGGACCGGAGCACCTGACAATACAGGTCGTCGTGACCCGTGTGGCACTCGGTCTCCGGCGCCTCCACGTGGGTGCCCACGTCGAGCGTCCGGGCCTCGAGATGGGCGTCGAGGGCCGGCAGCAGGAAGACGCCGATCTGCGCGATGGCGAGCGCCAGGGAGCTGGAGCCCCTCGCGGTTGTCCTCCATCGCTTCATGGTATCCTCCTACGGCATCGACCCATGAGAAGGAATCGCTCGACGGCCGAGTCGTGTCAACGGATTCTCGCCGTCAGGAGATGCCTCGCCCGATCCGGTTCCAGCGCACCTCGCGGAGCGCAGGGAACGGGCGATACGAGTCCTTGTTGTACGAGTAGTACGTGAATACGGCACGACCCTCGAGGCGCCAGTCTTCGAGAAGTCCCCAATACCGGGAGTCGAAGCTCTTCTCGCGGTTGTCTCCCAGCATGAAATAGTGACCCTCGGGTACCACGATGGGTCCCCAGGTGTCGCGAGTCGGCGCGTACGACCGGGGATCGACGCCCTCGGCCAGGTGGTCCCTTTGCCACGACATCCAGGGATGCATCTCGTCGGGTTGATCGGAATGGACGGCGTACGGCTCGTCCACCAGGTCTCCGTTCAGGTAGAGGACCCGATTGCGCATCTCCAGCGTATCGCCCGGCATCCCGACGAGGCGCTTGATGAGTTTCAGCGTCTCCTCGTGGGGCGGATCGAAGACGAGGATGTCGCCCCGCTCGGGCTGGGAATAGCCGGGAATCCGGAGGCTCGTGCCGGGGATGGGTGATCCCATGGCAGCCCGGTTCACCATGAGCATGTCGCCGACGAGCAGGGTGTCCTCCATCGATCCCGACGTGATCACGAACGTCTGAACGAGAAAACTGCGGAGGATGAGGAAGAGGACGACGGCGATGACGATGGACTTGGTCCACTCCATGGCCGAACTGGACTGGTGGGCCTTCTCCGCCTCTTTGCGCCGGGCCCGCCGCTCCTCGCGACCGTCCTTCCCGCCGGCGGCGGCTCCCCCCTTTGCCTTGTCCTTTCTCGCCATCTATCTCTCCAGCCCCGCGAGGGGCTCCGGTTCAAAACCAGGTGCGTGGGTCCCACCAGGCGTCGTCTCCGACGAGGGCCTCCGCCACCCCGATCCCGTCCGGCCTCGCCCAATCCCGTCCTACTACTACGGTGACTTCGACAAAGAGGTTCGGGTCGGGGTGGGACTGGACGTTATCGATTCCGATGGCGGTGGCAACGGCGCGGGCGATGTCGGACCGACCCACGCGGTCCACGACCTCTGAGGCCCGCAACGAGTCGAAGGCCGCCGCATTGCCAAAGGCCACCACGTCGAAGCCGGCCTCCCTCAGCACCTCCGTGGCCTCCCGCGCCATGCCGGAGACCCCCCCGGCGTTGAGTACTTCAACGCGAACGCGCTCGCCCGCCCACACCTGAGCCGGGTCGGCGACCGTGTCGATGTCGTCGGTCTCCATGAGGGAGAGATTCACACCCACCGCGGCCACCAGCGTCACCACGACCACGGCGAGGCTGAGGCGAATGGCCGACACCACTCCCTTCTTCCGCCGAGCGCGCGTCTTCTTCGCGCTCCCGGAACGCTTGGGCCGGCCACTCGCCCTCCCGCCGCGGCCCTTTCCCTTCCCTGCCCTTCGCGGTGGGCTCACTCTCGCTCCTCCACCATCCGGTTCCAGAAGTCCAGGGTCTGACCGAGGACTCGGCCACCCTGCTCGACCCGGTGCCGAATGCGCGCGCCCAGGATCTCGAAGACGACGCCGTCCAAGTCGGCGGGTACCCGATCACGAAGTCCGGCTCGCCACTCGGGGAGGATGGTCCGGCCGGGCTCCAGGAAGTCGGCGGCGTAGAGGGCCCGGCCGAGACGTCCGAAGTCGGGGCTCCCGACGGTGTGGTACGCCACGGCCACGAGAAGCTCACCGTCTTCGACGCCTTCGATCCTGAGCAGCTCGGCGGCCGCCGGCCCGTGGAGCAACGGCCCCTGGAACGACTGCAGCGCCGGAGGCACCCGCACCCGTAGCTCCTCCGGGTCGGCGTCGCGAAGCACATCGTGGAGGTGCGCAGCCGCGCGCCAGCGGACAACGTCGGCGGTGCCGAGGCCCGAAGCCGCCGCCCACGAACCCATGAGGTCGGCCACCCTGGCCATGTGGGCCCGCCGGTCCTCGCCGGCCACGGCCCAATCGGGCAACCGGCCTTCCGCGGCGTCCACGACAATGGGGTGGTGGCTCACGGTGAGGCGGCGCTCCGAGGGTCGTCGGACGAAAGGGCGGGATCGAACACGCCCCAAGCTTATGTGGAGCGGGGAGCCGACTCCACCCTCTTGATCGACGATTATCTTCCCCCGATGTCCATCCGCTGGGATTCCCTTCTCGTCCGTCACGTCGCCCGGTCGCTGCACCGGCGATTCGCGGGGTCCATGGTGCGCGCCATCCGCCTCGACGGAGAACGCCGGGACCTGGTCCTGCTCTTCCGGGACGCCTCGCTGGTGTGGCGCCTCCACCCTACGCGCGCGACGGTTCTCGTCCGGGACGCCATCGATCCCACGGAGAGCGACGTTCGCCTGAAGGCGCGCGTCCGGAGCGTGGACGCCCCCGCCGACGAACGACTGATCCGGTTTGAACTGGTCGGGGGCAGCAAGAGCGCCGCCGGCGTCGAGATTCTCGTCGAGCTCATGGGCAACCGACTCAACGCAGCGGTGACCGAAGGCGCGGAGCGCACCATGCGTCACGTGCTCGTTCGACGAGGTGGGGAGCGCCCGTTCGCCGTCGGGCAGCAATGGACCCCGCCCTCCCCTACCGGGCGCCTGGGAGCCGACGGCGGTCTCGCTCTGGCCGATTGGTTGGGTCTACTCGAATCGGTGCCGCCCCCCGACCGGCAGCGCGTTCTGGTGAGCCGGGTGGCGTGGACGTCACCCCTCAACGCCGGGACGTTTCTGGAGCCTTCACTGGACGAGGGCTGGCGAACCTGGCGACGCGTAGTTCTGGGTATGGTGGAGCGCAGTCGGTCACCCGAGGCGGGGGCCGGGGACCACGGTGCGGCCGAGGGCGCGCATCTCCTGGAGACCGACCGGGGCGTCCAGCCCTACCCCATCGCCCTTCTCGGTCATACGTCGCGGCCCGTTTCCGACCTGCTGCACGCCGTGGAGGAGGCCACCCGGTCGCGGACCGACGCCGCATCGGTGGCTCCCGCCCTATCGGTCCCCCCGGACCTCATGGCCCGCCTCGACGACGCCCTCGCCCACGAAGAGCGCAGGCGCTCCGCTCTCCGCGCCGAGCTCGAGAGCCGCGAGGACCCAGCCGCCCTGCGCGCCATCGGCGATCTCATTTTAGCACGCTTCTCCGAACTCCCATCGGGCGTCGAGACGGCGACCCTGACCGGCTTCGACGGTGAACCCGTGGAGGTCGCCCTCGACCGCGAGCTTCGGCCTGACGAGAACGCGGCGGCGTACTACGACCGGGCGGCCCGGTCGGAGCGGGCCGCCGAGCGGATTCCCGTTTTGGTCGAGAAAGTCGAGAACCGGCTCGCGCGACTCGATAGCCTACGAGCCGACGCACTGGCGGGGACGGTAGACGTCGAGGCCTTGAGCAAGGCGCTCCCTGCGCGGAAGCGGTCGCAGAAGGGCGCCCAAGGGCCTTCCCTGCCGTACAGGGCCTATCGGAGCAGCGGCGGTCTCGAGATCCGGGTGGGACGAGGATCCAAGCACAACGACGACCTGACCTTCCGGCACTCGGCTCCCGACGACGTGTGGCTACACGCTCGACACACCGCGGGAGCCCACGTCATCCTTCGTTGGAACGGCGACGGGAATCCCCCGGCCCGCGACCTGGCCCAGGCAGGGGTCCTTGCGGCCCTTCACTCAAAGGCCCGGACGTCGACCAGCGTCCCGGTGGATTGGACCCGGCGGAAGTACGTTCGCAAACCCCGGGGATCCGCGCCGGGCTCGGTGGTGCCGGACCGCGTGCAGACCATCTTCGTGCGCCCGGACGAGGAGCTACTGGAATCCCTCGCCGACGAGGAGTGACGAGGGCCTAGCGCCCTGCGTCCAACCCGTCGCGGAGCGATCGGATGAAGGCCGCCCCTTCGTCGATCCCCTCCTCGCCGAGCCGCTGCACCAAAGCGCTACCGACGACCACACCGTCCGCCACGGAGCCCACCGCAGCCGCCTGCTCCGGGGTTGAGATGCCGAAGCCGACGGCCACCGGAAGGTCCACGGCATCCTGGATGGCCCGGATCTCGTCGTGGAGTTCTTCCCTGAGTTCGTGCCTCGCCCCCGTGACGCCCGTTCGGGAGATGTAGTAGACGAAGCCCGAGCCACCCTCGGCGACCCGAGGCACCCGTTCGAGGGGCGTCGTCGGTGCGATGAGGCGGATGAGGTCGAGATCCGACGCCACGATGCGGCCCTCCAGCTCCGGGTCGGCCCCGGTGGGGAGGTCGGTGAGGAGAAGGCCGTTCGCGCCGGCCTCCGCGGCTTCCTGGAGAAAGGCGTCGATGCCGTGGCGGAGCACCGGATTCAGGTAGGTGAAGAGAACGACCGGTGTATCGTGGGACGACCGGAAGTCCGCCAGATCCCTGAGGACCCTCTCGACAGTCGTCCCGTTCGCAAGGGAGTCGAAGGACGACTTCTGGATGGTGGGGCCGTCGGCCAACGGGTCCGAGAACGGGATGCCCAGCTCGATGACGTCCGCACCGGCTTCGCTGAGGGACGACAGGACGTCCACCGTGGAATCGACGGAGGGGTGACCCGCGGTGAAATACGGCACGAGGGCGGCCCGGCCCTCGGAGCGCCGGGCCGCGAAGGCGGCGGAGATCACGAAAGGAGGTAGTCGCTGACACGGATCCCGTACTTCTGGGGATCCGTCGTCTTGATGATCTGATGGACGGGCTTGCCCGACGCGTCGGCCTGCGCGAGGTCGACGGTCTTGGGCTCGGGAAGGGGCAGCCCCATGGGGTCGGAAATGACGCGGACCTTGGGCCGGTGGAGAAGGTCGGGGTCCGGGTTCACCTGCGAGACCACCGCGAGCTCGTGGGTGTCGAGAATGACCAGCGTCCCCACCGGATAGACCCCGGTAGCCGAGATGAGGACCTTCACGATGAGGGGATCGAGACCCCGCTTCGGGTTGTCCCGCATCTCCTGTAGGACGGCATCCGGCGGCCAGGGCTCGTACTGGTAGCTCCGGACGGAGGTCCCGGCGTCGAACGAGTCGGCCACGGCGCAGATCCGCGAAAAGAGGCTGATCTGGCGATCCCGCTTGTTCGGGGGATACCCCGTGAGATCCGTCTTCATGTGGTGCTCGTAGGCCATGAGCATCTGACGGTACGGCATGTCGGTGAAGCCGTGCATCTCGAAGAGGAGGAGCAGTCCTTCGGTGGGATGGCTCTGCAGAAGGGACCACTCCTCGTCGGTGAGGCTGCCGCTCTTGTTGATGAGCTCCGACGGGAGCCGCTGTTTGCCGATGTCGTGGAAGAGGGCGCCGAGACCGAGTTCATACAGCTGCATCCGGTCGAGACCGAGACGCTGCCCGATGATGACGCTGAAGATCGAGACGTTCACCGAATGGGTGAACGTGTACTCGTCGAAGTCCCGTAGCGTCGTCATGGTGACCATGGACGACTCGTTGGACAGGACTTGATCCACGATGCCCTGAACCGCCCGCTTCACCTTGCGGACGTTCACGGCCTTTCCGATCCGCATGTCGCCCATGACCTCCTGGGCGACCTTCACGGATTGGGCGTACGTACGCTTGGCCGCCGTGATGGCCTCCTCGTCGTCCTGGGGCTCCTCCACCTCGGTGGCCGGACGGATGGAGATGTGCTCCACCGGCGCGTCGGCGAAGCGCTCGGCGAAGACGCCGTACGGGTCGTCCTCGCCAGCGGGCCGCAGGAGCATGGAGATGAACGGCGCCCACTCCGAGCGCTGGACGCCATGGACGATTTCGACGGCGCCGATGCCGTGTCCCGACAGGGCGCCCGCGAAGGCTCCGAAGGTCGAGAAGTTGGTGAGATCGAGTCGGAGGCGGGTCTCGTTGAGGAAGAAGAAGTCGCCGACCACGCGGATCTCGGCCGAGCCCTCGACCTGGACGATCCCGTCGACGATGCGGTGGAGCTCGGTGAGAGCCTGCTGCACCGTCTCGTTCTCCACAGGATAGAGCTTGAGCGCGCTCTGGGCCCCGAAGAGCGCCGTGAGCAGCTTTCGGCCCAACTCCTGGTAGTTCAGGGTGCTCTCGCTCATCTATCCGTCCTCCCGGAGCGCCCGGTTGACGTTGCTGCGGACCACCGGGTCCTCGTCCTGGGTGGCTCGCTCGAGGGCCGCCCTGGCTTCCGGCGTCGCCACGCACCCCAGGCCCAGGGCTGCGGCGGCACGGATCTCGGTGGACTCCTTCTTCCCCAGGAGACCCCCTTTTCCGTTGAGCAGCGAGTCGAGGAGGCGAATGCCGTCCTCTCCCGCCACCGTCCCGTACGCCTCGAAGACGGCGACCTTCTCCGAGATGTCGGCGGCGCGGATCTTCTTACCGCCGATGATGGCGGCGAGCGTGGCCGCCGCTGGCGGATAGCGGATCTCCGCGAGGGCCCGCGCCGCCGCGATGCGCACGTCCCGCTCCTCGTCTTGAAGACGACCTTCCAAGCCGGAGGCCACGGTCGACGCCTTGAGCACGGTGGCGGCCTCGATGGCGGCCAGCCGCACGGCGGGGTCGGCATGATCGAGGAGCCTGGCCATGGCAGGGCCGGCCTCCGAGATCTTCATCTCGGCGGCGAGCTTGGCGGCGGCGGCGGCCACCAGCGGATCGTCCTGTTCCAGGAGGGCGACGAGGGATTTCTGGTTCTGCGCGGCGATGCCCTGCACCGCCTTCCGCAGCACGGCCTGCAACTCCTTGTGCTCGACGATCTCCGACTCCCGCAGGAGCGGGGCCAGGGCCGTACCGCGCAGGAACTGGAGAAAGCCGGCGAGTTGGCTCGGAGAGGCCCGAATCGTTCCGCCGTAAAGCGCCTGCATCAGCTCCTCGATGGCCTCCACGGAACTGATGCCGTCGAGGATCTGACGCGATTCGACCAGGCGCTGCTCGTCGAACATCTGGTCGATCTTCTCGAGTCGGCGCAGCTCGCGGAGAACGTTGGTCGCGGCCACCAGCTTGCCCCGACTCAGGAAGTTGGGGAGGAGGGTCTCGAGGATGCCCAGGATCTCGGACTGGCGTGCGCGGTTGTCCGGTTCCTCCAACCGGTCGAAGAGCGCCTTTAGGACGTCCGACCGGGTGTCCCGGGCCATCTCCTTCTCGAGCTCGCCGCGGAGGTGCTCCCTCTCCCGCGCGTCCAGGACGTAGAGGGTCGGATTGAAGTCGTCCTGCTGGACGGTCTGTGGCGAATCGGGGGCCGCCTCGCCGCCGCCGCCCTCCTCCTGCGCTGCGATCTCTTCGTCTTCGGCCTCCAGCGCGGCCTGGAGTTCGGCGCCGGTGTTGCCCGCGCCCACGCCGGGAAGCTCCACCCCCTCGGCCAGAAGGTCGACGTACTGGTACTGGAAGTACACCATCTCCGCTTCCCACAGCACCGTCAGGAGATCGTCGCCCTCGGGGACGAGCTTCCGGGCCTTCTGCAGGACGCCGAGGAAAGTGTCTAGCTCTTCGGACTCGATTCCCGGAAGGAACGTGACCTCCCGAACCCCGTCCTTGAAGAAGAGGAATGCCAGGGAATCGTTCCTGGATTCGGAGTGGTAGACCTCGGATCCGCCCAGGTAGATCCGGTCCTCGTCCATGGTGACGGTGAGCGTGTCCAGCTCTTGCCAGAGAGCCTTGAGTTCACTGCGGAGCGTTTCGACGAACCGCTTACGGACCGGGTTGTTCTCGTCGTACAGCTGATAGGCTCGGAACGCCTTGCCCAACGTGACGAACAAGGAGCGGACGTCGTCCACGGGCAGGGTGGACTCGTCCCAGTCCAAGCCTTCCTCGGAAGTCCCCGCCGGCTCCATGGCGTCCGTCACGCGCGGCTCCTCACAGAATGCTACCGCGTCCCTCGGTCCTGGCGACGTGCGCGACGTCCTTGTCGCCCCGCCCGGATAGACAGATAACGACGGGCCCCGGGTACGACGACCCGTGCTCAATGGCGTGAGCCAGCGCGTGGGCGGTTTCGAGCGCGGGGATGATACCCTCCAGCTCAGAGAGTCGATGGAAAGCCTTCAACGCCTCGTCGTCCGTAACGTAAGTGTAGTCCGCTCGACCCGAATCCTTTAGGAACGAGTGCTCCGGTCCGACACCCGGGTAGTCGAGCCCGGCGGAGATCGAGTGGGCTGGCGCCACCTGACCGTCGTCATCCTGGAGAAGATAGCTGAGGGAGCCGTGGAGAACACCCGGAGATCCGGCGGCGAGGCTGGCCGAATGCCGACCGGTTTCGACGCCGTCTCCGCCCGCCTCCACCCCGACCAAACGGACCGCTTCGTCGGGCACGAAGGCGTGAAAGATCCCCATGGCGTTCGACCCACCTCCCACGCAGGCTACGACGGCAGCCGGTAGCCGGCCCGCCGCCTCCAGGATCTGCGCGCGGGCTTCGTGCCCGATGACGGCTTGGAAGTCGCGGACCATCCGCGGGAAGGGATCCGGGCCCACCACCGACCCGATAATGTAGTGGGTGGTCTCGACGTGGGTCACCCAGTCGCGAATGGCCTCGTTGGTGGCGTCCTTCAGGGTTTTCGTCCCCGACGACACCGGGCGGACCTCCGCACCGAGAAGCTCCATGCGGTAGACGTTCAAGGCCTGGCGCTCCACGTCCTCGGCGCCCATGTAGACCACGCACTCCATCTCGAAGAGCGCACATGCCGTGGCCGTGGCGACGCCGTGCTGGCCCGCCCCGGTCTCGGCGATGATCCTCTTCTTCCCCATCCGGCGGGCGAGGAGGGCCTGGCCCATGGTGTTGTTGATCTTGTGTGCGCCGGTGTGGTTCAGATCCTCGCGCTTGAGGTACACGGCGTCGTTGCCCACCACCTCCCCGAACCGTCGCGCATGGTACAGGGGCGTCGGACGTCCCACGAAGTCCGCGCTCAGCGCCGCAAGCTCTCTCTGGAACGCCGGATCGACCCGGGCCTCCTCGTAGGCGGACACCACCTCGTCCAGGGCCTTGATGAGTGTCTCGGGTACGTAGCGTCCGCCGAAGGCGCCGAAGCGTTGGCCCGGGGGACTGGCAGGGGAGTTCACGACGTGTGTGGGGGGGGTCGAAGAAAGAGGAAGATCGGCTGCCGACATCAAGCGACGGTGCGGGGGCCGTTCGCTGCCGCGATGAACGCCGCCACGAGTGCAGCGTTCTTGCGTCCCACGGTGCTCTCGACCCCCGACGAGACATCTACCACGTCCGGGCGGAACCGTGCCACTGCGTCGGATACCGTGGTCGGCCGGAGGCCCCCGGCGAGGACGAAGTCAAGCTCCTCCGGGATCGCCGCGCGCACGGCCGCGGGGTCGAGTTCGACCACCACACCCGCTCCGCCCACGACCCCTTCCCGCCAGCCCTCGACGAGGATGCCGTCGACCTGGGGGCCGAGGGACTCCACCATCCGCTCCACATCGGCGAGGGAACCTGCACGGACCGCCTTCCAGAGCATCCAGGCGCCCCTGGACCGGATCTCGCGCACCAGCTCCGGCCCCTCGTGACCGTGGAGTTGCAGCACCGTGGCGTCGATGGCGGCGGCGGCTGCCTCGGCTTCGTCCGGCGACGGATCCACCAGGACTGCCACGCGCGAGACACCTGTGCCGGCCATGACGGCACCCGCCCTGCCCACCGCGACGCTGCGTCCGAACCCCGGCGTGAGGACCACGCCCAGGAGGTCCGCGCCGAGGCGCTCGGCCGACCGGGCGTCCTCGTTTGCGGTGAGGCCGCAGATCTTCACGCGGGGACCGTCGCCCGGGCGGTGCATCACGCCGGCTTACCAGCGTCGGTCCGCGGACGGCGGGGCACCCCGCTCAGACCGCGCGCTGCCTCCGAGGGATCGCTGGCGCGGAGTAGCGATTCCCCCACGAGGATGGCGTCGACGCCCCACGAACCGAGGCGCGCGACGTCGTCCCGGTCCCGGATCCCGCTCTCCGAAACCACCAGGACGTCGTCGGGGACGTCCACCAACAGGCGCTCGGTGGTGGCCAGATCGGTGGTGAAGGACGAGAGGTCCCGGTTGTTGATGCCCAACAGGTGCAGGTCGAGAGCCAGGGCCCGGTGGAGCTCGTGCCTGTCATGCACCTCCACCAGCACGTCCATGCCGAGGCCCACCGCGTCCTGGTGGAGGGCCCGCAGTGTCCTGTCGTCGAGGATACGGACGATGAGGAGGACGGCATCGGCTCCGGCGGCCCGGGCCTCCAGCACGTGGAGGGGGTCGAGGGTGAAGTCCTTCCGGAGCCGAGGGAGCGTCGAGGCCCGCCCGGTGGTCCGTAGATCGTCGAGTGAGCCGCCGAAGTAGGGACCGTCGGTGAGCACCGACAGCGCAGACGCACCGGCTGCTTCGTAGCCACGGACGAGGTCCGTCGGCACGAGGTCCGGACGGATCTCCCCGGCCCCGGGGGAGCGCCGCTTGCATTCGGCGATGAGGGAGACGGTGCGGTGGGAGCCCAGGGCCTCGGCGAATCCCCTAGGCCGGGGCGCGTCCCTCAGCGCGGCTTCGATTTCCTCCCGGCGCCCCCGCAGCTCGCGCAGTTCCTCGGTCTTCGTCCTGACGATCTGGGCGAGGATCCCCGGGAGGGCCGCGTGTCCTTGCGTTTCGGTCAACGTTCGGGTAACCTTACTTCGGTTCTTGTTCGGGTTCCCCACCGCACGTAGGGAGGGCTCCATGCCCCTCACCAAGCGACAGAAAGAGATCCTCGACTACATCGAGTCGTTCATCGACGATCAGGGGTACGCGCCGAGCTTCGAGGAGATCGCCGAGCACTTCGGGTACTCTTCCCTCGCCACGGTGCACGAGCATCTCAGCAATCTGGAGCGCAAGGGTTACATCCGGAAGTCCTACAACGAGAGCCGGTCCATCGAGCTCGTGGGCCACGAGACGGACACGCCGGTGCTCGAACTCCCCCTGCTGGGTTCAGTGGCTGCCGGCCTTCCCATCGAGGCCGTACAGGACACCGAGACCCTGGCCGTGCCACCGGACATGGTGAGCCGGCGACGGGACAACTACGTCCTGCGGGTCGAGGGGAACTCTATGATCGAAGAGCAGATCCGCGACGGGGACTACATCGTCGTCCAGGCCCAGGAATCGGCCGAAGACGGTCAGATGGTCGTCGCCTTGGTGGCCGACGAGGCCGCGACCGTGAAGAAGCTCTATCGGGAGTCGGGGAATCGGATTCGACTCCAACCGGCAAACCCCACCATGCAGCCCATCTTCGCCGATGCGGCGGATGTTCGTATCCAGGGCGTCGTCGTCGGAGTCATCCGGAAGTACTAGCAGGCCGCGGGCCGTTCGCGTCGGTCGGTTCGACGGTCGCCTCCCACCCGATCCGTCGTGGCAGGGTCCCACCAGGCCCCGCGGGTCGGCGAATCCCGTGCGTTCGGTCAGCCGCGGCGGGTAGCCGTTCGTAGTCGTTGCAACGCCTCTGCCGCCTGTCCACTGTCCAGGACCGACCGGGCAAGGTCGGCCGCCTGGGACCACGATTCGGCGCGGTCCGCCACCAGGAGGGCCGCAGCAGCATTGGCGATCACAGCGCTCCTCGGAGCGCCCTCGTCGCCCGCCAGGACCGACTCCACCATCGCTGCGTTCTCGTGCGGCTCTCCGCCGGCCAGGTCCTCTGCGCCCACCGGGTCGAGCCCCATCTCCTGGGGTGTCACTTCGTAGCGCCTGACCTCGCCGCCACGCAGCTCCGCGAGCTGCGTAGGACCGATGGGGCTCACCTCGTCCATACCCGGCGCTCCGTGGACCACCAGCGCCCGAATATGCCCCAACTCCCGGAGCGCTCCGGGAATGAGCTCCAGGAGCCGTTCGTCGGCGACTCCGACCACCTGACGCCGCGCTCCCGCCGGATTCGTGAGAGGTCCCAGGATGTTCATCACGGTGGTGACCGCCAAGCCTCGTCGGACCGGGCCGACGTGCCGCATGGCGGGATGGAGGAGCGGAGCGAACATGAAGACGATCCCGGCTTCGGCCAGGACCTCCGCCATCTGCCCGGGGGTGAGGTCAATGGTCACGCCCAGGGCTTCGAGGACATCGGCGCTCCCGCTGCGCGAGGTGAACGACCGGTTCCCGTGCTTCGCCACCGGTACCCCCGCCCCGGCCACGACGAACGCCGCGGCCGTCGAGATGTTGAAGGTGGTGACGCTTCCCCCTCCGGTACCCGCGGTGTCGACGAGGAGGGCGGGATCGGCCGAACGGACGGGGAGCATGGCGGAACGAAGGGCGCGGACCCCGCCGGCGACCTCCGACGGAGCGATGCCCTTCGCCCGTAGTCCGATGAGGAGGCCGGCCATCTGAACGGGGGAGGCCGATCCGTCCATGAACCGGTCGAACGCTCGTTCGGCCTGCTCGGCAGTGAGGTCCCGACCATCGGCGACGAGGTCGAGGACATCGGTCAGGGCGGACGGGTCGAGGGTGGCGTCGTCGGGCATGGCGGACAGGTCGAGGGCGCTCGATGCGAGGCGGTATCGCGGGGACGCGACGGTCCCCGCGGTATGATGCAGCAGGAAGCCTACACAGCGCGCCGCGTGGAATACAGGGCCGCGTACGAGGGCACCCGTTCCGTTGACTCTCCGGGGACCGTTTCTACCTTTTCGCGGTGGACGCCTCCGACGACCTCCGCTTTCGCCTTACCGTCCACTACGACGGGTCGGCCTTCCACGGCTGGCAGGTGCAACCCGACCAGCGCACCGTGCAGGGCGTCCTCGAAGCTGCGTTGTCCCGCCTCGCCGACGAGACGAAGGGGATCATCGGCTCCGGACGCACCGATACGGGCGTCCACGCGACGGGCCAGGTCTTCTCGGTGGACATGGGTCCCCGGTGGGACGCACGGGCCCTGAGGAAGTCCCTCAATGCCATCCTTCCTGACGACGTCTGGATCGAGTCCGCCGCCTCCGTCGCGGCCGACTTCCACCCTCGGTACGACGCCGTCCGCAGAACGTACAGGTACGAGGTGGGCCTCCAGCCGCATGCCGCCTCACCCTTCCACCGGCGTTGGTGCTGGCCCGTCAGCGACTCCGTCGATGCGGCACTCCTCCACGAGGCCGCTTCGCCCGTCTCCGGTGAGCGGTCCTTCCGAGCATTCGCCAAAACGGGCCAACCCGAGCGGGGAGAGCGGTGCCACGTCCACGCGGCGACCTGGTCGGAGACGGATCTCGGCATGCGGCTGACCATCACCGCGGATCGGTACCTCCACCATATGGTCCGGTACCTCACGGGCACGATGGTGGACATCGCCCGAGGTCGGCGCCCCCTGGACGATGTGGCTAGATTACTCGACAACGAGCCCGACATGGTCACCTCGCCGCCGGCGCCCGCCTCCGGGCTCTTCCTCCATCACGTCGAATACCCGGACCCCGACGCTTCATGAAGATTTTTCTCGACACCGCCGATCTGAGCGAGATCCGCCGCGCAGCCGACGCCGGACTCATCGACGGTATCACGACGAATCCATCTCTCGTGGCGCAGGTCGCCCAGGACGGAGCCGTCACGGACATGTACCGCGAGATCTGCGAAGCGGTGGACGGACCCGTGAGCCTCGAGGTCGTCGCCGTGGACCGTGACGCCATGATCGAGGAAGGCCGCAAACTCGCCGCCATCCACGAGAACGCGGTGGTGAAGGTCCCTCTCACCGAGGACGGCCTTAAGGCGTGCCGGGCTCTTCGAAACGAGGACATCCCTGTCAACGTGACCCTCTGCTTCTCGGTCTCGCAGGCGCTGCTGGCGGCCAAGGCCGGCGCGACGTTCATCTCCCCCTTCATCGGCCGCATCGACGACATCTCCGGGGAGGGGATGCAGCTGATCCATCAGATCCGTCAGGTGTACGACAACTACGGGTTCGACACGGAGATCCTCGCCGCATCCATCCGCCACCCCATGCACGTGGTGGAGGCGATGCTCATCGGCGCGGACTGCTGCACGATCCCGTCGAAGGTTCTCTGGCAGCTCAGTAAGCACCCCCTCACCGACAAGGGCCTCGACGCTTTCCTGAAGGATTGGAATGCCGCCGGAACGGAAATCTGACGAGGGCGATCCCGCCCACTCCATGACTTCCCCACGCCGCGACCGCGCGTCGAGGCCACGGCCCACGCACGCCCTGCTCCACACGACCGTGCCAAGCAAGCTCTACGGTACCCCCTTGGGTTCGCCGGCGTGGTGGTGGCCACGGGGCGCTATGGGCGTCGCGGCCGTGTTGGCGCTCGTCGGACTGGGCGGGTGTACGCCCCGGTCTGCCAACGCGGAAGGTCAGGCAACGTCCGAGACGGCGCTGGCGGAGGCGCTGCCCACGCCGGGGTCGGTTTCGACGCCTGAATCCGAAGGCCTGAACGCGGCCGACGGGGCTGCGGCGGTGAGCCAGTCCATCGACGACAGTCGTGCCACCGCCATCGTCCGGGCTACGGCGCGGGTGGCTCCCGCGGTGGTGAGCGTCAACGTCATCCGCACCCAGACCGTCCGCCCGCGCTCGGTCTGGGAGAGCCTCTACATGCCGCCAGGGGCGCAGCGTCGGAGCGCGAGCTTCGGCTCGGGCGTCATCGTGAGCGAAGACGGCATCATTCTCACCAACGACCACGTCATCACCGGCGCGTCGCGCATCAGCGTGACGTTGGCCGACGGTCGGGACATGGACGCCGAAGTCGTCGGGTCCGACCCAGTGGCGGACATCGCCGTCCTGAGGGTGCGCGGCGTGGGACTACCCGTCGCGCCGGTGGGTTCGGTGGATGGCGTCCTCATCGGGGAGTGGGCCATCGCCATCGGCAATCCGTTGGGAAACTACGTAGGCGACAGCGAGCCCACGGTGACGGCGGGCGTCGTCTCGGCGGTGGACCGCAACATCGCGCCCTCGTCCGACGACGCCGGATTCTACTTCGGCATGATTCAGACCGACGCCGCCATCAACCCAGGTAATTCTGGCGGAGCGTTGGTGAACGCCGCCGGCGAGGTCATCGGGATCAACGCCTCCATCCTTTCCCGGAGCGGAGGGTCGGAGGGGCTCGGCTTCGCCATCCCCGTCGATCGGGCTCTGCGCATCGCACGTGACTTCCTGGAGCACGGTGAAGTCCGCCGCGCCTGGCTCGGGCTGGACGTCGAGCCGGTAGAGGCCGACGAGTGGGGCCGGACCCGAGGCGTCCGCGTCGCTCGCATCGCCGACGGATCGCCGGCGGCGGGAACGGGGCTGCGGGTGGGCGACCGCCTCATCCTGGCCAACGACCGCGCCCTGACCAGCCCCCTGGATTGGGAGGGCGTTCTTCTCGACCTCCGAGCCGGTGACGGCCTGGAACTCCTCGTACAGGGTCGCGGCGAGCCCGTCGTCTTGAGCGCGACGGCCTTCCCCTCTGCGACAGCGGCCCGCGTCACGCTCTTCCAGGGCATCGAGCTCATCAATGTCACACCGCAGGTCCAGCTCGAACGTGGGCTGATCAGCGAAGATGGAGCCCTCATCGTGAGCATCGCACCCGAGTCGGCGCGTACGCTCGGCATCCAGGCCGGTGATGTCATCGTCCAGATGAACCGCACGAGGATTCGCTCCGCCGATGACGCCGCGCGTTTCTTCCAGTCCCTCACCGGCCGCGAGGGCCGGGTCATCGTCTACCTCGAGCGGAACGGCCAGCTCGGGACCCGTAACCTCTATTGGAGAGGCTGAGTTGGACCTCGACCGTTACACCCACCCCCTCACGGGCCGTTACGCATCGAAAGAGATGCAGCGTCTCTTCGCCCCGCGTAATCGGTTCGGCACGTGGCGTCGGCTGTGGATCGCCCTCGCCGAATCGGAGGCCGAACTCGGCATCGACATCTCCGACGAGGCTTTGGAACAGATGCGTGCCGCCGTCGACGAGTTGGATCTGGAGCAGGCCGCCGAGTACGAGCGGCGTTTCCGCCACGACGTCATGGCCCACGTCCACCTCTTCGGCGACGACGCACCGGCGGCGAAGGGGATCATCCATCTGGGGGCGACGTCGGCCTTCATCGGCGACAACACCGATCTGATCCAGCACCGCGACGCCCTCAACCTCACGCGGACCAGGGTCGTTCGGTGCGTGGAGGCGCTGGCCGCCTTCGCCGAAGAGCACGCGGAGCTACCCACTCTGGGCTACACCCACTTCCAGCCCGCCCAGCCCACCACCGTCGGCAAGCGGGCCACGCTGTGGATCCAGGATCTCCTCCTCGATCTCGAGGAGCTGGACCACCGCATCGCGACCCTCCGCTTTCGCGGCGTTCGAGGAACGACGGGCACGCAGGCGTCGTTCCTCGAACTCTTCGACGGTGATCACGAGAAGGTGGACCGACTCGACGAAGCCGTCGGCCGACGGATGGGTTTCGAAGCGTCGTACCCCGTGAGTGGCCAGACCTACTCACGGAAGGTGGACTACGCCGTTCAGGCCTCACTCGCCGGCGTCGCCGCTTCGGTCTCCAAGATTGCCCACGACCTCCGTATCCTCGCCCACCTGCGAGAAGTCGAGGAGCCCTTCGAGAGCGAGCAGATCGGCTCGTCGGCCATGCCGTACAAGCGCAACCCCATGAGGGCCGAGCGCATCTGTGCCCTGGCCCGCCACGTCATCGTCCTCGCCCAGGACCCGGCTTTCACCGCCGCCACCCAGTGGCTGGAGCGGACCCTCGACGACTCGGCGAATCGCCGCCTGTCGATCCCCGATGCCTTCCTCGCCCTGGACGGCTGCCTCGTTCTTCTGGAGAACGTGGCCAAGGGGCTCATCGTGAATCCCCAGGTGGTCCGCAAAAATCTCGCGGAGCACCTTCCCTTCATGGCCACAGAGACGATCTTGATGCACGCGACTTCGCGGGGTGGTGATCGTCAGGAGCTGCACGAGCGAATCCGGCAGCACTCCATGGCCGCCGCCCGGCGAATGAAGGAGGAGGGAGCGGATGCCGATCTCCTGGAGCGGATCTCGGGCGACGACGCCTTCGGACTCGACGCCGACGAGCTCACGCAGATGGTCGACCCCATGCGTTTCGTCGGCCGGGCACCGGCCCAGGTCTCGCACTTCCTCGGACGGGCCGTGGCGCCCGTCCTGCAGCGCCAACGCGAACACCTCGTGAACCTCGACGACCCCGACATCCATGTCTGATCACACCACGGTGCACCGCTCCGATCTCGACCTTCCCCTCCTCCACCGCGGCAAAGTCCGCGACGTGTACGAGGTGGATGCCGACACCCTCCTCATGGTGGCCAGCGACCGCGTCAGCGCCTTCGATGTGGTCCTCCCCCAGCCCATTCCCCACAAGGGGGAAGTCCTCACCCTGGTGACGGCGTGGTGGCTGGAGCAGCTAGAGGACTCGGTGCCCCACCACATCATCGCCGTCGATCCGGACGCGATCATCGAGCGCCACCCCGAGTTGGCCGCCAGCCGGGACGTCTGGGCGCGACGGGCCATGCTCGTCCACCGCACCAAGCCCGTCCTCGTGGAGTGCGTCGTTCGGGGCTACATCTCCGGCTCGGCGTGGAAGGAGTACAGCCGCTCCGGCACGCTGGCGGGCGAAGCACTGCCCGCGGGGCTCCAGGAGAGCCAGAAGCTCGACCCCGCCATCTTCTCACCTGCCACCAAGGCCCAGGAAGGTGAGCACGACGAGAACATCACCTTCAGTCAAACAAGGGAGATCCTGGGCGACGACCTCGCCGAACGCCTCAAGAGCCTCTCCCTGCGGATCTACGGCTACGGCCGCGATGTGGCCAACGAGCGGGACATCATACTCGCCGACACCAAGTTCGAGTTCGGCTTCGACAGGAACGGCGAACTCATCATCATCGACGAGGTCCTCACCCCCGACTCGTCGCGTTTCTGGCCGAAGGAGAGCTACGGCGTCGGTCGCGGTCAGCCCTCGCTGGACAAGCAGCCCATCCGGGACTGGCTCGACACCCTCGATTGGGACAAGAGTCCGCCCCCACCGGACCTGCCCGACGAGATCGTAGACGCGGCTTCGGCCCGGTACAAGGAAGTGTTCCAGCGCCTTACAGGTACGCCTCTGGACGAGTACAGACCTCCACACTTCGGCGACGAAACGTGAGCTTCGCCCGCGAAGGATACCCGTTCGCTACTGCGGGCCTCCTACTCGCGGGTCTCTGCTGGGCTGGTGTGTGGGTACGCGTGGCGGATCCCGGGAGTTGGCCGGGGCGTGTGCTGCTGGCCAGCGCCTGGATCTTCTCCGCCCTGGCGATCTTCGTCCTCTGGTTCTTCCGTGACCCGGCCCCCGTGCTGCCTACCGATGCCTCGGCCGTGGTGGCACCCGGTCAGGGCAAGATCATCCTGGTGGAAGACGTCGATCATGTCGACGTCGTCGATGGTCCGGCCACGAAGATCTCCATCTTCTTGAGCGTCTTCGATGTCCACGTGCAGCGCGCACCGGTCTCCGGCGAGGTGGTGCACAAGGAATACCGGCCGGGCAAGTACCTGGCTGCATGGAACGACAAGGCTTCGGAGGACAACGAGCAAGGTGCCCTCGGGATTCGCACCGACGAGGGGACGGTCCTCGTGAAGCAGATCGCGGGCCTCGTCGCACGACGGATCATCACCGACCCGGCCATGGGCGACAGCCTCGAGCGCGGCCGACGGTTCGGGCTCATCCGCTTCGGTTCGCGGGTAGACCTCTTCCTCCCGGCGCATTGGGAGGTGACGGGTGCGGTGGGCGACCGCGTGAAGGTCGGCTCGACCGCCATTGCGCGGAAGGTGGCCAGCCCGGCGTCGGCAGAGAGTCACGGGGGTCAGGCAGGCGCGGACGACGAGGACTCGTTGTCCGCAGGTGGCGTGAGTGGCACCGAGATGGCCGACGCCGGAGCCCCCAACGAGGAGTCCCGATGAACCGACCCCCTCGCAGACATTCGAATCTCCAACGGGGGGTCATCATCCTCCCGTCGGCGTTCACCCTGGGCAATCTCTTCTTCGGCATCTACGCCATCGTTGCGGCAGCCCGTGGGGATTTCACCTGGGCGGGATGGTTCATCATCTTCGCCGGCGTCCTGGACATGCTGGACGGCCGCATCGCCCGCTTCACGCGGACCGGCTCGGCCTTTGGCGCGGAGTTGGACTCGCTGGTCGACGCCATCTCCTTCGGCGTCGCTCCGGGCTTCATCATGTACCAGCTCTTCTTCGCCGCCGATGCGGGGTGGAGCTGGATCCTGATCTTCGTCTACGTGACGGCGGTGGTCGTCCGGTTGGCCCGGTACAACGTAGAGCAAGGCGGTGAGGCGAAGCGCTACTTCCACGGGCTTCCATCGCCGTCTGCGGGAATGACCCTGGCGTCCTACTACCCGTTCAGCCAGACGCCCATCTTCGATGCCTACCTCGGTGACCTCCCGTGGCAGCAGATCATGGGCATCGGGATGGTCCTGCTCGCCGTCCTCATGGTGAGTCACGTGCCCTATGCCAAGGTTCCGAAGATCGGACTGCGGACACCGCGCGGCCTCTTCAACACGGCCGTGGCGCTGGCCGCTCTCTTCCTCGCCATCTCGGTACCCCAGTACTACTTCTTCTCGGCGCTCCTCCTCTATATCGCCTGGGGTCTCATCAAGTCGGTCCTCATCGGCTTCTTGGACAGACTGCCCGGAGGTGATCCCCTCCTCGACGAAGACGAGGAGGACCTGAAGAACGAGCAGCGGGATCTCGACTACGCAGCCCTCGGCCGCCCCGGCCGTTCACACCGATCCCTCGTCGACGACGAGGGCATGGAGGATCAAGCGTGACCCAGTACCGTCTCGAAGTCCGTGTGAAGCCTCGCCCCGGACTTCTCGATCCGCAGGGCAAAGCCATCCACCACTCCCTCAACTCCCTCGGGTGGGACGGCGTCGCCGATGTCAGAGTCGGCAAGGCCATCTACATCGACCTCGAGGCCGCCTCTCCGGACGCGGCCAAGGAGGCCGTCGAGGAGATGTGCCGGAAGCTCCTGGCCAACCCTGTGACGGAGGATTTCGAAGTCTCGCTGGAGCAGGAGGCGGTCGCGTCATGAAGGTCGCCGTCATCACCTTCCCCGGCTCCAACTGCGATCACGATCTGTACAAGGCGGCTCAGCAGGTGGGCGCCGACGCTTCCTTCGTCTGGCATCGGGAGCGGGGCCTCGATGGCTACGACGTCGTGCTTCTGCCCGGTGGCTTCTCGTACGGCGACTACCTCCGTCCGGGAGCCATCGCCCGGATGAGCCCCATCATGGACGACGTCGTCTCCTTCGCCAAGGCGGGTGGTCCCGTCCTGGGAATCTGCAACGGCTTCCAGGTCCTCTGCGAGGCCGGCCTGCTGCCAGGGGCCCTGGTCCGCAACGCCGGACTCAAGTTCCGCAGCCACGACGTCCGTCTCCGTGTGGAACGAGTCGACACCCTCTTCACCAGCGACTACCAGCAGGGGCAGATCATCCGCGTCCCCATCGCCCACGGGGACGGCAACTACGAAGCAGACGAAGAGACGCTGAAGGCTCTGGAAGCCGAGGGGCGCGTCGTCTTCCGGTACGTGGATCGCGACGGTGAGGCGGTTGAAAGCGCCAACCCGAACGGCTCGTGGCACAACATCGCCGGCATCGTCAACGAGTCCGGCAACGTCCTCGGAATGATGCCGCACCCGGAGCGAGCCATGGAAGAGCTGCTCGGGTCCACCGACGGTGTGGGCGTCTTCACCTCGATGATGAACAGCCTCTCCACCGCGACGGCCTGAGCCGGGTATCCCCCGTTTGTCCCGATGATGCAAGACGCCGATCCGATGATTTCCACTTCTCCACTTCAAAGAAACGAGTACCCAGCGTGAGTAAAGCCGAAGGCACCGCCACGGCGACCACCGTTGCCCCGAGGGACGGCGACCCGGAGATCACCCCCGAGGTCGTCGCCGACCACGGCCTCTCCGAAGAGGAGTATGAGCGCGTCTGCTCGGTCATGGGCCGAGAACCGACCTTCACCGAGCTCGGCGTCTTCAGCGCCATGTGGTCCGAGCACTGCGGGTACAAGAACTCCAAGCGGCTCTTGCGACTCCTGCCGACCCGAGCCCCTTGGGTCATCCAGGGTCCGGGCGAGAACGCGGGCGTCATCGACGTGGGCGACGGATACGCCCTGGCCTTCAAGATCGAGTCCCACAACCACCCATCGGCCGTGGAGCCCTACCAGGGCGCCGCCACCGGGGTCGGTGGCATCCTCAGGGACATCTTCACCATGGGCGCGCGGCCCGTGGCCGTCCTCGACTCCCTGCGCTTCGGAGACCTCGACAGCGGTCGGGTCCGCTACCTCTTCGACGGTGTGGTGAAGGGCGTGGGCGACTACGGCAACTGTGTCGGAATCCCCAACATCGGCGGGGAAGTCGTCTTCGATCGTGGCTACGAGGGCAATCCCATCGTCAACGCCATGTGTCTGGGCCTCATGAAGCGGGAGGAGATCATCACCGCAGCGGCGTCGGGCGTCGGCAATCCCCTCATGGCCGTGGGGGCTCGCACCGGCCGGGACGGGATCCACGGCGCCACCTTCGCCAGTGAGGAGCTGAGCGAGGACGCCGACGAGTCGAGTCGGCCCCAGGTGCAGGTAGGCGACCCCTTTACGGAGAAGCTCCTCCTCGAGGCGAGTCTCGAGCTCATCGCGAGCGGTGCCATCAGCGCCATCCAGGACATGGGCGCCGCCGGGATCACGTCCTCGGCCTCCGAGATGGCCGGCCGTGGGGGCAGCGGCGTCGAGATGGAGATGAGCGACGTCCCCGTGCGCGAAGAAGGGATGACACCCTACGAGATCCTGCTCTCCGAGTCCCAGGAGCGGATGCTCGTCGTGGCCGAGAAGGGTCGCGAGGACGAGGTCCACCGGATTCTGGGGAAGTGGGAACTCGAAGCAGCCGTCATCGGGCAGGTCACCGACGACGGCATGTTCCGGGTGTTGGAGGACGGGAAGGTCGTCGCCGACATCCCTGCCCTGCCCCTCACCGACGGGTGCCCGACATACGAACGCGAGGGGATCGAGGCGGAGGAGGTCACCGCGCTTCGGGAGATGGACCTTTCCGAGCACCTCATTCCGGAGGGAGATCTCTCCCGGAGCTTCCTCCTGCTTCTGGGCTCACCGAACGTCGCCTCCAAGCAGTGGGTCTACCATCAATACGACACGACGGTTCGCACCTCCACCGCGGTCCGACCGGGCGGGGACGCCGGTGTCGTGCGAATCCGAGGCACCAAGCGAGCCGTGGCCGCCACCACGGACTGCAACGGGCGCTTCGTCTACCTCCAACCGAAGACCGGGGCCATGGCCGCCGTGGCGGAAGCCGCGCGGAATCTGGTATGCGTCGGCGCCATGCCCACGGCCATCACCAACAACCTCAACTTCGGCAATCCGCTCAAGGCCCACATCTATTATCAGCTCAGGGAAGCGGTGATGGGGATGCGCGACGCATGCTCCGCCTTCGAGACACCGGTGACCGGTGGAAACGTCTCGCTCTTCAACGAGACCGACGGCAAGGCCATCTATCCGACGCCGGTCATCGGGATGGTGGGGGTCATCGACGATGTCGACCGCATCACGCCCAACGCCTTCCAGAACGTGGGTGACGACATCGTGCTCCTTGGTGACAACACCGGTGAGATCGGCGGTTCGGAATACCTGTACGTCACCGCCGACCTCGTCGCCGGAGAGCCACCCTCGGTAGACCTCGAGGGCGAGAAGCGGCTGCAGCAGGCCATGCTCGCCATGATCCACGAAGGACTGGTGACAGCCGCCCACGACTGCTCCCAGGGCGGCCTCGCCTGCACACTGGCCGAAATGGCCCTCGGCGACGGCGAAGATCCCCTCGGAGTCGCAGCCGAGATCGACGAAGAGCTCCGACCGGTCGTCTCCCTCTTCGGGGAGTCCCAGGGCCGAATCGTCGTTTCCTGCGATCCCGCCAGCACCGAAGCCCTCCTCGGCGCCGCCGAGCGCTACGACGTGCCGGCGCAGAGGATCGGGTCCGTGGTCGACGCCGAGTCGGGCTTCAAGCTCGAGGTCCGGGACGCACGGGTGTCGGCTGCGCTGGCCGACATGTCGGAGGCCTACTTCCAGGCCATACCGAAGATCATGGACGTCTCTCCCACTGCGGAGTCGTAGAACAATGTGTGGAGTCGTCGGAATCAGTGGCATCGAGAACGCGGCACAGCAGGCGTTCCTCGCCATGTACGCTCTCCAGCACCGAGGGCAGGAAGCCGGCGGCATCGTGTCCTTCGACGGGGCCGACGCCCGGGTCCACAAGGGTGCGGGCCTGGTCTCCGAGATCTTCCAAGGTGAGGCTTTGGCCGAGCTCTCCGGGGACACCGCGGTGGGCCATGTCCGCTACTCCACGGCCGGAGGGGGGAATCTGGCCAACGTCCAACCCATAACGGCGAAGTACGCCCGAGGCAGTCTCGCTCTGGCCCACAACGGCAACCTCACCAACCAGTTGGCTCTCCGCCATCGACTCGTCGAGGAGGGAGCCATCTTCCGGTCGTCGTCCGACTCGGAGACGCTGGTCCATCTCATCGCCAAGTCCCGAGAGGACTCTGTCGACGGGCAGGTGCTCGACGCCCTGTCCCACCTGGAGGGTGCCTTTTCCATGGTCCTGGCCGTGGATGACACCCTCTACGCCGCACGGGACCCACGAGGCTTCCGGCCGCTGGTCGTCGGACGGAAAGGTGACGGCATCGTCGTGGTCTCGGAGACGTGTGCGCTCGACATCCTGAACGCCGAATACATGCGGGATGTCCAGCCGGGTGAGGTTCTGAAGATCCACGCCGGGAAGATCGAGACTCTGCTGCCGCTGGCTTCGGCCCCGGAGGTCGCCCCGTGCATCTTCGAGTTGGTCTACTTCGCCCGCCCGGACTCCCGGATATGGGGCGTGAGCGTCGACCGCGCGCGACGGGCGCTGGGCCGGACCCTGGCGAAGGAGCACCCCGTCGAGGCCGACTGCGTCATCGCGGTCCCCGACAGCGCGAACTCGGCGGCCCTCGGCTTCAGTGAACAGAGTGGGATTCCCTTCGAATTGGGGCTGCTCCGCAACCATTACGTTGGTCGAACGTTCATCCAGCCCGACCAGAAGGACCGCGACTTCGGGGCCCGAATGAAGTACAACCCCGTGCGGGAGGTCCTTGCCGGCCAACGCGTCGTCGTCGTGGACGATTCCCTGGTTCGCGGAACGACGAGTCGAAGCCTCGTCCGGATGCTCCGGCAGGCCGGAGCGGCCGAAGTCCACCTCCGGATCGGGAGCCCCCCCGTCCGGTCCCCGTGCTTCTACGGCATCGACATGCCGACCAAAAGCGAGCTCATCGCGGCCAACCTCGACGTGGATGGCATCGCGCGCCGAATCGGCGTGGACTCCCTCGGCTACCTGTCCCTCGAGGGCATGGTGGACGCTGTGAAGCAGGCAGGACCCTACTGCACCGCCTGCTTCTCCGGCGAATACAAGGCGCCACTCGTGGACGTCGAGGAGGGCTTCCTCACCCTCGAAGGTCCGGCGAACAAGGAGCTGGAACCGTCGCCCCTCGGCGCAGGCGCCGGCGCGGCCTGAGTCGACGGCGGTCTCCGGCATGAATGACCGTCTCCACGCCCTGCCGAAAGCCGAGCTTCACGTTCACCTCGACGGGTCGCTGCGACCCGAGACCCTCTTCGAGCTGGGGCGGGAGCGGCGGGTCGAGATCCCCGCCTACGACGTCGAGGCTCTCGCCGACTACATGCTCGTGTCCGACGCAACGAGCCTGGAAGAGTACCTGGAGCGTTTCGACGTCACGCTGTCGGTGCTTCAGGACGCCGAGGCGTTGGAGCGCACGGCCTATGAGCTCGCCGTGGATCACGCCGACGAGAACGTGAGGTACGTGGAGGTCCGTTTCTGCCCCCTGCTGAACACCAGGGGCGGACTCTCCGTCGACCAGGTCCTCGGAGCGGTCCTGAAGGGGCTGAGGCGCGCCGAAACCGATGCCGACGTAACCGCCCGGGTCATCGTATGCGCTCTACGGACGCTGGACCCGATGTCGTCCGTGGAGATGGCCGAGCTCGCCGCCGCGTATCGGGACCGCGGCGTCTGTGGCTTCGACCTCGCGGGCGCCGAATCGGGTTTTCCGGTGGCCGAGCACGCCGAAGCGTTCCGACTTGCCCACGACGCCGGCGTACCCACCACCATCCACGCCGGCGAGGGGTTCGGCCCTGCTTCCATTCGGCAGGCCGTCGAGCTCGGGCACGCCCGCCGCATCGGTCACGGCACCCGGCTTCACGAAGATCGTGAGTTGGTTGCCGAGCTACGAGAACGAAGGATCCCTCTGGAGATCTGCCTCACGTCCAACGTCCAGACGGGCGTCGCCGCATCCGTCGCCACCCATCCCGCCGGACGGTACCTCCACGCCGGCCTCCCGATAACGCTCTGTACCGACAATCGCCTCATGTCGGGCGTGACCCTGACCGACGAGTTCCGCAACGCCGAGGAGGAGTTGGGCCTGAGCTGGATGGAACTCTCCAGCGTGGCCCGCATGGGGTTCGAACACGCCTTCGCCGAGGAGGAGGTGAAGTCCGAGCTTCTTCGGCGCTTCGACGAAGAACTGGCCGGAATATGATGGGAAGCTGACGGGGTCCAGCGACTCCTCGTTCTCCAACGTGCGCTCGCTGGCCCATGCGTGCGCGCTGACCCACGCGTGCTCGTTGGCCCATGCGTGCTCGCTGACCCACGCGTGCTCCCCGGCCCACGCGTGCTCCCCGGCCTACGCGTGCTCCCCGGCCTACGCCTACTCGGCGGCCAGCTTCTCCTCGGCCAGGTCGACGAACTCCGACGACCCCATGTAGAGCGGTACGCGCTGGTGGAGCGACTCGGGTTCGATGTCCAGGATGTTCTGGTGCCCGTCACTCGCCCGTCCACCGGCTTGCTCGACGACCATCGCCATGGGAGCGGCTTCGTACATGAGCCGTAGCTTGCCCTGAGGGTTCTGCGCCTCGCTCGGATACATGAAGATGCCGCCCTGGAGAAGCGTCCGGTGGATGTCCGCCACCAGGGAGCCGATATAGCGGGATCCGAAGCCCCCCTCGGTCTTCATGTGGCTCACGAGCCGCTGCTGCCCGGTGGACCACCGGGCGTAGTAGGCTTCGTTCACCGAGTAGACCTTCTTGGGCGGATCGGGGATCCGCATGTTCGGATGGCTGAGTATGAACTCGCCGATGGACGGGTCGAGGGTGAAGCCGTGCACGCCCGCACCCGTCGTGTAGACGAGCATCGTCGACGATCCGTACAGGACGTACCCCGCGGCCACCTGGTCCCGGCCGGGTTGAAGACAATCCTCCAGCGTCCCGCGCTCGCCGCTCGAGATCTTGTTGTGGATGCTGAAAATCGTCCCGATGGAGACGTTGACGTCGATGTTCGACGACCCGTCCAGCGGATCGTAGATGACGACGTAGTCTCCTGTCGGGAACTTCTCCGGAATCGGGATGAATGTCTCGTTCTCCTCCGACGCCATGCACGCGAGGAGCCCGGTATGATCGAGGGCCCGGTACATGACGTTGTTGGCGAAGACGTCGAGCTTCTGCTGGGTCTCGCCGTGGACGTTCTCGTCGTCCGCCGCCCCGAGGATGTCCACCAGGCCGGCCTTGTTCACTTCCCGGCCAATGACCTTGGCCGCCAGGGCGATATCGGAGAGGAGGTTGGTGAAGGCGCCGGTGGCCTCCGGGTGATTCCGCTCCTGTTCGACGAGGAATCGGGAGATGGTCACGACATGGGTATCTGCAGGCATGATGGAGTGCGTCGGCAGTCTGAGGTGGCCACGGATCCGGAGGCTTCGACCCCGGCGTTCCGCCGTCATGGTGGGCGCGCTGAAACTATAGAATCAGCCGCCGACGTGCGCCCGCTGGAGTCGGACGTCCATCCGTCCACTTCGGTCGACGAGGAGCCGAATGTCTCCGTGGATGTCGGTACGGGCGATCCTCACTCCGGCGTCGTCGAGTCTCTCGACCACCTCGCCATGAGGATGACCGTATCGATTGCGGCGCCCGGCGGAGATGACGGCGACTTCGGGCCTTGTGATGCTGAGAAGGTCGTGTCCCGTGGACGTCCGGCTTCCGTGATGGCCGACCTTGAGGACCTCGATATCGCCGGCCGAAGGGGAGACCCTCCGCTCCACGTCGACTCCTGCGTCGCCGGTGAGAAGGGCCTCGAAGGTCCGCCACCGCACGAGGATGACCACCGATGCCTCATTCGCTTCCTCGGGGAGCGCCTCGCCCGGGTGGAGGACTTCGAAGTCGACGTCGTCCACCGTCCATTTCATCCCGGCTCGCGCCGCCGACCAAGGAACGCCGCGAGCCTGCGCGATCTCGAGGACATCGGCGTACGCCGGCTTGGGGGCGGGCAGAAGCGGATCCAGGACCCTTCCGACACGAAAGGACGTCAGTACCGCACCGGCACCGCCGAAGTGATCCGCGTCGGGGTGGGTGAGTACCAGGGCCTCCAACCGCCTGACTCCGCGAGCCCGTAGCGTCGCCACCACAGGATGAGCCGGGGCGGAGCCGTCACCCGGAGGTCCTGCGTCGACGAGCAGCCACCTTCCGCCGGGCGTGCGAACCGCCAGGGCGTCCCCTTGGCCGACATCGATAATCAGCAACTCCAGGGTTCCGCGGCCTTCGAGGGTTACCGCCACCGGCCATCCCACCACCGCCACGGCCATGTACGCCACCACCAGCCGGCGCCGGGCGTGCCCACCGATGCGAGGATGGCGAGCGACGGCCTGGGCCGCGACGACGCCGACCCCTCCAGCCACCACCGTTCCCCGGGTCATCCACAGGCTCACCCCTGGCCACGTCCCCACCTCCTCGGTCAGCCGAAGGAGTGCCATCAGGAGCACATCCACGCCTCCCGCCAGGAAGGCCGCGGCGGCAGGAGCCACGGGGTCGAGGACGATGGTTGCGAGGGCCCCCGGCAGCGCCAGACTCACCAGCGGCGACGCCACCATGGTCACGGGGATTCCGACCAATGAGACACGTTCGAAGTGCCACGCCACCACCGGGAGCGTGGCGACCGTCGCCGCCACCCCCGCCGCCAGCGCCGACGCGAAGGACGTCGGCAATCGACCGCGTCCCCACCGTTGGAAGGTGCGACCGAGAGGCCCTGCCCAGGCGACGAGTCCGGCGGCACCCGCGAAGGATAGCTGGAAGCCCGCCGACACGGCCCTTCGCGGGTCCACGGCGAGGAGCAGGAGGGCGGCTCCGGCCAGAGCACCCCAGCGCGACGGCGGACGGCCCCGGGCCCGGGATGCCGCGACGAAGGCGAGGATGAGGGCGGCCCGGCACGCCGCATCGGGAAAGCCGATAAAGCCGACGTAAACCCATGAAAGAGCCGCCGCTCCGAGGGCCGCACCCCGTCGGCTGTAGCCGACGAGTCGGAGAAGCCCCACGGCGATGCCCGCGATCACCCCGACGTGGAAGCCCGAGATGGCGAGGAGGTGGGCGATCCCCGTCACCGCGAAACGATCGCGGACGTCGGCGTCCAGCCCCTCCCGCCGGGCAAAGACGAGGGCCGACACGAGGGGGGCACGGTCGCCGTAGAGGCGAGGCAGGCGTGCTACCAGGGCGTCCCGCCATCGTACCGCCGCCCGAGCAAGCCTACCCGTGACATCACCAGTGGCTTCGGCCGCCTCGAACGAGGTCATCCGAAGCCACGGTCGGTAGCGACCCTCGACCCACGTCCCGTGGACGGCGAGGGGGACGCCCGCCGGAGGTGGAGTCGCGTCTGGTGGCACCACTACCGTGAACCGGCCACAGCCCCCCTCCAGTGCGAAAGGGGCGGAGCCGTCCCGCGGGGTAGCCAGGAAGTGGCCACGGACCTCAGGCGCTGGCCCCGGCCGGGGAACGCAGACGTCGGGCGCCACGGCGACGGCGGACCACCCCGCCGTCAAGGAGATGAAGAGCGCCAGCGCGCCCGGGCCCTTCCATGTGAGGATGGGCACCGTCGTACCCAGGCCCCCCGCCAGCGGCGCCAGCCAGAGCGGTGCGCCGAGGGACCCTGCGACCACCCCGCAGACGTACGCCAGGGCGAGTCGCACGAGGGGGGCGGCGTGGGTCACCTACACCGCGAACCCCCACGGGAAGTCATGGCGGTGGGCGATCCTCGCTCACGAGTCCAGACCGTTGGTGAGCCGTCGATCCGCGGGTCTCGGCTCCTCGGCCAAGGCTCCCGTGTCGCTGTCGCCGAAGAGGTCCTGCTGGCTCAGGTCAACGAATCGCTCCCGCTCCTCCCGGTCTTCTTCCGCCAGCCGGACCCGGAGAATCCGGCGGACCTTCAAGTCCGAGCGGACGCCAGCGACGAGCATGACCACCATGCCCGCGATGACGCTTCCGAACACAACCACGGTGAGGGGGACTCCGTACAGCGTCGCGACTCCCAACCGTAGGGTCACCCGGTGACCGGAGTTCAGATAGGCGAACGCAAGCGATGAGACGAGGAGAAGGAGGATCCCGACGAACCCCGCGAAACGACTCACACGGTCACCGCGACCTTCGCGTCGACCTCCGCCCCCGAGAAGGTGGCACCCGTCGTCCGTTCGAGGACGACTTCGGTGTACTCGCCGACTCGGTCCACCGACCCGTCGAAGACAACGACCTTGTTCCGCTCCGTGCGGCCGCGGATCTGGCCTTCGTCTCGACCGGCCCCTTCGATGAGGACCTCCTCGATCCGACCGACCTCGGACTGGTTGATCTCGGCCTGTATGGCGCGGCTCACCTCGATGAGTTGTTCCAACCGCGCCTGCGCAACGTCGGGGTCGATGAAGTCCTCCTCCGGCAAGCGCGTCGCCGGGGTGCCGTCCCGAAGCGAGTACTTGTACGTGTAGGCGTCATCGAATCGCACCGTCCGCATGAGGTCCAACGTGTCCTGGAACTCCTCCTCGGTCTCTCCGGGGAAGGCGACGATGATGTCCGTGGACAGGGCGATGTCGGGCATCGCGGTGCGCACCATCTCGATCTTCTCAAGGAGACTCTCGACGGTGTAGCGGCGAAGCATGCGCTTCAGTGTCCGATTGTTTCCCGCCTGGGCGGGCAGGTGCAGGTGCTCGCACACCGCCGGCTCTTCGGCCATGGCCGCCACCAGCTCCGGCGTCACGTCGTTGGGGTGAGGCGAGGTATATCGCACCCGGCGAATTCCGTCCACCCGGGCGACCCGGCGAAGGAGCTGTGGGAAGGAAACGTCCTCCCACACGTAGGAGTTCACCGTCTGACCCAGGAGCGTCACCTCCGATACTCCGGTCTCGGCCAGGCCACGGACCTCGGAGATGATCTCCACGGCGCTCCGATTCTTCTCGCCGCCCCGCACGTACGGGACGATGCAGTAGGTGCACCGGTGGTCGCAGCCACGCTGGATCGGCACCCAGGCAGTGGGACCGTCGGTACGCCGCTGTTCGAGGCCCTGATAGTTCTCGTCCATGTCGAGCTGGAGCACGGCGAGCTGAGGGCCACGCTTCCTGCCTCTGGGGCGCTCCAAAAACGGAGCCGGTGCGGTGGCCTCGGCGGTCACCTTGGTGTCGAGGCGTGCCAACGTCTCCGGCAAACCGCGATAGCCGTCGGGGCCCATGACGAGATCCACGTAGGGCGCCTGCTCCAGGAGGGTCTCACCCATGCGCTGGGCCATGCATCCCGTCACGCCCAGGACCATGTCCGGTCGCTCCCGCTTCAACCCGTTGAGTTGGGCCACGCGGCCCAGGACCCGCTTCTCGGCGTGGTCCCGGATGGCACACGTGTTCACGAGGACCACGTCGGCGTCCTCGGGCGCGTCCACGATGCGGTATCCCCGGCGTTCGAGGATCCCTTCCATCAGCTCACCGTCGCTGATGTTCATCTGACAGCCGTACGTCTCGACGTACGCGCGTTTCGGAGAGGGTGGGCTCATGCTGGAATACAGGCAGATTCGCGGGGCGCAACAATATACAGATCGTCCCCGTCCCCGAGCAGGGTGCCATCCAACATAGGCGTTGGAGGCCCGTCGCCGGTGAGGCGCACACCGACCCGCAGGTAGTCGCCGGTCACGCCGGTCCCCCCGTCTCCTTCCACGGCGACCCGGGCGGGCCCGCCCACGCGCTCCCGTCGATAGCGCGCCCCCTTCTCCTGGACGAGCTCACGCAGGCTCCGGGCACGTTCCCCCGCCACCCGCTGGGGGACCGGGTCCGACAACCCCGCCGCCACCGTGTCCTCGCGAGGAGAGAACGGGAAGACGTGGAGGTACGTGAAAGGCAGTTCTTCGACGAGAGCCATCGTGGAGGCGTGGTCGGCCTCCGTCTCGCCGGGGAAGCCGGTGATGATGTCCGCGCCGAGACCGAGAGGAGCGATACGCTCGGCGATCTCCAGTGCCCGGATCCGATACTGCTCTCGGGTATGCCAGCGCCGCATTCGTCGCAGGACAGGGTCGGCTCCACTCTGGAGTGGCATGTGGAGGTGCGGCGCCAGCCGACCCTGGGACTCGTCGAGGAGATCGATGAGCAGATCGTCCACCTCCGTCGCCTCGATGCTCCCCAGGCGAAAGCGAGTGTCCGGTAGCGCGCCGAGGAGGGTGGCGCAGAGTCGTGACAGCGTCGTGGCCTCGTCGAGGTCGAGGCCGTAGTGGCCGATGTGGATCCCGGTGATCACCAACTCGGCGTGCGCCTCAGCCAGGAGCCGCGCCTCCGCCACGACTTCGTCGGGCGAGCGGGAGCGGGACGATCCCCGGGCGAGGCGGGTCGCGCAGAACGAGCACTTTCGGTCACACCCGTCCTGAACCTTCAGCCAGCCCCGGGAGGCGCCGCGACGGCGCCGAAGGAGTTCCCCACCGATGGGTTCGTTGTCCAGGCGATCCAGCGGTGTGCGGAGCTCGATCTGGACCAGGCCCTGCCCTCCCGTCGACTCCACCGCGGCGCCGACCTCCGACGCATCGTGTCCCGGGACCACCGCGACGACGCCGGGCATCTCCCGGTACGCGTCGGCCTTGAGGGCCGCGCTGCACCCCGCCACCACGATCTCCGCCTGGGGATGCTCGCGTTGAAGCCGTCGGATGAACCGTCGGGCCTCCGCGTCCGCCTGGTTGGTGACGGTGCACGTATTGATGACGAAAAGGTCGGCATCGGAACGAGACTCGGCGGTGCCGCCACCCCGGGCCTCGATCTCCTGGCGCATCCGCTCGGTGTCGTACTGGTTCGCCTTGCAGCCGAAAGTGTGGTAGTGGACACGCACGACGGCCTCCCTGTCCGGCGAACCGGAGCTAGAATCCCGCGGCCTGGAAGGAAATCGTGCCCCGCCAGAAGTTCTCCGAGATTCCACCGGCCCACCGGCGACCCCTCTCGACGGCAAGATCAACCGCCGCGAGGGTGATGTTGTTCGTCCGATTGAGGGCGAGTCCGACCCCACCCGAGTAGATCCTCTCCGTCACCTCGTCGGCGTCGAAGGAAAACGGGAGGGTCGAGCGCCGATATCCGAAGCGAAGGGGGGCGTCCCTTCCCCAGAGACGGGCGCGGGAGAACTCCACCCCCACCCCGTAACCGTTGGCGCTACCGGCCTGTACCGACCCCATGAGATCATCCTGGGTGCTGGACCAATCGGCGAGGACCGCGCTGGCGCCGAGGAGCACCGGTCCGAACGTCGCGCTCAGACCCGCTCGGTACTGGACGGGCAGGTCGAAGGTCCGGTCGGCGCCATCGGTATCGTCCTGAGCCTCGGCGTCGAGATCCGAAGGGATCTGGACGCTGGCAGCCAGGTGGTACCGGTCGGTGAGGGTCGCGGACACACCCGTAGTGACGTGGTACCCGCTGTAGGCCCAACGCCCGCCCTCCACGTACGAGTTGACATCCGCGGCGATCTCGTCGCCGAAGGTCCGCGTGAGGGTCCGAACGATGGATCCGGCGTAACGGCCTACCGTGAGGCCCACCGAAACGTCCGTACCGAGCTGTTGGGCATACCCCAGGTTGAGGTTCGAGACCGATCCGTCCTGGACGAACTCGTCGTTGGTGGCGACGGTCTCGGTGCTGAGATCGACGGACCCCGTACGCGAGTCGGTGTAGTGCTGATCGAGAAAGGACCCCACCTGGAACGACACCATCCCGTCGAAGACCGGATAGGCGAGGCCCATGAGGGGGAACCGATTGCCCTGAAAGCTTCCGTTGGGGCCACCGTCCGCCGCGAAATCCACCCAACTCGGCTGGCTTGCCACGACGCCCGTCGCCACGGCAAGACGACCGAGGGCCGCCGGGTCCGTGGGCATGAAGGCGCCGCCAGGAAGCCCGATGCCCATGCTTCCCATGGCCCTCGACCGCCCATCCAGCGCTTCACTCGGCACGCCCAGGCCTGCGGCGTTGAAGACCGACTGGCCCTTCAAGGGCGAGGTGGACGCCCCCACGAGGAATCCGACGCCGAATACGACGCTGAGGACGCGGATCATCATGGGCGCTCCATGTCGGGTCCTCATGGGAGCTCCATGTCGGGGCCGATGGTCAGGACGAGCCTGAGCACAGGCTCGAAGGCGCTCCCCGGCCCCTCGAAGGAGGCGAAGGCGATGGAAAGGGGCTCGAAGACCGAGAGCAGGGCCAGTGTACCCGGGGGCTCATTGCCGTTTTCGTCTACGCCGCGAAGCAGATCCCGGGCAAAAGAGGTGAAGGGGATCTCGATGACGACGCCGGGATTGCTGCCGAACGCGTCGGGTGCCACGGCGCGGCCGAGGGCAGCGCCCACCAGCGACCCACCAAGGGGCGACTTGGGCATGGACGGACGGTCGAAGACGGGTCTCACGTCGAGGCGGATCGTATCGGTGGGCTGGAAGGCAGCGTCCGTCGTCCGGCTCGTGAGCTTGAGGGCAGCGAAACTGACCTGGGCGGCCTCGACCTCGAAGGGACAGCCCACCTCGGCGCAGAAATCCGGCGGTCCCGTGATCTGGGTTGGAATCGCCACGTCCAGAATCGTCCGCCACGACGGGGCGCCACCGATGCGTACGCCATCCGGGGGGGGATCGGGGAACGGCGCGTAGATGAACGTGGTCGACCGGGGGTTCACCGACAGTTCGGCGATGGTGTCCGGGTTCGACGACGGTCGCACGTCCAGCCGCAGGCGGCTCTGCCTGATCTGCAAACGAGGACCGGCGTCGAAGGACTCGATGCGGGCACCTCGGGAGAGGTCCATGGTGTCGGCCCACGCCGCCACCTCGGCGGAATCCAGCACGAAGACCACCGAGTCCCCCATGGCCGGATCCCACACCGCGGTGTCGACCACCGCCACGGGGCCCGCGCCCGCTTCCGTCCACGTCCTCAGATCGTTGATGGTATCGATGGCGGCCGTCCACGACGCCGTTGTTGGATCCCACTCCTGCTGGAGACGACCGAGTCCGAGAGTGACCGGGCCGGTGTTCGTGCTGGCCAGCGTGTCGAAGAAAGCGACCAACCGACCGCCGACGAAGGTGATCGACGAATCGGGCCGCTGGGCGCCGGTTGTGTCACGGACGGTGACCGCCTGAGGATATCCCGTGTACCGGATGAGCGTGCGGGCATCGAGGGTGCCGGCGAACTGGTTCGCCACGAACCCGACGCCCAGGTCCTCCGGTGACCCGTAGCCGCCGAAGACCTCCAGGTTGGACGCGAAGTCGCTCCACGGGATCTCCACCTCCACCGTGATCGGTCCCGCAGGAAGGGGCGTGTCGACGACTCCCAGGGGGAGTTCCTCGTCACAGGCCGCCACGCCGGCGCAGAGCATCGCCGTCACTGCGGCGAAGCGCGCCCAACGTGCCTTCGATTCGATGTCGCTCAAGAGCTTGGCCCTTCCTCAACGTCGGACCAGACGCGCGGAAGGCGCGGGGTCAGACCGGTCAGAATTTCATAGCTGATGGTGCCGGCGAGGCCGGCGACCTCATCCAGCGAGATCGTCTCCGCACCCTGCGTCCCGATGAGTGTAGCCACATCGCCCTCGGCCACCGCTGGAACGCCGGTGATGTCTACCACCGTCACGTCCATGGAGATCCGTCCGATGATCGGCACCCGAGTCCCACCGACCAGGGCATGGCCCCGATTTCCCAACGCCCTCGGCAGCCCGTCACCGTATCCGATGGCCAACGTCCCCCAACGTTCGTCCTTCGACGCCGCATAGGTAGTTCCGTATCCCAGGGTCGTCCCCTCCCTCGCCTCGCGCACATGCACGACCCGTGCATGCAGCGAAGCGACCGGCTCGGGCTCCGGTTGCCCGCCTCCGATCCGGCCGCCGTAAAGGTAGATGCCCGGGCGGACGATGGCGTTGCCCAGCGCCGGTGTGCGGAAGATGCCGGCGCTGTTGAGGACGTGGGCCAGCTCGGATCCGAGCTCGGTCTCGAGCCTGCTCCTGACGCCGTCGAAGCGAGTCCACTGGGTGCGAATCGTGGTCTCGGCCTCCGCCCCATCGGGATGGTCGGCGGAGTGCAGGTGTGTGTAGGCGCCGATCCACTCGATCATGTCGGCGGCTTCCCGCAGAGGGGGGAGCCAGTCGTCCACCGCCCGCCAGTCGAACCCACTTCTGCCCATCCCGGTGTCGACATCGACATGGGCCCGGGGCACCCGTCCCATCTCGCGACCGGCGGCGAGCACGGCCTGCAGTGCTCGCAGGTTCGAGATGGAGAGGTCGAGGTCCGCCGCCACCCCGCGGCCCATCTCTCCCACGGGCGCCGGGCCGCACACCAGGATCCTCCCTTCGTACCCCGCACCCCTCAGGGCCATACCTTCGTCGATCGTGGCAACCCCGAAGCCCCAGACGCCCTCCGGGCCGAGACAGGCCAAGGCCTCGAGCACACCGAGGCCGTAGGCGTCGGCTTTGAGCATGGGCAGGACGCCGGTTCCCACCCCGACGGTGTCGGCGATTCGCCGGAAATTTCGGCGCAGGGCATCCGGCCGCACGTGGACCCACGCGCGGCCTCGGGGATTCGTTGACATAGGCCGTGAAAGATGCCAAGAACAGAGCACTTCGTGCACCGGCGAAGCCCGATCCCGGCGCCCGCCGGCGCCACATCCTCGACTCGAGACGTTCGTGGGCGAATCTCCACACCACTTTCCCGGCCCCGGCACCCTCGACCGCGCCCTCGCCCTCGTCCGATATCTGCGGACCGAATGCCCGTGGGACGCCAAGCAGACCGCCGAGTCGCTCATCCCCCACCTCCTGGAAGAGACGCACGAGGTGGTGGAAGCCATCCAGGAGGGAGACGACGCAGAACTCGAGGGCGAGTTGGGCGACCTCCTGCTGAACCTCGCCTTCCAGATCGTCGTGGCAGAGGAGAGCGGGTCGATGGACGCCGACTCCGTCTATCGGCGGCTGGAAACCAAGATGATCGCTCGACATCCCCACGTCTTCGGTGACGCCGAACATCGCAACTGGGAGGAGTCCAAGGCGGCGGAGCGGAGGGCGGACGAAGGCGTGCTCTCCGGCCTCGCTCGAGGCCTCGACCCCCTGACGAAGGCGTATCGAATCCAGGAGCGGGTAGCCGGCGTCGGCTTCGACTGGGCGGACCACCGGGGAGCCCTGGCCAAGGTCCGGGAGGAACTGGATGAGGTGGTCGAGGCGCTCGAGGCAACCCACCGGGCCAGGTCACAAGGGGCGTCGGGCGAGGCCACGTCGCCCGAGGAGGGCGTGGCGGAACCCATCCCTGGCGCGGAGCCGTCCAACGCCGTCCAGGAAGAGATCGGTGACGTGCTTTTTGCCGTCGTGAACCTCGCTCGCCTCACCGGCGTGCACCCCACCACCGCTCTCGCCCGGGCGAACGCGAAGTTCATGGACCGTTTCCGGGAGTTGGAGACCCGGGCCCGGTCCGCGGGCGTCGACCTGCCCACGGCCGGCCTCACCCGTCTCGACCAGCTATGGAAGGAGGTCAAGGCCGGAGAAGGGGCCGGGGCGCCGGGCCCGGAGCCGCCATGAGGGTGCCCCCCGGACCGCAGGTCTTCGCCGTAGCTGTGGGCCTCACCTTGGCCATCGTCTCGATGGGGCTCACCGTCGAGGACGGCCTCGCCCAGCAAGGCAGACGAAACGCCTCGGGCGGCGCGGCGGTGATCGGCGCGATGGTAGGCGGTACGGTGGGCCTCTTCGCAGGTGCCTACATCGGCGGACAGACGGGTTGCACCGAACTGTGCATCGAGATCTTCTCCGGCGGCCTGATCGGCGAAGTTCTGGGCGTCGCGCTGGGGGCCCACGCCTTCAACGGGGGTCGGGGCTCCCTCCTGAAGGACCTGGGCATGAGCGCCGGTGCCGTCGGCGTCGGTCTCGTGGGATCGGCCCTGGCCGACAGCGATGAGGTCTTCGTGGCGTCCCTCATCGGGCAGGTCATCGCCGTCAGCGTCGTCGAAGTACGGACGTCGCCAATGGTCGAGCCCACCGTTGGAATACAAGCGACCCCCGAGGGCACTGCCGTTCGCTTCGGGCTCAGGATCCGCTGAGCCGAGCGACTCCGCCTCAGTACCCGGCCCGCTTGTCCACCACGTTTTGCCACTCTTCCAGCGGAGCCCCGGCCAGATACCGGTCGAGGTTCCGGAGGATCAGATCCGCCTCCCGGCGCCAGAAGCCGCGGGTGACGGCAGAGACGTGCGGGGTCAGGACGACGTTGGGCAGTCCCCAGAGAGGGTGATCCGACGGGAGCGGCTCCTTGGAGAAGACGTCCAGGCCGGCTCCACGGATCCGGCCTTCGGAGAGCGTCCTTACCAGAGCCTCCTCATCGACCAGCCCTCCACGGGCGACGTTGATGAAGACGGCGCCCTCCTTCATCCGCTCGAAGGCATCGGCATTCACCATGCCCCTCGTCTCGGGCGTGTCGGGGGCCGCCACCACGATGGCATCGGACTCCCGGTACACGGCATCCAGGCCGGACTCACCCCAAACGATCTCGATCCGTGAACCGAGGACCCCGCCCCCGGCCACAGGGGCGAGGTTCGCCTCACCGGGACGGGGCGGCCGGCGCTTCACCGCGATGACCCGCGCCCCGAGACTCGCCACCCGCCTGGCCACATCACGTCCGATCCCTCCAAACCCGACGATCCCGACCGTGGAGTCGGACAGCTCGGTGAGGGGCGCCCCACCAGCGTAGAAGGGCTCCTTGGTCCACTCCGAACGACGTTGAGCATCGAGGGCGAAATCCAGACCTCGGCCGAAGTGGAGGAGCATGGCCAGGACGGTCTCGGCCATGGGGGGCGCATGGACGCCGGCGGAGTTGGTGAAGACGACCGTGCTCTCCAACATCGTCGGTGTCAGGGAGCTCCCGACGCCGGCGGCCCCGGAGTGGACCCACTCGAGCCCCGGCCCCGCCTCCAGAAGCTCAGCGGGGATGCCGTAGCCGAAGTAGACCTCGGCGTCGCCCACGGCGTCCAGCACTTCCGGAGACACCCGAGCGGCCCCGTCGCCCGAGCCGTCGGTGGGCTCGTCGATGACCACCAGTTCCCAATCCGACGGCAACCGATCCCGGATCTCTTCGGGTACCCAGGACGGCATCGCCCATACGGGGCGTCGGTCCATCATGTCCAGGACGACGCGGGCCATGGGCTGCGACCCTACGGGTACAGGCGGTTCATGAGCCGTGGGAAGGGGATCATCTCACGGACGTGATGCCGACCGCTGATCCACGCCACTGTCCGCTCGATCCCCAGCCCGAAACCTGAATGGGGAAACGTCCCATACCGGCGGAGGTCCAGATACCAGTCGTACGCCTCCTCAGGAAGCTTCTCCTCGCGGATGCGCTCCTGGAGTCGGGTCAGATCGTCCTCCCGCTGACTCCCGCCGATGATCTCTCCGTACCCCTCAGGAGCCAGGAGATCGTCGCACAGGACGGTCCGGGGATCGTCCGGATTCTCCTTCATGTAGAACGCCTTGGCGCCCTTGGGATAGTCGTGGACGAAGAGCGGCAGCTCCCGGTCTTCCATGAGGAGGGTCTCGTCGCTGGCCCCCAGGTCCTGACCCCACTCGATGGCGCTGCCCTTCTTCTGCAGCTCCTCCACGGCATCGGTGTAGCTGATGCGGGGGAAGGGTGGCTTCACCTTCTCCAGGAGTGACGTGTCCCGCTCGAGGACCGCGAGCTCGTCTTCGCACCGCTCCAAAGCCCGTTCCACCAAGTACGAGACGAACTCCTCCTGGAGGCGCATGTTGTCGTCGGAGTCGGCGAAGGCGACCTCCGGCTCGACCATCCAGAACTCGGTGAGGTGGCGCCGGGTCTTGGACTTCTCGGCCCGGAAGGTGGGCCCGAAGCAGTACACCCGACGAAACGCCGGACACGCCGCTTCGACGTACAGCTGCCCGGTCTGGGCCAAGTAGGCCGAATCCCCGAAGTAGTCGGTCTCGAAGAGCGTCCCCGCGTGTTCGCCGATGGCCCCGGTAAGAATGGGCGTATCGATGCGGACGAAGTCGCGGTTGTAGAAGAAGTCGTGCACGGCCTGCTCGACTTCCGCCCGAATGCGGAGACCGGCCCGCTGGAGAGATGACCGCAGCCACAGGTGCCGATTGTCCATGAGGAACTCGACACCGTGCTCCTTGGGCTGGATGGGATATTCCTCGGCCTCGGAGATGAGCTCCACATGGGTCAGACCCAGCTCGAAACCCCCTGGCGCCCGGTCGTCGGCCTTCACTTCACCGGTGAGGGCCACCAGCGACTCCTGGGTGAAGGCCTGTTGGACCTCCCACACCGCCTCGTCGACCTGGCTCTTCACGAGGACGCCCTGGACGATCCCCGTCCCATCGCGTACGACGGTGAAGGAGACCTTCCCGTGGCCCCGCGCGGCCTCGACCCATCCCTTGACGGTGACTTCTGCTCCGACGTGGTCGCCGAGCTGCTTGATCTCGATCATGCCGAGACAATGCGAAGATTGACGCCGGAGGGGAACCCGGTGCCTGGGGTCGAAACGCACTCGGAGGGGTCTGGAACCGTGCGACTGGGTGAGCGGACCGACGGCCGGGACGCGTCTCCTACCCGACCCCGTACATCTCCAGGCGATGGCGATAGCGCGCGACGAGGTGCTCGCGGATCTGGGCGTGCTCCGGGCGCGCCAGCTCCGGATCCGACGTGACCAGAGCCCGGGCGTCTCGCTGGGCGATGGCCAGTAGATCCTCGTCCTCCATGAGGTCGGCGAAGCGCAGGACGGGGTCCTTGCCGTGCTGCTGACTGCCGAAGAGGTCACCCTGGCCACGGATCCGCAGGTCGGCACGGGCGATCTCGAAGCCGTCGAGGGTGTCCCGGAAGATCTTGAGGCGCTCCAGAGCGTCTTCACCTGGGTCGGCCACTAGAATGCAGTGGCTCTCGGCCGCCCCCCGCCCCACCCGACCCCGGAGCTGGTGGAGTTGGGACAATCCGAAGCGCTCGGCGTGTTCGATGATCATCACCGATGCGTTGGGCACGTCGATGCCCACTTCGACGACGGTAGTGGCCACGAGGATGTCGACCTCTCCGGCCGCGAAGGCGCGCATGACGTCGTCCTTCTCTTTGGCGGGAAGCTGTCCGTGAAGGAGGCCGACGCGGGAGTCGGAGAAGACCGCCTCGTCGAGACGTCGGTGCTCCTGGGTCGCCGATAGGAGATCGACCTTCTCCGACTCCTCCACCAGAGGATAGACCACATACGCCTGGCGGCCTGCGGCGACCTGTTCTCGCACGAACGCGTAGATACCGTCCCTCTGGGAGGGTGACCGGAGGGCCGTCACGACCGGTGTCCGCCCTGGAGGCATCTCGTCCAGAATGCTCAGGTCCAGGTCCCCGTAGAGGGCCATGGCCAAAGACCGGGGAATGGGCGTCGCCGACATGACGAGGACATCGGGCCGCCCGTCGTCGCGTTCGTAGAGGGCCATCCGTTGCTTCACCCCGAAGCGGTGCTGTTCGTCGATGACGACGAGGCCCAGATCGGCGAAGCGCACCCCCTCCTGGATGAGGGCGTGGGTACCCACGATGATGCGCGCCTCGCCGCTGGCGATGGCCTCGAGGGAGGCCCGCCGATCGGGTGCGGACTGACTCCCCGTAAGGAGCGTCACGTCGACTCCGAGGGATTCGAGCATCTCGCCGATGCCCCGGGCGTGCTGCTCGGCGAGGATCTCCGTCGGGGCCATGAGACCGGCTTGCCGACCGGCCTCCACAGCCAGGAGCATCGCGAAGACGGCCACGGCGGTCTTACCGGAGCCGACATCGCCCTGGAGCATTCGATTCATTCGACGGTCGGACATCATGTCGGCGTAGATCTCTCGCAACGCCGAGGCCTGAGCCCCGGTGAGCGAGAACGGGAGGGCGTCGTGAAGGGGACGGATGAGCTCGTTGGTCCTCTCGTGGACGATCCCGGGTTCCAGCTCCGTCGCCTGCCGCCGGGCCTGGGCCTGGACGAGCTGGAGGAAGAAGAGCTCGTCGAAGGCCAGCCGTCTTCGGGCGCGTCGGGCATCGGACAGTGAGGCGGGTCGGTGCAGATCCGACAGCGCCTGACGGAGGCCCGGCAGACGCAGCGTCTCCAACGCATCTGCAGACAGGTACTCGTCGTCGTCCGCCCACTCGAGGAGCTGATCGAGGTTCTTCTCGAAGATCGTGCGCAGCACCCACTGGGGGAGATCTTCCGTGGCGGGATACGTCACGAAGATCAGCCCTGCCGGCTCCTCGACCGGTCCGCTCCC
Organism: Longimicrobiales bacterium; assembly: GCA_965229435.1. Taxonomy (GTDB): domain Bacteria; phylum Gemmatimonadota; class Gemmatimonadetes; order Longimicrobiales; family Gaopeijiaceae; genus UBA2589. The sequence goes on from CBDDJE010000004.1 coordinate 1,100,775, forward strand.
ACCTCGGGACAGAACGGTGTACTCCCTGGGCTGGATCTGTCGGCCGTGGAAGAACTTCACCTTCCCGCTCACCAGAAGGGTGTCACCCTCCCGGAGCTTTCGGTCGAGCCACGGCTGGCCAGGCCACGCCACAGTGATCATCCCCGACTCGTCCTCCAGGACGGCCTGGAAGATGCGGAGCCCTCGTCGGGTGGGGATCACCCCCTTCGAACGGATCCGCCCGATGGCGCTGGCTTCCATCCCGACCTCGAGGCGGCCGATGGGCTCCACCGTGGAGGCGTCGTCGTACCGTCGGGGGACGTGGTAGAGGAGGTCGCGTGCGGTGGTGACACCGAGTTTCACGAAGGCGTCCGCTCGCTTGGGTCCCACCCCCTTCATGAACTGCACCGGTCGGTCGAGCTGGGAGTAGCTCACGACTGCCGGCGCCTCTCCTTCACGAACCGAAGACCCCCTCGACGAAGGCGTCGACGTCGAAGGTCTCGAGGTCGTCGAGCCCCTCTCCGGTGCCTACGAGCTTCACCGGGATGCCGTACTCCTCCTGGAGGGCGAGGACGATGCCTCCTCGGGCGGACGAATCCATCTTGGCCAGCACGATCCCCGTCGGCTCCACCGCTTCGGAAAAGGCCTGAACCTGTCGGACGGCGTTCTGGCCCACCGTGGCGTCCAGGACCATGAGCGTCTCGTGAGGAGCCCGATCGAGGCGGCGGCGCACGACCCGGTCGATCTTCCTGAGCTCCTCCATGAGGCCGCGATTGGTGTGGAGCCTGCCTGCGGTATCGATGAGAAGGACGTCGGTACCCCGTGCCTCGGCTGCGTCGAGGGCGTCGAAGGCCACCGCCGCCGGATCACCTCCCTGCTGCCCTCTCAGGAAGTCGGCGCCGATCCGCGCGGCCCAGGTCTCGAGCTGGGCCACCGCACCGGCCCGGAACGTGTCGGCGGCCGCAACCATGACGGAACGCCCTTCCTGCACCAGGTGGTGGGCCAACTTGGCAACGGACGTCGTCTTTCCGACGCCGTTCACTCCGACGATGAGGTAGACGGTAGGGCCCGCCTCGGCGGCCTGGAGACCTTCCTCGGGTCCTTGGCGGAGGATCGCGGCGATCTCCTCGCGCAGGATGGCCGTGAGGTCGCCGGCTCCGCGCGCCTTGCCCCGTCGCAGCGCCTCCTCGGCCCGGTCCGTGAGCCTCAGCGTGACGGGGACGCCGAAGTCGGCCGCGAGGAGTCGTTCTTCGAGGTCTTCGAGGGACTCGGAGTCGATGCCTCCCGCCGCCACCCGAACATCGGTGAGGGCGAGGTCCACCACCCGCTTCCAGAGCCCTTTCTTCCGTTCGGGCTTCTTCTTGAACAGCCGTGCCATGGGTTCTCGGTCAGCGCCGCGTGTCTATCTCAAGCCGCTGCGACGGCGTGCGATCCATTCGCCGCAGAGGAGGGTGATCACCAGAAGGTACGGCCACGGCATCGTCCTGAGTGGCAAACCGGCCGGCGCGTCGCCATCGGCCGCCACCGCAGTCGATCCATCCAGGATTGCGGTGTCCCGCCTGGGCAGCATCTCCACGGACGTGGACGCCACATCGAAACGCCCGGAGCCCAGAGTGTCGCCGGCCTCCGACAGGACAGCGTAGTCGTACGACGCCGGAGACAGCGGTTCGAGCATCCCCGCCGCACCTCCCACGACAACCGTGTCCCGTACCACCGTATCCCCTGCCTCCACCAGGATCCGGACCCGGGCCGTGTCCACGGGCATCCGCCATTCCACCGGCTCCCCGCGGGCGAAGACCCAACGTACGGGGCGAGGCTCCAGGGCGGCCATGCCTCGATCGGCCAGAAGCCACCCGGCGACACCCGACCAGAGGCGGCGATAGGTCTCACGGCCATCGTCACGCATGGCCCAGCGCCAGAAGCCCGACGCCATGGCCACCGCCGTGCGGCCTTCGGCCCGTGATGCCAGGACGAACGCGCTCTCGGGTGCTCCGGCGCCCCGCAACTGGAGCTGTAGGGGCCGAGACGTCACGGGCGCGGACGGTACGAGTACACGTCCCAGCGGCGGAAGTCCGTCGAAGGTGGATCCCGACAGTGCTCCCGCGATGGGCGACGTCGGAACGTCGGGCGAGACGTACCACTCCCCGGACTGGGGGCCTTCGACCTCCAGGCCCACGTAGGCAGCCCCCTGAGGGTCCACGGGCAAGACGATGCGGCGCCCGGGCCCGGACACCACCGTTCGGGCCCAAGCGTCGGCGCCTTCCGCCAGTCCGTGGACGACGAGGAGCGTCGCATCCGACGCGGCCCGGCGGACCGTGGCGGAGTCGACTCCCTCCCCTCGATCCACCGCCCGCCCCATGGGCAGGTACCGGTCGGGGCCGACACGCAGATACCCCGACGCACGAAGGCCCGTGACCTCGCCGAGGACAGGCATGAGGTACCGAGGCTCCCAGTCGGGGCGAAGGGACACCACCACCAGTCCACCTTCCTCGAAGCCCACGTTGGCGAAGGCCACCGCCTCGTCGTCGTCGGGGAAGCCGTCCAAGGCCTCGGAACCCTCTACGCCGTCGACCAGACGCGCCGTATAACGAACCCGCCCCTCGGCGGTGGGCGTGGGCAGCTCGACGGTGGCCGACGCGCGCAGCCCGGGTGTCGGCGCTCCGACGGCCACCGTGGCCACCGGCCGCCCCTCCTCGAAGATCTCCACCCGGATGGAATCGCCTACGTTCTCGCCGAAGACCTCCAGCTCGGCCACCGGGACGCCGTCGGCCCGTGAGAGGTCAGGTACGTGGAAGCGGGCGATGCCCGCGTGCCCCTCGACGTCTCCGAAGAGCTCGACGCCCAGTTCGAGAGGAAGGGCCTCGAGGGCCGATCGAACGGCGACCCCGTCGTCCAGGCGACCGTCCGTGAGCACGCGAACCTCACGAGCCCCCGATTCGGCCGCCGCCGCCAACGCCGGCGCGAGCCGACTCTCCATCCGATCGGGCCCCGCATCCGGAGGGGCGCCGTCGAGGTCGTCGTCGCCGAATCGGACCACGCGCCAACCGTCGGCGGCCAGTGCATTCGCTCGCTCCACCGCGCGGTTCCATGCGGTGGAACCGTCGGGGCCGGTGGCCGACATGCTCAGAGAAGCGTCGAGGAGGACCCAACGGGCCGGGGCGCCCGCGCCGTCACCGAGTGGAAGACGCGGGTTGAACAGCAGGAGGAGGATGACCACCAGGGCCAGGGCCCGGACGACGGCCAACCGACGGCCTGCGGCCACGCGAAGCTCGACCCGGGTGTAGACCCAGAACGAGTAGGCGACGAGGACGGCGGCCAGGAAGCCGAAGAGGAGGACCCGCGTCACGAAGCGCCGTCAGATCCGTGGGGGCCGACGGTCCCAGGGCCCGAGGACAGCAGGGTCAAGCGACCTCTACGCCCCTCCGGCAGGCTGCTGCACCGGCCTGTCTTCCGTGGCTTGGGAGGCCTCGGCTTCAGCGAGATACGTCCGAACCGGACCCGCCGGAGGAATGGATTCGAGAAGGGCCATCCGGCCGGTCATCTCGGTCCTCCATCGGCCCATGTCGTCGGAAGGCACGGGGTCGCCGGCAGGCAGGTCCACCGAGAGAGGGTCCATGTGCTGCCCGCTGCGTAGCATCTCGTAGTGGAGGTGTGGTCCCGTGGCGAGACCCGTCATCCCCACGTAGCCGATGACATCACTCTGCTTCACCCTGCTCCCCACAGAAAGTCCCCGCTTGAAGCCGCTCATGTGGCCGTAGCGGGTGATGAAGCCGTTGGGGTGTCGGATCTCGATGGCGTTGCCCAACCCACCCTTCGGCCCGCGGTGGATGATGACCCCGTCGGAGGTCGCCATGATCTCGGTACCGGCGTCGGCGGCATAGTCCACGCCACGATGGGCGCGCCACCGGTTCAGAATGGGGTGGAAACGGGCGTTGCTGAAACGTCCCGAGATCCGCCGATACGACAGCGGTTTGAGGAGGAACGCCCGGCGCACCGAGCGACCCTCCAGGTCGAAGTACGATCCGCGTCCGTCCCCGTTCGGGTCGAAATAGACCGCGTGATAGGGGGTACCGCTGTTGACGAACTCGGCGGCCAGGAGACGACCGGCACGCATGGAGCCGTCGGGCCGGACCTCGCGCTCGAAGGCGAAGCGGTACGTGTCACCCACCCGGATCTGGCGGGAGAAGTCCACCTGCCACTGAAAGACGCGGTCCAGGTGGTCGATGAGGAGGTTGCGGTCCTCGAAGGTCAGCCCGTCGAGGACCGGGTTGTTGACCACGGAAGACCAGAACACGGTCTCGATTTCGCCACTGGTGAAGAGGGTGTCGACGTAGACCGGTGTCTCGATGAGGCTGGACTCCCAGCCCACGATCGACCGATCGAGCCGAATCGTCTCGTCGGGGCTGATGGCGACGTCGATCCCCCGCAGCGAGTCCCGGTCGGCCAGGTACCTCAGGGTGATCTCGGTGCCCTGACGCATCCGTCGGGGACTCGCGTGTTCCTGAAAAGCCAGGAGGAGGGACGCCTGTTCATTGGCGTCGATGGCGCCGTAGAGCAGCTCTCCGAAGGTCTCCCCGCGGCCCAAGGAGAAGATCTCGACTTCTTCCGCAGGCGGGGCGTAGATCGGGTCGAGGATTCCGGCATCGGGCGTTTCGGTGATGCACGCCGCCGACGCCGTCGCCGCGAGTGCGACCGCCAGAGTCCCGAGCGTCCGTTGCCAGTCCTTGCTCACCATCCCTCCAATGTACAAGGGAAGTACATAAGTAGGATACGACTACCTGAAAAACGGTACGACTACACGAGTACGACAAGACGAGAAGGGTACGACCACCCGACGGACGTCTCCGTCGGGCAGCCGGTCGCCGGGACCTCCCCGACGAGCCCGCCCATGGTGGCGCGAACTCCTAGGGAGCCGGTTCGGTCCTTCCGGCGACGTCTAGAAGACCCCTACGGACTGCTCCACGGACTTCTAGTCCATCTGCCGACGAATGAACGTCGGAATGTCCAACCCTTCGATCTGCTCCCGAGACACGCTTCGCTCGGGGAACCTGCTGAGCGGGAGAACCGGCTCGCTGGAGCCACCACCCGCGGCCATCCGCATCTCACCCTGCTCCATCGCCGGCATCGTATGCGGCGGCGGCTGCAGGATCGGCTGCGCCTCGGTCTCGGTGTGTGTCTGCACGGGCTGAACCGGCTCGACGGGTACCTGCACCTGAGGTTGGGGCTGAGGACGCGGACGCCGGAAGTTCGGCGCGATGACCTTCTCGTCGTCCTCCGAATCGAATCCCGTGGCGATGACCGTCACCCGGATCTGACCCTCGAGATCCGCGTCGTGGACGGCGCCGAAGATGATCTCGGCCTCGTCCCCTGCCTCTTCCTGGATAATGGACGAGATGGTCGTGACCTCGTCAATGGCGAGGTCCATGCCCCCGGTGATGTTGATGAGGACACCCTGCGCCCCGGAGATGGAGACGTCGTCGAGGAGGGGCGACGAGATGGCTTCCTGGGCCGCTTCCTGGGCCCGGTTGTCGCCCTCGCCGAAGCCCGAACCCATCAGGGCCGGTCCCCGCGCCGACATGACGGTGCGCACGTCGGCGAAGTCGACGTTGACCTCGCCCGTGACGCGGATGAGGTCGGAGATACCCTTCGTGGCGTTGAGGAGTACCTCGTCGGCCTTCTTGAGGGCGTTCTTGAACGACGTCCCCTTGGGTACGACGGCCAACAGCCTGTCGTTGGGCACGAGGATCATCGTGTCTACGCAGCGGCGAAGCTCCGCCAGACCCTGCATGGCCTGCCGCTCCCGCTTGCGCCCCTCGAAGGAGAAGGGCTTGGTGACGACACCGATGGTCAGCGCGCCCATGTCCCGGGCGATCTCCGCCACGAGGGGAGCGGCGCCGGTGCCCGTTCCACCACCCATCCCGGCGGTGACGAAGACCAGATCCGCCCCTTCGAGGGCGCGCCGCACCTCTTCTTCGCTCTCAGCCAGCGCCTGGCGACCCACCTCGGGCCGTGCGCCGGCACCGAGACCGCGGGTCAGCTTCTTGCCGATCTGGAGGGTCACCTGGGCCCGGCTGCTCTTGAGCGCCTGCCCGTCGGTGTTCATGGAGATGAACTCCACGCCCTCCAGTTCCTCGTCCACCATGCGATTGACGGCGTTTCCGCCGGCGCCACCGACGCCCACCACTTTCATGCGGGCGTTCGCGATCGGGGTCTCTTCGAATTCGAAGATCATCATGTCGGTTCTCTCCTCCCTAGTGGAGATGGTGTGAATGGCCCGGCCCTAGAAGAATTCCTTGAGCCAGATGCCGATCTTGGTCACGATGCCCGACGCACGCGTCGAGGCCCCGCGACCGGTCTCGGCGAATCGGTCCGCGCCCCAGAGCGCGAGACCGGTGCCGACAGCGAACCGGGGTCGGCGTACCCGGTCCGCCAGCCCTCCCAGCCCTTCACTCGGCACGCCGAGTCGGACGGGAGCGGCGAAAATCTGTTGGGCGAGTTCGACGACGCCGGGAATGGCGGCGCTTCCGCCCGTGAGGACGATCCCTGCTCCGAGCTTGTCCAGGACATCGTGGTCCTGAAGCTCGGACTGGACGATCCCGAACATCTCGTCGAGTCGCTGCTCGACGATGTGGGCGATGAGCTCGCACGCCACGGAGCGCATCTGGCCCGGTGACGGTCCCGGCAGATCCACGGTCTCCCGTGGGTCCACCATCTGGGCGAAGGCGTGGGCGTGCCGCTCCTTGGCCAGTTTGGCCTCCTTGTACGGCACGGCCAGGCCTCGCATGAGGTCGGCGGTGAGGGTCGCTCCACCGAAAGGCAGGATCGCCACGTGGTGGATCTTGCCCTCGTAGTAGGCAGCGACGTTGGTGGTGTGGGCGCCGATCTCCACCATGGCCACCCCGACCTCCTTCTCGTCTTCGGTGAGGACGGCCCGGGCCCCGGCGAGGGGCTCGAGGACGAGTTCCTGGACGCGGTAGCCGGCCTTGTTCACGGCTTTCGTGATGTTGGCCGACGCCGTGACCTGGCACGTAACCAGGAAGACCTCCGACTCCAGGCGCACTCCAGACATGCCCACCGGGTCCTTGATGCCCCGCTGGTGATCGACCCGGTACTCCTGGGGAATCGCGTGGATCATCTCCCGGTCGGGGGGCAGCGCCACGGCCCGGGCGACGATGTGCACGCGCTCCACGTCGTCGGCGGTGACTTCGTCTTCGGAGACGGCGACGACGCCCATGGAGTTGGTGGCACGGACGTGGTCGCCGCCGATCCCGGCGTATACACGATCCACCGTGGCGCCGGCCATGAGCTCGGCCTCCTCCATGGCGTTGCGCACGGACTCGGTCATCTCGTCGATGTTCGTCACCCGATCGCCGCGGAGGCCACCCGTCTGGGCCTGCCCCACACCCAGCACGGTGAGGCCGGGCCGGCGCGTATCCTCGTGGATCTCTCCGATGACGGCGCACGTGTGCGTCGTTCCGATGTCGAGTCCGGCGATGAGGTTTGCGCGCATGGGGCTCAGCGGTCTGGGTGGCGGCGGACCACGATCTGATCCGCGAATCGAAGGTCCACGACGTCGGGGAGGTCCCCTGGCGTACGTGAGATGGCGTCGGTGAGGGCAGCTTCGGCTTCGCGCAGGCGCGCCAACGATGTACCGGGGCGCATGAGCAGCGCGACATCGGGGCTGACGAGGTGGAGGCTCATCGAGCCGTCGGGCTCGAGGCTCATGGTGGAGATGCGCCGCACCAGCTCCTCGTCGACCCGCCGGAGGTGCTCGATCTCCGCGGCCAGGAGCCGTACCTCTTCAGGGAAGACCGATGCCCCTTCCGGCGGCGTGCGATCGGCCGCGATGATGGGCAGGTCCAGTCCGAACCGCGTCGGATCGATGGGCAGACGGTGCCCCCTGGCGTCCAGCGGTTCGAGGATGGGCGTGGCGGCGAGGGCAACGGGAAGCCGCTCCTCGACAACGATGCGGAGGCCATTGGGGAGCCGACGACGGACCTCGGCGCTGAGCACGAGGGGATGGGCCTCCACCCGTTCCCGCCAGACGTCGGTGTCGCCCCAAACGGAGGCGAAGCCGCCCAGTTCCAGAGCGGCCAACACGGTGTCTTCGGAGACGAACCGCGTGCCGAGGACGTCCACCTGGGTGACCTCGAAGGTCTCCATCGTCGCCAGGGCGTCCGTAAGCTGAGGCCCCCACACGAGGACCGGGCCCAGAGCCAGCGTCGCCAGGAGCACCTTCGACTCACTACGCATGGGCCGGCTCCCGGAGCGCGTCCAGCAAGGCCGGACCGACCCGCTCGACGGAGCCGGCGCCCAAGGTCAGCACCACGTCACCTTCACGGACCTCGTCGGCGAGGCGGCCCGCGAGGTCGTCCAGCTCGGGAACGTAGGTCACGGGCCCGGCCCCGGCGGCTGTGGCGCTCGCAACCAGCGTCTGCCCGTCGATGCCGGGGATCGGTTCTTCACGGGCGGGAAAGACATCGGTGAGCCACACGGCATCCGCCATGGCCAGCGCCTCGCCGAACTCACGAGCGAAGTCCCGGGTCCGAGAGAAGAGGTGGGGCTGGAAGACGGCGATGAGTCGGCGCCCTTGGAAGCTGGATCGGGCGGCCCGGAGAGCTGCCACCAGTTCCGTGGGGTGATGCCCGTAATCGTCCATCACCACCACGCCCCGAGCTTCGCCAAGCCGCTGGAAGCGGCGACCGATCCCCTGGAAGGTGGCGAGGGCCCGAAAGACGGCGTCCCACCCGGTGTCGAGAGCCCGCGCCGCCGCAGCAGCGGCCAGGGCGTTGAGGAGGTTGTGCCGGCCGCCCATGGGAAGAGCCATCTCGCCGACGCCCTTCCCCTCCTCGAAGATGCGAGCCCGCGTGACACCGTCGGTGACCCGGATCTCGGTGGCCCGGAGCATGGATCCCGCTTTCGTGCCGTAGGTGTACCCCGCCGAACCCACCGTCGGCAGCAGAGACGAAGCGCCGTGATCGTCCGCGCAGACGATGACCCGCCCCCCACCTCGCACGCCGGCGAGAAAGTCGAGGAACCCACGGCGCACCCCATCGAGATCCCCATAGATGTCGAGGTGGTCGGCCTCCATGTTGGTCACCACGGCCACGTCCGGAGACAGCATGAGGAAGGAGCGGTCGTACTCGTCGGCCTCGACGACGAAGAGGTCGTTGGACCCGAAGCGCAGATTGCCCCCCCAGGCCGAGACGTGACCTCCCACGAGTCCGGTGGGGTCGCTGTCACCGGACGCGAGGATCTCCGTCGTCATCGCCGTCGTCGTCGTCTTACCGTGGGTACCGGCGATGCCCACCACGGTACCCCGGGCTACCCACGAACCCAGGGCTTCGGCCCGCTTGAGCACGGGCAAGCCGGCCTCGCGAGCGGCCACCAGTTCCGGGTGGTCTGTGGGTACAGCCGCAGTAGCCACGACCGCCGCGGCGTCGAGGACATGGCCGGCATCATGTCCCACGGAGACCGAGGCTCCCAGTTCCCTCAGCCGCTGCAGAGGCACGCTTTCCTTCGCGTCGCAACCGCTCACCAGGCCTCCGCTACGGAGGAAGAGCTCGGCCAGCGGATACATGCCCGCCCCACCCACACCCATGAAGTGGACGGGCCGATCGCCGGCCAGCGTGCGAAGGTCCAGAACACCGTTCATGCCGCCTTCCTCGCTGGAGGGAGGAAAGTGGCGATGTCGTCCGCGATCTTTCCGGTCGCGTCGGGACGTGCCCGGGCCAGCGCCCGCGCGCGCATGCCCGCCAGCGTATCGGGATCGGCCGCCAGGGCTTGGATTTCGGCAGCCAGGCGGCCGGGGCTGAGCTCGGGCTCGGGAACGACCCGGGCCGTACCCACCGCCTCCAATGCCCGGGCGTTGAACATCTGGTGGTTCTCCGCCGACGTAGGAAGCGGCACCAGGATTGCAGGGAGTCCTTGATTGAGGAACTCCTCGGTCGTCATGGCCCCGGCGCGACTCAACGCCGCGTCGGCGGCAGCGAGGGCGGCGGGCATGTTGTCCAGGTACGACTCGATGTGGACCCACGGCGGATGACCCATCGCGGCCAGGGCGTGCTGCACACCCTCGAAGTGCTTCGGGCCCGTGACCCACAGGAGGTGGACCGCGTCCGGCCGATCCACCTCGCCCCGCTCCACCGCCTCCACGTACGCGGTGACGCCCCGATTGAGGGCGAGCGATCCCTGACTGCCTCCCGTCACCAGGATGAGGAGGACGTCGGTGGGCACGCCGAAAACGGCCCTGGCCTCGGCGGGCTCCATGGTCGAAGGAGGGCGGACCGGGTTGCCGCTCACGACGCAACGTTCGGCCCCGACAGGCATCCGGTCGATGGCTTCGGGATACGCGACGTGGATCCTCTGCGCGAAGCGGGTGAGGAGCTTTGTCACCGCCCCGGGCCACGAGTTCTGTTCCTGGAGCACGATGGGGATGCCCATGAGCCCGGCGACGATCCCCGCCGGCGCCCCTGCGTAGCCTCCCGTGACCACGACCACCTGGGGACGACGCTCCTGGAAGACCCGGGCGACGCGGACGAGGGCCGCGGCGAGACCGGTGAAGGCCCGCCAGCTACCCAACGGTCGCCTCCGATCGATCCCGTAGACGGACAAGAGGAGGTGGTCCTCGCCGCGTTCGGGGAGGACGCGAGCCTCGAGGCCCCGGCGTGCGCCCACGAAGAGGACGCTCACGTCGGGACGTGCCTCACGGAGAGCGTCGGCGATAGCCAGCGCCGGGTAGAGGTGTCCACCCGTGCCGCCGCCTGCCACCACCACGAAGGGACCGGTCGCCTCAGGCACGGACGGCCTTCCCCCCCGGTGCGGCTCGGGCGATGGAGATGAGAATCCCGAGGGCGACGAACGTGACGATGAGGTTCGACCGCCCGTAGGAGACCAGCGGCAATGCCAGTCCCGTCGCCGGAGCCAGCGCCAGGCCGACGGCCATGTGGAGCGTCGCCTGAATGGCGATGAAGCTCGCGCAACCCACCGCCAGGAGTTCGCCGAAGAAGTCGGGCGCCCGGCCGGCGATCCGGAAGCCGATGAGCACCACGAAGAGGTAGAGAACGACCAGGGCCACGGCGCCGAGAAAGCCCCACTCCTCACCGATCATGGCGAAGATGAAGTCGTTGTGGGCCTCGGGCAGGAAGCCGTACTTCTGTCGCCCCTCGCCGATCCCCACGCCGTTGAGGCCGCCGGAGCCGAACGCCACCAACGACTGCTTCACCTGGTAGCCGGCTCCGGTTGGATCGGAGACCTGACCCAGGTACTGGCGCATGCGCTCCACCCGGTAGTCCACCTGGAGTTGCCAGTAGACGAGCGGCGAGAGGAGGAGGCCCAGGAAGATGAAGTGTCCGATGCGGGCACCCGCCGCGAACACCACCACCAGCCCCAGCATCAGGACGACGATGGCCGTCGAGAGGTCGGGAGCCATGGCGACGAGGCCGACGGGTACGGCCCAGACCAGGAGGAACGGCCCCAGGCCCCGTCTCAGGGAACGGAAGTGCTCGGCTTTGCGAACCGCCGTGGCCGCTGTCCAGACGATGATGGCGACCTTCGCGAGTTCGGACGGCTGGAATCCGACCCCCAGCCGAAGCCACCGGCGTGCGCCGTTGACCTCCGGTGCGATGCCGTAGGTCCATGGCAGCACGCACAGGAGGAGGAGGAAGCTGGCCACGACCATCATCGGCCATGACAGGTGCTCCCACACCTTGTACGGCAGGTACGCAGTGACGAGGAGGAGGGCGAGGCCGGCTCCCGCCCCGACCGCCTGGCGGCCAACGTAGTAGTGGTCCGGAAGGCCCTCCCGAATGGCGAGTACCGACGATGCGCTGTACAGCGTCACCAGGCCGAAGGAGAGGATGAGGAGGGTGAGCCCCATGAGCGTCGCAGCCTCCCAGCCCCGACCGAGGCCCGAGTCGGGCAACCGGATCGGTGCGGGTGGGGCGAGGTCCATAGGGCGCGCGGTCATGCCACTTCCTTCGCGAGGGCGGCGAAGTGCCGGCCGCGATGCTCGTAGCTCTCGTACATGTCGAAGCTGGAGCACGCCGGGGAGAGCAGGACGACGTCGCCATCCCCAGCCACCCGGCTGGCCCGGGCGACGACGTCTTCCATACCGCCATCCACGACCACGACCTCGGGGCCATCCAGGAGCTTCGGCGCCAGACCACCCCCTGACGGCTGAAACGCCTCGGACGCCGGGACCGACGCCGCCTCGGCGGAAACGAGCGCGGCCCGAAGCTCCGTGGCGGCACGCTGACCCGCTGCACCGTAGGCGAGCACGGCGCGGACGCGTCCCACCATGGCGTCGACGAGTTCGGCGAAGTCCTCACCCTTGTCCTTGCCGCCGAGGAGGAGGATGACCGGACGGTCGAGGCTCAACAACGCGCTCCGCGTAGCCGCCAGATTCGTGGCCTTCGAGTCGTTCACCCACAGGACGCCGCGCCCTTCCGCAACGGGCTCCAGCCGGTGGGGCAGCGCTCGGACCGAGCCGAGTCCTGCCGAGATGCCACCCTCGGCGGCACCTGCAAGGCGCGCCACCAGGGCCGCGTTCAGCCCGTTCAGGACGTTGTGCTCACCCAGGAGCGGGAAATCGGCGACTGGGATCAGGGGCTCGATCTCGCCCCAGAGGCGCAGGGTCAGGACGTCCCCGTCGACGAAGGCGTCGCCGACATCTCGGCCGAAGTGGTAGCGATCCCCGGGCGCGTCGCCGGCGAGTGACCTCACCGCTTCGTCGCCAGCGGGCAACACCCAGGTCGACGCCTCGTCTGCGTTGTCGAAGAGGCGCGCCTTGTCGGCGTAGTAGGCTTCGACGTTGCCGTACCGGTCCAGGTGATCGGGCGACAGGTTCGTCACCACCCCGATGTCGGGACGGAACGTTTCGACGTCGGCGAGCTGATACGAGCTCATCTCGAGGACGACCCAATCGGGCTGTGGGTCTCTGCGAGCGAGGTCCGACGCAGGCGGCGCGAGTCCACCGCCCACGTTCCCACCGGCCGCCGAGTCGATACCCGAGGCACGGAGCAGGTGGTCCACCAGCAGAGTAGTCGTCGTCTTCCCATTGGTCCCGGTGATGGCGATCAGTGAACCCGTGAAGAACCTTGAGGCGAGCTCGGGTTCGCTGATCCAGCGTTGTCCACGATCCGCGAGGGAGCGGAGCACTGGAGCGTGGGACGGGATCCCGGGGCTGGTGACGACGACGTCGGCGTCCGCCAGTCGGTCGAGGTCGTGCCTTCCGAGTTCCACGTCGATTCCGAGGGCTCGCAGATCGGTTCCACGAGCTGCAACTGCATCATCCGTGCGCGTATCCGAGACATAGACGTCTCCTCCTTGTTCGACTGCCAGATGGGCGGCGGCGGCGCCGCTCGCTCCGAGGCCGATGACGGCCACCTTCACTCCGTGCAGATCCACTGGGCTCCGCATCACGCTCCTCCCCGTTCTCGCATGGGCGCACCATCCCCCTTCACCGAACCTTGAGGGTGCTGAATGCGAGCATCGCGAAGAGCACGCCGACGATCCAAAACCGGACGACGACCTTGGGCTCCGCCCACCCGAGCTTCTCGAAGTGGTGGTGGATGGGAGCCATCCTGAAGACGCGCCGACCCTCTCCGAACCGGCGCTTCGTGTACTTGAACCAGCCCCGCTGGACGATGACCGAGAGGGTCTCGAGGACGAACACGCCGCCGACGATGACCAGGAGAAACTCGGCCTTGAGCAGGATGGCCATCGCGCCCAACGCCCCGCCGAGGGCAAGCGACCCCGTATCGCCCATGAAGACTTCGGCAGGATGCGAGTTGAACCAGAGGAAGCCGATGGCCGCGCCCGAGAGCGCAAAGGCGAAGATGGTCAGCTCCCCCGCCCCCGGGAGATGGAAGAAGCCCAAGTAGCTCGACGTGTCCACACGGCCGGCGACGTAGGCGAAGACACCGAGCGTGGCCGCGGCGATGGCCGTGAGTCCGGCGGCGAGACCGTCGAGGCCGTCGGTGAGGTTGACCGCGTTGGACGACCCGGAGATGACCACCCCGGTGAAGAGCACGAAGACCGGCGGGGCGAAAGCAGCGGCGACGTCGGCGAAGAACGGTACCGAGGTCCACGTCGTCGGATGCGACGAGATGGGCTGCCAGAGGAGGTACGCTCCCAGGGAGAGGCCGAAGGTCCACTGGCCGATCATCTTGTAGCGGGCCACCAGACCACGGGTCTTGCCCTGGACGACCTTCAGGTAGTCGTCGAGGAGCCCGATGGCGCCCATCCAGAGCAGGGAGACCACCGCCAGGATGGTGTAGGGGTTGTCCAGGCGCGCCCAGAGGAGGGTCGACACCGTCGCGGCGGCGATGATGATGAGCCCGCCCATGGTGGGCGTTCCCGACTTCACGAGGTGGGACTCGGGGCCCACCGCGCGAACCACCTGGCCCACGTTGGCGCGTTGGAGGCGTCGGATCACCGCCGGTCCGAAGACGAAGGCGATGATGAGCGACGTCACCACGGCGCCCGCCGTGCGGAAGGAGATATAGACGAAGACGTTGAACACGCCGAACGCGTCGGAGAGGTCGGCGAGTGCGGGCATGAGGTAGTAGAGCATCAGGCCTCCGCCTCGCCGGCAGGAGCGGAGCCGTCCCGGGACCCGGAGGATTCCGGCCCTTCCCCGGACTCGACGCGCTCTGGCCCGGAGCCCTGCTTGCCGAAGTCGCCTTCCAGGATCGGCAGGATGCCCTCCAGCGCGACCCCGCGTGACGCCTTCAGCAGGATGATCTCGTCTCCCTGGAGGCGGTCCCGGAGGAGGGGATACGCCTCGGCCCAGTCGGAGCCGGTGATGAGGCGTGCGTCGGCCGCTCCGGCCTCGGCGAAGGCGCCGGTTGCGACGACCAGGTCGACGTCGCGATCGAGGGCCTCCACCAGGATCTCCCGATGAAGTCGGTCCGAGGCTTCGCCCAGTTCGAGCATGCTCCCGAGGACGGCGACTTTCCGGGCGGCCACGCCCTGCGCTTCGAGTACGTCCAGCGAGGCGCGCACACTCTGGGGATTGGCGTTGTAGCAGTCGACGATGATGGTCAGGTCACCGATGCGCCGAAACTCGGTGCGCAGGGCGCGCTGTTCGGTATTGGCGAGCCCCTTCACGGCGTCCCGGGCCGGAACACCGAGGAGTTCGGCGATGGTGAGGGCCAGGAGGGCGTTGGTGACGCCGTGCCTGCCGACCATCGGTGCGGTGACTCGCTGGCCACGCCAATCGAAGGCGTACTTGCCGAAGACGTCGACATCGGGGTGGCCCGGCCGCCCGTCGTCATCGGCACGCTCGCTCCAGCCGACTACGCGGACCTTGGAGCAGAGCCTACGGGCCCGCTCCGGCAGCTCCGGCGGCTCGTCTCCTACGACACACCGCCCGCCGTCCGAGAGATGGCGGAGGATCTGGAGCTTCTCCTCCATCACCCCTTCGACAGAGCCGAGCTTCTCGAGGTGGCTCTCTCCGACGGTGGTGATGACGGCAACGTCTGGGCGGGCGATCTGGGCGAGGGCGGCGATCTCGCCGGGCTCGTTGGTTCCCAGTTCGAGGACGACGGCCTCGGCATCGTCCGGCGCGGCGAGAACCGTCAGCGGCATGCCGATGCGATTGTTCAAGTTGCCCTTCGTCGCGTGGACCCGGTGGGTGGCCGAGAGCGCCGCCGTCGCCATGTCTTTGGTGGTCGTCTTCCCCGACGAGCCCGTGATGGCCACGACGGGCGCCTCGAGGGCCTGGCGCCGGTGGTGGGCGAGCTGCCCCAAGGCGGCCAGCGTATCGTCCACCGGGTACAGGCGGGCGTTTGGCGGGTCTCCCGCGGCCGGCTGGGAAACGACTGCGCCTCGCGCTCCACGGGAGAGTGCGTCGGCGACGAAGTCGTGGCCATCGAACCGTTCGCCCACCAGGGCCACGTAGAGGTCGCCTTCCCGGATGGTCCGGGAGTCGGTCGAGACACCCGCGTACTCGACACCCTCTTCGGCGTGCTGGACGCGAAGACCCAGGGCGCGGCGTACCCGAACGTCGGTCCAGACGAAGGCGGTCATGCGCCCCCCCGACCCGACAGAGCGTCGAGGACGATGGCCCGCTCGTCGAACGGCTGCTTCTCGGTCCCGATGACCTGGTAGCTCTCGTGTCCCTTCCCGGCGAGGAGAACCGTGTCGCCCGGGCGGGCGGTCTCCAGCGCCAGGCGGATGGCCTTTCTGCGGTCGGCCTCTCTGAGGTAGTCGCACCCCTCGATGGCGGCAGCCAGGTCGTCGATGATGGCCTCGGGGTCCTCGGACCGCGGATTGTCGGAGGTGAGGACCACCACGTCCGCGAGTCGGGCCGCCGTCTCCGCCATGGGAGCCCGCTTCGTCCGATCCCGATCGCCGCCGGCGCCGAAGACGACGATGAGCCGGCCCTCGGTGAGGGGGCGCACCGCTTCGAGCGCGCCTTCCAGGGCCGCCGGCGTATGGGCGAAGTCGATGAGCACCGAGAAGGGCTCCGACGCCACCGACTCCAGTCGACCGGCCACCGGCGGCGTGGTCGCCAGGCGGGCGACGACTCGCTCGATGTCGACGCCGGCCGCCACCGCCGTCGATGCGGCGGCGAGGGCGTTCTCCACGTTGTAGCGCCCGACAAGGGGTAGGCGGACCGGGTGCTCCTGGCCCGCATACACGAGGGTGAAGGCCGTACCGGCCGCACCGAGACGAAGGTCGGTGGCTCGGATGTCGGCCTCGGAGGCGACGCCGAAGGCGAGGACCCGGCGGCTCCCTGGAGCCAACGCGTCCCAGGCCCGCTCGTCGGCGTTGACCACCAGTGTCCCGTCGCCGGACACCAGATCCACCAGGTGGGCCTTCGCATGGAGGTAGCCTTCCATGTCGCCGTGGTAGTCCAGATGGTCCTGCGTGAGGTTCGTGAAGACGGCGATGTCGAACCGGACGCCTTCGAGTCGGGCCTGTTCGAGGGCATGGGAGGACGCTTCCACGACCACGGCCTCGGTGCCTCCGTCGGCGAGGTCACGAAGCCAGACGGCGACCTGTACCGGCCCTGGCGTGGTCAGTCCCTCGGTCCCCGGTCGGACCCGACCGTTCTTCTCGATGAGGCCCAGGGTGCCGATGACGGCGGTGGCTATCTCCGGTGAGAGGAGGTGCTGGACGAGGGAGGCCGTCGTGGTCTTCCCATTGGTCCCGGTGACGCCCACCGTGAGGAGTTCCAGGCTGGGGGAGCCGAGGACGCGGTCTGCCACGAGGGCCGCCGCACGGCGCCCGTCGCGAACCACCAGCTGGGGGATCGCCGCCGCCACGGGACGCTCGACCACCGCGGCCACGGCACCCCGGGACACCGCGTCGGGAACGAAGTCGTGGGCGTCCATCGCCGTCCCTCGCCACGCGAGAAAGACATCACCCGCCACCACGGAGCGGGAGTCCTGTGCCACGCCACGAACGGCGACGTCCTCCGGCCCGTGCTCCTCTATGAGGAGGTCGGCTGATCGGAGGACGTCCTTCACCGCCGCGAGTGTCCGGGCGGGGCTACTCATGGGTCGGATCCCCGTAGCGCAGACGGACGGTGTCGCCGGGAAGGACCTGGGCGCCCGCCGGCGGCACGGTCTGGACGACCTCGCCGGTGCCGGACTGCTCGACGCGCAAGCCGTAGCGGTGGAGGTGGCGAATGGCGATCCGAGCCGGGAGTCCGGAGACGTCGGGAACGGCTACACGATGAGGGGCGGCGCCCTTTTCGCCGGACGGCGCCGGGGTGACGAGCGGTGGGAGAGCCGGCTCCAGGGGCAGCGCCGCGAAGATCGGCGCCACGTCCACCGGGGCCCGTCGTTGCTGGGTGCGGCTCGACGCCAGGAGTTCCCGGAGGTTCAGGGAGTTGGCCGCCAGAGCCGCCTCCATGGTCGCCCGGGTCACGGGAGCGGCCACCGCGCCACCGTAGTACTCACCGGCGCGGGGGCGATCGAGCTTCACGAAGACGACGAGCTGCGGCGCGTCGGCGGGGAAGTAGCCGACGAACGACGAGGAGTACTCGCCGGGGATGTAGCGCCCACCCCTGCTGATGCGCGCGGTACCGCTCTTGCCGGCCACCTGGAAGGAACCGAGGCGAGCCAGCGTACCCGTCCCATCCTCCACGACGTCCACCAGGGCCCGTCCGACCGCCTCCGCGGTGCGCTCGTCGAGAACCCGGCGGACAGCTTCCGGCTCGAACGTTTCGATGACGCTACCGTCGGCGTCCCGGAGTTCCCGAATAAGACGCGGCCGCATGAGCACCCCGCCGTTGGCCAGCGCTCCGTATGCCATGGCCATCTGCAGGGGTGTGACGGCGGTCTCGTAGCCTATGGCCAGGGACGCCTGCGACTGACCCGACCATTCGTCGGGCCGCCGCAGCGTGCCGGGAGTCTCGCCGGGGAGCTCGATCCCTGTCCGGGTCCCGAAGCCGAAGTCCCGCAGATTCTCGTACTGACGCCCGGGTCCGAGGGCCAGGGATGCCTTGGCGATGCCGACATTGGACGACTCCCTCAACGCCTCACGGATGGTCATCTTGCCTTCCGTGTGGGTGTCGTTGATGAGACGCCCGGCGACTTCCCAGCTTCCGTCCTCGGTATCGACGGTGTCGCCCAGACTCGCCAGCTCGTGCTTGAGCAGGGCCGCCACCGTGAAGGGCTTGAGCGTGGACCCGGGTTCGAATGAGGTGTTCACCGCCGACAGCGCGCCGGAATGCCCGTTCTGGATGGACACCAGGGCGAGGATCTCACCGGTGCGAGGGTTGGAGATGATCACGTCGCCACCCAGGGCGTCGTGCTCTTCGATGGCCTCCACGAGAGCCGCCTGTGCGATCTCCTGGAGGTCCATGTCGAGTGTCAGCACGACCTCGCCTCCGGCCCTCGGGGCCTGGACCGTGATCTGCTCCCCGGGAATGGGCTCGCCCACGTTGTCCCGTGCCACGACCTGCCGACCCGGTGTGCCTGCGAGCCAGTCCTCGAACTCCCGCTCCACCCCACCCCGTCCCTTCTCGTCGAGGACGACACCCAGAACACCCCGGGCGAGATCACCGTGGGGGTAGAAGCGTTGGAAGGTCGTCTCCACGTAGAGTCCGGGGACCCCTCGCAGCTCCTCACGGACCACCGGGGGGTGAGTCCCCGCCGAGTTCCAGCCCCGGCCGGTCCGGGCGATCCGGGCCGCGCGGTTTCGGGACAGGCCCAGGACGTCGACGAGGAGCGACTCGACCTCTTCGACGTCCTTCACTTCACCGGGGGCCACATGGACCAGCGCCCGCTCGCGCGTCACCGACATGGGGTTGCCCGTGCGATCGCGGATGGTGCCACGGGGCGCCGGGAGCTTCTGATCTTCCCGATGCTGATTGCTGGCGACCTCCCGCCACACCGGAGCCTGGAGCACCTGGATCTGCGCCGCCCGAGCGGCCAGGATCACGGCGGCGACGAGCCACGCGGCCAGCAACGTCCGCCGCCGCCACGGGTGGGGCCGATTCGCACCGCGACGGTGGGTCATCGGACCTCTTCCCGGGCGAGATAGACCTGCTCTTCGGCGTCGGGCGTGCGGAGGCCGAGTTCCCGAGCCGCCGGCACGATGTGGGCCCGGCTGCGCAGCACCTGGATCTCCCGCTCCATCTCCACCCGCTCAGCCTGGGCGACGGCGACCTGGCGCTTCACCTCGTCGAGCTCCTGGAAGACCTCCAGGGCTCGACTCTGCCGCCAGGTCAGGAAGCCCAGGGAGCACACGAGAACAGCGAAGGTGACCGCGGCGCGGCCCAGCAGCGTCGGATCCATCAGGCCGCTCTCCTCCACGCACGCAGTCGCGCACTGCGGGCCCGGGGATTCCGCTCCACCTCGTCGACACCGGGGCGAACGACCTTACGGGTCAGCGTTTCGCCGAGGGCCTCTCCGCGGCACACACACGCCGGTAGCTCCGGCGGGCAGACGCACGAACGGCTCCACTCCCGGAAGGCGTTCTTGACCACCCGGTCTTCCAACGAGTGGTACGCGATGACCACCATCACTCCGCCGGCGGTCATGACGTCCCGAATGGCAGGGAGGGCCGCTTCCAGCGCCTCGAGCTCTTCGTTCACGGCGATGCGGACGGCCTGGAAGATCCGGGCCTTCTCCTTGGCCGAAGGCGGACGTCCCAGCGCCACCGTGAGGGCGGCGACCAGGTCGTCGCTGGTCCGCAGGGGCTCGGTGGCCCGTCGCTTGACGATCTCACCCGCCAGACGGCGAGCCCGCGGCTCCTCACCGTACTCGCGGAAGACGCGGGCCAGCTCGTCCTGGGGAGCCCGGGCCAGGAAAGTCCGGGCGTCCACCCCGTCGCCGCCCATGCGCATGTCGAGCGTCACTCCGCGGCGAAAGGCGAAGCCGCGTGCGTCATCATCGATTTGATGAGAGCTGACGCCGAGATCCAGGAGCGCGCCGTCGAGGCCCCGATCCCTGACCTCGGGATCCCGGGGCGCTTCGTCGAAGCGCGCCTGCAGGAAGCGGACCCTGGCCCTGTGGGCCTCCAGCGTGGACCGGGCTTCTTCGAGGGCTTCCGGATCCCGGTCCACCCCGAGGACCCGGCACCCGGAACAGGCCTCGAGAAGCAGGCGGGTGTGCCCTCCCCCACCGAGGGTCCCATCGAGAAAGAAGCCGTGGTCCTTCGGATCGAGGAACTCCAGGACCTCATCGCCCAGAACCGGTTCGTGGTAGCTGGACACGTGGGTCACCCGAAGAGCTGGTGGGCGAACTTCTGGATATCTCCGGCCTTCGACTGCACCACCTCGCGGTAGACCGCGGGATCCCACAGCTCGACCCGGTCCAGATTGCCGCTGAGCAGGACCGTGCCAGAGAGATCCGCCGCCTCCTGCAGGGCGGCGGGCACGAGGATGCGTCCCTGCTTGTCGGGGGAGACCTCGACGGCGTTGGCGATGATGAGCCTCACGTTGTGCCACGCATCGGGATCGGAACGGCGGAACTCCAGAAGGTTGGCCTGAACCTCCTTCCACTTCTCCTCGGGGAAGAGGGTCAGATACCGGGGCTCCCACTGCAGAAGAACGAAGCGGTCGCCGTCAGCCTCACGGCGAAACGCCGAGGGCAGGCTGACGCGCCCCTTCGGGTCCATCTGATGCTCGTACTGACCGACGAAACCGTTCACGCAGTGGCCGCTGGTGGTACAGAGTGGGGAGAAGTGGGATGAGTTGGGGCATAATAGGGGCGTATGGGTCGAGGCGTCAAGGGTGAGTTTTTAGCAATTTTAGGACCCTGAGAATTGGTCTTGATTCCCCAAGAGGCCGCGAAGTGCCTGGCCAAACACCGATTCGCCCTAAAACCCAATTTTCAAAAAATACGAAGAAAAACCGAAGGTCCACCCGAAAGCGGTCCCCGGAGGGTGGGGAGAAGTGGGATGGATCGCCCTTTCGCCGGCTCATCGGCGGTATCGGTCGCCGCCAATGGGAGGGCCCCCGCCCTATCACGCGGGCCCGTGGGCGGCGGCGGGGCCCCGTGGAAGGCGGGCCCGTGACGGAGGCAGAACCGTGTGAAGGGCGCCCCCCGGCGGAGGCAGGGCCGTCTGTAGGGCGGGCCCGCGGACGCGTCGACGGCAAGTCACCAAAAAAAGCGCCGCGAGGGACGGATGGTCCCCCGCGGCGCCGGAGTCGCCAGGCAGGCCGAGGTCAGAGCTCGGCCTGCCCGCGGCGTCTCGTGGTCAGATCATCAGCGACCGCGCCGGATGATCGCCTCCTGGATCTCGATGTACGTATTCACCGCTTCGGTGAGCTCGGCCAGGTTGAGGTTCACCGTGGACGGGTAGTTGCCCACCTGCTGCAGGAGCTGCGCCGCCTGCTGGAAGGCCGGCAGCGTGGCCTGCGCCGTCTGCAGCGTCTGGGGCTCCTGGTCCACCATGCCCTTCCGGTACAGGCTGAAGGCATGCCAGAAGTTGAGCTGGTGTGTCATCTCTTCGGAGAGGTTCGGCAGCTGCTTGGCCGCCGTCATCCCGTCGATGGTGTACTGGAAGTTGTCCTGCTGGTAACCGTTCTGGTACGCCTCGGCGAAGATCATCCGAGCCGCCTGCTCTGCCCGCTGGGCGTCATTCTGGGCCGCGGCGGAAAGAACCTCGACCGCTTCCTCAAGCCGACCGGCCTGAATCAACCAGTTGCCCTGGCGAAGCGCAGCGCTCGGATGGTCGGGGTTGATCTCCATGACCCGGTCCAGGGCGGCGATGGCCTCGTCGAGACGGTCATTGCGCTGCAGGGCGTCGGCGTAGAGCACCCAGAGCCGGTCGGACTCAGGGTGGGTCTCCAGGACCCGCTCACCCATGCCGATGGCCTGGTCCAGCTCCTCGAGCTGGATGTAAGCCGAGATGACGTTGGCCAGGTGGCCAACGGGCGTCTCGGCACCCTTGGCCTCGAAGACCTTCTCGTAGGAAGCGATGGCCTCGCGGTAGTAGGCGGCGGCCTCGGGAGTCACCGTCTCGCCGGCGTTCTGCGCGCCGACGGACGCCTCTTCTTGAACCTGGATGGCGGCGCGGAACGCGAAGCCCCCGTACTGCTCATGCAGGTCGACGTTCTCCGCGTCGACATCGAGACCGACCTGGATGAACTCCATGGCGCCCACCGGGTCACCGGCCTCGGCCAGCTCGTACGCGATCCGCATGCGGATGGCCGCGTTCCCGGGGTTGATGTCGAGGTAGCGGGAGTAGTAGTCCCGGGCCTTGTCGTCCTGCTCGGTGACGGCGGAGATGTAACCGGCGAGCTGGAGCGCTCCCTCGTGGAAGGGATTGGCTTCGATGACCGTTTCGAGTTCGCTCAGGGCCGCGGTGTAGTCCTCCATCTCGTAGAGGATCCGGGCCTTGAGGTAGCGCGTGCTGATGGCGTTGGGGTTGAGGTCCAACGACTCGTTGCAGTTCCGCAGTGCGTTCTCCCACTGCTGACTCGCGAAGTAGTCGTTGCAGATCGCCGCCGACCGAACCGTCGTGGAGTAGCGCTCGAAGGCGGTGAAGATCTGTTGGGCAGCAGCCTTCTCGCCGTCGTTGCTCCGCTCCGCGGGGAAAGGCTCGATCTCGAAGGACTCGGACGCCGACACATCCCACACCGTCGCGTCGACCATGAGCTCCCGGTCACCGGTCTGGGTGTACTGAGCGCAGATGGCGACGGGCACGCTGATCTGAGCCGCCAGCTGCCGGGCCTCGATGCAGCCCAAGTCGTCGATGTCGATGTCGAAGCGATCGACTTCGTCCTTCACGTCGCCTTCGTCGAGCGCGACATGGGTCGGCATGTTCTCGAAGAGCTTGACCAGCTCTTTCATGCCGTCCTTGCCGAAGCCGTCGTTCGCACCTTCGAGCGGCGTGAAGTACGGAATAAGGACGCGGAAGCGACCACCGTCCTGTTGTGCCGCGAGCTGCGCGACAGGTCCCAGCAGCAGCGCAGCCGCCGCCAGTACGAGGGCATTTCTCAGCCGACCAACCATGGATCCATCTCCCTTGTGGGTTTCCCCGACATGTTGCCGTCCGCTCCACGGCGGACCCGTCCGGACCGGTCCCGAACGTTCATTGACTCATAAACCAACGAAAAGCCGGAGGTCCCCGAGTGCGACAAGGCTCCGGCGGATACGGGCTCCGATAGCGGATCCCGAAAAGACAAGCTTAACAATTTATCGATACATCCCTTTATGGGTCAAATCGACCATCAGGAGAACGGTCCGTCCCAGGCCTCGAGTCTCGACCTCAACTCGTCGGATAGCCGCATCGACTCACCTTTCTCGAAGTCGTACATGACCTGGACCGTGGATCCGCTCTGAAGT
Source organism: Longimicrobiales bacterium (assembly GCA_965229435.1). Classification (GTDB taxonomy): domain Bacteria; phylum Gemmatimonadota; class Gemmatimonadetes; order Longimicrobiales; family Gaopeijiaceae; genus UBA2589. The sequence continues at coordinate 1,124,507 of CBDDJE010000004.1, forward strand.
TTCTCGCCGTCCGCAGACCGCACCTCGTACTCCATTTCGAAGTGCTTACGACCAAGCCGCGAGACTCTTACGGCCACGGTGACGGTCTGAGGCCACAGGACCCGAGCGTGCCATCGCACACGACACTCGGCGAGGACGTAGTCCAGGTCTTCCGGATCGGCCTGGCCGACTACCTCGGTCCAATACGCCCAACGAGCCTCTTCGAAGTAGATGAGGGCGTCGGCGTGGTGGGCGTGCCCGGCGATATCGATGTCGCGGAAGCGAACGGTCACCGGATGATGGAATCGGAAGAGGTCGGTGGCGTCGGTCATGGAGACGGGGTCGAAACGGTGTAGGGCCCGACATGGTGGTACGGTGGACCCGACGCGCGCTACCTTGGCACCATGCCAAGAACCGAACTCCTGGACAGGCAGAGGTGTCACGGACGCCGCGTACTTCTCGGGATTCTCCTCGTCGCCGCCGCGTGCGGTGGGTCGGCGGTCGGCGGCGGCGGGTCGGGCGCGGCCACAGAAGCCGAATGGCGGGCGCTCCGAGAAGCGCGGCCGGAGCCCCTGCCCGACGCTCCCCGCCTGACGGTGGCCCCGGTCCGCTTCCTCGGCTCTTTCCCGTGGCCGGAAGCGTCGCGTCCGGATCCCGATCTCGCCGTCTCCGAACTGGTCATCGCCAACCTCCTGGACCGCCGGGACGTTCATTTCGTCGAGCGCCGCCGCTTCGACACCGCCGCCACAGCCGAACGAAGGGGAGAACCCGCTCCCCCCAACCGACCTCCACCAGGAGTCTCGGTGGGTGCCGAACTCGACCTCATCGCGGTCTGGGTTCCCACGACCGAGAGCTCAGCGCATCTCGAGATCCGTCTGACCCGCCTCGAGACGGGAGACGTCGAGGGGACCACCCGCGTCACCCTGGAGCGAAGCGCCGATCCGGTGAGTGTCGCCCGCTCCATCGTCTCGGGCACCCTCGAGCTCCTCGATGACCTCGGTCGCCGTCCGACCTGGACCGACCCGAGGGCGAACGTCTCCGGCCAACCGCGTGTATCCACCGATGCCCTCCGACATTTCCTGCGAGGACTCGCTGCCGAGGAGCGTTGGGATTGGGAGGGTGCACGACGGGGGTACCAGCAGGCGTTGGCCGAAGATCCCTCCTTCCTCGAAGCGCGCAACGCGTTGGCGAGGACGGCGCGCCTGCGACTGGGCGGGACGCTGGCCGAGAGCTGAAGAAGGGAGCCGAACGACGATGGCGATACGATGACGAGGCAGTTTCGAGCGCTTGCCGCGCCCTTTGCGGTGGCGGGGGTGCTCATCTCGAGCGCCGACTCCCAAGCTCAGGCGCCGACGTGCTCCTTCCGTGGCGCCCCCGATGCCCTGGCGTCCCGGGCCAGCCCCTTGGACTCGGTCGAGATCCGGCTCGGTGGAGAGGGGGCCAAGCTCTGCTACGGCCGACCCTCGGCCAACGGCCGCGTCATGGTCGGCGGAGAAGACCCCTTCGGTCTACCATGGCGGATGGGCGCGAACGAGCCTACCACGCTCCACCTCCCCTTCCCTGCCACCGTGGGCAACGTGGCCCTCTCGCCCGGATCGTACACCCTCTACGCCATCCCCCAGGACGGCGCCTGGACCATCGTGGTGAACTCGAACACGAATCGGTGGGGGATCCCGCTGAGCCCGGACGTGCGACGGTCCGACGTGGGCAGCTTTTCCGTCACCCCCGCCACCGAGTCCGATCACGTGGAGACGCTGACCTTCAGCTTCGAAGGCAGCGGGACCTCGGGTGAGCTGGTCTACAGGTGGGAGACGACCTCCTTTCGGGTGCCCATCTCCCGGCGCTGAACCGCCCCGAATAGAGAAAGCGCGGGCCGGCGTTCGCCGACCCGCGCCCTCCACCTCGCTACCTGTCCGGTCAGTTACGACTGCGTAGCAGCCGGATGGAGCCCGACCCGGTATCGATGGTGATCTCGCCGCGACCGTCACCGATGGTGCCACGGACACGGTCTCGGCGGACAGAGCGGACCTCGACGGGAAAGTCGAGATCGATGCCGCCGCTGCCCGTCTCGATATCCACGGTGGCACCGAGGTCCGCTGGCGCACGGATGGTGATCCCGCCCGAACCGGTATCGGCTTCCAGCCGGTCCACGTCGGTGGTCAACTCGACATCGATGGAGCCGCTGCCCGTGTCCAGCACGACGTCGCGGGCCGTAACTCGCTCGAGCTCGATGGAACCACTCCCGGTGTCGATGACGACGATGTCGCCGGTGAGGTTGCCGCCGCGCACGCTGCCCGAGCCGGTATCCACACCGATCTCCCGACCGCGCACGTCGCTGACCTCCACCCGACCCGAACCGGTGTCGACGTTGAGATCTCCACCGACTCCTCGGACCATGACGCTGCCCGACCCCGTGTCCACATCCAGGTCTCCAGCGATGTCCACCGCCGTCACCCTTCCCGTGCCCGTGTCGATGAGCAGGTCGCCCTCGATGTCGCGGGCGTCGACTTCACCGACGGCCTGGTAGACCGCCACGTCCCGCCCGGCGGGAATCTCGATGACCAGGTCGGCCCAGGCCTCCATCCCATTCCCGCGGCCACGGATCTCCACTCGATCACCACCTCGACCCATCCCACCGTCGGAGAAGGTACCGTCTGCACGGACCCTGGTGTTCATGTTGGATCCCCGACCCATCGCGGGATAGACGATCTCGTCGTCGGGGTACACGATGCGTAGTGTCGAACGACCCCTGACTTCCCCGGTTTCGATCCGCAGCTCCGAGGCGTCGCGCCCGCCGCGCTCGATGCGGACCACCACATCGGTGCCACTCCCGGGCAGGATCTCCACGGTCCCGGCCAGGTTGTAGATAGCCACATCGCTCCCGGAGATCCTCTGCACCTCCTGAGCCCCCACGGGGGCGGTGGCCACCACCGCCGCCGCCGTCATCCCAATCATCCATCGCTTCATCGAAGTATCCTCCGGCCTCACGGCCTATAGTTCACGTGTTCGGGAAGTCAGCGGATCCGGATGGAGCCGTTCACCGTCTGCAGCTCCAACTCAGGGCCACCGTTGCCCAAAACGCCGCGGGCGCTGCGCTTGGACATGCTCCCTTCCAGCAGGAAGGGGATGTCACTTTCGAAACTTCCATTCAGCCAGCTGGCGTCGAGGTCGGCGTTGATGTCATCGGGGAGATCGAGGTCGATGCTACCGTTCACCGTCGAGAACTCCACGGAGGACTGGAAGTCGGCCGAGCCCATGGATGCCTCGATGGAACCGTTCACCGTCTCCGCCTGGGCGAAGCCCGTGGTGGAGATCTCGATGTCGCCGTTCACCGATTCGGCGTATACGTCGCTGCGAAGGCCCGTGGCTTCCACTTCTCCGTTCACGGTACGTCCGATGACCGTGACGCCCTCCGGCACCTCGACGCGGAAATCGACCTGTACGTCGTTGCGGTGGGTGTTCATGTTGCCGCTGTTGCCAGGCCCGCACCGATTCTCTTCCCGGCCCTCGGGAGTCGGGTAGACCGCGCAGAACGTCAGGCCCTCACCGTGCTCGACCCGCTCGATGCGAACCGTGGACGGATCGGAACGACGAGCGCTCGCCTCGGCGGTGACCACGACCTCGTTGCCCTGGGCGTAGACGAACTCCACCGTGCCATTGACGCCCTTGATCTCGACGGATTCGCCGACAGCGACCCGTCCGCTCCACCGGTAATCGGTGGCGGACTGACCGTCCACCGGCGCTGCGTTGGCGTAGCTGTCTCCACCATCGAAGCCAAGGAAGGCCTCCACGGCGTGGAGCGTCTGCACCAGGCCACCCGTCTGGACGACGAGGATCGTACCCCCGATGGTCAGTGCCGCGATGACCACCATCACATTCTTCAGCTTCATCCCTACCTCCTGGTTCTGGACGTCTCCGCCCGTTTCGGTCTAGCGTCGTTGCAGAAGACGGATCTCTCCGTCGAAGACCTTGATCTCGATGCGCGCACGTGGTTCACCCACGGTGAAGTCGAATTCTCGCCCCCCGGTGAACCGTTGGAGCCGGACCGGAAAGTCGGACTCGAATTCGCCGTCGAACGTCGAGACCTCGACCCGGGCGTTGACCCCCGCCGGCAGGCCGATGGTCGCGTCCCCATCGTGTACGAAGAAGCCGTATTCGCCTCCGTCGGCGATGCTGCCGATGAAGTCGATATCCCCGTCCTGGGTCTCCGCCCGAACCGAGTTCGACACGATGTCGGCGAGAACGACGTCGCCGTCGCCGCTGTGCACGTCCACAGGTCCCCGGACATCCCGGAGCGTCACGTCGTCGGACTGAGACGAAGCCGTCACGCCTCCTCTGGCTGCGATCACGTGGATCTCGCCCTGGATGGTCCTGACGGATACAGGCCCGCCTGCGTCCTCGATCCACACGCTTCCGCTGATGTTGTTCACGTCGATTCGCCCGTTGACCCCTTCCACGACCACGTCGAGGGAGCGACCGCCCACCTGGAGGTCCACCGACGCCGGAATCCGGATGGAAGCGTCCACGGATCGGCTGCGGCGCTTCCGATCGTCCGTCGACACGCGGACCGTGGAGCCCGAGCGCCGAACCGTGATCCCCGCGTCGTCATCATCCGTCCGCACCTCGAGTTCCTGACGGTTCCAGGTCCCTACGGAAACGTCACCGGAGAGATTCTCGAGGACGACCCGATCGCCAGCGCGCAGCTGGACGGTGGTGTCGGCCACCGGCGCCGCGGGGGCCGACCCGACCTCGAGGGTCACCCCGAAGTCGAGGGACGCCCGGACGTCCAGGCCGTCGGCGCCAGAGCCCGCCGGCGCGCCCGCGAGAACACCGGCAGCCAGAGCCGCGCGGGTCAGGCTGAGCAAGGTCATCCGGCGTTCTCCGCAACGCGCGTGGCATCCCGGAGGTACTCGATCTTACGCTCGTAGACCCGGTGGAGGTGCTCCACCAGGAAGTCGTTCTCCGGATCCTGCGCGAGTGCGCGCCTGGAATCTTCGATGGCCTGCTCGATGATCCCGAGGTTCCGCTCCAGGACACGAACGGTGTTGGGGTCCAGGTTCGAGCGCGCCTCCACCACCGCAGCCTCCAGGGAAGCCAACTCTCCCGCCAGGTCGGCGGGCGGCTCGGGTACCTGGGACGCAGCCATGATCACTCCCGCGTTCACGGGATCGCCCTCGGCCACCTGACCCGGCGTTCCTGGCAGCAGACTCCACGTGAGGAACGACGTGGCAGCGACGAGCGCCACCGACGCGGCGGCAAGTTGGCGCGATGAGAGGACGAAACGGCGAGGCGCCAGAGCTGCCTCCAGCTCATGGTCCCTTCCGCCCTCACCGACTCGCCCGCGCCCTCCTGCAGTGGGCAGCTCGATGACCTGGGCCCCCACCGAGGTCGGCGCGACGGGTGCTTCGATGGCGGCCGCAATTCCGCCCCAGAGATCCCGGGACGGCTCGACGGGCCCGAGTCCGGCGGCCCGGGACGCCACGTCGCGAAGCTCCTCGAGGACGCCGCGGCACTCGCCGCATTCAGCCAAGTGGCGCTCCATCAGGGCATGCTCGTCGGAGGCGAGACCTCCGTCCATGAAATCGGACAGACGATCCGTCCAGTCCGTGTGTTCGTTGGCGATTCTATTCATCACTCTTCAATCCAGATGTTTCCGCATAAGCATGCGAGCCCGGTGGAGCTGGGACTTGGACGTCCCCACCGACACCCCGAGGGTCTCCGCGATCTCGTCGTGGCTGTAGCCTTCGACGTCATAGAGAACGAAGACGTCCCGGGCGCGTTCCGGCAGCTCCCCGATGGCCCGCTCCAGATCCATGGCATGGCCGGACGAGCGCCGCACCGGAGCCGCCAATCGGCTGAGTAGTCCCTCGCCGTGTGCCTGGTGCGACTGGCGTCGACGGAGGGTCTCGCGCCTGCTGAGGACGTGGTTGATGGCGAGGCGGTGCAGCCAGGTCCCGAACTTCGAGTTGCCCTTGAAGGTCCCGAGCTTGTTCCAGGCACGGATGAATACCTCCTGCGTCAGGTCCTCGGCCGCATCGTCACCCACCATACGGAGGCAGAGCGCATGGATCCGTCCGACGTGCTCGCGATACAGCCGCTCGAACGCCATGTGATCCCCGTCCGCTGCCCGCCGGACGTCAGACTGCTCGAAGTACTCTGGCACCCGTTGTCCCAAGTTGCCTCTGGTTTCGGTCGGTTTCCCTTTCGTACACTGCCTTTGACGGCATCGGGGTCGTAGGGGTTGGAAGCCTCGCTCCGTATTTCACAATCTCGAACTCAAACAGGCGCGGCACCACATGAACGACCCGTTCACGCTCGATGGCGAGGTGGAGATCGTCGCACATCGGGGCTTCAGCGCCGAGGCTCCGGAGAACACCCTGGCCGCCCTCACAGCCGGGTTGCGGGCGGGGGCCGACGCGGTGGAGTTCGACCTCCACACCGCCGCGGACGGCACGGCGGTCCTCCTCCACGATTCGACGCTCCGCCGCACGACCGACGGCCGAGGCAGGGTCACCGACTACACCGCCGCGGAGCTCGGAGCCCTCGATGCCGGAAGTTGGTTCGCACGCGACTTCACGGGTGAGCCCGTACCGACGCTGGCTGCCGCCCTCGGCGAACTGGCTGCCGCCAACGTTCGCATCTACGCCGAGGTGAAGGGTGTCCGCCATGTCGAAGACCTGGGCGGGATCGTCTCCGACGTCCACGAGGCGGGCGTGGCGGACAGGACCATCTACATCTCCATGACGTGGGAGTACCTGGCGGCCATACGGGAAGTCGACCCCGACGCCCTTGTCGGCTACATCGTCGAGAAGGTCCGACGGGCCGACGATGGCCTCAGTCTCGCCGAGGGAGACCCGAGAGCCCTCCTGGACTTCGATGCCCGCATCCTGCTTCGCGACCCGAGGTGGGCCGAGCGGGCTACCAAGGCGGCAATCCCGCTGGCGTGCTGGACGGTGGATTCTCCCCACGACGCAGAGACACTGGTGGAGATGGGTGTGCCCCGGATCACCACCAATCGGGTGGGACGCATGGTTCAGTGGCGCGATGAGCGTGGCGCCTAGAAGGGTGATCGGAAAGGGGAGTGGGCCGCGCCACCCAGAGGGTACCCGGCGCTTGCGCGTGTTCAGGCGAGGATCGACGAGGAGGCGTAGCCGTAGCGGGCACCGCGGCCGTAGGCCGTGGTCTGACGAGGAGAGACGATGGATCAACCGCGCGGGCACCGACCGGAGGTTGGTCGCCCTGCGCCCAACAGCAAGGCAGACAAGATCTTAGCCGGTCGTGGGTTGTGGTGGCACGGCCCCACCCGCGTCGTTGGCGCTCCTCGACGTAGCGACGGCTATGCCTTCGAAGCGCCGCCTACCGGTTGGAGCCGTGGCATCCACAACGCGGCCCGCTCCCCTTTCCGATCACCCTTCTAGGGGCCCTCTTTCGGCAGCCGCATCATGAATTCGCTCCCCTTTCCTTCTTCGGTGGCGACGCTCGCCTCTCCGCCATGGGCGACGGCGACACCCCGTACGATGGTCAGTCCGAGCCCCGCCGCTCCCCGGTCGGTCCCCTCGGACTGGGAAAAGCGGTCGAAGAGCGTGTCGATGAGCCTGGACGGTACGCCGGGGCCGGTGTCGGCGACGGACACGACGACCTCGTCGCCGTCTTCCCGGGCCGAGAGGGTGATTCGCCCGCCTTCGGGAGTCACGCGCACGGCATTGTCCAACAGGTTGGACAGCGCCTGCAGGATTCGATCGGCGTCGATTCGCGCTTCGGTGTCGCCGGCGGGTGGAAGGAGTTCCAGCCGGATGCTCTTGTCGTCGGCCTGATCACGGAACAGCTCGACGGCCTCCTCCAGGATGGGCTGAAGCTCTTCGCGCGACAGACGAACCACGAGCGCGTCGGCCTCGATGCGGGAAACGTCGAGAAGGTCCTCGATAAGGCGCTGCATCCTCTTGCCCGAACGATGGATGATCTCGGCCTGGCGGCGGCGCTGATCCTCGTCGAGAGGGAGATCGATGAGGAGCTCGGCCGCGGCAAGGGCGACACCGAGCGGATTTCGAAGATCGTGGGAGACGATGGAGACCACGTCCTCCCGCTGTTTGATGGCCCGCTCGAGCTCACCCTGTCGCTTGAGCGTTTCCGTCATGTCTGTGAAGGTCAGTACCGCGCCCCGAAGATCCACCCCGTCGATCATCGGGCGGAGCGACCAGCGCGCCGGGAAGGGCACCCCCTTCCGACGCCAGATGAGCGCGCCTTGCTCGGATTCCATGGGGCGACCTTCGGTGATCGCGTGGATGAGGGGCGACTCCTCTCTCGGCCAGGCCCCACCGTCCGGACGGGTGTGGAAGAGGGTCGTGTGGATGTCCCTTCCCAGAATCTCTCCCTGGGTGAATCCGAGGAGCTGCTCTCCCGCACGGTTGAGGGAGATACACCGTCCATCGAGGTCGACGCCGAGCACGCCGTCGCCGGTCGCTTCAAGAAGGGCGTCGACCTCGCGGCGTGCCCGGACGGCCTCCTGCCGGCGTAGCTCCCGCTCCACGGTCAGGTCCCGGTAACGGTACGCCACCCGTCCGACGATGAGGGTGGCGAAGAGGGCGAGCCCCGCGAGCATCCGCGTGAGCCTGGTCTGGAGTGCGAGCTCCTCCTCCATGCGCCGACGTGCCCGATCGACCTCGGCCTCGATGACGATGTCCAGGTCCCGTGCCGCCCGCTGGAGCTCGTCGAACAGCTCGTACACTTCCGCCCGATGGGCGGGGTCGAGGCGCGGCTCGAGGGTCAGGCCCGGCGGCGGGTTGAACATGAACTCGTTGAGGAAGCGCCAATCCGTGGATGCGGCGCTCAGACGGGCGACCCGCTCGAAAGCGCAGACGTCCTGGGAACAGTCCCGCTCACCTTCGTCCTCCTGCTCGGCGAGGGCGTCCACCTCCCGTGCCAGTGCACGGAGTGTGTCCAACGCCTCCTCTTCGGCCTCGATGGCCCCGTTGTATTCCAGGCGAAGGCGCTCGTCGCCGGTGACCAGATACCGTTCGACCCGCGCCATCTGGCGGGCCTTGATGAGACGCAGCTCCGAGCTCCATCGCGCGGCGGGCTCCAGGACGTCGGTGATGCCGGCCTGGATCTCCGCGATGCGCTGACCGAAGTACGCCGGCACGGCCACCAGTGCCGCGAGTGAGAAGACGACGAATGCCAGGGCCCACAGGCCGCGGGCCCAGGGGGCCCGCGTCGACTTATCGGCCATCGTAGGCGTCCGTGGGATTACTCCTCGAAGTCGAGGTCGCCCTCTCCCTCGTCGAAAGTGTCTTCGAGGAGGCGGAAGCTCGCGTTGAGCTCTTCGTCGGTCTCCGTGCCGAAGACCCTCCCGGCGATGTACTCGCCGAGGACCGGACCCTGCTTGAAGGACTCGGCCTGCCCACCACCCGCCAACCAGACGTTGTCCAGGTCGGGGTGGGTGTCGATCATGAAGTTCCGGCTCACCGTGGAGGTGTAGTGGCAAGCGCGCGTCTCGTTGATGACCCCGTCGGCGAGTGCCGGGAAGAAGTCCGCCAGGATCTCTCGCGGCCGGGAATGCCGATCCTCGGGCACCCAACGCTGACTCGTGTCGGGATCGTTGCCCCGATCCCCGCCGGTTCGGATCCGGAAGCCCCGGTTGTCGCCCGGAAGCGCCGGCCATCCGGTGCAGCCCGGCACACCGTAGCTAGGGCAGTTTGGCCACTCGTACGACCGGTCTCCCGGCGGCGTCGCGAAGTAGTAGACGTGCCCGATGGCGTTCGCCGAAAAGCGCTTGCCGAGAAGCTCGGGGAGGAAGTGGTGGAACCAGGCGCCGGTGGCATAGACGAAGAGCCCTGCCTCCAGCCGTTCACCGTTGTCGAGATACACGTTCTGCAACGTCCGGCCGTCTTCGTCGCCATGGGCGGCCTTCGCGATCCGGATCTCGCCGCCCTCCTGCTGGAAGACCCGGGCCACCGACTCGATGGCCCGGCGGGCCCGGACGACACCAGCGGCGGGCTCATAGAGCGCGTGCTCCATGCCCGGCGTGTGGATCTGCGGCCACCGGTAGCGGACCTCGTCGGGGGTGAGCACCTCGTACTCGTGGCCGAGCGCATCCCAGTTCTCCATGGAGTTCTCCATGGAAAAGCTCAGCTCGTCCCGCATGATGAGGTCACCCGTCTCGTAATAGAGGCGCGGGAGGAGCGAGTCGGTGTGCTCCTCGTCCCACTCCTTCCACTTCTGCATCGAGCGGATGGCCCAATTCGCCCACTGGAGACCCGTCTCCCGACCACCGTAGCTGCTCCGCACCCCCCGGGTCTCACCACCCGAAGCCGACTTGGAGTTGCCTGGGCCGTACTGATCCAACAGGACGACGTTCATCCCTCCGCGCTGGAGGTTCAGGGCGGTCCACGCGCCGAAGTTTCCGGCCCCCACGACCACCACGTCCGGCACCTGTCCGCTCCGCACGAAGGGCGCTGATACGCGCGCCTTCGGAGTCGCTTCCTCGGAGGCGCTCACCGCCTGCCCGGTTACGGCGAGACCGGCTCCCGCCGTTGCCGCCTTGAGGAAATCGCGTCGATCCAGAGCCATGCCTACTCCCCTCGGATGGAAGCCAGGCTGATGCCGTCCAGGACGGCGCGGTCGGCCGGGAGTTCGGCGGCCCCCGGCTCGAACCCGTTCATGCGCATGATGTAGGTCACGACGGAGACGGCCTCTTCCGGCGTAAGGCTCCCGGGAGCGGTCTCCGGCATGGAGCTCTGGATGAGGTTGTAGAGGTTGCCCGCTGAACGCCGACTCCACTTGAACTTGAACTGGGAGTCCGAGAACTCGCTGGAGTAGTGGCACTCTGTGCACTGGGCGCGGAACAGATCTCGGCCCCGATCGGCCTGGTCGTCGGTGAACGTCGCCGCGCCCATCGCGACGGGCGCCGGGTCGGCGGCGGTCGTCGTAGGTGCCTCTGCCGTGGCCTCTGGCACCGGCGCGGACATGGAATCGGTCCCTCCGGACGACGCACACGCCGCCAGGATCGTGCCGAGGAGGGCAAAGATGGGCTTGCTCTTCGGGGTCATAGGCCATATCGGGGGTTCGGGTCGCTAAGAAGAAAGCCGGTGGTGGCGGGTCCGGCAAGCGGTTTTTCCAGGGGCGGCTCGACCGCGCCGCGCTCAGATCTTCAGGTAGATGTGGCGTCGGTGGAGGATCCACATGATCCCCAGCCAGAACAGCACATAGGTCAGGGCGAATGCGAGGGAACCGGGATAGTCGCCGGCCCAGCTCCGGAAGGCGTTGTCATAGATCCATCCGTAGACCGAAGTTCCTTCCCCGACCTGGAGCCGCGCCATCGCCTTCGTCACCATCCCTGACGCGACGAAGACCAGGATGGCATTGCGTCCGTACACGACCATCCACTCGTGCCACACTCCCCGGTTCTGCCGGACGTCGATGAGCCAGAAGAGCAATCCGAGGGTGGTCAGGGCCGTCCCAGCGGTGAAGACGACGTAGGAGCTGGTCCACAGGTTCTTGTTGATGGGAAAGACCAGGTCCCAGGTCAGGCCCACGGCCGTGGCAGCCACGCCGACGACCACCAGGCCACGGGTCTTCGCGGCTCCGCTGGCATCGCTCCTCAGCCACTCACCGGTGAAGATCCCGAGAAGGGCCGTCCCGACGGCGGGCAGTGTGGAGAGAAGCCCCTCGGGATCCCACGTCCCCTGCCAGAGGTGACCGTCGAGAATCATGCGGTCCAGCCAGGACGCCAGGTTGCCGTCGGGGCTCAGGTCACCCGCCCCGTACCCGGGGACCGGCACCAACATCATGGCGGCCCAATAGCCGAAGAGCAGGCCCAGCGTCAGCCCTGCCCGGGCTCGAAGGCCGAGGTGGACGTATGCCGTCGCCGCGAAGAAGTAGACGAGACCGATGCGCTGGAGGACCCCGTAGTACCGCATGGTCAGGATGTCGAAGTCCGGCACCGCTCTCATGGCCAGACCGAGAAGGACGAGAACGGCCGACCTTCGGGCGATATGCCGGACCAGATCGCCACGATGGGCGCCCTCGGCCAGGCGGCGGGCGAAGGAATACGGAACGGCGACGCCGAGAATGAAGAGGAAGTAGGGGAAGATGAGGTCGGTGGGCGTCCACCCGTGCCAGGCGGCGTGGGCCAAAGGCGGATAGACGTACGCCCAGCTCCCGGGATTGTTGACCAAGATCATCCCGGCGATGGTGAGTCCCCTGAAGGCGTCCAACGAGTGGACGCGGCCCGAGCCGGGACCGCCCATCGCGCCCGTCGCACGCTGAGCGCCCGTCACTTCATCTCCTCCGTCGGGGGTGCAAGGCCCGCGGACGCTCTCAGCCGAGCCTCGGCCAACGCCCGATCCGCCCTGGTGTTCACGTTCATCGACGCGGCGTCACCGAGCGCCACGGTGAGACCGGACATCGCCGAGAAGAGGTTCACGGCAGCCCATCGGCCTTCGTCGAGGAGAGCGGTGGCCACGGGGAGGCAGCGCATGGAGTAGACGGCACACAGCGGCTCGAAAGGCGGCTCACCGTTCCGTGCAGCCGCCACGGCCTGCACACGGGCATCCGCCCCACGGTAGGCGTCGACCAGGCGTGCCACCGCCGCCCCGTCCACCAGCGGCATGTCGGCGGCGAGGACGGCGACGGCGTCTCTGGTCCCGGGCGACTCCTGTCTCTCGGCTCCACCACTTCTCGATACCGCCTCCCCGAGTGCGGTGAGTGCGGCCTCGATGCCCGCGAGAGGCCCGGCGGCGGGGCGGAGATCGGGGATCACCCGCCAGGGACCCTCCGGCGTGTCCGCCCGGGAGGACACCACCACCACCTCTTCGCAGCTGTCCGAGAGCGCCTCCCACCCTCGCCGGATCAGGGGAATGCCGCCCACCTCCGCCACGGTCTTGTCCCCCCCGAAGCGCCGGCCGACGCCGCCGGCGAGGACGGCGCCGAGGATGCGCACACCGCGTGCCTCGTCGTGGGAGGGTGGAGCGGTCATGCGATGCGCTCTCCACCCGTGTAGACGTTGAATCCGCCACCGCGGGCGAAGCCCACCAAGGTCTGTCCGAAAGTCCGCGCCAGATCCACCGCCAGGCTCGACGGCGCCCCGACGGCGATCAACACCGGAATCCGGGCGGCGACGGCCTTCTGGACGAGCTCGAAGGAGGCCCGACCACTCACCACCAGGACGCGGTCCTCGGCCGGGAGCTGGCGGTCGAGGAGGAGTCGACCCACGGCTTTGTCCACGGCGTTGTGGCGGCCGACGTCCTCCATGACCACTCTGGGCGCTCCGTCCGCGGTAAAGATGCCCGCCGCGTGTAGCCCTCCCGTCGTCTCGAAGACCGACTGCCCGCCCCGAAGCAGCCCGGGGAGCTCGGCGACGAGGGATGCCTCGAGAACAGGCCCCTCATGCAGAGGAGAGCACCCGATCGCTCCCACCGCCTCGAGGGACGTCTTGCCACAAACACCGCAGCTCGACGACGTATAGAAGTTCCTGCGGAGGCCGTCCGTATCGACGGTCCTGCCCGGCGCCAGACGCACCTCGACGACGTTGTACTCCTGCTCGTCGGGACCGCTGCAATAGGTGAGCTCGACAACGTCGTCGGCATGCCGAACGATCCCCTCGCCGTGGAGGAAGCCCGCGGCGAGTTCGAAGTCGGCGCCGGGTGTCCTCATGGTCACGGCCAGCGGCTCCACCCTCCGGACCCCCGCTTCCAGCCAGGAGAGCCGGATCTCGAAGGGCTCCTCGACGGCGAGAGTGTCTTTCTCCGTCCGCCGGCCGCTCCTTGGCTCGGCTCCCTCGGGACGCACCCGGGTCACACGAGCGGCGCGGGTCGCGCCACGCCGCCCGATCATGGCGATACGTGGCCGGGTTCCACCCTTACGATGGCCGTGAAATCGGGGATGCCGCACTGGGGCTCCACAACGTCTCGCCGGATGAGCGGATTGGCCTCGGGCCAGAAGACCTGGAGGTTGCGTTCCTTCATGTCCGAGGGCCGGCAGGTACCGTGGTAGGTCCCTACCTCCGACACCAGCGTCAGCGGGTCACCTTCGGACAGGCCGAGGCGCTCGGCGTCCGCCGGCGCCATGAAGACGTGGTCCCGTTCACCACCTGTGAGGGGGTCCCGCTCGGCCTGGACCATGGAGTTGAACTGCTTACCCCGGCGGGTGCTCAGGTGGAACTGACCCTCGGGGATGTCGAGCTCCGGTGGGGCCACGGGGTGGAAGTGGGCCTTTCCGTCGGGTAGGGCCGTACGGCCGTCGGCGCAGAGGCGGGGGCCGCCCCATTGGACGGCGTCACCCGCAGCCTCGAGGTTCTGGATGCCTGCATAGAAGGGCACGGCCCGTGCGATGTCGTCGCGGATGGCCTTGGCGCTCTCCATGCCGACGCCCTCCCCTACCCCTCGGGCCCGTTCCGGATCGACGCGATGTGCGAGGTCCACGAAGACCTCCCACTCGGATCGGGCCTCGCCGATGCGCGGGCCGGGGATCTCCGGCGAGAAGTAGATGCGGCGCTCGGTGGCCGTTTCCGTACCGCCGCCTGGTTGCTCATACCGGGTCGTCGCGGGAAGGAGCAGGACGGTGTCATCGGGCTCGACGAACATCTGATGCGCCAGGACGATGTCCTGATGGACCCGGAACGGCACCCTTTCCAGAGCCTCCCGACAGTACGCCGGGTCCGGCAACGTTCCGAGGTAGTCGCCGCCGATGGCCCAGAGCAGGTCCATCTCGCTCCGGTGGGCGGCGTGAACGACCTCCACGGCGGAAAGGCCGCGCCAGGACGGGACCTCGAACCCCCAGAGGTCGGACATCTCCCTCGCACCCTCCTCCCCCACAGCCCGTCCACCTGGGAACGACCAGGGGACGGCCCCGACCTCGGCCCCACCCTGGACGCCGCTATGGCCGCGGATGGGCATGAGCCCGCACTTCTCCCGCCCCAGGTAGCCCCTCGCCAACCCCAGGTTCACGATGGCTTGTACGTTGTCGACGCCGAATCGGTGCTGTGTGATGCCCATGCTCCATACGAACACGGCGTTCCTGGCTTCTGCCACCAGGTCGGCGAAGCGTCCCATCTCGTCCTGGGAGACGCCACTGAAGCGCTCCAGGTCGCCCCACGACTGCGCCGCCACGTCTGCGGTGAGGGCGTCGAAGCCCACCGTCTGTTGGTCGATGAAGTCCCGGTCCACGGCCTCTCGCTCGATGAGATGCTTCAGAACGCCGTTCAGGAAGGCGACGTCGCCTCCCTGGTGCACCTGGAAGAAGTCGTCGGTGAGCTTCGAACCGAAGAGGGCCGAGTCCACGATGGACGGGATCCAATACTGCTCCATGGCCGGCTCCCGAAAGGAGTTCACCATGGCGATGCGGGTCCCCTCCTCCTTGGCCCGGTACATGTATTTCGTCGCCACCGGCTGATTGTTGGCGACGTGGGACCCGATGAAGACCAGCAGGTCCGTGCCGATCCAGTCCGAGTAGGAGCACGTCGAGGCGGCATACCCGATGGATCGCTTCAGCGCCGTCGTGCTCGGTGCGTGACAGATCCTCGCCGAGTTGTCGACATTGTTGGTCCCCAGGAAGCGGGCCACCTTCTGCGTGGCGTAGTAGACCTCGTTGGTGATACCCCTCGAGGTGAGATAGATGGCCCATCGCTTCGGATCGATGTCGCGCAGCCGTCCGGCGACCAGGTCCAGCGCTCCATCCCAGGAGATGCGAGAGAAACCGGCGTCTCCTCGCCTCCGGACCATCGGGTACGGGATTCGCCCCAGCTTCCGGAGTTCCTCACCCGAGAGGCCCTCGAGCTCCGAGACGTCGTCGAGAAGCGACGCGTCGAGAGCCCCCATGGTGTTCAGTCGCAGCAGCTCCAGACGGATGGTGCACAGGTGGACGCCGTCCAGCGTGAAGTCGCGAATCCCCGTCGTACCCAGAGCACACCCGTCGCAGACGCCTTCTTTGAGGATGCGGGTGGCGTACTCGAGCTGGTCACGGTTCTCCCACCAGATCCTCGCCATGTCCCGGAAGTGCTTCGGCTTCTCGTGGCCGAGTCCGAAGGGTGCGGGCGAAACCCACATCCCGGGGTTGAAGCCGAATTCCATGGATCAGAAGAGGAGCAAGAGGAAGGTCTGGAGAAAGACGTACGTCCCGCCGGCGACCAGGATGGTCAGGAAGGTCTTGAGGTTGCCGATATCGAGAGCCTGACGGATTCCGACGAACGCCGCCACCAGGACCCAGAGGGACACCACGAGGGAGACGATCCACCCGAAGAACGGGATGATGTCCAGGAGGTAGAGGATGCCCGGCGCCTGAGCGAAGCCCAGAGTGCGCAGGACCTCCCCCCAAGTCGCCTCGCCCTGGAAGACCTTCTCTCCCACCAGATACGTGATCCCGGCAAAGATCGCCCAGGACGCCAGCGCAGCCAGCCCTGCCGAGGCGGCCGCGACGAGCCCGCCCCCGGACCCACCGATGGCCTGACAGGCCGCCATGAGGAGGACGACAGTAGCCGCTTGCCCCGTCGCTGTCTCGTCGTGCTCGACCTCCTCGAACGTCTCGATGTCGAGGAAGGCCGCGCCGGTCATTCGAGGTACGAGTCCCCGGTGCTGCTGGGCCATTCCGTTTCCCTTGTGGTGGTGATGCCGGACCGGTTTGTGGTGGTGATACCGGACGGAGTCAGTGCACTTCGTCGAAATATGGGTCGATGGCCGTCTGCGGCGGGGGCGGCGTCACGAGGCTCACGCCCACGAAGAGCAAGCCCGACACGATGAAGCCGCAAAGTACGGGCTCGACGTCCGGCGTGCCCAGCATTTCCCAGGCGAACGTCGCCCCGACGCCACCGACCATGGCCGCAGCGGCTCCCTCCTTCGTCGCCCGCCGCCAGAGGATGCCACCTACGACGGGGAGGACGAAGGCGGCGGCCATGAGGGCCGTGAAGAGGAGGACGATGAACTGGACCAGCTCCCCTTCACCGATGCCACTCACGAGGAGGGCCACCGGCATCGAGCCGACGATGAGGATCCCTAGCCGATCCACCCACATCCTCCGTTCGGGGGAGACATCGGGATCGATGAGGTTCTGGTAGATGTCCACCGATAGGGCCGAGCCGGCGACGATGAGGAGTGAATCGACGGTGGACATCATCGCCGCAGTGATGGCGGCGAGCATGATGGCGCCCAG
This sequence comes from Longimicrobiales bacterium, assembly GCA_965229435.1. GTDB lineage: Bacteria > Gemmatimonadota > Gemmatimonadetes > Longimicrobiales > Gaopeijiaceae > UBA2589. Next base: position 1,141,625 of record CBDDJE010000004.1, read on the forward strand.
GGTGGCTGGGAGCACCGCCGACGCCACCATCGGCATCGCCAGGTCTCCGGTAGGGAGCGTCGGGAAGAGGACGATGGCCGACAGGGCCAGCACGAAGACCAAGAGGTTGATGGCAAGAATCATGATGATGGCGAAGAGAACGCCTCTACGGATCGTCCTCATGTCCTTCATCGCGTAGAGCCGTATGAGCTCCTCGGGGGTGGCGATTCCCCCGAGGAAGAAGGAGAGGGCCATGGTGAGAAGGAGCACTTCGGGTACGGCATCGAAGGTGAAGACCAGTGGATGGGCCGACTCGGCGAGGAACAGGAGTCCATCGAGTCCGTCCACCTGACGGAGGGCCAGGGGCACCGCGAAGAGGGCGCCGAGGCCCATGACCACCAGCTGGAACGCGTCGGTATAGACCACTGCCACCATCCCTCCCACCACCGTGTACACCAGGAGGATCGCGGTAAAAACCACCATGCCCACCGTGGTCGGAACGCCGAACACGGTGTTCGCGATGAGGCCGCCAGCGACGATCTGAGCCTGGATGTACACCACCGTCGCGACGAGGATGATGCCCGCCGCCAACCCCCGGATCCCCTTGCCGTAGTAACGCTTCTCTATGAAAGCCGGGATGGTGAGCTCCTTCTGCCGGGTGAACCGGGGGGCGAGCACCGCGACCATGAACCAGTACGAAAGCGGGATCGAGAGGAGTACCCACCCGAAGGACCAACCCGCGGTGTACATGATGCCGATGGTCCCCACGAAGGTCCCGGCCGACGTGTGGGTGGCGGCCATGGTGGCGCCACCCGTGAACCATCCCAGCTCACCGCCGGCGATCCAGTAGTCTTTTTCGCCCCGGGTGGCCCGAAGGCTGTACCACCCGATGGCGAAGACGACGCAGAAGTAGGCGAGGAAGACCCACATCTGCGCGGTCACCGTCGTTCCTCCCAACGCATCCAGACGACGTAGGCGACGAGAACGGCGCCGCACGCCAGGAAGAGGCCCCAGAAGACGAAACCGGGCCCGTTCACGCGGCCACCGACCGGAGGTGCCGCCACCCGAAGCCGGCGAAGGTCACCAGGAGGAGCACGGTGAGGAGATCGACGAGGAGCGGGAAGCCCGGTCGCCACGCTCCGTCCGTTCGCGCCCGGAATCCGACGATGGAGGGCGCCACCGAGAGGGATACCGTGAAGCCACCCGGGCCCGACGGCCGGAGTCCCGACGGGAATCCCTCGGTGACGATCCATTCGTCGGGTACGGAGAGCCGGGCCTCGAAGGCGTCGCCGCCGGTTTCAGCCCGGACCGGCGGGCCCGTGAGAACCGGAACGCGGGCGTGGATCGCCGGCCCAGGAGCTGCCAGGACATCGTCCGCCCGGTACGAAACGACGAGGGCCGCGACCTCGCCCTGGATGTCGCTCTCCCGCAGCCGGATGGAGGCCACCCGGTGGGAGCCCACGGTCGGCCAAAGTACGACACGCTCCCCTCCCCGCACCGTCAGCTCCTCCGCCGCGGCATCACCGAACCCCAGCATCTCGAAGGTCACTGGCACGTCGAGGGGAAGCGCAGAGCCGGGCTCCTGCGTGCCGAGCTCGAAGCGGATACCCACCTCCGCACGCCCGTCGCCTGTCGACATCTCCACATCCACCTGTTGTCGCACGGTGACCCAGGTCGCCGTCAGGGGTGTCTGGGCCTGGGGGGCCTGGGCCGAGGTGGACGGCGGAGCCACGGCCGCCCACGAGACCAGAACGGCGATGGCAGTGGCGAGAACCCGCGGCACCCCAGCGGTCAGGGAGATCAGCTCCACGCCTCCGTCATCACCCTTAGGGCGTTTCCGCCCATGACCTTCTCGATGTCCTCGTCGGAGTAGCCCGACTTCACGAGCCAGCGGGGGATGTTGTGCGAGCCCTCGGTGGGGTTCTCCAGCCCTTCCACGTACTCTACCTCCTCGTACTCCTGGCCTGGCTTGTCCCGCCCCTTGGACTCCTTCAGGGACAGGCTGGCGGCGTAGGTGTGGTGTAGCCCCACGTGGTCACCGTAGACCGTGTCGGGTCCGAAGCCGACGTGGTCGATGCCCACCAGGGCGCGTACGTACTCGAAGTGCTCCATGAAGGCGTCGATACCGTGCCTTCGATGGTTTTTCGTGAGCGTCGTATGCGGTGCGCACTCGATCCCGATGACGCCGCCCTTCCCGGCCACGGCTTCCATGACCTCATCCGGCGCCATCCGGTTGGTGTCCCAAAGAGTCCGGGCGCCGATGTGGGAAAGCACGATGGGCTTCTCGCTCCACTCCACGGTGTCCAGCGTCGTCTGGTCTCCACAGTGTGAGCAGTCGATGAGGAGGCCCACCTTGTTCATCCGCTCCACCGCCTTTCGCCCGAACTTGGTCAGCCCGCCGTCGCGATCCTCCTTCAGCCCATTGCCCAGGGCATTCGATTCGGAGTAGGTGACGCCCAGAGAGCGAAGCCCGAAGCCGTGCAGAAGATCGATGCGGTCGAGCTCGTGCTCGATCATCGCCGCCCCCTCCATGGTGGCCACCCACGCCACCTTCCCCTCGTCATGGGCCCGCTGCACGTCTCCTGCCCGCTGACAGTGGATGAGGAAGTCCTGATGAGCGATGTCGCAGAGGCGCATGCCGAGGTCGTGGAGGACGTCGTCCCACTGCCAGCCCGAGTACGAACGGATGGACCCGATTCCGTTCATGAGGTTGTCGAAGACGCAGTCCCAGTACGAGGCCGCCAGCCCCCTGAACGCCGTGGCCATGCGTCCGTGCCGCACGTAGTCGGGGGTCTCCTCGATCCGATCAGGAAACACACCCACGTGCTCGTGCATGGAGACGAAGAGGCATCGATCCACCACCCCCTCGAACCGCTCCTCCTCTTCGGCAGTGAGCGCTACCCGATACGGTGGAACGCGCTCGAGTTCGTCGGCGAGTTCGAACGTCCGGTAGTCCAACCCGGGCTCGAGGTAGGAGAACGACGTGTATCCGTCGTAGTGCTTCGTGAGGCTCATGGAAGGCGCGGTGGGAGTCGTCGGGTTCGGGGTCCCGACAACCTACGCCTCTCCGCTCCGCCTGCTAGGAGCCTGTTCGCGGAGTGGGGCGGACCAGCTCCTAGCGCCGGGCGCCTCCGATGGCGAGACCAACGGCCACCGCCTGCCGATCACCCAACGACGCCGCCGCCCGGAGGACGAAGCGACGCGCGGTATCGAAGGCAAGGTCGACACCCACCTCCGCGCTGGCCTCCAGGGCGAACTCCTCGTCCGGTGCCTCCTCGCCGCGACGGTAGTCCAGAACGGCGCCGAGACCCACGTAGGGGGCGAACCAGACCGACCCCGAGGACCAGCCCCGGCCTGCGCTGAGGCCAACCGGAACGGAGACGACGAGGTACTCACCGTAGCTTCCCCCGACTCCGGCGTTCCAACCGATGTCCAGGGGCTGCGACTCGTCGTGCCGGGCAATGAGGGCCCGGACGTCGATCCCGCCGAACCCGGCGAGCTCGTCGGTGGCGCCTTCGCCGAGACCGCCACGAAGGGTCACCCCACCGCCCGTTCCGGGAAGGGGCAGCATCGCGAAGACCGCGTCACCGTCCGCAGGCAAGGCTTCGGCTCGCAGCCAGTAGAAGCCCACACCGGCCGGGCTCTCCGGGCCGATCATCCGGGGGGCATCCCAAAGGATCTGGCCCACCGCGGCGGCCGGCGCGAGGGCACTCAGGGAGCCGGCGACGGCAAGGGCCGTCGCCGCGATGGCATATCGGTTCACGGTATTCTCAGTTCGGGGCCCGGACACCCGGGCCGTCGTAGTCGCGGTCTCGGCCCATGACCCGGCCGTGGAGGTCGAGGCTCGAGTTGTCGCGCCGCGCCACCCACTGGCGGATGGAGCCCGGGAACGGCTCGGTGCGGCCATTGTGACCCAGGGCATCGGTGTACCAGAACTCCGGGCCATCCTCGTTGCGGACGCGGTTGGCGTTCACGTCGACGAAGCGTCGCACGCCCTTGAAGGGCGAGCGGGGATCATCCCAGCCCACCGAATCCCCGGCCAGCGCCTCGCAGTGGTCGGCCTCGGCCAGCTCCGCCCTGTAGCAGAGATCCAGAGGTCGAGCCAGTGCCCGCTCCGCCGACGGATCGTAGTACCGGCTGGGGTCCATCACCTGGAAGTAGGGGTTGAAGGACACCAACGTGTGGCCACTCTCCGTACGCAGCCTCGCGCTGATCTCCCAACTCTCCCGGAGGGCGCTGTCGAAGCGCGGGCGTCCATCCTCCGGGTTGATGACCCGCTCCTCGAGGCATCGGATCTCGGGGACGGCGCGCTTGCCTCCGCCGTTGGGCGAGACGGCCGGATTGGCGGTTCCCGCCGGGATATGGACATCCCGATCGCACCCCACCACCAGCTCCCCGGCGGTACCGATGGGCGTCAGCAGGGTGGCGCTGAATCCGGTGCCGTCGCTACACCGGATGTGGTACGCCACCTCGTGCATGTTGTTGGTGAAGGCGTCGGGCGAGTGGGTGCCCTGGTGCATCTTGGTGAGGACGTCGCACTCGATGGATACCACCGCCGAACCCGTCCCCCCCACGTTCATGATCATGTCGTTCTCCCACTCGACCTTGTGGCCGACGTGATCTTCGTGGCGAGGCGCCTCGAAACCGCCTTCCTCGAGATGCTCGTTGGCGTAGCCGAACGGGATGTTGCCGACCATCTCGAAGAGGTCGGAGCCCGACGGATCCCGGCCGTGTTCGTGGCCGAAGGTACAGCCCGTGGAAGGATCTACAGGAGGATGCCAGGTGGGGTAGCGAAGGCCATCGGGTCCCACGGCAAAATACTGATCGTGGACGGAGGCCGGGCACGTGTCCGGCCCGGTGGGGCTCCAGATCCCGAAGGCCACCGCATCGCCGACGATGTCGGGGACCTCGGGTCCCAGGAAGCCCGGAAGCGCGTCGTCGGTGTCGCACCCTACGACCAGCGCAGACGCCGCCAGAAGTGCCGGTACGGGCAAAGCCCTCCAGGCCGCTACCCGGCGAGGCTTGTCGTGTATTCTCATTCGTGTCCCCCCTCAATTCGTTGACTGACCGTCGGTGCCGGGGCGCGGCCTCTCGTTCTCATCCGAACTCCGGTGTCGACCCATCGCGCCAGCGCGCTCATCGGCGCCTCACGTAGACCCCGAAACGAACGACGCTGAGGCCCACGGGGCGGGCCACGGAATCCCCGTCGTTGTCCAGGGAGCCGAACGCCGCGGCGTCCAGCAGGACTCTGTTGCCCACCACCCAGCCCGCGGTGATGGGCAGATCCCATCCCACCCCCAGGCGAAGCCGGGGGGCGTCGAGGGCGAAGTCACCCGCCCGGTACCCCGACCAGCCCAACCCACCTACGAGGTGGAGTCCCGAACTCGGTCGTGGATGGACTTCGGCGACGACGCCGGCGGTGTAGACCTCTTCCCGCACGTCGTCCTCACTGCGGGTCCAGGCGCCGGCCTCGATGCCAACACGCACCTGCGGAGAGGCGTACGCCCCGACCGCCGCTTCGACAGCGCCACCCAACTCACGGGAGCGGTCGCAGAAGTCGCACGTGAGCCGGGCACCTCCTCCCTGCACCGAAGCTGCCCACCAGAGTCCGCCCGCCTCGCCCGATTGGGCAAAAAGGGACGAACCCGGCAAGAAGAGCGTGCAAACGAAGAGCGCCGATAGGGTGGAAGGCGCGCGCAGCATGGGAATTGGTGACCTCCGGCGGACATCCGGAAAAAAGAACATCTGCCCACGCTGCAAGCCCCGTGCCTCGGGGCTGGTCAGACCCGCCTGAAGGGCTAGGAGCCTGTCCGAGTAATGGGGCGAGCCGCCACCCATGCTTGCGCATGGGTACCCGGAGCGCCACAGCGTCAGATCCGAGGCGGAGCGACGAGCGCGTAGCCGTGTGCTACGCCGAGGAGCGCCAACGAAGGAGATGACGCTGTGCCGCCCCAACCCGAAGGGCACGAGGGGGTGCGCGGCCGCACCCCATTACTCGGACAGGCTCCTAGTTGCCTACGTACTCCCGTTGGATCTCCTCGATCTCATCGCGGACATCGAGGAAGATGTCCACCACCGAGGGATCGAAGCTCGTCCCGCTCTCCTCGCGGATCATCTCCACCACCTTGTCGTTGGGCACCGCCTTCCTGTAGGGCCGATCCATTGTGAGGGCGTCGAAGAAGTCGACGACGCTGCAGACCCTCGCTTCGACGGGGATGTCCTCCCCGGCGAGCCCGCTTGGGTACCCGCCGCCGTTCCACTTCTCGTGGTGGGTGAGCGCGACCCGTTCACCCATCTGGATCACGGGAGAGGTCGAGCCCGACAGAATCTGACCACCGATGGTCGTGTGGGTGTTCATGATGCTCCGCTCCTCCTGGTCCAAGGGACCCGGCTTCAGGAGGATCGAGTCCGGAATCCCCAGCTTGCCCACATCGTGCATCGGAGCGGCGTGGAGGAGGAGGTCGACGGTACCGGGTTGGAGGTGCATGGCCATCCCGACGACCTGGGAGTATCGACCGATGCGCTCGATATGACCTGCCGTGTCGTGGTCCTTGTACTCCGCCGCCAGGGTGAGCCTGCGAATGGTATCCAGATGGCCGGCCTGGATCTCCCGCTGGGCCCGGGTCACCTCCTCCAGGGCGTGGCGGAGATCCTTCGTCCGCCGAGCCACCGTGCCTTCCAGATTCTCCTTGGCCCGCCGCAACTCCTCCTGGGCGGTCTTGAGCTCGAGGAGCCACTTCAAGCGCAGGCGCAGCTCGGTATGGTCCACCGGCTTGTTGATGAAGTCGTTGATTCCCGACTCGTAGGCCCGCAGGCGATCCTCCCGGGCCTCGAGACTGGTCACCATGACGATGGGCAGCTCGTCGGCGGAACGCGTCTCCCGGATGCGGCGCGCTACCTCGAAGCCGTCGAGGTTCGGCATGTGGGCATCGGTGAGCACCAGGTCCACACCCAACCCGATCTTGGCGATGGCTTCGATACCGTCGGCCGCCAACTCGACGTCGTACCCGAACCCCCGCACGAACTCCGAGTGGAGGGTCCGGATCATCTCGTCGTCGTCTGCAACGAGGATGGTGTATGTGGGTTCGGACATCCCGCGACTTCTTCTGCCTTCGAGCGGCGAGTGATCCTGGGGTGCCTCCAACCTATGGGGGCCGTGCCCGTCGCCCAACCCTTTTTTCGTTGCGTGACGCGGGAGTGGAGGCCTTGTTTGACGCAGATCAACGCCGCGGCAACCGGAGCGACCACCGATGACCAGAGCCCCGACCACACGCCGCTTCGGGACACGTCGCCGCGCGAGGCGGGTGGCTGCGCTGACGGTTGCCCTTCTGACGGGGCCGAGCTTCGCACCTACACTGCTCGCTGCTCAGGAGGCGGAGGAGATCTTGGAGTACGACGTGGTCATCGAGGTCGGCGACGGCGGCGTCATGCGGGTCCGCGAGTCCATCCGTGTCAGAGCACTGGGTGATCGGATCAGGCGGGGCATCTATCGGGACATCCCCACGGGCTTTCCCCGTACCCTGGGCCTGGGACGTATCGAAGCGCCCTTCGAGGTCATCTCCGTGACCCGGAACGGCCAACCCGAACGCTACGTCGTCGAGACCGTCGGTGGCCCCGCAGGTCGGCGCGGCATGCGGATCCGTATCGGGAACCCCAGCATGAACATCAGCGAGGGCGTTCACGAGTACGCGATCGAGTACGAGACCTCGCGTTGGATCACCTTCGGCGAGGGAACCGACGAGCTCTACTGGAACGTCACCGGCCACGACTGGGCCTTCCCCATCCTGTCGGCCACGGCTCGGGTCTCGCTGCCCGATGTCCACCAACCCCGGGACCTCCAGGTGTGGACAGGCGTGGAAGGATCCACGGCCCAGGACGCAGAAGTGCGTTGGGACGAGTCGACGTCCACCGCGGTGTTCGAGACCACCGCCCCCCTGGGGCCGGGGGAAGGAGTCACCGTCGGTGTCGCCTTTCCCAGCGGGCTCGTCTCTCCTCCCGACGAAGAGCAGCGCGCACAATGGACGCGGATGGATTGGGGCGGATGGATCGACGCCGGCTACGTCGTCCTCTTCGTCGTGGCCCTTTACCTCTTGATGTGGCGCCGCGTAGGGATGGATCCCCCAAAGGGACGCGTGGGCGTCCAGGACGAGCCTCCGGCCGGCTATTCCCCATCGGCCCTGGGCTACATCGACCAGCGTGGGTACGACCAGAACCAGCTCTCGGCGGCGCTGGTCAACATGGCCCTCAAGGGTGCGTTGCGAATCGAGTCCGACGGCCAGGGGTGGACCTTGCAGAGGAAAGCGACGACCAGGGAGGCCGCCGACATGCTCTCGCCGGAAGAGGCCGCGTTGTTCAGGGAACTCCTGGGTACCCGCGACTCCATCTCACTGACGCGGACGAACCACACGAAGCTGAGGTCCGCCATAAGGGCGTTCCGGTCGTCGCTCTCGAGCCGACTCGAGCGGGAGTACTTCGAGACGAATCGTATCTGGTTCGGGGTGGGACTCGCCGTGAGCGTCTTGGGCTTCGCCGCCGTCGCGTGGAGGTGGCGGTTCGATATCAATCCGGTCGCCCTCTTCCTCGGCGTGTGGCTCACCATCTGGTCGGCGGGTGTGGGAACGATGGCATACCGGATCGTACACGACATACGGGCGGCGCGACGGAGCGGAGACCGGCGCAGGTGGGCCCAGGTGGCGCCGATCTTCCTCTTCTCGATTCCTTTCTTCATCGCCGAGATCGTCGTCGCAGGCATCCTCTTCTTCATGGTGCCTGTACACCTCCTGGTCGCCGGAATCGTCCTCGGGGCGACCAACATCCTCTTCTATCACCTGCTGGAGAGACCCACGCTCAAGGGTCAAGGCGTCCTCGACGGGCTGACGGCATTTCGGGCTCACCTCGAAAGCGCCGCCGATTGGGCATCTCGTCAGGGCACCGCCACCGAAGGCGTCCGAGGCTTTCAGAAGTTCGAGCGCCTCTTCCCCTTCGCCATCGCCCTGAAGATGGAAGAACGGTGGGCGACGGCATTCGACGAGGTGCTGACGGCCGCCCTGGCACCCGGGATGGACCCGAGGCTGTTCGACTGGTACGAAGCGGACCACGCGGGTGGCTTCCAAGCCAGAGATCTCGCGAGGGACCTGGGCAGTGGGATCGGAGGTCGGTTCTCCGCGATGTCGTCACCACCGAGTACGTCCAGCGGCGGTTCGGGAAGCAGCGGCGGCTTCTCCAGCGGCGGCGGCTCGTCGGGAGGAGGCGGCGGTGGTGGTGGCGGCGGCGGCTGGTGAGGAGGCGGGCTGTCAGGACCTCGATCGGTCGGACGGGAGCCGGTCGTTGTCTGAACGCTCGCCCAGAGCCCTCATGCGTCCGTAGACCTTGGAGCCGACGAAGACCATCGTGGCCAGGAGGTACCCGGAAAGCATCCCCGTCATCAACGCGATGAGGAGCCCGAGAAGCCACAGGGTGACACCGAGAAGCGTACTGAAGCGGCCAGAAAACAAGCCCTCGGTCATCGGAACCAGGTCTCTACCCACGGGGCGGAAAGCGGAAGCCTGCGCCCGGTGGCCCCGATGCCCGTGGCCGCCTCAACACGCCTGGCGGAGGTCTCAGCACACCAGGCGGAGGTCTCGGCACACCAGGCGGGGGACTCAGCACACCAGGCGGCGCCCCGGGCGTTCAGGAAGTCGACTTCGCGGCGATGGCCGAACGTAGCACGTCGGCCAGGTGGTCGCCCGTGAAGGGCTTACGGATGACGTACTGAGCCGAGTTGAGACCACCGGAGAGAATCGGATCCACTTCGGCGAAGCCCGTGGTGTAGACGATGGCCATCTCCGGCCGCACGCTCATGAGGCGCTGCGCCACCAGGGCACCCCAACCGTCCGGGAGGTTGATGTCCATGAGGAGGGCATCGATGTCGCCCTCGAACGTCTCGATGACCTCGGCGGCCTCGGCGGCTGACGCCGCCCCGATCATGTCGAATCCACGCTTGCGGAGTAGCCGGTTGGCGATATGGCGAACGCCCTGCTCGTCATCAACGTAGAAGACGACGGGCCTGCGTCGGGGCGGTGCGGTCTTCGACACGGTGCGGGTCGGATGGGGTGTACTTTCGACGGGTACCTCAATGTACACTCCGTCCCGCGGAAAGGGTCACTTTTCTCCCGAAAGCTTGGAAGGCCGGAAGGGTCACCACAGATTCACCCGATGAGAGCAGAGCTGATGGAAGAGGCGTCCTTCTGGAAGGCGGTGCGACCGCCGTGGGCAAGCCCATCGGGCCTCCGCGGGGTTCTCCTCGTCGTCCTCGCTGCCGGGACGGTCCCCCCTGTCGATCTGGCGGCGGACGGACGGCCTTCCCCACCCGCCCCGCCTGAAGCGGTCGAGACACCTGCCCTCGCCTCACCAGGGAGGACGACAGCGGCGACCAGGACCCCGATTCCGACACCCGCAGCCAGCCAGATCCAGGAAACCCCGGCTCAGACCGGCAGCCGCGAGCCCGGTTCGGAGCTTCGGGTCTGGCTGGTCACCGCCGGACCCGGCGACGCGGTGTGGGAGCGATACGGCCACAACGCCATCCGTGTCCTCGACACGCGAACCGGCCGCGACGTGAGCTACAACTGGGGGATCTTCGACTTCGAGCAGGTGGACTTCATTCCCCGCTTCCTCCAGGGCCGGATGTTGTACATGATGGCCCCCTTCAACACACAGGCGATGATCGACGCCTACGGGCGGGCAAACCGTGAGATCGTCCTCCAGGAACTGGATCTGACCCCGTCGGAGAAGCTGGAGCTCCGCCGCCTCGCCGAGCTCAACGCCCTGCCGGAGAATCGCGACTACACGTACCAGTACTTCCTGGACAACTGCAGCACCCGGGTTCGCGATCTCCTGAATCGGGTCCTCGGCGGGGCCATCGAGACCGAGTTCGGAGCCGTGGAGACGGGTTCCTCCTACCGGTTCCACACGCGACGGCTCACGCAGGTCGATCCCCTCATCTACACCGGGATGGACGCGCTCCTGGGGACCCCTACCGATCAGCCCATCACGGTCTGGGAGGAGATGTTCCTTCCCCTTACGCTGCGCGACGAGATCCGGGACCTGACGATCGTCCGGCGGGACGGTTCGGTGCGACCGCTGGTGCTCTCCGAGGAGATCGCGGTGACCTCGACGCGCGGTCCAGTCGATGAGGCGCCACCGTCGTGGATGTGGATCTACCTGCTGGTGGGCCTCACCCTGGCCGGGCTGTTCGCTACGCTCGGGACCAGCGCCGCATCAAGCGCCCTCCTGCGACGCGGGGTCCTCACGGTCGCATCCGTCTGGTCCCTCCTTGGCGGCGTGATCGGCACCATCCTCGTCTTCCTCCTCTTCACCGACCACACCTTCGCGTACTGGAACGAGAACCTCTTTCTCTTCCACCCGCTGCTCCTGGGGATGACCGTCCTCCTGCCGCTGAGCGCGATGCGGCCACGGTGGAGGACGGCGGCCCAGCGAGTCGCCGTCGTGGTCGCTGCGGTTGCGCTTCTCGGGCTCGCCTGGCAGCTCGCACCGGCTTCGCATCACAGCAACGGGATCTTCTTCGCGCTGGCGCTACCCGGCTATCTGGCGCTGGCCTGGGCGCTCGGCCGGGGGAGAACCGTTTCGCACCAAGGGTGACGGCAGACCGGCGCCTCGAACCGTGAGGGCACACCGCCACGTCGCCCCGATGGAGGGGACAAGGGTTCTCCCGATCTCTATCGACGACGCGGCACCGGCCCGAACCGCTCGTCCAGCCAGCGCAGGGTGTGGGCGATCACATCATTGTTCGCGGGCAGGTGACCCGTGGGCAGCACGACAAACTCCTTCTGGTCGCCAGGAACGGCGATGAGCTCGAAGAACGGGACCTGACTTTCCTCGAATGGGTGCATGAAATCGAATTCGCCATTGATGACCATCGTCGGCGTCGTCACGCGGGTGATGTAGTTCCAGGGAGCCACTTCCTCGGGGATGGCCCCGCGCCAAGCCGGATCGAGGGCAGCCCCGACGAGCACGGCGGCGTTGAACCGTTTCTCGACGGCCACGGGGAGAACGAGTTCGGCGCCGAAGCTCATTCCCAGGAAGGACACGGCGTCCTCTCGCAGCTCCTCGCTCTCCTCGATGAAATCCACGGCCCGCATGATGTCCTGGACCATCCACACGTAGCGTTGGCGCCGTTCGGTCATCCCTCGGGTGGGCCGTCCCCATTGGCGCTCGTACGACCCTTTCACCACCGGATAGAGGAGGGCGCGGCCACTTTCAGGTAGGAAGCTCAAGGCCGACATCTCGGCGATGTTGGCGGATGACTCGAGGCTGAAGGCCGACGAACCCGGTAGGTAGACCACGGCCTGGTAGGGTGGCTCGACCCCCTTGGGAAGGAAGAGATGAATGGGTAGACGCTCGTCCAGATACGCCGCATCGATCTCGACATACGCCCGGGTCCAGGCATCCGTCTCGTCCACGGTGGACCGCATAGGGTCGAGGGGCCCGCGGTCATACTCGAAGAGGCGCAGATACGAGGCGAAGGTGGCGTCGTCCACCGGTCGATATCCCGTGAAGTCGAAGATCGGGAGTTCGATAGCCTCCAGGAGTTCCGGATCGGGCTCGCCGTCGTAGCGGGCGCAGCGAACGCCGTTCTCCTCGCTCCTCGACCACGGGTCGATGGCGTCGAAGTCGACGTAGAGGTGCGGCGGCGACACCCACGACCCACCCAGGATGTAGCGCTCGCTTCCAGCCGCATTCCAGACCCACTCGCGGACGTTCCCCGCCAGGTCCGCCACCCCGAAGACGCTATGCGCCCGACTCGCGCCTACAGGCAAGGGGCCATCGCCCCGCCCGAGGTTCGCGTGCTGCAGGAGGCCGTCCCACGGCGAGATCTGCCCGGCGTCCGCCACCTTCCAATGGTGGTAAGTGGGCAACCGTGCCTCTCGAAACGCACAGTAGGCCACGGCCTCGAACCAACTGATACCCTGCACCGGATGATCGGCCATGCCTTCCGGGAAGCGGCTGAGCTCCCATGCGGACGGCCCGAAGCGTCCCGTCTGGTCCACCGCCTCTCGCAGGAGGCGCTGGCGGTCGAAGGACACCCCGTCTCGAGACAGTAAAGCCGTCCAGTCGCCGATCTCCTCGGAGAGCACCGCGTCCACGAACTCCTGGTACTCGGCGTTGGTGACTTCCGCCTCATCGATCCAGAAACGCCCGACGGGTACTTCCTCACCTGACATCGAGTAGGACGACGGGGCCAGCTCGATCATCCCCGAGCCTTCCGGGGCCAGCAGGGCCGAATGCGTCCGTAGTCCTGTCGTGTACGACGAATGGTGCGTCTCGAACCCTTCGAGCTCGAAGCGGAGGAGAAGCTCCTCCGCGGGTACGCGTACGCGCCCGGTGGGTGTCGTGCCCAGCACGGTCCACACCGTGTCCTCCACGTCATAGGGTCGGTAGGACACGCGCGCCCCCGGAGGGGTGCTGACCACATCGACGTCCACCGTCGCCGCCTCCACCAGGGCCTGGAGCGTCGGGTCATCGGGAAGCGCCGCCAGGGCCCGTTGTACCAACGTGAAAGCTTCGGCTGATTGTCGATCACCCACGAGGCGTTGAATCTCGGGCACCGCCTCCATCCTGGCCCAGCGAGCGTCGCGGGTCCGCGTGTACCAGAGCCCCGTGGCGAGCAACGCCCCGGCCGCTGTGGCAGCGATCCAAGGCAGGGCGCGTCCCGGCCCCGTCGGGGCGGTGCGCGAAGCGGAGATCGCGGTCCGGAGCGCTTCGGCGAAACTCCCCGCCGATGGATGGCGGTGCGCGGGCTCCCGCGCGAGGGCCCTGGACACGACCTCTGAGAGCGCCTTCGGGACCGACGGCTCGACCTTGGTGAGCGTCGGCGGTTCGGCGGTGAGGACCTCGGCGAGCACCGCCCGGGCCGAACGGCCCTCGAAAGGCGGCGCACCGGCGAGCATCTCGTAGGTGAGGGCACCCAGAGAGTAGATGTCCGACTTCTCGTCCAGCGATTGCTCCCCGGCAGCCTGCTCGGGACTCATGTATCCCGGCGTGCCTATGGACGCCCCCATCCGTGTGAGCCGACGGCCCATGGGGTCGCCGATGGCCCGTGCGATCCCGAAGTCCGCGAGGAGCGGCTCCCCCTCGTCGGAGATCATCACGTTGCCGGGCTTGATGTCCCGGTGGAGGACCCCCTGGCGGTGCGCGTGCTCGACAGCGTCGGCTACACTGGCCGCGATCTTGACCGCCCGTTCCGGAGGAAGGCGGCCCTCCCTGGCCAGCAACGCCCGTAGGGACTCACCCCGCACGTATGGCATCACGTAGTAGAGCAGTCCGTCTGCCTCGCCCGAATCGAAGAGCGGGAGCACATGGGGGTGTTGGAGCCCCGCCGTGGTGCGGATCTCGGCGACGAACCGATCCGCGTCGACCTGGGCGCCGAGTTCGGGCTTCAGGACCTTGATGGCCACCGACCTGTCGTGGCGTAGATCCGTCGCGAGGAAGACTCGCGCCATCCCACCCTCGCCGATCTGGCGATCGACGCTGTAACGCTCGGAGAGCGCCGCGTTCAGACGATCGGTGAGGGTCATACGCTACCCAGGCTGGGAAGTGCGTTACATGGAGACCGCCGTCGCACAGAAGTACCCTCGCACCTCGTTGCCGAAGCTGCCACTCCGCCAACTGCCCCGGAACCCTTCCCCGTCCACCGCCCGGACCGTCAGGACCGTGAACGCGCCGTCGAAGGCCGTCTCGTCCGAGCGGTTGGCCGCGGCCCCGAGCCGAAGCAGAATCGTGGGCTCGGCATCGGACTGGAGCACGAGGACCCCGGGAGCCCGGGGGTCATCGGAGTCCAACGCCCCGGTGTCGTGTGCACCGACCCGGGCGACGTCGATGTCACTGGTTCCCTGAAGGGGGACCGACCAGTCGTTCATGCGACGCAGCTCGGTGGGACGTGGCTCGAGCGACAGCGTTCCCGCCGCCCACGCCGGGCGGCTCGTGGCATCGCCGCGAAACATGGCGAGCCGATACGCCGAACTCCCTTCAGGGAGCACGTCACCGGTACTCAGCGTCGCGTCGACCGGCTCGCACGCCGGCGCGGCGGACGGCCTCGGTGTTTCCGACGTCACGACCGGATCGAGGACCGGTCGAGGCGGAGACTCCTCCATCCCGGCGCTTCCGCCGCAACCCGCCACCACCACCGTGATGGCCAAGGACAGCATCGCCCGGCGGGGGGCGTTGCCCCGGATTCGGGGGAGCCGCTTCATCGCAGTACCCTCACGACCCGTCCACCTGGATCCATGACGGTAATGGGTCCCTGACGGAGATCGTCACTCAGGTCGATGATCCCCGTCCCGTGTCCGGCCTCGATGGTCGGCGCAACCGCCTGGGGCCCCGTCCCGGGCAACGTGTAGGGGTCCGCCAGTTCGAGGTCCACCGGGTAGCCCAGGTCCGCCAGCGACTGGATGGTGATTGCGCTCATGGGATTGAGCTGCCCCCCATCGATGAAGGGCGTCATGAGCTCGGTGTCCATGACCGACTCGCGCCAATGTCCATCGGCCGATCCACATCCGGCACCGAACTCGCCGTTGGCCACCGGGACCTTGGCCGTCGGGTAGCCGGCGCCTCCCGCTGCGTCGAAGGCGCTTCGAGCCAGGGCCCCCGTGAAGTGGGTATCCGCAGTGGGATTGTTGACCGTGCACGGGTTGGCTGTCCGATCCGTGCTGGGAGCCTGTAGGAGGCCACGGTAAGACCAGATCGTTCCTACGCCGAGAACGTGGCCCATCTCGTGGAGGACGACGGTCTGCATGTTGCCCTCGGTCTCGAGGAGGCCGAGATCGGCGTCGTCGAACTCCATCGTCCCCACGAACGCGAGTCCGCTCCCGTTCCGAATGAAGCAGGGACCGGCACGTGCAAGCGTGCCACCGGGCCCGTCGATGTTCCGGATTGCCACGTAGATGACGACATCGTCGACGACGCCCGACAACGAAGGCTGGCCATCGATGCATTCGTTCGCCGGAATGGTGAAGCCGTCGAGATCGTAGTCCGGGATGTCCCCGCTGATCACGCTGTTCCAGATCCCAGCGGCGTCGAGGAACGCCTGATCCTGGCTCGCCGTTCCGTTGTCCACGAAGATGAGCTCCAGGTCGAAGGTCTCGACCGGGCTACCCACCGTGACCGTGAGGGAGGAGTTGGTGAAGCCGGACGGACCGGTCTGGTTCGCTGGAGCGAAGACGGAGATGTGGTAGACGCCCGTCGCCTCCGGGAACTGGCAGGCCTCGGACATCGTGGGTCCATCGCTGATACAGTCGTCGTAGTCGGTGCGATTGCGCGGACGGACACCGCTCTCGATCCAGAGATCCACGTCACCCGTTCCACCGCTGAGTTCCACCGTCAGATTCGTGGGCGTCGTGCCCACGTCGACCTTGAAGAGGAGTTCGTCTCCCGGATCCGCGCTCAGCGCGGGCACCGTGGTCCCCGGTGATACCGCCTGTTGAAGCAGAACGATGAGTTGGCGGTCGTCGGTGTTGTTGAGCTCATTGAGTTCCAGGACGGCGCTCTCCGAGTCCACGACCGCATGAATCGACCGCGTTCCCGCTGCAAGCGGCCCGATCTCGAACGAAACCTCCTCCTCGTCGCCGTCACCCAGTCCGACCACGTCGACGCCACCGACCTCTACGTTGTCGATGAGTAGTTCGACCCGGAATGCCGGAGCCGGCGCATCCCCTTGGTTGAGCACCGTCACGGTGACCGTCACGGAGTCCAACGACGTGGGGTCGGACCGAACCACACGGATGGGATTGGAAAAGAGCAGATCGGGCGTCGGCGTGTCGCTTCCGCCGAAGGCATTGAACTCGGTGTCGTCGACACCGATGTCGGCCATCACCGTCTGCGGACCGAACATCGCATCCAACGTCCACGACGCCGAGACGGTCCCGTCCGCGCCCGACATCCCCGAGGTGGGGCTAACCGTACCACTGTTCGGGCCCGGCACGAACGTGACCTCGACGCCCTGAACCGGCGCGCCACCCTGGTCCTGAACCAGGGCGACAATGGGATCATCGAGTTGGGTGCCGGCGAGCCCCGATTGATTGTCCCCCGACGCAGCGGCGACGAATGAAGGCACCTGTTGCACCGTCACTGTGACGGACTCCGAGAGCGATCCCGCCGTGGCGTCTACCGTCGTGGTGCCGTTGCCCTCGGCCCGGATGACACCCGCGGTCGTGACCGTCGCCACGTTCTCGTCCTGGCTCGACCAGGTCACCGCGTTGACGATCGGGTCTCCGGACTGGTCCAGGACGGTCCCAGTGACACGCTGGGAGGCACCGAGAAAACCGAAGCCGACGGAGTTCGTCGACAGGGTGAGCGTCGTCGGGACCGGGTCTTCGACCTCGGTGGTGGTGCCGCCCCCGCAGGAAATCAGGGCGAGAAGAGCGAAGGCGCACAGGCCGCGCCGAAGGTCGAACGGGTTCAAGATCACCTCTCTGGAGGGCGGACGGCGGGGTCCACCCCTGGCAACGACAGGTTCGCGACTCAATGCGCCGCGATTCTACCCATCTACGTTAGCGCGCCCAGAGCGTTCCGAGCCAGTGAATCGACCCCCCGATCGATCCTCGGCCCGTCACGTCCCAGAGTGCTCGGGGCCGTGGAAGCCCCGAGGCGTCAGTCGTCCTTGTTCTTCCGACGCCGGCGGGCTTCCATGGCAACGCCGGCGAGACCCGCGGCGATGAGGGCGGTCGTGGCCGGCTCTGGAACGCTGACGATCCGGAGCGAAAGCATCGCGGCAGCGACGGGCTCGGGCATCATCATGGCGACGGCCAGAGCAGCGACGAGTGAGGTCGTGGCGGCAAAAACTGCGTTGAAACGGTTCACGGGTGTCGTTCCGGATGTCCATGGGGGGGAGGTCTCGATCCTTCAAGCTGATGGCATCGCAAGTCTCGGGCCATCCCGCCTTCGGTACCACTACCGCTAGTGGTCTTGGCGAGAAGCCAGAGGGGACGGGGGCTCCCCTCGTCTGGACGGTCGAGCGGACCCGCGCCAGGGGGCGGACTCTGTAGCACGTGCCCTACAGAGGTGGTGTGGCGCTGGGGCTACAATCGAGGCGGCAAGCCGATCCGTCTGTTTGTCGAGCATTGGGTGCGGGGCACGGTCTCCTATCCAGGACGACCATGAGAATGTAGAGTGTGCTTTTTCACGGCTGCTCCCGACTCCCTCCCCCCTGTGCAGATGCACACACGTCGGATCGCCCTCGCGCTGACCATCTCGTTCGTCGCGTTGGGGATCTGGTTCTTCACGAGGTCCACCTCCTCGGCGACGTTCGAAGATAGGTCCGCCGGTAGCTCACCTGAACTCCTCGACATCCCGCTGAACTCGATCGGAAAGGCGATCGCTTCATGCGGAATGTCTCGACGGAACAGGGAACCGTGTACGTCGCCCTGGTTGCGGCGCCAGAGCGAATGCAGCTCATCGACGGCGTCACCTCCGACGTGTACGCCTTCAATGGTCGGGTCCCGGGGCCAACCCTCGAGCTGATGGAGGGTGACCGGGTGACGGTGCGATTCCGCAACGAGCTTCCCGAGCCCACCACAGTGCACTGGCACGGGCTCAGCCTGCCCATCGACTCCGACGGCAGCCCCCTCGATCCGGTTCAGCCCGGTGAGGAAAGGCACTACACGTTCACCATCCCGGACGGGTACGCGGGCACGTACTGGTACCACCCCCATCCGCACGAGGCCACGACCACGCAGGTGACCAAGGGGCTCTACGGGGCCGTCGTGATCCGAGCACCCGACGATCCCCTCCCTGAGTCCTTCACCGAGAGGCTTCTCGTGCTGTCGGACAACCGTATCCTCGCGGACGGCACCTTCGATTTCACGGAACCGACAACCCTGCAAGGGCAGATCGACTTCCAGAACGGCCGCGAAGGCGACCTCTTGTTCGTGAACGGTGAGATCACCCCGGCGCTCGAGATTCGCAGCGGCGAGATCCAGCGTTGGCGCATCGTGAACGCAGCCGCATCGCGCGTCTACCGACACTTCGGTACGGGCTCCGTCCCGAGGAGACACCGGACGTAGAGATCACCTCGACGGTCCCGGGCGAAGGGAACTTCCCCGCCGTCCCGAGATTCCTCGCACCACCCATGCCCTGGCCCGCCTTCCGGCACATGCCAGAACAGGACCTTTGGGAAATCGCGGCATACCTGAAGAGGGGCGTTCGTCCCGTCTCCAACGAGGTCCTGGAGAGCGAAGGGCCGCCGGACTTCTGGGCCGCCTTCTATGCCGATCCCATGGTCGGGTTCGGGAGCTATCCTGCGCCGGCTTTCCCGACGGAGCGGGAGACCAGGACACCCTGAGCAGGGGTAGTTGCGCGTGGGGTGGGGCCCGAAGGAGCCCCGCCCCACTGGGTCACGACTCGGTGGGACGGGGCTTCGACGAGTGGGCGCTGCTGGACTCGAACCAGCGACCCCCTGCTTGTAAGGCAGGTGCTCTAACCAAGCTGAGCTAAGCGCCCGTCAGTACTTCTCCCCGCAAATACGCCATTTCTGGCGTCTCCCACCAACGCTCCCTCTCGCTAGTGTGTACGTTGGTGTGTACGTTCGGCCGTGCTCACTTCGCCTCCCTGAGCTCCCCGGCCTCCAGCACGACGCGTAACATAGTCTCCGAGTCCGCATGCTGGTATGCGGACTTGAGCGTTTGCACCGTCTTCCAGCCTCCTGCCGCGGCTACGTCCACGTCGGGGAGATGTTTCCGCTCGGTCGCCCACTTCCGACGATAGGCGTGCCAGAGACTCCCTTTCTGCGGCTCGAGTCCGGCCAGCTCTTCTGCTTTCCGGAGCCACCGGTCGGCGAGATGCCGCGACACAGGCTTGCGCGCGTCCCCGGGCGCCGGAAACAGCGGAGCCGACCCAATCCCCGGTCGCTCCCGGAGGACGCGATCGACCGCACGACGAACTTCCGGCGAAATGGGCACTACGGTTTCCCGGCCCGTCTTGTCGGTGGAGGCGGGCCACCGGATCGACCCGTGGGGACCCTGGTCCAGGCGAAGGTCGTCATAGGTGAGTTTGCACACCGCGGATATCCTCCGACCCGTCCCGTTCACGATGTCCAGGAGCTCGGACAGGTAGCTTCGCACTTCCACGTGCTTCCCCCATCGGCTCTCCATCGTGACGTGGTCCGATACCTTCCGGATCGTGAGGAACCGGTCGTGGGTCGCGACCGGGCGCCGCGTGTTCTTCTCCCTGGGCGCCTCGAAGCCCCGCACGGGGTTCTCGCGCATGAGGTAGTGGCCAGCGGGTGTGCGCCACTTCGTCGCCCAGTTGAAGACCCAACGAAGCCAGTTGCAGTCTGCTTCCACCGTTCGGTCACGGACCGGACGTCGCTTGTCCTCCGAGACTCTGGCGCCCCGGGCATCAATCGCACCTGACGAACGGAGGTCGATGAAGCGCTCCCAGTCGCCCAGACTGACGTGGTGAGGATCGATCTCGGCGCCCAGGACGCCCTTCCACATCTGGATGCGCCGTGCGTCCTGGCTCTGCTCCCCCTTCGTCTTCCGCGGCGTGCGGTTCTTCAGGTACGAGGCGAAGACCACGTCCAGCGTGACCTTGCCGGACCGGATCGCTTCGTCGCCACGCGCCAGCTTCGCAGCCTGCTCGAGCGCCCACGCCTTCGCGCGCTCGCGATCGGAGTGCTTCAAGGACTTCCGCTTCCACGACCTCGTGACCGGGTTCCAGACCCGACCGTAGATCGGGCCGCCCGGCTCGCGCTCCTCCACCGTGACCGTGTGCGGTCGCTCACCGGCGGAAAAGCGCCACTTCTTCTGCCTTCTCCTACTCACTGTCCACCTCCTGTGAAAGGGATTGCCGCAGGGTGTCCGCCGCATCCGCGCAGCTGCCGGACCATCGTTCCAAGGCCCCGGCAAGCGCTTCGGCGACGTCTCTCGTGGGCGCGCGGTCTCCCTGCCGTATCCTGACCAGGGTCGAATGCGGGACGCCGGCTTCGCGCGCCAGAGCGCGCAACGAACCGGGTGCGTCCGCGAGCGCCCGTCGAACTGCCTCCTGCATATTCTCCATGGCACCATATTGGTGCCGCTTGGTCGATCTGCGCAAGGGCCATCAGAGCTGCTCGGCCAGGATCTCGCCGGCGAGGTCGGGCTCCCGGGACGTGGACCCGCTCACCCGCTTGGGCGTCTTCAGCGGGAGGTCACACCGGCGCACCCGAGGCTTGCCCTTGTCCCCGATGTTCGGGATTTCACCAGCGGCCACCTTCTGTTGAAGGGACGAGTAGCTGTAGCCCGTCTCGTCGGCCGCCGCCTCGAGGGTAAGCGGCTCAATCCGCCACGCTTCGAGCCGCTCCTCGAGCTCCTCGGCGCACGCCTCCAAGGCGAGCGCCTGGGGCTCCGCGCCGTACCTGCGAAGGTCAGCGGCCTGGGTGCGCCACTCGACCGCCAGCCTCCGTATCTGCTGAACGTCTCCCATGCTTCATGTTCACACTCCCTCATCGTCGGACTTTCGCCTTGCGTGCCATCGAGTCATCCGACGGTCAGTCGGATCGGTCCCCAGCCGACGAAGAGAGTGGGGACGCTGGCTCGGTGGCCGCTGATGTTGTTCCACGATGTTCCTTCTATGCCGCTTCCGCCTCATCGGCGGGCGGATCAGCCTGCGGCTCCTCCCAGAGTCGCGGGTTGACCCTGTACATCCGTGCAGGGCGGCCGGCCCCACGGCGCTCAGTGAACTCCCGGACCCAGCCCATCTCTTCAAGCTCATGGAGAGTGTCGTCCAGCTCTTTCATCTCCTTCGCGAAGTGACGCCGGACGGACCGGTAGAGATCCCGAGGGCTGAACGTCGAGTTCCCCTTGTCACGGATCCAGTCGAGCACGACAGCCTGTTTGTCCCTGTCGCGCCGCACGAAGAGCCGGGCCATATGCGATCGAAAGTACTCGGCGATGGTGATCGCCCGTTCGATGACCGCCTCGGGGACTGGGGTCGTCCATGGATCGCGGTTGCCCAACTCGGCCTGATCGAGCAAATGGAGCACCGCAGCGATCCGAAGCGTCTGACCCGCGAGCTTCGCCCCCCACTCGCGGAAGGCGGACAGGTCGTCATCGGCGTCGATCAGCCGGGGCTCCAGCGAGCGACGATACTGCTGGTATGTCGAGAACGCCTCTGGAGAGAGTCGTAGCTCGGTCTCCAGTGCGTCGGGGCTCGCTCGGCAGGTGCGCCCGGCCCCCACGCGCTCCTCGACATCCGTCAGGTCGACCTCCGCAGGCGAACCCTCCTGAAACGGTGCAACACCGAGGAGGTCCCTGATGAGGTTCGCGTAGAGGGACTGTCCACCCCGATCGATGCGATCCGTCATATGCCACTCCCGATGCCCGACCAGGGAACGCGGTGCGGAGTACAGGAACCGTGGGGTGAGGCCACGGCTCGCGAAGTCGGGCTCCTGCTGCATCTTCGCGACCACCGACGGCTGAATCGTCATCACCACGGTCAGCCGGGGATTGACGACTTCACGGACGCCGTCCATTCGAGCCTCGGAGTACGACTCACCGGAATAGGCGGAAAGCAGCGGTCCCAACTTCGCAGTGCCCCGGGCGGTGTACTGCCCCGCGAAGACGTCGATGAGATCTCCCTCCGACGCGCTGACGATCAGGCTGCCCTGCTCCGCGAGATGCTTGGAAATCGCTTCGGGGGTTCCCTCGGTCAGCCACAGGAGAGGCCAGGCGGGCTCTTCGAGCGAGGCGATCGCAGCTTCCGCGCTAACCAGCCGCTCCTCCAACGACTCCTTCTTTTCCTCAAGCTCTTGCCTTCTCTTCTCGTCGGGTGGGCCTGAGAGATCGAACTCGATCAACTCCTTGCTCGCCTTCCGGAGCAGCTGCCTGACCGTGTTGCGCTGCTCTTCGAGCAGTTGCTTCTGACCCTCGAACTGGGCCCGCAGCGGCTTCATGCGGTCGCGCAGTTGCTGCTGAGCCGACTCGAACGGACGACGGAATTCGCCGACCGCCGCCGTCTTCCCTTCGCCACTCGGGAGCTGACAGATGAGGTACAGCCCCAGCGGCTCGACGTAGTCCTCATGGACGCGTACGCCGTCGTACCGGCCCTGGGCCGCGCCTGCCACACCCCCCATCAGGTTGAGGCCCGCAAGATCGACCGGAACCTCGAGTGTGCTCGCGACGCTCTGAACGTACGCCCGGAACCGCGGCGGAAGGCTGGCCAAGGGAAACGGCTCTATCTCTTCCGAGCGGCCGACTGGAATTGGCACCTCCCAGCCGTCGGTCGCCGTCGAGTCTGACGGGACCCCGTCAGGAGGGACGATGCTGAACATCCGACGAGCGTCGGCGGCGCGTGCGATCTGGAGTGTCGTCGCGTCGCACCCAAGGCGCTCTGCCAAGGACAGAAGATGGGGGAACCCGCTACGTAGGGTGCTCCAGCTCACGGACGCAAACTTGTCCTCGACGACCTCGGGCTCGTTGCCGTCACCCTCCCAGCGGAAGGCCCACTCGGCAAAGATGTCGCGCGCATCGGCTTCGTTGTCGCGTCCGCAGGCGCCCTTGATGTAGTGGGCCATGTCGATGAAGTCGGTGTACGACGCCTCGAGCCTATTCGGTGTGTTGGCGACGACTTCCCGCACCAGCTCAACGCTCGGTGCTTCCAGCGCCTCCAGGTCCACCGGGCAACTCAGCCCCCCGCTCCGCGAGGTTCCGCCGGGACCGCGCGCGAGTTCCTCGAGGCGGTCCATGAGTGCCGGCGGCGCGACCGGGAGCTCGTCGATCGGGGGAAGGACGACGCCAGCTCCTTCAGAGTTGCGGTACGCTCCCTTCACGGTCACCGACGGCGACACCACGAACTGTCGCGACTCGAAGAAGACATCGATTCCGTGGTCTACGCCCGACCGGTTGGGCAGCGGGCCCTCGTGGCCCTCGGGAATCCGGAAGAGACAGTGCCACCCACCGCTCGGCGTCGTCTGGACTCGGTAGGCTCTGAAGTCGATATCGAGCTCCAGGCCCCAGCTCTCCAGAGTCCGACCGCCATCAACGCCCTTCTTCCGGTCGATGTCGATGAGGAGGAGTCGCTGAGTGGGATCGAGGAGTACTCCCAGGTTCGTGGCCCGGCCTGCGCGTGATCGGAGGCACGCGGCAAGTTCGGGCACGGATCGGATCGCCTGGGTCGTCCAATTCCGCCACAGAGGGTGCTTCGCTGCTTGCTTCGGCGGGCACCTGGCTCCCTTCGGGCAGGTGCAGTGCCCGTTCTCGATTCCGTGCAATGGCACGAGGACGTAGCCTCGCCGCAGGTATTCGGCCGCGGCGCGCATCGTCTCCCGTTCTGACGGAGTCGCCGGGGTGGTCCGCAAGAGATCCGCCCACTCAACGAGGGCCTCATGCACCGCACTGGTTGGGTCGTGCGGTCCGGCGGCGAGGACACTCTTTAACGCTGCGACCAGCTCTTCTGGAACTGCGCGGTGGTCGGCTTCGTCATCAACTTCGACCTCGGACGGGTAGCAACCACACATCGAGATCACGCCGCGCTGGCCGGCAAGATTCAGCCGGACACGAAGAGTGCCCAGTGGCTCGCTGCACTCCGGGCAGGAGTGCACGGTCACGAGGGCCAAACTGGCATCGGACCGAAGCGGGTCCGACGACGGGAATGGATGGGACATAAGAAAACGCCTCCCACGAAAGCAGATAGTCCAACTGCCGCTTTCAGGGTTGGCGTTCGAGCCCACGTGCCGAAGGTGGTCACCGGGATGCGGTCCCCGGGCCATTTGGCTCCCTGGCCTGCGCCTGATCGGACGCAGGAGCCGGTGGACGACACGTCGTCGCCTCGCACCGCACGGGAGGATCGGCCTCCCGATAATTCAAGCTACACTGGACGAGCCGAAAAGTTCAACACCCATGTGCGCCGAAGGGCAACCCTCGGCCGCAAGCCGGATCGAGGCGCGCGACACGCTCTAACGGCGGCGAGCACCCAATACGCGGTCCTCAAGCAGTTTGGTCACAGTCCGCCCGGCGGTCGCGGAGACGAGGTCGTCCCAGTCATGGAACGCATTACCACCTGCCCCAGCAGTGGCGTACCACACCGGGTTCGCATCCCGGTCCGAATAGAGCACCACTTCGAACCCCGCCACAGGCTTCGACACGTTGAACCCGCCGTAGGTTTGGGTCGTGCTCTGCCCGTATATCGTGTTACCCACGACGGATGCTGAGCCCGACGTCGTCGATGATTGCGGTATATACGCGGTGGCGATCGAGGTCCCGGTCGCCGCGAGGATCAGAGCCCCGTCCGCACCCACGGCCTGGATCGCGGCTGTGAGGTCGGCCGTCGTGAACGTGCCAGGGGGCGTATAGTCGAGAGATCGAAAGCACTGGGCGGACGACTTGGAGGCGATGTCGTCACAAAGGCGAGTCTCCGCCCTATCCCGGAATGCGAGGTCGGCGAAGTTTCCGACCACGAGGATCCTCATTAGTGGCTGCGGCAGGGCAACCCGGTTGACCTGCGAGGTCATGCTCGTGTTGACGCAGCCGCTGCCAAGGAGCAGGGCAGCAAGCGTCGCCATCGGCAGGATGCCGCGGTTCGCCATGTGGTTCCTCCCGGTCAGCGGCAACCAGACACCTAGTCCAGTCGATAGCCCATGATGACTATAGTCCGTGGTCACATAGGCATCACGCAAGTGAGCCTTCTTCATGCCCAACAGCCGGCGTGGAGAACGGTTCGACCCATCGGTCGCACTCGGACGTGCGATCCGCGCACGTCGGCATGAGGTAGGTCTCTCTCAGGAGGCTCTCGCCGCGGCGGCTGACCTAGACCGGACGTACGTCGGTGGCCTGGAGCGGGGGGAACGCAATCCGACGCTCCGGGTGCTCTGGCAGCTCGCGGCGGCCCTGGACGTGGCACCCAGCCGACTCATTGCGAAGGCGGAGGAGGCGCTGGCCCCCGAGTGAGGCGCCGCCCCTTGAGTCGAGCGGCAGGGGGTGGGGGGGGTCCGTCCTTCCGTCACCATGTCACCGACAATCGGACGATTACCCGTGGGAATCCACTCATCGGGGCCGTTGGTGACAGAGCTTAGCTCCCCCGAAACGTAATTTCCTGTCCCACAACGAGATCTAAGTTTGTACTTGGTGGTGACAGAAGTATCGAGAACGACTAGGGGACCGTTTGGAAGCCGGTGACATGGGGACAGAAGTGGGGGTGGGAACCCCTGCGGCGTCGCCTCATGGGGTAGACCCAGCCCCCCTTTAGTCGAGCCAGCCCGATTGGGGTCCGGACGAGACTACGTGAACGTCCCCGCCGAGTGTCTCGATTCCGGTA
Organism: Longimicrobiales bacterium; assembly: GCA_965229435.1. Classification (GTDB taxonomy): domain Bacteria; phylum Gemmatimonadota; class Gemmatimonadetes; order Longimicrobiales; family Gaopeijiaceae; genus UBA2589. The sequence continues at coordinate 1,167,884 of CBDDJE010000004.1, forward strand.
ATCAGCCGCGCCCTGAGCCGCGCCGAGGATTGTCGCACCAACCCCTGCCGCGCGCCGGGGAAGATCTCGAAGTATGAAGCGAAACGCGTCTCCGGGTGGGCTGGCAGATCCAGATGCCACCCCGAGACCTTCGCAAGCGCGAACAGGCCGAGGATTCGCTCGTAGCCATCCGTCCCCCGCGATGCTTTGGTATGGATGTGATCACTCGCCCGATCCACGAGGGGTCCGAAGTGAGCGGCGGCGTCCACGTCCTCGGCCCACGAGCGACCGACGTGGTCTCCTAACACGTCGCTTAGGTCCAGCATGACTGCGCCGGCCTCATGCGGGACGGAAGTTTCCGCCAGCTGGGATACGGCGCGGTCTACTGACCGCAGCACGCCAGCCTCCGACTCCGGGCGCTTCACCTCGATGGCGATGCGGAGCCCATCGACTTCGACCACAAAGTCGGGCACCGAACCCTTGGCAATCGACGAAACACTGGTGACGAGACCGGCGCTCGCCACGATCGCTCCCATGTGAAGCTGCGTCTGGGAGCGAATGGCGGCATCGGCATGACCGGAGTCCAGCGATCCACCCACTGCGCGGCGAAGGTCCTCTCTCAGCTCAAGGCTGAGTTCGGGTGGTAGGTAGTCGGTGATTTGCACAATCTCGTACGCGGTTGAGATCGCGTTGCTCACCCGACGGCGGGCATCCTCCTGATTCGGGAATCGATCGCGCAGTGCACAGCGATCCAAGAGTCGCGCCGACTGGATGAGCCGACCGCGATCGCCGATGCGCAGGTCGTGAGCACGCAGAATTTCAATTGCTCCCCGGAGGCGCTGGGCCAGGTGAGCCATGTACGCTGGAGACAGGCGGTAGCTTCGCGGCAGATGAATCGCCATGCCGAAAGGTTGCCCCCCGAGGACCAGGCGCAACCGGGCGGCGGCTCAGCGCTCAGCGGCACCATTTTGGTGACAGTCCTCGCGCATGAGACACCGATGCAACTGCCCCTGTGCGGCACCTCTACGTGCACACCACACATGCGCAGCGCAACGTAAGCCTCTTAATTGCAGAGACTTAGAGACCATTCGCCCCTGCTCTCGCAGCAGGCGCTCGCGCGGTGCCCCCCCCTTCGCAAATAGGACCCCGCCCCGTGGCAGACGCCGGGGTGCCACAGCGCGGAGTCCCGTCCGGGAAAAAAAACGGGGAGGTCCTGGCAAGATCGGGCGTGTCTCGCACATGAGACACTCGGCGCGGCGAGCGCCCCACCGCCTCAGGAGGACGGCGGTAGGAAGTACGTCAGGGACTTGCCGTAGAGTTCGGCGAACAGCTCCAGCTCGATCACGTCCACGCGCCGCTCGCCCGACTCGCACTTGGATACAAAGGACTGCGGACGAGCCAGGTGCTGGGCCACCTGTTCCTGCGTGAGCCCGGCATCGATACGGGCCGCGCGAAGGCGCTCAAGGAATTGGCGGTAGCGGAGGGATCGCGCGGCGCTAGGCATGGCGCGCCACGGTAGAATCCCCTTTTGGGATATCCCAAAATAGGATATTCTCTTACAGGGATCGACTTCGTCGGCCCCGATCCGGCCCCAGGGCGGGGCGTGCGCTTTGTTGACGACAGCTTGGCGGGCGCGCCCCTGAAACGGAGATGCCGCCTAAGCGCGTCGAGGAGCCTCGCGTTGTCGTCAGCGCGGGGCTCTTCGGCTTCTCACGACTTCAGGGAGGAGCCATGAAACGAGGTCTCAACCTACCCCTCGCCCCTCCGGTTCCAAACCGTCCCCCTCTCCGACCTCGACGGGGCCAGTGGCGCGGCATCGTGTTCGCACTCGCGCTCGTCTCGCAGCTCCTCGGGTGCGAAGAGCTGTACGAGCGTCCGAGCGATGCGGTCGGGGCGGGCGATACTCTCGTGCGGATCAGCGACCTGGTCCTTCGAGGGAAGATCCATTTGGACCCAACGACTCTCCGACCGTTCACGGGATGGGTCTACGGGGTCTACAGTGAACAGGGGACGCCCGCGATGCCGGCCGTCCCACTCCTAGCCCTGCGGGGCCGTCTTGAGCACGGGAAGCCAGTCGGGGCGTTCGAGTTCTTCGACCCTGAAGGGCGTTTGATCTGGGAGGAGAGCCGGTACTCGCGCGGGAGCGCCTGCGGATCGTGGACGCTCGCGGCGCAGACCGAAGGTGGCCGGGTCTCCGAGCCCGGAGAGGGCTTCGAGGACCGGTGGTTCTCATGGGTAGCGCCCGGACTCGCGCCGGACAGCTCCTCGGGCGATGACACGACCTATCCGCCATGCCCCGTAGTACCGATCAATCCGATGACCGGACAACCAGTTGGATCACTCCGGCAAGAGGATCCACCGGCAATCGATCCGATTGCCCCGCGGCTCATTCCTCACCCGACCCCGCCGTGGGACGCCACCCGATGATCCTGCCCCAGGCCGAGTACAGCATCCTCCGTCGGATGGTCGTCTGCGGCCCGTGCGGAGACGTGGTTGGACCGGCGTGCCATTCCCGGCAGGCCAATGGGATAGTCGTTCAAGGGGGGACCTGCCCCACCCACCCGCACGAGTCGCGCACGACGTGGGAGGGCTTCGACTTCAACCGGCTCATCGAGTTGTGCCGCTGCTGCGCGGCGACCCCCCTACGGAGCGGCTCCAGGTGGTCGGTATGGTTCTGCCCTGAATGCAAGGAGCAGGTGGGCCTCCTCAACGGTCGCCTCGGTCGATACGCGGTGCCGATCGGACGGCACTCGCTCCACGGTGGTTGGGTGCTCAAGCCGGAGCAGGTGGACGACCCGGTGGCGGTGCACATCTTCACCAAGTCCTTCAACTCGATGGGTCGGGCCATGGACCTCCTCGCTGAGTGGGCCAAGGTCGCGGTGCGGCTGAACCTGTCGGCCGCGGGTTGGAGCCCGGATCGTACCGTGGCCGCTCAGCGGTACTGCCGGGCGATGCAGGAACAGGTCGATCCTCTCACCCGGTTCAGCGAGATGTGCCAGTACCTGGGCGAGCGCTCTCGGGAGGGCTCTTCGTCGAACACGCGCCGAGACGACGACGACACCGCCACGGGAGGCGCGCGATGAACCTCCGCATCGCGGATAGCGCGGGCCTGGTGGCCTTCCTCCACCGGATCATCGGGGAGAGCGGCAAGAAGGTTCTGTCGGTTCCCGACGCCGATGTCGTCCAGGTCGGAGACGCCTTCTTCTTCCATCGGGACGACCCGGTCACGGTCGGAGGCCCCTTCACCTCCGTCGGTGCCCTGGTCCGTTCAGAGGGAGTGCGCCGACATCCAGCCCCGGGGCATGCCTCACCGGGCGATCGGACGCTCGAGATGTTCGAGTGGGCTGGCAGCTTCTTCCTGCTCGACGGTGCCGCCACCGATGCCCCGCACCAGTTCGACAGCCTCGAGGCAGCGCTCAACCATCGAGGAGGGCCGACGTGACCTCCGATGGGATGCACCCTGCCTACTTCAACACGCGGTTCCGCTTGGCGGGAGACGAGGCGCCTGACTGGCCGGAGGAGTTCGTCATCATCTCCGCATATGCGACGACGGGCGAGCGATGGAGTCCGGACGAAAACGCCGCCGCAGATGACGCGCTCCACGGAGAACTCCGACGCCGCAACGTGTGGATCGACTACCTGACAGGGTACGCTCCCGATAGGGGTCATGCGGAGCCCAGCTTCGCCGTGAACCTCACCCTCGACGACGCTCGCGCGCTCGGACGGCGTTTTCGCCAGGACGCGATCTTCCACGTCCGTGGCGATGACCTCTCCGTCACACACTGCCACGACGGCTCCGAGCTCGTGCCCGTCGGCAGCTTCCGTGAGCGAGTGGACGTCGCCGGCAGGGTCGGTCGGCTCGGCGAGGACGAAAGCGATCCCTGGCCGAGGATCTCGCCCGAACGATTCCGCCAGAGCATCGAGGCTCGACTCGTCGATGATGAGGGCGTAGCTGCCGAGGGCGAGCGTGTATTCCGACCACGCGACCCGTTCACATTGGGAGAGGTCGCACTCGACGCAGCGCTCCCGGACGACAGGCCCCTTCTCAGGCCAGACGTCGAGTCTGACTATTGGCCCATCGACGATCTCGCCGAACGCCTTCCGTGGATCGAGACGGGCGGGACCATCATTGAATGCTCGGTGACGGACCACATCGTGGGGAGCCTGTGGGGCTTGGGTGAGTTCGCGATCGGGAACCGAGGCTACGTCTACTACATCACCGACTACGAGGGATTCGACCACGGCACGCCGCAGGTGCTGGGAGCCTGGGAGCCCAGAGACGACGCGGCAGCGAAGCATGCGTGCGTGGAGTCCTGCTACGCGCGCGGTTGGAATGAGATTGGGCTGCCCCCTCTGCTCGGTCAGTGGGTCAGCGGACACCCCGAGCTTCTCATCGCTTGCCTCCTGCGGGTCCTGGAGAAGCCCATCGGAGAGCGCGCGTCCTGGGACGAGATCGTAGACACGGTCCTCTCAACCGAGTGGCTCCACTTCCGTAGCCGCGCGGCGCTGGACGCCGTCTCACGGCACTTCGGTATCCCGTACGCCCGTCTCTCGCGAGCCGCGTGGTCGATCGAAGCCTCGGAGTTCCTTTCGAGCATCGCAGCCAACGAGGCGACCGAGGCCGAGCTCGAGGCGGTCGCAGCCCTCTACCTCGCCTGCATCACCTGGGGCCTGCAACCGGAGGCGGACGAGTCACAGTGGCTCGGCCCGGTCAACGAGCTGTGCGGCTCGTGGAAGATCGGGTACGCCGACGAGGACGGGATGATCGAGGAGGAGGGACCCTTCGTGCGACTCGACCTCCACCCCGACGGCTCCTACTCCTGGGAGCCCGAGCCCACATGGCTGGGCGGCTCCGGCGTCTGGGGGGTCGAGATGACGCCGAGCGGTGAGCCCCGGCTCTGCTTCGACACACCGGGGGGCGAACGGCACTGTCACTACCTGGTGTTACATGAGATGCCGGAGCTGGGGACGTTCTTTCATCTCCAGCGGACGCGAGCCGATGCGGTCGTGTTCACGGACCGCATATTGAGAGCATATCGACTGAGCGCGGACTCGTAGTGCTCGGAGCGCGGCTCCGCTCGAGTCGTGCTCGAGCGCACAAGGAGGTTCGCAGGTCTGGTGACGATCCCAAGCGACACCCCTTTCGAGTACCGCTTTCGGTCGACGAAGGCGGAAGACGGTACGCTGAAGATCTATGGCCCTCGCCCCTTCGCGAAGGTCGTACAGTACTATGGCGCGAACGACGAGTGCGAAGCGAGACCCGCCGGCGACCCGGACGCAGAGTGGCACGCCGTGTCCGCTTGGGCGGATCAGCTCGAGCCACCTCAGGCGACCGAACGACAACTCAGACGCCTGAAGAGGCTCGGCATCGACGGGACCCCAGACCTAACCGAGGATCAGGCACGCCACCTCATCGGGCAGGCCGAAGACGAGCTGCCACCGACGAAGAGTCTGCTAAACCGAGCGAAGAGCGCTGGGGTCGTCGTGTCGGTAGGGGAGACCCGCGGCTCCCTGAAGGCCCGGCTCGACGCAGCCGATCGCACGCAGCATATCAAGCAGCTGAGGACGCGCGGTGCCCGAATCGACGACGGGGCTTCCTGGGAAGACATCACGCACTGGGAGGAGCGACTCGCAACGGCCGAGCGAGTCCGAAGGTCTGGCCTTACGGTCGACCAGCGCGACTCGCTCGCTGAGCTGGAGGAAGCGGAGTTTCTGATGGACGATCTCCGACAAGCGGCGGAGAGCGCGCGGCCAGCCGGGATAGACTATCGAGTCAAGAAGGGTATGAGCGTGCGGGAGGCCAAGCGCGATGCGGACGCCCTGTGGGTTATCGCCGATCTGTACGAGAAACTCGCCCACGACTGCGACGGCCGCGGGGGTAACCCGAAGAGGTCGGAGCTCAAGGCTGGGCTCGACACCTTGTTCAAGCGCCTGCGCGCGGGACTGGTGTCGGAGGACCAGGCCGAGGAGTGGATCGCGGCCAGACTAGGGCTACGTGGCGGGTGCCTGACAGGGTTCGCGGCGCTGCTTTCAATCAGCGGCGCTGTCGGGTGGGCGCTCGGACTGTTGCTGTGAGCCCACGCAACCCCTCGGTGTTCCGACCGCGCACAGGCTACCGCACCTTACCCAGGCACCGTGGGCCAGGGAGCGGTCACGAGCGAGGAAGATGCCCTCCCGTTCCGCTCAAGGTCTCGAAGAGAGAGTTGAAGAACCGATCGACCTGCTCGTGGTCCAATTCGACAAAGGCTCTGACGAGGGCCTCGAGGCTCAAATCTCCCGCGCTCCCTCGACGGTCGAAGCGCCCGTCTTCCAGCACCACCCCGATCTCCAACTGCGGACCGCGCGCCGGCGCATCGAGCTGCACGAAGACCCGCCCGGCCTCTGTCCGGTAGCGGAGCCCCGTGAGCTCGATCGCTGGTGCCTCGGACAGCAGTCTCAGGCGCACCGTCCGGGGGGACGCCTCTCGGAGCTGGACCCTTCGCCAGTACCAGTTCAGATAGCGCCGCACCCGCCGCTCCTGCATCTCGGCCTGAGGCGGAGGACCATCAAACGCCCAGAACGACCTCAGAGCCAGTTCGACCTGCCCTACCAGGACCGAGCGCTCATGATCGTCGTCAGAGAATCGGTCGGGGACGAGCCGTCGTAGCAGTTCGAGCTGGTGAAGCAGGCTGTACGAATCGGCGACGTAGTCGATCCTCTCCAGACAATTCGCGAAGCGACCAACCTGCTCGGCCGTGTACTTGGTCAGTGCGTGATAGTCGTGAAGATACTCGTGGAAGAAGAAGAGGCGGATAAGCTGGATGAGCCGTTCGGGATCTCCTCCAGCGGCGGCGTGGAAGCCGAGGATGAGGCGGTCGCTCACCCTCCATCGACGAGTCGAGGGTTCGGTCTTGTCGAAGGCGTAGTCCACCGGCCGCGGCTCATCCGCGATGGCGTCGCTCGAGTGTACTAGCTTCCACAGCGGTGGAACGTGCGGATGCGGGTCGATCGCTCGAAAGTCGTCTTGCCCGTCGAAGGTCTGGTACCATCGAGGCGCTTCCGACTCGCTCCCCTTCTCCTCCTGCAGCTCCCTCGCGAAGTCCGCGACCTGCTTCAGCGCTTCGCGCCACACCACACGCCGGAGTTGGGCAGCCAGCGCGACCTCCTCCTCCGTCAGGGGCACATCCGCGGCGTCAGGCTCGGACCGAAGGAGGATGGCAGGACGGTAGAACGGCTCCTCCCGCGTGCGAAATCTGTACGAGCGCACCGGAAGTCCACTTCGCAAGTGCAGCTCCTGCCCGATGATGAAACAGACGGATGGTGGCGCCGCGAGGAAGAGGTGGAGCACCTCCGCATTCGGCCGGTTCTGCTCGATGGATGCCAACACGCTCCGGAACGCTGCGCGGATCGCTGCGACGTCCGCCAGGGATCGAACGACGCCCCGTTGAGGAACTCGGCCGCCGGCGAGCGTGATCTCGATGTCGGCGAGGACTCCAGACTCCAGGTACTCCTCGACATCCTCATCTGTGATCGCAGCGGAGATAGCCACCCGAGTGACAACGGCACCTGGTTGGGACACGCACTCGGCAGGTAGGCGCGAGACATCCAGTTCCAGGGTCGGTTCGTCCGTCGGCCAGCCCCAGCTCCCGTCGACGGTGTCTCGGTCGAGGTCGTGGACCACGACATGGTGTTCGTCGCCAATGTAGGCACCCAATGCGACAAGGTGCGGGATCTCGGCAATGCCGAAGAAGTGGACCTCGGGGTCGTTCAGCTCCTCGGCGACCGCCCGAACTTCTCTCGCGTGACACCTGATCTCTGCCTCAGACGCGCTCCAGCCTCCACCTTCGACATCCGACTCAAACGGCCGGAGGTCGATGTCGACTACCCGACGCGCCACCTGGCGCGTTTCGGCGGCCAAGGAAGAAAGCGCTTCTTCCTCGGTCACCCTACGTAGCGAGGATGACACGAGGACCAGAACGAGCGACCGACTCACCGAAGCATCCCCCGGATCTGCATCCACCGAGCCTCTCTGAGGCGCTGCGGGACGCGATCATGAAGCTGCAGCAGAACCTCATGATGGCACGCACGGATCCTCCTCCCGGAACCGCAGGGGCACCGCCAGCCGCCCCGCGGCTTGCCGGATGCCAGAACGCGGAGGAGATCGATGATTGGCGCAACATCGGAGACCCCGAGCACCTCCCCGTAGAATTCAACCACACCACTCAGACCGTGTCCCCACTCCCCATGTGGCCACCCTTCCCCTTGCTCAACCAGCGCCTGCGCGGCGAGGTACGAACGTAAGGGGGTCTTCATGAAGTCCACGAGCTCGAGCCCACTTGGATACTCGAACCAGAATCCATCAGCGAGGACGACGCAGGCGATCCCGGTGTCAGGAAAAACGTGGCGATCCGCCTCCCACGGAATGCGGCCCGCAGTCTCACGCACAATCGGAGGAGCGCGCGGAGACTCCGGGTCCGGTTCGATCTCGATTTCAAACGAATCCAACACTCGATCGTCCTCACGGATCTCGAAGGGACCGCTCAGGACAACACGCCCCTTCGGTTCGAGCAGCCGCATCCGCGGCTGATACACGAGCGCGGGCCCCGTGACTTCGGCGAGATTTGCAGGCTCCCGAACGTACCACGGTGCCCTCGACCTCACCGCCCCCAAGGCTTGACCAGTGGTGGCGCCGCGGTGGCCACGCGGCGCAGGGCGTCGGTCCGCGCGCGGTCCGACTCCTCAACGGGAGCGAGCGGTCCGAAGATGGCAGTCCACCCCTCGGCTTCGACCGTCCTCAAACTGTCGTCCGCTTCACTCTTCAGCCGCTCTCGGACGTTGCTGTCGAGCATCTCGGAGAGGTCATTTCCATGCTCGTTCGCAGGGTCCGAGATCGTGAGCTCGTCCATTCGGTCGCGGAACTCGGTCCACACGCGCGTGAGTTGGTCGGGTAGCGATGAGGACGCGTGACCCTCCAACTGGTCGATCGTGAGCAGTTCCAGCGCGAAGGTCTTGACCTCGATTCCGCGACGCGTGCGCCACAACTTCATCAGGCAGATCGCGTCCACGACGCCACTGTCCCTGACATGGGACACGTGGGTTTCGAGGTTCGTCTGCACCCGCTCCTTCGCGGTAGAGGAGGGGAATAGGAATGCATCCCCACCGTCACCGTTGGTGAAGCGCCCCGGGATGACATCGACGCTGAGGTCGCTGCCCTCTTCGGCATCGAGCAGCCTGACCGCGACGCCCTTCCGCTCAGTCTTGTAGGCGGTCTGCAGCGCCGCCTCGACGTTCTCGTAGATCTCCTTGATCGTCTCACCGACGCTGGTGTCGTCGTTCGCCACGTAGTAGGGCAGATCGAGGTCATGGTCCTCCCGGATCATCGTCCCCTTTGCCTTCGAGCCGCCTTCTCGCAGCTCTGGGCCCGACCCGAACTCGTCGGCTAAGAGGTCGGCCACGTCGTCGCGGACCTGCTCGAGACGCGCGACTTCCGGGCTGTCGTCGGTGAGACGCTGGTCCTCCAGGACAGCCTTGAGGTACTCCTGGTCCGTCATGATTCACCCCCAATCAAACTGAGCCGGGGGCGCGCCACCGCGGCGCTCCCCACCTGCGGAAGGCCGTGAAGCTCGGTGTGACAGGGGCCCTCAACCTACGGCGGGAAGGTTCGTGGCCAGCCAATCGCGCGATTCCATCGACCAGGCGCGTCCGCAGGACGCCGGCCACAAGGGCAGGCCGTTGGTTCCTGCGGGACCGTAATGATAGCCACTCGTCGCGAGGAATACAACCAGGACCCCCATATATGGTGGCGTCCGTCCCCACGGATACCGTGGCTTGGGGTCAGGCTCCGAGGAGGAGCTCCAGACTCGCCCGTAGACGGATGGACTCCACCTCCGCTCCAGCGGACCGTCCAGGAGTGCCGCAGCCAGTCCAGCCGCCCCCCTCACCGGGGGGGTCAGGACCCCTGCCGCCCGTTCGCTCCTCCACCCACGCTTCCGTCACCTCGTCGCCAGGCATCCTTCAGCTCCCACTCCCTCCACAGCGCGTAGAGCGCTGGCACGACCAGAAGGGTAAGAAGCGTCGCCGAGATCATGCCACCGACCATCGGAGCCGCGATCCGCTTCATCACGGTGGAGCCGGTGCCGCTCCCCCAAAGGATCGGGAGGAGTCCCGCGATCACCGCCGTCGCGGTCATGAGGACCGGACGCACGCGCTCTCCTGCGCCTTCGCGAATCGCGTCGAAGAGCTCGGCTCGACTACGCAGCCGGCCCCCCTGCGCCTTCCGGTGGTAGGCCTCGTCCAGATAGACCAGCAGTACGACCGCGATCTCGGCGGCCACGCCGGCCAGTGCGATCAGCCCCACCCACACGGCGACCGACATGTTGTAATCGAGCCACCAGAGGAGCCAGAAGCTGCCCAGGAGGGCGAACGGAACCGAGAGCATCACGATGAGACTCTCGACGACGCTGCGGAAGTTGATGTAGAGGAGAAGGAAGATGATGGCGAGGGTGAGGGGCACCACGATCCGGAGCGTGCGGTTGGCCCGCTCCATCGCCTCGAACTGGCCGGACCATTCCAGCCGGTAGCCGGTCGGAAGCTGGAGTCGCTCATCCAGGAGGGCCCTCGCCTCCTCGACGTAGCCGCCGATGTCGCGGCCCCTGACGTCCACGAAGACCAGGCTGTTGAGCAGCGCGTTCTCGCTCTTGATCATGGGCGGCCCGCCGACGAATCGCAGCTCCGCGAGCTGCGCCAGCGGCACCTGTGCCCCCGAGGGCGTCGCAACCAGGATGCGACCGATCGACTCGGGATCGTCCCGAAGCTCCCGGGCGTATCTCACGTTCACGCTGTGCCGCTCCCTGCCCTCGACGGTTCGCGTGACGTTCATCCCGCCCACCGCCGTCATGATCGTGTGCTGCACGTCCGCCATCGTGAGGCCGTATCGTGCGGCGGCCCGCCGGTCGACGTCCATCTCGAAGTAGCGCCCGCCGATCGCCCGCTCCGCGAACACGGAGGCGGTGCCTTCGACCGTCGGGAGCAGTCCCTCGATGTCCTTGCCGATCGACTCGAGCGTGGACAAGTCGGGACCGAAGATCTTGATGCCGACTGGGGTCTTGATGCCTGTGGCAAGCATGTCGAGTCGGTTCTTGATGGGCATCGACCACATGTTCGCGACACCCGGCGTGCGGGTCGCCGCGTCCATCTCGGCGACGATCGAGTCGTAGTCGACCCCCGTGCGCCACTCCTCCTCAGGCTTCAGGATCGCGACGGACTCGAACATGGAGAGGGGGGCTGCGTCCGTAGCGGTCACGGCCCTGCCCGCCTTGCCGAGCACCATTTCCACCTCCGGGATGCCCGCCATTGCGCGGTCGCGCTGGACGAGAAGCTGCTTGACTTGCGCCGTACCGACGCCCGGGAACACCGAGGGCATGTCCATGATGGAGCCCTCGATGAGCGGCGGCATGAACTCACTCCCAAGACGCCCGTACGGAATGAGCGTGAGGAGCAGGACGACGAGGGCCACACCCAGCATGAGGAATCGGCGAGCCAGCACGAAGTCGAGCGTCGGTCGATAGAGAGCGAGCGCGACGCGGTTGATCGGATTTCGTTCCTCGGGCGGGACCTTCCCACGAATGAACGCACCCATCGCGACCGGCACGAGCGTGACCGCGAGGAGCGCCGACGCCGCCATCGCCAGCGTCTTGGTGAGGGCCAAGGGCGTGAAGAGACGCCCCTCCTGAGCGCCCAGCGCGAAGATCGGGAGGAAGCTCAACGTGATGATGAGCAGCGAGAAGAAGAGAGCCGGCCCCACCTCCTTGGACGCATCGACCGCGAGTTCCCACGGGCTCTTCGAGCCACCCTCGCGCTCGTTGCGCTCCATGTGCTTGTGCATGTTTTCGATCATGACGATCGCGGCATCGACCATCGCGCCGAGGGCGATGGCGATCCCACCGAGGCTCATGATGTTGGCGTTGACGTCCAAGCCACGCATGACCAGAAACGACATCAGCACACCCACCGGCAGGGTGATGATCGCGACGAGCGCGCTGCGCGCGTGCATGAGGAAAAGCACCGTCACGAGCGCCACGATCAGGCTCTCTTCGATCAGCTTCTCGCGCAGCGTCTCGATGGCCCGGTGGATGAGGCGGCTCCGGTCGTAGCCGATGACGATCTCGACACCCTCGGGAAGGGCGCCCTGGATCTCGACCATCCGGTCCTTCACCCGGTCGATGACGGCGAGTGGGTTCTCGCCGAAACGCATGACCACGAAGCCGCTCGTCACCTCTCCCTGACGAATCGCGCCGTCCTCCGTCCGCCAGGCCAGATCCGCGATGCCACGTCGGATCTCCGGTCCGAGATGCACGCGGGCGACGTCGCCCACCGTGATCGGCGTCCCGCCCTCGCCGACCCCGACCGCAACGGCCTCGATGTCCTCGATCGAGCCGAGGTATCCGAGTCCGCGCACCATGTACTCGCTGCCGCCCATCTCCAGCACACGTCCACCGACGTCGAGATTCGACTCCCGCACAGCCTTCAGCACCCGGGATACGGGCACGCCGTACGCGAGCAGCCGCTCCGGATCCAGCTCGATCTGGTACTGCTTCTCGTAGCCCCCCAACGTGGCGATCTCGCTCACCCCCGGGACGGCCGTGAGCTGATATCGCACGTACCAGTCCTGCAGACTCCGCAGCTCGGCGTTGTTTAGCCGCCCGCTCCGGTCCATCAACACGTATTGCATGACCCAACCCACGCCCGTGGCATCGGGTCCGAGCTGGGGCTGGACCTCCTCCGGCAGGCGGTCGCCGAGGCCGTTGAGGTACTCGAGGACGCGCGATCGCGCCCAGTACATGTCCACGTCGTCCTCGAAGACCACGTAGACGAACGAACGCCCGAACTGGCTGATGCCGCGGACGTACTTCGTGTTCGGAACCTTGAGCAGCTCGGTCGACAGCGGATAGGTGACCTGGTCCTCGATGACCTGGGGGGCCTGCCCCCTCCATTCCGTGAGCACGATGACCTGCACGTCCGAGAGGTCGGGGATGGCGTCGACAGGCGTGGTGGTCATGGCCCAACCACCGAAGCCGATGACAGCCACCGTGCCGAGGATCACGAAGAACCTGTTGTCGATGGACCACTCGATGAGGCGCCTGAGCATGGTCAGCGCCCTCCCGTCGAATCGGGCCGCATCGTGTCGGGCCCGCTATCCATCTCCATGCCGCCCATGTCCATGCCGCCCATGTCCATGCCCTCCATGTCCATGCCCTCCATGTCGGACATGTTCATCTGAGACATCATGGCTCGCATGACTTCGGCGAGGTTGGACTCGGAGTCGAGGAGGAACTGGGCGGACGTCACGACTCGGTGCCCCGCGTCCACACCCGACAGGATCTCGACGAACTCGGCACCGCGGGTGCCGACCACGACCTCATGGGGCATGAGCTCACCGTTGCCCATATCCACGAAGACGACGGCGCGCTCGCCTGAGTACAGAACCGCGGTTCGGGGCACCGTGAGCGTCTCCCCCATGGCGGCCGTGAGCCGAACGGTAGCGTACATGCCGGGCTTCAGGCGCCCGCCCGGATTCGACAGGGCCACCCGGGCACGCATCGACCGGGTCCGGTCCTCGAGCGTCGGGTAGACGTACTCGACCCTGCCGGACCACGACCGTCCGGGCAGGGCATCGACTGTGATGTCGGCGGTCATCCCCTCGCGCACGAGCCCCGCGTCGGCTTCGAAGATCTCGGCGTTGACCCAGACCTCCGACAGGTCGGCGATCATGTAGAGGTTCCTGCCCGCCGGAAACGACTGCCCTTCGAACACGTCCTTCTCCATGACGATTCCGGAGACCGGCGCGTGCATCGTGAGCGTCTTTCGCACCTCCCCGGTCTCGAGCAGCCGGTCGATCTGCGCCTCGGAGATGTCCCAGTACGCGAGCCGTCTGCGGGCCGAGGCGACCAGATCCCGAGCATCCTCGGCCACGTCCTCGATCGGGCTGACTCCGACCTCGCCCTCCATCCGGTGGGCCAGCAACAGCTCTTCCTGCGCCGTGACGAGTTCGGGAGAATACACTTCAGCGAGCGGTTGCCCGGCATGCACCACCTGCCCCGTGAAGTCGACGTGGAGCTGCTCGACCCATCCGCCGAACTTCGGCGACACGTACGCCATGCGCGTCTCGTCGAAGTCGACCAGGCCCACGGTGCGGATGCTGCGCGTCAGGGGGCGCACTTCCGCGGTGCCGAAGGTGATGCCGAATGTGGCCACTTCCCCCGCCGTGAGGCGAACCGAGCCGTCCATGGACGTTCCACCCATGTCCATGCCCGGCATGCCGTCCGTCTCCATGCCCTGCATGTCTCCCATCGATTGCGTGTCTTGCATGCCCTCCATGTCTCCCATGCCCCGCATGCCTTCCATGCCACCCATCGGCATGGCATCGGCGGCGGGGGTCATAGGGGTGGCGGACCAGGCGCGCCCGAGGGCGACGCCGGCGGCCAGCGCCGCGATCACGGTCAAGAAGCCAACGGCCAGTGTGGTCGTTCGATTGATGTTCATCGGAGCACCTCCGTGCCCACGGCGCGCTCGAGCGCGGCCAGATTCTCTGCGAATTCAGTGAGGAGCCGGTGGTAGTCCAGCTCGTGGCGGTAGAGCGTGACTTGCGCGTCCAGGAGAGTCAGGAAGTCCACACGACCGACCCGATAGGCCGATGTGGAGGACTCGAGTCCCGCCCGGGCTTGCGGGAGAATGCCGTCGTTCAGGAGCAACAGCTGTTGACGAGTGCGGCGAAGCTCAGCCGCGAGTGAAGCGATCTCGGAGTTGAGCTCGTTCACCATCGCGTGGTGACGCGCCCGGTGATCCTCCAAGACAGCCGTTTGCTCCACGACCCCCTGGCTCTGCTTCCGGCCGGCGAAGATCGGCAGCGGGGCCGAGACCATGACATTGAAGAAGTCCCCGAACCCATTCCGGAAGCTGTAGCCGGCGCTGACGTTGAAGTCGGGCAGCGTGGCGGTTCCGGCGAGTTCCAGCGCCCGCTCCTGAGCGGCGACACGGCGCACGTGCGCCTGAATCATCGGGTTGTGTTCGAGCGCGAGTGCCTGAAGCTCCACGGTACTCGGCAGTCCGTCGTCCGCCGGCGCCTCACGAATCAGGCCGTCGAGTGCGGAGGCGGCGAAGCGAGGACCGTCGCTCTGGACGGGCACCGCAGCCACTCGAACCCCGGTTGGCAGCTCCGTGACGGGTAGCGGCATCCCAGTAGGCCGCGCGAGGACGGAGTTGAGCCGCGCGAGCTCGCTTTCTCGTCGCTCGGCGAGCGTCACCAACTGGTCGGAGAGCCGGGTCCGCTCCACCTGCGCCTTGAGAACATCCGGCTGGGCGCCGCTGCCTACCCCGTACTTCGTGGACGTGAGCCGCGCGAAGTCGCCCACCAGGGTCGTGTTTCGGCCTGTCACTTCGAGCGCTCGATCGATGAAGTAGATCCTGTAGTACGCGGTCTCGACATCTGCCGCGATCCGGTCCCGGACACGCTCGACCTCGAACGCGGCCGCTTCGGCCTGGAGGCGAGCCACATCCTCGCGCAGTCCCAGCTTACCGGGCCATGGCAGCGTCCCGCTCACCTGCACCTGCGCCATCGTCATCATGTCCCGACCGAGCCCTGGGTCGGCCACCGGTACATTCATCATCCCGACGCCCAGCATCGGGTCAGGTAGAGCCCCGGCTTGTGGAACACGGGCGGCGGCGGCCTCGGCGACCCTCCTCGCCGCCCGGATTTCCGGGTTGGCGGTATCGGCTTCGATCAGTAGGCCAGCCAGGCTCGTCGCCTGGCCTGCGGCACTGCTCGGGGCGGACAGGAGCACGGCCGCCCACAAAGCTCCCGCGATCTTGTATATGCGCTGCATCGACTGTGTCCTCGAACTGGAGTCCATCCCCCCTACCGGTCGCCACAAGGCGCCGTAGAACAGCCTTCAGTGAGGGCTGCGACGGGGGAGCACGACACGGTTCATGCCGTGCGGTGGATCACTTCCGCGGATTCACGGAGAGTGAGAGAAACCGGCGAGCGCCGGCTCGAGGACTACGCCCGGGGAGGGTGGTACAGAGCGCGGGCGAGGAGAAGTTCAGGCTCGACTGCGTCGAGCGTGATATCACGAGAAGCCAGCACCGCGGCGGAGACGACAGAGACCTCAGGCGCCGGTGCGGAGGCCGCGACTGTGCAGCCCTGTGACGCGGTGGGGGTAAGCGGACAGTGCTCCCCACCCCCCCGGGATTCCTCGGTGTGATTCATCCAGTCGCATCCCGGCCCGTGCTCACTCGCCTCCCCGTCGCTCTCGGCACTGTCCATCGCCATGTCGGACATGGAGCTCATGGCCACCGGGGATGCGCACACCGAAGCCAGCGCCGCCTCCGAGAAGGAGGCGGTCATCGCTGCGAGAGCCAGGAAACCGGCGAAGGTGCGAGTGCGGCGCATCATGATCGTCCGAAGGTCGCTAAGGGTGGGTTGCGGCTCAAGGGGGACCCGCCGCGGCTCCGCCTGCGGCGGACCTTGTCAACATGTTGAGTACACGTATTATCACGTGATGATATGTTATTGCCTTCCCGCTCGAATCTCGCCGTGACGCCCACCGCGTCCGTATCCCCGGGCACCGCCGCCAAGCTGTTCCGTGGGCTGTCGGACCCGTCGCGGCTTTCCATCCTCGAGACGTTGCGCGAAGGGCCTCGCTATGTCGGCGACATCGTGGACCGCACCGGCCTTGGCCAGCCGAATGTCTCGAACCACCTGGCGTGCCTGCTCGACTGCGGCCTGGTGCTGAGGCGTCGAAGTGGGCGCTTCGCCTTCTACGAACTGAGCGACACGCGGGTCGGAGAGCTCCTCGCTGCAGCCGAGGAGTTGTTGACGGATGTCGCGACAGGCCTGCCGGGGTGCGAGCGATATCAGGAGCACGAGGTTGGCGCATGAGCCCTCGGCATCCGGCCTTACCCGAGCAGACTCGGCTCCCCGTGTCTCGGAAACGGTCGTGAAACGGATCGTATCGGCGTGCCTCCTGGCGGCGATCCTGCTCTCGTCCCTCCCTTGGGAGGCCGCGTCACTCGACGTCTTGACCGAGTGGGCGGAATTGCTCGCCCCCACGGATCTGGCGGACTCGTCGGCCGAACGCCCGCCCTCCCCCGACCCATCGAATGAGTGCGCGTGCCTGTGTGGAATATGCGCAGCGTCCAGCCATTCGACGGCTCCGCAGGTGGAACCGCTCCGGGCACTTCCATCCGGTCCAACACCCGGGGTGACTCTCCCGATCCGGCATCCTCACGTCGCGTCGCACCCATCCGGGCTCTTCCGGCCACCCAAGCACGGCTGATCCGCTTCCGGTAGTTCCTCCCCTGCGTCTGCGGGGGCGAAGGCCATCAGCCGTTCAATAGGCGCACTCTCATGACGCGCCGTATCCGCTTGGAGACCCCGAGGAATGAGTACGTCGACCCCATTGGCCGCAACGGCGCTAACGGTGGCCATGTGGCTCGCCCCCGTCCCCGCCCGCGCTCAGGGAGAGGTAGGTCAGACCCTAACGCTGGAGGAGGCGCTCGAGATCGCGACCGCCAACAGCCCAGTGTTGATGGCCGCCACTGCGCGCGTGGAGGAGGCGTCGGGCGGTCTGACACAGGCAGCCGTCCTCCTATTGGAGAATCCTGCGATCACGGTGTCTCGAGGACGGCGATCGGCCCTCTCCGGATCAACTTCCTTCGAACCAGAGTTCGAGGTTGGTCTGGAGCAGCAGCTCGAGATCGGTGGGCAGCGTGGCAAGCGCATGGGAATGGCAACGGCTGAAGTCGAGGTGGCCCGCGCTGAAGCGACGGACACGCGCCGGATCGTCGAACTGGCGGTGGCTCAGTCGTTCTTCGAGGGCCTCGCCGCGGCGGAGCGTACCCGGTTGGCCGACGAGAACGAACAGGTGGCGTCGAGACTCCTCGACCTCGCGCGGAGACGGCTTTCCGCAGGCGCCGGAACACCCCTCGAGGTGAACGCCGCAACCATACGGCTGGCGGAGGCGCGGCGACTCCGCTTGAGCGCCATCACGGAGCAGCAGGTCGCCTTTCTGACGCTCCGATCACACCTCGGCGTGGACCTCGCCGACGATACGGCGCTCCGAGGAGAGCTTCCGTCAACGGCTCCCGCCGCCGTCGAAGCGGCCGTCCTGAGCCGGGCGCTCCTCCGACGCCCCGACCTACTCGCGGAGGGCCGGCGGGTCGAGGCAGCGGGGGCGTCCGACCGCCTCGCTGGAGCCGAAGGGTGGCCGGATGTGTCCCTCACGGCTTCTCTGGCGCAGGAGGAGGGAACCCAACTTCTCAGTGCCGGCGTCCGGATCCCGCTGGCGCTGTTCAACAGAAACCAGGGCGGACGGGCGGCCGCTACCGCCGCGTACGAGCGAGCGAATGCGGAGCGAGAGGCGAAGTCGCTGGAGGTCGCCGCCGACGCCCGTGCTGCGGTGACGCTGTACGAACAGGCGCGCTCCGCCGCGGAGCTCTATGACACGCAGGTTCTCGCTGCAATGGAGGAAAGTGCGGCTCTCATGCAGCTCGCGGTCGAGTCCGGAGAACTGGGAGTCGCAGACGTTCTGGTGGTCCAGGCCGAGCTCCTGAGCGGCCAGGTGGGCTATGTCGATGCCCGGCTGGATCTGGCCACCGCGGGGGCGCGAATCCGTGCCGCCGTCGGGGCTTTCCAATCCGTTGCACTCGAGGAGGTGGTCCGATGAACATGCCGAACAGAATGATCTGGCCCTTGGTCCTGCTCGTTGCTGGACCGCTCCTCCTCCTCGGGTGCTCCGGGCGCGAGGACGCCGGCGAAGAAGGTGACGAGGAGGAGGCCTCCGAGGCCCTCCCCAATCGGGTTGCGCTGACAGCGGACGCGCTGGAATCCCTCGAGTTGAGCTTCGCCCGGGCCCAGATCCTGGAACTGGGACCGACGCTGGAGGTTCCCGCAGAGGTCGTGGCGGTCCCCGATCGGGTCGCCGAGATCGGCGCCCGGGTGTCGGGTCGCGTCGTGGAGGTGAGGGCGAATACGGGTGACGCCGTCGATCAAAGCACCGCGCTCCTGACCATCGAGAGCGCAGATGTCGGCCGGGCGTGGGCAGACCTTCTCTCAGCCCGGGCCAGGGAGCGCACCGCATCGCGGGCGCTCGGTCGTCAGCGCACCCTCTTGGACCAGAGAGTCACGTCGGTGCGGGACTTCGAAGAAGCACAGAGCGCGTGGGAGGTCGCGGAGGCGGACGTGAGAGCCTCGCTCACGCGCCTTGCCGCCGTCGGGGTCGTCGATCCGGAGGAGCCTCCGGAGAACCCGGCCCGAGTCACCCTGTACAGCCCCATCGCGGGAACCGTCACCGCCCGCTCGGTGAATGTCGGCGAATGGGTGGAGCCCGCGGACGTCCTCCTGCGGGTGATCGATCTCGACGAGCTTTGGCTCGAGGCGGCCGTCTACGAGCAGCAACTGCAGTACGTGGATGTCGGCCAGTCGGTGCAGGTCGAGATGCGCGCGTTCCCGGAGGTCGTCTTCACAGGTGAGGTCCACCGCGTGTCCGGCGTGCTCGACGAGACAAGTCGCTCGGTGGTCGTTCGAATCATCCTTCCGAATGCGGACGGTCGGCTGCGACCAGGGATGTTCGCGACGGCCCGCATCCACGCCAATCTCAGGGAAGGGAGCCGCAATCTCCTCGTAGTCCCCCGTGCGGCGGTGCAAGAAATCAACGGACAGCCCTCGGTGTTCCTCCGAGCAGGCGAGGGGACGTTCGAGGTCAGGATGGTGCTGACCGCCCGGCGCGTGGGGGATCTGGTCGAGATTCTCACAGGCCTCGAGGAAGGTGATGAGATCGTGGCTGACGGGAGTTTCCTCCTGAAGGGCCAGGTCTTGCGGGCAACGTTGGCGGAAGAGGAGGAGGGCTGATGGCTACCCGACTCGTAGCCTGGTCCCTCAAGAACAGGTTCCTGGTTGTCGCTCTTTGGCTGGTGGCCGTCGTCGTCGGGGTACGAAGCATGTTGGCCCTCCCCATCGACGCCGTGCCCGACGTGACCAACGTCCAGGTGCAGGTCCTCACTACGGCGCCGGCGCTGGCTCCGCTGGAGGTCGAACGCTTGGTCACCTTCCCGGTGGAGGCGGCCATGGCCGGCGTGCCGGATCTGGAGGAGGTCCGATCCGTCTCGAAGTTCGGGCTGTCGAACGTCACCGTGGTCTTCGAAGAGGGCACCGACATCTACCGAGCCCGGCAGGTGGTGCAGGAACGGCTGTCCGAGGCGCGGGAGGCGATCCCGGAGGGCTACGGCACTCCCGAGATGGGGCCCATAGCCACGGGTCTCGGTGAGATCTACCAGTTCGAGGTCCGTGGTGAGCCGGCTTGTCCCTCGAGGCAGGACACGCCCGACTGCTACAGTCCCATGGAGCTCCGGACGATCCTGGACTGGTTCGTGGCCTACCAGCTCAAGAGTGTGCCCGGCGTCGTCGAGGTCAACACCTTCGGGGGTGAGCTACAGACGTACCAGGTGGCGCCGGACCCCGGTGCGTTGAGCGCACACGACCTCCCCCTTTCCGAGCTCTTCGAAGCGTTGGAGCAAAACAACCGCAACGTCGGCGGAGCCTACCTCGTTCGGGATCGCGAGCAGGTCGTCATCCGCGGGGAGGGGCTCGTCAGTTCCGTGCGGGACATCGAGGAGATCGTCGTTCGTTCCAGCGCGGACGGAGTCCCCCTCTTCGTGCACGACGTCGCCCAGGTGGGCCTCGCGCCCATGGTTCGGCAGGGTGTGGTGACGCGCGACGGGCGCGGTGAGGCCGTTGTCGGCATCGTCATGATGCTGTTGGGAGAGAACTCCCGGGTCGTGGTCGAGAACGTGAAGGAAGAGATCGAGAGCCTGAGAGGCAGCTTGCCCCCGGGCGTCACCATCGAAGAATTCTACGACCGGGACGACCTCGTCAGCCGTACGATTCACACGGTTGAGACCAACCTGGTCGAGGGAGGGATTCTGGTGATCGCGGTTCTGCTCCTCATGCTGGGCAACGTCCGCGGAGGCCTGATCGTCGCGGCCGCGATTCCTCTCTCCATGCTCGTAGCATTCACCGGGATGGTGCGCGCAGGCGTATCGGGCAACCTCATGAGCCTGGGCGCCATCGATTTCGGATTGATCGTCGATGGCTCGGTCGTGATGGTCGAGAATGTCTTTCGACTCCTGTCCGAAAAGCGCTCGGAGGGGAAAGCCACAGCAGAAGTCGTCCGGGAGGCCACGCTGGAGGTCGCCAGACCTGTCGCCTTCGCGGTGGGCATCATCATCATCGTGTACGTTCCGATCCTCACCCTCACGGGGGTAGAAGGAAAAATGTTCCGGCCGATGGCGTTGACCGTCATGTTCGCCTTGGCCGGGTCTCTGGTTCTGGCACTGACGCTGGTTCCTGTCCTGGCCTCACTGCTCATTCGCAAGCCCCCCCGCCATCACGAGACGTGGCTCGTTCGCAAGGTGAAGGCCGCGTATGAGCCGCTTCTGGATCTCGCGCTTCGCCACCGACTGCGGACGGTGGCCCTGGCCGCGGGACTCTTTGTCCTCGGCGTGGCAGCCGCCGGAACCCGTGGAGCGGAGTTCATCCCGAAGCTCGACGAGGGAGCCATCGCGCTGGAGATGCGTCGGCTTCCGTCCGTGTCGCTGGACGAAGCCGCCGAACAGACGTCGAGACTCGAGCGTGTGCTCCTGCGTGAGTTCCCCGACGAGATCGAGACCGTGGTTTCGAAGACGGGGCGGCCCGAGATCGCAACAGATCCCATGGGCGTCGAGATGAGTGACGTCTTCGTCATGCTCCAGGAACGCGATTCCTGGACATACGGCGACAAGGACGAGTTGATCGAGGCGATGGAAGCCGTGATCAACCGTGAAGTTCCGGCGGCGGGCTTCGGCTTCTCGCAGCCCATCGAGCTTCGGGTCAGTGAGTTGATCGCCGGAGTCCGATCGGACGTGGCGATCCAGGTCTACGGGGACGACCTCGACGAGCTCGTCCGGGTGGGAGGCGAGATCGCGCAGGCCGTCTCAGGCGTGGACGGTGCCGACGACGTGAAGGTCGAACAGGTCTCGGGGCTCCCGGTCCTTACGGTCCGCGTGGACCGCAGCGCCTTGGCCCGCCACGGCGTGAGCGCCGATGAAGCCCTTGCCGCGGTGGAAGCCCTGGGAGGACGCAATGCAGGAGTCGTCTTCGAGGGTGACCGGCGTTTCGCGCTCCAGGTGCGTTTCCCGGACGAGGTTCGGAACGACGAAGCTGCCATCGCGCGGATTCCTGTCGCGGCCCGTTCCGGCAGTCTGATTCCGCTCGGTGAGCTCGTCACGCTGAGCGTCGCTCCCTCCGCCGCCCAGGTGAGCCGCGAGCGAATCCAGCGACGCATCAGCGTCGAACTGAACGTTCGAGGGCGTGACATCGCGTCGGTCGTAGAGGATGCGCGCCGGGTCATCGCGGAGCAGGTCGCGTTGCCGCCCGGCTACACACTGGAATGGGGCGGCCAGTTCGAGAACCTCGAGAGGGCCTCGGCCCGCCTGCTCGTCGTCGTGCCGGTCGCCTTGCTCCTGATCTTCGTTCTCCTCTACGGCACGTTCAACGCCGGGCGTCCCGCGGTCCTCATCTTCCTGAACGTACCGTTCGCGGCGGTGGGCGGCGTCCTGGCCCTCACGGTGCGAGGGCTGCCGTTCTCGATCTCGGCCGGTGTCGGCTTCATCGCCCTTTTCGGCATCGCGGTCATGAATGGCGTCGTGCTCGTGACGTACATCCGTAAGCTCGAGCACGAGGAAGGGCTCGCCCCGACCCGAGCCGCGCGCGAGGCATCCCTAGTGCGGATGAGACCGGTCCTGATGACGGCCCTCGTAGCGGCGATCGGCTTCGTGCCGATGGCCATCGCCACGGGGGCGGGCGCCGAGGTCCAACGACCCCTGGCCACGGTCGTCATCGGGGGTCTGGTGACGGCGACGCTCCTGACGTTGTTCGTCCTACCGGCCATCTATGGTTGGTTCGCTGGCGACCCGGCGCAGCACGGCGGATAGGGCGAGGGGACTCATGGACTCAGGGCCAGCATCGGGGAACGACTCCGGCCAGAACGCTCCGCCCGCCACCCACCGTGACCCGGGATACCGGAGGGGATTGTGGATCGTCGTCGGTTTGAACGTGGGATACGGTATCATCGAGATGATCGGCGGAATCGTGTCCGGGTCTCAGGCGCTGAAGGCCGACGCACTGGATTTCCTCGGCGATGGAGCCATCACCCTGATCGGGCTCTTCGCCGTTCGGTGGGGCGACCTCTGGCGGGCACGGGCCGCGCTCATCCAGGGCCTGTTCCTGGGCGCATTGGGGATCGCCGTACTCGCCAATGCCGCGTATCGGGTGCTGGTCACCGAACAGCCGAATGCCGAGGTCATGGGCGCCTTGGGGGTGGTAGCGCTCATCATCAACGTGGTCTCCGCAGCGGTGCTGATACCCCATCGGCGAGGCGACGTGAACGTGCGTGCGGTGTGGCTCTTCTCCCGCAATGACGCGCTCGGAAACGCGGCGGTCGTCCTCGCCGCTCTACTGGTCTTCTGGTCCGAGACGCCTTGGCCCGATCTGGCCGCCGCCGCGGCCATCGCCGGCCTCTTCGTCCACTCGGCGTGGAAGATCGTCCGGGACGCCGGAGAGGACATCCGGGAACTGTCGGCCCGATAGTGCTCCGGTCATGCGGGCGCTACAACCCTCTGATCGGGTTGCCGCCCGCCGGGCACCATCGCCACCACCCGTATCCTGCCCACCGCGTCCTCCTCGACGTGCCCGCGGATGACCACCTCCTGACCCACCCGTGCCTCAACGGCTTCGAGAGTTTCGGGCTTCAGGTCGACCCCGAGAGGGCGATCGATCCGCTAGGCAATGTCGTAGAAGCGAGCCGACTGAGGATAGAAATCGCGTACCTCGTCGCGGTTCAGGACCATGATCGGCTCGGGGACTGGGACGGCGCTCGTGCTTCACACCGTCGAGTCGGTCCTGTATCGCAGCAGGCGCAACGCATTGCCCACGACCAATAGCGTGCTGCCTTCGTGGACTAGGACGGCCGGCCCGATTCCGAAGAGACCGGTGGTGGTCGCGAGGATGAGGACGGCGATCACGCCGAGCGAGATCGCCAGGTTCTGCTGGATGACTCTGCGCGTCTGCCGCGACAGGCCGATGGCGAAGGGGACACCGGCGAGTTCGTCCCCCATCAACGCCACGTCGGCGGTCTCCAGGGCCGCCGCAGTTCCGGCTCCTCCCATAGCGATCCCGACCGTGGCGGTCGCCAGCGCAGGGGCATCGTTGACGCCGTCCCCGATCATCGCAACGGCGCCGTGACGATCGAGCAGTGCCTGGACCGCACCGACCTTGTCTTCCGGGAGCAGATCGGCACGTACCTCGTCGATCCCGATCTCGAGCGCGATCGCGCGAGCCACGCCCTCGTTGTCTCCGGTGATCATGATCAGGGTACCGATTCCCATGGCTCGGATCTGCTCGAGGACAGCACCGACATCAGCGCGGGGTCGGTCGGACACGCCGATGGTTCCGAGCCATCGGTCCCCGTGACGCACGGCCATGACGCTGCGGCCCTCCTCAGCGAGACGCTCGACGCTCGAGCGGATCTCGTCGGGCACGGGGACATCCGCTTCCTCCCACAGGCGTAGGTTCCCGATCTCGACAGGGACGCCCCGGACCGTGGAACGGACGCCTCGGGCCGTTACACTCTCCAACTCACCGGCGTCCGGCAGTTCGAGCCCCCGCTCTTCCGCCTCGCGTACCACGGCCTCGGCGAGAGGGTGCTGCGAATCCCGCTCCACGGCGGCGGCGATCGTGAGAAGCTCGTCCTCTGACACCTCCCGCGCCGGGACGACATCCGACACCTCGGGCCGACCGACGGTAAGCGTCCCCGTCTTGTCCATGGCCAGGGCGGCGACCGCGCCGAGCTTTTCCAGGTGGACACCTCCCTTGATCAGCACGCCGTTTCGCGCGGCTTGAGCGATTCCAGCGAGTACGGCCGCCGGCGTCCCGATGGCCAAGGCACACGGCGACGCCGCTACCAGAAGCGCCATCGATCGGTAGAGGGCCGTACTCCACGCCCAAAGGCCGAGCAGCGGCGGGGCCACCGCGAGTGCGACCGCCGAGATCAGAACGACCGGGACGAACACCCGCTCGAATCGGTCGGTGAAACGCTCGGTCGGAGCTTTCACCGTCTGCGCCTCTTCTACGAGCCGGATGACGCGGTCCAGCGTGCGGTCACCCGCCGCTCGTGTCGTCTCGATCTGAAGGGCGCCGTCGCCGTTGACCGTCCCCGCGTACACCTCGTCGCCCTCGGCCTTCTCCACCGGGACCGACTCGCCCGTGATCGGCGCCTGGTTGACCGCTGATCGACCCTTCCGCACCGTGCCGTCCACCGGAATGCGCTCCGCCGGCCGCACGATGACCCACGCCCCGGGGGCGACCTCCTCGACAGGGACATCCGCGATATCCCCGTCACGGAGTATTCGCGCCGTGCTGGGCGCGAGGTCGGCCAGCGCCCGAATCGCGCCACGCGCCCGATCGAGCGCGAGATGCTCGAGGGCGTGGGCCAAGGAGAACAGAAACAGGAGGAACGCGCCCTCCGCCCACTCGCCGAGCGCGGCAGCACCGACCGCTGCCACCAACATGAGCAGATCGATGTCGAAGCCTACCCGGCCATCCCGAAGCTGGCGGAGCCAGTGTCCCCCCAGATCCCACGCCCCCGCGATGTAGGAGAGAGCGAACACGACGACGGCCGCGCTCCCGGGCAACCCGAACCACCGTTCACCGGCCCAGCCCACTAGAAGCAGTAGGCCGGCGACGAGGCTGAGAACGAGCTCCGGATTCTCCCGTATCCGGGAGAACAGGCCCGAGCCGGAGGCCGTTGCCTTCCCCTCCTCGGCCCCCTCCAGATAGCCCATCGTGCGGAGTCGATCGCGTACCCCGCCCTCGTCCACCACGCGCCTGTCGAACTCGACCCGGACGCGTTGGCTCGCGACGCTCACCGATGCCGAGAGTACGCCGTCCGAATCTCGGAGTCCCGACTCGATCCGCCTGACCGCGTCCTCGGCGTCGGTCGCCCGGATCGAAATCGAGGCGTGGCCGTACCGCCCCTCGAGACGTGCACCCGCGAGCTGTGCGGCCCGGCGAATTTCCGCGAGCCCGACCAGGGACGGATCGTAGTGGACGCACAGGACGGGTCCCCCTTCGGCGTCGGTGGTGACGTGCGCGTCCGCCACCCCCTTCTTCATCCCTACCAGGGTCCTGAGTCGCCGGACGCAATCGTCCTGCTCGTCGGGGACCTCGGGCAGCAGCACCCCGAGATCCAGACGCACCGTGTCCTCCCGGTTCATACCGCCGCGGGCCCCCGCTCACCCGTCTTGATCCGGAGCGCCTCCAGAAGCGGCGCCACAAACACCTTGCCGTCCCCAGCTCCCCCAGTATGCGCTTCTCCGTAGATGGCCTCGAGGACGGGGTCGACCAGATCGTCGGGCAGGGCGATCTCCACGCGCGCCGTCGGCGTAAAATCGGTTAGTTCGGCCTGGCGGTCCTGGGGCTCGTCCGTCTTCTCGTGACCGTGGCCACGGGCCTCGGACGTGGTCATGCCCGGAAAACCGGGAATCCTGCGGAGCCGGCGTGCCACCCGCTCGACCCGGTGGGGCGGCAGAAACGCGATCACCATCTTCATCTTGGTTCATCCTTCGCCGCGGTGCGGCGCATGGAGTTCAGTATTGGTCGCGAAGTGACTCTTCTAGAACCGTGTCGGCTCCCTGTGCATCCACCCGTAGAGCACCGGCAGCACGAGCAGCGTGAGCGCCGTCGACGTCACCAGCCCTCCGATGACGGCGACCGCGAGCGGCCGCTGCACCTCCGAGCCGGGCCCGGTAGCGAGGAGGAGCGGGATCAGTCCCAGGCTGGTGGTCGCAGCGGTCATCAGGACGGGCCGCAGACGGAGCAACGCCCCGCGCTCGACCGCGTCGCGAATCGGAAGACCTTCCTCCACACGCAACTGGTTGAAGTAGGTGACGAGTACCAGCCCGTTCTCGACGGCGATGCCGAACAGGGCGATGAATCCGACACTCGCGGGTACACTGAGGCTCAGCCCGCTCGCGAGTAGCGCGAGCAGCCCACCGACGAGCGCGAGAGGAATGTTGAGGATGATCAGCAACGCCTCCCGGAGGCTGTTGAACGAGGCGAAGAGCATCGAGAAGATCAGGAGCACCGTGATCGGTACGACCACGGCGAGGCGACGGTTGGCCGCCTGCGCGAGCTCGAACTGTCCGCCGAAGGTCAGGAGGTAACCCGGCGGAAGATCCACGGAGCTCTGGATCGCGTCCCTGGCGTCTTCGACGAAGCTGCCGATGTCCCGCCCGCGGACGTTCATCTGGACCGTTATGAAGCGCTGGTTGTCCTCACGGGAGATCTGCCGCGGGCCCACCAGCGTCTCGATCTTCGCGACCTGCTCGAGGGGTACCAGCCCCCCGTCCGGCGTGTCGATGAGCAAGCCGCGGACGTCGGACGGTCGATCTCGATCCTCCGCCGCGTAACGGACGAAGATCGCCCAGCGTCGCTCGCCCTCGAAGACCTGGCCGGCGGTCGCTCCGCCGATCGCCGCGCGGATCTCCTCCTGCACATGGTCGACCGAGATGCCGTATCGCGAGAGGGCGCGGCGGTCGAGTTGCACGCGGAGCTGAGGCTGGCCCGTCACCTGATCGACCTGCACCTCGGACGCTCCTTCGACCTCTCCCACGACGACCGCGATCTCGCCGGCCTTCTCCAGCAGAACATCCAGGTCGTCACCGAAGAGCTTGACGGCGATCTGGGCCCGGATGCCCGTGAGGAGTTCGTCCACCGCGGCCGCAATCGGCTGCGTAAAGTTCAGCTGGACGCCGGGGAGCTCGCCCAATCGCTCCTGCATGGCAAGCACCAGCTCCTCCCGGGAGTCCGCCGTCGACCACTCGTTCTGTGGTAGGAGGTCGATGAACATCTCGGAATTGTTCACCGGGTCCGAATGGGCTCCGATCTCCCCCCGCCCGATCCGGCTCACGACCTGGGTCACCTCGGGAAACTCCATGAAGAGCCGCTCGATCCGGCCCACGGTGGCCGTGGACTCGGTGAGCGCAATGGACGGTGCCATCGTGAC
Source organism: Longimicrobiales bacterium (assembly GCA_965229435.1). Taxonomy (GTDB): domain Bacteria; phylum Gemmatimonadota; class Gemmatimonadetes; order Longimicrobiales; family Gaopeijiaceae; genus UBA2589. Next base: position 1,195,996 of record CBDDJE010000004.1, read on the forward strand.
CCGGACGAGCATGCTCCCTTCGTTCAGCGTCGGGATGAACTCCTTCCCGAGGAACGGGAAGGCGAGCAGGCCCGCGGCGACGAGCGCGATCGTCCCTGCCCCGACCGGCTTCGGGTGGTCCAGCGCCCAGGCGAGCGTACGCGTATACCGCGACTCGATACGACCGAGCCACCGCGGCCCCTCACGGGTGTCCTTCGGCGGATCCCCGTCGACCCGCTCCCGCCGTTTCATCAGGAACGACGCGAGCACCGGGGCGACCGTCAATGAGAACACCAACGAACCGAGCATCGCGAGCGCGATGGTGTAGGCGAGCGGACGGAACATCGTGCCTTCAACCCCGCGGAGCGTGAAGAGCGGCAGGAAGACGACGATGACGATGGCGATCGCGAAGGCGATCGGCCGACCGACCTCACGCGCGGCTCGCGCGATCAGATGGATCCGAGGCTCCTCCGGGTCGGGATCCTCTCGAAGCCATCGGAAGACGTTCTCCACGACCACGATCGCGGCGTCGACCATCATCCCGATCCCGATCGCCAGCCCTCCCAGCGACATCAGGTTCGCGCTGATGCCCAGCTGGGACATTGCGAGGAAGGTCAGCAGGATGGAGAACGGCAGCGACGCGGCGACGATCACCGACGAGCGTAGGTCACCGAGGAAGAGCGCCAGTACCAGGACCACGAGCAGCAGCCCCTGCCACAAGGCCGTCGTCACCGTGCCCGTAGCCTGCCGCACGAGCGACGACTGCTCGTAGTAGGGCACGAGGGAGACGCCTTCGGGGAGCGCACCCCGGATCCGGTCGAGCTGCTCGGAGACACGATCGATCACCGTAGACGTGTTCGTCCCCAGCAGTTTGAGCACGAAGCCGACCACGACCTCGCCCTCGCCGTTGCGGGTCACGAGACCCCGACGGATCTCGGGACCGAGCGTCACGGTAGCGACGTCCCTGATCCGGATCGGCGTCCCTTCACGCGTCGACACCGTGACGTCTTCGAGGTCGGCGATCGATTCGGTGAGACCGATCGACCGGACCAGATATTCCTCGCGGGCCATCTCCAGATAGCTCGCGCCGACGTTCACGTTGTTCGTTTCGACAGCCTCGAGCACTTCGTGCAACGAGAGGCCGTACTGTCGCAGACTGGCGGGGTGGACCACGATCTGGTACTGGCGCACGTGCCCTCCGATGGAGAGCACCTCCGTGACGCCGCGAACGGTCTGGAGGTTCCGCTTCACGATCCAGTCCTGGATCGTGCGCAGCTCCTCGAGCGAGTACTGTTCCGAATCCGCGTCGAGGTAGTAGAAGAGGATCTGCCCGAGCCCGCTCGAGATGGGCCCCATCTGCGGGTCGCCGAGGCCCGACGGAATCTGCTCGCGGGCCTCCTGCACGCGCTCGTTGACGAGCTGCCGCGCGAAGTAGATGTCGGTGCCCTCCTCGAAGTACACGTTGACGACGGACAGTCCGAAGTTGGAGACGGAACGGATGCGTTCCAGACCGGGGAGGCCGTTCATGGCGACCTCCACCGGGTAGGTCACGAGCTGCTCGACCTCCTGAGGTGCGAGCCCCTCCGTCTCGGTGAAGATCTGCACCAGCGCCGGCGAGATGTCCGGGTACGCGTCGACCGGCAGCCGGGTATACGACCAGACGCCCGCGACGAGAACGACGAGGGCTCCGACGGAAACCAGGAGGCGCTGGCGGAGCGCGAAGTCGATGATTCGATCGGTCATCGTCGCCTCCTCAATGTCCGTGGCCACCGAACTCGCCCTTGGCAAGCTCGGCTTTCAACGTGAAGGCACCGGCGACGACGACCGCGTCGCCGGCGGCGAGACCGGCGGTGAGCTCGACGAGCCCCCCGGGCAGCTCCTCGCCCATCAGGACGGGGCGCGCGACGAAGGCACCCGGTTCGTCTCCGGGCACCCACACGACGTCGGCTCCCTCGACGTTCTGGACCGCGTCGCGGGGCACGGCGACCACCGTGTGCCCTTCGTCGGTATGAATGAGCGCAGCGGCGAACATGCCGGGCTTCAGCGCGCCATCGGCGTTGTCCAGCTCGACCCGGGCGCGCACGGTCCGGGTGCGCGCGTCGAGGACGTCGGCGACGTAGACGATCCGGGCAGGGAACGTGCGGCCCGGCCACGCGGCGGTCGTGACATCCACCTCCTGTCCCTCACGGACGTCGGCCAAGTCGCGCTCGAAGATGTCCAGCTCGATCCACAGCCGGCTCAGATCAGCGATCGTGAATAGCTGGTCGGAGGGACCGACCACCTCCCCACGACCCGCGTGCCGCTCGACCACGATGCCATCGTAGGGGGCGGTCACGTCGAAGTGCCCGCCGTCGCCGTGGGACGCGACGCCGAGAATGCGCAGCCGCTCCTCGGCGCTTCGGAGTCGCGCCTCGACCGTCCGCAGCTCGGCCTCGGCGCTGAGCACGTCGCGTCGGCTCGAGATCCCCTGTGCCTCGAGTCGCGTTTCGCGTTCGAAGTTCTCTCGAGCGATGTCGAGCAGCGCCTCGGCCTCCGTGAGCTCGGCCCGCGTCGTGCCGACCTCGGGGCTCTCGAGGTGAGCCAGGACCTGGCCGTTGCTCACCCGGGAACCCAGCTCCGCCCGGAGCTCTTCGACCCGGCCCTCCGTCTTCGGGCCCACGTGGCTGATGCGATTCTGGTCGTACCCGATCGCCCCCGTCACGCGCAGTCCGCCGCTCCGGGCCTCGAGTGCCACGCCGAGCTCGATGTCGCTCAGCGCGAGCGCATCGGCATCGAGGTGGACCTCCGGAGCGCCTCCCGGGGCTTCCGCCTCATCCTCGACGTGCGCGTCCGATGACGTGCAACCGCCCACCACCAAGAGCATGGCCCCCAGCGTCGAGCGGGCGACCTGCTTCCATGCGTGCCTGTTCATCGGTCCATCCCCGGTGTGAAGGTGACGCCGTCGAGGATGGCCCCCGTGGCGCTTCGCAGATCCGTCAGAGCGCGCTCACGTCGCTCCCACGCGTCCCAGTAGGCCAGCTCCGCATCGAGGAGCTGATTTCGAACGAGAAGCAAGCTCGCCAGATCGATCTTCCCTTCGCGGTACGCGATGTCGAGAAGGCGCTGGTTCTCACGGCTCGGACCCAAGAGCTCGCGCTCCAGGAGCTCCACCTCCCGGCTCGCTGTCTCGTAGCGCCGATGGGCGTCCTCGACCTCGAGTCGCACGGTCGTCTCCGTCGCGTCCAGTTCAGCCCGCGCGGTCGAGACCTCGGCGATCCGCCTCTCCGTCAGCCCCTGACTTCGGTTGAACAACGGGAGTTCCAACCCGAAGGCGACCCCGAAACGCGGGTCCACGAGGGGGTCCTCGCGTGTTGCGAGCGCAGCCAGGCGCAGGTTCGGCAACCGCTCGCGGCGGGCCAGCCGCTCCTCCTGCCGAGCCCGCTCCACCTCCCGCTCTCGGGCTCGTACGTCCGGCCGGTTCCCACGAGCGCGCCGAAGTGCGTCACCGAGTGACGCCGGGGCCCCGTCGCCGTCCGACGCCGGCCCCGGGCCGACGGTCCGGAGCTCCCGCTCCGCGTCGACCCCCAACATGCGGGCGAGCTCCAGGACAGCCGTCGTACGCAACGACCGTTCCTGGATCGCTCGGGCACGCGCGCGCGCCGCCTCCACGGCCACGAGGTTCGCCTCCAGTACACTTACCTCGCCCTCGGCCAGCTGAGTGCGAACCGCCGCCGCGAGTCGTTCGTTCGTTGACTCGATCGCGGTGAGGAGCGCCACGCGTTGCTCCGCCGCCACCAGGCGGTGGTACGAACGCGCGACGTCGGCCAGAACGAGCCGACCGACGTCGCGGAACCGGCTGTCGGCGGACATGAGGCCTTCCTGCGCCGCTCGCGTCCGCAGCCCTCGCTGACCCGCGATCTCGATCTCGAGCCCCAGCTCGGCCTCGTACCGCTCGCCGAGTCCATCCGATGGCGATCGTGACTCGAAGCGGAACTCCGGATTGAAGGCGAACACCGACGCCTGGCGGAGGTCGCCGCGCGCCGCGACGGGATCCCAGGAACGAGCCGCGAGCTCGGGGTTGGCCCCCACCGCCATCGAGAGGGCCTCCGGCAGCGATACGGTCAGCGTGTCGGTCGTGACCGGTTGGGCGGACAACTCGCCCTGCGGGGCGAGCAAGGCGAGCGCGGCGACCAAGACGCACGCAAATGCAGGGTATCTGGACAAGGTGACGCTCCTCGTCGTGGCACGCGTCACGCACCCGGTCCGGCCAGGGGTGCGCGGAAACGCCGGACGCTGTCGTCCGGTCGATCACGTGCCTCGGGTTCGTAGGGGGCCGGCGTCAGCGGGCGCTGTGCCGGCGGGAAGCCGAAGGGGCGTCAGGCCTTCGGAGGGTGGAACAGCGGCGCCTTGAAGACGCCTTTCTGCACGCGGGGTGCCGGCGCCGGGGTCGACCCCACGTCGGCCTCGACGTGAAAGGCCACGGTTCCCGTAGGCAGGCTCACGCTGTGCGTATGCGTGCAGTGGTCGCCCGCCGTCCCGTGCTGGTGGTCGGGCCCGTGCTCAGCGTCGTCGACCGGTTCCTCGTGGCCGTGCTCGCCGTCGGCGTTCGCCTGGTGCTCGGCGGCCGCCACGACCGATTCGTGATGTACCTCGCCGTCGCGAAGCTCCCCGACGACCACCTCCACGGAAGTGGTGCCGTAGCCGACGAGCAGCAGGGTCGCGATGATGGCACGGAAACGCATGGCTTCAAAGATACAACACTCACGCGCTTGCCAAAGATGCGAACCGAGATGGCACGGCCCAGCGAGCCCGCGGAGGTCAGGCGCAAGACCTTCACGAGAATCGCGGCGGGGAGGGCGGGCCGGGTGCAGACGAGGCGGAGTTCTTCGCAGTGCCGATCGCTTCCTTGCACAGGGTCCCCCTCTGAACGGTCATAGTGGGCGGCCACTCCGGTGGTGGGAATCAGTCCGGCCAACTCTTGGCGTTAGACGGGCAAAGAGCCCGCAGCTAACGTTGATTCTCCGCATCCATTCAGCCAGCTACGGTCGAGGACACTGCGCTGTGCGAGACCATCTCTTCATCAGCTACGCCACGGAAGATTCCGTGTTCGCTCGATGGTTGGCGCTCCGGCTCACGGCATGTGGATATCGCGTTTGGATCGATCAATTCGAGCTATTGGGTGGAGAGAGCTATCCCGGAGAGATCGACACGGCGTTAAAGGCGCGGGCGTTTCGCTTCTTGTCGATCCTTTCCCACTCCTCGGTTGCCAAGCCGAATCCGACGAAGGAGCGCACGCTTGCGCTCAACCTCGCCCGCGAGCGCGAGGAGGCTTTCCTCGTTCCACTCAACGTCGATGGCCTCCGCCCCACCGAACTGGATTGGATGACCAGTGACCTCACGTTCATTCCCTTCCAGGGGGACTGGGCGGGCGGCCTTCGACAACTGCTTCGTCTCCTCGAACGCGATGGCTGTCCAACACTCGGAGACGGCGCTGGACCTCGGGCCGCACGTGACGCGGTTCGGGCTGATACTGCGGTGGTCAGCGAACCGGAGACCCTCGGGTCAAATCTGCTACCGATCCTCGAGTGGCCCGACGTGCTGCACCAGTACCGTTTCACCCGCGAGGTCACCTCCCAGGACGTCCTCGCGATGGCCGACCAATGGGCGTTCCACTTCTTGCCCGCAAATCAGGGCGGCCGGCAGTTCGCCTTTGCCTTCGACGACCCGCCAGGGAACCAGTTCGGCGACGCGCGGGCGATCCGAGATGCGAGCACGGTCTGGGAAGAGACGGAACAGCTCCGGGGCGTCCCTTGCTGGAATCTGGTGAAACCCATCGTGATCCGAGCCACGTACCTCAAATGCCGTCAACTGGGCATGCGCGAGGCGAAGGATGGGAGCTTCGTCTACTTCCCGGATGCGCTGCTTAAGAAGAACCGCCTGCGGTTCTCCACCTACACCGGAAAGACCGTCCCGCTCACGGTCGTGGGCGAGCGAAGCTTCAGGGGCAAGGAACGATTCCGCTACCACCTCGGCTTTCGACTGGACCTCCTTCGACTCCCCGGCGGAGCCCCATGTATGAAGATCAGCGTCCGACTCCGCCTCACGGATCTCAGCGGCGAAGAATTGCCGTCGGTCGCGGCCCTCGCTCGTCGGAAGAGCATGACACGAACATGGTACAATCACGAGTTCTATTCGAGGACCCTGGCGCTGGCCTCTTTCCTCGCCGAGGCGGACGGAATCATTCGGTGCGGTACGACCAAGCCGGTCGTCCTGTCCAGCACGCCGATGCAGCTCCAGAGTCCCGTTTCTATCGATGAGGAGCGGCTCCCGAAAGGCCGCCAGCCCTTCACCCAGTCGCGTGACCGAAGCGCGTCTGACGAGGACACGAGTTGAGCACGGCAACGGTACTTCCTGAACCCCGCATGGTGTTTGGCTACGGGCAGGAACTGGAGCGACCGCAGCAGGGCCTCGCCACCTTCGGCCCCTTCGACCGTGATCACGCTGCGAGGCCGAGCGCGATCCGCTACGGGCTGGTGGGCACGGCCGAGGGGGTAGCCAGCGCGAAGGCGTTTCTATCGGCACTTCGCCGTCCCCAGACCCCTCCTGGTCAACTCAGCCACCGTCTCTGGCCACCCTTTCCCGGCTTCGAAGCGGCCTTCGATTGCCTCCTTCCCTCGGAGCCCGCCTGGGAAGCAACGATCGACGCCACGGAGCTGGACCGGTCTGCTCGCATGGGTGATGCGCATGACCGGGCGTTCGCGGTCGTGAACCACTACCTCGAACCGATGAAAAGCCTGAAGGATCGAGACGAGCGCATCGACGTCGTTTTCTGCGTGGTGCCGGAGCAGGTGTTCAGGAACTGCCGCCCGATGAGCAGGGTGCCGTCTCGGGCTCGCAGCACCGCGGTCCTCAGCTCCGAGCAACGCAGGCTCTTGGCTCTCGGTCAGACCGATCTCCTCGATCCGAACGCGCTGACCCGGCGCGAGTATTCCGTTGACTTCCGTCGGCAGCTGAAGGCGCGAGCAATGCCGCTCGAGCTGCCCATTCAAATCCTGCGAGAAACGACCCTCCGGCTGGACGACCTCAACTCCAACCCGAACGTCCGTTCTCTGACGCCGATGTCCGACCGGGCATGGAACATCGGAACCGCGCTCTATTACAAGGCCGGCGGCAAACCTTGGCGCCTTGCCGGAGCCCGCCGGGGAGTCTGCTACGTCGGCCTGGCCTTCCGACTCGCGAACCCGAGGGACTCGAGGTCAACCTCCGCGGTCTGCGCGGCCCAGATGTTTCTTGAGGACGGCGACGGCATCGTGTTCAAGGGTGAGTACGGTCCTTGGTACTCTGAGCGAGGCGAGAACTTCCACCTCAGCGAGTCGGCCGCAGCGAACCTTCTCGATGGTGTGCTGCAGACGTATCGCAGCCTCGGCGGTCCTGAGCTTTCGGAGATCTTCCTTCACTCGCGCTCGGCCTTCAACGATCAGGAATGGCGGGGCTATGAGGAGGCGTGTCCGGCTGGGACCAAGCTCACGGGCGTTCGCGTCCGGCCGGAGCGAGCGGGTGGTCTCAAGCTCTATCGGCCCGGCACTCGACCTGTCATTCGCGGGACCTTCTGGAAACTGACAGAGCGAACCGGCTTCCTTTGGGGCTCAGGCTTCATCCCCGAGCTCGAGCAATATCCCGGTCACGAGACACCGCTCCCGCAGCGCATCGACGTGCTTCGCGGTGACGCTGATCTCGACACCGTCGCCTCCGACATCTTCGGCCTGACCAAGCTGAATTACAACGCCTGCAAGATCGGCAGCAGTCAGCCTGTGACGGTGGGCTTTTCGGACGCAGTCGGAGAGATCCTGGTGGCCAACCCGACGGCTTCGGGAGTGCAGCCGCAGTTCCGGTATTACATCTGATAAGCCGTATTGGCGTTGAAGATGTCCGCCGAACCCCTGACGGCGATCAAGGCTCGACCTGGGGATGACAACGGTTCTCCTGATCGAGTGTGGGGCCAGCTCTGGGGCACCCAGCCACCTTGACCCCGTACCCACCTACGGGGTTTAGGTTGTTGTCATGCCCACGGACGACACGACTACCCTGACGATCGGCGCGCTTGCGAAGGCTTCGGACATCGGCGTGGAGACGGTGCGCTTCTACGAGCGGAAAGGTCTCCTGCCCGAGCCGCCACGAACGAAGGCCGGCTACCGCCAATACCCGCCCGACACGGTGGACCGCGTTCGCTTCATCCGCCGAGCTCAGGGACTGGGCTTCTCCCTCCGCGAGATCGCGGAGCTCCTCGAGCTGCGGGTCGACGAGGTGGCGGCCTGTGGCCCCGTGGAGGCGCAGGCCCGTGAAAAGCTTGAGCAGGTGGCGGGCAAAATCGCCGAGCTCCGCCGCATCCAGTCGGCACTCCGGCGTCTCGTTCGGGCGTGCGAGGCACGGGAGCCGACGGGCGAGTGCCCGATCCTAGAGGAGCTGGAAGAAGGTCAGGCGTCATGAGTACGGAATCGCTCGACCTGTTGGTCATCGGCGCCGGGACGGGCGCGAACGGGGTGGCGCGCGGGTGCGCGAAGGAGGGGTGGAAGGTCGCGGTGGTCGATTCACTGCCCTACGGAGGGACGTGCGCACTGCGCGGCTGCGACCCCAAAAAGATGCTCGTGGCAGTGACCGAGGTGCTCGACTGGACGCAGCGCATGAGGGGCAACGGAGTTCACGCCGGCGGCATGCGACTCGACTGGCCCGAGATGATGGCGTTCAAGCGCAGCTTCACCGATGCGATTCCCGGGCGCATCGAGCGTGGGTTCGAGAAGCTCGGGATCGAAACGCTGCACGGAACCGCGACCTTCATGACCCCGGACACGGTCAAGGTCGGAGACCGGGTGTTCGGACCTCGCTACGTCCACGTCGCGACCGGCGCCCGTCCTGCGACGCTGAGCATCCCCGGCGAGGATCTGATCAGCACCAGCACCGACTTCCTCGACCTGCCGGAGCTTCCGCCCCGCATCGTGTTCGTGGGCGGCGGCTTCATCTCCTTCGAGTTCGCCCATGTCGCCAATCGAGCGGGAGCGGCCGAGGTCACGATCCTGCACCGGGGGGCGCGTCCACTGGTTCGCTTCGATCCCGACCTGGTCGACCTCCAGGTCGAGCGGACCCGCGAGCTCGGCATCGACGTCCGGCTCGAGAGCTGCGTCGTCGGCATCGAGGAGCGCGATAGATCGCTCGCCGTCGTGGTCGAGACTGAGCGCGGCGTGGAGACCGTCACGTGCGACCTAGTCGTCCATGGCGCCGGGCGCGTCCCGAACGTCGGTGCGCTGGACCTGGAGGCGGGTGGCGTAGAGGTGACCGACGCGGGGATCGTGGTCAGCGCGTCGATGCGAAGCGTCTCCAACCCGAAGGTGTTCGCGGCCGGAGACTGCGTCGCGACCGGGGCGCCCAAGCTCACCCCTGTTTCGGCCAACGAAGGCCGCATCGCGCTCAAGAATCTCCTGGCGGGCGACGACGAGCGGACGATCCACTACCCGCCGATCCCCACCGTCGTGTTCACCCTGCCCCCGGTGGCCGGCGTCGGACTGCTCGAGTCCGAGGCCCGCGACCAGGGGCTCGACGTCGAGGTGAACTTCCGGCGAACGGACGGCTGGTACTCCTCGTTGCGGGTCGGCGAGCCCTATGCGGCGCACAAGGTGCTCGTGGAGCGCAACACCGGCCGGATCGTCGGCGCGCACGTGCTCGGTCCGGGAGCGGAGGAACAGATCAACCTCTTCGCCATGGCCATGGGTGCGGGGATGACGGCGAACGAGCTCAAGGGGGTCGTCTTCGCCTACCCGTCATACGCCTCGGATCTGGCGTCGATGGTCTGAGGAAAGTCCTTGACCCTGTAGTAAGGTACGGGGGCTAGAGTAAAACGTCAGGGTCCGACCGGGAGGTCGGGGGTCGGGCCGCACGAACCGCGAGATCTGATCTCCGCGTGTTGATCCCGACCGCAAGGGGAGGAAAGACCATGACGTACGCACTGGACGTAGATCGATACTGGTTGTCGCTCGACGAGGCGCTTCCGGTCTTCACCGAGGACGAGCAGGTGGCCGCGATCGCCCTTTACAGGGAGTTGGCCAAGGGAGCCGCCGTGACTCCGCACCAGTTGGCCGGCGCGCTGGGGGTGACCTCCGTCGAGACGGAGGCCCTGCTCTCGCGCCCGTCGATCCGAGCGCTGAGCTACCTGGACGACGACGGCGGTGTACTCGGCTTCGGCGGCCTGGCCGCGGCCCCGATGGCGCATCGACTGCAGATCGATGGCCGCACACTGTGGACGTGGTGCGCGTGGGACAGCCTGTTCATTCCGGAGATCCTGGGCGAAGAGGCCCGCGTGGAGAGCCGCGACCCGAGGACGGGGAACATGATTCGACTGACAGTGGGCCCCGACGGGGTCCGGGCCTCGGAGCCCGAGGCGCCCGTCGTATCGTTCGTCGCAGCCGACGCCGAGCAGTTCAACCGGTCGGCCGAGAACGTGATGGGCAGCTTCTGTCACTTCGTCTTCTTCTTCGAGAGCCGCGCGTCGGGCGAGGCGTGGACGGCGGAGAACGCGGGAACGTTCATCCTTTCCCTCGACGAGGCCGCGGAGCTCGCTCACCGACTCAACCGTCGCACGTGGGGCGAGGCGCTCGAGTCCCGGGCTTCGGGACCCGCTCGCGGCCGCGGCTGAGGCGGGGTTCTCGGTTACGGGGCTTGACTCCGTACCGCGGTACGGGGCGTAGCTTTCGATGCGAGGCTGGTCCGGAGGGTGGACCGAACAGGTGAAGAGGACGCAGGGAGGCAGGTGTGAAGGACGATATGAAAACCGCGCTGCCGGGCGTGGGAGGCGTGACCGCGGCCCTTGGGTCGGCGCTTTGTTGCGGTGGCCCCGTGGTCGCGGCCAGCCTCGGCGTGTCGGGAGCAGGGCTTTCGGCCTTCGAGCCATTCCGCCCTTATTTTTTGGTGGCGACCGCCGCGTTGTTGATCTTCGGATTCTGGCAGCTCGACCGGGAGGAAAAGGCCGCGTGTGAGCCGGGAAAGGCATGCGCTGATCCGGTGACGCGGAAGCGCATGAAGATGACGCTCTGGTTGGCGACCGTGATCGCGGTCGTGTTCGCGACGTTCCCGAGCTGGCAATCGCTGGTGTTCTGAGCCGGCAGCCGTTCACCAGGTAGGAGGAATCGAATGGGCTGGAAGCAATGGTCGGCGGTGGCGGTCGTGATCGGGGGCGGCATCCTGCTACAGATCCCCGGGCACGACGCGGCGGACATGGACCACGCCGCGATGGGCCACGGTGATATGCCCGCCGAGATGGCCGAGGCTCAGGGTCCCTACCGCACGGTGGCGCTCGACGTCACCGGCATGACCTGAAGCGGCTGTGCCACGGCGGCCCGTGTGGCCGTAGAGCGAGTGGATGGTGTGGCGCATGCCGAGTTCTCGTTCGAGCGCGGAGGGGGGTTCGTGCGCTTCGATACGACGAAGACATCGGTGGACGAAATCGTCGGCGAGCTCCAACGCCTGACCGACTTCACGGCAGCGGAGCGCCCCACAACCGGCGGACGATGAGACTCCCGTCGCATTTCAGGAGGACGGATGACATCACCTCGTATTGATCTGGTCTACTTCGAGGGTTGCCCCAACGCGACGATCGCGAGGGACAATCTCAGGCGCGCGATCGAGGCCACGGGCCGCGAGCTCACGTGGTCCGAGTGGGACCTGATGTCGGAAGCGACCCCGGATTCGTACCGTCGGCACGGCTCGCCGACGGTGCTGGTGAACGGAGAGGACGTCACCGGGGACGGAGCCCAGGCGACCGCGATGGCGTGCCGGGCCGACGGAGCCCCGGGCGTGGAAGCGATTTCGGCCCGGCTCGAAGCACCCATCTAGCTCCCTCCCGGTCTCGCGGCCCATGGAGCGCTGGCTCGGTCCGAATGATCGTCGAACCAAACTGTGTACGTTCGTGTGTATGTTCGCGCCCCCAAAAGCCGTGAATCGCCCTCTTCAGCGCTCACACCGAATGCGAGAAAACCCCCGGGATTCCACGGCTTCCGTGAAGTCCCGGGGGTGCCAGGCGGGCTTGTAAGGCAGGTGCTCTAACCAAGCTGAGCTAAGCGCCCTGAGGATGAAGGATAACGATTTAGCCTTCGTCTTTCCTCATCTCCGGGCGGGAAGACCATTCGATCCCCTAAAACCCGGCCCAACTCAGCCGGTCCCGGACCCCAGGGCGTTCTCGGCCGCATCCATTCTCCGGCGCCAGCCCACGAACGCGAGCCCGAACAACCCGCCCAGCAGGAGAAGTGGACTCATGGGCTCGGGCACCGAGATCGCGGCATGCTGCCCCTCGATCTCGTCGATCCAGAACCGACCTGACGAGCCTGGGTCGAACGAGATCTCCACCGCTCCGAGGTAGTTCCGCGGGTCGTGGTCGGGGTCCTCGGTGAACTCGCCTTCTGCCCAGGAATACGCTGGTGGCTCGTTCCACAGCTCGAGCTCGTACCCGCCCATGACCGCCAGGTTGGAGTCGAACAGCGTGAGCTGTGCGGTCGACGCGACCAGACTCTCCCGGGCCATGGAGAACTCGAAATACCACATGGGTTCGAGAAACGTCATGCGGAGCTTGGTGCTGGCACTGGCGACACCCTCGAGAGCCGCGCCGCACAAGAAGGAGAGGCATGGACCGATATTGCCTACCGTCGCCGCGCCGGGTTCGTGACCATCCACGTAGTAGTTGAACAGGACGTTCTGGATGGTAAGGCCGTCCACCAGCGTGCCGGACCGACCCGAGAAGTCGATGTACGTCGAGTTCGACTGCGCCTGCAGCTGGCTCGAGTACCCGAGTGTGAGCGCGAGCGTCAAGATGAATCGGATGGAACGCATGGTCGTGGGGCTAGGGGGGGCAGCGGTGGCGCAGCGATACAGAGCAAGCCCCGTGCCCTTCGCCGCGACGGCCAGGCCACGTCCCTACATCGTTGACAGGCATGGTTTTAGCGTATCCTGACCGCCATGCCTCGGGTGTCGAACACCTTTCGGCGTTCGGACAGTTTGACCGCTTCAGTCAGCATGGCCGACCACCGTTCGGACCAGGTGTCCCCCGGATGAGTCCCAGACGATCGCCGGCAGGCCTGAGGCGATGAGTTCGAGACGTCGATGTCGGAGCGCGACCCGGTCGCGCCCCTTCAGCACCGGTCACTCGATCCGAAGGGCCTCCACAGGATCGACCTTCGTCGCCCGGTGCGCCGGAATCCAGGTGGCGACCAGGACCGCGGTCACGAGGACGAACGCCACACCGACGTAGGTGGAGACCTCGAGGATGGCTATACCGTCCATGCCCACGGCCAGCACCCGTCCGGCCCCGTATGCCATGAGCAACCCCAGAACGACGCCGATCCCACCAGTGACGAAGCTCTCGCCGAGGACGGAACGGCGCACGGCAGGCGCGCTGGCTCCCATGGCCATGCGCACACCGATCTCTTGCTGCCGTCGACTCACCGAGTGGGCGACGAGGCCGTAGACGCCGGCGACGGCGAGAAGAAGTGCGAGGACTCCGAACGTCCCGAAGAGACTCGTCAGAAAGCGAATGCCGGCGAGGTCGGCGGCGTGGGCTCTTCGGAGCGTTTGCAGGTCGGCCAAGGCCACGTCGGGGTCGATCTCCGACATGAGCGCCCGCACCACGGGCATGGCCTCGTCCGGCTCACCCGCCGTCCGGACCATGAATGCCATGGAACGACGAACGGACTGGGCGCGCGGCACGTAGACGCTGGGGAACGGGTCGGGGCGCGCCACGCCGTTGATCTGGATGTCGGGCATCACCCCGACCACCGTTCGAAGCAGATCCTCGTCGTACACCGATCGGATCCGGCGCCCGATGATGTCGTCGCGACGGCCCATCCTCCTGGCCATGGCTTCACTCACGATGGCCACGGGAGCGGTCTCCGCCCGATCCTCTTCCCCGAAGGCCCGCCCCTCCACGGGCCGGACACCGAGGGTGTGGAACCACGCCGGATCCACCTCGATCCACGCACCGTCGTACGCGTTGCCCTCCGGCGGCATGGGATCCCCCTCGAAGCCGAACGCCCGAAGTAGCGACATGCCCCCTGCGCCCATGGGCAGGCGCGACGTCACCGTCGCCGAAACGAGTGCGGGGTGCGCTTCGAGTCGCTCCCGAGATCGGACGAAGAACCCCTCCACGAGCGCGTCGTCGACGTACCGCGTGGCGGGAAGCCGCACGGTGAACGCGAGCAACTCGTCGGCCTGGAAACCCGGGTCGACCGCGATCTGGCGCTGAAAGCCACGGATGGTCAGTCCGGCACCCACCAGCAGCGTCAGGGAGAGCGCCACTTCGGCGATGACCAGCCCCTGGCGCAGTCGACGGGCACCGCGGCCAGGGCTTGCGTTCACCCCTCCCTCCTTGAGACTCTGGGCAACCGATACCCGTGACGCCTTCCACCCCGGAAGGATGCCGGCGAGGAGAGCCGCAGCCAGGCTCAAGGAGAGACCAGCCAACAGAACGGTGGGGTTCAATCCGGGATCCCCGAGAGCCGTGATCTCCGGTGGCGCGAAGGAGAAGGCTCGGTCGAGGGCCAAGACGCCCAGCCCCACACCGAGCGCCCCCCCGACCAGGGCAAGAAGCGCACTCTCCCCTAGGACCACCAGCGCGAGGCGGGAGCGGCCCGCCCCGAGAGCCGAGCGGAGAGACAGCTCCCGGGCACGACCCCAGCCTCGTACCGCGAGGAGACCCGAGGCGTTGAGGCACGCGATGATCAGGACGAAAAACACCGCACCGCCGAGGGTCGCGAAGAGGGATCCTGCGTCATCTCCACCCTCCGAGGAGTGCAAGGGGACGGCCAGGGCCTCCACCCCTTCGTCGCGCTCGTCGATATCCGGCCGCGCGTAGATCGTGCGAGCCATCGAGCGCACCTGCTCGGACGCCTCGTCGACATCGACATCCGTCTGGAGCCGGGCGATGACCTGCCAACTGTGGTTCGATCGCCGGTCCACGTAGTCGGGGACGGAGGTGCCCCACTGCATTGGCAACCATACGTCGGTTCCGGCAGGCCACCCATGCCGGTCCTCGACGACTCCGACGATGGTGTGGGGGACTCCGTCGAGGCGCACGGTGCGCCCGACGACGGCAGTATCGCCGGCGAGGGCTCCCAGCCAGAACGACTCGGCCACGATAGCGGTGAGCGGTTGGCCGGGATCGTGGTCCGATGCCTGAAACATGCGTCCGAGCCGAGTGGGTGAGCCCAGCGTCTGAAAGAAATCTCGGTGGACGGACGCGCTACGAACGCGACGCGGCTCGCCCTCACCCGAGAGATCCTGTCGTTGCACCCGATAGAGCGAAGAGGCTTCGAAGAGATCGCCGCGAGCGGTGAAGTCGACATAGTCGGGCCAGGATACGCTGATCTGGCTCATGCCACGTTGGGGGTGGGAGCTGTAGAGCCGCACCAGCCGATCGTTGTGTTCCAGAGGGAGCGGCCGGAGGAGAAGCGCTTCGGCGAGGCTGAAGACCGCCGTGGCCGACCCTACCCCGACAGCGAACGTGAGCACGGTCAGCCCGGTGGATCCCGGTTGCCGCAGGAGCGATCGCGCCGAATGCCTCAGATCCGCCAACCATCCCCTCATGACCGCTTCCTCTCGACGCGCGAACGCCGCATGGCGCAGCGCCCCCAGGGCGAAGAGCGCCAGTCGCGCCCCTCCCTGGCCCATCGTGCATCGATGCTCTACTTCCGCGTCCCACTGGCGGCGCCACCGTGCCCTTCGGTGGGCGGGCACGAGTCGGCCGGCGAGGGCTACGATCCGTCGGGCCGTCGCCCCCGCGGCTTTCCCGCTCTTTTCCTGCCCGGGCGACCCATTCCTGCGTGACCCGCTCACGCCAAGCCCACCTCACCGTCGGCCCGGTCGGCCCTGGGATGGGCGACGCCGTCGATGATCACCGGCGCCAGGGCCTTGTAGCGGTGGAGGGCCGAGATCAGTTCACGCTTGCCATCGTCGGTGATCTCGAAGTAGCGCCGCGGAGGACGCTTCTCGTCGTGGGCGACCTCCGCGTCTTCCCACCGCGATCGGGCCAACCCCCGTCCCTCGAGGCGATCCAGCGCCGGGTAGACGGTGCCGCTGGTGAGACCCGTGGCCTCGATCACGTCGAAACCGTACCGGTGCCCGCGGGCGAGCGCGTGCAGCACCATGATCGTCCCCACCGGCAGTGTCCGAGCCATACCTCAGTCCCCTAGCTATGTTGTGATTCAACATATAGTGACAAACGGGGCGGAGCGAAAGTGGCGAGGCGATGTGGCGAGGGCCGGCTGCCAGCGGTGCGGCGCCGGAGCTGCCTCACTCACACCGCAGAGTGATCTCCTCGGTGCCCCGGGTGCCGCCTGGACGACGGTAGTTCAGCGCCATCTGCCACTCGAAGGGGACCGGCCACGCGCGCTGAAACGTGTTCGTCGACGCCGACGAGCCGGAGACGATGATGTCCGACCCGAAACGCGCGGACATGAAGGCGGCGCTGCGACGCTCACCGCCCAGGTAGGAGTCGTCGGCGATGGACCGGAAGGCGAAATCCGCCTCTCCGATGACCCCTTCCTCTCCGTCCTCACCGACCGCAGTGGCGGTGAGGCGCATCTGGCAAACCATTCGCGTTCCCAGACTGTCAGTCACGGTTTCCGCACTGATGAGCTCCGCCTCGTAGTCGATCTCGAAGTCGTTGGCGAAGATCCCGATGCACCCCCCCAGAACGAGTGGGGCGAGCATGGGTAGGGCGTTCCGGGTTACTGGAGCAAGTCGATGAGACGACACGAAAACCTGTCTCTTGCTGGTCGTGGGGGGCATTCGTCGGGGGGGCGGCTAGGACACGCACGCCGCCTCCCGGCACGGACTTCATGCCGGAAGGCGGCGGATGCAGACGGTGAGCGCCGGCGGGGTGACTACATCACCACCCGGAGGTACTGCATGACCTTTGTCATGTACTTCTCGAAGAAGAACTTCTGGATGTCCATCATATCGATCTCGCGGCCCTGGATGTAGGACTGCTCGATGTCACTGGTCATGTCCAGCGGCGTTCCGGTGGTGATGAGGAACGTCGCCTGCTTGCCGGGCTCCAGCGAGCCGACGCGGTCGTCCACGCCCATGAACTCGGCGGCGTTGATGGTGACGGCCTTCAAGGCTTCCTCTTCCGGAAGTCCGAACGCCACGGCGACGCCCGCCTCCCAAGGTAGGCGGTTGGAGTAGAGAGACCCGGAACCGCCGGAGATGGCGAACCGAACCCCCGCCTCGTGGAGGCGCGCAGGCATCGTGTAGGCGCCGTCATACCCTTCGTACTGCCGGTCCGGCGCCGCCATGGTCGAAGTGAGGATCACTGGGATGTCGTTGGCTACGAGCCGGTCCGCGACGTGAATCGCGTCCTGACCTCCACGGATGACGATGCGGATGTCCTCCTCCAGCCCCCACGTGATGGCGTCATTGATCTGTGCCGCACCGTCCGCTGCCACCATCACCGGGATCTCACGTGCGAAGACGGGCATCATCGCCATGTAGCGCGAGTCCGTCGCCACCTCTTCGCCGGCCGCCACCGCGTCCCGATAGGCTCGAGCCTCTGCGAAGAACGCCTTGAGCTCCTGGACCTGCTCTTCGTATGTGGGCGGATCTTCCTGTGGTCCACCGAAGCCTCCGAAACCCCGAAAACGTCGCGGGTTGGGGTTCGGCCAGTTCACGTTCAGCGCAGCGGCCGATTCCATGGACATCTCCTCCCAGCTCCACCCTTCGAGGCTGAGGGCGGACGACATCCCCGACACCAGCCCCCCACCAGGGGTGCTGAACGCGACGAGCACACCCGCCGAGCGGGTCGTCCCGATGTGTCGGCTCTCGGCGTTCACGGCCACGGCCGCGCGCACGTTGGGGTTGAAGTCCCCCAGTTCGTTGACGTCGTTCGAGACGTCCACCGCGCCGATCTCGGCGATACCCACGCTGCTGTACGCGTCGATGAGGCCCGGATAGATGTGTTTGCCCGTTCCGTCGACGATCCGCGTTCCCGCCGGAATGTCGATATCGGCGCCTATGGCGGTGATGAGGCCGTCATCGAAGAGGATCGTCCCGTTCTCGATGACGCCATTCGTCACGGTATGGATCGTCGCACCCTGGATGGCCACGGGAGCCGACTGCGGCGGCACGGTCATACGCACCTGTGCGTCGAGCGCTCCCGGCGCGATCACCGCGACCGCCGCGGCCACCTTGACTGCGTTCTTGATGGTCATCATGTCACTCACCCCCCGCGCGGCGTGCGTTGGCGTTTCCGTTCTGCGATGCGAGAACCGCCTGGATCAGGCGGGTCCGCTCGTTCTTGACCCGTTCACGCAAGACCGCATCCTCCTCCAGGGAGAAGTAGCGCCGGCCGTCGAGCCACGTCTGCTCGGCGCGGGTGAACTGCGACAGCGGGTTGCCGTTCCAGACGACGAAATCCCCGTCCTTGCCCGGCTCCAGGGAGCCGACCCGGTCATCGATGGCGATGGCGCGCGCCGACTGGATCGTCACCGTCGACAGCGCCTGCTCTTCCGTGAGGCCCGTACGCAGCAGCTTTCCGGCCTCCCAGTTCATCCGTGACGCGATCTCCGAATTGTCGGAGTGGAGAGACGTCGTCACGCCGGCCTCTATGAGGACGCGCGCGTTGTACACGGTGGCGTCGTACGCTTCCATCTTGAAGGCGCCCCAATCGCTCCACACGATGGCGGCGACACCGGACTGGGCCAGCTCCGGGGCGATCTTGTACGCCTCGACGCCGTGCTGCAGCGTCTGCACCCGGAAGCCGAACTCTTCTGCCAGCCTCACCAGGGCCAGGAACTCGTCGGCCCGGTATCCATGGGAGGAGATGAGCAACTCCTGGTTCAGGATGTCGAGGATCGCCTCCATCCTCAGGTCGCGGCGGGGCGGGATCCCTTCCGGATTCGCCTCCCAGCGCTCCCAGTCCCGCTCGTAGTCTCGAGCGGCCAGGAAGTGGTCGCGAATGATCTCCTGCGTTCCCATGCGGGTGTCCGGATACCGGTTCTGGCGCCGCTTGGGGTTCTCGCCGAGGGCGAACTTCACCGTCCGCGTGTCGGTGTCCATCTTGATCTCTTCGGGCAGCGCTCCCCAACGCATCTTCACGATGACGTTCTCGCCACCGATGGGATTCGCCGATCCGTGCTTGATCATCGCGGTGGTGAGACCACCCGCGAGCTGCCGATACATCCAGATGTTGTTGTGGGTGACGACATCACCCATGCGCACCTCGGGGACGATGGCGAACCCCGACTCGTTGACCGAGCTCACACCGGAGTGGATGTGCGGATCGATGAGTCCGGGCGTCACATGCTTGCCCGTGCCATCGATCTCCACCGCGCCGCCGGGGGCGCTCAGGTTCTGACCGACCTCGGCCACCTGGCCGTTACGGATGAGGAGGTCGGCGTTCTCCACGCGGCCCTGCGGCCCCATGGTCCACACCGTGGCGTTTCGCACGACGACGGCACTCGGCTGCTCGGGAATCGAGCTGACGCCGTACTCCATCATCGGCCGAATGAACGGCAGATCCAGATCCGGCACGTTCATGGCGACGGTACCCCGGGCCGGGCCGTCGTAGCCTTCCGTGCGCGACCCGCTGAAGGACGGATCCGCTCCGTTGGGCAGGGCCGTCCAGCCGAAGAACTCGTCACCGGCGACGGAGCCGGCCAGGAGCACCGTGCCCTCGTAGCCGATCTCCTCGCCATCGAAGCGCGCTTCGATCCTGCCTGTTTCGGCCACCGCTTCCACGGACCGGAGATCGATGACGGCGCCGGCGCCGGTCGTCGGGCCACCAGCGACCTCGATCTGGCCCTGGAGGCGATTCAACGGCCCCTCGAGGGTGAGAACCGCATCGAATCCCCACTCGTCGCTGGAGGCGATACGCCACGTGCCCCGAGGATCGATCTGGGCAGGGCGCGTGACGCCGTACACGCGGCCCTGGACCCACACGTCGCGAACCTCGGCCTGCTCCGTGAAGAGGTCGCCCTCGGATACCACGAGGTTGGCGATCTTGCCGGCCTCGATGGTGCCGTGGGTCCGCGAGAGACCCAGCCACTCGGCCGGCGTGGTCGTCAGCGCAGCGAGGGCATCGTCAGGCGAGAGCCCACGGGCGACGGCCGTGCGGAGATTCGGCAGGAAATCCCCGACAGAAGACATCCCATCGACCGTGATGGCGAAGTCGACCCCGGCGTCGGCCAGCTGGGCCGGGGACGTCGGCGCCAGATACCAATGACGCAGCTCCTGGAGCGTCACGTTGAGCGCCGCCTCCGGATCGGTCACGTCGGGAGCGTCCGGGAAGTCCAGCGGGACGATAAGCGGGTCGCTCTGACCGCGGAGCACGTCGATGATCCGGTACTCCTGACCGCTGCCGCGGTACCACGCCTGCACGCCGAACTCCGAAGCGATGTCGCGGGCCCGCAGGTACTCCTCCTCGCTCGACGTCTCGAAGACCACCGGCTGTCCACCCTGGACCACCGGCTGGAGAGCCTTCAGGGCCTCGCTCGTCTCCGGCGGAAGGAAAGCACGACCGCTGGACTCGTATGCGTCCCAGGCGCGGATGTACCAGTCGGCGTCCATGAGGGTCTGCTTCATGAGGGCCGCGGTCCCCATCGTCGAGTTGGGATACGACCCTCCGAGCTGGAAGGACCGCTGGAAACCAATGGCTTGGACCACGTCCGGCACCAGCACCCGGTCACGAACGCCGGCGTCGCCGAGGTTCACCACCGACCCGGTACCCCGGAAGATGCCCTGCCCAGGCACCACGAGTGCCGTGCCGAAGCCCTGGGAACGGAGGGCCGCCCGGCGGTCCTCGTCATCCTGGAGGTTGGCCGTCGTGCTGAACCAGGCCCGCACCTGTGGATTCCAGTGCGTCGGACCGACATCTCCGCCCTCGGGCACCGCGTCCATGCCGAGGTCGGCGTGGGCGTCGATGAAGCCCGGATAGACCGTGTGGCCGCTCAGGTCCCAGACACGCGCGCCCGCCGGTGCTTGCCCGCTCCGGGAGACATTCTGGATGACCCCGTTGCGGATGACGATGGTCGCGTTGTCGAGTACCTGCCCGGGAGCGGTGACGACACGCGCGTTCACCAGCGCGTGGTACCCCGTTCCGTTGTCGCGCATCCCGTCGACGGGTTGGGTGCGGCGGGCCTGTTGCGCGTCCACGCTGCTTGCGAGGAGAAGCGCGAGGGCCGTCCCCGAAAAGAGGAGTCGGTGGAGCCGTGGTCTCATGCCGAAAGACCTCCAGTTGAATGAAGCACCCGTCACCGACCTCCGGCGCGGGACTCGTCTTGGTCCGAATCAAGCTTGGAACAATAGGGGCCGGCCTGTCGGCCCGCCACCGTACCTAGAGGACATCCGAGGGGTGCAGAGTGCTGTTCCGCGTGAGGCCTACCCCCGGGAGGCGGGCAACCCGAACCTTCAGTCGCCCGGCTCCCTGGCCCAGCGTGCTCCACCGGGGACACCCGCCGGCACGTCGGGGCGACGGTCCTGCCAGTAGTAGGCGGGGAGGGACCGTTCTTCGGGCCAAACCGTGTTCAACGTGGCGGCCTCCCACAGTCGTCCGTTCTTCATGACGTGGGACACGTCACGGCTGTTCCGGAGGTCGTCCAACGGGTCGGAGTCCAGGATCACGAGATCGGCGAGCTTGCCGGGCTCGATGCTCCCGATATCCCCACCGAACCCGATGGCCTCGGCACCGAGGATCGTTGCCGCCCGGAGGGCGTCGTGGTTGTCCATGCCCGCCGAAGCCATGGACCAGAGTTCCCAGTGCCACCCGAGGCCGTGCAGCTGCCCGTGCCCCCCTACCCCGATGCGTCCACCGGCGTCGAGGAGATCGCGGAGAAACTCGGCATGCTTGTAGAAGACGTGCTCCTCCCAGCGGAACCAGCCCTCCCCGCGGGTCCGCCGGGCGCCCTTTGCCTCGAGCTCGTTGTACGGCGTCCAGGTGGAAAGGAGTTCATCGTCGAAGATGTCCTCGGTGGCGTAGTAGTACTCCTCGGCCCAGGGCCCGCCGTACGACACGAGCAGTGTGGGCGTGTACGTCGTCTGCGTCGTCCGGTAGAGCTCGACCACGTCGCCGAAGAGCGGCGCGATGGGCAGGGAGTGCTCGAGGCCGGGGTAGCCGTCGATGGTGTGGGTGAGGTTGAGCTTGAAGTCCAATCCACCCTCGGTGGTGGGCATGAGCTCCAGCTCACGGGCGGCCTGGATGAGCCACTGCCGCTGCTGGCGGTCTCCGGCCATGTACATCTTGAAGGTGGTGAGGCGGTAGTAGTCCTTGTAGCGCTGGAGGACTTCCCGCGCCTCGTCCAGGCTCCGGATGTTCTCGCCGCTGAAGACGCCGGGGCCGGTATGGTAGATCCGTGGGCCGACCATCTCACCGGCCTCGACCATGTCGTGGTAGGTGAGGATGTCGGTGCTGGCGGTCTGCACGTCCTGGGTCGTGGTCACGCCGAAGGCGAGGTTGGTGAGGTACTGCCACACCTGGTTGTGGTGGACGTTCGTGAGGAGCCATTGCGTGTGGTAGTGGGTGTCGACGTACCCCGGCAGAACGACCTTGCCGGCCACGTCGATCTCCCTCACGCCTCCCGGGATATCCACCGAGCCCCGACGCCCCACGGCGACGATCCGGTCGTCGGTGACGACGATGTCGGCATTCTCGATGATCTCCTCGCCGTTCATCGTAATGGCGCGACCTCCTCTCAGGACGACGGTGCCGCGAGGGATGTCCCGGGCGTATTCGACCTCGATGCGATACTCCTCGGGCTCGTAGCCGTCCTCCGGATCGTCTTCCTCGTCCTCCTCGTCCTCGTCCTCGTCGGGCTCGTCCTCCTCCGCCTCACGCATCGCGTCCAGCGAGTCCCGGACAGCCTCGGCCCGATCGAGATCGTAGACGAAGTGGGCGTTGGCGAGGGACCATCGGACTCGCCGGCCGTCCGACTCCCACGCCGGGAACTCACCGCCCACGTCGTTGGTGAGACGCCTCGCCGGAAAGGAAGGGCTGGATACCGAAACCGTGGGAGCCTCGCCACCGACCATGGGCACGGTCACCACCCAGAGATCCATGCCGATCTGCGCCAGTGCCTGGTCTCCTCGTGGAGCCATGTAGACACGGTTCGCCGTGCCGGGCTCGCCTCCCCCCACGGGCTGCTCTCCCCGCACAACGACGTGGCTCCGCTCGTCGGTCCCGTCCCACCGGAAGGACACCAGCCCGCGCTGGCGGTGGGAAGCGTAGATACGATCCGGGGCAGAGTCGACGAAATGGATGCCCGACCGGCCGTCCTGAAGCGCCGCCGTCGTCAGAGCCCCGCCGGCCGCAGGCACCCAGACGATCTCGGTGCCCAGGCCACCGCCGAAGCTTCCGAGGGACTCCTGGACGTCCCGTGCCGCGGCACGGATGGAGACGATACGCGACCCGTCGGGGGACCACACGGTCTCCCGGAAGTAGCTGGGCACCTGGGTGAGCCTGGTGAGGTTGCCACCATCCGGGTTCACCGCGTGGATGTGGCCGCCCGAAGCGTCGTCCCAACTCACGAAGGCCAGTCGCCTACCGTCGGGCGACCACGACGGCTGATGAACTCCCCCGCCGTCGAGATCGACGATGCGTCGGGGCGTGCCGCCGGGAAAGTCCATGACGTACAGGTCGCCCAGGGCCGTGAAGGCGAGGCGCGCTCCGTCAGGGGAAGGCACGGCGTCTCGGATCTGGCGAGCGGTGAAGGTCGGCGAGGCCTCCACGTCGTACTCGAAGGCCAGTCTCGGTCCCAGGGGGAGCTCGACGGGCGCCTCGAAGGGGATCTCGGACTGACCGCTTCCATCCACCGCTACGCGCCAGATCCGCCCGTCGAAGGAGATGATGATGGCCTGGGAGTCCGGCGTGAAGGTGAATCCGGGCAGCGCGTCGATGGAGGCGACAGACTCCATGTCGTCGCGCTGAATGGGGTAGGCCAGCCAGCGCTCGTCGCCGGTGGCGATCTCCCGGATGCGCAGCCCCGTGTTGCCGTCGGACCGACTACCGTAGGCGAGCCAGCGCCCATCCGGAGACAGCGCAGGCCGCATGGCCGAGCCCACACGGTCCGTCATGGCCTGGGCGATGCCCGTGTCCCGGTCGTACCGCATGACCTGGTAGATGGGCATGGCGTTGTTGTACTGATGCCGCCCCTGACGCTGAGCGTACCACAGGTACCGGGCGTCGGGACCGAAGGCCGGACCCGTCATGAAGGTCCCCTCGTCCTCGTGCATGCGGACGCCGGACCCACCGTCGGTGTGGATGAGCCAGAGGCCGCTCACATTCCGGCCGGACTTCGGCACGACGAGGTACTCGCCGTCCGGAGACCACTCAGGCGAGAGTACGTCGGCGCCCCGGCCCCGGGTCACCTGCGTCGTGTCGCCGGTTGCCAGCTCCAGCGTCCACACCTGCTCCCGGCCGGAACGGTCGGAGACGAAGACCAGGTGTTGTCCGTCCGGCGAGAAGCGGGGCTGGACGTCCACCGCCATTCCGGAGGTCAACCGTGTGGCGGTGCCGCCGCTCACCGGCAGGGTGTAGAGATCGCCCAGGAGATCGAAGACGAGAGTCTCACCGTCGGGGCTGATGTCCAAGGACATCCAACTGCCCTCGGTGGCGTCGAAGGCGAGCTCCCGGCCGGGCTCCAGGGGCAGGCCCGAGCGCTCGCGCTCCCGGGACTCGTCCCTTTCTTCCTGAGCGAAGGCCGGCGTCGCGCTACCGGGAAGGACCACTAGCGTGAGGAGGACCGCCAGCGCCATGACCGCGGCGTGCAGGCGACGGCCGAGGTCGACGCGGAGGAGACGAGGTGTGGGTGTCAGGCCCACGACGGGACGAGGGGGGACCTCAACGGACATGTCTCGGCTTCCAGATCGGGGTGAAGGGCGGTGCTCGTACGATGGAGAGGGCGGCAACATACTCGCTGCCGACAGCGATCGCGCCCCGATCGAGGGATCAAGGCTTCTTGGCCACCAATTCGATCTCGACCTGGGCGTTCATGGGCAGCGCCGCTACCCCCACCGTCGTCCGCGCCGGAGGCGGAGCGGCGAACCGCGTCACGTAGGCCTCGTTCATCTCCGCGAAGTCATCCATGTCCGTTAGGTAGACGTTCACCTTCACGACGTCGTCCGCGGTGAGGCCGCCATCCGCCAGGACGGCGAAGAGGTTGTCGAAGCACTGATGGGTCTGGTCGCCGACCCCGCCCTCCCGGAGGCGACCCGTCTCCGGATCGATGGGGGTCTGCCCGGAGCAGAAGACGTGCGTCCCGTCGTCGACGGCGTGCGAGTACGGGCCGATGGCCGATGCCGTCGGACTGGAGAGGGCCTTTCGCGGCACTACTTCGGCCTCGGCATCTACTTGATGATGGCCATGGGAAGGAGCACCACGTAACCCAGGACCAGGAGCAGAGGAGCGGCCGTGATGGAGCCCTGGGCGAGAAGCCAGTAGCCGAGGGTGAGCACGGCGATTCCGGCGACACCCAGGAGCGCATTCACCCGCGTGAACTTCAGCGCCGCGGGGGCATCGTTCTTCGTCGTCTTGGCCATGGCAGAAGGCTATCCGTCCCTGCCGAGCGGGTCAATCCGTGGCTGCGGCTCGATCCGCGAAGCGCATCAATCGGCCAGGTGCTTCTTCAGCTCCTTCGGCGTGATCTCCAGGAGCTTTGCCGCTTCGGCCTCGTCGCCATCGGTCCGGTCGAGAACCAGGCGAACGTGCCTGCGGATGGCGGCGCTCAAGGCGAGATCCTTCGGACCACCCTCGGAGCCCCCCTCTAGAATGAGGTGGTCCTCTCCGATGACCGTGCCCCGGGCGACGATGGCCGCCCGCATGAGGGCATTCTCCAACTCCCGGACGTTGCCGGGCCAGTCGTAGGCCATGAGTCGCTCGACGGCGTCGTCGGAAATGCGGCGCACATCCTTGCCCGTCTCCTCGCGAATCCGGCCCAGGAGGGCGGTGGCGATGGCCTCGATGTCGCCTCGGCGCTCCCGGAGGGGAGGAACGGGGATCTCCACGACCTTGAGGCGGAAGTAGAGGTCCTCCCGGAAGCGCTCCTTCTCGATGAGTTCCTGGATGGGCTGGTGGGTCGCGGCGATGACCCGGGCCTCCGTCGTTCGGGGCTCTTCTCCACCCACCGGATAGAAACGCCGCTCCTGGAGGACCCTCAGGAGCTTGGTCTGGAAGTCCGGGCTGGTGTCTCCGATCTCGTCGAGGAAGATCGTCCCCTTCCCCGCCAGCTCGAAGTAGCCCTTGCGTGCACCGGTTGCGCCCGTGAAGGCGCCCTTCACGTGACCGAAGAGCTCGCTCTCCAGGAGCGTGTCGGTGAGTGCCGTGCAGTTCACGGCGATGAAAGGCTCCTGGGAGTGCTCGGAGTTCTCATGAATGCCCCGTGCGATGACCTCTTTGCCCGTTCCCGTCTCGCCCCGGATGAGAACCGTGGCGCGATTTCGGGCCAGGACCCCGATGGTCTTGTAGATCTCGATCATCTTGGGGTCGCTGCCCACCAGCCGGCTCCGGGGCAGCGCCGCTACCTGGTCGGGGACCTCGGTGGTCTCCACCAGTTCCCGCTCCTTGAAGCAGCGGTCGGCGAGGGCCTGGACGGCCTTGGGGTCCACGGGCTTGACCAGGAAGTCGAAGGCTCCGGACTTCATGGCGGTCACGGCGGTTTCCATGTCGTCGTGGGCCGTCATGACCACCACCTCGACGTCGTCCATGGTCCCCCGGATCTTCTCCAGGAGTTCGAGACCCGTCATGCCCGACATCCGGACGTCGGTGACGATCATGCCCGGGTCGAAGGCCTTCACGCGGGAGAGCGCCTTCTCGGCGCTCTCGGCGGTCTCCACCTCGTAGCCGGCGTGGGTGAGGCGGGTCTCGAGCACTTCCAACCCGTCGGTATCGTCGTCGACGACAAGGATTCGTGCACTCGTCCGTTCAGTCATTTGGCCCTCGTACCCCCGATTCCTCGCTCGTATCCCAGTAGGCCGGCGTATCGGGGAGATCATCGGCCCGCAGGCGTGCCAGCTTCTCCCGATTCCGTTCTTGGCGACCGCGAACCATGAAGAGCAAGACGAGTGCCAGCAAGAGCCAGAAGACCGCCGAGTGGCTCAGCACGAAGAGCCATCCATAGCGCTGGCGCACGTGGCGCTTCCAGTCGGTCTCGAACTGCCCCGTCGTGAGTCCGAAGATTTCCCGGAACGCCCCCTCGAACGAGCGAGTCTCGGTCCAACGATCCAGGAAGAGAACAAGGCCGCGTTCACCCCCCGACTCGAGGAGGTACGTGACGGCACTGGCCGACAGGAGGTACGCGGTGCGCGCCTGCTCCCGGTCGGAGGGCCAGCCGAGGGTGAGGGAGTCCATGGCAGGAGCACGACCCATGGCGAGAAGGACGCGCAGACGCCAAGCCCCCATGGCGTCGAAGCCCCCCGACGCCCACTGGGCGTACCCTTCGTTGAACCACCGCGGAATCCGCAGGTCACCCAGGCGTTGATGGAGGCCCAGGTGGGCCCACTCGTGGCGCAGGGTGCGAAGGCCTTCGCCGTCGACGACGCGAACACCTTCCCCGGTGGGCATGACCAGCATGTTCCGGGATGGGATGGCCACCCCGGCACGCCATTCGGGGACGGCGCCACCGATGGCTTCGTCGAAGGCCACCGGCGTGTGCGCGAGGACAGCATGCACTCCGTCGGGGATGGAGTCAGGGAGTCCAGGAAGGCTGGGCTGGGCGTCGAGGAGCTCCCCGACCCGAAGCGCCACGAGTGAATCCCGAGGGGCGTGATAGATGATCGCCCGCCGGCTACGAACCGACGCGTAGGGCTGCCCGTCGAGGGTGTCGGGGAGGGCGCGCTCCTGAAGGCTCGATACCGTGACCGCGGCGGCGGACAGGGCCCACACGCCGGCTGCGGCGAGAAGCGTGGTGAAGATCGGCGAGGCGCGGCGGAGCGCGGTCACTCTAATCGCCCTGGAGCATCTCCAGGTTCGCCTGGACGGCCTGGTTGTTGGGGTTCAGGTCCAGAGCCCGGCGCCAGAGCAGCACGGCGACATCCCGGTCATTGCCCTGGTACGCCAGAGTGCCCAGGCGGAGATAGACATCGTCACCCAATCGGGGCGACAACTTGACCGCCTTCTCGTACTGGGCTCGGGCGCCTTCCTGATCGCCGTGGGCGTAGGCGTGGTCCCCGAGGTTCTTGTGTGCCTGAGGCAGCGGAGGGTTGGTCTGGGTCGCACGCTTGTAGAGTGCAGCAGCCGCCTCGACCTCGCCTCGTCGCTCGAGGACCTGACCGGTGTTCACCAGGATGGGGCCGGAGTCGGGGTAGTGGCCCAGACCCTCACGCCCCACGGCGACGGCGTAGTCCAGGTCGCCACTGACACCCGCCGCGAGAACGGTGTAGGCGTAGTACTGCGGGGAGGGCTTCTTTACCGAAGGCGACGTCCTGTACAACCGCAGAGCGTCCAGCGCTTTCGGGATGTCGCCCCGCTTGATGTGGATGATGGCCCGCGAAAGGTGCACGGCGGCGTCGGTGGGCTTGGTGACCAGAGCCTCGTCCAGCGCCGCGAGGGCGTGGTCGTAGCGGCCCAAGAGCTCGAGGGTAAGGGCCGTGTTGCGGTGGACCGAGTAGGCATTGCCCGCTCCGGGAGGCATGGAGCCAAAGTGGTTCAGCGCCTCTTCGAGGCGGCCGCGCCGGAAGGCGATGAGGCCCATCATGAAGTTCGCTCGCGCCTGCGTCGGCTCCACCTGGAGCGCCTGCTCGAACTCCCGGCCGGCGTCCTCGAGCATGCCGGACCGATAGAACGCGATCCCGACATTGAGGTGCTGCTGGAGGGCCTCGTCGCCACCCGTCTCTTCGGTCGTACTGCGCTCGCCCGCGCGTGAGACGTAGCCCGCCTGGATCAACCCGTAGAGGGCCTTCCCCGTTTCGAACTCGACGAGTCCCGCCTCATCCATGATCTCGTGGACGGTGCGGACGCCGTCGATGAAGGGAAGGACCTTCTTCTGCGCCTTCGTCAGCTCGACGTCGTCATCCGACTCGTCGGGGTGCTTGTCGAGCTGGAAGACGATGTCGAAGGACGGGATCTTCTTCTCGACCTGACTCCATTCGTCGACCCGACGGGCCCCTTCCATGAGGAGGGCTTCCGGGGGAATGCTGACGAGGTAGAGGCCGTCCTCGTCGGGCATCTGGTCCGTATCGAAGTGAAAAGACCCCTGATTCCACGCGAAGAGGTGGTAGACGGCCTCCTCGATCTGGACCTGGATATACTGCTGGAGAACGTCCTCGGAGATGGCCTCGATCTCCACGAGGATCTCTCCGAGCTTCTTCCCCTTGGCCTGCTGCTGCTTCTCGACTGCCGCCGAGAGATCCTTACGGGTGATGGCGTGGTTGCGGACAAGGAGCTCGCCGAGGCGGTCCTTCCGATTGAGAACGGAGGCGTAGATGACGCGGCCGTTCTCGAAGTAGATGTATCCGAAGTTGGAACGGTCGGTGATGCTGAGGCACCCGGTCTTGCCGCCCATCCCCAGAAGCTGGCAGATGTCCGCCAGACTGACGTCCTGGAGTGCGCCTTCGATGGCCATCAGTCGAGCTCCTCGATGAGGAGTTCTTCAAAGCGGGGCCAGTGGATCACCGCGTTCTCGGGCCCGGGGAACCAGGTCCCGCCCTTCTGGGTCGCGGCCTCGATGGGCACGGGCTGAGGTCTCGACGACTTCCCGCTGCCTTCGCCGCTTCCGTCCCCGTCGTCGAGATCAGGCAAGAAGATGGCATCGTCGGAGCCAGCCCCCTCCTCGTCGGCGGTCTCGACCAACTCGAGTGGTACGGCCGCGCCGGTGGACATCTCGAGGACCAGTCCACCTTCGAAGCGCGATCGGAGACGGTCGTCTATGCCGGCAATGGCCGACGGCGCCCGATCCGACACGAACATCATCCTCGCTCCCCGACGACGAAGAGCCTCGAAGAGGTGGAAGAACTCGTCCTGGGCACGCTCGGTCTCGACGAGATCCTGGATGCCGTAGACCAGGAGGAGATCCACCGTCCACCACCGTTCGCGCCAGGCACCCGCCACGCCTTCGCCGAGTGCCCGGATGAAGTCCGTGGCGAAATCGGAAATGGACGCCACCGCCATGGTGAGCTCGGGGTAGGCCTCCTGATACGTCCGTCCGACGGCACCCAGGAGCGTCTTGGCGACGCCCTCGTCCGATGACCAGACGAAGAGCGGGTTGTACTCGGGCTTCTCCGCCCCGACCAGCTGAGCCGCCGCCTTCAGGGCGATGTTCTCGAAGCCGTCGAGGTCGTGGAGTTGGTCTCCATCGGCGATACGCGGAAAGGGCCGCTGACGCTCCCGGACCGACGTCAGCAGCGCCTCGGCCTCTTCGAGGCGATCCGGGTCTTCGAGAACCCCCTGCGCCGCTTCAGGCCACGGATTGCCGAGTCGATTCAACTCGTTGTCGATCTCGTGCAACCGCTGGAGGTCGGCCTTGAACCGCTCGATGGCCTCCTCCCATCCCTTCGGCTCGGTGGCGCTGTCGAGAAGCGACTCCAGACGAAGCGTCGAAAAGCCCCGCCGGTCTGCGGTCTCGATGGCCTCCCGAAGCGTCTTGCGCCAGGGCTCCTCCTTCTCCTCGACGACGGTCTCGACGGTGGAGGTGAGTTCGGTGAGGAAGGACCCGAACTCGTCGGAGCCGCTGCTCAGCGCCGCGGCCTCGTCCTGCTTTTCGAGGAGGGCGCCCACCTCGTCGATGGTGACCCGTCGCTCCTCCAGATCCTGCGTCGCGAAGATCTTGTTGAGGACGCCTCCGAGTTCTCTGACGTTCTTGAGGGGCGCCTTGGCGACCGCCTCGGCCACGCCTGCTTCGAGCGTCTGCTCCCGTTCCTCGGCCTTCTTGTTGATGATGGCGACGCGTGTCTCGTACTCCGGTGCCCCGAGGTCGACGATCAGGCCACCGGAGAAGCGGGAGAGGAGACGGGCGTCGAGGCCGTTGATGTCCGCCGGCGGTCGGTCGCTGGCCAACACGATCTGGCCCCCGGACGACGTCAGCTGGTCCAACGTCTTGAGGAGCATCTCCTGGGCCTCGGGTTGGCCCGTGAGGAACTGGACATCGTCGAGGAGGAGGATCTCCAGGTCTCCATACACACCCCTTTCCCCGGATCCGGACTGGAGTCCCGCCTCGAGACGATCGAGGTACTCCTCCAGCGCCATGTACTCGACGTGGTCGGACTCGGCCCGATGGGCGATGGCCGTGAGGATGTGCGTCTTTCCCAGGCCAGGCTTCGAATAGAGGAAGAGGGGGTTGTAGCTCGTGCCAGGTGACTCGGCGGCACGACGAGCGGCGGCCGACGCCAGGCGGTTGGCGGGGCCCACGACGAAGGACTCGAATGTGAGTTTCGGATCGAGTTCGGACATGAAGCTACGAACGCGTGCGACGGAGAGATGCGCGGTGTGCGAATCCCGGCGAGCCGCTAAGTATCGGATTCCCGGGGCGAATAAAAAAGGGCATGCCGGTCAGCCTCGTCGCGCCCACTCTGCGACGCCGGCGAGATCGTCTGGCAGGGGTGCCTCGAACTCCACGCGCTCACCCGAGGCAGGATGCTCGAAGGCGAGCCTCGATGCGTGGAGGAACTGACGACGGATCCTGCGCGCAAGCTCGTCCACCCATCGGCGGGTGGGGCCACCGAGACCGCGCTCCCATCCGACTCCATACGTCTCGTCTCCCACGACGGGGTGCCCGACGTGCGCGAGGTGGACCCGAATCTGATGCGTCCGGCCCGTCTTGAGAGCGACGTCGACGAGATCGGCTCGCAGCCAGCGCTCTCGGACCTTCACCCGGGTATGGGCGTCCCGTCCGCCCTCCACCACCGCCATCCGCTTCCGATCGTTGGGGTCACGGCCGATGGGCGCGTCGATAACCAGCGTGTCCTCGGCCACATGTCCCCAGCACGCCGCCTGGTAGAGTCGCTTGATCCGACGAGCTCGGAGTGCGTCGGCCAGCCGGCGATGGGCGGCGTCGGTCTTGGCGACGACGAGGAGCCCCGACGTGTCCCGATCCAGGCGATGGACGATGCCGGGCCGAGCACGCCCGCCGACGCCGGAAAGATTCGGGACGTGCCAGAGGAGTGCGTTCACGAGGGTCCCGGACCGGTGGCCGGGCGCCGGATGAACCACCATCCCCGCCGCCTTGTTCACCACGACCAGGTGCTCGTCCTCGAACACGATGTCCAGCGGGAGCTCCTCGCCGCGGATCTCCACGGTCTGGGCCGGTGGCACCCGGACGACGACCACGCTCTGCGGCGCCAGCTCCTCGGACTTCTTCGCCTCGCGGCCGTCGACGGTCACCTGCCCCGCCTGGACCAGCTTCTGAACACGCGTCCTGGAAAGCTCCAGACGGTCGGACACGAAGACGTCCAACCGCTGGGCGCCCCCCTCGCCGACGACCAGTTCGTGGACTTCTTCAGCCACCCGGCACCGCCCCCCACGGCCATCTCCCGAGACGACCCCGGACGACACCACGTAGAGTCACGAGAGCCGCTCCATCAGCCGGCGGCAGGCCGGATGCCGATGGTCGCGGGCGTCCCGTCGATGTCCACTTCGCGTACGTGGGGCAGGTCGCCCTCGGCGACGCGGTCGACGACGTCGAGCTGGGCGGCGAGAACCTCTCCTCCGATAAAGACCCGGTGGTCCTTGGCGGCGGAACGGATCGGATCCGATCCACCCACCCTCAGCTCGATCCTGTCCGTGATCTCGAGACCCGCATCCCGGCGGAGGCGTTGAATACGGTTCACGAGTTCCCGGGCCACCCCTTCGGCCCTCAATTCGTCGTCGAGATCAGGGTCCAGCGCCACGGTGTAGGCTCCCTCCCCCTTCACGGCCAGGCCACCCGAGGCCTCCTGGATCACGTCGAGATCGCCGGCTCCCAGGGCGTGTTCCTCGCCATCGAGTTCGACGGTGAGGGATCCCGTCTCCTGGTAGCTCCGGAGGTCGTCCTCGGAGAGCGCGCGGATCCGGTTGGCGATGTCGTTGGTCCGCTTGCCGAAGCGGCTGCCCAGCGAGCGGTAGTTCGGTTTGGCCGAAAGACTCACCAGCCCCTGGGACGTCGAGAGAAAGCCGACTTCCTTCACGTTCAGCTCGTCGCGGACCACCTCCAGCATCTCGTCGGAGAGGGTCCGACCGCCAGGCACCACGGCCCGGACCTGCCTCAGCGGCTGCCGAACGCGGATCTGCACGTCTTCCCGGGCTGCACGTCCGAGGGAGACGAGGGTCCGGACGGCGTCCATGTCCTCCTCCAGATTCTCCCCACCGAGCAAGGCCTCCCGCTCGGCGGCGTCCAGCGCGGCCGGAAATCGCTGGAGGTGCACGCTCTCGCCGGTGAGGGCCCGGTGCACCCAGTCGGCCGAGAACGGCGTGCACGGAGCAGCCAGGAGCGTCACCTGGCAAAGCGCGTCGTACAGTGTGCGGAAGGCTGCTCGCTGGTCGGCAGCGTCGTCGCTGTTCCAGAAGCGGGCGCGATTGCGACGCACGTACCAGTTCGAGAGGTCTTCGACGACGAAGTCTCCAAGGGCCCGGTACGCACGGGTCAGCTCGTAGCCATCGAGTTCGGCCCCGACCCCGGCCACCACCGAGTCCAGTCGAGCCAGAAGCCAGCGGTCCAGGAGCGGCCGCTCCGCCCGGTCGGGATCGGCGTCCGAGGGAGCCCACCCTTCCACCGACGCGTAGAGCGTGAAGAAGCGATAGGTGTTGAAGAGCGTGTCGAAGAACTTCCGTGCCGCTTCGGAGACGCCTTCCGGGTCGTAACGCTTGGGAAGCCAGGGGTTCGAGGAGGTGATGAAGTACCACCTGACCGCGTCCGCCCCGTGCTCTCCCAGCGCATCCCACGGATTCACGACGTTGCCTTTCGACTTGGACATCTTCTGGCCCTCGGCGTCGAGCACCAGATCGTTCACAAGACAGCTTTTGAACGACGGCCCCCGGCCGAGCATGGTCGAGATCGCCAGGAGGGAGTAGAACCACCCGCGAGTCTGATCCAACCCCTCGCAGATGAAGTCAGCGGGGAAGTGGTTCTCGAACTCCTCTTCGTTCTCGAAGGGGTAGTGCCACTGGGCGTACGGCATGGCCCCGGAATCGAACCAGACGTCGATGACCTCCGGCGTCCGGTGCATCGTACCGCCACACTCCGAACATCCCCATGTCACCTCGTCGATGAACGGACGATGGGGATCGAAGTCCTCGGCAAGTTCACCGGCGTACTCGGCGAGTTCGGCCAGTGATCCGATCCACCGCATGTGGTCCGCGTCGTTGTCGCAGACCCAGACAGGCAGCGGCGTGCCCCAGTAGCGGTCCCGGGACAGCGCCCAGTCGACGTTGCCACGGAGCCACTCGCCGAAGCGCTTCTCGCCCACTTCCGGCGGGTGCCAGGAGATCTGCGCGTTGTTGGCCAGAAGCTCGTCCTTGAGCGTCGACGTAGCCGCGAACCACGAGTCGATGGCCACGTAGAGGAGGGGCGAGTCGCAGCGCCAGCAATGGGGATAGCTGTGCTCGACCTTCCCGATCTCGAAGAGGAGCGTCCGCTCCTTCAGTGCGTCGACGAGGACCGGATCGGCATCCTTCACGAACATGCCGCCAACTCGCTCGATGTCGGCCGTGAACCGACCGGCGTCGTCGATGGGATTGAGCATGGGCAGGCCGTGGCGTTGCCCAGCCGCGTAGTCGTCGGCGCCGAAGGCCGGGGCCATGTGGACGATGCCGGTACCGTCGTCCGCACTGACGAAGTCCTCCGCGACGACGGTCCATCCGTTACCCGGGTCCTCGGGCTCGGCGACCAGATCGAGAGGGCGCCGGTACTTCCAGCCCACCATCTCGCTGCCTTTGAGGTGGCCTACGATGTCGGCCTCTTCACCGAAGATGGCTTCGGCACGCCCCTGGGCGACGATGTACCGCCGGCCGTCCCGGGCCACCTCCACGTAGTCGAGCTCCGGGTGGACCGCGAGTCCCGCGTTCGACGGGACGGTCCAGGGCGTCGTCGTCCACGCGAGGATGGCCCGACCCTCGGCGTCGGGTTCCCCGTCGGCATCGACGACCTCGCAGACGAAGGTGAGCGAGGGATCCCAGACATCGCGGTAGCCTTGGGCCACTTCGTGGGAAGACAGCGGTGTCCCGCATCGCGGGCAGTACGGCACGCTCTTGTGACCCCGGTACAGCAGATCCTTGTCGGCAAAGGTCTTGAGGATGGCCCAGACCGACTCGATGTAGCTGGTGTGGAAGGTGACGTACGGGCGCCAATACTCCAGCCAGTA
The DNA here is from genome assembly GCA_965229435.1 of Longimicrobiales bacterium. GTDB lineage: Bacteria > Gemmatimonadota > Gemmatimonadetes > Longimicrobiales > Gaopeijiaceae > UBA2589. The sequence goes on from CBDDJE010000004.1 coordinate 1,231,240, forward strand.
GCCGATGCGCTCGCTGAGCTCCTCCCACTCCTCCTTGTACGTGAAGACCGAGTCCTTGCAGACCTGGTTGAACTCGGCGATGCCCAGGGCCTCGATCTCCGGCTTGCCACTGATCCCGAGCTTCTTCTCCGCCTCGATCTCCACGGGAAGGCCATGGGTGTCCCACCCGGCGATGCGCGTCACGCTGTAGCCGAGCATGGCGCGGTGACGGCACACCAGGTCCTTGATGGTCCGGCTGAGGATGTGATGCAAGCCGGGCCGCCCGTTGGCGGTAGGGGGCCCTTCGTAGAAGACGAAGCGTTCCTGATCGGCGTTCTGGTCCAGCGTCTGACGGAAGAGGTCCTCGTCACGCCAACGACGAAGGGACTCCTCCTCCACCTCGAGGAGGCTGGTCGGCAGCTCGGGATATGTCATGGGATGAGTGTCTAGATTCGGCTCACGACCCGCTCGATGAGTCGGGTCAGACGGGGTTCTGCCTCGGCGGCGGCCGCGATGATGGCGGACACGTCGACGGGCTCGAGTGCGTCGGGAAAGCAGGCGTCGGTAATGATGCTCAGGCCCAGCACGCGCATACTCATGTGCCGGGCGACGATCACCTCCGGAACGGTGGACATTCCCACCACGTCGGCGCCGAGGGTCCGGAGCATCCGGTACTCGGCGCGTGTCTCGAGTTGTGGGCCTGGCACCGCGACGTAGACGCCGCGGTTGAGCCGTATTCCCAATTCCATGGCAACGTCCATCGCCAGCTTCTGGAGTCGAGCGTCGTACGGCTCGGACATATCGGGGAAGCGAGGCCCGAAATCGTCGGCGTTGGGGCCGATGAGGGGGCTGTCCCCAAGCAGATTGATGTGGTCGTCGATAAGGACGAGTTCACCGACGCTCCACAGAGGATTCATCCCGCCGGATACGTTCGACACCACCAGCGTCTCGGCCCCCAGGCGCTTCAATACGCGGATGGGAAAGGTGACTTGCTGGAGGGTGTAGCCCTCGTAGCGATGAAAGCGGCCCTGCATGGCGACCACGGACGCGCCGCCGAGGGTCCCCAGGACCAACCGGCCCGTATGGCTCTCGACGGTAGGCACGGGGAAGCCCGGCAGCTCCTCGTAGGGCAACGTCGCCTCGACGTCGATCATGTCGGCGAGGGCCCCGAGGCCCGTACCCAGGACGATGCCCACCGTCGGACGGGCATCGGTACGCTTCCGGACGGCGCGGACGGTGGCGTCCACCCGCTGGCTCAGATCATGGCTCATGCTCGATCGCCGTCAGCCCTTCTTGCCCTTCTTGTCCTTGTCGAAGAGCGCGAGCCGATCCTCAGGACGACGATCGTCGTCGTCCACCGGCTTATGGCTCGCCGGTGGTGGAGAGATCTCCTGCTCCGCCTGTGGTCCCACATCGTCGATGCCCGCCTCGGCGAGGACCGTCTCGAGATCAGGCACCTCGGGGTAGTCCTGCGGTGGTCCGTCGGCGGGGCCGTCCGAAACGCCAGCCATGAGCTCGAGCTCGAGGGAGGAAGGCTCGCCGCCCACGGACGGTAAGGGCGGCGGTGACGTGGTCGAGGCCTGTCCATCTTCCGGCTGCAGATCCTCGATGTCGACGGGTGCCTCGTCGGCGCCGACGACTGCTGTCGGGCCATCGCGGGTGCCGTCCGACGACTGGGGTACGGTCACGGACAGCGCCGGGGCCGCTGCATCCTCGTGGGCGCCGTGCTTGTCGATGGCGGAGTCGTCGGCCGCCGTGCCTTCGGCGGAGGGGACTTCCGCGCTCACAACTCCGGCGCCAAGCGGTGCGGACTCGGGTGCTTGGGCGCTCCCCACGTCCGCACTCGGGGCAGCGGCGTCGGGTGCTTCGGTGCTCGCTACGTCGGCATCTGAGGTATCGGACTCGGGTGCTTGGGCGCTCCCAACGTCCGCACCCGGGGCATCGGCGTCCGGTGCTTCGGTGCTCGCTACGTCCATCGTATCCTGCGCCGCCGACTCCTCCTGGAGATCGACTTCGGTGAGCCCCGCCCCGGCCGCCGCCGTCGTCGTCGCGGGAGAGGCGCCCCGGCGGCTTCCGAGATCGAGGTCCACCGTCCGGTCTTCCAGCGGGACGCGCTCCTCTTCCACCTCGACGACGTCCAACTCCCTCTGGAGGAGGCCACGGAACTCCTGGAGGAAGCGCTGCCGGCGACGTTCCAGCTCCTGGAGCGAGTCTCGGGACTGATCCATCTGGCGCTCGATACCGCGGAGTCGTGACCGGACTTCGGCCTCCGCCTCGGCGATCATGCGGCGTGCCTCGCTTTCGGCCTCGCGCATGATGTGATCGGCCTCCCGCTGGGATTGCTCACGGATGTCCTTCCGCAGCTCCTGGGCGGTGACCAGGGCGTCTTGAACCGCCTGCTCACGGCCCGCCTGCGCCTCCACCTGCTCCTGCAAGGCAGCGGTCCGATCCCGAAGCTGGATGTTCTCGCGGACGAGAGCCTCGAGGCGCTCAGCCACCAACTCCAGGAAGACGTCCACCTCCTGGGGATCGTAGCCCCGCATCAGCTTCTTGAAGTCGCCGCGCTTGTTGCGGACGTCCAGCGGTGTCAGGTCGATCATGTTCGATCTCGTTCGCCGAAGAGTGCCGTACCGATGCGGATCATGCTGCTGCCTTCACGGATGGCAATGCCCAGGTCATTGGTCATCCCCATGGAGAGCTCGGGCCCTACGCGGTCGCTCGCCGACCGGAGACGCTCCGAAAGACGGCGGAGCCCCGCGAAGGTCGAGCCCAGCACCCGCTCGTCATCGACGAAAGGCGCCATCGTCATGAGACCTCTGACGTTCAGGCCGGCCATCTCGGTCATCTCCAGAACCGCGTCATATCCCCCTTCGGGAGCGAAGCCGTACTTGGCCTCTTCTCCCGACGTATTCACCTGCACCAGCACGTCCAGGACCGCCCCATCGTCTTCCGAGGCCTGCGAGAGCCTCCGGGCCAACTTCAACGAGTCGACGGAGTGGACCATCGACGCCACCTCCGAAACCCGTCCGGCTTTGCGGCTCTGCACGTGCCCGATCATGTGCCACGTGATGGACTCGGACCCGAAGCGGTCCACCTTCGACTCCAGTTCGGCCACCCGGTTCTCTCCGAGGTCGGTGAGCCCGGCGGCCACGGCCGCCTCCACCGCCTCGAACGGATGGGCCTTGGTCACCGCCACGAGCCGAACCTCGGAGGCGTCCCTGCCTGCCGCCTCGGCGGCGTCGTGGATCCGCTCGTTCACCGCTGGCAGCGTTTCTGCCAGCCGCTCTGCGTAGCTGAGGGTTGTTGAGGTCATGAGTCGAACTCGGTCACGCACATACAATAAAGAAGGGACCCCGCCGGAGCACCGGCGGGGTCCCTTCGAGGAGTCCCAGGCTCCGGGTTACCGAACCTGGAAGGTAATCGGGAACTGGACCCAGACGGGAACTTTCTTGTCGCGGTTGAGCGCAGCCGAGAAGCGGTACACATCGGCAACGGCCAAGGCCGCGTCGTCGAGCGCCTGGTGGCCAGAACTCTCGTGGATCCGGTAGTCCTGTACCACCCCGTTCTCGTCGATGAAGAAGTAGACGAGAACCGTACCGCCGATCCCCGCGTCACGCAGGAGGGGCGGATACTCACGCGTCATCGCCCGAACGACTTCCGAACGATTCTGAATCGTCGGCGCCACGGTGAAGGGCGTGAAGGTCGGCTGAGCCGAGAGGTCCGTCGCTTCCTCTTCAGGCGGCGGCGGGAGGTCCTCGACGGGGTTCTCCTCGAACGTCGTCGGGGCAATGGTGATGTCCTCGTCGATCTCGGCGCTCGCCATGACAGGCGTCGCGGGGCGTGAGATCTGCTGAGGCGGCGGCGGAATCTCGATCTCCGGCGGGAGCTCGATGGCCTCCAACTCGTCGCTCTCGAACGAGAAGTCCTCGGCTTGCAGCTCCGGCCAGAGCGCGAACGTTCCGAAGTGCACCACGGTGGCGGCGATCATCGATCCCCAGAACCACGAACTGAAGGTGTTCTTCAGACGGTCGTTGGCCGACGCACGCATCTCGGGGGCTGTTACGGCTTCAGGTGTCATCGTCTCTCCCTCTGCATGGCCTGTTCCATCTGCGCGGCGAATACCACCCGCACGACACCGGCGGCGACCAACTCCTGCTGGACCTGGTCCAAGAACCGGTAGGGTACATCCCGATCACCGCGAATGGAGATGACGAGGGCTCGCTCGGAGTCCGCGTAGAGCGGAGCCACGATCTGCGAGACATCCGTCATGGCAACCGGCTGATCGTTGATGAAGATCGAACCGTCCCGCTCCATCCAGATGTTGAGGATGTTCTTCTGCTTCTCGTCGATCTTTTCGGCGGCCTCTGCTTCGGGCCACTGGATGGGACGATCACGGTCCTGCTGGAAGACCGTCGTCACCATGAAGAAGATCAGGAGAAGGAATGCGATATCGGCAAGCGACGACGAGGGGACCTCGGACGACGCCTTGGAACTCTTCTCGAAACCACCACCCTTGATCGCCATTCGTCAGTTCTCCAGGACCTGCAGGGAGATCCGCTCGGCGTTCGCCGTGTGAAGGGCGTCCAGCACGTCCATCATGAACTTGTAGGACGCGTCGGGGTGGGTCTTCACCGCCGCAATGAGGTTCGGGTTGGCGGAGACTTCCTGACGCCATAGCCCCTCGATCTCCCGCGGCCGCATCTGCTGGATCTGGGTGCTCTCCCCGCGCTTCACGTCCACGATGCCCGTGGGCTGGACGATGAGGTGAAGGATGTTCTTCTGGCTGACCTGGGCTTCCTCGCCCGGCTCAGGGAGCACGACGCCCAACCCCTTGTCCTTCGGGAAGGTGGTCGTGACCAGGAAGAAGATCAGGAGAAGGAACGCAATGTCGGCCATCGACGAGGTCGGGACCTCATCGCTCACCTTCGACTTCTTCTTGTTGAGAACAGCCATCCGTTTTTCCTCTGTTTCGTTACATGTACAGAATCGGAGTCCTGCGTGTTCCGTGCCCCGCTGGTGCTACTCCCCGCTTTCTCCGGCAGAGCCCGAAGCCTCACCGGCTCCCATGTCGGGCTCATTCGGTTTCGGGCTGGGCGGCGGGCTGGACGCGGCTGCCTTGGACGCGAAGCCCTCCTTCGCCGGCCAACGATCATCACTCTTGGCGACGATTTCGATCTTCCCGTCCTTCTCCAGATCCCAGGCCAGGTTGATGATCTTCTGTGCCCCGTGTTCCATGTCGACGATGAGCTGGTCGATACGGGTCACGAAGAAGTTGTAGCCGATGTTCACCGGTACCGCGATGACGAGCCCCGATGCCGTGGTGAGCAGCGCGACCTTGATGCCGCCGGCCACGAGCGAGGGCTCCACGTTCCCTGCCTGCTCGATGGCGGCGAAGGCGAGGATCATCCCGGCGACCGTTCCGAGGAAGCCCATGAGCGGAGCGACGTTGGCGACGGTGGCGAGGATCACGAGACCGCGCTCGAGGAAGCCGAGCTCGATGGTCCCGGTCGTGGCGATCATCGACTCCAACTCACCCGCGTTGAGCTTCCTGCTCTCGAGGCGTCGAAGGCCAGCGAGGAGGATGGCAGAGGCGGGACCTGGCGTCTCGCGGGCCACTTCGATGGCACCCTCGATGTCGCCAGCGAGGGCGAGCTCTTCGACCTCGGTGAGAACCCTGGCCGTTCCTTTGTGCGCGATGTGAAGCGTGAAGAACTTCGCGATCATCACGCCCAGCGCAATCATCGAGCACAGAACCAGCGGGTACATCATCAGCCCGCCGTCGGCGAAAAGGGTCAGTAGCCGATATTCCACGGAGTCGTCGCTCCTCGTTACCTGTATCTGGAATTCAGCGTCGGATCGACCAATGCCGACCGACGCTTGGAGACTCGGCAATCTAGGCCGTGGCCCGCCAGAGTGTCAACGCGACCTCTGCAATGTACCTACGCGGGCTTCCGGGCCTGGATTACCGCGAGCAGAGCGGGCGTTGGCGCCGCCTCGCGAGTCCCGCTGCGGGCCTCAGGACGGAGACAGCACAGACTTGGCGGCCACCAGGGGCGAGTCGTTCGACGGTGTGGCTCCCACCAGCGTCTCCCGGAGCTGCTCCATACCGACGTCCCGGTCCAGCCGGCCACCCACCGCCAGCGACACCTGCGACGTCTCCTCACTCACGACGATGACGATGGCGTCGGTCTCTTCGCTCAGGCCCAGGGCGGCCCGATGCCGGGTCCCGAGAGAGCGATCCTTCACCGTGGACTGGGTGAGGGGCAGGATCGCGCCTGCGGTACGGATCTGATCACCCACGACCAGGACCGCCCCGTCGTGGAGAGGGGAGTAGGGTGTGAAGATCGTCGTCAGCATTTCTGCGGACACCCTGGCATCGACGGGGCTTCCGGTCTCTGCGTATTCGTCCAGACCGATCTCCTGCTCGATGGCGATGATGGCGCCGTGACGCGAACGGGACAGCCGCTCTACCGCTTCCACGATCTCTTCGGTGACCCGGCTTCCCTCCATCCTCTGGAACGCGCGCATCATGCGGCTGCGGCCGAGGCGAGCCAGGGCGGAGCGGAGCTCCGGCTGGAAGACCACCAGAACGGCGATGGCGCCGTACTGGAACGCGGCCTCGAGCATCGTGCGGATGAGGATCAGATCCAGAAGCCGGGACACGCCATAGAGGAGCGCCAGGGCCACGACGCCGAGCATGATCTGCATCGCCCGCGTTCGCTGGAGTACGAGCAGGAGGCGGTACAGCAGGAACGCGACGATGAGGATCTCGACCAGGTCGGTCCAACCCGGCCGCAGGAACTGGAGCTGTTCCAGATTCGGCGTCACGTCAGAACACTCCGCGCACTCGAAGGGGGGCGATCGACACTAAGGTACGACCTCCGACGGCTGCGGAGTACCGGAATCAGCCGGGCGCAGGTCCTGGAATCGGTCCCTCACCTCCGAGACCGAAGGGTCGCTTCGCCTTCTCGGGAGCCGGAGCCGGCTTTCCGGCGAGAGTCGGGGTCTCGCCCTCCTCCTCGTCCGGTTCGGGCATCGGTGGCAACGGATCCCCACGCTCCAGCGTCTGGATCTCTTCGCGATCCAGCGTTTCGCGCTCGAGAAGGGCCTGGGCGATACGCTCCATGAGGTCCTTGTGCTCGGTGAGCACTTCGTGAGCCCGTTGGTGGGCCTCGTCGAGGAAACGCTTCACCTCTTGATCCACGATGCGCTGGGTGTGCTCGGACACCGTCCGGCGCTGGCTGATCTCCCGACCGAGAAAGACCTCCTGCTCATTGTCGGCCACGGCGACCAGTCCGATGACTTCGCTCATGCCGAAGGACGTGACCATCCGACGCGCCATGGAGGTGGCGCGCTCGATGTCGTTGCCAGCCCCGGTGGTGACATCATTGGCTCCGAATACCATTTCCTCGGCGACGCGGCCGCCGAAGAGCATGGCGAGCTGGCCTTCCAGCCACTCCTTCGTGTAGGAGTGCCGGTCCTCTTCCGGCAGGCTCGCCGTGATGCCCAGCGCACGGCCCCGGGGAACGATGGTCACCTTGTGGACGGGGTCGAGGCCCGGGATCTTGAGCCCCAGCACCGCGTGACCCGCCTCGTGATATGCGGTGAGCTTCCGTTCCTGCTCGGTCAGGACCAGGCTACGGCGCTCGGTTCCGAGCATGACCTTGTCCTTGGCCTTCTCGAAGTCGTCCATGGACACCCTTTCCCCGTCGCGACGCGCGGCGAGAAGGGCGGCCTCGTTGCAGATGTTGGCCAGGTCGGCTCCGCTCATGCCCGGCGTACCGCGCGCGATGAGGGAAAGCTCGACGTCGTCGGCCAATGGCAGCTTCTTGGCGTGAACCCTGAGGATGCCTTCCCGCCCCTTCACGTCCGGGGCGTCGACCACCACCTGCCGGTCGAAGCGGCCGGGCCGCAGGAGGGCCGGGTCGAGAACATCCGGGCGGTTCGTGGCGGCGAGGAGGATGACACCTTCGTTGGACTCGAAGCCGTCCATCTCGACGAGGAGGGCGTTGAGCGTCTGCTCCCGCTCGTCGTGTCCGCCGCCCAGGCCGGCGCCGCGATGGCGCCCGACGGCGTCGATCTCGTCGACGAAGATGATGCACGGAGCATGGGCCTTGCCCTGCTCGAAGAGGTCACGCACGCGCGACGCACCGACGCCGACGAACATCTCGACGAAGTCGGAGCCGGACATCTGGAAGAAGGGCCGACCCGCTTCACCGGCCACCGCACGGGCAAGGAGCGTCTTACCCGTTCCTGGAGGTCCGACGAGTAGCACACCCTTCGGCAGCCGCCCGCCGAGGCGGGAGAACTTCGCCGGATCCTTCAGGAACTCGATGATCTCCTGCAGCTCTTCTTTGGCCTCGTCGGCCCCAGCAACGTCGGCGAAGGTGACCTTCGGCGTGTCCGGTGAGATGAGCTTGGCCTTGGAGCGACCGAACTGGAACGCCCGATTCCCGCCACCCTGCATGCTGCGGAAGATCCAGATCCAGAAGGCGATGAAGAGGATCCACGGCAAGATGGTGATGAGGTAGGTCCCCCACCCCGCGTCCGCCTCTTCGGCATCCACGACCACCCCCTGGCCGGTGAGCTGATCGAGGAGCCCGTCGGTGACATCACCCGGTGTCCGGGAAACGAAGGTGCTGTAGTCCTCGCCTTCGATGGTCGTCGTCGCGCGGAAGTCGCCCTCCATGGCGCGATCCCTGAACACCACCTTGTGGACTCGCCCCTCGTCCAGGTACTCGAGGAACTGCGAGTACGTGATGCGCGCGGGAGCATCCTCCTGGCTGCGCATCTGCTGCACGAGAAAGAGGAGCGCCAGCGCCATGAGCATCAGGAACGCGGCGTTCTTGGACATTCGTCCCAATCGCTGGTCGGGATCGGGCTTGATCGGGTCTTCGGGCATCGTCTACTGGTAACGGACCTCGGGCCGGGTCAGGCCCGGTCCTTATAGGCTGGCGATATAAGGTAAATGACGAAAGTCTTCAGCGTGGTCGAGTCCGTACCCCACTAGAAAGGAATTGGGTGCATCGAATCCTACCCATCGGGCCTCGACCACCGCGGTCGGCTTCCGCTTGTGCAGCAGGGCGCAAACATCCACACGCGCCGCGCCCTGTTCTTCCAGACGAGGAACGAGCGCAGCAAGTGTCGTTCCCGTGTCGATGATGTCTTCTACCAACAGTACGGATCGACCGGCGAAATCCGTCGGAGGGTCGTACCGCACGGTGACTTCGCCGCTGGACTCCATGGCGTCGCCGTAACTCGCCGCCACCATGAAGTCGAGCTGGAGAGGCAGGGTCATGTGACGCACCAGGTCCGAAGCGAAGAGGAAGGCGCCCTTGAGCAGACACAGGACCAGAAGGCGATCCTCGGGTGTGTAGGCATCGCTGATCTCCGCCGCCAACGCACGGACCCGCGCCTGGATCGCGTCGGCGTCGAAGGGGACGTCGCGGATGGGGCGGCCACCGAGACGAGGGTCGGGCTCGGTCATTCGAAGGGCTCCGTCGGGGAGGATGTGGGTGGCGTCGGCACGGGGTCGTGGCCGGACCGGGTATCCACGAGGGCGACGCGGTCGCCTCTGAGATGGAGTTCCACACCCCGACCCAGCTCGATGTGGCGTCCGCTCTGACTGGTCTCGACGAAGCCCATGGCTCGCAGCGTCGTGTCGCGGTCCAGGGTGATACCGCATCCGGCGGCGAGGAGCCGCACGACGCGGCGTGCCAGAGGCCGCCCCAGATCGAGGAGCGCGGTGCGCGAGCAGGACGGCTCGGAGGCGGTGCCATCGTCGACAGCAGAGGCGCCACCCGGTAGCGAGACTCCTCTCGCATCCACCGCGTCCAGGACGAAGCGGAGCGCCGACGACCAGGCCGCCTCTTCGTCCCCGGCGATCTCGGCGAGTCGTGCGAGGGCACGGCGGGCGCCGGGGGCCACCTCCCTCTCCGCCAGGGGCAGAAGGGCGTTGCGGATGACATTGCGGGCGAACGCCCGACCGTCGTTGGTGGGGTCGGGCCGGTGGGGGACCCTGCAGCGACGGGCGTAGGCCTCGACTTCCTCCCGGGTCAGGCTCAGGAGCGGCCGGACGACCATCACCTCACCCCGGCCGTCACACGGGGCTGGGCCAACACGCCCCCCGGCGCTCGGGCCAGAGCGACTCCCCAGGATCCGTCGACGGGGGATCCCCGCCAGTCCGTCGATGCCGGTGCCGCGGAGGACCCGGAACAACACCGTTTCTGCCTGATCGTCGGCATGGTGCGCCGTCAGGAGGACGGCACCGCGTTCGCGGGCGACGGCCTCGAGGAAGGCGTACCGCACCGTTCGGGCATCGTCTTCAGAGGCCGGCGCGACCTCGGCCGGGTCGACACGGCCTTCGGCGAGCTCGACCGACCAGGCCCTGCATACCCCACGCACCCATGCCGCGTCGCCCTGGCTACCCCGGCGCATGCCATGGTCGAAGTGGGCGGCGGCGAGCCCCGATCTCCCACCGGGAGAGAAGCGAAGAGCATGGAGGAGGACGCAGGAATCGAGTCCGCCAGAGAGAGCCACGACAACAGGCGTTTCCCTCAGGTCGGCCAGCTCCCGGGCCACGGCGCCGCTCACCGTCGCGATGGGGTCAGACGATCGAGTGGTCACGGGCGCACCCGCTGCGCTCACGGATCCGTAGCCGACGAACCCGCCTGCCCGGACTGGGCCGCCGGAGTAGCCCGGCGCCGGCAGGGCGGGAGGGGCCGACCCGCGTGCTGGACGAGAACCTCGGAAAGCAAGTCCGGCCGATCCGACTGAATGGCATCCACTCCCCACTCCAGCAAGCGGCGCATGTCGTCGGGATCGTCCACCGTCCAGACGTGAACAGGGATGTTGCGACGGTGGGCTTCCCGGACGAGGCGCGGAGAGAGAACCCGCACGCCCTTCCACATCTCGGGAATCTGCAGGACGTCTACGGGCGGTGTGTACGGCCCTCCACCCGGAACGTGATGGGCCAGCCAGAAAAGGATGCAGTGGCGCCGACTCGCGCCCCACGGCCCCTCGTAGCCCAGTACGGAGGCACGGTTCGCTTCGTGCTCGGCAGCGACAAGGACCCGGTGGGTCTCGCCTCGCCGCCGCACGAGCTCGACCAGGGGCGCCGACACCTGCGCCTCCTTCGCCTCGACGTTCAGCCAGACGTCCGGGCACGCGTCGAGAAGTTCGTCCAGCGTCGGGATCGTGACGCCTGCCCCTCGAAACGACGGCTCGCCCGCCGGATCGAGGAAGTTGTGTCCGGCGTCGAGGGCCTGGAGTTCATCGCGGGTGAGTTCCGCTACCCGCCCCGAGCCATCGGTCGTCCGGTCCACCGTCGCGTCGTGGATGACCATCACTTCGCCGTCCCTGGAGAGCCGCACGTCGAGCTCGAGCATGTCAGCCCCCCAGTCCTCCACCGCCTGTCGGAATGCAGCCAGAGTATTCTCCGGCGCGAGCTTCGCTCCGCCGCGGTGGGCAACGAGGAGCGGCGCCCCCGCCAGGTACGGCCGTCCTGGTCGGCGTCGGACCATGCTAGGCGAACACGGGCACTACCCGGCCCTCAGTTCGGGGCCTGGGCCGACTCCACGAATTCGACTTCCTGGGCCGAGAGGTCATGGTACAGATACAGCACCCGATCAATGAGATCACTCGTCATCTCCAGCTCGCGCTGGAGTTTCTCCGGCTCCGAGGCGTCTTCGCCATCGAGGCTCTCCTCCAGTTGCACCACGCGGTTCGCCAGGAAGCGCAGAAGGTCGGCGACGACCTGGGGACGAGGGTTGGCTGGCGAGAGCGCGTCGGGCATGACCTCGTCCAGGAGGAGGCCCCGAACGTACGCCAGGAGTCCGGGGAAGGTGAGCTCCACCAGAGGGCCGCCCTCGAGAGCCTCCTCATCGGTGATGTGCTCCCACTCCAGCTCGTTCCAGTAGAGGTCCTGGGCTTCGCTGAGAAGGTGCTCCCGGGTCTCGTCCGGGATAGGCGTATCGGCGCCTGCAGTCGGGGGCGCGAGCTTCCGATCGAGGATGCGCTCCATGCGCTCCCGGCGTCCGGTGAGGATGGTCTTGGCTCGTCCGGTCATGGCTCTGTTCTTTGCGCAGTTGGCGGTCGAATGATTCGGTGTCGAGCCTATCAAGGTACGGCAGGCCGAGCGTAGGGGGAATCGAGGGGTGGTGATGGGTCTGACAGCCCAGCGCGCGCGCCCCGAGGCGGGCGGAGACGCGCGTACGCACGACACGGACGCTGCCCCGGAGCCGGGGCTCGCGGGGGCACGCTGGACAGGTCCGATGCCGACCGGTATCCTCCGCCGCGAATCGACCCTCCGGCCGGAGCGGTCGCCCCCCAATGCCCCCCCACCAACGGGCCACCCTCACGCCCTCCAGGATCGCTCCCCATGACGAATGCCCGTTCGCCGAAAATGGCCCGTCTCCTGACCATCTTCATGCTGGGTCTCGGCGGCGCCGCCTGCGGGGGTGACGACGGAGTCGGGCCGGCTGCCGCCGCAACCTCACAACTCTGCGCCGACGCTACCGGCCTCGAGGCCGTCTTCTGGGACTTCATCAACGGGGTGCCTCGAGGGGATCTGCCTTCCACCGCGTTCACCATCCCCTTCACCATCGACTTCACCCAGAGCCCCTACTCCAACTCCACCAACCTCCTGCTCGGCTTCATGGTGCCTCAAGGCTGGACCGTTTCTGATGCCGTCGACGTCTCGGGCTTCGCTTTTCCCGGCACGGTGGTGGGCGCCGATCTCATCCGATCGGACAATCGAGCGGTGTGGCGCTACATGCTCAACGCCCAGATCACCGGTGGATTCACATCCCAGAGCATTCTCGACGCCGAACTGGGCACCGCGCGGAACTTCATCGGGAATCCCGCAGGCACGACCGTCGTCTGTCAGATCAATGCCCAGACCACGGGAATCCTGGGACCCGAATCGGTGGCCGCCAGCCTCCTGCGCGTGGGCGACTTCACCATCTTCTCCCGGGTGCACGTCATCGTCGTGCCCGGGACCAGCTCCTTCTACAGCGCCTTCACCACCGTTGCACCCACGTCGGAGTCGGTTCAGGTCATCAACGACATCTTCGTCCCCATGATCACCCAGCTCTACGCCGGCGGATCCGACCCCGCCGCTTGTTCCGACGGCATCGACAACGACGGCGACAACGCCACCGACTATCCCCAGGACCAGCAGTGCACCAGCCCAGCGGACGACGACGAATCCACTTGAGGTAGAAGCAGGAGCCCCAAACGAAGAAGCCCCTCCCGGGGCGAACCCGAGAGGGGCTGACTCGTTGATTTCCAACGAGTGCCGGAGGAGGGACTTGAACCCCCGACACGCGGATTATGATTCCGCTGCTCTAACCAGCTGAGCTACTCCGGCGAGGACGGAAAAGCTCATCCTGTGTGGGCACGGTGTCAACCACGCCCAGGGCGGCGCGCGGCACGAAATCGGACCGGAGGGTACCCTTGGTCAGGGTCGCCGGTCGTGGGCCCTCAACCCGACCGTATTCAGCTACTCCGACGAAGGAGACGTTTCCATGGGGTTCGAGCTCAGCGCTCTCCTGGTCCCCGCGATCATTGGTGGCATCGGCGCCATTCTCACGGGTGTTCGCGTCCTCTTCGAGTACGAGCGTGGCGTCGTTTTCCGGCTGGGCAAGCTGACCCGCGCGAAAGGGCCGGGTATCGTCTTCCTGGTCCCATTCGGCATCGACCGTCTGCGAAAGATGGACCTCCGGATCGTGGCCCTGGACATCGCGCCCCAGGACACGATTACGAAGGACAACGTGAGTGTGCGGGTGAACGCGGTGGTCTACTTCCGCGTGGCGGATCCGACGAAGGCGGTCATCGAGATCGAGGATTACTACTTCGCGACGAGCCAGTTGGCCCAGACCACTCTGCGGTCAGTCATCGGCCAGTCTGAACTGGACGAGCTCCTGGCCGAGCGGGAGCGGATCAACGAAGTGGTGCGCGGCATCATCGACCAGGGCACGGACCCGTGGGGCATCGACGTCACCGGAGTGGAGATCAAGGACATCGACCTCCCCCAGGAGATGAAGCGGGCGATGGCGAAACAGGCCGAGGCCGAGCGGGAGCGGCGAGCCAAGGTCATCAATGCCGAGGGTGAGTATCAGGCGTCGACGAAGCTGGTGGCCGCGGCAGAGATCATCGAGCAGTTCCCCGTCGCCATGCAGCTGCGCTTCCTCCAGACGGTGACCGAGGTCGCAGTGGAGAACAATTCCACCACACTCTTCCCCATCCCCATCGACCTCTTCTCGCCCTTTGTGAAGGAGTCGAAGCAGGCGTCACCGGAAGCGAGGGAGCGGGCGCTGAAGGCGGCAGCCGAGGCGATGGTCGGGTCGTCACTCCCCGGGAAGAGCGAAGAAGCGGCGGGCCTGGAGAACGTGGCCCGGAAACTCCTGAACGTGGGAGCGACGGGGAGCCCGGCGGCCGGCGACACCGAGGAGAAGGCGGCGGTGCCCGTGGAGCGGGAAGACGGCTCGGCTGCGGAGGAGTAACGCCTCAGCGCTGAGCGGCTCTCAACTCCACCGAGGGCTCGCTGTCGGCGAACCGGTAGAGCGTCTCGCCGTCGCGGATCATCCCGAAGTCCTCACGAGCGATACGCTCGATGGTCGTCGGGTCGTTCTCGAGTGAATCCGCCCAGGCAGCCAGGGAATCCATCTGGCCTTCGACCTGGGTGAGGACGACGCGCTCGGTCTCCAACGAGGCGCGGGCTTCGCGCAGCTCCAACATGGTGTACTCGCCGCCGAAGACGGCGTAGTAGACCGCAGCCAGCAGGAGGCCGGGCACGAGAAGCCTTCCGAGCCTGCTCAGATCCACTGGGCCGTCTCCCCGTCCGCGGCCGGACGCCGGATGCCCGGCAGTGACGCCCTCACCCCCACAGGGACGCTCCCGGATACCTCGCGGCATCACCAAGCTTCTCCTCGATGCGGAGGAGCTGGTTGTACTTGGCCACCCGGTCGGTGCGACTGGCGCTGCCCGTCTTGATCTGACCGGCGCCCGTGGCGACGGCGAGATCGGCGATGAGCGTGTCCTCGGTCTCCCCGGAACGGTGGGACACGACGTTGCCGTACCCGGCCTGGCCGGCGATGCGCATCGTCTCCAGCGTCTCCGTCAGCGTGCCGATCTGATTCACCTTGATGAGTATGGCGTTGGCCGCCCCGTCACGGATCCCCTGCTCCAGCCGGTCGGCATTGGTCACGAAGAGGTCGTCGCCGACGATCTGCACCTCGTCGCCGACGGCCTCGGTGATGGCCTTCCAGCCATGCCAGTCGTTCTCGTCCAGGGGGTCTTCGATGGAGCGGATGGGGTACTTTGCAACCCAATCACTCCAGAATTCAACCATTCCGGCGGCGTCCCGCCTCTCTCCGCCGGACCAGTGGAAGACGTACTCACCGTCGTCGAAGAACTCGGTGGCTGCCGCATCGAGGGTGATGACCAGGTCTTCACCGGGACGGTAGCCGGCCTTCTCGATGGCCTGGAGGACGACCTCTACAGCCTCCTCGTTGCTGGCCAGATCGGGAGCGAAACCACCTTCGTCGCCGACGGCGGTGTTCTTGCCCTGGTCGGACAGGACCTTCTTGAGGTGGTGGAAGACCTCCACACCCATCCGAAGGCCCTCGGAGAAGGTCTCGGCCCCCACCGGCATGACCATGAACTCCTGGATGTCGACGTTGTTCGGTGCGTGGGCTCCACCGTTGAGGATGTTCATCATCGGCACCGGGAGGGTGTCCGCCGTACCGGTAGGGGCCAGATAGCGCCACAGCGGCATCTGGTTCTCGGTGGCGGCGGCTCGGGCTGCCGCCATGGACACCGCGAGCATGGCGTTGGCGCCGAGGTTCCGCTTGTTCGGCGTTCCATCGAGATCGATCATGGTCCGATCGATGTCGAGTTGCTCCCTGGCCTCGAAGCCGCGGATGGCGTCGGCGATCGTCGTGTTGATGTTCGCCACGGCGGTCAGGACGCCTTTGCCGAGATACCGCCCCCGGTCTCCGTCCCTGAGCTCGACGGCCTCGTGGGCCCCGGTGGATGCACCGGAGGGCACAGCCGCCCGGCCGCGGATGCCGGTCTCGAGGGTCACTTCCGCCTCGACGGTGGGATTGCCCCGAGAATCGAGGATCTCTCTACCATGTACGCCGACGATGGCCGACATCACGTCTCCTGGGATGATGCGTTCTCGGCTTGGAGGCCAGCGACGGCCACCTGCGCGCGAACGGTCAATTCGTTTCGGTCTTCGAGCGCCAAACCCTCGACGGCGATAGGCTCGCCGAAGCGCACGGTGATGGTGCCCGGATGAATGAGGAGAGAGCCCTTTCTCATGACGTCTCGCGCCCCCTCGATGAACGCCGGCACCACCTCGACACCCGTTTGGATCGCCAGTACGAAGGCCCCTTTCTTGAACGGCTGCAAGACCCCCGTGGGTGAACGTGTCCCCTCGGGGAACATGATGACCGTCGGATTCTCGGCTTCCAGCCTCTTTTGGGCCGTCGCCAGCGACTCCACGGCTCGGTTCCGGTCGTGCCGGTCGATGAAGATGTGGCCGCACACACGGACGGCGGTACCGAAGATCGGCACCTTCTCGAGTTCCTTCTTGGCGACGAACAGATAACGGCCGGGCAGGTAGGCGGTGAGAGCGAGAACGTCGAACCAGGACGAGTGGTTCGCCACGAGGATCTGCGGGCGTCCGGGATCGACGATCTCCGGGTTCTCGAACTTCACCTCGACGCCGGCGCAACGGAGGAGGAGTCGTGACCACCGGCGCGGGCACTCGTCGCAGATACAGGACAGCTCGGGGTTGCGACGGAAAGCCGCCCACATCATCCGGATTCCGTACCAGACGGTGGACGGCACGATGACGACGAGGATGAGGAGGAGGCGAATCATCCTGCGCTCCAGTGATCGAAGCCGCCCCGCTCGAGGGGCGCCACCGTCCCGTCTGCGCGACGGATCCTGACCCCGGGCTCCTCGTCCGGGGCCAGCGCTTCCACGGTCCCGACCTTCGTCAGGCTCAGACCGTACTTCTTCTGGAAGTAGCCGATGTCCACGACGCCGGGGTCGGTGACGAAGCAGAGCTCGTAGTCCTCTCCACCGTGTAGCGCCAATGCACGCCCCCTCTCGAGGCCGAACGCGCGGACGACGGCTTCGGCCACCGGGATGGCGGCCTCGTCCAGAACGATGGCGACACCCGAAGCCGCGGCCACGTGACAGGCATCCCCGGCGAGGCCGTCGGACAGGTCGATGAGGGCGTCCACGACCTCCTGCTCCACCAGGCAGCACGCCGCCGCGACACGGGGCTCGGGGTGGGCAAAGGCCGCCCGGAGCTCGGGCCCCGGCTCGTCCCCCGACTCCCAGACGGCGACGGCGGCGGCACTGGCACCCAGAGGTCCGGTCACCCAGACGTCATCGCCAGGCTCGGCGCCGTCGCGCTGAACCGGCCACGTCGTTCGGCCGAGGGCCACGACGTCGATGACCAGCGGTCCCGGGGAGCGTGTGAGGTCGCCACCAACGACGGTCGCCCCCACCGAGGAGGAGGCGGATCGAATGCCTCGTTGGACCGCCTCGAGGTCGAACCCGTCACGCTCCCGCCCTTCGGGCGCCGCCATCGAGACGAGCACCGCCACCGGCGTGGCGGCCATGGCGGCCAGGTCCGAGAGCGCCACGGCCCCCGCCCGCCATCCGATCTCCTCGTCGGTGAGCCAACTCCGTCTGAAGTGCACGTCCTCCACGGACAGGTCGGTCGTCACCACCCAGCCATCCTGGAGCACCGCGGCGTCGTCGCCCGGCCCCACGGCGATGTCGGATGCGTCGTCATCGGATACGAAGCGGCGAATGAGGTCGAATTCCCTGCCCTTCCCCAGCTTCACGCGCTTCACCGAGGCACCTCCGCCACCTCTCGGTCCATGCTCACGAGCCGCTAACGCGCCCGGTCGGCGTCGAAGAGAACGAAGGGGAGATCCAGGTCGGTGCTCCCGGCGACCACGCCGTCGACGGGGCTCGTGACTTCTCCGATGGCCTCGGGAACCGACTCGGCGACGTCCCACGGCGTCAGCCCCACACCGCGTCCGGCGAGCGTGGCCGCACGCCCACTCAAGTACAGCCCGATGGATCCTGCCTCCGCGAGGTCGAGTCCCTGGGCCGAGAGCGCGCCGCACACGCCGGCCAGGGTGTCCCCCATGCCCGCCACAGCCAGATCCGAGGAAGACTGGGTGTCGATGGCCGCCGGCCCGCCCGCGGCCGCCACCACCGACGGCGCTCCCTTGTAGAGCACGGCACACTGGTATAGGCGGGCGGCTTCCCGGGCCAGGGCGAGAGGAGACGTGTCCCGCGCCCCGCTCTCCTTCGAAGCGCCACCCGCGGGCGACTCCCCGAGGAGCCGCCTCATCTCGCCGGGGTGGGGCGTCATCAGCATGCGCCGCCCCTCCGGGACGGCTACGGCTCCCTCGGCCAGGAGGTTGAGACCGTCGGCATCGAGGATCACCGGGGCCTCGCCTTTCTCCAGCGTCAGCCGCAGGACGTCGACAGACTCGGCGGTCCGGCCCAGACCGGGCCCGGCAACGACGGCGTCCGCCTCGTCCAGCGCCTCAGTAAGACGGGCGGTCTCCGCCCAACCCACGACGATGGCCTCCGGCAAAGCGCCGTGGACGCCGTCGCGGTTCTCGGCCGCCGTGACGACGTGAACCAGACCGGCCCCGGCTCGAAACGCGCCTCGGGCCGCCAGAATCGCCGCGCCGGCCATACCCGGTCCACCCCCGAGGACCACGACGTGCCCCACCCGATACTTGTGGGTGTCCGTCCCCCGGCGAGGTAGACGTTCAGCCACCCAGCGTGGCGTCACCGCGAACGCCGCCGCGTCGGTTTCGGTGCGCGGAGGAAAGCCGATCTCCAAGGTGACATGGCGGCCGACATGGGCCCGGGCCGGGTGAAGGAGCGCACCCGTCTTGGGTGCCCCGAAGGAAACCGTGAGATCGGCATCGATGATGCGGCCAGCGACGCCACCCGTGGTGGCGTCCGTTCCCGACGGCACGTCCAGGGCCAGCACGGGCGCCCGGCTCGCGTTGACCGCGTCGATGATGCGCGCCTGCCGGGGACGCGGGGCTCCCCGCACGCCCGTCCCCAGGATGCCGTCCACGATCAGTGACGCCGAACCGAGAAGGGCACGGAGTGCGGCGTCGTCCAGCTCCTCGTCCAGGGAGATGTCGAGGGGCCATCCGTGGAGAAGCGGATCCGCGACCGGGCGGTCCGCGACGAGAAGGGCGCGGGTCTCGAATCCCCACGCC
Source organism: Longimicrobiales bacterium (assembly GCA_965229435.1). Taxonomy (GTDB): domain Bacteria; phylum Gemmatimonadota; class Gemmatimonadetes; order Longimicrobiales; family Gaopeijiaceae; genus UBA2589. The sequence goes on from CBDDJE010000004.1 coordinate 1,250,502, forward strand.
GCGAAGGAGCGAAGGGCAACGAGGGCGTCACCCCCATTGTTGCCCGAGCCCACCAGGGCGACGACGGGGCCAACCTGCGACGAGCCCTCGGCCCTCGAGTCGACAAGCACGTGGAGGGCCACGAGAGCGGCAGACCGGCCGGCATTCTCCATGAGAACGGCCTGGGGCACACCGATATCGTCGATGGCCTGCCCATCGAAGGCCGCGGCCTCCGACGCGGTCCAGGCCGGGACGGGACCTCGCGCGTAGGGTCTGAGGGGCGGTGATGGATCGCTCATGGAGCGAGCGCCCCGTGACTACTTGTAGCTCTGGCCGATCTGACGCCCGAGCGTGACCTCTCCGTTGTCGATTCGGATGTTGAAGCCGCACTCCGGGTTGGAGCAGACCCAGGCCTTGTACCGAATGGGTGCTCCCTCCCTGCCGTAGTCGGACAGCGGAAGCAAGAGCCCGTCGTTGCACTTCTGGCAAGCGGGAAAGCCGCTTTCAGACACCATGTCCATCCCCTCCCATGGGCGACGCGCTCACGTGCGCCCTCGATGTGTGCCCGACGCAGCGGGCGTGTCTTGGATTTGCGATCCGCCGCAGCGGATCTCTTCAGTGTTGGGGTCGAGCGTTCCAGGGATAATTCGACTCGAATGCTTCCTCGAAGTCGAACAGGTTCTCGAAGTCCTGCGGGTCGTCGTCGTCCTCTTTGACGAGGATGCCTTGCTCGACCATCGCAAAGACCACACGACCGACGTCCTCGGTCTCATGTATGCCCCAATGCTCCAGCACGGTCCTGGCGAGGGGCCCGTACTGCCCTATGGCCAGCTCTCGAACGCCTTCGGTGAGTTCGCGCCCGGTGATGTGCCGGGGCTTGTCGAGAGACTGGATGACCGAGTGCAGCGCCTGCAAGACGAACACGTACGACCGCGGGTGGAACCGCGGGTTACGCTCCTGGAGCTGATCCAGGACTTCGTCGGCGAACTGTAGCTCGTTCATCGGCAGAATGTGTGAAACCTGAAGGGTCGACGCCACCCTTGACGGGGCTTCAGTTGGTGGCCAGTTCCTCGTAGAGCGGAAAGAGGGCGCACATTTCGCGTACTTCGGCCCGCACCGAGGCGATGCGATCCGCGTCCGTGGGCCTCTCCAGGATGTGGGCCATCCAGTCGGCTATCTGCCTCATCTCGGCCTCTTTCATGCCTCGGGTCGTCAGGGCCGGAGTCCCGATCCGGAGCCCCGATGTGACGAAAGGCGACCTGGTCTCGCCGGGCACGGTGTTCTTGTTCACCGTGATCCCAGCTTCCTCCAACGCGTGCTCGGCGTCCTTGCCGGTGAGCTCGTCGTGGCTCGGCCGCAGATCCACCAGAAGGAGGTGGTTGTCGGTGCCACCGCTGACGAGGTTGAACCCGTGGTCCACGAGTCCCGCACCCAGGGCCTGGGCGTTGGCGATGATCTGAGCCGAATACTCCTTGAAGGTCGGCGCCAGGGCCTCCTTGAAGGCCACGGCCTTCGCCGCGATGACGTGCATGAGAGGACCGCCCTGCATGAAGGGGAAGACAGACTTGTCGATCCCCTTGGCGTGCTCCTCCGTGCACAGGATCAGACCACCCCTCGGTCCCCGAAGCGTCTTGTGCGTCGTGGTGGTGACGACATCGGAGTGCGGCACCGGCGAAGGGTGATGGCCGGTCGCCACAAGCCCGGCGATATGGGCCATGTCCACCAACATCCTGGCGCCCACTTCCTGGGCGATCTCCCCGAACCGCTCGAAGTCGATGATGCGCGGGTACGCGCTGGCGCCTGCAACGATCATGGCAGGCTTCTCGGCCAGGGCCTGGTCTCGGACGGAGTCGTAGTCGATGAGTCCGTCGTCGTCCCCGACTCCGTAGGAGACGACCTCGAAGAGCTTCCCACTGAAGTTCACCGGCGAACCGTGGGTGAGATGCCCCCCATGGCTGAGGTTCATGCCGAGGATCTTGTCGCCGGGGCTCAGGAAGGTGAAGTACGCCGCCATGTTGGCCTGGGCGCCCGAGTGGGCCTGGACGTTGGCGTGCTCGGCACCGAAGAGCTGCTTCGCCCGATCCCTGGCCGCTTCCTCTGCGATGTCCACGAACTCGCACCCGCCGTAGTAGCGCTTGCCCGGCAAGCCCTCGGCGTACTTGTTCGTCATCACCGAGCCCATGGCTTCGAGGACCGCCCGTGAGACGAAGTTCTCCGACGCGATGAGCTCCAGACCATCGGCCTGGCGCCTCGCCTCCGAGATCATCGCGTCGTAGACGTCGGGGTCGGCCCGCTTCAAATGCTCCATCGTTTCGGCCATGTCACCACGTCCGCTGAAGGTGTCGTGCCTCCTGAATGCGGCGCTCCGCCTGCCGGTTGGCGGCGACGTGCGTCGAAATGTTCTCGGACTCGGCGAGTTCGAAAATGCGCAGGAGGGTGTTGTAGATGTCGCCGGCCTTTCGCTTGCTGCGCTCGGCCGACCACTCGTTGATCTCACCATACACGTTGATGAGGCCGCCGGCATTGATGACGTAATCCGGTGCGTACAGGATGCCTCGCTCCTTCAACGCAGGTCCGTGCACCGGTCCCTTGGCGAGCTGATTGTTCGCCGCGCCGGCGATGATGTCGAACTTGAAACGATCGATGGTGTTGTCGTTGACCACCGCACCGAGAGCGCAGGGAGCGAAGATATCGGCATCGACGTCGTAGATGTCGTCGGCTGCGACGGCTTCGGCGCCGAAGTCGTCGACCACGCGCTGGACACGGTCGGCGTCGATGTCGGTGACCGTGAGTTGGGCGTTCTCCGCCGCCAGGTCCTCGCAGAGGTAGTAGCCGACATGGCCGACGCCCTGGACGACGACGTGCTTGCCCGCGAGAGAGTCGTTCCCGTAGCGGGCCTTGGCCGAGGCCTTGATCCCCCGGTAGACGCCGTACGCCGTCACAGGTGACGGATCGCCGGACCGACCGATGAGGCCCACCACGTGCTCGGTTTCCATGGAGACGAACTCCATGTCGTCGGGCGACGTCCCCACGTCCTCCGCTGTGATGTAGCGACCGCTAAGCGACTCCACGGCCCGCCCGTGGGCGCGAAAGATCATTTCCCGGTCGATGGTCTTGTTGTCACCCCAGATCACCGACTTCCCGCCGCCCAGATTCAGGCCCGTGATGGCGGCCTTGTACGTCATCCCCCGGGAGAGGCGCAGGGCGTCGACGATGGCTTCCTCGTCGGAGTCGTAGTTCCAGAATCTCGTCCCGCCGAGGGCCGGTCCCATGGTGGTGTCATGGATGGCGATGATGCCACGGTAGCCCAGGTCTGGATCGTTCCAGAAGGCGAGCTGCTCGTGACCGCCCTCGGACATCAGGTCGAAAATCTCCATTCCGTTCCTCTCTATGGTTTAGCGATCGCCTGCGTCCCGAAGGATCTCGCCGGCAATGACTCGTCTCATGATCTCGTTGGTGCCTTCGTAGATCTCCGCGCCCTTGGCGTCGCGGAGGAGCTTCTCCACCGGGTAGTGCCTCATGTAGCCGTAGCCCCCGTAGATCTGGATCGCCTCGTCGGCGGTGAAGCTCGCGGCCTCCGAGGCGGCGAGCTTGGCCATCGCCGCCCGGGCGGTGACGCCGTCCAGGCCGGTCCTGGGCGACCCGTTGCGCGTGGCCTCCCATGCTTCGGCGGCCTCGTGGGCGAGGGACCGCCCTCCCGCGAGACGCTGGGCGCTGTCAGCCAACTTGGCCTGGAGTGCACCAAACCGGGCGATGGGCGTCCCGAACTGCTGGCGTTCCAGCGCGTAGCGGGTGGCGTGCTCGAGTGCGGCACGGCCTACGCCGATGGCCTGCGCCGCCACGCCGATGCGGCCGAGATCCAGCGCTTCCAGGGCGTACCCGAGCCCGGCACCGGCCTCGCCCACCAGAGCATCGCCGCCAACGCGGACGTCATTGAGCTGCACCGACACCGTCTGGGACGCCCGCATGCCAAGCGTCGTCTCGCGTTGCCCCACCTGGTAACCGTCGGTCGACGGATCCACGAGGAAGAGCCCGATGGCGTCGTCTCCCGTCCGGGCAAAGAGCGCCACCACGCCGGCGCGCGCCCCGTTGGTGACCCATCGCTTCTCACCGCTCAGGACCCAGCCGTCGCCGTCGCGGGTGGCCGTCGACGTGATGGACGAGGCGTCGGAGCCGGCGTCGGGCTCGGAGAGGGCGAAGGCGCCCAGGGCTTCCCCGGATGCCATGCCCGGTAGCCACGTCGCCCTCTGCTCATCGCTTCCGTGGCGCGCGAGGAGGACAGCGACCGGCCCGTTGTGGATGGCCACGGACAACGCCACGGCGGCGTCACCCCAGGCGATCTCCTCGAGGACGAGGAGGTAGGTGGAGAGGTCGAAGCCGAGGCCGCCGTGTTCCTCGGGAACGAGCATCCCGAGGAAGCCCGATTCGGCGAGCTTGTCGAAGACGTCGTCGTCGAGTTCACGGCGTTCGTCCCACTCCGCCGTCTTCGGCCGGAGTTCGGCCTCGGCGAAGTCGTGGGCCAGAGCCTGAAGCTCGCGCTGCTCTTCAGTCATCATGCGTCGTACCGGTAGAAGCCACGGCCGGATTTCCGCCCCAACCAACCGGCGGCGACGTATTTACGAAGGAGGGGGCAGGGCCGGTAGCGGTCGTCGCCGAGCTCCCGGTGGAGCACCTCGAGGATGCTGAGGCACGTGTCCAGTCCGATGAGATCGGCTAGACCCAGCGGTCCCATGGGATGGTTCATTCCAAGCTTCATCACGGTGTCGATGGCCTCCACCTCAGCGACGCCTTCCATGAGCGCGAAGACGGCCTCGTTGATCATGGGCATGAGGACCCGGTTCGAAACGAAGCCGGGGAAGTCGTTGACCTCCACCGGCGTCTTGCCCAGCTCCTCCGAGAGATCGAAGACCGTCTTGGTCGTCTCGTCGCTCGTCGCCAGCCCGCGGATGACCTCGACCAGCTTCATGACCGGGACGGGGTTCATGAAGTGCATTCCGATCACCTTGTCCGGTCGGGACGTGCGTGCGGCGATCTCGGTGATGGAGATGGACGAGGTGTTGGACGCGAGGATGGTCTCAGGCCCTGCGGCCTCGTCGAGGGTTTGGAAGATCGAATACTTCAGCTCGGCCTTCTCTGGGACGGCCTCCACCACCAGGTCGACACCGTCGGCCCCCTCCTCGAGGCCGTTCATGGTCTCGATGCGGGCCAGTGTGGCGTCCCGGGCCTCCTCATCGATGATCTCCTTCTTCACCTGACGGTCCAGATTCTTGGCGATGGTAGCCATCGCCTTGTCCAGTACGTCGTCGGAGAGGTCCACAAGCCGGACGCTCTTGCCGTGCTGTGCGGCGACGTGGGCGATGCCGTTGCCCATCGTGCCCCCGCCGACCACGGCGATGCGGTCGATGCTCATTCGATCTATGCCTCCACAGCCTTCGTGTATGTGTCGTCCATCAACAGTGGCTCCGCCTTCAAAGCCGCGTCTCCCGGCCTCAGCCAGGGGCCCCACCAGAGGGCGGCGGTGGCCGCCAGCACAACGAGAGTACTCACGACGCTCCCTTCTGGGCCGAAGCCCCCACCGCCCAGCCACGCCGGGCCGGACGTCACACCCTCGTAGAGCGGAGCGTCGATGACTTCCAGCCCGCTCACCGGTACATCAACCAGATATCCGTGGGCCCAATTCCACCCCAGGTGCGCACCCGTCGCCCACCAGAGGCTCAACGTCCGCACATAGATCACGCCGAGGAGGAGCCCTGCAACCGCGATGTTCGTTATAGACAGGGCGCCGACCCCGGGGTTGGCCAGGTGAAGTAGCCCGAAGATCACCGAGGTGAGGACCACGGCCACCAGCGGCCCCCACGCCTCACCCATCGCCTGCAAGGGGTACCCCCTGAGCAGCGCTTCTTCCGCCGCCGCAGGAATCAGAAGGAACCCGAGGGCTCCCGCAGCACCACGTACCCAACCCACCGCAGATCCTTCCTGCCCTGTCCAACTCACGGCCCCCAGAACCGCCATCACGGCGACCACGGCCAGGCCGATGGCCACCCCCAGCGCCGTACCCTTGGTCAACTCGCCCACGGCAGAGAGAGACGGATAGAAGCCGAGGGCCGCCGGCTGACGACCGTCGAAAGCCAGGACGCACCAACCCGCCGCCGTCGACCCGACGAGGAGAGCCACGGCTCCGCCGACGAGCCCCGTGGGGACGAAGGCAGCCATGACGACGGCGAACGCCACCATGATGAGAATGAACGCCAGGAGTCTCCAGCCGAGTCGCACACGGCCGTCCGACCCGGTCAGAACCCCCAACGGGCTACCCGCTGCGAGCGTTCAGGAGCGCTTGGACCGTGCCCACCTCGCCGAACGCACGACGAAGAAGGCCAGCCCGATCTTGGTGACGTCGCCCACGAGGAAGGGCACGACACCAGCGGCGAGTGTGGCCTCCAGCCCCTGGCCGGTCAGCCCGGCGAGCTGCGCGACGCCGCCGACGTACATGGTTGCCACGCCGAGCGTGAGACCCGCCAGTAGACGGAGATCCCCCTCCCGACCAGCCACCAGACCGGCCACGAAGGCCGCCACCGGCGCCGCCAGCAGGTAGCCACCCGTCGGGCCCAGAAGCCAAGGCAGGCCGGCTCCGCCGCTTGCGAAGACCGGAGCACCCATGGCGCCGGCAACGACGTAGGCGCCCAGGGACAAAGCACCCAAACGGGGGCCGAGCATGGTGCCCGCGAGGATCACGAAAAGCGGCTGGAGGGTGACGGGCACCGCTGTCCAGGGCAGCCAGACCGCCACCTGGGCGCTGAGGGCCGTGGCCACCGCGAACGCCACCACACCGAGGGCCGCCCGGGCTCGCCGATCTTCGACGACCTCCTCGACGGCCAGGGTGCGCATGGTCTTCGAGAACGTGCTCATGTCATCTCTCCCTAGGTGGAATCAGACCTTCTCGACGGACAGGGCCACGGCGTTCCCACCGCCGAGGCAGAGGGTCGCCAGCCCGGTGTTGGCCCCGCGGTGCTCCATGGCGTTCAGGAGCGTCACGAGGACGCGCGTGCCCGACGCCCCGATGGGGTGCCCCAGCGCCACGGCCCCTCCGTTGACGTTAACGCGCTCCTCATCCATGTCGAGCGCGCGCATGTCGGCGATGGCCTGCACCGCGAAGGCCTCGTTGACCTCGAAGAGGTCGTAGTCGCCGATGGACTTGCCTTCCTTGTTCATCACGCCGCGTACGGCTTCGATGGGCGCGAAGAAAAGGTCCTGGGGCTCGGTCGCCCCCGAAGCGTACGCGGAGATCGTGGCGTCGATCTCCAGGCCGTGGGCCTGAGCGTACTCGAGGGAGGCGACGACGACGGAGGCGGCTCCGTCGTTCAGACCCGGCGCGTTCCCGGCGGTGACGACGTGCTCCTCGATGTCTTCCGGGGCATCGCGGACGAAGGCGGGACGAAGCCTTCCCAGAGCCTCCAGAGAGGTATCCGCCCGGGGGCTCTCGTCGGTGTCGACAACGGTGACACCCCGGCGGCTCTTCACCTCCACGGGAACGATCTCGTCGCGGAAGCGACCCTCCTCGATGGCCGACACCGCCTTCTGGTGCGACCGCAGCGAGAAGGCGTCGGCGTCATCGCGACTTACCTGGGCCTTGGCCGCTGTGTACTCGGCGTGACCGCCCATATGGCATGCCCCGAAGGAGCACCATAGACCGTCATGGATCAGTCCGTCTTCCATGGTCTGATTACCGAACTTCACCCCGCCACGCATCCCGCGGACGTAGTAGGGGACGGCGGACATGGACTCCATGCCGCCGGCGACGATGAGGCGGGCATCACCGGCCCGGATGGCCTGGGCCGCCAGCATCACCGCCTTCAGACCCGAGCCGCACACCTTGTTCACCGTGAGGGCGGGGACCGTGGCAGGGATACCTCCGTTCACCGCGGCCTGCCGTGCCGGCGCCTGACCCGCTCCGGCCGTGACCACATTGCCCATGATGACCTCGTCGACGTCGGAAACGTCGATGCCGGAGCGGTCGGTGGCGGCGCGAACGGCAATGGCGCCGAGCTCAGGGGCGGAGAAACCGCTGAGCCCTCCCAGGAAGCGTCCGATGGGAGTGCGGGCGCCGCCCTTCAGGATGACGGCTGTGGTGGACGGGTTGCTCATGTAGGACAATACCTCGATACGGTTCGATGATCAGCCCACCAAGATAAGCAGAACCGGCGAGGATTTGGACCGATCCGGCCTGCTACTCTTCGAGGAGCCTCGGGCGATCGGCCTCGGGGTCCAGCCGACCCCACGGCACCCGGGGGTCGTGCTCGAAGACCAGGAGCCAGTCCTCCTCCAATGCGCGCGTCCAGAGGCCCCGCTTGGACTCGAGGGTCACCAGCGGCTCCAGATCGTAGCCCATGATCCACGGGAGGGGCACGTGGGCCGACGTCGGGCAGACGTCTGCCAGATAGCACGCGGTCTGCCCTTCGCTCCGGATGAGGACCGACTGATGGTGGGGAGTGTGCCCCGGCGTGGGCAGCACCCTCACGCCTTCCGTGACCTCGGCCTCCCCCTCCACCAGGTCCCAGAGCCCGGCCTCGGTCACCGGGTCGATGTTGTCCAGGAGGTAGCTCGCCCGTATCCGTTCGTTCTGGCTGTGGGCGAAGTCGAGCTCACCGCGCTGCACCACGTACCGCGCGTCAGGAAACGACGGCCGTACCTGGCCGTCGCCGTAGAGGGTGGTGTTGCCACCAGCGTGATCGAAGTGGAGGTGGGTGCTGAGGACGATGTCGACATCGCTCGGGTCGAAACCTGCGTCCTGGATCCCGTCCTCCAGGCGCGTGGGGTCACCCTGGTTCGAGATACCGTAGATGTCTCCGAACTTCTCGTCGTACTTGTTTCCCACACCGGTGTCGATGAGGACGAGGGCGTTGGGAGCCTCGACCAGGAGACAGCGGAGCGCGAGGGGAATGCGGTTGCGGGGGTCGGCGGGAATCCGGCGCTCCCACAGAGGCTTGGGCACCACGCCGAACATGGCGCCGCCGTCGAGCTGCTGGACGCCGGCCTCGATGGCATGGATCCGGATGGAGCCCACGGTCGTCGAGCGGCTGAGTGGCAGTCCCTCGTGCATGATGCTCATCGCCTCCGTCGGCGTGGCTCGTGGCCCGGCAGCTCCAGCGAGTACTGGGCCGGATCGAACTCCTTTCGTTGACGTCGTCGCTTCAGATACCACTGGAGGGTGGTCAGATCCTCGATCCCCCTCCCTGCCGCTTCGTCCAGGAGACGGAGCAGCACCCGCGCCGTCGCCAGGGCATCGCCATGGGCACGGTGGCGGGCGTGAATCGGCACGCCGAAATGGCGGCTCACGACGTCCAGGTTACGTCGCCGTAGCCGGGGAACCAAGCGGCGGCACATCCGCACCGTGCAGACCCTCGGCACGTCGGGTACTTCCGCCCCTGCCCGAGCCAGCTCCGCGGACACGAAACCCCAGTCGAACGTCGCGTTGTGGGCCACGAAGACCCGCCCCCGGAGCCGCTCGGCGATCTCGTCGGCGACGTGTTCGAAGTAGGGCGCCCCGGTGATCATGTCGGTGGTGATGCCCGTGAGAGCGGTGATCATCGGCGGAACCGCCCTTCCGGGGTGGACCAGCGTCTCGTACTCGTCGGTGATCTGCCCCCCGAGCACCTCCACGATGGAGAGATCGATGACCCGATGTCCTCGCCAGTGGGCTCCACCCGTCGTCTCCACGTCGACGACGGCAAAGGGGACGGAATCGAGGCGGGCCCCCAGGGGCACCCGGTCCGGGTCCAACGACCACACTCCTTCACCGTCGACCTGAAAGCGGGGGTCGGTGCCGAGGAGGTGGAAGACCGCCGCCGAGGCGGCGCCGGGGTGACCGGTCAGTCCAAGGACGTCACGCGCGAGATCGAGTGTGTGTGCCGGCCCATCCGCCAGGAGGTCGGCCGCCGTCCGGACGAGCGACGGGTCGCTCAATCCGTGTCCTCCGCCTGTGAGATGGCGAAAGAGAGGGCCTCCAGTTCCATGACCAGGTTCACGTCCTGAACAGGGATCCGCGGCGGCACGTTCAGGCGTATGGGCGCGAAGTTGAGGATCCCCTTCACGCCCACCTCCACCGCTCGACGTGCGATGTCGTGGGCGGCTTCGGCTGGAATCGCCAGGATCACCAACTCCACCTGGAGTTCTCGCATGGCTTCTTCCAGGGTCGCCGAATCCCGGATGGTCTGATCGCCCAGCCCCTGGCCGATCTTGTCGGGATCACTGTCGAAGATGGCGACGCATTCGTAGCCCCGCGCCCTGAAATCCGGATACTCGAAGAGGGCCCGGCCGATGCGACCGGCGCCGACGAGGGCGACGCGCCAGGGTCGATCGATGCCGAGGATACGTCGGAGCCTGGACCGAAGCTCATCGACACGATAGCCCAGGCCGCGCTTGCCGAAGGACCCGAAGTGCGAAAGATCCTTCCGTACCTGGGCTGCGGTCGTCTGCCCCCGGGCGGCCAGCTCCTCGCTGGAGACCGTGCCACCCTCGCCGTCGAAGCCTTCGAGGGAGCGAAGGTAGTGGGACAACCTCCGAACCGTGCTCTGTGGGATCTTCCTGGTCACTGAGGCGCCGAAAAGTCAGTAATGGAGCGGGTTTAGCCCTGGTTTGTGAATTTCGTCACAAATGTAGGCGCGGGGTGTGCCCCGGGCAACGCGAGGTGTGCCCCCAGCGCGGGGCCGGGGGGGCGGCCGACACGGGGCCGCCCCAGGGGCGGTGCTGCTCCGGGGCGGCGCTGCTCCGGGGCGGTGCTGCTCCGGGGGCGGTGCTGCTCCGGGGGCGGTGCTTCCCCGGCCCCAGCGTGCCGCCGCGGCCCAGAGTGCTCCGCTACTGGTAGAGGGACCGCGCCATGGCCACGAAGCCCTCCGGATCCACGCGCTCGGGCCGATCGGTGGGCTGCACCCCTGCCGCCTCGAGGGCGTCCTTGATCCCCTCCTGCCCGATTCCGAGGTCGGGATGATCCCGGAGGATCTTACGCAACTGCTTCCGCCTCCACTGGAAGGCCGCCCGCACCAGCCTTCGGAGGGCCGTCTCTTCATCGAGATCGATGCGCTCGGGACGGAAGGGCGTGATCCGGATCACAGCGGAGTCCACCCCCGGGACGGGTCGAAACGCTCCCCTTCCCACCTTGAAGAGCCGCTCCGCCTTCGCCACCGACCGCACCCCCACCGAAAGCGATCCGTACGCCTTGGAGCCCACGGGAGCCACCACTCGGTCAGCGACCTCGTCCTGGACCATGAGGACGATGGACGCCGGCCGGGGCCGCTCCAGCAGCTTGAAGATGATGGGCGTGGTGATGTTGTAGGGGATGTTGCCCACCACCAGCGTCTCGGCAGGCTCCCGCAGGTGGGACGGAAGATCCACCTCGAGGACGTCGCCGTGGATGACCTCCACGTCCCCTCTTTGGCCGTATCGCGCGGCCAGATGCTCCGCAAGTCGGTCGTCGAGCTCCACCAGGACGAGTCGGCCGACCCGGTCCACCATGTGCCTCGTGAGCGCGCCCTTTCCGGGGCCGATCTCCAGGACCTCGTCGTCGCCACCGGCTCCCACGGCGTCGACGATCTTGTGCTGGAGGTTGGG
>CBDDJE010000005.1:0-611225 GCA_965229435.1 Longimicrobiales bacterium
CCACTGCCATGGGACGCCCTCGAGGACTCGGCTGCATGAACGCGCCGTCGCGATCGCCTAGTGCCGTAGCGTCAGCCCGAATTCCATGCCGTTGGGCCCGGGGGCTAGGTGGCTGGACAGCCTTGAATCTGCCCCCACACCTTCGTCACCCCCGCGCATCAACCGTACGACCTCTGTCCCGACGGCTGCGAAGAGGCCGACGGCATTGAGGCCCGCCGAAGCGTGATGCTCCCCTGAGTCGTCGTCCGCGAGCAGTGCCAGATGACCAAGAGCGGCACCCACCAGAAGCCCGTCGACCAAGGGCCCACCGCGGTCTGTACCGGCGATGGCGTTGTACGAGACCAACGCCGCCGTCGCGATGGAGAGACCGACGGTGGTCGGTACGTAGTACGACGTGTTCTGCGCGCCGATATCGGGTGGCGACCAATCGTAAGCCGGCTGGATGAGGGCGGCTTCTTCCATCGTGAGTCCCCGGGTATCGAGCCAATGCGCGACTCGCGGATCACCCTCGAGGTCGGGTACGCGGATCAGGTTGTCTGCATGGACGACCTCTTCGACGAGCTCGTGCTCGCCGGAGCGTAGCAAAAGGTACCCGACGGCACACGGAGTCCCGTGGGGGTCGACGAAGATGGAAGTTCGTGTGTTCGGCAGGACGTGGTTGTGGGGGAACACGCCGGCCGTGCGATACTCGTCGAGCCAGTCCAGTGTGACGCGGCGGGCGCTCAGCTGCTCCGGCGTCAGATGTGGGGGCGGGCTAGCCCGAAGGAGGTGAGCAACGCGGTCCAGGTGGGCCTGGACGCGAGTACGGTCTCCCGAGTCGGCGGCTCCCGAGACGACCCCCGCGAGGGCGAACGAAACGGCAGCGATGGCAAGGAACAACAGTCCTTTCATGACGCCTCCAGGTCCGATTCACGGCTGACTCTTCGCGGCTTCACCCGGGCCCTTAGCGGCTTCCCCCGCGCCCTCCGCGGCTTCCCCCGCGCCCTCCGCGGCTTCTCCGGCGCCCTCCGTGGCTTCCCCCGCGCCCTCCGCAGCTTCCCCCCTCTCGTTGCTGACTTCCCGACGCTCCGCAGCCGACTTCTCCCGTGCAACGAACGGGAGCGGCCTGGGGTGACGACGGCTCGGCCCTTGGTGGTCACGGCCATCGCCCTATTCTCCATGAGCTGACCCACGAGCGGCCAAGCGCGCGGCGATGCGCAGACCTTGGCGACACCGGGCTGCACGATCCACCTCTCACCCCTCCCAACCGATGTCAGAACCCCTGAGAGTCGGCGTCATCGGCGCCGGCCGTTGGTGCAAAACCGCCCACCTTCCCGGCTTCCAACGCTCCCCCCTGTGCGAAGTCGTCGCCATCTCGGACCTCCACGAGGAACTGGCGACCGAAGCAGCCGCCCGCTTCGACATCCCTGACGTCACGACCGACGCCGGGGACATCCTGTCGAGAGACGACATCGATGTCATCGACGTCGTCACCCGCGGTGACCATCAGGACCTGGTCTTCGCAACCCTGGAGGCGGGCAAGCACTGCCTCGTCGAGAAGCCCGTCTGTCACGACTACCGCGATGTGTGGCGCGCGCACGCGTTGGCCAAGTCCAAGGGACTGAAGACGAAGGTCGGGCTGACGTTCCGTTACGCGCCAGCGGTCATGTACATGTTCGACCTCATTCGCGACGGGTTCATCGGCGAGCCATACGTATTCAACGGCTACGAGCAGAACTCCCAGTGGCTCGACCCCGACAACCCAATGGACAAGCGGATCCACAAGGTGAAACCGGTGGGCGAGCCCGAGTGGGGCACCGACCTCTCGAAAGAAGGGATCACCGTCAGCTCACTGGAGGGCTACGGGGCCCCGACCATCGACATCGGCCTGGAATGCGTCGGTGCCGGCCTTACCGAAGTCGTGGGCAGGATGGCGAACATGGTGAAGTTCCGCCGGCGGACGAACCTCGACAGCGAGCGTGAGCGCATCAACATCGACGATGCCGACATGTTTATCGGGGAAGCCGAGAACGGCGCCCTCTTCTCCCTCCAGTCGAGCTACGTCACCGTGGGCAACTACCCGGGGATCGAGGCCCGGATCTTCGGCTCCGAGGGCGCCATCCAGGTCCGGCTCGTGGAGGAGTTCGGTGTCATCCAGACCATCCATACGGCTAAACCCGACGCGGTGGAGTTCGTCCAGCGCGACATCCCGGAGAAGTACTTCCCACCGGGCTACACGGAAGACGACCACTGGGGAACCGCCTTCTACGGCAACCTGGTTCACAACTTCTGTGAGGAGATCCTGGCGGCTGACGAGACGAACCAGGGTGACTTCGCCCAGAGCGCCAAGGTGCAGGAGATCATCAATGCCGTGGCGCTGTCCCACCGTGAGCGCCGGTGGGTGGACCTGCCGTTGGCCGACGACATCGATGGTGGCCAACAGAGCCCGTTCTGAAGAATCGAGGACGATGGGGCGCACTACCATTCGGGACCTTCCCCTGACCAAGCGAACCGAATGAACCAGGATCCGATCCGGTGGGGTGTCATCAGCACGGCGAACATTGGCCGGGCGGCGGTGAACCCGGCCATTCAAGCGTCCCACAACGGGGAGTTGGTGGCCGTCGCATCACGCGATGGTACCAGAGCCGCCGCCTTCGCGTCGGATCACGGCATTCCCCGGTCCTACGACAGCTACGAGGCGCTCCTCGACGCCGACGACATCGATGCCGTGTATATCCCACTGCCCAACAGCATGCACCGGGAGTGGACGATTCGGGCGGCCGAGGCCGGAAAGCACATCCTGTGCGAGAAGCCGTTGGCGATGAGCCCCGCCGAATGCGAGGAGATGGCCGCAGCCGCGAACGATGCGGGCGTGAAGCTCATGGAGGCCTTCATGTACCGATTCCACCCTCGCACCGAACGAGTCGTCGAGATGCTTCGCGCGGGTGCCATCGGCGACATCGGTACCATCAGGAGCGCCTTCACCTTCCGCCTCCGGAACCCCGACAACATCCGACTCGATCCCGAGCTCGGCGGCGGAGCTCTGATGGATGTGGGATGCTACTGCGTCAACGTCTCGAGGACGCTCGTCGGGGAAGAGCCACAGACGGTGCAGGCTACGGCGCGGTGGACCGATCGGGGCGTCGACGAGGCCCTCACAGGCATCCTCCGTTTCCCGAGGGGGATCGTCGCCCACTTCGACTGTGCTCTCACCCTCGAGCGGTTCGAGGCCTTCGAAGTCGGTGGGACCGATGGATGGCTACGGGTCGAGTCGGCGTTCCTGCCGGGGACAGGCGATGTCCCTGTCGAGGAGTCGCGGGGCGGAGATGGGGTCGAGGAACATCAGATCGACGGCGACGATGAATATCGCCTGATGGTTGAGCACTTCGCCGACTGCATCCTCCACGATCGCCAGCCACGGTATGGGGCTCTGGAGGCGGCCGCGAACATGCGCACGATCCGGGCGCTTTACGCTTCGGCACGATCCGGAGGTGTGCCCATGGACGTCTGAGCCCCGCGACCCCGCCATCACCCATCCCGCCTGCGCAGCACAAGCCGCGCCGCCACCCGGTCCTGACAGTGCGACACGGTCACCGGACCCTCCAGAGCTGCGCCGTTGCGATCCACGTCCAGAATGCCCTCGATTCGCCCGTCACATCCGTCGGGTGTCCGATACTCGACGGCGACGCGCAGCAGGCCGTCGACCGCCGCGCCCTCCACGTCGCCCTCGATGCTCACCGGTGAAGACGTGCTGAAGACACCTCGAATGCGATTCGGCCCCGAACCGCGGAGGTTCATCGTGGCGCCGAACGCCCGGCCGTCGACAAGCAGGCTGCCGGCGTAGAAGCCACCGACCCCTCCGGCGCCCGCCCCTCTCGCGCCGGAGGCACATCCGTTGGCGAAAGCTACCGCGACGAGCATTGGCACGGCCACGGACCACCGGCCCGCCCGCCACACGGTCCGCCGGGCTGTCGTCCCGAGGGTCCGGGCTGCTACCGGCGAAGAGGCGTTGTCCATCAGATGGAACCCAAGCGTAATGAGGTCACGTATAGTAGAATGTGAACATGAGCCGTTTTCTTCGATCCCGCGTCGCACTCGTCCTGGCTTTGGCCGCGGACCTGCTGCTCTATGCGGGGTCGACCGGCCCCTACGACTACACCGCTGCCTCCTTCGAGGCTGCACTGGCTGCCCAGGAACTCGTCACGGACGAGTGGCTTGCCAAGGACGGTGTGGTGGGTACGGCCATCGGCGTCGACGGCATGGGCAAGGCCGTACTCAAGGTCTACCTCACGCGCCCCGGCGCCGCTCTGGTACCGCCCTTCGTCTCGGTGGCCAGCGGGACGACGGTCCGCGTCATGCCCGAAATCACAGGCGAGTTCCGCGCCCTCCCGATGGAGGCCGCGAGCGCCGAGGACGCCGACCCGACGAAGAGCTTTCCCCGCCCTGTCCCCATCGGTGTGAGCACGGGCCATGGGAAGGTTACGGCTGGTACCATCGGCGCTCGTGCCACCGACGGCGCCCGGACCTTCGCGTTGAGCAACAACCATATCTTTGCCGCCAACAACGACGCGCAGCCTGGCGACAATCTGCTTCAGCCCGGCGTGGTCGACGGCGGCCGCGATCCCGGTGATGTCATCGGGACCCTCCATGACTTCGAGCCCATCCGCTTCTGCCAGGCGCTACTCTGCCCGGGGAACACGCTGGATGCGGCCGTTGCCCTCACGACCACCGACGATGTCGGCAACGCGACGCCCGACGGCGGATACGGCGAGCCACGCTCCACGACCGCCGAAGCCGAACTCGGCATGTCCGTGCAGAAGTACGGGCGTACGACCGGCCACACGATGGGCCAGATTTCGGGCCTGAACGCCACCATCGACGTAGGTTACCGCGACGGCAAGGCGCGCTTCGAAGGGCAGATCGTCATCTCCGGCCGGGGCTTCAGCGCAGGTGGCGACTCGGGCTCGCTGGTGGTCACCAAGGGCCTTCTCCTCAGCGACCGACGCCCGGTCGGTCTGCTCTTCGCCGGCACCCAGACGACGACGTTGGCCAACCCCATCGACCTCGTCCTCGACCGATTCGGGATCACCATCGACGGCGGCGGATGACCCCCACCGACATCAAGGCGGCCCAGTCGACGCTGAACGACCTGGTCATGGGAAAGTCCGGTGTCGAGGGAACCGCGATCGGCCTCGCCAGAGGCAAACCCTGCCTGAAGGTCTACGTCAGCAGCGACAAGGCCAGGTCCCTCGTCCCCGGCAAAGTCGCCGGCTTTCCGGTCGTTGTGGAGAAATCCGGACGCTTCGGCCGGCTCTAGTTCTGCTCGGCCGGCTCTAGTTCTGCACCACGGTGAACGTCACCGTGTCCACTACCCACGGCTGCAGTGGCACGTGCACGCCGTCGGCCACCACCGCGATGATCCGGTGCTCGCCGGGCTCCACGTTCTCGAAGACGTACGAAGCCGAGGCGTCGCCCATGTGGATGATCTCCCCGGGCACCGTCGGCACCGGCTGGTCGGCCGGCGTGAGGTCGGCGTCGAGGTAGAGGTGATGATGACCGGTTCCTTCGGTCATCTCACCGGCCGGGACGATGGGCACCGTGGACGACAGTTGCACGGTGACGGTCGTGCCGTTGATCTGCGCGCCGTTCATGGGCGTGACGATGGTCACCGAACCCGACTCTGCTACGGCCTCGGGCATGGCGTCGGCTTCGGTATCTGCGCCGCCACAAGCGACGACGGTGAGGGGAAGCAGCAGGGCAGTCAGGGCTTTCTTCATGATCGTCCGGGAGGGTCGAGTGTTCGTCGGTACGCCGGGTCGAATGACCCGCGCATGTCGGGCAGTGCCGCTTGGCCATCGCAGCGCCGCGTCGCCATCAACGAAGCCTGCCGAGGGTGAGGCGTCAAGCCGGTGAGGGCCCAGCGCCGGGGCGCGAGCCATTCCGTGGGCTCGGGACATTGGGGTGTTCGCCAACACCTTGCCGCCCGTCCGTCGGCTCCGCCGTCTCCTCGACCTCGACCTCGTCCTCGTCTCCATCCTCCGGGGGACGGGGCCGATTCATCCGGAGCGTCACGCCCCCAAAGAAGCGCGACCCCGATCGCTCCACCTTGTGGTCTCCGTCGTACAGGTAGTCGGTGATGGCTTGATCCCACGACAGCCCGGCCTTGCCCATGAGCTCCATGTAGGGGCCATAGGCCGTTTCGTCCGGGGCCTCGGTGGTGCCACTCCAGATCGTGACGCGCGGGTTGAAGCCCCCGCCTTGGCCACTGGAGCCCTTGAGCGGCATCTCGATGAGAACGCTGTCCGTCATGGGCAGGTTGAACACATCGGGATCCCACTGGGCTCCATAGCGCCGATAGCGATCGTACGCCCGCTGGTTGAAGTCGAAGACGTCGCGATTGGAGTTGATGCCTCGCGTGATGTAGTCGCGGATGGCGAAGGCGGCGTCCTTGTGGCGGGGAAAGTCGGGGCTGTCGACATAGCCGAAGCCCGGCATGAACCAACCCTTGTTGAAACCCCAGTTGCGCTCCGTCACCCGCCCGCGACGGACGAGACCGGTGTACTCGGAAAAGAGCTGCACCACCTGGTGCGACGGATAGCCGTGTGGGTTGAGGAAGATGTCGGGCAGCCACATCTCCCAGAGCCGCCCGCGCACCGTCGATTCAGGGTAGATGGGATGGTCGGATCCGCCGCCGGACGTGGCGTCCTGACCCAGGGACCCGAGATACCCGGCGTGCAGGATGTAGTCCGGGGTGATGCGGTACAGGTCGTACGCCGTTTGGGCCCCGTCGGGGTTCGTGAACGGATGCACAACGACATTGACGTCGTCTAGCTTGGGTCGCTGTTCCGGGTCGGTGAGGAGTAGCTCGGCGTGACGCAGGACATGACTCGTCGACGAGACCTCGTTGGCGTGTTGGCGAGCCGAGTAGATGACCGTGGGCTTGAACGTCGACGCCTTCACCCGTGACCAGTGGCTCGCCTGGATGGGCGGCATGAGATCCATGGCCCAGACGTCCCGGCCCAGGTAGCTCTCGCCGGCCTTGTACATGGTGGCTTCGGGGAAGGCCTCGACCATCTTCGCCAGCATCTCGTACCCTTCGGGCGGCGGGATCGGCGTCTCCCACTGGACGATGCGTTCGCCGGAATAGCTCCAGCCGGCGGGCAAGAATGATCGCCAATCGGGCAGGGGCGGGGGCGAGCCGTTGGCCGCCAGCGTCGCGGTCCGGCGGGAGTCGGGGTCCTGTTCGTGGGTCCACTCGGCCCAAACCTCGATCGACCCGAGTCCCTGATACGCCAGCGCCGAACGGTACAGACCCGCCGCCCGAAGTGCCTCGATCTCGGCCATGGTGGCCGTGATCTGTTGGGCCGAGACCATCCGCTCGTCCACGGAGATCTCCCGGGTGGTGGCGATGAGGCTGTCGCGCATGTCCCGGTCGTTGTCGACACGGACGCGGAGGCCGACGTGTGAAAGTCCCGGCTCCCCGGCGCGGACTCGGGCGCGTCGGGCCGAAGGTCGCTCCAGACTCGTCTTCGGGATGTCGAGTCGTAACGTGTCGACGGAGCCGTCGGTGGTCTCGTACGCCACGACCACGGCGGGCCGGGACGTGGCGAATCCTGTGATGCGCACCTCGCCGCGCGCACCCGTGCCATCGGACTTCGGTCGCATGATCGGGACGATGCGTCCCGGGAAGTCGATGCCCTCGCCTCGGGAGTTGCGCCCGAGCAGGTCGAAGAACTCGATGGTACCGAAGTAGATCTCCTCATGCAGGGCGTCCATGGGCGCGTGGATCTCGTTCTCGACACCCAGCCGGTAGTCGGGCTCGCTCATCTCCAACTCGACGATGAGCTCACCGAAGAAGGGTGCGTCGGCGTCGCCGCCCCGGGGGAGCCCGTCGTGCAGCTGCATGGTGTGGTCGTAGAGAGCCGCGAGGACCGTGTTCTGGAAGTAGTCCCAGAACGCCTCCGGGTCGGTCTGCATGCGACGGTCGGTGAGTGTCCGACCGCCCGACGTCGCCGTGAGCCATCCCGTGGTGACCCGAACCTTCTCGTAATCCTGGAAGCGATCGAAGTAGGGTCGTAGAACCCACCTGGGGTCGAACGTATCCGTGAGGATCTCCCGGCCGGCGGGCGACCGGACCTCGACGGAATACGTCGGGCCCTCCGTCACCTCCTCGAATCGGATGGCGTCGAGGTCGACGCCCAGCTCCCGTGTGAGAACCTCGTCGATGGGGTAGATCTCGTGTAGCCACCGTACTGGAGTGTTGATGGCCTGCTGGGGCCATTCCTCCGGCGGATCGTTGCGCCGGAAGCGGATGACGATCTCGCCCACGTCGCGCCCCCGGATATCAGGTAGGATTCGATCGTGGAGCCACGAGTAGCCCTGTTTGAACGCCGACAGGATCTCGACTTCGGTGCCGTCCGGATCGGCACCGGCGTCCACCAGCGCATCCCGGGCGTCCCGCTCGAGACGCTCCCGTATCTCCGGTGGCTCGCTCAGTCTGGCGTGGACACGGACGGGGTCTCCGGAAGAGGCCCGCGGCAGAACCTCCGAGCGCATCGCGTCCCAGAAGCGATCGACTTCCGAAGGGAAGGTGATGGCTTCGTGGAAGATGGTCGCGGCGTTGAGGACGTCGCGGTCATCGATGCTCGCATCGACGGCGGGGTCGACGCCGGCTGACCCGAGTCGCTGCTTCGCCCTCGCCTCTACGTACGCGGCCAGCCCGGGGTCGGCCTTCTCCACCGACATGAGCACCGACGCGGAGCGAAGCGATAACGTGTCGAGCTTCTCGGCGATGCGATCGAGCTTGTAGAGGCCGATGGCCGCCTGACCCACCGCCGAGTGGCCGGACAGCGCGTTCCATAGGTCACGCTCGACACCATCGACGGTGGGGCGATCGTCGCCCCGTGGATCGAGGTTCGGGAAGGTCATGGCCACCTGCTCCAGGGCGCGCTCGGCCCCGGCTGCATCAGCGCCGGTCACCACCAACGCCGACTTCGAACCGAAGGCTCCGGGCACCAGCTCGATGAGTCCCTCACCGGGCTCGAGAACGGTCAGGTCGATGGCGCCACTGTCGGCGAGCTGCTGGGTGAGCGGGTTTCCAGCGCCAGCGAGGATCATCGTGGGCACCGAGCCAGGGCCATCGATCCCGACGGCAGGATGGACGAGGGGTACGACCAATCCCGTGGACTCGAGTCCGAGCCGAGCCGCCAGCTCTGGAAGCGCCCCCAGGCCGAGGCCCCCGGGCACGACGACGGCATCGACACGGGCGGGGATGGGGCTGCCACCCAGTAGACCATCCGAGGTGTAGAGGTTGGAGAGGTCGAGGTCGTCCTTCGCGCCGGCACCCGGCCTGGCAGAAATGGGGCCCGGCCGATCCGGTGCCGCCCGACCCGGAAGGCGAAGGACATCGCCGCCAGCGACTCGGACCTCGACGGAGCGAAGGCCCGGATGCCGGAGGGGGTCGGTGGCTTCCTCGTCCGTCGTCGCCAGGGGCTCGAGCGCAGCGGAGATCGCGCCGGCGTCGGCCCCCTCGGCCACCAGCACCAACCGGTGGATGCCGTCCCCACCGACCCGTGCCCGTGCCTGCACGATTCGGACCTCCGCGTCATCCACTCCCGCGGAGACCAACACAGAGTCCAACTGACCCCGCACCTCCCCCAGCGACGTCGTCGAAAGCGTCCGTGTGTGTGGAAGTACGCCGGCGAAGAGACGGGCCGCGGCCAGAAGGCCCTCGTCGTCGCCACCCAGAACGAAGACCCACTGCCTGCCGTCGGCCACGATCGTCGCGACGACGCCTTCCCCGGCGTCGAGGGACGTCGGGTCGACACCTGCTGCCGGCACACCCGCCATACCAAGGCCGCCGCGGCCGACGACGATGGGCACTGTGGCCGCGGTGCCACGGGCGATGGGTAGATCCAGGGCCATGGTCTCGAAGCCCAGGCGGGCGGCGACCTCGGCAGCGGCGGCTCGTTCGGCGATGGTCGGCTGCGGCCCGAGAACGAGGCCACCGTTCACGAAGTCAGGTACGTCGTCGCCGTTCGTGTCCGCGATGAGGACGCCCAGTTCGAAGACGGTGCTGAGGTCTGGTCGAGGGCTTTCCGGGTCGGCGACGTCCTGTGCGGCAATCCCCGTCGCCCCGCCCGGCGCCAGTGTGACCGCCAGCGCCAGCGCCAACGCCCTCCATCTCACGACCCCTCTCCTCCGATCAGATAGAGTGCTTCCTGTCTCGGTCGAAAGAACCGCCATCCCTCGGCTGTGAGGTAGGCCGGGTCCTCCTGCATGATGAAGACCTCCTGTCCGTCCCATTCGGCGACGGGCGTCAGCGTGTTCAGCTCGATGGAGATGTACGCACCCTCTACCAGGACACGCTCGGCCGCCGCGCTGCTTCCCGAGCTCCGGAAGTCGATGCTGGGCCCTAGCCCGTGTCCGTGATTGCCGAGGGGGTGGGAGTAGACCTGGGCGGTGATGCCCGCCTCTTCCATCTCCGTCATTGTCTGCGCGTAGACCTCGCCGACGGTCCGGCCCGGTCGTGAGGCGCGGAGCATGAGGGCGTCCTGGAGCGCGTTGGTGTTGGCCAGGGCGTCCTGCAGGCCCTGGGGAGCGTCGGTCTCACCTGGCTGGAGGATATACGCCATTTTCTGCCAGTCGCTGTCGAGCCCCATGTACGAGATGCCGAAGTCGACATGGATGAGGTCGCCCCGCTGGATCAGGGTCTCCTCGGGGGCGACGGCGAGGAAGCCCCTCGAGCCGACGCGCTCCATGCCGCGGCGTTGGACCCTGAGATCCGGCTGAAACCAGGTGTCGACTCCAGCTTCCCACAGCGCGTCATACATGAAGCGACGCACGTCGCCCACGGTGGTGGTGCCCGGCGTGACGACCTCGTCCGAGAAGGCCCGCTTCGTGATTTCCTCGGTAAGAGCGACGAGTCGCTCGTAGTGATCCCACTCCTCGGGGATGCGCGTGGCCAGATACTCCTCGATGAGGGGCTCCGCCGACACGAAGCGGTCCGTAGCATCGGGGCCCATGGCCTCGGCCAGGAAGAGGTAGCTGTCGTGGGTGAGGGAACGAGTCATGCCTCGGCGCCCCCCGGTACCGAGGCCGATGGCCTCGGGCCGGTGCTCCTCCCAGAGCGCACGGAGCACCTGATCGGCCGGGTCAGGGTCGATGGGCGACTCGAAGAAACGGGCGACGGTCTCTTCCCAATATCCCGTGGCCGCCACCTTCCTCAGTCCGGCGTCACCGACATCGACGAAGACGAAGACGTCTCTCCGACCGGTGTACGGCCGTGCCGGCGCGATGTACTCGGTGAGGGGATCATCGTGAAACTCCTCGTTCACCACGATCCACATGTCGATGCCGTGGCGGCGCATCATGGGCAGCAGCATCTCGTGACGCTTGGTGAGCCATTGATCACGGGCGGCCATTTGCTCCGTCCACGCCATGAGCTCGACCGTCGTCCCGGGGGACGAGGAGGAGCGCGTTGCCCCGCGTTCGCCGGCGCACGCTGCTGAGGAGAGGGCGACGGCGACGAGGGCTGTTACGACCAGGACGGGTGACTGGCGGGGGCGGACCCGTATCCGCGTCTCTTCGACGGCCGGCTGTGGATGATTTTTCGTCGGGTCGAACGAGTCGTGCATGGGAGGTGGAGTCGTGAGTCGTCGGGTTGGAGGCAGGTCAATGTGGGCCTTCCGCCCTCCAAGTCCAGCACCCACGCCCTCTCGGGTCCAGCGCCCACGCCCTGCAAGTCCAGCACCACCGCCCTCTCGAGCCCGGTCGACTACTCGGCCTTCATCGCCACGACCGGATCCACACGGGTGGCGCGCCAGGCCGGGACGAAACTCGCCACGAGCCCTACGACGAGGAGGATTCCCGCGACCGAACCATAGATGACCGGCTCACGCGGACTCACCCCGAAGAGTTGGCTCGCCAGAACGCCGGAGAGGGCTAATGCTCCGGCCAGGCCCAGGACCAGTCCGACGGCGACCAACTTCACGCCGTCGGCGAGGACCATTGCGCGGACGTCTCCCGCGGCGGCCCCCAGGGCCATCCGGATGCCCACTTCGCCGCGTCGCTGCTCGACGGCGTATGCCAAAACGCCGTAGACGCCGACGGAGGCGAGCAGGAGAGCCACGAGGCCGAATACCGTGAGGAGGAGGGTGCTGAACCGATCCCGGGACTGGGCGTCGGACAGCACCGTCTCCATGGTCCGCACATTGGTCAGTGGCACGCTGGGGTTGATGGCCGATACCTCTCTCCGGACCAGAGCCAGGATACCGCCGGGGTCGTTGTCGGTCCGAACCGTGAGCGTCCGCCGTCGGATGGACGATTGGAGCCCACTCACATAGATGGCCGGGGACGGGTCGCTGCGGAGGCCCTCGTACTTCACGTCGCTCACCACGCCGATGATCTCCGCTTCGGACATGTGGATCGCGCCGAGGGGGCCGAACCGGAATCCGATCTGGGCGACCCGGTCGTTCAGAGGGTCCTCGCCTCCGTAGAAGGAGCGGACGAACGCTTCGTTGACGACAGCCACGCCGTTCCCTCCCGGCTCCGGCTTACGGTAGGTCTCGTCGAAGACGCTACCGGCCACCACCGGTGTGCGCATCGCCTCGAAGAAGCCGGGGCTCACCGGACGGATCGCCGCGCGAGTTTCGGTTTCCGCGGCGGCTGCCCGGTCGACGAGCTGGAACGGCTGCGTGTAGTCCAGGGCCTCGCCCAGCGGCAACGTCGAGGCATCGCCCACGGCATTCACTCCGGGCAGTTGGACGAGTCGGTTGCGGAGCTGGTCGTAGAAGTTGATGACGTCGTCGTCGGTCTCGGCGACCGTGGTGTTCAGGTCGAGCTCGAAGGTCAGGACGTCAGTCGCCTGGAATCCGGTGTCTACGGATCGGAGGTTGGAGAAGCTCTGCACCAACAGCCCGGCGCCCACCACGAGCATGAGAGCCATGGCGAGCTGGGCCACCACGAACCCGTTCTGGATCCGGTGTCCGCCGACTCCACTGGTGGAGCGGGCCCCGTCTCTGATCGTCGTGTGCACGTCCGACCTGAGCAGGCGGACGATGGGAGCCAGCCCGAAGAGAAGACCCGTGACAAGACTCGCCACGACGACGACGCCGAGCACCGTGCCGTCCATGGTGATCGCATTCTCGCGGGGCAAAGTGTCGGGAGCCACAGAGAGCAACCCTCGAAGGCTGACCTGACCGAGTGCGATACCGAGAAGGGCGCCAGCGCCGGCGAGCACGAGGCTTTCGGTGAGGAGCTGTCGGACGAGGCGAGCCCGTCCCGCCCCGAAAGCGACCCTCACGGCGATCTCACGCGACCGTACCTCGGATCGCGAGAGAAGGAGGTTGGCCACGTTGGCGCAGGCGATGAGGAGGACGAGCCCCGTGGCGCTCAGGAGGACGATGAGCGCCGTGCGCGTATCGCCCACCATCTCGTCGTGAAGGCTGGACATGGTCACCGTCCAGCCACGGTTCGTGTCTGGGTTCTCCGCTGCGATCCGTGATGACAGTGAGACCATGTCGGTCCGCGCAGCGTCGAGCTCTGTTCCCTCGTCCAGACGGCCGATGGCGCTCATCCAACGGGCGTAGCGGCTCTGGATCTGCATGGGCCACGTCATCTGTGTCCAGACGTCCGTGCCCGACGGGAACGTCTGGCCCGTACTGATGACCCCCACGATCTGAACCGGCGAGTTGTCGATGGTGAGCGTCTGACCGATCACCGAAGGGTCGGCGCCGAAGCGCCGCTGCCAAAAGCCCTCACTGAGGATCGCCACCGGTGTCGAGCCCGGGCCTTCGTCGGGGGTGAACGTGCGGCCGTATGACGCCGATGCACCCAGGACCTGGAAGAAGTTCTCGGTGGTGAAGACCTGACGGATACGGGTCGGGTCGCCCCCTACCTCGGTCACGGTCCCTGTCGAGGGCCAGTACGCGGCCATGGACTCGAAGGTGTTGTTCTGGTTGCGCCAGTCGTCGAAATCGAGTGGCGACACCATGTACTTCGTCTGGTTCTGCTCCTCGTTGTGCGTCCATAGGAGCGTCAGTTCGTCGGGTTCTTCGAAGGGCAGGGGCTCCAGGAGGACGGCTTCCACTACCGTATAGATAGCCGTGTTCGCCCCGATCCCGATCGCAAGCGTGGTGATGGCCACCGCGCTGAAGACAGGGTTCTTGAGGATCATCCGGAGTCCGTACTTGAGGTCCTGCATCGCATCCTCCGCCAGCGCTGAGCCCCGGGCCTCCCGGGTGCGTTGTTTGTGTCGTTCGATCCCGCCGAAGCGGACCATCGCCTGCCTCCGGGCCTCCCGCGGGCTCACGCCTTCTGCCCGCAGACGCTCGGCTTCCATCTCGATGTGAAACCGGATCTCTTCGTCGAGCTCGTGCCAGGCCCGGTCGGGGCGAAGAAGCGTCCGGAGCCTCACCCCGAGGGCGCGCACCAGGTCGAAGAGGGGCTCCATCGTCGGCTACGTCGCGGACAAGATTTCGCCGACGGCCGAGGAGAAGAGCTCCCACTGCTCCCGCTCCTCCGCGAGCTGCCGTCGGCCGAGGGCCGTGAGCCGGTAGAACTTCGCTCGCCGGTTGTTCTCCGACGTGCCCCACTCCGACCGAATCCAGCCCTTGTGCTCCAGCCGATGCAGGGCGGGGTAGAGCGACCCCTGGTTCACCTGGAGTACCTCGCTCGACAGCTGCTGAATCCTTACGGCGACGCCCCAACCGTGCATGGGCTCCCCGATCTGCAACGTCTTGAGGATGAGGAGTTCGAGCGTCCCCTGAAGAAGATCCGTCCGTGTGCTGGTCATCCACTCTCCTAGAGCGTCTACAGGAAGGGGGTACAGTATCCCTCCCCTAGATGTTCTACAAGAGTAGACGGAGTGAAGACTTGAAAGGTTGCAGTCGAGTGCGGATTCGGCCGTCCGTCAGGGTACGGTGGCCTCGTCGTGTGCCCGGGAGTCCGCCCTAGCCCTCGAAGTCCAACCCCACGTCCAGCGACGGTGCCGAGTGGGTCAGGGCCCCCACGGAGATCATGTCCACGCCGGACTCGGCCACGGCGCGCACGGTCTCCAGCGTGATCCCCCCCGACGCCTCGAGGAGCACCCGTCCGGCCGCCGATTCCACCGCCTTCCGCAGGTCGTCGGGAGCCATGTTGTCGAGCATGACGATGTCGGCGCCGGCCTCGATGACGCCCTCGAGCTCGTCCACCGTCTCGATCTCGACCTCGACGAGTACCGAATCGTCCATGGTCTCGTCGACAAAGGCGCGGGCCCGACGCACCGCTTCGGCGGCGGAGCCGACAGCCTCGATGTGGTTGTCCTTGATGAGGACCTGGTCGTACAGGCCCATGCGGTGATTGCGGCCGCCGCCCGCCACCACGGCGGCCTTCTGGAGACGGCGAAGGAGGGGGACGGTCTTGCGCGTGTCGATGATGGTGGTCTCGGTGCCGTCGACGGCGTCGACGAGTCGGCGGGTCGCGGTGGCCACACCGCTGA
Source organism: Longimicrobiales bacterium (assembly GCA_965229435.1). Classification (GTDB taxonomy): domain Bacteria; phylum Gemmatimonadota; class Gemmatimonadetes; order Longimicrobiales; family Gaopeijiaceae; genus UBA2589. The sequence goes on from CBDDJE010000005.1 coordinate 15,461, forward strand.
GGAGGCCCAGGAGGTTCAGCGCCACCCGCTCGCCGGCGAGGATGGCTCGGGCCGGTCCTTCGACGGTGGCCAGCGGGTCGCCGGCCTCCACCAGGTCCCCGTCCGCTACCCTCGCTGCTGTGGCCACGTCGTCCGATACGAGCTCGAACACGCGCAGCGCCGGGCCCAGGCCCGCGATGCATCCCGCCTGTCGTGCCACGAAGTGGGCTCTGGCTCGAGCTCCCGCGGGAATGGTCGCCCGGGACGTGATGTCGCCCGCTTCGTCCAGGTCCTCGGCGAGAGCGGCGAGGAGGAAGTCATCCAGCGTCGAGTCGGCGAGTTCGTAGTCAGACTCCTCGAGGCCGGGCTCGAAGTCGTCCGGGGCGGAGTCGTCTCCGTCCTTTCCGTGCGCCGCGTCTTCCTCTCGGCTCAGATCTGCACCGCCAGCATGCGCTCTACCGCGATTCGCGCCCTCTCGGCGATATCGGCCGGTACGTGCACCTCGTGCTTCATCTCCAGGAGGCTGTCCCGGATGTTGTGGAGGGTGATGCGCTTCATGTGGGGGCAGAGGTTGCAGGGCCGGATGAACTCCGTTTCCGGCACCTCGGCGGCGACGTTGTCACTCATTGAGCATTCGGTGACCATGACGAGCTGGCGAGGCCGCTCGGTCTTGGCCCAGTTGATCATTCCCGACGTGGAACCGACGTAGTCGGCTTCGGCGAGAACGTCGGGCGGGCATTCCGGGTGGGCGATGATCTGGATCCCCGGGTTCATCTCCCGATAGCCGCGGAGCTCCTCGCCGGTGAAGCGCTCGTGGACCATGCACGAGCCTTCCCAGAGGATGATGTCCACGTCGGTCTGGGTGGCGACCCAGCGGCCGAGGTACTGGTCCGGGAGGAAGATCACCCGGTCGGTGCCGAGGGACTCGACGACCTGCACCGCGTTGCTCGAGGTGCAGCAGATGTCCGACTCCGCCTTCACGTCCGCCGACGTGTTCACATAGGTGACCACGGGCACGCCGGGGTACCGCTCCTTGAGGAGGCGGACGTCGGCGCCCGTGATGGCGTCGGCCAACGAGCAACCGGCCTCGAGGTCGGGGATGAGGACCGTCTTGTCCTGATTGACGATCTTCGCCGTCTCGGCCATGAAGTGGACTCCGGCCATGACGATGACGTCGGCATCCGTATCCACGGCCATTTTCGCCAACGCCAGCGAGTCGCCTCGCAGATCCGACGCCCCGTGGAAGATGTCCGGCGTCATGTAGTTGTGCGCCAGGACGACGGCGTTTCGGCGCTCCTTGAGCTCCTCGATTTCCTCGAGGATGGGGCCGATGGCCGCGATCTCGGCGTCGGGTACGATCCCGCGGAGTCGCTCCGCCGGACCGGGTCTTGTCGTTGTTGTGCTCACGCTGATCCCTGAGTTGTTACACGTCGGGTGTCGAAAGCTGACGAATCCCGTTGCGCTTTACCATACACTCTACGCTTTGCGAAGGTCTGTTCTTCTCCGCAGATCTCGGGCAGTACGATCAGCGGTCCGGCGAGCTCACCATCCGATCGTCGTGGGTTCCCCACTGCTCGAACCACTTCCTCAGGTAGAGCTGGGTACGAAGGAAGTTCGAAGGCTTCGAGCTCGTACCGTGCCATTCGTCCTGGAAGCGGATCATGACGGTGGGGATGTCCAGATACTGAAGCGCCTGATAGTACTCCTCCGTCTGGCCCATGGGCGTCCGCAGGTCGTTCTCGCCGGTCATGAGCATTGTGGGTGTGGTGACGTTGCCCACGTAGAAGATGGAGGAGCGGTCGATCCACTCGGTGGGGTCCTCCCAGAACGGATCGGCGAAGGTCCGCGTGTAGCTGATGGCGTCGGAGGTGCCCATCGCCGACATCCAGTTGACGATGGGGCAGTTGGCCGATGCGGCGGTGAAGCGGTCGGTGTTGCCCACGATGTACGTGGTGAGGATGCCGCCGCCGGAGCAGCCATAGACGAAGAGATTCTCCTCGTCGACGTAGGGGCGCTCAAGCACGACATCCACTCCCCGCATGAGGTCCTGCATGTCCACGCCGGGATAGTCGTGGTTGATGGCGTTCGCGAACTCCGTGCCATACCCGGTGGAGCCGCGCGGATTGGTGTAGAGCACGAGGTAGTCGTTCGACGCGTGCTCCTGGAAGGCGAAGTTGAAGCCGCCGTTGTACATCGAGTGGGGGCCGCCGTGGATGGCGAGCATGAGCGGGTACTCGCGCTGGGGATCGAAGTCCGGCGGCTTCACCAGCCAGCCCTGGACATCGAAGGGCTCGGAGCGGTACCAGACCTCTTCCACCTCGCCCAGCGTCACCCCGTGGAGCACGTCGGCGTTCACCTCGGTGAGACGCGTCGCCTGGTCGGGCGACGAAAGGTGGAAGCGGTAGAGGTCGCCGGGCTCGTGGGCGCTGGAGATGGTTCCCACGGCCGTCCCGTCGCTCGCGAAAGACGAGAGGGTGAAGAGCTGCTTTCCGTCGGTGACCTGCTCCACCCCGCCATCTACCGAGACGAAGTGCAGACTCCTGTATCCCTCCCGTGAGACGTTGAAGTAGAGACCGCTACCGTCGGGCGCCCATTGGAGGCCACCGGACTGCCGGTCGTAGTCCCCGGAGATGAGGCGCGAGCCCGATCCGTCGGGGTTCATGACGTGGATGCGCGCATTGCGGTACGTATCGTCGTGCTCGTCGCCGACGATGTACGCGATGAGTCGTCCGTCGGGCGAAGGCACCGGATCGCCGTCCGGTCCGCGCCGATCCGTCAGGCGCCGGATTCCGCGGTCGGCCACCGACACCGCGTAAATCTCCGACTCCTGCCAGTGCGAGGGGCGGTCCCAGTCTTCCGCCCGGTACGAGCTGAAGTAGATCTCCGATCCGTCGGCGCTCCAGGCGATGTCGCCGTGGTTCCAGTCGCCGTCGGTGAGCTGTCGTGCCGTTCCGCCGTCGGCGGGCACGACGAATACGTGGGTCCATCCGGTGTCGACGTAGCCGGCCCGGTCGCGCTTGTACCCTGCGCGCTCCACGATCTTCGGTTCCCGCGTCCACTCCGCTCCGTCGGGTCGGTCCGGAAGGTCGACGCCGGCGAAGTCGGCGCGGTCGTCCACACGGCTGGTAAATGCGATCCACTTCCCGTCGGGCGACCAGGCGGGGTTGCCCGGGCCGTCCTCGAGCCGCGTGATCTGTGAGGCGGAGCCTTCGGCGTCCATCCATCGCACCCAGATCTGCCCGCCCCCGGGCTCCCCGGGCGCCGTATAGAGGATGCGCGTCCCGTCGGGCGACCACGACGGAGACCCGCCGTCCACGAGGTGCCGGCTCCGCGATCCGTCGGCGTTCATCATCCAAAGTGCCGACTCCCTCGAGTCCTTCACCGGATCGATCCATCCACGGGTGTACACGATGCGCGATGCGTCCGGCGAAATCTGTGGATCTCCCACGCTCTCCATATCCATGTAGTGGTCCAGGGAGAGCCGCTCGGTCACCTGGGCGGTGGCGGGCATGGTGGCGATCGTGACGGCGACGGCGACCGCAGCCGAGAGGCCTGCGAAATGCGTGACGGGACTCCGCTCGCTTCGATTCATGGTGCACTTCCCTCAGGTTTCGTGGAGACCCGGAAAGCTAGGGCGTGCCCTGGGAGCCCGCACGATCCCGAAGACGAGATCGTCTCGTGTTGCGGGATGCCACAGCGGCACCCAAGCTGAGGGACCCTGACCACTCGGTGGAGGACCCATGGCCCACGGATCGGTGCTCTCTACGGCAATCACCGCCGCCTTCTGGACGGCCCTCGTCGGCCTCGCGTGCGGAGTGCTCTACTCCGTTGGCGGCTTCTTCGTGGACCTCTTCACCACCGGACTCAATCTCGGCACGCTGATGGCCTTCGGGGCGCTGGTTGGCATGCCGGTGCTCTTCGGGGCATTCGGATTCGTCGGGGGTCTCCTCTTCGCCTTCCTCCGCAGTGCCCTTCGAGGGACGCTGGGTCACCCCATCGCCCTCACCGCACTGGCGGTAGCGGGAGGGTTGGTCGGTGCGGAAGCGGCTCATGCCCAGGGGGCCTTCTCGATTGACGACGTCCTGAGTCCCGGCTTCCCCTATTCCCTCGTCTCGGCTGACGAGGTCGACCGCATCGCCTGGCTCGAGAACGAGCGCGGGATGCGCAATCTGTATACGGCGACGGCGCCGGCCTTCGCGCCGGAGCGCCTCACCGACTACCTGGAGGACGACGGGGTCGACCTTCAGAGCCTCCAGATCTCGGCGGATGGCGAGATCGTCACCTTCCTGCGAGGACATCAGCCCAATCGTCAGGGTTGGGTGGCCAACCCGTCGAGCGATCCCAGGGGCGCCGAACGCGCGGTGTGGGCCATGAGCACCGAGGGCGGCAATCCGTGGCGTGTGGCGGAGGCCAATGGCTACACGCTGTCGCCGGACGGCCGGTGGGTCGCCTTCGCCAACGAAGGCCAGATCCACCGCGCGCCGGTGAACTCGGGGCTTGGCGTGGGACAGGAAGGCACCCAACCGTTCTTCACCGCCTACGGCCGGAACTACGGGCCGGTCTGGTCTCCGGGCTCCGACCGTATCGCATACGTCAGTGACAGGGGCGACCACTCGTTCATCGGGGTCTACGACGCACGTAGTCCGGCCATCACCTATCTGAGTCCCGGCGTGGACAGGGACACCGATCCGGTGTGGTCGCCCGACGGGGCCCGCGTCGCCTTCATCCGTCGCCCTGGCGATCCTTTCGGCGCGAGGGCAGATCTCGGTGATGCCGACCCTGGCGACCTTCCGGCCGGACTCACCGAGGCGGCGTTCTCCGGCGGACACCTCCTGGAGATCTGGATCGCCGATGCCGCCACCGGTGACGGCTACCGACTCTGGAGCAGCCCTCCCGGGGAAGACGAAGGCTTCGGCGACATCGACGAGATCCACTGGAAGGGCGACCACATCGTCTTCGAGGCCGAGCCGGGAAACTGGCGGCACTGGTACTCGATATCCGTGAGCGATCCCCGGCCCGAACCCATGGAACTGACCCCCGGCGACGGCTTCGTCATGCAGGTGGCCTTCGCCAAGGACGGGCGGACGCTCTACTACTCGTCGAACCACTCGGACATCGACCGGCGGGACCTCTGGAGCGTCCCGGTGGCCGGCGGCGAGCCCCGTCGCCTCACCCGCGGCGACGGCATCGAGACGTTCCCGGCGGCCCTCGCTTCAGGACAGCAACTCGTGACGTTGTACGCCGACGCCCGTCGACCTCAGTCGGTGGCCGTGTTACCTGCGGCCGGCGGAGAGGCGAGGGTCATCACGTCTCTTCCGCCCGAATATCCCCTCGACGCCCACGTTGTCCCCGAGAACGTCACGCTGACCGCCGAAGACGGCATCGAGTTCAACAACCAGCTCTTCCTGCCTCCCGACATGAGACCAGGGGAGCGGCGGGCAGCTCTCATCTTCATTCACGGCGGGTCCCGACGTCAGATGCTCCTGGGTTACCACCACCGGCACTTCTATCACATGGCCTATGCCATGAATCAGTTCTGGGCCAACCAGGGATACGTGGTGATGTCGGTGAACTACCGGACGGGCATCGGCTATGGCGAGGAGTTCCGTGAGTCACCGGGCCGGGGAGGGGAGGGCAACACCGAGTACCGCGACATCCTCGCCGCCGGGCTCTACCTGGCGGGACGGGACGATGTCGACCCCGACCGTATCGGCCTTTGGGGACTGTCGTACGGGGGGATCCTGACGGCGCAGGCCTTGGCCCGGAATTCCGACGTCTTCGCCGCCGGTGTGGACATCGCCGGCGTCCACCTATGGGGCAACTCACTCGACCCGGAGAGCGTGAGCTACCAGTCCTCGGCCATCTCGGAGGTGGATCGCTGGACGTCTCCCGTGCTGCTGGTCCACGGGGACGACGATCGCAACGTCGCCTTCTCCCAGACCGTGGGGCTGGTGCAGGCCCTCCGGGCCCACGGCGTGGAGCACGAGCTCATCGTCTACCCTGACGACGTGCACAGCTTCCTGATCTTCAACCGATGGGTGGAGACCTTCGAGGCGTCGGACGACTTCCTGACGCGGAAGCTGGAGAATCGTACGGTGGCGACGGACGGGGGAGGGCGGTAGGGGAGCCGTCAGCGCACCACCCGTTCGAACCTCATGTCATAGACCCGCCCCAGGCTGAGCGAGAGCGCCACAACGTCGCCGGCGGCATCCCGGCGAAAACGGACGATCCGTCCGCCGGTCATCCTGAACGCATCGTCGTAGATGGGCTCCAGGGTCCGCTCATCGTCCGGTCGTTGCCACACGACGAGAGTGCCGTCCTCGACGGACACCCGGTACGTGGTCTCGGCGTCGGCGCTGTGGTAGGTGCCGACGAACTCCTCCAACTCGGCGGCGGAAGGCGACCACGAACCATCGACCCGCCAATAGCGCTGCTGTGTGTACTGCCAATCTTCGACCTCGAAGCTTTGCAGGCTCTCGTCAAAGACGAATCGGCGGGCCCCGGTGGTCGGCGCGAAGTCGAGCACACCCGTGCGTACCATCACTCGGTCGTCGATGGTGATTGAGCCATCCTCCCGGGCCTCCACGGTCATCGTCGATCCGGTGACGGGATCGGCGAACAGCCCGGTGAGCTGTTGGACCGGCGCGACGCTTCCCGAGGGCACGGCGCGGTTCGCCACCGGCTCGACCAGGGCGTCCCCCAGATACACCCTCGCCACCGCCGTCCCATTCCCGCCTGTGGACACGTTCGATGCGTTGCACAGCATGGCCACGGACAGCCCCTGCTCGGGATACCGCCCCAGGAACGCCCGATAGCCCGCCGTAGAGCCCGTATGTGTCACCGACGAGACGCCCCGATAGTCCTCCACACGCAGGCCGCCGGCGTACACGATGTCCGATCCGTCGTTGAGGCGCCCCGTCTCGTGCATCATCCGCACGAAGTCGGAGCCGCCCAGCCTGCCATCCTCGAGGGCCTGCGCCCAGATCCCCAGATCACCGACCGTCGTGAGGATGCCGCCGTTGCCGTGGACGTGCTCGATGGGGCGGTTGATCTCCCACCCTTCTCCGGTCCTCGAATAGGCCGAGCTTCGGCCGGGGACGAGCCGCCGGTAGTCGTCACGCCACTGCGTGTCGCGGAGACCGAGAGGCTCGAAGATCCGCTCCATGGAGAAGTCGGCGAACGGCATCCCGCTCACCCGATCGACGACGATGGCCAGGAGATTGTAGCCGCTGTTGCTGTACGAGTACTCGTGGCCGGGGACGAAGTTGAGCTCCGTCTGGCGGCTCAGAATGTCCAGCACGTCTCCGTGATCGTGGCTCCGCTGCTCTCGCCCCCACCCGGAGATGGACGCCACGCTGCCCCAGTCCCGTAAGCCGCTGGTGTGGGTCATGAGGTGCCGGAGTGTGATGGTGTGTCCGTAGTCCGGTAGCTCGGGGACGTACTCCCGGACGTCGTCGTCCAGGGTGAGCTTGCCGTCCAGGGCCAGAAGGACGACGGCGGCGGCCGTGAACTGCTTGGACAGGGAGCCGCCCTCGAAGATGGTCTCGGGTGTGTTGGGGACGCCGTGCTCGAGGTCGGCCATGCCGTACGCCTCCTCCAGCACCACCAGCCCGTCCTTCGCCACCCCCACCGCGCAGCCCGCCGACGTGTTGCTGTCCCAGCGGGCGAAGATCTCGTCGACGCGCTCGGCGTGGTCCGGCGGGAGTTGAGCGGCGAGGGGGCCCGCGACACTCCACGCCGGAGCGGTCACGAGGAGGGCGGCGAAGGCGAGGGCAGGTCGGGCGTTGGATCGGAGACGCATGGTGGACGAGGCTCCAGGGAGGGTGACGTGATCGCCGCCGGGACGGGCGTCTTCCCGGACGTTGTGTGGGCGCCGGTCAACCTGGGCCACGATTCCCCAACGGAAAACCCCGCCCGGCTCGGAAGCCGGACGGGATTCGCACCAACCGAACGTGTTGCCCCCCCAGGGACTCCGGTCAGCGCGTGAAAGACGCTCCCGCGAAGTCCCGCCACTGCACCTCGTACTCACGACCGTCGGTACGGATGGTGATCCCGCGATTGCCGTGATCGACGTCGTTGGAGTCGTACAGCTCGAAGACCCGACCGTCCCGAAGGGTGACCAGCGCGCCATCGTCGTACTTGTCGATACGGTCGACCTGGCCGAACTCGACGAAGAACTCGAGACCGTCGAAGTCGCCCTGGATCATCTCCCAGGTGTACTCCTCGTCGGCATCCCATACGATCTCGCCGGAGTAGCTGGCGCCGTCCTCGGTTACCACCGTACCGCGGAGGCGGGCGCCACCGTCGAAGTTGGCGGCGGCGACGTCGTCGGCTGGATCATGGAAGCGGACGTTGTCGAAGTCCTCCCAGTCGAGCTTCACGGAACCGAGGGTCGGGTCCGAGATCTCGATGCCACGGATCGAGGCGTCCACGTCGTTGGAGCCTTCCAGGACGTGGCTCGTCCCGTCGATCAGAGAGACGCGGGCGCCCCACGAGGCGTAGCGCTCGATGGAAGAGATCTGGCCGAAGGGAATCTCCAGACTCGTACCGTCGGAGTCGCCGTCGAGGATGTCGCTGGAGTAGATCTCATCGACGTCCCACGTGATGTACCCGGTGAACTGATGACCCGAGCGGGTCGTGAGCGTACCGTGCATCCGGCGCTGCGACGGAGGAGCTTCAGGTGCAGCCTCGAAGTCGACGGACGCAAGGTCCTCCCACTGGAGCTGAGCGACACCGCGGTCGGGGGTCTCGATGAGGAGAGCTCTGAGCCCACTCCCGAGGTCGGTGGCGTTGCCCAACAACTCGACCTGCTCGCCAGACCTGAGCGTGAGAAGCGCCGCGTTGCGCCCTTGGACGTCCAGCCGATCGATGTGGCCGAAGCGGATACCCGAAATGGTCGATCCACCGCGAGCCCGGGGCTTGGTCGCGTCCAGCAGGTCCGACCAACTGCCTTCGTTCTTGTCCCAGCGGAGGTAGCCCGTTGCCGTGACGCCGTGAACGGTCGTCACGGTCCCGTAGAGACGGTCGATGCCGCTGAGGGGGGCCGAGACCTCGACGGGCTCCGCTACCGGCTCCGGCTCCTCCACCGCGACCTCGACGATCACCGGTTGGATCTCCCGGACCACGACGGGCTCGGGGGCGGCGTTGGAGTTGGCGGCGAGCAGCGCGATGGTGGCCAGCGCCGCCAGGGCAGCCGAGCCTCCGATCACCGACAGGTTCTTCGCGTCCTCTTTGAGTCCGGGTTCGTGCCTCATCGTCCTCTCCCTCCCTGTCGGTGGTCGTCGTGGGGTCTTGTACTACTACGGACGATCGAAGGCCGAAGTTACGCACATCCGCCGCCCGTCACGTTGTTTGACGCGGCGAGCGGCGGAAGGGTTGCGGCGGGTGCTGCTGCAGCTGCTTCAGCGCTCCCAGAGGAAGGTCGGCTGCAGGTCGACTCCGACCCGGATGTTCCATCCTTGAGCGCCGTAGTCGCTGATGCCCGCCCCGGCGTAGAGGTTCGGTTGCCACCGGCTCTGACCCACGGGCATGCCGACGAGGGCCGTGAGTGACCACCCGTTGGTCGACCCGCTGAAGCTGCTCACGTCGAAGTTCGTGCGCAGGTGCGAGAGCGTGGCCTCACCCCCCAGCCAGAGAGGCCGATCTCCGCTGAGGGGCTTGCGAATCTGGCCGCCGAACTCGAAGAGCTGGTCGTTGCCGCCCTCGAACGAGAGGTAGGTGTAGCTCACCATCGGGTGGGCTGTCACCCCCGCATCTCCAACGTCCCAGAGACCGGGAGCGATGCGGACACCGCCACCCCATTCCCACGGACTGGAGGTGTGTCCCGCCACCGCGCAGCCGCTGAGCGTCGCGATGGCGAGCGCCAGTACGAAGATCCGGAACCTGCCGAGGACCGCCATGAACATCTCCTTCGAGTGGGGGGCGCCGGGGCCCCGCTCGGGCCCCGGCATCTACGGTGGGAGGGTCGTTCGGTGCCTGCTGGTCAGTGCACGTCGTCCTACTGCGTCACCGGCTGCGTGGCTGCATCCCGGAGATGAACGTCGAGCCACGCCGTCCACCGGGCCCACAGGTCCAGGAGCGTCGAGCGGCTCGCCGGTCCGTGATCCTCGTACGGATAGAGGTACATGGCCGCCTCCTTCCCGAGGCCGTTCAGCGCGTGGAACATGCGCGGCGCGTGGTCCGGGGCCGTGCCCACGTTCTGGTCCTGGAGTCCGTGATAGATGAGGAGCGCGCCGGTCATCTCGTCGGCGTAGTAGAAGGGCGACATACGGGTGTACGTGTCCTTCGCGTCCCAGAAGATGCGACGTTCGCTCTGGAACATGAGGGGCGTGAGGGTCCGGTTGAAGTTGCCGTCGCCGGCGATGCCCGCCTTGAAGAACGGCGTGTGGACCATGGCGTTGGCCGTGCTGAACGAGCCGTACGAGTGGCCTCCGATGCCAAGCTTGCTCCGGTCGATGAGCTCACGCCTGTCCAGCTCGTCGATGACCGCCGCAAGGTTGTTCCGCAGGTCGTACTCGTAGTTGTTGTTCATCTGGCCTTCTTCGCCGACGATGGGCGCATCGGGCTCGACGACGGCGTACCCGAGCTTCACCAGGTACTCCATGGAGCGGGTTCCGAAGCTGGGGAACTCGTTCATGTTGTAGGTGCGACCGCCCTCGTCGTAGTCCTCCTGGTCGGTGTACTCCCGGGGGTAGAACCAGAACATGGCCGGCAGTCGGGTGCCTTCCTGGTAGCCCGGCGGCAGCGTCACATTGACCAGGAACCGGAACCCGTCGGGCCGGGTGACGGTGAAGCGCTGCCGAGGCGCCGTCGTCATCTCCGGCGTGTAGTCCACGTTGTCGGTGAGCTGCGTGCGTGACGCACCTTCCACGCGATACGACTGGGCGATGTCGGTGGGAGACTCACGAGACACGATGAAGTGCGACGCGTCGGCGTCGACGACGGCCACGATCTCTTCGTGCTGCCCGTCGTTGTTCGCCTCGAAGATCCGATCCTTCTCCCCCGTCCGGATCTCGATGCGGTCGATGAAGTTCCTCGGGCTCTCCACCATCGGGTCCTCGTTGTAGACCGACCCGTAGAGATAGGCGAACCGACCGTCGGCCGATGTCTCGACCCGTTGCGCCCCACCGCCGCCGCCTCCGAATCGACGGCGCACGGGCACGCTGCCGTCGGCAGGGAGGAGTGATCCTGGGTTCTCATAGAACTCGTCGGAGTCCCACTCGGTGAGGGTGTACGTCGTCTCGGGATCGCCGAGGTCCACGGCGTACGTCTTCACCGTACCGCCGTTTCCGCCCTGGGGTCGCTCGGTGAGGAACAGCATGCCGTGGTCTTCGGAGAACCCGTGCTCGGCGATTCGCGAGGTCGTCTCGTAGACGACCGACAGGCTCGAGTCGTCGAAGGGTGGGGCCCAGAGCATGACGCGATCGGCCCGGCGCCCGTTGTCTTCGTCCTCGTCCTCTTCCGCCTCCTCGTCGGGTGCCGACTCCCGCTGGAGGAAGGTCAAGCCGGCGCCGTCTTCTCGCCACGAGAGCTGCCGGCGTTCCGGCTCTTCGTCCGAACCGCCCACGCCCGGTGCGGAGGGCCGATTCCCGTCGATGCCCGTCTGGGTCTCGGTCTCCTCGAGCTCGACCATGACGGTGCCGTCCCGGTCCCAGACCTCCTCCACGTGACCGAAGCTTCGAACGGGCACGATGTAGCTGAAGGGCTTCTGCATCGTCTCCACCCGGGCGTGCTGGCCGGTGGGCGAGAAGTCGAAGCTGGTGATCATCGCCGGCTCACCCATCTCGTCGACGTCGCGGCTGTCGACATCGATGACCGCGAGCTGGCCCGTGGCGTGCCACTCGAGGAGCTCCTCGTCGTACGGCGTGGCCATGAGACTCGCGTACGTACGGAGCATATTCTTGCCGTCCTCGGTCTGCTTGACCTGCGGGCCGACGGGGATCCGGCTTTCCACCGGGCGGGGCGAACGGTTCTCCGGCACGAGAACCGTGGCGATCTCGTCGCCGTCGTCGGTCCACTCGAAGCCCGTCACCATCGTCGCCAGAACCGGCCGGCGGGTGACCTGACGGACATCGCCGTCGTCGGCGTCGGCCACGTAGATCTGGGTGGCGTTGTCCGTGTGCCCGTAAAAGGCGATCCGCGATCCGTCGGGTGACCACGTCGCGTTGGAGACGCGCACGCCGTCGGGTACGTCGACGGACGTCACGGAGCCATCCTCTGCGGAGACGATGTCGATGCCGACGTTGGTCCTGATCGTCAGATTGCGGTGCCGGTTCGCGGCGTAGTCGATGAAGACCCCACCCAGCTCGTCGAAGGGCTTGGAGAAGCGGTCCATCGTCACCGGGCCGTCGCCGATCTCGTGGATGAAGTACCGCCGATCCGGGCTGATCTCCGTGAGCGTGACGTTGAGATAGCGGGGCGCCAGCACCATCTCGGAGATCTCGTCGGGTGGTGTGACGAACTCCTTCTGCGCCAAGATGGTCTGCGCGTCGGTCTGTCCGGCGGCTGGACCGAAGGCGACGACCAGGAGGGTGGCCGCGAGCAGCGAGGTGGAGGCGAGGCGGGCGAGGGTCTTCATCTGTTGATTTCTCCCGGATGGGTCCGACGTTTCCTGGGACCGGACAAAGTGAGGGCTCGAGGGGAAAGCCGACAGATCCACAGGTGCACTTCCTCGACACGCCGCGCCCGTTGGGCGTTGTGCTTGCTCCCGTTAGCTTCGGGCCTCGGAAAACGCTCCAAATCGAAGGATGTATCGATGACCGTTCGTCGACTGCCGGCGCTCGTGTGCGCCCTATTCGCTGTGAGTGCCTGCTCCAACGCCGGGGGCACCGCGTTCGAGAACGCTCCCCTGGATTCGGACGACCAGAAGGCCAGCTACGCCATCGGGCTGAACGTGGGCGGACAGCTGGCCGACACCCGTGACCGCCTCGACCGGCAGGCCTTCCTCCGCGGCGTGAACGACGCCCTCGAGGCCAACGATCCGGCGGTCCCGAGGGAGGAGCTCCAGACGGTGCTCCAGACCTTCGGCCAGGAGATCCAGGCCGAGGCCGCCGAGGCCCGCGCTGCCGCCGCTCAGGCGAACATCGCCGAGGGTGAGGAGTTCCTCGCCGAGAACGCCTCGCGAGAAGGGGTCACCGTCACCGACAGTGGACTGCAGTACGAGGTTCTGCGCGCGGGCGACGGTGCCACGCCGACGGCGGAGGACCGCGTGCGTCTGCACTATCGCGGGACGCTCATCGACGGAACGGAGTTCGACTCGTCGTACGAGGGTGACCCGGTGACGTTCAGCGCCGGCAATCTCATCACCGGATTCACCGAGGCCCTTCTCATGATGCAAGAGGGCGCGCACTGGCGGATCTACATCCCGTCGGACCTCGCATACGGACCGTCGGGCTCCGGCCCGGCTATCGGCCCGAACGCGACGCTCATCTTCGAGATCGAGCTCTTCGAGGTCGTCGAGTAGGAAGAGGCCCAACGCAATGTCGATTCTCTCGCGCTTGTTCGGTTCGAGCTCGACGGGCCGGTCTTCCAAGGACGTAGACGCGCAGCTCAAGCGGTTGGAGAAGGAGGCCGAAGAGGCTGCGCCGGGTTACGTCGGGAGTGCCTACAACAGGGCGGGGGACATCGCGCTCAGAGAAGGTCGTTCCGACAGTGCGGTCGCATACTACGGTCGCGCCATCGACGCTTTTCTCGAGGACGCCCAGCGTGAAGCGGCGCGAGGTGTGGCCAACAAGATTCTCCGCGTCCGTCCCGACACGCTCAGGACGCTGTGCACCCTGACGTGGTTGGATCTGGCGGCAAAGCACGAGGCGACGGCACTGCTCCACCTTCGCGACTATGTCGAGAAGGCTGCAGAGCGGGATGAGCGGGCTCGGGCCGCGACGCAGATCTACCAGATGGCGCGCATCTGCCCCCTCGAGGAGTTCGTGGGTGCCGTCGCCGACTCCCTCGACGGTCTCAATTATCCGAACCGGGCCGGAGAGGTCCGGAGCTGGGTCACCGGGGGGCCTCCCAACATCATCGCCGACTCCGACGATCTCGCCGATGCCTGTTTGCAGGCGGCCATCCAATCCAACGAACGGACCGAGGACCTTCTCGACGACGCCATGGACGGGGAGGACCAGGGCACGGGTGACGAGACCGAGCCCGAGGGCGCTGAAGCTGCGGATGCCGATCAGGCAACCGACGACGGGGAGACACAGGAGGACGATCCGGTCCACGCCGACACGTCGCACGATGGCGCGGAATCAGCGGATGACGGTGCTTCCGACGACGAGGTGGAGTCGCCAGCCGCCTCCGACGAGGAGAGCGATGACGGCGCCGACGCCGATGGGGGCGCCGGGGGGCCGGGTTCTGCCTCGTCGGGCCCCAAGAAGAGCCGGAACAAGCGCAAGAAGAAGAAGGGCCGGGGGCGTCGCCGGGGCTGATTTCCGGCACCCCGCCCACCCACGAAGAAACGTTTTCGGCCTGAATCCCGTCAGATGTTGTGAGGCAGCGACCCCGGAGGCCGCTCCGAGTCAGTCACGAGACGGAGGACAAGCCGGTGTTCAACTTCGCCATCCACCTTCTGGTCAACTCAGTCCTCCTCTTCCTGGTAGGGAAGCTCGTTTCAGGGATCGAGGTGAACGACGGGAAGGCCGCCATTTTCGGGGCGATGGCCTTGGGCGTTGCGAACTGGCTCGTCCGGCCCATCCTCGTCTTCCTGACCCTGCCCGTGACGCTCATCACCCTGGGGCTCTTCCTCCTGGTCATCAACGCGCTGATGCTGATGCTGGCGGCTGCCGTGGTCGATGGCTTCGAGGTGGAGGACTTCGGCTCGGCCATCATGGGCAGCGTCGTGCTCTCGGTGATGAACTTCCTGGTGGGGCGGATGCTCTTCTAGGGCTGGTTGCCCGCCGCTTCCTCCCTGAAGCCGCGATAGATCTCCCTGGCCTCCTCGAACTGGGCGTAGACGTGGTCTTTCTCGGTCTGGGAGCGCCAATAGGACCACTCCTCGGCCATGGCCTCCAATTTGTCGATCCAGGCGATGGCGTAGTCCGCTGATTCTACCGAGCGGACAGGCGCGCCGTCGACGATGACCCACACGGGATTCGTCGCCGCTTGGACCCAGGCGATGTCCATGGGGAAGCTCTCGCCTTCGGCGCCGTTGACCCTTACGTGGTACCACCCCGACTCCGACGGCCGGAACGACCGCTCGAAGGAGAGCGTCGTGCGGTCGCCGGTGAAGGGGATGGAGGCGATGACCTCGCCGTTGAAGACGATCTCCGCCCGCTCGAGAGGGGTGATGGAGGTCACTTCCAGCGAGGCCACCAGGTCGTCTCCCGCTGAAACCCGGATCTCCTCGCCCGGAATCTTGCCGTCGACTTCGAACTCGACGAGGGGACCGTTGGTGAAGAAAGCGTGCTGGTTCTTCATTCCTTCGAGCCAGCTGTGCATGGTGAAGTCGCCGTCGGGGATCTTCACGTATGTCCGCACCGAGCCCACGAGCGGCGTGGTGTGGAGGTTGCTGATGGAATCCTCGCCACCGACCAGGGCGGGCCTCAGGCCGTTGTTCCACACAGCGTAGAGAGGCGGCCATCCGTTCTGTGACGTGGACCACTCCACCGCGTCCGTGGTGGCGAGCGCGGCGTCGACGATGAAGCCCTTGGCGCCACCGAGGCTGCCCTCCAGGGGATCGCCGTTGAAGAAGGAGTGGACGTAGCCGGTGTAGGCGCCCTGGCGCTTGGCCTTCCTGAACATGTCGGTGTTGGACGGATAGAGGCTCTCGATGCCCGTCCCCTCATAGCCCGTGGCGAAGGGCGAGATGAGGTGCTCCTCCATGCCGAACATGAAGACGTGTCCGTAGAAGGGGGGGCGGTACTCCTGGCCCACCACCAGCACCAGGTCGTCGGTGGAGAGCGGGTGGGCCTCGCCTCCCGGCACGAAGTACTGGTAGTCGAGGATCCGGTTGTCCTTGTTGGCGATCTGCTCGAGGACGATGTCCTGGTCCTCGGCGGCGGACATCATCATGAGGTTCTCGAGGGTATTGTGAAGGTTGCCCCCGTAGTTGGCGTGGACGTGGGTCGAGCCGTTGTACCACCCCCGCTCCTCCATATCGATCATGGGCTCGACGCGAAGGGTGAGGTTGGTGACGGTGTTCGCCACCACGTCGACGGTTCGCTCCGCAGGTGTATGCTCGAAGCCCTTCACGGCGAGCATATGCGTTCGGCCGGCAGGGACCTGGAGTTCGAAGCTCCCCTCAGTGTGGAAGGCGCCGATCCGGGCCCGCTGGGGAAGCCGAGCGTACTCGATGGGCGGCGTCCACGCCTTGCCGTCGGACCCGGTGAGGTGGATGCGGCTAGCGGTTGGCTGGCCGTCGGTGCCGACGGTGGTGACGCGCAGCGTGCCCATGGGCTCGAGCCAGCGACGGTGGCTGATCTCCACGTCGACGATCTTGCCGCCGTATGTCTCCAGGAGCTTGAGAGCGGGCACGCCGTCACGGTTGTCGATGTAAGCGATCCACTCACCGTCCGGCGACCAGCGGGGGTGGAAGGCGTCGTGCTCGAAGAAGGTCATCTTGTACGGCTCGCCGCCGACGGTGGGCTGCACGTACAGGTTGTTGTACTGGTCGGCCGTCCCCCGGGTGGAGGAGAAGATGAAGCGTTGGCCATCGATGGAGACGTCGGGGCGCGTGCGGTACAGCGTCTGCTCTCCGAGCACCGCGACCCGATCATCGAATCCGTGCGCCACGGCGGGGACCCGGAAGACGTTGCCGCTGCCCAGGGCTACGTCTCGATTGGAGACCAGGAGCAACTCCTCGCCGTCAGGGAACCACGCCGGATTGATGTGGATGTCTTCGGAGCCGAAGTAGAGCCGGTCCTTGCCGTAGCTGTTGTCGTACGTCACCGGGATGGGGTCGCCCGCCCACGCCCCGTCGGCGAAGGCCCGGATGTAGACGTTGAAGTAGCCTGACGGCTCGGTGGACACGTATACGATGCGGCTTCCGTCGGGGCTGAACGACGGCTCGGCGTAGACCTCCTGGTCGTCGGTAAGGGGCGAGGTTTCGCCGTTTTCCAGGTCGAGGACTTCGAGCTGGATGGAGCGGCCGTGGTCGTCGGCGGTGTAGACCATCCACCGCCCGTCCGGCGAATAGTCGGGTGAGGAGTAGTACTTTGGGCCGGAGACGAGCTCGATGGCTCGGCCGCTTTCGACGGCGACGCTCCAGATCGAGCCGTGCATGGAGACGACGACACTCTCCCCGTCCGGTGACCAGGTGGGATACCAGGGCGTGGAGTTGACCGCGGGTGGCAGATAGAAGTTGTGCATATAGGTGCCGCCCATCCGTGTGGCCGGGTATGACGCGAAGCGCTGCTGGGCGTCGATCACCGTCGGAGCGGGTAGCATCGTGGCCAACAGGAAGACCCCCCATGTCGCGGAGACGCGCGTCGGCCCCGAGGGTCTGGAGGGCGCGCGTGTAGAGGGGGGTGTCCGTCGACCGTAGGTCACTTCGTCCTCCGAAATCGTCGTATCCGTCGTCCGCCGCACCGCGGACTTCGAGGGCTGGGCAAGCTGAGGGGAGGGAGGACCGGGAACAAGAGCCCGAAAAAAGTCCTGACTCTGCCACCGGACAGGACTATCTTGCTGAGCGTCAAACAGATCCAAGACGAGGGACCCCTCGATGGCCTCCGTTCGCTCATCCGTGACGCTTCTTCTGGCACTCCTGGCCGCGTCGGCGTGCACCTCCGCCACCGACCGTCTCAACGACGGGATCGCCCTGCAGTCCCAGGGCCGGTACATCCAGGCCGTCTACTCGTATGCCGACGCCTACGACCGCGATCGTGAGCTGCTCGAGGCCCGCGATCGACTCATGGCCGCGGGTGACTCGGCCGTAGCCATCGGCATGGACGAGGCCGACCGTCTGGAGCGGCGTGGCGACCCGGTTGCCGCCGCAGCCGAGTACAGCCGCCTCGACGCCATGCTCCAGCGCGTTCGTCAGGTGGGGCTCCGCATCGACGTCCCCGCCGACTACTCTGCCATCCGGAGAGCGATCTTCGACACGGCCATCAACTGGCAGATGGTCCAGGGCGACGAGGCGACCGAAGAGGGACGCTGGGAGGAGGCCCGCGCCTTTTACCGGGGCGCTCGGGGTGACTACCTCCCGTCACGGGACCAGGTCGAAGAGTCCGTCGAGGCGGAGACCCGACTTCTCCTCGACTGGGCCCGGGTGGAGCTGGACGATGGACATCCCCGACTGGCCTTCGAACTGGCTTCGGAGGCCGAGCAGGTTCGCTCGTCGCCGGCCCGCGGAACCGTCCTGGCCGTCCGGGAAGTCCAGGAGGAGGCCCTGGAACGCGGCACCATCGTACTGGCGGTGGTTCCCGTCACGGCCGACCCCGGCGTCCGGGAGTGGCTCGGGGGCGAGTTCGAGGTAGCGCTGGACGAGGACCTCTCCGTCGACCATTGGACCCGGCCGCCTCTCTTCGTGGATATCGCCGACCCCCTCATCCTTCGGCGCGAGCTCCGGGGACTGCTGCGAGGTCAGGCCACCCAGTCGCCGCTCCTGGTCGGTCGCGCGCTGGATCTGGTCGGCGCCGACCTCGGAGTGATCATCCGGCTGACCGGTATCGAGGTCGTAGAAGAGGATGTCGACCAGGACGACCACCAGGCGGTGGTGACGCGGACCGTCCGCGAAGGAGTCGCCCGACGTGCGGTGGCCGACACCGTGATCTACACCACTCTCCAGGGGGAGCTGAGCTACTACTTGGAGGCCGATGTCACCCTCGTCGATCCCGCCGGGCGTGAGGTCGATCGCTTCACGGCTTCAGCTCGACAGAGTGGACCGTTCCAGCGGAGCGAGTTCGACGGTGATCCTTCGGCTCTTGATCTGCCCCGGGGCCACGAGCCCTTCTTCGACCCTGCGGTCATCGCCAATCAGATGGCCAACATCGAGGGCGCGCTGATGGAGGAGCTCGCGGTCGCCATCGCCGCGGGCACCTACGACCAGGTGCTGGCAGGAATACGCTGATCGAGGAGCCGGCGTCCGCCGCGGAGGATCGACGAGGCGCCGGACGGAGTCGCCCGTGGTGAAGGTATGGACAGCGAGGGCGGCGCCATTCTTGGGCGTCGCCCTCGCCTTCGTCGTGGTGGTCGGCGTCGTTCTCGCCGTCGACCTGACTCCCCGCGTGGAAAGCGACTTCTTCTTCGCCGAGGACGACCCGCAGATGCAGGCGTCGCGGGAGGTCGCGCGACTGTTTCCTTCGTCGGACCAGGTCATCCTGCGGGTCGCCTTCAGCGGGGCCGATACCGGAGCGGCCCTCGCCGACACCGCCAATGTGCGCCGGGTCTCGGAACTCGCTGACGCCCTCCTGACGGTCCCGGGGGTGGAAAGCGCCTTCAGCGTCGCCACCGATGATCCCACGACGCCCCTCTTTCGGCGGATCCTCGTCAATCCAGACCCGGCGGCCACGAACGTCATTCTCCAGGTCGACGAGTCGCCGCCGGAGATCCTCCTGCCGAGGCTCGAGGCGGTGGTGGCCGACTTCGAGGGACCCGCCGATGATGCCCCGGAGCTGGACATCGTCATCTCCGGCGTCCCCGTCATCGTGGAACTCATCCGCCGGAGCCTCTTTCGCGACCTGGTGGTCTTCAGCGGGGCGGCGGCGGCGGTCTTCGCGCTCCTCATGACGGCCATCTACCGGGATGCCGCAGTGGTGGTCGGCACTCTGGCCACCTGCTTCATCGCGGTGGGGCTCACGCTCCTCCTGGTCCAGGCGCTGGAGATCGGCATCGGGCTGTTGACAGCGAACCTCGTGACCATCGTCTTCGTCCTGACGCTGTCGCATGTCGTCTTCCTCACCGGGAACTGGCGACAGGTGGACACGCTGTCGGCCGCCGGGGATGGGGGCATGGCGGACGTGGTCGCGACCGTGAAGGCGACCCTCGAGGGCTCGTTCTGGAGCATGGCGACCACTTTCCTCGGCTTCGCTAGCCTCCTCGTCGCCTCAGCCCGACCTTTGCGGGAGCTGGGCATCGCCGGCGTGGTGGGAGCGAGCACGGCGCTGGTGGTGGCGTACGTGGTATACCCGGCGTTTCTGGCGGGTTGGGCGCGACCGGGCGGCTCGGTTGTGCAGGGTGGCGCCGGCGCTGCGGGGGGCGATGGGGATGCGGAGGGCGCAGGCAGTGCACCGATCGACAGCAGCGCCCGGCCCCATCGCTGGATTCTCCCTTCGGCGGCCGTTGCCGTCCTGGCTGCCGGCGTGGGTGTCCTGCGCATCGACACCGACCCGGGTCTCCTCACCTACTTCCAGGAAGGATCCGAACTGCGGGAAGGTCTGTCCCTCATCGACGCCGACGGAGGGAGTAGTACGCTGGATCTCGTCGTCGCCGATCCCGAGGGTGCCCGGATCGACGACCGTGAGGTCTTCCCCCGCCTCGACGATCTCCAGGCTGCGCTGGAAGTGGATCCGGCGGTTGGTGTCGTCCTGTCGCCGGCGGTGCTCATCGAGCACGCCCGCACCATCCCCCTCGCCGGCTTTCTCCCGGTGCCGACGCTCCTCGACCTGGCGTCGGGCGAGTCGATGGGCGGTGTCGCTCTCGGGTATGCCCCTCTGGACCGGAGTGTGGCTCGCTTCTCCCTGCGCATGCGGGAGCGCAACGAAGAGCCCCGCCACCTCGTCATGGATCGGCTCCGGGGCCACGTCGCCGACGCCGGTCTCGAGGCGAGGGTGGTGGCCGGCCTTTACGACCTCCAGGCCCAGTTGGGGCGCCTCATCGCGTCGAGCCTCCAGGTGGGGATCGGAGGACTTCTCCTGCTCTTCCTCGCCATTGCCTGGATCGTGTCGCGGTCCCTCCGCACGACGCTGGTGATGTGGCTGTGCCTGGGTGCGATCCCGGCGGTGACCCTCGGTCTCTTCGGCCACGTCGGCGTGGCCCTCGACCTCATCACTTCTCCGTCGGCGAACATCGCACTGGCCATCGGCGCCGACGCGATGATCCATCTCGTCGTGCGGCAACGGAGACTCAGGGCTGGAGGTGACGATACGCCCTGGGCCGGCGCAGTGGCCCAGATCGGGCCTCCGGTACTGGGCGCCACCACCATCGTTTGCGCTGGATTCGGTATCTTCGCCCTTTCGTCGTTCCCACCCACTCAACGATTCGGCATGGCGGTCATCGTCGGGACGCTCACGGCCGCCGTGATGGCTCTGGCGATCCTACCCCGCTTGGCCCTGCTCACCGAGGCATCGGAGGCGTGACATGAAGGAAGGAGGGACCGGACTCGAGCGCAGGCTCGGGCTCATGGGCCTCGCGGCGACGGGCATCTGCTCTATGCTGGGAGCGGCGATCAACATCATCCCGTTCATGATCCAGCGGAACGTACCGGGCATCGGGCCCTACGTCCTGCCGGCTTACGTCTTCGCCGCAGTCCCGGCTCTCCTGGCGGCCCTGGCGTATGCTTCCTTGGCGTCGGCCATGCCCAGGGCAGGGGGGAGCTACGTCTTCGCCAGCCGCGGCCTCAATCCGTACCTCGGCTTCGTCGCCAGCTTCTCACAGTGGTTCGGCCTCTCGGTGGCCATCGGCGTCGTGTCGTACGTGATGATTCCCTTCATCCGGGACGTCGTGGCGGCGGTGGGGTGGGACGGGATGGCGGCGGCCCTCGATACGGGGCCCATCCGTGTCGGCTTGGCGCTGGCCTTCCTCTGGGGGTCGGTGTTCCTGAACATGCGAGGGGTGAAGGGCGTGGAGCGCGTCCTCGTGCCCCTCATGTTCCTGATGTTCATCCTCGGCGGCGTCGTCATCGTCACCGGTTTCCTCTTCGATCAGGCCGACTTCGCCGCCGGTCTGGCCCTGAGGGAAGGGGCGACGGTCCCGGTGGTGGAGGCCGAATTCAGTTGGGGAGGCTTCCTGGCCGCGTCCGCCATCCTGTTCTCGAGCTTCATCGGCTTCGACTCCATCGCCCAGGCCGGTGGCGAGGCGAAGGATCCCGGGCGGACGCTGCCTCTGGCCATCGGCATTGCCGTCCTCACGGTGGGCACGTTCTACATGCTCTTCACTGCGGCCGTCTACAACACGGTGCCCTGGAGCTTCGTGGCCGAGCGTGCTCAGACGCAGGACCTCACGGCGCCCGGGCTCCTCGGTTACGTCCTCGAGCCCCAGTGGACAGTGCTCATCGTGGCTGGGGCCGCCATCGCCCTCATCAACGACCTGCCTGCCATGCTCCTGGCGGTGTCCCGTCTCATGTTCGCCTGGGCCGAGGACGGGGTCTTTCCCAAGGGCGTGTCGAAGGTCCATGCCCGGTGGCACACGCCCCATGTCGCCCTGGTCCTCAGCGGGCTCATGGCGACGGCCTCGATCCTCGGCAGCCACTTCGCAGGCGACTTCTTCCTCGGCGTGGATATCCTCGTCACGTCGATGCTGGTCAACTTCGGGCTCATGTGCCTGACGGTCATCACGCTGCCAGGTCGCAATCCCGCGATCGCGAAGGACATGAAGGTCCTGTCGAACCGGGCCGTACAGGTCCCCCTGGCGGCAGCGGGTGTTCTGCTTCTCGGTTTGTTCCTGGGCATTCATGTCTGGAAGGATCTCACCGCCGACGTGGGCGCGTGGTACTTCCATTCGACGCCGCTCTGGATCGGAGTCATGACCCTGGCCACGGCCATCTACCTCCGCGAGGTCGGTCAGTTGAAGCGAGCCGGCGTGGACACCGACGCCCTCTTCGGCCAGCTCCCGCCCGAATGAGGCGGGCAGCGTGAGCGAGGGCGCGTGATGCGCGGGTTTCAGTGAGCGGCGTCGAGCGGATCGAGCTGGCGCCGGGCCTCGAGATCTCGCGGGTCCTAACCGGGCTGTGGCAGATCGCCGACATGGAGCGAGATGGCCAGACCGTCGATCTCGACGAGGGTGCCGACGAGATGAGCCGTTACGTCGAGGCGGGGCTCACCACCTTCGACATGGCCGACCACTACGGGTCGTCCGAGCTCATCGCCGGACGGTACACCACCCGGCACCCGGACGGTGCCGAGCTCCTCACGAAGTGGGTTCCCGAGCCGGGTCCGCGAAGCGCCGCCGACGTCCGCGCCGCCGTGGATAGGGCGCGGAATCGCATGGGACAGGAGACCATCGATCTCCTCCAGTTCCACGCCTGGTCGTACACCGACCCGGCCTGGCTCGACTGCATCTTCCATCTCGACGACCTGCGGGCCGAAGGCGCCATCCAGGCGTTGGGCCTCACCAACACCGACACAGCGCACCTTCGCATGCTTCTCGACAGCGATGTGCCCATCGTATCGAACCAGGTGTGCTACTCGCTACTGGATCGGCGGGCTGCAGGCGCCATGACGGAGCTCTGTCTGGAGCGGGGCGTGAAGATCCTGGCTTTCGGTGCCCTCGCGGGTGGATTCCTCACCGAGCGGTGGCTGGGAGCCCAGGAGCCGTCCATGGACGACCTGGGCACCTGGTCGCAGATGAAGTACAAGCGCTTCATCGACGCCGCCGGGGGTTGGGCGCCTTTCCAGGGTGTGCTCCAGGCGGTGTCGGCGGCGGCGGGGCGCCTCGAAGTGTCGATGGCCAATGTGGCCGTCCGCTACATGCTCGAGGCTCCGGCCGTGGGAGGGGTCATCGTGGGAGCCCGTCTGGGTCGGAGCGCCCACATCGGGGACACCGTGGGGCTCTTCGACTTCGAGCTCGACGATCGCAGTCGTGTCGAGATCGAGGACGCGGTGGCCGGCCTCGACCCTATCCCCGGTGACTGCGGTGACGAGTACCGTCGACCGCCCTTCCTCACAGCCGCCGGCGACCTCAGCGACCACTTCGAGGCGATGCCTCCTCCGTATCCTGTGGAGGAGGGCCCGGGACCGGGCCGCTCCCGTGCGTTGAGTGGCACCGTCTGGGAAGATCTGGCGGGCTTCTCCCGGGCCATCCGGAAGGGGAAGCGGATCTTCGTGTCGGGGACGACGGCGACGCACCGCGACCGGCTCATCGGGGGCGGGGACGCTGCCTCACAGGCGCACTTCTGCCTCGACAAGATCGAGGGCGCCATCCAGTCCCTCGGGGGCTCGCTGGACGATATCGTTCGGACGCGCATCTACGTCGCGCATCCGGGTATCGCCGAGGCCGTGTCCCGCGTCCACGGCGCCAGGCTCGGGCACCTCCAGCCGGCCAACACCCTGGTGCAGGCAGGCCTCATCGGTGACGGCTACCTCGTGGAGATGGAGGCCGAAGCCGTCGTCGACGGGTAGAGGAACCGGCGGGAGTCGCCACGGCCGGGTCTCTCCTGTACCTGCGCTCCGTCAGCCGCCTGCCCGCAGAAAGCGGCGAGCCAGTTGGGCTACGCGGTCTTCGCCTTCGTCTAGGGCACGTTCGAGGATGGCTTGGACGTGGTCCTTCAGCGCCGGGTCGCCCCACCGGTAGCCTGTGGCCAGCTCCGCGCTCCTGGAGTTCCCTTCGTCGGCGCCCTGAATGAGGGCCCAGGCGGCGGCTTCCTCGTAGTAGGGCGAGTCGGGGTCGGGGAGCCGGAACTCGGGCTCTCGCTCGTGGTCGTCTTCTTTTACGAAGGCTCGTGACATTTCAGCCTCGGGAGCGGGGTAGCTCGATCGCCGGATCGTCGGGGTCCGGACGGTAGAGGACCACGGTCCGGCCGATGGTCTGGACGGGATGGACGTCCTCGAGGCCGTTGGAGATGGCGTCGGCCGCCTCCCGGACGTCGAGGGGCGCCGACTCCAGGAGCTTCAGCTTGAGGAGCTCTCTCGTGTTGAAGGCGTCGCGGAGGGAGTCGAGGACCGCCTCGGTGACGCCGTCGTTGCCCACCAGGACCACGGGTTTGAGGTGGTGGGCCAGCTTGCGTAGATGGGCGCGTTGCTTCGAAGTCAGCGACATGGTCTTCAGGGTGTCCTGCCGACGGTGGATTCGTCGGGTGTGAGAGGAAAGCGAAGCTGGCACGTTGCTTGCCCTTTATCCAGCTACGTGTGCAGCGAACATGTCCAGCGTCGTCAAACGGGGGTGACGAACCGCGACAGGATTACCGACGGGAGGTAGAAAATGCGTGTCCGGGCCGAAACCCTACTCATCGCCGTGATGGCGATCTTCGCCATGACCGGTTGGCTGGCGGTGCACTTCATCGAGAACGCCGGACCCGACTCCGTCACCGTCGGTCCACGGAAGGGCGATCCTGTCCCGCCGGACAATCCCATCGACGTGGGCCCCGCGCCGCAAGGCGCTGCCGCGTGGTTTCAGCAGGTCAGGGGATTCTGCAACCCCGTGGACGTCGAGACGCGCATGCGCTGGCAGCCGGCCCCGAGCACGGACGAAGGGCTGATGTACGAAGCGGCCTGCTACGCACTGGCCGGCAAGATCGACCTCGCCCGGGCGTCCATCGAGGCCCTCCCTCCGGCCCGTCAGTACAGCGCCGCTGGCGTGGTATTCAACGCAGGACACCCTGCCGCGGATGCCGGCGACGAACTGGCTGCCGGACCTCTGATGGAACTGGTCGTCGAGTTCTGGCCGAACCACTACATGGCCCTCTACCACGCCGGTTCAGCTGCCTACGAGAGGGGCGACTCCGAACGGGCGTTCGGATATCTCACCCGTTTCCTCGATCACTATGGCGTGGAAGACGGGTGGCGCTCCAACGCTCTCTCCATGCTGGACAGCATCCGCCGGGGGGGCTGACCAACCCTGGCGCCGGAGCCGCGGGCTCCCCAGCGCCTGCCAGCCGCGGGCTGCCCTGCACCTGCCCTGCCTTATCCGCCGGGCAGGCGCACCGTCAGGCCCACGCGACCCGTCGGGTCGACGGTCCATCCGGAGACGAGTTGCCGGACACCTACACGCTCGTAGATGCCGCGCTCCCGGGACGTGGCCCAGGCGACGAGAGCGCCGACCGGCGCCCCCAGGAGTACGCCCATGCTCAGCCCGTAGTCGCTGGCGTTCTCGATGGTCGGGTCGGCCTGGGCCGAGATGATGCCGAAGGCGACCCCACCGAGGAATCCCAGTCCGGAGCCGATGACCATCCTCGGGGCCGAAGCCGGCTTCGTTCCGATGCGACGCTCCAGCGATTGGACGGTCCCCATGGGCACCGTGAAGTTGCGACCACCTCGCCTGAGCATGACGTGGCTGGGAGAGACGTCCACTACTTCGGCGATGGCCACCTGGGTCACCGTGTGGGCGAACGACGAGGAGCCGTCGTAGCTCCAGCGGATCCGTACTTCGTCTCCGGGTTCTATAGGCAGGGCCTGAGCCCGGACCTCGCCTGGCGAGATCGTCGGCACGGAGGCGAAGACGACGGCCGCCAGGAAGGTGCGCAGCGTCTGGCAGGCGATTCGCGAAGAGAACATGGTGCACCTCGTGTGGAGTCGGGATGTACCCGACGCTACCGAGGGCACCCAGGCGGTCGAATACGCCCCTATACGTATCGGTGCGGCAGCATGACGTAGACGTGCTCTGTGGTTCGGGAGGGCATGTCGGGGTAGGGGATGGCGTCCCATGTTGTCCGTCGGAATCGACCCAGCCGGAGCACACCGCCGATGACCTCGAGGCACCCCTTCGCCACTTCCCCGACCCAGCCTGCCCTCCATGCCCTGGCCGCACGGTGGCCCGTCGTTGGGCTCGTCTTCGCCGCGGTCCTGACGCTCGCGCCGCCGACGGAGGCCCAGGCACCGCCCGAGCTCGACGAGTGGAAGCGCCAACTCGTCGAGTCCATCGACGCCCGCCGGGAGCTCACCGCCGACATGGTGGATCAGATCTTCAGCTACGCGGAACTCGGCTTCCAGGAGTTCGAGACATCCCGCTACCTGGTCGACATGCTTCGGGCCAACGGCTTCCAGGTGGAAGAGGGCGTGGCGGGAATCCCCACGGCGTGGGTGGCCACGTGGGGCGATGGGGAGCCCAAAGTCTCGCTGGGGACGGACATCGACAACATCCCCAAGGCATCGCAGATGCCGGGCGTCGCCTGCCGCCTTCCCATGGTCGAGGGCGCACCGGGCCATGGTGAGGGCCACAACGCGGGGATGGCCGTGCAGATCACGGCCGCCTTGGCGTTGAAGGACCTCATGGAGCGGGAAGACCTGCCGGGCACGATCCAGATCTGGCCGGGCGTGGCAGAAGAGCTGGTCGCCACCAAGGCCTACTACGTGCGGGAGGGTGTTTTCGACGACGTCGACATCGTTCTGTACGCCCATGTGGGCTCCAACCTCTCGACGGGCTGGGGCATCACGCCGGGTACCGGGCTGGTGTCGGCCATGTTCACCTTCGAGGGCTCGGCTGCCCACGCAGGGGGCGCGCCGTGGCGGGGGCGGAGCGCGGCCGACGCCGCCAACCTCATGGAGGTGGGGTGGAACTTCCGGCGGGAGCATCTTCGCACCCAGCATCGGTCCCATTCGGTGATCTACGACGGAGGCGATCAGCCCAATGTCGTCCCCTCCGAAGCGTCCGTCTGGTTCTACTTCCGGGAGAAGAACTACCCGCAGATCCGTGATCTCTTCGCCATCGGCGACTCGGTGGCCCGCGGCGCGGCCATGATGACGGGAACGACGCTGAAGGAGGTCCGCATCATCGGCTCCGCGTGGCCGGGCCACTTCAACCGTGTCATCGCCGAGACGATGTACGAGAACATCGAGTCCGTGGGACTACCCGAGTGGACGGCGGATGACCAGCGCTTCGCCCGTGCGGTGCAGCGGGAGGTAGCGGGTCCGGAAACGGGTCTGCCAACCCTGCTGGCTCCCCTTCGCGGTGGACTGACCGAGGAACAGAGAACGGCGGGCTACGCCGACGATATCGGCGACATCTCATGGAACGTGCCCACGGCGGTGCTGTCCTTCCCCTCCAACATCCCCGGCCTCCCCGGCCACAACTGGGCCAACGCCATCGCCATGGCGACACCCATCGCCCACCGAGGCGCCACGGCAGGGGCAAAGGCTCAGGCCATGACGGCCTTGGACTTCCTGGTCCGCCCGGACCTGGTGGAGGCGGCGTGGGAGTACTTCGAAAAGGTCCAGACGGCGGACCTGGAGTACGAGGCCTTCATTCGGCCCACCGACGAGCCTGCCATCGAAATGAATGCGGATCTCATGGAGGATTTCCGTGAAGAGATGCGGCCGTACTACTTCGACTCCGATCGCTACGGCTCGTACCTGGAGCAGCTCGGCGTGACGTATCCGACGTTGCGACAGCCTGACGGTCAGTGCCGGGTGGGCCCCATCAGCGAGGAGGACGGCGCGGGTCGGTAAATGGCCGCTAGTTGAAGCCGCCGCCCCCGAATCCCCGGTCGAAGCGGTTGTTGACGACGTTGTTGTATATGGAGCCGAACTCGAAGCTAAGGCCGACGGAAAACTCGTAGCTGTAGCTCGTTGGCCGCTCGAATCGACCCAGGAGGATCTCCTCGTCGGTGAGCCCTTCTCGGGAGATGAAGATCTGGTCTTCCAAGAGCTCCAGGTCGCCCTCGATCTCGAGCTGGAGTCCCCGGATGAGCCGGATCTCCAGGTCGCCCCGGAGGGAAACGCTCCACTGGGAGAGGTCGTTGAGGAACTGGCGTCCGTCGATGGACACCCGCGATTCTCCCCACGGCTGGAGCTGAAAGAGCTCCAGGCGCATGGCCTGCTGGGGACGCAGCTCCTCGGTCTCGAAGTAGATCGTTTCCTCTTCCCAGTCGAAGTAGGTCATGCCCACGTCGTAGCGGGCTGTCAGCGAGCGTCGAGGGGCTTCCTCGTACTCGAAGAAGCTGTACTCGAGGGAGATGGCACCGTCGGCGCCGAACTCCTGGTTGCGGCGGGTGGAAGCGCCCGCTCCGCCCAGGACCCCCAGCGACCAGTGGTCGGCTACGGCGTACGCCATGAGGAGACCGGCATTCCAGTTGGTCCGGTCGTCGGTGATGCTCTCGCCGTCCTCGAGCTCGCGCTCGTCGCGGCTGAAGTTCCCGCGGACGTCCACCTCCATCTTCCAGGCGTCGGTGGTCCGGCGGGCCTCGAATGATCCGCTCTGGCGCTGCGACTTCTCCGTCTCCTCACCCTCGAAGTCCAAGTCGGCGCTGACCTCGAAGACCCAGAAATTCCACGGGTCCTCCACCTGGCCGGGGCCCACCAGCAAGCCGGTTTCCTCCTCGCTAGCCCCCTCCACCGTGAATTCGACGGGTTGCCCGATGAGCGACGAGTATCGTGCCAGCCCGGCACCGATGACGTTGGTGAGCCCCTGGAGGTTCTCCTGCTCGGTGTCGGTACTCCCCGAGGTGTAGGGAAGGACGTCGTCCTGGCCGTCGAGCTCCCGGAGGCCGACGAAGTCCAATGAGTACACCCGCCCACCGCCGCCCGTCTGGCTGCTGGTGATGATGAGGTGGATCTGCGCCAGTGTCCGGTCGCGGACCCAGTTCACGAAGTCGATCTCCGTGCGGAAGTAGTCCGAGTCGCAGTCTCGAGCCTGGCAGTCGAGGAACACGGCCAGGCCGTCGGCGCGAATCTGACCGCCGGACTGTTGAGACGAGGACGGGCTCGGCGTCAGAGCCGCCGACACGATCGTGAGACAGGCGGCGGCGAGGCGTGCTCGAGTGAGGACGCGACGAATGGTGGTCGGCTCCAAGGGCAGGTGGTCCGGAGTCGAGAGATGAGACGCAGCGGGGGCGAACGGTTCGAAGCCTAGACGTGGGTCCCCCCGGATTCGTTAAAGCGCCCGGCGACGGAGACCGCGCCGATGGTGGAGGCTCAACGCGGCAAACGACGTAGCCCTTCGGCTGCCGCTTCGTTTCCTCTCTCTGCGGCCTGGCCGTACCAGAACCGGGCCTGCTCCGCGCTCGCATCGACCCCCCATCCCCGTTCGAATGCCTCTCCCAGGCGGAGGGCAGGGATGGCGTCACCTGCCCGCGCCGCCCGCGACCACCACCGGATTGCTGCTGGCGGATTCTCGTCAACACCCCGGCCGTCCCGATACATGTTGCCGATGTTGTGGACCGCCAGGACGTGGCCACGACGTGCCGCGCGTCGATACCACCGCATGGCCTCGAGGTAGTCGACAGCCACACCCAGGCCCTCGTCGTATGCCGTGCCCATGAGGAACGCCGCTTCCACGTCGCCGGCCGCGGCGAGGTCGCGAATGGTCGGGAGCAGTTCGGCGCCGAGGGCACGGGCCCGGGCCTCGTCACGGGGGAAGGTCATTCGGCCTCGGGAATGGACTCGCGCGATCCACATTCGGGCCAGGACGGCGCCTCGGTCCGCGGCCGCCCCTTCGAGGAGGCGCCGTGCTTCGTCGTCGTCCACCCGACCGGCGACTCCAGTGTACAGGTCGATGGCCCGGAGAAGGTCGGCGCTAGCCGTGGTCTCGACCCCGGCAGGGAGGCGAGTGGGCATCTGCGCCTCGGCGGCAACCGGTGTGGTGGCCATGGCGGTAGCGAGGAGGGTGGCAGAGAGGAGACTTCCCCGGAACGCGCGCCCCACGGTCAGCGATCCACGCCCACGGACTGCGGCCCGATGTCCGCCAACGAGGGCGTTCCCGTGGCTCGCATGGCGATCTCCAACTCCCGGGTCAGGATCTGCAGCGCTCTTTCGACACCCTCCTGGCCGAACGCACCCAGACCCCAGAGGTAGGGGCGTCCTACCGCCACCGCGGTAGCGCCACGGGCGATCCCCTTGAAGAGATCCGTTCCACGGCGGAAGCCGCTGTCGACGATGACCGGCATTCGCCCCCCTACCGCTTCCGCCACCTCCGGGAGCGCGTCGATGGTGGCCCGTCCGTCGCCCTCGGCGCGCCCTCCGTGGTTGGACACCCAGACCGCATCGATTCCGTGACGGACGGCGAGGTGGGCATCCTCGGCGGTGACCAGCCCCTTCACGATGATCTTCTGGTCGGTGATGTCCCGCAGCCGACCGATGTAGTCCCAGGTCATCGCCGACCCCGCCGACCCGTCGGGTGCTCCCCGAGGGAGGCCCCGGAGCATGGGCTTCACGGGGTCGGCTCGCCCGCCCGCTCGATGGCAGCTCGCACAGTCACGGTCGTCGGCGCGGCGGTAGCGCTCGAGCGTCAGTCGGTTCCCGGTGCCACCTGTGAGGTCGACGGTGAGGACGAGGACCGGGCACCCGGCGTCGACCGTCCGCTGGACCAGGGCGACGTTGCTCTCCCAGTTCGACCGGGCGTAGAGCTGGTACCAGACGGGCTCGCCCCGAGCCTCGTTGACCTCCTCCACCGCCGTGGAGCTCACCGTGGAGAGAGTCTGGAGGTGATTCCGAGCCGCGGCCGCCCTCGCCGTGGCGAGCTCCCCATCCGCGTGGAACGCCCGCTGACTCCCGCACGGCGCCACCAAGAGGGGGGTGGGCCACTCCCGGCCGAACAGGTTCACCGCCGTGTCGAGCTCGGAAACGTCTACCAGACGGCGGGCGCGGAGGTACATCCGCTGGAGGGCCGCTCGATTGTTCTCGTAGGTCTCCTCGCCGTCCACGCCCGTCATGATGTAGCCATAGTGGGCAGTGGGAACCTTCTCAGCGGCGACTCGCTGGAGGTCGAAGATGTCCAGCGCCTGCGATGCCGAGTCCACCAGATCGTCGAAGGTCCGCCGTGGCGCCTCCTGGGCGATGACGGGCTCGAGACCCGCGAGTCCACCGGCCGAAGCCAGGAGAGGGCTGGCGGCCAGCCAGCGGAGGAAGTCGCGGCGACGAACGTCCCTGCGGATCTCGGGCAGCGGCATCGATGACTCCGGGTGATGGATGTCGGTGGAGCCGCAGGGTGCGACCGGCCACCGTCCGGCGTCAACCGCCGGCCCCGCCACAGCGCTCATTCATGTCGGCAAGGCGACACTTTCGGTGCCGAAGATATCGAGGTGCCCCGTGTGGCACACAATATGCAAAGTTTAAGCTATTGAATATTGGACCGACAGTCGGAGTACGGGGCCGCGATCCCCGGCAAGCACGTTGGAGGCTGGTAGATGACGATGATACTGTTGGTCCCCGTATGGCTCATGACCGGGCTCGCGGCCTGGACGACCTTCATCCTTCTCGGCTTGCGGTTCGAGCCTGCGGCGGAGTCCTCGGTGCTGACCGAGGTCTACGTGAGGGCCTCGATGACGTCGCTTGCCGTCCTCACGTCGGGCCGAGCGCTGAGGAACTGAGCCACCACGCCGGTGGCGTTGGCCACGGCGAAGCTGATCCCGTTGAAGTTCCGCTCCGGCGGGACGCCGGGTATCGGGCGCGGGTAGGGTGAAGCCCGTAGAACGGGTCCCCTGGCCCCATGGACCACCGTGACGCCGTCACGATCCGCCTCGGCATCCATCACCACGCCCACCACGCCGGGCAAGGACCCCGGATACCAGAGTTGGCCGTCGTGCTCGGCGGCCGAGACAATGATCGTCCCCGCCTCCACCGCCGCCTCGATGGCCGGTGCCAGTTCGATCTTCCGGAAGTCGTTGGGCGTTCCCAGGCTCAGATTCACCAGCCGCATCTTTCTGTCGACGGCCCACCGAATGGCCGCGACGAGGTTGGCCACGGTGGTTGCCAGTCGTTTGTCGAAGACCTTCACCGCCCACAACTCGGCTGAAGGAGCCTTCTCGTGGATGGCGGCCGCGGCAGCCGTCCCGTGGCCGAGGCGGTCCACGTAGTCGTCGGACTCCACGCCCTCCAGATCGATGCTCACGCCGCCGGCAATCCCCGGCAGATGGGGGTGGGGGACGTTCACGCCGCTGTCGACGACGGCGACGGTGATGATGTCGGTCGGGCCGGAAACTCCGGCCGCCTCTCCCGGGACCATCAGCCCTTCATCACATCGATGAAGAGGTCGCGGAACGCTCGACTCCGCTCCTCGAGGTCCCGGGGCGTACCATCCTCCTCGATGCGTCCGCCCGCGAGGACGACGATCCGCTCCGCATGCCGGGCGAGATCCAGACGGTGAGTGATGAGGACGGTGGTCCGACCCCGCTGCAGCCGCTCATAACCCTGGAGGACCCCCGCCTCCGACGACGGATCGAGAGCCCCGGTGGCTTCGTCCATGATCAGTACCGCCGGATCGGCGAGAAACGCGCGGGCGATGGCCAGTCTTTGACGCTCCCCTGCGGACAGCTGTCGGCCACGTTCTCCCACGACGGTATCCGCACCTTCGGGCATGGACGCGACAAGGGCGTCGAGGCCGGCAGCGGAGAGTGCCTCGGCCACTTCGGCGTCCGTGGCTTCGGGGCGGGCATAACGCACGTTCTCCGCGACGGACGTATGGAAGATGAAGGGGGCCTGCTCGACGACGGTGACGTGGCGTCGCACGTCGTCCAAGCTCAGCCCCTTGAGGTCTTTGCCGTCCAGCAGGACCCGACCCTCGTCGGGGTCCACCTGACGCCCCAGAAGGTCCGCGATGGTGGACTTGCCGCTCCCGCTCGCTCCCACGATGGCTACCGTCTCACCGGCCTCGATGGTCAGATCGATGCCCTGGAGGCCTTCGTTGCCCCTGCCGAAGTCGAGATGGACGCCTTCGAGCTCGACTCGTCCACGACACTCGGAGAGCCTGACGGGGGAGAGGGACTCCACGACTTCCGGGGGCGTATCCAGTAACGTCTGGACACGGACCAGCGAGGCTCTTGCCGTGGCCAGGTTCGTGTAGATCCCCATGAGGCCCTGGATGGGGCCCATGAGCCGACTCTGGTAGGCCATGAACGCCACCAGCGTGCCGAAGGTCATGAGGCCGTTGATGACGCGGTAGCCTCCGTACACGAAGACGACCCCCGTCCCGGCGGACAGGAGAAGTCCGGGCAGCCCGCCCGCGAGGTACGTGAAGAGCCTCATGGAGAGGAGGGCGTCGACGAAGGAGTCGTTGCGACCCCGGAACCTCTCGATCTCCCGCCCCTGGGCGTTGGAGCCCACCACCGTCCGCATCCCCTGGATGCTCTCGATGAGAAAGGTGCCGATGTCGGCGCTCCGCTCCCGGAGCACGCGTACCCGATCCTCGAGTTGACGCCGATAGCGCATGAGGGCCCACAGCGAAGGCGGCAGCGTGGCGAGCCCCACGATGAAGAGCCGCCAGTCCAAGTACACGAGCATGGCGACGGTGCCGACGACGGCCACCACCTGGCCGAACCACGAGAGGGCGGCCTCGGCCGTGACGCGCTGGATCTCGCTGATGTCGCCGTTGATGCGCGAGACGATGTCACCAAGGGGGGTGCGGGCGTAGAAACGGGGGGAGAGTCGCTGGAGATGGCCGTACAGCTCCAGGCGCATGTCGAAGAGGATGTCCGCCGAGACCTTGGTGTACCGCATGCCGCTGACGACGTTGAGCCCGAAGGCGATGACCGTTAGGCCGACGAAGACGGCGACGAGGATCAGGAGGAGTCGGAAATCTCCGCCGAGGACGGCGTCGTCGACGATGAGCTTCGACAGATACGGCAAGACCAGCCCGAGAGCCGTACCCAGGAGGGACAGGACGACGACGGGGACGAGGGCGCCGATGTACGGACGGACGTAGCCCAGGGCACGGCGAAAATGCGGATCGAGTAGTGTCATGTCAGCGACTGCTACTCGCCGACCGCGTCGACGTTCGGTACGTGACGGCGGCTACCGGTCCCCGGGCACGATGGCGACGCCCAACATGTCCTCGTCGAAGGTCACCGTCCGCATGAGCTCGAAGGTGTCGACGTCATACACGTCGATGGTGTTGCCGGCCCGGAAGATGAAGAGCCGCTCGCCGTCGGCACTCACATGCAGACTCATGCGGGGACGGCCCTCGAAGGGCTGCTTGCGCGCGACGCGGCGGCCGTCGAGGTCGAACTCCCAGAACTCGTAGCGGCCGATCTCGGTGTACAGCGCGTACGCCTTGGTCCGGTCGGGCGACAGGGTGAATGAACCGACCGGCTCCGATGGCCCCAGGGTGTAGAACTCCACCTCCTGATCTGCCAGCCGCACCTCGGCGATTCCCATCATCGATCGGTTCTGGATGGGGTCGCGCATGCGGTACAGGCCCGTGGCGACCCCGTTGGCGTCGTACGTCCCCGGCACCACACCGAAGCTGGAACGGCCCAGGCCCGGCTCCAGGGGTTGGGAGATCTCCCAACGGTCGATCTCCTCATAGCTGTCCGCGTCGACGGCGATGATGTCCTCGACGAAGAAGTAGAGGGTCTCGCCGTCGGGCGAGTAACGCATGCCCACGCCTCGGTCCCGGGCTTCGTCGTCGGGCCATGGGATGGTGTCGGTGACCTGCTCGGTCGTCAGGTCGTACTCCAGGATGAAGGGTCCTTCCACGCTGTAGCGATCGATGTGTTTCGTGTAGCGCTTCACGGTGAGGAGCACGCGCTCATTGGACGGGTGGGGTGCGACGCCGTTGATGCGGACCGTCACGCTGTCCTGCGAGAGGGTGATCTCCTGGATGGGCTCGCCCGCAGCCAGATCGACGATCTCCATGCGCTGCCCTGAGGCCTCGCTCACGTAGAGCCTGGACCGATCTTCACTCACCTGGACGCCGGTGGGGATGAAGTTGTTCATGGTGATCCGGTCCACCACTTCTTCGCTCGCCTCGTCCCACACCAGGAGGTCGTTGGTGTACGTGGCGATGTACCAGGTGGCCGTTTGACCCGAGGCGGAGGCAGGCAACAAAGCCACCCCCGAGACGAGGACGGTGAGGGTCGCGGCTACGGCGAGGAGGCGATTCATCGGGCTGAGCGTCGTCGTCGTTCCAGGGGGTAGTCGATCCAGGGCGGAGTCGATCCGAGCGAGGTCGATCCTGAGGGAAGCGATCTAGGGGAAGATGAGGTCGAGCTTGCGCCAGTCCTTCTGGGCCGAGGCGCACTTGCCGGTCCAGTCCTGCGCGTGGTTGAGCTGGTCGGGGACGTGGGCCGGCCAGAAGCACGAGAGGTGGCAGTCGAAGATGTCGCGCTCCACGGGCTGGCAGAGGCCGGCGGTCCCGCCCTGGTTGTCCACTTCCCATCCGGGTGCGAAGACGAGAGAGCATCCCAGGGGGAAGTGGGGCCCGTTCTCCTCGTGAGGGGGCGTGCGGAGACCCACGACATCCATGTCGTCATGAGCGTCCGTATCGCCGGCCTTCCTGGCGTCCAGTGCCCCTTCGTGCTCGACCCACGCCTGGATGCGGGCCGCCTTCTGATTGATTGGCTTGAGGTGTTTCATGCGTCGAATCGCTCCAGGAAGGCGGGGTTCTTCTCAGCGAGGGTGCCGTAGATCTCGAGACAGGTGTGGGTCCAGCTACGGACCCAGGTGCAGTAGTGCAGGTTGGCGTGGGACGAGGTGCCGTACTGGACGTGGGCTTCGTGGTAGCAGCCCCCGGAGCAGATGGGTCGGGCCCAGCAGGTGTGGCAGTCGGTTTTCGAGGCGATGTGGTGGTCGACGAGGAACTTGCCCTGTTTCTCGCGGTCCACGCCGTCGACGACGTTGCCGATGGTATGCTCTTCGGAGCCTGCGAAGCGGTGACAGAGCGCAACCTCGCCGTCGGTGGCGACGCCCATGAGGCCGAGGCCCGCGCCGCATCCGTAGGCCTTGCTCACACCCTTGTGGATCTCCTCGATGGTGTCTTTCACGTTGGAGAAGCCGTGGTGCTCGTCCCGGAGAGCACACTCGAGCCACTCGGCGGCCAACTCCTCGAACTGACGGAGCATGGAGTCCTTCGACTCAGGGGTGATGGCGTAGTCCCGGTGGTCCTGTGTAGTGACCGGGGCCAGCCCGACCTCCCAGAAGCCGATCTCCTCGGTGAGATGCCGGAAGATCTCCAGGACGTTCATGTTCTTCTGGGTCAGCGTCACCCGTGCACCGATGGGCCGCGAACGATGCCGGCCCAGAAGCTCCTTGATCTTCGGAAGCACCACGTCGTAGGTGCCTTTGCCGTTGTGGAAGACCCGGAGGCCGTCCTGCACGGGCTTCGGTCCGTCGATGGAGATGGTGACACCGATGTGGTTGTCGGCCAGCCACTCGATGATCTCGGGCTTCAGCAGCGTCGCGTTCGTCGTCAGGCTGAACTCGATGCGCTTGCCCTCCTCGGCGGCGCGCCGCCGCCCGTACGCCACCGTCTTCTTCAGAACCGGGAAGTTCAACAGGGTCTCACCACCGAAGAAGGTGAGGTGGGCGACGGGCTGGTCCCTGTTCTCAGCCAGGAGGAAGTCCACACTCTCTTCGGCGGTCTCGTCGCTCATGAACTTGGGCTGCTTGCCGAACTTCGTGTCGACGATCTTGTCCTCGCCATACTCGTAGCAGTAGGTGCAGGCCAGGTTGCACTTGTTGGTGACGTTCAGGACCATCGTGTTCAGCGGGAAGTCCG
Organism: Longimicrobiales bacterium; assembly: GCA_965229435.1. Taxonomy (GTDB): domain Bacteria; phylum Gemmatimonadota; class Gemmatimonadetes; order Longimicrobiales; family Gaopeijiaceae; genus UBA2589. The sequence goes on from CBDDJE010000005.1 coordinate 52,610, forward strand.
CCGGCGGCAGGTCGTTGACCACCTGTTGCTTGGGTGCGTCCACGTCGCCGATGGCCCGGATCTCGGTGAGTTCGGCCAAAGTGCCCAGGATGCGGTCCACGCCGAAGCGATCACCGAGGTCGTCGACCAACGCGTCGTGCTCCGCCGGACCCTCTGCCAGGAGGTCGAGGATGGCGCATGCGGCCTCGTCCATCCTGAAGATGCCGGCGGACGGGACCATGTAGAGGAAGCGGGCGCCGTGGGCTTCGAAGGGGTGAAACTCCCTCAGAGCCAGAAGGGGACTCGCCCCCGTGGTATCGGGTGCTCCGGTGGCAACGGGTGGGTTCATCGAGGTGCCTCGGAGGTTGAGCCGGGGTGTGTGGGACCTGAGGGTGTGGAGCCAGGAGCGTCCACGCCCGTCGAGCCCAGTCCGGTCGAGCCGTCACCCACGGGTCGCCGCCCGTCGTCGATGGGACGCCACGGGTCGAACTTGATGTAGAGAGGCACCGTCACCACCAGGTGACCCCGGGCGGTGAGGGGCTCGCCGTCGGAGCGGGCGTGTGTCGCCACGACCCAAACGTCTCCGATGTTGTTCCGGAGGCCCGAGCGGTCGGGGTTGGGTCCGTCCAGAGCCGGAACGAAGACGCCGTCCTGACGCATGGTACCGATGAACTCGATGTCATCGTCGCCGAACACGGCCGCGTATTCCTCGACGTGCCACGAGACGTCGACCCGTCCGAGCTCGAGGTCGTCCTCGGTGTCGGGCTCGCCGTCGGCGCCGTTGTCGTAGCCGACGGCGTCGAAGATCTCGTACTCCTTTGGAAAGGCCGCTCCACCCACTCTGGCCATCCCCGTCACCGGCGTGACGGCGATGCGATCGAGGCCGTCGTGGACCACCACCAGCTCGGGCCGGACGACGCCGAACGCAAAGAGATCGCGGTGTCCCGTGAGTGCGTCGTCGTCCACGGCAAGGCGGACGCGGTAGGCGTCGGCCGATCGTGACTCCACCGATACGACCTCGACGCCGGCTCCGAAGTCCAGCTCATCCGTGGCGGACCCGGACGTGGGGAGATTCTCGCCATAGAGCGTGACGGAGGTGGTCTCACCGACCTGAAGCGCCTTGGGGTGGACGCCCGACAGAACCGGGGCACCCGACACCCTGCGGAGTTCCACGTCCGGGCCCATCTCCTCGTAATCCCCCCTGAACCAGCGTCCGAACATCTCCTGCTGGTTCCGCTCGACGAACATGACCTCGCGGAGCTCGCTGTCGGAGCCCGGATTGGAGCGACCACGCCACTGGTAGCCGGTGTAGACCATGGCCTGGCCCGAGCGCTCGACCCGCTCGCCCGACTCGGCGTACACGTAGCTCGCCGTGGAGGTGAACGCGTCGGGATCGTTCGCCACCGGGGAGATCGTCAGCGTCCCGTAGAGGGGGCCCTTGCCGACTTCATACCCCGACAGGGCCCACTCGCCGGCGAGGCGAGGTGACCGCTTCGTCGTCTTCCAAGCGGTCCATTCGGCCGTCTCCAGGGGAAAGGCCTCGGAGAGGTGATCGATGGCCCGATCCATGGGATGGCGGGGATCCCCTTCTTCCGGTGGTGGACCAGCCCGTCGGAAAGCCTGGAAGTCCACCAGGGGATAGAGAGCGCGGTGCGTTGCGAGGAGCAGGCCCCACTCGTCTCTCGTTCGGCGCTGGGTGATGACCCGACCCATGGAGTGGCACTGGATGCACGTGAACTCCACGTCCGAATCGCCCGGGTAGTCGTACGGATAGCCGATGCTCCGGGCCTCCACCTCGAAGTGGCCTGGCCGCAGCTCCTCCGGAGCCAACCCCTGCTCGTCAGCCAGGTAGCGGGCGATTTCGCGAGCGTCATCCTGGTTCAGGCGGGCGCCGTGGAGGGCGACCATACGGCGGATGGACGTCTGCCATCCCTCCGGCGTCTTGCGGAGGTACGAGATCCGCGACATCCGCCCCTCGTCGTCCACCGTGTGGCACCGCGAACAGCGGTCGATGACGGTCTGGTTCTGGACGGCGTAGCCTTCTGGGATCATCGACGGTGCCGGGTCCGCCGATTGTTGGGGGATCCAGGCCAGGAGAACGCCGACGAGGGCGGTGCCGGCGAGGACGAGCGGGAAGCGTGCAGGAGACGCCATCGACCCCGGGGTGTTGGAGTGAACGTGCGAAGACATCCTGCGTCGGTGACGGCGACTTCGCCAGGGGCGTGGATCGATTCCCGGACGGCGTCACCGTGAGGCCGGGGAGCTAGGATCCTCGCCCCTTCTTCCCTTCGCGGGTCTCAGCGAACCCCAGGAGGCCGGCGGCGAAAGCGGTCGAGAGCGCCGTGAGGTAGTCGGGGAGGGTGACGGGGGGCGCTACGGCGTTGTAGGCGGCCCAGCCGTCCGCGACATCGTCGTGGCGGGGGGCGATGTCCAACAGGGCCCGCAGGTCCACGCCCCTCACGAAACGAAGCCCGCTTGGTGCGAGGTCGCTGGCCACGTGATCCTGGAGGACGATCCTGTGCCCTTCGATGGCGGGGCGCTCGACGACGCGGACGGTGGGGCCGGTGACGGCGTCCAGGGTGTCGCGGGCCTTGAGGGATTCGAAGGCGGCTCGGACGTCGGACTCGGGGACTTCGGGCTCGAGGCGGTCGGGGTCGGCAACGGGGGCAGAGGGGGTCGACGAGGGGTGCTTCGCCCCGGTGTCGGTCTGTGTGGCGGCGGCCAACCGTGCCGCGGCTGCGCGTTCGGTCCAGTAGGGTGTCCCGTACACCTCCGCCCCCGCGGCGAAAAAGTCGGCCGAGACGGCGCGATACCGCTGGTAGACCGTGGCTTCTCTGCGATGGAAGAAGTCCAGGGCCGTGGAGGCCATGCCGGGGTCCACCAGCGCGGTGTGGACCACGATGCCGGCGAGCCAGCCCGACGAGAGGGCTTTCTTCACGCCGAACGAGGACAGGGGATCGATGAAGGAACCCGCATCCCCCGCGAGGACGAGGCCGGGCTCGGCGAACCGTTCGGACGTATACAAGGATGCCGGGCACGCCCACGCCGACCCCACGGGCTCGGCTCCCTCTCGAAGGGGCCCGATCCGATCCGTCTTGTCCAGCTCTGCGTCGAGGATGTCGTCCACCGACGCGCCTTCCAGGTCGGCGGTGCGTTGGTCGATCATCGTCGTGAGGCATCGCATGTCGGGTCCGAGGGGCACGGACCACGCCCACCCGACGTCATAGCTCTCCACGACCGTATGATGCGACTCGTCGTCGTTCCATCCTCCCGGTCTGCGCCAGCGACGGACGACGGCGAGGGTCGTCGTGCTCCGGTCGGGCAGTCGATTGGGGCGGGCAAGGACGCCCTTCCGGCCAGTGGCGTCGACGACCCATCGGGCCCTCAGGACGATGGCCTCTCCGTCGTGCTCGCAGTGGAGTGCCCATGCCCCGGCGTCGGGGTTCGTGTCCTGGCCTGTAGACGCCTCGCGCGATCCGGATCGGCACACGGCGTCGCGAAAGACGATGACGCCCGCCTCTTCGGCGACGGAGACCAGCACGCGCTCGAGTGAGATCCGGTCGGCGTGGAAGCCCTCTGCCTCCGAAGCGAAGTCTTCACGCCTGGGCGGGCTGCCCGCCCAGTGCACCAGATTCCCCCGATTGGGGTGGAAGGCCGCGGCGTCGACGGCTGCCAGAGCTCCAAGCTCATCCAGGACGCGTCGGGCAGACGGGGGGATCGACTCGGCCAGCGCCGCTGCCGGGGGCGTCGTCGGTCGGACCAGAGCCACCCGGTGGGCCCTCCGCGCCAGGAGAATGGCCGCCGCACACCCTGCGGGGCCCGCGCCCAGCACCACCACATCGAGGGATCGGGCGTCGTCACTCATGGGGTTCGCTTGCCGCGGGGGATGGGCGGCGGGATGGTTAGGGACGTTCGGGACCAACCAAGAGGGTGATGATGCATCGAATCGGAAGAACGGGGGTGACGGCGTTCCTGTTATCGCTCTTCGGGGTCGCCGTGTCGAGTCTCGTTGCGCCCGTCGCGGGTCAGGAGGTGCCCGCCCTCCAGGCCGACGACCTGGTCATCCTGGGAGGGCGTCTCTGGGACGGAGTGGCCGAGGACGCTCGTGCCAATCCGGGGATCCTCGTCCGCAACGGCACCATCCTGCATATCGGTGCCGTCGATCCCATGGGCACCGGGGCCCGGGCGGTCCTCCTGGACGACGAGCACTTCATCATGCCCGGCCTTTTCGATCTCCACGCCCACTACGCCGTCGATCTGTTCGGCCAGGGGCGCGTGGATGAGTACACCGTCAATCCCGTGATCTTCCTGGCCAACGGCGTGACCTCGACCTTCCCGGCGGGCGAAGTGGATCCGGCCGAGGCCGCCCGGGGGCGTCGACGTGTCGCCAGGGGCGAGGTACCCGGCCCGCGGATCTACGCCTCCGGGCCCTACTGGGGGACGGCTCGGCCCGGCTGGCGCCACGAGGCCATGACGCCCGATTCCATCCGGGCGGAGGCGACGTTCTGGGCTCTTCAGGGCGTGAGGGGGTTCAAGGCGAAGGGGATCCGTCCAGACCAGCTCGACGCACTCATCGACGTGGCCCACGAACACGGGATCACCGTCACCGGCCACCTGGACTCCGGCTACCGGAACTCCGTGAATCCCCGTGACGCCATCCTCATGGGCCTCGATCGGGTCGAACACTTCCTCGGGGGAGCCGCTCTGCCGGCGGAGCGGTCGGCGTACGCCAGCCTCGAGTCACTGAACCTCGACGATCCGACCACGGCCCGGCACGTTCGCGACCAAGCTCGGCTCTTCATGCGTCAGGGTGCGTACTTCGACGCCACGCTCACCGCCTATGGGTACTTCGCCGACCGTGAGCCGGTGGTTTTCGACTACTGGTTCGACGAGATGGGCTTGCTGACGCCCTACGCCCGCGAGGTCGTCGAGGGCGATCTTCCCCGAGAGCCCAGTGAGCAGTTCCGACGCATCTACTATGTGAAACGCCGGACCGTGAAGGCCTTCTGGGACGCCGGAGCCGGTGAGCACCTTACGCTGGGTACGGACCACCCGAGTTGGGGGGAGTTCTTCTCCGGCTTCGGCGCCCATCGGGAGCTCCACGCCATGGTTCTGGCTGGCATCCCACATGTGGGGGCCCTCCGCGCCGGGACGATCAATGCCGCGAAGGCCATGGGTGTCGACGAACGGCTCGGCACCATCGAGGTGGGAAAGTACGCCGACCTCCTTGTGGTGCGCGGCGATCCGCTGTCAGACATCACCGACACCCGAGACGGTCACGTCGTGATCCGGTCTGGCAGGGTGTACGAGCCCCGACGTCTGTTCGAGTCGATCCAGGGCCGGCTGGGTCCGAGGGGGCCTGGAGAGGCCGACTGGTGGAAGGGGAATGTGCGGTTGGGTCGGTAGGTGAGTCATGGCGAGGTGGTCCTCACCGAGACGGACCGACGCGTGATCCGCGAAACCGCTGAAGACGTTCGAAGCTCGCCGCCGCCGTCCGTCCAGGCGCGACTCGGGATTCCGGCGGCGGTCACCGGCGGGATCATTCTTCTGGGCTGGCCACGTGTCGTCGGGCAGCTGCCTGGAGGCGACTTCGTTTCACCCTTCGTCACTCTCCTCGCCGTCCTGCTCCTCGTCGGGGGACCGGCCCTCGCGCTTCTCGGCGCCGTCGGGAGAGGTGGATCGAGGGTAGCCGTTCAGGCGGCCCTCGCGAGGCTCCGCGACCCCGAAGCCGACGACGAGACGCTCATCCGGGCCGCGACGGTTCTCGTCCTGCACGCCTACGAGCATCGAGGTCCCACGACCGCGCAGGTCTTCGACCCCGCCGAGGTCGGGGCCGCGCTCGGCTCGGGCCTGGCCCTCGTCGAGGCCGTCGAGCACTACCTCGTCGAGGAAGGCGCCGCGAATCCGGCCTTCCGTGACAGGGCAAACGAGGGCGAGTGAGGCGTTGGGCTCGCACCGCACCGTCGTGTGGTGTAGGTGCCACACGTGAGCCGGGACGGCAAATGCCGGCGGGCTCCGCCCCGCCCGGATCGGACGGCTAGCCTGATATGTAAGTCATTGACATAGCATGACTTGTAACGACCCGCCGCCGGCTCGCAATAAAGTTCTTGGATGGCGATACGGCGGGCATGTAGATTGCTACGTAGCATTCGCATGAACGAATGTGTGTGTCCGAACCCCCAGAAAGGACCATTCATGAAGCGGGCTTTCTTCTTCGCCGTCACGCTGGCCTTCGCGCTCGCACCAACCCAGGTGAACGCGCAGATCGTCGACTACGGTGGAACGGCGACCACCGGCAGCCACTATCTCGACTTCGTGTCGGGATCATTTGTAAACGGTGGCTACGGCGTGCAGGTCGGGCCGTACGTCGGGAACTTCGTCGGCGACGGCTTCGGCCAGTTCAGTATCTACTGTGTCGACTACCTGCATTTTGCTCAGGACGGCAACGTCGTCGTGTCCCAGATGTCGGGCTCATTGGCCTCCACTCGACTCGGACAGAACCTGTCGCAGGCTCAAGCGCGGGCAGTCTATCAAAAGACGGCCTATCTGTCCTCTCTCTTCGCCACGACGAATCAGTCGGCGTGGGGCGGCATCCATGCCGCAATCTGGGAGATCAGTTCAGGCCAGACCCTCGGCAATACTGCGTCTCGGGACATGTACGTGAACATGGCGAACGCCAACTACTCCTCGGTCAATCTGAACCAGTGGTACGTCATCACCGCCGCCGGCGCTGGACTCGACGGCCATCTGCAGAGTGGCGACGGCCTCGGCCAGGAGTTCCTCATGCGTAAGTCTGTTCCCGAGCCGGGAACGATCCTCTTGATGCTCACGGGCTTCGTCATGCTCGTCGGTGCCAGCCGCAAGCGGGTACTTGCGAGGATGAGTCTGTAGAGGACCTTGGCCGGCACGCGTAGGCGCCGAGCGGGGCGCGAGCTCGAAGGGCTCGCGCCCCGCTTTCGTTCGCCCTAGATAGGAAGCGCCGGGAGGAGTCGTGCCCCAGGCGCATTCCGTCACACAGGCCTTCATCGGAGAACATCGCCCACGCCATGATCGACCGAGACGTCTCACCCTGGCTCGTCTGGGGCATCTACCTCTTCGGCATCGCTTTCATGTTGACCGCTGCCATCGACCTGTTCACTACGGTCTGGCCGTTGCGCCCTACGGAAATGACGTGGCGTTACGGCTTCCTCGGCCTCGCGGCGGGCTACCTGCAGACACCCGCCCTGGGCCTCCTGATGATCGCGTTGGGAGCTATCTGGCAACGAAACGCCAGTCTTCTACGGGCCGTCGGAGTGGTCTGCCTCGCAACCGCCGTCCTCTACCTCGTCATCATGGGTGTCTTCGCTCTGGACGTGATCCAGGTCCGACAGATTCGCCCACCCGAGGCCCAGGCCGGCGTGCTTTATGGTGGGATCTTTCAGGAGATCAAGTACTTCGTGGCAATGTGCGTCTTCGTCCTTATCGGGCAGGGGTGCTTGAAGACCGCCAGGCAATCTGCCGCGGACTGGGCGAAACACGCGCCGGGTATCGTCACCACGCCCGGTGTGTAGGGCTGACTTGCCGGTACCCGTGTAGCTGAGACGAAGGCGACGAGCCCGTCCGAGGACCCGTCGCCTTCTTCTCACGTCGTTGGTCCGGCTAGGCCGCCTTCGATCAGAAGATCGGTGACCGGATGTAGGTATCCGACCGGGCCCAAGCCTCCTTGAATTCGGCGTGGACTTCCATGGCTTCGGCGTCTTTGCCCTGTGCTCGCAGCGCTCGCTCGAGCCCGAAGAGAGACCACCCGTTGTGGGGGTGCTTCTCCAGCTCGTGCCGGAAGGCTTGTTCGGCCTCGGCGTATCGACCGACCTCGTGGAGGGCATCGCCGAGCCACTGGTAGATGGAGAAGTTCAGCGGCTCGGGCTCGTCGTACCGGAGGCCGTCCTCGATCTCACCGCCCTCCCTGAGGATCTCGATGGCGCGGTCCACCTCCCCATTGGCTCGCAGGATCTCCGCTTCGAGAATGGCGCTGGTCACGCCCAGAAGTTGTGTCGCCCGGTGGCCCCGGAACTGATCGTCTGGATTGGCTTCCATCTCGGTGCGGACCCGGTGGAGATACCAGCGCGCCGTCCCCTCGTCCCCGCTACGCAGGTGGGCGTACCCCTTGGCGAACTCCCATAGCCCCCGGAAGACCGTGCCGTCGGGCGGATCCTGAAGCTCGAGAATCTCGTCGAATCGCCCGAACCGGAACAACGTGAGGGCCTCGTAGAAGCCTCCGCCGCCCATGAGGTCGGCGTAGTCCTTCCCGGCCTGCACGGCGACGGCGCCCTGGCCGTCGTTGGAGGCCGCGAAGAGCAACATGTGCAGGTTGTGTGAAGGGTAGATGGCGAAGCCTTCACCGTATTCGGCTTTGAGGTCCGAGTGCCACGCGTCGGTGTTCGCCCGAACCGCATCGCCCCAGCGGCCGATGCGGTTGTACGTGTGCGAAGGCATGTGCTGGATGTGACTCGCCCCGGGGATGGATTGCCCGAGGTGGTCGGCGCATGCCTCGGCCTTCCCCGGCTCCTGGGTGGGTTCGGTGGCGTGGATGTACAGGTGGCAGGTCCCGGGGTGGGTGATGTCCTGGGCCAGCACGGACTCGAGGACCCGGTGGATCTCCTGAACCTCCGGGTTGTTCACGTCCCAACGGCCTCTCCTGGGCTGGAGGAGCATGAGCGACTCCCCAGCGAGGAAGCCGGCTTCGAGGTCGTGGGGGTACTTCTCGTAGACCTCGTTGATGGTCTCGGCCCAAAGCTCATCGAGCTCACGGCGCCGGTCGGCATCGTGCTCCGGCTCGTACCGGACAGCCATGGCTTCGATGAGGGCCCGCTCGACGTCGGTCGTCCCATCGAGGTGCTGGAGGGCCTTCTGGATGGCGACGTGCGCTCGCGGGGCGTCCGCCGGCGTCATCGGCCCGTTGAGGTAGGGTCCCCACGCCCATGCCTCGCCGAAGTAGCACATCGCGCAGTCCGGATCGATCTTCCACGCTTCGCGGAAGGACCTGGCCGCTTCGCCTGGGGCGAAGGCGTACATGAGCTGGACTCCCTGGTCGAAGTACAGCTGAGCCTGCCGCGAGTCGGTGGATACCGTCCGGCTGAATGGACCGAGACCCCTGCCGTCATGATGCAGAGGCATGGGGTCGTCGAACTGCGGCGGGAGGTCGAGGGCGTCCTGGCCTGCTGCAGGCATGGCCAGGGCCAGCGACATACAGGAGCATAGGAGGAGAGAGCGATGCATGCGCGGAGTCCTTCCTGGGATGGCGATTACCGGGGATGAGGTCCCGAGCCCAATCTGGACGGCAAGCCGTCCCTCGTCCAGCGACCGCCCGGCCGGAGATCCCACCTGGCCGCCCACCCCTGGTTTGAATCGCCGCCGCATCGCAGGTTGGGCGTCGTCGTTACTCTGCCCGGAGGAAAGCGTTGGACTCGTCTTCTAAGCTGTCCCGCCGCGCGTGGATCACCACGGCTTCGGGGGTCGTGGCCGCGGGGCTGATCCGCACCCAGACCGATGCCATCCGACTGGACGCCCAGGAGACTCCGCCTCCTGACCCGACGAAGGTGCCGGGGCGCCTGGTCTCGACCGTGGGCCAGCGGGCGCCGGCAGAACGCCCCGAACGGCTCCTACGCGCTCAGGCCCTCTCGTCCTCGTCTCGGACTCCCCTCCACGAGCTCATGGGGACGATCACCCCCGCCGATCTCCACTTCGAAAGGCACCACGCCGGCATCCCCGACGTCCGGCTCGAGAACCATGAGCTTCTCGTCCACGGGATGGTCGACCGGCCCATGGTCTTCACCATGGCCGATCTCATGCGGTTTCCCCGGGTGTCCCGGATCCGATTCCTGGAATGCTCCGGCAACGGAGGGGGCATCTACAGCCGGGATCGGATGCCGACGGACGTTACGGTACAGGCCATCGACGGACTCCTGAGTACCAGTGAGTGGACCGGGGTCCCGCTGTCCACGATTCTCCGGGAAGTGGGCGTCCGGGACGGCGCCAGTTGGATTCTCGCCGAGGGTAGCGACTCCGCCGTGATGTCCCGGAGCGTGCCTCTCGGCCTCCTCGACGAGGCTCTTCTGGCCTACGGGCAGAACGGCGAGATGATCCGGCCGGAGCAGGGGTACCCCCTCCGTCTGTTCATCCCGGGGCTCGAGGGCAATACGAACGTGAAGTGGCTTCGGCGCATCGAGGTCACGGACCAGCCGACCCATTCCCGGGACGAGACGTCGCGCTACACCGACCCCCTCGGCGACGGGACGGCGAGGCAGTTCAGCCTGGTCATGGACGCGAAGTCGGTCATCACCTTCCCCTCCTACCCCTACGTCCTTCCTGAGGAGGGGTGGTGGGAGATTCGGGGACTGGCATGGTCCGGGAGGGGGCGCATCACACGAGTCGAGGTCAGCACCGACGGTGGGCGGAACTGGACGCCCGCAGAGCTCCAGGGCCCGATCTTCTCCAAGTCGACGGTACGTTTCCGCCACCTCTTCGAGTGGAATGGCCGGGACACACTCATCCTGAGCCGCGCCACCGACGAGACGGGCTACGTCCAGCCCACGGTCCAGCAACTATGGGAGGCCCGGGGCCCCCAGACGTCGTACCACCAGAATCATCAGCGGGCGTGGAAGATCGCCCGAACCGGCGAGGTGACGTTCGGCCTGGGAGACTTGGTATGAGGGGGGCGATATCCCTCGGCGCGGCGACTGTTCTCGTCCTGGCGTCCTGTAGTTCGGGCGAACGGGCGCCTCCGTCGGCCTCTACCGCATCGGGAAGCGACGCGGCGGGCGTGGCCGGTACGGCCGGTGATCTGCCGGTGAACGCTCCGAACCTCTTCGGTTTCGGGAACGAGGCGTCCGAGGCGCGCATCGCCATGTGGGACATCGACGTTCGACCGGACGGCACCGGCCTTCCGCCAGGGAGCGGCACGGTCGCCGAAGGGCGGGACGTGTACAACCTCCAGTGCGTCGCCTGTCACGGGCCCACCGGGACCGAGGGCCCCAACGACCGTCTGGTGGGCACGGAGCCGTGGGTGGACTACCCCTCCGGCCGGGCCATCGGCAACTACTGGCCCTACGCCACGACGCTCTATGACTACATCCGGAAGGCCATGCCCCAGCTCACGCCGGGGAGCCTGACGGAGAACGAGGTCTACGCGGTCATCGCGTATCTTCTCTACCTCAATGAGTTGGTTCCGGAAGACGCCGTCATGAACGCTGAGACGCTACCCCGGGTCGAGATGCCGGCCCGGGATCGTTTCGTTGTGGATGATCGAACCGGTGGAGGAGGACCGATTCGCTGAGCCATCGACACGTCGATGGTCCCACCTTCCGGCGCCCGGCCCCACCGCATCGAGGGTGACGCGGGCGCCGCTGCCTACTCCCCCATTCGCGCCGGTGGCCCAACCCGCTCGGCAGGAGCCGTCGACATGGCCCGTCGGTTGGCGGCCTTGAGGACCTCCTCGATGTCGAGTCCCAGGGCTGCGGCGATGCTCTCCACCGTCCCCAGGGCTCCCTTCACCCGCTGGTTCACCGCCCCGGCCACCGCCTTGCCGTCCGAGCCGTCCATGACGACAACCCGGTCGATGTCAACGCCGCTCACCGCCTCGACGCTGATCTCCATGAGCTCGGGGAGCTTCTCGGCGAGGAAGACGGCCAGCGCCTGGTCCCCACCCTTGTTGATCTCTTCGTACAGGCGGCGAAGGACCTCGACCTGGGCCTTACCCCGCTCGAGGATGGGCGCGGCTTCTGCCTCGGCGTCCGCTTTCGCGGCTTCCCGGGCGGCATTGGCGGGCTCCACCACGTCGGCGCGCAGACGCTCCTGCTCGCGCAACACCCGCCGGGCCTCCAACTCCCGTTGGGCTTCGACTTCCGCCTCTTCTGCCCGGACCTTTGCGGTCCGCTCGGCGATCTCGGCTTCCTGGCCGAGTTGAGCCTCCCTGACCCGTAGCCTGTTGCGCGCCTCGGCGATCTCGATGTTCGCCTGCGATTCCATGACCTCGGCACGCTTCATCGCCGCGGCCTGGCGCTCCCGGGTGTCGGCCGTGGCGTCGGCTTCAGCGATCTCGGCGTCGCGGACGGCCTCCGCCGCCTTCTTCCGCCCGATGGCCTCGAGGTAGCCGCGCTCGTCGTGGACGTTCTGGATCTTGAGGACGTCGAGGTGGAAGCCGAGGGCGGCGAGGTCCTCGCCGGCGTCTTCGGCCAACGCCTTCGCGAAGCCCAGGCGGTCTTCGTTGACCTCCTCCGGAGTCAGCGTGGCCAGCACACCGCGGAGGTTGCCCATGAGGGTGTCCTTGGCCAGGAGGCGGATCTCCTCTTCGGTCTTGCCGAGCAAGCGCTCGACGGCGTTGTGGAAGACGGCCTCGGGTTCGGAGGCGATCTTCACGTTGGCGATGGCCTCGACCATCAGGGGGATATTTCCCTTGGAGAACGCGTTGCTCACGCTGATCTCGATGGGAAAGGTCTCGAGATTCATGTGCTGCACGCGCTCGATGATGGGCACGCGGAGGGTTCGATTGCCCATCACCGACCGATAGCCGACCTGCTCTCCGTCGGTGAGGAGGCGCGTCCGTCCGGTGATGACGGCGGCGCGGTTCGGCGGCACGATGACGATGAGGGCGCGCACGGTGGCGACGGCCACCATGGCGGCCACGAAGACGACGAGTGCAATGACGGCCGGTGTCATGATGAACTCCAGCGTTATTCGATGATTTGGGGAGGGGCGTGCGAGCACATCCCTCTTCTCGACTACGGTCCGAGCTTCAGCTCTTCTTCAATGGGCGCCACTCTGGCTACGCCACGCTCCATCTCCATGACGACGACGTCACGCCACTGCGTCGGGTCTCCTCCAGCGGACCCCCAGGGGAGCGCGCGGAGGGCAATGCGACGGCCGCCCCGCTCGACCATGACGGTTCCGACGCTGTCGTCACCGACAGGCAGCGTGATCATTCCCTGCAGGCCGACGAAGCCCGAGTCGCTGTGACGGTTCGACGCGCTGCTGGCCCGTAGCCAGTTGAAGAGGACGGTGACCATGCCGCCCGTGAGGACGCCTCCCACCAGCGCCGAAACCAGCGTTGCCACGAACCCCGAGCCACCCAGCCAGGTGACGGCGCTCCCCACCGCCCCGAATCCGAACAGGCCGTATATGAGCCCCCGGATGGAGAAGATCTTCGCCGCGGCGGTCCCGTGGGCCGTGCCCGCAGCGTCGGTCGCGTCCACGGCGTCAGCCGCATCCAGCGCTTCCACCGCATCCGCGGCGTCGCCGGCGCCCAGCGCGAGGTCGGCATCGAAGTCACTGTCGACATCGACATCCGCTTCGAAGACGTCTCCGAGGACGGAGACGAGAAGAAAGGAGCCCCCGAGGACGAGGCTGAAGATGTAGACGGACAGCACGGGCCTCTCCCGGATCAGCGCTCCTGGCACGTCATTGGGCACGAAGCTGCCCGCCCCAAGTTAGGCGGCAGCCTCTGCGCCCGCACCTGGCCGGGACGCTGTTACTCCGTGCCCGAGGGCGGCACGATCTGCGCCAGGTCCTGTCCGAGCTGGTTCTGCATGTAGCCGAGGAGCGCCTGCGTGCGCTGCGCCTGGGTCACGCTACCGATGCGGAGGGCGTAGACAGCGTCGGGAATCGGCTCCGCCTCGGCGATGGCCGTGAGCGTCAGCCGATCGCCGGCGGTGAGGCGCTGGACCTGTCCAGCGGTCAGGGGCACGGTGGCCTCGATGGCCAGACCGGTACCCGCGTCACCAGCCCAGACGACCTCGGCCTGATCGGGCGACCCGAAGTGGAGGACGTAGCCGTCTTCCTCGTCCAGGGGCTGGGGCAAGGCCACCCTGAGTCCCAGGGCGGGAGTGAAGACGATGGTGGGGTGGTCGAGGGTGACGCCAAGGGCGGCGTTCGTGGCTTCGTAGGCGGTGAGCGTCTCCGCCGGGAGCTGGTCGCGGGACAAGATGATCGCCGTAAAGGCGACGGTGGCCACGACGTTGCCCACCCGGGTGAAGCCCACCGTACGTCCGCCTGTAAGCCCATTGGGGCCGGGGCGCACCGGAGCCGGCTGTGTCCAGGGGCGCACCTCCTGCATCTCCCACATGGCCGCCGCGTCGTCGACGAACTGGAAGCGGGAAGGCTCGGTCGAGGGAAGCCGTGCGTCGTCACAAATGGCGCCTTCCGCCGTCTCACACGCCTCCAGGACGGCCGGCCTCACGAAGATTGCGCCGTCGCACGGAGCTGCCTCGTTGATCACTGCCTCGTCCTCGCCGAGGACCCCGGACGCCTCGGCCTGCACCGCCTCGAGGGCGCGGGTTACCGTTCCTTTGATGTTCTCGCGGCCGGCGGACCTCTCCGCCAGGACCGAGGCGTCCTGCTGCGTCACGTATCGTCGGGCCAGGGCCCGGTCCGAATCGAACCACTCGGATACAGCCGCTTCCGTCGGGTTCGTGGTATCGAACGGCTCGGCCAGGGACCGATCCTCAAGGGCGATGGCCTGGGCGATGGTCTGCAGCCGCTCGATCTGGCGCGCGAACGGCTCCAATCGGGCATCCACCGCCTCCAGCCGCTCCAGGATCGCCACGCAGGCCCGCGACCGCTCACTCTCGATCTCGGCCAGGCGTGACGGGGAGCCCAGGCCCTGGGCCAGGGCGTCGGCCGATGCTCCGGTGAGGAGAAGGGCCGACAATAGAGTAGGGCGAAACAGGCGCACAGGGGCTCCGGGCTCGTCAACAGATGATGGGGGCGCCTGTGTTACGTCATCGACCTGCTCGATGTTTCCCGCGATTCACGCTCCATCGCTGATGAGTGGGTTCAGCCCACGGTCGGCCAGGAGCCGATTGAATGCCGCCAGATCGTTCTCGAGCACGGCGGCCAACTCGCCGCGGGCATCCATGAGGGCATTGCGAAGAAGGGTCTGCACTTCCTGATGCTGGTCCGTGGGCCGGAAGTCCGCCGTCTCCACCCCGCCTGCGAGGTGGCGGAGCTTGCCCGCGATCTTTGCCGGGTAGCGGACGCCGTCCTGTCCCGTTCCCGTGGACCGGAGCTGGATGAGTTCTTCTTCGACCTCGATGAGGCGCTCTTCCAGGGCGCCGGCCTGCTCGATGAGGTCGTCGGCCCCGCCCTGACTCTCCAGGACGGCTTCGAGATCACGAAGCTGCCGGCGCACCCACTCGATGCGGTTGATGGCATCGGCGGCGGCGTCGTAGTCGTTGCGGATCTCCTGCATGAGTCCGAACTGGGCCACGATGTCCGCCCGGGTCCCTTCGGACGACGGATCCTGGAGGACCGTCAGAGGCGCGTCGAACTCCTCTCCACCCACGCGCAGGGTCACGGTGTAGTCGCCGGGCGGGTGCCGGAGGGCCATTCCGCCCTGCACGCGCACGCGCTCGGGTCCGTAGTCGACCCATGGGGCATACAGCGGGGGAACCCGGCGTCGAATGGGAGTGCTTTCCTCTCCGTTGAAATCCCAGAAGATGCGGTTGATGCCCGTTCGGCTCGTGCCCGCCAGCGTCCGGACCACAGCACCCCGATCATCGGCGATCTCCAGGGTCACGGGTGAGCCCGAGTTCAGGAACGCCGCGTTGGGCGGGTTCTCACCGTCGCTGTTGTCGATGGTCTGGGCCGCCGGAGCCGTTCGCTCATTGAAGCGGTAGGCGTCCCGGGGGTCGAAGAGGTGGGCGCTCGTCGCCTGGACTTCGGGGGTCAGTTGCCGGAGCGGTTCGAGGTCGTCGAGGATCCAGAATCCACGACCGTACGTACCCACGACCAGGTCGCCGAAATGCTCCTGTACCACGATTCCGTAGACGGGTGAGGCCGGCAGGTTGTTGATGAGGGGCTGCCAGAGATCACCGTCGTCGAAGCTCACGTAGAGCCGGTTCTCGGCTCCGAGGAAGAGCAGACCCGGCCGCTCGGGATCCTCTTGGATGCTGCGTGTGAAGCTGAGGATGTGGTCTTCGATCCCCTCGGTGATCTTCGTCCAGCTCTCCCCGTAGTCGTCGGTCCGGTAGACATAGGGTTCGAAATCGCCGACCTGATGGGCCTCCACGGCGAGGTAGGCCTTCCCCGGATCCCACCTCGATGCGTCGATCCCGCGGACGACGCCATCGGTAGGCCAGTCGGGGAAGTTGGCGGTCACGTCCTGCCACGACTGACCGTCGTCTCGGCTGACGTGGACCCTTCCGTCATTGGAGCCAGCGTAGAAGACGCCCTGCTGGGCAGGCGACTCGTCGAAGGCGTAGATGACGCAGCAATACTCGACTCCGATGTTGTCCGGCGTCAGTCCGCCGCTGATCCCCTGACGGCTCTTGTCGTTGGTGGTGAGGTCGGGGCTGATGACCTCCCAGCTCTGGCCGCCGTTGCGCGTGCGGTGAACGTGCTGGCTGGTGACATAGATCGTGTTGTTGTCGTGGGGCGAGACCAGGAGGGGGAACGTCCACTGGAAGCGGTACCGGAGTTCCTCCGCCGGCCAGCCGCCCGTGCTCTCCGGCCACACCTCGACGTTGCGGAACTGGCGGGTGCGTTCGTCGTGTCGAACGACGATCCCTCCCCGGGCTCCACTCCCCGAGGCTGAAGACCAGACGATGTTGGGGTCCGTGGGGTCGGGCGTCGCGAATCCGCTCTCACCGCCGCCGACGGCGTGCCAGTCCCCGCGGGGGATGAAGCTGCCACCGAATCCCCCGTACACCGTGTTGCTCGGCCCCCGGTACGACGGGCCGTCCTGGCGGTTCCCCAGCACGTTGTACGGAACCGCATTGTCCGCCGTCACATGGTACATCTGTGCGATAGGAAGCTCGACCCGGAGGTAGCTTTCGCCCCGATTCTCCGAGATATGTACGCCCTGGTCGTTTCCGATGATGAGGCGGTCACCGTCGTCAGGGTCGATCCACATGTCGTGGTAGTCGCCGCCAGGACGCTGCATCCCCTGGTGGTTGATGTACGTGAGGCCGCCGTCGTACGAACGGGAAAGGGCGGCGGTGAGAAAGAAGACCTCGTTGGCGTCGTCGGGAAGCACCCGGCAGTTGTTGTAGTAGGCCGTCCTCCCACCGAGGTCGCGGCTGTGGTTGACCAGCTCCCACGTCCGGCCGGCATCGCTGGACCGCCAGAACTCGCCTGACTCGGTCTCCTGACCATGCCACGGCACCCCGTCGCCGGTCTCGATCAGGGCGTACACGCGGTCGGAGTCCGCCTTGGACATGCAGACGTCGATCTTGCCCACGGGCAGCGCCGGTAGCCCGTTGCCCTCGAGCTTGGTCCACGTCGTGCCGGCGTCGTCGGAGCGGAAGATGCCTGAGCCGGGGCCTCCGCTCTCCCTGCCCCAGGTGTTCACCTCCACCGTCCACATCCCGGCGAAGAGGATCCGCGGATTGTTGGGATCCACTATGACCGTGGACGCACCGGTATCCTCGTCCACGAACAGGACGTGCTCCCACGTCTCCCCGCCATCCATCGTCCGGTAGATGCCGCGCTCCGTCTGGGGCGCGTGAGCATGCCCCAGAGCCGCGACGTAGACGATGTCCGGGTTGGACGGGTGGATGACGATCCGCGAGATCCGGCCGGTCGCGTCGAGCCCCATGTGTTGCCAGTTGTCGCCACCGTCCGTGGACTTGTAGACGCCGTCGCCGACGGTGACGTTGGAGCGGATGTGGGGCTCCCCGGTGCCGGCCCACACCACCTGGGGGTCGGAGGGGGCCACACGCAGGGCCCCGACCGAATGGACATCCTGGTCGTCGAAGACCGCCTGCCAGGTGATGCCTCCGTCCTCTGTCTTCCACAAGCCGCCCGACGCGGCGCCGGCGTAGTAGGTGAGAGGATCGCCCACGACGCCGGAGACCGACGCCACCCGGTTGCCTACTGGACCGATGTGCCGGAACCGGAGGGCCTCCAACTGCTCGGCTGGGACCTGGGCGGCGAGGCCCGCGGAGGCTGGGCCGAGATCCAGGATGTCCGGCGTCGAGAGGTGGACCACAGGCGCGAGCAGGGTCCCCACCAGCGCGAATGCGACACCGCATCCGGAGTGGGAGGGCGACCCTGTCGTGGCGACTGCGGCCAGAGGGGCGGGGGCGGAGGCTCGGCGCAGGGGGGACGCGAACATCGTGACTCCTACCTTTTCTCGGTTCTCGACTCCCCGGGGGAAGGGAGGCTTGAATTCACAAAAGGCGCATCGGGGAGGGCGTCGGCAAGCCGCTGCCTCGATACGCGCAACCTTTTGCCTTCGATTCTCGTCTGAGGTATTGAAGACGGGATCTCGAACAGGGGAAGGAACGATGAGTCGCTTCGGAGCGGACGTGTTGGCGTTGACGGCGATCGCGGGTGGGGTGGTGCTGGCGGTTGGGGCTACCGCCCTGATGGCCGAAGGTGGGGACCACGGGCAGATGAGGGCCGCCGATCGGCACGAGGTTCGCGTCGAAGTACGGAAGGTCCAGGAAGAAGTGGAGCGGGTGCGGGAGCGGGCGGACCGAGCCCGTGAGCGTGCAGAGCACGCTCGGGAACGGGCTCAACACATCCGTGTCCGAACTCGCGTTGCTGATAGAGCGTCGGCGGAGGCTCGTGCCGAAGCCATGGCGATGCAGGCCCGGATCCGGGACCAGGTCCGTCGGCAGATCGACGAGCAGGTCGCCCGCGGAGATCGAGCCGACGTCCAGTGGCATGTCCGCCTCGACGAGGACTTCGACTTCGATTTCGACTTTGATTTCGACTTCGACTTCGACGAGAGCTTCGACTTCGATCTCGACTACGACTTCGAGGCCGGTGAGCTACGCATCGACTTCGAGGGCATCGAGGGTCTGGAGAACCTGACGCTCGATCTCACCGAGCTAGAGTTCCAGCTCGAAGGCATCGGCGAGGAGGTCTCCGGCGAGGTCGGCCTGCACCTCGAGGGCCTGGGCGAACAGATCTCTGGACAGTTGGAGATGCAGCTCGACGGCCTCGACGAGGAGCTACGAGGTCAGCTCGAAGCAGAGATGCGTCGGCTCGAAGAGGAGCTGAGCCGCGTGCGTGTGGAGGTCCGCGGCCGCTGATGCCGCCGTTGAACGACCTCGGCCGCTGACGCGGCGCCGCGGTCGTTCGACCTCCCGTCTCAGCCGCCGCTGGGCCCTCTGGCCACACCTTCCCAGTCGGGATCCGCACCACCGATCCAGGTGCCCGTCGCAGGATCGAACTGGACCCCGTGGACGCGCCCGAACGCGCCGACTCGAGGGACGGGCTGGATCTCCAGGCCCAGCGCCCGCATCTCGTCGAGTTGTGCCTCGGTCCACCCGATGCCAGGAGACGTCTCGGCGTTGAACGCCCCTCCGCTGCCTCCTGCGACCCTTGGCGCTGCCAACGCGTGAGGGAGGTCCAGCCCGAAGTCGATGACTCGAGTGATGGCGTGGACGACGGCGGGAGGAATCATCCCACCTCCCGCGGCGCCAAGCACGAGGACCACCTCCCCGTCACGGGAGACGATGACCGGAGCGATGTTGGAGCGGGCCCGCTCGCCGGGTTCGTCGACGGAGCCCAGGTACCCCCCAAGCGTCGATGCGTAGAGGAAACCGAGGCCCGGCGTCACCACCTTGGACCCCATGTTCGGCCCCAACGTCTGCGTGAGGGAGACCACCATACCGTCGGCATCGGCCGTGGACAGATGGGTGGTATGTCCGAGCGTGTGGGCGTCGTCGTAGTCCAGGGCAGGGAGCCGACGGGAGGGCGCCGTCGCCGGACCCAGGACCTCGTCGGCCAATGCGGTGGCATACGCCTTGGAGGTCGCCCGTGCCGCTGTGGTATCGGGGCCCAGGACGGCCAATTCCCTCGACGCCATCCTCAGGGCCTGTCCGGTGACGGCGAACCATTCGGCCTCGCTCATGTCTCCGGGGTCGAAGTTCTCCATGACGTTGAGGGCCTGGATCACGAGCACACCGGCGGCTGGTACGTCGGTCCCGATGATGTCGTAGCCGCGGTATGTGCCGCGGACGATGCGACTGTCTTCGGCTACGTACTGGGCGAGGTCGTCGAGGTCGATGGGCGCCCCGTTGGCCGTCAGGTCTTGGGCCATCCGGCGCGCGATCTCCCCGCGGTAGAAGGCGTCATGCCCACCTTCCACGATGGCGCGTAGCGTGCGTGCGTAGTCCGGCTGGCGGAGAATCTCACCGGCCCGGTACGGGGAGCCGTCGGGCTTGTAGTACGCTGAGGCAGTCCCCGGGAACTGGAGGGCCTGCGTCGCTCCACCAGCCTGGCGAGCCGCGTCCCCGGGGAGCAGTCGGAATCCGTTCTCGGCATACTCGATGGCCGGTGCCAAGACGGTCGCCAGGGGAAGGGAGCCGTGTTCGGCATGGAGCTTCAGGAGACCCGCGGCGGCGCCGGGAATTCCGATGACTGCGTATCCGTACGATGCCCGTTCGGCGGTCTCGGGGTCGTAGTCCCAGGGCGCCTGCGTGGTCCCGTCGATCCCGTGGAACTCACCGTCGGGGGTCCGCACGAGGATCTGGTTGCGTCCACCGATGGAATTCATGGTGGGTTCCACCACCGCGATGGCGAAGCCGGCCGCCACCGCCGCGTCCGCACCGTTGCCTCCGATCTCCAGCATCCGGACGCCGGCTTCGGTAGCGAGGGGGTGGGCCGCACTCACCATCCCGTCAGCCGAGCGGCCGCTCTGCAGGACGCTTTGTGCGTGGCCCACGCTCGGTGCGCCGAGGAGGTGGACGACGAGGGCCAGCGAGGCGAGTGGCGTCGCGATGCGCGCGGGGAAGAGGCGACTGTTCATTCGATGCGCTTCCGAACGGGGAGGACATGGGCGAGCCGAGGACCAATCGAACTGCGGGAGGCAGTGTAACGCGGAAGGCAGAGTCAGGCACGAGGCCGGCGGGTCGCCCGCCTCACCGGCGGGATCGGGGTTCGCCCGCCGGCGGGCGCCGTCGTATCCTCCCGGGTGCTCACGCCCACCCCACTTCAAGACATCGCCGACGCCATCGTCGTCGGTCGCCTGCGGGCGGTCGTGGGACTCGTGGTCATCCTGGCGGCGGCGTGGGCGATCTCCACCGACAGGAGGCGGGTCTCGTGGCGGGTGGTGGCCTGGGGTCTCGGTCTGCAGATCGCCTTTGCCTTCCTCGTCCTCCGGACCTCCTTCGGCGTGATGGCCTTCGAGGCCGTGAACTCGGTGGTCGCTGCGGTCCTGCACTCCGGCGAGGAGGGAGGGCGTTTCGTCTTCGGGAACCTCGTGTCCAACGAGGTCCCGGTGGGCAACGTGACCGACGGCAGCTTCGTCCAGACACCCGGAGGCGTGGCGCGGACAGGGGCGTTCTTCGCTTTCCGCATCCTGCCCAACATCATCTTCGTCGCCTCGTTGATGACGGTCCTGTACTACCTCGGGATCATGCAGCGGGTGGTGCGCGGAGTCGCTTGGGTCATGCAGCGGACCATGGGCACTTCGGGAGCGGAGACGCTGTGCACGGCCTCCAACATCTTCGTCGGGATGATGGAGTCTCCCCTGGTGGTCAAGCCGTATGTCGAACGGATGACCGAATCCGAGCTGATGACCGTCATGACGGCCGGGATGGCGACGATCTCGGGAACGGTCCTCGCGGCCTACGCCGGGATGCTCACCCCTTTCCACCCTTCGGCCGCCGGACATCTCATCGCCGCGTCGATCATGTCCGCCCCGGCGGCCTTCGTCCTGGCGAAGCTCATGGTCCCCGAGACGGAGGTCGCCGAGACGGCAGGGATGCTGACCGAGGAAGTGGAGCGGCCGGATGTCAACGTCATCGACGCCGCTGCGAGAGGGGCCGGGGAAGGGCTACGCCTGGCCTTGGTCGTCGGGGCCATGCTCATTGCTTTCATCGCCCTCGTCGCCCTGCTCAACGGCCTGGTTGGTTGGGTCGGTGGCCTGGCGGGCTTCCCGGACGTGACGATCCAGGGAATGCTCGGCGTCCTGCTTGCGCCCGTCGCATGGTTGATCGGAATCCCTTGGGACGAGGCGGGTCTCGTCGGTCAGTTGATCGGTGTCGACTTCGTCCTCAACGAGTTCGTCGCCTTCGTGCAGCTCTCCGAAACGCTGACGACCGCAGCCGCTTCGGGGGCCGTTGCCCCTTTGAGCGATCGGTCGCTGGTCATCGCCATCTACGCCCTCACGACCTTCGCGAATTTCGGCTCGGTGGCGATGACGTTGGCGGGCCTTGGCGAGCTTGCACCGTCCCGCCGCCACGACCTGGCTCGCCTCGGGCTCAAGTCCATGATCGCCGGCCTCATGGCCAGCCTGGCCACGGCGGCGGTAGCGGGAATGATGGTGTGAGGCGAGCTTATCGGTCCTCACTGACCCCGTAGTGGCCCCACGATGTCCGAATCGAGAAAGCGTCTCATCGTCGTTGGCGATCGCGTCCTCATCCAACCGGAGGAGGGCGAGGACCGTACCAAGGTCGGGCTCTACCTGCCGCAGACCGCCGTCGACACCCAGGCGGTACAGGGAGGTACCGTGCTCGCCACCGGCCCTGGCAACCCGGTCTCGGCGCCCACCGAGTTGGACGAGGAACCCTGGAAGATCGGCAACTCGGGGCCTCAGCCCCGCTACATGCCGCTGCAGGCGAAGATCGGTGACTACGCCATCTTCTTCCGGCGTGCCTCCGTGGAGATCACCTTCGAGGGGGATCGTTACCTCGTGGTGCCCCAGGCCGCCATCCTCACGCTCGTTCGCGAAGAGGACGAGTCCAGCGACGGCTTGCTGCCTTTTTGAGGGGAACGCCGCGCGCCGCGGCGCCGATGAGCACGCTCGACCGATATCGCCGGTACGTCGACGACTGGGACGCCTTCGTCGCCGCCGCCCAGCGCCCCGAGCCCACTGTCTTCCGCATCCGGACGGGCCTCGTCGCTGAAGACGAGCTCTGGGCCCGACTCGAACGTCGCGGTTTCCGTCTTCGTCGATTGGAGGGACTGCCGGGCTTCGGTGAGGTGGTGGACGGACCAGGTCCGCTTTCCATGACGCCCGAGCACTGGCTCGGGTTGGTCTACGTCCAGCAGGCCTCCACGGGGATCGCCGCCCCTGCCCTCGCCCCACGGCCAGGCGAGCGCGTGCTGGACCTCTGCTCGGCCCCTGGCGGAAAGACCCTTCACATGGCCGAACTCATGGAGGACCGGGGCTGCCTGGTAGCCAACGAGATCAGCGAGGGTCGCATCCGCGGGCTTCTGGGCAACGTGTACCGTATGGGGCACCCCGGCGTCATGGTCACCGCTGCCGACGGGCGTGACTTCCCCGAGGGCGCCCTCTTCGACAGGGTCCTCGTCGATGCGCCGTGCACCGGCGAGGGCACACTGCGTCGCCGGGGTGGCCATCCGCCGGAGCCGTCGGCTTCTTTCGTCGCTCATCTCTCCCGGGTCCAGCGGGCGCTCCTGGAGACAGCGATTCGGCTCACGCGGCCAGGGGGGACGGTCCTGTACGTGACCTGCACCTTCGCCCCCGAAGAGAACGAGGCCGTCGTCACCGACATCCTGTCGAGCCACTCGGTGGAGCTGGAGCCCCTCCGACTCCCGGTGCCCCACGCACCCGGTCTCATAGAGTTCGAGGGCGCTCGCTTCGACGAGCGGCTCGAGGGCGCAGCCCGAATCTACCCCCATCATCTGGATTCCGGCGGCCTCTTCCTCGCTCGGCTCCGCGTCGAAGGTGACGCGCGGACGGATGACGGATGGTCGACCGTCCCTCCGGTCTTTCCCGCGGGGTCGTGGGACGGCGATGAGTCGAGCAGTGCCGTCGACGAAGAGGAGGCCACCGCGCTCCTCACCTCCGGGGTCGAGGAGGTCCAGGAGCGATTCGGCGTCGAGGAGGACCTGTCCGCCGCGGGGTGGATCATGCGTGGCGGTCGGGCATGGATGCACGGCCTGGAGGAGTGGCCGCTCCCCGCCTGGATCGCGGGTGACTGGCGTCCCATCTCGGTGGGCCTACGCGCCATCGAGTTCGACAGCAGGGAGCGAGCCCGCCCCACGAACGACCTGCTCCGTCTCCTGGACGGCTCCGTCACCGGGCGGATCCTGGATCTGGATGACACCGAGTTGGACGCGCTTCTTCGACGGGAACCGGTCCCGACCACCATCAATGATCGGGGCCCGTACGCCCTTCGATACGATGGCGACGTCGTCGGACGAGGTGCCGTCACGAAGGACGGACTCAAAAGCGAGATCCCCAAGGCCCGGGCAGCGGACTTGAGGCGAATTCGGGAGCGGTTGTCGGGAGCCTAGGAGGCGGTTGAGGAAGTAGAGAGCAGGCCGCGTCAACGAGGTCGACGACCCGATCGACTTGACGGCGGGCCGTTGCTCAGCCATTCGACGAAACCGGCGTCGGCTGGCGCAAGGGCCATCTGCCCCAGTTCGTCCAGGGTGAACCATCCGATGATCTCGTGCTCGAGTGGGTGGGGCTCGCCCTCCACCCGGACCCTGTGAAAGTGGATGGCGAAGATGCCTCCCGCGTCGTCGACGTGGTGAAGCCGGTCCTCGACTTCCACAACCGAGAGTGTCAGTTCCTCGTCCAACTCGCGGCGGGCCGCCTCGGCCACGGTCTCCCCTGCGTCGACCTTCCCTCCGGGGAACTCCCAGAGACCTCCGTGGCGCTTGTGGGCGGGACGTCGTCCCACGAGGAAGCGACCGTCGCGCTCGATGATGGCCGCCACGACGGGGACGGGGTTCACTGAAGGCCGATAGCGACGGCTATGGCGATGGAGACGCAGCCGAGGAGAACCAGCGCCAGGTAGAGGGGAAAGGTGAAGCGCATCCACCCCTCGTACCGCACGCCCGCAGACGCCAGAATCGCCATGAGGGCGCCGTTGGTGGGCGTGACCAGGTCGCACAGGCCGGCGCCGTACTGATACGCCAGGACGATGACTTGGCGGGAGAGGCCGAGAAGGTCGGCCAGGGGTACGAGGACCGGCATGGTGAGCACCGCCTGTCCGCTCACGCTGGGCACGGGAACGTGGATGAGCGCTTGCCCCACGACCATTCCTATGGCCGACGCCAGCCGGGGCAGATTCTCCAACGGGGCGAACATGCCGGCGACGATGGTGTCGATGATGAGTCCGTCCTCGAGAACCGTCGAGATCGCGCGGGCGAAGCCGATGAGCAGAGCGGCGTAGGCCATCTCACGGAAGCCCTTCGCGTAGGCCACGGCGGTGCCGTTGACGCCCATTCTGGCCACGAAGCCCACCAGGACACCCATGATGAAGAAGGCCGCCGACATCTCGTCGAAACCCCATCCCCATTGCTGGATCCCCACCACCATCAGCACGAACGTCGCGCCCACCATGGCGAGTACCAGCTGATCCCGCGACGTCATCGATTCGCCGAGGTCACCGGCCGTGGCAGCGGCGATGGGTTCCACCCGGGTGGCGGCGGCGTGACGCATGGTGGCGCCGATCCAGAGGATCAACGCCAGGACGAGGAAGACCGAGCGGAAGAGGCCTCCCGAGAGGACCTCGACTTCCGCGGCCTGCTGGGCGATCTGGACCTGGAAGGGATTGATGGGGCTGAACGCCGAACCCACGAAGGCCGCGCCGGCGCTCATGGCCACGGCCACCAGTGGCGTGAAGCCCATCCGCCCCACAAGGATCATGAGGACAGGGATGAGAGGGATGATCTCTTCCTGCATGTTCTGGACGACGCCCCCGACGGCGAAGACCAGGGAGACCACCGGGATGACGAGGATGTCGCGTCCCCGGAGCGATCGTATGAGCGACGGGACGGCTCTGCGCAGCGTGCCGGTCTCGTCGACGACGGTGAACGCTCCGCCGATGAGGAAGACGAGGAAGATGACGGCGCTTGCGTCGGCCATGCCCCGCGGTAGCGCCACCATCGCCTCGAAGAGGTTCACCGGGTTCGGATCCACCGACTCGTACGTGCCGGGTACGACGAGCGTCCGACCCGTCGTCGGGTCGTCGCGACGTTCGAACTGACCGGCGGGGAGGACGTAGCTGGCGGCGGCGGCCAGCAGCACACAGCCCGTCAGGAGCGCCAGGGGGTGGGGGAGGCGCAACGTCGGTGAATCGCTCATGACGGGGGTCTTCTCGGGTCGTGTGTCGGCGTCGGTGACGCTCTGGGGAGGGTGTGTTCGGCGGTGTAGACCAGATCGCCGAGGGGCGAATTGTCGCCGTTGCCGGAGTTGGCCGCCACATGGAAGACCACCGTGGCGTCCGATCCGATTGCATTGGCCGCAGGAGCCCGCCATCCGAAGCTCCATCGCGCCCCCGAAGGGTCGTGGGTCGCGGAGCCGGCTTCGGACTGATGGAGGTACGCGATACCCAGGCTGTCGGAGACGGCGGTTCGGCCGTCCACCGGTTCCAGAAAGCCGGCTGGGCGGCCCCGCGCGGCGCCCTCCAGATACCGAGCAGCGACTTGGAAGCCGGCGATGGCCGTCTCGTCGGCCCGGAGGTCGACGGTGATCACATACTCCCGTCCGGGCTCCCAGACGCTGGGCACCCCCTCCAGGCGGACGCTGCCGCCGAAGGCGTTTACGTCGTTTCCGATGTGGCAGAAGGCGCAGCTCTGCTCACCGAAGCCGCCGGTCATCGCGGCGGGCGGTGTCGTGGCGTGGAACGGCGCGGCCGCCATCGTCGCGAGGGCCGCGACGGCGGCAACCGCGCCGAGAGTGTTGCTACCGGTACGCCTCACCCGCATCGGGTGGGCACTCCCCGAGGGGCACGACTCAGTGGCTCGTCGCACGTCTCCGAGGAGGCAGTTTGGCCACCCCGATGGTGTTGGTGTCCGCGCCGAACCAGACCGCGTTGTTCTCCGCGTCGAAGTACATGTGTCGGACGGTTCCACCTCCACTTGGCACCTCGGTCACGCTGAAGACCTCTTCGGTCATGGGGTCGAAGCCGATGAAGCGGTTGGGCTCGGGACCCGTCTCGACCACCCAGACGCGATCGGCGTCGTCGGCGAGCATGGCGTAGGGCCGGGACCCTTCGCCACCGGGGAGCCGATACTCCGTGACCTCGTGCGTGTCCGGATCGATCCGCCCGAGGGTGCCACGGGTCCAGTCGCCGTACCAGACGACATCGTCAGAGGTGATGGCAATGCGACGGGGAAGGGCGTTGTCCCACGGCAGCTCGATGGTCTCGAGCTCGAAGGTCTCAGGATCGACGGTGGCGATGTGGTTCGTGTTGAAGAGTGCCACCCACGGACGATCGTTGGAATCGATGACGATGCCGTAGGGACGGCTCGAGCCGCCCCTGCGACCTCCTTCGACTTGCAGCGACTCGACCAGACGTACCTCGCCGGTCTCCGGCCAGAACTTGCCGATGAAGTTCCCGCCCTGGACGGTGAACCAGACGTTGCCTTGTGAGTCGAAGATCAGCGTGTGCGGGTCACGGGCCCGGTCGTCGGGCATCATGTACGTCTCGATCTCTCCCGTGGCGGGGTCGAGTCGGCCGATGTGGCTCGCGGTATTGCCCGCGTACCAGACGATGCCGTCGGGATCGACGATGAGGTTGTGCGGCCGAACGCCATCGGTGTCGTACTTCGTGAACTCCTCCGTCTCGGGGTCGAAGACGGCCACGTACGCTCCGGCCTGACCCACGAACCACACCCGACCGTCCGGCGCCACCATGGGATCGCGGGGGCGGGAGTCTTCGTACGGAACCACCCACTCCTGGATGTCGGGATCCCGATCCTCTTGGGCTCGGGCTGCGGTAGGAAGGGCCATGGCCGCCACGGCTCCGGCAGCCAGCGACATCATCACAAGCGAACGCATAGGCAACTCCAGCTCGGGTCCGACTTCATGACCCCGGAGGGTCACGTTGGGGAATTTGACGGTCGTCGGGCTTTTCCGCACGGGGTCGGGCCTCTTCTCACGGGGGCGGATGGGATGCCGGCGAGGGGGCCTCTCCACCTGGCCGGGCTCGCCTGTCGCCCATCCGTCCAATAGCTTCCTGGCTGTCCCAGGACAGCGAGGATTCGTGGACGAAGCCCAACCCTGCAGCCGGCGCAGCTTCCTGCGCCGATCGGCCGCGAGTGTGGCCCAATTGGGCGCTCTCTCCGCCACTGCCCCCCTTTGGCTCCCCGAAGGGTGGGGTGCTCGGCTTCAGGCGGCGCAGGAACGCTTCCCGGTGGTGGCGTCGGAGCCGTGGGGACGGCTCTTCCGCCTCGGCGATGGTGTCTGGTCGCTGGTCTCCAACCCCTCGGGCGACCGCACCACGCTCTGCAACGGCGGCATCGTCCAGGGTCGAAGCGGGGTGGTCATCGTCGAGTCCTTCGCCTCGGATGCGGGCTTCGAGTGGATGGCCGAACAGGCCCGACTGCTCACCGGGCGCGATCCCACCCACGTCGTGCTCACCCATTATCACAGCGACCACACCGGAGGCCTGGCGGCCGTGGGTCGGAGCGGGGCTGAACTACTCGCCACGCCGGTGACCAGGGACTACGCACGATCCAACCGCGGCGCACCGAATCCCGTCCTGAATCGGGCGACGCCCCTCGATACCATTCGTCCCACCGAGATCGATCTCGGTGACCGGTCCATCATCCTCGTACCGCGACGGGGCCACACCGACTCGGACCTCACTGTCGAAATCTCGGAGCCCAGCGTCGTCTTCTGCGGGGATCTGGTGTGGAACGGGATGTTTCCCAATTACATGGACGCTACGCCCTCGCGACTGACCCAAGCGGTGACGCTGATCCGGGCGAGTCAGGCGGGTACGTACGTGCCCGGTCACGGACCGTTGGCCGATGGCGCCGCGGTCGAAGGGTACCTCGAGCTGTTGCTGCATGTGGAGGCGGCGGCCATGGAGGCGATCCAGTCGGATGTCACCGCGGAGGAGGCCGGCGCGGCGTACCGACTGCCCGAAGGTCTGGAGGAGTGGACGACGTTCGGGGACGACTACTTCACCCGGGCCATCCGTGCCTGGATGGAAGAGATCGCCAGACCGTGAGCCATCGAGGCAGGATCGCCATCCTCACCGGGGGTGGGGATGTACCCGGTCTCAACCCCGCCATCCGGGCTGTGACGCTGCGGGCGAACCGGGAGGGCTACGACGTCCTCGGCATCCGACGTGGGTGGGGTGGCCTGGTCGATGTGGTCCCGGACCCTGAGGCGGACAACTCCGGTGCCGTGGTGGAACTCACCAACGCCGTGGTGAGGACCGCTGGACGGACCGGGGGAACCTTCCTGCACTCGTCGAGGACGCGGCCCAGTCATCTCCCGAGGGAGTACGTCCCGCCTCACCTGCGTGACCGGTACGACGCCGAGGTCAACGACATCACCCCCGAGGTGCTGAAGAATCTGGACTTTCTCGGCATCGACACACTCATCGCCATCGGCGGTGACGATACCCTCTCATACGCTCACCGGCTGCACACCGAAGGCGCCAACGTCATCGCCATCCCGAAGACGATGGACAACGACGTCCCGGGCACGGACTACTGCATCGGCTTCAGCACGTGCGTGACCCGAACCATAGAGCTCACGCATCGTCTGCGGACATCGGCGGGCTCGCACGAGCGGATCCTCGTCATCGAGGTCTTCGGTCGCTATGCCGGCTACACGGCGCTGGTGCCCGCTATGGCGGGCGCCTCGGACCGGTGCGTCATCCCCGAACATCCCTTCGACATCGAGCACCTCACCCGCCTCCTCGTCGAGGATCGGGCGCGAAATCCGAGCCGGTACTCGGTAGTGCTGGTCTCCGAGGGAGCCGTGATGACCGAGCAGGAGGCCATGGTCTTCGCAGAGGAGGAAACCGACCAGTACGGGCACAAGAAGCTCGGCGGGATCGGCGACCGTGTTGCGAAGGCCATCCGGGACCTCTCGCCTGGATTCAACGACGGGCGCCACATCAACACCACCAGCCAGCGCCTGGGCTACCTCGTTCGGTCCGGCGACCCTGACGCTCTCGACTCCATCGTGCCCATGGCGTTCGGCAACCTGGCCCTCGATCTCATCGAGGAAGGGCGGAGCGGTCTCCTGGTCTGTGTCCGCGACGGCGTGTACGACGCGGTTCCCATCGACGTCGTCTTCGGTCCCGCGAAGTCCGTGGACGTGAAGCAGTTCTACAACACCGAGCGGTTGAGGCCGAACTACCGGACGTTCGAGGGCAAGCCTCTGTTCATCATGACCAGCGGCTGAACTCAGCCCGTGGTCGCACACTCGTCGTCGAGGTCGATTCGCACGACCATCTGACTGGGCATCCGGGCGAGGACCGCCACCCCCCCTGGGCATGCTTCCTCGATGGCGTCCAGGGCGTCGGAGTGGAGAACGCCGTTCTGTTCCAGGAGCAGATGGTCGATTCCCAGCGTCCGCCAGAGCTCGAGCTGCTCGTCGACGGTGCCCCACATGGGCTCGTCGGGGTCCGTCCGCCTCGGGTCGAACCGGACGCTCGGGCCCACCCGCCATCCCCCATGGAGGTGCAAGGCAGCCCAGTACTCCGGAGCCCCTACCACCGCGTCGGCGGGCGCCGTCCGACTCAACGCCTCCACACCGGCGGCGAGACGGTCGGCTCGTAGCCGATACGCCTCGGTAGGCCACCCCTCGGCAATGCGCCCGGCAGTCACCGATGCGTAGCCGAGGATCCAGATCGCTCCCAGGGCGGTCGCCACCTTCTTCGGGTTCGCGCCTCCCATCTTCTCCACCACCGCGAGTGCTCCGAGGACGAGGGCCGTGAGCACCACCGGAAACCAGGGCACGATGAGTCGGCGGTCGAGGTAGGGCCAAACCAGCAGCACACCCAGGTAGACGACACCGAACCACCCCAGTGGCGGGAAGCGACGGACGAGGGTGACGAGTCCCAGCAGGACGAAAGGAGCGACGAGGATGCCGAGGAGCCAGATGGGCGTTCCGATGACGCCGGGGAAGGTCATGGCCACCACCCGTTCACCCAGGCCGAGTGCGTGGGACGGGAGATTCGCGAGGAAGGCCCCCGGTGCCGCCAGTGTCTGACGGGCGATCCAGCCACCGTAGGGGCCCAGGAGGTCGCGGGCGCCTTCCGGGATGGCTTCGGCTGCCCTGCCCGACCACAGACTCCACCCGGCGATGAAGATCAGAGCGGGGCCCGTCACGGCCGCCGCCGACGTGAAGCGCCGCCGGAGTAGGAGGGCGATCCCGTAGGCGAGAACCAGGGCCAGCCCCGCGGTGCGTGTGGCGACGCCACCCAGGAGGAGTGCGCCGGTGAGTCCCAGACTTCGGCGATCGCCGTCCTCCACCCCGGGCCAGCACGCCAGTGCCGCGGCGGTGAGTAGCAGGAAGAGGCTTTCGGAGAGGGGGATGAGCGCTGGCCGCAGGACGTCGGACGAGGCGAAGGCGATGGCGGCGACGGCGACGCTCTCACGTCGGCCCAAGCCCGACGACCTGGCCAGCGCGATGCCGAAGAGCGCGCCCGCCCCGGCAAGGAAGGCCAGGTTGAGAAAGGTCGCCGCCATGGTCACGACACCGATGGAGTCGGAGAGAGCCCACAGGAGCGCGAGGACCATGGGGTAGAGGGGCGGAAACTTCGCTGCCGGAGGCGTGCCGACCACGCCCGAGTACACCAGGCCGTGGCCCTCGGAGAGGGCCTTGCCCACCATCATGTAGACCCCGTCGTCGTGCCAGACCCCGACGGGAATCGGGCGCCAGGCGGCCACGCCGACGGCGAAGAGGATCAGGCCCAGCAGTAGGAAGGGCCAGGTCTTCAACGCGCCTCTCCGTACTGCTCACGGAGCTTCGTCTTCTGGACCTTGCCGGTCCCGCCCATGGGTAGTGACTCGACGAAGAGCACGTCGTCCGGTAGCTGCCATTTCGCCAGGCTTCCGGCGAGGTACTCGATGACGTCGTCCTTGTCGGGGGGCGGGTCGGACGAAGGGACGGCGATGAGGAGGGGGCGTTCGCCCCACGTGGCATCGGGGACGCCGATGACTGCCGCCGCGTCGATGCCCGGGTGGCCCATGGCGGTGTTCTCCACGTCGATGGAGCTGATCCACTCGCCGCCGGACTTGATGAGATCCTTGGTCCGGTCGGTGATCTGGACGTAGTACTCACCGTCGATGGTGGCCACGTCGCCGGTCGGGAACCAGCCGTCGCCCGTGAGCTTCTCCTCGTCGCTCTTGAAGTAGCCGTCCACGACCCAAGGTCCCCGTACCTGCAGCTCTCCGATGGCCCGGCCGTCGTGGGGTTGGGGGATGCCGTCTCCGTCGACGATACGCAGCTCGACGCCGTAGGGCGGCCGACCCTGCTTCGTCTGGAAGTCGGCGCGCGCGTCGACGTCCCAGGCCCGATGGGCGGGCATGAGCGTATTTACGCTCCCCAGAGGACTCGTTTCGGTCATGCCCCACCCGTGGCGGAACTCGATACCGAACTCTCCTTCGAGGGCTGCGATGAGCGACTTCGGCGGCGCGGCACCGCCGAGGAGGACCATGCGCAGGTCGGCAGGCGCCTTGCCTTTCGATCGCCACTGCTGTACGAGGGCATGAAAGACCGAGGGGACACCGGCACAGAAGGTCACGGCTTCCTCCTCGAGGAGTTCGGTGAGGCTCTCGGGGTCCATCTTCGGGCCGGGCATGACCAGGGCCGAGCCCGTGGCAGCGGCCGCGTAGGGCAGGCCCCAGGCACACGCGTGGAACTGAGGCACGATGGGCAGGCAGGTGACCGCCCTGGACAGGTCGAAGATGTCCGGCATCGCCACGCCCAGTGCGTGAAGAACCGTCGACCGGTGGCTGTACAGCGCGCCTTTGGGGTGTCCGGTAGTGCCCGAGGTATAGCAGAGCGCCGCCGCGGCGTTTTCGTCGAGGTCGGGCCAGGCGACGTCGGCGTCGCCACCGGCGATGAACGTCTCGTACGACACGGCGTTCGGCAGTCTGGTGTCGGGCATGTGCTGGTCGTCGGTGAGGACCACGTAGCGCTCCACCGACTCCAGGGCGTCGGCCACCGCCTCTGCCAGGGGTACGAAGGTGAGGTCCACGAAGAGGATCCGATCCTCGGCGTGGTTCATGATGTAGACGAGCTGTGTGGGATGCAGCCGGGGGTTGAGCGTGTGGCACACGCCGCCGATTCCCGACACGCCGTAGTACACCTCCAGGTGTCGGTGTGTATTCCAGGCGAGTGTGGCCAACCGGTCTCCGTCTCCCATGCCCGCCTCCAGGAGTGCCGAGGCGAGCTGCTTGGATCGAGTCCGTACCTCTCCCCACGTCGAGCGATGGATGGGCCCTTCGACAGTCCGGGTGACGATCTTCTGGTCGCCATGCACCCGACCCGCATGTTCGATGAGGGACGGGATCAGGAGCGGTGTGCCCATCATTCTGCCGCGCATGCTGCTTCTCTCCGTGTCGCCGTCGGTGCTGGAAGGTCGGGCCCGAGGCGAAGCTAGGCGGGTGCCCCCGTGCGGGCTACACTCTTCGCGGGTGGCGCAGGGCGCCCCGACCGCCCTGCGATTCGAGCAGGACGAGCCCGCAGGTCGACATTCGAGCCGGCACTTCGAAATACGAACCGGCAGTTCGAGGAGACGCGACGCATGACGATGCTTCTGGAGGAGATGACGTGGCCCGAGGTCGAAGAGGCGGTGGCCGATGGCCGCACGACGGTCGTCGTCGCCGTCGGAGCCGTGGAGCAGCACGGCCCCCATCTCCCGCTCCTCGTCGACGCTGTCCGAGGTGACCGGCTCGCCGTGGCTGTTGCCGAGCGACTCGGTGACGCCATCGTGGCGCCCACGATCCGTGTGGGATGCTCGGAGCACCACATGGCCTTCTCCGGGACGATCTCACTCCGGAGGAATACCCTCGAGGCCATCTGCCTTGACTACACGGTGAGCCTGGCTCGCCACGGGTTCCGCCGCATCTGCTTCGTGCCGTCCCACGGAGGCAACTTCGCCCCTCTGGCCGAGATGCTCCCCGATCTCCGGGCCGCCGTGGCACCGTCGTGCATCGTGGACGCGTACACCGATCTCGTCGGCTTCATGGAGCTCTGGCGGCGGGCCGTGCGCGCCATCGCCCCGGACCTCATGGCCCGGGTGGGTGGCCACGCGGACCTCGCGGAGACTTCGGAGATGCTCGTCATCCGGCCGGACCTCGTGCGTGAGGCACGGGCGGAGGAGGGCCACGTTCAGCCGTTCGACGAAGAACTACGGGATCGGATCTTCCGGGAGGGCTTCCGGGCGGTGACGCCAAACGGGATTCTCGGGGACGCCCGCGGCGCCACCCGTGAGATCGGGGAGGCGTGTATCGCCGCCGCCGCCGACGGTATGGTGGCTGCCCTGTCCGGTGATGCCTGACGGGCCTTCCGAGGAAGCGCGCGGGGCGGCGACGCCACCCCGCGTCGCCGCCTTCATTTCCGGTCATGGCTTCGGTCACGCCGCGCGAGCCTCGGCTGTTCTCGCTCGCCTTCATGCGACGACGGGTTGTCGGGTGGAGCTCTTCACGACGGCGCCCGGTTGGTTCTTCGAGGAGTCCATCGCCGGGATCTTCCGGTATCACCAGGAGACCGTGGACGTCGGGTTCCGTCAGGCGTCGGCCCTCGACTATGACCTGGAGGCCACCGTCGCGGCGCTGGGGGACATCCTGCCCTTCGGCCGGCGGGTCGAGCGCTTGGCCAAGGAGGTGGCGAAGGCCGACTGTCGCGCCGTGCTCTGCGACATCTCGCCCCTCGGCGTGGCCGTCGCCGAGGCGGCGGGGCTTCCATCAATCGTCGTCGAGAACTTCACCTGGGGATGGTTGTACGAGCCGTTGCACGTCCGTGCCCCCGAGCTGGAGGCCTTCGGGAGGGAGCTCGACGACTGGCTGATGCAGGCAGACGTCCATCTCCAGGCTCGACCGGTGTGTCTTCGACTCGAGTCGGCGGAACTCGTCGACCCCATCAGCAGGGCGCCCCGGCGTCCGCGGGAGGAGACGAGGGCGGCGTTGGGCGTGGGCGAGGACGAACGGCTCGTCGTCGTCACCATGGGCGGCTACGGCGAGTCCTTGCCCTTTCTGCCTCGCCTCCGGGAACGCCGCGGGGTCCGATTCCTCGTCACCGGCGCCGACGCCACGGGTGAGGACGGCAATCTCCTCCTCTTCGACAACAACACGCCCCTCTTCATGCCCGACCTCATGCGTGCGGCGGACGCGCTGGTCGCGAAGCTCGGATACGGGACCGTCTCCGAGGTCTGGCGTGAGGGCCTCCCGTTCCTCGGTGTCACCCGGGCGGACTTTCGGGAGATGGAGGCACTGGAAGCGTTCGCTCGGGCAGAGCTCCGCGGACGGGTGATCGCACCCGGCGTCTTCAAGAGTGGAGCATGGATCGAGGAGCTCGACGCGCTGCTGGGCACGGAGCGCAGACCCCGGGAGGGCGGAGGCGCGAGCCGGGTGGCTGAGGCCCTGGCGGAGGTCGCTGGGCTCAGCCCCCCATCAGGGGGTCGGTGACCCCCAACACGTGGACCGCGATGAGACCGAGCGTTCCCACGACCAACAGATAGTAGATCGTGGGAAGGATGGTCTTGCGCAGCGTCGACCCTTCCTTTCCCAGGAGCCCCACGGTGGCCGACGCCGCCACCACGTTATGGATGGCGATCATGTTGCCGGCGGCAGCGCCGACGGCCTGAAGAGCGACGATCATCACGGTGGACATGGCCAGCCGCTCCGCGACGCCGTATTGGAAGGCCGAGAACATGAGGTTGCTCACCGTGTTGGAGCCGGCGATGAAGGCGCCGAGAGCCCCCGTCATGGGTGCGAAGAAGGGCCATACGGCGCCGACGTTTCCGGCTACCCACTCCGCCATGGCCAGGGGCATGGAGAGGAAGCCCGCAGCGTTCACGTCGGAGTTGATGTAGACCCGGACCATGGGCACGGTGAATACGAGGACGATCCCCGCGCCCACGAGGACGCTGCCCGACGACCTGAAGGCGGCCGCGAGGTCGCGGCCGCTCATCCGGTGGAGGGCCGCGGCGAAGAAGACCACCAGGAGGAGGATGAAGCCCGGCAAGTAGAGGGGTGTGGTGGTGGCGACGATGTCGGAGCCCAAGATGTTCGCCCACGAGATAGCCGGCGCACGGAGCCAGTCGCCGACGGGCAGGGAGGGGAGCCGGGTCAACACCAGGAGAAGACCGAGGAGTCCATAGGGGGCCCACGCCGACGCGGCGGACACACCCCGACCCTCGGATACGTCGGCGAGTTCGTCCTCCAGGCCGCTGATCCACTCCGGCTGCCATGCCGAGCGCGGAGGGAAGTCCCAATGGTCCGTGGGCAGGAGCCAGCCCTGCCGCGCAACCGCCACGACGATGGCCAACCCCACGGGCGCCCCCAGGAGTGACGGGAACTCCGGGCCGAGGAACGTCCCGAAGAGGACGTACGGCACCGTGAAGGC
This sequence comes from Longimicrobiales bacterium, assembly GCA_965229435.1. Lineage (GTDB taxonomy): Bacteria > Gemmatimonadota > Gemmatimonadetes > Longimicrobiales > Gaopeijiaceae > UBA2589. Next base: position 88,818 of record CBDDJE010000005.1, read on the forward strand.
GAGTCCGCCGAGGAGTGTGAATGGCAGAATGGAGAGCCCCTCTGTCCACGAGCGATTGGCGCCGAAGAAGCGGGTGAGCATGACCACCATCCAGGTGGGCATGAGCACGCCTGCGGTCGCGTGGAGGAGGACGGCCTTCGCCGTGACCAGCCGAAGGTAGTCCACGCGCGTGAGGTCCGCCGACGCGAGGGCAGCGGCGAAAGCGTCGCCCCCCAACCCACCGTCGACGCCGACGAGGACGGGCGTGCCCACGGCCCCGAAGGTGACGGCCGTGCTCTGGATCATCATGCCGAGCATGACCGCACCGGCCGCCGGGAAACCGAGGGCCACCAGGAGGGGAGCGGCGACGGCCGCCGGCGTCCCGAAACCCGCCGCACCCTCGATGAACGATCCGAACAGCCAGGCGACGATGACGACCTGGACCCGCCGATCGTCGCTGACGCCGCTGAACGACCTCCGGATGGCCGCGACGCCCCCGGAGCGCTCCAACGTGTGGAGGAGGAGGATCGCCCCGAAGATGATGAAGAGCAGGTCGAAGGTGAGGAACAGCCCCTGGACCGACGCTGCGGCGATCCGGGAAGGGGTCATTCCCCAGGCGCCGAAGGCCACGGCTACCGCCGCGATGTAGGCGGCCGGCATGGCGTGTTTGGCGGGAATCCGGAACCCGACGAGAAGGACGCCCCCGAGGGCGATGGGGAAGAGGGCGAGTGCCGCCTGCATGCCGAGGCTCATGAGCGAATGCCGTCGGGAGGGGAGGTGGGGCGGCGCGGATCAGTGCGTCCGCGCGGAACAGCGTGTCCGTCGGACGGCGCGGCGGCCGGCATCAGAACGGCACGTCGAGGGCGTCACACAGGAAGCGCATGAAGGGCGATGCCTTCTTCCACGTCTTGACGAGCTGCTGCGGCAGGTCGCCGGATGTCACGTAGCTCTGCGTCAGGTTCTGGACCCCGATGAAGTCCTTCCGCTTGAGGTCTTCGATGAGCGGGTGCTCGGCGTCGAAGTCGCGAGGGGCACGCTTCAGGCTCTCACCGGCCAACTCGAAGTTCGCCTGAAAGGCCTTGGCACGGCTGACCTTCTTCCATTGGGCCGGATGTTCCACGATGTGTTCCCGGATGGCCCGCAGGGCCGGACCCTGCGGATGCCAGATTCCGCAACCCAGGAACACCTCGCCTGGTGCGACGTGGAGGTAGTAGCCGGGAGCATAGGCGTCCTTGGCGCGCTCGTGTCGGAAGTGGATTCCGGCGGCCGTCTTGTAGGGTGACTTGTCCTTGCTGAAGCGGACATCACGGTAGATGCGGAAGAGGGACCGGGGCGTCGCCTTGAAGTGCTCGCTGAGCCTCGACAGCTCCTTGCCGAAGTCTTCGATGAGGTGGAGGGCAGGCTCCTTCACATGCCGCTCGTACCGGTCCTTGTTCTCGGCGAACCAGTCCCGGTCGTTGTTGTCCTTCAGGTCGCGAAGGAAGCGAAACGTCTCCCTCGTGAAGTAGCGATGCTCGGCCACGCCTCACCTCCGTCCGGGTTCGAAGTCCGAACAAAGGACGGCGGGGCGACCGGAATCACAAGGGAGGTCGGACTCGCCGTCAGGGGTACAGGCGCTTCGTCGCCCAGCCTTCTCCGTCCCGCTCGAAGAGCAGCCGGTCGTGGAGTCGGTCGGCTCTCCCCTGCCAGAACTCCATGGTCGCCGGCCGGAGGCGATACCCGCCCCAATAGGGGGGTAGGGGGACTTCGTCACCGTCGAAGCGTTCCTTCATCTCGCGGACGCGTGCTTCGAGGATCTCGCGATCGTCGAGGGGGCGGCTCTGGAGGGAGGCCCACGCACCGATGCGGCTCCCACGTCCCCGGGTCCGGAAATACTCGAAGCTCTCTTCATCCGTCGTGCGCTCCACGGACCCGGTGACGCGCACTTGGCGTTCGTGGACGGCCCAGTGGAAGCAGAGCGCCGCGTTCGGGTTCGCATCCAGCTCACGGGCCTTCCGGCTCTCGTAGTTGGTGAAGAAGACGAAGCCGTCCTCGTCCACCTGCTTCAGGAGGACCATTCGGACGGAGGGACGGCCCTCGGTGTCGGCCGTCGCGAGGGCCAAAGCTTCGGGATGGAGGATGCCCGACTCCTCCGCGGCGGCGTACCATGCCTGGAAGAGATCGATGGGGTCTCCGTCGGCGTCCGCCGGCGGTATGCCACCGGCGACTCCTTTGCCCAGGGTCACGACGGTCTTGATGGATGACTTGAGGGACATCGAGACGAACTCCGGTGAAGACGGTGACGAGGCATTGACCCTTACCCCCGGAGGGAAGATATTTCTCCACCTGTGGTATCCCCCCCCCAGGGGGGGTGGGATACCTCGAGCGAGGTTCTCGGCTCAGGCGGCCGGCGGAAACGGAGAGAGGGCGATGGCGCACGAGAGGAACGACGACGTACTGCGGCGGCTGAAGAGCATCGAGGGGCACGTTCGCGGTGTCCAGCGCATGGTGGAGGACGGCACGTATTGCATCGACGTCGTGAACCAGATCGTTGCCATCCAGCGCGCCCTGAAGAAGGTCAGCGGGCTGGTGCTGGATGATCACCTGCATTCTTGTGTGACCGATGCAATGCGCGGTCCGGACGAAGGGACCCGGGAGCGTGTGCTGGGTGAACTCATCGACGTTTTCCAGGCTTCGGGGCGCGGGTAGGCCCCGTCGTTCGCGGCCCTCCGGGCTACGAACCCGCCGAACGCACGAACACGACCAACAAGGAGCACGACATGACGACGAAGACCGTGAAGGTTCCGAGCATCAGCTGTGGCCACTGCGTCGCCACCATCGAGCGCGAGGTCGGAGACCTCGAAGGCGTCGGTGAGGTGAAGGCCGAGCATGGCAGCCGGCAGGTAACCATCTCGTGGGATCCCGAGACGACCGATTGGGTGGTCATCGAGGATCATCTCAAGGAGATCAACTACCCACCCGAGGGGTGACGGCAGCAGGTCATGAGCACCACAGGGGTGGGATCGCACGTAGGCGTCGCCGACGCCACGAGTGACCGTGAGGAGACTGTCTTTCCGGTAACGGGAATGACGTGCGCGAACTGCGTGGCCACCGTGGAGCGCACGTTGCGCAAGACGGCGGGCGTCGAGTCCGTGGCGGTGAACTACGCGTCCGAGCGGGCGACGGTTCGGTACGACCCCGGGACCGTGACCATGGAGGAGATGGCCGCTGCCGTGGAGCGTGCCGGGTATGGGGTCGTCCTGGTCGACGAGGGCGATCTCGAAGATGCCGAGGCCGAGGCCCGGACCGCCGAGATCGGCCGTCAGGAGCGGAGCTTCTGGACGGGTGTGGCGTTCGCGGCGCCTCTCTTTGTCCTGAGCATGGCCAGGGACTTCGGTATCGTGGGCATGTGGGCCCACGAGCCGTGGGTCAACTGGCTCATGTTCGCCCTGGCGACTCCCGTCCAATTCTACGTGGGCTGGGACTTCTACGACGGTGCCTGGAAGTCTCTGCGCAACGGCGCGGCCAACATGGACGTTCTCGTCGCCCTCGGCTCGAGCGTCGCCTACGGCTACTCGGTGGTCGTGGCCGCGGCGGTGACCCTCGGTAGCACGGCGGCCGGCGAGCACGTCTACTTCGAGACTGCCGCTCTGATCATCACCCTCATCAAGCTGGGCAAGCTCCTCGAGGTCCGGGCCAAGGGTGAGACGGGTTCGGCCATCCGGGAACTCATGGAGCTTCGGCCTCCCGTGGCCCGCCGTGTGCGGGACGGGGTGGAGGAAGACGTTGCCGTGGAGGATGTCCAGGTCGGTGACCTCCTCGTCGTCCGCCCTGGCGAGCGCGTGCCGGTGGATGGAGTCGTCGTCGACGGATACTCGACGCTGGACGAGAGTATGCTCACCGGCGAGAGCCTTCCTGTGGACAAGGGAGAGGGGGACGAGGTCGTGGGCGGGACGGTGAACCGGACCGGGTCCTTCCGCATGCGAGCGACCAAGGTGGGAGTGGACACGGCCCTGGCCCAGGTGGTGCGGATGGTCCGCGAGGCCCAGGGCAGCAAGGCGCCGATCCAACGCCTGGCCGACCGCGTGGCTGCCGTCTTCGTGCCCGTGGTCATCGTCGTCGCGCTCATCACCTTCGCCATCTGGTGGCTGGTGGTGGGAGCCGGCTTCACCCCGGCGCTCCTGCGGCTCGTGGCCGTCCTCGTCATCGCCTGCCCATGCGCCCTCGGCCTGGCCACGCCCACCGCTGTCATGGCGGGAACAGGTCGCGGAGCCCGGCGAGGCATCCTCTTTCGTAGCTCCGAGGCCCTCGAGCGAGCCCGCGACATCGCTGTCGTCGTCCTCGACAAGACGGGCACCATCACCCTCGGTGAGCCGGCGGTTCTCGACATGGTGACACAAGGAGGTGATGACGAACTCCTGCGCCTCGCGGCCTCGGCCGAGCTCCGGAGTGAGCACCCCATCGGCGAGGCCGTGGTGGCCGCAGCTCGCCAGCGGGACCTCGTATTGGACGAGCCGTTGAGCTTCGAGGCAGTGCCTGGTCGGGGCATCGTCGCTACCGTCGAAGGGCGGCGCGTGGTCGTGGGGACGAGGATCCTCGTCGATGAGCAGATCGGAGCAGTGGGCGGTGGCTCGGAGGGGGCGGAGGGAGCCCTGGCCGGGGTGAGGGGGCACTGGGTCGAGGCGGCCGACCGTATCGAGAGGGCCGCACAGACGCCCCTTTGGGTTGCCGTAGACGGGGAGGTCCTGGGCCTTCTCGGCGTGGCCGATGCCGTGAAGGAGGGGTCCGCTGAGGCCATCCGCGCCCTCCGCGCCGAGGGCCTCCGCGTCGTGATGCTCACGGGAGACAACCGGCGCGTCGCCGAGAGCATCGCCGCCGAGGTCGGCATCGATGAGGTGCGAGCCGAGGTCCTACCCGGTCGGAAGGCCGAAGTGGTTCAAGCGCTCCGGGCCGAGTCCGGCGGCGCCGTGGCCATGGTGGGTGATGGAATCAACGACGCACCGGCTCTCGCTCAGGCCGATGTAGGCATCGCCATCGGGACGGGAACCGACGTGGCCATGGAGACCGCCGACGTGGTGCTCATGCGGGGCGACCTCAGGGTGGTCCCCGAAGCGCTGGCCCTCAGTCGGCGAACCATGAAGACCATCGAGCAGAATCTCTTCTGGGCCTTCTTCTACAACACGGCCCTCATTCCAATCGCGGCTGGAGCGCTCTATTCCTTCTCCTTCCTGCCGATGATGCTCCGCTCGCTTCACCCCGTGCTGGCCGCATTGGCCATGGCGTTCAGCTCGGTAAGCGTGGTGGCGAACAGCCTGAGGCTCCGACGACTCGAGCTTTGAGAGCCTGGCGAAGAGCGTCCCGCCAGAGGGCGTCACGCCATAGAGCGTCACGACAACAGCCTCGGCGCGAGGTGGCTTCAGCGCACGGTCGCGGGGACGGCCCGAAGGCCAGAAGATCGTTGACCCGCGCCGGGCCCGGCCGTAACCTTGAAAGACGAAAACTCATCGAGACCGGCTGAGGGATAGGCCCTTTGACGCCGGGGCAACCTTTCGTGTGTGGCTGCGCGAGGAAGGTGCCAACTCCTGCGGATTCGGGATGTCCCGAGCCGGAAGATGAGTCGCCCAGCCGTGCTTTCCGCGGTGGCCACGATGGATGGGCGATGGATTCTCCAGGGGTCAGATGAGACCACCTCGTCAGGAGAATCCGCATGACAGCCCGCACCGCCTCCGTGGGAAGCACTCGCACCCACGTCGACGCTTACGTGAGCACCGGCTCGTCGCCGGGCAGGTCCGGCTCTCCCAGCGCTCACCTCGGCTCCGTGTCGCCGTGCGGGGATGTCCCCGGGAGCCGGCCTACGCAGGCCGTGCGTGCTGGCATCGGATCGGATCGCGGGCACGGAGCCGTCGTGCCACCCATCCATCTCTCCGCCAACTTCGTGTTCGAAGCCGCCGGAGTCTGCGGCGCGTACGACTACACGCGGACCGCCAACCCGACCCGGGACCTCCTCGGGCAGGCGCTGGCCGATGTCGAGGGAGGGGTGGGGTCGGTGGTCACGGCATCGGGCATGGCGGCGGTGGCCGTGGCTACCCAGCTCCTCCGTTCCGGTGATGTGCTGGTGGCGCCACACGACTGCTATGGCGGGTGCCATCGCCTGTTCACCGCGGCCTCCCGCCGCGTCGGCTTCGAGGTCGTTTTCCTGGATCAGCGCTCGGAGGCTTCCTTTGAGTCGGTTCGGCGGCTGCGGCCTCGCATGATCTGGCTCGAGAGCCCCAGCAACCCCCTCCTGCGGGTCACCGACCTCCGACGATGGGCGGAACTCGCTCGGGAGGTGGGGGCGGTGAGCGTCGCCGACAACACCTTCCTCTCGCCTGCGGGGCAGTCGCCTCTGGCGCTGGGCGTGGACCTGGTCGTGCACTCGACCACCAAGTTTCTGAACGGCCATTCGGATGTGGTGGGGGGCGCCGTCGTCGCGAACGACGAGGCCCTGCTGGAGGAGTTGGCGTGGTGGTCCAACTGCCTGGGCGTGTCTGGAGCGCCCTTCGATGCGTATCTCACGCTCCGTGGTCTGCGAACCCTGTTCGCCCGGACAGAGGTGCACGAGAGGAACGCCCTGGCCGTTGTGGACCTCCTGGCCTCCCACCCCGTGGTGGCGCGACTCCACCACCCGTCCCTCCCGGACCATCCCGGGCACGACGTGGCGAGGGTGCAGCAACACCGATGGGGCAGTCTGGTCTCGCTCGAGCTCGTTGGTGGCCGCCTTTCCGTGGACGGCTTTCTCGCTTCCCTCCGACACTTCACCCTCGCCGAGTCGCTCGGAGGCGTGGAGAGCCTGGTCAGCCATCCCGCGACCATGACTCACGCATCCATGGATGCCGACGCCCGGGCGTTGGCCGGTATCGGCGACGGGCTCGTCCGCTTATCCATCGGAATCGAAGACGAAGGGGATCTTCTCGACGATCTGGCGACGGCTCTCGTCGCGGTCGAGGCTTGCTCCGAGCGGGAGGAGGCGACATGCGTGTCCTAGCCTCCCCCGGCCTCTCGGTACTGAAGTTCGGCGCCTCTCTCCTTGCCGACGCCGACGGGTATCGGGCCGTGGCGATGGAGCTACTCCGGGAGGTCGGTGGCGGCCGCCGGGTCCTGGCGGTCGTTTCGGCGCGGCGGGGGGTCACCGATGCCCTGCTGTCCGAAGCCCGAGCTCTGGGCCATCGAGGCGACTCCGACCTCCAGGCGCGGCTCCTCGGGACGGGTGAGGAAGCTTCGGCAGCCCTTCTGGCGCTGGCGGTTCGGCAGGTGGGTCTACGCGTGGCCGCGCTGAGCGCAGGCGAGCTGTCCCTTCGCACCGAGGGCCCCGCCGACGATGCCGTCCCTGTCGGCCTCGCTGGGGACGCCTTGCGCGACGTCGTCCGGACCCACGACGTCACCGTCGTGCCCGGCTTCGTGGGCCGGGACGCTGCGGGCCGCCCGACGCTCCTGGGACGGGGCGGATCGGACTACACTGCCCTCTTCTTGGGCGCCTGGCTGGGCGCAGAGGAGATCCGTCTCGTGAAGGATGTGGACGGGGTATTTCTCGGTGATCCACGGACCCCCTCGACGGGGAGGGCGCACGCTCTCCGTTCCGCGACCTGGGACGAGGTGGCTCGTTTGGGCAATGGAGTCGTTCAGCCCAAGGCCTTGGCATTCGCTGCGTCCAGGGGCGTGGCGTTCCGGGTGACGGGCCTCGGCGGCCGGGGGACGTGGGTGGGCAGAGATCGGTCCGTCCGTCGTCTGCCCGTGGCGGTGCTGGGCGCGACAGGCCTCGTCGGGCAACAGGTCGTCCGACTTCTCGCGGACCACCCGTGGCTGGAGATCGTCGAGCTGGTCGGCTCGGATCGCAGCGCGGGCCGCGCGTACCACGAGGCCGTGGCGTGGCGTGTGGGTGGCGCCGTACCGCGCGGCGTCCGGGACCTGACGGTGCGCGGAGTGGACGAGGGCGTCTCGGCACCCGTCGTCTTGTCCGCACTCCCTTCGTCGGTCGCCGAGTCGCTGGAGCCACGGCTGGCCGGGGAGGGGCGCCTCGTGAGCTCGAACGCGGCATCGCACCGTATGGGTCCGGTCGTCCCGCTCGTCATCCCTGAGGTGAACGGCGGGGCGCTGGCGTCGGTGGAGAGGCAGCCATGGCATCACGCCGGTGGGGCACTGGTGACCAATCCCAACTGCGTGGTCGCTGGGCTCGGCCTGGTCCTGGCTCCCCTCCAGCGCCGGTGGGGCATCACCGCCGTGACGGCAACGACGATGCAGGCTCTCTCCGGGGCAGGCGCCCGGGGACCGCACGCCGTCGACCTCCTCGGCAACGTCGTGCCCTTCATTCCAGGCGAAGAAGAGAAGATCTCGGCGGAGACCCGGAAGATCCTGGGCATCGACGCCCCGGTGGCGGTCGCCGTCACACGAGTGCCTGTGATGGACGGCCATACGGCCCACGTCTTCCTGCGCCTGGGAAGTGAGGCCGACGGTCCCGCCGTGGCCGATGTGCTGCGGGCGTTTCGGGCGTCACCCGAGGTGGCCGGACTCCCCTCGGTCCCGAAGCGTCCGCTTCGCGTCCTCGACGACGTAGATCGACCACAGCCCCTACGAGACCGTCAATCGGGGAACGGCATGACCGTGAGTGTGGGGCGGATCCGAGAGGTGGAAGGGGGCCAGATCGCCTTGACGATGGTCGTGCACAACACGATCCGTGGAGCGGCCGGCGCATGCATCGCCAACGCCGAGCTCTGTCTCGCCCGGGGTTGGCGACCTGGCCGGGCCCTTTCAAGCCACTCGGCGGTGGCCAGCGCCTCGACTATCCCGCAGCCACCTGAGCCAGCGTGTTCCTGAGTCGCTCTGTGAGGACCCGATAGACCCCCCGAGCCACGACGGGGTTCTGCTCGATGACCCGATCGAAGGACTCGCGATCGAGGGTCAGAAGCGTGGTCTCCTCCGACGCGGTGGCCGTGGCCGACCGGGATTCCCGGTCGAGAATGGCCATCTCGCCAAAGCCTTCCCGGGGGCCGAGGGTGGCGAGCTTGGTGGCACCTCTGCTGATGATGACGGCGCCCTGCACGACGATGTAGAAGGCGTCTCCATCATCGCCCTGCTCGAAGATGACCTCTCCCTTCTTCACGTGGATGACTTGGGAGAGGGCGGCGATCCCGGCCAGGTCCGAGCCCGGGAAGTACCGGAAGAACTCCGAGCCCTTGAGGATCATCACCTTCTCGATGAGGGGGATCATTTCGGCATCCTTCTTTCCTTCGTTGGTTAAACGGCCCGGGACGGTGACCTCGTCGTACCGTCCCAGATAGTGTAGACCGAGGGCCCGTGGCCACCAGTCGGGGTCGTCGATGAGCACGGTGGCGGGATCGCTCTGGACCGTTCGAGCCTCGGGCAGCACTTCGATGACGCGGTGAAGGGGCATCCCGTCGGCGACCACCTCCATGAAGGGCATGACCAGCTGGGCACTCGTGCCCGACACCGTACCCTCGAGGAGTTCCAGAGCGTTGTTACGCCGGGCTGAGCTGTTGCTCAGGAGTGCGTCAGCAATGGTGTCGAGGCGCTCAGGATCGTGCGAGAGGGCCAGGGTCTTCAAGACGCGCTGGACCGATCGCTCGTGCAGCCCCTTGAGTTCGGCGGCGATGAAGGAGTGGGCGGCGCCCTCGGCCCGATTGTGGATGACGGTGGAGGCCGCAGAAAGGCGAAGCCCCCGCTTCATCTCCTCGCGAAGGACCGGGCGGAGCACGCCCTCGTGGATGGGGCCCAGGCTTCCCGAGCTGCGCATCCGTCGAAGGGAGTGGAGGGCGGCAGGCCCCAACGCCGGTTCGTCCACCAGGCCCACGAGTGTATCCACGGCCTGACCGGAGTCGATGGATGCGAGGGCCGTGACGACCGTGCGCCGCAGGGGGAGTGGTAGCTCTCGCCGCTCTAGAACTTCCGCGAGGATGGGCACTGCGTCGGCTCCCAGCGCGGCCAGGGCGTCGAGGGCGGCAGGCCGGACCTCGGCGTCGTCGACGGTATCGGCGAGGGCGGACATGAAGTGACGAAGCTTCAGGTCTCCGACGACGTTGCACGCTAACGCCCGCTCCTCACTCTCGTCGCTGGCGAGGAATCGGCGGACGGTTTCGTCGGTGGACTCCCATTCCAGACGTCCGAGTGCGACCAGGGCGGCTCGACGAACGGGGCTCTGCCCGTGCTCCAGGAAGCGCTCGATGGTCGACGGCTCGATTCCACCGACCCGCCCTACGCTGTCGAGGAGGGCGGCGAGGACGTAGGGGACGGTCTCCTCGCCCAACCGGTGGGCCACTGCGACGCCGGCGCCGAAATCCAGGGGTGCGTCGAGGCGGCTGAACACCGAAGCCGCCTCTGCTCTCACCTCCGGCACTTCATGCTTGAGCAGAACGACCAGTCGCGCCAACGCGTCCTCGGCGGGGAGCTGTTCGAGCATGGAGGTGGCGAAGATGACGATACTCGGATCGTCATCGGCGAGCCCCTGGTCGATGACCGACAAGGTGCTCTTGTCCACGACCAGCGGAATGTGTTTCGGCTCCGAGAAGTCGACGGTGTGGCGCGTCAGGGCCCTTTCCAGGGCCCGCATGTAACGGTCCCTGTGCCTCGAATAGGCTGCTACCGCGACGGCAGCCGACGCCATCGTAGCGATAGGGAGGAGCCGTTGTTGGTTGGCCAGGGCGAGGGCAATACCGCCCCCGGCCGCTTTCGAGAGCGGCCGGAGGACGCCGCCGAGGGTGGCCAGGGCGACGGTCTTCACACCCCCGGGGAAGGGCAGGAGCGAGACTTGCTCCACCGGCTTCTGGAGGCTGAACTGGAGAATGTCGTCCAGCGCCTGTGCGACGACCAGGACGCTCAGGCCGCCGAGCACCGCCGTGCCACCGGCGGCGAGAAGGAGTAGCCCACCATGGAGCATGGCCGCGAAGGAGACGCCGAAGCGTGGGAAGAGAACCCGGGATGCCCAGAGCTGCAGGAGGAGGGTTCCGGCGCCGACGCCCGCGGACATGAGGCCGTAGATCGCCGTGATCCCGTCTCGTCCGAAGGTTTCCTGGAGGAGGAACTTGAGCTGGAGATCGATGAGCGTGCCGGTCATCGTCAGCGCGATAAGGCCCACCGCCAGGAGCCTCAGTAGCTTGCTCGACCCCACCTCGCGGAAGCCCCGCACGGAGCGGGACAGGAAGCCTACCAGGACGTTGGGCTCGTCGGCGGAGTCGTCGACCTCCCGCGCTGGTTCGTGGACCTGCCACAGGAGAGGCAGGGCGGCGAGGAGCAAGCCGATGGAGATCCAGAGCAGATTCGACGTACCCAGGCGAATGGCGGCGGGAGCGACGCCTGCTCCGCCGGCGATAGCGCCGAGGGAGGCCCCCACCCCGATCATGGGCAGGATCCGTTTCGCCTGACGCCCGGTGAGCATGCTCCCGGCATACTCCCATGCGTGGGTGAGCATGAGGACCTGTACGGCTGACAACCAGAGGTACACGGCGAAGGACGTCCGTGGGTCGATCTCGAACAGCGTCCGCGAGCCGAGGATGGAGAGCCCGAGGACGGCGGTGAGGCCCACGGCGAGCTGTCGTCGCTGCGTCCCCGCGACGATGCCGGTGAAGATGACGGCCACGAAGGCCGTCAGTAGCGCGGCGGAGATGACCGCGTGAGGAATGAGTTCGGCGGGATACGCCGACAGGAAGAGCCCGTTCTTGGCTGCCGAGAGGACCGTCGTGTTCGCCGTGTTCAGGAACAGGAAGCCCGCCATGACACCGAACATCCGTCCCTCACCCTGACGCAGGTTGAGAGCGCGCTGGATCTTTCGAGCGTCGATCACCGAACAGGCGGGGTGGGGGGGATGAGACGATCCGGTAGGGGGACGAATCCGCGGGAGCCGCAAGAAAGTCGATGCGCGGCCGAGACGTTGCAAGACAAACCGTCCCGACCGATTTCCCAACGAGGACGGCTCGTCGCCGCTGGAGGTCCGTGCTAACTTCGCGGACTCGTGAGTTGCCGGGCGGATTCCGGTGGCCTCATCGCACCCATGGAGTAGCAGCATGTTCAGTACGCATCGACCCGCGACCCTCGCCATCCTTCCCGTCTTGGCCGTACTCGCGGCCTGCGGTTCGGAGGGTGGTCCTGCGGATCCAGCGGAGGCAGCCGACCTCGTCCTCCTCAACGGCAACATCGCGACGGTCAACCAGGCCCAACCCGGCGCACAGGCGCTGGCGGCCAGAGACGGTCGCATCGTCGCCCTCGGCACCGATGCCGACATGGAGGGGTTCATCGGCGAGGGCACGGAAGTCATCGACCTGGACGGTCGGTTCGCCATGCCCGGCCTCATCGAGGGTCACGCCCACTACATGGGTGTAGGACAGGCCCGTCTCCAACTCGATCTCATGGATGTGGAGAGCTGGGAGGAGATCGTCGAGATGGTGGCCGGCGCCGTCGGTGAGTCGGAGCCCGGTGAGCTGATCACCGGCCGGGGGTGGCATCAGGAGAAGTGGAATCAACGGCCGGAGCGTCACGTCGACGGGCTCCCACACCACGGCTCCTTGAGCGCGGTGTCGCCAGACAATCCCGTGATCCTGACCCACGCCAGCGGGCATGCCACCTTCGCCAACGCGTACGCCATGCAGCTGTCCGGGATCACCACCGAGACGCCCGATCCCACCGGAGGGGAGATCGTGCGCGATGCCCAGGGAGAGCCCATCGGGGCCTTTCGTGAGACGGCGTCGGGCCTCCTGAGCCCCGCCCGGGCCGGTGCACCGGACCCCGACCCCCACCGGGTCGCCATGCTCGCCCAGGAAGAGGCTTTCTCCAAAGGGATCACGAGCTTCCACGACGCCGGGACGAGCTTCGGCACCGCCGAGCTCTATCGGCAGCTGGTGGACGCCGGTGACCTGAAGATCCGGCTCTACACCATGATCCGCGCGGATACCGCATCTCTTCGAGAGAACCTGGCCTCCGCCAGGGTCGTGGGGCATGGAGACGACCGCCTGACGGTGCGCTCCATCAAGGTGTCCATCGACGGTGCGCTGGGATCCCACGGAGCCTGGCTCCTGGAGCCCTACAACGATCTGCCCTCCAGCGCCGGGCTCAACACGACCTCCATCGAGGTCACGCGGCGGACCGCCGAGCTGGCCATGGAGCACGGCTACCAGTACAACGTCCACGCCATCGGCGACCGGGGGAATCGCGAGGTCCTCGACATCTTCGAGGATGCGTACGAAGAAGCCGGTGACGGGGACTACCGGTGGCGTATCGAGCATGCCCAGCACCTCCACCCCGACGACATCCCGCGGTTCGGCGAGCTCGGCGTCATCGCCTCCATGCAGGGCGTCCACGCCACGTCGGACGGCCCATGGGTCGAGCCCAAGCTCGGCGCGGAGCGCTCCGAGCAGGGGGCTTACGTCTGGAGGAAGCTCTGGGACACCGGCGCCGTCGTCATGAACGGGACGGACGCTCCGGTGGAGGACGTGGACCCCATCCCCAGCTACTACTCCACCGTCTCCCGGATGATGGCTACGGGTGAGAAGTACTATCCCGAGCAGGCTCTTACGCGGATGGAGGCTCTCGAGTCGTACACCATCAAGGCCGCCTACGGGGCTTTCGAGGAAGACATCAAGGGTTCGCTGGAGGTGGGCAAGCTCGCCGACATCACCGTCCTGTCCCAGGACCTGCTATCCGTGGACGAAGCGGCCATCCCCGAAACCGAGGTGGTGTATACCATCGTCGGTGGCGAGGTGGTTTACCGGGCAGACGGCCGATGACGCTGACGCCGGAAGAGGCCGAGCTCGCGGAGGTCGGTGGGAGCATTCCGGACGTCCTCGCGGTCATCCAGAGCGCGAAGGCCCGAGGAGGCACCGAGGCCCTCGAACGGTTCGTAGCCAAGGCACTTCCCGAGGCGGAGGAGGCGGAGGTCGCCGAAGCCGCCCAGGTGGCCCTGGAGATCATCGAATCCATCCCCATCTTTCTGGCCCGGGCCCGCCAGGCAGGCCACGAGCGCGGACTGTCGTCGGTGGTCACGCCCCTCCTCGATCACGCGGAGCGGTACTACCTCCAGCCCATGGACCTCATCCCCGAGATGACCCAGGGTCTGCCCGGCCTTCTCGACGACTCCTACCTCGTCATCAAGATCATCGAGAATCTGGACAAGGGACCCGAGGAGTACCTGGACTGGGACCTGGATTATCCTGCACGCTTCCTCGGCCGGCTCATGGGTCCGTCGGTGACGCAGCGTCTGGACAAGATCGCCCATGACGCGATGGAGGAGGTCTCCACGCACCTTCAGGAACTCTGGGCTCAGATGTCGCACCAGGCCTGAGGGTGTACCGGGCCTCGAGAGGCCGACGGACACCAGGCAAGGAGGAACACATGCGGATTCTGATCATCGAGGACGACAGGAAGGTGGCGAGCTTCCTCACGAAGGGGCTTCGTGAGGAGGGGTACGTCGTCGACGGTGCCCATGATGGTGAGGACGGATTCCACCGCGCGGTAGTGAATGAGTACGACCTCATTCTACTCGACGTCATGTTGCCCGGAAGGACGGGCTTCGAAGTCGTGAGAGAACTACGGTCGCGAGAGTCCGCGGTCCCCGTCTTGATGCTCACGGCTAGAGATGATCGCCAGGACATCGTGACGGGTCTCGACGCCGGCGCCGACGACTACCTGACCAAGCCTTTCAGTCTCGACGAGCTGCTCGCCAGGATCCGAGCACTTCTCCGCCGGGGCGGATCGTCCAGGCCCGATCGGCTCATTTACGAGGACGTGGAGCTCGATCGGGTGGCTCACCATGCCCACCGAAGAGGCCAGCGCCTCGATCTGACGCCCAAGGAGTTCCAGCTCCTGGAGTTCTTCATGCTCAACCGGGAGCGAGTCGTTCGACGGACCGAACTCCTTGAGAAGGTCTGGGACCTCACCTTCGATCCCATGAGCAATGTCGTGGACGTCCACGTAGGACACCTCAGGCGCAAGCTCCGGGGCGACGACGATGAGCACGACCCCCTCGTCCATACGGTGCGGGGTGTCGGCTACGTCTTCCAGGCTTCCGAACCCGAATGACCCGCTCGTTTCGCTTCAAGCTGGCGCTCCGGGCGACCCTCTGGGTCGTCGCCGGAATCGGCGCTCTGGCCCTCGCCACGATCTTCGCGCTCAAGACGCTGTTGGATCGGGAGATCGACGCGTCGATCCTGAACATCGCCTCCATCCAGGCCGCTTCACTCGCCGATGGACCCGAGATGCACTTCCACGAGTGGGAGCTGACGGCCGACGAGGCCGATTCCGTACGTGACCTGGTCCAATACGCACAGGTGTGGCAGGCCGACGGTGTCAGTCTGCTTCGTTCCCGGTACATGACATCGGATCTTCCCACCGACGGCGAGGCCCTGGAGGAGGCTGGTTCGGGGGAGCTCGTATGGACGGAGGGGGAGTACCTGGGGACAGCCGTCCGGACCCTCTACTACCCTCTCGAGCGACTGGGTATGGCGCACCAGACGCACGTACTCCAGGTGGCGGCGCCCCTCACGCGCCGCAATCAAATGTTGCGCCGTGCAGGGTGGTTCTTCGCGCTCCTGGTACTCATGACGGCGGCGGGAACGTTCGCCGGCGCATGGTGGCTCGCCGGTTCGGCCGTCCAGCCCATCCACGAGGTCATCGACCAGGCCGAGGAGATCGGGGCGCGCTCCCTGGATCGGCGAATCCAGGCGTACGCCGATACCGTCGAGTACCGCCGACTGGTGGAGGTCCTCAACACGATGCTGGCGCGTCTCCAGGGCGCCTTCGAGTCACAACGTCGCTTCACCGCCGATGCCAGCCATGAGCTCCGCTCGCCCTTGACCGCCATGCGTGGAGAGATCGAAGTCGCGCTGCGTCGTCCCCGGGAGCGCGAGGAGTACGTACAGGTATTGGAAAGCACACTGGAGGAGGCCGAGCGGCTCTCCACGCTCAGCGAGGATCTCCTCACGCTGGCCCGGTCGGATTCGGCCACGCTACGCCCGCACCTCGAAGACGCCGACGTGGGCGGGCTCGTCGAAGGTGTCGCCCAGCGGTTGGGGACGCGAGCACATGAAGCAGCGGTGGAGGTGAGGGTTTCGAGTGCTCCGTCCACCACGGCTCGGGTGGATCGGGGGATGATCGGCCAGGTGGTGTGGAACCTCCTCGACAACGCGCTGAAGTACGCACCCCGTGGCTCCGTAGTGGACGTGGCCGTGCGCGTAGACGGAGAGGACGTCGTGCTCGCGGTCACTGATCGTGGGCGGGGGCTCGAGGGAATCGACGAGTCCTCGGTATGGGAACGCTTCTCGCGGGGTGACTCGGCTCGGACCTATGCCGGCCATATCTCGGGCGCCGGCCTCGGACTGGCCATCGTGCGCGTGCTGGTGGAGGCCCACGGCGGCACCGTCTCGGCGGAAGATCGGTCAGACGGCGGGGCGCGTTTCACGGTGAGGCTTCCGCGGAGTGGGGCCGGGGACGGGTCCGTCGAGCTCTCTCAACGCAGAAGATGAAGGAAATTTCATGTCCCCTTCACCCCGGCTTAAGGTGTCGCGTGGCAACGTGTTGCCGTCTCGGCCAGCCCGCTCTCTCGGAGCGTGTTCCGAGCCCTCCTGCCGAATCATAGACCAGAGGCAAGTCAGTCATGGGAACCTCTCGACCCTTGGCCACCATCGTCCGGTGCCGCATCGCCGCCACGCTTCTCGTCGTCGGTCTCGCCGCGTGCGGTCCGAGCGAGGCGCAAATGAGCCAGCCGGATACGAGCCACCACGACCCTGCGTTGATCGAGGCCATCCTCGAAGAAGTTCGAGTCGGCTGGGAAGAGGGTTCCGGCCAGCCCTTCTACGAGCATTTCCTCGACTGGGAGGGCGCACGGTACTTCGAGGGTGGGGGCGAGAACGTGGGACTGGAGGACCTCGTCGTGAACCACGTGGAGCCTGAGGCGGAACTGGGGTTGAGGCTCGGCTTTTCCAACATCCAGACGCATTTCGAGGGTGACTTCGCCTGGGCCGTTGTGGACACCGAGATTCAGCTCACCACTGCAGACGGGCGTGACATCCACAACCGTGGCCATGGGACCTACCTCTTCCGATGGGTGGACGGAGCATGGAAGGTCGTCCACACGCAGTCGGCCAGCTCACCGGTGCGACCGTGAGCTCTTCGAACTTGCCGGAGGCCACGATCTCCAGCGCGCTTTCCCGACGACGCTTCCTACGTTACACGGGGGCGCTGGGAGCCCTCGTCGGTGTCGATAGCCTGCTCCCGGGCTGGGCGCACGCCCATGGGCTCCCACCTCGAACCGCTCCCGGCGTCCTCGACGGCAGCGCTGGCCCCATCGAGTTGACCATCGGCCGCACGGAGGTCGGGATCGATGGTCGCGGAGGGACGGCAATCACTCTGAACGGAACGATTCCGGGGCCACTGATCCGCTTCCGAGAGGGCGACGAGGCGATCATCCACGTCACCAACACCCTCGATGAAGATACGTCCATCCATTGGCACGGTCTCATCCTCCCCAATGGCATGGATGGTGTGCCCAAGGTGAACTTCCCGGGCATACGGCCGGGCGAGACCTTCACCTACCGGTACCCCATCCAGCAGTTCGGGACGTACTGGTACCACAGTCATTCCGGTCTTCAGGAGCAACTCGGTCACTACGGGCCGATGGTCATCGATCCGGCACGTCCCGAACCACAGCCGTACGATCGGGAGCACGTCATCGTCCTGTCGGATTGGACGTTCGAGAATCCGTACCGGCTCATGGCCAAGCTGAAGAAGCATCCCGACTACTACAACTTCAACAAACGCACCGTCTTCGACTTCTTCCGCGACGCTTCGGAAGAGGGCGTCGGCCGGGCCCTCGACGACCGGTTGTCGTGGGGTCGGATGCGGATGAACCCGACGGACATCTCCGACATCACTTCGGCGACTCTCACGTACCTGTGCAACGGCCTCGCCCCCGACGACAACTGGACGGGCCTGTTCGAGCCTGGCGAGCGCGTCCGTCTTCGCTTCATCAACGCCGCCGCAGCCACGTACTTCGACGTTCGCGTTCCAGGTCTTCCCATGACCGTCATCCAGATGGACGGCCAGCACGTGAGGCCCGTGGAGACCGACGAGTTCCGGCTGCCCCCGGCCAAGACCTACGACGTCATCGTGGAGCCTCGAGAGGATCGGGCCTATACCGTCTTCGCCGAGTCCATCGCCCGCGGTGGCCACACCCGTGGGACGTTGGCCCCCCGCGAGGGAATGGAGGCGGAGGTGCCGCCAGCGCGTGAGCGCCCCCTGCTCACCATGGCCGACATGGGCATGGCTGGGCATATGGGCCACGACATGGGCGGGATGGAGGAAGGCAGCCAGATGGGTGTGACGGACCCGATGGCGGGGATGGACCACTCCATGCACCAGATGGCGGCGCCGGATTCCGCCATGAGCGCCGATTCCATGCCTGCCGACACCGTGAGGGCCGCCGGAGCCATGGCGGGGCATGACCACGCCGCTATGGCCGGGGGCGAAGCCATGGGCGGCGTTTCGGCGCTACGCCCGCCCGGGACCCTGCCTGAAGACTCCATGCACGGAGAGGACGAGCACGGCGCGGGCAACGCCGGCGTCGCCATGATGGCTACGAGCCGCCTGCATGAGCCCGGCATCGGACTGGGTGAAGATGGTTGGCGGGTGCTCCGCTATACCGACTTGGAGGCACTCGAGCCGTGGCCCGATTTCCGGGCGCCGGACCGTGAGATCGAGCTCCACCTCACCGGAAACATGGAGCGCTTCATGTGGTCCATCGACGGCGTGGAGTTCACCGACGCCGAGCCCATCCGGGTGGAGTATGGCGAGCGGATCCGGCTGACCATGATCAACGACACCATGATGAACCATCCCATGCACCTGCACGGGATGTGGATGGAGTTGGAGAACGGGAAAGGCGATCGGATTCCCCGGGTGCATACCATCAACGTGAAACCGGCCGAGAAGGTGTCGCTCCTCTTCAACGCCGATGCGCTGGGGCCGTGGGCGTTCCACTGCCACATCCTCTATCACATGGACGCGGGCATGTTCAGGGTGGTGGAGGTCGTCGAGCCGGAAGGCGGGATGGGGCATCACATGCACCGTGGGCAAGACGACGAGGGCGGTGAGCGGTGAGGAAACTCCGGCTCCCGGCTCTCGCCGGGGCAGTGGCCACGATGGTCCTGACTGTGCCCGCTGATGGGCAGACAATGGACGACATGATCTACACGTACGTGTCGTTCGACGAGTTGGAATACGTGCCGGGCGCCGACGAAGAACCGGTGGAGTACAAGGGACAGATGTGGATCGGAGGCGACTTCGACCGCGTCTGGCTGAAGGCACGGGGTGAGCAGTCGACCCTCGAGCACGAGGGGAACTTCGAAGGTCAGGCCCTTTACAGTCGGACGACGTCGGCTTTCTGGAATACGCAGGTCGGCGTCCGGGTCGATCATCTCTACGGTCCCGGGCCCAACGCGACCCGCGGCCTCCTGGCCCTCGGGATCCAGGGCCTCGCCCCCTACTGGTTCGAGTTCGAGTCCTTCGTCTTCGTTAGCCACGAGGGGGACGTTTCGGCCAGGGTGGAGGCGAGTTACGATCTGCTCTTCACCCAACGCATCATCCTCGAACCCGAGTTGGAGCTCAACGGGGCCGTGCAATCGGTGCCCCGTTTCGGAGTCGGCTCGGGATTGTCGGACCTGGAACTGGGGGGGCGGGTGCGCTACGAGGTGGTCCGCGAATTCGCGCCGTACGTAGGCGTATCGTGGGTCCGCCTGTTCGGGGAGACCGCGGACCTGGCCCGGTCGGGCGGTGGCGCTGCGAGCGACGCGAACTTCGTGGCGGGTCTGCGGTGGTGGTACTGATCCCGACCTTCCTGTCGGAGGACCGGAGGGCAACGTCGAGGCGCTGACGGCGCTCGCCGATGGATCCAGGACTGCCCTGGGCTTCTTCTGGAAGTCGGGATGGGCCTTCGTCCTCGGTTACTTCATCAGCGCCATGATCCAGGCGTTCGTTCCAAAGGGTCGGCTCACGCGCCACATGGGCGACCCTGGTGCGGTGTCCGTGGGCCTGGCGACGCTCTTCGGTGCCATCTCGTCTTCGTGCTCCTTCGCTGCTCTTTCGGCCGCGCGGGCCCTCATCCTGAAGGGCGCCCACTGGGTAGCGGGCGTGGCCTTCATGTTCGCGTCCACCAACTTGGTCATCGAACTGGGCATCCTGATCTTCATCTTTCTCGGATGGGAGTTCGTGGTGGCCGAACTCATCGGTGGCGTGGTGATGATCGCGATCAGTGCGACGATCATCCGTGCGACATACCCCGCGTCCTGGTTGGAGGCGGCCCGGGATCGGGTGGAGGAGGCCGCGGGAGGTGGCGAGGAGGACTTTGATTGGAAGCAGCGTATCGGGAGTCGTGAAGGGTGGTTTAGGGTCGGCCACAACTTCGTTTCGGAGTGGAGGATGGTGTGGGAGGAGATCCTCATCGGCTTTACCATCGCCGGCTTCGTCGCGGTCCTCGTCCCGGCCTCCTGGTGGGGCACCATCTTCCTCCTCGATCTCCAGGGGGAGTTGCCTCAGTGGGTCATCGTAGTCGAGAACGCCTTGGTGGCGCCCTTCGTCGCGGCGGCGACCTTCATCGGCAGCATGGGCAACATCCCCTTGGCGACCGTCCTCAGCGCCAACGGGGTGCTCTTTGCCGGTATCATGGGCTTCATCTACTCTGACCTCATCGTCCCGCCCCTGGTGGCCGTCAACGCCAAGTACTACGGGTGGCGGGTGGCTCTCTACGTCGCGGCGGTGATGTACGTGAGCATGGTGGCGACGGCGCTCCTTCTCCACATGAGCTTCGGCCTCCTGGGTGTCACGCCGGAAAGTCGACGCGTGGTGGAGGAAGCGAGCCGCTTCGCCATCGACTATACCCTCTGGCTCAACGTCGCCATGGCCTTGCTCGCCGCGTGGCTCGTCTGGCTGCACCGTCGTTACCTGGCTTCCGAGGCCGGTGGAGACGGCATGGAGATGCCGGGCGGAGGGCCGATGAAGCGAGGAGTGGCGGTGCTGGCTGCCTGCGTGTTGGTGGTCGGCGGTGGAGTCTGGCTTCTGGGGTGACCTCGGTGGCTCGGTTCGGCCCGTTCCGAGCAGGCCAGTCCGTGAAGGAAGATTCATGGTGGCTTCAAACTACCTTCACGGCCCGGGTGTCACCCTGGAGGGCAGTTCCCCACTGCCCCCGCTGCGAGGAGCATCCTTGAACAGCCATCCCGGCTCGCCGGACCATGACGAGAGACACGTCACGCATTCGGGGGTGGGTGGTCGCGCTGTGCGAAGTGACACCCACGGCGGCCACGACGAACGCCCGGGCCACGACAAGCACGCCGGCCACTCCGTGGCCATGTTCCGCGACCGCTTCTGGGTTTCCCTGATCCTGACGGTGCCCACGCTCGTCTGGAGCGCGTCGATACAGGAATGGCTCTCCTTCGAAGCCCCTGAGTTCCCTTTCTCCGAGTACCTCCCTGCTGTCTTCGGCACCTCGGTCTTCGTGTACGGTGGTGTCGTCTTTCTGAAAGGTGCTTTCGGAGAGCTGCGAGAGCGCCTCCCTGGGATGATGACGCTGATCTCCCTCGCCATCACCGTCGCCTTCGTGTACAGCGCGGCGGTGGCCCTGGGGTGGGAAGGGGAGGCCCTCTGGTGGGAACTGGCGACGCTCGTGACCATCATGGTTCTCGGGCACTGGATCGAGATGCGGTCCGTCAGTCAGGCACGTGGGGCACTGAAAGAACTCGCCAGGCTTCTGCCGGACACGGCCACCAGGGTGTCCGAGGACGGCTCGACAGAGGTGGTGCCGGTCTCCGCACTATCGGACGGCGATGTGGTCCTCGTACGCCCCGGCGCTTCGATTCCAGCGGATGGCGTCGTGAAGGAAGGGCGCAGCGCCGTGGACGAATCCATGCTCACCGGGGAGTCGAAACCGGTCGACAAGGAGTCGGGCTCGGACGTAGTCGCGGGTACGGTGAACCGCTGGGGCTCGTTGAGGGTGGAGGTTACGGGCACGGGGGATGAGACGGCCCTGGCCGGGATCATGAGGCTCGTGCAGGACGCACAGACGTCGCGCTCCCGCGCCCAGGCCCTGGCGGACCGAGCGGCCTTCTTCCTGACGGTGGTGGCCATCGGCGCGGGACTCGCGACCGTCGTCGTCTGGCTGGCCATCGGTGACGATTCGGCCTTCGCCGTACAGCGGCTGGTGGCAGTGCTCGTCATCGCATGCCCTCACGCGCTCGGCCTCGCCGTGCCCCTCGTTGTCGCCATATCCACCACGCTCGGTGCCCGCAGCGGTCTCCTGGTTCGGGACCGGCGGGGGTTGGAGGAGGCCCGGAACCTGGATGCCGTCGTGTTCGACAAGACGGGCACGCTCACCCTAGGGGAGTTCGGCGTGGTCTCGATCACCGCAGTGGACGAGCTCGCGGAAGAAGACGCGCTACGGCTGGCGGCAGCGGTGGAGGGGGATTCTGAGCACACGATCGCCCAGGGCATCGTGAAGGCTGCCCTGGAACGCGGTCTCGACGTGCCGAGCTCCACGGGCTTCGAGGCCATCCCTGGACACGGTGTGGTGGCCACCGTGGACGGCCGCACGCTTCGCATGGGCGGACCGGCGCTCCTTCGAAAGCTCTCCGTGTCGATTCCCGACGAGATCGGATCCGCGGGTGAGACGAGCGAGAGCCGTGGCCAGACCACGGTCTACCTAATCGAGGAGGACCGGGCCATCGCCGTCTTCGGCCTCGCCGACCGTGTCCGGGAGGAGTCCAGAGCAGCTGTGGATGCCCTGCACGCCCTCGGGGTCGAGGTCGTAATGCTCACCGGCGACGCCCGAGCCGTTGCCGACGCCGTTGCTGCCGATCTCGGGATCGATACCGTTTTCGCCGAGGTATTGCCGGCAGAGAAGGCGGACAAGATCCAGTCGCTTCAGAGCCGAGGCATGCGCGTGGCCATGGTAGGCGACGGCGTCAATGACGCACCCGCGCTCGTGACCGCTGACGTCGGTGTGGCCATCGGTGCCGGTACGGATGTCGCCGTGGAAGCCGGCGATGTCGTCCTCGTTCGGAGCGATCCCCGGGACCTGGCCCGGATCATCAGGTTGAGCCGTAGGACGTATCGAAAGATGATGCAGAACCTCTGGTGGGCTGCGGGCTACAACATCTTCGCCATTCCCCTGGCGGCCGGGGTCCTGGCGCCGTGGGGCATCCTCCTCCACCCCGCCTTCGCCGCCGTCCTCATGTCGGCGAGTACGGTGATCGTGGCTCTGAATGCCCAGCTTCTCCGGCGGGCCGACCTCTCGGGTTCCCGAAAGCCTTTCGGAGCGGGTCTATCAAGGTCCAAATGGCCTTCCAACCCGTCGCTGAAACGTCCTGAAGGTTGACCTCCGGTCCTCACGGTCGGCTGAGATGTCACACAAGCCATTCGCCCTAGTCCTAGCGGGTGGTGGGGCCCGAGGCTATGCCCACGTTGGTGTGATCAAGGCGCTGGAGCACGCGGGGCTTGTCCCATCGGGTATCGTCGGGGTGTCCATGGGGGCAATCGTGGCGGCGACGTATGCGGCGCGCACAGACTGGTACGAAGCGCTCCTGCGTGTCGAAGTCGACGGCGCCGCAGGACCGGGGAGCGGATACGGGCTGGTCGTGGCTCCCGACCGTGCCTTCGGCCGAGCCTGGGCCCGGGCGAGGACCGCGTGGAATCTCGTGCGGGGATGGGGCGGACCCGACGAGGCTCAGGAAGTTGCGATGGGTGTGCTCGACGAACTCGTGGGAGAGGCCCGTCTGGAGGAGGGCAGGGTGCCGGTGAAGGTCTGCGCCACCGACCTGATCAGCGGCTCTAGGGTGGAGATGTCTACCGGGCCCTCGGCGTCTGCTCTTTATGCGAGTTCGGCGCTTGCGGGCCTTCTCCCGCCTCTGGAGCGAGGGGATGCGCTACTGGCTGACGGTGTCTACGCCGACATCGCTCCGGTCGACGTCGCCCGTGGCATGGGTGTGCCACTCGTCGTGGTCGTCGACCCGGGCCAGCCCACGGATGCCGAGGGGATCACGAACGGACTGCAGGCGGTGATGCGAGCGATGGAGATCTGCCATCAGAGCCACGCACATCTCCGTGTTGGCGGCGCGGATCTGACGATCCACCCTGTCTTCCACCAATACATCGATGTGCTGGATTTCGGCTCGCGGCGTAACTGTGTCGCGTCGGGGTGGAAAGCGACCCGACGACTCATGGACGAGCTCCGAAGGGTTCTCGGCGCCTCAGACTGAGCCTCCCGTCATCCCCAGGTGGCGACGGGCCAGCCAGAGTACGAGGAGCGGAACGAGGATCCACTGTAAGAGGGGGGCGAGGCCAACCCCGGCGATCGTGGGCATGCCCGGCGCGTAGGCCCACCGACCCAGCACCGCGGTGTTCAGCCATTCGAGGACCATGGTGATTGCGACGCCCACGCCGACGAAGATGGTTACGGGACGGGTGAGGCAGCCGGCGATCCAGGCCCCGTCTCCCACGGCGAGCCCTGACCCCGCGTACGCGACCCAGAGGATCAGAACGTCCCCCAGCGTGGCGCGGAGACAGAATAGCGTCGCGTCCCAGTGATCGGCTTCGGCCATGCCCGCGAAGCCAGGCACCTGGAGCATCTCCCACACGAAGTGGAGCAGAAACGCGAACAGCGCCAGGGTCGCGTAGATCTTCACGTGTTCCATCCCCGATGATAACACCGACGCCTGCGGTGCCCCGGACCGGTACGGCGGCGCCTGTGGGGAGTCGGCGCGAGGAGTGTCGGGAGGCTCCCCACGCGAGATGAATTGATCGTCATCCTTTTCTCACGGTGCCTTCACAGGCTCTGGGCGACGTTGAGAGGGTCACGAAGCACCCCACCGTCGACCCGGACCCCATGTGAAACCAAACATCCCTGCTTCGCGCCAGATAGCGCCACCCGTCCCCAGCGTGCTTCTGCTATGTCTGCTTATGGGATCGGCGGAGGTTTCGCCGATCCAAGCGCGACAGGCCGAGCCCACCGGGATCTGGCTCGCCTCCGACGTCGCGGCGTCGGCACCGGAGGGACTCACACTGAACGACGTCCTCGCCCTCGCCCTCGAGCGCAATCCCCGCGTGCATGCCATGGTCGCCGCGGCCGACGCGTCAGCTGAACGGGTTTCCGAGGCCTCCACGCTGCCGGATCCCCTGTTGCAGTTCGGGATCATGAATTTCGGCGTGCCGGACTTCAACACGGACATGGCGATGTCCATGGCTCCCTCGGTCCAACTCACCCAGACCGTGCCCTTCCCCGGCAAGCTGGGCATGGCCGGCGACATCGCCGAGATCGGCGCCGAGGTCGCGCGTGCGCGCGCCGACGAGGCCTGGTGGGAGGTGCGCGCCCGCGCTTCGGACCTCTTCTACGAGCTCTACTCCCTCGACCGTCGCCTCGAGGTGATGCGGGAGACGCTGCTGTTGCTGCAGGACTTCCAGCAGGTCGCCAAGGCGATGTACGGCTCGGGCACCGGGCGCCAGGCCGACGTCCTTCGGGCCGACGTCGAGGTCGCCCGGATGGACGGTGAGATCCGCCGGATGGAAGCCATGCGTGTCACCACGGCTGCCCGTCTCAACGCGCTTCTCGACCGGGACCCACAGGCGCCACTCGAAGCACCGGTGCTGGGGGCTCTTCCCGCGGAGGTTCCGGAGACCGACGTCCTGGAAGCATGGGCGCGAGAGAGCCGACCGGCCCTCACCGGCGCGCGGCTCGGCGTGGATGAGGCCCGGACCCGAACCCGACTGGCCGCCCGCGACATCTGGCCGAATGTGACGCTTGGTCTGTCGTACGGACAGCGGGATCGCGGCTTCGGAACCGAGCGGATGGCCAGCGCCATGATGGGCTTCACCCTGCCCATTCATGCGGGAAGCCGGCAGTACGCCCGACGCGACGAAGCCGCCTCCATGGAGCGTGTGGCCGAAGCCGAGCTGGCCGCTCGGCAGGCCGAGGTGGATGCGCGGATCGGTGAACTGCTCGCGCAGCTCGAGCGGGATCGTGCCCTCGCCGAGCTGTTCGGAAGCGAGGTGATCCCTGAAGCGAGGGCCAACGTCGAGTCGGCTCTCTCCTCGTATCGCGTCGGAGGCGTCGACTTCATGACGCTCGTCGACGCCCAGATGAGCCTGAACCGATACGAGGGCGAGCTCTACGCCGTCCTGGCGGGCTACGGCCGGACCCTCGCCGCGCTCGAGTCGGCGGTCGGACGACCGCTGCCCCGTAACGGCCCGGTTCTCACGGAGGAACGATGAGCACGCGCAACCAGATCATCCTCTCGGCGGGCATCGTCCTGGCGGCTGCAGTCGTGGTCGTCTTCCTGAACCGCTCCGGTGAAGCCGCCCCTGGTCAGGCGGAGGCGGAAGGCCACGACCACGCGAGCATGGCCTCCTCGGGCGGGGAACGCCAACCGGTCGTTCTGAGCCGAGAGGCTTCCGAGCTCATCGGCGTTACCTTCGCCGCGGTGGAACTCGGCGAACTCCCGGCCACGGTACGGGCCGTCGGCACGGTCGCCTATGATGAGACGCGACTAGCGGCGGTCACGCCCAAGATCTCGGGGTGGGTCGAGGAGCTCCATGTCGACTTCACGGGAGCGCCGGTTCGTGCCGGCCAGCCACTCATGGACGTCTACAGCCCTGACCTGGTGACGGCGCAGGAGGAGCTGATCCTCGCCACGCGGCTGGTTCGCGACGCGCGTCCCGGGCGGGCGCTCGACAACGCGCACGAGCTGCTCGCGTCCGCCCGCCGCCGTCTTTCCTACTGGGACATCTCTGAGGAGGAGATTCGCCGGATCGAAGGGAGCGGAGTGCCGTCGAAGACGCTGACGCTGCATTCTCCGGCCGCCGGGGTCATCGTGGAGAAGCAGGTGGTCGAAGGAGACCGCGTGGGGCCCGGCATGACCGTCTACCGGATCGCCGACCTCTCGCGCGTCTGGGTGGAGGCCGAGGTCTTCGAGAAGGACCTTGCGCTGGTGGCAGAGGGGCAGGGTGCATCGGTATCGTTCGAGGCCTATCCCGGCCGCGAGTTCACCGCCACGGTGACCTACGTCCATCCGACCGTGTCCGTGCAGTCGAGGACGGCCCGCGTGCGCCTCGAGCTCCCGAACGAAGACGGCGCGCTCAAGCCCGGCATGTACGCCGCCATCGAGCTGACCGGCGCGTCGGCTCCCCCGACGCTGCTGGTGCCTAGCAGCGCCGTGATCGCCACCGGCGAGCGGAGCCTCGTCTTCGTGCAGGGGGAGGGTGGGGCGCTCCAGCCGCGTGAGGTGGAGACGGGCCGGACGGAGGGCCGCGTGGTCCAAATTCTCGCGGGCCTGCATGAGGGCGAACGGGTCGTTTCCTCCGCCGCATTCCTCGTCGACGCCGAGTCCAACCTGGGCACGATGACGGAGCCGGACGCCGGGGGAGCCAACGTGCCGGTCGACGGGAGCGTAGATCACAGTGGTCACGTCATGCCCCTCGACACGGCACGCTGAGGGAGAGTCCAATGCTCGAGCGAATCATCGAGGCGTCCATCCGATCGAAGCTCCTCGTCCTGATTCTGGGACTCTTCGTCGCGGGCGCCGGCGTCTACGCCATGCGCAACACGCCCCTGGAAGCCCTCCCCGACCTTTCGGACGTTCAGGTCATCGTCCGCACCGACTTCCAGGGGCAGGCGCCCCAGATCGTCGAAGACCAGGTCACCTACCCGGTGGCGTCGGAGATGCTCAAGGTGCCCGGCGCCCGGACCGTACGCGGCTACTCCTTCTTCGGGACGTCGTTCGTCTACGTGATCTTCGACGACGGGACCGACCTGTACTGGGCCCGGAGCCGGGTCCTCGAGTACCTCTCGGCCATCCGGGGCCGCCTGCCCGAGGAGGCACAGCCTGCCCTGGGACCCGACGCGACGGGATTGGGCTGGGTCTATCAGTACGTGCTGCTCGACACCACGGGCACACGCTCCCTCGCCGAACTCCGATCCTACCAAGACTGGTATCTCCGCTACCAGTTGACGGCAGTGCCTGGGGTGAGCGAGGTGGCCACGGTCGGGGGATACGAGCAGGTGTACGAAGTCACCGTGGACCCTATCAAGCTCCGGGGCTACGGGATTCCCGTGACGAGCGTCATGGAGGCGATCCGGACGTCCAATGAGGACGTGGGTGCCATGGTCCTGGAAATGGCCGAGCGGGAATACATGATCCGGGGGCTCGGCTACCTCCAGGGCCTCGAGGACATCGAGGCCGTCGTGGTCAGCGCCACCGATCACGGGACGCCGGTGCGGGTCCAGGACGTGGCCACCGTGCGCCTCGCGCCGGATGTCCGCAGGGGTGTCGCCGACCTGAACGGGGAGGGGGATGTGGTCGGCGGGATCGTCGTCATGCGGTACGGCGAGAATGCCCTGGCCACTATCGATCGCGTGAAGGACAAGCTCGCCGAGATCGAGCCGGGCTTTCCCCAGGGCCTCGTCGTCCGCCCCGTCTACGACCGCTCGGAGCTGATCCACCAGGCCATCGACACCCTCGGGGAGAAGCTCATCGAGGAGTCGCTCGTCGTAGCTCTGGTTACCGTGCTCTTCCTTTTCCACGTGCGCAGCGCCCTCGTGGCGATCCTCACGCTGCCCCTCGGCATCCTCATGGCCTTCATCGCCATGCGGGTGTTGGGGCTGGGAGCGGACATCATGAGCCTCGGAGGCATCGCCATCGCCATCGGCGCGATGATCGACGCCGCCATCGTCATGGTCGAGAACATGCACAAGCACCTCGAGCGCGCCATCGATGCCAAACGTGCACGAGCCGCGGAGCTGGGCGTCGAGCTGCCGGGTGACCCGGGAGGCGAGCATCTGCATACCCGGGTGCTGACGAGCAAGGAGCGGTGGCAGGTCGTCCTGGACTCGTCACGCGAGGTCGGGCCCGCCCTCTTCTTCTCTCTCCTCATCATCACCGTCTCGTTCCTTCCGGTCTTCAGCCTCGAAGCCCAGGAGGGGCGGTTGTTCAAGCCGCTGGCCTGGACCAAGACGCTGGCAATGGCGAGCGCGAGCCTGCTGTCCGTGACGATGGTGCCGGTGACGATGGGTCTGTTCATCCGAGGGCGGATCCACCGCGAGCACGCCAACCCGGTGAATCGATTCCTCGTGGCCGTATACAAGCCGGTGCTCGAGCGTGTGCTCGCCTACCGCTGGCCCGTGATCGCCGGTGCCGTCGCCGTCCTGCTTCTGACACTACTCCCCATGGGCCGCCTCGGCTCGGAGTTCATGCCCCCGCTGAACGAGGGGACCATCCTCTACATGCCCACGACCTTGCCGGGGGTTTCCATCGCCAGGGCGAAGGAGACACTCCGGGTCCAGGACTCCATCCTCGCGGGCTTTCCTGAAGTGGCCAGCGTCTTCGGAAAGGCCGGGCGTGCGACCACGGCCACGGACCCGGCGCCGCTCTCCATGTTCGAGACGACCATCGTGCTTCGCCCGGAGGACGAATGGCGGCCCGGCGTCACCTACGAGTCCCTCGTCGACGAGATGGACGAAGATCTCCGGATGGCCGGGGTGACCAACTCGTGGACCATGCCCATCAAAGGGCGCATCGATATGCTCGCGACGGGTATCCGGACACCGGTGGGCGTGAAGATCTTCGGCCCCGACCTGCGGGAGCTGGAGCGGCTTGCCACGGAGGTGGAGGCGGCGGTCCAGTCGGTGCCGGGGACGCGCTCGGCGGTGGGTGAGAGGGTCGTGTCGGGGTCCTACCTCGACATCGACATCGACCGGGACGCCGCGGCCCGCTATGGGTTGAGCGTCCGAACCATCCAGATGGTCATTGCGTCGGCCGTGGGGGGCATGGGCATCACCCGGACCGTCGAGGGTCGCGAGCGCTACTCGGTACGGGTCCGGTATCCCCAGGAGCTGCGCGACCAACCGGAGAAGTTGGCGGAGGTCCTCGTACCGGTCGGACGCCGCAGCGCCGGGATGCGGGACATGGTGACCCCGGAGACGATGGCCGGGATGGGTACTGCCTCGACGCCGGGGTCCGTCGGCATGACCGGCTCCATGGGTGAGGGCGGCATGACAGGGGGTGGCCTGGCTCAGATTCCCCTCGGTCAGGTGGCGACGATCCGCTCCGTCGGGGGGCCAATGGCCATCAAAACGGAGCAGGCGTTCCCCACGGCGTGGGTTTTCGTGGACGTAGAGCAGAGTGATTTGGGGTCGTACGTCGCGGCCGCCCGGACGATGGTGGACGAGATGGTCGACCTTCCGCCGGGCTACTCGCTTCAGTGGTCAGGGCAGTACGAGTACATGCAACGGGCGAAGGAAAAGCTGCAACTCGTCGTTCCCGGGACGCTCGTCATCATCTTCCTCCTGCTCTACCTGAACTTCGGGAGAATCGGTGAGACGCTCATCGTGATGCTGTCCCTGCCCTTCAGCCTGGTGGGAGGCGTGCTGATCATGGCCATCCTCGGCTTCAACTGGTCTGTGGCCACGGGAGTTGGCTTCATCGCCCTCGCCGGGGTCGCGGCGGAGATCGGAGTGATCATGCTCCTGTACCTCGATCAGGCCTGGGGTCGGCGGAGGCGTGAAGAGGCGAGTTTGGAGTCTTTGCAAAGCGCGGTCCTGGAGGGTGCGGCCCTACGCGTCCGCCCCATCGTCATGACCGTCACGGCCATCGTCGGGGGGCTACTTCCCATCTTCTGGGGACATGGAACAGGGGCGACCGTCATGCGCCGGATCGCCGCGCCCATGGTCGGCGGCATGCTCTCCGCGACGCTCCTGACCCTCCTCGTGATCCCCGCCATCTACTCGCTCTGGCAGGAATCGCTGCTACGGGCCGATGCGAAGGCACAGGCTCCACACGTCGACCTCGAA
This sequence comes from Longimicrobiales bacterium, assembly GCA_965229435.1. Lineage (GTDB taxonomy): Bacteria > Gemmatimonadota > Gemmatimonadetes > Longimicrobiales > Gaopeijiaceae > UBA2589. The sequence continues at coordinate 119,632 of CBDDJE010000005.1, forward strand.
CGGGTCGACCCGATGCCGTCGGGAGCGGACTAGACACGCACCGGAGAAGCCCTGTGACCCACCTGAAGAAGATTACCGCCGTGATCCGGACGGGATGCGCTCCCGAGTTCGTCCCCGGTCGAGGAGTTCAGGACCAGTACCTGCAGTATCGGCAGTCGACGCCCATCCTCGTTCCCCGTATGGGTGCGAGAACGCTGGGGACACTATGACCCAGCAAGGTCTCACCATCTTCAGTGGCCTGATGCTCGTCGTGCTCATCGCCGTCACGGCTTGGCGGTTTCATCGGTCACCCGAGGAGTAAGTCCATGCTGACCGAAGCACTGATGCTCTCGGCGCTGTCCATCCAGGTGCCCGGGCCCGCGATGGCGGATTTCCTCCGTGACCGATTCGGATTCTCCGACTCGGACGTGTCCCGGGTCTACAGGGGTGAGGTGGTGACCCGAAAGTTGGATTCTTCGAGTGACCGCGAGGTAGCGTTGGTCGGAGTCGTACGGGTGGGCGCGTCGCGAGCACGCTTTGTCGCGGAGTTCGAGGACGTCGAGTCGTTCATGACCGGAGAGGCGGTCGTGCGTGTCGGAAGCTTTGGCGACCCTCCGGCTCTCTCCGATCTGGCGGCGCTCAGCCTGAGCGACGAAGACATCGAGGCGTTGAGGAGCTGTCGGGTCGGCGACTGTGACGTGAAGCTTTCAGCCGAGCGCATCGAGCAGATCGGGTCGCTGGATTGGAGCGCCCCGGACGATCGTGCTCGGCTCGAGCGCATGGGACGGGGATGGCTTCTCGAATACATGAACGACTACCTGCGACGCGGCAACGCGGCTCTCGTCGTCTACGACGATCGGGACACGCCCCAACCACTCCACGACGGCTTCCATGCGTTGCTCTCGGAGTCGCAATACGTCCTCGAGTACGCCCCCGAGTTGCACCACTATCTGGATCGGTATCCCGAGCTTCTACTTCCCGAGGGGCGGGATCTGTTCTTCTGGTCCGTTCAGGACGTCGGCCTCAAGCCGATCACGACCCTCACGCATGCGACGGCCTTCCCACGGTCCGGCGGGGGGGCAGGGGTTACACGGATCGCGCTGAAGCAGATCTACGCCAGCCACTACTTCCACGCCGCCCTCGGGCTGATGACGCTCGTCGACGCTGCCGAGTCGGGCGAGAGCATCTACCTCGTCTATCTCGATCGTGCGTTGTTCGACACCAAGATCGGGTGGCCGCGCCGGGGCGCCATCGAGGGCCGCCTCGAAGACCGACTCCGAGGCCGGCTCGGGGAGATGAGGGGTCGCTTCGCCCCGGGTCGTACAGAGGGGCGGGCATATGATTCCCCGTGACTACGTCTGGCTGGTTTGGTCCGCCGCGTTCCTGGTTCCGTGGCTCGGACTGTATGCGGCCTTCCCGTTGCACAGACGAGCGATGCTCTGGTCGAGTCTGTTCACCGCGCCCTTCGGATTGACCGAGCCGCTCTTCGTGCCGGAGTACTGGAGTCCCCCGAGCCTCTTCGACTTGGCTATTCGGACAGGCTTCGACATCGAGAGCGTGATTTTCTGTTTCGGAATCGGCGGAGTCGCGGCCGTCGCCATCGATGTCCTGACCCGGCGGGTGCCCGTCCCGGTGCCGGAGGGTGAGCGGCATCACACCCGGCACAGGTTCCATCGTTGGGTGCTGGGGGCACCGTTCTTGGTGTTCGTGGCCCTGTGGCCTCTGCCGTGGAACCCGATCTACCCGGGCATCGTCGCAATGCTGGTGGGTGGTGCCCTCACCCTGTGGTGTCGCCCCGACCTCAAGGCGCACGTCGCCCTGGGGGGTGCCGTCTTCGTGGCGTACTACACCGTCTTCCTCGCCGGCCTCGAGGTGACGGCCCCCCGGGGCTACATCGAGGAGGTCTGGAACCTCGAGGCGCTGTCGGGCATCCGGCTCGCGTTCATTCCTCTCGAGGAGTTGCTGTTCGCGTTCGGCTTCGGGACCTACTGGTCGAGCGTGTACGAGCATTTTCAGTGGCGGGAGGCACAGCGGGTCGAAGCGTTCGTCGTGAAGTGATGTTCACACCCCGTTCACGGTCGATTCATCGATGTGCCGACACATTGCGTTCGCTCCCCCCGACCGATGGATGGCTCGAACCGAGGGACACAATGATGTCCGTCGCCGTCGACACGGAAGTCGGAATTGTCGGAGCCGGTCCGGCGGGCGCCCGCCTCGCTGAGCGACTGGCGTCTCGAGGCATGAACGTGGTTCTCTTCGTCAGGAACGCGGTTCACGGCCGGACTTGGTATGCACTGGTCGCCGGCCATCACGAACGCACTCAACGAACACGACACCAGTCTCGTAAGACTGGGGGGGCGGTGGCTGCGGGCCTACCGGAAGGCGCGTGCTGCCGGGACGTACGCGTCGGTCGAACGGCTCGTGCGTGTGCGTCACGCCCGACGGCGGAGTGGGCGCGGTCGACCTTGGGACGACCTGAACGGAGCCCGTGTCAGCGCTCGAGGTCGATGCCGAGCCTGTGGCAGAGACCGGTGTGGCATTCCGTGACCCGCGCGACCACCCTCTCGGGATCATCCGTGATTTCGATGAGCTCGAGGTCTTTGTCGCTCAACGCGCCGTTGGCCAGGCATGTCGAGCGCATCCAGTCCACCAGTCCCGACCAGTAGTCCGCGCCGACGAGGAGAAGGGGAAAGGCCTCGATCGTCCCCGTGACGCGCAGGTTCAGGGCCTCGAACAGCTCATCGAGCGTTCCGTACCCTCCGGGCAGGCAGACGAAGGCGCAGGCGTACTTGACGAAGGCCAACTTCCGCAGGAAGAAGTAGTGGAAGGGGACGTGGAGATCGACGTACGGGTTCACTCCCTGCTCCCGCGGCAGTTCGATGGTCAGGCCCACTGACGGACCTCCCGTCTCCGCGGCTCCTTCGTTCGACCGCTCCATGAGGCCGGGACCGCCGCCCGTGATCACAGCGAAGCCCGCCTCCGCGAGCGCCGCGCTGGTATCTCGGGCCAAGGCGCCCCATCGCTCCGCCGGTCCCGACCTCGCGGAGCCGAACACCGCCACCGCACGGCGCACGTGCGCGAGCGAGCGAAACGCCTGTGAGGCTTCCGAAGCGATGCGAACCACGCGGTCCTCGTCGGAGCCGTCGGCCTGGGTGGTCAGGTGGCCTTCGAGGAGCGCTCGGATGGGGTCGGACGACCCTACCGTAGGGGTGAGGCCCGGCAGCATGGGGGTGAGTCCGAACTCCTCGATCACCCGGACCGCGTCCATCGGCTCGAAGTGCGAGCCCTCTACGCGAAGGTATGCCGTTTCCGTCACGGGGTTCACGTAGGCCTCTCGAACGTGGGGTACGCGCCCCAGGGCCTTCTCGACCGCGTGGGGCATCCCCCCCGCGCACGCCAGTCCGATGATGGGGATGTGCATTAAATCGGCGTTCATGTGATCCTTCCCGGCTTCTCGTTGCCTATCTAAGGAACGCTAGTGGCGGCGACATGACCGGGCGGTGAAGCGGCCATGAAGGTCGCTTCAGGTCGGGCTCGGCGGGGTGCGGACGGGCCCGGCGGGCGGGGTGCCGCTCAAATGAAAGGATGTTCACCGCTCCTTCACGGGGGATTCACCTCGGGGCGACGAGATTTGGTCGTGATTTCGATGGAACACCGAGTTGAACGGAGGTCGAAAAGATGATCAAGGCGATTGGAGCCGCGACCGCGATTCTGTTGAGCGCCACGATCGGAGTTCAGGCGCAGACGCATCAGGAACACACACGCGGCGAAGAACCCGCATCGCCCCAGATGGCTCATCAGATGATGATGGGCGGAATGATGGGGCAGGGGATGATGGAGTCGGGCATGATGGAGATGATGGGAGGAGGCATGGGCATGATGGCCACTGGCGGGCCGAGCCCTGCGATGTTGCTCCGACTGAGGGACGAGTTGCAGCTGACCGAAGATCAGGTGCGTTCGCTTGAAGGCCTACGTGAAGAGATGCGGTCCCGCATGAAGGATCGGATGCCGGAGATGATGGCGGCGCACCGGGCTGCCGCGACCGCGCTCGAAGCGAGTGAGCCCGACGTCGACGCCTACCGGCGCGGCCTCGAGCGCCTCTCCGCCTCGATGGTGGACGCTCACGTCACCATGGCCGAGGCGGCCATCGCGGCCGGGAGGCTGCTCACACCCGGACAGGGGCAGACGCTCGACCAGCTCCGAGCGACGATGATGCATGGTGGCATGCACCAGATGCCCGATCATCGACCCAAGAAGGACCGGCCCGGGCACGGACACTGACACCCGGGTGGAGACGGTCTGGAGCGGGTCCGGGCAACAGGTGCCCGGGCCCGCTCGTTTCTCATGCCTTCCGGACTCCTGTCGGGATCGCCGGATCGCCTTCTCGATGCGGCGCCGAGAGCGTGAAATGATCGTCATGCGGACTTCACGGTCCGCTCACACCGCCGTCGGTATTCTATCGTCCGTTCACCGGCTCCACATCATCCGCACATCGACAATCCGTCGTCCACCGAGACCATGACGAGACCGACGAAACGAGACATGCTGAGGGGAGGGGGTGCCTTGCTGGCGCTCTTCATCGTGATCCAGTTCGTACCGGCGGTGCAGCTCGACAACCCGCCGGTGCGCCGGGAGATTGCCTGGGATACTCCGACCACCAGGGACGTTGCGCGAAGGGCTTGCTACGACTGCCACTCCAACGAGACCGTCTGGCCAGCGTACGCCCGCGTGGCACCCGTCTCCTGGCTGATCGCGGAGGACGTGCGGGAAGGGCGGGAACACCTGAACTTCTCCGAGTGGGATGGTCCGAACGAGGGGTTGGACGAAGTCGTGGAGGTGATCGAGTCCGGTGAGATGCCGATGAAACGCTACGTCGCGTTGCACCCCGAGGCGGCGCTCACGCCTTCTGAAGTAACGCGCTTCATCAACGGACTTCGTCGAACGTTCATGGCCGACCCGCCGGCCGAACCCGCGCACGACGACGAAGAGCACGCCGGCGACGACGACGACGCCGTGCCGCCGCGGTGACGCGTTCCCCCCGACCTGACCGAACACCTGGTGGGCGCCCGGGCGGACCGACCGGCCTCTTGCACTCGGTGCCGAGGGCGGCTGCAGTCCTCGACATCCTAAGGCGTCACGGATTCGGTGACGTTCTGGTGGGAGGGTCTGCGTGGCCGGCACCTGCCCGTGTCCGCGCCGCGTTGGAAGAGCTTGGCGTCGTATACGTGAAGTTCGGACAGGTCCTCTCGACGCGCCGCGACCTGTTGCCCACAGAGTACGCCGAAGCACTCACCGGCCTCCAGGACTCGGTTTCGCCCTTGCCGGCGGCCGAGATTCGGGCCGTGATCCGGGAGGATCTGGGGGGCGACCCGGAAGAGCTTTTCCAGACCTTCGATGACGAGCCGCTGGCCTCGGCGAGCGTGGCGCAGGTCCACACGGCGACCCTGCGGGACGGGACGTCGGTGGTGGTGAAGGTCCAACGTCCCGGTCTCCGGACGAAGGTCGCGGACGACCTGCTCGTGCTGGCCCACCTGGCGGGCTTCGTCGATGTGACGGTAGCCAAGCTCCGGCCCTTCGATCTTCCGAGCGTGGTCCGTGACTTTCAGGCGAGCCTCGAGGCCGAGTTGGACTTCGAGCAGGAAGCGCAGAACATCCGACGCTTCCGCCGTCAACTCGCCGGCGACGATCGCGTGTGGATTCCCGACGTGCTCGACGAGCTGAGCTCGTCGCGCGTCCTCACGCTCGAGCGGTCCCACGGTGAGCGGCTGCTCGCATACGTGACGAGTCATCCAGAGGAGGCGCCCCTTCTTGCTCGTCGGCTCGGGGGCCTGTTCATCCGGCAGGTCTTTCGCGACGGACTGTTCCACGCCGATCCGCATCCTGGAAACATCTTCGTGATGGAAGACGGCGTTCTTTGCCTGCACGATTTCGGAATGATCGGGCAGCTGTCCGAACCCATGCGAGAGGCGCTCGTCGACCTCGTGGAGGCGACGGTCTCGGGCGACGCACGCGCGGCCACCAACAGCTATCTCGATCTCGGGTTGGTTCCTCGAGGGATCGACCGTGACGCACTCGAAGACGGGGTGTCGGCGCTCGTGGAGGAGGTCAGGCGGCAGCCTCTCGCCGAGGTGTCGGTCGGCAGAGCGCTCGAATCGTTGGCCCGCGTCGGCGGACGCTATCGTATTCGGAACCCGGGTGCCTTCCTGCTCCTTTCTCGAGCCTTCGTCACGCTGGAAGGCGTCCTCGCTCGCCTGGATCCCAAGGTCGGCTTCGTCGAGATGTTTCGGCCCGCCTTCACGGAGTCCATCCAGGTCCGGCTCTCTCCGACCCGACTGAGGCGCGATGCCGTCATGACGGCGAAGGCTCTGGACCGGCTCGCCCGCGAGGCGCCCGACGACGTGCGACGAATCGTCCGGAGGTGGGGAGAGGGGGCGCTCGGCAAGGTGAGCGTCGTTCCAGATCCGACCCAGGTGGCGAGGGCGGAACGAGCCGAGCGCAACCTACGCCAGATCCTCGCGGCGGGTTTCCTGGCGCTCTCGGGCTCGGTCCTGGCGACGGGGGGCGATGGGAGCGTGCGCGCGGTGGGGCTCGCCGCCCTCGTCGTCGGAGGCGTCGCGCTCGCCTATCGTTTCGTGCGGGGGTGATTTCGGCCGATCCTGCGTCATTGCCATCGACGCAGACGTAGGGCCGCGCGGGTGGCCAGACGTCGCGACCGCGATCGGGCGTGCCATTCGTTGGGTGTGAGCCGTGCACTTTGTCGGCAGTCCTCGAAGAACAGCTCGGTCATGGCGCGGCCGACCGCGGTGCCGTGCACCTCGACGTTCAACTCGGCATTTCGACGCAGACTCAGGTGGTCCAGATTGCTCGAGCCGACCATGGTCCACGCGCCGTCCACCACGACCGATTTGGCGTGAATCATCGGTCCACCCCATCGATAGACCAGGACTCCGGCGTCGAGCAACACGCCCGCGCGTTCCTCGACCGAGAGGCCGGCGACGGGGTGGTTGTTCCTACCCGGCACAAGGACGTGGACATGCACGCCCCGCCGTGCGGCGCGGACCAGGGAGGCGACGAGCCCGTCCGGCGGGATGAAGTAGGGGTTGGTGATCAGAATCTCGTGTCGAGCCGCCTCGAATACACGCTCCAGAACCTGCTCCGTTGGGCGAAATTGCCCGAGGTCGGCGATAACCCTGACGGGGATCGCACCGTGCGTCGCCTCGGACTCGCGGACTAGGACGGTCGACGTTCGGCTAGGCGCATTGGGCAGCAGCCGTCGGCTTCGACTCCAAATTCGGTCGAAGGCCGAGGCCGCGTCCACGGCCGCCGGACCCGAGACCAGCAAGGCCGAGTCGCGCCACGTACAGTGCCGGACGCAGTTCCCGACCCACGGATCCGCAAGGCAGATTCCCCCGGCCACCATGCGTGCTCGATCCGCGATCACCAACTTTCGATGATCGCGTCCCAGCTCACGGCTCCGTGCCGAGGGCATGGCGAGGTTGAACCAGCGAACGTCGACGGCGGACCCACGAAACGCGAGATCGATGGGTCGGCGACGGGCCATGACGGCACCCGCCGGATCGTGCACCACGCGCACCTCGACTCCCTCCTCGTCACGAGCCCGGAGTTCGTGCGCGAAGGTCCGCCCGACTGTGTCCGAGCGAAAGATGAAGTTCTCGAAGAGAATCTCGGCAGCCGCCGTTCGTACCAGTTCCAGCATTGCCCCGAAGCTGTCGGTGCCGTCGACGAGCACCCCGACGGTATGGCCTGGGCGGACGGCTACGCCGGTCACACGGGTGATCTCATTCTGCACTGCCGGAGCGAGGGCGCCGTCGCGGGGCACGCTTCCGGGGTCGCGAATGGACGGAGTCCGCCGTACCTCACTCCCATGAGCGCAGGCGCTACCGTCGCCGGCTCGTCCGGCGCAACAGCGGGCCAGCAGATCGGCTGCGTCCCGTTGGTTGATCGACATGGTGTGGGCGGGGGCATGAAGAGATCGTCACCGTAGATTCACCGCCGGTTCAGGTCGGTTCCGTCATTCTGCAGAGGTAGGCTCGGGTCCCAAGCCGCCCCCGGGGACGGTGGTGACCCGACGGATGACGGTTCTCGAAGACGTCGAAGGATGGTGAGCCCATGACGAGTCTGATGGGGGTCGATTCCAGGCGGGTCGTCGATGACGCGGCGGCGGCGCTGGGCCTGTCGTACGACATGATCACGGATGTCTCGACCATCCGGGACGTGCTGCGCGAGATGAAGGTGGACGACCTCCAGACGTCGTATCCACCGATGCAGGAGTTCCTGGCCCGGGTGGCCACCGAGCCCGTCGACCTCGGAGCAATGCTCGAACAGGTCCGGTGGGGTTTGGTCGCGAATGCGCCCGCCGTCGTGGAGTTCTTGAGCGAAGCGGCGGACAGGCGGTGGCTGACGCCTTCTCCCCACGTCCAGAAGGCCGTGCACGCGGCCTACTTACTCGAGGCCTTCACGGCCGCCATGTGCAACAGTCCGGTATTCTTCGACGACTACGTCGAGCACGTGCGCCTCAAGCAGAAGGACATCGGCATCGACCATGAGCATCTTTTCAAGAGCTTCATGAAGATGCTGCCGAGTTCGCTGAACTTCTTCGGCACGGCCAAGGCGATCTCGCTCGACATGGCCATGGTCTACTTCCGCGTCGGTCGATACCTCGGTGGCGCCGAGGTCGACGAGGAGTCGCTCGATGCCCTCCGCGACGCCGGGACGATTTCGCTTCTCGAGCGTAAGCTTCTGCTGCCCATCTGCGGCCAGGGGCGATGTGTGTGCAACGACTGGCTGCGGATCAACATCTACGAGGCGGGCATCACGGAGTACAAGAACGGGCTCTCCATGAATGCTATGGCGGCCCACGTGCTGTCCGAGCACGTGCTCGCGCATTGTCACCTGGAGTCGTTCCGCTTACGGCACGTCGAGCCCGAGGGTCCGTCCCGGGACTTCTACGCTTCACTCACCGGCGACGACAACTACTTCCCGGTCGTCGATCTCAGCGAAGGCTGGAAATCGCTGTATCTGACGTGGAACATGGCCTTTATCCTCGGCGAGTTGAACGACCTCCACTATCTCTTTCCCAAGCTGCTGATACCGTCGGTGCTCTGCTCTAAGAGCGATCACTTCCTCGGCGCCCGGATCGTCTCGCTCTGGCTCTCGATCAACAGCGCGCTGCTGCTGCACTTCCACGACGTCGAAAAGCTGACCGGACCGGAACGTCGACGCGACATGGCGGCGGCGTGGGGAGAGATCAATCGCCGCCATGCGGAAGCCCTCTACCGAGCCGACGTCAATTCCGAGACGAGTGGATTGACCGCAGGATTCCAGAAGCGATTCGCGCATCCGTACATGGATCTCGCGAGGCTCGTCAAGGAGTTCATGCAACGATGACCCTTCAATGTCGAGCAACGGCCTAGGGCCACGAGAGGAGAACGAGGAGGAGCATGGATTCTGCGGTCTCGCTCGTGCAGACCTACCTGCGCGTGAACGGATACTTCACCGTGACGGAGTTCCCCGTACTCGAAGCTGTGCGAGGGTCGGGACTCAAGACGGCGACCGACCTGGACGTTCTGGCGTGCCGGTTTCCCGCTGCGAAGCGGGTGGTCATCGAGCGTAACCGTGCTCATGGCCACGGGCGCACCGGTGTGCCCGATCCCGAGTTGGGCGTGGAAGCCGGTGTGGTGGACATGATCGTGGGCGAGGTGAAGGAGTCGGCTGCCGAGTTCAATCCGGCGGGTCTGAGACGCAGCGTGTTCGCCGCTGCGTTGGCTCGATTCGGGTGCTGCGCGGACGAGGCGCACGCCGACGGGGTCGCGGAGACGCTCTTGCGAGACGGGTGGGCGGAGGCTCACCCGGGGCACGTCGTGCGACTGATGGCGTTCGGAACGCGAACCGGTCGTTCGGGCCCTTATAGACAGATCGGAATCGATCACGTACACCGGTTTCTCGACGCGTACGTGCGCGACAACTGGGGTACGCTCCGGCACACGGAGTCGAAGGACCCCGCGCTCGCGTTCGTCATGCTCCGAGAGAAGGCGCGCAGAGCCCACCGGGCGGGGCGGAACTCATGACGTTCGGTTCAACTTTTTCACCGCGAGGAGGCGAAGCATGACCATCCGCGTCGGCGTCAACGGATACGGCGCCATCGGCAAGCGGGTCGCTGATGCCGTTCGGCTTCAGGACGACATGGAACTCGTTGGGGTGGCCGATCTGGCTTCTGACTGGCGGCCACGCGTCACGCACGCCAGGGAAATTCCCCTCTTCCACGCCGGCGCGGACGGAGGAGCTCCGTCGGGAGTCGTCGGTACGCTCACCGAGCTGATGAACGAGGTGGACGTGATCGTGGACTGCACGCCGAAGGGGATCGGGGCCAGGAACGCGACCGCGTACCGTGAGGCGGGCGTCAAGTTCGTGCTCCAGGGGGCCGAGAAGCACGACGTCACAGGCCACTCCTTCGTGGCCGAGTCCAACTACGGTTCAGCGCTGGGACGCGACTGTACGAGGGTCGTGTCCTGCAACACCACGTCGATCGTGAGGACGCTGGCGGCACTCAAGGCGGCGGGTGTGTCGGGCCTCGCACGTGGAACCCTACTGCGTCGGGCCACCGACCCGTGGGAGAGTCACCTGGGCGGCATCATGAACACGATCGTTCCCGAGTCGACTGTGCCGAGTCACCAGGCCCCCGACGCCCGCACCGTCGATCCGGAGCTCCGGGTCAGCACCATGGCGCTGAAGGTGCCCGAGACACTGGCGCACGTCCACTGCTGGTCCGTCGACGTGGAGCCTGGCACCTCCCGTGACGAGCTCATGAGCGCTTTCGCGGCCTCGTCGCGGATCGCGAGCGCCAGGTTTTCGGATGGCCTCGGAGCCGTGAACGCGGTCAAAGAGCTTACCGCGGACCTCGGACGAAGCCGGGGCGACCTCTACGAGGTCGTCGTGTGGGAAGAGCTCGTGACCGTGGACGAGACCGGCGCGTACTACGCGTACATGGTGGACAATCAGGCCATCGTGATTCCGGAAAACATCGACGCGATCCGCGCACTCTCGGGCTCGGAACGGAGCGGCGCCGAGTCCATCGCGCGCACGGACGCCGCGCTCGGAGTCCGCTCCGGCCGGTGGCCCGACGCATGGAACGGCCCGACCGGTTGAAGAAGTGATTTCGAAGGTCCGGCGTCAGAAGTGGTATGCCAGCGTCAGCTCGAGGTAGTCGTCGTCACGAAACCAGTACACGGGGTCCTCGGCGCCCGATGCGGAGAACGCGAGCACCTCGAGCTCGACGGTCCACCCTCGCCCGAGCCGGCGGCTCGCTTCGGCGGTCGCCACCACGGTGCCCGTGGAGAGGTCACGCAGCACACCCCCGAGGAACTGCGTGCCGGCACGGTCGTTGAGCGCGATACGAAGCCCGCCGAACAAGTCGTCGTCGTGGATCAGCAGGGTGTAGTCGTCTCGTCCGTCGTAACTGTACTCCAGCATCAGCCCCACGTCGCCCGACAGACCGAACGGGCTCGTCACGACGCGCTCGAATCCGATCGTCGCCGCGCCGAATGCGGGCCGCGGTCCCCCACGTGCCATCGCCTCGAGCTTCCAGATCCAGGCCTCGCCCGTCCACTGGGCTTCGAGGCCCGCCTGGCGGATCCACTCGTAACGCGGGACGAACCCGTCCGACGGGTCGAGGCCCGCCGGCAGGAGCTGCGGTTCTCGCGACGTCCCCCAGAACACGCTCGCCGCCCCGTCCAAGCGGCCAAGCGAAATGCTCCAACGGGCCACGACGTCCGGGGTCCAGCGACCATGGCGTCCGGTGAACACCGCCTCCTCATGATCCACCGGTACGGGAATGCCCGGCCGCCCCTTCGTGCCCGGGTACCGCTGCGGCATGGCCCACGTCATCAGGTACAGTTCGACGCTGCCGGCACTCGAGTGGGCCCGCTTTTAGGGTGCGCACATCATAGGTTAGTCTCCCCTCTCATAGGTTAGTCTCCCCTCTCCCGCACCACCCTGAGAATGGCTGATCGGATGTCTACCACACCTCGACCGACTGTCGCGCGCCTCGCGACCTGCGTGTGGCTCGGCGTGCTCGCGACGGGAGTCATCGAGCTGCTCGGCGTTCACGTGTGGAATCGTTGGCGCTTCGCACCGGATGCGCCGATGGTTCTGGGCGTTGGGCTCCCGCCGCTGCTCCATTGGGTCTTGCTTCCCCCCGTCATCCTGTGGCTCACCCGACGCCATTACGCGTTCTCCCGAGGAACCCGATGAACCACGACGCCCATCCCCCCGAGCATCATCACGGCGACGCCCACGCGTCGCACCGCATGAAAGAGGACGGCGCGGCCGCCGGACACCACGGACACGGCGGCCACGACAAGCACGCGGGTCACAGCATTGCAATGTTCCGTGACCGGTTCTGGCTTAGCCTGGCCCTCACGGTTCCCACGCTCGTCTGGAGCCCAATGCTCCAGTCGTGGTTCGGCTACGACGCGCCGACGTTCCCGTTCTCGGACTATGTCCCCGCGGTGTTCGGGACCACGGTGTTCCTCTACGGGGGGCTGGTGTTCTTGAAGGGAGCGTGGCCCGAGATCACGGACCGCCTCCCCGGCATGATGACGCTGATTTCCCTGGCGATCACCGTCGCCTTCGTCTACAGCCTCGCCGTCACGTTCGGCTGGTCGGGTGAGTCGTTGTGGTGGGAGCTGGCCACGCTCGTCACGATCATGCTCCTCGGGCACTGGATCGAGATGCGCTCCATATCCGCGGCCCGAGGGGCGCTGCGCGAGCTCGCCAAGCTGCTGCCCGACATGGCGGTCCGGGTGACGGACGGGGGCACCGAAGAGGTGCCGGTCTCGGCACTACGCGACGGCGACATTGTGCTGGTGCGACCCGGCGCTTCGGTGCCGGCCGACGGCGTGGTGCGCGACGGCAAGAGCCCCGTCAACGAGTCGATGCTCACTGGAGAGTCCAAGCCGGTCGACAAGAAGGTGGGCTCGGCGGTCGTCGCCGGTACCGTGAACGGGGCCGGATCGTTGCGCGTCGAGGTGACCGGTACCGGTGAACAGACGGCCCTCGCCGGCATCATGCGGCTCGTCGAAGAGGCGCAGACGTCACGCTCGCGAGCTCAGGCCCTGGCCGACCGCGCCGCCTTCCACCTCACGTGGATCGCGATCGCGGCCGGTGCGATCACGTTCACCGTGTGGATGGTGATCGGAGACGATGCGTCGTTCGCGATCCAGCGTCTCGTCACCGTGCTCGTCATCGCATGTCCGCACGCGTTGGGGCTCGCGGTTCCCCTGGTCGTGGCCATCTCGACGACCCTAGGGGCCCAGGGTGGACTCCTCGTCCGCGACCGGCGTGGACTCGAGGAGGCGAAGGATCTCGACGCGGTCGTGTTCGACAAGACAGGGACGTTGACCACGGGCGAGTTCGGTGTGGTGACGATCGCCACGTCGGGGGCGCTCGCTCGAGACGAGGTGCTCCGGCTCGCCGCCGGAGTGGAGCAGGACTCGGAGCATACGATCGCTCAGGGCATCGTGAAGGCCGCACGCGACGAGGGCATCGACGTGCCCCCCGTCTCGGACTTCCGGGCGATCCCCGGTCATGGCGTCGAGGCGCGCGTCGAGGGGCGGCAGCTGCGGATGGGCGGGCCGGCACTGCTCCGATCCCTCGAGGTCGGGTTGCCCGAGGAGATCCGCAGCGCGGGCGAGGCCAGCGAGGGGAAGGGCCAGACGACGGTCTACCTGATCGAGAATACGGACGCTGTCGCGGTCTTCGGACTCGCGGACCGCATCCGCGAGGAGTCGCGGGATGCGGTCGAGGCTCTGCATCGGCTCGGGGTGGAGGTCGTGATGCTCACCGGAGACGCCAAGCCGGTCGCCGAGGCGGTGGCTGAGGAGCTCGGCATCGACACGGTCTTCGCCGAGGTGCTCCCCGAGCAGAAGGCTGACAAGATCCGTGAGCTCCAGGCTCAGGGGAAGCGCGTGGCGATGGTCGGCGACGGGGTGAACGACGCGCCAGCGCTCGTGACGGCCGACGTGGGCGTGGCCATCGGTGCCGGTACGGACGTGGCGGTCGAGGCGGGCGACGTGGTGCTCGTCCGCAGCGACCCCCGCGACCTGCCGCGCATCGTATCGCTCAGCAAGGCGACGTACCGAAAGATGCTCCAGAACCTCTGGTGGGCGGCCGGCTACAACATCTTCGCTATTCCCCTGGCCGCCGGCGTGCTGGCTCCGTGGGGCGTGCTGCTGCACCCTGCCTTCGGTGCCGTCTTGATGTCACTGAGCACCGTCATCGTGGCAATCAATGCGCAGCTCCTCCGACGCGCCAACCTAGGCTAGGGAAATGACCCACCGACCCTTCACCCTCGTCTTCCTAGCCAGTCGCACCCGGCCGAGCACATCACGAACGGACTCCAGGCCGTGATGCGGGCCGTGGAGATTTGCCATCACAGCCATGCGCGCGTGCGACTCGACACCGCCGATCTGGTGGTGCGCCCGGTGTTCGATCGACACGTCGACGTGCTCGACTTCGGGGCCAGGCGGATGTGTACTGCGACAGGGGCTCGCGCGGTCCGTGCCCAGCCTGACGCGATTCGTCGGCTGCTACCGGTGGAGGGGAGCTGACGACGGAGGACGGAGGGAGCAGGGGAACGGCGGATCCGGTCGCACTCGGTCTGAGGGCGAACTGGCGTCAGTTCTGGCTACTCGTGCTGGTCAACGCCTTCGTCGGAGCGATGGTGGGGCTGGAGCGCACAGTGGTCCCGCTCATGGCGCAAGCGGAGTTCGACCTGGCTTCGAAGAGCGCCGTACTGTCGTTCGTGGCGACGTTCGGCGTCGTGAAAGCGCTCACCAACTACTTCGCCGGTCGCCTGAGTGACCGGTACGGTCGTCGACGGATCTTGATCGCGGGATGGCTCTTTGCCATCCCGGTGCCCCTGCTCGTCATGTGGGCACCGTCGTGGGGATGGGTCGTCTTCGCGAACGTGTTGCTGGGGATCAACCAGGGGCTCGCCTGGTCGACGACGGTCATCATGAAGATCGACTTGGTCGGCTCGGAGGAGCGCGGGCTGGCCATGGGCCTGAACGAGTTCGCGGGCTACCTGGCTGTTGCAGCCTCGGCGCTCGCTACTGGCTACCTGGCCGAGTCCATGGGACTCCGGCCGGAGCCCTTCTATCTGGGGATCGGCTTCGTCGCGCTCGGCCTGGGACTGTCACTCACCCTCGTGCGGGAGACCCACCACCACATGGTCCTCGAGGCCCAAGGCGTCGCGGCGCAGGAACAAGGAGGGGGGCCAGTGGAGTGGGCGGAGGCCGACCTCGGGCCAGCCGATATCTTCGCTGGCGCGAGTTGGCGCCATCCCGCGTTGTCGACGGCGAGCCACGCCGGGATGGTCAACAACCTCAACGATGGCCTGGCGTGGGGGCTGTTTCCGATCTTTTTTGCGAGTGCCGGTCTTTCCGTCTCACAGATCGGGATCCTCAGTTTCCTCTATCCTGCGGTGTGGGGAGCCCTCCAGCTCTTGACCGGTGCCCTCTCGGACAAATGGGGCCGGAAGCCCTTCATCACCGGGGGGATGCTTGTTCAAGCCGTCGCGCTGGCGGGCGTCGCATTCGGACAGGACTTCTGGCATTGGGCTGTCGCTACGGTCGCCCTCGGGGCTGGCACCGCGATGGTTTACCCGACGCTTCTCGCGGTGATTGGAGACGTAGCGCACCCCCGTTGGCGAGGCTCAGCCGTCGGCATCTACCGCCTTTGGCGCGACGGGGGGTACGCCGTCGGTGCGCTCTTGGCTGGCGGACTGGCGGACTTGTTCGGGATCGCTTGGTCGATCGCCGCAGTCGCGGGGATCACGCTTGCCTCAGGGCTCCAGGTCGCTTGGCGGATGCCAGAGACATTGCCCGGACGGCGAGGTTAGACTACCGCGCCGCCGCCTCCCAGACGAACGTCGCCCAGTGAACGTCCCAGTCGGCGCCCGACCCTTCGGGAGCCGGCACGATGTAGAGTGCACGCACGTTCCAGATGCCCGCCCCACCCACTCGCACCGTGAACTCGCCGTTGGTGTCGGTCTCGAACTCGGCCGAATCGTATGCGGCCGAGGCGCCGGCGGACTCGGCCACGCTCACATGACCGCGCGCTGAAGCGACTGGCTGCCCGAGAAGAAGCATGCGAAAACGCAAAGTCCCCCCGGCGTGCACGTGTTCGGGATCGGAGAGCGGAACGAACTCGAGAGGATGTCCGACCACGCGGTCGTATGTGGTCGGGCCTCCACGGCCCACGCGCACGAGAGTCTTCGCGTATTTGGCGTACCGGCGGAGAATGCTGTCGGTGGGGAGCAGGCCCTCGCGCTCGTAGCGCTCGAGTGCCTCGGGCGCGCCCTCGATCTGCAGGTAATGGCGAAAACTCTCGGGTGACTCGGGGATGTTTCGCGGATGCACCCGCACCGTCACGAGGGCCTGGCCGGCCCGGTGGGGCCGGTGGGTGAGAACGAGCGAGTTCCCGGAGACCCCCACCGATCCGATCGTCTCGTCCGTCGAGCCGGAAACCAACCGAGCCTCTGCGATGCGGTCTGGGGTCACCGCGCTCAGCGTCGTCGGGAACTCGCTGCTGGTCTGCCCGAGCACGACGAGCTCGTCGCCCTCCGCGACTTCGAAGGCGTGCGGAATCAGCCAGAAGTCGTGCGACAGCAGGGGCGCCGCGACCGCGGCGAGGAGGAGGAGCGCGAAAGCGCCGGCACGAATCATCATGGTCATGTGCGCACAACGGTGAGGGGATTGAGGGGTGAGGCGTCGCCCCTAGGGCGTTGCGCCTCCACGCCTCCGGGGAACCTCGAGCTCGCTCCGATCCGAGATCCGAAAGGTGAAGTCGACCGAGTGCGTCTCCGGATCGTCGCGATTGCGGAACTGGAGGACGGAGTCGTATTCGCCGAAGACGGCGGCGAGACCGGCGACTTCCTTTCGTTCGTGGAAGAACGGGGCGTCATGTTGCGACTCTTTCGAGGATGATGTGGCGACGCTTGGCGGCGCGACGGCGGTCGGCCCGCCGTGGTCCGTGCCCCATGGGCGACGTTCGCAGCAACGACCGGTCTCCGTCATCGGTGCCGAGCCGGGGCGTGAGAATCTTGAGGTTTTCCGGCACCGAACGCCAGTGCCGATCGTCGCGTGGGATCCTGTCGTCCTTCGTCCTGCACGGGGTCGGCCTGGCGCGCCCGAACGGGCTCCAGTGCGTAACGAGCTCGAGGCTCACCACGCCGTGCGGGTCGAGGCGCTTTCCTCGGGAGCGGACGGACGCCATGAGGATTGACGTCGCGTCACTATCCATTCATATATGAGCAATCGTTCAGGTATCATCCGGGAGCCCGATGTCGAACTTCACCTGTGACGTGACCACCATCGACCCGGTGGCCGTACGGGCGGTCATGGAGGCCCAGGCCACCGACGAAGAGATCACCTATGTCGGCGATCTCTTCCAGATTCTCGCGAGCCCGACCCGGCTCAGAATCGTGGAGGCGCTCGTAGGTCGCGAGCTGTGTGTATGTGACCTCTCCGCCGTCACGGGTGTGAGCGAGTCGGCGGTGAGCCACCACCTTCGGCAGATGCGGCAGATGCGGATCGTCGCGTTTCGCAAAGACGGCCGGATGGCCTACTACCGCCTCGACGACGCCCATATCGAACAGCTGTTCGACACCGGCTTGGAGCACGTCCGTGAATAGAGCGACCAGCCCGATGGCCACGGAGCCACGGGACGCCACCAATGTCGTGCTGACGGTCCCCGAGATGGACTGTGCGGGCTGCGCCCAACGGATTCAGGATCGCCTCCGAACCGTGGAGGGCGTGACCGACGCCAATGGCCAGCCAGTCAGCCGGCGCCTCAAGGTCCGGTACGACCCCGGCGTGGTGACGGTGGATCGGATTCGCGAGGAGGTCGGCCGGTTGGGGTACGCCGCCCGGGAGGACCAGGCGGGGAGGGCGGCTCTCGAGTCACCCTCCATGTGGAGGGAGCCGGCCGCGCTCCGTACGTGGGCGTCCGGAGCGTTCATGGCGCTGGCTCTGACGGCGCGGGCACTCGGGGACGGTGAGTTCCTCATCGAACTTCCCGTCGAAGACCTCCGACTGTCTGGCCTTCTGTTCATGGTGGCGGCGGCCATCGGGGGGTGGAATTTCTTCCCCAAGGGAATCCGGTCGGCGCGTGCCCTTTCGCTGGACATGAACTTCCTCATGACCATCGCGATCATCGGGGCTGCAGGCATCGGAGAGTACCTCGAGGCCGGCGCCATCGCATTCCTCTTTTCTCTTGCCGAACTCCTGGAGCGATTCTCCGTGGACCGGGTCCGGCGCTCCATCGAGTCGCTGGTCGATCTTTCGCCGGACATGGCCACCGTCCTTGTCGGTGGCGAGGAGGTGCGTCGCTACGTGGACGACGTGGTGGTGGGCGACGAGGTGGTGGTGCGCCCCGGCGAGAGAATCCCGGTTGATGGTGCGGTGGAGCGAGGAAGCTCGGGGGTTAACCAGGCCCCCGTCACCGGCGAGTCCATGCCCGTGGACAAGGTCATCGGCGACGAGGTCTTCGCCGGCACCGTGAACGGGGAAGGCCACCTCCACGTTCGGGTCACCAGGGGGGCGACAGACACGGCCCTGGCCCGGATGATCCACCTCGTCGAAGAGGCTGAGGGGCGGCGGACGAAGAGCGAACGGTTCATTGAGAGGTTCGCACGTTGGTATACGCCGGCCGTCACCGTCGCAGCCATCTTCGTCGGGTTCGGTCCACCGCTCGTATTGGGGGCCGACTTCAACGAGTGGTTCGTCCGAGGCCTCACCCTGTTGGTCATTGCGTGCCCGTGCGCCCTCGTGATTTCCACTCCCGTGGCCGTCGTCAGCGGAATCACGGCCGCCGCCCGGAACGGTGTGCTCATCAAGGGCGGACTACACCTCGAGTCCATGGGCGACGTCCGCGTCGTGGCGTTCGACAAGACGGGCACGCTGACCCGCGGTCACCCGGAAGTGGTCGAGATCGTTCCGGCGCCGGGAGGCGATGCGGATCGGGCGACGATCCTCGCGTGGGCTGCGAGGCTGGAGAGCCGCTCTGAGCATCCGCTGGCTCGCGCCATCGTCCGCGCCCACGGGGAAGCGAGGACCTCCAGTGCGGTCGATGTCGATGCCTCCTCGGTCTCCGCACGCGTCGACGCCTCATCCGTTCATGGAGGCGCTGAGCCGTCGTCTGACGATGGGGCCCCCGCTGGCGGAAGCGCCGCCGCCGACTTCGAGTCCCTCCGGGGCATGGGCGTTCGCGGCCGGATCGGCGGGACGGTCTGGCAGATCGGTCGTCCAGAGCTGTTCGCCGAAACCAGGGGACTGGACGAAGACATCCGCCGGCTGCGAGAAGAGGGTCGGACGGTTGTTCTCGTCGGGCCGGAAGGGGGCCCGGTGGGTCTCCTGGCCTTGTCGGACCAACCACGGCCGGGGGCGGCAGATGCCGTGGCGAGACTCCGGAAGGCCGGCGTCGAACACGTCGTGATGCTCACCGGAGACGATCCACGGACCGCCGCGAGCATCGGACGCAGCGTCGGAATCGACGAGATCCGCGCGGGTCTTATGCCCGAAGAGAAGGTTCGGTCCATCGAGGAGCTAGAGAGGCGCTACGGTCCGGTGGCCATGGTCGGAGACGGCGTCAACGACGGGCCAGCCCTCGCCACGGCCTCCGTGGGCATCGCCATGGGCGCGGCGGGCAGCGACACGGCCCTGGAAACCGCGGACATCGCCCTCCTGGGCGATGACCTGACGAAGCTCGCCTACCTCTACACCCTGTCTCGACGGAGCCGGGGCGTCATCCGCCAGAACATCACAACGGCCATCGTCCTGAAGGGCGGCCTGGCCGTCGGGGTGCCTCTCGGGTGGGTCAGCCTCATCGTGGCGGTGATCGTCGGCGACATGGGCGCGTCCCTGGCGGTGACCGGAAACTCGCTTCGGTTGGCGCGCGTGCGGCCGTAGGCTGGTAGGCGGACCCGGAAGAGGCCGCGGCCTCGGCTACGCTCCGGTCACATCGGAGCCGTACGAACCAATACCGCCGTGATGAGCAGGACCAGTTGAGCCACGAGCAACTCCACCGTGGCTGACCTGCGCATTGCGATGCTGCCCGCTTCGGTATCGAGCTTGGAGGTCAGGACCTGGTTGTTGCGAGCTCCGATTGCCAGGACGACCCCCACGAGGGCGAGCTTCGCGAGCAGCAGGCGGCCGTAGCTCGTGGACACGAGCTCTCCGAACCCCCCGACGTGAATCCAGCTCGAGTACGCCCCCGACAGGGCGAGAATGGCTACGGCGGCCATGGCCACCGACGAGAAGGGGGGCACGAGATCGGCCAGTCCTCCCTCGTCGGCCCCACCCAGTCGGCTCACGTACACCACCACGGCGAGGCCTCCGATCCAGCCTCCCGCCGCCACGACGTGCAGCCAGTCGGCCATGAGGGCGATGCCTCGACCCTCCTCGACACCGGAGGCGTGGCCGGTCAACGCCGGGAAGGCCGCGAGTGCCAGCGCCACGACCGAGGCGATGGACCACCCGATCGAGGAGCCACGGCGGGCGAGTACCATGGTGACCAGAAGGACGAGGGTGCCGGCGAGGCCCATCTTCCAGGTCGTGCCCCACGAAGTGGAAAGGAGGAGCTGCGCCTCTTCGGTCCACGGGACGAAAGGATCGCGGAATTCGCGAAGCTGACGGCCGAAGAACGAGAGCATTCCCACCGCGGTCAGGGCTGCCCCGACCACACCGACCTTCGCCGCGCGGCACCGACGGGCATAGCCTAGAGCCCAGGTGCCGTCCTGGATCTCAGGGGCGTCCCGCCGGGCCCGGGGAAGGATAAGCCACCGGGTCGCGACCGACCCGATACCGAGGAGCAGGCCCGCGAAGAGGGTCCATCCGGTGAATAGGTCCAGAGCCTGAGTCACGGATCGTCGCGAGTCAGGTGGGCCGGGCGCGAACCGTACCTATCGTGCCGCTACGGAGAACTGAAAGGAGTCCCGGACGACATGCCCGTCCTGGCCCATACCACGCCAAGACACGGTGTAGGTCCCTGGAGGGAGCGTGCCGTGGATGGCCGCATGGAACGACGTCGCGTCGTCGGGATCCTGGGCGGCGTCCATCACGTGCACACCCGCGTCCTCAGCCTCGACCAATCGGATCGAAGTCGAACCCTCCTGGGGCTCCTGAGTGAACCAGAGGCGGATCTCCGTAGGGGCCTCTACGGTGGCGTCGGCTTCGGGTGTCGACTTGCTGAGCGCGAAGTGGACCGTGGTATCCAGTGGTGACGGGGCGAGCGCCGCACCGGCGAACAACACCGTGAGAGCTGCAGCCAAGAGGACATGCTTCATGTAGGGTCGCGCTCCTGAGTCGTCAGGTCCGGTAGGATCGTCGAATGACTAATACTCTCAAAACTCCCCCAGGAGCCATGAACGGCGTGTGAAGTCGCGATGAAGGGATCTTCATCGGTTTCTCATGGCGCGCTCATGACCCGGGCGGCATAGTGCGAGGTCGCCAGCGGCTCAGGTCTCTGGTTCCACACACCTTCACCGTACATGTCCAATGCGCCTACCCAAGACGACCTCGTGCCTCGCCGTGTGCCTCGGCCTCCTCCTTAGCGGTGCCTGGACCGAGAGCGCTGCCCAGACCTCCGACGACCAGATCAAGTCCGCGATCCACGACTTCCATGCCGCCCTTGCCGCAGGTGACTCCACCGCCGCCCTCGCTGTGTTGGCCGACGACGTCGTCATCCTCGAGAGCGGCAACGTCGAAGACAAGGCGCACTATCGGAGTGGTCACCTGGCCGGCGATATGCGCTTCGCTCAGGCCGTTCCCGCGGACCGTGGCGACATCACGGTGCGCCGGGTGGGCGATATCGCGTGGGCTTGGTCGACGAGCACTCGGGAGGGTCGGATGGGTGAGCGCGAGATCAACTCCCGCGGTGCGGAACTCATGGTGCTTCGGCGCCTCGACGGCGCCTGGCGAATCACGGCTATCCACTGGTCTTCCCGAACCAGGTGAACGGGCCGCGGTCGGGAGAGGTGCGTTCCCGACCGCGACCCGTCGCCACTCAGTTGTAGGCGGCCGACCGCGTGGAGTTCACCATCCGCCCACCATCGGAACACAGCCCGCCCCCGCTGATTCCAGTCCCGGCCAGGACGTACTCGACGCCCGTCTCGCTGGCCGGGGTGGCCCACGCGTCGTCCCAACCCGTCAGGCCGGTGAAGTCCGGCATGGCCAGGGTGATGGCACCGGACATGACTCCGGCCGAAGCGAAGACGGTCATGGATGTCGTAGCGCCGTAGTAGTCGAAGAACGCCAGGGAGTTGAAGTCCGCCGGCTGCGTGAACTCGGCCTGCAGCCGGAGGTATCCGGCGCCGCCGGTGACGTTCGTGATCGTGGGCTCGGGAACCTCCGGCGGCAGGTTGACGGTGCGATCCGCCAGTGTGGAGAAGGCCTCCTGCACCTGCCGGGTGACATCCCCGAGCACCGCGGTCACGGTGGCCACGTGGTACTCGTCCGATGCCTGCTGTGCGGCGGGCGCGCTCGAAAGCGTGAAGGTCGAGCCGGAGAGGAGGTCCTGTCGTAGAGGCGCGATGCCGCAAGCCAGGCCCGAAGAGACGGTGGCGTAACTCGAACTGAACGCGCCCGATTCGCCACCCACGAGGCCGCCGACGGTGATGGTCGCGCTCTGAGGATCGAAGCCCTCAGCGGTGAAGTCCACCGTTCCGAGGCTTCCGTTGGCTGGAATGTCCTGGTCCCGACGAATCAGCATGCGGTCTGACCCCATGCCCGAGTTCATCGAGTATCCGACGAGGTCGACGGGCCCCTCCGGTACTCCCGCGATGTTGAACGCTCCGTCGAAGACGACCACACCGAGAGCGCCGCCGAGTGCCAGGTTCGTGAGGCCTACCACGTTCGCGGCCGTTCCGTTGATGGTCTTGCCCGTCGGGCTGCTGTCGTCGCAGACATCGGTCGAGGCCGCCACGATCGCTTCGGACGTGGTGAAGTAGTCCACGGAGACGTCACTCTGCGAGCCGGACACGTACGCAGCCGCGAATCCGAGTACGTTCTCATTGAACGTGAACGTGTAGACGTCGCCGACCCCGCTGATGGGGGTCCAGTCGCCGGCCAAGCCGTCCTGAATCGCCACCCAGACAGGCCGGTCGTCCATCGAGCACACGGAGAAGTCCACCGTGATCTGCGTCCCCGCGGGCGCAGTGGTGACGGTGAGGTCGAAGGTCGTCGTGGCGTCCGGGAAACCCGTGGAAGTTCCGCGCACGGTCAGGGTGTACGTGCCGGTTCCCACGGCTCCATCGACGGAGATATCGATGGTGGAGGAAGTCCCGGTCGTCGAGGACGGGTTCGGCGTCGCGGTCACGCCCGACGGCGCGCCCTCGACAGCGATGGTCACCGACGCGGCGAAGCCGCCGGAGCGTGTGATGGTCACGCTACGAGTGTCCGACATGCCCTGCTGGATGCTGACGTCGGAGATGCTTCCCAGCGAGAAACCCGCGGCTTCGGTAACGGTGAGAGAGTAGCTGACCGAATCCGAGACGCCTGATCCCGAAGCGGTTATGGTCCCGGTGTACGTCCCTGCGGCCACGCCGGCACCGACGGTCACCGTGATGGGGGCGGTCGCCGTGCTTCCGCTCAAGGTCACCGTGCCGACGGATATCGTGACTCCTGTCGGGAGGCCGGTGACCGAGAAGGTCACGTTCCCCGTGAAGCCGCCACCGATGGTCGCCGTGCCGTCCACCACGAGAGAGCCTCCCTGCCCCACGGTTCCGCTGCTCGGATCGATGGAGATGGAGATGGTAGCCGGGTCCGGATCGGGATCCGGGTCCGTGGGCGTGCTGCTTCCGCAGTTGGCGGTCGTGACGACCAGCCCTGCGAACACAGCGAACCTGGCGAGGGTTCGGAGGCGATATGTGGCGGCCATGGGATCAACTCCTCCATGTTGGGGGCGATTAGAGCGGGAGGGGGACGGGCAAACTAGACGGCGGGGCGGGTCGCGCAAGGCGCAAGGCCAACAAGGTCAAAAGGTTAGAACCTCAAGGACTCGGTCCGACCCCTGGGCGCCGGAGTCAGCGAGTTGCGGGAACGACCGGGCCCCCACACCAGCTTGGTGTGGGGGCTCGAGACGGCGCTCTGACCCACGCGGGCGCTTCGCTCCAGCGCAGGGCTAGAGTCGGCCTTGTGCCTAAATCCAACCCTTCTGACGGAAGCCCTTGATGGCATCGGCCCACTGGGCCATCTCATCCGGCAGACCGAAGGACAGGCGGTTGTGGTCGAGCATCGGCGGGAAGTTGCGGCCGACAAGAAGGCCTTCGGCCCGCATCCGGTTCCTGTACGTCTCCAGGTCCCCGTTGATACGGTGCATGATGAAGTTGGTGTTCGTCGGCAGGTACTCGAGGCCGAGCTCGTCGAGGGTCTGGTGCACGATGGCCTTCGATTCCTCGTTCACGGCGATGGACCGCTCCACGATCCCTTCGTCCTGCAGGGACGCGATGGCCGCCGCTCCGGCGAGGACATTGGGGCTGTTCTGGACGGTGTGCTCGGCGAGACGGGCTGCCGTCGTGGGGTGAGACACCGCGTAGCCTACCCGGAGGCCGGCCATCCCGAAGATCTTCGAGAAGGTCCGGATCACCACCACGTTGGGCTTGTCGTGGATCCACTTGAGGGAATCCCAATACCGGTCGTCGGTGACGTACTCGAGGTACGCCTCGTCCATCAGGAAGACCGTGGTCTCGGGCGCCTCCGCGATCCAGGCGTCGATGTCGGCCGACGCCGTGATGGTGCCCGTGGGGTTGTTCGGGTTGCAGAAGTAGACGACCGAAGGCCGCTTCTTCGCCTCTTCCCTCATGCGTCCGATGTCGTGCTGCAGGTCGGCGGTGAGGGGAGAGGTCTTCACCTCGAAGGGCATGGTGTCCTGATAGTCCATGACATCTTCGAAGGTGGGCGCGGCAGCGATGAGGGGGGTGTTCGGCCCCTGGAACGCCTGGGTGCAGATCTGGAGGATCTCCGTTGAACCGAAGCCCAGCGTGATGTTCTCCGGCTGAACCCCGACGTAGCGCGCCAGCGCCTCGGTCAGCTCCTGGCGGCGGCCACCGTACCGATTCGACTCGGGGAGAGCCTCGATGATCGCTTCGCGCGCCGCCGGAGAGATCCCCAGGGGATTCTCGTTGGAGCTGAGACGAATGTCGCCGTTGGCGTTTCGCTTGCCCGGGCCGAAGCCGGGGGTGCGTTCGAGCAGCGCGCTCAGCGACATGCCTGCGCCTGAGAATCCGGCCAGGCCGGCAGCCATTCCGGAGGTTACGAAACCTCGGCGATCCATACGTCCTCCTGCGGTGGGGTTCAGTCTGCGTGAATGTGGGGGCGCTCCGGGTTCCGGGCCAGCCCTTGTTCGCAGGGTCTGACCCGGATCTGGCCGAACGATGCGAGGAGCCGAGCCCTCAGGCCGCGGAGCTCCGCGAACGATCTGGGGACACGGTCGCTCCCGCGTCAGTTGATGGCGAGCCCCGGCACGTTCCCGAGCTCTTCGCCTTCCGTCCGGGCGATGAAGGCCGAAGCCGTCAGGTCGCCGGTGACGTTCACCGACGTACGGATCATGTCGAGGATGCGGTCTACGCCGAGGATCAGGGCGATTCCGGCCTGGACATGCTGCCCCATACCCACCGAGTTGAGGACGATGATGAGGGTGATGATGCCCGCCGAGGGGACACCCGCCGCGCCCACTGAAGCCAGTGTCGCGGTGAGGACGATCACGAGTTGGTCGGCCAGGGCCAGATCCACTCCGTAGATCTGTGCGATGAACATGACCGCCACCGCCTGGTAGAGAGCGGTCCCGTCCATGTTGATGGTGGCGCCCAGAGGTAGGACGAAGCTCGCCACCTCGTTGGACACCCCGACTTTCTCTTCGGCCGTCTCGATGGTCAGCGGCAGCGTCGCGTTCGACGACGATGTGGAGAAGGCCAGCAGGGGAGCGGCGGCGACCGTCGGATAGAACTTCGCCGGGTTCAGACGGGCCAGGAATCGCAGGATGAGCCCGTACGTCCCGAACGCGTGGAGGAGAAGCCCCGCCACCACGACCACGGTGTACACCAGGAGGCTCTGAAGTAGATCGAAGCCGAAGTTCGCCACCACCGATCCGATGAGGACGAAGACGGCGTAGGGTGCGAGCTCCATGATCCAGTTGATGAGCTGCATGGAAGCGTCGTTGATGCCGTGGAAGAAGTCGAGAACGGCATCACGCCGGGCAGGGGCGATGACCGTGAGGGCCGCCCCGAAGCAGATGGTGAAGAAGATGAGGGGCAGGAGATCCATCTCCGCCGCGGCTTGTACCGGGTTCCGGGGAATGATCCGCAGGAGTGTCTCCTGCCAACTCGGGGCCTGCTCGGCGATGTTCATCCGGCTCGCTGCGTCACCACCGTAACGCGCCGTGAGTTCAGCGGTCGTTTCCGGAGCCACCCCTGAACCCGGCTTGATGACGTTGGCGAGTGTCAGGCCCACCGTGACGGCGATGGCCGTCGTCGTCATGTAGTACGCGAGGGTCTTTCCGCCGATTCGACCCAGCTTTTTCAGGTCGCCCAGAGAGGCCGTCCCCACCAGTAGACTGGCCACCACCAGCGGGATGACGATCATCGTGATCAGGTTGATGAACGCCGTGCCCAGGATCTCGATCTGCCCCAGGAAGTTCTGAAGAAGCGTGAGCTCTGCGAGGTTGGCCACGGCACCGACGACGGCACCTGCGATGAGACCGATGAGGATCTTGGTGTAGAGCTGCATGAGGCTCCTGATCGTTGATGTGCTGGGGCGCGCGGCCGAGGAGCGGGTCGTGCGGCTGCTCCGGCGGCGGCAGAATAGACCGGCTGGTTACATCCCTGCAACCTGTTTGGTGACGAGAGGTTCCGGCGACGCGAACGTCACGGGTGGACCACCTCGGCCCGCTCGATGACGATGCCGTCCATGGCGTGATCGACGGTGTCCATCCCGTCCACGACCGACCCGATGATCGTGTATGTGTGGTCCAGGCGCACGTTGTCGAGGAGGTTGATGAAGATCTGGGCGTCACCTGTGTCGTGGCCTCGGGTCGAGATGCCGACGGTGCCCCGCCAATGGCCCCGGAGCCCGACCTCGTCCCGCGAGAACGCACCGGCCCCCTGATACTCGTTGGCCCCGGGGCTCCCTCCCTGGAGGACGAAGTTCGGGGCCCACCGATGGAAGGTCAGGCCGTCGAAATACCCCTCGCTCACAAGGCGGAAGAACCGATAGGCGTTGGTTGTGGCCAGGTAGGGGTCGAGCTCGATGTCGACGCGGCCGCCCCCTTCCATGTGGAGCCGGACGATGGCACCATCCATGGCTCGGAGCTCCGAGGCGGTGGGAAGTTCCGCTCGGGGGAGAGGCCGTGGATCGGCCTCCCCAGGGGCGCCCCACGCCGTGAGGAGAGCCGCCACGTCTTCGGCCACGACGGGGTCATAGTCCTGAAGGTAGGGTTCCAGGGCATCGGCCTGATCGGCGCGGCCTTCGGTGGCGAGCAGCCGGAGAAGCGCGCGCCGAGGATCGCGCCAGGTTTGGCGTCCCGCCGACGAAATACGAATGAACGCCGCCAGCGCGGCTTCAGCGACTCCGTCTGGGTCCGGCGTGCCCTCGAGGAGACTCGCGACGGTGAGCAACAGTTGCGGATCGTCGGAATCCAGGGCTTCTACGAGAAGCGGATCGATGCCGTGTCCCTCCAGCGAGAAGAGCCCCGGCAGGGCGACAGTCCGGACGTTGGGGTGCGGGTCGTCGGCGAGGCGACGCAGGGTCTCGGAGTCCCGGACGAGCGTGGCCGCCTCGGCCGCGTAGGCTCGAACGAACGCGTTCTCGTGACCGGCATGCCGGGGGAGTCGCCTTCGAGCGCCGTCAGGGTCGATGGCCGCGAGCGACACCAGGCCGCGGGAGGCCGCCTGCCATGGAGTCACGTCCGAGTCGAGGGCGCCGGCCACCGAATCCAGGAGGGCGCGCTGGGTCTCGAGGTCGGGGCACGGCCGATCGTAGGCGGCGGTAGCCAGGACGCCGACGGGGACGGGCGCCCGAGGACCCTCGGTGATCACGGATCGCGTACCCGCTTCCAGGTAGCGACAGTTCAGGAACGTTGGAGGGTCCCGTTGCAGACGGAGGAAGCCCTCGATGACGGTGTGGAGTGAGGGACGTCCTACGACCCGTCTCAGGATCTCCGCCCGCTGGCCTGGGGGCGCCGCGTCGATGAACCGGGCGACGGTGGCTCCCGGTTGGGGCTCCGGGTCGTTCAACGCGGTGAGCATCCGTGGCACGGTGATCCGGCGGGAGATGCCCAGGGCCGCCAGGGCCAGCCCCCGGATCCGGGCCGGATCCGGGTCTCCGATGCGCCGCGTGGGATAGAGGGCGAGTTCGTGGAGTCGCGCCGCGACCCTCGAAGACACCCCGTCGGTGGAGTGGCGTCGGATGAGGCTCTCGAGGCCCTGCGCCACGCCGAGAAGGGTGGCCTGAGGGGCGTCGCCGTCGGCCGTACGGCTGATCTCGACGAGGACGTCGGCGATGTGACGGCGGGTGGCCGTGTCCACCGCGAGTCGGCCGAGGGACCGGGCCAAGGTCCCCCGCACGGCGGGATGCTCCTCGACATCGAGTCGTGACAGGAGAATCTCGGCGGCGATATGGGCGTCGTCGGAGGTGTGGAACGCTTGCGCCACGGCATTGGCCGCCGACTGGCGGACGAGGGGTGAGGGGTCCGCCAGTAGAGCTTCGATGTCGCCGAGGAGCCCCGGACGCTCGAGTCTACCGAGGCCCCGGACCGCGGCGTGCCGGATGAAGGCCAGTTCGTGGCCTGTGCCGTCGATGAGGGTGCGGAGGAGGGGACCCTCGGTGGGACGGGCGTCCTCGGCGGCGACGATCCTCAGATAATCGACATTGGCCCGGTCACTGCGTCCGGGGTCGGGGACGCACGAGGCGGCCAGGACCGCCGTGGAGACGACGACGATGGCCTTTACCTGAAGGAGCGGGTGAATCGCGGTCATGGTCTCGCCGGGTGAATCAACGATGCGTCGAGCGTGCCCACCCCTCCGAGTCAGATCGTCTCCAGCTTGTGGAAGACCTCGGTGCCGTTCTTGAACCAGTGCTCGCGGAACGGCTGAGGAGAGACCTCGTTGGAAAGGAGGTCGGAAGTGATCTGGTGGGGGAAGAGCGTCAACCGGCCGGCTTCCTCTTCATGGACGGTATAGTCACCGCTGATCTGGAGGGTAGTCCTGAGCCGCTGCTCGCCGTTCATCATGAAGCCCTGGAGCAGGTGCGTCGTCGTCTCCCACGCTCCGGGTGTGACACTGAGATCGAGAATCGGGTCACCCGCGCCGAAGACCCGTATCCGGAGTCGGTCCGACGTCTCGATGAACTGGGCGTCGATGGACTGCTCGTGGTACGGGAAGTGGAATCGCTCGGCCTTGATGCGGCGCGCCTCCTCCGAGCTCGTCGCGGCGAGGAACGGGTAGAATCCGGCCTTCGCGTGCTGGCCCCACTGGGCGACCATCGGCGGGACGATCACCGAGAACATGAGCTCCGTGTAGGGGCCTACCACACTGTCGTCGAACAGGAACGCCGTGACGGACAAGACGCTCCGCTGGTGGGTGACCTCGATGGGCTCCAGGTGCGCCGGCAGAAGCGTCCGAGCGTCGGAGGTCGCCATCTCGAAGAAGGCGCTGACCCCCGTCTGGAAGCGGTAGCTGCTGACTATGGACATACGTCGTATCGCCGCAGGACCGAGATGATCTTGTCGGCGCCTTCCTTCAGCTCCTCCTTGGAGTGGGCTGCCGAGATGGACATCCGGAATCGGGACTTGTGTTTGCCGACGGCAGGGTATTTCACCGGGTTGATGAAGACCCCCTCGCGGAAGACCTCTTCGCCCATGGAGAAGATCCGGGCATCGTCGCGCACCATGATGGGGATCACCTGGGAACTGGAGTCACCCATGGGCACCTGGGCGTCGTTCAGGAGGTCCTGCATATACGCGACGTTGTCCCAGAGTTGCTGTCTTAGCTGTGGCTCGTTCACTGCCAGTTCCAGCGCCTTCCGGAGGCCGGCCACCACAACGGGCGAGAGGGCGCACGAGAAGAAACGGGAGCGTGAGAAGCCGCGGAGGTAGTTGATCAGCTCCGCGGACCCGGCGATGTAGCCACCCTGGCCTCCGAGGCTCTTGGAGAACGTTCCCAGATGGATGTCGACTTCGTCGTCGAGCCCCTGGTCTTCTGCCACGCCTTTTCCGGATTCACCGAAGACGAAGGCCGAGTGCGCCTCGTCGATCATGAGTCGGGCGCCGTGCTTCCGGCACACTTCGACGATCTCGGCGAGAGGAGGCACGTCGCCGTCCATGGAGTAGACGCCCTCGACGATGACCAGCTTCTTCCCGCTGAAGCCGTCGAGCTTCTTGTCCAGGTCATCGGGCCGGTTGTGGCGGAAGAACTTCGACTTGGCTTTCGACAGGATCATCCCGTCGACGATGCTGGCGTGGGCGTACTGATCGGCAACGATCAGGTCGCCGGAGCGCATCAGCCCCGCGATGGTGCCCACGTTGGCGCTGTAGCCCGTGGGGAAGATCATCGCCGCTTCCTTGCCCTTGAAGTCGGCGATCTCCTGGGCGAACTCGCGGTGCAGGGCCGTCGTGCCACTCAGGATCGGAGATCCCGAGGAGCCACCTCCGTACGTCTCGGCCGCCTCCTTGATGGCTTCCTTCACCTCCGGCCGATAGGAGAGGCCGAGGTAGTTGTAGGAGGCGAAGTTGACGAGGTCTCTGCGAATCTCTCCCGTTTTCGTGTCTTCTACGTCGACCCGGGTGCCGGGGGCGGTGTGGATGGGAAGTTCGTAGAGGTAGTAGCCGGCCGGCTTGACCTGCTTCCACCAGTCGTCGAAGGGCTCGAGGAGCGCAAACGCGTCGTCGCCCGCCCCGAAATAGAAGTTGGTGTAGTCGTACTCCATGGCCCCCGGCTCGGGGGTGGAGATGGGCTGCTCGTCGACATCGACCCGTGGTGATGGCGCGCGGGTCTCCACATCGACGGCGGAGCTTTCCTTCGAGGCGTCGGACATGTCAGTTACCGGTTCGGTACGGTTGTGCTGTCGCAAGCCCCTAATCTCCCGAAGGAAGCCCTGTATTTCAAGGATGGACGACCCGATGACGCACCTCTCGCGACGCCTCCGCTCGTGGTCCCCTCCCGAAGAATGGACGCGGGTACTCGCCGTGGATGCGCACACCGAAGGCGAACCCCTTCGGGTCGTCGTCTCCGGCTTCCCTTCGGTGGGGGGCGCCACGGTCCTCGAACGGAGGCGGGAGGCGAGCCGACACCACGATGGACTCCGCCGGGCGCTCATGTGGGAGCCGAGGGGCCATGCCGACATGTACGGATGCCTCGTCGGCTCTCCCGTCACCCCCCGAGCCGACGTCTCCGTGCTCTTCACGCACAACGAGGGCTTCAGCACCATGTGCGGCCACGGCATCATCGGCGTTGTCACGGTCCTTCTGGAGACCGGTTTGCTGCGACCCGATGAAACGGTGGCCCACGCCGCAGGGTCGTCGGCGGCCCACGGCGCGGGGCCGTCGTCGGCAGGATCCGTCGTGGTCGGCATCGATACCCCGGCGGGCTTCGTCGAAGCCACGGCCTGGCTCGACGGGGACCGGGTGGCTGATGTCTCGTTCCTCAACGTCCCGTCGTTCGTGGCTCGGACGGGCGCCGTGGTGGACGTGCCCGGGCTCGGCGCGGTCACCTACGATCTGGCCTATGGTGGAGCGTTCTACGCCTACGTCGAGGCCGGCGCTCACGGCCTTGGCTTGACTCCCGACGAAGCCCCCCGTCTGGCAGCCGTGGGCCAGGCCATCAAGGACGCCGTGCAACGATCGGACCCGCCCGTCCACCCGGGGGCCAGGTCGGAGGTCGACCCCGCGAGGGGCGCGTTGGAGGCGGGTCCCGCGGCCGACCCCGACGCCGAAGATCTGGGCTTCGTCTACGGCACCATCTTCGTCGGGCCTGCCCACGACGGCGGGCACCACAGCCGCAACGTCTGCGTCTTCGCCGACGGTGAGGTCGACCGCTGCCCGACGGGTACAGGCGTGAGCGGGCGGCTCGCACTCCACCACGCCCGTGGCGACATCGTGGTCGGCGAGAGGATCGTCATCGAGAGCATCCTGGGGACGTGTTTCACCGGGAGCGTGGTTGAGACATGCACACTCGGGGGGATCCCCGCCGTGGTGCCCGAGGTCTCCGGCCGGGCCTGGATCACCGGCGTCAATGACCTCCTCGTCGACCCGACGGACCCCCTCGCCGAGGGCTTTCTGCTCCGGTGAGTCGTGGACGGCCTCCGGGGCGGTCATCCGCTTCGACGGTCGTTGCATTCCGGCGGCGCGGTGGCCAGATGCGGCACCATGCAGCGGCGGGAGCCGTCCGATGCCTTGGGAACTATGTGCGTTGCGAATATATTCGTTCTGTACGTAGTTCGGAAACCGCACTCCCCAGGGCACCGACAATGACGCCGACCGAAGCCTTCGACCCGTCCGAGCGCATTCCGCTCACACCGATCGCCTTCGAGATCCTCCTCAGCCTCATGGAGGACGATCTTCACGGGTACGCCATCATGCAGACGGTGGAAGAGCGTTCCGGAGGTGCCAGGAGCCTGCACGCGGGGACGCTCTATCGCGCCCTGTCGCGATTGGTGGACGGCGGGCTCATCGAAGAGCTCGAGGAGGCTCCGGAGGCCGAGACCGACGGCCGAAGGCGGTATTACCGGATCACGACGGCAGGACGATCGGTGGCCCGGGCGGAGGCTCTTCGACTAGAGGCCCAGTTGGGGGCGGCCCGGGCCCACGGTCTTCTGGGCCCTGCGTAGGTGATGGCCCGGCCTCGGCCCACCTTGGGAGAGCGGTTCTACGGAGTACTTCTGAAGCTGTACCCGAGGCGGTTCCGCCGTCGGCACGGCGACGAGATGCGGCGGCTCCACCGGGAGAAAGCGAGCGACGCTCGCGCCCGGGGTGGATGGCCCGCCGCCTTCGTTCACTGGTGGCAGGCCGACCTCGATGCAGTACGGAATGCCTTCGCGGCACACATGGACGAGATGAGGATGGGAGGGGGTATGGATTCGTTGTTCAGGGATGTTCGTTACGCGGCCCGGGCGCTTTGGAAGAGCCCGGGATTCGCTATGGTCGCCACGCTCACCATCGCCCTGGGGATCGGGGCCAACACGGCCATCTTCAGTGTGGTGCGAACGGTGTTGCTCCAGCCTCTCCCGTACGAAGAGTCCGAAGAGCTGATCATCCTCTGGGGCGAGATGCAGAACCGGGGCGTGACCCACTTCCCCTTCTCGCCGCCCGATCTCCGCGACTATCGCGAGCAGGCCGAAGCGCTGGAGGATCTGGGCGCTGTGTTCAGCTTCCCGACGTCGCTGACCGGCGACGGCGAACCCGTCCA
This sequence comes from Longimicrobiales bacterium, assembly GCA_965229435.1. GTDB lineage: Bacteria > Gemmatimonadota > Gemmatimonadetes > Longimicrobiales > Gaopeijiaceae > UBA2589. The sequence goes on from CBDDJE010000005.1 coordinate 153,083, forward strand.
GGTCGACGTGGCTGCCGTCACGCCCAACTTCCTCTCGGTCCTCGGGGTCGAGCCGATGCTGGGCCGGGGATTCGTCCAGGAAGACGGCACCCCGAATCCCGATGGTCTCCAGCCCGGTCAGCCCGGAGCGCTACCGGGGACCGTGATCCTGAGCCATTCGCTCTGGCAGCAACGATACGGAAGCGATCCGGGGGTGCTGGGCACCACCGTGGAGATGGGGGGCGGCCCGGCCGAGATCGTGGGTGTCATGCCTCCGGGTTTCGAGCTTCTGCTCCCCACCAACGCCGCCGTGGTTTCAGAGCCCGCTCTCTGGGCCGCCCTCCGAATCGACTACGCCACCGCCCCGAGGAACAACGTCTTCCTCATCCCCGTGGGGAGGCTCCGCGAGGGCGCCACCAGAGAGCAGGTTCAGTCGCAGGCCGACCGCATTGCCGCGTCACTACGTGCGGAGAGCCAGATCCGGGAGACCGCGGGGTACGCGGTCCGCGTCGACGACCTCACCAGCGAGGTCACAGCGCACGTCCGACCAGTGCTCATGGCGCTCTTCGGCGCCGTCGTCTTCGTCCTGCTGATCGCCTGCGCGAACGTCGCGAACCTCCTCCTGGTTCGCGCTTCCGGGCGGGACCGGGAGCTGGCGGTTCGCGCCGCCCTTGGCGGTAGCCGCACTCGCCTGATCCGTCAGATGCTCATCGAGAGCGGCCTCCTGGCCTTCGCAGGGGCGGCAGTGGGGCTGGTCCTGGCAGCAGGCGGTATCTCGCTGCTACTGGCGCTACGACCTGCCGAGCTCCCGAGGATCGACAGTGTGGGCATCGACGGTACCGTACTCCTCTTCACCGTCCTGGCAGCGTGTGGGGCGGCCTTCCTCTTCGGGATCCTGCCTGCGGTGCAGAGCTCTCGGGTGGACCTGGCCGACTCCCTCAAGGAGCGGGGTGCGGCCGGGGCGGGCATGGCTCGGCGCCTTGTGCGGAACGGAGTCGTGGTCGTCGAGGTGGCCCTTTCCCTGGTGCTTCTCATCGGGGCGGGGCTCATGGCCAGGAGTTTCGTCGAGCTTTCCCGGATATCCCCGGGATACGAACCCGCCGGGCTCCTCACCTTCAACGCCGCCCCGCCTCCGGCTCGCTATCCCGAGGTCGAAGATCGGGTTCGCTTCAACCTCGAGCTACAGCGCCGGCTGGAGGGGCTCCCCGGCGTGCAGCGTGCGTCCAGCGCGTTCCCGTTGCCCCTCAGTGGTACGCCATTCAACGGTCGCTACGGGCCCGAGGAAGCTCTCACGGACCCCGAGGCCTTCGGGCAGGCCGCGTATCGTGTGGTCCTACCGGGCTATTTCGAGACCATGGGGACCCGTCTCGTCGCAGGTCGGACGTTCTCCGAAGCGGACAACCAGGACTCCGCTGCGGTGGTGGTCATCGACGAGATCCTGGCCGGAGAGCTCTGGCCCGATGCGTCGCCCATTGGCGAGCGCTTCCTCATCCGGGCGGTCACGCCCGAGCCGCAGTGGGTGGAGGTGATCGGCGTGGTAGAGCACCAACGGGCCGAGGACCTCGCCACCCAGGGGCTCGAGACCGTCTACTTCACGGACAAGTATGTGGGTTCCTTCGGCGGCACGTGGGCCTTGCGAGCAGAGGGCGATCCCCTTGGCCTCTCCGCGGCCATCCGGTCCGCGGTGGCAGAGATGGATCCCGACATTCCCGTCGCGGACCTCCGTCTCATGGAGAGCTACGTCGCTGAGGCCACGGCTCCCACGCGATTCGCTCTCACCCTCATCGGGGTCTTCGGCTTCATCGCCCTGGTCCTCGCCTCGGTGGGCCTCTATGGCGTGCTTTCCTTCGTGGTCCGGCAACGGACCGCCGAGATCGGGGTCCGAATGGCTTTCGGCGCCGGCTCGGAGACCATCCTCAAGCTGGTGGTTGGGCAGGGGCTGACGTTGGCCGGAGCAGGGGTTGGTGTCGGTCTTCTGGCGGCTCTCGGCGTAACCGGTGTCATGGAGAGCCTGCTTGTCGGGGTGTCGCCTACCGACCCTCTGACCTTCGGAGCCATCAGCGCCCTCTTCATCGCCACCGCCGTACTCGCCTGTGTCGTTCCGGCTCGGCGAGCGACGCGCGTCGATCCCGTTACTGCCCTTCGGGAGGAGTAGGCCTTCGGGTCAACGGAGGGGCGGCCGGGGAACCGGCCGCCCCCACCCTGGCGTTAGGGTGGTGCCCCGACACACCGAACCGCCGAGAGCCATGGCCAGCCCCCGACTCGAATCCGCCGTCAAGGAAGCCTACGCACAAGGGGCCGCCCGCCGCGTCGATGCCTTGTGCTGCCCCGTGGACTACGAGGCCGGTTACCTCGAGGCCATTCCCGCCGAGGTCGTCGAACGGGACTACGGTTGCGGTGACCCCAGCCGGTACCTACGGGAAGGAGAGACCGTTCTCGACCTGGGGAGCGGGACCGGAAAGATCTGCTTCATTGCGTCGCAGGTGGTGGGGCCGCAGGGCAGGGTCATTGGCGTCGACATGACACCGGAGATGCTCGATGTGGCCCGTCGCAACGCTCCGGTGGTGGCCGAGCAGATCGGCTTCGCCAATGTCGAGTTCCGTCGAGGCCGCATCCAGGATCTGGCCCTGGATCTCGATGCACTCGACGCGGAGTTGGCCGACAGCCCGGTACGTGATGTCGGAGGACTATTCGCGGCCCAACAACGGGCCGAAGAGCTGCGCGCCACCCGCCCCATGATTCAGGATGAATCGGTGGATGTCGTCGTGTCGAACTGCGTGCTCAACCTCGTGGACGGTGCAGACAAGCCGACCCTGTTCCAGGAGATCCACAGAGTGCTCCGCCGTGGTGGCCGTGCGGTCATCTCCGACATCGTCAGCGACGAGCCCGTGCCTGCTCACCTTCAGTCCGATCCGGAGCTATGGAGTGGATGCGTCTCCGGCGCACTGACCGAAGATGCCTTCCTGGACGCCTTCACCGACGTCGGCTTCTACGGCGTCCGAATCCTCGTCCGGCAGAAACAGCCGTGGCAGACCGTGGAGGGGATCGAGTTCCGGTCCCTCACGGTGGAAGCGTTCAAGGGCAAGGACGGCCCCTGCTATGAGCGGGCGCATGCCGTGATCTACAAGGGTCCCTTCAGTGAGGTCGTCGACGACGACGGACATCGCCTGGTGCGAGGCCAGCGGGCCGCCGTTTGCGACAAGACGTTCGGCATCTACAGCCGTGAACCCTACGCCGAGCACTTCGAGCTGGTGGAGCCCCTCGAGGCGATCCCCCTCGACGGCGCCGAGCCCTTCGACTGCTCACGAACGGCGCCGCGCCACCCCCGGGAGACCAAGGGACTCGAGTACGACGTCACGACGACCCCCCCCGACGTCTGCGGGGCTGACGGCTGCTGCTGAAACCCGCGGTCGCCACGACACCGGCCCGGGACCTTAAGGTCGCCGGGCCGGTGAGAAGCCTCTCCGTCTCCGGGGAGGGTGGGGGCGTGCCAAGAGTGTTCAGCCGATGATCCACCCGAGGAGCGTCGTGATCCTGGGGCCGCCCTCGGCGAAGGCCACGGCGAGGTTGGCCGGGACGTAGAGCTCACCGAAGGGCAGGGTGGCGCCCATGGCCACGACCATGGACGTGGTGGCGTCGTCGAGAGCCTCTTTGCGGACGCTGACATTGGGGCCGACGCCGAACTCCAGGCCGTTCGGCAGTCGATAGCCGGCGAGCCAGCTCAACGAGAGGTTCATCTCGTCCTGTTCGACACCGCCGAGGAGGACGACCCACTCCATGAGCGCCTGATTGCCGGTGGTCGTCGAGACGATCTGCGTCTCGAACTGCCAACCGAACTGGCTCATGATGGGCTGCTTCCCCGCAGCCTGACGGAAGGTGGCTACGTCACCTGTGAAGGCCGTGAAGCCGAACCGCGGTCCTGACAGGTGTTGCCGGGGCAAGGTCCGGGCCTGCATCGAGTCCGGGATCGGCTGTTGGGCCGCGACGGGCGCCGCCGGCGCGGTGAAGGCGCACACCGTGGCGAGGGCGAATGAGATGGCGAAGGTGGGGGCGAAGCGCGTCATGATCGTTCTCCGGTGAACGGGGGCGTCGTGGTCACGGGAGAAGGATGCCGCTGAGGGCGGGCCGCTTCTGTACGTCGGGAGTTACAGAGGGGGTAGCGCGGGCTACGTAGATGCAGGGCCGGACTACGTAGGCGGCGACAGACGGCCATGACCGCCGGCCCCCAACTCTCCTCGCTCTGACTGCGCCGACTCGATGGCGGCCTCGGTCTCGCGGACGACGCGATCGAAGAGGCGGTTGATGGCCCGACGTCGGCCTCCGGCGACCGCTCGATAGATGCCTCTCGACGCGAGGTAGCCGATGGCGAGTCCGCCGATGGGCGCGACGGTGGCGAAGAGCGCAGAGCCCAGGACCTCCAGTCCGATGGGCAGCCCCATCCCCAGACCGAGCCCGAGGCCGCCGCCGCCCATGACCCCACCGAAGATGCCGGACGCCATCTGGGTGAGGTTCTCTTCGACGCGGATGTGGGTCTTGTCGTCCCGGGACGTCACCACCACCTGCACCGTCCGGGTCTTGCTGGCCGTCTCCGCGCGCCACGTGAGGGTCCGGCCGAGGAGCGCGGGTTGTCCGTGAAGATTCGACTCCGCCTGGATGGCGTTGACGATCCACTCGAAGCCCCCTTCGCCGATCTCTCCACGCAGGGTCGCCTCCCGTGCCAGCGCGACGTCCGCGCCGAGGAGTTTCCCCCACGCGCTGGGTTCACCGTGCCCCGAGTCCACCTCCATGGCGGCGCGACGGAGATACGTCGGGTCGATTCCCGCTTCAGCGGCGATCTCTTCGAGTTCCGCGAGGGTGACACCGGCCGGCGGCGCGTTGGGCTCCCGATGCTGGAGTTCGGTGGCCCTCTTCAGGATCCGGCCGATCTCCTCGTCGCCGTAGAGTTTCGCCAGTCGGTTGTCGTCCGTCATGCCTGCCGTCGCGTGTTTCGATCGTTCGGTGGTCGCGGTGTGCCCCGTCTACCCATTTGTGGACCCTCATGGTAGACAGGCGCCCCGGGGAAGCTACGTTGGTCGCGCGACCGTTCGCATGCCAGCCCCATCACGGAGATCCGCCATGGCCGAGTCCACCCAGAGCTTCGAAAACCACGCCAAGATGGTCCCGCTCTACCACTACTGGGCCACCGGCTTCCTCATGGTGCCGACGCTGTACTTCCTGTACCTCACGATCACGTCGTTCAGTCTTACGAACATCATGCTCCTGTCCTTCGCCATCGGTGTGAACATCGTGGGCTTGTTCTCGCGGCTGTTCCCCCTCGGCGTGCAGGACAGGGTGATCCGACTGGAAGAGCGGATGCGTATGGAACGCCTTCTCCCGGACGAGCTCAAGCCGCGGATCAACGAGGTCAGCACCGACCACCTCATCGGGCTTCGGTTCGCCTCCGATGGCGAGCTCGCCGACCTGGTGCGTCGCGTCCTCGATGGAGAGCTCGCGACGCGGAAGGACGTGAAGGCGGCCGTGAAGTCCTGGAGAGCCGATAACCAACGGATCTGACCGGCCGGAGACGGGGCGCGTCGAGCATCGAGGAGGCGGGGACGGAGGCGTCGTCCTCCTCCATGGCTTCACCGGCTCCGCCTCGGCATGGGGAGCACCCCTCCTCGACGGGCTGAAGCAGTGCTCGGCGAACGTCCTGGCCCTCGATCTCCCAGGCCACGGGGTGGATCGGGGGCGCGTCGATCCGTCAGCCTTCACCCTCGATGCCGCACTGGAGAGGATCGACGCTCGGGCGGCGGGTGAATACGACCTCGTCGGCTACTCCATGGGGGGGCGGATCGCTTTGCACCAGGCGTTGCGGGCGGGCAACCGCGTGCGACGGCTCGTCCTCGAGTCGGCCTCGCCGGGTCTGGCGACGAAGGAGGAACGAGAGGCGCGACGGTGGGCTGACGGCGAGCTCGCGGCACGCATCCTCGACGATGGCGTGGAAGCCTTCGTGAGTGCCTGGGAACGGCTGCCGCTCTTCGATACCCAGCGCGGCCTGCCGAACGGTGTGCGCTCCCGACACCGCGAGGGTCGGTTGGCCAACGATGCAGCGTCCCTTGCCGCTGCCCTGGTTGGTCTGGGCACGGGATCCTTGCCGTCGCTATGGGACCGCCTCGGGGAGGTTGGGGCCGAGGTCCTCGTCCTCGTCGGGGAGCATGACGACAAGTTCGTGGAGATCGGCCGGAAGATGGCGGACCGACTACCCAGGGCTCAGTTGGAGGTGGTCGAGGGGGCGGGCCACACCGTCCATCTGGAGCGGCCCGCCGTCTGGCTGCAACGGGTGTGCGCCTTCCTGGGGCAATGACCGCGACCGTGGGCGAGGCGCGCCTGAGGCCCAGGCCGACATCCGAGCGATCAGGGCGTGAAGCCCGTCCCCACACCGAGTCCCATGGCTCCGGCGATGCTGACGCCGAACCGCACCTGCCAGCCTTTCCGTACGATGAGCCATCCACCGAGGCGACCCCCGGCAACGTCGAGGACGCCGGGGTACACATTCACTGCCAGGCGGCGGTGCGCGGTCTCCGACGCCATGACGCTCCACAGAAGGGTGCCGTCCCGATCCACGAAGATGCCCCCGCCGACGGCGATCTCGGGCGTCTCCTCACCGGTCACGGGATCGACGTTCTGGATCCGCCCTTCACCTCCGATGCCGAAGCTCACGTCCAGCCCGTCTTCCCGGTGGTATGTCAGCCCGGGCGTGAAGGCGAGGCCCCCGCGGATGAAGATCGACGTGCCGGGGATGGGAGAGAGGGGCACCTTCAGGACGAAGTTGTTTCCGTTGTTCACCAGCTCGCCATCGAGGGTGAGGGCGGCCTGGGAGGCCCAGATGTTGCCGTTCAGAGGGCCCGAGACGAACCGGGCCACGCCGTCGAAGGAGAAGAGGACGATGCCCAGGGGATCGAAGAAGAGGAGATCGGTGGCCGTGGCTGCCGTGCCCTGGACCCAGCCCGGGTGTGAGTACATCTCGTTGATGACCGCGGCACCCATGGTGACCGCGGCGGCTGAGATGGATGGCAGGGGGACACCGTGTGCCCGATTCCACTCCGACAGGCGCCGATAGGTCATCCCACCTTCCAGCACGTGCCCGAAGTAGTTGGGTGACCACTTCCAGGAATCCCACTCGAGGGATGTCGGGAAGATCTCGTCACCGATGTAGCGTCTCCACCCGCCGTACCGTTCGACGTTGCTGCCGAAATGGCGGATGGAGTTCCAGACGTGCGCGCTACCGTAGTCGTAGTCGAAGATGTAGCGGTTGCGGTTGTTGAATTGGGCCACCGCATAGCCCTTGTTCAGGAGAACGTCGAAGGGGCCGGAAACGGCGTCGGCCCCGTAGGGTCGGCCCTGATAGAAGAAGTAGCTCGCCGCGTCGTCGCGGCGAACCCGCGAGCTGTCGACCGGGAGTGCCTGGGCGACGAGAGCTCCGCCCCCGATCCGGACATCGATTCCCACCCATGGCGGGATTCCCGCCCATGGTGCGATTCCCCCCGACGTGCCCACTCCAGGCCACGCGCCCATGGCGAGCGCGAGGGTGACGAAGAGGCTTCGAGGGGAGGATGACGGCGTCATGGGACAACATCGCCCCCACCGAACTTCTTGAGGAAGGGCCACCCCGCTAGAATCCGCGGCCCCATCGAACCACCACCCGCTCTTCATGACCCCGACCGAGTCCGCGCCTCCCCGGCTTTCGAGCCGCGATCGGATGGTCATCTATCTATCCGTCCTGAGCGCGCTCTTTCTTGCCGCCCTGGATCAAACCGTGGTGGCCACGGCGCTCCCGCAGATGGTCGAGGATCTCCAGGGCGTAGACCGATACGCCTGGGTGGCGACGGCTTATCTCCTGGCGTCTACGGCCATGGCGCTCATCTACGGCAAGCTGGCCGACACCTATCCGCGCAAACACGTCACCCTCGGAGCTGTGGGTTTGTTTCTCGCGGGGTCGGTATTGTGCGGGATGGCCGGGGAGTTCGGCCGCCTGCCTCTTCTCGGCGACGGGATGACGCAACTCGTCCTCTTCCGCGGTCTCCAGGGCATGGGCGGTGGGGGGCTGTTCGCCATGACCTTCATCGTCATCGCCGACCTCTTCACCCCGGCTGAACGGGGCCGCTACCAGGGGCTCGTCGGCGCCGTCTTCGGCATCGCTTCGGTTCTCGGCCCGGTGGTGGGTGGGCTGCTCACCGATCACGCCGGGGGGTGGATCCCCGGAGTTGAAGGATGGCGCTGGGTCTTCTATGTGAATGTCCCCATTGGGGCCGTGGCCGTCTGGTTCATCGTCCGGCGCATGCCGGCCTTCGAGCCACCCGGCGATGGCGGCCGGCCGGACCTGTTGGGTGGAGGTCTTCTCCTGGCAGGACTCCTGCCGCTCATCCTCTCTCTCCAGATCGACAAGCGTCGATACCCCTGGCTGCCAGGCGCTGGAGGTGGATCGGCGTCCGGGATCGAGGCGTGGTCGACCCCTGTCCTGTTCGTGAGCGGTTGCCTCCTCCTCGCGGCGTTCGTGCGTCGAAGCCTGAGAGTCGCGAGCCCGATCCTGTCGTTCAGCCTCTTTCGGAACGACGTGTTCCGCATGGCGAACCTGGGGACCTTCTTCGTCGGCGCCTCCTTCATGTCGGTCACCATTTTCCTTCCCCTCTTCCTGGTGAACGTCCTCGGCGTTTCCGCGACCCGGGCCGGAGCCGCGCTCATCCCCTTCTCGCTGGGGATCGTGTTCGCGGCGACCATGGCCGGGCAGGTCGTTCACCGTATCGGCTACCGGGTGCAGATCGTCGGAGGAGCCGTTCTCTTCCTCATCGCCATGCTGCTGCTGGCGAACATGGGAACGGACGTGGAGTACGCCCGCGTCACCCTGTACATGATCCTCGCCGGCCTGGGCGTCGGTCCGTCCATGCCCCTGTACACGCTGGCGGTTCAAAACGCCGTCGATGTTCGCTTCATCGGGCAGGCGACCAGCGCGTCGCAGTTCTTCCGTCAGACGGGGGCGACGGTAGGGGCGGCGATCATGGGAGCTGTCCTGGCGACGACGTTGGGCTTCGCCTTCTCGGGACTCGAACTGCCGGAGCGGGTGACCATGGCCCCCGGCATGTCGACAGAGGAGCTCGTATCGACGGGAGGGACCGAACTCCCCGCGCGCATCCGGCAGGCCTTCGAGGAGGCCGCGTCGGAGGCCGAGACGGAGACAGGCGCGGAGGAACTCCGCCGTCAGGGGGAGGTCGCCGCCGAGGAGATCGCCATCGTGGTTCGGGCCGCCTTCACCGAGGCGACGACGCGGATCTATTGGTTGGCCTCGGGGCTGATTCTCATGGCGATACTTCTTTCCGCCCGGATACCGGAACTTCCCCTTCGCACGACCCATGACCGGGCCGAGGCGGCGGAGCGGCCTGAATCCACGGGCGTTGTAGCTCCGTAGGGATCGACGGCAGGATCGAAAATCCTGGCCAGATTCTTGCGACTACGTCAGCTTTGCGTTGTCGAAGCCGTCGACTCCAGGGGAGTCTGCAAGCGATGTTCAAGAAGCTGCTCATGCTGGTGTTCGTGGCCCTTGCGGTTGGAATGGCCATCCCGAGCACCCGCGCACAGATCGCCGACTCGGTGCGTCCGATCAAGGACGAGATCGGGAATCGCCTGGTACCCAGACGCCTCGACGTCATGGCCGATCAGCTCGACGTCCGGCTCGGTCGCGGCGAGGGACTACCGGAGAACTTCCACGGCTGGCTGCGGCGTGACTACAGCGGCGTTCCCGAGGATCCCTGGGAGAACACGTACTTCATCCAGGCCGGCCGACGTGACTACACCGTCGGCTCCATGGGTGCCGACGGCATCCAGGGGACCGAGGACGATATCACGGTCACCCGGAGATACCCGGAGCGCTAGGCTTCGACGGGGAGCGGCCAGGTCGAGCCGCCGCTCCCGACCCTACTGTAGCGGCGTCACCTCGAGCTTGGACACATGCACGTTGAGGGCGTGGTTTACCCGGAAGCCGTAGAGCCCGTCCACCGGGACCTCACTCCGCGATAGACTCGCCACCTCGGCGTCGTTGACGAAGAAGCGCACGGTGTCCCCGTCGGCTTCGATGGCGAGGATGTTCTTGGCCGTGGCGGCATCGCCCCGATCGGCGTACCCGACGATGGCCTCATGCTCCGTCCAGGGTCTCACCGTGGGTGCTTCACCCCCCTCGCGGCGTTTGATGATGTACTGCCCCCCGTCCCGCAGTAGGAAGTACGTGTACTCCTGGGCATCTCCCTGAAGCCCCTCCCCTCCCACGAACATTCCGAAGGCCTCTCGTCGCCCCTGCGGGTCGAAGAGGAAAACCTCCATCTCCGCACGGAAGTCACCCGACGCCGTGTTCTCCGGAGACCAGAAGATGCCTGCGGGACCCGTCGTGACGTGCCAGCCAGGTGGCATCTCGACGAACATCTCGAGGTCGGTTTCGGAGGCACCTGGATTGTCGAAGCGGACCTGCCAGCCGTCTGGACGCTCGAGATCCTGGGCTGCCAGGGCCGGTCCCAGAAGAACGAGAAGGGACGCGGCGGCGGCGAGGTGACGCATAGGGGGGAGATCCTGTTGGCGGGGGCGGGGAGCCGAATGCTGCGGCCAACCTTCTGTGGAGGAGGTCGGGTTCGCAAGGTAGGGTCGTGCTTGCGGCCGGGGCCTTGGGAGGGCCGATTGCGTGGTGCGGGGACAGCACGGCAGGCAGCGATCCACGGAGGTGAAGGTGCGAGGGAGCGACAAGCGGGGGGCGAGGGCGAAGCGCAGGGTCGCCGGCAAGCGGGCGGCACGGTCGCGCTGGCGCGCCGTGACGGGGATCGTCGGTGTGGCCCTCGTCCTCTTCGGCTGCGAGTCCGGGCCTCCTCGCGCCGCGGTCCTGTCGGCGCAGGAGACCATCGATGCTTCGACCTTCGCCGCGCTCATCCATCGGATATCCGAGCCGGGTCGCTACTTCGACACCGACAACCTGATCTCCAACGAGAGCGGGTACCTCAATGTCATGGATGCTCTGGCGAGGCGCGGACTGTCCCGCGGAGCGTACATCGGGGTGGGGCCCGATCAGAACTTTTCCTACGTCGCGGAACTCCGGCCGTCCATCGTCTTCATCATCGACGTTCGGCGCGACAACATGCTCCACCATCTTCTTCTCAAGGCGCTGGTGGAGATCGCTCCCACTCGTGTCGAGTTCCTGTCACAGCTCCACGGCGTCACGCCTCCCGCGACCCCGGGCGAATGGAGAGACGCCTCGGCGGAGGCTGTCATGGCCTACGTCGATTCGGCCTGGACGGAGGCGCGGGCACTGCGACGGGCCGCCGGTGGGGTCGCGGCTCGGGAATCCGAGGGCGCGGCGGGAGGATCCGAGGGCGCGACAGGGGGGGGCGAGAAACCAGCCGAACTCCGGGACCGCATTCGCGACCTCGTAGGGGGATACGGCGTTCCCCTGACCGACGACGACTTCGATACCATCGAGCGGTTCCACCGAACGTTCAGGGTTGCGGGCCCCTCGCTGCGCTTCACGTCCTTCGGCCGCGCGCCGCGGCCGTACTATCCCACCTATCGCCAACTGGTACTCGAGACCGACGCCGACGGGGACCGCGCTTCGTATCTGGCCTCGGCGGAGCGGTACGACGTGGTTCGTGAGCTTCAACTGGCCAATCGCATCATCCCGGTCGTGGGCGACCTCTCCGGGGCGCACGCTCTCCGCGAGATCGGCGCTGTGCTGACCGAGATGGGTGAGGAATTGCATTCCTTCTACGCCTCCAACGTGGAGTACTACCTGTGGCAGAACCGGACCTTCGACTCCTGGGTCGAGAACCTCCGAAGCCTGCCCACCGCCGCCGACGCCGTGGTCATCCGGAGCTCCTTCACCAACTTCGGCCGCCTCCACCCGTCCGCCATTCGCGGGTACTACGCCACCCAGTCGATCCAGCCCGTCGGGGCGCTGGCCGCCGGGAGCTTCGACAGCTATTGGGATGTGGTGACCCGGGACGTACTCCCTCTTCGCTGACCCGACGACGCCGTGCCCGAGCTTCCCGAGATCACCGCCTATCTGGAAGGGTTGGAGCGGACGATCCTCGGTGAAACGCTCCAGGGAATCCGCATTCGCTCTCCGTCGCTGCTCCGGACCTGGGACCCACCGCTGTCAGCAGCCGAGGACCGACGGGTTGAGGAGCTGAGCCGCCTGGGAAAGCGGGTCGTGTGGCGGATGGAGGGAGATCTCTTCCTGGTGTTCCACCTGATGGTCACCGGCCGCTTCAAGTGGACGAAGCCTGGTGCGGCGGTGCCGAAGAAGCGGGCCCACGGCGCCTTCGACTTTTCCCGTGGCACCCTCCTGCTCACCGAGCAATCGACGAAGAAGAGAGCTTCGCTCCACGTGGTGTCGGGAGAGGCTGCGCTGGCCGAACTCGACCCCGGGGGGCTCGAAGTCCTGGATGCCAGCTACCAGGACTTTTGTAACCGGCTAAGGCGGGATAACAAGACACTTAAGCGAGCGCTTACGGACCCGCGGGTCTTCAGTGGCATAGGGAACGCCCATTCCGATGAGATCCTCCTCTTTGCCGGTCTCTCGCCCCTCCAGCGGACGCAGAACCTCGATGACGAAGAGGTCGAGCGGCTCTACGCGGTAGCACGCAGGTCGCTTTCGGAGTGGACCGAACGCCTTCGGGCGGAGTTCGGCGACGCCTTTCCCGGGCGGATCACGGCGTTCCACCCGGGGATGGCTGCCCACGGCAAGTACGGGGAGCCCTGTCCTGTGTGCACCACCCCCATCCAGCGCATCAAGTACGCGGATCGGGAGACCAACTACTGCCCCACCTGCCAGACCGGTGGGAAGCTCCTCGCCGATCGCGGGATGTCCAGGTTGCTTGGGGATGACTGGCCGCGAACCCTCGAGGAGTTGGAGGAGCTGAAGCGGCGGTAGGCGCGCTCGTCAGCTCCTGCGCGGTCCGAATCTTTACATAAGATATATCGTACGATATGATATACGATGTATTGTGCTAAGGGTCGAACGACCCATCTATTCAGGAGTTTGCATTGATGAGAGCACGAGCCTACTGCGGCAAGGGACCGTTCATGGATTTCGATTGGATTTTCGACTGGGACATCGGCATGGGTCCGCGGGGCCGCTCCAAGCGGAAGGGCCGGGGTCCCCGCCGGCGCTTCTTCCGACAGGGTGAGGTTCGCTTGGCCCTCCTTTCCCTCATCGAGGAGGAGCCCGCTCATGGGTATGAACTCATGAAGCGGCTCGAGGAGCGGTCCGGTGGCATGTACAAGGCCAGCGCCGGGACCGTCTATCCCGTGCTCCAGCAACTCGAGGACGAGGGCTTGGTGGAGGTGCGTGACACGGAGGGAAAGAAGGTCTACCACATCACCAAAGCCGGTGGCGAGGAGCTTCTCCTCGCATCCGACGACGTGGAGCGGATCTGGAAACGGGCCGATGGGTGGAAGGATTGGGGCGTACACACAGGCCCGGAGACGGCCGAGATCTGGGGAAGCTGGGGGCGTTTGAGCAAGGCCGCCTTCAAGGCGGCGGCCCGGGCCGACTTCGAGGAGACCGAGAAGATCCGCAACATCCTCGACCAGGCGCGCAAGGAACTCGAAGCGTTGTAGCCGTGGGCCACGACTGGGCATAGCTTGGCGGATCAGGACCGGAGCGTCCGCGTGTCGTGGCGCGGGCCCGGTCGTTCGCCCCATGGACTGTCCACCCGGAGAGGGCCGCCCTGACTTCCATCCAGCCCGACAGCGTCCAACTGGCGTCGGTGGAGTACCGGCGTGCGGGGTCCGGCGGGGGGTTTCCTTTCGAGGTGCCCGCCATCGCCTCCCTCCAGACGCTGGCCTTCGAGGCTCCGGTCACGCTCCTCGTGGGCGAGAACGGGTCGGGGAAGTCCACATTCCTGGAAGCGCTGGCCATCGCCGCGCGGCTTCCCGCCGTGGGCTCCTCCCGCCTACAATCCGACCCTACCCTCGGCCCGCAGCGGTCATTGGCCGAACGCTTCCGGCTTACCTGGCGGGGTCGCACCCACCGAGGGTTCTTCCTCCGTGCCGAAGACTTCTTCGGCTTCCAGAAACGGCTGGCCCAGGCGAGAGCCGAGCACGAGGCCGAGATCGTTCGTGTCGATCGCGAGCTCGCCGACGCCTCGGAGCACGCCCGAATGCTTGCCCGCGGCCCCCATAGGGGTTCCATCGGCGAGATGGAGGCACGCTACGGTGCCAACCCCGACGCCGCCTCCCACGGCGAAGCATTCCTCAACCTCTTCGGCCAACGCCTGGTCCCCTCCGGACTCTTCCTCCTGGACGAGCCCGAGGCCGCGCTGTCGCCTCAGAGCCAACTCGGCTTCCTCGCCATGATCCGCAACGCCCTGGAGAGCGGATCTCAATTCATCATCGCCACCCACTCACCGATCCTCATGGCAACGCCCGGGGCTCGGATCCTGAGCTTCGACGAGCCCCCCGTGTCGGCCGTCGCCTTCGATGAAGTGGAAGCCGTAGCCTTGGTTCGGGATTTCCTGAACGCGCCCGAGCGCTACCTGCGGCCTCTCTGGGCCGACGACTGACCGCCGACGACGGAGACGACGCTGTGCCGCCCCAACCCGAAGGACACGAGGGGACCACCCTTCGGGACGGTGCGCGGCCGCACCCCATTACTCGGACAGGCTCCTAGGGCTCGGCGTACTTCCTTGGTTCGCCCATGTCTCCCGGTGCGATTCCCATCGCCTGGAGCGCTCCGGCGGCGTCTTCCTCCGGCGGCAGCCCCCATTCCGGCGCGTATCCGAACACCTCCGCGAGGGGCCGACTGCCGAAGTGCCCGTCCAGAATCTCCATGTGCGAGCTCCGTAGGAGGCCCGGATGGTCGACGCCACACGCGTGGCTCAAGCGGGTGATCTCCTTGCGTAGCGCGATGACGTAGTTGGCCATGCGCGCGGCCTTGTCCGTCGGGTCGAGTCCTCTGACGAGCCACGGGTTCTGGGTGGCGACGCCGGTGGGACAGTGGCCCGTATGGCACCGCTGGGCCTGGATGCACCCTACGGCGATCATCGCCTCGCGGGCCACGGCGATCATGTCGGCCCCCAGACAGAAGGCCATGAGGGCCGTCTCGGGAAAGCCCAGCTTTCCGGCACCAACCCAGACCACCTTCTGATGCACATCCCGCTCGGCGAAGATCTTGTAGACCCGGGTGAAGCCCACCTTCCACGGCAGCGCCACGTGGTCGGCGAAGGAGTACGGGGCCGCGCCGGTACCGCCCTCTCCTCCATCGATGGCGATGTAGTCGACGCCACGGTCCTCGCGGCTCATGCGGTCGGCCAACTCGATCCAGAAGTCCGAGTCTCCTACCGCCGACTTGATGCCGATGGGAACGCCCGAATCGTCGGCCAGGGACTCGACGAAGTCGAGCATCTCATCGACGCTGTGGAAGGCACGATGGCTGGCCGGGCTGATGACGCTCTGACCTTCCGGCACGCCTCGGATGCGAGCGATCTCGGCGGTGACCTTCGCGCCGGGCAGGACGCCCCCCAGGCCCGGCTTTGCGCCTTGGCTCAGCTTGATTTCCACGGCCCGGACCGGGTGTTCGTCGACCTTCTCGAGGAACTTCACCCGATCGAAGCCCCCCTCGGCGGTGCGGCACCCGAAGTAGCCGGTACCCAGCTGCCAGATGAGCTCGCCGCCGTGGAGGTGGTACGGTGCGATTCCGCCCTCGCCCGTGTTGTGCAGGCACCCGCAGATGGCGGCTCCCCGGTTCATTGCCTCCACCGCGGCCGACGACAGCGAGCCGTAGCTCATGGCGCTGATGTTGACGACCGACTCGGGTCGGAACTTCGCCCGCCGCTGACGGTGTCCGCCCAGGACCTTGGCGCACGGGAGCTTGTACGTGGGGTCCTGCTCCTCGTCGTGGTGCGTGTCCATCCGACCCAGGGTCGCGTGCTTGATGATGAGGTAGTTGGGCGAGTGCTCGACCGGGTCGTCGGTGCCGAAGCCAGAGTAGTTGTTCTGCTTCTTCGCCGACGCGTAGATCCAGCTACGGTCATCCCTGGAGAAGGGAAGCTCTTCGTTGTTGTCGGCCACGATGTACTGGCGCAGTTCCGGCCCGATGGATTCGAGCATGTACCGAAAGTGGCCGACGACGGGGAAGTTGCGAAGCACGGCATGCTTCTTCTGGAGGACGTCGTAGAGCGCCACGAGCACAACGACGGCGATGAGGCCGATGATCCAACCCAAGGGTCCCTCCTCGGATGATGGCAGGTTGACGGCGCTGGCAAGCTACCGAGTCGACGGGTCGCCCGCATCGCGAGGGGAGGGTTAGTTTGCCCGAATGACCGAGATCACCGTCCAGCAAGGTTCTTCCTTCGAAGGCCGCCCGTGCACCCGCGAGTCGACCCAGTCGCGCTTCGAGTGGTTCTCGTCGCGCTTGGAGTGGGCTCTGTCCCCCTTCGCGTGGGCCCCGCCGCGCCTGGAATGGGCCCTGAGGCGCTTCGTGTCGGGCCTACCCCGTTGCGTGTCGGTCGTGTGCCTGACCGGAACCATGGGGTGCGCCGCGTCCGGGATAGCCCACGACCCTCCGCCGTCTCCAACCGGGGCCGACAACGCGTCGGACGTCGCCGAAGCGACACCCGCCTCGGGGGCGATTCCCTTCGCTTCCCTGGAGTCGGGTGTAGACTATGTCGTCTACGACCGCGAAGGCCGGAGAGTAGCGCTCAGGACCCTCGTCGTCGCGGCCACGGACGACGAGGTCCTCCTCGTCGGCGAAGAGCATGACGATATGGTCGGGCATGCCATCGAAGCCGAGATCCTCGATCTCGTCGCCGCGTCCATCCTGCCGACGCCAGGGCGAAGGATCGTGCTTTCCCTCGAGATGTTCGAACGGGACGTCCAGTACATCGTGGACGAGTATCTGGAGGACCTCATCAGCGAGGACCACTTCCTGCGGAGCACCCGCCCGTGGGACGACTACGAGGCCCGCTACCGCCCCCTCGTGGAGTTGGCCAAAGCGCAGGGGATGTCCGTCGTCGCCGCCAACGCGCCCCGACGGTACGTGAGCCGGGTCACCCGTCACGGTCCTGAGTCGCTGTCGGCGCTGCCAGAGACGGCACGCCGCTTCCTGCCGCCCCTGCCGTACCCCGGCCCCTCTCCCGCCTACCAGGCCCAGTGGAATGCCATCATGGAGGAAGCGATGGCCGGCTACGAAGGAGGCGCCGAGGGCAGAGCCTACAGCGTGAATCCCAACACCATCTGGTCCCAGGCTCTATGGGACGCATCCATGGGCCACGCCATCAGCGAGGCCCTGGTGAGCCACGTTGGCGGCTTCGTCGTCCACTTCGCCGGCTCCTTCCATGTCGAGAAGGGGACGGGGATCCTGGAGCGGATCTCGGACTACCGCCCGGGCACCCGGGTGACGACGGTGGTCATGACGAAGGTGGACGATGTGGAGGCGTGGTCTCGTGACGAGCACGGCCCGTTGGCCGATTTCGTGGTCCTGACGAAGAAGCCAGACGCCTGACGCGGGGTCAGTTCGCCGGCGGCAAGAACACCTGGCTCCGGATCTTCCACGTGCGTCCGCGCAGCAGATAGATCGTCATCATCGGGCCCTGCTTCAGGCTGCCCGCGCCCTCGCCTCCCTGAATCATCAGCATATAGTTGCCGAAGACCTGGGCCATGCCCCCACTGGCGTCGAAATCGAGCATGAAAGCCTCGACCGTGCCGTGCTCACCGAGGTGGGCGTCGAAGTAGTCGCGGATCTCCGCATGGCCCCGGCGCTGCACGCCCTCGGGTGTGATGAGGAGGGCGTCTTCCCAATAGAGCTCCGCGAGCTCTTCGCCCCGGTCGTTGGCCCACGCATCGCCCCACTCGGCCAGATGGGAGTTGATCTGGGTGAGGACCTCGGCGTTGTACTCCGCTCGGATGGCTCCGACGTCGATCTGCTGGTAGCCGGGCGCCTGCGCACGGAGGCCGCAGGGTGTGACGACCGCGGCCAGAGCGGCCACCAAGGGCACCCGGCCGATCATCGGCGTCCTTCAGGAAGAACCGACCAGAAGGGGTAGTTCACCCCGATGCTCGCCATGTTGGGGCGATAGGTCGTGTCGTTGAGGAAGGTCCAGCGGATGGCCACCTCGAACTCCAGCGGACCGACTCCGGAGCTCGCACCGGCACCGAGGACGTAGCCGAAGTACGTGTTCCGGCCCACCGGGACAGGCACTGCCTGGCCCAGGGGGGTGTCACGCCACGCGATGCCGCCTGCGAGGAAGACGCCACGCCGGATACCGCCGGGTACCCACGCCGCCTCGACGCTGTACTGGTAGTCCTTGGCCCCGTTCAAGAAGACGACGTCGGCACCGGGAATCAGCTCGATGATGCCGCTGCGCACTACCGGAAGCCGGAGCTGGGCGCCGAGAAGCTCGGCGTTGGCTCGTTGGTCGTACCCACCCCGGACGCCCACCGACGGCGAGGCCCACCGGAGTTGCTCCTCCACCTGACGGCCGCGTCGGACCTGCGCGTTGATCTCCGCCGCGCCGACGATGAGGAGAAGGAATGCGGCGGTCACCGGGCGCATGGTGGTGATGGTGGGCAGCCAGGCGGCAGGGCGGGGCGGGCGGCGCATTCGGATCTCGCTGTCGGCGGGGCGTGTCGGGTGCATGTCGTGGACACGAGGCGTTACACGACGAGCACACTTCGGTGCCAGATTACGTTGATTCCCGCCGGCGCTTTCCATGTGGGACGACGTCGCTGTCCAACCCGGCGGCCCTCGGTCGCGTCGAATAGGTTGTCGCCGGACGAGAAACGAAGCATCAAGGAGGATGACGATGGGAATGGCGCTCAGAATCTTGGCTCTCTTCGCGGTCTATAGCGGGATCGCGTTCGTCGGCGACTTCGCCGTCGGACTCCTCGCTGGCCAGCCGGCCCCGGCGCCGGCCGTGGCCGAAGCCATCCAGCCCGTCGATGGCTCACGGACGGTGGTCACGACGGTGCGACCGGAGATCGTGACGCGGGTCCAGGTCCGAAACGCCAGTGGGTGTGACTACTCCCTGGACCGCGAGATGACCGTTTCGGCGGCAGGCGTCTCCCTCGTCGATATCCGGGCCGGCTCGGGTGAACTCCAGGTGGAAGGGGAAGACGGGCTGAACGAGATCGTCGTGGTGGGTCGTGTCTGCGCCTCCGACGAGTCCTTCATCGACGAGCTGACCATCAGTAGCGAGACCACCGGGGGCACGGTCGTCATCCGGACCCACTACCCGGATCACCGGGGATGGAGCGGGCCCCGTACGGCGCGTATCGATCTCGTGGTATTGGTGCCCACGGGCATGGCCGTCGACATCGATGACTCGTCCGGTGACATGGAGGTTCGACGCACCGGTGACCTCCGAATCGACGACTCATCGGGCGGGGTGTCCGTGGCCGATATCCGCGGATCCGTCGACATCGACGACTCTTCGGGCGGTCTCGACGTGGACGGCGTGGACGGCGATGTGCGCATCGAGGACGGTTCCGGCGGTCTCGACATCCGGGGCGTGAACGGCAATGTCAGCCTCCGGGACGGCTCGGGCGGCATCGACATCGTCGATGTCACCGGGAGCGTCGTCATCGAGGAAGACGGTTCCGGCAGCATCGAGGTTCGTGATGTGGGCCAGGACTTCGAGGTGCGCCGGGACGGCAGCGGCGGCATCCGCCACAGTGGTGTGCAGGGCAATGTGGACGTGCCTCAGAAGAGACGTCGCGGCCGCTGACCCTCGTTCGGGGCAAGCGCGACGCTCGAGCCGATCGGCCGTGGAAGGTCAGGGCTCGATGAGCTCGGCCTTCCACGGGTGCCCGTCCGATTCCTCGACCCGGCGGACCATCGAGCGCATTTCCTCCAACCAGGCAGTGTCCGAGGCGTCGTAGGTTTCGCCCTGGATCATCCGCAGGATGGCGCTTCGGTGCTCTGAGTCCAGGAGGTGCGTGAACGACGGTAGAAGCCGGTAGAAAAGCCGGATGAAGTCGTCCCAGATAGCTGCACCGCTGAGCATCGTGTCTTCGTAGGCGAGGAAGCGCTCTCGACGGACGTCGTCGCTACTGATGGCGGCGATGATGTGCTCGGCCGAGAGACGAGCGCTGTGCATCGCGACGCTGACTCCCGACGAGAAGACCGGGTCGAGGAAGCGGGCGGCGTCACCGATGGCGAGCCAGCCGTCACCGCATACACGGTCCAGCGAGTAGCTGTAGTTGACCTCACCCTTGAGGTCGTTGATCCGCTCCGCACCTCGTGTGGCGTCGGCGAGCTTGGGGTTCGTGCCGAGGGCGTGGGTGAAGAAGGCCTCCACCCCGTCACCTCCGATCTGCTTGTAGACCTCGCGGGAAGCGACGACGCCGATGGAGGTGATTTCGCGGGTGATGGGTGTGTGCCACGCCCATCCCCGGACTTCAGGCAGGAAGAAGATGTTGGTGTAGCTTTCGGTCGGGGTGTCGCCTCGATCCACGCCGATGAACCATGCGTGCAGGGCGAACTGGTCGAAGACCGGGTGGTTCCGGCGAAGCCCGAGCTGACGGCCGATCCGGGTGGCTCGGCCTGCCGCGTCGACCACGATACGTGCCGGGACTTCGACGCTCTGCCCGGCCATGGACGCTCGTACCCCCTGGGCACAGCCGTCCTCGTCGAAGATCACCTCGTGGACTCCGACTCCTTGGACAATCCGGCAGCCCAGGGCCTCCGCGTGCTTCATGAGGAGCATGTCGAAGCGGGCTCGATCGACGTGGTACGTGTGGGGTGGAGACGCGTTGGTGCGAGGGAAGTCGGCGTAGGGGAGAACGTGGTCCACACCCTCGGTGGGCCGGTACACGACGCCTCCCGAGATAGGGAACGCCGCATCATCGAGGAGAGGCGCGAAGCCGATCTCCTCGGCGACCCGGATCGCCGACGGCATGAGCGACTCGCCCACGTGGGGCCGCGGATGGTTCAGCTTCTCCAGAACCACGGCTCGCAGCCCCGCCTCGGCCAGGTAGCACCCGAGGGTGAGGCCGGCGGGACCTCCGCCGGCGATGACTACGTCGTGACGCGGTCCCTCGAGTCGGGGCTTCGTGGCCACGGTGCTATGCGCTCACGCGGCTGTCCGCCACGGCCTTGAGCACGTCCAGGGAGGTGACGATTCCCTTCAGGTCTCCATCGTCGACGACGAGAGCTCTGTG
Source organism: Longimicrobiales bacterium (assembly GCA_965229435.1). Classification (GTDB taxonomy): domain Bacteria; phylum Gemmatimonadota; class Gemmatimonadetes; order Longimicrobiales; family Gaopeijiaceae; genus UBA2589. The sequence goes on from CBDDJE010000005.1 coordinate 174,230, forward strand.
GATCCTCCCGCGGACGAGGTATCCGGAGAGTTCGACCATGTCCATGTCCGACGGAACGGCAAAGGACACGGGCGTCATGATGTCCGCCACGCTCACGCGGTCGAATACCGACTCCTCGAGACCCTCGAAGATGGCGGGGCCGGGGAAGGGTGCGTCTTCCGGGAGGAAGAACCCCAGGTCGCCGAGACTGACGTCGTCCTCCCCATCCTCGTCGTAGGTCCGCTCGAAGGACCGGTCTACAGACAGCGAAGAGAACGACACCTCCGCCTCGCTTGCGGCCAGACGGACCAGGTCTGTGGTCGACGCCACGCCCACGACTCGGTCGTTGCCGTCGAGGACCGGAAGCCCGCTGATCCCCGAGTCGGCGAGGACCCTGGCCAACGACCGGGCGGACTCGTTTGCGCGGATGGTGACCACGTCACTTCTCATGATGTCATGTACGGTTGGCACGATGCCTCCAGGAATCAGTCAGTGGGTTTCTTCAGGGGGGCGGTACAGCAGTAGCGGCTGGTGAAGCCCGCGAAGGACCTTGTCGGAGGTGCTTCCGAGCATGACCCGGCTGAGCCCCCGCCGTCCGTGGGTCGACATGGCCACCAGGTCGGCGCCCACTTCGGCCATCTCCTGGATGATGGCGTGACCGGGCTGGGGGTCGGTGACCACCGACGTCGTGACGTCGAGCCCTTTCTTGCGGAGCTCGGCGGCGCGCGCCTTCAGGTACGCCTCGGCGCTCCGCTTCGCCTCCTCGACCACCTCCTGGTTCATCTGGGTGGTGTGCGGTAGATACGGGGACGCCAGGTCGACCGGGTACGAGACGACTCGTGTGAGGTGGTAGGTGGCGCCGAAGAGTTCGCCGAAGTCCACCGCGTGCTCCAACGCGGTTTCAGCGAGCTCCGAGCCATCGAGGGGAACGAGGATCGTTCGGAAGGAATGGCTGAAGTCCTCCATGCGTTCAGCGCCATCCTCGGGCCTGACGATGAGCACCGGCAGGGTGGCCTGTCGGATGAAGCCGTCGGCGACCGATCCCAGCCAGAGCCGGGACAGGGTCCCCCTTCCGTGTGACGCCAGAACGACGATGTCCGCACCCCATTCCTTGGCTTCCTCCTGGAGCGTATCGACGGTGTGTCCGTTCCGGACGACGTGATCCACGTCGCCGTCGGCCACGTCGGCGATTCTCTCGAGCACGTCCTCGAGATAGCGTTGGGTCCAGTCCAGGGCGGCGCCTTCCCACCCTTCGTAGGCGTACGAGGTGACGGGTTCGAGAATGGTGATGAGTCGGATGTCGGCGCCCGTGCGCTCGGACAAGGCCAGCGCCATGGGAAGGGCGGCCTCGGCGAACGACGAGCCATCGAGAGGGACCAGGATCCGGCGGTACATCGGTGGCCTCCATTGTTGGAGTGCCGGCGCGTGCAACCTCCTCGCATGCGACCGGGACCCGTGTCGGGTCACCTGGATGATGTGGCCAGCCGGTGCCTACCGCAGTCGGGAAGGCGAGGGGGCGACCGTCGGGAACCGCCCCGGCGGGTGTGGGAGATCTCCCGTCAGACGGGCAGGAACGACTCGGAGAGTGCTATCAGGTGAGGCGGCTCTCCACACAGGGTGCTACGAGGTCAGGCGCTCTCCGCTTCGGCCGAGTCGCGGGCTTCCACGGCGCGGCCCACGGCGTCGAGGAGGAGCCTTGGGTCGAGGGGCTTGAGCAGCGTCCACTCGGCGCCGAGTGCCTCGGCCATGTGAAGCTGAAACGGCCCCGTCGCCGATAGTGCGATCACCGCGGGGGGTGGGCTGAACTCACGCAGGATGGAGATGAGCTCGAAGCCGTGCACATCGGGCATCTGAAGGTCGGTCACGACGATGTCGATGCCGCACTTCAAGAACTCCCTCAGAGCCTCCTCGCCACCTTCCACGACAACGGTGTCGTGGCCGGCGCGGGCAAGCACCGCCTGCACCAACAGGCGGTCGGACTCTTCGTCGTCGACGATCAGGATGCGGGCCACGAGGTAGCCTCCTTCGGCGGGTTGCTGGGGGTCCCTCTACAACGCTGCCACGGAGGTGCTTCAAAGATCAAGCATTTTCCTCTCAGCCCACGAGTTCCCGCGTGAGCTCGAGGAGATCGTCCAGCTTGAACGGGCGGCGTAGGGTGGCGCTGCCCTCGAAGACGCGCCAAGGGCCGAAGAAGGGCAGGGCGCCCCGGGCATCGTCGGCTACGATGATGCGGGGAACGTCGGGGAAGTCTCTCAGGATCTCGGCCAGAGGATCGGCCTCTCCCGGCCCAGGGGTGGGCAGGTCGGCGACGACCAGATCCACGGACTGGCCGCGCAGGGTGGCTACGGCGGCGAACTGGTCGCGGACGGCGAGGACGTCGTAGCCCTCCTCCGTCATTACGTCCCGGATGACCTCACCGAGCCCAGTATGGTCTTCGAGGAGGAGTACAACGGGCGTCGACGGCATCCGTCGTCAGCGCGGATCCACTTCGGCGTAGACGGCGGCCTGCCCGTCGCGTGTGAACGAGTAGACCTGGTACGGCTGGGGGTTGGCGCCTTCCATACCCGGCGAGCCGATGGGCATGCCCGGAACGGCGATCCCGGCGACATCGGGCCGGTCGGCCAGGAGGCTCTTCACATGCTCTGCCGGGATGTGTCCCTCGACGACGTAGCCGTCGACGATGGCCGTGTGGCACGACGAGAGCTGGGTCGGCACACCCGCATCGCGTTTCACCACCATGAGGTCGCGGGTGTCCCGGGCGTCGACGGTGAAGCCGGCAGCCTCGAGGTGTTCGATCCAACCGTTGCAGCATCCGCAGGTGGCTGTCTTGTAGACCAGCACCGTGGGAAGCTCCTGGCCAGCGGCAGCGGGCGCTTCAGCCGCCAGGGCCTGGCTGCCGGATGTCGAGGCATCGTTCTCGGCGCATCCTGACGCGGCGAGGGGCAAGATGAGGGCGAGGGCGATGGCGGACTTCGTGCGCATTATCTGGATCCCGGAAAGACGATTGACGCCGCTTGGAGCGGTGGGAGGGCGCTTCAGAAGTATAGTCGGCACACCCGGTCCCACCAGATGTGAGGGCGTCAGTGCCCCGCGGGTACTCCCGGCGTTCGCGCCTTCCCACGGGCCGGAATCCACCGGCCCCTGAGGAGTCGGCCTCCGACGGTGGCGGCGTCGACACCGAGTCGCGGGTCACTGCCGAGGAGCACGAGCTCGGCGGCCACGCCCTCGCGGACAGGCGCCCAGCCAGACGGGTCCGGCGTCGCGACGAGGAACTCGGATCCCTCGCCGTCGACGATCTGTGCTTCGGCCGGAACGCGGACGGCGTCCTCCGATCCGACGGCCGACACCACGCCCCCTCGCACGACTACCACACCGGCGCGAGAAGCCGAATGGGCTGTGCCCGGGAGTAATACGTCGACGAAGGCGACGACGTCGTCGTTGGCTTCGGTGCCATCGCTTGCCGTGCGCGAGACGACCTCGGGCGCTGGCGTCGGCCGCGGCACATGCGGCTCACGACCATGGCCCACAAGAAGCACCACGGCACCCGCCGCCAGGGCGAGACCAAGTGTGTCTTTTCGGGAAAGGCGCATGGGCGATGGGACGGGGGAGAAAGCGGGGCTGTGACAATACCGTCAGGGAAGACCAAGCACGAAGTATACCACGCGGCTTCCGGCCCCGAAGCCGCGTGGAGGGGCATGGCGGTGCGTCGTCAGCCGATGCTGTCGTGGGTGGCCGTGCGCTCGTTGGCCCGGTCCCTGGACCGCATGGCGGCCCCCACGGCGCCTGCCCCGGGAATGGGCAGATCCGCGACGATGCTGTCCTTCTGGGCGCGCGTCAGCGTATCGGCGGCGGCTTGGCCGTCCTCGTCCACGTCCCCGCCGCACGCGGCGAGTGCCAGGACCAGCGATATCCCGAGTGTCTTCTTCATGTTCCACACTTGCTGGACGGAGATGGGAGTGCAAGTTCGGCGTCATGACGACCACGATGAGGAGTGGAGAGGGCAAGGGGACGGGACTCGGGACCAGGATCCTCCTCGGGATGGTCGCCGGTGCTGTCCTCGGCGCCGTATTCGGCGAGCGGGTTGTCGTCGTCGAACCCGTTGGAAGCCTCTTCATCCGCCTGCTGATCCTCGCGGCAGTCCCCCTCGTCTTTTTCAACCTTCTTGCCGGGCTCACCGCGCTCACCGACGTCCGCACGTTCGGGCGCCTGGCCGGAAAGATCATGAGCTACTACGTGACGACGGACGTCGCAGCTCTCTGCCTGGGGCTGGCGGCCATGGCAATCTTGCGTCCCGGCGAGGGCATGCAGCTCACCGAGGAGGTCGACGGCGCCGTGGGTTCGGTGCCGTCGGTGACGGAGGTCCTCCTCGGGCTCTTCCCGACGAACGTGGTGGAGGCCTTCGCCCAGGGAAATGTCGTGCAGATCGTCGTGGTGGCCGTCCTCCTGGGGGTGGCCACCCTGCTTTTGGGTGGGGCGTCGCGGGATCGGCTGGCCACGCTCTACGGAGACCTGGCCGCCCTCCTCCGGGGTTTGGTGGACATCATCTTGTGGACGGCTCCCCTGGGGATCGGGGCCCTCATGGCCGTCACCGTGGGTCGTTACGGCGCTGCGCTCATCGGACCCATGACGCGCTTCCTCCTGGGCGTCTATCTGGCCCAGGCGCTGGTGGTGGTGGCGTACATGATCGCCCTCCGGGTCTTCACCGACCGGCGACCCGGCCGATTCCTCGCCGACACCGGCTCGCTGTGGGCGACGACCGCTGCCACCACATCGAGCTTGGCCTCCCTGAGTGTGGCCCTGGAGATGGCCGAGCGGATCGGATTGCCGCGGAAGATCTACTCGTTCACGCTTCCCCTGGGTGCCCAGCTCAACAAGGACGGCACCTCGGTGATGTTGGGGGCGGTATTCCTGTTCACCGCCCAGGCCGCGGGGGTGACGTTCACCCCTGCGGCCTTCGTATCCATCGTCCTCGTCGGGCTTCTGCTTTCGGAGGGCTCCGGGGGCATCCCCGGCGGTGGTTTCGTCATCGCTCTGATCTTCGTCCAGGCGTTCAGCTTGCCCGTGGAGGTCGCGGCGATCGTCGGGGGGATCTATCGTCTCGTGGACATGGGCAACACGACCGTGAACGTCATGGGGGACATGGTGGGGACTTCTTTGGTGGTGGCTTCGGAAGAACGGCGAGGCGCGGTACGATCGTCCTCGACGGAGGGCGACGCGTGAATCCCGAAGTACGAGGGCTTTTTCCCGGCACCGAACGCCTCGTCTACCTCAACATCGCTGCCAAGGGACTGGTGCCTACGGTCGTCCGGGACGCCGTCTCGGAGTACATGGACCGGCAGGTGGATGGTACGGCGGACAAGGACGCCCTCCGGGAGGGGATCGACGAAGTCCGGGGCCGATTCGCTCGCCTCATCGGAGCCGAGTCCGACGAGGTGGCCATCACGAAGAACGTCTCCGAAGGACTGAACCTCTTCGCCGCGAGCCTGCCCTGGGAGGCGGGTGACAACGTCGTGGTCTGCCCCGAGCGGGAGCACCCGAACAACATCTACCTCTGGTACAACCTGGCCAGGCGCTACGGCGTGGAAGTGCGCTCGGTCCGGCCCGAGGACGGTTCCATGCCGGTGGAGGCCATGGTCGCCGCCATGGATGACCGTACCCGTGTGGTGACCTTCCCCACCATCTCCTTCGCACCCGGCTTCATCACAGAGGCGGCGCCCATCGTTCGCGCGGCGAGAGATCTGGGTGCTCTGACGTTGGCCGATGGCGCCCAGTCCATCGGCGCCCTCGACACCGACGTGCATGCCCTGGGCTTCGACGCCCTCGCCGTGGCGGCTCAGAAGTGTCTGCTCTCGCTCTACGGCTTCGGCTTCCTCTACGTCCGCCGAGAGGTGGCGGAGACCCTCATTCCGGTGCACGTAGCCCGCTACGGGATCGCCCTCGACGCCCACGAGACGGCCTACTCCGAGGGGCCCCTGGAATACCTGCCGGGGGCCCGACGCTTCGATCTCGGCAACTACAACTACCTGGGCATGGCGGCGACGCGGGCCGCATTGGGCGTCATCGAGGGGGTGGGCGTTCCGGCCATCGAGAGGCATGTCCGTGGCCTCGCCGCACGACTCGCCGAGGGCTTGGTGGAGGCGGGGCTACCCGTTGTGGGGGGCGCCCCCGGGCCACACCTGGCGCATATCGTCTCGGCCGGCCGACTCGGGGGTGGGCGTCACTACTCCGCCGACGACCCGGAGGTGAACGATCTCCATGCGCACCTCGTGGGCCAGGGCATCGTGTTCGCTCTTCGGAGTGGCGTGCTGCGCTTCTCGCTCGGGCTGTACAACGACGATTCCGACGTGGATCGTGTGCTGAGCGGCGTGCGGGCATGGCGTGAGTCGCGGGCGGTGGCTCCGTGAGAGGGTGCAAGGAGGGCGCGTCGCCTGCGCCCGTGATGCTCCTCGCGCTCCTGCTGCTCCTCGCGGGGCCGTCCGCGCAGACGCCACTGTCGGCCCAACAGGGTTGGGACAGCCACCTCGACGCGTTTGCGGCAGGGCTGTCCGAGGGGGTGATGGAGGATTCTGTCGGCGGTCTCATCGCTGGTGTGGCCATCGACGGGGACCTGGTCTGGGCCGCGGCCTTCGGCTGGGCCGACCGGGATCGCCGCCTGCCCATGAAGACCTCCGCCGTGTCCCGGACAGGCTCCATCTCCAAATCGGTCACCGCGGTCCTGATGATGCGCCTCGTGGACGAGGGTGTCATCGAGCTCGACGATCCCGTCCAGCCCCATCTGCCGGAGATGGAAGGACTGGTGGACAGGCGCCCCGGCGCGTCTCCGGTGACCTTCCGGCATCTGGCGAGTCACACCGCCGGTCTCGTCCGAGAGCCCGATTGGCAGGAGTCGGTCGTCGGACCCATCGACCGATGGGAAGAGCGCGTCCTGGAGTCCATTCCCCGCACGGCGTACGACTCCGTCCCCGGGGCTCGCTACCAGTACTCGAATATCGGTTTCGGGATGCTGGGGTTGGCCCTTTCCCGCGCCGCGGGGCGCCCGTTCATGCAGATGGTGGACGACGAGATCTTCACGCCCCTGGGCATGACGGGTTCCGCGTTCGTCGTCGCCGGTGGGGAGTTGGAGCCGCGATTGGCGGCGGGCTACACCGTACGCAGCGGTGTCGTGAGCGGCGAGCAGCCGGCTCGCGAGCACGCAGGGCGTGGCTACAAGGTCCCCAACGGTGGTGTGTACTCCACCGTCGCCGACCTCGCCCGCTTCCTGGGGGCGGTGTCGGGGGTGCCGGGTCTACGGATCCTCGAGGAAGACAGTCGGCAGGAGATGATCCGCGTGCACACGCCGGAGGATCCGTCTGACGGATACGGTCTCGGGTTCCGGATCACCGTCGACGGGGAGGGCCGCCGTATCGTATCCCATGGGGGCTCCGTCGCGGGGTACATGGCCCACATGGCGGTGGACCCGGACGCCGGCATCTCCGTGGTGCTGCTCCGGAACTACGGTGGCGGCGCCATCGATCTCGGGCGTGCGGCCCAGGACCTGCTGCGGGAGCTACGGGTCACGCCGAGACGGTAGGTCCGATGGAGAGGCTGTATCCCCTGTGCGTGCGTCACAGGAGCCGTCTCCGCTGGGTTCGACCAGGCGTCGGTACTGGCCCGCCGGCGGCGCTGGGGCGCCTGCAATCGTGACCACACCCGGAGCGTAGTGATGGGTGTCATGCAGATCCGCCGCCTCGCACTGGTCCCCGCGCTCTTCATCGTCGCCTGCACCGAGCCCATCCTGGGGCCCGCCGCCGACGACTTCCCAGATGAGCCGGCCCCCGACCCTCAGCCCGAGGTGGTGGCGTTCGTCGACGTGCACGTCGTCCCCATGGACTCGGAGCGTGTCCTCGCCGACCAGACCGTGGTCGTTCGGGGGGACCGGATCGAGACCATCGGGCCGACGGCGAGCACCCCGGTCCCCGACGGTGCCTTCCGCATCGAGGGACGCGGCCGCTACCTGGTCCCGGGTCTGGCCGATATGCACGTCCACACGACATCCGGCACGTTCGCCTACCTCCGAAACGACTTCGTGTCGTGGCTGGCCCATGGTGTCACCACGCTTCGGGTGATGTGGGGCAGCCCGGGCGTGTTGAGGGAGCGAGCGAGCATCGAGGCCGGGGATGTTCTCGGGCCCACGCTCGTGGTGGCGAGCGCGGGCATCGATGGGCCAGGGGGGCCGTGGGAGTCCTTCACTCCTTCTGTGGCGAATGCCCAGGAAGCCCGGCAGCGGACGGCCGAACACATCGCCGCCGGTTACGACTTCATCAAGGTCTACAACGAGCTCGACCGGCCATCGTACGACGCCATCGTCGATGAAGCGGCTGTGTCCGGAATCCCGGTGGTGGGGCATGTCCCCTGGAGGGTGGGGATCGAGCGAGTCCAGGAAGCGGGACAGAGCACCTCCGAACACCTCATTGGCATCAAGCGCGAGTCGGCGAGCGTGTTCAACGGAGGCGAACTGGACGTGGCGCGGGTCTCCGAGGTCGTGGCTCGCTCGGTCACCTCCGGGCTGACCCACACGCCGACCATCACGGTCGACGCGCTGTCCCGGACCCGGGCGCGCGCCATCCAGAACAGCTGGGAGATCCGCTACATCTCGCCGGGCATGCGCGACTTCTTCGCTACCGGGTATCACCACGGGTTCGAAGATGGCGTCGCTGAGCGCGAGCACCGGAACCACCGGCAGATGATCGCCGCCATTCGGGACGCGGGTGGACGTCTCCTCATCGGGACCGATGCGGGGTTCGGGTGGATCCTGCCCGGATCCTCCATCCACGACGAGTTGGCCGGCTTCGAGCAGGCGGGCCTCTCGCCCTTCGAAGTGCTCCGCGCCGCCACCTCGGACGCGGCGGCGGTGGCCGGGCGGGAAGGGGAGTTCGGGCGAGTGGCAGAGGGCATGCGCGCCGACCTCGTGTTGGTCGCCCGCAACCCGCTTGTGGAGGTCGCCGCCCTGCGGGAGGGGAGCGGCACCATGGTGCGGGGTCGATGGCTGTCCCGCGGCACGCTGGCGGCCATGCGCGAGGCCATCGCCAGGGAGTACGCGTCAGCGGTGTCCCTTACGGCGCCCCGTTCGGGGCCGGCGCCGAGTCCGGACCAGGGTCCCCCTCATCCTCTCGTGCCGCCGCGTCTGCCGTGATGTAGGCGATGCCGTGCAGGGGGACCGCCAGGCCCACGACGATCAGGGGCTGGATGACGGGGTCCAGGAAGGCGAAGGGGATGAAGGCGGCGGTCCAGAAGACGGTCTGGATGAGCGAGATCCCCGTACGGACCCGGTGGGGGACGTCCCCGAATGCGGCGGCGATGTCGACGATTCCGGCGAAGAGCCAGAGCAGAGCCAGGGAGACGCTGTAGAGCCGAAACACCCGCCAGAGGCTGGGCCGGAGGGGGTCGGGAGACTGAGCCTGTTTCATGGCCTGCATGGCGAACTCCCGAAGTCCGCCGCTCACGTCGTTCTCCAGGACCAGGCCCCAGGTGTGATAGCCCAACTGTCCGAGCCCCCCCACCAGGAGCCAGCCGCCGGCCACGTACAACCAGAGGCGAGACCTAAGAAGCACCCGCCCCCGCTCCCTCGGCCGGGGCGTCCCAGCTCGCGATCCGCTCGGCCAGCCGGAAGATCGACAGCGGAGCCGACCCCTCGGCCTTGTTGTTCGCGATGACGAATGCCGAACGCTCGGCCACGAGGGCGTCCAGGACCGCGACGGCGATGCGCTCCCGGGAAACCCGGTCCTCGTCGACGAGGCGGTCGAAGGGCTCGTAGCGGTCCCTCGCGACCTGGTACTGGAGCCCGTCGTGGAGCATCCACCGTACCACCAGGGCCGGCTGGTAGAAGGGGGAGATGCGCCCCAACTGCCGATCCAGTGGTGCCATGGACGGGTGGACGTTGTAGCAGTGGGCGGCGCCCGCGGCTTCCAGCATCTCGGCGTAGCCCTTCCCGAGGAACGCCGGCGTTCGAAGCTCGACGGCGTACAAAGGGCCGGCGGGCAACGCCCGGAGGAAGTCGTGCAGACGGTCCACGAAGGCGTCGGTCCCGCCTACCGCCCCCGGGGACATGGGCGAGAACTGGAAGAGGAGCGGTCCGGCCTTCTCACCGAGTCCGTCCATCATCGGTCCGACGACCTCGGCCTTGGCGTACTCGGCGTCGAGGAAGCGGGGGTTTTCGACCCGGACGCTTCTCGCCTCGGGGTCCAACGGGGACGTGAGGGTCCGTTCCGCCTTTACGAGGAAGCGGAAGTCCGCAGGGACCGAGTCCGCGTAGGCGCGGAAGTCCTCCGCGGAGATGGTCCGGTAGTAGGTGCGGTCGATCCCCACGCTTCGGAGGAGGGGATGAGCGGCGTAGGCCTCGAGGCCACGCCGTGCCAAGGTGCGCTCCGTCGCACGTCGATCGTAGACGATGCCCGACCAGCCGGGAAAACTCCACGACGAGGTGCCCATCCGAAGAGAAACGGGGAGACGCCGGGCCGCGGAGCGAAGGCGCTCGGGTACGTCAGCCGGTCCGATCGGCGCGACGGCGGGAGTAGGCTCGTCGGGAAAGAGCCCCAACTGTGCGTTCATGGGCAACCCGGTAGCGAAACGTGTTCGGCGGGGCTGGAACATGACGAACGTGGGCCCGGAGGCAAAGATCGCGCTCAGTATTTGCCAAATGCATAAATGGTTTATATAGTGGCTCACCGCGACACTGAGTCATCGGATGGAGCAATGACCCCACTGACCTACGAGATCCTCCTCGCCCTCGCCGACGGACCGTTGCACGGCTACGGCATCATCAAGGAGATCGAGAGCCGGGCCGGCACCGATGCGGCGCCGTCCACCGGAGCCATGTACCTGGCACTTCAGCGCATGGAGGGCGACGGGCTCATCGAACAGGCCGACGCTCCCAGTGGCGCCGAGGACGCCCGGCGCCGCTACTACCAGATCACGGTGGTGGGACGGGACCGAGCGGAACTGGAATCCCGCCGTCTGGCTGACCTCGTGAAGGTAGCGAGAGCGAAGCGCCTTCTCGGCAGCGCCGTGGGCGGCAGCTGAGGATGATCCGCGCCGTCTCGATGCTCGTGAGGGCGGTCCTCCGCCTGGCCCCCCCATCGTTCCGCGACTCCTTGGGCACGGAGTACATCGAGGTCGTGGAGGAACGGATGACGGATGCTCGGTGGAAGGGTCGGTGGCCCGCAACGAAGCTCGCGGTGAGGGAGGGCCTCGGCGCGATGAGGACCGTGATCACGCTGTGGACGGGAGCACGACGAACCAGGACGGGAGGGGATGGGATGCTGAAGTCGGTAGTGCAGGACACGACACAGGCCGCGAGGACGCTTCGGCGGAACCCCGGCTTCACCGTGGCGGCGGTGGTGGTCCTCGCCCTCGGTATCGGCGCGACGACGGCCATCTTCTCGGCGGTCAACGCCTACTTCTTCCGACCGCTTCCTTTCGGAGACGCCGACCGGCTCGTGCTTCTCTACGAGACCAACCCCGAGTTCGGCTGGACCGACGCGAACGCGGCGCCTGCCAACGTCCTGGACTGGCGCGAACGGGTGGAGGCCTTCGACGACGTCGCCATGTTCCGCGACTTCGGCGTGGGTGACGTCACCATCCAGACCGACGGCGATCCCATCCTCGTCGGGGGGACGAGCGTAACCGGCAACTTCTTCGATGTCCTGGGCGTTCAGCCGATCCTCGGACGGGGCTTCCGCTTCGAGGAGACCTGGCGGGGGCAGGACCGGGTCATCGCCCTGAGCCACGCGCTCTGGGTGAGCCATTTCGGCGCCGATCCGGACGTCGTGGGCTCTATGATTCCCTTCGGTGGGGCCGGAGAACTCCACGAGATCGTGGGCGTCATGCCCGAGGGCTTCGCGTTCCCAGACGACCGGACCCAGGTCTGGTTCACCTACGGCTGGGACGACCCCACCCTGTCGGCCACCCACTTCCGTCGCGCCCACTTCGTGCGCCCCGTCGCACGGCTGAGCGACGGCGTCACCCTCGAGGAGGCCGACGCCCAACTCCAGGCCGTCGTCTCGGCGCTCCAGGGAGAGTATCCGGGGACGAACAGCATCATGGGCGCCGGCATGACGCCCATCCGCGACTTCCTCATTCGGGGCGTCCGGACCCCGCTCATGGTCCTGTTGGGAGCGGTGACCATCCTCCTCCTCCTGGCGTGTTCCAACGTGGCCAATCTCATGCTGGTGCGCGCCAACGACCGATCACGGGAGGTGGCCCTGCGCAGCGCCCTGGGAGCCGGCCGCTCCCGCGTCGCTCGCCAGTTCCTCACCGAGAGCCTCCTCATCGGCCTGGTCGGCGGCGCGGTAGGGCTGGTGCTGGGATGGGTGGGGGTCGAGGCCATGGCGACGATGACGCGCCTCGGCATCAGCGGCGCGACGGTCCTGGCGCTGGACGCGCGCGTGGTTGCGTTCACCCTCGGTCTCGCCGTCTTCAGCGGGGTCCTGTTCGGGACCTTCCCGGCTCTGCGCTCGGCCGCTGGGGACATCCAGGGCGCGCTGAGGGACGGGGGCAGGGGCCAGTCGGAAGGAGTACGCGGTCTGCGGGCGGTAGGGTTCCTGGTGACGGCGGAAGTGGCGCTGGCGCTGCTCCTCGTGGTGGGCGCCGGCCTCATGATCCGCAGCGGGATGATGCTCAGGAGCGTCGACCCGGGCTTCCGGGTGGACGGGGCCCTGGCCGTCGAGTTGTCGGTCCCGTCCCTCCGCTACGAGGAGCGCGACGAGGTGCTGGCCTTCTGGGACGAGTTCCAACGGCGCCTCGAGGGGCGTCCGGGAATCGAGCGCGCGGGCATGGTCGGGCTCCCACCCCTGGGCGGGACGAGCTGGTCGAGCCAGTTCCAGGCCGAAGACTGGCCCGACGACCGCTACGGCAGCGAGATCATCCACCGCCGGGCCGACGCCGGATACTTCGAGGCACTGGACATCCCTCTCGTGCGAGGCCGGTTGTTCGAGGCCACGGACGGACCCGACGCGCCACTGGTCGTGGTCATCAACGAGGCCTTCGCCCGCCAGTACTTCCCCGACGACGATCCCATCGGCCAGCGCATCGCCTACGACCGCGAGGCCACGCCGGAATCGACCTGGTACGAGATCGTCGGAATCGTGGGCGACCATCACCAGGAGACGTTGGGGCAGCCGGCCCGGGCCGAGGTCTTCGAGAACCGGAATCAGGATTGGGGGCGGGACGGGTGGATCGTGATGAAGACCAGCGTCGATCCGCTACAGGTGGTGCCGGCGGTCCGTGAGGTGCTCCGGGAACTCGATCCTCAGATCCCGCTGGCGTCGGTGCGGCCCATGCGGGACTTCTGGCGCAGCTCCATGGATCAGGAGCGCTTCATTCTGGTGCTCCTTTCCCTCTTCGGCGCCACGGCTCTGCTCCTGGCCACCGTAGGGGTCTACGGGGTGACGGCTCAAGCCATGCGCCGGCGGACCCAGGAAATCGGCATCCGCATGGCGCTGGGAGCCGCCGCGCGCGACGTGGTGCTCCTCGTGGTGCGGCAGGGCGCCGTGCTGGTCGTTCTGGGGATCGGGATGGGACTGGTGGCCTCTTTGTTGGCCACCCGGGCGCTGGCGTCCTTCCTGTACGGTGTCGAGCCGACGGATCCCACCACGCTGGCGTCGGTGGTGGCACTTCTCGGCGGCGTGGCGCTGGTGGCGTGTTACGTGCCCGCGCGACGTGCCACGGCCGTCGATCCCGTGCGTTCGCTGAGCGCGGAGTGATGGGTATCTTCACTTCATGGACGTCCAGATCTTCGGAGTGAAGAACAACGCCGACGTGCGGAAGGCGGAGCGCTTCTTCAAGGAGCGCCGGATCCAGGTGCACTTCATGGACTTCAAGCAGCGAAGTCCGTCGGTGGGGGAGCTCAAACGCTTCTTCCAGAAGTTCGGGGAGGAGCGCCTCATCGACCGTGAGTCCAAGCGCTTCAAGGCCCTGGGGCTTCACACGGCATACTACGGCGACGACCGGTGGCTGGAGATCGCCTCGGAGGAGCCGCTGATCCTGCACCAGCCCCTGGTGCGGAGCGGGAAGCATCTGACCGTCGGTCTCGCCGAGGACGAATGGAGGTCGTGGGTCGACGGCTGACGACCCCACCTCCATCCCCTCCACGCTCGCTCTTGCGCCCCGCGCGTCCATCCGCTAATACTAAACCATATGGTTTACTATAGCCTCTCATGATCGCACTCCTCGACGACCACCTGGACCGGACGTTCGCCGCCCTGGCGCACCCCATCCGTCGCGCCATCCTCACCCGGTTGGCGCGGGACGGGGAGGCGTCGGTGTCCGATCTCGCCGAACCCTTCGACGTCTCGCTCATGGCGGTGTCGAAGCACCTCAAGGTCCTGGACGAGGCCGGGCTCGTACGGAGGGAGAAGGACGGGCGGGTGCAGCGGTGCTCGTACGACCCTGAGTCGTTGGACGGGCCGAAGGAGTGGATCGAAAGGCACGAGAGGTTCTGGACACGGCAGCTGGACTCACTGGTGACCTACTTGGAGGCGCCTGAACGAGATCGCCGGCCTGCGGGCGGAGGCGATGGGGACGAGGAGCTGCACCACGAGGAAGGAGATGAGGAATGAGCGTGGAGACCGTAGGAGCGGTACGGCTGAGCCGGACCATCGCGGCGGATCGTCAACGGGTCTGGAACGCGTGGACGCGGCCGGAGGAGATGAAGCAGTGGTCGTGCCCGGCGCCGGGTGGGTGCAGGGAAGTGGAGAGCGACTTCAGGGTCGGCGGGTCCTTCGCCATCCGAATGGAGGTGGACGGGAAGGCACACAACGCCTTCGGCACCTACAAGGAGATCGATGCTCCTCGACGGCTGGTCTACACGTGGGACTGGGAGGAGGACGACCACGCCATGGGCGCCACCCTCGTCACCGTGGAGTTCGCCGAAGTCGAAGGTGGTACCGAGGTGACGCTGGTGCACGACGGCTTCCCCGCAGAAGAGGCGCGTCAGGGCCACGAAGAAGGCTGGGGTGCGTGCATGGCCCACTTCGCCGGGATCTTCGAGTAGGGGCCGTCAGCGAGCCACGGCGGGAAGAGCGGGTCCGGTCGCCGGCCGGGCCCGCCGTCCTTCAGTCGTCCTCGGCGTCGTCCCCGGACTTCGGGGGCGCGAGTTGCCGGTCGAAGCTCACCTTGTCCTCCACGTCTGCCAGCCGGCGCCGCAGTTCCTCGACTTCGTCGTGGAGCCGGCGCATGGCCTCGTCGTCGCCGGCGGAGACCGCCTTCTTCCAGGGGTCACTCTGGAGGTACGAAATGAGGACCGCCGATCCCCAGAGGAGACCGAAGATGACGGCGAGGAGAGCGATGACGGCGCCCACGGCGTGCTCCGGATGAGGTCAGTCGAGGGTAGGACGTAGCCACCGATCGAACCAGGCCTCGAGGCGCTGGTACATGTCGATCCGGTTCCGGGGATCGCGGAAGCCATGGGGTTCGCCCGGGTAGGAGTGGGCTTCGTGGACCTTGCCCTCGCGGTGGAGAATGTCGACGGCGAGCTCGTACTGGCGAAAGGGGGCCCGGACGTCCTCTTCGCCGTGCATGGTGAGAACCGGGGTCTCGATGTCCGCCACCCGCGCCAAGGTGTTGCTCACGGCGTAGATCGCGGGCCGCTCCTCTGGCGAGCCGCCGTGGCCGGTCCGGATGAAGATCTTCCCCAGCCGGTCCGCGTTGGTGTATGCGTCGGCGAAGTCGTAGATCCCGGCCATGGGCACCGCCGCGTCGAAGGCGTTGGGTACCCGTGCGATGGCCGCCATGCTCGTGATGCCGCCGTAGCTGTATCCGTAGATCCCGACCTGCCCGTTCGACCACGAGCGGGAGCGGATGAAGTCGGCGGCCGCGGCGGCGTCCCGGGCCTGACCGTTGGCCCAATCGTTCACCCCCAGGTCCTGGAACGGTCGGCCGAAGCCCGATCCACCGCGGTAGTTCACGGCCAGGACGACGTACCCCTTCTGTGCGAGGTACTGTTCCGTCGTGTTCAGCGAATGGAGGTACGAGTTGGTGCCGCCACCGTGGACCTGGACGAGAGCGGGATAGGAGCCATCGGCATCGAAGTCGGGCGGGAGGTAGAGGAAGCCCTGGATGAAGAGACCGTCCCAGCTCCGATAGCTGATCTCTTCGGGCTCCTCGACGCCGGTCCACTCGGTGGCGAAGTCGGTGAGTTGACGTACGCGGCCGCCGAGGGCGTCGAGGTAGTCCACCTCGGTCCCGCGGGTGGGCGTGGAACGGAGGAAGACGAAGCCCGAAGCAGCATCATCGGAATGGTACGCGCGGAAATGGCCGCCCATGTTGGTCATGCGGGTGGCGACCCCTCCCTGGGCCGGCACGCGCCACAGCTCCATCCGGGCGCGTTCGAGGTAGGGAAAGAAGAGTTCCGTGCCGTCGGCGCTC
Organism: Longimicrobiales bacterium; assembly: GCA_965229435.1. Classification (GTDB taxonomy): domain Bacteria; phylum Gemmatimonadota; class Gemmatimonadetes; order Longimicrobiales; family Gaopeijiaceae; genus UBA2589. The sequence goes on from CBDDJE010000005.1 coordinate 190,610, forward strand.
CAGTGGACGCCCAGGTTGTGGAGCCAGTCGGTGGCGTGGACCTGCATATCGACGATCCGCTCGGTGCCCGAGTCCGGGTCCAGGACGTACAGGTAGGCGAGGTCTTCGTACCAGTACTCGTCCTTTGCGGTGGCCAGGAGGGCGATGCTCGAGCCGTCGGGTGACCAGACCGGCGTCGAAGAGGCCATGAGCCCGCGGCTCACCTGTCGCTCGTCACCGGTGGCTATGTCTACGACCCAGATGTCGTCTTCCCAGTAGTCGGCCTTGTTGGAGTAATACGCGATGCGCCGACCGTCCGGGGACCAGGCCGGGGCGAAGCGGAAGTCGTCGGCGGCCATGCTTTGGCGCGTGAGCTGTCGCGGAGGTGCGGAGCCGTCAGTGGGCACGAGCCAGATGTCCTGATGGCCTGACCGTCCGGAGTAGAACGCGATGGTGGCGCCGTCGGGGGAAGGGCGGGCGGCCCGCTCGCCGTCGCGGTCGTCGGTGATCCGGAGAACGCCGGGCGAGGGAGCGTCGAAGGATGCGACGGCGCTGGCCTCCACCTCGACGAGCCAGAGATCCGAGCCGGCCGATACGAGGAGGGACGTTCCGTCGGGCATCCAGGAGGAGACCGATCCGCCGTCCGTCAGCCGTGAGGTGTCGCCGCTCTCCACGTCCACCAGAAAGATGCCCGAGCCCGCCGGCGTCGACGCGGTGACGGCGACCGTCCGGCCGTCGGGAGAAAGGAGGGCTCCCCTGGCTCCGGTCGAGCGGGTGAAGACGTTCTCCCAGGTGAGGGGCAGCGTCTCGCCGGCATATGCCGCGGCGGTCGTGGCGGGCGAGGCGGACTGGGCGGCGAGAGGACTGCCGGACGTCAGGACGGCGAGTGCCAGGACAGCGACCGTCCGCGCCGATGCGAGAGTGAGAAGCGACGGGACCGGGTTCACGATCCTGCCTCCTTCGACGGGGGTGGGATGTTCGCTGGGTCCGAGGTGGGCATGGGAAGGGCGGACGTCGCCTTCGAGGAACCCGTCGGAGCGCTGGTTTCCGATGGCGCCTCCCGTGTCTGGGCCTGGGGAAGGGCGGGCGCCCCAGTAGGGCCGCCCAGTCGCTCATCCAACTCCGCCAGTCGACCCTCGAGGGCACCCAGGCGTTCGGCCACCAGGTGCATCTGCGTCTCGAGGTGATCGACGCCGTCGAGAATGCGATCCTGAGCCGAGCCGTCGGCATCCGACCGGATGAGCTGCCACGTGCGTCGGATGTAGGTGAGGGCTGCCGCGCCGACCACCACGCTGAAGGCGAGGCTGACCACCCACATGACGATGAAGACCAGGTTCATGGGGGCAAGGTAGCGAACGGGGGTGAGGAGCCGACAAGGCCCGCAGCTTCGACGCCGCTCGAACCCCGACATCTCACCGGTATCGGAGACGCATGCGAATCGGACGGCCCCCCACTTGCGGCCGCCCCCCCTCGCGGCACACTTGTTCGGCGAACCCCACAGGAGTCGCCTGTCGATGAAGCGTCCTCACCTATCCGCCCTGGGCCTCTGTGGCCTCGCCGCCGCGGCTCTTGCCCTGACGGTTCTCCTCGCCGAACCCGCGGACGCGCAGGAGCGCTACGACGTCGTCATTCGCAACGGCCGCGTCATGGACCCCGAGACCGGCCTCGATGCCGTCCGCAATGTCGGCATCAATGGCCAGACCATCATGGCCATCAGCGAGGACGAGCTCGAGGGTGAGTCCGTCATCGACGCCGATGGACTCGTGGTCGCTCCGGGCTTCATCGATCTGCACGCACACGGACAGACCAACCGCGCCAACGAGTTCCAGGCGCGGGACGGCGTGACGACGGCGCTCGAACTCGAGAGCGGCGTGGCTTCCGTGGGAGGGTACCTGAGCCGGCGTTCGGGTGACGCCGTCATCAACTACGGTGCGACGGTGAACCTCGGGTCGTCACGAATCTCCGTGATGCCTCGGTTCGCAGGGGCGGCGGCGGAGGCGCGGGAGATTGCCTTATCGGAGGACGAGGACGACCAGGCGCGGCTGCGCGATCTCGAGTGGGAGCTCATGGCAGGGAACTACGAGAACCTGCCCAAGGAGCTGTATCCGGAGCTGCACGAGCGCATCCGCCAGGGTATGGCCGAGGGCGCGCTCGGCATCGGGATGGCGCACCAGTACTACCCCGGGGCGAGCCACGACGAGATCTACCGCGTCTTCGAGTTGGCGGGGACCGAGGGCTACCCCATCTACACCCACGTCCGCTCCATGGGGATCCAGGCGGTGCAGGAGGTGCTGGCCAACGCCATGGCCACCGGGGCGTCGCTGCACATCGTGCACTTGAACAGTTCGTCGCTCGGAGACATCGGGACGAACCTGGCCCTGGTGAAGGGAGCCCAGGAGGCCGGCGTCGACGTGACCACCGAGGTGTATCCGTACACCGCTGCGTCCACGTCCCTTCAGTCGGCCATCTTCGATCCGGGTTTCCGGGAGCGTCTGGGGATCGACTACTCCGACATCCAGTGGCAGGACACCGGCGAACGCCTCACCGAAGAGACCTTCCACGCGTACCGCGAGGAGGGCGGCGTCGTCATCATCCACATGATGCGTGAGGAGTGGATCCAGGCCGCCCTCGAGGCCGACCACGTCATGGTGGCGTCCGACGGCATGCCGTACGCGCCGGGTGCGCACCCGCGGAGTGCCGGTACCTTCTCACGCTTCCTCGGTCGCTACGTGCGTGACATGGGTACGGTCTCGCTCATGAACGGGTTGAGGAAGATCACGCTCATGCCCGCGCAGCGGCTCGAGGCGATCTCCGCGCAGGCTGCCCGCAAGGGGCGGGTCCAGATCGGCGCCGACGCGGACCTGACGATCTTCGATCCGGATCGGATCCTCGACACGGCCACCTTCGAGGACGACCTGTCGTACTCCATCGGGGTCGAGCACGTCATGGTGAACGGCGTGCTGGTGGTGCGGGATGGAGAGAACGTGGAGGGCGCACGGCCGGGGCGGGCGGTGGTGGGGCGGAAGGTGGTGTTCTAGGGCGCGGCCCCCAGCGGTGGGGCGGCTACGGTGCACCGCGCCCGGACGGGACGTGTCCGGGCGCCGGCCCGCCGGCACGCTCAGGAAATAGGCCGTCCCTTCGGCAGCAGCCGCACCGACCACAGCCCCGAGTTGGTGTCGCTGAAGAAGACATGCCCTTTGTGGGGCTGGGCGCCCCAGACCATGGTGGCGTTGGGCGTGTAGCCGGCCGGCGACGCCGACTTGAAGACCGCGATCTCCCGACCCTGGGTGTAGAGGTTGCCCTTGAGTTCGCCGCTCACGTCGACGACGCGCAGTCCGCCCTCGTAGTACGCCTGGTACAGCTTGTCGTCCTCCACCCACATGTTGTGGGTGCCGAACTCGGGGACCTGGTAGCGGGCCACCATCTCCGGGTTCTCGGGATCGGTGAAGTCCACCACCTGGATGTATCCCTGGGTGACCAGCGGAATCCCGCCGGTGCCGCTCGCGGGGTCGTACTGGTCCGCGTACGAGCCCATGGAGCGGGGGTAGCCGGCCCACGCGAGGCCCTGGCGGTTCATGATCTCGTCGCCGAGGAAGAGGTACGTCTTCCCGGTGGACTCCTGGTAGTAGGGGAAGGCGGCGTGGGTGCGCCCCGACGGGGTCGGGTACGCGGTGACGAAGACCGGGTTCTCCGGGGAGCCCCCCCACTGGCCGTTCCCCACGTCCACGACCACGACGCCCGTTCCCCACTCCGACGAGAAGGCGAGGCCGTTGGCCACCCAGACGTCGTGCACCCGGCTGTCGGGGTGGTTGTACTCCGACACGTACCGCGGCGCGTAGATGTCGCTCATGTCGATGATGACGTACTTGTCGCCGTCGGAGAGGGCGTACAGGTAGTCGTCGTCGGCGAACATGTTGTGGACGCCACCGGTGATGCCCTCCTCGTAGACCGCCGCCACCCGGGGCGCCCGCGGCGCGGCGAGGTCGACGATGACGAGCCCGTTGCGGCGGTTCGTCGCACCTTCGCGGGAGAGCGCTGCGTAGCGTCCGTCGGGCGACACCTTCACGTCGTTGACCGTGCGGGCGTCCACCTGGATGGAGTCGATCTTCGTGATGGACGCCGGGTTCGTCACGTCGTAGAAGAAGGCGAAGCCGCCGGAGACCTTCGAGCCGGTCACCACGTAGTCGCGTCCGTCGACGCCCTCGTACGCCCACAGGTCGGTGGTCCGGTACCAGTCCTCGGCGCCGTGGCCCACCACCTCGAGTTCCTGGACCACGTCGCGGGGCTGGGCGCGGAAGGTGTGGCGGGCGGTGAGGCCGCCTGCCGAGGCCATGACGGTGTGGATGCCCGGCACGTCGGCGACGTAGGAGCCGTCGGCGTCGATCTGGCCGGTGGCGGGGACGCCCAGCATGCCGTCGGTGGGCGTGTAGCTGTGCGTCCATACGACGGGCACGTCCGGACGCTCGGACCCGGCGGCGTCGCGGGCAACCGCCCGGAAGCGGATGACGTCACCGGTGCGCGCTTCCTGAGGGCCGCCTTCCAGCGTCAGCGCGACGGCGGGGAGGGGACCGACGTCGTACCCCACCGTGGCGCGCGCGCCCCCCACCGTGGCGCGCGCGCCCTCGAACTCGGCGGTGATGGTCGCGCTTCCCTGCGCGTGTGCCGTGACGTTACCGAAGGGATCGACCGAGGCGACGGCCGGGGCGGACGAACTCCACCGGACGGCGGGGTCCGGACGCCGGGAGCCGTCGCCGTGGAAGGCCAGGGCCTCGTGGCCGAGGGTCGTGCCGACGAAGAGGGCCGGGCCCGCGGCCTCGATGTCGAGGCGTCGCACGGCGGGCCAGGTAACGGTGACGGGCACGCTCACCGTGAGCGGTTCTTGGCCGGCGCCGACCACCAGGGTGGCGACGATTTCGTAGCGTCCCTGGGCCACGCCCTCCACGAAGCCGTCGCCCAGCGTCACGGCGCCGCGGGGAGCCACGATCCTCACCGGCGTGTTGACGGTGGCTCCCGATGCGTCCACGGCCGTCACCGCGAAGGCCGTCCGCTCCCCCATGGCCACCGATACCGCCTCGGAGCTGGGTACCAGTCGTGCGACGCGGCTGGCGTCGGCCTGGGCAACCAGTGGCGAGTTCCCGGTGGCTGCGCCGAGGAGGGCCATGCCCAGGAGGGTGCGGACCACGCTCGACCGGCGCGCGAAAAAGGCAAGAGGGCAGGCGACGACGGCGTGAACGACACGGCGGGCGCCGTGGGGGGTGCTGCGGATCATGTCGACTCCGGGGTGGGACGTCAGGTGCTTGGAAGCTCGATGGGCGCCGGTTCGGCGACCAGAGCAATCTGGGAGGCGTCGGGGCTGACGGCGAGTCGACTGATGACGATGTCGAGATGGGAGAAGTCGGCGATGGGGGTCCAGGCGCGCTCGGCGCCAGGGGCGGCACCGTACACCACGGGGCCATCGGCCATGAGGAGCGTGCCGTCGGGCGCCCATGCGTGGAAGTCGCCGCCGGACACGCTTTCGATGATGGGCTGGGGGGCGCCACCGTCCCCCGGGAGGCGCATGATGGTCGACGTCCCGTCGTCGTGGCGTTGGACGTAGCTCACGTCGAACGTTCCGGGGATGAGTTGGATGGAGCGCCCGATGTCCTCGGTCACAACCCGCGCACCTCCTGTCCGCAGGTCGCCCACCTGCAGCGTCGGTGGGTCTCCCAGGACGAACATCACCACCGTGTTCTCGTCGACCCACGCGTGGTATCCCACGGGGGCGACGCCCTCGAGGATGACGGCGGCGGCGCCTCCCTCGTGGTCGAAGCGCCAGAGGCGCTGCGCAGAATCGGCCTCGACGCGAATGGTGGAGATCCCGCTCCCGTCGGGAAGGGGCGTGGCGGAGTACTCGCTCTCCGGGTTGCTCTGGGTCACCCGTGCCACCCGCCGCGACGCGATGTCGTACCGGTAGATGTCGGACTGGGCGGTGTGGGGGTCGACGGAGGTGTACCAGAAGCCGCTTCCGTCAGGCGTGAAGTGGGGCTGATTGTCGTAGTCGGCCTTCCGGGTGACGTTCACCGGCTCCCCGATGGAGGGGGGACCCGCGTTCTCCCAGTGCAGATCGGCGAGGAGGACGTCGCTGTCGAGAGGCATGGCGAAGCCCTGGGGCGCAGCATCGTCCATCCCGCCATCGGGGGAGGATGCCTCGTCCCCACCGCACGCAGCCGACACGGCCAGAATCGAGAGCCCGAGGAGGGCCGTGACGGGGCTACGTCGCGGGCCGCGTGGCTTCACCGCCTGACGCCTCACTCTTGGAGCGAAGCGATGAGGGACGCGCAGCTGCCGGGTGCTCCTTCACTGCCCAGCACCAGGCTGAGGAAACGGGGGAGGAAGCCCCCGAGGTCCTGCCCGCCGGAGCCCAGCACGCCGCTCTCGGCCAGGTCGAAGAGCTCCTGCTCCCCGGCGGTCCTGACGATGCTGCGCTCGGCGTTCCGCCTCCACTCCGCATACGTCTCGTCGGGCCCGAAAACCATCTTGTGAAGGTTGATGCACGGCGCCAGCATGTTGAACGTCGCGAAGTACTCCCACCGGAGTCCGCGGAGGGCGTCCTCGTTTTGCACCAAGGTCGGCACCCCCTGCAGCAGGAGGCGGGCGTCCTCGGGCACTAGGCCTGCCCGCGACTTCTTGGCCGCGGCCAGCGCCCCGTCGCGGGCCCACGCCAACGACTCCGCCGTGGTGGGATCCCCCGTACGCCGGTAGAAGCCCTCCAGGCCGTTGGCGCCCATGCGCGTCAGCTCGACGCCGATGAGGTTGTCGAGGAGGGTGGGCCCCTGATCGATGAGCAGGAAGCCGGCGGAGATCAACTCCCGGAGCGTCTCTTCCGCCTCGTCGGGCTGATCGTTGGACAACTCCACCGAGGCCTTGGCCACCTGCGCCAGCGCCGCCGTGCGAAAGGCCTGGAAACGCGGCCACGGGAGCTCCTGGAAGGTCAGCGAGTCGGGAAAGGGAAGCATCCAGCGTCCGCTCACCACGTCGGCGATCTCCGTCCTGGCCAGGAGGTGGAACTCCTCGTGAGCCGGGTGCGAGGCGGCTTGGAGTAGCGCCTGCTGCTCGTCGGTTGCGTAGTCCCCCAGGGGGCGGGCCATGAGGTCCGCGGCCACTGTCTCGGAGAACGGATCGGGGAAGTTGCCCATGGGGAACCAACCCGTCTCGTATCGGGTGGACGGCTCCTCCTCCATCGGTTCCGGATCACCGGTCTCGCCCACGAACGCAATGTTCTGCAGGGCCGCGCCGGCGGCCTGCGGCGAGATCGCAGGATCCTTGTCCACCGCGTAGCGCCGAAGCACCTCGGCACCGCCAGCCATCTCCTGCACGGAGAGGAAGGTAGGTACGGCGATTTCTGTCAGGATGGGGCCGAGGGCCGTGGTCACCGCGATGGTCGCGGTCGGACCGAACCCCAGCAAGAACAAAAAGACGACCACGGCGGCAGCCGTGGTGAAACGCCGCCCGTCTCCGCGATCTCCAGCTCCAAGGGCGATGGAGTCGCCGGCCTCGTCCAGCGCCTGGTTCCATGCCTCCGACTCGCCGTGGATCCGGTTCATCCCCTCCTGGGCGTTCCACTCCGTCTGGAGTTCGCGAACCACCGTGTTCTGGGTCACGATGAAGAAGCCGCCGGCCAGACCCAAGAGGGCGGTGGGCCCCATGGTCATGAGCCAGATTCCCGACGGTGTCACGAATCCACGGGCCGCGAGCAGGATGGCGAGACCGAAACCGACCATCATCCAGACGGCGGCACCCAGCAACATGAGGGCGCCGCGGATCCGGGCCCGGGCGACGGAGACCTGGCGCGCCGGATCCAGAGAGCCGAAGTGGCGCTTCCCCTGAATCAGGAAGCCGGTGTCGCGGCCCGAGTCGCAGGCGACCTCCAGAATGGTGGTCATCCCGTATCCGAGGTCCGCGGCCTTCCCGGCTCCACGGATGACGACCCAGAGTTGGAAGAAGGCAAAGACGACGAACACGGCGCCCACGGCCGCGATGGCCATGCCCAGCTCCCAATTGTCCTCGAACGGACCGAGGCTGTAGAACGGCTGCTCGACAGCCAGCGCCCAGGCCAGAGGGAGCACGAGGATCAGGCTTCCCGTCCACGCCAGGACGATGACGCGCCACAGGCTTCCTTGCAGGCGCTCCATGCCCGGGGGAGGCCAGGAAAGCGGGGGCGCCGAAGACGGAATCTTCCGCGAAGCGTCGTCTCTGCTCATCACCCTTCCCAGAGTCGGTCCGTGGGTAAGTCGCGTGGTTTGAGGCAAGATAGCACATGAATCGCCCGATGCACCGCCTTTTTTCGGCCCGGGGGCGGTGGCATCCAGGCCGTGCCGAGAGCCGGGCCAGCGAGCGGGCCCCTCGGCGGAGTGTCATAATGTCGGTACAACGATCGTCGTATGGTCATGATCAGATATCGGAGTCGACGCGCGGGGCCTGCCGCCCTGCTGCTCATGGTCCTCGTGCCCCTGGTGGGCTGCGGTGACTTCGGAGTGGAAGCCGACCGCTTGCGGGAGATCGACCGGAACCGCGATCTCTGGGACACCCAGGGCCTACTGACGTACCGATACGCCGTCGAGCGGCTGTGCTTCTGCGGCCTGGCGGGGCCCGTACGGGTCGCGGTGGAGAACGACGTGGCGACGACACGCGTCTTCGTCCTATCCGGCGACACGGTCCCGGCGGAGCAGGCCGAGTGGTACCCGACGGTGGACGGGCTCTTCGCACTGCTTTTCGATGCTGCCCGCCGGAATGCCCACGACATCGAGGTCGTCTACGACCCGGCCACGGGCGTTCCCCTGGACATCTTCATCGACTACCAGCAGAACGTGGCCGACGAGGAACTCGGATTCAGGGTCACCGAGGTCCCCGCCCCATTGAGCGCAACGACGAACCGCTGAAGGGGCCGTGGGACGCACTTCGGCGCTTCACGCCGCGCCGTGTGGCCCTATATTGGCGGGCCGGTCGCCCACGAGGGGCGGCCGGGCTGTCGTCCAGGAGTACCTGTGACTTCTCCGCCCGAACAGCTGCGCCTCGCCACCGTCACCATCCCGGCTCCCGACCTCCGGCCCGACACCTTCCTTCGTCATGCCGAAGGAGAGGAGCGGGGCTTTTGGGCGCGTGAGGACCGCTGGGTGGCCCATCGCGGAGTCTCGGCGGAGCTGAGGGCCGATGAGTCGACGACCCAGGACCGGTTCGATGCCATCGCGGGAGCGGCGCGCGCGGTAGCCCGACGGCCTCTGGTCCCGGCGGGGAAGACCCGCGCCCCGAGGGGCCGCTTCTACGGCGGTCTCTCATTCCGTCACGATCACATTGCGACCGGCGTCTGGCACGACTTTCCGTCGTGGCTCTTCCACCTTCCGCTCTTCGAGCTCGAAGGGGACGGCTCCGGCGACGCGTGGTTGAGGGCGAGGGCGCTGGTGCATCCCGATGACCACGACGACGTCTTCGGCCGTTTGCGCCGGCTCGCCGAGAGTCTCCGGGCCGAACTTGCGGCCCGCGCGGACTTCGCCGGACCCGCCGTGGGAGCCGTCGGGAGGGCCGTGGCCACAGACCGGGCCAGTTGGGAGGCGGCGGTGGAGGCCTCTCTGGGCGCCATCCGCGACGGCTCCATCTCGAAGGCGGTACTGGCCCGGACCATCGACGTCGAGACGACGCCCCGCATCGACCCCGTCGACGTGGTCGGTCGCCTTTGGGAGGTGAACCGGGGCAGCCATGTCTTCCTGTTCGAGCCGTCTCCGGGATCGGCGTTGGTGGGAGCGGCTCCCGAAACGGTGGCGACGTTGCGCGACGGCGTCTTCCACGCCACCGCCGTGGCCGGTTCCATTCGCCGCGGCGCCACGCCCCGCGAACAGGCCGAGCTTGCCGCACGCCTCCTGGCCAGCGACAAGGACCGGGCCGAGCAGCGCATCGCCCTGGACGACATGGTCGCCCGGCTCGAAACCGTCGCGCACCAGATCCGCTGTGACCCCCAGCCCCACGTGCTGACCCTCCCGCGCATCCAACATCTCGAGACGGAGATCCGGGCCAGCGTGCCGTCGGAGGTGGGCGTGCTGGACCTGCTGCGCCTCCTCCATCCGACGCCCGCCGTGTGCGGGCTCCCGCGCGACGCCGCCCTCGACTTCCTGGCGGAGGAGGAGGCCTTCGAGCGGGGGTGGTACGCAGGCCCCGTGGGCTGGTTCGACGCCGACGGAGACGGGGTGTTCGCGCCGGCCCTTCGCACGGCGGTGTCGACGGGGTCGGGATGGCGGCTCTTCGCGGGCGCGGGCATCGTGGAGGGCTCCATCCCGGCCCTCGAGTGGGAGGAGACGGGCATCAAGTTCCAGCCGGTTCTCGACGCCCTGCGAGCCGCCGGGGCCGACCTCGACGCGGGAGCCAGACTCGTCGATGCCGACCCTCCTTCGGGTTCGTAGCTCAGAGTGAGCGACTCCCTCCCGAACACCGTCTGGGCCCGAGCCTTCGTCGACGAGTTGGCCCGCTGCGGCGTTCGTGAGGCGGTGGCGGCGCCGGGCTCCCGCTCCACGCCTCTGGTCATGGCGCTCGCGCGGGACGAGCGGGTCCGGCTTCGCGTGCATCTGGACGAGCGGTCGGCGGCCTTCTTCGCCCTCGGCGTGGGAAAGGCCACGGGGCGCCCGGCCGCCGTCGTCACCACGTCGGGCACGGCGGTGGCCAACCTTTTGCCGGCGGTGGTGGAGGCCTCCCAGACCGGGGTTCCCCTCCTCCTGCTCACCGCGGACCGGCCCCACCGGTTGCGGGGCGCCGACGCGAACCAGGCCATCGATCAAGTCGGGATCTTCGGCTCGTACCCGAGGGTCTTCCACGAGATGGCACCGCCCTCCCTCGACGGGCCGGCGTTGAGGCACCTGCGGAGCGTCGCGTGCCGGGCGGTGGCGGCGGCTTCGGGCGCGGCGGCCGGACCCGTGCACGTCAACTTTCCCTTCGACAAGCCCCTGGAGCCCGCAGAGCCTCCCGAGGACCTCCTCTCCGACGATCCTCTCGGCGTCTCGGGACGGCCCGACGGACGCCCCTTCACGCAGGTGACCGAAGCCCCGGGCGTACCCTCGGCCGACGTGCTCGACAGGCTGCTGGCCGACCTCGACGCGCAACGGGGCGTCATCGTCGCGGGTCCCGCTCGGCGGAGCGACGCGTTGGGGCCGTTGGTCCAGGCGCTCGGCGCCGCCACCGGCTTCCCGGTCCTGGCCGATCCTCTGTCTGGGGCCCGATTCGGCTCGGCCGGGGGCGCCCACGTCGTCGCCGGATACGACCTCGTCCTCGGCGACGCGGAGGTGAGGGAGCGACTCGCCCCCGACCTGATCCTCCGCGTCGGCGCCTCCCCCACCTCGGCGAACCTCCAGCGCTGGATCTTCCAGCACAACGGCGTCGAGCACGTGGTCGTCGACGATGGACCCCGGTGGAAGGATCATGGGGCCGCCGCCACCCGATACCTCCGGGCGGATCCGGTCGAGACGCTGAAGCGACTCGTGGAGCGCGTCGGGGCCGGCGCTTCCGATGCCGAAGGCCAGAGGACCATGGGGGCGTCGCTGTCGTGGGCCGACCTCTGGCACCGAGCCGACGAGGCCGCTCGTGGGGCGATGACGGATCACGGGTGCCCGGAGGGCAGGGTGGCCCAAGCGGTCCTGGCGTCCCTCCCGGCCGGAGGCACGCTCTTCGTGTCCAGCTCCATGCCCATCCGCGACGTCGACGCCTTCGGCCTTCCGCGGGAGGGGGCCTTGTCCGTCCTCGCGAATCGCGGCGCCAGCGGCATCGACGGTGTGGTGTCCACCAGCTTCGGGGTGGCTTCGCAATCGGGCGATCCCGTCGTGTGCCTCATCGGCGATCTGGCGTACTTCCACGACCGGAACGGTCTGCTTTGGGCGCGGGAGTCGGACGCACGCGTGATCTTCGTACTCGTCGACAACGACGGAGGTGGCATCTTCCACATGCTTCCGGTGTCGGACCAGGAGCCCGACTTCACCCGATACTTCGCCACGCCTCACGGAGTCGACCCGGCGCCGGTGGCGGCGAGCCACGGCATCGCGTGTACGGACGTCCTCGTCGACCATCTCCCTATGGCCCTCGCCGATGCGTTGGCCGCAGGGGGTACGACCGTCCTTCGGGTCCGCACCGACCGGTCCGAGAATCGCCGGGCCCGTGCCGACGTCGAGAAGGCGGTCGCCCGGAGCGCGCGGGCCGCGCTGGGGTGACCATGCGATTTCATCCGATTCTCGGCGGGCTGGTGGCGGCATGCGCTGTGGCCGCGTGCAGCCAGAACGCGGCGCTGTACGACCCGTCGCCGGAGATGCTCGGCGCCGTCGCCCCCGACTCCTTCCTCGCCCAGATCCGCACGAGCGAGGGCGCCTTCACCGTGAAGATGCGAAGGCACTGGTCTCCGGAGGGCGTGGACCGGGTCCACCACCTGATGTCCAACGACTTCTACGCCGGGGCCCGCATCTACCGCATGGTGGACGGCTTCGTCGCCCAGTGGGGCTACTCCGGGGACCCGGTGCGGGACTCGGTCTGGCGCGACCACACCCTGCCCGACGAGCCCACGGTGGCCAGCAACGTGCGAGGCGTGGTGAGCTACGCCCGTGGCGGCCCCGAGAGCCGGTCGTTCCAGCTCTTCGTGAATCTGGTGGACAACCTACGGCTGGACTCCCTCGTCAGCGGCGGCGTCCGCGGGTATCCGCCCATCGGCCAGATCGTCGAGGGGCTCGAGGTGGTGGACGGCTTCTATTCGGCGTACCAGGCGCGGACCCCGAACCAGGACTCCATCCGCATCCAGGGCAACGACTACCTCCGGCGGGAGTACCCGCAGCTCGACTCCATCGTCTCGACGGAGGTACTCATCCGCTGGGGCGGCTGACCTCAGCGCTCGACCGCCACCGCGTCCCGGAGGCGGTCGAGCCAGTTGACCAGCAGGAGCACCCGGCGGCTACCGACATCGCGGGTCCGCCCGCCGGCGTTCGGCAGCGCGACCAGAAGGCGGCCGTCGCGCTCCACGTCGAAGAAGGGCATGAACGAGCCTTCCAGGACCCGGCGCGGCGTCCCGACCTCGACCTCGGGGTCCAGGGTGAGGGGCGTGAACATGATCCCTTCCGAATCCTGCCAATAGACGCCACGCCCGTCCGGTGCCCACCGGGGCCGAGTCACGATCTGCATGTGGACTTCGGCCTGGGAGATGTCGAATGCCGCCCCGGGCTCGGGAAAGGCGCGTAGCTCGATCCGCTCGCTCTCGCTGGAGACGTAGGCCACCCACTCCCCGCCGGGGGAGATGGCACCCAGGACCTCGCCCCAATCGGCGGTCAGGTAGGGCCTGCGCTCCCCGGTGACGGCGTCGAGGATCTCGAGGTCGAAGTCCTGCCCCGTTGCGTCGCCTGTCTGCACCAAAATGGACCTCCCGTCCTCGGACCAATCGAGAGGCAGGAGGAGGCCCGGTCCCGGCTCGGCCAGCTGCCGCGCGTCCCCGCCGTCCTGGACCGGTATCGCGACCAGCGAGAAGGAGCCGTCGGGCCTGGCCTGGAAGGCTGTCACGGTATCGCCGGACGGGTGCCACGTCGCCGCGAAGAAGAGGCCGTCGTTGGGGATGGCGACCGTCGCGCCGGTGGCGCGATCAAGGACCAGACCCTCGCCTCGCGGGGTGGGGAGGGTGATGCGGCCTCCGTCAGGGGACACGGCGAACATGCTCGGGGCGGCGGCCACGATGGAGAGGGTGTCCACGCGACCCAGGGTGTCGGCCACCGCCAGGTGGGCGCCGTCCAGGTTGTCGGGCGGCTGCGTGCCCACCAGGGCCACAAGCGTGCCGGCATGGGACACGGCGTAGGCCGCTCCGAGGTCGGCTGCCACCACCGAGTCGAGGACTGGAACGGGCTGACCCTGGACGGATCTCGTCTCAGGGTCGAAAGCGGCTGCGAAGAGCCCCCGTTCCGGCCGGACGAAGAGAAGGAGGTCGGGCGGCAGGAACTCTCCGGAGATCCCGTCCTCCACCACCGACTGCACCGTGCCCGTCTCCACGTCCAATACCAGGACCTCGCGGCCCGGGCTCGACCCCAGCGCGGCTCGGGTGAAGAGGAGGTGCCGACCGTCTGGGAGGAAGTCCAACCGGCCCACCGTGAGGTAGCCTCCCTCGTCGAGGACGCGGGTGGGCGTTCCCGACTCCCAGGGGACGGTGTAGATGCCCTCGAGCCCGACGAAGGCGATGAGACCGTTCTCGCTCCACGCTGCCGAGGTGGCGTAGTTCTCGGCCACCAGCACCGGCCGCCCCCCGTCGACGGGTACCCGCCGTAGTCCGCCTGCGCCGCCGATGAGGAGCCACTCCGAGTCGGGGGAGAAGGCGATGGGGTAGACGTCGGCCTCCACGGGGACCTCCGTGGACGGCCCCCCGTCCAGGCGGTTGATACGGATGGGGCCGTCCTGGCTCGGTCGGCCGGCGGCCAACCGACCGTCGTCGGAGAGCACGCTCAGGTCTCCCCACCGCTCGGCCTCCAGGGGCACCGACGTCGACGGAGCCGCGACCCCCTCCTCGCCGGATCCACCCGCGACGGCGATCCCGAGCCCGAGGCTGAGGACGGCGACGACGGCCAGGGCCAGCCAGTACCCGGGGTGAAGCCCGGTGGCGGGCGCGCTGGACGTCGAGCCTGCGGCGACGGCGGGTCGGCCGTGGGCGTGCCGGAACGCCTCGTCGTCGAGGGCGGCCGCGAAGGCTGCAGGGCTGTCGAAACGATCAGCCGGGATCTTCTCCAGCGCCTTGAGCGCCGTGGCTTCGACGTTGGGGGGCAGCGAGGGTCGATCCTCCGACGGAGGCCTCGGATCCGCCGTGAGGACGCGGCCGGCCAGGGCCGTGACGGTCGACGCCTCGAAGGGAGGTCGCCCCGCCACCATCTCGTACAGGACGCATCCGAGGGCGTACACGTCGCTCCGGGGCCCCACCTCCATGTCCCCGGTGAGTTGCTCTGGGCTCATGTAGTGGGGCGTTCCCACGGCGAAGCCCGTTTCGGTGAGCCGCTCGCCCCCCGCGGAGGAGAGGGCCCGGGCGATGCCGAAGTCGGTCACCATCGGCTCGCCGTCGTGGAGGAGGATGTTGGACGGCTTCACGTCGCGGTGGATGACGCCGTGCCGATGAGCGAAGTCCAGCGCTCCGGCCACGCCCTTGGCGATCCGCACCGCCTCGTCGATGGGCAGCTGGCGCTCGGTCTCGAGGCGGGCGGCCAGGGACTGTCCCTCCACGTACGGCATGACGAAGTACAGCAGTCCGTCGGCCTCGCCCGAGTCCAGCAGCGGGAGCAGGTGGGGGTGCTGGAGCCTGGCGGTGGTCTTGATCTCGGCGAGGAAGCGCTCCCGGCCGATACGAGCCGCCAGCTCGGGCAGGAGGACCTTGAGGGCGACCTTCCGATCGTGACGGAGGTCCTCGGCGAGGTAGACGGACGCCATGCCCCCGCGACCGACGACCCGGTCCAGTCGATACCGACCGTCGAGGGCCGCCGCGAGTCGGTCGAAGGATTCGGATTCCACGGACGTCTCCGGCGGCGAGCAGATTCTCCGGGGAGCCCGAGGGCTCGGAGCCCGGTCCTGACGGCGAGCGCCACAAGGTAGGCTCGGCCGTCGCCGCCCTTCAAGCGTAGCGAGGCCGGAAGGGCGCGGTGGAGGAGGCGGGCGGATGGTGTAGGTTCCTACGCCATGACGACGACGCCCCCTCCGTCTGTTTCGCCGACCCGTGCCTGGATCATGGCGGCCCGGCCCAAGACCCTCACGGCGGCCATCGCACCCGTGGCCGCGGGCACGGGACTGGCGGTGCTCCACGAAACGGCGGCGTGGCTGCCGGCTCTCGCCGCCCTCGTCGGTGCCGTCCTCATCCAGATCGGGACGAACCTGGCCAACGACTACTACGACTTCCTCCGGGGGGGCGACACCGACGAGCGCGTAGGACCGGTGCGGGTGACCCAGGCCGGCATCCTTCCCCCGGAGGCCGTCCGACGGGGCATGGTCGTCGTCCTGGCGGCGGCCATGTTGGTGGGCGTGTATCTGGTCGCCGTGGGGGGATGGCCCATCGTCTGGATCGGGCTCGCCTCGGTGGCGTGCGCCGTCCTCTACACCGGCGGTCCCTTCCCCCTCGCGTACCACGGTCTGGGCGACGTCTTCGTCTTCGTGTTCTTCGGACTGGTGGCGGTGGGTGGGACGTACTGGGTCCAGGGTCTGGCCTGGCCCGTGGACACCATCCTCGCCGGCGCCGCCCTTGGCGCGCTGAACACCGCCATCCTGGTTGTGAACAACCTGCGGGACATGGAGACCGACGCCATGGCCGGTAAGCGCACCCTGGCCGTGCGTCTGGGTCGGCGGGGCACGCAGGTGGAGTACGTGTCGATGCTGGCGGTGGGTGCCGCGGTCCCGGTGGTCGGGATCGCGTGGCTCGGCTGGCCGCCGTCGGCTCTGCTGGCTCTCCTCGCCCTGGTCCTTGCCGTTTCACCGGCCCGGACCGTCTTGTCGTATCGCGAGCCCAGGGAGCTGCTGCCCGCCCTCGGAGGGACGGCACGGGTGGTGGTGGTCTACGGCGTGCTGCTGGGCGTGGGGCTGGGCGTGGGATGAGCGTCGTCGATATGACGTCGCGCTGGGGAGGCGAGCAGGACCGGCCCGCCCTCGTCTCGGGTCGCGAGATCATCACGTACGCCGATCTGTACCGACGCGTGGATGCCCGGGCGGCCGGCCGAACCGCCGGTGTCGTGCCGACGGTTCTGGAGCCGACCGTGGACGGGGTGGTGGAGCTCTTGGCGCTCTGGCGGTCCGGGTGCGTGCCCGTGCCGCTCAACGCCCGTTCGACGGCATCCGAGCGCGACGCCGCGCACCGAGCCATGGAGCAGGCCGTACTCCCCCCCGACACCCAGGTGGTGCTCTGGACGTCGGGGACGTCGGGAAGCCCTCGCGGGGTGGCGCTGTCGTGGGCCAACCTGGAAGCGAGCGCGCGGGCGGCCGAGGAGCGGCTCGACCTCGGGGCCGATGACGTCTGGGTGGCCTCGCTCTCTCCGGCCCACGTGGGAGGGCTGGCACTCATCACCCGCTCCCTTCTCCTCGGGGGAACGCTGGTCGTGCCCCCGGACGCCGACGCGGGGACGTTGTCGCGGCTCCTCGATGGCGAAGGGGTAGCTCCACAGCGCCCACGCTCGGTCCCGACCCACCTGTCGCTCGTCCCCACCCAGCTTCTGCGACTCCTGGACCACCGGGCGGGGCGGCCAGCACCGGAGTCCCTGCGGTGCGTCCTCGTGGGAGGCGCCCACGCTCCGGCCTCCCTCGTCGCCCGCGCCCAACAAGGCGGGTGGCCCATCGCGCTCACGTACGGCGCCACCGAGATGTCGTCGCAGATCGCGACGGCGCCGCCTCGGCTGACCCGCTCGGTTCCCGGCACCGTGGGGCCGGCGCTGGACGGCGTCGAGCTCCGCGTGGCCGCCGACGGGGAGATCTTCACCCGTGGCCGCACCCTAGCGATCGGCTACGTGGGCCCGGCTTCGGGCTCGCTCGTCGACGACGAGGGCTGGTACCGGACGGGAGACCTGGGATACCTCGACGACCAGGGTCGTCTCTGGATCACTGGGCGTCGTATCGATCGAATCGTCAGCGGCGGCGTCACCGTCGATGCCGTGGAGGTGGAGGAAGCGCTGCGGGCCCACCCCACCGTCATCGACGCCTGCGTGGTGGGCGTACCCGACGACGAGTGGGGGGAGCGTGTGGGTGCGTGGGTGGAGCCCGTGGTGGGGGAGTTCGATCTGGAGGAAGTCGAGCGGCATCTGCGGGAGCGACTCGCTCCGGCGAAGCTGCCGCGAAGCTGGCGAGTAGACGGCGCCCTGCCACGGAACGCCAACGGGAAGGTCGACCGGACGACGGTAAGGGACGCGTTGACCGGCTGAGTGTCCACGCCGCTCGGCAGCGGGAGGTCGAGCCCCGAGAATCCCCTTGGGGCGCCCCGTAGAATCCCCGCAGGAGTTCGTCGCCTAGATTCCCCGCAGCAGCTCGTCCACGTCGTCGAGCGTGGTCGACGGGCCCCCGTCGGACCCGGGCTCCACGCGTCGCGTGAAGGCTCCCTTCGTCTGAAGGTCCACCGTCAGCGCGTCGAGGAGGCGCTCCATGCCCCGTCGGCCCCGACGGAGTGCAATGCCGTACACGGGTCGCCACCAGAGCCGCGATGTGGCGAAGGTGCCCACCGCCGAGGCTCCCGCCGCGCCGAAGACCGTGGCCAGCTGCGCTGCCGTCACCGGGTCGACGACGGCCGCGGCCACGGCTCCCCCGATGAGTCCGAAGAGTCCTCCGAGGACACCGCCGATGGCGTTCCCGGACCAGAAGTTGACCCGCCGTGTGTTGCCCAGGGGTGCCCAGATCTCCACGTCGGTGGCCCCGGGCTCCGCCGCGGAGGCGACGAGACGGATCCGGACCTCCTTGATGTCGGCCCAGTGCCTCAGGTCCATCATGGCCTGGTGTGGTCCGCTGCCTCCGAAGCCACTCAGGGCATACGGAACGTCGAAGAGGAGGGTCCCTCCCTCGAGGGGGGCTCGTCCGTCGGTGGCCGACAGGGTCAGACCGAAGGGCGCGTTCGGCAGCACCCGCTGCATGGCGCCGTAGACCTCTTCGGGGGTGGCCCGAATGGTACGTCGCACGGACAGCACCGGTGTGTCGTCTCCGGTGTAGCTCTCCGCCCACTCGTCGACCTTGCTCCGGGTGGCGTCGGCCTGACCGAGCTCGGTGAGGGCCCGGTTGACGTACTCGGCGGGGATGCCCGCCTCGATGGCCGAGCGAACCACCACGTCCACCGAGTAGTTCGACCCGTCGGCGTCGTCCATGCGCTCGGACGTGTCGGCCCCCGCCTCGATCCGATCGGCCTCCTGGGCCGACGCCTCTGCATGGAGCCGCGCGGCGCGCTCCCAGAGAGCCCGGGCCTGCGCTTCAGTGAGCTTTCCGTCGTTCATGGGACGAGCGGGTGGGGGAGGGGCGGTTTCGACCGCCGGGGCCCCTGAAGGTGGGGAAAGACGACGCGCCGCTCTACCCTGGCGCGCCGTGAGGTGCCGTGGGACCCCTGCTCGGCCGCGGGCGGGGTCACGCCCTGGGGGTAGTGACCGGTCCGTCATCGGGTCGGCCCCGCGCCGCGGCGTCGCAGTCGTGGGGTCGGCAGGGCCCAGTTCGGTGCCCGACCGTCCCCGGCGTTCAACCTCCTATGGTGACGCCCAGTCGGAAGGTCGTGAGGTCGGCGTCGCTGCGGTTGGGGAATAGCGTCACCGTTCCGTCCGGGTTGTCCTGGATGTCGCCGCGGGTCAGGTAGTTGGCGATCCCGTTGTCGTGTCGCTCCACGCCCAGATCGAGATAGATGGCCTTGTGGCGTCCGCCCATGCGGAGGCGAAGGCCTCCGCCGTATTTGAGCCCGTAGACCGCATCCGAGTAGTTGGTCGTCTGGAGGTAGGGTCCGTAGCCGTCCTGGTCATCCAGCGACGACGACGTGACGAAGTAGGAGACGCCGGCCGTCCCGAATACGTAGGGCTGGACGTCACCGCGCGAGAGCACCAGCTCGGGCCCGATGCCCGCGAAGAGGATGTTGTTGGTCGTCGTGAGCTCCGAGTTCACCCGGCAGCTGAAGCCGCAGTAGTAGAGCCGCTCCACGCCGTAGACGACAAAGCCCGCATCGGCGCGGATCCTGAGATGTCCAGCAGCAGCCATGGGTAGGGCGCCGCCGAGCTGGAGGCCGAACCCTTTGTCGACGACCGTGCCGAGATCGCCGATGGCGTCGGCGCCGACCAAGCTCACGCTGAATGACCCACCAGGCCCCCCCCGCGCCCGGTCGTGACGACGCTTCTGCGCCTCGGCCGACTGGGCCGCCACCGCCATCATCGCCAGAACCAGAACCACCACACCGCGTTTCATGATGTCCTCCGTGTGAGCGTCGCGTCTTCCAGGGACAGAATGCGCAAGGGGTGTGCCTGTCGTGGCCTAGGGTCGTAAGTCTCTGCAGGTGGGTCACTTACCGAGAATAGACAGGGGGTAGCGAAAACTGGGTGCGTCCTCTCGAAAGGACACGTCAGGGGGGACCCGGGAGACGTCTGAGCACGGTCCATCAGGACTCCGGTGCCGGCGCGTCGGCCACCTCAGCGCCGGGCCGCGAGGGTCGATTCCGGGAATGCGCCCCGGGCAGAGTAGCGCCAGGGGCGGGCATGCCTCATGTTCGCCGCCCATGTCACGGATCCCTCCCCAGTCGCACTTCCGGCCTCGCACCCGCGAGGGGCGTATCGCCGTGTTCGCCTTCGTGGCGCTCTTCCTTCTGTGCATGCCCCCCGCGACGCATCTGTTTTGGGATCGACCGGGTGAGTGGATCGCGGGCTGGCCGGCCTTCTTCGTCGTCCTCTTCCTGATCTACAGTGCGCTCGTGGGTGTTCTGCTCTGGACGCTCCGGAGAGGGGTGTGAACATGCCCTGGCGCATCGTGACACTGGAGGCCTGAGTGGAGGCTTGGGTCGTCGCCACCTCGCTCATCTTCCTCTACTTGCTGGCCACCATCGTTCTAGGCGTGGTGGCCAACAGGCGGATGACCGTGGACATGGAGGACTTCCTCCTTTACGGACGGAAGGCGGGCTTCATCGTCCTCTATCTGACGGTGGTGGCGACCTTCCATTCGGCCTTCGCCTTCCTCGGTTCCGGTGGCTTCTTCTACACCCACGGCATCGGCTTCTGGGCCGCCGGGACGTGGACCGTCCTCGTCGGGGCCATCACCTATGTTCTCGGACCTCGGATCTGGGCTCTGGGCAAGGCCTTCGGCTACATCACGCCGGCGGACATGCTCGCCGACTTCTACGAGTCCGAAGCCGTGCGGGTGGTGGTGGCCATCGTCTCGGTGGTCTTCACCATCCTCTACATCCAGGTCCAGGCGCAGGGCCTCGGCTACATCATCAACGTGGCGTCGGGCGACCGGATCTCCTTCGAGCTCGGGACGCTCATTCTCCTGGTGGTGGCGGCGGCGTACCTCATGGCCGGCGGGCTACGCGCGGTCTACTGGACCGATGTGATCCAGGGTGTGTGGATGTACGTCGCCGTTTGGGTGGGAGCCATGTATCTGGCGTACGAGCTGTTCGGTGGTCCTCTGGAGCTGCTGCGGCAGGTTCAGGTCCAGCGGCCGGATCTCCTGAGCCTCCCCGGGCCCCGGGGCTTCTTCACGCCGGGGATGTGGATCGGAATGACCATCACGCTGTCGTTCGGGATCATCTTCCAGCCCCACATGATGATCCGCTACTACACGGCGGTGGACGCCAGGACGCTCAAGATCCTCGGCGCCACCACGCCCATCTACCTCATGACGCTGTACATCCCGGCGGCGCTGGTGGGGCTCGGTGGGGCCATCGCCATGCCGGGCCTGGAGATCCCTGACCAGATCTTCCCCGAGCTTCTCTTCGCCCACGCGCCGCCGCTTCTCACGGGCGTCATCCTCGCTGGCGCCACGGCGGCGGCCATGTCGACGCTGGATTCCATTCTCCACGCGAACATGACCGTGCTCACCCGGGACGTGTATCAGCGCTACCTCGCGCCGGACCGGGAGCAGGCTCACTACGTCCTCGTCGGCCGGCTCATGGTGGGGGGGCTTCTCGTCGTGGGTTACATCCTGTCGGTGCGCACCTTCGACTTCCTCGTCGTCCTCGTGACGCTCTCGGGTGCCGGCGCGCTCCAGCTCATGCCCGCCATCGTGAGCTGTCTCTTTCCCGGTCCGCGCACCCTCTCCCGGGCCGGCGTGCTGGCCGGGCTCGGTGCAGGCCTGGGCACGCTCTACGTCACCCTGGTTGTCGTGGCACATCCCCTGGGGATGCACGGCGGCATCTGGTCCCTCATTGTGAACACGGTGGTCGCCATCGCGGTCTCGGCGGTAACGCCTGGTCCGTCCGACGCCACCCTCGAGCGCATCCACGGAGAGGTGGAGCGCCAGGTCTACGGACCCTGATGGAGGTTTCATGAAGCATCGTCGCAATCCAGTCGTCACGGCTGCGGAGCGGACGTCCATGATCGCTCGCACCGCTGCCGTCTCCACGGCTCTCGCCCTTCTCGGTGCCGCGGGCTCCGTCGACGCCCAGCAGCAACAGCCGGCCCCGCCGGAAGTCGGACCCGAGAACGGATCCCTCGTCGTGGTCGGAGGTGCCATGCGGTCGCCTGAGATCTACGAGCGATTCATCCAGCTTGCCGGTGGACCCGACGCCCACATCGTGCTGGTGCCGACGGCGGGTGGCGCCGACGAGTACGACGAGTTTTTCGGCGGGATGAACGCGTGGCGGGAGGCCGGTGCCCGGAACCTCACGCTGCTGCACACCACCGATCCGGAGGTCGCCGACACCGAGGCCTTCGTGGAACCGCTGAAGACGGCGGGTGGCGTGTTCTTCTTCGGCGGTCGTCAGTGGCGACTGGTCGACGCGTACGGCGATACGCGCGCCGAAAAGGCCTTTCGTGAGGTTCTCGACCGAGGCGGCGTCATCGGCGGATCTTCGGCCGGCGCGTCCATCCAGGGGTCCTTTCTCGTCCGCGGCGACACACGCACGAACACCATCATGATGGGCGACCACCAGCGGGGGTTCGGCTACCTGCGCGACGTGGGCATCGACCAGCACGTCATCGCACGGAATCGTCAGTTCGACATGATCGAGGTCATCGAGGCTCACCCGGAACTCCTGGGCATCGGCCTGGACGAGGACACCGCCATCGTGGTCCGCGGCGACCGCTTCGAGGTCATCGGGACGTCGTACGCCCTCATCTACGACAACCAGACGACCACCGACTCGGGCGGGAAGTTCTACTTCCTCCGACCAGGCGATCGCTACGACCTTTCCACCCGTGAAGCGACGCGCCCCACTCAGGTGGAACGGCCACTCCAGGGTCTCGAGAAGCGACCGTGGGGAAGTGGGCGATGATCGTTCCCGGTACCCGGATTCCCGGGCAGAAGGGTGGGGAGTGGGCCCGTCACACGTCGGCCGTGGGCACGTGTGTCGTCCCGGTCGCGGCGCTCCTTTTCGCGGCCTGCTCGAGCCCGCCGGAATCCGTTTACATCGACCCCCTGGTCCACGAGGCCGTCGTGGCCGGCTTCCACGCCGCCCGCGTGGACGAGCTCGCCGCCCCCGACTCGTGGCTGTCCCTCATCGCACTCCACTGGCTGCCCGAAGGCGAAATCACGTTGGGCTCCGACAAGACCAATGACCTGGTTCTGCCCGAAGGGAAGGCCGCCCCCGTGGTGGGCCGCATCATCCGCGACGGCGGAGAGGTACGCTTTCTCGCCGAGCCGGGTGTCGTGGTCACCTCGGGCATCGATTCGACGCTGAGCCTGCCTGCGGGCACGGGAGCCATCCCTCCCGATGTCTCAGGCGACCCGGTCATCACCGACGAGACCCTTGGTTCTGCGGGGCCGGGCAAGTCCATCGTCCACCGGCACGGGCCCATCAATTGGATCCTGGTGAGCTGGGGCGACGAGTACGCACTCCGTGTTCGGGACAACGAGAGTCCCGTCTACGGCGACTTCAGCGGCATCGACCGCTTTTCCAACACCACCGACTGGCGGATCACGGCCCGATGGGTGCCCCACGAGAAGACGGTCCTGGTACCCAACGTCCTCGGCACGTCGTCCGAGTCGGCGTCGCCAGCCTACCTCGAGTTCTGGGTGGACGGTGAGCGGCATACCCTCGACGTTACCGGCTCGCCTGACGCCGACCGCTTCATGATGGTCTTCGCCGACGCCACCAGCGGTAGCACGACGTACGGGGGCGGCCGCTATGTCTGGTTCGATGCACCCGACGAAGAGGGCCGCGTCGTCATCGACTTCAACATGGCGTACAACCCGCCGTGTGTCTGGACGGGGTACGCCACCTGCCCGCTCCCGACGCGGGAGAATCGACTGACCGTGGCCGTCCAGGCGGGTGAGAAGGACTGGGCTCATTGACGATGCGTCGCCGGTCGCCCTCACCCGCAGCGCTCCGGCTCTTGAAGCCGGCACCCCTCGGCGCCCGCCGCGCGGACGACGCCCTCGTGACCAGGGCGCCCGCTCCCTCAACTACGACTCCCGAGGCTCATGACTGATCCGATGTCACCCGACGGCTCCGCCACCGAGACCGCCGCCGAGATCACGGCCCGCCACGAGGAGTACTGGCGGCGCAACATCCGCTACGTGGGTATGCTCGTCGCCGTCTGGTTCGTCGTCTCGTACCTCTGCGGCATCGTCTTCGCCGAGGCGCTGAACCAGTTCACGCTGCCGGGGACGAACTTCCCGTTGGGCTTCTGGTTCGCACAGCAGGGAGCCATCTACGTCTTCGTCATCGAGATTTTCGTGTACGTCTGGCTCATGAACCGCCTCGACCGGGAGTTCCAGGTCGACGAAGGGAGCGCCGCATGACCGTCCAGGCGTGGACCTTCCTTCTCGTAGCCGCGTCGTTCGCTCTCTACATCGGTATCGCGGTGTGGTCGCGGGCATCGTCGACGAAGGACTTCTACGTCGCGGGCAAAGGGGTTTCGCCGCTGGCCAATGGGATGGCGACGGCGGCCGACTGGATGAGCGCCGCCTCGTTCATCTCCATGGCGGGCCTCATCTCCTTCATGGGGTACGACGGCTCGGTCTACCTCCTGGGCTGGACGGGCGGCTACGTCCTCCTGGCGCTGCTCCTGGCGCCGTACCTGAGGAAGTACGGAGCCTTCACCGTACCGGACTTCGTGGGGGACAGGTACTACTCGCAGGTGGCGCGTATCGTGGCGGTGATCTGCGCCATCTTCGTCTCCTTCACCTACGTCGCCGGCCAGATGCGCGGGGTGGGCATCGTCTTCGGTCGCTTCCTGGAAGTCGACGTGAACCTGGGCGTGGCCATCGGCATGGCCATCGTCTTCTTCTACGCCGTCCTCGGCGGCATGAAGGGCATCACGTACACCCAGGTGGCCCAGTACTGCGTCCTCATCTTCGCGTACATGGTGCCGGCCATCTTCCTATCCATCATGATCACCGGCAATCCGGTGCCTCAACTGGGGCTCGGCGGGGTGGATCAGGCCACGGGGACCGCCCTCCTCGAGCGTCTCAACGGACTCCACGCCGACCTCGGATTCGCGCCGTATACCGGCGGTACCAAATCGACGCTGGACGTCTTCTTCATCACCGCGGCGCTCATGGTGGGGACGGCGGGGCTGCCCCACGTCATCATCCGCTTCTACACCGTGCCCCGGGTGCGGGACGCGCGGATTTCGGTGGGGTGGGCCCTCCTCTTCATCTCGCTGCTGTACACCACCGCGCCGGCCGTCGCCGTCTTCGCCCGGACCAACCTCATCGCCAGCGTGGACGAGGTGCCGTACAGCGAGGTCCCCGAGTGGTTCACCAACTGGGAGGCCACCGGGCTGGTGAGCTTCGAGGACCTCAATGGGGACGGTCTCATCCAGTACACGGGGCCCCAGGCCGCGGTGGCCAACGAGCTCACCGTCGACCGGGACATCATGGTGCTGGCCAACCCGGAGATCGCCGACCTGCCGGGGTGGGTCATCGGGCTCGTGGCCGCTGGCGGGCTGGCAGCGGCGCTGTCCACGGCCGCCGGACTGCTCCTGGTCATCTCGTCGGCGGTGAGCCACGACCTCCTGAAACGCAGTCTCATGCCCGAGATCACCGAGAAGCAGGAGCTCCTGGCCGCCCGGGTGGCGGCGGGGTTCGCCGTGCTGGTGGCCGGCTACTTCGGGATGAACCCACCGGGCTTCGTCGCCCAGGTGGTGGCGTTCGCCTTCGGGCTGGCGGCCTCGTCGTTCTTCCCGGCCATCATCCTGGGGATCTTCTCGAAACGGACCACCCGGGAAGGCGCCATCCTCGGCATGATCGTGGGCATCACCTTCACCGCGGCGTACATCGTCTACTTCAACTTCGTCCGCCCGGAGCTCAACAGCGCCGAGCACTGGTGGATGGGCATCAGCCCCGAGGGCATCGGCACCGTGGGTATGCTGCTCAACTTCGCCATCACCATTGTGGTTTCCCGGTTCACGCCCCAACCCCCCAAGGAGGTCCAGATCCTGGTGGAGCTCATCCGGGTGCCGCGCGGGGCGGGTGAGGCCCACGAGCTGAGCATGTAGCCACACAGCCGGTGGCTTCGATCGGGCAACCGTCGACCCACCATGCGGCATCTACCCCCATGACCAGAATCGGCGTGGCTTCGCGTGTATGGCCACGACTCGAGCACCGCATCAGAGGAACAGGCACCCATGTCCTTTCGCTCCGCGTCACGATCCCTGACCGCGTTGGCCCTCCCGGCCGCTCTCGCCCTGGCCGCCTGCTCCGGCGGTGAAGGCGGCGACGCCATGGCCCAGGACGCCGGATCCGACGGATCCCTCGGCGAGCCGACGGCCGTCTTCCCCGAGGACTTCGGAGCGATCCAGACGGTGAGAGAGCTCGACGACGGGACGGTGCTGGTGGCCGACCCCTTGGGAGGCGCGCTCTATCGCGTGGATCTGGATGCCGGCACTCGTACGCAGGTCGGGGCCGAGGGGCAGGGCCCGGAGGAGTACCAGCAGCCCGACGCCGTCTGGCCCCTGCCCGGGGACTCGACGCTTCTCGTCGATCTGGGGAATGGGCGTATGGTCGGACTCGGTCCCGACCTCTCCTTCGGGCCGACGTCTCCGCTGTCGGCCGGTGATCCTCGCTCGGGACTGGTCCTGGCCATTCCCACCGCGGTGGACGACGACGGCTTCGTTTACGCCGAGGCCTCCATGGGCGGAGGGCCTGGAGGGCAGTTGCCCGACTCGGGGGCTGTGCTGCGCATCGACCGGGCTACCATGGCTCCGGACACCATCGCACGGGTGAAGCTGACCGAGCGGATCCGGACCGAGTCGGGCAGCGGCAACAACCGCTCGGTGAACATCGCCCAGGTCCCGCTCTCCCTCGAGGACACGTGGGGCGCGGCTCCCGACGGCTCCATCGTCGTCGCCCGATCGTCGGACTACCATGTGGAGTGGCACCGCCCCGACGGGAGCATCGTCGTCGGTTCTCCGGTGGGCCACGATCCCATGCCCCTGGGCAACGCCGAGAAGCAGGCGTGGATCGACGCTCAGGGTCGGACGGGTGGCGGCCTCATGATCGGTGTCACGGTCAACAACGGCGCCATGCAGATGTCGTTCGGGCGTGGGCGCGGCGGGATGGGCGGAGGGGCTCAGGAACGGACCATCGACGACTACACGTGGCCGGAGGTGGCTCCCCCCTTCTTCGGTGATCCCATCCGTGTCGACCCGGCGGGCCGCGCCTGGGTGCGCCGCTTCGTCGAGGCAGGCGAAGACGCGATGTACGACGTCTTCGACGCCCAGGGGGAGCACCTCACGACATACTCGCTGGAGGGTGATCGTCGTGTCGTGGGCTTCGGCGAAGATGCGGTCTACGTGGTCACCTTCGACGAGTTCGACCTCAACTACCTCGAGCGGTACGCACTGCCGGGGTGAGTCCGGAGTTCAACGAAGGTTGGCCAACGCCCGCCCCAGATTGCGGCGGGCCTTGGCCTCGAACTCCTCACGGAACCACGAGGTGTGAAAGAGAAACTCCGCCTCGAGAAACCCCTCCAGAAGCTGAGCGCGCCGCCTCCGAAAGAGAGGGGCGGGTACCAGGCGGTACTCTCGTCTGATCTGCTGCTCGTACTCGAAGTAGCGCTCGGGCGATGACCCCAGCACGTGCAGGTCGACGTCCTGCATGAGGGCCTGGTCTTTCGACTCCGGGATCGTCGGATGGCGTGTGGCCAGGATCAGGCCCGATACCGTCTCGCCATCCACCCGGCCCGCCGGACACTCCTTCAGCCACGTCGCGGCCAGCATCGCACTCGCCTCTTCATTGTCCGATCGGAGGGGTCGGTAGACGGCGTCGTGGAGCCAGATGGCGAACTCGAAGGCGTCGGGGTCCCCGGCGCTCTCGGGACACCGCTCCCACACGTCGAGACACTCTCCAATGTGGAACCAGGTGTGGTACGCCCGGTGCGTCTCGGAATAGAGGGCGTCCAGGTCGTCGAATCGGTTCGACGCGGGCGGGCAGGCGATGCGCCGGCAAAGATCCGCCCACGCCGCGCGCATCAGAGGTCGCCGAGCATCGCGGACGCGGGCCCGGGGTCATCGGACCGAGATGTCGCCACCGTGCCCAAAGCTCACCCGCCCGACACTTCGCTTCCCGCGACGTAGACCCGCTCCAGACTCCGCGTCGCCTGGATGTCCTCGAGGGGGTCGTCTCGTAGCACCAGGAAGTCTGCCCACATGCCCGGCTCCAGCGTGCCGACGCCGTCCGCCTTGGCGCACGCGGCGGCCACGGACGTCGCGCTCACCAGCGCCTGCGCGGGGGTGAGTCCTGCGTCGACCATCATCCACAACTCCAGGTGCTCGAAGTAGCCGGGAAAACGGCCGGCGGGTCCGGCGTCGGTGCCCATGGCCACCATGGCGCCCTCGTCCACCAGGATCTTCAGGTTGGCCATCGCCTGGTCCAGAGCTTCCCGATACCCGGCCGCTGCCGGACTCTCCGCGACGCGCGTCATGTACTCGGCGGCGGAGAGACGCTCGACCTCGTCGGTGGAGGCGTGTTCGGTGAAGAAGGGATCGTCGAAGAAGAATGGGCGGTCGGCGTAGATGTAGGTGCTGACCTCACGGGTGAGTGTCGGCACATAGCATGCGTCGCTGGCCAGGAGTTGGTCGACGAAGGCCTCGTCGACCTCCGTGTCCCGCACCGAGTGGGCGACCATGTCGGTGCCCATGGTGAGGAGACGCTTGGCGTCCTCCAGGTAGAAGAGGTGGGTGGCCACGGGGAGCCCGCGCTCGGCGCCGACCTCCAGCACGGCGGCCACGGCGTCCCACGGCATCTTCTCCGACGTGCCGAGGTTGTCGTCGACCCTGAGCTTCAACCAATCGGCCCCGGCGTCGGCGTTGGCCAGGGCATCGGCACGGGCCTGAGCCGGTTCCGTGGACTCGATGACCGGCCCCGCCGCCATGAGACGCGCACGGGCATCGGTGGGCGACGCCGAGTCCGCGGCGGCGATGACGATCTCTCCGTCCCCGAGACTGTTCACGGTCGTCACACCGTAGCGCGCGAAGAGCTCCAGGTCGCCCCGGACGCGCTCCAGCTCATCCTGCACGCCGCCATGGGCCCACCGACCGCTCACGTGGCCGTGGGCGTTGACGAGCCCGGGCATCACGAAACGGCCGGCGAGGTCGACGACCGTCGCTCCGGCGGGGACATCGCCACCGGCGTCGACGGAGACGATGCGTCCTTCCTGCACCACGATAGTGGCGTCCGCGACCGGATCATTCCCTGTGCCGTCCCATACCGTGGCGCCGGTGAAGGCCGTTACGGGGGGTCCCGAGGGACCGCAACCGGGGACGAGAACCAGGACGAGGACGATGGAGGCAGCTCGGAGAGTGTTCATGGGGCACCTTATCGACGGTCCACACCACTGGCAATCGGTGGGGCGGTCGCTGGCTGCTCCGGGAACTCACCCCTAGATTGGTGAGTGTCCGACGATGGCTCCGAAGCCTTTGGCGGAGACGAGGTTCGCCATCCCTGTGCCAACGAGGCGGTAGCGCATCATGGGTCCAAAGACGCTCTCGGCGATCGTGCTGGGGACGAGCGGATTCTTGGCGCTGGGCCTTGGCCCTCCGCATGCCGCCTCACGGGATGCCGCCGGGCCAGGGATGCCGGCCGCCGCCCATCACGTCCGACTCGAGACCGACTTCACGGACGTCGTCGACGAGTACTGCGTCCGCTGCCACTCCGACCGGCGACTCCGGGGGAACCTCTCCCTGGAGGGTTTCGACCCCACCCGGCCCGAGGCCGACTGGGCCACGGCCGAGAAGATGATCGTGAAGCTGCGGGCTGGAATGATGCCGCCACCCGGCGTCTCCCGGCCCGCCGGCGACACCCTGGGCCAACTCGCCGAGGAGCTCGAGGCCCGACTCGACAGGTTGGCCGCCGACACCCCCCGTCCCGGCGGCCGGACCTTCCAGCGGCTGAACCGGGCCGAGTACGAAGCGTCCATTCGCGAGTTGCTGGGCCTGAGCATCGACGGGGAGGCGTATCTCCCGCCGGACACGAAGAGCGAGAACTTCGACAACATCGCCGACGTGCAGATGCTGTCGCCCACCCTCCTGGACGCCTACCTCAACGCCGCCGCGGAGATCAGCCGTCTGGCGGTGGGTGATCCCGACGCCGTGCCCGCGGAGACGACGTACTCGGTGTCCGGGTACGCCTCGCAGAGCGAACGCGTCGAGGGAGCGCCCGTGGGCACCCGCGGCGGAACCTCGGTGATCCACAACTTCCCCGCCGACGGTGACTACGTCTTTTCCATCTCCTTCCACCACACCACCACGGGGGCGGGCTTCGCGGGCCAACTCGCTAGAGGCGAGCAGGTGGAGATCTCCATCGACGGCGCACGAGTGGCCCTCATCGATGTCGATTCGTGGCTGAGCTACGACGACCCGTGGGAGATCTGGATGTGGACGGACCCGGTGACCGTGAGGGCCGGACCCCGTCGCGTGACGGCGGCTTTCCTCAAGAACCGGGAGGGACCGGCCGACGACCTGCTTTCGCCACACGAGTGGTCCATTGCCGACCGACACACGGGGATGGGTGGCTACGGTCTGACCTTGCTGCCCCACCTTCGCGATCTGGTCGTCGAAGGCCCGCAGCGGGTCACCGGCGTGTCGGACCACGACGTCCGTCGGCGCATCTTCACCTGTCGCCCGACGACACCGGCCGATCAGCGACAGTGTGCCCGTTCCATCGTCACCGGCCTGGCCGAGCGGGCCTATCGGCGTCCCCTCGATGAGCGCGACGTGGACGGTCTCATGGGCTTCTACGACGAGGGCGCGGCGGACGGCGGCTTCGAGATGGGCGTGCGGACGGCCCTCCAGGCGATTCTGGCCAGCCCCCACTTCCTGTTCCGTTTCGAGCGACCGGCGAACGGATCAGCCGGCGTCGGTGGGGTCGCGTCGGGTGGACGGGACCTTGCGCCTGCCACGTACCCCATCAGCGATCATGCCCTGGCATCGCGGCTCTCCTACTTCCTCTGGTCCTTGCCTCCTGACGCCGAACTCCGGCGGCTGGCCGCCGAGGGTCGCCTGGGCGAGGTCGACGTCCTCGAGGCTCAGGTCACCCGCATGCTGGCCGATCCTCGATCCGACGCTCTCGGCGAGCGCTTCGCCGCGCAGTGGCTGCGGCTGCAGGACCTGGAGAAGGTCCACCCCGACTCGTACTGGTTCCCGGACTTCGATCTTCAGCTCTCCCACGACATGCGCCGGGAGACCGAGCTCTTCTTCACCGAACTGGTGCATCGCGACGGCAGCCTCTTCGACCTCTACCAGGCCGACTACAGCTACTTGAACGAGCGTCTAGCCGAGCACTATGGCATCGACGGCGTCTACGGCGACGACTTCCGCCGTGTCGCCTACCCAGACGACCGACGACGGGGCCTCCTCGGGCACGGCAGCATCCTGACGCTGACCTCCCACGCCGACCGCACGTCACCCGTGCTCCGGGGCAAGTGGGTCATGGAAGTCCTCATGGGATCGCCCCCTCCACCGCCGCCTCCGGGCGTGCCGGACCTCGAGGAGACCGAGGCCGCCCTGGACGGCCGCACCCTCACCACGCGGGAGCGGATGGAGCAACACCGGGCGAACCCGACGTGCAATTCCTGCCACCGCTTCATCGACCCCATCGGTCTGGCCCTCGACGCGTTCGACGTCACCGGCCGATGGAGGATACGGGAGCACGGCAACCCGCTGGACACCCGTGGCGAGCTCTACGACGGGACGCCCGTGGACTCCCCGGCCGTGCTGGTCGACGCACTCCTGAAGCGCCCCGAGCCGCTGTTGCGCACCTTCACGCAGAACCTCCTGGCGTATGCCGTGGGCCGGCGAGTCGAGTACTACGACCAGCCCACCGTGCGAGCCATCGTCCGCGAGGCTGGCGACGACGATTATCGTATCTCGGCCTTCATCCGTGGTGTCGTATCGAGCGATGCCTTCCGGATGCAACAGGTGGAGGCCACCACTCCCGAGGACCGCCCATGAACTTCCTCACCGGCAACCACATCCGACGTCGCACCTTCCTCCAGGGGATGGGCGCCACCGTCGCGCTCCCCTTCCTGGACGCCATGGTGCCCGCCGGACGCATGGGCGGGGCAGGGGCCGCCTCCGACGCCACCCGCTTCGTCGCCATCGAGTTGGTGCACGGCGCGGCGGGGTGCAACGAGTGGGGTGCCACCCAGAACCTCTGGGACCCGGCCGACGTCGGGCGCGCCTTCGACCTCTCGCCCAGCGCCCTCAGCCCCCTCGACCCTTGGCGCGACTACCTCACCATCATCAGCAACACCGATGTGCGCATGGCCGAGGCCTTCGAGGCCCACGAGATCGGCGGCGACCATTTCCGCTCCAGCGCCGTCTTCCTGACCCAGTCGCATCCCAAGCAGACCCGGGGCTCCGACGTCTACGCCGGGACGTCCATGGACCAGATCTACGCTCAGCGCTTCGGCCAGGATACGCCCATCCCGTCCATGCAGCTCTGCATCGAGCCCGTGGACCAGTCCGGCGGGTGCGCCTACGGCTACTCCTGCGTCTATACCGACACCATCTCGTGGGCATCGCCCACCGAACCGCTGCCCATGATCCGCGACCCCAGGGTCGTCTTCGATCTGCTTTTCGGAGCGGGAGGATCGCCCGAAGCCCGGGCGCGTCGCCGTAGGACCAACAGCAGCATCCTCGACTGGATCACCGGCGAGGTCGCGCACCTCAAGAGGGAGTTGGGCGCAAACGACACGGCCCGCCTGGAGCGCTATCTGGACAACGTCAGGGAGATCGAACGGCGCATCCAGGGCGTCGAGGCGAGGAATGCCAGTGGCGACGTGCGTGAACTTCCGGGTGCGCCCGCCGGCGTGCCCGACTCCTTCGAGGAGCACATGCGGCTCATGTTCGACCTCCAGGCGCTGGCCTTCGCGTCGGACATGACGCGGGTCTTCTCCTTCAAGACGGGTCGAGACGCCTCCGGCCGCGTGTACCCCGCGAGCGGAACCGATCGACCCTTCCACCCTGCGTCGCATCACGGGGGTCGGGAGGAAGCCATCCTCGACTTCCACAAGATCAACCAGTACCACGTCTCCATGCTCCCCTACTTCCTCGAGCGCCTCAAGGAGCTCGACGAAGGGGGGACCGATCTGCTGGAGAAGACGATGATCGTCTTCGGCTCACCCATGGCCGACGGCAATCTCCACAACCATCGGCGGTGCCCATTTGTCTTGTTGGGTAAGGGGAATGGTGCATTGGACGGAAACGTCCACTACAAGGCACCGGACGGGACGCCCATGGCCAATGTCATGCTGACGCTCCTCCATGAGCTCGGGATCGACGAACTGGAGAGCTTCGGCGACAGCACAGGGGCGTTCTCCCTCACAACACCTGGCTCCTCGGCGTCAGCGGAGAACGGATAGCCGCCCGGGGGTACGGAGTCGGAGCGCGGTCCGGACAGGGAGTTGGACGGCAGTCGGGACGCGGGGAATAAGGCGTCGCGAGTGAGATATGGAGACACCACTGAGATGAAGATTCGGCCAGGGGCCACGAGAGTGCAGCAGCGATGACGGACATGAAGATCTTGGGGGCGACGGTAGCGGTTGGCGCACTGATCCTGGTGGCAGGCGACGCTGGCCTGAGGACACGCGATGCGGGCACCGTCGCTCTCGGCGCGCATGGTGCGCCTGACGAGGCGGCCGCGCTCACCCCCGCCGACGAAAATGAAGTCGTCCAGGAGTACTGCGTCCGCTGTCACTCGGATCGGCGCTTGAGGGGCAACCTCTCCCTGGAGGACTTCGATGCGGCTACGCCGGAACTCACGCCCGACATCGCCGAGAAGATGGTGGTGAAGCTTCGCGCCGGTATGATGCCGCCGCCGGGTGTCTCCCGGCCTGCCGGCGACACCCTGACCCAGTTGGTGGCATCGCTCGAGACACGCTTGGACCGGGCCGCGGCTCTGAACCCGAACCCCGGCGGCCGGACGTTCCAGCGGCTCAACCAGGCGGAATACGCAGCCTCCGTGGAAGCGCTTCTGGGTCTCATCGTCGATGGGGCCGACTACCTCCCGCCGGACACCAAGAGCGCCAACTTCGACAACATCGCCGACGTGCAGATGCTGTCGCCGACGCTCCTGGACGCGTACCTCAACGCCGCCGCCGAGATCAGCCGTCTCGCCGTAGGCGACCCGGACGCCACCTCCCGCGAGGCGCAGTACCGCGTGCCTCGCTGGGCTTCCCAGACCGAGCGGGTGGAAGGCGCACCGTACGGGACTCGCGGCGGCATCTCCGTCGTCCACAACTTCCCAGCCGACGGCGAGTACAGCTTCCGCTTCTCCTTCCACCACGAGACGACCGGCACGGCCGTAGGCAACGGCGCGTCGAATCTCAACAGCACGCCGGACGATCCCGAGCAGGTGGAGGTCTCCATCGACGGGGAGCGTGTGGCGCTCCTGGACATCGACCGATGGATGCACGTCTCCAACCCCGGCGGCGTGGAGATGCGCACCGAAGCCATCCATGTCCCGGCAGGACCCCACCGCGTGACGGCCGCCTTCCTCGAAAAGGCCGACGGTCCGGTCCAGGACCTCATCTCGCCTCACGATTGGTCGCTGGCCAGTACGGCCATTGCAGGGACGTACGGCATCATGTCGCTGCCCCATATGCGCGACCTGGTCATCGTCGGGCCGGAGAACGTCACCGGCGTTTCCGATACGCCCATCCGCCAGCGGATCTTCTCGTGCCGGCCCGTGAGGCCTGGCGAAGAGCGTCCGTGCGCCGAGGAGATCGTGGACCGCCTCGGCACCAAGGCCTTCCGGCGGCCCCTGGAGGACGCGGATCGCGAGGCGCTCATGCGTTTCTACGACCTCGGGGCGGCCGACGGCGGCTTCGAGATCGGGATCCGGACGGCGCTGGAGGCGATGCTCGCCAGCCCGCACTTCGTCTTCCGCTTCGAGGAGGCGCCTGAGGACATCGAGCGGCAGGGTGGCATCTACCCCGTCAGCGACGAGGACCTGGCCGTCCGCCTCTCGTACTTCCTCTGGGGCAGCCCGCCGGACGAAGAGCTCCTGGCGTTGGCCGCCCGCGACGAGTTGGGCGATGACGACGTCCTTGAGGAGCAGGTGCGCCGCATGCTGGCCGACCCTCGCGCCGAGGCGCTGGGCTCGCGCTTCGCTGCCCAGTGGCTCCGACTCCAGGACCTGGACAAGGTCCATCCCGATGTCCGCCTCGAGCCCGATTTCCACCAGCAGCTCGCCGACGACATGCTCCAGGAGACGGAGCTCTTCTTCAACCATCTGGTGCGCGAGGACCGCCCGCTCTTCGACCTCTACACGGCGGACTACACCTTCCTGAACGAGCGGCTCGCCAACCACTACGGCATCGACGGCGTGACGGGAGATGCGTTCCGGCGCGTGACCTACCCCAACGAGCGTCGGAGGGGCGTTCTCGGCCACGCCAGCGTCCTTACGCTCACGTCCCACGCCGGCCGCACGTCTCCTGTGCTTCGGGGCAAATGGGTCATGGAGGTTCTCATGGGTACGCCCCCGCCTCCGCCGCCTCCGGGAGTGCCGGAGCTGGAGGAGACGGAGGCCGCGGTGGAAGGGCGCGTCCTGACCACCCGCGAGCGGATGGAGATGCATCGGGCCAACCCCACCTGCAACTCGTGCCACCGCTTCATCGACCCCATCGGCCTGGCGCTGGACAGCTACGGCGTAACGGGGAAGTGGCGGATCCGCGAGAACGGAAATCCCCTGGATACCCGGGGCGACTTCTACGACGGGACGCCCGTCACCAACCCCGTGGAGCTCCAGCAAGCGCTCCTCAAGCGGCCCATTCCCCTGGTCCGCACCTTCACATCGAACCTCATGGCGTACGCCCTGGGTCGCCGTACCGAGTACTACGACCAACCCACCATCCGCCAGATCGTGCGGGACGCCGAGCGTGACGAATACCGGCTCTCGGCCTTCTTCCTGGGGATCGTGAAGAGCGACGCCTTCCGCATGCAGGCCGTGACGTCCGTGGCCGAAGACAACCTGGAGTAACGATGAAGTTCATCACTGGTCAGAAGATGGAGCGGCGCACCTTCCTTCAGGGGATGGGTGCGAGCGTGGCTCTGCCCTTCCTCGATGCCATGGTCCCGGCAGGTCGCCTCCGGGCCAGCGCCGGCGCCATGGACGAGACCGACCCGACGCGCCTGGTGGCCATCGAGCTGGTCCATGGCGCCGCCGGCAGCAACGAGTGGGGCGCGACCCAGAACCTGTGGGCGCCTGCTGCCGTGGGGCGCGACTTCGACCTGACGCCCAGCGCTCTGCAGCCGCTGGACGAGTGGCGCGACTACCTCACCATCATCAGCAACACCGACGTCCGGATGGCCGAGGCGTTCGAGCCCCACGAGATCGGGGGTGACCACTTCCGGTCCAGCTCGGTCTTCCTGACCCAGTCCCACCCGAAGCAGACCGAGAGCTCCGACGTCTACGTCGGAACGTCGCTCGACCAGATCTACGCAAACCGCTTCGGGCAGAATACGCCCATTCCCTCCATGCAGCTCTGCATCGAGAACGTGGATCAGGCGGGTGGGTGCGCGTACGGGTACAGTTGCGTCTACACCGATTCCATCTCATGGGCCTCGCCTACCGAGCCGCTGCCCATGATCCGGGATCCCCGGGTGGCTTTCGATCTTCTCTTCGGAGCAGGCGGCTCGGCCGAAGAGCGGGCGCGCCGCCGCAGGACCAGCGGCAGCATCCTCGATTGGATCACCGAGGACATGGCGCGGATGCGGCGCCGACTCGGCCCCAACGACATCCAACGGGTGGACCGCTACCTGGACAACGTCCGGGAGATCGAGCGTCGCATCCAAGGTGTCGAGGCCCAGAACACCAACGGTGAGGAGCGTGAGTTGCCCGGCGCGCCGGCCGGGGTGCCCGACTCCTTCACCGAGCACATGCATCTCATGTTCGACCTGCAGGCCGCGGCCTTCGCGGCGGACATGACGCGGGTGTTCTCCTTCAAGACAGGGCGCGATGCCTCGTCCCGTGTCTACCCGGAGAGCGGCACGGATACCCCCTTCCATCCGGCATCGCACCATGGCGGAAACGAAGCGGCCATCCTCGACTTCGCCGTCATCAACAAGTACCACGTCAGCATGCTGCCGTACTTCCTGCAGAAGCTGCAGGACATCGACGAGGGCGGCACGGACCTGCTGGAGAAGACGATGATCGTCTTCGGGTCGCCCATGGCCGACGGAAACATCCACAACCACCGTCGGGCCCCTCTCATCGTTCTGGGCCACGCCAATGGCAGGCTGGAGGGCAACCTCCATCTCAAGGCGCCGGACGGGACGCCCATGGCCAACGCCATGCTCTCCATGCTCCACACCCTTGGCCACGACGACATGGACAGCTTCGGCGACAGTACCGGGGAGCTTCCCCTCACCATGCCCTCATCGGCATCGCCGGATAAGTAGGAGTCAGACGATGCGTCGCAGGAGCCCAACGAGGCGGATACGCCGGACGAGAGAGAGGCGGATGCGCTGCACCCATGGGAGGCCGTGGCCCGGGGCTGGGGATGCTCCGCGGGCCGGTTCCCCCCTTCTCCGGTCGCATGCGTGGGTGGCGCTGGCTACTACCCTGATCCTTTGGGGCTCTCTAGCAGCCGAAGCCCCCGTCGCCGACGCGGCACGCGCCAACGACGCCGGCGAGGTCCGGACGTTGCTCCGGAGCGGCGAGGACGTGAACGCCGCCCACGGTGACGGCATGACCGCCCTCCACTGGGCCGCTGAGCATGGCAATGCCGAGATGGCTGAGCTCCTGCTGGTGGCCGGGGCCCACCCTGAGGCCGTCACGCGACTCGGGGACTACACGCCGCTGCACATCGCCTCGCGAAAAGGCGCGTCGAGCGTCGTGCGGGTGTTGCTGGAGAAGGGCGCAGACCCGACCGCTAGAACGAATCCGGCCGGCGTGCAGGCGCTCCACTACGCGGCGTCTGCCGGCGACGTCACCTCGGTGGACGTGCTCATCGAGCACGGTGCCGTCGTCGACTCCCGTGAGCCCAAGTGGGGCCAGACCCCTCTCATGTACGCGGCCGCCCGCGGCCGGACGGAGGTTGTCCGGCGGCTGGTCGCCGCCGGGGCCGACCCCGCCGCGACTGCCCGCGTCATGGACATGGACGAACGGGAGCAGATCGACAGGGCGGACCGTCGCCGTCAGGAGGAGATCCAGGAGACGCTCCTGGCTGCCCAGGAAGGGCGCCTGACACCGAGCGGTGCCCGTGATCCCTACGGCGGCCAGCCCCTCGGTCGCGGTGCTCCGCCCCCTACGCCTCCGCCCGGGGTTGCGCCGCCCGATGCTCGGACGCCGCCCGCGGCCGATCCGTCGCCGGGTTCGGGTGCACCGCCGAGCTCCGGGACGTCGCCCGCCGGAAACGCGGTGCCCGACGCTCCCGCGGCGCCGACGCGTGAGGACATCAACAACCAGCAGCGAGACCGCGTGCCGTCCTCCCGCTTCTCCCACGCTCAACTCGTGGGTGGCTACGGCGGGCTGGCCCCGCTGCACCTGGCCGCCCGCGACGGGCACCTGGGCACCGCCATGGCGTTGGTGGAGAGCGGTGCCGACATCAATCAACGGAGTGGCGGTGATGGCTCGACGCCCCTTCTCATGGCGACCATCAACGGTCACTTCGACCTGGCCATGGAGCTCTTCCGAGCCGGAGCCGATCCGAATCTGGCGTCCCACGCCAACGCGACGCCGCTGTACACGGTCATCAACACCCAGTGGATCCCGAAGTCGCGGCACCCGCAGCCTGCGGACTACATGCAGCAGCAGGTCACGTATCTCGACCTCATGAAGGCCTTCCTCGACGCCGGAGTGGATCCCAACGTCAGGCTCGAGAAGCAGCTCTGGTTCACCACCTTCGGCGACGACTACCTCCGGGTGGATCGAATGGGTGCGACGCCGTTCTGGCGCGCGGCCTACGCCCTCGACCTGGAAGCCATGCGACTCCTCGTCGCTTACGGTGCCGACCCGAACATCCCCACCAAGAAGACGGCTCCGCCGCGCTTCGGTCGCAGTGCGCCGGCGGGCGACGGACCCGATCCGTCGGGCCAACCGCCGGTGCCCGTGGGTGGGCCTGGCGTGTACCCCATCCACGCCGCCTCCGGTGTGGGGTATGGCGAGGGGTTCGCCGCCAACATCCACCGGGTCGTTCCCGATGGATGGCTGCCTGCCGTCAGGTACCTCGTCGAGGAGCTCGGCGCCGACGTGAATCAAAGGGATCACAACGGCTACACCGCCGTGCACCATGCGGCGTCCCGGGGTGACAACGAGTTGATCCTCTACCTGGTGGAGCAGGGGGCCGACGTCACGGCCGTGGCCCGCTCCGGGCAAACGACCGTCGACATGGCCAACGGTCCCGTCCAGCGGATTACCCCGTTCCCTGAGACCATCGCGTTGCTGGAGAGTCTCGGAGCGAAGAACAACCACAACTGCGTGTCCTGCTGAGACGCCACGAACAGCCTCAGGAGACGCTCAGTCGCGGGACTCCTTCTCCAGCCTCTTCAGGCGGTCGGCGGAGACGATGGCGGTGCGCAGCCATCCTAACGCGATGGGGCTCAGCACGAGCCCCACGGCCAACACAGCCATGCCCAGGCGTAGGCCGAGCGTGACGGCCAGCGTCAAGGCCAAAAGCATCACGACGGAGGCGAACCCCAGCGTCGCCGGACCCATGCCGGCGGTGGAGAGATAGGCGTTTCTCGCCTCCTCTTCCTCCCACCTCCGCATGATGGCGTCGGCCGCGGACTGGATGTCTTCCCCCTCGCTCTCGTCGGAGCCCGGCTTCTTCAAGCGGAATTCCCTCATGGCGCAGACTCCGAAGTTGGAGGGCTACCGTGCCACCGAGTCCAACACGGTCAGGTCACGCACGATCTCGTCCCGCCACGACGAGACATCGTCCAGGTCCGGAACGAGCAGACGCCTACGCTCCCCAAGCGAGGTTGTTTCCCTTCCAGCTGACGGACGACCGTTTCGTCAGCTCGGGTCCTCCTGCAGCTGCACGACGAGGGCGTCGAAGGCCGTCCTCAACTCACCGTCGAGGCTGATGAGGAGGATGAATTCGTCGTACTCCTCCTGCGTCATCTCGTGCTCTTCCAAGATCTCTTCGATGCGCGCGTCGACCTCTTCTCTCGCGCGCCTGCGACCTTCCTCGTCGTGGACGCGGGCTACTTGCCCATGGAATTCGTCTCGGGCGTCATTGATGGCGATATGGGCCTGGGCGAACTGGGTGAGCCTCGCCTGGTCCATCGGGGCCGGAGCGTCCTGGGCTTGGGCCGCACCCGGAGCGAGAGCAGCGAGGGCCAGGAGAGCGAAGAGGACCAAACGTGGGCCAGTGTGCATCGGGAGCTTCATCGGTGTCTCTGTTCTGCGTTCGAAGGGCGCACCCGTCGGATCAGGGATCGACCTCTGAGGGTAAAGGTGTCAGGTCGCCCGAGCATGTCGTATCATTGGCTCACGGCAGTTGTTCCACCCACGATCCGGAGGGAATCATACCTATCTACGAGTACTCCTGCCAGGACTGTGGAAGCGAGTTCGAGGCGCTGATCCGAGGCGGCAACGAGCCGAAGTGCCCGGATTGCGAGAGCTCGAGCCTGGAGCGGATCTTCTCCCTCCCGACGGTCCATTCCTCCTCGACCCACGCGATGGCGATGCGGGCGGCGAAGAAGCGGGACCAGAAACAGGGCGAGGAGCGCATGCGTACCCAGCGCGAATACGAGCTCAACCACGACGACCACTAACGGATGTCGGTGCCTGGCCGACCGGCGCGTGCCAGGCTGTCGATGAGGCACGAATGTTCAACGAAATCCCGCCCTGAGGGGTCGTATAGCATGATGGGAGGGAGGGCTGGAACGCCGAGCGAGCGGTCCTTCGCCCTCCTTTCGTCACCCCTCCAGCGGTTCTCCGTATCCATGACTCCTCCGCGGGCGCGATCCAAGCGATGAAGACGTTTTCCGCCTCCCTGGCCGTATTCGGCACTCTGCTGGCTTTCGCGGGGGGAGTTCCCGAGGTCGACGGCTTCGGCACGGGTGACGTGAGGGACGAAGTATCGGCTGTCCCTTACGCGGCGACCGCCGCCGCGCTTCTGCACGACGGGACGGATGGCGACTTCCCCGGTCTCGCTCCGGACGACGAGAACGCCGTCATCGAGGAGTACTGCGTCCGTTGTCACAACGAGCGTCGCCTTCGGGGCAACTTGTCGCTTGAGGAGTTCGACGCCGCCGTGCCCCACGCCGATCCCGTGGTGGCCGAGAAGATGATCGTGAAGTTGCGCGCGGGAATGATGCCGCCGCCGGGCGTCTCCAGGCCTGCAGGTGACACCCTCCAGATGCTCGTGGAGTCCCTCGAAGCGCGCATCGACGAGGATGCCGCCAAGAACCCCAATCCCGGCGGTCGCTCATTCCAGCGTCTGAACCAGGCCGAGTACGCGCGCTCCGTGAAGGCTCTTCTGGGCCTGGATATCGATCCGGCGGCATTCCTGCCCCTGGATACGAAGAGCGCCAACTTCGACAACATCGCCGATGTGCAGATGCTGTCCCCCACGCTCCTGGACTCGTACATGAACGCCGCGGCCACCATCAGCCGTCTCGCGGTGGGCGATCCGGAAGCGGCGCCGAGCTCCACCACCTACACGAACCCGGGCTACGCTTCCCAGTGGGAGCGGGTGGAGGGCGCGCCGTACGGCACGCGTGGCGGTCTCTCCGTGGTCCACAACTTCATCGCCGACGGTGAGTACGAGTTCCGTCTCGCCTTCGAGCACACCACCACCGGTGGCTTCTACGGCGGCGTGACGCCTGGCGAGAAGATCGAGGTCTCCATCGATGGCGAGCGGGTGGCAGTTCTGGACATGGACCGCTGGATGAGCGTCGCCGATCCCAACGGCGTGAACATGCGAACCGACCCGATCTTCGTCACGGCAGGGCCGCACCGGGTGACGGCGGCGTTCCTCAAGCAGGCCGAGGGCCCGGTACCCGACCTCCTGTCACCCCACGAGTGGTCGCTCGCGGATCGCCAGGTGGGGGTTTCCGGGTACGGGATCACCGCCTACGCACATCTCAAGGACCTGGTGGTAGCAGGGCCCACAGCCGTCAAAGGCGTCTCCGAGACGCCCACGCGTCGCCTCATCTTCTCCTGCCGGCCGACGATGCCCGCGGAGGAGCGTTCGTGCGCCGGCGAGATCATCGATCGACTCGGCCCCAAGGCCTTCCGCCGCCCGTTGGAGGACGCGGACCGGGAGGCGCTCCTGCGCTTCTACGACCTGGGGAAGGACGAGGGTGGCTTCGAGGTCGGCGTCCGCACCGCCATCGAGGCGATGCTTGCCAGTCCGGACTTCATCTTCCGGATGGAGGAAGCGCCGGGCGATGTCCAGGTCGGTGAGAACTATCGCATCAGCGACCTCGACCTGGCGACGCGCCTCTCGTATTTCCTGTGGGGACTGCCGCCGGACGAAGAGCTTCTGGAGTTGGCCGCGGAGGGCGAGCTGTCCGACGACGACCGCTTGCGGGAGCAGGTGGAGCGCATGCTCGACGACGAGCGGTCGGAGGCGCTGGCCACCCGCTTTGCCGCCCAGTGGCTTCGCCTCGACGATCTCGAGAAGGTCCACCCGGACCGCCTGCTCTTCCCGGACTACCACCAGCGGCTCGCCGACGACCTCCGTCGCGAAACGGAGCTGTTCTTCGCGAACCTCGTTCAGGAAGACGCGAGCATCTTCGACCTCTATACCGCCGACTACTCGTTCATGAACGAGCGGGTCGCTGCGCACTACGGGCTCGATGACGTGGTGGGCGAGGAGTTTCGCCGCGTGGAGTACGACGATCCCCGGCGACGGGGCATCCTCGGTCATGCCAGCGTACTGACCCTCACGTCCCACGCCGGCCGTACGTCGCCGGTGCTTCGAGGCAAGTGGGTGATGGAGGTGCTCATGGGCACCCCGCCACCACCGCCTCCGCCAGGTGTCCCGACACTCGAGGAGACGGAGGAGGCCACCGAGGGTCGCCTCCTCACCACGCGGGAACGCATGGAGCAGCACCGGGCCAACCCCACATGCAATTCGTGCCACCGCTTCATCGATCCCATCGGTCTGGCGCTGGATGGATACGACGTCACGGGCCGCGTCCGGATCCGTGAGAACGGGATGCCTTTGGACACCCAGGGCGAGCTCTACGACGGCACGCCCGTCACCAGCCCGGTCGAGCTCAACACCGCCCTCCTATCGCGGCCCATTCCGCTGGTCCGTACCTTCACCCAGAACCTCATGGCGTACGCGCTCGGGCGCAGGGTGGAGTACTACGATCAGCCCACCGTCCGCGCCATCGTGCGTGAGGCGGAGCTGAACGAATACCGGATATCGTCATTCGTCCTCGGAATCGTGGAGAGCGACGCCTTCCAGATGCAGCGCGCAGGGGCGACGGCCGTGGATGCGGCCGGCGCACACTAGACGGGACCACCGACCCAGAGACGGTTACATACCATGGAATTCATCACCGGAAAGCACCTCGAGCGGCGCACCTTCATCAAGGGCATGGGTGCTTCACTCGCGCTTCCTTTTCTCGACGCCATGGTGCCGGCTGGCCGACTCGGCTCCGCCACCCGTGCCGACCTCGAGACGCCACGGCTCGTGGCCATCGAGATGGTCCACGGGGCGGCGGGTTGCAACGACTGGGGCGCCACGCAGAACCTCTGGGCGCCGGCCCAGGTCGGGCGGAACTTCGATCTCACACCCAGCGCCCTCCAGCCTCTCGACGCCTGGCGGGACCATTTGACCATCGTCAGCAACACCGATGTCCGGATGGCCGAAGCCTTCGAGGCA
The DNA here is from genome assembly GCA_965229435.1 of Longimicrobiales bacterium. Lineage (GTDB taxonomy): Bacteria > Gemmatimonadota > Gemmatimonadetes > Longimicrobiales > Gaopeijiaceae > UBA2589. The sequence goes on from CBDDJE010000005.1 coordinate 234,474, forward strand.
CCCGAGATCGGCGGTGATCACTTCCGGTCCAGCGCGGTCTTCCTGACCCAGCAGCACCCGAAGCAGACCGAGGGCTCCGACGTGTACGTCGGCACGTCCCTCGACCAACTCCATGCCCAGCGCTTCGGTCAGGATACGCCCATCCCCTCCATGCAGCTCTGCATCGAGAACATCAATCAGTCCGGGGGATGCGCGTACGGCTACACCTGCGTCTACACCGACTCCATCTCCTGGTCGTCGCCCACCGAGCCGCTTCCGGTAATCCGTGATCCACGGGTGGCGTTCGAGCAGCTCTTCGGAGCGGGCGGGACCGCGGAGGAGCGGGCCCTTCGTCGCCGGACGTCGGCTTCCATTCTGGATTGGGTCACCGACCGGGTCGCCCAGCTTCAGCGTCAGCTCGGACCCAACGACAGGGAGCGACTGGATCGCTATCTCAGCAACGTGCGGGAGTTGGAGCGTCGCATTCAGATGGTGGAGGCCCAGAACTCCTCCGGCGAGGTCCGTGAGCTCCCCGAAGCGCCGGCGGGCGTGCCCGACTCCTTCGAGGAGCATGTGCAGCTCATGTTCGACCTGCAGGCCCTGGCCTTCGCGTCGGATACGACCCGTGTCTTCTCCTTCAAGATGGGTCGCGACTCCTCTGCCCGTGTCTTCCCGGAGAGCGGTTCGGACAAGCCCTTCCACCCGGCTTCCCACCACGGGGGCAGGGAAGAGGCCATTCTCGACTTCCAGAAGATCAACAAGTACCACGTGAGCATGCTGCCCTACTTCTTCGAGAAGCTGGCCAGCATCCAGGAGGGCGACACTCACCTCCTGGACAAGACCATGGTGGTCTACGGCTCACCCATGGGTGACCCCAACCTGCACAACCATCGCCGCTGCCCCCTCATCGTGGTGGGCGGCAAGACGGCGGGCCTCCAGGGCAACGTGCATCTCAAGGCTCCTGATGGCACGCCCATGGCCAACGCCATGCTGAGCCTGCTCCACGGTCTCGGGCACGACGACATGGACAGCTTCGGCGACAGTACCGGGGACCTCCCGTTGTCCATGCCCACGACCTCCCTCCCCGCTCAGGGGCTCTGAGGAGGAAGAAGGCCATGAAGCTCCGCACACATCCTCTCGTCGCCACACTCGCCGCGCTGCTCCTTTGGGCGGCGGTACCATCGGACGCGCCGGTGGCCGACGCGGCGATGGCAGAAGATCTGGCCCAGGTGGAAGCTCTGCTCCGATCCGGCGCCGATGTGAACGCCGCTCAGGGCGACGGGATGACGGCGTTGCACTGGGCTGCGGAGCACGGCAACGCTGAGCTCGCCGACATGCTTCTGCATGCCGGCGCCCACGTCCGGGTGATCACTCGGCTGGGTGACTACACCCCGCTTCACCTCGCCGCCAAAGGTGGGCACGCGGACGTAGCGCAGCGGCTCCTCGGGGCCGGAGCCGACCCCATGGCCCGTTCGTCCACGGGTGGGGTGACACCCCTCCACTTCGCCGCCCGTTCGGGCCGGGTGGAGGCGGTGGAGGTACTCCTCGACGCCGGCGTGGAGCCTGACGTCGTGGAGGAAGCGCGAGGTCAGACGCCTCTCATGTTCGCTGCAGCGGCTGGCCGCGTCGCGGTCATCGAGACCTTGATGGGCGCAGGCGCTGATCCCTCCGTCACCAGCACCGTCATCGACATCCCGTCCATGGCCGCCGCAGACCGTGCCGCCGGCCAGGTTCGCGACGAGGTTCTGGCGACGTTCCGCGGCGACATTCCGCCGGGAACGTCATGGCAGCCGTCGCCCGCGCAGGTGCAGGCGGCGGTGAAGGCCGCCAACGCCGCTCGGGAGCGCATCGACCCGGCGGGAGGCATGGAAGCGACGGTGGACCCCGATGATCCGCCGGATCCGGACCTCGGAGAGATCCCGGTCACGTCATCCGATCAGCGCGGCGAGTACAGCACATCGTACGCCGATCTGGTATACCGGCAGGGCGGGCTCGCGGCGCTCCACTACGCCATTCGAGAGGGCCGTTCCCAGGCAGCCTTCGCCCTCCTCGACGGCGGGGCGGAGATCGATCAGCAGACGGCGGGTGACCTCACCAGCCCCATGCTCATGGCGGTCATCAATGGCCACTTCGATCTGGCCCTCGATCTCCTCGATCGCGGGGCGGACCCCAACGTGCCGAGCCACGCGGGCCTCACGCCGCTGTACGCGGCGATCAACACCTACTGGGCGCCGAAGGCCAGGTACCCGCAGCAGCAGGCGTACCGGCAGCAACAGGCGGACCACCTGGACGTCATGGAGGCGATGCTCGAAGCCGGCGCCGATCCCAACGTTCGGCTGGACAAGCACCTGTGGTTCATGGAGTACACGTTCAGCCAGCTCGATGTCGACACCCGCGGCGCCACGCCTTTCTGGCGTGCGGCGTATGCGCTGGATCTGCCCGCCATGAGGATGCTGGTGGCCTACGGCGCCGACCCCAACGTGCCGACGATGAAGGCGCCGGCGCGCCGGTTCGGCGGCGGTGGCGCGGCGGACCGCGGCGACCCGTCGGGCCTTCCCCCCGTTCCGGTGGGTGGGCCCGACGTCTATCCCATCCACGCGGCGACGGGTCACGCCTACGGCACCGGCTTCGCCGGCGTGTCGCACCGACACGCTCCCGAGGCATGGCTGCCGGCGGTGAAGTACCTCGTCGAGGAGTTGGGAGCCGACGTGAACGCTCGTGACGCCAACGGCTTCGCACCTCTGCATTGGGCTGCCAGCCGAGGCGACAACGAGATGATCCACTACCTGGTGGAGAAGGGCGCCGACGCTACCGTGGTGGCCCGCTCGGGTCAGACCACGGCCGACATGGCCAACGGTCCCGTTCAGCGGATCAGCCCGTTCCCCGAGACCATCGCACTCCTCGAGAGCCTGGGCTCGAAGAACAACAACAACTGCCAGTCCTGCTGAGAGAAGCGTTCACCCTGGAGCTTCCGGGCCGGTGTGGGGGCTCCGGGGGAAGATCCAGCGACCAGCGCGGCTGACGCTCGCGCCGACCCGCGTCAGTTCGTCAGCCGCTCCACCAACGCCAGATGGTGCCCGACCTGGGCCAGGCCCATTTCGTCCTCCGTGTGGCCGATACGTCGGTCACCGTCCCGATCGAAACCGTACGCCATGGCACGGACGGCGTCGGCGAGCCGTCTGACCATTCGATTCCCGGTGGAGGCCGATCCGGCTGACTGAACCTGGCGGGCCAGCGCCACAACCTCGTCGACCCGGGCCATCGTGCCCCGGGCCGCCATCGCCACGCGGGGGGCGTGGAAGTCGAGCACGCCCGGGACACCTTCGACGTTCCGGGCGCCTTCTATCTGAGCGAGGATCTGCCGGGCCGCCTGCTTCACGCCGTAGCCCATGCCCGGCCCCTGACTGCCCTGACCGGGATCGACGGCGTGGATCACGTGGGCCATGTGCCGCTGCATGCTGCCCAGGTCCGTGGAGTCGCGCCCGGCGAAGGCAGCATGCTGTAGGGCGATCTCCGCTTCGGCGCGGCCCGTCTCCAGCAGACCCATGCCGCCGGGCGTGTCCGGCGCTGCTGAGAGGATGTAGGCCAGCGCATTGGCGGCCGTGGGCGGGAGCCGGCCGGCGTAGGACTGCTCGAGCGTGTCAGCGGCCGCCTCCATGGTGGCCATGAGGCTGTCGCCGTCAGCACGGCCAGGGATCGAGTCTACGACCTGGGCTTGCAGCGGCAGGGCGGCGCCGGCCAAGGCCGCCACCGCTGGAAGCAGCCGAAGCCTCACGCGCCCTCCAGCCCGGCGGCCCGACGCAGCAGACCGAGATGAGTCGAGGCCTGTGCCAGCCCGCCCTCGCCCTCCTGCCAGCCAATGCGTCCATCACCGTCGGCGTCGATCCCATCGCCCATGGCCGTCACGAGGTCCACGACTTCGCCCATGAGTTCGGCGGCAGCACCGGCTTCCTCGGCCTCGAGGATCTCCTGGAGGAGCTCGACGGCGGCCGTTCCATTGGTCGCGGCGTTGCGGGCCGAAGCCTCGACGTGCTCGGCGTGGGTCTCGATGGCGGGCACGGCGCCCTCCGAGCGAGCCGCCAACGAGATGTAGTGAGCGGTCCGCTCCGCGGCCCGGATCGCGCCGTATCCCAGGCCCGGTCCATTCTCCACCTCCGACGGGTCGAGGGCGTGCAGGACGTGGCCTGCATGGCGCTTCAAGGCAGCGAGGTCCTCGGGTGTTCGCATGGCCAGGGCGGCGTGCTGCGAAGCGACCCCGGTTTCCGCCACAGCGGTGGCGAGGAGGCCCTGGTTGTCCGGGGTGCCTCGGAAGGTCACCGAGACATGGTGAACGTGGGTCAGGGCGGGACTCTTGCCCGCTGCGGCGGACGCGTCGTCCTGCGCGGCGAGGGTCATCGGGGCGAAGGCTCCGATGACCATGACCACCAGCGATGTGTGAAGTCGTTTCGTGTCGGTCATGAGCATCTGGGTCCGGTGTCGAGCCCGACGGCTCGGGTGAACGTCAACGACGGGAAGTCGATGCCTCAGGTCGAAGTTAGAAGATAGGGGTGAAGCGCCGGGCAATCTATTCGATGGGACGCCATCGCGGGATCGATCCGCCGACCACGAGTCCGACGAGAGCTCCACCGCCGGTGAGCGCGAGGGTCCACCCGGTCTCCAAGGAGCTCGGCGCGCAGGGCCCGCCACATTGGCTCCATGCCCATGCCGTCTTCACGAGAAAGCCCGTCAGTCCACCGACGAGGATACCGCGCTCGGCGTAGCTTCCGTCCCGGATCCAGGCCGACTCGATGTCTCCCGGCGTGAACGCGATGGGGTCCCGTGCTCGCAGCATGGGCTGAACGACCAGGGTGTCTCCGAACTGCCCGACCGCCCGGGCCTTCACTTCGGCACCGTAACGAGGGCGCAACCTCAAGACACTGCCCGGCGGAATGGACCAGCCCGGCAGCTTCGTGGTCACCGACGGGCGAGGAGGAGCCCCCGCCTGAGCCGCCAACAGGGGCGGTGCGGCGAGTCCAACGATGACCATGAGGGTGGTGAGGCCGACGACGGTGATGGAGGCGACGAAAGGGTGGATGGCAACGGGGGCGACGGGGGCGACGGGCGCGGCGAGGAAGCGAAGAGAGAACGGCACGAGGGACTCCGGGCACGGGTGAGGTCGCCACCCATTCTGTCCAAACACCGCCCGGCAGGCCGTACCGCGCTCGACGTAGTCGCCATGTAACGGCGCCGGGACCGACGCGACGGGCACGTCCGGCGTCATCGACCGACGGCCCGAAAGGGAAGACGCACCCCAAAAGCAAAGCCGGGGCCGGCGCAATGCGCCGACCCCGGCAGGGGTGCTACGACCCTTCGTCAGCGATCAGCCGCTGATGTTGGGGTTGGTGTCGATCTCGGCTTCGGAGATCGGGATGCAGAAGTCACGGGTCGAAAGGTGCGAACCCGTCGACGTGTCACCGTCGCCGACCTGCTCGAGGGGCTGCAGGAGCGACTCGAGGTCGACTCCCGCGTCGTTCCACCGGCGAAGCGCCGGCAGGCGACGGCCTTCGAGCCACTGCTCGATGGCGTGCTCACGCAGGAAGTAGCCCAACGCCTCGTCTTCGGTGAACCCCGTGTCGTCGCCGTTGGCGGCAGACGTCTCGACAGGCACACCTGCGGCGGTGCGCAGGCTGTTCACGATCGCCATGCCGGCGTCATAGTCACTGTTGTTGACGATCTCGTTCTCGGCGAGGATCAGCTGCATCTCCTCGTACGACGAGAGCTCGATGGGCGCGTTGTCGTCGGTGTACTTCGTCTGGGGGTTCCAGGCGATGACGCCGCAGCAGGAAGACGCCGCGTCGCCGTTCTCACCGCTGACCATCCACGAGACGCGCGGATCGGTGTCCGCCACGCCCCCGGTCTCGGGGTTGTACTGCTCGATCCAGGTGAAGATCTGGGAGTGAGCCTTGTAAGGCAGAGCCTTACCGGCCACGTAGATCCGGTTCGCCTGGGTGTCGTCCCCGAGGTCGTAGTACGGCATCGCGTAGCTGAAGTCCGCGGGAATGCTTCCCGCCAGATTCACAGCCTCGGTCCAATCGCCGAGGAAGGCGTGGATCGACGCCTGTGCCGCGATCGCGGCCGTTACCACGTCGCCGGAGCCGAGGGCCTCGGCCTGCTCGAAGTAGGTGAGCGCTTCCTGCAGGTGGACGTCGCTGTCCTGGGCTGCACCACCGTCGATGACGGCATTGCAGAAGGCCTCACCCATGAGACGGCTGTTGTAGCCTGCCCAGAGGTAGAGCTGCGCCAGGTTGTCCTGATCCTGGTCGCCCGGATCCAGAGCGAGAATCCGCTCGATTCCGTCTGCGGCCAGGAAGCGCGCCCGGTGAGCGTTCGACCAGTGTGTACCGATCTCGTCGAACTCCAGCATGCCCTCCTGCTGCTTTGGCGTGATGCCGAAGCTTCCGGTCGAACCGGACGGATGCACTTCACGGGCCACTGCGGCCGTCGTGTAGGCGATCCAGTTGAGGGCGTCGGCGGCCGCACGGCCCGCGCCGTTGGCAATCGCTGCCTGGGCCGCCGGATCGTTCAAGAAGTCGGCGCTGATGGGGCCCGGGTTGACGACGTCGGTGTCGCACGCCGCCATCCCGACCACCAGGCCGAGCGTCATGAGTTGGGTAATTCGTTGTTTCATTCTATCGGCTCCTAGAAGACGACCCGGAAGGCCAGCGTCCAAGTCGCAGGCGCAGGAATGTGCTCGCTGATCGACGTGACCAGGAAGTCACCATTCTGCACGCCATCGCGGCTGATCGGGTTGTTGTCGCTGTTGGTGCCCATCTCAGGATCGAAGTGGGTCCACTCGTCGTTCGTCCAGCGCCAGATGTTGCTTCCGGACACCGTCACCGAAGCGCCCGTGGCGCCCGGGATCCAGGACTCGGGAATCGGAGCCTGGAGGGCCAACTGACGGATCTTGAAGAAATCCGCTTTCTCGGCCCAGAAGTTGCTGTCCGTGCTGCTGGCGTCGCAGCGCGCGCGCTGCAGTGCCGTGAGCTGGCTGTAGTTGGGCGCGGCCGGCGTGATGGGCGCTGCGCCAGCGATGGCGTAGGCCTCATAGCAACCGGCCCAGATGACCGAGCGGCTGACCGCGCTGTTGGCGACGGCGGCCGTCACGTAGTGACCACCCTGGTACTCGCCACGCGCCGAGAGGCGCAGGCCCCTGGGCAGCGACAACGTGGTGAAGAGCCCAACGATCCTTGTCGGGAGGTTCGGCCCGTAGATCTGGTCGTCCTCGATGATGGGATCGGCGAGGGCGTCGGGGTTCATGACCTTTTCGCCGCGGATCACCGGAACGGATTCGCCGTCGATGATCCAGCCGTTGCCGCCCACGGAGAACTCGGGCACCTCGGCGGGGAGACCCACCTCGGAGGAGTTCGTCGAGACGGAGGCACCCAGGTCCCACGCCCAGTCGTCGCCCTGGAGGACGGCGCCGTTCACGGTGATCTCGATGCCCGAGTTCTTGATCTCACCGACGTTCTCGAGCTGCGAGTTGCCGCCGTTGATGTCGATGAAGCCCGAGGAGGGCGTCTGACGGACGTTGAACAGCGCGTCCGTGGTCTTCTGGTTGTAGTACGTCGCTTCCAGCGACAGACGGTCAGCGAGGAAGCTTCCGTCGAATCCGAACTCCCACTCGGCCGTCCGCTCGGGGCCCAGGAGGGCGTTGCCGAGAACGCGCGGGTAGAAGGCCGGCGCACCGCCCCAGCCCACACCGTCGTACGTCTGAACGGCGTCGAAGGCGCCAGGAGCACGGCCGGACTGACCCCAAGCGGCGCGGAGCTTCAGCTGACTGGCCCCGCTCCAGAAGTCCTCGTCCGAGACGACCCAGGAGGCGCTGAGCTTCGGATAGAACTGCAGACCGAAGTCCTGACCGAAGGCGGAGTTCCCGTCGACCCGGAAGCCGGCGGTGAGGAAGTACTTGTCGCTGATGTCGAATACGTCCTGCACGAAGAAGCCGGCGTTGACGACCCGCTCACGGGTCTCGAAGCCGAGCGTCGTACCGGCGGTGGTCACCGTCGGTGCACCGGGGCCCGGGAAGTCCTCACCGTAGGCCACCGTCTGCAGGATCTCGCTGGTCACGCTCTGACCACCGAAGGACAGCGAAGAGTTGATGTTGTCGGTCAGGCTGAAGCTGTAGGTACCGACGTAGTCGACCGTGACCGTCTCGAACTCGGAGCGGCCGTCCGCGAGGATGCCGTCCGGCGCCCGGACGAAGCCGAAGGGCCGGAGGTTCCGGTTCTCCTGGTTCGCCAGGTCGTACCCGACGCTGAGGCGGTTGGTGAAGTTGGAGAACGGCGTGTAGGTGGCCGTACCACCCGTGATGAGGTGGTCGATCTGCGTCACGATCTCCTGGTTGAGGAGGAGGTCGAGGTTCTCCTTGTCTTCGTTACCGAAGTAGTTGGCCTCACGGCGGTAGACGTTGAGCGTCAGTCCGTGGGCGTTGTTTCCGGCAGCGGTGTTGAAGAACTCGTCGTTGGTGAACGACGTGTTCCACTGGATCTGGAGGTTCTCGGCGGGCGAGAAAGTGAAGTTACCCCGGATCGAGCCGGTCTTTTGGAGGTCGTTGGGCAGCACGCCCTCGTCGTCCTCCCATGAGCCGGACACGAAGTACTGGAGGTCTTCACCACCACCACCGACGGACAGCGAGTAGCGCTGCTGCCAGGCGTTCTTCAGCCAGGGGTTGATGAACATGAAGTCCGACGTACCGCCAGCGGAGGACTGAGCGTCCTCGAAGGACGGACGCAGCTCCGGATCCACACCGAAGGGCCGCATGTTCTGGAAGCCCTGCTCGATGGAAGCCGTCCACTGGGCGGCGCCGCGATGGCCCCGCTTCGTGAAGATCTGGATCACGCCAGCCGCCGCCTCGGTGCCGTACAGCGTCGTGGCTGCGGCGCCCTTGATGACCTCGATGCGCTCGATGTCGGCGGGGTTGATGTTGTTCAGCGGGCTGGCGACGTCGTTGCCGCTCCGGCCCGGGTAACCCGTCGGGGGCACGTTCTTGTGGAACGCGTCCGAACGGATACGCACACCGTCGACGTAGATGATGGGCTGGTTGCTCTGGGCGACGGAGACGTTGCCGCGGAGACGGATCTTGGCGCCACCACCGGCGTTGCCGGAGGTAGGCGTGACCGTCATGCCGGAAACGCGGCCCTGGAGCAGATCGTCCACGCTCTGGGGCGGCTCGACGACGTTGGCGACGTCGACCTGCCCGATGGTGTTGCCGATCTCACGGCGCCGTGCGGCGCCCGCAGTACCCGTGACGACGATCTCGTCCAGGCCCAGGGCTTCACTGTTCAGCCCGAAGTTCTGCTGAACCGTACCGCCGGCGGACACCTGGATCTGCATCTCCTGGGTGCCGTAGCCGAGACGCTCGGCGCGGATGGTGTAGCTGCCAGCCGGCACATTGAGAATGAGGAAGCGGCCCGACGCGTTCGTCAGGGTCCCCAGTCCCGTGCCCACCAGATAGACCTGTACGGACTGCAAGCCCGCATTCGATGTGGCGTCCGTCACCGAGCCCGTGACTGTACCGTTCTGGGCTGCGACGGGGGCCGCCAACAGGGCGAAGGAGACCGCGGCGACCGCGGCGATCCTGCCCAATGCTGTAGCGAAACTGTTCATTCCCCTATTCCTCTCGTTGAGCTGAGTTACGACCACCGGCCGCATCTTGGGACGATGCCGGCGCGGCGGACGGAAGTGAGGCGAAGCCTCCGCTTCACCAGTGAAGTTCTAGGCTCGGCGTCCTCCTTGCAAGCAGTGGAAGTCCATACGTATCAAGGCGAAATCGTGACCGAGAGATCTCTCGTTACCTGTCCCTCGACGCCATCCGTCACGATGGCCGTCACGGTGTAGTCGCCCACGGCCGGATAGAGGTGGGCAACCCGGCCCATGGCCGTCTGCGCACCGGCGAAAAAGACCGAGTCCACCGCTGAGTCGCCCCACATGATGGCAATGCCCAGGAGGCTGCGGCCGGTGACGTCGTAGTTGACGACCAGGCTGTCACTCACCGAGACGGGCGCGTTGGACGTGATGGCCAGATCCAGAGGGCCACCAAAGGTCAACTCCGCGTCCGAACAGGCCGCGATGACGGCGGCGGCCACCAGGAAAGATGCCCAGCGAAGTCGGTTTGACTTCAGCATCCGATATGCTCCATCCCATGCATGAATTCTCCCATTCCCGTGTCGGCGGCCCCTGCCGCCGTCCCATCACCACCCACATGCCGGACGATCCTGTGCTGCCCTAGTCTAGGCCTCATTCCCATATACGGGAAGGCCCGGCAAATACTACAGGCGGTACTCCGGAGGCCGGACTTCATCGGGCCAGAACCCAGGAGAGCGCCGACCACGGATTCCACGAGACGATGGCGTCCACCGGGCCCCCGGGATTGCCCGGGAGGTTGCTCCCTCCCGATTCCTTGTTGAGCTGGATGACCACGAAGGTGCCGATGGCCGCGGCCAGCACGCCGCCGGCGAGGAGGCTACGGCCCTTGTCCAACCGCTTGGTCTCGAGGTCGACGAAAGCGGAGGTCGGGACCTCCACGCGCTGGTTCAGCGTCTCGAACCTCATCCCTCTCAACTCCTGCTGCACGGGGACGTCGAGGAACATCGACGCACCCGTGTCCGAGACGACCGTCGCTTCGAACGTGCGGGCGTCATCGCGTTGCAGGATCGTCGCGAGGGAATCGGAGAATGCGCCGGTCACCCTGACCCGTATCCGCTCGCCAGGAGCGACGGTGTCCACCGAGGCGGGCTGGAACGTGTGACATCCCGCCGTCGCGAGGATCAGAGCGATCGACAGAAGCATCCTCTGCATTTGACGAAAACTCCGATAAACGTGCCGATGAAACATGCGGACTCTTCCACACCACAACGAGCGGGGGGGCCCGAATGTGCCGAACGGCCGGAAATCCGGCGTGTACTACCCGCTCGACGCTTTCGGCATGTGGTACGGTAAAGATACCCTACGGCGCGATAGTGTTGTAGATGACGGGCCCGCTGAACGGGTGGTCCCGTGCGCCTTCCAGGCTTCTGGAGAGGATCGAACATGCGGGACGAGGTAAGGACGAGGACGAAAGTCGCGGCGGGTGCCGTGGGCGTCGCCGTCACTGCCCTCGCCGTCGTCGTACCGGGGTTCGGTCCAGGTGGGCTCGGGTTCGGGAGGGACACGGCCGGCGACGAGGACGGACCAGGACTGGACGTGGACTTCGCTCAGGACATCGCTCCCATCCTCGAGCGGGAATGTGTGGTTTGTCACAATGTGGAGGGCTCGGCACCCTTCAGCCTGACCAGCTACGACGAAGTACGCGACAAGGCCGACCGGATCGTGCGCGCCACGAGCGCCGGAGCCATGCCACCGTGGCTGCCGGCTGGGGAGCCGGGAACGTTCGCCGGCGAGCGGCGTCTCGAAGAAGGCGAGATCCGGCGAATTCGTGCCTGGGTGGATGGCGGGGCGCCCGCCGGAGACACCCTGGGGCTGAAGCTGTCCGCCGACGGGCACGGCTGGGACCCGGGCGATCCGGATCTGGTGGTCTCGCTGCCCACCATCAAGCTTCCTGCCGAGGGTGCAGACCGATATCGAAACCTCGTCGTGTCGATCCCGGTTTCGGGGCGCCGGTGGGTGGAGTACGTCGAGCTCCGGCCCGGGAGTCGCACGGCGGTGCACCACGCACGGATGATGATCGACACGACGTCCTCGTCGGCCGAGCTTGCCGCCGATGATCCGGAGCCCGGCTTCGACGGGATGGACCTCCTCAGCAACGCCACCAACCCTCCGGGCCATTTCATCGGGTGGACGCCCGGCAAGACCAGGTTGGAGCCCCTGGAGGGGATGGCGTGGCCCCTGGAGCCGGGCACCGACCTGGTGGTTCAACTCCACCTCCGGACCACCGGTGAAGCCGAGGAGGTCGCGGCCGAGGTGGCCTTCCACTTCGCAGACGAACCGGCGGCACGCCGTCCTGCGGTGCTCGTCATCAGCTCCCTCGTCATCGACATCCCACCGGGCGAGCCCCAGTACGCCGTGTCCAACTCATTTACGCTCCCCGTGGATGTCGAGCTGTTGAGCGTCTACCCCCACGCCCACTTCCTCGGGAAGGACCTCCAGGCGTTTGCGGTCCTCCCCGACGGCCGGGAACGATCCCTCATCCACATCCCCGACTGGGACTTCGATTGGCAGGACGACTACCGCTTCGCGCGCCCCGTCTTCCTCCCGGCGGGCACGCAGATCGTAAAACGCTTCACCTACGACAATTCGGCGGCGAACCCGCGGAATCCCTCTGATCCCCCGAGGCGGGTGGTGTACGGATCCAACTCCGACGACGAGATGGCCGACCTCATCCTCCAGGTACTGCCCCGAAACGGCTCGGATCGGGAGGTGCTCCTCCAGGCACAGGCGTGGCAGCACGAGTCCGAGGACATGGCCTACCTGGCGCACGTCGAGCACGCGGCGGGTGCGGCCGCCCTGGCGGAGGGCGATCTGGAAGCAGCGACCCGCCGATTCCAGGAGGCCCTGCAGTACCGCGCGGACCATGTGCCTTCTCTCGTCGGCCTGGCCCGGATCTTCGGTCTGCGCGGAGACTGGTCGTCGTCACTCCTCATCGCACGGCAGGCGGAGTTGATGTCGGGTGGCTCGGATCATCTGGCGTACGAGGTGCTGTCGGCCGCTTACGCCGGGCTGGGCGACGCGACGGCGGCCAGGGCGGCGGCGGAGCAGGGCCTGGTCCTGGCCCGTGCAGCAGGCGACGACGCCCTTGTGGAGGCCTTCGAGGTCCGGCTGCGTGAGCTGCGCCGCTGAGGCCAGCGTGGAACACCGCGGCGGTCAGTCGTCCGGCGCCTCCCACTGAAACACCTCATCCAGAGGGACTCCGAAGACATCCGCGATCCTGAAGGCGGCCTCGAGGGACGGCGAGTACTTGCCGGCTTCGATGGCGGCGATGGTCTGGCGAGTGACCCCGATGCGGCTGCCGAGCTCCGTTTGAGTCATTTCGCCGTTCAGGAACCGCAGGGTGCGCACCCGGTTGGAGATCCGGCGCTCAGTCATGCCATCCGCGGCGATAGCACCAGACGGCGACGCCGTAGTGGGTCATCTCCGCGAGGACGACGACGAAGACCGCAGTATTGACCAGTTCCCACCCGCTGGTGCTGAACGGCATGACGCACCCCACGACGATCATCCCCACGATGAGGAGCGGATAGGCGATACCCAGAGCCCGGCGGGAAATCGCGTGGTCTCGTTCGTCCGGTCGACCGCGGGCATCGTCCGGCGCCGAGAAGCGCAGTGCCAGATGGCCGGTGCCGAGGACGAGGGCGAATCCCGCGGCGGCGATCCCGAATCGCATCATGGCGTGCAGGTCCGGTAGCGCCGCCGTGGGTGGGTCGATTGCGACGAGAAGGAAGTAGGGGCCGAAGGCGACGGCCAGGCCGACAAGAGCAAGCCAAGCCGTCTTCTCGCGGTACGCCATGGTAGGATCCCGGGGAAGAAGGGTGATGGATCCCAGATGTTAATGATTTTTTACATCGTGTCAACCAAAGTTACCTCGCTCCCCTCAGCGACCTACCTCCCGGATGTCGCTCCTGGCCCGGGGTGGCCGAACGTAGGCCGTCACCATGCTCTCGTGGCCGGCAGGTCCCACGGCCGCTACCCCGAAGATGTAGTCGTCGATGGAGATGTCCGGCATCGTGTACTCCGTGACGTCACCGACGTAGATCTCGTGCTCCCAGTCCGGCGTCCACGCCGTTCGCCAGACGATCCGGTATCCGACGGCCCCGGGTGAGCGCTGCCAGCGCATGGCGGCTGCATACCCCGACTCTCCGCGCCCGAGCATCGGCCCTCCACCGCCCGACACGTCGGGAGCGGGCGGAGCCAGTGCCATCGTAGCGACGCCGGCCACGTTCACCCGGGTGTTCTGGGCGAGGTAGTCGAAGTCCACCCCCCCGAGGGTGTCGGCGGGCATGTGCTGCCGTGCGTAGTTCTCCCTGGACTCGCTGAAGCGAACGCCGGCGAACCCTCGCCGGTTGAACGCCGTGTGGTCACCACCGCGCCCGAACCGGTCTTCCCGGGCGATGAACCGGACCTCGTGCCCTGGCAGGTATACTCCGCCATACCGCCGGATGAAGCGGGCGAGCTGTCGTGACGGCGAGTCCATCGGCCCCTCCGAGAACACGCGCAGGGTGCGGCTGTCCATGATGCCGTTGCCGCCGAGCGAGTTGCCGATGATGTCGTTGTTGAAGACGGCGTCGACGGTCCAGCCCTCGCGCTCGGCGCGGCTGGCGTGGAGGCTTGCGCCGACGAGCCCTTCCTCCTCAGCGACGAAGCCGACGAAGACCAACGTCGCGTCGAAGTCGAGACCGCTCTGCGAGAGCACCCGAGCGGCTTCCATGGTCAGGACCGTTCCGCTGCCGTCGTCGTTGGCCCCCGGGGCCGGATTGTCGTGGATGGACCAATCGAAGCCCTGGCCGGGAATCCGCGCGACCGTGTCGTAGTGTCCACTCACGTAGATCCGGCGTTCGCTACGACCCGGGAGGACCGCCACGACGTTGCACAGCTCGGCCTCCTCGGTGATTCGGCCCTGGGCTTCCACCCGGTAGCAGTCGAGGCTCACCTCGAGGCGGTCGCTGAAGCCGCGCATGGTCTCCACGATGTATTGCCGTGCCGGAAGGACGCCGAAGTCGCTCCGATCGGAGAACGAGAGGGAATGGCGGGTCTCGAACCCGGTGAGGGTCTCCAGGTACGCGTATAGACGCTCCGCAGACACCTCCTCCAGGAGGGCCTCGATGCGTGGGTCCACCTGCTGGGCCGTCACCGGGCTCGAAAGCACGGCGATGATGGCGAAGGCGGTCGCGAGTCGCCGGAGGAGGGGAAGGGGTGCGCGGGTCTTCATGGGCGAAGTCGGGGTCGGGCGGGTACGAGAGAGCCTGGACGGCTCGCGGGAGGGCGTGAAGATGCCGGCCTCCGGCAACGGGCGGCAAGCACGGCCGTCGACGCGGTTGTGGGCGCCGGCGCCCCCGGCCTTCACTCGGTTGCGGCGTGGCGCTGCCTGTACCGCTCGGCCTTCGCCCGATTGCCGCAGCGCTCCATGGAGCACCAGCGGCGGCGGCCGCTCTTGCTGGTATCGAGGAACCAGCGCTGGCAGCCCTCGGCCGCACAGGGGCGAAGCCGGTCGGGGCGGGCCGATGCCGTGAAGTCGACCGCAGAGAGGGCGATAGGGGTGAGGACGGCCAGCGGGTGGCCGACGTCGAAGTGGCGTTCGACGGTTGCGCCGGCGCGGGTGTATCGGCCGACGGATGCCTGCAGAGCACGGTCCAACGTCGCGGCCGCAGCCGGAGGCAGGGACTCCGAGTCGTTGGCTACCGTGCGGAAGAGCGCGATGAGCGCGTCCCTGAGGTGCCGGGCTTCTCGAGTGAGGAGTCGCCGTCCGGGGGGATCCCCGGGCGCGAGGGCCTGGAGGGAAGGGGACACGGCTTCTCCCATCCACCATAGGAAGGCGTCGGGATGATGGAGGAGATCCACGGGTCCGGTGCGGAGGGGGACGACGGTATTCACGAAGTCCAGCCCCAGGGACCCGGTGAGGTGAAGTTCTTCTCGTAGTGCCATGTGACGCACTATGGCGCATTCAGCGGTTACTGCACAAGACTAACTGTTCAAATATACTTAAGCATATTCTTCTAAGATGTCCCTCGAAAGCGTCCTCGCCGACGCTTAAGCGTCTTGTTCGCGAAAAAACATTTAAGCATATGCTGTAGCTAAAGGCCGGCCATGTGCCAGACAATACTTAAGGGGCAGCTTAGCTAAATCCTCGTCCTTCCGCGTCGATCTCTGGCCAACCGAACGTCTCGAGTGGCACTCGTCCCCGAACATCGAAGACGACGCCTTCGTCTTCGAGGAGCCGACGCTGAATGAGTCCGCCTGGAGACCCACCTCCGCGAGCGCTGATCTCACCCCGGGCGTTGATGACCCGATGCCAGGGAACGTCGGTGCCGTCGGGGAGTGCGGCCATGGCGTAGCCGACTTGCCGGGCGTGACCGTGACGATCCGCCAGCGTGGCTACCGTCCCGTACGTGGTGACTCGGCCCCGCGGGATTCGACGAACGACATCGTAGAAGCGATCATAGGCGGACATCCGCCGATCCTCGCTCGGTCGGCGTCCCTCGACAACCCCAACCCGAGCGCAACCATGAGCTCCGACGACCTCCGCTATCCCACCGGGCCCTTCGCAAGCCTCGGCCGTCCGCTGCGTCCCGACGAACGATCGGCTCACATCGACACCATCGCCGAGCACCCGACCCGGATGCGCGCAGCGGTCGCCGGCCTGAGCGATGCCCAACTCGATACGCCGTATCGGGAGGGCGGGTGGACGGCCAGGCAGGTCGTCCATCACGTCGTCGATTCACATCTCAACGCGTACGTACGCTTCAAGTTGGCCGTGACCGAGGATCGTCCGACGATCTGCACGTACGAGGAGAAGCTCTGGGCGGAGCTTCCCGACGCGAAGTCGGCCCCCGTCGAGGGCTCGCTCGCCATGCTCGAGCACCTGCATGGCCGGTGGGTCGCCTTCCTCCGGGGACTCGACGGCGACGACTTCCGTCGCGCCTTCGTCCATCCGGAGCTCGGCGAACTCGACGTCGACACGCTCCTGGAGATCTACGGATGGCACGGGCCCCATCACGAGGCCCACGTCACGCGGCTTCGGGAGCGGGAGGGGTGGTAGCCCCGACCTTGACCGGTTGGTCGGGTCTGGTAGCCTTCCGACCATGAGCACATTCATCGAAGAGCTGCGCTGGCGCGACCTTCTGCAGAATGCCACGGAAGGGGCGGAGGACCACCTGGCCGAGAATCCGCGCACGATCTACATCGGCTTCGATCCGACTGCTGCGAGTCTGCACCTGGGTAACCTGGTGCCCATCATGGGGCTGGTCCACGCGCAGCGCGCCGGCCACACGCCCATCGCGCTGGTCGGTGGTGGTACAGGGCTCATCGGAGACCCTTCGGGGAAGACCGCCGAGCGACAACTGTTGACCAAGGAGAAGGCCGCGGAGAACGCCGAGGGGATCCGCGCCCAGCTCGAGCACTTCCTGGACTTCGGGGTGAAGACCAATCCCGCCCGGGTCCGCAACAACCATGACTGGCTCGGCGGACTCGCCCTCGTGGACTTTCTCCGGGACTACGGCAAGCACTTCTCGGTCAACCAGCTCATGGCCAAGGAGTCGGTTCGTCGCAGACTCGAGGACCAGGAGACGGGGATCTCGTACACGGAGTTCTCGTACGCCCTCCTCCAGTCGTACGACTTCGTGGAGCTGTATCGGCGGGAGGGATGCACCGTCCAGATGGGCGGGGGCGACCAATGGGGTAACATCACGGCGGGGATCGACCTCGTGCGACGGGTCGAGGGTGAAAAAGCTTACGGCGTGGTCTTCCCGCTGGTGACCAACGCCTCCGGAACGAAATTCGGGAAGTCGGAGGCCGGCAACGTGTGGCTCGATGCTGGCCTGACCTCTCCGTTCCGCTTCTACCAGTATTGGATCAACGTCGAGGACGCTGATGTCGTCCGGTACCTGAAGTTCTTCACGCTGAAGTCACGTAGCGAGATCGAGGAGTTGGCTGCGGCCGTCGAAGCCGAGCCCCATCGACGGGCTGCCCAGCTTGCGCTGGCCGAGGAGGTCACGATGCGCCTCCACGGCTCCGAAGGCCTCGCCGCGGCCCAGAGAGCGACGGCCGCGCTCTTCGGTGGCGACATCGACGGCCTCGCCGCCGACGAGATCGAAGACGTCTTCGCCGACGTGCCGTCGTCCGAGCTACCGGCCTCGCGGTTGGAGGGTGAGGGCAGCGCCCTCGTGGATCTCCTCGCCGAAACCGAGTTGGCTTCCTCGAAAGGTGATGCCCGGCGCTCCATCCAGGGTGGTGGTATCTACGTGAACGGACACCGGGTGGAGGATGTCGAAGCGACGATCACGATGGACGCTGCCATCGAGGGTCGGTTCATCCTTCTGCGGAAGGGCAAGAAGCGTTATCACCTTATTGCCGTCCTGCGGTAGAAGGACGACCCGAAGCCCACGGGAAAGGGCCCGGAGCGCGGCTCGCGCTCCGGGCCCTTCGTGTGTCTGCCTCAACTGCTGTGCGGCTGCGTCGGCGCCCGTACGTCCTGGGCGGCTGGGGGAGAACCGTCGGGTCAGCCCACCGGCAGCACGTAGCCGACGTTCACACCCCAGTCCATGCCTAGTTGGGGACCTTCGTAGTCGTGGTGCGTGGAGTACATGGCCTCGAAGGAGAGGGTGTGTCCACCCAGCAGACTGCCTTCCGGCATGAGCAGGTTCACACCTACCGGCAGGATGACCCGCTGCCCGGCGAGCATGCCACCGACGTTGTGGGGATCCTGGCCCGCATCCAGGCGATCGTCCATCCCGTCGACGTTGTCCCAGTTCTGCCAACGCACACCGGCGAGAATGGAGACGTTGTCGCTGATGTTGTAGCCGGCCCACCCGTTGGCCTCGTACTGGTCACCCGGGATGTAGCCCATGCTGCCCGCCCCGTTCTCGGTGATGTTCACGCGGAAGCGGAACTGGGCCCCGAGGGAGCCGACCTCGTTCTGGACACTGCCGGCGAGACCGCCGACGAAGCCGAAGGACCCCCCGCTCGTACGCATGTCGTGAGGCAGGGGACCTGTCGTCGTGGGCGTTACGGCGCCGTATGTGGTGTTGCCCAGGAACGTCGGGATGACCGCTCCCAACTGAGCGAGCATCCGATAGGGCCCGACGGCGTAGACATCGACCAGGGCGCCGACCTCGACATCGGTGGGTTCGTTCACGCCTACGCGGATGAGACTGTTCGCCGTCGTGGTCTCCCGCTCCAGGACCGCCCAACCCGCTCGTGCCACGAGCGTCACCCGATCATTGAGCCCGTACCCGACGCGCACCTGGTGCACGATGTCCGATCGACTGATGGGCGCGTTGTCGTAGAGCTGCAGGACGGTGGCCAGGGCCAGCGAGTCGGTGCCGAAGTACACTCCCCGGTAGTTCTCCTGGGAGTAATTGTACGTCAGCTGGATCTCACCGGTAGCCAGCGTCCGGGCACCGAACACACCCAGAAGACCGTTGGCGTCCGGGCGATCAGCGGTCCACGTGTGCTGCTCCGAATCACCCCTCGCAGTCTGCGCGGTAAGCGGCGATCCGACAGCCAGTAGGGCTGCGGCTGCAATCAGGCTCCTACGAAGCATGAGTTGTTCCTCCGGCACGGGTGGGCACACTCGGTGCCCATAGAATGTCCAGGCACGCCAAAATCGGGAAATTATCCCAACTCCTGCCACTCCCATTCCGGCGCGAGCACTTGGAAAATGCCCATACAGGCCGGGAAAAAACAAGTGTTTATTTCCGGCGTCGGCATGGGCTCTTCCGTTTGCCGTCGGAATATTGCACCGACGCGTGCGGCTACGAAATGATTCTCTTTCCTGGCGGGGCCTCCCAGCCCGCCTACCTCCGCACCAGAGCCGGGAGCAGGGGCTCTGGAATCCCGAAGCCGTCGACGAGGTGCTCCGCGCACTCGGCCACCTCTGCGCAGAGCCCGAGGACGTGAGCGCGGATGGCTTTCGACTTCGTGGGCTCCAGGTACCCGGCTTCGAGGAACCACCCCCCGTCGGCCTCGATCCGGGAAAGGGCGTAGAGCGCGGCTGTATCCGCGAGGAGCTCGGACATGCCGGGCTTCGGGGCTCTCACGATGGCATCCTGGAAGGCCTCGAGGGTCAGCCGCTCGGCGTGGGCGCGAGCCAGCGTCACCAGGTGATCCTGAACGGCGTTGACGGCCTCGAAGGACTCCATCCCGTCGCGAAGTCGCGCCCGGAGTCGCATCGCAACGGACCGCAGCAGACGCTCCTCCCGATAGCGCATCGCCGACAGGTGGAACGACGGGTCGCGAAGGTGGTCCTCATCGGTGCGGCGCTTCGTCACCGGGTTGAGTTCGGTGAGCGACGTTTCCGCGCGATCACCGAGCACCTTGATGGCACGCCAGAAGGTCAGATCGCCCATCTCCTCCTTGTAGCGGGACAGGAGCCCCTTGGCGACCAGCTGATACAGCACCAGGTTGGCCCCCTCGAAGGTGGTGAAGACGTCCGTGTCCGCCTTGAGGGCGGCGAAACGGTTCTCGGCCAGGTAGCCCTGCCCGCCGCACGCCTCCCGACTTGCCTGAACCACGTCCACGCAATGGTCCGACGCGTAGGCCTTGAGGGCCGCCGCCGTGCCTTCCAATGCCGGGTCCTCTGCGTGGGCGGCGGCGGCGAACCGGTCCTGAAGTGCTCGCACGGCGAAGTGCAGTCCGAGTGTGGTCGCAAGCCTCGGCATGAGTTCGCGTTGCATGGCCCGGTAGTCCAGAATGGGCTGCTCTTCACCGCCCTGGGGGCCGAACTGGCGACGGGCAGCCGCCCGCCGCACCGCGATGGTCAGCGCGACCTTGGCCGCGCTCACGGACGCCGAAGCGATGCTGACCCGACCGGCGACCAGGGTCCGGAGCATGGTGAAGAAGCGCCGCCCGGAACTGGTGATGGGGCTCTCGTATCGTCCGCTCTCGTCGATGGTGGCGAAACGGTCGAGAAGGTTGTCCACCGGGACGCGGACCTGGTCGAACCATATTCGACCGTTGTCGACGCCGTTGAGCCCGACCTTGAGTCCCCGGTCTTCGATCCGGACGCCGGGCAGGACATTCCCCGACCCGTCCCGGATGGGCACGAGGATGGCGTGGACGCCGTGGTCGACACCATCGACGACGAGGCGAGCGAAGACCGTGGCGATTCGGCCGTGCACGGCCGCGTTGCCGATCCAGTCCTTTCCGGCATCCTCGTGGGGTGTGTGGATGACCACCGTGCGGTCGGCGGGGTCGTAGTGAGCCGTCGTCTCCAGGTCCCGGACGTTGGAGCCGTGACCCGTCTCGGTCATCGCGTAGCAGCCCGGGAGATCGAGCGTCCCGGCGCGCTCCAGATAGGTCTCGTGGTGTCTTGACGTGCCCAGCTGATGGATGCTGCCGCCGAATAGTCCGAACTGGACGCCGAACTTCACCAGGACGCTGAGGTCGCCGAAGGCCAAGGACTCGAAGATGGCGATGGATCCAGCCGGGTCGTCCTTGCCGCCGTAGGCTTCCGGGAAGGCGTAGCTACCAAAGCCCCGATGGGCGAGAAGCTTCACACCGTCCAGGACACGCTCTCGGTACTCGCCGTACTCCAGCCCCACCGGGATGTCGAGAGCCGGATCGGAGAGGAGGGTGAGGACCTCCCGGCGTAGGTCACGATGACTCCGGTCCAGGAAGTCGTTGAGCTCGAGGGCTCCTCCGGTCTCCCGTGGCGGTTCCGTGGTCTCAGACGGCGGCGGTCCGAGCTCGAGGTGCTTGCGGGCCGCTTCGCCTCCGATGACGCCCAGCGAGCTTTCGATCTCCCGGAGCCATTCCACCGCGCCGGGCTGGCGCCACGGGCCGTCCTCTGCTCCTTCGGCCACCCAGAACGCGGTCCCGAGATCGGTGAGGGATCGGGCGGCTCGCCGACCGTCGAGGTCGGCGGATCGAAGCCGGCGCTCGACCCGTCCGATGGCCTCGGCGGCCGGAGGGGCGTCGGTGTCGAGCCAGCTCATGAGCTCCTGCTTCGCGTCGGTGGACAGCCACTCGGTGTCGCGTAGCTGGGAGCACACTCCTTCGAGTTCGTCGGGTGAGAGGACACCGTCGCTCCAGATGGTGAGGATCATCGGGACAACGGCGAGAAGCTCGTCGGAAATACGGGGCGACGTCATAGTGGATCCGGTCGTGGTCATCGTGGTTTCGCCCTCGCGGTCGGCCCGGCGACGGATGGTCTGGATGGTGTCTTCGGTGGTCGGCGCTGTCGCACCTTGACCTCGGTGTGGTGTTCCGACAACGTGCCGGCTCGCTGCCATTCTGGATCACAGAAACGAGAGAGGCGAACACCCATGTCGAAGCCCCTTGTCGGCGTGGTGATGGGCTCCAAGTCCGACTGGAGCACCATGTCCCACGCAGTCGATACCCTCGAATCCCTCGGAATTACCGTCGAGGCCAAAGTCATGTCCGCCCATCGTACGCCGGATGTGGCCATCGAGTTCTCCAAGACCGCTGAAGAGCGGGGCCTCGAGGTCATCATTGCGGCCGCCGGTGGCGCCGCCCACCTGGCTGGAGTCCTGGCCGCGAAGACCACCGTTCCCGTTCTCGGGGTGCCCATGCAGGCCTGGTCCCTGGACGGACTGGACTCGCTCCTGTCCACGGTGCAGATGCCCCGGGGGATTCCCGTAGGGACCCTCGCCATCGGCAAGGCGGGAGCCGTCAACGCGGCACTGCTCGCCGGACAGATCCTCGGGCTCAAGTACCCCGAGATCCGCGAGGCGGTCAAACGCGACCGTGAGGAGCGGCGGCAGGCCGTCCTGGCCGAGTCGGACCCGAGGGCCTGAGCGACACTCGGACGGGGGCAGTGCGACAAAGGTCGGGGCTCGTGCCCAGACCTCCGGCTCCTGGGGCGGTTCCTTCGCCCCGGGAGCTTTCTCGTTCGCCGCGGGATCCCTCTGGCTCGCAGCGGAGGGCCTCTGGTTCGCCCCGGGGGCCTACGCCGGCCCCCGTTGCCGAAACCCACCGACGTCTGGTGGCGTAGGGTTGTCATACAAAGTCGGAATTGCTATTTCGACGGGGTTCGACCCCTGCGAGAAGGAGGGCTTTTGGGTCAGGATGGGTTCATCGGCGAGTTCGAGCAGATGTTGCTCCTCGCTATTCTCCGGCTCGAGGACCACGCCTACGGCGTCCGGCTCATGGAGGAGCTGGAAGAGCGGGTCGGCCGCAGCGTGTCCCGGGGGTCGGTCTATGTGACCCTCGACCGGATGGAAGAGAAGGGGTGGATCGAGTCCACCTCGGTTCCCGCCGGGTCGGATCGGGGAGGGCGCCCGCGTCGCGTCGTCGGCGTGACCTCCGAGGGCGTCGAGCAGCTCCGTCGGTCTCGTGAGGCGCTGTTCCGTCTATGGGATGGGCTCGAAGACGCGCTGGAGACGCCATGACGCGCCGGGCCGAGCCTCCTGGCAAGGGATCCCCTCCTGGAAGACCCCCCCGGGATATCGAGCCTCCCCGCCTCCTCGTGAGGCTTCTCGAGGCGATCCTTCCGTCGACCCTTCGCACCCAGCAGATCCTGGGCGACCTCCATGAGGAGTATCTCGCAAGGGCGTCGCAGGGACGCGGGAGGGCCGCGGTGTGGTATCTCCGGGAGTCCGTCGGGATCGCCATCCGGTACGCACGACCCACGGAGGGATTGATGGATGCGTTGGTAAGGAACGTGCGATACTCGCTCCGGCGTCTCGGCCGGAGCCCTCTCTTCACGGTCGTGGCCATCGTTTCCCTGGGACTCGGGATCGGGGCGAACACGGCCATGTTTAGCCTCGTCAACGCGGTGGTGATCAGGGAGAAGCCCTACGAGGACTCCCACGAGCTGGTGGATGTCTTCCAGGGTTCGCCGGACTTCTCCCACGGGACCCTGTCCTACCCGGACTACCGGGACTTCCTCGATGGCACGTCCGATGTCTTCGAGACCGTGGGTGGGGGACAGTTCACGGCCATCCAGGCCGACGCCGACGAAGGCGTGGAACTCCTCTTCGCCGAGGCCGTGACCGGCAACTACTTCGAGCTCCTGGGCGTGGAGGCGCATCGGGGCCGCCTTCTGTCCTCCGAGGATCATGTGGCCCGGGGCGCTCATCCAGTCGTTGTGCTGTCCTACGGGTACTGGATGCGCCGTTTCGGAGGTGACCCGGAAGCGGTGGGGGCCGAACTCCGCCTGAGCGGTCGTCCGTACGTGGTCATCGGGGTGGCACCGGTGGAATTCACCGGAAGTCTTCGAGGTCTGGAACCCGCCGTCTGGGTGCCCATCATGATGGTCGACGAGCTCCAGGGCTTCGGAGGCAACGTCATGGAGGCCAGGGGCAACCAGAGCTTCTTCGGGCGAGGTCGCCTCCGGGAAGGCGCCACAATAGCCCAGGCAGAGGCGGCGGCCGAGCGTGTGGCCATTCGACTGCGTGAGGAGTACCCGGAGCAGTGGACTGCGGGGGAGGCCTTCGTTCTGGAGGCCACCGATGATGTCGTCCTGAACCCCATGATCGACCGGTTCCTGATGCCCGCCGTGGCACTGGTCATGGGTGTGGTCGGCCTCGTGCTTCTCATCGCCTGCGCCAACCTCGCCAGCTTTCTCCTGGCGCGGGCGGCCGACCGGCGGAAGGAGATCGCCGTGCGGCTGGCCATGGGCGCCGGCCGGCGTACGCTCGTGGCGCAGCTGCTGACGGAGGCCGTGCTTCTGGCTGCGGTGGGAGGCGCCGTCGGCGTCCTCACCGCCAACTACGCCTTGGACGCCCTGGTCTCGGCCGATCTACCCTTGGCACTCCCCATCACGCTGGACCTGAGCCTCGACCGGACCGTTCTCGGCTTCAGTCTCCTGGTCTCCCTGGGGGCGGGCGTCCTTTTCGGATTGGCACCGGCCCTCCAAAGCACGAACCCGGATCTCGCTCCGACGCTTCGCGACGAAACCGCGGGAGGTGGACGGGCACGAGGGGCGTTTCTGCGCGACGCTCTGGTCGCCGGTCAGGTCGCCGTTTCGGTGATGCTTCTGGTGGGGGCCGGGCTCTTTCTCCGCAGCCTGGATGCGTCTCGAAGCATCGACCCGGGCTTCGGCGACGGGCCGACGGCCATTCTCCAGATGACGGTTCCGGCGGACCGATACGACGACGAAGAAGCCCTGGCCTTCGTCGACGACTTCATCGAGCGGGTCCAGGCCATGCCGACGGTCGACCGAGCGGGCATCATCGACAACATCCCGTTGAACCAGCTGAACACACAGAACATCCGGCTCCGGGTGGACGGAGTGGACCCGCCTCCAGGTCAGGACTTCCACCTCATCGACTATGCCCGGGTCGACGAGCGCTTCCTGAGCGCGGCTTCCGTCGACGTGGTGGCGGGAAGAGGCTTCGAGGCGAGCGACGGAGCAGACGGCGAGTCCGTGGCCCTCGTCAATCAGGAAGTTCAGCGACGCTTTTTTCCGGGCGGAGACGCGCTTGGGCGCTCCATCGACCTGAACGGCGATCTGTTCCGCGTCGTCGGCGTCATCGCCGACCACAAGGTCCGGCAGCTTGGGGAAGCGCCGAGACCGTATGTTCTTTTGCCCCTGCGTCAGGACTTCACTCCAGCCGTGACCGTCCTCGCCCGGACCTCGGGCGATGCCGAGCGGGTTGCCCTCGACATGATGCTGGAGGCGAGGTCTATGGACCCGACGCTCATGATCGTCGATGCCAAGACGCTCGATCGACATCTGGCCGTCGTTCTCCTCGGCCGGGAACTCGGCGCGCTCGTCGTGAGCGGCTTCGCCCTGCTGGCGCTCCTCCTCGCCAGCATCGGCGTCTACGGCGTGGTCAGCTATGCGGTCTCGAGAAGGGTCCACGAAGTCGGCATTCGATTGTCACTCGGGGCCGACGCCGCCGGAGTGGCCCGGATGCTCACCGCCAGCGGCATGAGATTGGCCCTTCTCGGTGGTGGAGTGGGCCTTCTCCTGGCCGCGGGATTGGCTCGGCTCCTGTCGCGCCTTCTCTACGGCGTGCCGCCCCTGGACCCGGTGACCTTTGTCGGCGTGCCTGTCGTCCTCGGAGTCGTAGCTCTCCTGGCGTCTTGGATCCCGGCTCGGCGGGTGACGCGGATCGATCCGGTGAGGGCTCTGCGGTCGGAGTAGTCTGGTCGGCTGGGGGACACCACGCACCGCCTTTTATTGACAAAATGAAACCACGGTGCATGGTCGCCCGTAGGTGTGCTTGATCTTGTCAATAAAATGCCCCGCGCGCATGTCCGCGGGCGACACCGGAGGGACGATGGGGAAGGGAGCGCATCTGGGAGACCTGGAAGAGCTGGTGCTCCTCTGCGTGAGGCGGCTGGGGCAGGGAGCGGATGGCGCCGCCGTCCGCGCCGAACTCGCCGAGGTGGCGGGCCGGAAGGTGTCGGTCAGCACGGTCTACGTGACGCTGATGCGTCTCGAGGAGAAGGGATACGCCCGATCCTGGATGGGTGAACCTTCGGCCGAGCGTGGGGGCAAGGCGAGGCGCTTGTTCGAGCCGAGCCCGGAGGGCATCGAGGCGCTGGAAGCTCGCCGAGCGGTGCGGGACCGGCTGTGGCAGCGGGCGTCGGCAGAGGCGGGAGGCTCGAATGTCTGATGGGCGACACTCTCGCAATCCCGACGACCCTCCGCGCCCCCAGCCCCCTCGCTGGGCCGAGGCGCTGCTCGAGCGGCGTCTCCCGGCCGAGGTTGCCGACGCGGTGCTCGGGGACCTCCACGTCGAGCACCGGCAGCGGGCTCAGCGCCGAGGCCGGTTCGCCGCCGACGCGTGGTACTGGTGGCAGGCCCTCACGATGAGGACAGGAGCCCTTCGGCGAGCAGCCCAGCGTCTGGCTGCGGTTCGCCCCACACCGGATCGCAATCGCCCCCGTCACACCCTGTCCCCTCGTCGAGACCCGTTCATGACCTTCGCCGATGTTCGTTACGCCCTCCGGCGTCTCACGGCCACGCCGGGATTCACCGCCGTCGCCGTGCTCTCCTTGGGCCTCGGGATCGGGGCGAACACAGCGATGTTCAGCCTCGTGAATGCCGTGCTTCTCCGCGAGCTTCCCGTCGAGGACCCCGGAACGCTGGTGGAGGTCTACACGTCCGAGGCCGACGGCTTCGCCTACTCCACCTCGTCGTATCCCGACTTCCAGGATCTGAGGGCAGGGCCGGAGGTCTTCGAAGGTGTCGTCGCCAGCCGGAGCTTCATCGCGCGGGTCGATATCGACGGGGCACCACAGGTCGTCTTCGGCGAGCTGATTTCGTGGGACTACTTCCAGACGCTGGGCATCGAGATGGTGCTTGGGCGGTCCTTCGCGGAGGAAGAGGATCGGACGCCGGGCGCCCACCCCGTCGTCGTCCTCGGGTACAAGACCTGGTCACAACGGTTCGGGTCCGACCCGGAGATCGTGGGGACCTCGGTCTTCGTCAACGGGCGCCCCTACACCGTCGTCGGCGTCGCCCCTTCCGCCTTCACGGGCTCTCTCCCGGCGGTGGTGACGTCCCTCTACGTCCCCATGTCCATGACCGATGTGGTCATGGGTACCGAGCAGCTCTCGCGCCGGGGGAGCCGGAGCACCTTCCTCAAGGCTCGCCTCCGCCCGGACGTCTCGGTCTCCGAGGCGAATGCCGCTCTGGCTGCGTTCTCCACCGCTCTTCAAGAGCGCTACCCCGAGACCAACGCGCATCGGGTGATGACCGCCATGGCCATCGGCGACTTCGCCCTCCACCCCTCGGTCGACCGGGTGCTGGCTCCCGTAGCGGTTCTACTCCTGGGGGTCGTGGGGCTGGTCCTCCTCATTGCGTGCACCAACCTGGCGAGCTTCCTCCTCGCCCGCGCCGAGGATCGACGACGTGAGATCGCGGTGCGGCTGGCGCTGGGTGCCGGCCGCCGTCGGCTCGTGGGCCAGCTCCTGGTGGAGACGACTCTCCTGGCCGTGCTCGGGGGTGGCTTTGGACTCATCGTCGCCGAATGGACGCTCGGGGTCCTCATGGCGCTCCGCCCGCCCATACCCATCCCGGTCGACATCGAGGTGGGCCTGGACGGGTCGGTCCTGGTCTTCACACTGGCCGTCTCGGTCCTGGCCGGTCTCGCTTTCGGCCTGCTTCCGGCCCTTCAGGCCACCAGGCCGGATCTGGCGCCGACCCTCAAGGGGTCGGGCAACGCCTCCGCCTCGAGACGGAGGGTCGACTTGAGGAGCGCCATGGTGGTCACCCAGGTCGCCCTTTCCTTCGTCCTCCTCATCGGCGCGGGGCTCTTCGTCCGGAGCCTGCAGAAAGCCCAGGCCATCGACCCCGGCTTCGATACCGGCCCCGGGGCCATCGTCTGGCCCATGCTCGATCTGGCGGGCTACCAGAGCGATGACGAGAAGCGCTCGTTCTACACCGAGTACCGGGAGGCCCTGCTGGCACACCCATCGGTCACGGGTGTCGCCATCGCCGACCGTCTCCCACTGGGGATCGCCGTGCAGACGGCGAACTATCTCCTTCCCGGCGTGCCCTCCGAGACCCCCGACGGGGACCACGACATCGACAACACGGTCGTCGACGTCGGTTACTTCGATGCCATGGGCGTCGAGATCATCGCCGGCCGAGCTCCCCAATCGGCCGATCGTGACGGAGAGCCGGTGGCGGTCGTCTCCAAAGCGTTCGTGGACCGGTTCTATCCAGGTGAGAACGTCGTCGGGCGCACCATCCAGACAGCCGGGAGCGGGACCGAGATCCGGATCATCGGTGTGGCGGCGGACACCAAGGTCCGGACACTGGGCGAGGCACCGCGGCCCTACGTGTACGGCCTCCAGGGTCGACGCTCGATTCTGGAGATGCAGCTCGTGGTCAAGGGCACAGGGACGAGCGAGGAGCTCATGACGGTGGCTGGCGAGACCCTCGATCGAGTGGCTCCCGAGATGGTGCTCCTCGAACCCATCAAGAGCATGGACGAGCACCTGGCCCTGTTGCTCTTCCCACCGAGGATGGCGGCGCTGGTCCTCAGCGCTTTCGGCGTCCTGGCGCTGTTGCTGGCAGCTATCGGGGTGTATGGCGTGGTAAGCTACGCCGTCTCACGGCGCACAAGGGAGCTGGGTATCCGTATGTCCCTGGGCGCCACGGCTCAGGACGTCATCGCCCTCGCCATCCGAGGCGGAATGAGGCTCGTCTTGGTGGGCGGCGTCGTCGGTGTGCTGCTGGCGGGGGGAGTGACATGGTCCATCTCCAACTTCCTGTTCGGGATCTCGTCCCAGGACGTCGTCACCTTCGTGGCCATCCCCCTCGTGCTCACTGCCGTGGCGCTGGGCGCCGCCTGGGTGCCGGCGAGGCGGGCCAGTCGTGTGGATCCGGTTCGAGCCCTCCGGACCGAGTAGCGGCGGCCCGGGAGTTCAGGTCGGCGAGGAGCGCTCACGGACCCGTTCCGTTCCGAAGCCGCAGTCGATATTGTATCCGAGAAGCCGCCGCTCCCATCGGTCGGGGCGGCGGCTTGTTCTCTGTCTGATTCCACCGCCTCGAGCGCGGCCCCTGGGCGCTCGGCGGTGTCGACCCCGAGGTGGTCCCCATGCTGGACGAAATCCGCGAAAAGATCGAGTCGGAGATCACGAGTCTGACGAGGGAGCTCACCGTGGAGCTCCCGCAGCGCATCAAGATCGCCATGGAGCACGGCGACCTGCGCGAGAACTCCGAATACAAGGCCGCCAAGGAGCGGCAGGGCTTCGTGGAGGCGCGTCTCAACCACCTCACGTCGCGGATGACCGAGCTGTCCAAGATCGACGTGAACGAAATGGCGTACGATCGGGTAGGCTTCGGCTCCAAGGTGACCATCCACGATCTCGACATGGACGAGGAGTTCACCTTCACGATCACAGCCGGCGACTTCATCGATCTGGATGCGGGACAGGTGTCCCTCGCCTCGCCCATCGGACAGGGCCTCCTCGGCGCCAGCGAAGGGGAAGAGGTGACCGTTGAGCTCCCGAGAGGTGAGCGCCGTTACAAGGTTCTCGAGCTCCAGACCCTCCCTCAGCAGCTGGAGGGCTCGGACGGCTGAGGGAACCGGGGGCATGAACCCCGGTGAGCGATAGAGAGGGTCCGTCCATCGAGTTGGTGGACGTCCACAAGAGTTACGAGGAAGGCGACCGCACCCACGAGGTCCTCACGGGCGCGTCCGTCACCATACCCGCGGGTCAGCGCGTGGCCATCCTCGGCCCGTCGGGGTCGGGCAAGTCGACGCTCCTCAATCTCATGAGCGGCATCGATCTGCCCGACTCGGGGACGGTGCGCATCGGCGACACCGACCTGGGCCGGCTGGCGGAACGGGACCGGACGCTCTTCCGGCGCGACCACATCGGCTTCGTCTTCCAGTTCTTCAACCTTCTGCCCACCCTCACGGTGCTGGAGAACCTGCTCCTGCCGCTGGAGTTGAGCGGGCGAGTGGGGACTGGGGGGCGTTCCGGGGCCTCGAAGGGCGGGCGGGGCGCCAGGGCCGAGCGAGCCAACGGCGCGTTTTCCCCCGAGGAGCGGGCGCGCTCCCTTCTCGACGCCGTCGAACTCGGCAATCGCGCCGACGCCTTTCCCGACCGCCTGTCCGGCGGGGAGCAGCAGCGCGTGGCCATCGCTCGCTCGCTGGTCCACGAACCTGATCTCCTCCTCGCCGACGAGCCCACCGGCAACCTCGACGAGGACACCGGCGAGCGGGTGGTGGAGGTCCTGGAGTCGCTGGTCTCCGCGGGGAGCACGACGCTGGTGGTGGTGACCCACTCCCGGGAGCTGGCCGGGCGCATGGACCGGATCCTCGAGCTCGGGCACGGACGGCTCCGGGGCTGACGTGCGACTCCTCACCCGCGCCAGCGTGCGCTACCTGACCCAGCATCGGCTCCAGCTGCTGCTTTCGGTGCTGGGCGTGGCGCTGGGCGTGGCCGTGGTGCTCTCCATCGATCTGGCCATTCAGAGCGCCCGGACGGGCTTCCGGATCTCCGCCGAGACGGTCTCCGGGAGGGCCACCCACATGGTGGCCAGCGACGTGGGCTTCGTCGACGAGTCAATCCTGGCCCGCCTCCGCATCGACGTCGACGTCCCCGCCTCGGCGCCGGTGGTGGAGGGGTACGCCACGTCGGGCCGTCTTCCGGGGCGAGCGCTGCGCATCCTCGGCATCGACCCCTTCTCCGAAGGCCCCTTCCGGCCGTACGTCGCAGGTGGTCCCACGGGCATCGACGTCTCGACGCTCATCACCACGCGGCGAGGTGTCGTTCTGGCGTCGGGCCTGGCGGCGTCGGGCGGACTCGCCGTGGGGGATTCGCTGGCGGTGACGGTGGAGGGGCAGGGGTGGACGCTCCCGGTGGTGGAGGTCATCGAGCCCCCGGACGACCTGGCCCGAGCCGGCCTCGCCGACGTCCTCCTCATGGACATCGCCGGCGCCCAGGAGGTGCTGCGGTCCACCGGCCGTCTCACACGCATCGACCTGCGCATCGACGACGACGCCGAGGGCGCCGCGCTCCTCGCGGCCGTTGAGGCCGCGCTCCCCGAGGGCGTGAACGTCCAGAGCGTGGGAACGCGCTCCGAGACCATGAGCGGGATGATCGCCGCCTTCGACGTGAACCTCACGGCGTTGAGCCTCCTGGCGCTCATCTTCGGGATGTTCCTCATCTACAACGCCGTGACCTTCTCGGTGGTCCAGCGCCGACAGATCCTGGGGCGGCTCCGGGCGCTGGGCGTGACCCGCGCCGAGATCGTCCGGATGATCCTGGCCGAGGCGCTGTGGATCGGCGCGGTGGGGGCGGTGCTCGGCACCGTCGCCGGGCTCTTCCTGGCCCGGGGACTGGTGGGCATGGTGGCCCAGACCATCAACGACCTCTACTTCGCCGTCTCCGTCCAAGGCATCGACCTCGAGCCCCTGCTTCTGGCCAAGGGGTGGGTGCTGGGCATCGGCGCCACGCTCCTGGCGGCACTTCCCCCGGCCCTGGAAGCCGCCGGCGCCAACCCGCGCATGGCCGCGCTGCGATCGGTGGTGGAAGGACGGGCACGGCGGATGGTGCCGAAGGCCGCGCTGCTGGGAGCGGTGCTGTGCGTCGTCGGGGCACTGCTCCTGTTGATTCCCACGCGCAGCCTGGCCGTGAGCTTCACGGCCCTCTTCTTCATCATCACCGGGCTGGCGTTCGCGACGCCTGCCGGGACGCTGCTCCTGGTGGCGGCGGTCCGGCCCCTCATCGGGCGCATCGGTGGCACCCTGGGCCTCATCGCCGCCCGCGGGGTGGGGTCGAGCCTGAGCCGGACCGCCCCCGCCGTGGCGGCGCTGGTGGTGGCCGTCTCGGTGACGGTGGGGCTGGGCGTCATGATCCAGAGCTTTCGGGGCACGCTGGTCCAGTGGCTCGACGGGACGCTGCGTGCCGACGTCTACGTCTCGCTGCCCGGTCCCGGAGCCTCTCGGGCCACCGGCACCATCTGGCCCGACCTGGTGGACGACTTCGTGGCCCATCCCCAAGTGTCGGGCTACAGCACGTACCGGGGGATCGACCTGGTGCGCGAGGGCGACGCCTTCCGTCTCGTGGCCCTGGAGCTGGATCCTCGAGGGGAGGGCGCCTTCGACTTTCTGGGCGGCTCGCCGGACGAGATCATGGCCCGCTTCCGCGCCGGCGAGGGGGTCATCGCGTCGGAGCCGTACGCCTTCGGTCGC
Source organism: Longimicrobiales bacterium (assembly GCA_965229435.1). Lineage (GTDB taxonomy): Bacteria > Gemmatimonadota > Gemmatimonadetes > Longimicrobiales > Gaopeijiaceae > UBA2589. The sequence continues at coordinate 266,708 of CBDDJE010000005.1, forward strand.
GGCCTCGACGTCGGAGACCCCGTCACCCTCACCACCGATCAGGGCCCGCGGGATCTCCCCATCCTCGGCGTCTTCTACGACTACGGATCGGAGCAGGGGGCCGTCATGATGACCCGCTCCCTGTACGACAGCCTCTTCGACGATCCCGGCATCACCTCCCTCGGCCTCTTCCTCACCGACGGCGCGGACTCGGAGGTGGTGGTGGGCGAGCTCCTGGCCGCGGTGGCTCCCGGCCGGGCGGTCATCGCGCGAACCAACGACAGCCTCCGGTCGGCGTCGCTGGAGGTCTTCGACCGGACCTTCCAGGTGACGGCCGTCCTCCGGCTGCTGGCCTTCGTCGTCGCCTTCGTGGGCGTCCTCAGCGCTCTCGCGGCGCTTCAGCTCGAGCGCGCCCGGGAGCTCGGGCTTCTACGCGCCGCCGGGATGACGCCCCGGCAGCTGGGAGGCCTGGTGGTGACCCAGACCGGTCTCATGGGGCTGGCGGCGGGGGTCCTCGCCGTACCCATGGGCATCGCCTTGTCCATCGTCATGATCTTCGTGGTGAACAAGCGGTCCTTCGGATGGACGCTGAACATGGAGATTGGACCGGAGGTGCTGCTCCAGGCCGTCGCCCTCGCGTTGGTGGGCGCGCTCCTGGCGGGTGTGTATCCGGCGTGGAAGATGTCGCGGACGTCGCCGGCTCTGGCGTTGAGAGGCGAGTGATGAGGGGGCGGCGAGGGTTCGGCTCGGTGCCAGTGCGGGCGCTGGTCGCCACTGTCTGCTTCGTCGCGGGCGTGGCGTGCACCGCGGAGCGCGCCGAGGAGTCGGAGGCCCCCGTGGGCAACCTCTCCCTGGTCTCCACCCTCGGTGGTCTCGACACCGTGGGCTACGAGCGGGCGACCGAGATCCGGGACTTCGTCTTTCCCGAGGACCACGGCCCCCACCCCGGCTTCCGCACAGAGTGGTGGTACATCACCGGCAATCTTACGTCGGACGAGGGGCGCGACTTCGGATTCCAGTTCACCATCTTCCGCAGCTCCCTGGCCCCCACTGAGCCCGGTGGGCCCTCGGCGTGGGCGACCAACCAGGCGTACATGGGTCACTTCGCCGTCACCGACATCGACGGCGACGCGTTCAAGGCCGCGGATCTCTTCGCCCGGGGAAGCGGGGGACTGGCGGGAGCGGAGACGACGCCGCTGCGAGTGTGGATCGAGGACTGGGTGCTGGAGTCGGCCGCGGAGGATGGGGCGGTGGACGATGGGCCGAGGGCTGGTGTGAGCGTCGGTGGAGGGCGCGAATCCGCGCCGGTGGCCCGAAGCACCGACGCGTCGGCGTCGGTCTTCCCCCTCCGCCTCGCCGCCGACGGCGACGGCTTCGGCCTCGAGCTTCTCCTCGAGGCCGGCAAACCCCACGTCCTCCAGGGCGACCGGGGGCTGAGCCAGAAGGGCGCCGAGCCGGGCAATGCGTCGTACTACTACGCCCACACCCGGATGCCCGCGTCGGGACGGGTCGTCTTCGATGGAGCGGAGCACACCGTCACTGGCCTCACGTGGATGGACCGGGAGTGGTCGACGTCGGCGCTCTCGGAAGGCCAGGTGGGATGGGACTGGTTCGCCCTCCAGCTCGACGACGGCTGGGAGATGATGGTGTACCAGCTCCGTCTGGAGGACGGCAGCGCCGATCCGCTGAGCGACGGCGTCCTCATCGATCCCCAAGGGAACCGGGTGCCCCTGGAGTGGGGCTCGGAGGTGGAGGTGGAGCCCACCGGCGTGTGGGCGTCACCCGAGGACGGCGCCGAATACCCGTCGGGGTGGCGGATCCGCGTTCCGGATCGCGGGTGGGACCTCACCGTGGATCCCGTGGTCGACGATCAGGAGTTACGGTTGGCCTTCCGCTACTGGGAGGGCTCGGTGGCGGTGGAGGGCGTCGGGGAAGGGGGCGCGTCCGTGAACGGCCGCGGCTACGTGGAGCTCACGGGGTACGCAGGGTTCGGAGCCCAGGAGCCGCTGGGCTCCACGCCCTGAAGTGAGCGGCGGGCCAGGAGCGGCGCCCGCCGAATCGACCTACCCCAGCATCGCCACGGCTTCGTGGATCTCCTCGGGCACCATCCAGTGCCCGATGGCGTAGTCCAGCGCCACCAACGGCACGCCGGCCTTTTCCAGCGCTTCCCTGCCGCGGACGGCGAGGTAGTGGGGGATGGCCGGATCCTGGATCCCGTGGCCCCAGAACACAGGCGTCGCGTCGGCCGCGGCGGCGCCTTTCGGCACCTCCACCGACTCGGCGAGGAACCCTGAGAAGTTCCAGGCGGCCGCCAGGCGACCGGGGTGATTCAAGGCGTAGGCCAGGCTCGACGTGCCCCCCTGGGAGAAGCCGCCGAGGATGATGCGTCCGGGCTCGAAGCCCACCACGTCGGGCAGGGCGTGGAGGAAGTCGTCGATCTTGCCCAGGCTCGAGTCGAGGGTCTCGGGGACCACCCGGTCCTCCTTCACGTAGCGGTACCACGCCCATCCCGGTCCGTATCCCCACTCGGCGCCGGGGTAGGGCGCCTGCGGGGTGACCAGGGCCCAGTCCGGCGGGAGGACGGGCGCCAGCGCCTGGAGGTCGCCCTTGTGGCTGCCCCGGCCGTGGAGGAGCACGGCGACGGTGGTCCCGTCGCCGGCTCCGCCCGGCACCATGCGGTCGTAGAGGAGCCCGTCGTCGCCGGTGCTTCCCGCTACCACTATGGTCACGAGAGGGGCACCAGGCTGCCCTCGATCTCCGAGCGACGGCCCTCGAGCCACGCCGGGAGCTTGAGGTGGTCACCCAACTCGTTCATCGCCTCGTCGATGACGAAGCCCGGACCGTCGGTGGCGATCTCCACCAGGAGCCCGTCGGGCGCCCGGAAGTAGATGCTCTCGAAGTACGTCCGGTCCATGACCGGGCTCACGTTGAGGCCCATGGTCAGGAGGTGATCACGCCATTCGGCCTGCTGCTCCGCGTTCTTCGCCCGGAAGGCGACGTGGTGGGTCTGGCCGGCGCCGGCGCGGGCACGGTAGTCGCTGCCTTCCCACCCAAAGAGGGTCATGGCGGAGTGGCTCCGGACGGTGTCGCCGTCGTACGCGGCCCAGAAGTAGTGCTTCGTCTTCCCGTCGTCCTGGTTGTACGTCTTCTTCACAAGGTGCAGCCCCAGCGCCTCCTCGTAGAACTCCCCGGCCTTGGCCAGGTCGTCGGTGATTGCGCTGATGTGGTGGATGCCCTGGAGACGCATGTCCGGGGTGATGACCGGCACGGGCTCCGGGTAGTTCGTCGCCGCAATGGCCTCCTCGTTCCGACCCTCGGGCATGCGCTCGGTGGGAGGAACGAGCAGCTCCTGACCCAGGGCATCGGCGGGCTCGTCGATGGCGTAGCCCGGGCCCGCCGTGGCGATCTCCAGGACCTGACCGTCGGGGTCGGCGAAGTAGATGCTCTTGAAATAGCCCCGATCCAGCGGGCCGGTGACCTTCACGCCGGCGTCGGTGAGGCGGCGCTTCCACTTGAGCTGGGCCTCGGGGGTCGAAACGCCCAGGGCAAGGTGATGCACGCCGCCGACGCCCCAGTGTCCCCGGGCGGCGTTTCGCCACTCGAAGAAGGTGAGGATGGTGCCCGGCCGGCCACCGTCGTCACCGAAGTAGAGGTGGTAGGCGCTGGGGTCGTCGAAGTTGACGGTCTTCTTCACCAGACCGAGGCCCAGCAGCTCACCGTAGAAGTCCAACGTCCGCGGTGCGTCGTTGGACACCATGGTGATGTGGTGGAAGCCGTCGGTCTCGAAACGGGGCGTGCTCATGGCCGCTCTCCTCATCTATGCAGGGTCAACGTACGGGGCCCGGTGCGTTCCCGGAACGTCAACCTCCCGTACGACGATGGAAAATACTTGATTGGTCAAGTAAATGGAAGAGGCATAGCAAGGGGCACGGATCCCCGCGCGGCAGGGACCACCTAAGCCGATGGAGAGGCGCCTTCGCGGGCTGCAACGATTTGCCTGCTGCGCAGGCGCGCCCTTCCGGGAACTCTACTCCGTCGTTATACGTACACTCTATCGCACACGTACGTGGGAGGCCACGGTGGCTAAGACCAAACTGACCCTGTCCGTCGAGCGCCAGGTCATCGAGCGGGCCAAGCGTTATTCCCGACGCAACCACACGACTGTTTCCGAACTCGTCAGCCAATTCCTGGCGTCGCTTGAGGAGGAGGACGGAGGCTCGACTCCAATTACAGCTCGGTTGGTCGGTGCCCTCGCGCCCGACGGTTCGATCGACGAATACTACGATTACCTGGATGAGAAGTACGGATGAGCCGTGTTCTCGTCGATCTGAACGTCGTGCTGGACGTCCTCTTCCAAAGGGAACCTCACTACAAGGAAGCTGCGGCCGTCTTCCGAAAGATCGAGGCGGGCGAGCTCTCCGGCCTTCTCGCCGCCCACTCCGTCACCACCTTGTACTACCTGGCCGCGAAGCGTCTGGGTCGCGCCGACTGCCGCGCACTCCTCTTGGACGTCCTTCAGCTCTTCGAGGTGGTGGTGGTCGACGGCGATCGGCTCAGGCACGCGCTTGGCCTCGACTGGAAAGACTTCGAGGACGCTGTCCAGGCGGCCTGCGCCGAAGCGGCCAAGGCTGACTATCTCGTAACCCGAGACAAGAAGGGCTTCCGAGCCGCGACCGTCCGCGTGCTCACGCCCGGCGAGTTGGTCGCTCTATCCACTCCGTGATCGCGCTGCCTGACGATCCAGGATTCTGATGTTGAGCCCGCACGCTCCGTGAACCAAGGCCCTACCATACCTGGCCTCGAAGTAGGGCTCGGCGGTCGCTCGGTAGCCTGAGACCACACGACTTGCCATTGCCCACCACGCCGCTCGTAGAGGTCGGTGTGCCGATAGCTGCGGGCGAAACGCTTCGGGTTTGTCGGCAGGTTCCAATCCTTGAGAGGATGTGGGATGGAGGTGTCCGCGTCCCTGTACCCCGGGCACGCTTCTCTACGGGTCGACGACCGTGGCGCTCGTCTCTACAACGAGGCCCGGAACCGCCGCGTCGCCCCCACCAGCCCGCCCGCCGCCATGGCCGTGAGCACGCCAAACTGCACGGTGAGGTCGGCCACGCCCGCCCCTTTCAGGAAGATCCCGCGCACGATCTCCAGAAAGTGGCGGAGGGGATTGGCCAGCGTCAGCGCCTGGAAGACCTCCGGCATGGTGTCCACCGGGTAGAGGAAGCCCGAGAGGATGATGGCGGGCATGACGAAGAGGAACATGGCCAGGAAGGCTTCCTGCTGCGTCGACGAGATGGTGGAGATGAGGAGGCCGAAGGAGAGGCCCGCCAGGATGAAGAGCGCCGCCGCCAGGAGCAGAGCCGGCACCGAGCCCCGGAAGGGGATATCGAACCAGAGGAGGGCGACGGCGGTGACCAGGGAGAGCTGCACCAGGGCGACGCCGGCCACGGGGATGGTCTTACCCAGCATGAGTTCCGACGGCGACAGGGGCGAGACCAGGAGCTGCTCCAGCGTCCCGATCTCCCGCTCTCGGACCACGGCCATTGCGGTGAGGAGGAGGCACATGAGGAGGACGATCACGCCGATGACGGCGGGCACGTTGTAGACCCGCGATTCCAGCGACGGATTGAACCAGGCGCGGGCCCGCACGTCGATGCCCGCCAGGGCCGGGGCGCCGGTGGCCGCTCTCTCCGCGCGAGCCCGGCGGGTGGCCAGCTCCTGGACGATCTTGGCGGCGTAGCCCTGGGCGACGGTGGCGGTGTTGGAGTTGGTGCCGTCGACGAGGAGCTGGACGGCGGGGCCACGGCCGGAGGCCAGGTCCTCCGAGTATCCCGCCGGAATCTGGAGGGCGACGACGGCGTCTCCGTGGTCCAGCGCACGTTGGAGGTCGGCGGGGCGGTCGGACCGGACGACGACCCGGAAGTAGCCCGAGGCCGTGAAGGCGTCCACCAGCTCCCGGGACTCGACGGTGCGGTCCAGGTCCACCAACGCCGTGGCGACGTTGCGGACGTCGGTGTTCACCGCGTAGCCGAAGAGGATGAGCTGGATGATGGGCGAGACGAAGATGACACGCTTGGTCTTCGGATCGCGGAAGAGCTGACGCAGCTCCTTCACCACCATCCTCCGGATGCGCAGGAGGGAGAGCCGGAGCTCGGCGCTCATGCCACCAGCTCCTTCTTGAAGACCTTGGTGGCCAGCGCCAGGCCGATGACGGCATACGCCAGCATCAGCAGCGCCTGGGGCCAGAGCACCTCGAGGCCGACGCCCTTGAGGAAGATCCCCCGGGTGACCGTCACGAAGTAGCGCGCCGGCACGAGGAAGGTGACGCCCTGGAGGGCCGTCGGCATGCTGGCGATGTCGAAGAGGAAGCCCGACAGGAGGACCGCCGGGAGGTAGGTAGCCACCATCGCGATCTGCGTGGCCAGCACCTGCGACTTCACCGCCGCCGAGATGAAGATCCCCAGCCCCAGCGCCCCGATGAGGAAGAGGGTGGTGAGGACGGAGAGGTAGGCGACGCTCCCGTTCAGCGGCGTGCCGAAGATGATCATCCCGGCGACGACGGTGAGGGCGACGTCGAAGAGCCCGATGACGAGGTAGGGCAGGAGCTTGCCCAGGACCACCTCCACCCGACCCACCGGCGTGGCGGCGAGCTGCTCCATGGTGCCGCGCTCCCACTCCCGGGCGATGGTGAGGGCCGTGAGCATGGCCGCGATGATGGACATGATCACCGCGATGAGGGCGGGCACGATCATGTTCCGGCTCTCGAGATTCGGGTTGTACCACGTCCGAGGCTCGAGGCGGACGCCGGGCGGGAGTTCGCGACCCTGGAGCACGACGTCGGCGCTGTGCCGGGCGAGGATGGCGTCGACGTAGTTCAGCGCGATGGTGCCCGTGTTGGCGTCGCTCCCATCCACCAGAAGCTGGACGGTGGCCGGACGGCTCGACGCAGCCAGGTCGGCGGCGTAGTCGGGGGGGAGGGTGAGGACGCCCAGCACCTCGCTGCGCGTGAGGAGACCGTCGATTTCCGACGCCGAGGCCAGACGCTCCTCCACGGTGAAGTACCCGCTGGAGACGAGGGCGTCGATGAGGGCCCGACTCTCGGGCGTCCGGCTCTCGTCGAGGACGGCGAGGCCGATGTCGTCCACGTCCCACGTGATGGCGTAGCCGAAGAAGAGGAGGAGGAAGAGGGGCAGGACGAAGGCAAGGATGACGCTCCGGGTGTCGCGACGGAGCTGGATCCACTCCTTCCGGGCCACGGCCAGCAGGCGATGGACGTTCATGGTCACCGTGGGGCGCGAGGCGTGGACATCATCCCACCGGCGCGCCGCCTTCGGCGCGGACCAGGGAGACGAAGACGTCCTCAAGGGACGGCGAGGCCGACGTGATGGACTCCACCGTCCGGCCCGCGCCTTCCAGAGCTGCCCGTACGGCCATCGCCCCCCGCTCCTCGTCCTCCACCACCACGCGGAGCGTGCGGCCGTACATGGCGGCCTCCACGATGCCGTCGGCTCTGGCCGCGGCTTCCACAGCACGGGGCGCATCGTCCGTGGCGATCTGGAGGATGGGGTGGACGACGCGCTCCCGCAGGCGCCGGGGCGTATCCAGTGCGATGAGCCGGCCGCGGTTCAGGAGGGCCAGGCGATGGCAGTACTCCGCCTCCTCCATGTAGTGGGTGGAGACGAAGATGGTCGTGCCGCGCTCGGCCCGGTCGTAGATGAGGTCCCAGAAGCGGCGACGCGCCACCGGATCGACACCCGACGTGGGTTCGTCGAGGAAGAGGATGGGCGGCTCGTGAACCAGGGCGCAGCCCAGGGCCAGCCGCTGCTTCCAACCGAGCGGCAGCGTCCCCGCCGGCGTGTCCACCTCGTCGTGAAGCTCGGACATCTCCAGGATCCAGCTCCGCCGCTCGTCGAGGGCATCACCCGTGACGCCGTAGAGCCCGGCGAAGAGCTCGATGTTCTCGGCCACCGTGAGGTCGCCGTAGAGGGAGAAGCGCTGGGACATGTAGCCGATTTGTCGCTTGATCTGCTGGCGCTCCGATCGGATGTCCCAGCCCGCCACGAAGCCCTCGCCGGACGACGGCGGCAGGAGGCCCGTGAGCATCTTGATGGTGGTGGTCTTCCCGGCGCCGTTGGGGCCGAGGAAGCCGAAGATCTCCCCGGCGCGGACCTCGAAGGTCACCGAGTCCACGGCGGTGAAGTCGCCGAAGTGGCGGGTGAGGTCGCGGACGACGACAGGGTGGGTTTCGGCGGTGTGCGACGCCGCGGTGTGGGGCTCGTCGGGGTGGTGCTCCTGGGGGCGGGCGCCGGTGGGGTCGGTCATCGGTGGCCCACGCGGTGGATGAAGACGTCTTCCAGCGACGGCTCGATGGTTTCCACGTCCTGGAGCTCCACCCCCGCCGACGTCAGGGCATCACGCCACGTCGACTCGGAGGCGCCCGGCGCCAAGAGGGCGTGGACGGCATCGCCGAAGAGGGACGCACTCAGTACGCCGTCGACTCCGTGCAGCACGTCCCTGGCCCTGCGGGGCTCGCGGCTGCGGAGGGCGAGCATGGTACCGTCCAGAGACTGCTGGAGGGCCGTGGGCGCATCGAGGGCGACGGTCCGGCCTTCGTCCAGGAGGACGACGCGGTCGCACCGCTCGGCTTCGTCCATGTAGGAGGTGGAGACAAGGACGGTGACGCCCCGGCCCACCATCTCGTGGAGGATGAGCCAGAGCTCGCGGCGGGAGATGGGATCGACGCCGAACGTCGGCTCGTCCAGCAGCAGAACGTCCGGCTCGTGGATGAGGCAGCAGGAGAGGGACAGCTTCTGCTTCATCCCGCCCGAGAGATTCCCGGCGAGACGATCCTCGAACTCGCCCAGGCGACTGAAGTCGTAGAGCCGCTGGAGGCGGGCGGGACGGTCGGCCCGCGGGACCCGGTAGAGGTCGGCGTAGAAGTCGAGGTTCTCCCGGACGGTGAGGTCCTCGTACAGCCCGAAGCGCTGCGCCATGTACGCGATGTGCGGCTTGACCGCCTCGGGATCGCGGCCGACCTCGGCGCCTCCGATCCATGCTTCGCCGCTCGTGGGTGCCAGGACACCCGCCAGCATCCGCAGCGTCGTCGTCTTGCCTGCTCCGTCTGGGCCGACGATGCCGAATAGCTCTCCGTGGGCGACGTCGAAGGTGAGTTCCGCGACGGCGAGGTCGTCACCGAAGGAGCGGCTCAGGCCGCGGAGGGAGACGGCGGGGTCGTTCACGGGCGGGAGTTCTCCGTCGGACCGCCCTCCACCAGGAGCCGGACGTCGGCGGGGACGCCAGGCTTCAGCTCGAAGTTCGCGTCGCCCGTGATGCGGACCTTCACTGGGTAGACCAGCTTCGTCCGCTCCTCCTCCGTCTGGACGTTCCGCGGCGTGAACTCCGCTTCGCTCCCGATGAAGACGACGCGCCCCTCGTACGTCCGGTCCGGCCAGCTGTCCGTGGTGATGGACGCCTGGGCGCCGATCTGGACGCGCCCGATGAGGTCCTCGCGGACGTAGATCCGGACCCAGCGGTCGTCCCGGTCGAGGAGGGTGACCACCGGTGCGCCCGGGGCCACGGTTTCGCCGGGCTCTCGGTGTCGGACGGTGACCACGCCATCGAAGGGTGCCGTCACCACGGCGTTGTCCAGCGTCGCCTTGGCTCGCGCCACCGCCGCCCGTGCCTGATTCACTGCGGCGCGCTGAGCCTCGATGGTCTCCTGCCGTACGCCTTCACGCAGGAGCGCCAGGGCCTCCATCGCTTGCTCCTGGGCTGCCTCGGCCACTTCCAAGGCGGTCTCGGCGCGGTCCAACTCCTGGCGGGAGATGGCGCCTCCGTCGAAGAGCGTACGGGCGCGCTCGAGCTCCCGGCTGGCGGTGGTGGCCTGCTGGGCCGCCGAGCGCTCGGCGGCTTCGGCGGCGGAGATCTCCTGGGGGCGGGCGCCGGCTCGGAGCTCCGCCAGTCGGGCCGCCGCAGCGGCTTCCTGGGCCCGGGCGGCATCGACGTTGGCCTGCAGCTCGCGGGTGTCGAGGAGGGCCAGGCGCTGCCCGGTGGTGACGGCATCGCCTTCGTCGGCGGACATCTCCAGGACGCGGCCGGCGAGCTGGAAGCCCAGGTCGGCGGTGGTGGCCTCCACCGTGCCCGACGCAGCCAGCGTTCCGTCGGTGGCGTCGCCTCCCCGGAGGACGATCCAGAGGGCGGCCGCGGAGAGCAACGCGATGGGTACGACGATCCTCATAGCCTTCTTCATCACCGACTCTCCAGCTGTTCGTTGATCCAATCCAGTGTCAGCGCTCCCTGAGCGCGGGCGAGTTCGACCCGGGCGACGACGGCGTCGGAGCGGGCTTGCGCCAGGCCGGCGCTGGCCTGGAAGAGGCTGGCCTGGGCCCGGAGTAGGTCGCTCTGTACGCCTGCACCGTTCTCCAGCGCGAGAGCTTCGATGCGGGCCACCTCTGTCCATTGAGTGAGGGCCGCCATCAGCGCGTCGGCCCGGGCGTCCGCTTCGGTGATGGCCGAGCGGGCGGCGTCCTCGGCGTGTCGGGTGTCGAGTCGGGCGGCCTCGAGGTCGGCCCGAGCTTCCGCCAGCGCGGCCTCGGCACGCCGGAGGGATGCGCTTCGGGCGCCCCCGGTGAAGACCGGCCACGAGAGTTGGAGGCCGGCCTGCCACTCCAGGACGTGCTCACCCGTGGGTGTGCCGAAGTCGAGGAGCGCCGCACCTGCATCGAGGCGGGGGAGGCGGGTGGCCCGCTCGGCGGAGACGGCGGCCTCGGCCGCGTCGACGGCTCGGGCTGCGGCGGCGATGTGGGGTGGAGTCTGGGTGAGTTGGTCCTGTGGGCTGGCCGTGGTCTGCGCCTGGGTGGTGGGCCGGGTCGTCACCGGGGTGATGGGGCGGACTTCGATGGAGGCCGGGGGCACACCCATGAGGAGGGCCAGGGAGCGCCGGGCCAGGTCGACTCGGGACCGGGCTGCTGCCATCTGGGCACGGGCGTCCTCCAGAGCTGCGCTGGCGCGGAGGAGTTCGACGCGGGCTGCGGCGCCGGTCTCCACCCGCTGGTTCGCTCGAGCGTGTTCGGCTTCGAGGGCGTAGAACTGGGACTGGGCCGCTCCAAGGACGGCGTTGGCTGCCGAGAGGCCCACGAAGGTGTGGGCGACCCGGCTCAGGAGTTCCATCTCGGTGGCTTCGCGCATCAGCTCGGCTGCGCCGACACCGGCTCCGGCGCCCCCGATCCGGGCTCCGCGGGCGCCGCCGTCGAAAAGGGTGTAGGCCGCCCCGACACGGCCCTGGACCAGCGTCTCGTCGAAGCGGGGCGGGTCGGTGGGATCGAAGCGGTGGAGCGGAGTCACGATCATCGGCTCCTGGAAGTGGGTCAGGCTGGCGTCGAGCTGGAGCCCTGGGAGGCGACGGGCGCGGGCTTGGTCCAAGCCGGCCTGGGCCGCATCGGTGCGGGCGGCCGCGCCCGCGATGGCGGGATGAGTCCGGAGTGTCGCGGCCGCGGCTTCGGCGAGGGTCAGCGGCTCCTGCGCCTGAACGGCGGGGGAGGGGAGCCCGAGGGCCAGCAGGCCGAGAAGTAGAGTGGATCTGTTCATGGTCACGTCTCGGGATGCGGAGCCAGCGCCGCGTCCACGAAGGAAAGGGTGTGCTGCACCGCCATCCGCCTCGTCTCGGGGTCGGCGAGATCCAGGCCGCCCACGGTGCGGAGCATCGGGGATACCAGGGTCAGGTAGATGGGCTGGGAGACGACGCTCAGGGCCGTGAGGACCGGGTGGCCGGGGCGAACAGAGCCGTCTCCTTCGCCCTCGCGTTGGAGACCGGCGAGGGTCTTCTTCACGGTGCCGATGATCTCCCGGATGACCGCGGGGGGCTCTTTTCCGGCGGCGACCTCCTGGAGGAGGAGGTAGGGCATCTCTGGGCGCTCGGCGAAGTGGTCGAAGTACGCCTCCATGACGGCGAGCATGCGCTGGCGAGCCGTGCCCTTGGCTTTCGCGGTCCTCACGACGCGCTCGGCCAGCGGACGGAGGCCGTCCTCGAGGACGGCGGCGTAGAGGTCCTGTTTGGAGCCGAAGTGATAGGTGACGGCACCGAGGTTGGCGCCGGCCTCCTTCGTCAGCGCTCGGACGGAGGTGCCGTCGAAGCCGCGTTGGGCGAAGAGGGTGCGGCCGGCGGCGATGAGGTCGGACCTCGTCGATTCGCCTTGGTCGGCGGAGGGCGGGGCTGCTTGGCTGGATTGATTCATACGTTCGTATGATACGTAGGCGGATTTGATCAGTCAACGGGAGAACGACGAGTGCATTGCCTACGACTGGGTCGCGACCTCTAGGAACTGATCGTAGCGTCGCTCCAAGAGCTCAACGGAAGGCTTCAGCTGCGCCGATCGGGGCGTGACGATCGGTCTGCCGTGGAGCCCCTGGATCGCATGTTTGAGAGTAGGGCCGTCCTCTTCCTCGAGCAGGTCGGGTCGCACCTCGATGCGATAGTCAGGTCGGACGCCGATGAAGAACTTGTCGAAAGCGGTGTGGTGGAGCCGGCAAAGCGCGAGTCCATTGCTCACTACAGGCTCACCCTCTGGGTCAGCGTCCGGAATGATGTGAGCGGCGTCGAGGAGTTCGTCGTGTTTCAGGTGACATAGGGCGCATTGATGCCGGTATGCATCCAATACACGTTCGCGAAAGGCGCGTTGGTGGAGACGTTTGCGAGCGAGTGTCGTAATGTACTCCCGCCTGAGATCGGCGCCCTCTCCGGCGACCCATTGGTTGGCGGCATCCGTCGCGAAGTGCTTCATGTCGTCCACGGCGACCGAGAATACGAGCCTGTTGGGGTCATCCCCGACGATGAAGACAGGCCAGGTCGCGAGATAGCGCCCTGGCACCAGGCGGTGGAAATAGACCAGCGGCAGTCGCTCGGCCATCGCCGCGCGTAGGCCCACGTTATCGCGGTGCGCCAGGTCCGTCCCACGATAGCTGTACTCCAACAACCCGTCGCGCCGAAAGGCATCGTGGTATGGGCCGTCCGGCGAGGTCCTGATCGAGAGGGGCACGTCCAGAACAGCTGGCTTGAAGATTCCCTGTTGAGATAGCAGCGGGACGCGACGTCCTTGGTAGTCAAAGCCGCGAAGCAGGATGTTCCAGGCAAGGACGTCGTCGTGCTGACGAGTTTGAGCCTGCAGCCAGTCGAAGGCTGCTGAGCGCACCCGGGACTCATGCAATCGGTCAATCAACTCGTCACGGCTCCGAGAGGCCAGATCGATGGAAGACTAGCGTCTTGGAATTCTGCGGCCGGACTTGCACGTGAAGCAAACCAAGGGCGCTACTAGACCTGGGTCGAAGCCTTCGCGGGCAGCAGCAATTTCATTCTAGCTCGCCCCTAGTCTCTCTTTCGATCCAATGAGATCGTTCGTCGGTCACCACCAACGACTCCTCACGAAGCTCGTGGCGGGATGCCAGGAGAGGACCGCGATCAGGCCACTTGACCATCACCGCTTGAGGCAGCGCGAAGGGCTCAGCCAATGATCCAAGATTCACGCAGAGGCGTCGCCCGACCACGGCAAATCCAAACGCTTCATGTACATGGCCACACACCAAGAGACCACTGCCCCGCTCTGCCAGTTCCCAGATCGCCTTACTCCCGACGTGCCTACCACTGCTCAGCTGATCAAGGGAGGTTCCGTACGGCGGAGCATGGGTAAGCAGAATGTCCGCGGGCGGGAAGGAAGCCGCACGGATATCTTCCTCTGACCATTCATAGGGGAAGCCGAACCGGTCCGGACCGGCCCCTCCGATGCCGAGGACTGACCTTGATCCGACCTTGCCCACCCGGCCATCCATGTTGCCGTCAACAGGCGGGGCGGGGTCGTCATGATTGCCGGGCACCCACAGAACTGGCGCGCCTAGCGCAGACAAACATGAGATTGAATCCGCTCTGGCCTTCTCGCGCGCGGCCATGGCTGCGCCTCGGGGCGCGAAGTCGCCGGTACAGAGGAGAGCGGTCGGTTCAAGCCCGCCCATTGCAGCCACGAGTTGCCTGAGGGTATCGATTCGTCCGTGGATGTCACCCACGAGTCCGAGTCGCATTACGCCCTCAACAACTCCCACACTCGCTCCGCTAGCTCGATCAATGGGAGAGCCGACTCCCCGATCGCCCTTGCGCTTTCCCGGACACCCTCGAGCGCTCGGCGGACCCGACCAGGTGTCGGTTGCGGCTTGGACGCCGCCTTGGTCAGGGCATTCACATCGTCGCTGAGCTCCTCTAGCTGGTCCGGGGCCGCCTCTACTCGGGCCAGGGCCCTGACGAGTGCTTGTAGCGCCGCCTTCAACTCGGAATCAGGATTCCCGGCTTCGATCTGATTGAAGGAAGCTTCAATGGAGTTGGCGATCACCACTGGCGCCTGGATAGTCGCGCCCCCTCCAATGTTGACCTGCTTGACATCTAGTTTGTCCACTAGCATCTCCGGGCTTCGCGGCCACGCCGTCGCCGCCTCCACGCTCTGCATTCTAACCAGGATCTCACGTAGCTCGCTTCTCTCTTCACCCGTAGTTCCCTCGGGATTTCCAGTCACCCAATTGTACCAATCCTCTACAGCCTGCCTGTTGTCGAATCCCAGGCGCTTCTTCAGCACCTCGAGGAGTTCACGGCCTGCGGACTTGACCAACCGTTCAACTAGCCCGCCGTGATTGACGCCCCCCGGAAGGGCACTCGTCACACCGTAGATGGTCATTAGCGCGCTGCGATCATTGTCGGTCGCACCACCGACCGGCATGGCCATGCGGAGCTCCACCTGCCGTATAGCATGGTCGATGGCAGCCAGCCCCGGCGCCGGCGACTCGTCCACGCTGAGCGTGATGGCTTCGGACAGCTGCTGTAGCGTGAGGCGGAGTTCCGCTACTGACGCATCTTCTCGAAGCTGAAGGGCGACGTCGATCGGAGAGGTGTGTGCTGAAGACTCGAGAATACACAGTACGGCTGTACTTGGCACTCGCATGAGGAGGCGCCGGACAGTGTAGCGCGCTGAGCGCTGCATGTGGAGCCGGACCCGAGCGTTTCTGAGCTTGTTATGAAACGCTTCAATACCCGGCGGAGGCCATGCGCCCCGCGGGTCGACCCTCCACAGGGTCGATTCAAGGTACTTCGATCTGGCTGGGTGGGGAGCATAAGAGGCCCCTAGCGCGGACGCGATGCTGAGGTATTGGGCGGCACCGTTGATAACCTGAGACCAGTAGGTGCTTGGTGAGTAGACTCCCTTCTGGAAAGCCACCATGCCCTCGCCGAACCGTGCCCCAATCGCATCACTGGTAATCAGATCGTTGAGCCATTGGTTCGTGGTCCCCAAGAGACGGCGGTCATCAAGCGGCACTGGCTGGATGACGGTCCCGAGGAGGCGGTCCAACGAACTGACCCTGCCCTGCCAGGTCTTTGACCAATCCCCTCCCATCACGAAAATGGTTTCAGCAAACACGAGTTGATCCAGCACTGACACTAGACACTCGATCTGGTAGACGCCGCTTGATATGCTTCCGGATCGCGGGCGTCCCCCGTCTGACAAGACCCAGCCGGCCTCCTCGTCAGATCCGTCTTGACCGGCGAGCATTCCAGCTGCGACTTGAAGCGCCCAGTTGTCGGTCACCACGGTCGAAGCAGGTAGTACGATCAACTAGGTCTCCAGCATCCGAGGGGGCGAGCTAACGTACTTGGAATTCTGCAGCCGGAGCTGGACGCCTGAGCAACCCAGGGCCCGCCCGGTCACCTGCCCATAAGGTGCACCGGCACGACGAGGCGCAAGCCGGTGCGCACCCAGCAAAGACGTTGAGCCACCCCCCCGCGACGTCTCCCGGACTGCAGCAATTCCTCGTTAGCGTGCGCCCCCCGCGGGGCTGGCGGATGCCATCTGTAAGCCGCCGACCGTAACGCCAGTGGCGCGCGCCTTCTTCGCTCGCGAACCCGAGCGCCCGTACGACGCCGCACTGCGCTCATGGCCCACCGGAACCAGGAACTCGCGGGACTCCAGGAAGGGGTCGGCGGCGGGGGTCTACCCCCCATTCTCACTTCAGGACGTACCCAGGAAAGTCCGTAGCCAGGCGCGGGCTAACTACCAATTGTGCTGCTACGCACAGGTCCGTACTAGAGCGACACGCCCCCCTCAACCCCCACCCCCCACATACCGCCCAATCGCCTCCACCGCTCGCTCCACATCCACCTCCATATTGTAGAAGTGCGGCGAGAAGCGGATCCCTGGCCGGTCCGACCCGCCCCGTGACGCCGCGACGATCCCGTCGCGCTCCAGGGCGGCCAGCACCTCACGCGGCTCCAGCTCACCCGGCCTGAACGTGACCACCGCCCCCCGCCGCTCGGCCTGCGTCGGCGTCCACATGTGCACGCCGTCGATGCGGCTCAGCTCCTCCACCAGCATCGTCGCCAGCTCCCGGCTCCTCGCCTCGATCTCGGCCATGCCGATAGACGAGAGGAACTCGATCTGGGCGCCGAACGCGTGGATGGCCGGCGTGTCGCGCTGGCCCATCCCCTCGTGCGTCCTCGAGAGGCCGGTCCGCCCGGTATAGGCGCTGTACATGGTGGGCCAGAAGCGATCGTGCATGCGCTGGTTCACGTAGAGGACGCCGGTCTCCTTGGGGCCGCACGGCCACTTGTGGGCGCTTCCCGAGAAGAAGTCCGGCTGCCAGTCCGAGAGGTCGACGTCCATGAGGCCGAAGGACTGGGCTCCGTCCACGAGGGTGATAACGCCGTGCTCCTGGGCCATGGCGCACAGCTCCTTGGCGGGGAAGACATCACCCGACGTGTTGGTGTGCTGCATGAACGCCAGCACCCGCGTCCTCGGTGTGAGCGCGGCCTCGAAGGCCTCCACGTAGTAGTCGGCGCCGGGATGCGGGTCGACGTGGGGGACCTCCTTCACGGTGTAGCCGTACCGTTCGCCCTTCGCCTTCCACGCCTGGTTGTTGCTGGGATGGTTGTCGGCGAAGATCACCACCTCGTCGCCGGGCCCGAGGTCGAGGCCGGTGGACACCCAGTTGTTGGCCTCGCTGGTGTTGCGCGTGATGAGGATCTCCTCGGGGGATACGCGGAGGAAGTCGGCGAGGAGCTGGCGGGTGTGCTCCTTGGCGGCTCCGATCTCGCTGCGGTACGCGGGGAAGGGCTCCGAGTCGAGACGCCGGGTGTGGGCCACGACGTCGTCGAGGATCGCGGCGGGCGACGGACAAAGGTTCGCCGCGTTGAGAACCGACACGTTCTGGGGCATGACGAACTGATCGCGGACGGCCTGCCAGTCCACGCGACCGGGGCGCAGCGAGGCCCGACTGAGGGGCTCCGGCTTGAAGCCCTCGAAGCGAGGATGACCGAGCAGCGCCGCCGAGCCCCCGGCGGCGAAGAGACGGGCGAAGGTGCGGCGGTCCATGGTCGAGTCGCTCATCGATGCTCCCGCGTGGGTGATGGCGACAGCCTAGAAGGCTGTTGGAGCAGTACAGTAGGCCGCGCGCCGGAGTCTTGCGAGTACCGTAGTAGGAACGACGACGAGGCGTAGCCGTAGCGGGCACCGCGGCCGAAGGCCGTGGTCCGAGAAGGAGAGACGACCTACGGTGCCGCAACCCCCCGGCGCCCGTCTGCACGTGCGTTGAAGCCGTGGCATCCCCAACGCGGCCTGCTGTACTGCTTCAGCAGCCTTCTAAGTGCCACCCCCCGTCCGGGCAACGGCCTGAACCACCTCCCGCATGGCCTTCACGCCGTCCACCAGCCGAGGCCCGGGACGCCCGAGGAAGGGCTCGCCGATGCAGAACACCCGACCCTCCTTCACGAAGTCGAGCTCCTGCCACCGCTCGTTCCTCAGCACGACGTCCGGGCGGTACTTGTCCGGGTGCACGCCGCACCACGAGAGGACAACGGCATCCGGATCGGCCTCGGCGACCTCGTCGTCGGTCATGGGACGGCTCTTGTGGTCCTCGTGGCCGAGGACGGCGCGTCCCCCTGCGGCCTCGATGACGTCCGTGGCCCACGAATGACGCCCGGGGGTGATGACGGGCTTGGGCCACCACTGCACGAGGATCGTCGGCCGCCCGTCGTCGGCTCGCTCCGCGCCCCCCAGCTCCGCCCGCATCTCGTCGATGAGCGGCCGCGCCCGTTCGGGCACGCCCAGCCGCTCGGCGATGTCCCGGATGTCCCGGTACACGTCCTCCATGGAGACGGGCTCGGGCGCGATGAACGGCAGGCCGGCGGCCTCGAGCCGCTCCACCACCTTCTCGTGACCGGGAACGGTGAGCGTCGCCAGGACGAGGTCGGGCTCCAGGGCTGCGACCTTCTCCACATCGATCTCGAGATCGGGACCCACCTTCGGGAGGTCGGCCACCACATCCTCGGGAAAGTCGGAATGGTCGTCGACACCCACGAGGAGGTGGGCGCACCCGAGGGCGCAGACGATCTCGGTGTTGGAGCAGGCGAGGGACACGATGCGCATGCACAAAAGATAAGGGCGCCGGCCCCCTTGGTTGACATCGGCTCCACCGGATCGGATACTATGTAGAGAACGAGCTATGCAGAAAACGATAGGTGTAGAATGAGCAACGTCCGCATGACACAGGTCACGGCTCTCATCCTCCAGGCCGTCGGCGCCGGCTACCGCTACGGCTTCGACATCATGGACGTGACGGGGCTGGCCAGCGGCACGGTGTATCCCGCGCTCCGGCGTCTGGAACGCGCCGACCTCCTGAAGAGCACGTGGGAGGAGGTGGAGGCGGCGCACCGCGGAGGCCGACCCCAGCGGCGGATGTACGAACTCACCACCGAGGGCGAGTCGGCCCTCGCCGACGCCGCCGACAAGCTCGCCGCGGCGCGGGCGCTTCTCCTGGCCACGCCGCCGGTGACGGAGGCGCAGGGATGAGTCACGCGCCTGAGCCCACGACAGCCCTCTGGATGGTCCGGGCAGCGAGTCGCCTGGTTCCGGGGGATGCCCGGGAGCGGTGGCGCCGAGAGTGGGAGGCCGAGGTCCAGAGCCACTGGGCGGAGCTTCGCGAGAAGAACCAGCTGACGGTCGTGGCCCGGGCCCGTCTGCTGCTACGGACGACCGGGAGTTGGGTGGACGCCATGCGCTACGGTGAGGGGAGGTGGACGATGCGGGGACTCGGTGACGACGTGAAAGGCGCCACGCGACAGCTGCGCAGGAACCCGGGCTACGCGGCGGTGGTCGTCGCGACCCTGGCGGTGGGGGTAGGGGGGAGCACGGCCGTCTTCGGCGTGGCCAGCGACGTCCTCCTCGAGCCCTTCCCGTATCCGGAGCCGGAGAAGGTGGTGGCGGTGGAGAGCTACAGCCTCGACCGGCTCGGCTTCGCGGGGAGCGTCACGTACCCGAACATGGCCGACATGGCCGAGAGCACCGAGTCCTTCGAGGGGCTGGGGCTCATCCGGTGGTGGATGCCGGCCCTCGACACGGGCGACGGGGCGACCATCGTCCGCGGTGCCACCATCACGGCGAACTTCTTCGAGATTCTGGGCGTCCGCGCCGGGCAGGGAAGGCTCTTCCGGCCCGACGAGGAAGGCGAGGGCCGTCCGGACCTGGTGGTCTTGAGTCACGATCTGTGGACGACTCACTTCGGGGCGGACCCGGGCGTGGTCGGTCGGGACGTCCGTCTCAACGACGTCCCCTACGAGGTCATCGGCGTGGTGGCCGAGGACTTCGAGGACCCGGGCCTCATGGGTGGTCCGGGGAGCGAGCCCGAGTTGTGGAGGACGGTGGCGAGCCCGCCCAGCGAGTGGCCGCGCTCGGGCCGAAGCTGGAAGGGCATCGCCCGGGTTCGGGCCGACGTGGCCCACGAAGCGGCTCAGGCCGACATCTCCGCCGCGTACGCCGCTCTGGGGGAGGCGTATCCGGAGGCCAACGCGAACCGGACCATCGTCATCTCGCCGCTGCGCGACGTCATCGCCGGTCCCTCACAGACCGTCCTCCTCACCCTCCTCGCCGCGGTGGGGCTCCTCCTCCTCATCGCCTGCGCCAACCTCGCCAACCTCCAGATCTGCCGCTTCCTCGACCGCGAGGGCGACATGGCGGTGCACCGCGCGCTGGGAGCGTCGAGGGCGCGCATCGTGAACCGCGGGCTCGCCGAGACGCTGATCCTCGCCGGCGCAGGGGGGCTGCTGGGTGTGGGCATCGCCGTCTGGCTGGGCGGCTTCGCCGGGCGGCTGGACACTCTGCTGCCCCGCGCCGTGGACGGGGGCGTGGACGCTCGGGTTCTCGCCTTCGCCCTCGTCGCCACCGTCGGCTGCGCCCTCCTCTTCGGCCTCCTTCCGTCGCTGCGCGCCGCCTCGGCCGATGCCTCGGTCCCCGGCAGGGACGGGGGCCGCACCACGACGTCGGGTCGGCGGGCCGGCACCCTGCGCCGCGGACTCGTGGTGGGCCAGCTCGCCATGACCACGACGCTTCTCGTCGCGGCGGGCCTCTTGGGGCGGAGCCTCCAGCAGCTGGGCGGCGTCGATCTCGGCTTCGATCCCGAGGGCGTGGTCCAGCTGGAGGTGCACGGCTCTGCCTTCTACGACCTGACGCCCGAAGCCGCCGCCACCCAGTGGGCCGACGTCATGGATCGTCTCCGTGGTGTGCCCGGCGTCGCAGCGGCGGGCGCCATGGACATCGTGCCCCTCGGTGGCGGCTACTCGTGCGACGGAGTGGGTCGCGCCGACCGGCCGCCGCCGGCGCCCGGCGAAGGTCGGTGCGCCGAGGTCCGGGCCATCTTCCCGGGAACGCTGGAGGCTCTCCGTGTGGAGCTTGTCCGCGGTCGGCTCTTCACCGAGGACGACGCCATGGACGCCGAGCCCGTCATGGTCGTCGACGCCACCACGGCCGAGGACTTCTGGCCGGGTGAGGATCCTGTCGGGAAGGGCTTCTACGCCCACGGCCGCGTCGCCGAGGTGGTGGGCATCGTCGGGCCGCTCCTCCACTTCGGCCCGGGCGAGTCGTCCCGACCCATGGTCTACCTGCCCGCCGCGCAGGAAGGGTGGAACGGCTACAAGCGCGGCTTCGACGTCGTCGCCCGCATCGACGACGGCGTCTCGGGCGCCAGCCTCCGACGCGCGGTCCACGAGGTGAACGGCTCCATCGCCGTGGGTTCGGTCCAGTCCTTCGAGGCGCTGCTCAGCCGCAACCTCGCCGGGCCCCGGTTCCGCTCGCTCCTCATGGCGGCGTTCGGCTCCATCGCCCTCTTCCTCGCCTCCCTGGGCATCGCCGGGACCATGACGTACTCGGTGTCGCGCCGGACCCGGGAGCTGGGCGTGCGCCTCGCCCTGGGTGCCGACCCCTCGGAGGTCCTCCGCCTCGTCGTCCGTGAGGGTAGCGTCATGGTGGTCGTGGGGGTCGCCCTCGGCATCCTGGGCTCCGCGGCCACGGCGCGACTCCTGGAGTCGCTCCTCTTCGACGTGGGGACGCGGGACCCGGTGGTGTACCTCGGGGCCGTGCTCCTCCTCGTGGGCGGGGCGCTGGCGGCCTGCTACCTCCCGGCTCGGCGGGCGTCTCGGGTGGATCCGACCACGGCGCTGCAGGCGGAGTAGGCGGCTACAGCCGGGGGGCGGACCGCTTCGGGGCCATCGGACCCTGGGCCTCTGACCGGGGTGCATTCGTGTGGGCCGATCCGTCGGCTCCATTCGTCGATGTCACACCCCGCGATGCAACCCGACCATGGTCAAAACCGCCTCCACGATGATGCCCCTGGGGACGCAGGTCCCCCACTTCTCCCTCCCCGAGCCCGCCACCGGATCGACGGTGAGTCGGACGGACTTCGACGGCGCCCCGGCGCTCCTCGTCATGGTGCTGTCGAACCACTGTCCCTTCGTGAAGCACATCGCGCCGGCGCTCTCCGACTTCGCCCGCGAGTACGGTGAGCGGGGCGTCGCCATGGTGGGGATCTGCGCCAACGACGTGGAGAAATATCCGGACGACAGCCCGGCGAAGATGGCCGAGGAAGTCGAGCTACGGGGCTACACCTTCCCGTACCTCTTCGACGAAAGCCAGGAGGTGGTGAAGGAGCTGGGAGCGGCGTGCACGCCCGACTTCTTCCTCTTCGACGCCGACGGCCGTCTCGCCTACCGCGGCCAGTTCGACGTCAGCCGTCCGTCCTTGGACGTCCCGGTGACGGGGGCCGACCTGCGCGCGGCGTGCGACGCGGTCCTCGCCGGCGAGGAGCCGGCGGCGGAGCAGACGCCGAGCATCGGGTGCAACATCAAGTGGAAGCCGGGCAACGCTCCCCCCTGGTTCGGCTGAGCCTCGAAGTTCCAGCCGGCTTCCCGACCACCCGTGTAGGGAGCCCACAAAAAAAGACGCCACCGGCCCGTTGACCGGTGGCGTCCGACTGTCGCAGCCCAGCGCGAAGGCCGGGTACGGCGCGAACAGCGTACTACATATCAGCTGGATCGACTTTAGAAGCCGCTCCGGCGATCGCTTGCCCGTGCCAGGCTGGACAGGGTACTAGGACTAGACAAGGATCACCTCCTGTTTCGGGTCGACTTTGGGGCGTGAACGCCAGCGGGCTCGCGGCCCGCGGTCCTCGAAGATCACCTTCTGTGGTGGCTCCGTCGAGGCCCATCTCGGAGCGTCTCTACTCCGAACGCCGCCATGATACACCGACGGGTCCCGAAGGTGCAACCCCTGCGTACGATGAGTCGTATAGAGCGGTCATGAGAACACAACATGTTGGGCTTATCCGCTTCGCGATTCTGATTCAGACCCTCGTCCCGTCGGCCCTGGTGGGCCAGGACCCCGATGCCTGGAGGGCGCACTTCGCCGCCGGTGAGGAGGCCCGCCAGGCCGGCGACGCCGAGGGGTACGCCGACGCCATGGCCGCGGCGGCGGAGGCCATGCCCGAGGGCGCGCTCAACCGGCCCTTCCTCCAGTACCACGCCGCCCGGGGCGCCGCGATGGCGGGCCGCGCCGACGACGCCGTGGCCTTCCTCTCGCAGGCGTGGGAGGAGGACATCGAGGCTCTGATGATCTCGTTCGCGCCCTTCGATCCGGCCTTCGAGAGCATCGTCGAGACGGACGGATTCAGGGAGGTCATGGGACGCGCGGCCACCATGGAGCTGGACGTGCGCGCCCTCGCCGACGACGTGTACCTCCTGAGCGGGGCGGGCTCCAACGTCGTCGCCGTGGTGGACGGCTCCGATGCCCTCCTCATCGACACGGGCTACGGTCCCGCACTCCCGGCCGTACGCGCGGCGTTGGCGTCCGTGGGGGCTCACTTCGTCGCCCGGGTCATCGTGACCCATCCCCACGAAGACCACATGGGGGGGCTCCCAGAACTGGGCGTCGGCGCCGTGGTCATGGCCCATCCGGGCACGGCTGCGGCCATGGCCGAACCGTACGTGTTCATGGACGGTGTCGAGCTACCTCCGAAGCCGGCGTCGGCCCGACCCGACGTCACCCTCGACGCCCAGTGGACCTTCGACTTCGGTCGGCACCAAGTCCGCCTGGTGCCCACGGTGGCCCACACCGCCGGCGACCTCACGGTCTACCTGCCCGACGCGCGCGTCGCCCACTTCGGCGACACGTATCTCGCCGGCAATCCCATGATGTTTCCCGGCAACGAGGACCCGGACGCCTTCCTCGACACGGTGGAGGCGCTCCTGGACGAGATGCATCCCGAGACCGTGGCCCTGGGCGGCCACGACGGGCCCACCGACCTCGCCGCCGTCCGCGACCAGGTGGCGGCGAGCCGTGGCGCCATGGCGTACGTCCGCGAGGCGCTGGCGGAGGGTCGGACGTTGGAGGAGGCAGCCGAGGGTGCGGCCGACCGCTACCCACCGCAGTGGGTGGGCTTCTTCTACAGGCTGTTCAGCCCCGATCCGGGCTGATCGCGCTCCCGCCGCGGACCTCGCGGCTCACGCGGGAGACGCTAGCTACCCGAGCTTCGGTCCCTCGAGCTTGCGATCGAAGTCGGATTTGTCGGCGATGCGCTCGAGCGAGGCGTCGATGGAGTCCAGCCGGTCCTCGAGCTGCGTGATCCGTGAGGCCAGGAGCTTGTCGTCCTCGGGAGCCTTCTGGAAGAGCTCTCGCAGCGTTGGGGCGACGAACGCCCGAACGGAAAAGCCGATGGCAACCGAGAGGATGGACAGCCCGATGAGGGATGCCATTATGAGCTCGGTCAGGGCGGCGAAGTCCATAGGTCAGGCCTTTTCGAAGGAACGGACGAAGAGCCACGTCGCGAAGGCGATGGCGGCGGTGATCCAGACCACACCCCACACCGTCGCGCTTCCGACTCCGGTGAGCTCGGCGAGCATGTACGCGTCGGACTGGAGGTCGGGTCGGTCGAGGACGTCGCTCTTGATGTCGAGAATCGCGTAGAGGCAGCTGGTGAGCCCCAGCGCCGCCAGGAGCCGGCGGTTCCACGTCGCGCCGATCTTCCGTGCGGCTCCCACCATGGCGAGGCCGAAGGCGATCCCGAAGACGAATCCGAAGGAGCTCCGGATGACGAAGACGGTGAGGAGGACGACGCCGACGCCGATGGTTCCGTTGATCCAGTCGCTTCGGACGCGCGACGACTGGGCCGCCCCGAACATGGCGCCGCCCCAGAGCAGACTGCCCAGGTAGCCGGCGTTGAGCGCCAGGAAGGCGTTGCCCCCGGTGAAGTACGTGGCACCACCCTGTCGCGGGTCCAGCGTGATGCTGTCGACGTGCCCTCCGGTGGCCACCACGGCCACGGCGTGGCTCAGCTCGTGGAGGAGGACGACGAAGATCTTCAGCGGGTAGACCACCGCCGTATCCCACAGGAACCACAGCGCGACGAAGAAGACGCCGAAGCCGAGAAGGAATCGGAGCTTTCGATTCATGAGGGTGTGTGTTCGCCGTGGTCAGGAGGGTGGAGCGTCGTGCGTGGGACACCCGGCGTCGGCACGGGATCCCACTCCTCAGACGATCCTCGGGACCCTACGGTTGCAGCGTGGGTCGGGTTCCAGGACGCGTCCCTCGCGGCCAGGCAGGTGTCCATCTCCCGAGCCGGTCGCCACGCGTTCAGTTCCCAGCGGGTCGCCACGCGTTCAGTTCCCGAGCGGGTCGCCAGGCGTTCAGTTCCCGCTCGGGTCGTTGGCGACCTGGATGTCGTACCGCGCATCCAGCAGATGGCGATGCTCCGAGATCTCCTCGATGACGAGCCTCGTGCCTTGTGAAGGATCGGAGAGGGCCGCGAACGCGGCCTCCGCCACCGCGGCCGGGGTCATCCCGTACCGGAATCCCAGGGAGGCCGACCAGCGGTACACACGGTCCTCCCACTCCCGGACGAGCTCCGTGCGTTCGCCCTCGGGCACGATGATGCCGCGGGCGTCGGCCTCGGCGAGGGCGGCGGCCCGGCCCGCCCCGCTGCTACCACCCGCGTCGGCCACCCACTCCTCCAGAGCCGACTCCGGGTCACCGATCTCCTCGGCGACTTCACGGACCACGACGCTCCGAGCCTCGGCGAAGGGGACGGGCTGCCGGTCCTCGAGGCGGAGGATGTGATAGCCGTACTGGGTCTCGGTGACGGGGCTGATGCCGCCGGGCTCCAGCGCCAGCGCCGCCGCCCAGAATTCGGGGACCCACGAGCCCTCGCGGCCCGGCGTGAGCAGTCCCTGGCGCCCTTCGGCACCGGGCTCCTCGGAGAGCGTCGCCGCCGTGGAGGCGAAGTCGGCGCCGCTGCGGAGGGCCTCCAGGGCGCGCCGGGCCTTGGCCTCGGCTTCCGCCCGATGCGATGCCGAGCGCCACCGCTCGCTGAAGAAGAGGATGTGGCGGACGGTGAGCTCCCACTGGGGATTCGAGAGATACCGCGCCCGGAGGACGTCGTCGTCGACGTCGTTCTGCTGCAGAACCAGCTCAGCGCCGAGGATCTCCAACTTCCGGTCGTCGATCCACTCCTGCACCAGCGGCTCCCCCAACGCGTCCGTCGTCGAGTCGGCGACAGCGAGACCGAAGGCGGTGAGCTCGGCGAGGGACCGCTGCCGGGTCTCGGACAGGCCGAGTAATTGATCCTCGGAATACGACACAGTGCCCACGCTGACGGCGGGTTCGTCGTCACCACCGCAGGCCGCAGCCACGAGGCACGCCGCGAGAGCGAGGGCGCGGCGCTCAGCCATTGCCGGCGGCCCGCGGGGCCGGTCGGGCCGGCCGCCGTTCGGGTTTCAGGACGCCCAACGACATGATCATCTTGATTCCTTCCTCCACGCTCATGTCGGTGGACTCCAGTCGGTGCCGTTCCACGATCTGCAGGAACCCGGTGGTGGGGTTGGGCGTCGTGGGCACGAAGATGGTGCTCCACTCCGATCCGTCGGGCTTGGTGAAGTCGGACGTGACGAAGGCCAGCGACTTGTGGTGTGCCTGGGGAAAGTCGACGTACACCACCGACTTGAAGGCTTTGGTACCCTGACCCTGGAAGGCCCCCACCACCTGCTTCGAGATGGAGTAGATCACCTTCACGAAAGGAAGGCGGAGCACCACGGCCTCGGCCACGGCGAGGACGCGCCTACCCACGACGTGGGCGGCGATCTCACCGAGGACGTAGACCACCACCAGCAGGATCGCCACCGCGAGGAGCGCGCGGAAAAACGTCGGCCACTCGCCCACCATCGGATCGATGAGGGGAAGGAGGATGCCCGCGGTGAGGTTGAAGAGCCACCGCAGCACCACGAACGTCACGGCCAGGGGAATGAGTGCGAAAACCCCTGACGCCATGCGTGTGGCGAAGCGACTCGGGCGCTGCAGCGGTTTGGGTTCGGTGATGTCCATGGTCACCCGAAACTTCGCAACGGCGTTGTCCGGAGCCAAGTTGCGCGCTCTCCATTGGACGTTGGGCCCTTGGAAGGCGATCCTATCAGCGTGACCATGCTGACCCTTCTCCAGATCGAGCCTCCCGGCGGACTCTCCGAGGCGCTCTCGAACAGCCCCCTCCTGGCGCTGGGGGTGATGTTCGGCGCGGGCGTCCTCACCAGCCTGACGCCGTGCGTCTACCCGATGATCCCCATCACCAGCGCGGTGATCGCGGGGACCGCCCGGGAAGACCAGTCGAAGCTGCGCACCGTGGGGCTGACGCTGACGTACGCTGTGGGGCTCGCGATGCTCTACGCGACCCTCGGTGCCATCGCCGGACTCACGGGACAGCTCTTCGGGACCGTGAGCTCGAACCCGTGGGCGCTCTTCGCCATCGGCAATCTGCTGGTGGTCTTCGCGCTGGCCATGCTGGACGTGCTGCCGGTCCCCGTGCCGAAGAAGCTCCTGGCCAAGGCCGCGGAGACCGAGGGCGGATCGTACGGAGCCGTCTTCCTCATGGGGGCCATGTCGGGCGTGGTCGCCGCGCCGTGCGGAGCCCCGGCCTTCGCCGTGGTGCTCACGTGGGTGGCCGCCACCCAGGCCGGCCTCATGGGCTTCGTCTACCTCTTCGTCTTTTCCCTGGGGATGACGGCCCTGCTCATCGCCGTGGGGCTCTTCTCGGGGACGCTGGCGGTCCTGCCACGCTCGGGAACGTGGATGGTCTGGGTGAAGCGCGTAGCCGCCGTGCTCATGCTGGCCATGGCCGAGTACTATTTCATCCAGACGGGCTACAACCTTTGAGGCAAGCGTGCGGTCGCTGGGTGAGGTCGCAGTCGTCGGTGGTGATCTTGTGGCCCGTGGCGGAGTAGAAGCATCGTGACGCCCGCAGCAGGACGAACCAGGATACGCCGCATGACACCCCTCGCATCTGCCTCCCGCACTACCCCGCGCTCGCTCCCGGCGTCGTGGACGTTGGCGCTTCTCCTGGCGCTGGCCGCCCTCGCGCCGGCCGCTGCGGCCGCGCAGTCGGGCGGTGTGTCCCTGGCCATCGGCACGCAGGCGCCCGACGCCGAGCTCGAGACCCTCGACGGAGACGCGGTGTCGTTGCTGGACTACGCCGAGGCGGGCAAGCCCACCGTCATCGAGTTCTGGGCCACCTGGTGTGAGCAGTGCGAAGCGCTCCAGCCCCAGTTCGATGCCCTGCAGGCGCGCTACGGCGACCAGGTGAACATCGTCGCCGTCGCCGTGGGCGTGTCCCAGAGTCCCCGCCGGATCCGGCGTCACCTGGAAGATCACGATCCCGGCTACCCCTTCCTCTACGACGCCCGCGGCAACGCCGTGCGGGCGTACAACGCCGCCACCACGTCCATCGTCGTGATGCTCGACGGGGAAGGGAAGGTGGCGTACACGGGCGTGGGCACCGAGCAGGATCTCGTGGGCACGGTGGCCGGGCTGGTTCAGCGGTAGCGGTCCGCGCGACCCGTAGGACCATCCCACCGCCCGAGAGGCGGGGCGACAGTCAGTGTTCCTCGCGCCGACCCTTACGTTGCCCACGTCTAGTTATGGCCATAACATCCGGGATGGCGAAGAAGACCATCCGATCGACGTTTGCCCTCGACCCGGAGACCGTGGAGGACCTCGATCGCCTCGCGGCTAAATGGGGCCTATCGAAGTCCGAGACCGTGCGCCGGCTCATCGAGGCGGCCGCGCGCATCGAGGAGGTGGACCGGGCGGCCGAGCAACTGGCGGCCTTGAACGAGCTTCAAGAGAAGCTCGCGCTGACTCCTGAGAAGATGGAGGCATGGCTCCGAGAAGCCCGAGCCCTTCGACGAGGGCGGCGGGAGTGATTCGCCCTGCCGCGCCCGCCATTCATCTCGACACCAGCTTCCTCATCCGGGCCGGGAGGCCGGATGACGCGGCTGCCCGAGATCTGCGAAGCTGGCTACAGGCCCGCCGGCTCATCGCGATCTCGTCGCTGGCGTGGGGGGAGTACCTGTGTGGACCCGTGAGCGCCGCGGAAGAGGCGGCTGCACGCCTCATCACCCCCCATGTCCTCCCGCTCCGGCTCGAAGAAGCCGTGGAATCGGCACGGCTCTTCAACCTGGCGGGTCGGCGGCGCAACAGCTTCGCGGACTGCGTGATCGCCGCGACCGCACTCCTCGCCGGCGCCGAACTGGCCACCGCGAACCCCGCGGACTTCCAGCGATTCGAGGTGGCGGGGCTGACGCTGGCGCACGCGGGCTGACCCGCGCGCAGGCAGCCCTCACTCGACGCCGCGCGCCAACGTGAAGCGGCCCGACACGCCTTCGCGCATCGGGCCGCTCATCCTCCAACACCGCGTCAGGACGTGGTGCTACTCACCCTCGTCCGGCTCGGGCGTCACGCGGTCGACGATCTCACCGAGCTGTTCGTACGCCATCGGATCGTTCGCATTGAACGACTCGATGACTTCGGCGATGCGACCGTCCGGGCCGACGACGATGACGGCTCGGGAGTCCACCATGTTGTTGTCGCGCAGACCCCCGCCGAAGGCGGTGTAGGTCGCGCCATCGTTCGCGGCATCGCTCGCGAACACGAAGGGGAAATCTTCGTCGTGCAGCCAGGACGCCAACTCCTCGACCGAGTCGTTGGAGATGCCCATGACGACGACGTTCCGTCCTTCGTTGAAGAGGCTTGCGTACTGATCACGGTACGCTCTCATCTGAATCGTTCAGCCACGCGTTCGGACGCGGAAGAAGAACGCGAGGACGACCGTTTCGCCGCGGTAGTCGCTCAGGCTGACGGGCTCGTCGAGGACCCCATACCGGGTCGCGCCGGGAAGCGCGAAGTCGGGGGCCATCTCACCCACGGCCAACAGGCCGCTGTCCTGAGCACCGGCGTCGACCGGCGCGCCCATCGCGAACACTCCCGCGAGAAGCGCGACGCAGATTGCTTTACGCATCTGGTCCCTTTTCTCTCGAGTCATCCCGATAGGTACGTCGCTCCGAATATCGGTGGGGCGGCTGGATGGGGCCAGGGGAGGCTCGGTGGGCCATCGCCCCTTCGCTAGATTCTTGAACCGGCAAGGACGGTACCGGACTTGCAGGCGAAGAAGGCAGCCGGGTTCAGATGAGCCCG
Organism: Longimicrobiales bacterium; assembly: GCA_965229435.1. Taxonomy (GTDB): domain Bacteria; phylum Gemmatimonadota; class Gemmatimonadetes; order Longimicrobiales; family Gaopeijiaceae; genus UBA2589. The sequence continues at coordinate 296,542 of CBDDJE010000005.1, forward strand.
GCGCTGATTCGATCCCACTTTGTTCTCGTCTCGACGAGGAGTATTCATGTCGCTTCGGCGTCCGCTCGAACTCTTCAGCACGCTCACGCTGGTCGCGGCCCTCTCACTGATGGCTGCGGTGCCGACGTCCGCGCAGCAGAATCCGGAACCGGTCCTGGACCAGGTGCGCCAGCTGTTCAGCAGCCCGGGGATGAGCCTCGGCTTCCTGCTTCAGGCTGTGGCCGACCCGGGCATCGACGACGACCCGGCTCGAGTGACGGTACCCAACGCGCGTCTCCGCCTCTATGGCCAGCTCGATGGCGGCTTCGGCTACAAGCTCCAGACCAACCACGCGGGAACGGCGACGCTCCTCGACGCCCAGGTGACGTGGTCGCCGGGCTCCGAGCTCACCATTGCCGCCGGTCGCTTCAAGGCGCCGTTCAGCCGCGAGTTCCTCATCTACGGTGGCTCCATCGACTTCGTGAATCGGTCGCGCGTGGTCTCTCGCCTGGCTCCGAACCGGCAAATGGGCGTCCAGCTCGGCGGGCGGCTCGACGAGGTCTTCTCGTGGACGGTGGGTGGCTTCACCGGGGCCAACAACTCCACGAGTGACGAGTCCCTCATCGGAGTCGTCCGGCTGGAAGGGTCGGGTATCGAAGTAGGCGACGGAACCCTCTCCGTGGGCGCGAACTTCGCCGGTGGCCGAGAGGACGCCATCGGAGCGCGGCAGCTCGGCCCGGCCTTCTCGGGTGACGGGGTCCTGTACGGGATGGACGCGCGCTTCGTCTCCGGTCCGCTCATGCTTGCCGGTGAGTACATCCGAGGGGAGTGGGAGCCTGACATCGGAGTCACCGACGTGGAGTCCGACGGCCTCTACATCACCGCCGGCTACATGGTGCAGGAGATGCGTCAGATCCTCGTGCGATGGGACCGCTTCGAAGCGCCTGGTGCCATCGAGGCAGACGACGTTCTCATCTTCGGCTTCAACGCCTGGCCTACCTCGGTCACCGAGGTCCAGATCAACTGGCAGGTGCCGCTGAAAGACAGCTCGGAGCTCCACAAGATCCTGGTGAACTTCCAAGTGGGCATCTAGTAGCCTCCGCGGCGTGGTGCTCGCGGCTCCGGCTCTCGGGTTACTCGCTATTGAGCGTCGACGCGGGTTCGAGGCGCAGGACAGCGCGGGCCGGGAGCCAGCTCGACAGGACCACGACACTGACCAGGAAGAGAGCCGCACCGGCGTAACCCGTGGGATCCAGGCGTGGTGTGTTCCAAAGGAAGGCCTCCAGGAGTCCCGATCCTGCCGCGGCCCCCGCGAGCCCGAGGGCGGCGCCGAGCACGCCGGCGACGACGCCCTGCCACAGCACCATTCGCACCACTCGTCCAGCTCCTGCCCCCAGCGCCAGTCGCAGCCCCAACTCTCTTCGTCGATCGGCCACCGAGACCGCGACGATTCCCCACGTTCCCGTGGCCGCGAGGAGCACGGTTACGCCGGCGAACAGGCCCAGAAGGACGAGGAGGATGCGTCGGTCGCCCACCGAAGCCCGGACGATATCACGTCCGGTGGTGAAGCCGTGGATGGCAAGGGTGGGATCCAGCTCGGCCGCGAGCTCGCGGATGGCGGGGATCAGTGGCGTCTCGGCTTCGGTGGTCCTCACCAGGACCGTGGTCGTCAGACTTCCGAACTCCCGATTGGAATAGTAGACCTCGGGGAGCACCGGTTGGTCGGGAGGGGAGTACAGGACATCTCCGACCACGCCGACGATCTCGGACCAGGCGTCCTTCCCCTGGTCCGAGATTCCGATGCGGATCCTGGCGCCCACGGGGTCCAGCCCAGGAAAGAGCTCTGCGGCCGCCGACTCGCTGATGACGATGGTGGGGAATCGATCTCGACCGTCCCGTGGATCGAACGTTCGGCCGGCCAGCAAGGGTGTTCCCAGGGCCTCGAAGTAGTCGTCGCTGACCATGTGCCCGCCGATGAGGACCCCCTCTCCGGGAGGGATCTCCCTCCCTCCTTCGATGGCGTCCACGCGGGTCTGGAACCAGTGCCCTCGTAGCGGCGGTCCGCCCGTGGCCACCGTCTCGACCGACGGCATGCCGCCGATGCGGGCGAGGAGCTCGTCGTGGAGCTCGAGCCGCCGGTCCGCCCAGGAACTCGTTTCCGGCACGGCGTAGCCGAAGGCGACGAGCCCCTCTGCTCGAAAGCCCGGATCGACGTTCAGCAGACGGGCGATGCTCGATCCCATCAGTCCGGCACCGACCAGCAGCATCAGAGCCAGGGCGACCTGACCGCTCACCAGGACCGTCCGAAGGTCGAGACCCATCCATGCTCCCTCGCGGCGGGTGACTCCAGCGGCATCCTTCAGAGTCGAGGATACGTCCGTCCCCGAGAGTCGTAGTGCCGGCCCCGCACCGAAGAGGACGGCCGTGAGAAGGGTGACGAGCGCGGCGAACGCCAGAACGCTCGGCTGTAGCCCCAGGGTGGTCGGGTCGGCGATTCTCATCTCGCGTTGAGCGCTTCGAAGGAACTCCGCCGGCCAAACGGCCGCCATGACCCGTGTGCCCCAAGCCGCCAGGGCGACACCGACCGTCCCGCCCATGACGGCCAGCAGTGCGCTCTCCACAAGGGAAGCCCGCACGATCCGCCAACGAGACGCTCCGACGGCCATCCGAACCGCGCGGTCGCGGTTGTGCCGCCGTGAGCGAGCCAGCAGGAGCCCCGAGAGGTTCGCGCAGGCCACCAACAACACCAGGCCGGCGGCGACCATGAGGAGGGTCACCGCTGCCCGCGCTTCCTCGTTCACGCGCGCCTCCTCGAAGCTCCGGGCAGTGGCCGACCATCGCGATTGAGGATCGTTCGAGGGATACAGCTCCGCGATCCCCTCACCGATGGAGGCCGTCTGCGCCCGGGCTTCCGTCAGGCTGGCATCGGCACGGAGGCGTCCGATGGCGTGGAACCAGTGATTGCCGGACTGCTCGAGAACGGCGTACCCCATGGTCCGGTCCGCCGCCGCCATGGGTACCCAGAGTCGAGCCGAACCGGTGAGCCCCCGGAAGCCCTCGGGGGCTACGCCCACGATGGTCAGTCGCTCGCCGTTGAGCGTGACGTCGCGTCCCTGCACGTCCGGGTCCCCACCGAATCTGCTGGACCAGAGGTCGTGGGACAGGACTGCGACGAGGGGGGGATCGGAGGCGTTGTCTTCGTTGTCGGCGAAGGTCCGTCCGATGGCGGGATCGACGCCCAGGATCCTGAAGTAGGACGGCGAGACGACCTCGAAGTCGATCCGTGTGGTAGGGGCCGGTTCGCTCAGCAGCCCGGCGCGGTTGGTGTAGCCGGCGACGGGGGCGATGAGGCGGTTCTCCGTCTGGAGGAAGACCGTGAACTTCGGGTACGACCACGTCGTGATGCGCGAGTCACCACGGCCGGCGTGCTCCTGGGTCAGGTGCACGAATGCGAGTCGTTCCGGCTCGGGGTAGGGCGGGGGTTCGAGGAGCACCATCCGGAGGGCGCTGAAGACGGTGGCATTGGCCCCGATGCCCAATGCCAGCACGACAACCGCGGACACCGTGAAGCCAGGCGCGCGACGGACCCTTCGCAGGGCGAGGCGGAGATCCACGGGGAGTCCTGACCATGGGTGACCATCGGGCATGGCCTGGCGGCCGTGGCCCGGCGGTGGAGATCGTCTGAGCCGCTCCCGCAGGCCCTGTCGGAGGGCGTCCAGTGTGGCGCGCAGGGCATAGTCGAGCATGGCCGGGTGACCGCCTCGGGCCCGCGCCCGCCCGATTTGCTCGTCGAAGGCAGTCCGCATCTCCCCGGCGTGCTTGCGAGTGAACGCTGCAGGGAAGGCCCTGAGGGCGAGGCGAAAGATCCGGCCGTAGATCCGCGGACCGCCAGCCGGGCGACTCACCCCGTTGCTCCCGGTGCGACGCGTTGCGCGACTGCGACTTCGAGGAGTCGCCGCATACGCTCGGACTCGGCGGCGGCAACCCGCCGCCCTTTGGAGGTCAGGCGGTAGTACCGTCGTCTGGCGTCTGCACCCTCGTCCGTAGGCGCGGCCTCTTCGATGAGGCCCGTTTCCACCATCCGGGCGAGCGTGGCGTAGAGCGTGCCGGGCAGCAGTCGCTCCGCCCCCCCGGTGAGCTCCTCGAAGGCCTGCATTATGGCGTAGCCGTGCAGCGTCTCCCCACCAAGCCCCAATAGGACGTGGTAGACGGGAGGGCTCAACGGCAGAAGGGCTTCGACCTCGGACGCGTCGTCGATGCGGCTCACGGCGGTTCTCCTTCCTGCTCGTAAAAGATGGGAACAACTATAGTGCATAGCAATACAATTGACAACATGGTATTATCGCCCGCGTCCGAAGGTCGCGGGATGGGGCACCGGAATGGGGTCCCGGGCAATGCCTCCTCAGTCGGCCAGGGCCGGCAACGATCTTCGCTGGTCCCCCACGGTCGGTATGGGAGGTTTCCCGACACCGCATCCCCGCAACTTGCCTGAGCTTGGAACAGAACGTTTCACGCTACTGCAGCCCGGGGGACACGCCGTGGTCCATCCCACCGAAACCGGAATCGAGGCGCTGACGACGATCGCGCGGAGGGCCGACCTCCCCTACTTCCGCGTCGACGCGAACCGCGACGTCGTTGAGATGAGCCCTGCTCTGGAGCAACTCACCGGCTTCTCTGCCGACGACATCGTAGGGCGCTCGTGCCTACGAGTTCATCGGTGTGCCGAATGCCTGGCGGGATGCGGGGTCTTCGACAACGGCGAGGTCGCCGACAAGGCACTGGAGATCTACCGAGCCGACGGCTCCACGCTGCGTGTGAGCAAGTCCGGGCGCGCCTTCTTCGACGAGGACGGCCATGTGGTCGGAGCCATCGAAGTCGTGGAGCCTCTCGCGGCGGCAGCCGACACGGCCTCCGAGCCCGCGGAAGCCCGCCGGATCCGAGTGGCGCTGGAGCGAGCTCGCTACAACCGATCGGCCGCCGCCCGGCGCCTGGGCGTGAGCCGGACGACACTCTGGCGGAAGATGAAAACCCATGGGCTTCTCGACGACGAGCCCACGACGAGGACATGACCATGAAGAAGCTCGTAATACTCGGAGCCGGTACCGCCGGCACGATGATGTCGGCCAAGATGCGGCGTGTGCTCCCTCGAGATGAGTGGAGCATCACCATCGTGGACCAGGACGGAGACCACCTGTATCAGCCTGGCCTCCTCTTCATCCCCTTCGGCGTGTACGACAGGGACGACGTGGTTCGGCCCCGGGCCCGCTACGTGCCCAAGGGCGTGGAGTCGGTCCTGTCGGGTGTCGACGTCATCGAACCGGACCGGAATCGGGTACGTCTCTTCGGCGGTGGCACGTTGGAGTACGACTTCCTGGTTGTCGCCACGGGAAGCCGGATCGTACCCGGGGAGATGGAAGGGCTGACGGGTCCGGGGTGGCAGAAGTCGATCTTCGACTTCTACACCCTCGATGGTGCGCTCAAGCTGCACGAGGCGTTGAAGGACTTCGATGGTGGCCGGCTCGTACTCAACGTCGCCGAGATGCCCATCAAGTGCCCGGTGGCGCCCCTGGAGTTTCTCTTCCTCGCCGACTGGTACTTCCACGAGCGGGGGATGCGCGAGAGGGTCGAGCTCGTCTATGCGACTCCCCTGGACGGCGCATTCACCAAGCCGGTGGCTTCGGCGACCCTCGGGGGGCTGCTTGCCGACAAGCAGATCGCCGTCGAGCCCGTCTTCAACGCGGGCTCGGTGGACTCGGAGAAGCGCATCCTGAAGAGCTGGGACGAGCGCGAGATCCCGTACGACCTCCTGGTGACCGTACCCACGAACATGGGTAGCGAGGTCATCGAGCGGTCGGACATGGGGGACGAGCTCATGTTCGTACCTACCGACCGGAATACGCTTCAAGCCCAGGTCGCCGAGAACATCTTCGTCATCGGCGACGCCACCGACCTGCCGTCCTCGAAGGCGGGCTCCGTCGCTCATTTCCAGGGAGGGATCCTGGAGCACAATCTGCTCGCCGCCATCGCCGGCAAGGAGCTCGCCCCCGACTTCGACGGCCACGCGAACTGCTTCGTGGAGACCGGCTTCGGCAAGGCGCTCCTCATCGACTTCAACTACGACGTCGAACCTCTCCCCGGACGCTTCCCGTTGGCCAAGGTGGGCCCGATGAAGCTGCTGGAGGAGAGCCGCATGAACCACTGGGGCAAGCTCGCCTTCCGGTGGATCTACTGGAATCAGCTTCTCGCCGGACGGGAGATCCCGCTGGTGGAGTCGCGGATGTCCATGAAGGGAAAAGAGAACCCGACGGCCCAAGAGGCCGCTTGATCAAGGAGACGAGACCGTGAGCACCGCAACCATCGCCGGAGTCCCTGTCCAACTGGACGGCGAGGGCTTCATGACCGACGCCAGCCAGTGGACCCGCGAGATCGCCGAGGAGATCGCCCGCGACAACGGCATCGACCCGCTGACACCGCGGCACTGGGAAGTCATCGAATTCTGCCGGAAGGACAACGAGGAGCGCGGAACGCCTCCCACCGTCCGTCGGATCACCAAGGGCACCGGCATCCAGACGAAGGAGATCTACCAGCTCTTCCCGAAGGGGCCGGGCATTCTGTCCTCGAAGATCTCGGGACTCACCAAGCCCAAGGGGTGCATCTGATGGCCGCGACCATGGAGAAGGAAACGACGACGGTGGCCGACCAGGCGACGCCTGACGCCGCCGGACTGCCTCACACCGAAGCGAAGCAGGAGGTGACGCGCCGGGTCGCGATCATCTGCAGCAAGGGAAGCCTGGACATGGCATATCCCGGCCTCATCATGGCCAACGCCGCGCGAATGATGGGCATGGAGGCCATGATCTTCTTCACCTTCTGGGGTCTCGACATCGTGACGAAGAGCAAGGTCGGCAAGCTGCACGCCGACATGCTCGGAAATCCGTCGAGTCCCATGCCCCACTCCATCATGGGGCTTCCGGGCATGGAGGCCCTGGCCACGAAGATGATGAAGAAGAAGATCGAGGATCTCGACATTCCCGACGTCCCGGAGCTCCTGGAGATCCTCGATGATGCCGGCGCCGATCTCTACTCGTGCCAGCTGGCCATGGAGATGTTCGACCTCGAGGCCGACGACCTGGTTCCCCAGGTGAAAGAGAGCCTCACCGCCATGGACTTCTGGGAGAAGGCCGACGGGGCGCAGGTGGTCTTCATCTGATGAATAGGCGACGCTTCGTCACCTTGGCGGGCGCCGGGGCCATAGGGCTCGGATCTCCCGTCTCGCGGGTCTGGGCGGCAGCCGGGCGGGTGGCGCCACCGGTGTCGGGTGCTCTGCGCCCGCTGGCGCGCAGGCACCCCCTCCGCGTACCGGACGTGGTCTCCGCTGCCGACCTGAGGCTGGTGGCCAGCCCGGCCACGGTGGACATCGGACGTGGGGCGACGGAGGCCTGGACCCTGAACGGCGCGTTGCCCTCGCCGATCATCCGCGCACGACGAGGGGAGCGCGCGAGCATCCTCCTCGAGAACGACCTGCCGGAATCGACCATCCTGCACTGGCACGGGCTGGACGTACCCGAAGCGGCCGACGGACACCCACGCCTCGCCATCGCCCCGGGAGACACCTACCAGTACGACTTCGTGGTGGAAGATCGAGCCGGGCTGTATTGGTACCACCCCCACACACACGGGCGGACGGGAGCGCAGACCTACAAGGGCATGGCCGGCCTGATCGTGGTCGAGGACGAGGAGGAGTCCGCCCTGGGACTCCCGTCGGGAGAGCTCGACCTGCCCATCGTGCTCCAGGACAAGCGACTCGGCGACGGTACTTCGTTGGCATACGAGCGCTCCATGGGTCCGGACGTGATGTACGGGTACCTGGGTGACACGGCCGTCGCCAACGGTGTCATCGATCCCACTGTCGAGGTGCACAGGACCGGGTACCGTCTCCGGCTCCTGAACGCCTCCAACGCCCGGGTCCTCGAGCTGGGGTTGAGCAACGGTCGTCCCTTCACGCTCATCGGCACCGACGGTGGCCTCCTCCAGCGCCCCGTCACCCTCGACCGGATCATGATGGGGACGGGCGAGCGGGCCGACATCCTGGTCGATTTCTCATCCCTCGAGCGTGGCGAACGCGTGTACCTCCGTTCGTTCGAGTTCCAGATCCCCGGAATGATGGGGATGATGGGGGGGCGGGGGATGGCTGGTGGTGGCATGGGCCGGGGTCGCGGCATGGGCCGTGGGGGGATGATGATGGGTGGGCTCCCTCAGGGGGCGGCCATGGACCTCGTTGAGTTCGTCGCCTCCGACGCCCCGGCAGAAGCGCCGCGGACCGCGCCGGCCGTTCTGTCATCGGTACCACGCATCCAGGTGGTAGAAGGCGCCACCCGGCGCACGTTCCGGTTCGAGAGCGCGATGATGCAGCACACCATCAACGGACGCTCCTTCGACCTGGAGCGGGTGGATGTCCGGGTCCCTCGGGGCCAGCCAGAGAGGTGGACCATCGAGAACTCGAGCGGGCTTCCCCACCCGGTGCACATCCATGTGGGTCAGTTCCAGATTCTGGCCCGAACTGGAGGACGCAACCGGATCATGCCCTGGGAGACCGGGCTCAAGGACACCGTCCTCGTCTGGCCCGAAGAGCGCGTAGAAGTGGGGGTCCACTTCCGCACACACCGTGGGCTCTTCCTCCTGCACTGCCACAACCTCGAGCATGAGGACATGGGCATGATGCTGAACTTCGAGGTGGTGTAGCGGGTCCGTCGGGACGGCGCGCGTCAGCCGTGAAGGGACGCCCAATGGTAGGGCGGCCCATCCCCCTTGAACGGTGTCTCAGAACATCGTCTGCGGCATCGTCATGAGCGCCGCATAGAGGTCGATGGCGTACCAGAGGTTGGCGATACGGAGGTTCTCGTCGGGCGCATGCTGGTTGTTGTCATGGTTGGCCACGGGCACGACGATGGCCGGCTTCCCCGCAACCTCGGTGAAGAGGTAGAGGGGCAGTGTTCCGCCCATGCCAGGGGCGACGACCAACGCGCCTTCCCCGAAGGCACGGTCCGCGGCGTTCGATGCCGCCGCGACGATGCTCTGCGCGAAGGGGTTCGCCATGGATGTACGCGAGGCTATGGAGCCTCCGGTCCCGCCCGTGACCTTGGCGATTCGCGGGTAGCGGAGGCGGGTCTCCATGTCCGGATCCTCATCGACGATGTGGTATCCCTGCCCGCGGATGTGCTCGACGATGAGCTCCCGGAGCTGGGCCACGGTGTTGCCCTTCACCATGCGGATGCCGAGGGAGGCCACCGCCGTGTTGGGGATGACGTTGCGGGCTAGGGACCCCGTGTTGCCGCTGGTGATTCCGCGAACGTTGAGGGCAGGCAACAGGAGGCGCTCGGGAAGCGTCTCGGGCTGGCCCTCGGTGAAGACGAGGCCCAGCTCGCGCTTGAGTTGATCGTCCCAGCCGGGCATCGCCTCGAGGGCTGCGCGCTCCTCCTCCCCGATGGGGTCGAAGGTGTCGTACCAGCCGTCGATGGTGACGTTGCCCTCCTCGTCCTTCATGGACGCCAGCAGGTGGGCGAGGATGTTGCCCGTATCGGGTGCCCAGTTGCCGTAGTGGCCCGAGTGCAGATTCCGGGTGGCGCCGTAGAGGGTGACCTCCATCCCGAAGGCGCCGCGCACGCCGAAGGTGACCTGCGGACGCCCGCTGGGGTGGGCCGGGCCGTCGAAGAAGAGCCAGATGTCGATGTCGCCGAGGACATCGCGCTCCATCTCCATGTACTGGCGGAGATTCCTTGATCCGGCCTCCTCCTCGCCGTCGAACATGAAGACAAGGTTCGACGTCGGGGTGACCCCGGATGCGGTGAACGACCGCAGGACCGGCAGGATGGCCGCGATGGGCGCCTTGTCGTCACCCGCCGAGCGGGCGTAGAGGCGCCACTCGGGATCCACCGGCTCGCCGGCTGCGGGGAAGTCGATGGGTTCACCACCGTACTCCATGGCCGCGCTGTAGAGCGTGGGTTCGAAGGGGTCGTGGGTCCAGTTCGAGGGGTCGACGGGCTGGCCGTCGTAGTGGACGTAGATGCCCAGCGTCCGCGTGGCCCCCGGGACCTCGAGCACACCGAGCACGAGCGGTGATCCCCCTTCGATCTCCACCAGGCGCGTGTCCACGCCAACCTCCCGCATCTGGTCGCGAATGTAGAGGGCGGCCTCCCGGATCTCCGGAGTGAATGCCCGGTTCGGATAGCTCAGGAGTTCGGCGAAGTCACCCAGAATGACGGCCTCGTTGGCCTCCCGGTACGAGCGCGCGACATCGGGACCGGACTGGGCCGCGACGATGAGGGGAAGGCCAAACAATGCGATGGCGGCGACAAGCATCCAGGTAGGGGAGGTGACGCGGGAAGGCATGGGATCTCGAGGTGCGGATCGGGGATGTGGACGTGGCTTCGCGGCCGGCCGGCGACCGGCTCGGGTCTGCTGGCCTGAGTCCGGACTATTTCTTGGCCGCAGACTTCTTGCTGGCCGCTTGATTCTTCTTCGCCGCCGACGTCTTCGAGGCCGCCTTCTTCTTGGCGGGCTTCTTGGAAGCGCCGGCCGCCTTCTTCGTCGGCGGCTTCTTCTTGGCCGAGCCCTTCTTGGTAGCCGTCTTCTTTGCGGCAGCGGCCTTCTTGGCGACCGTCTTCTTCGCGGCAACCGCCTTCTTGGTGGCTGTCTTCTTCGCGGCAGTGGCCTTCTTCGTGACCGCCTTCTTGGCGGCCCCTGCTTTCTTCGTTGCCTTCTTCTTCGTCGCCGCCACCTTTTTCTTCGCCGCGGCCTTCGTTTTCCTGCCTGACTTCTTGGCGTCCGCGCGACCCTTCTCGAACTCCTCGAGGGCGGCCGACGCTCCCGCCTTGACGCCCTTGGCCACGAGCTTGGCTTGCTTGGCGGCCTTGCTGGCTTGCTCTGCTGCTTCGGCTGCCCGCTTGGCTGCGGTCTTGCTCGCGGTGACGGCCTTCTTGCGCGCCGCCTTGGCCGCCTGCTTGCCGGCTACCTTGACGGTCTTGCTCGCCACTTTCCGGGTGACCTTCTTGCGCTTCGCCTCGCGCTCCTTCCGCTTGGCGTCCCTTTCCTTCCGCTTGGCCTCGGCAGCCTTCATGCGCTCCACCTGCCCCTCGAGCTTTTGGACTTTCGAGTCCAGCTTGTCGACCTGCTTCTTGGCGGTCTTGAGCTCGGACTCCGCTTCCTTACGCGCCACCCGCTCTTTCTCCAGGGCCTTCTCGAGCTTCTTCGTCATGGTCCGTATCTCCGGATTGGGCGTGGGTCGAGGAGGGGCCGCCGCACCGAGGCGCGAGCGGTGGGCGAATGTACGCAGCCACGGACCTGCCAGCTACGTGGCGACGATGCTCAGGAGCCAGGCACACACCAGGGCGCCGTAGATGCCGAGGATGTAGCCGGCGACGGCCATGAGAAGCCCGACCGGCGCCATGGCCGGATGGTAGACACCGGCCACGACCGGGGCCGACGCGGCTCCGCCGATGTTCGCCATGCTTCCGGTGGCTACGAAGAAGAGCGGCGCACGGACGATTCGCGCGGCCACCAGGAGGATGGCGACGTGGATGGCGATCCAGACGGCGCCAGCGGCGAGGTAGACGGGGGCCTGAAGGACGGCCCGGAGATCGGCCTGGGCGCCGATGCCCGCCAGGAGGAGATAGAGAGCGGTATAGCCCAGGTGGCTCGCACCCACCTTTTCGTACTCGCGGAGGCGCGTGAAGGAGAGCAGCAGACCCCCGGTGACGACGATGAGGATCGCCCACGTCGTCTTGCTGATGATCGTAGGATCTCCCACTGGCGGAAACAGGGCGGTCTGGGCGAGGAGGTGGGCACCGACCGCGCCCGCCATACCCATGCCGATCATGACCGCTGCGTCGCGCATGGTCGTCACGTGTCGGTCCTGGTCCAGCTCTTGAAGGCGCTGGTTGGTCTCGTCGATGGCCGACGTGTTCGCCCCGGTCCGCTCGTCGAACCGGTGTTGCCATCCGGCGAAGACCAGAAGGACGCCCATCCAGCCGTATCCCACGACAGTGTCCACGACGATGATCGGGCCGAAGGCGGACTCCGGCGTTCCGACGCTCTCGGCGATGGCCACCATGTTCGCCGTCCCGCCGATCCAACTCCCCGACAGGGCCGCAAAACCCGTCCATGCATCATCCGGAAGAAACGAGCCGAAGATGAGGTAGGAGATGGGGCCGCCGATGACGATGCCGAACGTGCCCGCCACGACCATGAACAGCGCCACGGGGCCCAACTTCGTCACGCTCCGCAGGTCCACGGAGATCATGAGGAGGAGGAGGGCGAAGAGCAGGAGGTAGCGTGTCATCCAGTCGTAGGTGGGTGACGACGCCGGAGTGATGCCTGCCGTGGTAGCCAGCATGGGCAGGAAGTAGACGTAGATGACCGGGGGGATCACCTCGAAGAGATGAGAGAAGCGGGGCAGTCCCGACACCCAGAAGACCAGTGCCACGAGGAACGCGAGGAAGGCGAAGACCGCCATGGGATCGGAGAGCATTCGGGGCGTCCTCGGAAGTCGGTGGCCAGTGTGAGAAAACCTTGGCGTTCAACGGCCTATCGTCCCATCTTACCGCCACCCCCCACTGAACACGACTCGCGTGCTACTGGCGGAGGGAGACTCCATCAACTGGTTCATGGGTGATCCGACACTGCTGGTCGTAGAAGACGCACGAGATCATGCGATTCTCGTGCGTGTCGCGGCTCGCAGGGCGCTACCGGGTCTCGACGTACGCGTCGCGGGGGACGGGCGGGAAGGCATCGCCTATCTGGCGGGCACGCCACCGTTTCAGGACCGTCGATCCCATCCGGTCCCGAATCTCATCATCCTCGATCTCCTCATGCCCGAGGTCGACGGCTTCGCGGTTCTCGAGTGGATCCACCAGCAGCCTGCCACGGCGCGTTCGCCCGTGGTCGTACTGACCTCCTCGGAGAATCCCGAGCACGAGGAGCGTTCGATGGCGCTAGGTGCCCAGGCCTTCTACCGGAAGCCTGCGGAGCTCGAGGAGCTGGGTGAGGTCGTGCGGGCGATCGTGGAGGAGTGGGTCGGGGACGAGCGGCTCAACCTGGCCCTTCCGACGGCTGGGTGATCTCCTCGGGGACGAAGTCCCTGAGATTCACGTAGACGACCACCGCCCATACCGCCAGGGCCAGGGCGATGATCACCAGGCCGGTCTTGAAGTTGATCCGCGCGCCCCTGATCCACTCCAGCATGTCGCGTTAGAGCTTGATGACGAGCGACAGCGTAAGAAGGCTGTCGAACTGTGAGCTCGCGACTCCCACCGTGCCGGTCTGCGTGCCCCCGTTGAAGAGCGGGACGCTGAGGAGCGCGGGGTGGTTGTCGAAGACCAGCTGATACGACGTCTTCAGCGCCAGCCCCTCGGTGAGTGCGACAGCGATGGACGACAACCAATCGAACCGGAGGTCGTCTGTCTCCTCCAGGTTCTCGTCCAGGACGAACTCGGTCTCGAAGTCCGTCGTCTCGGTGAGCGTGCGCGCACCCTCAATGGTGACGCGGAAACCGCCGAACCCATCGCGTTCACCGGGCGTCTGCACGTCTTCCTGCAGGGTGTAGGTACCACCGACATCGGTCTTGAATCGTCCGTTGTCGTTGTTCACCCAGGTACGACCGACACCCGCGACCGCGGAGAAGCGGTTCTGGAAACCGGCAAACGTGTTCCGCTCCCACCCGGCGCCGGTGAACAGGAACGCCTCACCGAGGTCCCGATCGTAACGGGCGCGGGCGAAGTAGTTCGAGGCGGACGTCACTTCGGTGGTCGTTTCGGTGACGGTGAAGCTCCCGGGCGTGCCCTCCGCGGTCCGCGTGGTCAGCTCCGACGAGGCACGGAGGCCGCCGATGCCGATCTTGAAGGCATTGGGGCCAGACGTTCCCGTGAGGGATGACTTCAGCGACAGTGTGGTCTGGGACGCGTTACCCGACGTGGTGACGAAGCCCACCTCGGTGGAGTTGTCCCAGCTCCATCCGGCATCCTGGCCCGAGACCGGGGTGGCCATCAGGGTTCCCATCAATGCAAGAAGCGCAACCAGCGCTGTACGTACGGTCATGGTGATATCGCGTTCAAGGTTGAGTTCGACTGTCGTCGATCCTGGCTACGCCGATTCTCCCTGATTGATCCGCGCCAGCGCGCGGGCTCATCCGGCTCTGGCGATGGCCTCAGCTCCATCGAGGGCTGCTCGGACCCGGGCGTGAAGCTCCTCCACACTGAAGGGCTTCCTAAGCAGTCCCTGCGGTCGATCCTCGAGTTCGCGATCGAAGAACTCACTCTCGACGTAGCCCGACATGAAGAGCACCGGCGTTCGCGGAGCTTCCCGGGCCAGCACCCGTGCGAGCTCGCCCCCTCCCATCCCCGGCATGACGACATCGGTGAGGACCAGATCGATCGGCGGGTCACTGCCCCGGAAGACCTCCAGCGCCTCCTCGCCGCTCGATGTCAGGTGCACACTGAAGCCGCAGCCCTCGAGGGCGCGGCCGACGAACGACCGTACCAACTCGTCGTCTTCTACCACCAGAACGAGTTCGCCACCCTTCGCCGCGGCGTTGGGGGGCGCGGTGGCTTCGCTTCCGGATTCCCGTCCGACAGGAAGCCAGACTCGCATCTCCGTTCCGGCGCCGAGGGCGGACTCCACGTCGATGCTGCCGCCGACACGCTGGACGATTCCGTACACCGACGCGAGGCCGAGGCCCGTGCCCTCTCCCATAGCCTTCGTGGTGAAGAAGGGCTCGAAGATCCGTCCTTTCGTGGCTGGATCCATTCCGACTCCATCATCCTTCACGCAGATCTCGACGCCCTTTCGAACCCCTCCCTCGACTGTACGGTCGACGGGGCGTGCAGAGATCACGATATCGCCGTTGTCGTCGATGGCGTCCCGGGCGTTCAGAACGAGATTCACGATGACCTGCTCGAGCTCGCCAGGATCCATGGAGACCGCGGGGGTTTCGTCGATGAGCTCGTGGCGGAGGGTGACGGTCTCGCCCAGGAGGGGGACCAGCATCTTCGAGAGCTCGGGAATCACCTCGTTGATGTCCACGGTCGTGACTCCCTCCCGACGCGGACGGCTGAAGGTGAGGAGCCGCCTGGTGAGCGAACTCGCTCGTTTGGTGGCTCTCGCGATCTGGGACAGGTCGTCTCGATGTGGGTCGTCTGACGCCATGTCGTCTTCCAGGAGTTCGACGTTCCCCGCGATCACGGTAAGGAGGTTGTTGAAGTCGTGAGCCACGCCCCCCGCCAGCTGGCCGATGGCCTCCATCTTCTGCGTTTGGTGCAGCTGCTCCTCCCGTCGGCGTTCCTCGGTGACATCCTGGATGATGGCTTCGAAGACGACGTCGTCGTGGGGGCCTGAGCGGATGTGGCCACCGACCCGTGCGATGATGGGCGTGCCGTCGGCTCGCTGTAGCTGGATGTCGCGGGGCTCGATGGTGTCGGCATCGTCCGCAATGATGTCGCGCAGGAGGGCGTCTCCGGCTTCCCGGTCCTGGAAGAGCGCCGTGGGACCGGCGGCCAACAACGCCTCCTGTGATTCGAAGCCGAGCATCTCCACCAGGGCGCGGTTGACCTGGAGGAATCGGCCGTCGACGGTGGACACCGAAATGCCGAACACTGCATTGTCGAAGAGGGAGGCGAAACGGTTGCGAGCCGCCCGTTCGGCGGACTCGGCCCGGCTCCGGCCCTCCAGGGTCAGATTGAGTTGCTCGATGACCTCCGCGATCTCCTCGGGAGTGTCGGAGGGCACCGGGATCACCTCGCCGGCCTCGACCGCTTTCGTGCGGGTCGCCAGCTCCTTGAGTGAAACGGCGATGCGCGAATAGAAGACGGCTCCCAGCATCAGCGCCAGCAGTACGACGATGAGGGTCCCGCCGACGTGCCAGGCGGCATCGGCCAGTGCGGGCCCGAACACCACCGCGTCCGGTACCCCGACGTACAACACCCATCCTTGATCCGTCTCCACCTGTCCCCACGTTCGCGGGACCCCCTCCAGGTCGGGCCCTTCGGCGACCCAGCGTCCAGGGGCGATCATGCGATCCGACCCAGTCGAGGGCGGCAGAGGATCTCCGATCCATCGCTCGGCCTCGGTGGAGCGAGCGATGACGATACCGTCGGCATCGGTGACCGTCGTCAGTCGTTCCTCGCCAGGCCGGATCTCGAGGAGCTCGCTCAGCGCGAGTAGTGGAATCGTTCCCACCAGGGCGCCCGAAACCGTACCGCCCTCGTCCACGACAGGCGCGACCAAGGGCATGATCCACGATCCCGTGAAGTCGGCCTCGACCGCCGGGGCGATGGTATAGTCCCCAGTCCACTCGGGGAACCAGGGCCAATTCGTCGCCGAAGCGCCCGGAGGCACGTCCGCGGCGGAGCAGACGATGCGGCCCTCGGAGGTGATCAGGAGGACGTTCTCGAAGGGGAGCACGTCCTCGAGTGCGCGCATGTCGTCGGCGCACGCCTCGGTCGCGAGCCATCGGCTGCCCGACCGGTGGGCCGAGGCCCGCAGCAGTTGACCCGATTGGTCCACGAACTGGCCGACGGCGAGCTCTACCGCGTCAGCAAAGGCAAGGGCGTCGTCCCAGGCCCTTTCGCGGGCTCCCCGGTAGTCGTGGTAGCTCCACCAGATCTGCAGGAGGAGCAGGGGGACGGCCAGGGCGGCGAAGAGGAGGCCGAGCTGTCCTCTCAGCGTGCTGGTTCGCTTCGGCTTCGGAGACTGCGACGGCATTCCAACTCCCATTTCGTTGAAGCTGGAAACTACGTCGTTCCTGCCCGGCTGCACTACCCGTCCGTGGGTCCCGGCTGCTCGGACATGAGGTCGGCGTACGCCGGGTTCCGTCCGACGAACGCGTCGACGAACCAGCAGGAGGTGCTGACGGTGAGGCCCTGGCTTCGGGCGTGATCGAGGCCTGCCTTCACCAGCCAGGCTCCGTGCCCGCTACCGCGGTACTCGGGCGGCACCCACGTGCGGATGAAGTGGATGTGGCCGTCGCCCTGCATCAGATAGCTCAACACGGACTTCTGACCATCGTGATCGATGGAGAAGCGGGAGTTGGCCTGCTCGTGTTGGATGTCCATGTGGAGTGGTACCCCCTCCCGGGGGTCGCGTGGTCCGTTTAGCTTCATCGCTAGGTACGACCTGGGGCTGTAGCTCAGTGGGTAGAGCGCCTTGTTCTCGTAACGAGGAGGTCGGTGGTTCGAGTCCATCCGGCTCCATTGTCAGACGGCCCTCGTGGGCCTTTGGGGGCCATAGCTCAGTTGGGAGAGCGCCTGCTTTGCAAGCCCGCCGACGGCTGGCCCATTTCCGGCAAGAACCCGCGTCGTAGCTAGGGATTCCCGGAATCTCTCCGGACCCCGGATCTGGTCCCTACGGACCGGGTCCGGGCGTCCAACACACACACCGACTCGCACAGTGGAGTAGGTAACGAGTTGGGCAAGTCCGAGTCCATCTTCGCATCGCTTCCTTGGCGATTGCGCCCGTTTGATCGCTCAGGAGAGCAGCGGTGCCAGAGTTGGACCTATGAGTTCGGCCCGGTCGGAGATCCGGTGGGTGGGCGAGTAGCCAGCTCTCTTCACTGATGGTTACAGAGGAGTCGGCGCCTAGGGAGGGTAGACTCCCTTGTCACCACGGTTGTAAGGAGACAAGAACTGAAGATCCGGGACTATTCGGCGGAGTTATTCGTGGCAGGCCGCTTTGCTGATGCGGGGTGGAATGTCTACTTCCCTCATCGGGATATGGGTTTCGACTTCATTGTGTCGAAGCGGGGAGGTGGCGAAGAACACATCCTCCGGCCCGTTCAGGTTAAGGGAAAATACCCGCAGGCTGGAACGTCGGACCGCTCCACATACGGGTATGTGGGTAAGCTCTCCGAGATTCATGTCGAAATGGTCGTGGCCATTCCGTACTACTCGCGATCTTCGCCTGGATCACCCTGCTTCATTGCTTACATGCCGAGAGCGGAGCTTAGAGGACATTCCCGAGGCTTCCGGTGCGAACCGGCGAGATTCCGGGATGGAGAACCCGAGATCCGACCGGGTTTTCAAGGATTCTTCGGTCAAGGTGGGCTGAAGCTCCTCGAAGATCCGGGCTGGGGATCTAAGCCTGCTTCCGAGTACGGATGGCTTTAGACCTCCTTTTGAGGGTCCTCCCCGGAGTGCTTGCGGGTCCGCTCACGTCGCACACTCCGCTGAAGCATGCGCCGCCCCAGGCGGCCGTTGCCCTGCACCGCATGTCGCCGCTCAAGGAGGAATGATGACCGTGTGGCTAGTGGGCACTTTTCACGAAGAGGAGGGCCCCACCACCTCGGAAAACTTGCTGGAGATTCTAGAGAGGATCGGGCCGGAGGTAATCTTCCTGGAGATCCCTACCGCCGCCCTCGATGACTATCTGGACGGCACTAGGAGCAATCTCGAATCGGTCGCGGTGCGGCGTTACAGCGAGGAACGAGAGGTGGCTCTCGTCGCCGTGGACCTCCCGACGCCGACGGCGGCGTTCTTCAGGGACAGTGAGTCACTTTTCGACCGCGTTGAACGGACGAGTCCCGAGTATCGTTATTTGATGGACTTGCACAGACAACACCGGCTTGCGTCCGGCTTTGCCTATCTGAACAGCTCGCTGTGCTCTAGGCTCTGGACCGATGTCTACGAGGTTACTCGTGCTGTGGTTCACCAGCTCGACGACCCCCGGCTTCGCAAGCTGCACCAGTCGTGGGTAACCACGCATGAAAGCCGGGACCTCGCGATGCTACGACGCATCAGGGAGTATTCCGAGGCTGAGCCCTTCGAGAACGGAGCACTGCTCGTCGGCGCGGCGCATCGCCACTCGATGATCAGGGCACTGGAACAGACCGCAGCGGGTCTGCCCGAGATCAGGTGGGACCTCTCCTCATTTCTTGGGTGAGCCTTAGGCGACCGCGCGGACGTCGATGCCAATGCGTTTTCCGGTTCCGCCTCCTACGTTTGCTGCACCGGGGCACGACGTGTATTCCGCGCCGCGCCGGGCCACAGACTCACACACGTACTCACCCAGCTCATCCTTTGTTTTCGTCTGCGGGGCACCGTGCCTGCTGTCTAGGCAGGGTAACGACCTCAATGGGCCGTTTCGGAATCGCCATCACCGTATGCTGCAGTGCAAGGAACCGACATTCTGTTGATACCAAATGACCGAACCGCCTAAGGTCTTCCTCTCCTACAGCTGGTCATCCCCGGAATACGCTGAGCGCGTCCTGGGTCTTGCTGAGCGGCTTACTTCCGACGGAGTCCACATCGTCCTTGATCGTTGGGATCTCAAGGAAGGACAAGACAAACATCAATTCATGGAACAAGCCGTGACCGATGTGCGGGTTCGGCGCGTTCTGGTGCTGTGCGACCCGACCTACGCGGCGAAAGCGGACGGGCGTGAGGGCGGCGTTGGCACTGAAACGCTGATCATCTCCCCCGAAGTGTACCGGGAGGCCAAGCAAGAGAAGTTCGTCCCGGTCATCATGGAACGCGACGAGGCCGGAGAGGTCGTAGTCCCGACCTACTTGAACGGACGGATCTACGTTGACCTTTCTGATCCGTCGAGCGATGCAGCCGAGTACGAACGGCTAGTTCGAAACATCTTTGATAAGCCCGACATCGCTCGCCCGGCAATAGGTCGTCCGCCCGCGTACCTCGAGGAGGGTCGGTCACCGCTGCTCACCGGCCGAAGTCTTCTCACCTTCCGGGATGCCGTCTTGCGAGGTCGGCCGCACCAAAGAGGTCTGCTCGATGACTTCCTAGCACAGCTACGAGATGCGTTGGGAGCGCAATTGATCCCTACCCCGGAGAGCGTCGAACAGCTTGATGAGGCAATCGTTCGTAGCCTGGAGGAGTTCCTACCGTATCGGGCCGAGTTCCTGGACCTGTTGAGTTTCATCACCAAGGCGGACGACGCTCTGGAGTTCTTTGGACAGCTTCATCAGTTCTTCGAAGGCACTATTTCGATCCGGGAGAGCTATCGGCCGGGACGTTGGGGTGAGCATGAGACTGACAACTTGGCGTTCCTGAGCTGGGAACTCTTCCTCCATAGCGTCGCCGCGGCGCTACGATTCGAGCAGCCAGAGGCGGTCGATTTACTTCTTGAGCCTTATATCATCACAGATTGGAAGCAGCAAGGCGGAAGAATCCGCGACTATAGCGTACTTGACAGACATTGTCGGATCTTGGAGGAGGTAACCCAGAAGCGACTCGGCACGCGCTACTCGTCGTTCGCTTCACACCTCCTTCGGGAGCGTGCGAGTGACCGACTGTACCCGTTTGAGGCGCTGATGGAGGCGGATCTCGTGCTGTGGCTCCGCGCCGCTATCGACGAACGGCGACACGGGTGGTACCCACGCACCATGGCTTATGCAGAAACGATGCCGACCCTGACCCTATTCACACGTGGAAACGCATCTGGCTTCTTCCGACGGCTGGCACCGGCCCTGGGCGTTTCAGATATCGCGGAGCTTCGCGACCGGTTCGCGGCGATTCCGGACGGCATGTTCTACCAGGTCGGGAACTTCTGGGGTGGCCGTGCCGCGTATGCTGAGCTCATGCAGCTTGAGAAGCTGGCGAGCCGTTGACGTCTAAGCCAGCGCGGTGACTGCGCTCCGTCCGCTTGGCTCACTACGACGATCTCGGCTCGCTAGCGCGAGCCACGCCGGCTACGAACTAGCACAATGACTCGCTCAACTTCGTTCTTGGCCCAACATGTGGGCAACCGTGCCTGCTTAAAGGGCAGGTGCTCAAAGTATTGTGAGCGTCGTGACGAAGGATCACTCCACCGTGACGTTCGTCCCGGCTGCACTTCCTGGAGGGCATTCCGACTGTCGGACGGCTTGCTCGATCTCGGTTGCGACTGCACAGGGCTCTGTGTGCTCCCAGAACCTCATCACCGTCCACCCATTCTTTTCTAACCACTTTGTGACCGTGCGATCTCTTTCTTTGTTGCGGGCGATCTTCGGCGTCCAGTAGTCCCTGTTCGATCTTGGCCTTCTGCCGTGAATGGGACACCCGTGCCAAAAGCACCCGTCTACGAAGACCGCGATCCGCTGACGAGGGAAGACGATGTCGGGTTTTGTCCAAGAAGTCGCGGTCGTAAGAGTGTACCCGACCCGATAGCGGAGTCCTCGGCCGTGGAGTAGCCGTCGGATTCTCATTTCTGGCCGCGTGTCCCGCCCACGATTCGCCTTCATGGAGGTTCGAACGGCATCGCTCGAGGCCGCAGGAGGCTGAGGCACCTGTATCGTCATCGAGTTGAATCGGAATCAGGCTGGAAAAACAGGACCGAGGAGTGCTGTGGATTCTCCGGCACCCCGCCGGCTCGTACGATGTCCTCGGCAGTTCCACTCATCCCAGCACAGCGGTAGGGACCCTTGTAGACCCACTCTTTGTTATCGACGCCGATGAAGACAGGGATGGGTGCCCTCTGGCGGGCCACGACCTTTGCCCACTTAGCGACAGATTTCTTGTCTGGCACTAGGACCGCCTCCGGGGCGCAGGGGTTCGACTCCAACTTGAACGCTCCCGCGACGACTCTGCCCCCGACATGGGGTAGGAACTTGATCTTGCTTCCTCCCAGCAGGTCGTGGATCTCATCTCGGCTGTATGCCGTTCCCACCTCTAGGCTGTCGGGAATCGGGACCGGGCGGTCATCCCACTCTTCTTCCTCTTCTGCCTCCTCAACCCCGTCAGGGACGAGGCCGCGGGCCTCGAGAGCTTTCTTGACAGCGTTCGCTGTGGTCGCCGAGCCAGAGAGCGTCGCGTATCTCTCTGCGGCTTGAAGGGCTGGGGCACTAGCCATCCTCTCCCGTTCTGGGACGCTGGCGAACTGCTCCAGATAGCCCCTCGCCTCGTCTGGCGCTGGCAGGTTGAGGGCGTCCCAGTGGGTCAGGACGAATTCCAGCATACCGTCGAGCGAGTAGGTACGAAGCTCGCGCTCATCGACCTTCGCCAGGGCAGGCGCCTCGTCTTCGAGTTCCCGGTCCCTGTCATCCTTCGCGGCAGCGACGGCGGCTCGCACTTGGGCCCGCAAGAAAGCCTTCAGCGTGGGCCGGAAATCATGCATTGCCGGGATCATACCGATAGTCTTGCCAACATCTCAGGTTGTTAATCGAGCAGAGAGGCGAAACATGAAGGTAGAAGTACGGCGCCGTCCGACCCTCGAGCCAGACGCTACCGAAAAGATCGAACGGATGGTTGCTGACGCCCTGCAGAGCGTAGTGTGGCCGCTCGGTTCATCGGACTTTGTGGCAAACGATAGCCTGTGGGTCACGAGCCGAGGTACAGCCGTCGTGATGAACAAGGCGGACTACATCTCAGAAACGTTCCTGAATCATCTCCGCGACGCCCATTCGTGGAAGAAGAATTTCACAATCGATCAGCAGGAAATCGATGGGTATCTCGAAATCGAACTCGTCGAGGCCGGCTACACCGTCGACGAGAGCGAGCTGCCATCCCTCCTGCAGCGACTTATCAAGGACGGGGAGGATGTGGCAAGCGAGTTCCCCCTCATATACCGGAAGTACGTCGAGAGAGCCGTCTTCCAAGGGCACGGAATTCTCCGTGATCACGGCAGGCGGACCACCTCACGAGAAGCCTCTAACCGCCCTCTATTCCGGGTGGGACTAGAGTTCGAAACGGGAAATATCGCTTCATCGTTTAGAGCCTTCACGAAGCTGAATCACTTGTTCCTGAACAACCACATCGACTGTGGGGTCTTCGTGACTGCCTTGAATAAGGCGGAGTGCTCTACCCGTATCTGGCCAGCTTCCAACCGCAATGGGAGCTTCGAAGAACTGGACAATCGAAACTATCAGAGCTCGATCCTCTTCCCGATTTGGGAATTCGGGTTCAGACCGGATGGTTTCTCGGAGTCCGTGCCCCACTTCTATTACACCAAGAGTGAGGGACCCCAGGCCTACTCACCGGCGAGGACCGGCAAGAGCCTGGAGATCGGGGGCGTGGCGCATGAGGAGTTCGAGCGCAGTACCAGCGCGCCATACAAGCTCTATCGCCCGCAAAAGTCACAAGTGCCGGAGGATCTTTTCGGCAACGACTCTAGCTAGTCGGGGCGGTACGGCATTGCCCAGCATCCGATATTTGCCTTTCGGTGATATGTCATCACCAAAAACAAACGAATCGGGAAACGACATTAGCCTCGCACATTCTCGCACAGACGGCGCACGATGTTCCGACGGATGCAGCATGTTGCGAGGGTTCCCGACGTTCGTGACCAGAGTGCGAGCGGGAAGATCCCAATCTAGTCGCTGGAACTGATTATAGGTGCCATGTCGGAAGTCGTACTTCCCTGGCTCGCGCTCCCGGAGATGCCCTTTTCCGACTAGCTCTTCAAGGGCCTGCTGCGTGCACGATTCGTCCCAGCCAAGTAGCTCGGCCAAGTCCTCGGCTCCCATTGGACTGCCGTCCACATAACCCTTCACGTAATAGCGCTTTCTACGTCTGTTTTGGCTCAGCGTGTCGAGAAGGGATTTCTCGTCTTCCGTGACTGGATCACCGTAGAGATCTCCAGGAATCTCGTACGTTTTCACCACAGTCCTTTCGTCCTGGCGGAAGTTGTAGAGCCGCTGACCGGGTCCGATGTTCGGCGCGACCTTGTCGTACCACGCCGGGTAGTTGACGCCGCATGAATGATCTGGGAAAGATCCGAGCGGGATGTTAGCGAGGTCGGCTATGGCGTCCCTTACCGGCTGATGCCGAGGCTTACCGTTCTCGGACGGGCTCAAGTCCAATAGCGCGAGTTGTGCCTTCTCGTGCCCCTCATCTGAACCGTTTGGGACGTGGGTCGGCTCGAACTCTAGTACTGGTTTGCCCTGTTGGAATCCCACAATGAACAGGCGCTCACGCCTTTGAGGAACGCCAAAGTCCGCGGCGTTGAGCAGGTATGTGTTAACGAAATATCCGAGGTCACTTAGTGCTTCCTCGATGCGCTGGAGGACGACGCCCCCAGCGATGTTGTGGAGTCCACGGACATTTTCAGCAACGAAGACCTTCGGTTGAACACGCCGGATGACCTCCTTCATCGCCAGATAAAGGCGATTCCGCGAATCGTCCAAATCCCTCTTGCCAGCTAACGAGAAGCCCTGACAGGGGAAGCCACCAGTCACTACGTCCGCTTTCGGAAACTCATAGTCGTTGTCTAGCAGCTCCCAGATATCGGCTTCGACCACAACCTCCATGCTGGCATCGAACGCCTCGCTGTTTCGCCGGAATACTGCCACGGCTTCGGCGTCGGCGTCGTTTGCCCAGCAGACGTCAAAGCCAGCCGCAGCAAAGCCCAAGTCCAGGCCGCCGCAACCGCAGAAGAGGCTAAGGACCGTTGGCCGATCTTGAGACGATTCGCTCATTTCCTCATCGAGAGAGACTGTTCACGTGGCACGCACACCGAACATAACCCGAACTGCCAGGGACGGTAGTTCTTGGCCCCGGGGCGACGATCACGTGGGAACGTAGGTCGTTGATCATCTGGCGCGAAGGTCTTGCTGTAGTGACTTGGTGGTGGCGGGGTGGCACCTGCCGGTGTAGCACGTGCCAAGTGTCTCAGGGCCTCACGGAGTCAACGCATAGGCCATAATCGTAGTGAACCGCCCCGGGTTTGCCGGAGACCCCAACAGTTGAGTATGTGGGGTCATGAACAAGACGAAGAGGTACTCTCCCGAGACGCGGGAGAGAGCAGTTCGGCTGGTCTGGGAAGCGGAAGCGGATCACGGCTCGCAGTGGTCAGCGATCCGGTCGATCGCGGAGAAGGTGGACTGCACGGCTGAGTCTCTGAGGCGGTGGGTGCGCCAGGCGGAGCGCGATACGGGCAGGCGAGCCGGTACGACGTCCGCTGAGCGTGATCGGATCATCACCTTCGACGGCGGTGCGAACAACTCGAAACTGTGGAAGTTGGTCGACCCGGAGTGGGTAGGGTGAACGCCTGCATAGGGGGGGTATGCAGGCGTGGGGATGCCTGCACCTGGCGGTTGTCCGTATGCAGGCGCTAGCCGACCGCTGGCGAGAGGAGGCCGACCTCCTCCGTCGGTACGGGGCGGCTGACCAGGCGACCGTGCTGGAGCAGTGTGCTTCCGAGCTCGACGGGTGGTTGTTCGAGCACCGTACCGAGTTACTCACCCTCTCCGAAGCGGCCGAAGAGACCGGTCTAGCCTACGACACTCTCCAACGGAAGGTCTCCCGCGGCGAGATCCGAAACCGGGGTCGCCCAGGCTAACCCCCTCGTGTCCGCAGGTCTGACCTGCACGGATCAGAGGAATCGCTGATCGCCAGGCTTGCGGACCTCTGACATGCCTCTAAGCTGCGAATACGTAACCGCCACACCTAGCAACAGGAGGCAGCATGGAGAAGTGGACGCACCCGGAGGGCAATAAGCCGTACTCGGTGACGGTGAAGGAGCGAGAGCCGGGCGGCATGATCTACCTGCACGTCTGGAGCAACGGCAAGGAGCACCGCCGCTCGCTCGGTCACAGGGACAGGGATCGGGCGGTGAAGGAAGCGGCGGCGGCGGCGGCGTCCCGTGAGGAGGCCGGTCTCCTTCGTAGACGAGGCTTCGTTCGTGAGGCCGCCCTTGTGGAGAGTAAGGTGCTCGGTCGGGAAGCCGATCAGTGGCCGCTGCACGAGGTTCTCGCTGAGTACCTTCGCGAGCACTCCCCCGAGAAGTCAGATCGGGAGCAGCAGGCGGACCGTCGGCGGGCGCAGATGTGGGCTCGCGTGCTCGGTCCCAAGAGCGACCCGCACGATGTCGACCGACGGCAGTGGAAGTGGTTCATCAAGGCCCGGCGGGCGGGTGCTATCGACGCTAGGGGTCGACCTCGGGCAGCGGACAAACGACGGTCTGTCGGCGACCGGACGATCCAGGCGGACTGCATCTGGTCGGGTGGCGTGTTCGCCTGGGCCGTGAGTTGGGACCTGATGGACAAGAACCCCGTGATCGGGTTCGACACGCCGAGTGAGGAGAACCCCAGTCGGCCGGTCGCGAGCCACGACCGATACGAGGCGATCCGGGCGATCACGGATGATGTAGACCCTGACCTCACTGCCCTGTTCGACATCGTTGCCGAAACCGGACATCGTCTTACTCCCGTTTGCCAGTTGCGGTACTCAGATCTCAGGCTCGACCGGTTCGAGTACGGGGCCGTCGTCTGGCCAGCAGACACCGACAAGCAGGGTAGGGAGCGGGCCGCGCCGCTGTCGGAGGCGGCACGGGCGGCCATCGACCGGGTCCTCCGCCGTCGGCCGGTCATCGGGGACGCGTACCTTTTCCCGTCGCCGAGGCGGTCTGGGAAGCCGATCACGCGGCATTTGGCCGACAAGTGGCTCCGCAAGGCTGAGAAACTCGCGGGGGTCGCGCCGCTGAGAGGGACGCTGTGGCATGCGTACCGTCGGAAGTGGGTGACGGAGCGAAAGGACCTGTCCGACACTGATACGGCCGCGGCGGGAGGCTGGGCCTCGGTCGCTACGATGCAGGCTTCCTACCAGCATCCGGACTCGGAGACGATGTTCTATGTCGTCACCAATCCCAGGAGGGTTCGCGAGGGCGGACTCACACAGTGACTCACACACCCCTACTTGGGACCCTCGGACGGCACGCGGACCGGCATACCGGAAACCCGCGTCATGCCTTAGTTTTCGCAGCACTACGGGGCCATAGCTCAGTTGGGAGAGCGCCTGCTTTGCAAGCAGGAGGTCATCGGTTCGATCCCGATTGGCTCCACTTTGGAGAAGACGAGTCGGATCATGGGGCGGTTTCCTCAATCCTCCTCCAGGACCTCCAGCACCTGATCCAAGATAGGGCCGGTTTCTTCGCCGACCATCCTCCGGATTCGCTCCAGGTCGATTTGCTCTGGAGAGATGCGAAGCATCGAAGCGATATCGCGGAGATGCTTGTCTGAGGCGCCCTGCTGGTAGTAACTGAGCTTCTTGATGATCAGCTCCTCGGGCGGCGAGCACCACGCCTCCAGGCCCGGCAGAATCAGGCGGCGGAGACGGCGCTTGATCTGGGACTCCTTCACGGCGTCACCGACCACGAAGAAATCCACCTTCATCCCGGACGCGGGGTGGATGACGTTGAACTGGGCGTTTGACCGCACCGCTTGTCTCGCCGCGTCCAAAGAGAGGTGGAACTCGGGGGCCGGGAACAAGCCCGCCAAGGCGTCCAGTCCCGACGCATCCCACGCGATCACGACATCGATGTCGAGCGTCGCCCGTGGCTCACCGTTGGACATGGCCGCGATCGATCCGACGAGCGCATATTCGAGATCGAGGCGCTCGAGCCGACGGACGAGATCGGCGAGGAAGTCAGATGCGGGCACCGAGCATCCGTTGAGACACGGCGCTGGCAATCGCCTCCTCAGTCCATTCCGGATGGGACTCCCGGATCGTGGCGAGGAGCCGATCCCGAATCAGGTCCGTCGCCGACAACCCTGCCGCGACCCGGTCGCCCGGAGTCATGGCTCGGTATATAGGCACGAGGTCGGCATCCAGTCTCTCGATACGGACGGCCGTAGCTGAACGCTTGAGCATGTAGGAGAGTCTCCGTGCCTGGGAGTGATCCGGCAAGCGTCTCCTCGGAACGTCAGGGGAATCGACGTGTCAATCGAGCTCCGACGCACCATCGCGACCACGACATCGATGTCGAGCGTTGCCCGCGGCTCTCCGTATGACATGGTGGCGATCGACGTCCGTAGCCAGGCTTCCCGGGGTTGCCGCCGATCCAAGACGCAGTCATTGTGGCGCAACTCCGTATGCGGGGAAGATGGTCTGTTGGGCCGACGCACTCTCCGACCGGGCCGTGAGCCGTGAGATGTATACTCCACATCGGGACCGAGAAGACCGGGACGTCCTCGATCCAGTCCTTTCTTCGTCAGAACCGAGACGTACTGCGCTCCCATGGCATTCTATGCGCGAAATCCGTGGGAGCCCCGAACAACCGTGCCCTTCCGGTAGCGGCTTATTCGCCGACTCGGAGGGACGAATACACGCAGAACCTCGGCATCCAAACCGACCTGCAGCTCACGGCGCACCAGGAAGAGATCATCGCCGCCTTGCGCGACGAAGTCGCCGGCGCAGGCGATGTCGATACCGTCATCTTCTCCTCCGAACACATTCACTCCCGTCTTACGACCGAAGGCGAAGTGGAGCGGCTACATCGCCTTGTGGAGAACCTGCCGTTCGAGGAGATCGACGTAATCGTATACCTCCGCGAGCAGGTTGCATGCGTGGAGTCGCTCTACAGCACCGCCGTGCTCTTCGGGGGAAGGACCGATCCTCCGCCCCCGCCGGGGACGGAGGAGTACTGGGACAACATCTGCGACCATCGCCGAACGCTCGTTCGGTATCGCGACGTCTTCGGGACCGCAAACGTGATTCCACGTTTGTTCGGCGAAAGGACGCTCAAGAACGACTCGGTGGTCGACGACTTCCTGGAGGCGGCACGAGTCGAGATACCCCATGAGCGGCTCACCTCCGCCGGGCGAGAGAACGAGCACATCTCGGCACTGGGTATCGAGCTGCTTCGGCGGTTGAACCTGAAACTCGGGGCCTCCCGGCATGATCTGAGCTTCATCCAACTCGGAGACGACCTGCCGGGGATTTTCCAGGAATCCTTCCACAAGGGAAGGGGATTCAGCCTTCCGGGGAACGTGGCCGACCAGTACCGCCTCGCGTTCTGGGAGAGCAACGAATGGACACGCCGGGAGTACTTCCCGGAACGCGAGCGCCTGTTCCGCCCCGCTCCGGACCGGCGTTCATGTTCGGTGGAATGGGACGACACGAGAATGGACCAGTTGGTGGATCTGGTCGAGTCCCTGCTGACCCGACGAGAGGATGTCAGTTCGGCATCGGGTAGGCAGTTGGTAAAGCTCCTCCTCCGAAAGGGAGGGCGACGGCTGGAGCTCTTGCGGAAGCCGCGCAGTTGATGCGGCGGCTCGAACGTTCGTCGCCGTCGCGTCGCTCCCGAGCCGTCCGTCCTGAGGTCCTGAGGTCCTGATCATCAAGAGCCACCGACATGCCCATCCATAGAGCCTTTGCGGCGTTCTCTCTCCCGGCCTTCTCTCTTCCGGCGCTCCTCCTCGCGGCCCTGTCTTCGCCGGCCGCTGCCCAGGAGCCCACAACCCGCCACATGAACCTACTCGGCTGGCAGGAGTTCGCCGAGATCATGGAGCGGGGCGACGTCGAGACGGTTCTGGTGCCTACGGGCACCCTCGAGCCCCACGGCGTGCTGCCCAACGGCTCGGACAACCTGGCTCCGCAAGCCATGGCCGCGGAGCTGGCCCCACGACTGAACGCCCTGGTGGCGCCGACCTTGAACTATGGGTTCACCGGGACCTTCGCCGCGTTTCCCGGCAACCTCTCCATCTCGGAGGCGACGTACGAGGCCTTCGTCGAGGAGATCCTGGCGGGTCTGGCCGGAAACGGGTTCCTGAACATCATCGTCATCAACGGCCACGGAGGAGGGCAGACGGCGGTGTTGAGCAGGGTGGCGGAGCGCATATCTCAGGAGCACCGCGTGAGGACCTTGGTCTCCAACTGGTGGTCCGCCACGAGCGACATCACCTTCGATGTCTTCGGCGAGGACGGCGGCCACGCCGGCAACAACGAATCGGCCTATATCCAGGCCATCGCCCCGGAGCACGTGCATCCGGAGCGCTACTCCGCCGACATGGCGGAAGCTCGGATGGATGGAATCAATGCGTATCCGTTTCCGTCCTCCATCGTCCTGTATCAGGCGGGGCAGGGGTATCCGGACTTCGATCCAGACGATGCTGCCGAGTACTACCGCCGTGTGAACGAGCGGATGGGTGACCTCATCGCGGACCACATCCGGCGCTGGGACCTGGCGGGCATCTACCGGTAGGCTCTCTCTCATGGCCCTCCTCTTGTCGCTGGCCATCTTTACCGTATAATTACTCTCTTCGTATATATGCGTAACGAGACAATCGCCACAGGAGTGCCCGATTGAGCAGCCTCGAAGAAGGACTCAGCCGTCTGGAGTACCACGTCCTCCTGGCCATGGCCCAGGGTCCCTTGTACGGGTACGCCTTAAAGGAGGCGGTGGAGGAGGAGTCCGGCGGAGCGTTGACGCCCAGGGCAGGAACCCTCTACCGGGTCATCGCCCGGTTGATTCAGCAGGGGGTGGTGGAGGAAGCCGAGGCGCCGGCCGATACGCCACCTCACCCGGGCAGGGCCCGGAGATACTATGCGCTCACGCGGAATGGTCGACGGCTTCTCGCCGAGGAGACGGCCCGACTGCGTGCGGCGGCGGCGTTGGCCGATAAGCGCTTGGGAGCGGTGGAGGGCAGGTGAGGCCTCTCCTCGACATCCTGCTTCTCCTGGTCCCGACACCGTTCCGGACCCGCTTCGGCGACGAGATGCGGGATCAGATCCAGGCCGACCGCGCCGAGGCTCGGCACCAGGGTCGACTGGCGCTCATGCGGTTCGACGGCGCGACGGCAGTGGATCTCCTTCGTACCGCCATCGCCGAGCGGCTCAGCCCTTCATGGGAGGGGCATCACCGAACCGATGAGAATACGGGAGTGGGTATGATGATGATGGGATGGGTGGGGGACCTGGGGTTGGCGACGCGATCGCTGGCGAGAGTGCCGGGATTCACGAGCGTGGCGGTGCTGACGCTGGGGTTGGCCATGGGTGCGGTAGCAGGCCTCTTCAGTGTGGTGGACACGGTCCTCCTGCAGCCGCTGCCGTACGGCCACGCGGACCGCCTTGTTTCCATCACGGGGTCCGCGCCCGGGACGGACTACCCGGAGGAATTCGGGTTGGGCCCGGCCTTCTTCCTGCAGTACCGTGACGGGGCAACCCTCCTCGAGGAGGTCGCGCTGTGGGACGACTTCACCAACACGGTGCGCTCTGCGGATCGCACCGAGCGCCTGGTCATCGTCGGGTCCTCCAACTCGCTCTTCAGCACTCTGGGCGCGGAGCCGCTCCTCGGGAGGACACCCACGTCGGATGACGAGGGTGATGTGGCCGTCCTCAGCTTCTCGATGTGGTCCGAGTGGTTCGGTGAGGACCCCGAGGTGGTGGGTCGATCCATCTTCGCAGCCGGAGCCGACCGCACCATCATCGGCGTCATGGCGCCTGACTTCTGGTTCCCCTATGAAGGCGTTGATCTCTGGTTGCCCAACCCTGTCCGGGACGACGGTGTCGACCCCACCATCACATTCAGCGGGGTGGTGGCGCGAACCGTTCGTGACGTGGATGCAGAGGCCCTGGTGGCCGAGTTGGAACGTCTGGCCTCACGCATACCCGAGCGCTTTGGAGGCTCACCCGCTTTCGCTCGGGTGATCGAGCGGCACCGCCCCGTGGTCCGTTCCATGGAGGAGGATCTCCTGGGGGATGTCTCCACACCGCTGTGGATCCTGCTGGGCTCGGTGGGAATCGTCCTCCTCATCGCCTGCGCCAACGTGGCCAACCTCTTCCTGGTGCGCGTGGCCCACCGAGGTCGCGACATGGCGGTTCGCGCCGCGCTGGGAGCCGGGTGGGGACGGCGAGTTCGGATCGTCATGGCCGAGGCGGTCGTCGTCGCCGGTGCGGCGGGGACCCTCTCGGTGGTATTGGCGTGGGTCGGCGTGCCGCTCCTGGTCCAGGCGGCGCCTCAGGGCCTGCCCCGGCTGACCGAAGCGACCGTGACTCCTACGACCCTGGCCTTTACGGCCCTCCTCTGTCTCGTCGCGGCGTTGGCGTGCGGCATCGCCCCGGCCCTTCGCGGTTCGGGCGGCGATCTCACCCGCCTTCGCGACGGCAGCCGGGGCTCCACCAGCCGGGCCGGCCGGACCCGTGGCGTCCTGGTCGCGGCCCAGACGGCGCTGGCCCTCGTACTCCTGGTTGGCTCGGGCCTCCTCATGAGGAGCTTCGTGGCTCTCAACCGTGTGGATCCCGGCTACGACACCACCGACATCTTCGCTTTCCAGATGGCGCCCGACCGTGTGGAGCTCTCCGACGGACCGTCCTTCGCCCGCTTCTATGATGCCTTCCAGGAGCGGCTGGCCGCCCTGCCCGGTGTCGAGTCTGTGGGCATGGTGGAGAACCTCCCCTTGGACGAAGGCCTCAGCTCAGGGCGTTTCGTTTCGGCGGGCAGCCACATGGCTCCGTCGGACGCGCCCTTGATCAGCTTCACCTTCGCCGACGCCGACTACTTCGGGGCCATGGGCGTTTCCCTCCTGCGGGGGCGGCTCTTCACGCACGAGGAAGAGATGGGGTCGGAGATGACCGTCCTCCTGAGCGAGTCGGCGGCAGAACTCCTCTGGCCAGGCCGGGACCCGTTGGGCGAGCGCCTCCGCGCCGCCGAGGGTCAGACGCACTACACCGTCCTCGGTGTCGTGGAGGACGTCCTCCAGTACAACCTGCGCCAGCGGCCCGATCCCATGCTCTACTTCCCCCGGGTGGGCCCTACGCCCGAGTCGTGGGCGCTGGCGTCGCCGGCTCAGGTCGTACGCACCGAGCGCGCGGAGCTCATCGAACCGGAAGTACGGGCGTTGGTCCGCGAACTGGCGCCGGAGGCTCCCATGTACCGGGCCTACACCATGCGTGAACTGGCCGAGGGCTCCACCGAGCAGCTCTCCTTCACGCTGCTTACTCTGGGCATCACGTCCGTCCTGGCGCTCTTCCTCGGAGCGGTGGGGCTCTTCGGCGTCTTGTCCTACACCGTGACGCAACGAACCCGCGAGATCGGCGTGCGGATGGCGCTGGGCGCCGACGCCGGGCAGGTGAGGCGGATGGTCGTTGGCCAGGGTGTGAAGGTGGTGCTGGCGGGGGTGGTGGTGGGACTCGGTGTGGCCCTTCTCTCGACTCGGGCCCTGGAAGGGATGCTCTACGACGTCGAGGCGGGCGACGGCGTCACCTTCGCCACCGTGGCCCTGGCCATGACCGGCGTCGGGTTGCTGGCGACGTGGCTACCCGCATGGCGAGCGTCCCGGGTGGAACCGGTGGAGTCGCTCAAGGAGGCGTGAGGTGGGCGTGGCCCTCAACTGCCCAACGCCGTCCACGCCTCGCTCCGTCGCGCGTAGCGATTGGCGGAGCGGACGTCGCCGACCTGGGCCGCAGCCAGTGCCACGGAGAGGTAGGCCCACGCGTAGTAGTGGGGAATGCTCACGGTGTGGTCGGGCCAGTGGCCCCACGCATCGGGAATGCCCGAGTGGTGGACGAAGGCCTGGTCGAGGAGCGTGCGCGTCCGCTCCACGTCGACCCACTCACCGGTGACCTGACGGTAGGGCGAGTCGGCCAAGCGGAAGGCGGGCATGGTGCGGGTACCCGAATCGATATCCCGTTCCGCGGGAGGGGCGCTGGGGGCGAGCGGATCGTCGGTGGGCCCACCATCGGTCCCGGCAACGGCCAGGCGCTGGGGATCGAGCTTGAAGGCCAACCCCTGGCGTACGAGGTAGGCGCTCAGGCCGAGCTCCGCGGCAGCGCCTGCGTTGGACGAGAAGTAGATCGGGCGTTCGTCCATCGAGTCGTTGAGGACGGCGAGGGCATACTGCATCCACGGCGTGATGATCTGGCCCTGCCGAAGGGAGGCGGTGACGCCGCCGAGTTGAACCGTTTGAGCCCGCTCCAGCCTCACCACCGTCTGGCCGATCCGATCAATGAGTTCGTCGTCCATGGGCAGCACGGACTGGGTCGGTATCGAGACCGGGGCCTCGAGAAGAAGGGGCACCTTACCCGCTGCGTCGGCCGGATCGTCGACGTACACGCTGTCGGTGTTGTCGGCGGTATAGGAACGTTGACAGGTGATGGTGGTCGGGTCGGCGTCGGGTGACGTGCTCGGACCACACGGCTGGGAGATGTCGCGGATCTGGCGGGCGTACCAGGTCGTGTCGAAGTACTCGGTCACGATGACGGTCACATCCTTCCGGATGCCTTCGACTTCCTGCAGATACCACAGTGGAAAGGTGTCGTTGTCGCCGTTGGTGAAGAGGACACCGTACGGCTCGACGCTCATGAGGAGGTTGTGCGCCCAGTCCCGGGCCGCCCAGTCGTCGGCGCGACTCGCCCACCCCCAGTTGACGACGAGGGGGACGACGGCCACGAGGAGCACCGGCGCGGCGCGGCGGAGCGTCGTGTTCATGGTCGCGGCAACCTCACGCCACATGCAGGCGATCCCCACGCCGGCCCAGAGCCCCCACACCGAGAACGACGCGATGAAGAAGTAGTCGCGCTCCCTGACCTCGTGGAGCGCCCGATCGGCAATCGGCGCCCGGAGGGAGTACCCGTACTTGAAGTTCATGTAGTAGAGGAGCCCCACGGAGAGCGTGCCGAAGAGGGCCGCGAGGTACCAGAACGTCCCTCGGTCGTGGCGGAAGTGCGCCGCCATACCCCAGATCCCCAGCCCGACGAAGAGCATGGTGAAAGGGAGGCGGGCCATGGCCAAGACCGGGTTCTCACCGCCCAACGCTCGCGCCCACTGCCAATCGAAGTACTGCAGGTAGTTGGCGATCTGGGCCGACAGGGGTGCCTGGCGGGGGCCGGAGAAGCCCGGGCCGGGCATGCCCTCCACCTTGTACTGACTCCGGTTGATGGCGTGGCTGAGGGGCTGACACCCGGTCGCTCCGTACGTCGCCACCGATGCCAGGGCCCCGGTGAGCGCCTCGCACTGGGGAGCCCCCTCGTTCATCACCGGGCCGAGCTCGGCCCGGATAGGTAGGAAGAGGTGGATGGAGAGTCCGAGAAGAGCCGCGACGAGGACCGGCGGATAGAGACGCCAGGCGAGGACCAGACGCGGACGGTGGTAGAGCACGAAGAGGGCGAGAGCCGGAGCGGCGAGGAAGGCCATGAGGTGATTGCCGACGCTCAAGGCGAGGATGAACGCCATGAGAACGAGGACCTTGGCGCCGGCGCCTCTGCCGACGCGGGCCAGCCATACGATGGCCAGCCAGCTGAGTAGGGCGATGGTCAGCAGGGAGACGGTGTAGACCTTCTCGTTGACGTTGGACTGGTTCCAGACAGTGAAGGCCGTCGCGCTCACCAGCACTGCGGCGCCGGCTCCGGCGAGGCGGAAGAGGCGGTCGGTGGAGAATGATCGCAGGACGTGGTGGATGACCAGGAACCAGAGGCCGTGGGCGGTGGCGCTGACCAGGGCGCTGAACAGGTTGACCCGGACCGCCACCGAAAGGCCGGTGGGCTCCAGGAGTAGCGCCCACGCCTTGGCGAGGACGACGAAGAGCGGGTTGCCCGGGGGGTGGGGGATCCCCAGGACGTGGGCCGACGCGATGTATTCACTGGCGTCCCAGAACGCCGTCGTAGGGGCCAGCGTGACCGCGTATAGGACGAAGACGAGTCCACCGGCGAAGGACGCCCAACCGTAGGGTGGTGCGTCGTGGCCGTCGGATTCCGGCGACGAACCGACCGGTTCGGTCGGGGCCCTGCGTTGGGGTGTGCTCATGACGTGCCTCGGGTGCGGCGAAGAGCGGATCTGACGCCCGAGGATAGGTGTGGACCGGCGGAGGGCGCCAGCGGGTCACCGTCGGGTGGATGATGGGGCCTGTCTCGCCTCAGTACGCCTTTCGCCGATGGCTTCCGGCAGGTCGACACTCAAGCTCTCCTGTGGGCCGTCCGACCCTGAGGGGAAGGGAGCCTGAAGGCTCCCCGAAGCTCACAGCCGAAATCCTGGCATTCCTCCGGCACACGCGCACAGTTTGGAGTGGCCGGCGGAAACATTTGTTTTCAACGATGGGGGGCCTGGCCCCGGAGGTTGATGGTGAAGATTCGTTCGATTGCGTACACAGTGGTTCTCGGGCTCGCCCTCGCAGGGTGTTCGAGCGAGAACACGGCGTTCGTTACACCCGAGCTGGAGACCTATCTGGCTCGTGTCACCGTAGACGGCCAGCCAGCCGACTACTACGAGGGTAGCCCTCCGGCGCCTGGCAGCGGGCCGTCCGCCAACATGCCGACTTCGAGCGTCGTCATCACCGGGGGGAGCGTCCAGGTCGACATGACGGCTTCCGGAGAGTTCGCGACCGTCGTCATCGTCGTGGATGGGATCGAGGGCTACTTCATGGCTACGGTGCCGTCCAGCAGGGCGGCTGCCCGCTTGGTGGTGACCCTCGCAGGACTGGTCCCGGAACTCCAATTCGACTACCTCGTGGCCGTTGCCGACGGTGGCGGTCAGTTCGGGCCGTACAGCAGGACGACGATGGAGGCCATCCCGGTGGCCAGTGGCGACATCCAGGTCAGCGCAACGTGGGACACCGAAGCCGACGTCGACCTGCATGTGGTGGGGCCCGACGGAAACGAGATCTACTACGGAAATCGCAGCGCCTCCGGTGGCCAGCTCGACCTCGACGCCAACGCGGCATGTTCGACGTCGAACATCTACCAGGAGAATATCGGCTGGGCGAAGGGCGCGGCTCCCCGTGGCACCTATACGGTCCGACTCGACTACTGGTCATCATGCGGCGTCGATATCACGAACTACGTGGTCACCGTGAGCCTGCGGCCTGGAACCCCTGTGATTCCGGGGACGCCGGGTGCCGAGGTGCTGACCTACACCGGCTCGTTCACCGGCGACGGGACCAACGGAGGAGCGGGCGACGGCCGCTTCATTACGCGCTTCACGTTCTGAGGTCCGGGGGGCGGCGCTCTCGTCGCCGCTCCCTCCTCGTCGGGGCCCTGGGGATCACCGTCCGGTTGAGCCCGACGCAGCCTAGCTGACGCGGGCGCGCCGGCCCAGAAACGGTTGCCCCCTTTGCCCGTCCGTTCGGACGGAGCCTCCATCGAGTGGGGTCCTACTCGATATCGACCGGCGCGCCAACGCCACTGCGGTCAACTTGCGAGAGGCGCATAGCCAGCACAGTATATCCGCCGATTTGAGCCCCCCCTAAGGCGTTTCCGGTGTGTTGGTCAGGGGGATCAGTACGTTGGCCCGAAGGAAGGTGACCCATGACAACACCCGGTTCGAGCTATCTGGGATTCGTGACGTTGCTGTTCTTTGTCGGACTCGCCGGGGAGGCGGCGGCCCAGAGCGTGGCGGATTCGACAGGCGGCGTCATCGAAGTCCACGCGCCTACCGAATGGACCGGAGGTGCGTTCGGCGTCCGCCTGCAAACGGGGCGTAGCCTCTACCTCGCCGGCCGAGTCGACCACCCCAACGGGGTGATCCGTACGACGGCCTCGGATGTCCCGCTGATCATGGACGAGCTCTCCGACGGCTCCTGGGGCTTCGAGGGATGGATCCCGGTCGATCCGATGGTCGACTCGGTGCGGATCACGGCCATGACTCGCAATGGAGAGGCCTTCCAGCAGTCGTTCCCGATCGCAGTTCAGCTGCCCGACGCAACCGCGTCCGAGGCCGAGATCTGGAACAGCGCCACCGCGGGGTTCCAGGGCGAGCGCTGGGCCGTCGTGGTCGGAATCAGCGAGTACGAGCATTCCGGCATTCAGAACCTGAGGTACGCAGATCGGGATGCCGAGCAATTCGCTCAGTTCCTCGTCTCGGACCGAGCCGGCCTGGGGGGCTTCGACCCGGACAACGTCCTCTTGCTGACCAACGAGGACGCCACCTACCGGCGCCTGCGGGGCGCCCTGTACGAGTGGCTCAAGCAGCCGACCGAGGACGACATCGTCTACATCTTCTGGGCCGGTCACGGCACACCCGACCCCGACCGCTTACACGATCTCTACCTGCTGCCGTACGACGCCGAGCCCGACAACATCGCCAGCACCGCCATCCCCATGGAGGATCTTCAGGACGCCCTCGATCGGACGCTGGCACGGGACAAGATCATCATCACGGACGCGTGTCATAGCGCCGGGGTCGGCTTCCGCGGGACGCGTGCTCTCCAGGGCGTGAATCAGATCAACGCGGCGTTCCTCGATGGCCTCGCCCTGAGCACCGGCGGCACCGTGTCCCTGACCTCGAGCATGGCAACGGAGCTATCGCAAGAGGGCCCGACGTGGGGTGGCGGACACGGCGTCTTCACCTACTTCCTCCTTCAGGGGCTCCGCGGTGCGGCCGACGCCAACGGCGATGGCATCGTGGATGTCGTCGAGATGTACGAGTTCGCTCGCGAGAACGTGCGGCGTGAGACCCGCAACGCCCAAACGCCCACAATGAGTCAGAGTCCGTTCAACACCTCATGGCCGATGGCGGCGGTGTTGGACGGGCCTGTGGCTCAGGGGTCTCTCGACGACCTGCGTCGAGACGAGACGGTATCGGCGGGCCGGAGCGCCATGGTCATCGATCTCATCGACGGGGTCTGGTCGTATCCCGATTCCCTGAACGCCTTCGTCGGCGTCCAGGACACGGTGAAGATCCGCTTGGGTGGCCGGGCCGGACCGGTGGTGGACGGGTCGATCCTTTCGTGGACCTCGAGCAACGAGTCGGTAGCCCGAGTCCTCGACGACGGTACCCTCCACGCGGTGGCCCCGGGGATGACCACGATCTCCGCAAGCTACTTCTCCGAGAAGCGAGTCGAGATCGCCACGCGGGTATTCGACAGGCCACTTCAGGTCGAGTTCACCCCTCGCGATGACACGCTCCGGGTGGTCCGCTCGGATCAGGTTCGACTTTCGGCGGCCATGCAGCTTCCGTCCGGGCAGATCATCCGCGGTGTCCTGCCGGGCTTCGAGATCCTCGACAGCCTCGTGGTGGGGGTGAGCCGAAATGCCGACGAACAGATCATCGAAGGACAGTTCCGAGCACTGAGAGAAGGAACTGCCCGGGTGCGCGCCATATTGGCGGGCTACGAGCACGAATGGGTGTTCCAGGTCGAGTCGCCAGGGCTGCTGATTCGAGGCGTGCCGTCCACGCTCCTCACGGGATCGGAGGTGGACGTGCGGGCCCACTACTCGAAAGCCGACGGATCCCTACTGGACGAGGCCTTCGGTGTCACGTGGGAATCCACCGACAGTTCTGTTGTCGAGATGCGGCTGGGTGGGATCGTCGCCCGACGGCCGGGCCAGGCTGATCTCATCGCGTCGGTGGGGGCCACACGCGACACCGTGTCCATCTCGGTCCTCGGCGATCTGATCCTCACGACCGAGCGCGACGGTCGGGCGCGGATCGAGACCTATGCCCTCGACCGCCAGGAACTGACGCCGATTCTGGCCGACGAGTACGGCGGCACGGATGCCGTGTTGTCGCCGGACGGGGCGAGTATCGCCTTTCTCTCCCAGCGCGACGAAGACCCGGCGCCTCGGGTCTACGTGATGTCCGCGGATGGGTCGGGCCTCCGCCAACTCGTCGAAGAGAAGGGCAGTGGAATCTTCGGCTTGCGTCGGTACTACGAGACGAGGCCGGCGTGGTCGCAAGACGGGTCCCGGATCTACTTCTCCTCCAACCGGGATGGCGACTACGACATCTACGCCATCCCGGTGGACGGGAACATGAACGGGCTCACGCGGCTGACGGAGGGGCGGTCGGTGGAGCGCAACGTGACAGGCGCACGAGATGGGCCGTCCATTGCGTACGAGCGGGTCGTTGATGTGGACGACTCCGACGTGCTCTTCGCCCTGGGCGATGGTGGCGAGGAGATCAACCTCACGGAAGACCGAGTCGGTGAGAACGCCCGTGGCGGTATTCACGAAGGCAAGCCGGCGTTCGTTCCGGGGGCGGGCGAACTTCTTCTGGTCGAGGAGAACCCAGGGTCTGGAGGAGAGGCCCTCATTCGATTCGACCTCAGTGCCCGACAGCGGGTGGGGGTGCTGGTCGAGCCACAACGCGGTCAGGAGATCGTGTTCGCGGTCTCGCCTCTCGGCGACCGGGTCGCCTATCAGCAGCGGCCGAAAGGGGGTGGCGGGGACGGCCGAGTGGTCGTCATCGACCTCGAGGGGCGCCCCCTCCAGACGTTCACGCTACCGGCGGGCATTGGCCTGCAATCACTCAGCTGGGGAGCGGTTTCCACGAACGGGAGTTTCCGATGACCCGATATGCACGACGCATCCAACGAATCGTACTCGCACTCGTCTTCACCACGGTACCGGCACCGGCGTGGGCTCAGTTCTCCATGGACATTCCCGGGGTTCCTCGAGCCCGAGTGCCCTTTCTGGCGAACGGGGACGGCAGGTTCGAACTGGGCATTACGGGATACCGCCTACGGGGGGAGGCGGCGGACACGATTGCCGGCTCTTTTCGGATGGGATTCGGTCACAGCTGGACCATCGCGTCGAGTTTCGAGCTCGGCTACGACCTCTCTCTGGGTGAAGTGAGGTTGGTCCGCCCCGGAACTCCCGATGGCGGCGGGGCCGAGCCGGATACCGAGCTCGGTGGCACGGCCCTCTATGGCGTGCGACTGGGCTTGAAGTTCACGCCGTACAACGTCGTCGATCCGGACGGCTACGGCATCTCCGCTGCCCTGGGCGTGTCGTACCAGCCCGAGTTGAAACCCGTGTTCACGTACGACAAGGTGGGGGAGTCGGTCGTCACGCGCGGATATGCAGGCGGACGACCTGAACCGGGAGAACTCGAACCTGTCCTCTCGTCGATGCAATCGATGATGGGTGCCGTGAGCTATCGTAGCCGCAGGGCCGAGTTGGACGTTTCAGTGACTCACCAGATCGTCACCGAGCCCAACGGCTTCGATTTCTCCGGGCCCCTCGAGGGCACCTTCGTCTCCGCCGGGGCTCGTCTCTACCTGACATCGTCGTTCGCCGTGGGAGGCGCCTATTGGGGGGCTGGTCCGCCGCCGTGGCGGGATCGCATCAATGTGGCGGTACGTGCCGTCGACCCCTCCGACTTCGGCTTTTTCGTGACACTCGGAGCCGGTCTCGAAGACGGGACGGACATCATGATCTCGTCGCCTACCGGCGACTTCTCCGAGTCCATCAGCTTCTATCTGCGCAGCCACTGACGATGTCGGAGCCGCGTCGTGGATCGGAGCCGCGTGGTGGAGGTGAGCGCCTCGGGGAGTCGACCATCGTCCTGCTGCAGAAGGCGGCCGAGGGGGACGTGTCGGCCCGCGACCTGGCTTGGGAGCGGGTCTTCGACGAGGTCCTGGCCGTCGCCGCCGCGCAGCGGCGCCGATGGAGCGGCGACTGGACGCTCGAGACGCGCGCTCTGGCCAGCGAGGTGTTCCTGAAGCTGAGCGCAGGCTCTCCGCCCACCCCAAACGACCGGAAGCACTTCTTCGCCCTCGTGTCGCTGGCGGTCCGCCAGGTGCTACTGAACTACGCAGAATCGAGGAGCGCCCTGAAACGGGGTGGAGGAGCCGAACCCGTGACCTTGTCGGACCGGCAGGAGCCGTTCATGGATCCGGACGATGCCGAGCGCTTCTTGAGCCTGGAGAAGGCATTGCGGCGTTTCGCGGAGATCGATGAGCGTGCGACGCAGGTGGTGGAGCTGAGGTTCTTCTCCGGACTGAACTACGACGAGATCGCGGAGGCCCTCGACATCTCGAGGGCCACGGCGGTCCGGGACTGGAGCACGGCTCGAGCCTGGCTCAATCGTGAACTGGCGGGTGATGACGTCCGGCTGCCTGGCGAGATGGAAGGCGGGGCGTCATGAGTGCTCCTCCGAGCTGGCTGCGAGTTCGTGAGGTCCTGGGCCGTCTGCTCGAGCTCCCGCCCCATGAGCGACATACCGCCGCCCGTCTGCTCTGCGGCTCGGACGATGCACTCCTGGGCGAGGTACGATCACTGTTGCGGGCTCACGATCGTCCCGGCGGAGAGCTGGACAGCATGTACGAACGTATCCGGGAGCGTGAGCCGCGTGGCCGGGATCCGATGCCGGTGGACCGGCGTGCCGGGGAGTACCGGCTCATGGAGCTGATCGGGGAGGGGGGTATGGGATCCGTCTTCCGCGCGGTCGACCCGCAGGGTGAAGAGGTCGCCGTGAAGATCCTGCGGGAGGGGAGTTCTCCTGCCATCGCTCAACGGTTTCGCGTCGAACAAGAGGGACTGCGCCGACTCTCCCACCGCTCCGTGTGCCGAATCAGGGAAGACGGGGTCACGGAGGAGGGTTTTCCCTACTTCGTCATGGATCTCGTGGAGGGCAGGCCCATCGACGCCTACCTCGACGACCGACGCGCGACGGTCGCCGAGCGCCTGGGCCTCCTGATGGAGGTGTGCCAAACGGTCGCCCACGCCCACGCTCAGGGGGTTCTCCACCGTGATCTCAAGCCGTCGAACATACTGATCAGAGTAGACGGATCCCACGTCCTGCTCGACTTCGGGATCGCCAAGCTCGTCGAGCCGCGCACTCTCTCGGAGCCGTCGACGCTGACGCGACGATCTCGCGTCTTCACGCCGCACTTCTCGAGTCCGGAGCAGATTGGCGGGGGTGCCGTCTCGGAGCAGAGCGACGTGTTCTCACTCGGTGTGTTGGGATACGTGCTGACCAGCGGCCGCGTCCCGAACTATTCCGTCCGGGGCACCGAGTTCGACCTTCCCGGGGATCGCGCCGGCTGGCTGGGCCTTGCCGCGCTCCGAGGGACGACGCCGGAGAGCCTTGCCCGGGAGCTCGGTCCGCGGCTGGAGCGCGTCCTGCAGGCGGCCACGGCGCAGGAGATTGATGATCGCATCGACACGGTCGACGATCTCGTAGCGCGATTGGCTCGTTGGCAGCAAACGAACGGTCGCCTTCGCCCCAGGCTGTTGGCGACATCCCGCGCCCTCTTCGGAGGGTTGATGAGGCGATGATCGATCGGCGAGGGTCCGGGATGAAGGCGCTCCGCCTCCAGGGGCTTCGAGCCGCGGGAGCGTGTGTTCTCTTGGCATTGGCGGGGATGCCGGCGGCTGTCATCGCCCAGGACGGTCAGGTATTCGCCGTGAGCGGCGAATGGAGCGCGTCGAGTCGGGCCGGCGAACCTCTCGAGAGCGGAGGTCGGTTCAGCGCCGCCGATTCCCTGGTGGCACCGTCCAGTCCTCTTGGTGGAGATCGGGTCATCTTGTGGTTCGAGACGGGCCGAATCTCGTGCGATGCGCGGGCAGGCGGGGGGATCGAGTGCAGCCGGGCGGGAGAGAATCGGTGCGCGGAGGCGCCCCTCGGGGTGATCTCCATCGCGCCTTGCTTGCGGGGCGCGCCTTCCCGGGTCGTCCGACTGATGAGCGTCGTCATGCGGGCGGTGGGAGAGGATCCTACGAGGTACTGGCCACTCCTTACACGCTCTGCGGAAAGCGGGTTGAAGGAGGATGTGGTGCGCCTCGAGGGTGGAGGTATCCGCATCCCGGCCCTCGACGATCTGCCGTCCGGCCGGTACAGGGTGTGCACGC
The DNA here is from genome assembly GCA_965229435.1 of Longimicrobiales bacterium. Classification (GTDB taxonomy): domain Bacteria; phylum Gemmatimonadota; class Gemmatimonadetes; order Longimicrobiales; family Gaopeijiaceae; genus UBA2589. The sequence goes on from CBDDJE010000005.1 coordinate 339,720, forward strand.
GGGCGGTAGCGCCGTCGGGGGAGAGGCGCGGCACACCGAGGTGCGGCGTGATTCAGTTGGGTGATACGCCACCGCGCGTGGCGTCTCCAACCGCTCGGGGCCTGGTGGAGGTCGAGGCCTCGTCGATGTGGTACAAGGATTCCGCCTGGGTCCTGGTCGTCGGGGATGGCGACTACCCGGCGGCGAAGGCGGCGGTCGAGGAGGCTCGGCGGCTGGTGGACTCGTGGACGGATGTCGAGGAAGTGGAGCGACGCTCCGTGCTACGGGCGTTTCTCAGCTACCTCGCGACCTCGGGAACGACTGCCGCGGTCGCTGCATCGCGGTTCTGACCCCTTGGGTCCCAACGAACGACTCGATGAACTCCGGGCGAGTATCTCGCCACTGGAGCTGCTGGGGCGCGAAGCTGTGGGTGGGATGGGCGAGGTCTATCTCGCCCGCGACCCACTCCTGAGGCGGACCGTCGCGATCAAGCTGCTGCGGGATGATCGGGTGGCGGACGGCGCCGCCCGCGGACGCTTCCTTCAGGAGGCCCGGATCATCGCCGGTCTCGATCACCCGCACATCATCGGCATTCACTCGGTCGGGGAGCTCTCGGATGGAAGCCCCTACTACGTCATGGATTACGTCGACGGTGACCTGTCCGACGTGATCCCCGAGGCCGGGCTCGACTCATCGCGCGAGGCGAAGCGCATCGTTGCGGCCCTGGCGTCAGCCCTCGAGGCCGCACACGCGGCGGGCGTCCTCCACCTGGACGTCAAGCCGTCCAACGTTCTCTACGATGCCGAGCTCCGCGAAGCCAAGCTCTCGGATTGGGGCATCGCGGCTCTCATGGTCGAGCCGGGCGCAGACGGGGCTTCGGGGTCATCCACCGGACTCCTGGTCGGCTCGCCGGGATACATGAGCCCGGAGCAGGTCGAGGGGGAAGGGATCGGACCGGCGGCAGACTTGTACGCGCTCGGGGTCCTGGCCTTCGAGCTGCTGACAGGCCAACGCCCCTTTCGTGGTTCGACGGCCGCTGCCATCGTGGCGGCACAACTGCGCTCCGTCCCGCAGGCCGTGGCCACGCTTCGTGACGATGTGGATGCCGAGTTCAGTGATCTGATCGCTCGATGCCTGTCCCGGCGACCGCAGGACCGTCCGACTGCCGAAGAGGTGGCGGCACGGCTGAAGGCCCATCGGGGGGGTGCCCTGGAGTGGCCGCCGCCGGGGCTCGACACGCTCCTCGGGGAGGGGCCGCCGCGAGGTCGACGACTCGTCTTTTGGCTCGGTGCCACGGCGCTGACCGTGTCGTCGCTCATGCAGGGTACCGCGCTCGCACGTGCGGACGTCGGGCTCCACCTGGTGACCGTCGCCGCAGCGGTGGTGGGTGCACTCTTGGCCATCGCCACCCTCGTCCGAAGCGCTCCCCTCCTCCTCACTGTCTGGAGGGCTCGTCGGAGCGGATACGACTGGCTTACGCTGATCGATGTCATTGCGGATCCCGGTGGCAACAGCGGGGCCATCATTGGAGGGTCGGGTTCCTTTGCGGGCCTCGCTCCTTCGACCCGGCTGCGACTTGTCACCCTCCGGAGGTCCGTCCTCTGCGCAGCCGTAGCGTCTTCGCTGCTTCTCGCGGCCGCGCTCTGTATGCTCGCCCTTCTCGGGCCGGTCTTCTCAGTGGGCCAGATCGGAGCGTTGTGGGCGGTGGCCTTGGGTGGCCTGGCGGCGGGTGCGGCCGTAGATCGCATGACCTCCACGCGTCCCCGCCTCGCCGCGGAGCGAGTATATCGGAGTCGTGGCTCCGCCCTCGTGGAGGCGTGGTACCGCTCTTTCGAGCGGCTGCATCTGCCCGGGGCACGCCGTCGTCGGACCCGTTCCCGAGTGCGGACCGTGACGACGCTCGGCGCCCTGGTGGCCCTGATGTCGTCCTTGGCTCTCCTGGCCATACCCTCGCTGGTCGTGGGCCTTTCCGGTCGATTCGCAGACGCTCTCCTGGTCGAGTCGTTGGGACAACTCTCCCGGGAGCTGCGCGAGACCCGACAACTCGCGCAATGGAGTGACCTGGCGCTCCTGCCGCGGTGGGAGTCCGACGGCGGTGCCGTGCTTTGGTCGACTCTCGCAACCGTGTCCGCAGACGGACTCGCCGCCGGCCCCCATCGACGCCCGGCGAGCCACTGGCGCGACCTGATCGTCCCACTCGCGCAGTCCGGAACCGGCCCGCCCCCGGCCGTGGTGCGTGACTCGCTCTTTCGTTTGGCCGTCGATGGTTTGTCGGCCGAGCAGGTCGAGTGGATCGAGTCCGTCGCTTCCGAGCCCGCGATGCAGGACTTCGAGCGAGCGGCCCGTAGTCGTTCCCTGGATCTCACGCGCCACATGTGGGGAGGGGCGGACATGGTGGAGGCCGGACTGGTGGGACCGGGGCGGGGGATGCCGGACGGGTGGGAACTGTTGGCCGTGGCCGGTGAACTCGAAGCGGCCCTCTTGCTGCACCGTGGGGAGATCACCGCGGCCGACGAGAAGATGCGGGAGGCGTTGAGCGTCTCCTGGCGGCTGGCATTGGGCGATCCGCTTTGGGGGCGCTCCGCCTTTCGTGAGTTCGGACGGCGTCTCGACCGGCTGGCGGACTTCTACGAAGCGCTCGATGACGACGCAGGGCGAGCGGCGGGTCTGCGATCGACCCTGAGAGGCCTGGGGATGGACGATCCTCGGTCCAACGACGGCTCGGATGCCTTCGTAGACGCCAGTGCCATGGCCCTCGAGATGCTCGAGTCCGGCCATGGATCGAGGGCCCAGCGCTTGTATCTAGCCCGGATCGCAGGCTTGGCCGCCCGGTGCGGCTCCATCGTCGAGGTGGCCGCTGGCCTGACCCCTCAGGCGGACCGTCTCCTCCAGGAGTTGCAACGGCAGATCGTGGCCGACCACGAGGTCGCGGACCTCGTATGGGAGAATTGGGTTCGGAACGAGCCATCGGACCGCCTCGTCCGGGAGACGTTGGACCGTCACGGCATCCGACCGTCCCTGGCTTCGCGCATCGTCCCGGATCTGGCCACCCGGATCACTTCACTCCTGGGCAACCCGCGGGTTCGTGGATGCCGTTGGGTCATCCCCATCGCCGAGCTCTATCTCCGCCTGTAGCGCAACGAAACCGGGACCCCGACATCGGTCGGGGTCCCGGTGGCTGCGAAGCGGTGCAGCGTCTACTTCGTGCAGCGTCTACTGGATGATGTCTTCCTCATTGTCCTCGCCACCCAGGACCAGAGCTTCGGCGTGGAACGCGCCCTCGGCGCTTCCTGCTGTCAGAGCACGGAACTCGAGCTCGATGCGCCCAGCACCGCCATCCATGAGATAGGCGTAGCCGGCCCCGTGGTTGGCTGAGAGGAGCTCCTCTTCACCTGTGACATCGACCAGCTCGAACCGGGTCGGATCCCAGTCGACACGAGCTCTCAGTCGCTCGTCTTCGTGGAGGCCACGGGAGTACCTGATCTGGACCGAGACAAGGTCTCCGGCGCTGTAGGTCGTGTGACTGACCATGACGATGGTCTCGGCGGCGGGGCGTTCTCCCGTGAAGGTGACTCGCGGGGACGTTGGCGACTGATCGCATGCCGCGGTCATGAGCAACAGCGCGACACAGAGTGTGGTCTGCCGATGCGGGGTCTTCTTCATTGTCCTCTCCCGAGCGTGTGCGGTCTGACTGGTCGTGCACCTCTTCATCCAGACAAACCGGATTCGCCGATCTTCGTGATCACGCCGAGGGTGCCTTGCCCACGGGTCAGCCGACGGCGTAGGCTCCTCGCGCCCGACCGACCCTCCTCTGATTTCGTTCCCGCCGCCGTCGATGACACCTCCCAAGCGCCTCCTGCCCCACCGCCTCGCGATCATCGGCGGCGTTTGTTGGTCCCTCGCAGGGTCGACACCAGCCCACGCCCAGTTCCCCGAGCTGCCGACCTTCCAGGACCTGGGCCTGGAGTACATCTCGGAGTCGGGCTTCTTCCAGCTTCTCCTCTCCGGCCGTCTGGATGTCGAGGGATCGCATATCTCCAACGAGTGGGCGCCGTCGCCCCTCCCCGCCGAAGAGTGTGACGCCTGTCACGTGGATCTCGCCCGTGAGATGCAGAACGGCGAGGGCACGCTGCGGACGCACCGCCTCCGCGTCTTCGCCGACATCTTTCTCGGCGACCACGTCTACTCCCTCATCGAGTTCCGGAACGACAACGGCCTCGAGAATCTGCGCGCCCCCCAACGAACTCGCCTGGAGCAGGCCTTCGTCCGGGTGGTGACGGGCTCTGGAACGGAAGGCGTGCAGCTCGGACGCTTCGCCAGCCCCTTCGGGTCGTACGCCCTCCGGCATCTCACCACGGTGGACCCTTTCCTCAATCCGCCCTTGGCCTACGACTACCGGACCGTGATGAACCGGTGGCGAAATCCTGTCGACGGCACGGACTTCATGAGATGGAAGGATGCCGTCCACGAGATCGACTTGCCGGGAGCGCCTCCGGTGTGGGACGTGCCCTATCAGTGGGGTGGAATGGTGTTCGGACAGGTGGGTCCGGTGGACCTCCGGGCCGCACTGATGAACAGCGCGCCCTCGTCCAACCCCCGGCAGTGGCGCTTCGACACCGAGCGCCTGAAGCGCCCGTCCGTGGTGGCCGGCGCTCGATGGAAGGCTTCGGCGTCGATGGAGGTGGGCGCCTCCTACAATCGAGGCCCATGGCTCGCCGAGCCCCAGGCCCAGGTCGACGCTTCGCCGCCGGGTCAGCCCACCGGCGTGCCTCCCGACGACTTCCAGGACTTCGACCAGGAGCTGATCTCCATCGACGTGTCCTTCGCCCGAGGGCCTGCCATGGTTCGGGCGGAGTTCATCCGGGATCGGTGGGAGGTCCCCAACGTCACGGGGATGCCCACGGGCATCAGCGGAAGCCTGGAGGTGCAAAGCGACGTCGCTGCGGGCTTCTTCATCGCCGCCCGTGGTGGCTTCGTGGACTTCCGGCCCTTGGACGTGGGCGCCGGCGCGGAGGATTGGGACTACGACGTGCGCCGATACGAAGGGGCGGTTGGATACCGCCTGAGTCGAAACCTGGGTCTGCTGCTCTCGGGCTATCGACAGCTCCAGTCCGTCCGCGACGACGGCGACACGGACTTCGGGGGACTGCGCCTCTGGTGGGAGTTCTGAGCCGCCGGCTCAGCCCGCGGTAGCCCCGGCGTCTTCGAAGGCTTCCACGGAGTAGACGAGACACCCCTCGCTGAACCCCTTCAGGGCGCGTTCCCCGACGCACGAGGCGACCAGACCTTCGGCCGTCCACTCCCGAGTGCGCTCGCTGACGAGGATCTCACCGGGCTTCGCCTGATCGGTGAGGCGCGCGGCCAGGTTCACCGTCTCTCCGAGGACCGTGTAATTGAGGCGGTCGTTGGATCCCATGTTGCCGGCTACCGCGACACCACTGGCGATCCCGATGCCCACGGCCAGCGGCGCTTCTCCCCGGCGGGCGCGCTCGGCGTTCATCTCTGCCACCCCTTCACGCATACGCAAGGCGGCCCGGACAGCCCGGACAGCATGGTCCCCCTGGACGACGGGCGCGCCGAATACGGCCATGATCTCGTCGCCGATGAACTTGTCGACGACCCCGCCCTCGGCATCCACCGCCCGGCTGAGCTTGTCCATGCACTCGTTGAGGAAGCCGATGACCTGTTGAGGCTCCATGCCCTGCGTCAAGGGCGTGAAGCCGCGGATGTCGGCGAAGAGGACGGTCATCTCGCGGTTCTCTCCGCCGAGCTCCACCGTGCCCTTCATCAACTCCTCGGCCACGTCCGTCGAAACCACCTTGTTCAGTACCGAACGGTACTGCTCCCGCATGAGCAGCCCCCGGGTCATGTCGTTGAATGCATGAGCGAGGGTGCCCATCTCGTCCTCGGACTCCACCCGTACCTCCGCCTCGTAGTCGCCCTTGGCGACCCTCCCGGTGGCGGCGACCAGGTCACGCACCGGACGGGTCAGCGATCGACTGAGGCCAGCGCCCACCAGTCCGCAGAGGAGAAGGGCTCCGAAGCCGGCCAGCAGCAGCGTGGCCTGGATGTTCTCGAACGGTGCCCGGACGGCATCCAGGGGAACGGCGACGATGCGTACACCCTGGTCGGGCCGGTCGGCGACCAGGTTCTCGTGTTGGATGGACCACTCGGCGCCTCCGAGCTCGGTTCGCAGCGCGCCGTCGCGTTCGAGAGCGGCGATCATCGCCGCCTCCATCTCCGGTCCGACGCCTGAGCTGCTGGCGACACAGGCGGCCGCTACGGACAAGCACGCCTCGAAGCCACCGATGCGAGCGATGCGATCGATCTCTCCCGAGCCCACCGGGAGACCGAAGGTGACGGTGCCGACGGGTTGACGTGCGAACTCGATGAAGTGGGCCCGGAGGTTGTAGAGGCGGTCGTCCACCAACCGGTACTCGCTCATCACCACGGCTCCGCTCTCGTCACCGACCAGGGCCTCGGCCAGATACGACACCTCGGCCGGGTCCCCCTCCAGAGGCTGCCCGCCCATCATGGAGAAGAGAGGACGGCCGAAATCGTCGGTGAGGACGACGAGGGCGCCCTCGAAGTCACCCAACCCCAGAAGCTCGAACTGGTAGGAGGCTTCGCCCGACAGGTAGTCCAGGTCTCCCGATCGGATGGCTTCGTCGAGGATCGCGACGGTGCGCCGGCTTTCACGAAACGGGCGGGTGAACTGGTCGGCCTGCTGCCGCTGGAGGTCCTCGAGTTCCTGGAACAACTCCCCGGCGCTGGCGATGGTCCGGTCCTCGACGAGGCGGATCTGTCGGTTGGTCTGTGCCCGCACGGCAACGAGGGTGATGGCCAGGAGGAGCCCCACCGAACCCACCAGCGCGGCGAGGAGCTTCGCGCCGAAGCTCTTTTGAATCCAGTCGAGCCGGATCCGGCTCACCGGTTCAGCTCGACGTCCACCTGGCTCGTCTGCCCTGCCGTCACGACGATGGTCTGCTCCACGGGTTCGTGGTCCGCGCTCCAGAAGACGACCTGGTGCTGCCCGGCCGGGACGCCATCGATGCGGAACGAGCCGTCTTGGGCGACGACCGCGTGGTGGGGATTCTCCGTGACGACGATGACGCCCCTCATTTTGTCGTGGACCTCACAGAGGACGCTCACGACGCCGGGTTCGTCAAAGGTCACTTCCTTGGACTGTCCCTGGGGATATCGTCCGAGATCGAAGCGCCGGCTGCTGGAGTAGGAGAAGACGTTGTGGAAGAAGGGGTCTGCGTTGGGGAAATCGACGGTGCCGCCCACCGGGACGAAAAGCGCCGCGGGGGCGAAGGCGGTGTCCTGCTGGACCATCTCCAGCGTCGAGGGCGAAGACGAGGCGCTGGCGACGCCCAGTACGTAGACGACGGCGGGGATCCGCTGGACGGTCTCGGCACGAGACGCGCCACCGGGGTACCGGTTGGCCGTCCGCCGGGGCGGGGGAGGTGGCTCGAGGACCACGCTTCCCGCGATGGCGCCGCTCTGCGCGACGATCTGCGTCGGCACCATCACGGCGGCGGCGGCAACGAGCAGCAGGGCCTGGCCGAGGCGCCGGCAGAGCGTCCGGTATGAAGACTTCAAGGTTCGATCTCCCGAAGATGCTTGGGGTCGCGGGGCTCGAAGCCTCCCGGTTCCCACTGAAAGATACCCCTGCGACGCCGCGCTCCTCAAACCCCGAACTGGAACCGCTCCGCGGGATCGGTGTTGGGATGCCCCCACGGACGGTGCGCGTCCCCGGTACAGTTTTGCGAGGAGGTTCCCATGGCGAGCAGGACGATTGCGGTAGTCGGAGCGACGGGTGCCCAGGGCGGAGGGCTCGTCCGCGCGATTCTGAGCGACCCCGCCGGCGACTTCGTCGCAAGGGGCCTCACCAGGAACCCGGGCTCCGAGCAGGCCCGGGAGCTCATCGGCCGGGGCGCCGAGATGGTAGAGGCCGACCTGGACGACGTTGCCAGCCTCACGGCCGCGTTCCAGGGATGCCACGGCGCCTACTGCGTCACGAACTTCTGGGAGCACTTCTCCCCCGAGAAGGAGAAACAGCAGGCGAAGAACCTCGCTGAGGCGGCCAAGGCCGCAGGCGTGGCCCACGTCGTCTGGTCGACCCTCGAGGACACTCGCAGTTGGGTCCCCACCAGCGACGACCGGATGCCCACGCTCATGGAGCACTACACCGTGCCCCACTTCGACGCCAAGGGGGAGTCGGACGACTTCTTCCGCGAGGCGGGCGTCCCCACGACGTTCCTCCTCACCTCCTACTACTGGGACAACCTCATCGGCTTCGGCGCCGAGCCCCAGCGGGGCGAAGACGGCGCCCTCGTTTTCCCCATGCCCATGGGCGACAAGAAGCTCCCGGGCATCGCGGTGGAGGACATCGGGAAGTGCGCCTACGCCATCTTCAAGGCCGGCGACGAGTACATCGGCAAGACGGTGGGGATCTCCGGGGAACACCTCACGGGTGCCGAGATGGCGGCGGCTTTGACCGATGCCATGGGGGAGACCGTGAACCACTTCCCGGTGCCCTTCGACATGTATCGGTCGTTCGATTTCCCCGGCGCCGAGGATCTGGGCAACATGTTCCAGGTCAAACACGACTTCAACGAGGCGTTCCGGGCGAACAGGCCGGTGGAGTTCGCCAGGTCACTGAACCCGGAGTTGAAGACGTTCCGGGCGTGGCTGGCCGAGCACGCGGACCGGATTCCGCGACACTGACGAGGGTGGAGTCGCCGGGTCCGCTCAGGAACCGGTGAGGCGGCCCTCGAAGGTGAGAATCCCGTCACCGACGGTGATCTCCCGGATCTCGGCGTAGTCCCGTCCGAGTCGAAGGGCGCCGACGGCGGCTCCCCCCATCCAGTCTGAGCGTCGGCCTCGGCCCCTCGCGGCCTCCTCTTCGTGCGATTCGCCGTCGGAGCGCGTAGGTTGCTTGCATGAAGATCCGGGCAAGCCGAATCGACGCCCGGAGGCCCCTTCCCGGCCTTCTGGCGAGCACGCTCCTGAGCTGTGGCATCTTGATCGGCTGCGGCAAGAGCCCCTCGGCCGTCGAGCGTCTGGAGGAGGCGCCGCAGGCCGTGGTGACCGTCTCGGGGACCATCGATATCGGCTCACCGGGGGGAGAGGAGGAGGTGCCAGAGGTCTTCCTCCGCTTCTATGAGGCCTCGGACACCGTCATGGTGGAAGAGCGTCAGCTCCTGTGGACGGGCTCGTATCGCCTGGAGTTCGACCACGGTCTGGTGTGTGGATGGGCGGTGGACGTGACCATCTGGGACGGGCGGACATCCGAACGGAAGCCGGTCGCACCCAACCCACCCGAGCCCTGCGCAGGCTTCATATCAGGGCCGACATTCTGGTTTCCCTGAATCCTCGCGTCGGTGCCCTCGGCCTCGGTGGGCCGAGGGCTATCGTTCACCCTCCCCGCCGCGGCACCTCCAGCGCTTCCCCTGGATCGGGCCGCACACCCTCTTCGTCGAGGGCGTCCTGGAACGCGGGCACCCGGCGGGTGATGAGAGCATTGATCCGTTCGATGACGCCGGGCGCCTCCTCCCATGCCTTGTCGACCTGCCAGAGCATGTCCTCGGTCGGTCGCAGCGACGACTGCTGGATGGAACCGGACACCCGCATCCAGCCGCCCACGTCACCCAGGAGGTCGCCGATGCTCTCCAGTTCCTCCTGGATCGCCGCAAGCTCCTCGGTGAGGGACTCGGGCGCGCCGTCATGCTGCTCCAGAAGGCCTTCGGCTTCCTCCATCTGGTCATGAAGCCGCGATAGCGCCTGGCGGGCCTCGTAGACGGGCTTCGCCAGCCGATGCATGCTCATGAGGGCGTCCTGTCGGGCCATCCGGTCCGCGACGGTCATGGGCCGGCGGGGGTCGGCCTCGATCTCGAGCTGAGTCGAGTGGGTAGTGCCCGCCGCCTCCAGCGTCACCGTGTAGATGCCGGGGAGCGCCACCGGACCCTCGGGCGCTCCTCCTCCGAAGCCACCACCTCCGCCGCCACCGCCCGCTCGTCCTTCAGGCTCGTACGGGGCATCCCACCGCCAGTCCCACAGGACCTCATGGATCCCCGGACCCGTCGCTCCCTCCAGCGTGCGGACGACCTCTCCCGACGCGTCCGTGACGGTCAGAGTCACGCCCTCGTCGTCGTCGTGGCCGGATCCATCGGCATCGCCATGCTCCTCACCGTTCTCGCCGTTCTCTCCGTCGTGATCCTCGCCCCCGCCCTCTCCGTCCGCGTCGGCGGTCATGTCGACGGCGTCCCGGAGGTAGTACCGGATCCGGCTGGCCCGCGGCGGGTTCTCTCCGGCGTACTGCCACCCCAGGAAGGGCCAGTCGCCCTCCTGGGCCCACATGATCTTTCGCTGGACGGGGAAGAGGTGGGCATCCTGGGCCATGATCTGGGCGCTCAGGTTCTCCAGGTGCGTCAGGTCGTCCAGAATCCAGGCGCTCCGGCCGTGGGTCCCGACGATGAGGTCGTTGTCCCGGGGGTGGATGGCGATGTCGTCGACGGGCACCACCGGGAAGTCACCTTCCAAGGGCGTCCAGCTCTCGCCGCGATCGATGGAGACGTAGACGCCCACCTCGTTACCCACGAAGAGGAGGTTGGGGGCGTTGTGGTGTTCGGCGATGACGTTCACCGACCAGAGGTCGGGAAGCCCGGCGTCGATGCGCCGCCACTCCTCGCCGTAGTTCTCGCTCACGTACACGTAAGCGTCGTAGTCGCCGTTGCGGTGGCCGTCGAAGGTGGCGTAGACCCGGCCAGGCACGTGGTGCGACGGCGCGAGGCGGCTTACGTACGTCCGCTCCGGGAGACCCGGGATGTTGTCCACCACGTTGGTCCACGTCTCACCGTAGTCTCTCGTCACCTGGAGATTGCCATCGTCGGTGCCGACGTAGATGACATCGGGCGTGAAGTGGGACTCACCCACGACGGTGAGGTTGCCGTAGGTGGAGATCCCGTCGTGGATGGACATCATGGGCTCGCTGCCCGAGACCCCCATGATCTCCAGTGTGTCGCGGTCGATCTGCTTCGTGAGATCGACACCACCCACCTCCTCCCAACTCATACCGCGGTCCGGCGAGCGCATGAGGTAATTGGCTCCGAGGTAGATGACCTCGGGGTCGTGTCTCGAGATGAGGAGGGGGGAGTTCCAGTTGAAGCGGTAGTCCTTGGTGGTATCGCCGCCCATTCGCGGCCCTTCGATGGGGCGCATGGGCGTCTTCTCGCCGGTGTTCAGGTCGTAGCGCACCATGTTTCCGCCCTGGGACTCGGAATACACGATGGTGGAGTCCGTGGGGTCCACCACCGTCCAGAATCCGTCGCCGTAGGCCGTCTCGTACCAGTCGTCGTGGCGGATGCCATGGAACGACCGGGTATTGGACGGACCGCACCACGGGTCGTTGTCCTGGAGCCCACCGCAGACGTAGTACGGGGTCCGCATGTCGTGGGAGATGGTGTAGAACTGACCCAGCGCCATCATGTCGTACATGCGCCAGTTGGCCGTCCCGTCCCACGACGCCGAGACGCCCCCGTCACTGCCGAGGATCAGGTGATCGGGGTTCGCCGGATCGATCCAGAGGTCGTGGTGGTCCACGTGGATCTGGGTGGCCCCGTCGCTCCGGAACGTCCGGCCGCCATCGTCGGAGACCATGAGCTGCGTGGCCAGGACGTAGATCCGGTTGGAGTCCGTGGGGTCGATGCGGACCTGCGAGTAGTACATGGGGCGGGGATTGGTGTCGGAGATCTTCTCCCAGGTGTCGCCCCGATCCGTGGAGCGGTAGAGCCCCGTCTGTCGGGCGCCGCCGCCACCTCCTCCGAAGCCGCTGCCGGCGCTCCGGGCGTCTGCTTCCACGAGGGCGTAGACGAGGTTGCCGTCACCGCGGAAGACGTCGAGGCCGATACGGCCCTTGTCGCCCGAGGGGAGACCCTCCGTGAGCTCCACCCACGACTCGCCGCCATCCACCGTGCGGTAGATCCCGCTGCCCGGCCCTCCGCCGTTGAAGCCGAAGCCCGTGCGCCGACGCTGGTACATGGCGGCGAAGAGCGTCTTCGGGTCGTTGGGATCCATGACCAGGTCGATGGCCCCGGTGTCGTCGTCGATGTGGAGCAGGAGCTCCCACGACTCGCCCCCGTCGGTGGTGCGGTAGACGCCGCGCTCGGGGTTGGCAGCCCACAGGTCGCCCACCGCCGCCACGTAGACGACGTCGGGGTCGCGAGGATGAATGATCATGCGACCGATGTGCTTCGTCGCCTCCAGCCCCATGTGCTGCCACGTCTTTCCGCCGTCCGTGGACTTGTAGACGCCGTTGCCCCACGGCGACGACTGCCGGTTCTGGGGCTCGCCCGTGCCGACCCAGACCAGGTTGGGGTTCGTCTGGTCGACCTCGATGGCCCCGATGGAACTGGTGGGCTGGTCGTCGAAGAGGGGAGTGAACGACGTGCCGTGGTTCTCCGTCTTCCAGACACCACCCGATGCCGTTCCCACATAGAAGATGTGCGGCGTGGCTTCGATGACGGCGAGGTCGGCGATGCGCCCACCCATGAGAGCCGGCCCGATCTCCCGGTAGTCGACCCGCAACAGCGTGGTGGACAGGTCGGGAGCCTGGGCGGCCACGGGTGTCGGCGTCGCGAGCGTCGGGATCGAGAGGACGGTGGCCGTCGAGAGGACAGCGGCCATCGAGAGGACAGCGGCCATCGAGGGGACAGCGGCTGAAGTGCGACGGAGGATGGAGATGGCGTTCATGGTGGGGCGAGGGGTCGGCGTCATTCGAGTCATCGGTGTCGGTGGTCGAGCAAGGCGTCGGGTCCGCGAGCCCGACGCGCGAGCCGGGTGGGCTGTAACGGGGGCGGCGGGAGCCGCTCCCGGCATCATGGGGCCTACCGGCGAGTACGGCTACTCCCCCCCACGAGGCTTCGGTAGATTGTCTGTGGATCTGAGGTTTGGCTGAAAGGAGTCCCCGTCATCGCTCAGCGGCTCTCGCCGGCCCAGGCCGCCCTCGTGCCCATCGGCTTCGGGGCTGCCCTGGCAGCGATCATTCCCGTTTTCCCGCAGGTGTCCCTGCAGCCCGTCGTCGAGCGGAGCTTCCTCGCGGCGGCCCTGGGCCTCATCGCCGGCGCCACGGTGCTGTACGCCACCGCGACGCGCCGCGAGCGGGACCTGTCCATGCGGGTGGAGATCAAAACGCCCCACTGGCTCCAGGCGTGCGCCCAGGGCACGCTCATGCTGTACTGGGGCTGGCACGTCAGTGCCGTGCTGGGAAATCTGCCGCTTCTCCTGGGGCAGTTGCTCTTCGCGTACGGCTTCGATGCTCTGCTCCAGATGTACCGGAACGACGAGTACCGCATCGGATTCGGCCCGGTACCCATCCTCCTCAGCATCAACTTCTTCCTCTGGTTCCGGCCCGAGTGGTACTACTGGCAGTTCGTCATCGTGGCGCTGGGCTTCGCGGCGAAGGCCTTCATCAACTGGGAACGTGACGGCCGCCGCCGCCACATCTTCAACCCGTCGTCGTTCCCCCTGGCCGTCTTCTCCCTCTTCCTGATCCTCACGGGAACGACGAACGCCACCTACGGTCTCGAGATCGCCCAGACCCTCTTCAACCCGCCGTGGATCTTCGTCGCCGTCTTCCTGGTGACCTTGCCGGCCCAGATTCTCTTCGGCGTTGCGACGATGACCATCGCGTCTGTGACGACGGCGTACCTATGGGGGCTCCTCTACTACGGGGCCACCGGGACCTTCTACTTCCGGGACGCCTTCATCCCCATCGCCGTCTTTCTGGGGATGCATCTCCTGTTCACCGATCCGGCGACGTCGCCGCGCTCGGAGCAGGGCAGGGTCATGTACGGCGTCCTCTACGCCGTCCTCACCATCGCCTTCGCGGGTCTCCTCGAGCGGTTCGAGGCCCCGACCTTCTACGACAAGCTGCTCCCTATTCCCATCCTCAACCTCATGGCCCGTCGTTTCGACGCCTGGGCCAAAGAGCCCGTGCTGCGTCACCTGGAGCCGGCCAGGATTCTGGGAGCCGTCGGAGTCGAGAACCCCCGGGTGGCCACGGCCGGGCTGTGGACGATGATCTTCTTGTCGCTCTTCGCCGTGGGAGGCGTCGGCGATGACCACCCTGGCCAGTACCTCCCTTTCTGGGACCAGGCGTGCGAGTCGGGCAATCTGCGGGCGTGCCGGACGGCGGCCCAGATGGAGGCGGTCTATTGCGATCGTGGGTCGGGTTGGGCGTGCAACGAGCGCGCCATCGTCATGGCCACGATGCTGGGTGAGGACGACGAGGCGCGTGCCGATTTCCAGCAGGCCTGTTCGCTGGGCTTCGGACCGGGCTGCGAGAACGTGCTACGGATGACCACGGGCCAGCGGACCTTCGCCCAGGCGCCCCCTCCCCCCGAGGACCTTCCCATCGTGATCCGTGGGAGCAAGGGGGCGGTGGAGATCCAGGACGCGGACTCCCTCCTGGCGTTGGCGTGCGAACGAGGGTGGGAGCACGCCTGTGACGGACTGTCGGCGGGAGCCATGGGCGGAGGTTCCGGGGAGTAGGCTCCCTCCCGGAAGTCTGCGCGCCTTCGAGCTCGGCCGGCGGAGTCGTCCCCACGCCCGACGCGATTCGCTCCGACCCCTGGCGCGTTCCGGCCTCGACCCTCAGTCTCCCCACCACGCACGAAGTTCGTACCCTCGGGAGACACCGATGAAGAAGATCCTCTTCGCCCTCGGCGCGGTTCTACTCACCGCGTCTGCCGCCGAAGCTCAGCAGCGACAGCAGCATCCCAACTCCATGGGTGGCGGCGATTGCGCCGGTAGCGTCTGGAACTGCGCCGACACGCCCAATCCCCTCCCGCAGCCGAACACGGTGTGGGTCGAGGAGATGACGTGGATGGATGTCCGCGACGCCCTCGACGCCGGGATGCGCACGGTCATCATCTCCACGGGGGGCGTCGAGCCCAACGGGCCCTTCCTCGCGACGGGCAAGCACAACTTCGTCCTCCGTGCGAACTGTGACGCCATCGCCCGTGAGCTCGGCGACGCGTTGTGCGCGCCGGTCATCAAGCTCGTACCCGAGGGCAATATCGACCCACCCAGCAGCCACATGACGAGTCCTGGTACCCTCTCCATGCGCCAGGAGACCTTCGAGGCCATGCTCACCGACGTGGCCCATAGCCTCAAGATGCACGGCTTCGAGAACATCATGTTCATCGGGGACAGCGGCGGGAACCAGTCCGGCATGCGCAACGTCGCCGCCGCCCTCAACGCCAAGTGGCCCGACGTCGTCGTGGCCCACATCCCCGAGTACTACGACTACGGGACCGTCTCCCAGTACATGACGGCGTACGGACTCGAAAGCACGGAGAACGACGGACTCCACGACGATCCGGTCATCTCCTTGAACATGTTCGCCGACGATCCGTTCTCCATCCGGTACGACGCCCGGGTGGAGGCCGGTCTCACCACCATCAACGGAGCCGATCTCAGCGACCGGGTCCGCAACCGCGAGCTCGCCCGGAAGATCGTCGACTTCCGCGCCTTCCACACCGCGGGCTTCATCCGCGATGCCATCCTCGCGGGCGGCACTCAGCCACCCCAGCCCGTGGCTCAGCGCGAACGGCGCGGGCCACCGGCCGGCTTCCAGCGTCCCGAGCCCGATCCACGGGACATGGGCGGAGGTGCGTGTCGCAACAACGTGTACAACTGCGCCGATACACCCAATCCCCTGCCTCCCGTCGAGACGCTCTGGATCGAGGAGATGACGTGGATGGATGTCCGCGATGCCCTCGATGCCGGAAAGACGACGGCCATCATCTCCACCGGCGGCGTCGAGCCCAACGGTCCGTGGCTGGTGACGGGCAAGCACAACTACGTGCTGCGGGAGAACTGCCCGCGCATAGCCACCTACCTGGGGAATGCGCTCTGCGCTCCGGTCCTCGAACTCGTGCCCGAGGGCGGGATCGAGCCCCCGACCGGGCACATGACCAGCCCCGGCACCATCAGCCTCCGTCAGGAGACCTTCGAGGCCGTCCTCACCGACATGGCCGAGAGCCTGGCCCAGCACGGCTTCGAGAACATCGTCTTCATCGGCGACAGCGGCGGGAACCAACGGGGCATGAGCAACGTGGCCGACGCGCTGAACGCCAAGTGGGGTGGCGCAGCCAGGGCCCACTTCATCGGCGAGTACTATCGGGCGCCCGAGGGATCCCGGAACGTGCTTCGCGAGCGCGGCGTCGTCACCGACGGAATGCCGAGCGACAACATCCATGACAGCCCGGGCATCACCTTGAACATGATGCTCGACGACATCGATTCCGTCCGGTGGGAAGAGCGGGTGAAGGCCGGCCTTGCCACAATCAACGGCGTCGACATCTCGGATCTGTCGGAGGCACTGGAGTGGGCTGACGAGATTGCCGACGCTCGGTCCGAACGCACGGCGCGAATCATCCGCGAGCGGATCGGGGGGATGTAGGATCGGAGGGGACGGGGCGACGGGCCACTTCTATGCGGCGCGACTCGTGGACGTTCTCGATCTGGACGACCCGGATGGGTTCGATCGAGTGAGCATGGTGCACTACAAGACCATGGCGAGGTAGAGAGACCCATCGAGGTGCTGGAGGAGCTGGTGTAGGTGTGGTGGCACCACATTCCCGCCGGGAAGCGCCATATTGATGGCCGCCGCTCCTCGGTAGGACAGGGGCCGCTTCCACGACGAACCGTTTCCCCGCAGCTCACGAGATACCCCCGTGCCCCTCTATCCCTTCCTCCTCGAGCCCATCTACAAAGAGAAGGTCTGGGGTGGTCGCACCCTCGAGCGATTCGGTCGGCAGTTACCGGGTGGCCCCGACACGGGTGTCGGCGAGTCGTGGGAGCTGGCGGATCTGGACGCCACGAGCCCGTCGGGGGGCGGGGGCGAGCCCGCCAAGACGCGGATTCGAAACGGCCCCCTCATCGAGCGCACCCTCGGTGAAGTGGTGGACGACTTCGGGGCGCTGGTCACGGGCGATGTCCGGCTGGCTTCGGGTGGCCGCCTTCCCATCCTCCTCAAGTACCTGGACGCAAAGGAGAACCTGTCGGTGCAGGTTCATCCCTCGCCCGAGTACGCGGCGGCCCACTCCCGCGCCCACCTGAAGTCCGAGGCGTGGTATGTGCTGCACGCCGAAGAAGGAGCGGTCATCTACAAGGGCATCGCCGAGGGCACCACGCGAGACGATCTGGAGGTCGCCATTCGTGGGGGCACTGTCCCGGACCTCCTCGTCCAGGTGCCGGCGAAGGCCGGGGAGTGCCATTACCTCCCCAGCGGTACCTGTCACGCCTTGGGCGCCGGAATCTTCGTCGCCGAAGTACAGACGCCGTCGGACACGACCTTTCGCGTCTACGACTGGGGGCGCACCGACAGGGAGCTGCACGTCGAGCAAGCGCTGGAGTGCATCGAGCTGGGTCCAGCCGACACGAAGGAGTTCGAGCCAGGAACCACCACCTCCCTGGGAGACGCCGTCGGCCGGAACCTGGTGGCATGTGAGCACTTCACCATGCGCGAATGGACGGTCCTCCGTGAGGGTGAGCTGCTCTTCGATGGCGGTGAGATGGTCGTGCTCATGATCATCCGTGGTGAGGCGGAGCTCCGCTGGAGCGACGACGTACCGTCGTTGCGCGCGGTCGCCGGAGATACCGTTCTGCTCCCGGCCGCCCTCGAAGTCACCACGGTCCGCGCCTCCGGCGACCTGACGTTTCTCGACGTCCGACCGCTCGGTGCACCGGCTGCCTCCGGCGGCGGGCGATCCCTCCCGATCCTGGGCGCGACGTGATCTCGGTCTCCAATCTCGCCAAGGAGTTCGGGGACCGGACGCTCTTCGCCGGTGCGTCCTTCAACCTGAACCCGGGCGAACGATACGGACTCGTCGGCGCCAACGGATCGGGGAAGACGACGCTCCTGAACATCCTCGCGGGGACGATGGATCCCACCGAGGGGCAGGTGTCCATCCCGAAATCGGTACGGCTCGGGGTCCTCAGACAGGACCAGTTCCTCTACGAGAACGAGTCGGTCCTCGACGTGACCCTCATGGGCAATCCCGAGTTGTGGGAAGCCATGGCCGAGAAGGCGATCCTCCTCGAAGGCGGCGAGGAGGGCTTCGATCACGAGCGCTTCGCCGTTCTGGAGGAGACCGTCCAGCGGCTGGACGGGTACACGGCCGAAGCCAGGGCGGCCACCATCCTCGAGGGGTTGGGCCTGCCCACGGAGGTCCACCACGACCCGGTCTCCAATCTCTCGGGTGGCTTCAAGCTCCGGGTGCTCCTGGCGCAGGTCCTGGCTTCGGCTCCCGACGCTCTCCTGCTCGACGAGCCCACCAACCACCTGGACATCCTGTCCATCCGCTGGCTGGAGAAGTTCCTGGCCGACTTCCAGGGGCCGGTGGTGGTCATCTCCCACGACCACCGCTTTCTGGACAACGTCTCCACCCGGATCCTGGACGTGGATTACGGCACGGTCACGCTCTACAAGGGCAACTACACCCACTTCCTCGAGGCCAAGGTCGAAGAGCGGGAGCGGCGGGAGAAGGAGATCGAGTCCCGGGAGAAGGAGATCGCCCACCACCGTCAGTTCGTCGACCGCTTCCGTGCCAAGGCCAGCAAGGCGAGACAGGCCCAGAGCAAACTCCGCCTCATCGAGAAGAAAGCCGACGAGCTGGAGGAGCTCCCCGGTAGTTCCCGCCGGTATCCGACGTTCCGCTTCGAGCCCCGGCGCCACAGCGGCAAGGAGGTTCTCGTCGTCGACGGCGTGAAGAAGGCCTTCGGGGACAACGAGGTCCTCCACGGCGTAGACCTGTCGGTCCGCCGAGGCGAGCGAGTGGCGATCATGGGACCCAACGGGATCGGGAAGTCCACCCTCCTCAAGATCATCATGGGTCAGCTCGAGGCCGACGCCGGCGACGTGGAGTGGGGCTACGAGACCCACGTCGGCTACTTCGCTCAGGACATCAAGACCGAGTTCGCCGATTCCGAGGAGACCACCGAGTCGTGGCTGTGGGGCTTCTGCCCCGGGAGGGACCGGGGCTTCGTCCGAGGGCAGATGGGGCTCATGCTCTTCAGTGGAGACGACGGCAAGAAGAAGGTGAGCGCACTCTCGGGGGGAGAGGCCGCGCGCCTCGTCTTCGCCCGGCTGGCGTTGGAGAAGCCCAACGTGCTGGTCCTCGACGAGCCCACCAACCACCTCGACCTCGAGTCCATCGAAGCCCTCGTCCAGTCGCTGCGCAGCTACGAGGGTACGCTCATCGTCGTGTCCCACGACCGGTGGTTCGTCAGCCGGCTCGCCACCCGGGTCGTGGAGATCAAGCCGGGTGAGGTCACCGACTACCCCGGCACCTACGATGAGTACGTGGAGGCCTCGGGGGACGACCACCTCGACGCGGACACCGTGATCCTGAAGGCGCGGCGGGAGAAGCGCGAGCGGAAGAAGGCCGCCAAGGAGTCGACGAAGGCATCGGGTAGCCCGGACGACGCGGCGTCTCCCAACGGTGCCGGGAAGGCCAGCGGAGGGACGACCAAGGTCGATCGCGGCGTGTCCCGCTCGACCCTACGCCGGGAGGTGCGGGACATGGAGCGTCGGCGGGACGGACTCACGGCCGCCATCGAGGAAGCCGAGGCCGCCATCGCCGCCATCGACGCCCGCTTCGCCGAGGATGGATACTACGATCGAACCGACCCCGACGAGATCGTCGCCCTCCAGAAGGATCGGACCGACCACGAGGACAGGGTCGAGAAGGCGATGGAGGAATGGGGCCTCGTCGAGCGGCGGATCGAGGAGCTGGAACAGATCCTGGCGGAGACCGCCGATCGCTGAAGGGGTGAGGCCGGCGGGTCGAGGCTGTGCAAAGCCACCGCCGAAGGACGTCAGATGAAGGGAAGGAGCCAAGGATTCTCCTAGCCATGGGTTCGCGAGAATGAGCACGACTCGTCGGTCTTCGGTCCTCTTGACGGTGGCCGTCCTGGTTCCCTCGCTCCTGGCCTCAGCGCCACACGGGGCCGCGGCCCAGCTTTGTCAGCGCGGTGCCTCGAGCGTCATCACCTCACTCCACGTCGAGCGCGTCGGCGTCGATCCCCGAACCGCCCTCGGTTTTTCCTTCGAGCCCTTCGACCACGTTCTCCTCGGTGGCGGCCTGCGGTGGGGTGGTGTGGACACGGGAGACGAGGTCCCACGGACCGTCTATGCGGTCGCCGGAGGTCGGGTGCGGGCCGTCGGTCTCGACGTCTGCCCGTGGGTGGAAGGGAGTCAGACTCGCTACGACTTTCGCGACCGCTTCCAAGCCGACCGCGGCGCCGTAGCGGAATCCACGTTCTCCGCGGGGATGGAGCTGTCGCGGGTCGTCGTGGGAGTGGCCGGTCTCGGTGTGGGCGCACGGCTGGACGGAGCGCTTCGCGTGGACGAACGGACGATGGCCCGGCGGTGGGTGATTCCCACGACGCCCCCGCAGTTGGACACCGAGACGACGACGGTCCGGGAGACGACCTTCGAGGGGTCGATGGGTGCCTTCGTCCAGGGGCGGTCGTTCGTCCTGGCTGGCGGGGTCGCTTCCTACGCGTACTTCGGGCGGCACCTCGCGGGCTTCGTCGAACTCAGCGTGTACCTCGGCGTCGACTGAGGCGCCCCGCTGCGATGGGGCCCCGAGTTGCTCTAGGTGTCCTCCTCCAGGATCACCTTGAGCCTCGACAGCGCCCCTCGGACCTCCTTCTCGAAGGTCGCCTCGAGGATGGAGGTCGGTAGGAAGCGCAGGGCACCCGAGGGCTTTCCTTCCAGCGCCATCGTCACCTTGGTTCCTCCCTCCACGGCCTCCCACCGGATGTCGCTGGTGGCGTCCATCACCGCGTCCTTCGTCGTCTCGCACACCACTCGGCTCTTCGCCTCGTAGGCGGTGATGACGTAGACGTTCTCGACGCGCTTCCCCATGAACTCGGACACGTACCGCCGGCGGGTGCCCACCTCCACCGGACCGGGTGGGATCTGCTCGGCCTCTCTGAGCTGGGGTTGCCATTCCGACTCCTTCGAGACGTCGTTCATGTACTCGAAGACGTCGTCGAGGGAGCGTCCGATGACGATGGACTCACGGTGACTCGGCATGTCGTGCCTACCAGCGTGCGAGGTTGAAGAGCTTGCTGTACTTCACGGTGAACGCCCGGTTCAGGGGAGAACCGATATCCATGGTGTCGAATCCGTTGGCCTGATTGAAGACCACGAAGAGGCCGGAACCCGCCTGATCCAGCCAGGCAAAGCGCACATTGGTGGACCAGACGTCCAACAGGTTCGAGTACTGCGTCAGCGACTGGACCGAGATCCGGGGCGTGACGAAGTACGCCAACCTGAGCCCCAGGACCGTGGCGTCGAACTCCCCCTCGGCCAGGTTCACGTCGTTGTAGTCCAGGCGTAGCGAAACGCTGGCCGTCGATCCGTAGCGCGCGGTGACCGTGCCGTACGGGTTCACCCGATCGCCTGAGAGGAAGCTCCCTGCGTTGAGTCCGCCATTGAACGAGACAGGGGCACTCTCGTCGGTGAAGAAGACCCAGCCGAGCTCCCAGCCGGCGTAGGTCCCCACGGGCACCGTGATGTCGTCTGTGATCCGGAAGGGCTCCTCGAGCCCCTCCTTCACCCAGTTCACGGCAGGGTGGAGCTCCATCCCGTCCTCGAACTCGAAGTGGGAATCGATGTGGACGCGGCTCGTTTCCACGAAGCCGGTCTCGATGTCCCGATACGTGAAGTAGGAGATGTGGGGCCGTATCTCCCTGAGCTCCCACCAGTCGGGCCGGAAGTAGAGCATGCCGAACAGTTGGGAGTAGTGGTATCCGTCCCGAGGGAGGAAGCCGAGCTCGGGGTTGAAATCCTCGCCCACCTGTCGGTACGTGACCGTCCCGCGGAAGCGCCTGGACGTCCAACCGCTCTGGACGTCGAAGGCGTGGTCGCGCCCGGTGAGGCCGGGCGTCTCCGTGCGTGCGAGGAACGAGGTGAAGGTGAGTGCTTCGCCGAGTCCGAGCTGGCCGTCCACGGCGTAGGTCCGGTTCCAGTCGTTTGTCCCGTCCGAGCCCCGGCGCATGAAGGCGCCCCCGACGCGCGAACGGTTGGGCAGCTCCTTGGCCACGCGGGCGACGGTGTACTGGTTCTGAGGCACCACCGTGGACCCGGCGACGGTGAGGTCGTCGGTGGCGATGTGAAGCAACCCCACGTTCAGACCCGCGGCCCTCCCGGAGACCCGACCACCTCCGAGGATGGGCACCGGGCCCTCGCTTGAAATCCCGATCCGGCGGCTGAAGAAGAGCTCGGCTCCGCCGCCCCCTACCTGGAAGAAGCCTGCGTTCTCCAGGAAGAACGGCCGCTTCTCCGGGAAGAAGAGACTGAAGCGCGTGAGGTTGGACTGGACTTCGTCGACCTCGACCTGGGCGAAGTCGGTGTTCACCGTGAGGTCGAGGGTCAGGCCCTGGGTGATCTGGAACTTCGCGTCGCCTCCGACCTCGGTGGGGTACGCGAAGTCGGGATCCCCGGCCTGATAGTCCCGCACGGCCTTCTGAAGTGCGTAGGGGGTGACCTGTACCAGGCGTTGGGCCGGCGGCGCCAGTCCTTCCAGGGTTCCCGCGTAGTTCAGGCGGTACTGGTCGAACTCCCGGGGAATCGGAGCCCAGAAGGACTCCTCGTTGAGGCGACGGACACGGCGGGTCACGTTCAGGCCCCACGTCTGCTCGTCCCCCTCGCCATACCGCAGGGTGGAGAAGGGGATGCGAAATTCGGCGTACCATCCGCGGGCGTCGCGCGAGGTCTCCACCGTCCAGCTGCCGTCCCAGTTGAGGTTGAAGCCACCGCCGGCCCCTCCCTGCTGACGGCGTGCGCCGGTGCGGCCGCCCCCGAGGAAGAAACCCCCACCGCCCTGACCCGAGTTCGCCACCTGGCCGTCGTATTCGATGCCTACGGGATTGGTGCCGAAGACGAAGGCGTTCTGCTCGTCTCCGAACGTGTCGAAGATGAGGACGACCGCGTCGCTTTGCTGGAGGTCGTAGTCACGGATGGCCTCACCTTCGACGATGGAGCCCGGCTGGGAGTCGAAGGCCCAGACGGCGACGTAGATGGCGTCGCCGTCATAGATGAAGCGCACCTCCGTAGGTTCGGTGGCCGGCTGACCATCTCGGGGGACGCGCTGAACGAAGCCGTCCAGCGTCGGCGCATTGCCCCAGACCGCCTCATCGGGCGCCCCGTCGATGGTGGGCGGCGACGTCACCGCCGTTGCCCTCGAGGACGGTCGGTCGCTCTCTTGAGCGGTGATCCCCTCGGTGGAGGCGGTCAGGCCGGCCACGGAGAGGGCAAGCACGAGGGCGGCCCGGACCAGGCTGGAGTCGGTGGCCGAAACGACGGCGGCGGGCGCCGCGAAAGAAGGTCTCGAGTGCGAGGGCATCGCTGGAGTTCTGTGAGGGACCGGGGAAGTCGACAACGGATTGACCCGCGACGTAGCCGGAACGTTCAGAGGAGGATGGATTGGACGAAGCGCGAGGTGGCCGGGGACGACGAAGTCTGTCCGAGAAGTATGAGGCATTTTCGTCGGCAGCGGCGCGCCGCCTGAGGGCGGATGCTCTGGGCACGGCGACCGTAAACGGATATACCACGCAGTGGCAGGCCGAAGAGGTTGCCCGGGCCCTCGGGCTCGCGGCGAGCCATCGGCTGCTCGATCTCGGTGGAGGCCGGGGGTGGCCCGGGTCGCATGTCGCCAGGGAGACCGGCTGCTCCCTCGTGGTGTGCGACCTGCCCGTAGAGGCGCTGGAGGAAGCCCGCGGCACCCTGGAAGAGGAGAAGCTCGCCGGTCAGGCGACCCTCGTGCGAGCCGACGGGAGGACCCTTCCGTTCGCCAGCGGTTCCTTCGACGGACTCACCCACGCCGACGTCCTCTGTTGACTACAGGACGAGCTCTCCGTGATGAGAGAATGTCATCGGGTCCTCAGGAGCGGTGGCCGGATGGCGGCGTTGGTCATCGAGACGGCGCCCGACCTGTCCCCGGACGACCTGACCCTGGCGGCGGAGTTGGGGCCGTCCGACGTCGTCTCGTCGGCATCCCTGGCGGAGCTCAGTGAGCGGGCTGGCTTCGCGGTCCAGCAGGCTGTAGACGTGACCGACGGCTTCCACTCGGCTCTTCTCGCCCTGTGGGAAGGTCTGCGGCGACACGAGCGGGAGCTTCGACGGGCCGAGGGTGACGTGGAATACGACTACGAAGTGGGTCGTCGAAGAAGCATGATCGAGGCGGTCCGTCGAAGGCTCATCCGACGGACCTTCGTGGTGGCGATGAAGCCCTGACCCGGCGGCATCGCGGCATCGTAGCATCGGCCTGACGGGAGGCGTTAGCGGGGCCTCCGCCGCGGTCCGACCGGGACGTTGTAGGGCCGCTGGTGTCGTCCGACCGCTACCGCCGCCGGACAGTCACCAGGTCGGCGAAGACCTCGGCGTCCACGCTGAGCGTGACCGGGTCCACGGCCTGGAGCCAGCTGTCGGCGTTGAGATCGACGAGGAGCTCGGCGCGCTCGCCGTCTTCAATGGTGACGTCGATGGTGCGTTCGACCGTGAGCTCGCTCTCGAACTCGACGTCTACGGGTCCGACGATCTCCACACCGCCGATGACGAGACCGGCGTCGACCTCGACCTCGATCTCGGTGAAGACGATGCGCAACGCCGTGTAATCGCCGGCCGCCACCGAACGCGATGCGATGGTCGGCTCCTCCACGCCGTCGAGGTCGACCCGCACCCTCACTTCGCCGTCGGTGAGGAGGAAAGCTTCCCCTCCGGCTGAGACCAGGAAGACGGTGAGATCGGCTTCCAGCTCGCCTTCGGGATCGTCGTCGTCGTGATCGGTGCGTGCGGGACCGTCGACAACGGCCATCTGTGGGCTCGCCCCCTGGTCGGGGGCGTCGCCGGACATGGCGACAGAGGCCTCGCCAATCCCACCGGCCGTGAGGTTGCCGCACGCGGCCAGTGCCCCCACCACGGCGAGCGCCAGGGCGCTCCGTGTGAGGGCGGAGAAGATCCATCTATCCATGATCGATTCCTTGTTGGTCATTTCCGGCGTCCGCGTCGAAGCGATCCGCCCAGGCACCTCGGCGGTGGCTGATGCCGAGGCTCCGGTAGAGTGCGTCGGCCTGTTTCAGGAGTTCGTCTGCCGTCTCCGGGTCCCCGACTCGGGCTTCGGCCTCGGCATACGCTTGCAATGTCTGGGCCCGTTCGATGTCGGGGAGCCCCCGCTCTTCGATGATCTCGAGGGCCCGCTCGAAGAGGACGAAGGCGTCGGTCACGCCTTCCGATGCGGCGATCCGCCCCAGGAGGCGATATACCTCGGGGAGCTTGACCACGGTGGAAGAGGAGATGGCTTCCCGTTCGGCACGTCGCGCTTCCTCGGCTGCGTCGAGAGGGCGCCCGAGGGCGAACAACGTCTCGGCGAGGTTCAGGCGCGAGGCGATCTCCGCTCGACCGCCGCGAGCGCTGTCGACGGCTCGGCGGAGATGGGACTCTGCGGCCTCGAAGGCGCCGACGGCCATCTGGTGTTGGCCGCGAGCATTCTCGATGAACGGTCTGGCGGAGGCGTCACCGAGTCTTGCGGCGACGGACTCCGCCGCCTCCAGCGGCTCGATGCACGTTTCCAGGTCGCCGAGGGAGCGGAGGGAGACGTGAAGGTTCAGAAGGGCGTGCCACTGCTCGGGCACGGGTGCGTCGGCCCCTTCCAATGCGGCCAGGGCCTCGCGGTACCGATCCGCCGCCTGATCCCAGTGACCTTGTTCTTCCAGGACGTTGCCCACTCCGATGGTCGCTTCGGCGACACCGCGGGTATCGCCGGCCGCCTCGGCGAATAGGAGCGCCTGGGTGTAGTCCCGGGCGGCCTGATCGAAGAGGCCCATGGCGCGACGGTGGCGGGCCCGCCTCCGCAGGGCCAGAGAGGTCAACCCGGGATGCCCTGCCTCCCGGGCCAGGCCGTGTGCTGCGTCGGCGTATTCGGCGGCGCGACGGGCGTCGTCACGGGACTCCTCGAGGGCGGCGGCGTCCAGGAGGCGCTTTGCCGCCTCTGCCTGATCCCCCTCCTCGAGTGCCGCGATGGCCTGGGCCGCATGGCGGTAGACGGCCTCCAGATGTCGGTGTTCGTCCGCCGCCAGCTTCTCCGCCGCATCCGTCAGGCTCTCGGCGTCGACGAGCCGGTCACCGGCCGTACCCAACTCCCCCGATCCCGACCACGTTCTCGCGGGATCCACGCCGGAGCCGGCGAGGAGGTGATCGACGAGGGGTCGAAGCTCGTCGAGGGGGGGCAGGACGGATCGGAGTCCGTCGACGGTGAGCCTTTTCATGTCCTGTACCCCGGGCAGGACACGTGCCAGTGTGGGTCTGACACGTATGTGACTGAGTGACAACGAGATCCGGTGATCGTTGGGCGGAATGGGCCACGTGCGCTTGCCCCGTCTCGGGTCGTCCTGCACCAGAATGGTGCACTGGGACAGGTGGTCATCCGTCGCCGCCGGCGGTTCCGTTGAGGCCGTAGTCGCCGATCTTGCGGCTGAGGGTGTTGCGGTGGATTCCGAGGATTTCCGCCGCACCACCGATGTGACCATCCACCGATGCCAGGACCCGTCGGATATGGTCAGCCTCCACCTCCGCCAACGAGGTGGTCGGTGGGTAGCCGCGGGGGATCGCCGGGTCGCTCCGGGACGAAGCAGAGGGGGCCGCCGAGCCGATTCGCAGGGCGCCGCTTCGGATCGTGTCTCCGGTGGTGAGGAGAACCGCACGATCCATGACGTTGCGAAGCTCACGCACGTTGCCGGCCCAGTGCGCCCCTTCGATCCTGGAGAGCGCCTCGGAGGTGATGGCCCGGATCGTCCGGCCGTGCCGTCGGGCGAAGATCGACGCGAAGTGAAGAGCAAGCCGCCGGACGTCGCCGCCGCGCTCGCGGAGCGGCGGGAGCTCGATCTCGACGACGGCGAGACGGAAGTAGAGGTCTTCCCGGAACCGGCCCTCCTCCATGGCCTCCGTCAGCCTCTGGTTCGTTGCCGCGACTACCCGCACGTCGACGGCTTCGATCTCCTGGCCGCCGACGCGCTCGATTCTCCGCTCCTCCAGGACACGGAGGACTTTCGCCTGCAGCACGAGGCTCATGTCCCCGATCTCGTCCAGGAAGAGGGTGCCTCCGTGGGCGCGCTGGAACCTGCCCTGACGCTTGGCGACGGCTCCCGTGAAGGCGCCCTTCTCGTGACCGAAGAGTTCGGACTCCAGCAACTGTTCCGGGATCGCCGCGCAGTTCACGGCGATGAAGGGCCCTTCACGCCTCTCGCTCTGTTCGTGGAGCGTCCTGGCTACGACCTCCTTTCCCGTACCCGATTCCCCGGTGATGAGAACGGTGGAGGCGGACCGGGCCACCTTGGCGATCAATCCGAATACCACCGCCATCTCGGCGCTCTCCCCGACGAGTCGATGGGTATCGCCGTCCTCTCCCTCGACCTCGGGAAGGGGAACGGCCTCGCCCTCGCTGGACAGGGAGGCGAGAACCGAAGCCACCTGCTCAGGGTCCAGGGGCTCCCGGAGTAGTGCCAGCGCGCCGACCCGTTCCGCCAGAAGGGCTGCGTCCAGCGATGCCCCGGGGGCCGTCAGAAGGAGGGAGCCGGTACCGCTCGTGCCGGCCACCCGTTCGAGCACCCGGTCGTCGACCATGTCGTGGGCCAGAGAGAGCACGCAGGCATCCCAATGGCCTCCGGGCAACGCCCGAAAGAACTCCTCGAGGGTGGTCGTCGAGGTGATCTCGGCGTCCAACGCCGACGAGGCCTCCGAGAGTGACGCGGTGATGTCGGGGCCGGCGAGGCATAGGATCGGTCTTGGCATGCACCAAATTAATGCAATGGCGGTGCCTCGAACATGGAAATGGTGCCGTGTATGACGGCGGGGAGAGTTGGTTCGGCTTGTGCGAGGTTGGTCAACATGTTGTACAGCAACAGCTTGGGGCACCTGAAGTGCCGCGGACCGTTCTTGGCATCGTCATTGCGTTCCCCTCCGGGCATCCCTCCCAACTTCACGACACTTTTCAGCTTCGGGGAAACACACATGAACACGGAACGGCTACAAGCGACGCTCGGCAGATGGGGCGTCCTCGCCCTCGCGGCGGCCTTCGCCACCGCGTGCGGCGACTCCACGGGGGTCGGAGATCCGGCCTCGGTGGCCCTCAACTTCAAGGTCTCCACGTCGGCGGCGGCTCCTGCGCAGGGCCCTGCCACGGTAAACGGCCCGGCCCGGTCCTCTCATCCACAACTCGTCCTCCAGGGTACCAACGGCATCCTGACGATCGACGAAATCCGTCTCATCGTCGCCGAAGTCGAACTCGATGGTGACGACGACGCGTGCGAGGACACCGTCGACGCATCCGACGACTGCGCCGAGTTCGAGGCACCGCCACGGTTCCTGAATCTCCCCCTCGACGGGTCGCCTGTGGAGGCCTTCGTCGGACTCATCCCACCGAACACGTACGACGAACTCGAGTTCGAGATCGAGGACCTGGAGGACGACGAGGACGACACCGAGTTCGCCGCGGAGATCGCGGTGCTCCGGCAGGAGATCCTCGACGAGTTCCCCGACTGGCCTCGGGACGCGACCGGTCTCGTCGTGGGATCGTTTCAGAACAACGACGGCGATGTCGTCTCCTTCCGGGTCTACCTGGAAGCCGAGATCGAGATTGAGCGTGACCTCGTTCCGCCGCTGGTCGTGGGCGAAGACGGCGCCGCGCCGGACCTGACGGTGGACATTCGTCCGGACATCTGGTTCGGCCGCTCGGACGGTTCCGTCCTCGAGCTCCACCTGTGGGACTATGATGCCACCGGCGATCTCCTCGAGTTCGAGGTGGAGATGGAAGACGGCTTCACGGAGATCGAGTTCGACAACTAACGCGTAGCGGTTGTCGGCTCGGCCCCCCCCGGCGGCCCGCGGGTCGCCCGCCCGGCGACGCAAACGAGGGGTCCGGTCATATCCGACCGGGCCCCTCGCTTGTTTTGGCCCCAGGGTTGCCCGAGGCGTGGTGGGCCCGCCAGTCTTGGCCGATGATCGATCGACGCACCTTCCTCGGGCGCGGGACTGCCGCCCTCGTCGGCCTCGGCCTCACTGGTTGTGCCCGCCGGACCGCGTCCCTCGGCGTGGCGCGCCCCCACCGGCGGCTGGCTCCGGTCCGGGCATCCTGGGACCGGGTGATCCGGACCACCGTCGGGCTGCGCCCTTACCGAAGGTCAGGATTCGTCCTCGAGGCCGAGGGCCTCGGGAGCAAGCTCCTGATCCACAACTACGGCCACGGCGGAGCGGGGATGTCGTTGTCCTGGGGGACGGCGCGGATGGCTGCGGATCTCGCTCTGGAAAGACCGGAGCGCTCCGCCGCAGTGGTCGGGTGCGGTGTGGTGGGGCTGACGACCGCCCGTCAGCTTCAGCGTTCGGGCTTCGATGTCACCATCTACGCCGCCGACGTGCCGCCGAACACCACGTCCAACATGAGCCTCGCCTCGTGGACTCCGACATCCGGCCTCGTCGACGCTAGCGCTCGGACGCCGGCATGGGACGCCCGATTTCGTCGGGCTGCGGAGATCGCCTGGGGCGAGCTCCAGCTCCTGGTCGGGCGGGGCTACGGAGTGCAGTGGTTGGAGGGATACGCCCTTCGGTCCTCGGCCCCGACCGGAGGCGGTGGCCGAGGCGACCGAGACCCTCTCCTCCCGGACGAACTCAGGATGGAGTCGGTGACGCTGGGTCCCGGCGAACATCCGTTCCCCACGCCCTACGCCCAGCGCAGCCTGTCCCTACGCATGGAGCCGTCCGTCTACCTCGACCGACTCGTCTCCGATGTCCGCGAAGCGGGTGCTGGCATCGTCATCCGCCGCTTCGACTCGAAGCGGGCCCTGGCCACGCTGCCCCACCCCATCGTATGCAACTGCACGGGGCTCGGTGCCCGGGATCTGGTAGGTGACACGGAGTTGACGCCTCTCAAGGGTCAGTTGACCCTCCTCGTCCCTCAGCCCGAAGTCGACTATTCGACCTTCGGGAGCGCCCTGCCGTCGGCAGGGGGCTTCGTCCACATGTCGCCTCGCCGGGACGGCATCGCCCTGGGCGGCACCAGCGTGGAGGGCGATTGGACGTTGACGCCCGACCCCGAAGCCCGACGCCGCATCGTCGAAGCCCACATCGATCTCTTCGCGCGAATGGGCTGACGCCCCGAGTGACGCAGTCGACGCTGGGCGAAGGAGTCGGGGCGCTGGCGATGGAGCTACGATCCGGGGTGATGGCACCCGCGTGGCAGGCCCGCTAGAACGTCCGTCCCACCCGCAGGGCAATCGTGAAGTCGACCGCCGGTGTGTCGGCCGGTACATCCTCCTGGAAGCTGGCGTCCCACGTCCATCCGTCGCCGAATCGGCCCGCAAGGCCCAGGATGAGGTTCGTGGGTGCCCGGTCCAGCTCACGGTGGTCGAAGGAGTGCATGGCGGCGGACTGTACGTGGAGCTGAAGCAGGGCCGCGAGGCTGCTTCCCAGGGATCGCTCGAGCGCCAGGGCCATGAAGCGCGTGTGACCCCGGAGCACTCCGTCCAACTCCTCGGAGGGGGACGTGACCGAGAGCCCGAAGATGCCGTGGGTGTACCACGAACCCACGCCTTGTTGCCACGCCGCCATCACGGCGGCATCAGGTCGGCGGTTTCCTTCGAGGGGCTCCACGGTGGGCACCCGAAGCACCGTACGAAGGCTCAGCAATGAGCGACCGTCCGCGGATTCGGCCATCCGCCACTTCCCGAAGAGCCGAACGTCCCGGAGGTCGAGGGAACGGGACGGCCGGTCCAGGTAGACGGCCTCATCGCCGTCCGTGAGCCTCACCCGGTACGCGTCCTGAGGGAAACGGTCGCGGTTCGCGTTGCCGAAGCCCCACGCATCGTGCCACCCGAGAATGACGCCGTCCAGGTACCCGGCGCCGGTGGTTTCCAGCGTCATCCTCCCTCCGATCTCGACGGCGTCCGACGCCCCCCAACGAACGGTCACGGCCGTGGTCAGCCGCTCCATGTCGAGGAAGAGGAGGTGGGTCCCGGTGGAGTCCTGCTCGAAGATGTTGGAGTAGCCGTTGTAGAGGTCGACCCGCCACTGACCAGCACCGACGACATCGGCTGCCTCCATGGCCGCCGTGAACCCCACCCGCTGGAGAGGGGAGCCTTCCTCGTACGTGAGTGGACCGAACGAGGGCTGCTGGGCGGCGACCCCTGAAGTGAGGGGCGTCGCGGCGATGGTCGCACAGAGCGCCAGAAACGGGAGGGAGCGGATGAAGGTGTGCACAGCCGAAAATGGACCGAACGGGAGGTGCGACTCAAGAGCCTCGTGAACCTCCCGGTGTCACGACCTCGAGAGCCCATCAGACTCCTCGCGCGGCCGCCCCTGGACCCATATCTTGCCCCCGATCGGACAGTCCCACGCGCAGGAGAGCTGGATGAGTCAGACTGAGACGGCGGGTGCCGAGCCTCGCAACTTCACGAGGCGCACCTTCATCAAGGGCGTCATCGCCACGGGAGCCACGGCTTCCTCGGCGGGCTATCTCTTCAACGGGACGAGTCTGCTGGGAGCCGCGACGTATCAGACGGCCACCGAGCGCCTCGTCACGCTGAACGTCAACGGGCAGGAGCGACGCGTCGACGTCCTCCCCCATGAGACGTTGGCCATGACGCTCCGCTACAAGCTGGGCCTCACGGGCACCAAGCTGGGTTGCGACCGGGCCGAGTGCGGCGCCTGCACCGTCCTCGTCGACGGCGTCAACCAGTACGCTTGCTCCATGCTGACCCACCAGGTCCGGGGCAGGGAGGTGACGACCATCGAGGGGCTGGAGAACCCCGACA
Source organism: Longimicrobiales bacterium (assembly GCA_965229435.1). Lineage (GTDB taxonomy): Bacteria > Gemmatimonadota > Gemmatimonadetes > Longimicrobiales > Gaopeijiaceae > UBA2589. Next base: position 371,583 of record CBDDJE010000005.1, read on the forward strand.
CCGGTGCGCTGAGCCCCGTCCAGCAGGCGGTCATGGAGGAAGGTGGATTCCAGTGCGCTTTCTGCGCTCCGGGCTTCATCATGAGCATGACATCCATGCTCGACGAGAACCCGAACCCCACCCGCGAGGAGGCTGCTCACGCGCTGTCGGGCAACCTCTGCCGCTGCGCCGACTACGACAAGATCCTCACTTGCGCGATGCGAGCCGCCGAGCTCACTCGCAGCGTCTAGCGGAGATTCATCATGGCCGAGAAGCTGGTAGGAACCGATATCGCGCCACCGGATCTCCACGCGAAGATCACGGGACGCGCCAAGTACGCCGAGGACTTCCGGGCACCGGGGATGGTGTTCGCGAAGCTCCTCCTCAGCCCCATGCCCCACGCCCGGGTCCGCAACATCGATGCGAGTCGGGCCCTGGCCATGCCGGGGGTCATCGATGTCCTCACCGCCGACGAGGTGCCATCGCGGGAAGGGCCCCGTGAGGCGTGCCTCACCAACCATCCGCGCTACGAGGGGGAGCCGATCCTCGCCGTGGCGGCGGTGGACGAGGAGACCGCCGCAGCGGCCATCGAAGCCATCGAGGTGGACTACGAGCCACTGCCCTTCGTCATCGATCCTCTCGAGGGATTGCGCCCAGGAAGCCCCAACGCCTACCCCGAGGGCAACCAGTTCGGGCAGGATGGCTGGTCCGAATTCAAGTGGACCGCCGAGGACTTCGCGGCCGTCGACCGGGGTGATATGCCCGACCCCGAATGCCCCGTGGAGTGGTCCAAGGGCGACGTGGATGCCGCCTTTGCCGAGTCGGCGCTGATCCTGGAGGACGCAATCGTCCACCAGTCGGTGACCCACCATCCCATGGAGCCGCGCTCCAACATGGCCTATTGGGAAGGCGATCACCTCTATGCCTTCGTCTCCACGCAGAGCACGCAGCAGACGAAGTTCGCGCTGGCGGGCCAACTCGACATGGATCCCGAGGACATCACCTTCGTCGCCGAGTACTGCGGCGGTGGCTTCGGCTCCAAGATCGCCGGCGTCACGGTCATGCAGATCCCGGCCCTCTTCTCGAAGAAGATCGGGCGCCCGGTCATGCTTCGGGTGACGCGCTACGAGGAGAACTACATCGGTCGAGCACGGCCGGGCTTCCAGAGCTGGCTCAAGATGGGCTTCCTGGAGAACGGGAAGTGCAACGCCATCGACCTCATCGTGGTGCAGGAGAGCGGCCCGTACGGCGCCTCGGACTTCAACACGGCGGGGATGATCGCCGACCTGACCTATACACCGCAGAGCATTCGCTTCCGCGGTGTCCCGCTGTACACCAACACGCCGCCCAAGGCGGCGCAGCGTGGGCCGGGTGGTGCCCAGATCATCGCCATGATGGAGCCGATCCTCGACAAGGCGGCACGAGAGTTGGACATCGACCGTCTGGAGATCCGGCTCCTCAACGCCCCCGACCCCGACGTCGAGTTCGGGCCTCGCGGCACCACGCTGACGAGTGTCCATGCCAAGGAAGCGCTGCGCCTCGGAGCCGAGCGCTTCGATTGGGCGGGCAAGCAGGCCCTTTCCGGCCGGCGCAACGGGACGAAGGTCACCGGCATAGGAATCGGGCTCTCGCCCTACACGGCGGGCTCGCGAGGCCGCGACGGCATGATGGTCATCCGCCCCGACGGCAAGCTCTACGTCCATCAGGGCATCGGGAACCTGGGCACGCACTCCATCGCCGATACGGCCCGTCCGGCAGCCGAGATCCTCGGTCTCTCGTGGGACGATGTCGTCATCGTCTGGGGTGATTCGTCCAAGGGCCTGCCGCGAAGCACCGTGCAGGCCGGCTCCCAGACCACACATGCCCACACCCGGGCCAACCATGCAGCGGGCATGGACGCGCTGCGGAAGGTCCGGGCGGTGGCCGCGGCCACCATGGGCGGGTCGCCCAACGCGTACACGGTGGACGCGGGACGCGTCCGAGGGCCCGGCGGCACCATGACCCTCGGCCAGATCGCCCAGCGGGCCATCGCCATGGGCGGAGAGTACGACGGCCACGTCCTTCCCGACGACATCCACGACCAGACCCGTCCCGCCGCCGAGATGCTGGCAGGGCAGGGACTGATGGGTATTGCCAGGGACAATTACGGTGGTGAGGGCTCCATCTACTCCTGGGTGGCCGGCTTCGCAGTCGTGGAGCTGGACACAGAGACCGGCGCGGTCGAGCTCCTGGAGTATCTGGGTGTCACCGACTGCGGAACGGTGCTTCACCCACGGAGTCTCGGAGCCCAGGTCCTGGGTGGCAGCATCCAGGGCATGGGGATGGCCATGACGCAGCGGTGGGTTTTCGATCCGAAGTGGGGCATCCCCTTCGCCCATCGCCTGTATACAGCGAGACCACCCGGCATCCTGGACGTGCCCAGGTCACTGGACTGGGCCGCGGTGGGCATCGCCGACCCCCAGACCCCGGTTGGCGCCAAGGGAATCGGCGAGCCGCCGGTGGGGGCCGGTGGCGCAGCGCTCACCTGCGCCGTGGCCGACGCCATGGGCGGCAAGTGCCTGTGCCGGACACCGTTGACCCCGGACATCATCCTCGCCGAGCTGGAAGGGCGGGCGCTCCCGTTTGGTCGTCTCGAACAACACGTCGGGTAGGAGAAGAAGAGATGGCGAACATCAGAGACATGATCCCGGCGTTCGAGCTCTATCAGCCGACGTCGGTGGAAGCGGCCCTGGATCTCCTCGACGAGCACCGGGGCAGGAGTTGGATCCTCGCCGGCGGGCTGGACTCGTTCGACTGGTTCAAGGACCGGATCAAGCGCCCGGAGGCTGTCATCGACCTCGGTGGTGTCGAGGAGATGAATGGGATCCGCGAGGTGGAGAACGGCCTCGAGATCGGCGCTATGACGAGCCTCACGGCCATCGAACGTGACGAGCGAATCCGCTCCCGGTACTCCGTGGTAGCCGATGGCGCCCGGCATGTGGCGACGCCTCAGATCCGGAACCAGGGCACGCTGGGAGGCAACCTCTCCCAGGACACGCGCTGCTGGTACTACCGGAGTGGCTGGCCCTGCTACCGGGCTGGGGGAAACACGTGCTACGCGGCGGCGCCTCAGGCCATGAACCGGGAGCACGCCATCATGGGTGCCAGCAGGTGCGTGGCGGTGAACCCGTCGGACACCGCCCCGGCCCTCGTGGCCGTCGATGCCAAGATGATCGTCGAGAACAAGGGTGGACCGCGGGTTTTCGATGCCGAGGACTTCTTCATCGGGCCGGCCATCGACATCACCCGCATGACCGTGATGAAGCCACGGGACCTGCTCACGCGGATCCACATTCCCGCGACGTGGGCCGACGCCCACTTCTACTACGAGAAGGTGAGGGACCGGGGCTCGTGGGACTTCCAGCTGGTGTCGGTGGCCGCGGCGTTCCGGATGGAGGGCGGCACCATCGCCGACGCCCGCATCGCCGTGAACGGTGTGGCCCCCTACCCGGTGCGGCTGGAGGCGGCGGAGCGTCGGGTTCGCGGTACCTCGGGTGACGAGGCGGCGGCCAACGCGGCCGGAGAGGCGGCTATCCAAGGCGCCCGGGCTCTTCGCCAGAACGACTACAAGATCCCCATGATGCGGAACCTGGTCCGCCGGGCCGTGCGGAGCGTGGCCTGATGCAACTCTGGCGTAGCGCGGAGAACCCGTGGGGTGAGGAAGTCCTGATCGGGGTGTCGTGGACACTCATGTGGGCGGCCCTCGTCGGTGCCGGACTCTTCCTCGTCGGCCACGCCATCTGGATCAAGACCCGACCGGCCGAGGACCATGGCGAACCGGTGGATATCCCGCCGGGCATTCCGGAGAAGATCGAGCGCCACTCCCTCGCGTCCCGGATCTTCCACTGGACCATGTCAGTGGCCATGCTGGCGTTGCTGGTGACCGCCTTCGGCCCCGTCATGGGATGGCAGTTCCCGTGGGTGGAGATCCATTGGATGGCCGGGGTCCTGCTCACGGCGACGGTGGTGTACCACGTCATTCATGCCGTGGGATGGCAGGACTTCTGGGCGATGTTCAAGCTGGACGTGGGTGAGGGCGTGGCGACTCTGAAGCACGTCATGTCTCCGAAAGCGCCGCCCCCCCCGAAGGCCGGAAAGTATCCCTTCGACCACCGCATGTATCACCACATCATCGTGGTGGTGACGCTGGCCGCCATCGTGACCGGCGTGCTCATGATGGTGCGGATCGACACGCCGTTCTGGACGCGCAATCCGTATCTACTGAGCGATTCCGCGTGGGGCGTCATGTACGTGGTCCACGGTCTTTCCGGTGTATCGCTGATCCTCCTCGTGGCCGCCCACATCTACTTCGCCATACGTCCGGAGAAGCGGTGGATCACGTGGTCCATGATCCGTGGCTGGATCGACCGCGAGCACTACGTGCAGCATTTCGATCCCGAGAAGTGGCGGGTTACGGGAGGCTCTCCGGATGCGCCGGTGAAGCCCTCCTCGGGATCGGGTGCCCTGGCCGACTCGACGGTGAGTGCGCCCCGGGAGGACTAGCCGGCCGGAAGTGGACCGAGTCCGTGCCCCACATCGCAGGAGGGTCGGGCGTTCCGGCGCCCGACCCTTCTTTGTTCGTTCACGAAATGCCTTCAATGGAGTTGAGCGTGGCTTCCCCACGAGAAGATGTTCAGGCGAGAATCGACGCCATCGAGTCGAGTTACGAGTTCTTCCTCGCCTACGCCGCCCAGGGCCTCACCACCGACGAGGGAGCCAAGGCGGGCGCCCAGCTTCGGGACTTCCTGGCGAAGCTCGAAGGCGCCCTGGACGGCCTGGCCGACCAGGTCGACGCGGCGACCGACGGGCAGGAACCCCAGGCGGAATGGTCCCGCATGGTTGCGGTGGTGAGGTCCGACGCCGACGCCGCCCTGGCCGCGGTTCGGCTCGTGGCAGCCAGACCCGGCGTGAGCTCCCAGCTCATCGACAATCTGAACGCCAACATCCACCTTCGTGCGCTCTTGACCGATCTCTTCCTGGTGGATGACCTGCTGACGGCCTGACGCTCGTTCGAACTCCATGACCTTCCTTCTCTTCGTCACAGCTGGGTTCGTTGCGGCGTCGAGTGTGCTCAAACTACGATCCACGTCTCGGGTGGGCCTCGGTCTGCGCCCACTCGCGATCCTGGAGTTGGTCGCAGCGCTCGGATTGGCGGCGTTGGGACTGCCCGGGGCGCTCAGCGGCTCTCCGCTGGCCCGCTGGGCTGTGCCCGTGGCGATTCTCCTCCTGGTGGTCTCGTCGGTGGACCATGCTCTGCGGCTCAGGGCCTGGCGCCTGGCCAGGGCCGAGAGTGAGGGAGGGCGGCTGGCCGCTTACGTGAGATACCTGTCGAAGCCCTCCGAGGACGACGACGGCCCCGACACGGGAGACGATACGGCATGACACTCCAGGATCTAGGGAACCTCGGCGAGTTCGTCGGGGCACTCGGCGTGGTGGTGTCCCTCGTCTATCTGGCGCGACAGATGGTCCACAACACCGCATCGGTTCGGGCCGCGTCGTACAACTCGATGGTGGAGAACAGCATCCGGTTGCTGGAGCACGCCTTTCGGGACAGCGAGTTCGCCGACTTCCTTGCCCGGGCCGAGCGCGATCCCTCGACATTGGACCACGCCGAGATCGTTCGCTGGGACGCGTACATGACCGCCGTGTTCAGGCACTTCGGCAACATGCAGTATGCCCATCGGGTCGGGACCCTGGACCGGCAGATGTGGCTCTCCTACAGGTCGACGCTCAAGTCCGACCTCAAGACGCCCTCGTGGGCGGCTTGGTTCCACGACCACCGCCACCTCTTCAGCACGGGGTTGGGGGACACGGTCGACGAGGTGATGGCCGAGATCGAAGCCGAGCGGCAGGCTTCGCAGGTCTGAGTTCGGCAGGACTCGAATCACACCCCCTCTTGCGACGTGTCTACAATGTGTGCACTATCTGTGCACAATGTAGACATGTCTACAATGTGGACATCACGCGACCGAGGCACACGAGATGAGTCCCAACGCCTTCCTGGGTGAGTTCGAGCAGATGGTGCTCCTGGGCATTCTCCAGGAGGGCGACGACGCCTTCGCCCTGGAGGTCAGGCGTCGGATCGAGGAGAGCGCCGACCGCTCCGTGTCCCGCGGGGCCTTCTACACGACGCTCGATCGCCTCGAGAAGAAGGGGCTCGTGAAGTGGACGGAATCAGAGTCCGCCGATGCCCGGAGGACCGGTCCGCTTCGTTGCTTCGAGGTCACGCATCAGGGACTCGTCGCCCTCCGAGCCTCACGACGGGCCTTCGAGGAGTTGTCCCGGGGGCTCGACGAAGTTCTGGGCGAAGCCTGATGGACCGACGGGACGAACCGGGCCAGGGCGACGGCGGTTCGTGTGGAGGGTCGAACCGACGGCCTCCGCGGTGGGCCACCCGCTTCCTCAGGCGTGTGCTCCCCGACGGAGCCGTCGGCGCCAGCGTCGCGGCCGACCTGGAAGAGGAGTTCCAGGAGGTTCATGTCAACGCGGGGAGGCGGGCGGCGGAGGTGTGGTACGTGTGGGAGACGATGAAGCTCGCGGGCCACTTCCAATGGCGCGCTTTCCGGACGGGAGTGGGTGCGATGGGACTACGTGGTGGACGACTCGACAGGCTCATGCAGAACGCTCGCCTGGCTCTGCGCCACTTCGTGCGCGCTCCGGGCTTCTCCGCTACGGCGGTGGGGACCATCGCCCTGGGCATCGGCGCGACGGTGTCCATCTTCGCCGTGGTGGACGCGGTGCTCCTCGATCCGCTCCCCTACGATGAAGCCGACGACCTGGTCGCCATCTGGGAGTGGAACGTGCCGCGCGATCGCCGTGAGAATGTCGCCAACCCCGGCAACTTCAAGGCGTGGCGCGACCGATCGACCACGTTCCAGTCCATGGCGGCCGTCTCCATGCTCCAGCCGACGAAGTTCTCCGGCACCGGGAGCCCCGAGGAGGTCATGACGCAGTACGCGTCTCCCGACTTCTTCGCCGTTCTCGGTATGGAGGCGGAGGAAGGGCGCACGTTCAATCCGGACCTGTCCGCGGTGGAGACGACGGAGGTGGTGCTCTCCCACCGCTACTGGCGGGAGAGACTGGGTGCCGACCCGGGGCTCCTCGGGCAGACGTTCCGCTTGAACGACACGCCGGTCGTGGTCGTGGGGATCATGCCCGCGGAGTACGTGGCCTTCGGGGAGGGCACGGACTTGTGGGCGTCCATCGATGTCGGTCTGGGCGACCAGACCAACTCCGGTCGATGGATGATGGTGTTGGGCCGCCTCGCGGAAGGGGCCACCCTCGAGGCCGCCACCGACGAACTGCAGGCCATCGCGACCCGCCTGGAAGCGGAGTTCCCGGAGTTCAACGCCGGTTGGTCCGTGAACCTGGTGCCCCTCCGGGAGCAGATCGTGGGCGACGTGCGCGCCACCTTGTGGGTTCTGCTGGGGGCCGTGGGGATACTTCTCCTCATCGCGTGTGGCAACGTGGCCAATCTGTTCCTGGTCCGTGCCACGGCACGCAGGAGCGAGATGGCCGTCAGACGTTCCCTGGGGGCCACCGGTGGGGACCTGGCGGGCCAGCTCATGACCGAGAGCATGCTCGTCGCGGGTACCGGGGCGGTCATCGGTGTCGGGCTCGCCGTCGCGGCCGTTCGTTGGATCACGACGGCCATGCCCGACGCGTTCGGCATCCCCCGTATCGCGACGGCGTCCGTAGATCCCACGGTCCTCCTCTTTGCCGCAGTGGTCACGGTGGGGACGGCGCTGATGTTCGGCCTGCTCCCAGGGGTGCATGCTGGTTGGACGACGCCGGGGTCGGCACTCGGCGGGGAAGAGCGCGGCCCGTCGAGGCGAGCGGGCCGGATTCGGGACCTCCTGGTGGTGGCGGAGGTGGGCCTGTCCGTGGTGCTCCTGGCCAGTGCCACCGTACTCGTCCAGAGCTTCATGGCGCTCACGTCCGTCGATGACGGGATCGAGCCCGAGGACGTCGTCGTCGGTCGGGTGAACCTCTCCGGTGACCGCTGGGACTCGCTGGCCCGGCAGATCGCCTTCTACGAGGAGCTCGTCGGTCGGATCGCGGCTCGGCCCGGCGTGGAGGCAGTGGGTGGGATCACCTTCCTGCCCATGGACGGCCTCGGTGCCGGAACCAGCTACTGGCCCGCCGACGCTCCTACCCCGCCGGCCGACGACCGTACGGTGGCCGATGTCCGCAACGTGGAAGGGGACTACTTCGGGGCCATGGGCATCGAGTTGTTGCAGGGGCGCCTCTTCGATGACCGCGACCGGGAGGAGGGCACTCGATCCGTGGTGGTCAACCGGGCCCTGACCGACCTCCACTGGCCCGGCGAGTCCGCTGTGGGCGAGAGAATCGTCGTGAACTGGGACGACCAGACCCCTTGGGAGATCATCGGGGTCGTGGAGAGCGTCCGACTCCAGGGGCCCGACACCGAGCCGCGGGGCACGGTCTACCTCCCCTACGCGGCTGCCCCGTTCTTCCCATGGCTGCACATCGTGGTCCGAGGATCGGTGACCGCCTCCGAAGTGGCGTCCGGCGTTCGATCGGAGATCGCTGCCATCGACCCCGAGGTGCCCCTGGGGAGCGTCAGGGTCATGGAGGAACTGGTGGATCGCTCGGTGGCGCGTCCCCGCGTGACAGGGCTCCTGATGTTGATCTTCGCCGGACTTGCCACGCTCCTGGCCGCCGTGGGCCTCTACGGCGTCCTGGCGTACGCCGTGTCCCGACGGGTCCGGGAGATCGGCGTACGCATCGCCCTGGGCGCCGAACCCCGGCGCGTCTTGCGACTCGTGGTGGGACAGGGCACTCGACTCGTCGCCGTTGGGTTGGGCCTTGGCCTCGCTACCTCCTTCGGGGTGCAGCGCTACCTGGAGGCGCTGCTCTACCAGGTCGACCCGGGAGATCCCCGGGCTCTGACGCTGGCGGTGGCGATTCTCACCGCCGTTTCCCTCGGTGCGTGCGCCGCCCCTGCCTGGCGGGCGTCCCGGGTGGCCCCCGCCGAGGCGCTCCGACCGGAGTGATGTCGGGGCTTCGACGGGGCGGGGCGTAGATGTCGCCTGGGTTCGCGACTTGATCGCGATGGACCGCCGACTCTAGCTTGTCGAGCGCCGGGCAAACATCCGTTTGACCCCCGGCGACCCATCGAGTCGACGGGGTCCACGGTGAAATGACGGTCGTATTCCGCATCCGGACAGCGGGAGGTCAAGAACTCTCGTTCGCATCGCGCGCGATGTTCGAGGACTTCGTGCGGTCCGGTGACCTTTCGCCGGACGACCTGGTGTACGATGGGGAGACGGGGTCGTGGTCACCGGCTCGTACCCATCCCGTCGTGCTGGACGTCCAGTACGAACTCGAGGCGGCCGAAGAAGCCGCCGAGGCGGCGGGAACGGAGTCCCAGGCGGATAGCGAAGCCGGTGGAGCGCCGGGGGCCGATTCGGATGAGGCGCCGGAAAGTGCATCCGAAGCCGACTCGGAAGCCGAGGCGGACGCTTCGGGGATGGAGGGGATCACCTTCGTACCCGAAGCCAAGGGCGACGACGCCGGGGCGGCCGGGCAGGGTGAAGGTGGCGAGTCCGCGAAGGGGACGGACCTGGAGTTCGACCTGGCCCTCACCAAGGAGTTGAGTCCGGAGGACGAGCAGCGCGCCTTCCTGGAGAAGCTCGAGGCAGAGCGCCGCCACGATGTCGACCAGGGCATGTCCATCCGGGACAGCATCTCGGGTTTCACCACCGACACGCTGGCCCCTCGACCCGAAGAGCCGCGTCGAGCGGCCGACCCGCCGCCGCCGCGCCCACCGGCCGCGCCCCGGATCGCTGCCCCCGCGCCTAAGAAGAGAGGAGGCGTCGGGCGAGCCGTCGCCCTCTTTGTGGTGGCGCTTCTCGTTGCGGGAGGCGGGTACGTCGGATACCGGGCGTTGGGCGCAGAGCCCGTTTCCGAGGTCCCGGATCCGGACGGACCGCTGGCGACGGCTCCTGGGGACTCGACCGATCCCCAGCCCGAGGCTATAGAACCGGAGCCCGAGCCGACGCCCGAGGCCGTCATTCCGGACACGCCCGGTGCGGTTCGGGAGCGGGCGCAGGAGCGGTACCTCGCCGCGACGCAGACGGCACTTCGCACGCTTCAGTCCATTCCGGAGGCTTGGCCCGAGGGGCCGTATCTCACAGTGCCGTCGGATCACCCGGAGGTGGTCGACGTATGGCAGGACTACCGGGCGACGATCCAGCAGGTGAGACAGGTCGACGTCGAACGGTACCGGACCGCGTACGAGGCGGCGCTGGACGACGCGGCAGTCGTCGGCGAGGACCGTGCCGAGCGGCTCCAAAGGGCCATGGACGAGTTCGGCGTGTCCCAGGAGCTCAGGGACGCGCACTTCGACCGGGTCGAGGCCCTCGCCACGGCCGCGATCCAGAGTCACAATGCCCTGGTGGAGGCGGAAGGCTTGATCCTCTTCGACGCCACCGGCAGCACCGGTCGGCCGTCGGGCATCGGAGCGGGCACGTCGGCGCGCAACGCGGAGGCGCAGCTTCTGCTCGATCAGGTCATCGAACTACTCGAGGGCGCCCTCGATGCCGATGGCGAAGGGCCGGGCTCCGGCGAGAACGTCCGGGAGTGGGTGTGGGACGGTTTCCTGGACGCCATCACCCGCTGAGGGGCGGTACCTCCGTCCGCCACGATTCGAGGACGCCGGCGCAACGCTTCCACTTAGCGCCCGGGAACGGTAGGTTGGCGCCGTCCGACTCCGCGTAGCGCTCGCACCGCGAATGCCGACCACCTCACCGACATCAATCCCGACCGAGCCCCTCTGGGCCAAGGTCATCGATCACACGCGGTGTATCGGATGTCACGCCTGCACCACCGCGTGCAAGTCGGAGAACGAGGTCCCCTTGTCGGTCACCCGCACGTACGTGAAGTACGTGGACACCGGTTACTTCCCGAGGACCCGGCGCTCCTTCCAGGTCACCCGGTGCAATCAGTGCGAGGACGCACCGTGCGTCGCCGCGTGCCCTACCGCGGCCATGCACAAGCGGCCTGACGGCATCGTGGACTTCGACAAGTCCATCTGCATTGGCTGCAAGGCGTGCATCGCCGCATGCCCGTACGATGCCATCTTCATCAACCCCGAAGACAAGTCCGCGGAGAAGTGCAACTTCTGCGCGCACCGACTCGACGTCGGGCTGGAGCCGGCGTGTGTCGTCGTTTGCCCGACGCAGGCCCTCATGGTCGGCGACATGAACGACCCGCTGTCGGCGGTGAGCCAGATCATCCACCAGGACGCGGTGGCCGTGAGGCGCCCGGAGAAGGAGACGAGACCCAAGGTCTTCTACAAGGGCGCCGACCAGGCGACCCTCGATCCCCTCGGGGCTCGTCGCCCGGATGGTGGCCTTTTCATGTGGAGCGAACAGGGCGACCTCGACCACCAGGTTGCTTCCGGGCACCCGGGTCCGTGGAACAGCTCGGCGGCGGCCGTGGTGAGCTACGATGTCCCTCATAGGGCGCCCTGGGACTGGAGGGTGAGCGCCTACACCTTCACCAAGTCCATCGCTGCCGGGGCCTATCTGGTGCCTCTCCTCCTCGGCGCCCTGGGACTGCTCCCCCTCACGTCGGCTCTGTGGGGCACGCAGGCACCGCTCATCGCCATGCTCGCCCTCGTCGCCACCGGAGCGTTCCTCGTCTGGGACCTCGAGCACCCGGAACGCTTTTGGATGGTGCTCTTCAAGCCCCAGTGGAGGAGTTGGCTGGTCCGGGGCGGCTTCATTATCACCGGGTACGGCGCGGTGCTGGCCGCTCACCTCGGGGCCTCCATGATCGGTCGCGCCGACGTGACGCCGGCCCTGGGATGGATCGGCGGCCCCCTGGCCGCGATGACCGCCGTCTATACTGCGTACCTCTTCGCCCAGTCGAGGGCGCGAGACCTGTGGCAGAGCCCCCTTCTCCCCGCCCACCTCCTGGTCCAGGCCCTGGTGGCCGGGAGCGCCATCCTCATCGTGGCCATGGCCGCCGGCGCCCTGGGGGCCGGGGGTGGCTCGACGACCACCGTGGGAGCAGCCGGGGCAGTAGGCGCGTCCGGCGCGATCCCCGGTGCGTTGACGGCGTGTTTCCGGTTGGCGGTTGCGGCCCACCTCCTGCTGGTCCTCGGCGAGGCCTCCATGGGCCACCCCACCGCCCACGCTGCGTTGGCGGCCCGGGAGATGATCCGGGGCGCCTACGGCCACTTCTTCTGGGTGGGCCTGGCAGCGGCCCTTCTCGGCTTCATCGCCGTCGGGTGGTCCCCCGTCATCGCCGGCTCGGCCGCACTGGTGGGATTGGCCTTCTACGAGCACGCCTTCGTCCAGGCGGGCCAGGCGGTGCCGCTGGCATGAGCATCGACGAGCTCAACGAGCGCGTCTCCGCGGCCCGGAGCGAAGTGGAAGCCCGGGGTGAGACGTTCTATCCCGGGGCGAGCCGCGTGCACCTCGCCGCCTTTCCACCAAAGGAGCGTTGGAACGATTGGGTGGAGCTCGACTCCAAGTCATGGCCGGAGCGCGTCGAAAAGCGGTACATGCTCGTCCCGACGACGTGCTTCAACTGCGAGTCGGCTTGTGGACTGCTGGCGTACGTGGACCGGGATACGCTCCAGGTGCGGAAGTTCGAGGGGAACCCCGAACACCCGGGTTCCCGGGGACGCAATTGCGCGAAGGGACCAGCGACGCTGAACCAGATCACCGACCCCGACCGGATCCTCTATCCCCTCCGCCGGGCCGGCGCACGCGGGGAGGGGAAGTGGGAGCGGGTGAGTTGGGACGAGGCCCTCGACGACATCGCCGGTCGCATCCGCGTCTGCCTCCAGGAGGAGCGCCACGACCAGGTCATGTACCACGTCGGGCGACCCGGAGAGGCCGGCTTCACCACGCGCATGCTGGCGGCGTGGGGCGTCGACGGACACAACTCCCACACCAACGTGTGCTCCAGCGGAGCGAGAGCGGGCTACCACTGGTGGATGGGGATGGACCGGCCGAGTCCGGACCACGCCAATGCCAAGGTCATCGTGCTGGTGAGCAGCCACCTCGAGACCGGCCACTACTTCAACCCTCACGCCCAGCGGATCATCGAGGGAAAGAAGAACGGCGCCAAACTCATCGTCCTCGACACGCGCCTCTCCAACACCGCCACCCACGCCGACCACTGGCTGTCGCCGTATCCCGGCTCGGAACCGGCCATCTTCCTGGCCGTGGCCGGCTGGCTCATCAGGGAGCGGCGCTACGACCGTGACTTCGTCCGGCGTTGGTGGAACTGGCAGGAGTTCATGGGCGAGGTCCACGGGGAGGCCGAAGCCTCTTTCGAGCGCTTCGAGGCGGTGCTGGAGAAGACCTACGCCGAGTACACCTTCGCGTACGCCGCCGCCGAGTCGGGAATCGACGAAGGCACGTTGAGGGCCGTGGCCGAGACGATCTCCACGGCGGGGACGCGACTCGCGACGCACAACTGGCGGAGCGCCGGATCGGGGAATCTGGGCGGGTGGCAGGTGGCCCGGACGATGACGCTCCTCAACGCCCTCCTCGGCGCGTTGGCCACCGAAGGCGGGACCTTCCCCAACTCGTGGAACAAGTTCTCACCCCGACCGCCCCGACTACCGCATCAGCATCCCCGGAAATGGAACGACGTCCTGTGGCCCCGTGAATACCCGCTGGGTCTCATGGAGATGTCGTTCCTCATGCCCCACCTCATGGCAGACCAGGACGCCTTCGTGGACGTGTATTTCACCCGGGTCTACAACCCGGTGTGGACGAACCCCGACGGCTTCTCGTGGGTCGAGATGCTCACCGATCCCCGGCGCATCGGTCAGCACATCGCGATGACGCCGACATGGAACGAGACGGCATACTTCGCCGACTACGTCCTGCCCATGGGCCACGGCTCCGAGCGTCACGACATCACGTCCTACGAGCAGTACGACGGCCAGTGGATCGGCTTCCGTCAGCCGGTGCTTCGCACCGCCCGGGAGCGGATGGGTGAGAAGGTCACCGACACCCGGGAGGTGAATCCCGGCGAGGTCTGGGAGGAGAACGAGTTCTGGATCGAACTCACGTGGCGCATCGACCCCGATGGCTCTCTGGGCATCCGCGAGCACTTCGAGTCCGTGGAGCGCCCGGGCGAGAAGATGACCGTCGACGAGTACTACGGGTGGATGTTCGAGAACTCGGTGCCCGGCCTCCCCGAAGCCGCGGCGGCCGAGGGCATGAGTCCGCTCGAGTACATGCGCCGCTACGGCGCGTTCGAGGTGGCCAGCAAGGTCGGCAAGGTCTACGAGAAGCCCGTACCCGACAGCGAGCTTGAGGACGTCCGCGTCGACGAGGCCGGTCGGGTCTACACCCGTGCGCCTGTGCCTCCGAGCCCGAAGGCTCCCGGAGGCACGAAGATCGATGCCGACGCCGAGGGCCGTCGCCGTGTCGGGGTGCGGGTGGACGGAGAGATCCTGAAGGGGTGGCCTACGCCCACCGGGAAGCTCGAGTTCTGGTCCCGGACGCTCCGCGACTGGGGTTGGCCGGAGCTCGCCATCCCGACGTACGTGAAGAGCCACATTCACCCGGAGAAGCTCGAACGCGGCCAAATTCCCCTCATCAGCACCTTCCGGGTACCGGTCCAGATCCATACCCGGAGCGCCAACGCCAAGTGGCTCGACGAAATCGCTCACACCAATCCTCTCTGGGTCCACCCGTTGGATGCCGAGCGTATCGGCATCGAGAAGACCGGTGACCTGGTGAGGGTCGAAACCGAGATCGGCCACTACGTCGTCAAGGCGTGGATCACCGAGGGGATCCGCCCGGGCGTCGTGGCCTGCAGCCATCACATGGGCCGTTGGAAGCCGGTGGGGCACGAGGGCCAACGGATCGGGATGATGACGGTCACCCTGGACCAGGAAGGCACCGACTGGAGTCTCGACCGGGTGGATGGAACGGGCCCCTTCGAGTCCTCCGACCCCGACACCATGCGGGTCTGGTGGACCGACGTCGGCGTGCACCAGAATCTGACCTTCCCGGTCCACCCCGACCCGGTGTCGGGAATGCACTGCTGGCACCAGGCGGTGAGGATCCGACGAGCCGAACCCGGCGACGCCTATGGCGACGTCACGGTGGATACGGCCAAGTCGAGAGCCGTCTACGAGAAGTGGTTGGAGATGACCCGCCCGGCTCATCTGCATTCACCGGACGGTACCCGCCGACCGTACTGGATGCTTCGCCCCGTGCGTCCGGAACGGCAGGCATACGATCTGCCCGAAGCCAAAGGGGCCGGTGTTTGACCGGCCTGTGCCCCGGCCCCCACCCGCGGAGCTGATCCGCGGGCTCGCGGTCCTCGCCGAGCCGCCCACCGCAGAACATCCTCGAATCGTAGAGTCGTTGGACCTCGGACGGCCGCCCACCGCCACCGAGTATTCGGACCTTTTCCTCTTCCAGCTCTACCCCTACGCATCGGTTCATCTCGGCCCGGAGGGGATGATGGGAGGGGAGGCCCGGGCGCGGGTCGCCGGCTTCTGGCGAGCGCTGGGTTACGAGCCGCCCGCCGAACCCGACCACCTTGCGGCGCTCCTGGGGCTGTACGCGACGCTCGCCGAAGCGGAGGCGGCGACGTTGACGGGGCCACGAGTCGGCCCGGCCCCTGCGGTCGGTGGCGATCCGCCGGAAGGCGCCGAAGCCCACCGCCGGCTCATCGGGGAGAGCCGCGCCGCCCTCCTGTACGAGCACCTGGCGCCGTGGGTCTTCCCGTTCCTGGGGCGGGTCCGTGACCTGACCGGTGGCACGTATTCCCGGTGGGCGCAGATCCTCCTGGGCGTACTCCGCGACGAGGTGAAGACGGCCACCTCGAACGGCGGTCTACCGGACGTCTTGCCTCTGCATCTGCGACTGGCGCCCGGGCTTCCCGACCCCCGTGAGGAGGGGGCCGCGGACTTCGTCGCCGGACTCCTGGCACCCGTGCGATCGGGTTTCGTGCTGACCCGCGCCGATGTGGCAGGCATCGCTTCGGCCTGCGATGTGGGCCTCAGGGCGGGGGAACGCCGGTACGCCCTGGAACACCTCCTCGCCCAGGACGCTCCCGCGGTCCTCCAGGCCCTCGCCGCTGAAGTCGTTCGCCAGGGCGCCCTGCACGTGGAGCGAACGACGTGGCTGGGGGAGACCGCGGCGTTCTTCGCCCGACGCGCGCAGGACACGGCTCACCTCCTCGGGGAACTGGGTGTGGAGGAGTCGGCCAGGGAGGGGGTGTCCCCGTGAAGGTCCATCCGCCGGGGAGGATCGCGCGCTCCGATGTCCTGGCCGGCGTGAGCGTGGCCCTCATCCTGGTGCCCCAGTCCATGGCCTACGCAGAGCTCGCCGGCCTTCCGCCTCACCACGGCCTCTACGCCGCGACGTTCCCGCTCATCGCTGCGGCCTTTCTGGCGTCGTCACCCTACCTACAAACAGGTCCCGTCGCGCTCACCGGCCTCCTCACCTTCGGCGCCCTCGTGCCCCTGGCTCCCGTGGGGACCGCCGAGTACGCGGCCCTGGCGGCTCTCCTGGCCCTGGTGGTCGGCATCTCCCGGGTACTGGTGGGCATGCTCAAGGCGGGGTGGGTCGTCTATTTCATGTCCCATTCCATGATGACCGGCTTCCTCTCGGCGGCTGCCATCCTCATCCTCGCCTCTCAGCTGCCGGGAGCCCTGGGGAGCCCCGCGCCGGTGGACGAGGGCGTCCTTCAACGGGCCTGGTTCGCGGTGACCCATCCCGAAAGCTGGCAGTGGGCGGCGGTGGGCCTGTCGGTCTTCACCGTGGCAACCGTCATGGGGGCGGCGAGCATCCATCCGCTGGTACCGGGCGTCCTCATCGCTGCTGGCTTCGGGCTCATCTTCTCCGCGGTCACCGGCTACGACGGCGCCACGGTCGGGAGTGTGCCGTCCGGGCTTCCACCCTTCACCCTCGACCTTCCCTGGTCGCGGCTGCCGTCGCTCATCATCCCGGGTGTGGTCATCTCGATCATCGGCTTCGCTGAGGGCGTCTCCATTTCCCGGGTGTTCGCGTCGGAGGAGCGCCAGCACTGGGACGCCGACAAGGAGTTCAAGAGCAAGGGACTGGCGAACATCGTGGCAGCATTCAGCGGGGGGCTGCCCGTAGGTGGATCGCTCTCCCGGACGAGCGTGAACCGGATGGCCGGCGCCCGGAGCCGGTGGAGCGGCCTCATCACGGGTGTGACGGTGGTCTGCTTTCTGCCGGTGGCTCCGGTGATGAGCGGCCTGCCGCGCGCCGTGCTCTCCGGTATCGTCATCGCCGCCATCTGGAAAGTCATCAAGCCTCGGGAGGTGGCGAGGCTATGGACCCTCTCGAGGCCCCAGGCCCTCATCGGGTGGACGACGTTCGCCGCGACGCTGGCCCTGTCTCCACACGTCGACCGCGCGGTGCTGCTCGGCATCGCCATGTCGGCGGCCGTGCACCTCTGGAGAGAACTCACCCCTCATGTGACCGCCGAGCGCGAGGGTGACACACTCATCGTCGAGCCCAGTGGGGTGCTCTGGTTCGCTTCGGCTCCCGCCATGGAGGACCTTCTTTTCGATCGGCTTGCGGACGAGCCCGACGTGAAGAGGGTGATCATCCGATGTACCGGGCTGGGACGGATCGACCTCACCGGTGCCTACGTCTTCCACGAGACGCTGGAGCACGCGGAGCGGGCGGGGCTCGAAATGATCATCGAAGACGTCCCGGACCACGCCGTCGCCCTCTTCCGCTCCGTGGGTGTGCCCATGCACGACCGCCCCGACGAGGTCGTTCAGGCGTGGCCCTGACGGGGTTTCGGGCGTCGATCGGAACCGTATCCCCGTTGGACTCGTAGTGTCATGGGGACGGGGCCTCTACTTTGCAGGGGCCCGACACCACGATGAATGAAGGCTACTGCAGCGTCTTGGAGGATAGAACATGATCGAGCTCATCGCCGCCGGGGCCGTTGGCGTCTACGGCCATATCAAGTCCCGGGATTTCGTGGGCCAGAAGCTGCGGTACACGTCCCTGGTGGAGAAGCCCATGCTCGGGGTCTGGGCCGGGGTCGGCACCACCGTGATCATGGCGCCCGTCGTTGCGCTGCTCCCTTTCGTCGGCGCAGGGGCGGCCATCGCCGTGGGTGCCGGAGTGGGAACCGGAGTGGCTCTCGGCGTGAAGGACACCAAGGAGCCGCCGAAGCTCCTCGACGACTGAAGCCCGTCGCGAGGTCCCCGGAGCCTCGCTAGGTCAGCCCCCGAAGCGTTCGAGCAGCGAGCCCAGTTCTTCCCGCTCGGCTTCGGTCAGCGTGCCGTCGTCCAAGGCGTTGGTCAGGATCCCCAGGATGTCGTCCACGGCGGGGAGCCCCCGGACGTGGGGGTTCGCTTCGATCCACGCGCGGAGCGCTTTGGCTTCGTCGTCGGAGACGGAACCGTCGGCGACGATGGCGCGCGCGAAGCGCATCATCTCGCGCAGGGCATCGTTCCTTGCCATGACCGAGTCGTCGAGGACCACGGCTGACTCCTTGAGGAGGGGTACCCACCCGGGCTTTCAGCCACGAGGGTCGCTCCGGGCATTGGCAACTTCCAATCCCCGACCCGGAAAGACAAGGTGGATGGTCACGGACGACAAACATATGTTCCCCTTGTGCGCCAACGAGTTCGGACGGGTGGCCTGGACCTTGCACCCCTCCAGGGCCACACCAAACGCGGCGGGTTCGGGCGTCCGGGGGGACGCTTTGCGAAGTCGCGCCTGTGCGTGGAGAGACGATGGATCTTCTGGAGAAGGTGCTATCGGAGCGGCTCGACGAGCTTGCGGACGCGGTGAGCGATGAGACGGGCTTGAGTCCGACGGATGCACGCAAGCTCGTGGCCGAGGCCGGCGGGGACCTCGTCGAATCGTATCGCTGGCAGGGAGCCGACCTCCGGATGGCCAGTCTCGATTCACCGCAGGTGGCTCGCAGCGTCCTAGGGTTCATCCGTGGTCGAGCCGTGGCGGAGCGGGTGGGCATCCCCCAGGGCCGGACCTGGGACGGCATCCGTGTCCTGGTCCCCGCGGTCCTGGAGAGAGCGGCTCGTCAGCAGTCGGTCCCTTGAGAGATGACCTTCGGCGACTCAGCTTAGCTCCTCGCCGCTCACGCACGGAGCCGTCATGCCGAACGATCCCCCCAACATCCATCGTCGCGATCTTCTGAAATTGGGAGCCGCGGGCCTCGGCCTCGGCGTCGGCGGCGGTCTGTCGGGTCTCACCGCCCAGGAGATCGATGCGCTGCAGGAGCATCCGTCCCTCGGCCCCGCCCCGGAGCGGCCCTTCGCCGCCGAGCCCATGGACGTGGTCCGTATGGGATTCGTGGGCGTCGGCCTCCAGGGAGGCGCACACGTCCGGAACTTCCTTCGCATCGAGGGCGTCGAGATCGTAGCCGTCGGTGACATTGACGTGCCGCGGGCCGAGGAAGTCGCGGGGTGGGTGGAGGCCGACGGACGGCCGAGGCCAGCCCTATACACCCGAGGCCAGACCGACTTCGTCCGGATGTGCGAGGAGGAAGACCTCGATCTGATCTTCACCGCGACTCCGTGGGAGTGGCACGTTCCCGTGTGCCTGGCGGCCATGGAGAACGGCAAGCACGCGGCCACGGAGGTCCCGGCGGCCTACACCGTGGAGGACTGCTGGGCGCTGGTGGAAGCGGCGGAGCGGCACCAGAAGCACTGCGTGATGATGGAAAACTGCAATTACGACCGTCCGGAGATGATGGTCTTCAACATGGCGCGACAGGGTCTCTTCGGTGAGATCCTCCACGCCGAGTGCGGCTACCTCCACGATCTCCGCGCCATCAAGTTCGAAGACGACCACGAGGGCCTGTGGCGGCGTGCCCACGCCCTCCATCGCCGAGGCAACTTCTACCCCACCCACGGTCTCGGTCCGGTGGCCAACGTCATGGACATCAACCGCGGCGACCAGCTCGACTACCTGGTGTCGATGAGCACCCCCGCGCGAGGGCTGGAGTTGTGGGCCCGGGAGCACTACCCGGAAGGTCACCTGAAGCGATCGGAGCGTTACGTGCAGGGCGACGTCAACACCACCATGGTCAAGACCGTTCGCGGCCGGACCATCTTCGTCAGCCACGACACCAACCTCCCGCGGCCCTATTCCCGGATCCACATGGTCCAGGGCACGGGTGGCCTCTTTCAGGGCTACCCGAACCGGGTCCATGTGGAAGGGATGAGTGCCGACCACCGATGGGACGATTGGACCGAGTGGCGAGAAGAGTACGACCACCCCATCTGGCATCAGCTGGAAGAGGAGTCGGCGGGCGCCGGCCACGGGGGTATGGATTACATCGAGGACTATCAGCTCATCAAGGCCCTCAGGGAGGGCAAGCCCACCGACATGAACGTGTACGACGCGGCCATGTTGTCGGTCATCTGTCCCCTCACCGAGTGGTCAGTGGAGAATCGGTCGCGCCCCGTCGACGTGCCCGACTTCACCAGAGGGCGGTGGGCCGAATGGCCCCGACTGGAGTTCCTCGGCGCAGAGGTGGGGACCACCGACCGGTAGCTCCGTGACCGCCTCCGCACCCTCCGTCTCCGACGCCATCCTCGCCGCCTTCGATGAGAGAGTGGGCGGCAACCCCACTCACCTCTCCCGAGCGCCGGGCCGGGTGAACCTCATCGGGGAGCACACGGACTACAACGACCTGCCGGTCTTTCCCATGGCGCTTCACCGCGAGGTGAGCATCGCCTTGCGGCCCCGGGACGACGGGATGGTCATCCTCCACAACACCATCGATTCCTTTCCGACGGTGGAGTTCGAGATCGAGCCCGCCATCCCACCCTACGTCCAGGGCTCATGGGGCAATTATGTGAAGGCCCCTGCCAGCGAGCTCGCCCGGCGGTTCGCCATCTGGCGGGGCTTCGAGGGCGTGCTCCAATCAGATCTGCCCGTGGCGTCCGGGCTTTCCTCGTCGTCGGCGGTGGTGAACGCTGTCGGCCTCGCGTTGGCCCACATCAACGAGGTGGGGACCGAGGCCCGGAGCTTCGCCGAGGTCATGGCCGACGCCGAGCGGTACGTCGGCACCCAGGGAGGTGGAATGGATCAGGCCATATCCCTGGGGGCTCGCAACCGGCACGCTGCGAAGATCACCTTCTCGCCCCTGAGGCTGAGGCACGTCAACGTCCCCGACGACTGGTGCTTCATCGTTGCCGATACGGGCAAGCGGGCGGAGAAGTCGAAGGCGGCCATGACCGCCTACAACCTCCGTCGGAAGGAGTGCTCGGAGGCTCTCCGGGAGGTCGCTGGCCACGTCGCGACGGCGAACATCACGGAGAAGCTGCACACCTCCTACCCGGGGCTCGTTGCAGCGGTGGATGCTCAGACTCTGGTGGAGGCCGCGGAGGGCGTCCTCGAGGGCAACCTCCTGCGGCGCTTCCGACATGTCGTCACCGAGGCAGCGAGAGTCGAGAAGGCCGTGGATCGCATGTACGCCGCCGACGTCACCGGTTTCGGCGCCCTCATGGACGCGTCCCACGCCTCCCTTCGTACGGACTTCCACGTGAGTTCCGTGGAGCTCGACGAGCTGGTTGCCGTGGCCCGTGAGGGGGGAGCGGCGGGCGCGCGCCTCACGGGGGCGGGGTTCGGCGGCTGCGTGGTCGCGTTGGCCGATCGATGGACGGTGGGCGGCGTGCTGGAGACGCTGGTGGCCGAGTACTACGAGCGTCGGCGGATGGCCGACCGGATCGACGACCGGCTCTTCGTCGCCGTCCCTTCCCAGGGCGCGAGCTTCACCCGGATCTTTTGACCCACCTTCCCGCGGAATCGGCCTTCGGAGGCCCCTCCGACCGACCTTCCCGCGGGCGCCTACGTTGGCCCGCCTCGGGCTAGGAGCCTGTCCGAGTAATGGGGCGAGCCCCAACCCGAAGACCACCCTTCGGGCGGTGCCCGCGGCGTCATTCGGCGTCAGAGCTTCTCACCGATGCTACCGCATCGCCCTCGTCGCTCTTCCTTGTCTGACACGCGCAGGCCCCGGGTACCCCTTGGGTGGCGCGGCCCCACCTCGTTACTCGGACAGGCTCCTAGGTCAACCCGACCCGTGGGAGCGTCTTGAGCAAACCCACCGCGGCGGCCACACCGGCACCGAGGCAGAGCACGGCCAACATCGTGTCCCCGTAGAGCAGGTAGCCGGTGCCCAGGATGGCCCCGTACACCACCAGACACCCCAGGAACCAGGCGAGAAAGGCCGCCGAGGGGTTGTCTCCCGACTCGGAGCCGCTGAGCCCCAGGCCGGCGCCTTCCCACCCCGAGCCCATGGGCCGAATCCGCTCATGGAAGGCGATGAGGGTTTCGTCCGAGGCCGGCGGCGTCATGTAGGTCACCGTGACCCAGCCGGCCGTGGTCACGAGAACACCCAGGACCAGTTGGATGGACGGGTCGATGGGGGGGAGGCCCGTGAGGGGATGGACGAGCTGGAAGTACAGCGCCACCACGAAGGAGATGACCATGGCTGCCAGCTCACTCCAGGCGTTGATCCGCCACCAGAACCACCGGAGGAGGAAGACGAGTCCCGTCCCGGCCCCGATCTGGAGCAGGATCTGGAACGCCTGCATGGCGTTCTCCAGCCAGAGCGCCACGGCGCTGGCGGCCACGATGAGGGCGACGGTGGCGATACGCCCGACGCGGACGTAGACCGCTTCGTCCTGGTCTGGGGCGACGAAGCGCCGGTAGACATCGTCGACGATGTACGACGCGCCCCAGTTCAGGTGGGTGCTGATGGTGGACATGTAGGCCGCGGCCAGCGACGCCACCACCAGACCGAGGAGCCCCGATGGGAGGAAGACGAGCATGGCGGGATACGCCAGGTCGTGTCGGACGATGGACGGATCCACGGTGGGGAAGGCCGCCTGGATGGAGTCCAGCGTCGGATACACGATGAGCGACGCCAGGGCGACGATGATCCACGGCCAGGGGCGCAGCGCGTAGTGGGCGACGTTGAACCAGAGCGTGGCCTTCATGGCGTGGCTCTCGTCCTTCGCGGCGAGCATGCGCTGAGCGACATACCCTCCGCCGCCGGGCTCGGCCCCGGGATACCACGTACTCCACCATTGGACAGCGATGGGGATGATGAAGACCGTGGTCGCCGTCCTCCAGTCGGAGAAGTCCGGAAGTAGCCCCAGCTTGCCCTCGACCTGGGGATGGGTGAAGAGGCCGACCATGCCACCGACCTCGGGCTGGGCCAGCGCATACCATGCCGCCGCAAGAGACCCGACCATGGCTACGACGAAGAGGAGGAGGTCGGTGACGACGACGCCCCAGAGTCCCGACGTCGCCGAATAGAGGGCCGTGACCGTGCCGGCGATGAGCACCACCTCGTACTTCGAGGCGCCCAAAAGGACGCCGCCGATCTTGATGGCGGCCAGCGTCACCGTCGCCATGATCATGCAGTTGAAGAAGACGCCGAGATAGATGGCCCGGAACCCCCGGAGGAAGGCCGCCGGCTTGCCGGAATAGCGCATCTCGTAGAAGCCGATGTCCGTCATGATCCCCGAGCGGCGCCACAGCTTCGCGTAGAAGAAGACCGTGCACATGCCGGTTATGACGAAAGCCCACCACAGCCAGTTCTGGCTCACGCCGCCCGTCCGAACCAGGTCGGTGACGAGGTTGGGCGTATCGGTGGAGAAGGTGGTGGCGACCATGGACGTGCCGAGGAGCCACCATGGCATGGAGCGGCCACCCAGGAAGAACTCGCCCGTCTCCGAGCCCGCTCGTCGGGCGAAGTACAGGCCCGTCCCGACGGCGAGGACGGCGTAGACGGCCATGACCGTCCAGTCGAGGGACGTCAGCTGCATGGAACCGTACCTGTCGACGTGGGAGTGGGCATCACGGTTCCGGCATCCGGGCGAGGGTGTCGGCGAGACGTTCCGGGTACGCGCCGGAGGCGACCCGTTCTCTCAGGATCACCTGCGAGCGATCCCGGTCGGCGGCGTGGGTGACGCCGAACCAGTTGTCCGGAGCGCCCAACACTTTCACCCGTGTCGCACCGAGCTGGATCTGGGCGTTCACCGTCGTCGAGAGGAAGCACTCGGCCTGCGTATCCGCCCCCCAATACTCCAGAAACCGCCGGAACTGGCGTTGCAGCAGATCGATGACCGGCCGCGTGAAGCCCCAGAGATTCATGGACACCATTTCCTGGCCGGAGAGCTCCACCGGCGCCCCGTCGGTGGTGCGGCCGGTGATCCATCCGTCGTTCTTCTGGATGTTCTGCACCTCGGTTACGCGCTCCAGGTGGTCGTGCTTACCCAGGACGCAGACGCCCCGGGCCACGCCGCCGGCACCCGACAACGTGGTTTCCAGGTTGTAGGCCACCAGCGCCGCCTCCGTGGGGACGGGATCCAATGAGAGGAAGTCGTGGAGTTGCTGGAAGGCTCCCGGCCCGTAGAGGTCGTCTGCGTTGCACACGCCGAAGGGGGCCTCCACCTGGGTGGCCGCACACAGGACGGCGTGGGCGGTGCCCCACGGCTTCACCCGCTCCGGCGGCGCCCGGAAGCCCTCAGGCAGGAGGTCGAGCTCCTGACAGACGAAGTGGGTCGGGAACGTCGATCCGATGACCCGATCCACGTGCCGGCGAACATCTTCGAGGATTTCGCGCCGGACGACGTACGTCACCGACCCGAAGCCGGCCCGGGCCGCGTCGAAGACGTTGAAGTCCATGATCGCCTCTCCCCCCGGGCCCAGAGGATCGAGCTGCTTGAGCCGACCGTACCGGGTGGACAGGCCTGCGGCGAGGACGACGAGAGAAGGAGTCAAGACGACGACGATGGGGTTCGGGGCGGGGGACGCCCGAATCTGCATGGGCCGGCGCCGGGAAGCGAGGGTTCTGATGGGGTGGCCCCCGGCATCTCCATTGGTTATTCATATTCTATGCATAAATACACATTCAGCGGCGTTTCCCCTGGCCAGAACGGCACGGGCCCGACGACGGCGAGGCCCGCGCGGCCACGACGTGTGGTCCTGAAGTTCGGCAGCCGGCTGCTCACCGGCGGTACCGCCCGTCTGGACCCGGACAGGATGGGGGCCATCGCCCGGGCCGTGGCCTCGGCAGAGGGTGTTCAGGTCGTGGTGGTCAGCAGTGGCGCCGTAGCGGCGGGATTCCCGGTGTTGGGCCTCAGCGAGCCCCCGAAAACCGTCGCCGAGCGTCAGGCGGCGGCGGCCATCGGCCAGAGCCGTCTCATGTCCATGTGGGCCGACGCCTTCGAGGATGTCGGGCTTGCCGTGGCTCAAGTCCTGCTCACCAACGACTGTCTGACCGATCGGAAGCGGTACGTCGCCGCCCGACGCGCGCTCGGCGCCCTTCTGGACGCGGGTGTGGTGCCCATCGTGAACGAGAACGACACCGTCAGCGTCGAAGAGATCGTCGTCGGCGACAACGACAACCTGGCGGCCTCCGCCGCCGCGTTGGTGGATGCGGACCTGCTCGCTCTCCTTTCCGACGTCCCGGGTGTCCTCAGCGCCGATCCGGCCGTCGACCCCCAGGCGAAGGTGGTCGAGAGAGCTGAGAGTGCCGAGGAGCTACGTCGACTCTGCTTCGCCAAGAAGGCGAAGGAGTCCACGGGTGGAATGGTGACGAAGCTCGAGGCCGCCGAGCGTGCAGGGCGCTACGGCATCCCGACCGTCATCGCCTCGGGTCTCGACGATGTCGTGCTCCGGACTGTCGCCCGAGGGGAGCCCGCCGGGACGTTGGTCCTGGCAGAGGACGAGCCCCTGTCCGCACGTCGTCATTGGATGGCGGTTCAGAAGGGACTCACCGGATCCCTCGTCGTCGACGATGGAGCCGTGCGTGCCATCCGGCGTCGCGCCTCTCTCCTGCCGAGTGGCGTCGTGGGGGTTCAGGGCCGTTTCAGACGGGGAGATCTGGTCTCCGTCGTCGACGATCGGGGAGTCGAACGGGCGAGGGGCATCGTGCGCTTCGACGACCGCGACGTGGAGCGTATCCGCGGACTCCACACCCTGGAGGTGAAGAATCGGTTGGGCTCGGACCATAGCCATGTCGTCATGAGGCCAGACCGTATGGTGCTGGTCGGAGAAGAGGAGTAGGAGCATCATGGGCACCATGACCGAGATCGACGTAACGGGGACCATCGTCACCATGGCCCGGGCGGCTCGTGGGGCGGCGCTGGCTCTGGCGCGATCCACCGCCGACGAACGACGCCGGGCGCTTCACGCCATGGCCGACGCCGTCGACGCCGCCTCGCCCGACATCGTCGTCGCCAACGCCATGGATCTGGGGGCAGCCGACGAAGCCGGCATCACCGGCGCCATGCGGAATCGGCTGGAGCTCGATGCGCCGGGTGTGGCCAAGCTGGCCGCCGCCATTCGGGAGGTGGCCGAACAGCCCGACCCCCTGGGAGGAATCGAAGACGAACAGACCCGGCCCAACGGGCTGCGGGTGGGTCGGATGCGGATCCCCCTCGGGGTCGTGGCCATGATCTACGAGAGTCGTCCGAACGTCACCGCCGACGCCGCCGTCCTTTGTCTCAAGGCGGGCAACGCTGTCGTCCTCCGCGGCGGTTCCGAAGCCATCCACTCCAACAGAGCCATCGCCGAGGCCCTCCGGAGGGGACTCGCCGCATCGACCCTGCCAACCGAGTCCGTCCAACTCATCGGAGTGACCGACCGGTCGGCCATCGACGTCCTCTTGAAGCAGGAGGAGTGGATCGACCTCGTCATCCCCAGGGGCGGCGAAGGCCTCATCCGCGCCGTCACCGAGAAGAGCCGTATTCCTGTGCTCCAGCACTACAAGGGCGTCTGTCATGTCGTGCTCGACAGCACGGCGCCCCTCGATCGAGCCGTGGAGATCGTCCACAACGCCAAGGTCCAACGGCCTGGCGTGTGCAACGCCGCCGAAACGCTGCTCGTCGTGGAGGGAGCTGCCGAGCGTCTCCTCCCGGCTGTAGCCGCGCGCCTGGTCGCCGATGGCGTCGAGCTACGAGGGTGCCCGCGAACCCGGGACATTCTCGGGGATCTACCGGTGACGCCGGCCACGGAGGAGGACTGGGACGCCGAGTACCTCGACCTGATCCTGGCGGTCCGCGTCGTAGCAAATCTGGAGGGGGCCATCGACCACATCGCCCGGCACGGGTCCAACCACACCGAGGCCATCGTCAGCGACGACCCCGAGAGCATCGACGCCTTTGTCAGCGCCATCCAGTCTTCCACGGTGGTGGTGAACGCCAGTACACGGTTTGCGGACGGTGGCGAGTTGGGCCTGGGAGCCGAGATCGGGATCTCGACATCGAAACTCCATGCCTACGGCCCCATGGGTGCAAACGAACTCACCACCCGCAAGTTCGTCGTAGTGGGCCAGGGGCAGATCAGGGGCTAGAGGCCGTCGCGCTATCCGTCGAGCTCTCTACCCGCCACGGTCCCTTCGGTCGCTACCCGCCGACGCCGGCGTAGCGTACACCGGTGAGGTCGGCGACCTCCTTCTTCCATGTCGTCAGATCGTCGCGGTTGAAGTCTGCGAGCCTCGGGTGTCCGCAGGCCCGAGCGAGGACCTTCATGAGCTCCGCCGTGGCGCCGAACCAGCGGTCCAGCCGCTTGGCCGATTCTTCGACGATGAGCCGTTGGCGGAGGTGGTTCTTCTGCGTCGCGATCCCCACGGGGCAGTTGTTGGTGTGGCAGGCGCGCATGCCGAGGCAACCGATGGCCTGCAAGGCCGAGTTGGCCACGGCCACGCCGTCGGCACCGAGGGCCATCGCCTTCACGAAGTCGGCTTCGGTTCTCAGGCCGCCGGTGATGATGAGCGTCACATCGGTGGCGTCCAGGGAGTCCAGGTGTAGACGGGCCCGGGCGAGGGCGGCCATGGTGGGAACGGAGATGTTCTCCTTGAATACGTCGGGCGCGGCGCCGGTGGCTCCACCCCTCCCGTCCAGGATGATGTAGTCGCACCCCACTTCCATGGCGAAGTCCAGGTCACGCTCGATGTGCTGTGCCGAGAGCTTGAAGCCGATGGGGATTCCGCCGGAGGCGTCGCGAACGGCATCGGCGACCTCCCGGAAGTCGGCGGAGGTCACCAGATCGGGGAACGTCGGCGGACTGACCGCCGGGGTGCCCGGCTCGAGACCCCGGACCTCCGCGATCTTCCCGACGACCTTCTCTCCCGGCAGGTGTCCACCGGTTCCGGTCTTGGCCCCCTGGCCGCCCTTGAAGTGGAAGGCCTGGCAACGCGCTGCCTTGTCCACGCTCCATCCGAAGCGGGCCGAGGCGAGTTCGTAGAAGTACCGGCTGTTCTCTTCCTGCTCTTCCGGCAGCATCCCGCCTTCGCCTGAACAGATTCCCGTGCCCGCCATCTCGGCTCCCCGGGAGAGCGCGATCTTCGCTTCCTGGGACAGGGCGCCGAAACTCATGTCGCTTACGAAGAGGGGGATCGCCAGACGGAGAGGCTTCTCGGCCCCCGGCCCGACGACGAGCTCGGTGTCGACATCCGCGTCGTCAGCGAGAGGCCGGGTGGACAGTTGCGCCGTGAGGACCTGGATGTCGCTCCACCTCGGTAACTCCACCAGGGGAACGCCCATCGCCGAGACCGGACCATGGTGGCCGGTCCGGCTCAGGCCATCCCTGGCGAGAGACTGGATGTAGCCGTTGTACGGCTCCTCCTCCGTCCCGTGGACATCCTGGTAGGTCCCCAGATAGGCGTCGCGGTCGAAGGGCTGAGGATTCTCCTCGGCGAAGGTCGCAACCTCCGATTCGTCGACCCAAACGGCGTCGGCTTCGGTGTCGATCTCGGCAACGAAGGCGTGGAGGGCCTCGTCGTTGTTGTATTCGCTCACGCCGGTGTCGTATCGGTAATCCCACCCGTGGACGCCGCAGATGAGGTTCTGCCCTTCGATGTGGCCATCGGCCAGCAGGGCCCCCCGATGGTGGCAGCGGCCGTACATCACGGAGATCCGGTCGTCGTATCGAACGACCACGAGGTCCACGTTCGCGACGAGCGCATACGCGGGGGAGCGGTCTTCGAGTTCGCTCCAGGTCGCGACCTTCACGCGGTTCTTCGAGATCATGGGGAGGTTCACTGCAAACTCCTTGGGGGTTGGGCGGGCGGCGCACCCACCGCGAATGGCGACGCGCCCCGCCAGGGTAGCGAGATGGGCCTCCATCCGGCTACCCGGCCATTCCGGCCCGGCCGCAACCGACATCGACTGTTACAAACGCCCCGAGGATCGTTACAAAGCGAGTACGTACGTCGGCCGACGGAGGATTACGTAGGCCGCCGGTACCCTTCCATCGTGCGGAGACGGATAGCCGACTCCGCGACTTCCAATGGACTGGAGGAACCGGATGTTGGACATACTCGGTGGACTCTTGCTGGCGACGGCGGTGAGTGGGATCCTGCCCATCATCAACGCCGAGCTGCTGGTCGTGACGGCCGCTGCGGCTTTGCCGGCGGTGGGTGTGCCCCTCGTCGCCGTCGCGTCGACGCTGGGGCAGATGAGCACGAAGTTCTCGCTCTTCGCCGTGGCGCGATGGGCTCCCCGCCGGCTGCCGGCGAAGGCCCGGCGGGCGCTGGATCGCGCCACACGGCCTCTCGAGGAGCGTGAGGGAGCCGTTTCGTCTCTCGTCTTTGCCAGCGCGGCGACGGGCGTCCCGCCCTTCTACGGGGTGAGCCTGGCCGCCGGTGCCCTCGGCGTGAAGCCGGCGAGTTTCCTGGCCAGCGGCTCCCTCGGACGTTTGGCTCGCTTCGCCATTCTGGCGTGGCTCGGTCATCGGGTGGGCTCGGAGGCCCTGGAGATGTTCGCCGGTGTCCTTCCCAGCGTGATGGGGGGGTGACGTCATGAAGATCGAACTGCTGGTGGGCGCGGAGGAGTTCTGGGACCGCATGAGCGTCGACCTCTCCGATGCCCGCGATTCGGCCTACATCCAGACCTTCTCGTTCGAAGGGGACCGTGTGGGTACACGCTTGGCCCGGGCCCTTCGAGACGCCGAGGCCGAGGACCGGCGACTGCTGGTCGACAGCTACAGTCGGCTCTACCACAGCGACCGGGTCATTCTCGGCCCCGCGTGGAGCGATCGGGCCCTGCGACGAGAGGTCAAGCTGACCCATCGCTGGATCGGGCGACTCCGCGAAGACGGCGTCGGCGTCCGCTTCGGCAACCCTCTGGGCCCGTCGCCGGTGTGTCTCGTTCGACGCAGCCACAAGAAGGTGGCGGCCTTCGACGACCGCATCGTGTACCTGGGCGGCATCAACTTCTCCGACCACAACTTCGCCTGGCACGACATGATGCTCCGCGTCGAATCGCCGGAGTTGGCCACGCTCGCCTCCGAGGACTTCCGCGCCTCGTGGGCCGGCCGGCCCACGGCCTTCGATCGGGAGGTCGGACCGCTCCGACTCATCTCCCTCAACGGCCGAGGCAACCGAGCAGGTTTCCGTCCCGTGACCGAGGCCATCGACCGGGCGCGCTACTCCATCGACGTGGTCAGCGCCTACCTGTCGCACCCGTTCACCGACTTCCTGGCCCGGGCCCGCCGACGTGGCGTCCGCGTACGGGTCCTCATGCCCGGCGAGAACAACAAGGCCAACCTCGCCCGACACATCCTCGAACGGTCGGCTCGCGGGGGCTTCGAGGTGCTCCGCTATCCCGGGGGAATGAGCCATATGAAGGCCATGACCATCGACGGAGAGCTCCTCGTCATGGGATCCAGCAACTTCGACTTCATGAGCTATCACGTTCTCGAGGAGCACGTGGTCATGACGCGTGATCCCGCGCTCGTCGGGGCCTACCTGGAACGGGTGTGGAAGCCCGACGCGGCGTCGGCCCAGGCCGATCCCGTCCGGTCGAGTATCGGCACCCGTCTCGGCGACCTGGCCGTTCGTATCGGCGCCGCCGTCGCTGCACGACTCGCACTTCCCCAAGGAGATCGAACATGACCACGAAGATCAGAACGCATCGCTCGAAGCCCCGCCGGAGTGTCGTCGCCGCCGCTGCGGTGGCCGTCCTCGGCGGAGCTTCGCCCGCCACCGTCGACGTCGTCGGCGCCCAGGAGATCGCCGTCCCGGATGTCGCCACGACCCGAACCGCAGACGTGGCGCGACTCGCGGCATCGGGAACCAGCGCGACGGTCCGCCCGGAGAAGCCGGCGTGGGTCGTCGGCGACGTACCGGACACCGTCTGGATCCTCGTCGAGATGTCCGTCGCTCATGAAGACGACGACATGTCCAAGGCCATGCTCGTGGAGGCCGAGCGCCTCGCCCGGGACGCGGTGGTGGGCAACGAGAGCAACGTGGGGCGCCGGTTCGCCTTGGCTGCCGTACTGGGGATGCGCACCGACGTCGAAGGCGGAAGGACGAAGGTCGGGGTCGCTTCCGATCTCCACGCCGAGCTCGGGGTGGTTCTGAAGCTCGATCCCCAGCACACCCGAGCCCGGTACATGATGGGTCGGCTTCACGCCGGTGTCCGGCGGATGGGCGGGGTGACGCGGTGGCTGGCAACCAACCTCCTTGGTGGCGCGACGCTCAAGCAGGCGTCATGGGAGGAGGCGGAACGACACCTGGCCTTCGCCGAAGAGCACGCTCCGGAAGTGCCCGACCATCATATGCAGCTCGCCCGGCTCTATGCGGACACGGGCCGACTGGACCTCGCTCAGCTCGAGACCCGTCACGTCCTGGCGATGTCGGCACGTTCACCCCTGGAACGAGCTGCCCGTGCCGAGGCCGAAGAACTCGCCTCGGAGCTGGGTATCAGCGGATGGTGACCACGAGGCGTGATGACGAGGAGGCGAGGATATGGTTGGCGTGACGGTGGTGATGGGACGAAGGGGAAGGGACGGTGTCGGGGGTGGTGAGGAGGAAGCGACCAGGGGTCGCCTGCGAAGGCGAAACTTCGCGGTGATCGGGTTCGTCGGGTCGGAGGGAGCGGCCGCTTGGGTCGCGGCGGAGGGGAACCTCGGGAGTCGCAGGGGTCGTATAGGACCATGGAAGAGATCCGAATTCCCAACGAGGCGACCTACTCACCGGTCTCGCTGACCGACCTCATCGCCACGGCGCCCCTGGCGTCCCGGCTTCTCCTCGGGGCGACGCTTCCCGGGAGGGTCCTGAGCGCGGCGGCCCTCGGCATGTACGCCGGAAGCGCACTCAAGGACTGGGCACGCCGGCGCGACGTCCGATGGATCGACTTCCAGGCGGAGTTCGGCTGCGACGTGAAGACGCTGTCGTCCATGCCGGAGGCCGCCCGCAGAGACGACATCGAGCGGGTGGGTCGCCGCCTCGAAGAGATGTACACCGAAGACCGGATCCCCAGGAAGGAGTTGGCGGTTTCGGTCAACGGGCATCTCACCGAGTTCGTTGCCGGCATCACGGGTCAGAGGGTCCACACCAGTTCCGAGGTACGGGACTTCACACTCGCCAAGCTCGTCTTCCCCTTCGCCATGGGCGTCTGCGACGTCATCTCCGGCGACGTGGCCCTCTTCCGGGACACGGGGATCTTCGAGCCCCACATCGTCTGTCACGAATTCGTCCATCGGAAGGGGTACTGGAAGGAGCTCCATGCCCAGGCCATTTCGTACATGGCCCTCATGAAGTCGGGCGATCCCGTACTGGTCCAGGCCGCCCTGGCGGAGCGCCTTCACCGACAGCTCAAGGTCCTGGCCGGAGACGACCACCAGGCGTATCACGACATGGTCGACGACCTCGGCCTTCGCCAGGAGCTGGCCGACGAGTTCCACCAATTGCGTCCCGACCCCAGCGCCTACGAGAGCTCGGTGTCCGTGGTCATGAAGAAGCTCTACGACGAACGGATGAAGCTCACCGGGCAGAACGGCCTGTCGGATTACGACGAGGGCTTCACCAACTTCCTCTGGACCTTCTCGCAGAGCGGTTCGGCCCGTCAGGCAGCGAGCCTCGTCGCCGTCTGAGGGCCGGCACGGCGAGGCTCCGCACGGGAAGGCACGTGACTGACGGGATCCGGAGGAGCCCCCGGAGGAGCCGACTCCTGGAACCGGACCCGCCAGCTCTTGCGAGCGGACCAGCCGGCCTCTAGAAGAGCTCCATCTGGGGCCCCGGCTCCGGTGCCGGCACACGAAACCCCTCGGTGGACAACTCGGGAGGGTGTGTGAGGCCGTACTTCTCCCGGTGCACCTTGAAGAGGGCACGGAGCTGATCGGCCCATGGACCCGAGCCTCTTCCCCGGACGGCGAAGTCTCCGTCGTAGAGCTTTCCCCCGCGCATCTCCCGGACCCGGTTCAGGACCTTCTCCTTCCGGTCGGGGAAGTGACGGCCTAGCCAGTCCGCGAATATGTCCTTCACTCCATGGGGGAGCCGGAGGACGATGTAGGAAGCGAAGGTCGCTCCGGCGTCGGCGGATGCCTTCAGGATCTCGGGCATCTCGTGGTCGGTGAGGCCGGGGACCACCGGCGCCACGTTCACTCCGACGGGGATCCCCGCTTCGGCGAGCACCTTGATGGCTCCGAGTCGGCGACCCGGGCTCGAGGCCCTGGGCTCCATGGTCCGGTGCACTCCGTTGCTTAGCGACGTGACCGAAAGCACCACTGCAATGGCCCTATGACGCGCCAGCTCCTGGAGGAGGTCGATGTCCCGGGTCACGAGGTAGCTCTTGGTGACGATGGCGACCGGGTTCCTGAACTCTGCCAGGACCTCGAGGCATCTACGCGTGATACGGAGGCGACGTTCCGCAGGCTGGTACGCGTCGGTGGCTCCACTCACTCCGATGACCTGAGGTGTCCACCGCCGTGAAGAGAGCTCGTCGCGCAGCAGGTCGGGTGCCTTCCGCTTGACCAGGATGCGAGTCTCGAAGTCGAGGCCCGCGGAGTAACCCAAGTACTCGTGCATCGGGCGGGCGTAGCAATACGAGCACCCGTGGCTGCATCCCCGGTACGGATTGAGGCCCACGGAGAACCCGACGTCGGGTGAGTCGTTCTTCGCCAGGATCGTTCTCGTGGCGTCCTCGAGGAGCATCGTCTCAGGCGTGGGGTCGTCTGGATCGTGCCAGCCCGATCGATCGACATGGAGCCTTTCGAAGCGGTTGGGGGGATTCCAGCTCGCGCCTCGACCTCGGATCGTCGGGAGGGCCACGGGCTGCATGATGTCGTTCGTCTCCGTACCAGTTGAAGAAACCGAACAAATACCGAAGTAACGTACCGGAGTCTCTCGTCGGGCGAAAGGTTCGTTCAGGTCCCACAACGAATCGCGCCCGGCCCGCTCTATGGCGAACCGGGCGCGATGCCGTACGGAGCGGGAGGCTCTGGCCTCCCGGGACTGGTCTCGGACCTACCCGTCAGACCTCGAGGATGTCGTAGCAGAGGCGCCAGTCGGTGAGGTTCTCCGGATCTCCCGTGCCCTCATCGGTGGGCTGGTGGCGCCCGATCCAGCTCGACGGGTCACCGGTGAATTCCCGGCGGTACGTCTCGAGGTGGTCGTTGGGCGAGAACTTGTCGAGTTCCTCGCCGGAGACCTCCACGACGAGATCCGACCCCACGGCACCCCGGTAGAGCGTCAGATCGATCTTGTCGACGATGTTGCGCGCAGGGTTCTCCGAGATCACCCAGTAGCCATCGCCTCCGGGAAAAGCCAATTCGTGGGTCTGACCCGCCGTCGTGATCTTCGACTTGAAACGGAACTCACCTTCCTCGTCCAGGTCCTTGCTGTCCAGGATCTGGACCCACCGGAGGATGATCTCGATCTCGCCACCGTTGTCGGACATGCTTGCTCCGTTTCCTCTGAAGATTTCGATGAACGGTGTAATAGACGCCGTTGTTGCAGCGAGTCAAGTAAGGGCTGGACCGGGCCTCAGGCCATCTCGATGTCGTAGCAGACGCGCCAATCCGTCAGGTTCTCGGGGTCTTCGGAGCCTTCGTCGGTGGGCTGGTGCCGTCCGACCCATGATGCCGGGTCGCCCGAGTACTCCCTCCGATAGTCCTCCAACTCGTCGTTGGGCGTGAAGTCGTCGAGTTCGGTGCCGAAGAGCTCCACCACGAGGTCGTCACCGCAGGGACCCTCGTACAGGACCTTGTCGATCTTGTCGACCTTGTTCCTCCGGGGGTGGTCGGAAATGGACCAGTATCCTTGCTCAGGGAACTTCAACTCGTGGGACTGGCCAGCCGTCGTGATCTTGGAGCGGAACTGGAACTCACCCTCGTCGTCCCACATCGCTTCCTTGTTGTCCTTGATCTGAATCCAGCGAAGGACGACCCGGATCTGGCCGGCGTTGTCGGACATCCTGACTCCTGTGGTCTTCGTATCGAGCGTGACGCCGCGTAATAGGGGCGCTCCGCGGGGCAAGGTCAAGGGTGTCGTAGGGGGGCTGCCGGCGCCACTTCACCCTCGCTCCACCTCCGGCACGAGGGGGAGCTGATGGCCCTCGGAATGGTGGAGCGACGACCATCCTCAAATCTACCGCACAGGGAGCGTGACGGAGAGTTGATGGGTGACGACTCGGGCTTCCTGGAGGGTCAAGGGGCCCTCGGGGGCCAGGAGGACGTCGCTGGACAGGGTCTCGGGTGAGACCGCGAATACGGCGACGGTCCCTGGACGACCGGTACCCGTCGTGACGCGCAGCCCGTAGCGGAAATCGAGCGCTGGCAACGAGAGGAGGGCCCCGAAGGTAGGCGACCACTCGATCCACGACTCGTCCTGGTCCCGGACCGTCTGTTCCACCCAGTTCACCTGCTCGAGCTGGTAGTCGTAGGAGCGGACCTCGACGCCGGCCTGGAAGGTGAGGTTGTCGAAGGTGTGGGAGAGGCCGCTGCGCATGAGCACGTTCGTGAAGAAGAAGTCGTTCTCGATCGATCGATCACCCACGGACAGCCGGCCGCCCGACGCCGTGACGTCGCTGCTATCGGCTTCTTGCCACGTCGTACTCCAGATCGGCTGGAGAGCGACGTCCAGGGCGAACGTGGTGGCATCCTCCGCAACGGAGAATCCCAGACCGAGTTCGTACGCCCAGGTGTCACCGGGGTCCCGGGGGATGTTCTGGATGCTGTAGTTGGGGATCTTGGGGTGGGTCTTCCGGTTCACGGCGCCGGAGACACCAACGCGCCATCCCTCCGTTTCCAGGTCGTGGTCCCACGCCACCTGGGCCGCCCACGTGCGCGTCTTGTCCTCGTTGGCTTCCAGGCGCCGCTCCGTGATGGGTACCTGGAGGCCGTCGTCCCATCTCCAGTCGGTGAAGGTGACGTCGTGCTCCATGGACACCCGGTTGTGGGCGAAGAGAAGAGACAACCGGTCGCGGTCTTCGTCGCGGACTGCGCCGAGGCGGACGTCCGCGATGGTGCCGGACTGCTCGATGCGGTCGGCTCCGGCGTAGAGCAGGTCTACGCCATCCATGGCGTCGAGGGAGGCCGCCGAGAATCCCAGACCGACGGACCACGGACCGTCGCCCAGACGCCGGCCCACGTAGCCCGACACGTAGAGGTTGCGACCGAAGGTCTCGGCCAGCGTCCGTGTGGGGCCACAGCAACCGAAGCAGCAGATGTCGAGGGCCGGTTCGGTGAAGAAGATCTCCCCTCCGTCGCTGTTTTCCACCTGTTGAAGCGCCAGGGAGGCCCCGCCGAACCACGGCCCACCGGCGAATAGGCCGGCCACCGGGAAGGAGCGTCCGGCTCCTCGCTGTTCCGAGATCAGGTAGAAAGTCGGCGAACCGATGAAGGCCGTCGTCGCCCGGCCACCCTTCGCGGGCTGGCTCCACGGGTCTCCCAGGGTGTCATCGACCGCGTAGGATACACCTCCCATGCCCATCGTCTGGGACGGAAGGAGACGGAACTGGTCACCCGACGCTACGGGCACGGTGCGTAGAGGGATCAGCTGCGCCTCGAGTGGTGAGGCCAAAGTGGCCAGGCCCAACAGTCCTCCTACCCCCAACAGTCTTGCTGCTCCCGACGGTCCAGCAATGGCCACCAGACCGCCGAATGCAAGCGGACGGGTTGTGGCCAGCAGGCGAGCGATCGCGGTCGCGACGGTGGCGAGGACAGCGCCCTGGACGTGGGCGAGCTGCTTGGAAAGGAAGGGACGGGGGGCGGCCATGGGTCCTCCAGGATCCGACGGACGATTGATGTGCGCCCGTTGAACGATTCGGGGGGCCGTTCCGTGACGAGCCGTCTGCGGCCCTCAGAAGGCGAAGGCGATGCCCAGGACAGGGAGGATCGGCCGCTCAGCCAGGGGCGTCACCGAATCGGGTCGCCACGGCTGATAGGCGTAGAAGAGCGCGTCCCGACGATCGAGGGCGTTGAGCAGCCGAACGTAGGGGCGGACCCGCCACTCGCCTCCGCCCCAGGTCGGCTCGAAGACGGCGTGGACCTCCAGGTCGATCCGCAGAAACGACTCGTCGAGCTGGGGGAGGGGGGCCCGTGGGGCCGCTGCGCCCCCCAGAAGCTGCGAGCCGGGGTCCGCTGGAGCGTCGGCCTCCACGGCGGCCGTACCGAAGGGGATGCTGGTGGAGGGAAGCCCGGCGCCGTAGGCCAGCCGGCCCTCTCCGCGGATCCGACCCCACAGGGGTCCCGAGACCCCGGCGCTGAGGAGATGGCGCCCGGCGAAATCCGTGGCGTTGCCCGAGAAGTCCGTCGGTGACCAGAACCAAGAGAGGCCGTACCCTACCCAGACGGCCCCGTCGTCACCGGCACTGAGGACGCGGATGTCGAGCCCAGAACTGCGCACCCCGTCGTCGATGGCTCCAGCCAGGCCCTCGAAGCGCTTCCAGAACCCCTGGACGCCCAGGCTCACCGAGGTACCCAGGCGCTGATCCAGGGAGACGACAACGTGATCCGCGGTGGCTACCGGCAGGAGCTCCTCGGGGGTGGTCCGGTCGTTGGCGAAGGCTTCGAGGGTCTCGTCCACCCGGCTGTCGGGCGTGCGCGTCACTTGATGATACCGACCGGCGGCCACCGAAAGGACAGCCTCGGGGCTGAGCTCCCACATGAGCGATGCCCTGGGGGAGAGTCGGGCCGACGTGCCGGAGTATCCATCGGCTCGCAGCCCGAAGCGTCCCGTGAGCGAGGGACCCAGCGTCCGAGTGGTTTCCAGGAAGACGCCCGCGGTGACCGTGCTCCCCGCGCTGCGCGATTCCTGGCTGTCGTCGAGACTCGCGGCGTGGAAGGAAGCCTCCAGGTGCTCGGCCGACGCGCCGGTGCGCCATTCCGCCCCGGGTCGGCCCCAGGCCACCCCCGCGTCGAATCGACGGCGCTCGCTGAACGCCGTCGCGAGAATGGGGCTGGGATCGGGCTCCGAGGGAGTCGCCGTCGGCTGGAGGGGAAGGATCGCGTCGTAGCGGCTGCCGCCGGCCGAGATCTGGACGAAGGCCCCTCCGAACCGCCCTTCGTAGCCTGCCGACGCGGCTTCGTTGCTCCACTCCGCGTCGGAGCGACCGGTACCGAAGTCCAGCCTCACGGACTCGCCGTTGAGGAACGCGGTGGCTCGGACGCGGTGACCCTCGGACGGCTCGGCATCGGCTCGGAGAAGGAAATCACCGTACCCGTAGGGGCGTTCGCCGCCCAGAGGCCCACGGCCCAGATCGTGGAGGGTCCGGGCAGACGCGAGGAGGCCCGCGTTCGACCCGAGGGGAATCTCCGCGGCGGTGGAGGCGGAGAGGAGATCGACGGCGCCGGTCACCCGCACGCGATCTCGTCGGGGAGACCGGGTCCGCAGGTCCAGGATGTGGGTGAGCCCCCCGTCGTACCGTGCCGGCGCTCCGCCCACATGGAGGTCGGCGCCGCCCAGGACGGTGGGCTCGAAGCTCCGCAGCAGGCCGGCGACGTGAAAGGGCGTGTAGACGGGGATGCCGTCGAGGAGGACCAACTTGAGGTCCGTCGTGCTCCCCCTCATGAAGAGCACGTCGGTGGGGTCGGCGGGGTCGTTGCCCGGCAGACTCTGCACGGCGTCGGCGATCCCCGCCTCGCCAAGGGAAGGAGAGATCTCGAGGAGCTTCACCTCGATCTCGGGATCCGTCGTCGCCGCGAGCCCTTCCCCCACTCTTGCGGTGCCCTGATGGGGCATGGCGTCGGCCACCCGGGTGCTCACGTCGATGCCCTCCACCGCCATCGGCGCCGCGGTGAGCTCCAGGTCGACCCGCAGGGTCCGACCCCCGGTCGCCTGGACCGTCATGCTCACGGCATGGTGACCGGGGTGGGCCACCCGGACGGCCAATTGGCCCGGGGGCAGTCCCTCTGCGCGGTAAAGGCCGGCTTCATCGGTCTCGACGAGGAACCGCCGGTGCGGGGTCCGGATGTCCACGAAGGCTCCGACCAGGGGACGCACCCGGTCGGCGAATCGCCCGCGGACGGTCCCGGCGAGCGTGGCCGTGGCCGTGTCGGCCGCGGCCACCGCTCCCCCTCGACGGTCGCCGTCCTGAGCGACACCGTCGGCGGCGCCGGCGAGCGCCAGGAGCAGCGCCACCAGGGACGCCGGCGCCATGCCCATCCTTCGGTTCATCGCGGTCCTACGGTGAAGACGATTCGGTTCTCGTCGCGAGAGACGACGTCGCCCTGGACATCGATCCCTTCGTCGACCTTCTGGAGAACAATACGTCCGTCGACCTCGACGATGAGCGGTCCGGCGTCCATCGGTAGTCGGATGCGGACATCTCCAGGTGTGACATCGACCTGGAGGCCCGTGGCCGAGACCTGATAGCGCGAATCCGAACCCGCCTCCACCGAGGCCCGCTCACCGTCCACCCACGAGACCTCGATCCGTTGTCCGACCTGGGCCGAGGTTACGGAGATGGTGAGTCCTACGGATGGTACGGCCACCTCGATGCCCTCGGTCGCCGTGGGCACCTCGGTGCCGCCCACCATCGCGGGAGCCACGGACTCCTCCCCACCTGAGAGCCAGCCGCGTAGCGGAGAGTTCGGGAGGGCATAGACGGCGCCGGACGCCAGCAGAACCAGGATGGCTGCCCGTCCGAGGGACCGGTACAGCCCAGGCACAGCCCTCGGAGGAGCTTCCCGGTGCTGGTCCAGTCGTCGCCGAACCGCGGCTTTCGCCGCATCCACATCGATGGGGGGGCCGCCATCGAGCGCCCGTAGTGACCGGGCGACGACGTCGGCTCTGGCCCTGGTGTCGGCCAGGGCCTCCGAGCATACGGCACACTCGTCCAGGTGCTCGTGCGCGTCCGCGTCGACGAGTGCCCGATCGCGGATGGCGAGAAGCGTCCCCTCGTCCAGATGCGTCATGCGGCCTCTCCCGAGACACACGCCTCCGCGAACCGCGCCTCTGCGCGTGCCAAAAGCGTGCCGATGGAGGTGGCTGCGACGCCGACGGCTCCGGCGATCTCCTTGTAGCTGAACCCAGCGTACCTCATCAAAAGGATCTCCCGATCTCTGGTGGCGAGGCTGTCGAGGGCCGCTCGGGCCCGGGCTCGATCCTCGCTACGTTCGAGGCTTCGTTCCGGAGATTCCTCCGCGGTCGGCTCGACCGGGTTCTCCTCGAGAAGCCTTCTCCGATTCGTTTCGACCCTGTAACGGTCCCGCACCAGATGCGTGGCGGTGGTGAACAGCCAGGCCCTCAGGCCCTCCGTCGTACCTTCGATGCCGTGATCGAACAGACGCACGAAACTCTCCTGAGCCACGTCCTCCGCCGTGTCCGGATCTCCGGTCAGTCGGCGGCAGTAGCGGACCAGTCCAGGGTAGTGCGCTTCGAACGTCGTATCGAAGTCCACGGATCGGCAGCTCGCCTCGCGCTGGTGCGTTCTCCTTGCCTACGTCGGCATGGTACACCGCCGTGAGCCGGTTGGGTCGATGAGTGAACGAACGGGGAGCGGCAGGTGTGACGCCGGCCGGCTCAGACCGGGAGGACCCGCTCGATAGCACGCGCCGATGTGCGGTAGGTAGCGAGGACGACGGCGAAGGCGACGGCGCTTCCGATACCGGTGCGGAGTGGATACGACGTGAAGACCCCCCCGGTGAACAGGGCTTCCAGTCCGGCGGCGAGAATCAGCCCGCAGGTACCCAGGATCGCCAGGGTGGCCAGTCGCCGAGTAAGACGGGAAGGGTCCGGTCCATCCCCGTGGAGGACCGACATGGCGAGTCCTCCGAAGAAGCCAATCGTGCCGACATCGAGGACGATGGGCCGCCAGGCAACGTCGGGCTCGGGGAACCCCGTGACCGCGACGAGCAGGTTGGCTCCGATGAGGACCGCGAGAGAGCCGATGAGAACGGTGAGGGCGACGACGACCCACATGAGGGAGTCCCGATCACCTTCCGTGGACATTCTCCAGGCGCGGTGCATGTGCATCACCACGAGACCCGCGGCGGCGAGGCGTACCACGTCCATGGCCGGACTCAAGCCTCCGTCGCTGAGCTCGCCTCCCGTCGTCAGGATCGAACCCCAGAGGACGGCCAGGACAAGGGCCCCCGTTGTCCAGGGGGCTGCCGGTCGCCTCATGAATACCCCGAT
This sequence comes from Longimicrobiales bacterium, assembly GCA_965229435.1. Taxonomy (GTDB): domain Bacteria; phylum Gemmatimonadota; class Gemmatimonadetes; order Longimicrobiales; family Gaopeijiaceae; genus UBA2589. The sequence continues at coordinate 412,953 of CBDDJE010000005.1, forward strand.
GTGATGGAACGGCATGAGAACCGCGGGCTGCGTGGCCCAGGGGCGGAGCTCCTCGTCGGTGAGCGAACGCGGGAAGATCGAGGTGAACCGGATGAGGGCGGCGAGCCCCATGACCTCGACGAGGAGGAAATGAGCCTCGAAGATCTCCCGCTCGAAGCCGGGGGCGACCGGCCGAAGGAGAAGTGTCACGCCCGAATAGGCCATCAGATAGCTCCATGAGCCGAAGGCCAAGGCCAGGGACAGGGCGGCGTTGGAGCGCCGCCCTTCGTGGAGGGACAGCACCACGGCCAGGACGGAGCACACGAACGAGACGATGGCGTGAGCCGCCAGGAGGAGCACGGTGGCCTGATCCATACTCCGCGCCACCGTGGCGGTGAGCCCGAGCGAGTGCCACCACAGGGCGTCGAGATAGGCCACCTGGCCGGCGGTACCCGCCACCGCCAGGAGGATGACCACGATGCGCAGACCGATGGAGAGGGCGGTCATTCTGGCGCGGAGGCTCCGGAGACGATGAGGGTCGACGCTCCAATAGTGCCGTGGCGAGGGTCTTCACGACAAGGTCGGCCGGACACCCCACGTGGGCGCGTAGGGTGCGGCCGTCGCAGGGCCTCGGCCATCTCCGAATGACGGGTGTGCCCCGGCACTCGCACCACACCCCGAGATGGGCCAGATTGGGCGCCCTTTCCCGCCGTGTGCTCGTCACGTGGTCCACGTTCCCGATCCGACACCCGCTCCGTCCTCATGAAGTCCATTCCGACATCCGGTCTCCTCCGCGCCTTCGCCGTCTCGACGCTTGCCCTCACTCCTTTGGCGGCTGGCGCGGGATCTCCGGCCCTCGAAGCCCAGGAGGCTCGGGCACGGTGGGAGCGCATGTGCCAGATCCGCGCGGAGAAGTTCGACCTCGTGCTTCCGAAAGCCATGACCGACAACGACCTCGACATGTGGATCGTGGTCATGCGCGAGGGGTTGCTCGACCCGCTTTGGGAGGCCCTCGGGCGCGGATACGTCGGCGACTGGGCCTTCTACGTCTTCACCCGTCAGGGAGACCGCGTCGAGCGCGCAGCGTTGGGCGTGGGCGGGTATCGCCTGGAAGAGTGCGGTGTGTACGACTACTTCGGCGGTGCCGGCGAGCTGGCGACATTCGTCGCCGAGCGCGACCCTGAGCGGATTGGCGTGAACATGGCCGAGTCCATCGGCGGCGCCGACGGGTTGTCCCATACGTCCTATCTCCGCCTCCGCGAGACGCTCGGTCGATACGGGGAGCGCCTGGTGTCGGCCGAGCGATTCGTCTCCGATTTCAGGGCCACGCGCACCGCCATCGAGATCGCGACGTTCGCTGAAGCTGGTGAGATCAGCCGGGAGATCGCCGAGCGGGCCTTCTCCAACGAGGTGATCACGCCCGGCGTCACCACCCTCGAGGACGTCGCCTGGTGGATGTCCGACGAACAGCTTCGGCGGGGCCTGGGCTCTTCCTTCGACATGCCGTCGGTCTACATCACCGGTCCCGAGGGAATCGAGGCCACGTCCAGCGACCGGATCATCCAGCGCGGAGACCTTCTCATGCTGGATTGGGGCGTCGGCTTCCTCGACTTCTACACCGACATGAAGCGCGTCGCGTACGTCCTGGGGGAGGGCGAGACCGAGCCACCGCCAGGCATCCGTCACGCCTACCAGCGCGCCCTGGAGGTACGTGACGTGATGAAGCGAACCATCAAACCCGCGCCCACGGCCCAAGCTGCGGTGGACGAGCTGTGGGCCGCCATCGTCGAAGCCGGCTTCAACCGCATCGACTTCAACCAGCCAACCGATGATCCCGCCGTGACCGACGTGGTCATCGGTCCGCATTCCGTAGGGAACTGGGGCCACGGGCTCGGGCCCTCCCTGGCGTTCTTCAACCCCACGCGGCTCACGTACGAGTTGCGACCCACGACGCTGATCTCCATCGAGCTCTTCGCGTATACCGCCAATCCGGAGTGGGACAACGCCAAGATCCGGATCCCCCTCGAGGACGACGCGGTCATCACCGAGCGAGGCGTGGAGTGGCTCTATCCCGTGGCCGACCGGATCCTGGTCATCAAGTGAACCTCCAATGAGCCTCCAGGCGCCGTTGCCGCCGTGAACTCGATCTTCGACGGAGTCGAGGCACTGACCTTCGACTGCTACGGCACCATCGTCGACTGGGAGTCGGGCATCCTCCAGGCGGCGCGCGCCCTCCTGGGCCTGACGGGTGGCGGTCGCGGGGGGGGCTCTGTGCGTCGCGGAGGGGCCGGCCCGAACGGCGGCGCGGAGCGGAGGCTCTCCGACGACGCACTGCTGGAGCTCTTCGGGCGCTTGGAGCCCGCCGCCGAGCAACCGCCCTTCCGCAGCTACCGAGAGGTTCTCACCGAGGTCGCTGAGGGAATGGGCGAAGCCGTAGGGTGGCCGGTTTCAGCGGCAGCGGCGGCCCGATTCGCCGATTCCGTGCCGGAGTGGCCTCCGTTCCTCGACTCCCGGGACGCCCTGCGGCGTCTCTCGACGAAGTATCGCCTTGCCATCGTGTCCAACGTGGACGATGACCTCTTCGCGGGCACCGCGGGGCGCCTCGGCGTGACCTTCGACGAAGTCGTGACCGCTCAGCAGGTCGGATGCTACAAGCCTGAGCCGGACCATTTTCACGAAGTGCTCGGGCGCCTCGAACTTCCGGTGGGCGCCGTGGTCCACGTCGCGCAGAGCCTCTATCACGACATTCGACCAGCCAAGGCCCTGGGCTTCACCTGCACCTGGGTCGACCGCCGGACCGGGCGCTCGGGCTCGGGTGCCACGCCCCCCGCAGAGGCTGAACCGGACCTCGTCGTTCCGGACCTCGCCACCCTTGCTCTGGAGGCGGGAGCGTGATGGGCTGAACAGTGGAAGCGTGTCACATCTGCGGCGCGTTGGATAACCCTCGCAGGTCGGCAAGCGAGGCTTTACACTTCCGACGACCCGCGCCGCCTGCTGGAAGCGGTGAAAGCCTCTCTGACGCGTGCGTCCATGCGATTCGCCTACATCGATTCCAACGGTAACGAAGTCCCCATTCCCAGTGTCGATGCCCTTGCCCTGCGGATCGAGCTCGGCGCCATCACCGAGAATACCCAGCTCTACGACGCCCAGGCCGACGAGTGGGGGCCCGCCCACACCCACGAGATCTTCCACACGCTCTCGCGGGACGCTGGCGGCGACGAAGGCTTCGTGGCGCCCCCTCCCGTGGCTCCACCTTCGGTTTCGACGCCGACCCCTGGAACTGCATCCGGCGAGGAGGCAGCAGGAGGCGAAACCTCGGCGGTAACGTCCGGGCCTGATGCGACCGCCGAAGAGGACGCCCTGGCACCGTCCCCTGCAGAGACGGCAGGCGGGAAGCCGGAAACGGCGAGCGTGTCCGCGGCCGAAGAGCCGGAGGACGAGGACGGGAGTTTCGGTCTCACCCTCGCCGAAGCGCCCGAAGAAGATGGCGGCGGGGCGGAGGGCGGCGACGACTCCGAACTGGGCTTGACCGTCTCGGAAGATCCCGCCGTCGAGCTGGCGCTGCCTGGGGACGAGGACGCCCTCGACCTCGCGCCTCCCGCGGAGGACGCCCTCGATCTCGCGGCACCGTTCGAAGAAGAAGCCATGGACCTCTCGCCGGGAGGGGGGGAGGACGAAGGCGCCACGTTCGACTTTGGGGGCATGGAGGGCGGTCTCGAACTCGAGGAGACCTTCGACCCCCCCACCGATGAGCCCATGGATCTCTCGGCCGCCGTCGAGGGTGGGGACGACCTGTCCGGCGGAATGGAACTCGAGACCTCCATGGAGTTCGACACCGACGGGTTCGACGTGGGCGAGGGCTCGTCCCTCGACCTGGAAGCTCCGATGTCGGAGTTCAGCCCGGAGCAGCCCCCGTCGTGGATGGAGGAGGACGAGGCCGCCTCCGACGGGGTCCTGGACTTCTCCTCTGTAAGCGCCGCCGCCGGAGAAGACGAGGTCGAAGGTGAGGTACCGCTGAGAGATCGCAGGACGCCGCGGAACAAGCCGTCCCCGCCGAAGCATCGGAAGCAGAGGAATCTCGCCCTTCCCATTGTGCTGGTCGTCCTGCTCCTCGCTGTGGGGATGGGAGGGTATGCTGCCTGGCCGCTCATCAGCGAGAGGCTGGCATCCGGGGGTGAGCCCGAAGTACCGGAGGTCTATCTACCGCCGCTGTCCGAGGAACTGATGCCGGTCATGCGCGACGCCTCCGCGGACGCGCTGGCGGCGTCCTTCGAGGACGCGCGGAGCGCCTGGGCGCAGACGGGTCCGTTGCAGGAGCCCCCCTCCGAGTGGCTGGAGGGGATCTATCTGGCGAACGCGGGTGACTATGAGACGGTGGAAGCGTTCTGGAGCGGCATGGCGGACTTCGCCGGTCGCGTGCGGGCTATCGATCTCGCCGCTTTCGACGCCGCTCTGTCGGCCGAGCTCCAGTCCCGGAGCATGGTCGCCGATCAGATGAGCGCCGTCCGGGAGCGGGCGGACTCGGGCTTCGTAGCAGCGACGCCCGAGCGAACCGAGGTCTACGACCGATTCGACGCACTCATCGACGCGTCCCTGGCGCTCCACTCCTTCCTGGTGGCGAACCAGGATCAGATCGAGTACGCCCCGGCCGCTGCCGTCACCACGGATCCTGTCCTCGAGGTCAATCCAGCCACGCCGGCCATCGGCGAAGCGATGGGGGACCTCCTCGACGACGTGCTGGCCTCGCTCAACGAACTGGAGGCCTTGGGAGGCGCCGACGGTGTCACCGCCGAGGGGCTGCGTTCGGCTCTGCGCGTCAGGATCCAGGAAGTCGGAGTCCGGTAGCGTCTTCTCTCGGGGCGGGCCGTGGTATCGCCCTTCGGTCATCCCCCGGGAGGTGGAGGGATCGTAGCGCCTTCTGTGATGGTCCGGCGCGATCCCAGGTCGTAGACATCGCCGGGGGAGAGCCATCGTAGGGGGATGAGCGTGAGGGGGTCGGTGATGTCGTAGATGGCGACCCGATCCCCCATCACGCGGGCGACGTCACCTGCGATGACGATGGCGGCACCTTCGTTCAGGCCGATGCCGAGCAGTTGAGGCTCGCGCCGGAGCACCTCGAACATCTCGTTCTCCCGTCCTCTCTGCATGAGATGCTGGTCCACCGCCACGTTCCGCAGGAAGCCGAATCCCTCGGCCCGCTCCGTCGCGATGATCTCGCCATTGAACTCCCCGCCGCGTAGCAGAAAGGAGGCCAGCGCCGAAGCGCCAGCGGAGTTGCCTCCGATGACGCCACCGCGTTGTAACAGCTCGTCGAGTTGGCGGTGGGTCTCCGTGCCAAGGTAGACGTCCACGAGACGCCACTGATGTCCGCCCGAGAACCAGACGCCGGTGGCGCGCTGGAGGGGGGCTGCGAACGCTTCGAGATCGGCCACGGACCGGCTACGGGTGTGAAGCACCTCGAGGTGCTGCGCGCCGGCCTCCTTGAGGCGCTCGATGGCTGTCCAGCCGTCGTGGGAGCCGTACTCGGTCCCCGCCGTGGGGATCAGGACGATGCGCGCCTCCGGGCCGCCGGCCAACTCGACGAAGCGCTCGTAGACGAGGGGGTCCAGCCGGCCACCGCCTCCTGCCACGATGGCGCCGCGGGTCGGGCCGACGCACGGACGATCGCACGCCTGAGCCGACGCTGGATGGTCCGCGCCCGATAGGGCGACCCCGGCGACGAGCGTCGCGAGGGCAGCGATTCGGGACCGGGTCATCCCGGCATGGCGGACCTCCTAGAGGTAGGGGTTCTCCCCTGACGCGTGGTCGGTGATGTCGTGGACGGCGGTCAACTCGGGCACGGCCTCTCGCAGCATCCGCTCCACTCCCTGGCGGAGCGTCATGCGGGAGAGAGCGCACCCCTGACAGCCGCCCCCCATCTCCACATAGATCTCCGTCTCTTCGACATCCACGAGGGAGATCATCCCACCATGGGCGGCGATGGCCGGGTTCACCTGGCTGTCGAGCACCTCGCGGACCTTCTCGGCGATGGGCCCTGTCGGCGCCTCGCTGCCTCCGCTGCCTGGCGTCGGAACCGCACCCGCGGCCGGGCGCACCTCGAAGCCGCTTTCGTTGACACGCTCCACGTAGTCGATGTCGGCTCCATCGACGAGGGGCAGGTCCTCTTCTTTCACGAACACGGTGATCCCGTCGCTCTCGAGGGGCCGCTCCTCGTCCATTCGCTCGGTGGCAGCCACCAGCGAAAGGTCGAAGGTGGGAGCCGTGCGGGGCCCTCCTACGCGAATGCGCAGGGCCTGGTCCTCTTCGCCTCCGAGAAAGGTCTCGAGCATCTCTCGGGCGCGGTCGGTGAAGGTGATCATGAAGCTGGAATTCGTGGGAATCGGGCGAGGCGCGGGATGTAATTGTGTAGCGATGAATACACCCTTGTCTCCCGCGAGTTCTCCACGCTCCCCGGCCGTTGATCGACCTTTGCACCCCGGGTACCTTTCGCCGCCCGTATCGCCCGCCAAACTCCTGAATCCCAAGACGTTCCATGTCTGACGCCGACCTGATGGACAAGCTCGTTTCTCTTTCGAAGCGACGCGGATACATCTTCCAGTCCTCCGAGATCTACGGAGGGACCGGCTCGGTGTGGGACTACGGCCCCCTCGGGGTCGAACTCAAGCGCAACATCAAGGATCGATGGTGGTCGTCCATGGTCCACGAGCGCGACGACATCGAGGGACTCGACGCCGCAATCCTCATGCATCCGCGGGTGTGGGAGGCCTCCGGCCACGTCGAGGGGTTCACCGACCCGCTCGTCGAGTGCACCAACTGTCACCGCCGATTCCGGGCCGACATGCCCGAGGTCGAGAGCGGACAGTGTCCCGTCTGCGGGACGAAGGAAGCCTTCACCGAGCCGCGGATGTTCAACCTCATGTTCAAGACGTTCATGGGGCCCGTCGAAGACTCCTCGGCGACGGTGTACATCCGTCCGGAGACCGCCCAGGGCATCTACGTGAACTTCCTCAACGTGCAGGGCGCCGCCCGTCAGAAGGTGCCGTTCGGCATCGCCCAGATCGGGAAGGCGTTCCGCAACGAGATCACGCCGGGGAACTTCATCTTCCGCACTCGGGAGTTCGAGCAGGCGGAGATGCAGTTCTTCGTGAAGCCGGGCGACGACGAGGAGTGGTTCGAGCGGTGGATGCAGATCCGCATGGACTGGCAGAAGGCGCTGGGGATCCGGCCGGAGAAGCTGCGCTTCCACGAGCACGGCCCCGACGAGCTCGCGCATTACGCCAAGAAGGCGTACGACATCGAGTACGAGTTCCCCTTCGGTTGGAAGGAGTTCGAGGGGATCCACAACCGCACCGACTACGATCTGAGCCGCCATCAGGACTTCTCGGGCAAGCGCCTGGAGTACATCGACGCCCCCACCAACGAGCGTTTCGTGCCCTTCGTCGTGGAGACGTCCATGGGCGTCGATCGGACGCTGCTGGTCGTCCTCGCCGACGCGTACCGTGAAGAGGAGGTCGAAGGCGACACGCGGGTGGTCCTCAAGCTCGAGCCCCAGATTGCGCCGACGAAGGTCGCCGTCTTCCCATTGGTGAAGAAGGACGGGATGCCGGAGATCGCGCAGAAGCTGGCGGAGGACTTGAGAAAGGCAGCCATCCCGTCGTTCTACGACCAGTCCGGCGCCATCGGGCGGCGCTACCGCCGACAGGACGAGGTGGGGACGCCGTGGTGCGTTACCGTCGACGGCGAGACCTCCGAGGAGGGCACGGTGACCATCCGCGACCGGGACTCCCTGGAGCAGATCCGGGTGGGCACCGATCAGGTGGTGAGCTGGGTGCGGGAGCAGCTGGACTGAGCTCCGCCCCCGTGGCGAGAGTCCCCGACACGCACGACCAGCGAATCCGCCGGGCCAACCCGGCCGGGTCCGCGAGCCTGCACACCAACGACAAGGAAGTACCCATGGACGACATCACGATCTACGCCGCAGGAGAGATCCACTCCGAGTGGAGGGACGACCTCCGCGACCACCTCGAGGAGCTCGGCGTCGACGCGGAGTTGGTAGGCCCTCAGGAGGTCCACGAGCGCTCCGACGACATCGGTGAGGACATTCTTGGTGAGCAGCCGACGGCCCGGTACCGGGATCTGATGGGCGCTCGTGTGAACACATTGCGCACGCGGGTCCTCATGCAGCGGGCCGACATGTGCGTGGCGTACTTCGGGCCGAAGTACAAGCAGTGGAACACCGCCAGTGACGCCGGCGCCGCCATCGCCTCGGGGCTTCCCCTGGTGCTGGTGCGGGCCGAGGAGCACATCCACGCCCTCAAAGAGTTGGACGCGCTGGCCACCGTCACAGTCGAGACGCTCGAGCAGGCGGCCGAGGCGATTGCCTACATCTTCGAGTAGGCTGGCCGGTGCACGTTGGCCCGCCGCTCGAGTGGGCCAGCGCAGTCGCTGGTATCTCGGCTTCCGCGATCTGGAGGGATCCGACCTGCGCGAGGAAGCCGACGTGGTGCGACGTCGTGTCGCCGAGCTGGGGGGACGACCGGCAGGGTAGCGCTGGAAGGCCGCTCGGCAGGGACGGGAGGACCTCCGTCGGTGGACCGGCGCTCCGCCGCCTCCTATACTCGTCGCGGCTCGACCCCCGGTGGATGCGCCGCGCGGGGGCCCCGGCATCGATCACCTCCGGACCCACCCTCCACGGAGCGCCCGCTCGTGTCATCCAAGTCCGAAGTCTTCACCTCGCGATGGGGCATGCTCCTCGCCATGCTGGGCATGGCGGTGGGAACCGGAAACATCTGGCGCTTCCCGCGGATCGCGGCGACGAACGGAGGCGGTTCGTTCCTGGTGGCGTGGGTCGTCTTCCTTTTCGCCTGGTCGATCCCCCTCCTCATTCTCGAGTTCGGGATGGGCAAGGCGACGCGGAAGGGCGCTGTGGGCGCGTTCGTGAAGACGCTCGGGCCGGCATTCGCCTGGATGGGCGCGTGGATCGCCTTCGTGGCGACGGCCATCATGTTCTACTACAGCGTCGTCATGGGGTGGACGATCCGCTTCTTCGTCGGGACCCTGACGGGTGAAGTCCCGGGAGCGACGCCCGGTGCCTTCTGGGAGTCCTTCAACTCGACGCCTCAGGCCCTCATCACGCACGCCGTCGCCATGGGACTGGCGCTTCTCGTCGTCTCCAAGGGCGTTCGGGGCATCGAGTCCGCCGCGAAGATCCTCATTCCCAGTCTGGTGGTTCTCGTCGTGGTCCTGGCAGTCCGGGCTCTGACGCTTCCCGGTGCCTCCGAAGGCTTGGCCTTCCTGTTCACTCCGAACCTGTCGGAGCTCGCCAATTGGGAGATCTGGATCCAGGCTCTGACACAGAATGCCTGGGACACGGGTGCCGGTTGGGGTCTGGTCCTGACCTACGCCATCTACATGCGGGCCAACGAGGACACGGCCCTCAACGCCTTCGTCATCGGCTTCGGCAACAACTCCATGTCGCTCCTGGCAGGGATCATGGTGCTGTGCACCGTCTTCTCCGTCATGCCCGACGCCTACTCCGAGATCGTCGGCGCCGGCAACGAGGGGCTGACGTTCATCTGGGTGCCCCAACTCTTCCAGCTCATCCCCGGGGGGCGGTTCTTCCAGGCGCTCTTCTTCCTGGCCCTTGTGTTCGCCGCGTGGACGAGCCTCATCGCCATGATCGAGATGGCCAGCCGGATCCTCATGGACATGGGCCTCGAGCGTAGCAAGGCCATCAAGATCGTCGGTGGCGCCGGCCTGCTCTTCGGCATCCCCAGTGCTCTCAAGCTCGAGTTCTTCCAGAATCAGGACTGGGTCTGGGGCGTGGCCCTGATGGCTTCCGGCTTCTTCTTCGCGTTCGCCGTCCTGAAGTACGGCGTGACGAAGTGGCGGGAGACGTTCATCAACCAGGAAGGGTCCGACATCCACATCGGGGCGTGGTGGGATTGGGCCATCCGGTTGGTGGCGCTGGAAGCTGTGATCCTGGCGGTCTGGATGCTGGCGGGCGCTCAGGGCGACGACTTCAGGGAGACGTGGACCCTGTTCAGTCCGTACAACGTGGGCTCGGTGGTCATTCAGTTCATCATCCTTCTCGTCGTGCTTCTCTTCCTCAACAAGCGTATAGCGGCCGGAGTGGAACGCGGCGAGGTAGCCGCCGGGGGGGACTGAGGGGCGGCGGCGCCGGGCTCGAGCAGTGCGTTTCACCGAGTTCGAGGCTCTGGCCCGGGAGCTTTACGCCGAGATACCCGAGGTCTACCTGGAGGGCATCGACGGCCTCACGGTGCGACGTGAAGCCCCTGAGCACCCCGACCACCCGGGCGTCTACACCCTGGGCGAGTGCCTCACCGAGGAGCACATCTCGGACTACGGATCGTCGGATACGACTCGCTCCGTGATTGCCCTGTATTGGGGATCCTTCAGGGCGCTCTCCGAGAAGAGCGAGAGATTCGATTGGGAGGAGGAGGCATGGGAGACCCTTACCCACGAGCTTCGCCATCATCTGGAATCCCTGGCCGGAGACGATGCGCTGGAGGGCGTGGACTACGCCGCCGACCAGTCGTTCAAGCGCTTTGACGGTGAACCCTTCGATCCGTGGTATTACCAGCACGGTGATGAAGTGGAGCCGGGCGTATATCAGGTCGAGAAGGCCTGGTTCGTCGAGCGGACGTTCACCGCCAGCGACCTCGCCGAGTCCGAGAGCATCGAGTTCGACTGGCGAGGGCAAAGGTACCGCATCCCGGCGCCCAACGACCCGGCCGATGTGCACTTCGTCCTTCTCGAGGGGCTTGGCGAGGAGGACGAAGCGGTGGAGTTGGTGGTGGTGCGTAAACAAGGGTGGTGGGAGAGCTTGAAGGGCTTCTTCGTTGCCGGAGAACCCGCGGTGGGCGAATGGGAGGTCGAGCCGGAACCGCTTCCTACATCGGGGTAGGTCACCCCATGTCCCTCCACGATGACTACGCCCGGGTAACACCCTTCGAGATCGTCTTCCGCACCGATGAAGAGGTCGAGGCGTTGGCGAGGGCCGTTGCCGAAGAGGCGGCTGGCCGTGGTGTGGACCCGACAGACCTGGGTGGCTTCCTCACACTCGGTTCGGTCGAGGCCTTCGTCCGAAACACGGCCGAGGCCGATCCCGATCCCACGCTGCTGCACCGCTACGGGCCGCTGGTCTACCATTCCGTCCGCTTCGGCGAAGGGGGGCGCGAGCTCTACCTCCTCACCTCTCACGCGGCTCGGTATCTCGTGGAGGGAAGCCCCGAGGGTGAGCCCGGAGCGCCATCGAATGCCGGGTACCTTCAGCTTCCGCAGCACCTTTTCTGGACCCGGGCCGCCGCCGACGCTCCCGAGTCGATCGACGGCGTCTTCTGGAGCGTGACCCCGGGCGGGTACGTGCACTTTCTGCTGATCACCGGGCTTCGCCCGGACCGGCCAGGCGTCGGCGTGGTGCCACTACCGGAGGCCCCGGTCGCCGATGCCCCCAGGTGGGTGGATCTGGAGGCCCGCGAAGCCGGGCCGGATTTCTCCACGGATCTCCCGGGCGCCGATATCGATGGCCTGTACGAGATCCGGTCGGCGGGGGAGGCCTTCAAGCTCATGGCCCGGTTCTTCGCCTACGTGGGTGGGGTGCCTGCGGCCGTTGAACGGCGAGGGGGAGCCACCGAGCCGGACGGGGATTCCTCCTCGGCCCTTGCGGCACCGGCGCCCTCGCGCCTCGACTCCGCCCGTGTCACGTTGGGGGCGCCATGACGCGAACTCCTCCATTCAAGCCATTTTCCGGAACGCCCAGTCATGCCCCGTGAGTCCAAGAAGGCCCGTCGGGAAAGGGCGGAGACGATCTACGATCTCCTCCAGCAGGAGTATCCCGACGCCCACTGCGAACTCGATTTCGAGTCCCCCTTCCAACTCGCCGTGGCGACCATCCTCTCGGCGCAGACGACGGACGTCCGGGTCAATGAGACGACCCCCGAGCTCTTCCGCCGCTACCCCGACGCAGAGGCTCTCGCCAACGCACAGCAGGAGGACGTGGAGGAGATCGTTCGCTCCACCGGCTTCTTCCGCAACAAGGCGAAGAACATCATCGGCTTCGCCCGTGGCCTCATGGCCGATCACGACGGGCAGGTGCCCCGTGACCTGGAGGCCCTCACCGAGCTCCCGGGTGTAGGGCGAAAGACGGCTAACGTGGTCCTCGGCAACGCCTTCGACATCAACGAGGGCGTTGTCGTCGATACCCACGTGAAGCGGCTATCCAACCGGATGAAGCTGACCAGGGAGGACAACCCGGTGAAGGTGGAGCGCGACCTCGTCCAGCTCTTCCCACGGGAGCGGTGGACGATGCTCGCGCACCTTCTCATCTGGCACGGCCGCAACGTTTGCGATGCCCGCAAGCCACTGTGCGAGAGGTGTGTCGTGGCCCACCTTTGTCCGTCGTCCAACGTTTGACCGCCGGGAAGACCGTGTCGACGGCCGCGTCCAACATGTGACGGTCGCCCGTGTGATCGCATCGGAACCGCACCATCCACCAGTAGATCCCTCAACCCCGTCAACGCCATGCCCGACCGAGCCGCAGCCGTCGCACTTCTCGAGGAGTGGGTGGAGAACGAAGGCCTCCGCAAGCACATGTACTCCGTGGAGGCCGCCGTCCGGCACTACGCCCGCATGCGCGGCGAAGACGAGGACCTATGGGGCCTCGCCGGACTCCTTCACGACCTGGACTGGGAGAAGCACCCGGACCGCCATCCGCTTCCCGCCGTCGAGCACCTGCGGGAGGCGGGTTATCCGGAGGAGGTCCTGCACGCCATCCTGGCGCACCGTTCGGACTTCACCGGTGTCGAACCCGAGACGGATCTCGACAAGGTCCTGGTCGCGTGCGACGAACTCTCCGGGCTGGTCTTCGCCACGTGTCTCGTGCGACCCACGGGTATCGACGATCTGAAGCCCAAGTCCGTGAAGAAGAAGCTCAAGGACAAGGCCTTCGCTGCCGGCGTCCATCGGGACGAGGTGGAGAAGGGGATCGAACTGCTGGGCATCGACCGCACCGAGCATATCCAGAACGTCATCGACGGAATGCGCGCCGTCGCCGGCGAGCTGGGGATTCGGGGCGAGGACGTGAGCGGCTGATCGCGGCCGCTCCTCCATTCGCGCTCGCCGGACGTCGGGCCGACCCGCGGACGTTTCCGCGGAAACGTCGGTCTGGGCACGCCTGGGGCAACCAAGACCCTGTTCCGGGAACCCCGATTTCAAGCATCGTGTAGGTCGTACCAGCCGACTCATCGAAGACGCCGACCTCAGCCAGTCGCTTGTGGGGTTGAACTTCGCGCGCCAGCGATGAGCGCCGACCCTCCGGAGCCCTTCATGCGCCGCCTCGTCACCAGCTTCGTTCTGTTGTTCGCCGCGGCGCCCTTCTCGGGAGCTGCGGCCCAGGACGTGGAGATGCTCGGTCGGCGCTACGGCACGCCGGTTCCCGACGGCTACGAGCGTACTCGGCGAGCAGACCCCGGTGCTTTCGAGTTCCAGCGGGGACTGCACGGGGGCCGTGGCTTGGAGTTCCGGGCCTCCGCAGGCGCGTCCTCCGGTGGGCCTGCGCTCTCCCTGGGTCCTCGCGACCCGGTTCTGGGCACCTATCGCATTCCGGTACTGCTGGGCCTCTACGGGAACTCGGGCAGCACGCCGCCGTTCACCCGATCACAGATCGACGACGCCTATTTCGGAACCGGGCCGGGCACCATCACCGCGTACTACACGGAGGTGTCGAACGGTCGGGCGACGCTGGTGGGCGACGTCCTGGACTGGGTCCAGACGGCACGCCCCGATACGGCCTACACGGTTGGGGAGAGCGGCCTGGTGAGTGGGCCCCTGGGAGGCCAGGGCGCCGGCAACTTCGTATACGAGCTTCTGGACCTCCAGTCCGGTGTCGACTGGGGGCTCTACGACAATGACGGTCCCGACGGGAATCCCAACTCCGGAGACGACGACGGCTTCGTCGACGTCCTCGCTGTGATCCACCCGACCAAGGGGGGGGAGTGCGGCGGCAGTGGCAGCAGTGAGCGGATCTGGTCGCACCGTTGGTCACTCTCGGCGGCCGTGGGCACGGTATTCACCACCGACACGCCGCGTTTCGGCGGCGGCTTCATCCTGGTCAACGACTACACCATCCAACCGTCTGTTTCGTGCACCGGGGGAAACCTGAACGAGATCGGCGTCTTCACCCATGAGCTCGGCCACGCCTTCGGTCTTCCCGACCTCTACGACACCTGCGACGGCGGCTCATCGTGCCCTGATGACGGAGCGAGTACCAGCGGTTCGGGAATCTGGGACCTCATGGCCTCGGGATCGTGGGGCTGCAACAATGCCTCGCCCGCCTCGCCCTGCCACATGGGAGCCTGGACGAAGGCCGCCCTCGGCTGGGTGGACGTCATCACCTTGGCGCCGGACACCGATCACGGGACGGTCACGATCCCGCCGGTCGTCGGTACGGGCACCGTATACCGCGTCGACGCCAACGACGGCTCTGGCGAGTACTTCCTCCTGGAGAACCGCCAGAGGATGGGCTTCGACCAGAACCTCTACCGCGAGGGACTGCTCGTCTGGCAGATCGACCCCGACTGGGTGGCTTCCCGGTGGCCCCCGAACCGGGTGAACGCCAATGAGCATCAGGGCGTGTGGCTCAGGCAGGCCGATGGAGACGACGATCTCGGCGCCGGCATCGGTCGGGGCGACTCCGGTGATCCCTTTCCGGGCTCCACGGGCAACACGGCTTTCCACACGGTGACCCAACCCGGTTCCATCTCCTTCGGTGGTGGGGTCACGGGTGTGACGCTCTTCGACATCCAGGAGGTGGGCGACGATGTCACGCTCAACGTCGCCACACGGTTCGCTTCCATTACGGTGGACGCGCAGGGAACGTCGGGTACCGACGGGATCTTCACGGTGAACGGCCAACAGACCGACCCACCGGCGACGACGTTCTCGTCGGCCCCCTTCGTCACGCACACCGTCGAGGCGGTCGCCGGCGAAGCGGTGGCGGCGGGTGAGCGCCGGCCGTTCCTCTCGTGGGCCGACGACCCGGGCGAGTCGCGGATCCGCACGGTGACGACCCCCGTGAACGACACGGCGTTCGTCGCTCAGTACGGCGGAACCGAGTACGAGTTGGCCCTCACCGTGACCGGCACCGTCAACGCCGTGCCGCCTGCCACCTTCGATAGCGATCCCGTAGCCCCGGATCTCTGGTTCGAGGACGGGGCCGGCGTCTCACTCACCGCCATGCCCCTGACGGGCTACGCGTTCCTGGGCTGGGGTGGTGCCCTTGCCGGGCAAGGCAATCCGGCGTCCTTCACCATGACGGGTCCATTGGCCGCGACGGCGGACTTCGAACTGATCTACCGGATCGCCGACGCCGACGTCGATCTCCCGGCTGCCACGCCGGTAGAGGTCCAGCTTGCCGTGGAGAACGGCACGGCGCCCATCACGTGGACGGTATCGAGTGGAACGTTACCTACCGGGCTGCGGCTGTCGCGCTCAGGCCTCATTTCCGGCGCGGCGCTGGAAATGGGATCGTTCCCCATTACCGTGCAGGCGGTGGATGCCAGCGGACTCCCTTCGACGGCCGTCCTCACGGTGGAGTTGACGGCGCCCGCTCTCACCATCGAGCAATTGGCTTCCCCCTTCCTTCTCACCGGTCCGGATCTCACCGACGACCAGTTGAACTTCCTGAACCTCCAGGGCAACGGTGTCGCGCCCTACGACATCGGCGACTTCCGGAAGTGGGTCCTCGCCGACCCGACGCTCCCCTTCAGCGCCGACGTGGATGGAGTCTACCGACGGACCATCGTCATCGGCCCTGCCGCCTCGACACCCGAGGGAGGCCCGCGATGAAGCGTCTCCTCTCCTCCGTGGTCCTGGCTGCGCTGCTGGGACTGGCCGCCTGCGAGTCGGGACCGAGCGGGCCCGGCACCATCACGGCCTTCGCCTCCGGGCCGTCGGTGGGCGGTGTCGTCCTCGAAGTGCAGGGCGCCGGTATCCAAGGCTTCACCGCCCGTGGGTCGAGCCGTGTCTACTCGGCGGCGGTGGCCGGTCGGGAGGCCACCCACCGGGTCATCATCATCACCCCCGACCCGGGCGAGATGGCGATGGACATCGCGGTCGACGACGTGGGGATGGAGGGGCCGACCATCCGCGTGGTATCGGCAGCGAATGGAGACAACGTCGCCATCGCCCGTTCCAACGTCACGGTGCGTACGGAGCGCTGACGCTTCAGGCGCCACCATTGGGCATCATGGCCGAACGAGGGCGGCGTCCCCGCTTGCCCACCCCCCTGGCTTGCGCCACCTTACGCGGGCCGTTTTCTCACGAGGCGTAGGACGCCCCTCGCAGCCTCGCCGTGACGAAGCCGCGGCCCCGCCGAACACCGTCTACTTTGAACCGATCGGCCGCCGCGAGCCGGGGAGCCGCCCATGACCACAGCGACGTGGATTACGATGGTCCTGATCATGGGCTTCGTATGGGGTGGCTTCTCCGTGGTGCTCTACACCGCCATCCGGAAAGAATCCGGAAAGGGTGGGGATGCCTAGCACCGAAGGCATCGCGCTCAGGCCGCCGCCCCAGGGATCCCAGTGCCCCGACGCGACGACCTAGAAACCATTCTCATTCTGGGCTCTGGACCGATCGTCATCGGCCAGGCCTGCGAGTTCGACTATTCCGGAACCCAGGCGGTCCGTGCCCTGAAGGAAGAGGGCTATCGGGTCGTGCTGGTGAACTCGAATCCTGCCACCATCATGACCGATCCCGACCTCGCGGATCGGACGTACATCGAGCCCATCACCGCCGAGTGGGTGGAGAAGGTCATCGAGCGCGAGAAGCCCGATGCCCTCCTGCCCACCATGGGGGGGCAGACGGCGCTGAACGTCGCCATGGATCTCCACAACGCCGGCGTGCTGAAGAAGCACGGCGTGGAGCTCATCGGGGCCAACGAGCGCTCCATCCAGATGGCAGAAGACCGGGAGGAGTTCGCCGAGGCCATGGACCGGATCGGCCTGGCGGTCACCACCGGCGGCTTTGCCCGGAGCCTGGAAGAAGCCCTGGAGATCGTCGAAGACACCGAGTACCCGGCCATCGTACGGCCGTCCTACACACTCGGCGGTACCGGCGGGGGCATCGCCTACAACCGCGAGGAGTTCGAGATCCAGGTTCGGAAGGGACTCGACGCTTCGCCCATCACCGAAGTCCTCATCGACCGCTCCATCATCGGGTGGAAGGAGTACGAGCTCGAGGTCGTCCGGGATGCGTCGGACAACGTCATCATCATCTGCGCCATCGAGAACGTGGACCCCATGGGCGTCCACACCGGTGACTCCATCACGGTGGCGCCGGCCCAGACGCTCACCGATGTCGAGTATCAGGAGATGCGCGACGCGGCCATCGCCATCATCCGTGAGATCGGCGTTGCCGCCGGGGGCTGCAACATCCAGTTCGCCGTGAATCCCGACGACGGCGAGATGCTCATCATCGAGATGAACCCCCGCGTCTCCCGCTCCTCGGCCCTCGCCTCCAAAGCCACTGGATTCCCCATCGCCCGTGTGGGAGCCAAGCTGGCCGTCGGCTACCACCTCCACGAGCTCCCCAACGACATCACCAAGACGACGCCGGCCTCCTTCGAGCCCGTGCTCGACTACTGCGTGGTGAAGATCCCGCGCTTCGCCTTCGAGAAGTTCCCCTCGGTGGACAACACCCTCGGCGTCCAGATGAAGGCCGTCGGCGAGACCATGGCCATCGGGCGCACCTTCCGGAGCGCATGGCAGAAGGGCTTTCGCGGCCTGGAAACGGGTCGACACGGTTGGGTCGTCGGCGAGACCCTCAAGGACGACGGGCTGGAGGAAGACGATCACGGGTCCATCCTGGCGGCGCTCCGTCGCCCCACGGCCGAGAGACCCTTCCAGCTCAAGCGCGCACTGAAGGCGGGGATCACCGTCGACCAGATCTTCGAGGCCACGCGCATCGACCCGTGGTTCCTGGACCAGCTCGTCCAGATCATGGAGTGGGAGCGGAAGTACGCCGAAGCCGACGAGATCACGCCGGAGTTCCTCCGCAGGATGAAACGGGAAGGCTTCAGCGATCTGCAGCTCGCCGAGCTCCGGGGCGAAGACGAAAAGACGGTCCGGGATCGCCGGTGGGGATGGGACATCCACGCGACCTACAACGTCGTGGACACCTGTGCCGGCGAGTTTCCGGCCGAGACACCGTACTTCTATTCGTCGTACGAGGACGAGTCGGAGAGTGTGCGCTCGGACCGGGACAAGATCGTCGTTCTCGGGTCCGGCCCGAATCGCATCGGCCAGGGCGTCGAGTTCGACTACTGCTGCGTTCAGGCGGTCCTGGCGCTGCGGGAGGCCGGGTACGAGACGATCATGATCAACTCCAACCCCGAGACCGTCTCCACCGACTTCGACGTCAGCGACAAGCTCTACTTCGAGCCCCTCACCCTCGAGGATGTTCTCGAAGTGCTCCACCTCGAGAAGCCCAAGGGCATCGTGGTGCAGCTCGGCGGGCAGACGCCCTTGAAGCTGGCGAAGGGCCTGGAAGAGTTCGGGGCGCCGGTGTTGGGTACGTCGGTGGACGCCATCGACCGGGCCGAGGATCGCGATCGCTTCGACGAGGTCTGCCGCAAGATCGGGGCGCGGACCCCGGACAACGGGATGGCCACCAGCGAAGAGCAAGCCATCGCCGTCGCCGAGCGCATCGGCTACCCCATCCTGGTGCGTCCCAGCTACGTCCTCGGTGGACGGGCCATGCGCATCATCTACGACGAGCCGTCCCTTCGTCAGTACTTCGAGGAGGCGGTGCGTGCGTCGCCCGATCACCCGGTTCTCATCGACAGCTTCCTCGAAGACGCGTTCGAGGCCGACGTCGATGCACTTTCCGACGGCACGGACGTCGTCATCGGCGGCATCATGCAGCACATCGAAGACGCCGGTGTCCACTCCGGGGACTCGGCGTGCGTGCTCCCGCCGTACCTGCTGTCGTCCGAGGCCCTCGATGAGATCCGTGAGCTCACGAGGAAGTTCGCTCTCGAGCTGGGCGTCGTCGGGCTCATGAACGTCCAGTACGCCATCCGAGACGACATCGTGTACGTCCTCGAGGTGAACCCCCGGGCATCCCGCACGGTGCCTTTCGTGAGCAAGGCCACCGGTGTTCAGCTTGCCCGGGTGGCGTCACGCGTCATGGCTGGCGAGCGCCTCGCCGACTTCGGTCTGGCTCAGGAGCCACCCGTGCCCGGCGTGGCGGTGAAGGAGGCGGCGTTCCCCTTCAACCGCTTCGATGTCGATGTGCTCCTCGGCCCCGAGATGCGGTCGACGGGGGAGGTCATGGGCTTCGACGACTCCTTCGGGATGGCATTCGCCAAGGCCCAGGTCTCGGCAGGCAACGATCTCCCCGAGTCCGGGAAGGTCATCGTCACCGTGAACGAGAACGACCGTGAAACCGTGGCGCCCATGCTGCGGCGTCTGGCCGACCTGGGCTTCGAGCTCATGGCGACCACCGGAACCCAGGCCCACCTCCGGCGCCTCGGGGTTCACACCGAAGCCGTCTACAAGGTCGGCGAGGGTCGCCCCAACATCGTCGACCACATCGTCACCGGCGACATCGCCCTCCTCATCAACACGCCCCTGGGCAAGAAGTCCCAGTACGACGACTACGCCATGCGGCGGGCGGCCATCACCTACGGCGTGCCGTATCTGACGACGATGTCGGCCACGTCGGCCGCGGTGGACGCCCTCATCGCGCTTCGGGCGAGGAAGCGGGAGGTCCGATCCATCCAGGAGAGGATCGCGAGCCTGACGCCCGAGCCGGTGCCCCAGGGGGTATGACCCCCCTCACCGGTTTCTACCTCCACCCTTCGTCTCCTCTCCACGACACCGGGTGGGGTCACCCGGAGCATCAGGGTCGCCTCCGCGCCCTGGCGTCGACCGTGGGCAAGGACCTCCTGACACTCCACGGACACGTGGAGCAACGGCCTTCCGGCGAGGCTGGCGAGGAGGACCTTCTCCGTGTCCACACGCCCGAGCACGTGGGCAGGGTTCGCGACGCCTGCGCCGCCGC
The DNA here is from genome assembly GCA_965229435.1 of Longimicrobiales bacterium. GTDB lineage: Bacteria > Gemmatimonadota > Gemmatimonadetes > Longimicrobiales > Gaopeijiaceae > UBA2589. Next base: position 433,017 of record CBDDJE010000005.1, read on the forward strand.
CGAGGCGTCGGGCCGGGTCGAGTCGTTGGACTCCGATACCAAAGTGTCTTCGGCTTCGTGGGACGCCGCCGTGGGGAGTGCCGGAACCGCCATCGCCGCGGTGAGAGACGTCCATGACCGGACCATCGCCAACGCCTTCGTCGCGACGCGCCCGCCGGGCCATCATGCGACCCCCACGACGCCCATGGGGTTCTGCCTCTTCAACAACGTCGCCGTGGCCGCCCGCTGGCTTCAGGCCGAGGGGAAGGCCGAGCGGGTGCTCATCGTCGACTGGGACGTGCATCACGGCAACGGCACCCAGGATGTCTTCTACGACGACCCGACGGTCTACTTCCTCTCGTTGCACCAGTCGCCTCACTACCCGGGGACCGGCACCGCGTCCGAACGGGGGGAAGGGAAGGGCGAGGGGTACACGCTGAACGTCACGCTGCCTGCGGGGACCCCACGGCAGGACTACCGGACGCGATTCAGCCAATCGCTGGCGAAGGTCTTCGAAGACTTCTCTCCCGACTTCATCCTCGTGTCCGCCGGCTTCGACTGTCTGGCGGGCGATCCCCTGGGCGGCTTCCTTCTCGAGCCCGAAGACCTGTACGCGATGACGCGAGAGATCGTCGAGTTCGCGGAGGCGGGCTGCGGCGGGCGCTGCGTCCACGTCTTGGAAGGAGGATACGACCCCAAGCGGCTGGGGCAGGGAGCCGTGGCGGTCATTCGCGCTCTCGCCAAACTCGACGCCCCGGGCGACTGAAGGCCCGCCCGGGCCGCCGGGGGGAGCGCCCCGATAGCCGGCCCTCCTCCGTCCGCGCGTTGCCCTCGGGCCACTCCTCCGTACCTTTCCCCTCCATGCCATCCAACGAAGACGGTGCCGGAGAGCGCGACTCTCTGGTTCCTTCGATGCTCGACCTGGTGAGGTTGAGCCGGAAGCGTCTGTTCCCGCCCGGCGGCGTCGAGCTCTACAGGCAGATCGCGCTCCTCACGGAGATGTCGCCTGGACTCGAGGTCCTCGACGTGGCCTCGGGCAAGGGCGTCCCACTCGAGTACTTCGTGAAGGAGTTCGGCGTCACGGCTGCGGGAGTCGACATCGACCCCGCCATGGTTGAGGCGGCCGAGGATTGGAGTCGGGAACTCGGGGCCGGTCAGCGCCTGCAGTTTCAGTCCGGTCGCTCGGACGCACTCCCGTACCGGGACGAGATCTTCGATGTGGCCATCGGCGAGATCGGTCTCGCGAATCATTGCGAACCTGCCGACGCCATCCGTGAGCTGGTCCGGGTCACCAAGCCCGGAGGGTTCATTGTCCTGGTGCAGCTCGTGTGGAAGGCACCGGTGGACGCGGAGCGGCGTGAGGTCCTCTCCGAACACCTCGGAGCCCGTCCCCTCATGGTCGTGGAGTGGAAGCGCCTCCTCCGGGAGGCCGGCGTGGAGGATATCCATGTGGAGGACTGGTCCGATGAGGAGACGGCGTTCCGCCCTACGGTGGTGAAGCCCTTCCCCGATTTCGCGGAGATGTTCTCGGTGGGCGAGCGTATCTCCATCTTGCACCGGGCGTGGCAGCGCTGGGGCCTGAAGGGCGTCAGCGCCGCCCTGGCCCGGGAGAACGAGGTCCACAAGCTGCTCACCAGCGAGCGCATCCTCGGACTGGACCTTCTCCGGGGCCGGAAGGCAGGCGGGCCGAAGAGGGTGAAGCACCGAAGGGAAGAGCGAGGGGAGGCCGCCGTGGCCGCGGGATCGGAGAGGGACGAGGTGGTCGCGGCGGACGCGGGCGTGAAGGAGGACCGGGCCACGCCCGAGCCGCAACAGGACCGCGACCTTCCCCCGACGACGCCGGAGACCGCCGGACTCCCGCTCTTCGGCGACGAACCGGACGGCGCGCACGACGAGGCCGCCACCGGTGCCTCCACACACGAGCAGAAGGACGGAGACGAATGAGCGCAGGGTTGCTTTGCACGCGGGAAGGCGTCGAGAGGGTCCAGGCCGAACTGCGAGGCGAGGAGCTGGACGGGTGGCTCCTCTACGAGTTCCACCACATCAATCCGGTGCCTGTTTCCCTGCTTGGCCTGGGCAAGACCACCCGACGAGCCTTCGTCCTCGTCCCGGCGGAAGGCGAGCCGGTGGCGCTTATCCACGCCATCGAGGCCTCGTCCTGGCGGCAGTGGCCATTCGAGCGGCGGGTGTACTCGGGGTGGCGTGAGATGGAGGAAAAGCTCGGCGATCTGGTGGGCGACGGAGGCCGTCTGGCCATGGAGGTCTCTCCCGGGGGGGCGGTCCCCACCTTGGACTACGTGCCGGCGGGCATCGCCGGGGTGATCCTCTCGCATGGCGTCGAGATCGCAAGCTCCGGCGATCTCGTCACGCGCTTTCACTCCGTCGTTTCGCCGGCGCAACTCGACGAGCATCGGAAGGCGGCAGAGATCGTGAAGGAGGTCGCCAGGGGCGCCTTCCAGCGCGCCGCGGACGCCATCCGGGCCGGCGAACCCACCACCGAAGGTGCGCTGTCGGAGTGGATCGTGGCCGAGTTGGGAAGCCACGGTCTGGTGGATCACGTGAGCTGCATCGTCGCCATCGGCCCCATGGCTTCCGACTCCCACTACGCTCCCGTCGGTGAGGGGGAGACCATCGGAAGGGGTGACCTCCTCCTCATCGACTTGTGGGGGGCGTTCGCGGGGTCTGTGCCAGCAGACCAGACCTGGATGGGTGTCATGGACTCCTCCGTCGATGCCCGCACCCAGGAGATCTGGGAAGCCGTGCGCGACGCCCGCGACGCCGCCGTCGACTTCCTACGGTCTCGCGCCGCCGAAGCCCTCGAAGTGCGCGGCTTCGAGGTCGACGACGTGGCCCGTGCCGTCATCGAGGACCGTGGCTATGGGCCGTACTTCGTCCATCGGACGGGCCACTCCATCGATACCGACGTCCACGGCAGCGGACCGAATCTCGACAACCTCGAGAGCCGGGACGACCGTCGCCTCCTTCCGGGCGTGGCCTTCTCGGTGGAGCCGGGGATCTACATCGAGGGTGACATCGGCGTGCGAAGCGAAGTGAACGTCCATTGGGGTGAGGACGGCCCCGAGGTGACGCCTCTCGAGCTCCAGCGCGAGATCTTCACGCTCTTCGACGAGTGACCGGCCGGAGCCGCGTCGATGTCGCGCTTCCGCTTCCCATCTTCCGCACGTTCACCTACGAGGTGCCGGGAGTTCCACCGCCTGTAGGATCACGCGTCCTCGTGCCGTTCCGGCGAAAGGAACGCATCGGGTGGGTTGTGGGCCCCGGTGAGAGCGGAGCCATCCGGGGACTACGCCCCGTCCTCTCTGTGCTCGACGACCAACCGTCGGTCTCGCCCGATCTCCTGGCCCTCTGCCGTTGGATGTCGGCGTACTACGTGTCTCCCCTGGGCATCACGCTCCGTGCCGCCCTGCCGTCGGTACTCTCCGACGTTTCCCGGGACTACGTGTCCCTCACCGCCGTCGCCGAAGAGGGTGGGGCCCTCGAAAGCGCCGACTTGCGGTCCAGGGAGCGGCGGGTCCTGGCGGCGCTCCGGGGACGCGAGGCTCCCCAGCGGGTCGCGACGCTGCGCAAGACACTGGGGATGGGCTCGCTATGGCCCGAGATCCGCTCCCTGACGGACCGGCGACTGCTCCACCACCAGACCGTGCCGCCGCCACCACCTCCCGTGCGGACCCGTCGCATGGTGCACATCACGAGGTATCTGGAGACGCTCGCCGAGCGGGACGAGGTGTTTGGCCGGGCGAGGCGCCAGGCCGAGGCGTACGCCTTCCTGGAGGCGGCGGGAGGCACGGCGGAGCTGGCTACCCTCACCGGAACGGAGGGCTTCAGCCGAGGTGTCGTAGGCGGCCTCGAGGGGAAGGGCCTCGTCGAGGTCGTGGACGAGGAGGAGTTCCGGGACCCCTTCTCCGATGTCCCGGCCGCCGCGCCGCCGGACCTGACCCCAACGGCGGACCAGCGAGCGGCCCTCGACGCCATGGTGGCGGCCCTGGATGAAGAGCGGCCAGCACCCTTCCTCCTCCAGGGCATCACCGGGTCAGGGAAGACCCTCGTCTACATCGAGCTCCTGCGGGAAGTACTGGCTCGTGGCAGGTCCGCCATCGTCCTCGTCCCGGAGATCTCCCTGACGCCTCAGACCGTGTCGCGTTTCCGGGCGCACTTCGGCGACCGGGTCGCCGTCCTCCACTCCGGCTTGTCCGACGGAGAGCGCTACGACGCGTGGCGCATGCTCCGTTCCGGCGAACGCACCATCGCGGTGGGGGCACGCTCCGCTCTCTTCGCCCCTCTCGACGACGTCGGTGCCGTCGTCGTCGACGAAGAGCACGACGGGAGCTACAAGCAGTCCGAGGCCCCTCGATACCACGCCCGCGACCTGGCGGTCATGCGGGCCCATCACCACGGGGCTGTCTGCGTCCTCGGCAGCGCGACGCCCTCGCTGGAGAGCTGGGACAACGCGCGCCGGGGCAAGTTCCGGCGCCTTCTCCTGCCGGAGCGGGTAGGGGGTGGTCGGCTGCCAACTGTCCACGTCGTGGATCTGCGGAAGGGGCGGAGGGGAGACGGCGCGGAGAAGGACGGCACCGCGTCGGAGCGGCGTGGCGAACGGGGCGGCCGGGTCCTCTCGGAGGCTCTGGTGAGCGCCGTGGACCTTCGCCTCCGACGCCAGGAACAGGTCATCCTCCTGCTCAACCGGCGCGGCTACTCCTCGTTCGTCCAATGTCGAGAGTGCGGTGAGGTCGAGCAGTGCGAGAACTGCTCCATCTCCCTGACCTACCACCGTGTGACGCAGAAGATCGTGTGCCACCACTGCCGCTTCGAGGCTCCGGCGCCCTCCCGGTGCCCGCGCTGTGGTGGTCAGGATCTGTCGTTCCGCGGGCTCGGGACGGAGCAGGTGGAGCGGGTCACGGCCGAGACGTTCCCGGGGGCGCGGATCGTCCGGATGGATGTCGACACCACCTCGGGGAAGTGGGCCCACCAGAGGATTCTCGAGCGAGTGGAGCGCCACGAAGTCGACATCCTCCTCGGGACGCAGATGATCGCGAAGGGGCTCGACTTCCCCAAAGTCACCCTTGTCGGTGTCGTAAACGCCGACGTTGGCATCCACCTTCCCGACTTCCGAGCCAGCGAGCGCACCTTCCAGCTACTGAGCCAGGTGGCGGGCAGGGCTGGGCGGAGTGCTCTGGGGGGCGAAGTATACATCCAGACTTCCCTGCCGGAGCACTACGCTGTTCGGTCCGCCGTCACTCACGACTTCGAGGCCTTCGCCACCCGGGAGTGGGAGGAACGCGAGCGGCCCCGCTATCCTCCCCACGTCCGCCTGGTGAACGTCATCGTGAGCAGCCCCGACCAGCGTCTCGCTGCCGAGACCGCCGCGGCCGCCGCCCGCTGGCTGCGCACGGTGGTGGTCCGATGGAAGCGAGCGAACGTTGCGACGGATGTCGAACTCGTCGGGCCGGCGCCAGCACCCATCGAACGACTCCACGGCCGGTGGCGGTGGCACTTCTTCCTCCGCGCGGACCAGCCCCGATCCCTGGGCGATGTGACCCGTGTCCTGGCGGAGGACTTCCCGTTGCCCTCGGGGGATGTGAGGCTCGCCATCGATCGCGATCCGGTGGCGCTGCTCTGACCCGACGCCGGGGGATTGAGCGCCGGCCATCTTCGGAATAGGTTCGCGTGCAAGGTGGTCCCACTTGCTTCGGAGGAGTGCAACTTTGAGTTGCCTGGCCCTGAACGCTTCGTTCGAGCCTCTCACCATCGTCCCGCCTCGGCGTGCGGTCCGACTCGTCCTCGACGGGAAGGCCGAGGTTCTCGAGGAGGACGGTCAGCGCAGCTTCCGCTCGGAGCACCACTCCATCCCTTGGCCGGCGGTCATCCGCCTCGTGCGCTACGTCCACGTGCCTCGTCGCTTCCGGCGTCAGGTGACGAACACCTTCCTCTTCGCCCGCGACGACTACACGTGTCAGTACTGTGGTCGCCACAAGAACGAGCTCCGCGGCCGGCAGTTCCTCACCCGGGACCACATCCTCCCGGTCTCCAGGGGCGGTGAGAACCGCTGGGACAACGTGGTGACCAGTTGCTCGCCGTGTAACAACCGAAAAGGGGGCAGGCTTCCCGGCGAGGCTGGAATGCGCCTCCGGAGTGAGCCCACCGAGCCGAACTACGTCCATCTGGTGTGGGTCGTCCGGCGAGTCACCGACGCTCAGGCGAAATACATCCGGATGTTCTACGGGCAGGACACCCTGGAAACGGTGAGCTGCGGGCGGCACTGATTGGACGCCGGCCGGTCAGTCCTCCAACCAGGCGTACGGCCGCTCGCAGATCTGTCCGTAGCCGCGCACGGTCCCTCGGCTGGTGTATTCCTTCCAGCAGATCATCCATCCCCGAACGGGGTCCTGCTTCACGTCATAGTCGAAGCCCGGCTGCCCCGCCCGCTCGGCGAGGAAGCGCTGGAGGTAGACGGGTAGATTCGAGATGCCCTCCACCTCGTGATCGGGATCGATCTCTTCGGCGATCGTGGCCTCGATGTGGGACTGGGAGAGCTTGAGGGCCCGGATGGCCTGCTCGACCGCCGTCTTCAACTCCGCCAATTCCGGTTCCGAGCCCGTGCGCGCCTTGATGCGCTTGACCAGCGAGTCGGTACCCGGCGCGCGTAGCTCGTCTCTCGCCCGGCTGAATTGCCCCAGCAGCTGCTCGTGAAGACGGAGCAGTTCGGTGTACTCCCGTTTGGCCTGCCCTTCGGGTTTGGATCCGTCGGCCATGCTGCCTCGGGTGGGGAGGTCCACTATGATTGGTACGTGGCGCCGTTAATAAGGTGGCTTCGTCTCGACCCTGCAACCTTCCTGCCAGATGACCGATTCCTCCGACGCCCGGGACGGGGAGCGCCAGCCAGGCCCCCCGAAGCCGGCCCGCCCACGTTCGGCCAGGAAGGCGGAGGAGGCCGGTGCCGATGGCCGGGCGCGGAAGCGAGCCCGGGGGAGTGCCAAGAGGAGCGGCGGTGGAAAGGCCCGGGACGAGGGAAATCCTCGGGCTGCGAAGCCTACGCCGGTTCGCGCCATGGCTGCCGTCGAGGCTCCACCGCCTCCCGTCCCGCCGGATCTGGAGGAAGCGGAGGTGACCGTGGACGAAATCAGGTGGACGATCAGGGTCGTGGGTCGCGCGGGTGGTGCTCGCCCGTCTGATACGCCTCTTCTCCTGCTGGGCTTCTGGCCCGAGGGTGCCCTCGAGGGGGACCGCGCCCGAGAGGCGATGGTCGTGGGCCGTTCGTTGGCCGGAATGACACCGGCGGCCCTGGAAGACGCAGTCGCCGCCTCGGCGCCACCGGTCCCTCGCCGGGACCCGTCCCCCGAGTCCTCCACGGGGCGTCGGCGCAGCCGGGGCGGTCGAGGGCGCAAGCGGGGATCCTGAAGCGGTATCGGTGCGGCGACGGCCCGTTGATCGTACAATTAGGGATGCGTGCCCGATGGGTGGCACCCTCCCGGACCTCGAGGCCCCCATTGCGGCCGTCGGGGCCGCCTTTGAGTTCAACACGAATCGACCCCTCGGTGTCTGATAGAATGTCCGACGCTCCGACGGATGGAGAGCTGGTTCACCAGGCCAGAGAAGGCGACGAGTTCGCCTTCGGTCTGCTCGTGAAGCGGTACCAGCGACCCGCCTACGCGGTGGCTCTATCGGTCACGGGTCGGCACGAAGATGCAGAAGATGCGGCACAGGAGTCGTTTCTCGTCGCGCTTGCTCGCCTGGATGAGTGCAGGAGTCCCGAGCGTTTCGGGGGGTGGTTGATGACCATCGTCCGGAACCGCTCGAAGAACCTCATCCGGAGGGAATCGCTTCGGGAAACGGATCAGGTCCCTCCGGGGGCTCGATCCTCGGCTCCTACACCGGACAAGGTTGCTGAGAACGTGGAGCTGAGGGCCCTCCTGGAGGAGGCCCTGGCCGAGCTTCCGGAGGTGCAGAGGGAGATCGTCCTGCTACACGACATGGAAGGATGGAAACACAGAGAAATCGCGGAGAGACTGGAAATCCCGTCAGGGACCGTACGGTCCCATCTCCACTTCGCGAGGAAGGCGCTTCGGGCGGCCTTGGGAGAGGTCCCCGGAGTGCCGGAAATATTGAGGAAAGCACAATGATGACATGGTTCCGTCGCGGCACCGGCGAGTCACAAGAACCGGGTCGCGACCCGATGGTGGCCGAAGCCCTCGACACCCTCGATCCGGCCAACGCCGACGCGAACTACTGGTTCCGTTTCCACGGTCGCGTCATGGCCGGGGCGAGCGCCGAGCTGGCAAGGCGTCGGATGATGGCGAGGCTGACGGTGGCCGACGTCATGGCGTCGTGGTCGAGGACGGTCGTGCCCACGGCCATGCTCGCCGCAGCCGTGGCTGCCCTGATCCTGGTACGGGCCGGCTCCGGTGCCCTGGATACCGGAAGCGTTGCCCAGGAGATGCTCGCCGAGTTGCCTGGTGAACCCGTGCCGGTTCTGCAGGAGTCCACCGCCGCTGTGATCTTCGCCAGCTTCGGACCGGACAATTTCTGATGAGCCAGACACGTACCCGCCTCCTCACCGCCGGCGTGCTCATCGCGGTGTTCGGAACGGGGATTCTGGTGGGACTCGTCGTCGACGCCGACCTCGGCGCCGCCACCGTTCCCGCGGAAGTGGTGACGAGCGACGGGGAAGATGAAGCTCAGGAGGAGGCCCCCGCTGAGCGTCGGTACCTCTACCAGCAGGTGGGAGCTAACGAATCGCAACTCGCCAGCATCGACTCTATCATCCAGGAGCATCGCGCACGCAGGGACGCGATCGATGAGGAGTTGAAGCGGGTCGAGGCCGAATTCCAGGTCGACTACCGGGCCAACCTTCTCAACACACGCGAAGCGATCAAATCGGTGCTCTCGGCAGATCAGGCAGCCGAGTACCAGCGTCTACTCGACGAGTGGGACGCCGGGCGCCAGGCTGAACGCGAGAACGGTGACGAGAAGGACTAAACGGTAATGCACAATTCAACGCGGACTTCGGTCCGCACCCTTGCCTGCCTGGCGGCAGGCGCGGCTCTCTTCGTGCCCACGATTGGGGAGAGCCAGCAGTCGGTGTCCCTGACGGACGCCGTCGAGCGAGCCCTCGTTCGAAGTCCCCAGATGGCTCAGACCGGTCAGGCCGTGGACAACGCGCTCCTCAGCCGGAAGACGTCGTGGGCGTCGTTCCTCCCTTCCATCAGCGCGAGTTCGTCGGGTTCGCTGCGGAGTGCGCGCACCTTCGACGAGGTAACGGGCAGCTTCGAGCCGGGTAGCTCCGATTCGTACAGCGCCGGCCTCTCGGGTAGTCTCACGGTCTTCGAGGGCATGAGGCGGTTTCGGGAATACGATGCGGCCCAGGCCGATGTCCGGGCGGCGGAGGCCCGCTACGCGAATCAGCGGTACCAGGTGACCCTCCAGACCAAAGGGCTTTTCTTCTCGGCCTTGGAGCAGGAGGAACTCCTGGAGGTAGCCCGCCAGCGCGTCGTGCAGGCCGAGCAGAACATGGCGATCGTGCGCAATCGCACCCGCCTCGGCGAGGCCACCATCTCCGACTCCCTCCGCGCCCGCCTCGACGTAGTCAACGCCGAGCAGGCGGTACTTCAAGCCGAGACGGCTCTGCGGTCCGCACGCTTCTCTCTCGGTCGACAGATCGGGGTTGCCGAGCCCGTTCGGCCGACGCCTCCCGACGACCTCGAGCCGGATCCACTCCCCCTCACCGAGGAGGAGATCATGCAGCTCGCCGAGGAGGCATCGCCGTCGGTCATCGCCGCCAGCGAATCGACCGTCGCGGCTTCGGCGTCGGTGTCGGCGGCGCGGTCGGCGTACTTTCCCAGTCTCCGGTTCTCGTCCGGGTACAATTGGGCCAACCAGGACCCGTCGTTCACCGGCGGCAGCACGAGTTGGAGCATGTCGCTGGGCCTGAGCTATCCGATCTTCAACGGATTCCAACGGGAGAGCAGCGTCGACCGGGCCCAGTTCGTCCAGCGGGTAACCCGACTCCAGGAGGACGACGCGAGGCTGGCTGCCCGCGAGCAGGCCGACGCCGCTCTCCAGAATCTGCTGACGGCGGAACGAGCCACGGTGATTGCCGAGGAGGCCGTGCTCGTAGCAGATGAAGACCTCCGTGTGGTCCGGGCGCGCTACGAGGTGGGGGCGGCGACGATCCTCGACATCCTCATCAGTCAGAACGCGCTCACACAGGCCGAAACCGATCTCATCGCCACACGGTACGACTACATACTGGCTCGGGCAGAGCTCGAAGCGATTCTGGGGAGGGAACTGTGAAGTCAAAGTACGACGGGAAACACGACGACTCGGTGATCATCCGGACGGAGGGGCTGACCAAGCACTACGTCCTCGGCGCCGAGACGGTGCGGGCCGTCCGCGGTGTGGATCTGACCATCGAGCGTGGCGAGTTCGTCGCCATCATGGGGCCATCGGGCTCGGGAAAGTCGACCTTCATGAACATGATCGGCTGCCTCGATACGCCGACGGACGGGAAGTACTGGCTCAACGGCCAGCTCGTGAGCGATCTCTCCGACGACCAGCTCGCGAGGGTGCGCAACCGGGAGATCGGCTTCGTTTTCCAGACCTTCAACCTCCTTCCCCGGGCGAGTGCCCTCCACAACGTGGAGCTCCCTCTCATCTACGCCGGGGTGGGCAGCAAGGAGCGTCGACGTCGCGCCCAGGAGAAGTTGGAGCTGGTGGGCCTCGCTGACCGGATGGACCACAAGCCCCCCGAGATGTCGGGCGGACAGCGTCAGCGCGTGGCCGTGGCCCGGGCCCTCGTCAACGAACCAGCCCTCCTCCTCGCCGACGAGCCCACGGGTAACCTCGACTCGGTGACGAGTGAGGAGATCATGGCGCAGATGGAGGCTCTTAACGAAAGCGGTCAGACCATCGTCTTGGTTACGCACGAGCACGACATCGCCGAACACGCGAGACGCCAAGTACACCTCAAAGACGGGCTCATCGAGCGGGACTTCCTGAACGAGCCCGCGGAGACCCCTGCATGACCAAGAGTCGTTTCGCGCTCCTGACCCTCGGAGCGCTTGCCCTCGGAGCCTGCCAGACCGGCGAGGCCGCTGAGGAATCCGGTCCCCGCTACATCACCGCGCAGGCCACCCGCGGCAACCTCGAGCTTCGTGCCGAGGCCACCGGAACCGTCGAGCCTGTCCGCGAGGTCGAGGTGAAGTCCAAGGCGTCAGGCGAGATCCTGCGGCTGTACTCCGATGTCGGTGACCAGGTCGAGCGAGGAGCCCTCCTCGCCGAGATCGACCCTCGCGACGTCCGGAATCGTTTCAACCAGACCGAGGCCGACCTCGCCGTGGCCCAGGCTCAGCTGGAGATCGCCCGGGCGCAGCTCGACCGCCAGCGTCAGCTTCTCGAGGCCCAGGTCATCACCCAGGCCGAGTTCGAGAACGCCACGCTCTCCTTTGCCAACGCCCAGGCGTCATTGGTCCGGGCCCAGACGAACCACGAGCTCGCCGACCTCCAGCTCGCCGACGTGAGCATTCGTGCACCGATGTCGGGCACCATCATCCAGAGGAACGTCGAAGAGGGTGCGGTCATCCAGTCCGCCTCGTCGAACGTGTCCGGAGGGTCGGTGCTCTTCGTCATGGCCAACCTGGGCGACATGCAGGTTCGGACGCTCGTCGACGAGACCGACATGGGAGACCTGCAGGCGGGGTTGCCTGCTTCGGTGAGCGTGGAAGCGTTCCCCGACCGCTCCTTCGAGGGCGTCGTGCAGAAGATCGAGCCCATGGCGACGGTGGAGCAGAACGTCACCATGTTTCCGGTCATCGTCTCCATCGACAACCGTTCCGGGTTGCTCAAACCGGGGATGAACGCCGAGGTGGAGATTTTCATCGACGAGGCCATCGACGTCGTCGTGGTGCCGAACAACGCCGTCGTCCAGACGTCCGACGTCGGTCCGGCCGCCATGGCCCTCGGCCTCGAGCTCGACGACGCCTCCCTCGGGCAGTTCGCGCGTGGCGGCGGCTTCGGCCGTAGAGCCGGGGCCGGAGCGCGGGGTGGAGCGGCAGGCGGCGACGGGGAAGGGGCAGCCGCCGGTGGGCGTGAAGCGTCGACGGCTGGGGAAGCGGGTGGCCGGACCGCGGCCTCGTCCGCGACCGGAGGAGACGGGCCGGGCACGGGGACGGTGGCGGACGATGGCGCCGATCCCATGGCGCGGATCCAGGCGCTCCGGGCACGGGTCGAGTCGGGTGAGATCAGCCAGGATTCCATGCGGACCTTGATGCGTTCCCTCCGCGGTTCCGGCGGTGCCCGAGGAGGCATGAGAGGCTTCGCCGGCATGGCGCAGGCCCGTCAGTCGTCGGATCGCGAGACCCGGCCTGCGGCGGTCTTCGTCCTCGGGGTCGACAGCATTCCCGAGCCACGTCTCGTCCAACTCGGCATCGGCGACTGGGACAGTGTGGAGATTGTCAGCGGCCTCGAAGGAGATGAGACGTTGGTGGTCGTCGGCCCGGCGCAGCTCCAGGCCCAGCAGGACGAGTTCCTCGAGCGGATGCGCGAGAGAATGGGTGGCAGCAGTCCCTTCGGCGGCGGTGGCGGTCCCGGCCGCGGCCGATAGAGTCGTCCGATCATGCTGCTCTTCGAGATCATCATGGTGGCCATGGGCGCCGTGCGCGCCAATATCCTCCGTTCGGTCCTGACGACCCTGGGCATCGTCATCGGCATCGCGGCGGTCATCACCATGGTGGCGCTGGGCGAGGGCGCCCAGCAGAGGGTGCAGGAAGAGATCAACCGGATGGGCACCACCATCCTCACCATCCGACCCGGGCAGCAGATGTGGGGCGGAGTTTCGCGGGGAGATGCCCAGCTCTCGGTGGACGACGCCATCGCCCTCCGGGCCGGATCCGAGGGACTCCTCCGGGTCTCGCCGGAACAACAGAGCCGGATGCAGGTCACCTACGGCCGGTACAATTCCAACACCCAGATCATGGGTGTGTGGCCCGATTACTTCGAGATGTACAACCACGAGCTGGCTGCCGGGCGCTTCTTCGATCAAGGTGAGGTGCAGGGGCGTCGGCGCGTCGCGGTGTTGGGCTACAACGTGCCCGAGACCCTCGGCGGCACGTCGCCGGAGCTCCTCGTGGGATCGACGATTCAAATCCGCGGCATCATCTTCGAAGTCGTCGGCATCCTGGAGGAGAAAGGGGACGCCGCGTGGGTCCGGCCTGACGATCAGATCTTCATTCCCCAGTCCACGGCCCAGTACCGGGTGATGGGCGGGCGCGATCGGTTGAACTCCATCTACGCGGCGACGGAGACGCCCGAGGAGCTCGATCAGGCCTTCGCCGTCATCGACCGGATCATGCGCCGGGAGCACCGGATCAAGGTCGGCGAAGACGCCGACTTCAACATCCGCAACTCATCGGATCTGCTCGAGACCCGCAACGAGGCGAATCAGACCTTCGCCCTCCTCCTCGCCGGCATCGCGGCCATCAGCCTTATCGTCGGCGGCATCGGCATCATGAACATCATGCTGGTTTCGGTTACGGAACGAACGCGCGAGATCGGCGTCCGGAAGGCGCTCGGTGCGACAAAGCGCGCCATTATGACCCAGTTCCTCGTCGAGGCGCTTTTCCTCTGCACCCTGGGAGGCCTTCTCGGGGTCGCGGCCGGCTACGGCGCCTCCGGGCTGGTGACGCAGATGGCGGAGTGGGACACGTCCGTAGCTCCGGAAGCCGTATTCGCCGCCATCGGCTTCTCCGCCGCGGTGGGCCTGTTCTTCGGCCTATGGCCGGCTCGTCGGGCGGCGATGCTCGATCCTATCGACGCGCTGCGGTACGAGTAACGGCCGGGGATATCAGCGCTTTCTGAGCAGGATCTGACGGCTCTCCCCTTCACGGATCAGCGTGAGGGGTAGGGTGTCTCCCGACACGGAAACGCCGTATCGGAGATCTTCGACCGACCGGATACCGACCTGGTCCATCCGGGTGATGACGTCACCGGGGACGAGACCTGCGATGGCAGCAGGGGTTCCCGGTGTGACCTTGGTCACCAGGACTCCGCTCGATACCTCGAAGTACCTGGCCAACTCCGGCTCCAAGTCGATGACCTCGGCACCCGCCACCAGATTTCGACCAAGCAGGTACGGCGTGAGGGGGCGGAACTCCCCTGCGGCCCGTGCGTCCCGGCTCACGGATCGGCCGTCCGAAGCGACGACGTCGTATTGCAGGCCCGCCGTCTCGCGGGCGGCCTCGGCCATTGCGGCCTCGAGCTCGCCAGAGCGGGTGGACAGCCGATCGAGCTGCTGGGTGAGGCGCCGAAGCTGAGGGTCGTCATCCAGGCGTGACCGCGAAGCGAGGCTCCGCCGGAGTTCCTGCTCACGGGTGCGGATCCGCTCTTCCAGATCGACCACCACCGCGTTGATCTCCACCATCTCGGTGCGCAGAGAGTCGTGTCCTTCACCCTGGAAGATGAAGAACTCGAACGGCGCGCGGACGCGGGTCTCCCCGTCTCCGGCGATGACCATGCGCCTCACGCTGCCCTCCGGGCCGCGGACCTCACGGACCTGCACGTCGGCGACGTCCCCGGCCCGGAGGTGGATGCGCAGGGAGTCCATGGACCGGGACCACGTCTCCACGAGGGAGTCGCTCTGCATGGTCACCTCGACGCGGCGGCTTGGCGCGAAGCCCGCTGGCCGGCTCGCAGCCCGTAGGCTGAATCGCCTCCGACTGCCATCGCGCTCCACGACCATGACCACGGCATCGCCTGCCGAGAGTCGCAGAAGCTCGGGCAGAGACGCCAATTCACGTGGCGTGTCCAGGTCGTTGATGGCGAGGACGCGATCGCCCGGACGAAGACCCGCTTCGGCGGCAGGACTTCCGGCACTGACCTCGGTGATGAGGATCGCCTCGGAGGGACCCCACTGATCGGCGGAGACATTGAACGAGACCCCGATCCAGCCCCGGTCGGATGCCGCCGGCTCCCATAGGGCGGGTCGTCCTCGGTCCTGAGCGGCGCCCTGGGCGCCGTGACCGAGGAAGGCGACGGCGGCGAGAACCGCGACGCCCATCGGAGAGCTCATCTTCGGTCTCATCAGAACCAGTTGTCCTGCCCTGAGGAGACCATTCGAAGGGCTGCGTCCCGTTCGGCTACCGCGGATGCCAGGAAGCCGTTCAGGAAGAGATCTCCAGGGGCTTGACGAACCGCAGCCTGACTGACCATGACGAGATGCTCCAAGGCCGCGACCCGCGTGATGGGATCGACACCGAGGTCAGGGCCGCCGTCCCGGGCACGGAGCTCATGGTAGCGCGACACGGCGGTCACGTAGTTCTCCTCCGCCGAACGGACGGCGCTCGCCGCGTCTTCCACCGTGGCGACGTCCGTCAGCGCCACCGGTCCGACTCCCCCCGACGAGGCCAGCGCCACGCCGGTGCCTGTGCCGCTGAGGAAGAGGAGAACGGCGGCGGCTGCCTTCATCCACCCGGGCGTACGGGCCAGACCGAGCTTCCGGAAGAGGCCCGGATCCTCGATGAGGCCTTCGGATCTGAGACGCGCCTCCACGGCATGCCAATCGCCCCTGGGGGGCATGATCTCCGGAAGCGAGCCCAGGGCCCGCGTCTGCTCACGGAGAGCGTCGAGCTCCCGGGCGCACTGCTGGCAGCTTCCCAGGTGTCGCATTTCGTCGGTGGTCGGTGGATCGTCCACCAGACGAGCGAGATCTTCGAGGCTCAGATGTTCCATGCTTCTGCTCCATGTTCCTGCACTGCACCGTCCAGATCAGCGAGCAGGACTCGCATCTTGGCCCGTGCCTTGGATAGCTGTGATTTAGACGTACCGGCGGTCACGCCGAGAACGTCTCCGATCTCTTCGTGGGTGTAGCCTTCCACGTCGTGGAGGATGAGCACCCGCCGCATCCCCTGGGGGAGTCCGTCCAACGCCCGTTCCAGACGCTGCTGCAGGAGCGAGTCGCGATGGCGCGGAGCCACCGGGATCTCGTCGGGCACCGGGCCCTCCCGCTTCTTCCTCGTGTCGGCTTTCCTCAGAGCCTGGAGCGCCGCGTTCACCGCGATCCGATGCAACCACGTCGAGAACCGTGAATCGCCTCGGAAGGACGGCAACGCCCGGATCGCACGGATCCACGCTTCCTGGGCGTAGTCCTGCGCCAGATCGTCGTCACCGGCGATGCGGCGCACCACGGCGTACACCCTGGGTGCGTACTTGTCGTACAGCGCCCGGATGGCCTTGGCGTCCCCGTCGGCGGCGAGCCGGATGAGGCGATGTTCTGGAGTCGTCGACGTGTCGATGCTCATGTCGATGGGTTGGATGGCCCTGGGGCGTTGGAAGGTTGCCGCACTTCGCTGTACCGTTCGGCGTGAACGAACCTTATCTCTCGTCGGAAGATACACGGGGACCGGGGCCTGGCTCCGTCCTCACCTTCGT
Source organism: Longimicrobiales bacterium (assembly GCA_965229435.1). Taxonomy (GTDB): domain Bacteria; phylum Gemmatimonadota; class Gemmatimonadetes; order Longimicrobiales; family Gaopeijiaceae; genus UBA2589. The sequence continues at coordinate 449,433 of CBDDJE010000005.1, forward strand.
GTTGGGCGTCGCTGTTCTCTTCCTTTTCGGAGGACTGGCCCTCCAACTTCTCCTTGGCCAAGCGGGACTTCTCGCGTCCGAGTGGCTCCTCCTCTTTCTGCCCGCCATGTGGTGGACGGCGAAGGTCGGGGTCGATCCGGTACGATTCCTGTCGCTGTCCTTGCCTACGCGTCGCGGCCTCGCAGGAGCGCTTCTCCTCGGCGCGGGAGCCCTCCCTCTGGGGTGGGTGATCGGGTGGCTGCAGACCTTCGTCCTTCCCATTCCCGAAGAGCTTCTGGAGGGGCTGGAGGCGCTGGTGACGGCAGAGTCGCCCACTCGCCTCGCCTGGCTGCTGTTCGTGGTGGCCTTCACGCCGGCCGTGTGCGAAGAGGTGGTCTTCCGCGGGGTTCTGTTGGGCGGAACCCGGTCACTCCCTCCCTGGCGCATGGTGCTCCTCAACGGGGCCGTGTTCGGCGCATTCCACCTCTCACTCTCCACTCCCATCCGGTTCCTGCCCACGGCGGCTCTGGGCTGCGTCATCGCGTGGGCCGTGTGGCGGACGGGTTCCCTCTGGGTGGGCATGGCCATGCATTTCCTGAACAACGCCGCCATCGTCCTCATCGCCTCGACGCCTTCCTTCCGCTCGGCCTTCTCCGATCCCTACGCGCCACCGCCCTGGGAGTCGGTGGTGGCCGGGGGGATCGCCTTCCTCGTCGGCCTTGGTATACTCTTGCGCACTCCGCCTCCCGCCCGAGGCGGGCCCGTCACCTCCACACCTCAGACATGACCGATCGCACCGAAGTACCCGGCGCCACCCACCTCGAATGCACCGCGACGGGGGAGAGTTACGAGAGCGAGCAACTCATCGGCCTCTCGTCTGTCGGGAAGCCCCTCTTCGCGCGCTACGACCTGGACGCCATCGACGGATTCTCCATGGCGGACGTGGCCACCCGCCGAGCGGACCTCTGGCGCTACGCGGAGGTTCTTCCGGTTCGCGATCCGGCGGCTCGCGTGGCGTTGGGCGAAGGGTGGACCCCACTTCTGGAGTCGCCGAGGACGGCGGGGCGTCTCGGTGTCCGGAAGCTGTGGGTGAAGGACGAAGGACAGAACCCGACGGGGTCGTTCAAGGCTCGGGGGCTCTGCCTCGCGGTATCACGAGCCCTCGAGCTCGGAGCCGAGGAGTTGGCCCTCCCGTCAGCCGGGAACGCCGGCAGTGCGGCGGCGGCGTACGGTGCCGCGGCAGGCCTGCCGGTCCACGTGGTCGTGCCTACGGACACTCCGGCACCCATCCTGGAGGAGATCAGGGCCCTGGGCGCCGATTTGCAGCTTCTCGACGGGCTCATCAGCGATTGTGGTCGGGTGGTGAAGCAAGGCGTCGAAGAGAAGGGATGGTTTGATCTCTCCACCCTCAAGGAGCCGTACCGGGTGGAAGGGAAGAAGACCATGGGATACGAGCTCGCCGAGCAGCTCGGGGGGCGGCTGCCCGATGCCATCGTCTACCCGACGGGTGGAGGGACAGGGCTCATCGGCATGTGGAAGGCCTTCGACGAGATGGAGCGTCTCGGTTGGATCGGGTCGGAGCGTCCGAAGATGTTCACCGTCCAGGCCGCGGGGTGCGCGCCGATGGTCCGTGCGTGGGAACAGGGCGCGGAGCATGCCGAGACGTGGCAGGGCGCACAGACGTACGCATCGGGTCTGCGCGTGCCCGGCGCCGTCGGAGACTTCCTCATCCTCCGGGCGCTCCGCGAATCGGGTGGCGGTGCCGTGGCGGTGCCGGACCACGTCATGGCCGACTGGGTGGCGAAGGTGGGAGCCGACACGGGCGTCTTCATGGCCCCAGAGGGTGGCGCAACCGCCGCTGCCGTCCCCATGCTCATGGAGAAGGGGCTCATCTCGTCCGATGACGAGGTAGTACTCTTCAACACCGGTAGCGGACTGAAGTACGTAGGAATGACCCCCATCGACTGACCGCACATGTACGCACTCTTCTGGGTGATCTTCGGCGTCGGCCTGGCGATTCTCGCCATGGCCGCCGGTGTGTCCCTGGGGGTCCGCCGCCGGGAGTCCTTCGGAGCCCGCACGCCCGTGGTCGACGACGACCTTATCCGGACCATCATCGAAAAGGGTGAGATCTACGTCGAAGAAGACGCACCCCTCGATCTCGACGAGGTCGACGACGAGGAGGAACGCTTCTGGTCGGAAAGCTGGGACGAGCCCAACGGGGATTGGTGATCGCGGCGGCGATCAGTGGTGGAACCGGTAGTAGAGTTCCGGAAGCGGCACGAGCCGTCGGTTCATCGGCAGATCGTCCTGGGGATTGGATCGCCGCACCCAGAGTCCGCGGTTGACGTTGAGAAACGCGCCTACCGAATGACGACTTCCGTCCACGGCCCAGTCCAGGCCAACTGGAGCCCGGAGCACAACGGCGACCCCGGGGCGCTCGTCTCCGGCCCACGACGTCGCCACCCACAGCCCCGCCCCGGCGACGGGCCGGGCCGAGCTGGCGCCGAAGTAGTGCTTGGCTACCGCCGAAACGCTGAGGTCGCGAAACGACCACGTACCGAGGGCGAGATCCAGGGCGTTGCTTTCCCGGAAGAGCTCCACGTTCAGGGCGACCGTGCTGATGCCGCCGAAGGAGACGCCGATCCTCATGCCGTCGCCGGCACCTGGCGCCTGGGCGCGAAGAGGTGCGGCGAGGACACACAGGATGAGGAGTGTAGTGGCGGCGCTCTTCACGTCGCGGTATGGCCCGGTGTGAGGGGAAGGTCGAGAGGTCCGGGGATCGATCCGGCGCCGACCCGCCAGAGTATAGGCACGGCGAGGCCACGGGTCCACGGACTTTGTCGGCTCCTTCTGGTCTTCTTCATCGCCGGATGTGCACCGCCCGACCGGCCGGCGCGGCACGAGATTTCCATCGCCCCCGCGGCGCTGGACTTCCTGCGTCCGGACACCGTACGAGCGATGGAACTCTACCCGGGCGTCGCGTACCGCTACCTCTGGTCGCCGAGAGGGCCCTGGGCCATCCACACGGTTCAGGCCCACCTTGTCGATCGATGCGAACTCGGCTTCGAAGTGCTCCGGGCGGCGGCCCGGGAGAATGGAGGCCTCGGTCGAGAGACGGTCTCGGGGATGGTCGCCCGAAGGGCGGGGAGGGTCCTGGCCGCCGTCAACGCGGACTTCTTCACCCCCGAGGGCGCCCCGGTGGGCGTGGAGGTGGTCGGCGGCGTGATCACCTCCTCGGCCGAGAGGCCCACCTTCGCGTGGCGTCGTGGGGGCGCGCCGTGGATGGGGACCGCCGAGGTGGTTCCCGGAGGGCTACGGTTGGGATGGTCGGCGGGCGCGCCGACGGATGGGACGGTGGCCGTCGGCGGCTTCCCGGACCTCATCGACGATGGGAGCCGGGTCGGGGATCTCGAGGCGGCGGCTCGCCCGGGCTTCGCTGCCGCTCGACACCCCAGGACCGCGGTGGGGTGGGATGTCGAGTCGCAGGTGGTGTGGTTGGTAGCCGTGGACGGCCGGCAGCCCCCCCATTCTTCGGGCATGACCCTGCCGGAGTTGGCAGAGTTCTTCGAGGCCCTCGGCGTCGAGGAGGCTCTGAACCTCGATGGAGGCGGATCCACGGCGTTGGTGGTCGGCGGCACACCCGTGAATCGCCCTTCGGACGCCACCGGCGAACGACCGGTGGTGAACGCCCTCGCCCTGGTCCGTACACCGGAGGCGTGCCGCTAGAAGGGTGATGGGAAGGGGGGAGTGGTCCGCGCCACCCAGCGGGTTCCGGGTATGCTGAGCGGCGATAGCAGGTAGGACCGCGGTTTCCCTCAGTAGCCCCAGCCCAGTGCCAGCCCCACGCTGAACGTCCGGCCCGGCCCCGGCTCGAAATAACGGTTGCCGAAGGCGTTCGGAATCACCGACGCGATGTAGTAGGTGCCGGTGACGTTGTCGATGCGGACGAAGGGGCTCACCCGGGTGTCGCCCACGGCGTAGCCGTCGAGCCCCAGGGAGAGATCCATGAGGAAGAAGGGTGGGGCACGGGTCGTGTCGGCGTCATCCACCGGGATAGGCTGGCGCCAGAGTCCCCTCAGCTCGAAGAAGGCCAACCCAGGGGCGTACGAGATGACCCCATCGATGCTACGCGGGGCGATCCCGGGAATGCGATTCCCCGAATAGGTCACGCCCTCGGGCCGGAAGGAGACGTACCGGGCGTTGGTCCGTGTGTAGGCCAGACGGGCCGTCGCGCTCGGGAAGAGCTCGGCGTCGACGGTGACCTCCATCCCGCTGTATTCGGAGCGGCCGGAGTTGCGGTAGAAGATCCGCCCGGGATCCGAAGGCACCTCGAAGGGAACGAGGCCACTGGTCACATCGGTCGTGAAGACCGACGACTCCAGGGAGAAACGTGGGCCGGGAACGAAGCGGAATCCGACCTCCAGCGTCACGCTCGTCTGAGGCTCCAGGAAGGGGTTGAAGCCTCCCGCGCCGCTGGACTGATTGGCGAGCTCGGTGGTGGTGGGCGTTTCGAAAGCCCTCGAGGCGGAGGCGAAGAACTCAGCGGCATCCCCCGGCTTGAAGACGAGTCCGATGGAGGGATTGAACGACGACATGTCACGACTTCCCGAGTCGTCGGGGTCGCCACCGGCGGTGAATCGGTCGGCTACGGTGAACCGGACGTCGTCGTACCGCAGGCCTGCAAGGATGGCGATTGAGGCGCTGAAGTCGAGGCGTCCCTGGCCGAAGATCCCGAACGCCCGGACGCGCTCGTCCTGGTCGAGGATGAGGTCGGTAGGAGCCCCGTTGTCGTTGTCGAAGTTCTTCCGGTCGTCGTATTGGAGCTCTGCTTCGGCGCCGAAAAGCCATCCGAATGATCCCGTGCGCATGTCCGCCGTGCCACCCAGCGATCCGCGGAAGCCGCCGGCGTTTCGCGAAAGGTCGATGACCCTCCCGGGGATGGGGTTGTCCAGTTCCCGGCGAATCCCCCAGCCAGCCATCTCCAACACGTTCTCGCCCACCGGCCGGTTCCATGTGGCGCCCAGCTGACCCTGGCGGACATCCTTCCGCGCGCCGCTGATGATGTTGAAGCCCCACGCCCCGCGCTCTTCGTTCTCGATGCGGTCGAAGGGAAGGGAGCCGGGGTTCCGCGCATCCAGGTCGACGGCGTTGGCCACGAGATGCATCTCGCCGCCGGCCATCGGGAAGTCGACGCTTCCGTTGAAGATGGACCTTGTGCCTCCACCGTACACCGTGCCGTCGTCGGCAATGGGATCGGTGCGGAATCCGTCGTATGTCATCCGGGAGACACCGACCCGGTAGCCCGTGTCGCCCGAGGCACCTGTGGCGTTCGCCTGCACCGTCCACAGGCCATCGGAGCCGACCGTGGAGCGGGCCGTGACCGCCTGAGGCACCAGACGCGGATCCAGTGTCTGGAAGTGCAGGACGCCACCCGCGGCGTTGCCATAGGCGGCGGAGGACGGCCCTCGAATCACTTCGACGCGGCCAAGGCCGGCAAGGTCCAGATGGTCGAGGGTCGCCTGGCCGTCGGGGAGAGTGGCGGGGATGCCGTCCACGACGACACGGATACCGCGGACCCCGAACTGCGACCGTGCGCCGAAGCCGCGGATGGAGAAGCGCTCACCCACGGCGAGGTTGTAGCGGTTCTGGACCTGGAGGCCGGGAACCGCGCGCACGACATCCTCGATGAAGGCCGGGGCCACACCCCGGGTCAGCTCCGTACCGGCGATGACCGAGACGGGGTAAGGGGTGGCCATGCCGATGGTGCTGGGAAGGACCCTGACGAGGACCGGCTCGATCCTGAAGACGGTGTCGGGTTCTTCCTGGGCCGCGAGAGGAGCGTTCATCAGGGCCGCCGCGAGCGCGAGACTCTGCGGCCAACGATGCAGCAGTCGAATCACCGATTCCTCCAGTACGTCCATCGAGGCCCCCGAATTGGCGGGGCATGGATTCCGAGTGGTATCGCGGGCCGTCGTCCGGCGCCCAGCACCGCATGATGATAGTGCCCCTCCGGGAGCGCGTATAGACGGTCTGCGGAAGGGCGCCGACACCCCCTCCACGACGCCATATCCCCATCGGGGCAGGCTGTCGCTAGCTTGGGGCGCCATGACTATGCCGGACTTCCCAGAAGCTTCTCGCGAGACGCTCGCGGCTCGCCGACGTCGCGTCTTCGACCAGTTGGGCGACGGGGTGATGGTTCTCCCCGCCACCCCGGTCCAGTACTCGTCGCGTGACAATGAGCGACCCTACGCTTCCGATCGCGAACTGTTCTACCTCACCGGGCTCACGGAGCCAGAGACCGTCGCCGTGTTGGTGGGAGGCGAAGAGCCGCGGCTCGTACTCTTCGTCCGGGAGCGGGATCCCGATGCCGAGCTCTGGGCCGGACCGCGGTTGGGTCCGGCGGGCGCCGAGGAGCGAGTGAGGCCTGACGCGTGCCACCCGCTTCCGGAGATGCCCGACGTCCTTCCAGGACTCCTGGGCGGGGGCGATCGACTCTACTACCGATTCGATCGGCGCGACGCAGTGAAGGATTCGGTTCTGCAGGCCTTGGCTACGGCCCGGAGCAGGGGGGCTCGGCGAGGAACGGGACCCCGGGGCGTCATCGACCCGGGAGAGATCCTCGACGAACTCCGCTTGAGGAAGGACGCTACGGAACTAGAGGCCATCCGTCGTGCGTGTGCCATTACCGTCGGCGGGCATCAGGCGGCGGCTGGGGCCATCCGGCCCGGCGCCGGGGAGTGGGCCGTGGAGGCCGCGCTGGAGGCCGCGTTCCGCAGCGCCGGAGCGACGGGCCCCGCCTTCGCGACCATCGTCGGGAGCGGAGACAACGCCTGCGTGCTGCATTATGTCCGGAACGCCGACACCATCTCCGACGGGGATCTGGTGCTCGTCGATGCCGGTGCGGAAGCTGGCTGCTACTGCGGTGACGTGACGCGGACGTACCCGGCGTCGGGGTCGTTCTCGCCCCGCCAACGTCGGATCTACGACCTGGTGGACGGCGCCCGGAAGGCGGCCATCGCCGCGACGCGACCGGGGGCGACCATCCGCTCCGTGCACGACGCCGCCGTGCGAACGATGGTGGAGGGGCTCCGGGAGATGGGCGTCCTCAGCGGCAACGTCGACGACCTCGTGGAGGAAGGAGCCCACGCCGCCTTTTTCCCCCACCAGACATCCCATTGGCTCGGCCTCGACGTGCACGACCCCGGAGACTACGCGAAGGCCGGCGAGCCCAGGGTGTTGGAGCCCGGAATGGTCTTCACGGTGGAGCCGGGGCTGTACTTCGCGCGGGACACGGAGAACGACGTCGCACGAGAGTACGCCGGGATCGGCGTTCGCATCGAAGACGACGTCGCCGTGACCGCCGATGGGTGCGAAGTGCTGACATCGAGCCTTCCGACATCCGCCGCCGACGTGGAGGCGCTTGTCGCCGGCGTGTAGCCCTGGATTCTCCACCCCCGCTTGGAATAGCCACCACCCCACGCTGGCATTCTCCACCCCCACGCTGGCATTCTCCACCTCCCCACGCTGGCATTCTCCACCACCCCACGCTGGAATCTCCACCTCCCCTCGCTAGAATCTCTGCCACCCCTCGCTGACGCACCCATACGCCCACGCCGCCGTGACCCTCCTCCTCGACGCCCTTCGACGCCCCGGACCCCTCGTGTCCGTAGAGCTGCGTCCGCCTCGCTCGGACCTGGGCGCGGAGCAGGGGATGGGAGCATGGATCGATCTCCACCACGCCCTGGGGCGCCTCACACGGGACGACCTCTTCGTTTTCCTCACCGACAACGCCGTGGGTGCAGCGGAGGAGGAGAGTCTCGCCCATGTGGGAGGCAACGTCGACGAGTCCGTGGATCTGCGCCGCATCGTGCCGATCCTCACGTGCAAGCACTCGCTGAACTACTGCAAGACGTTCGCCGCCCGGGCACTCTCCGACGGCTTCGAGTCGCTGACGGTCCTCGGTGGAGACGTCTCGGTCCCGCCGCCGCGGTGCGTTCCCCACGGCCGGGACCTCCGGGAGATCCTCACCCGACAGGTGCCGGACCTGTCCTTGGGCGGTTGGGTGAATCCCCACCGGGACGCGACGGAGCAGGTCGGCTTCCTTGCGGCCCCGGATGCCCACGCCGACTTCGCTTTGAGCCAGGTGGTCTCCCACCACTCCCTTGAAGCCGTGGAGCGGTTCCAGGAGGCGATGTCGGGGTCGCCGTTGGCCAAGCCCGTGGTCTACGGCGTCTTCTACTACCGGTCGGCGAATCCCCGCACGCTGAGCACGCTGGGGGAGTTCTTCCCCGTGCCCGCCACCGAGATCGCCGCCGAATTCGAGAGCGGTGTCACCGCCGACGAGATCTGCGCGCGCTCCATCCGCGAGCTTCGGGGCGTGGGCGCCGAGAAGATCTACGTCAGCAACCTCGGCGAACGAGGGGCCGGCCGGCGCTTGAAGCGGATCCTGGCGCTCGTGTAAGGCCGCTCAGGCCGTCGCCCGGAGTCCGCTCTCCCTCAACACCCGTAGAGCCACGTCCACCTTCCGGTGGGGCGCCGTCAGATGAAAGCCCTGCACCATCGGGCGCACGCCCTCGATCATCTCGAGGGCGATGGCCATGCCCTCTTCGGTGGCGGCTTCGCTTCCCGACTCCTGGGCCATTCGCATCCGCTCGACCACCTCGGGGGGTACGTCGACACCGGGCATCTCATTGGCCAGGAACTCGGCGTCGCGCAGGCTCACGAAGGGCCAGATCCCGGCGACCACGGGGATGTCCACCGGCCCGGCCTTCTCGAGGAAGGCCTCGAGAGCCTGCGGCTCGAAGACGGGCTGCGTGATCACGAAGTCGGCTCCGGCCTCCACCTTGTAGCGGAACCGTGAGAGCTCGCGCTCCTCGTCTACGGCGCCCTGGTTCAGTGCCACGCCCTGGACGAACTCGGTGGGGGCGCCGATGGAGTTTCCACCGGGATCGACGCCGCGGTTCAGGCCCTGAACCACGTTCGTGAGGCCGATGGAGTCGATGTCGAAGACCGCCGTGGCGTCGGGGTAGGGTCCCATGGTCGGCGGATCCCCTGACACGACCAGGATGTTGCGAAGGCCGGAAGCGGCGGCCCCCAGGAGGTCTGAGATCATGCTGAGCATGTTCTTGTCCCGACATGTGTAGTGGACCACGGACTCGATGCCCACCTCCCGCTCGATGATGAGGGCCGCCGCGAGGGCGCTCATCCGACTCCGGGACCGAGGACTCTCCACGATGGCCACGGCGTCGACGCCGGCGACCTTGAGCTTTCGGGCCGGCTCGGTGACCTCCCGGGCGTTCCAACTGTGGGGTGGGACGATTTCCACCGACGCGACGGGCTCGCCCCGCGAGAGCTTCCGGCCCCAAGCTGAACGGGCACTCATGGGAACGGGCTGTGTCAGCGCCGGGTCCTCGAAGGCTCCCCGGGGCACGGCGACGGACGTGTGCTTGGGCTGAAGGGCGGCGACGGCGTCGCGCATCCGCTTGGTATGGTCGGGTGTCGTCCCGCAGCACCCGCCCACGAAGCGCACGCCCACGTCGATCATCCGTCTGGCGTACTGGGCCATGTACTCGGGACTGGCAAGGTAGATCTTCCGGTCCCGGACCGTGCGCGGGAGGCCGGCATTGGGCTGGGCCGAGAGGGGAACATCGGTCGCGTCGCTCATCTCTTCGATGGCGTCGAGCATGACCGCCGGTCCGACGGCGCAGTTGAGGCCGATGATGTCCGCGCCTGTCCCGGTAAGGCCGTGGGCGATCTGGGCGGCCGAGGTGCCGTATTGGCTCCTTCCGTCCTGGCCCACCGTCATCTGGGCGATGACCGGGATGTCCGATTCGGCCCGCGCGGCCTGGACCGCGCAGCCGATCTCGGTGAGATCGGAAAACGTCTCCAGGACCAGGGCGTCGACGCCCCCCTCCAGGAGCCCCCGTATCTGGCGTCGGAAGTGTTGTGTCGCTTCCTCCAGCGAGGTAGGCCCCCATGGCTCGATGCGAATGCCGAGGGGACCGATGGCCCCGGCGACGGCGACATCGTCCCCCGCGGCCTTCCTGGCGAGGCGGGAAGCGACCTCGTTGATCTCCTCGGTCCGGTCCTCGAGCCCGTACGACGAGAGCTTCACCGGGTTGGCGCCGAACGTGTTGGTCTCGAGGAGTTCGGCTCCGGCGGCCACGTACTCCTGGTGGATCCCTTCCACCAGCTCAGGGCGGCTCAGATTGAGCTCGTCGTAGCACACGTTGACGAAGACGCCGCGGCTGTAGAGGAGCGTTCCCATGGCGCCGTCGAAGACGTGGACGCGCCCATCATCGAGGAAGCCGGTGACCAGGTCGCTCATCGTCCGGCGTCGTAGCCCAGGTTCGGCGAGAGCCAGCGCTCCGCCTCCTTCACCGTCCACCCCTTCCTTTCGGCGTAGTCCTCGACCTGGTCCTTTCCGAGACGGCCGACGCCGAAGTAGGCGCACTCCGGATGGGAGAAGTACCAGCCACTCACCGACGCCCCCGGCGTCATGGCGCAGCTCTCCGTCAGAGCCACCCCGATGGTACGTTCGACGTCCAGCAGCTCGAAGAGGGTCCGTTTCTCGGTGTGGTCCGGGCAGGCTGGATACCCCGGCGCCGGACGGATCCCCTGGTAGGCCTCGTCAATGAGGTCGTCGTTGCCGAGGGATTCGTCCGTGGCGTACGCCCAGTAGCGGGTGCGGACCCGCTCGTGGAGCAGCTCGGCGAAGGCTTCGGCAAGACGGTCGGCCAGCGCCTTCACCATGATGGCACCGTAGTCGTCGTGCTCACGTTGCAGTTGGCGAGCCATCTCCTCGGACCCCTCGCCGGCGGTGACGGCGAATCCGCCGATCCAGTCCGTGATGCCCGTCTCGGCCGGAGCCACGAAGTCCGCCAGGGCGTGGTTGGGCCGATCGCCCTTGTCGAACTGCTGGCGGAGTGTGTGGATCGTGCACACGACGGCCTCCGGCGGCTCCGGAGGCACGGAGCCGGTGTCGCTTGCGGACGCCCGTGCGCCCCTCGGCCCGGCTGCCCCGTCGTCCGTTTGCCGCAGGATCTGGATGTCGTCGCCCACCGAGCGGGCAGGAAAGAGCCCGACCACGCCCCGGGGCTGCGCCACACCGGCGTCCTCCATCTTCTGGAGCATGGCCTGGGCATCGTCGAAAAGGGAGCGGGCCTGCTCCCCCACCACATCGTCGTCGAAGATTGCCGGGTACTTCCCGGTGAGCTCCCATGTCTGGAAGAAGGGCGTCCAGTCGATGTAGGGGCGGAGCTCGGTCACGGTGACATCGTCGACGACTTGGACGCCTGCACATGCGGGCGTGGGAGGCTCGTAGGATGTCCAATCCAGGCTCGGCGCTCGACGCCGGGCCTCTTCCAGGGGTAGGAGCTCGGACCGGGTACGACCTTCACGGCGCTGGCGCGCCTCCTCGTAGGCGGCCCGCGTTTCGGCGATGAAGTCGTCGCGGCCCTCCTCGTCCAGGAGGCGCTGCACCACCCCGACGGCCCGGGAGGCGTCGAGGACGTGGACCGTCGCCCCGGAGTACCGCTGCTCGATCTTCACCGCGGTATGCACTCGCGACGTGGTGGCGCCGCCGATGAGGAGGGGCTCCTCGAATCCGAGCCGCTCCATCTCGCTGGCGACATGGACCATCTGGTCCAGGGACGGCGTGATGAGTCCCGAAAGACCTACGATGTCCACCTTCTCCCGTCGCGCGGCCTCCAGGATCTTCTCCGCCGGCACCATCACACCCAGATCGACGGTCTCGTAGCCGTTACACTGGAGCACGACGCCGACGATGTTTTTGCCGATGTCGTGGACGTCGCCCTTCACCGTGGCGAGGAGCACCTTGCCCTTACCCTTGGTGTCGGTTTTTTCGGCCTCCAGATAGGGCACGAGGTGGGCCACCGCCTTCTTCATGACCCGAGCGCTCTTCACCACCTGCGGGAGGAACATCCGACCGCTTCCGAAGCGGTCGCCCACTTCGTTCATCCCGTCCATGAGGGGCCCCTCGATGACGTCGAGTGCCCGGGGGAGGGCCTGCCTGGCCTCCTCGGTATCTTCTTCGACGTACTCGTCGATCCCCTGGACGAGAGCGTGCTCCAGTCGTTCCGCCACCGGCAGGTCTCGCCATGAGAGGTCCTCCTTCAGGCGGGTCTCGGTGGTGCCCGTGCGCTCACCGGCGATCCGGGTGAGTACCTCCGTGGCATCGGGGTCCCGGGCGAAGAGTACGTCCTCGATGGGAACCAGCAGATCTTCGGGGATGTCGTCGTAGACCGGCATCGCCCCGGCGTTGACGATGCCCATGTCCAGACCGGCGTCGATGGCGTGGTAGAGGAAGGCCGTGTGCATGGCCTCTCTGACCTCGGGGCTTCCGCGGAATGAGAACGAGACGTTGCTGATGCCCCCGCTGGTCAAGGCGTGGGGGCAGCTTGCCTTGATCCGGCGTACGGCCTCGATGAAGTCGATGGCGTACCGGTCGTGCTCCTCGATTCCCGTTGCCACCGCGAAGACATTGGGGTCGAAGATGATATCCTCGGCGGGAAAGCCCTCCTCCTCGACCAGGATCTCGTACGCTCGGCGGGAGATCTCCACGCGGCGCTCGAGGGTGTCGGCTTGACCCTTCTCGTCGAAGGCCATGACCACCGCGGCCGCACCGTAGCGACGAACGAGGCGGGCCCGTTCCCTGAACTCCTCCTCGCCGTCCTTCATCGAGATCGAGTTCACCACCGCTTTGCCTTGCTGGGTCTTCAGACCCGCCTCGATGACCTTCCAATCCGAGGAGTCGACCATCACCGGGATGCGGGCAATCTCGGGTTCCGACGCCAGGAGGTTGAGGAAGCGTGTCATCGCCGCCACGGCGTCGAGGAGGCCCTCGTCCATGTTCACGTCGAGGATCTGGGCTCCGCCACGCACCTGCTGGAGAGCCACGTCCACGGCGGTCTCGTAGTCGTCGTCACGGATGAGGCGTGCGAACCGGCGGGAGCCCGTGACGTTGGTCCGTTCGCCGACGTTCACGAAGAGGGAGTCCGGGCCGATCTCGAGAGGTTCGAGGCCGGACAGCCTCGTTCTTTCCGGATGGCGGGGCACCGGCCGTGGCGGTACATCCACTACCGCGTCGGCGATGGCCCGCACATGGGCGGGCGTCGTCCCGCAGCAGCCCCCTACCACGTTGAGGAAGCCCGCCTCGGCGAACTCCCGGGTCACCTCCGCCATGTGCTCTGGCGTGTCGTCGTACTCGCCGAACTCGTTTGGGAGTCCTGCGTTGGGGTAGCAGCTGATGGGCACCTCGGCGGCGTCGGACAGCTCCTCGAGGAAGGGTCGGAGTTGATCGATGCCGAGGGCGCAGTTGAGCCCCACGGAGAGGAGTCCGGAGCGCAATCCGGGCCCCGGTTGCGCCCCGTGTGAAACGGAATGGTAGAACGCTTCCGGCGTCTGGCCCGACAACGTCCGCCCGCTCTGATCGGTGATGGTGCCCGAGACCATGACCGGCACGTCAGCATCCATCTCGGCCAGCACCAGCGAGATCGCGAAAAGGGCGGCCTTGGCGTTGAGGGTGTCGAAGGCCGTTTCCACCAGAAGGACATCGACCGCTCCCTCCAGGAGCCCCCGGGTCTGCTCGCTGTAGGCTGCGACCAGCTCGTCGAAGGTGACGTTGCGGGCCCCTGGATCCCCGACGTCCGGGGAGATGGACGCCGTCCTGTTGGTGGGTCCCAAGGCTCCGGCCACCCACCGGGTCTCCCCGGGATTCGCCTCCTCGAAGGCGTCCACCGCAGCCCGGGCGGTCTCTGCGGCGGCGCGGTTCAGCTCGACAGCGATCTCCTCCAGATCGTAGTCGGCCAGGGAGATGCGGTTGGCGCTGAAGGTGTTCGTCTCGATGAGATCCGCGCCGGACTCCAGATACTCCAGGTGGATGGCCTGGATGAGATCCGGCTGGGAGAGACAGAGGAGATCGTTGGCTCCCTGGAGCGACGCCTCGACGTCCGCGAAGCGCTCTCCCCTGAAGTCGGCTTCCTCGAGCCGATGGCGCTGGATCATGGTGCCCATGGCCCCGTCGAGGACGAGGATGCGCTTCGCCAGCGCCTCGTCGAGGAGGCGGACGCGCTCAACTCGGGTGCTGCCGGTGCGGGATGTCACGGATCGTCCTCCAATTACGAAGCCCCTCGCGCAGAAACGCGACGGGGCCTCGGCTTTTTAGCTCGTTCGCCGACTCGCCGTTTCCGACGGGTTCTGCGGGCCGCAATACGCCTCAAATCGCCCCTACCAGATTGTACGATCCAAGGTAGCGCTTACCAGACGCGGCTTCCAGTACGACATTGCTCCCCATGTCCCGCTGGCCCCCACGACCCCGCCTCGCCGCCGAATTCTACAAGGCCCACGGCCTGGGCAACGACTATCTGGTCTTCGAGGAGGGAGAGGACTGGATCGCGACACCCGAGAACGTCCGTCGAGTGTGCCACCGAACCATGGGCGTCGGGTCCGACGGCATCGTGGTCCTGTTGGGGGACGATCCTGGCCAAGCATCCGGGATTCAGGCCGGACTGCGCATGTTCAATCCCGATGGCGGCGAGTTCGAGCGCAGCGGTAATGGCCTGCGAGTGCTCGCCTCCTATCTCCTGCGCGCCAGTCCCGAGGTACGGGAGATGGACGTCGAGGTCGGCGGCGGTCGGGTTCGCATGCGCGGTCACGGCGTGATCGACGGCGTCTACGACGTTTCGGTGGAAATGGGGCGGGCTTCCATCGGCCCAGGCTCCGTGGCCATGGATCCCGGAGCCCTCGATGGAGATGGCTGCCTCCTCGGCCCCTCTGGTGAGTCGCTACGGGTCGTCCCCGTGAGCGTGGGCAACCCGCATGTCGTGGTGCTGTGCGACGAGGAGTCGGACCTCTCGGAGGAGCGGCTGGCCGAGATCGGTCCCTACATCGCTACCCATCCCGCTTTGGAGCACGGCACCAACGTACAGCTGGCCCTGGCCGACGGTGGGGTGCGGTGCAGAGCGCTCATCTGGGAGCGGGGGGTGGGCCGCACGTCCGCTTCGGGCACGTCCGCATGTGCCGTGGCGGTGGCGCTGGTGACGTCGGGGCTGCTGTCGGTGGGGGAAGTGAGGGTTCGTATGCCCGGCGGCGTGCTGGGTGTGAAGGTCACGTCGGAGTTGGACGTCGTCCTCCGCGGACCCGTGGAGGAGGTCATGGATGGGCGTATTAGCTGCGCTCTACTTCAAGGCGAGGAGGGCTCGCTTACGTCCTGACCCGGGCCAGGAAGAAGACGGCGGCGACGCCGAACACGGCGTTGGGAAGCCATGCCGCGACCAGGGGGCTGAGCGCTCCCGCCTCGCCCAAGGCGCCGGATACCCGCAGCATCATCATGAAGAGGATGACGGTGGCCAGCGACAGTCCGATGCCGTAGGCCGCGCCGCCGCGCTTGTTGCTCGTCGCGAGAGGCGCACCAAAGAGGATGATGACCAGCGTCGTCACGGGGATGGAGATCTTCTGCTCCCGTTTCACCAGGAGCTCCCTGGCGTCGCCTCCCGTGCGCTCGATGATGCCCGCCAGTCGGTCGATCTCGGCGTACGTCATCTCTTCGGGCTCCGGCGGTACCTCGAGCAGCTCCTCGGGCTTCTCGTCGATCTCCGGCAGGAGGAGGCGTTCGAACTGGAGAGAGAGTTCGGTGCTGTCGGTGCGGAGTGTCCGAAGATTGCCGGAGGTCAACTGCCAGCCGGTCTCGTCGAGATAGCGAGCTCCCTGTGCGCTGACGTGGAGCCCGGGCTCCACGCCGCCGGGCGGCCGCTCGAGGATGATCCCCGTCATCCGGCCGTCGGCAGCGGTGAGTCGGTCCACCTGCCAGGTGAGGCCTTCTTCGGACTGGTAGACGAAGTCCGACCGCCACGTGCGGCCCGGCGTCTCCGACCGGAGGATCTGCGCGGAGATGCGATTCGTCCGTGGGACGACCTCGGAGAGTGCGAGGGCCACACCCGTGAGAAGGAGGCCGGCCCCGAGGATGGGGAGGATGATCCTGTGGAACGAGATGCCGCCGGCCTTGGCGGCGACGATCTCGCGGTGGGTCGTCATCGAGTGGATGGTGAAGACGGTCGCCAGGAGGGCGGCGATGGGGAACGACCACTGGATGAAGAGGGGGAGCTGGTAGACGTACGACTGGGCGACCTCGAAACCGCTGAGCCCCCGGTCGATGTAGTCATCGAGGTTCTCGGCGATGTCGCCGATGATGAAGAGCGGGGGAGCCGCGAGGAGGACGAGGCAGAAGAGCTTGAAGAAGGTGCCGAGGACCAGCCGGTCCAGGATCCTCACGGTTGCACCGTCCTCACGTCACGTCGCTTGGCGCGACCGAAGAAGCTCCTCACGAGATCGGCCAACCCTCCCCCTCCACGGGCCGTGCCCGACGAGTGGCCCATCCGCGCGAGGAGCACGATCCCGAACACGAGGAAGATGGCGTTGGTCAGCCACATGGTCACGGCCGGGTCGGCCACCCGACGATCGGCGAGTGTCTCGCCGCCGAGGAGACCGGCCCAGTAGATGAAGAAGATGATGGCGGAGGCGGAGACCACGAATCCGACACCCGCGGTGGGGAAGCGGAGAGCCAGGGGCGGGCCCATGAGGACGAAGACCAGGCACGCCACGGCGATGGCCCACTTCTTGTGAATCTCGACCTTGAACCGGTTCATCGACTGGGCCAGGGCGGCTCCCCGGGCCGCCCTGGCCCGGGAGCCGGCGACGATCTGTTGAGTCAGGCCGTCCTGGGTGATGTACGGGGCCTCGGTGAATCCGGTGATGTCACGGCGTCGGCCGGGATCCGTCCATGCGGTATCCGATTCCAGGGGACGGTTCAGTGCTACGCGCACCGCCTCCAGTGAGCGGACCCGATTCTCCGCCACCAGGGAGTCGAGCTGGGCCTCCCGGTCGCGGGCGTTCTCCGTGAGAAGGGCGAAGCCCATCTCCCGATCCGAGCGGTCCGAGCCCCCGAGCCGTCGCTCCAACTCGTTGCCGATGTCACGCAGGGGGACGATCTGCTCGTTGAAATACAGGCGATGGAAGCCCCCCTCCCCCGTGGACTCGATTTCGTGAACCACGCCGTCGTGCAACGTCAGATAGAGGTCGGTCCGATTGTCGTTGAACGCCATCTCTCCGGAAGCGGCGTACGTCGTCCGCTGACGGTCCGGATTGTTGGCGTCGAAGATGGTGACGTTCTCCATCCGGTTCGACTCGTGGTCGATCCGGTCGGCGGTGAGGAAGTAGCGTTGGATGCCCGTGCCGGTGGTGATCTCGTTCACTACCTGCTCCCGAAGCTCCAACGTCGGAGTCTTGCGACCGATGTCGAGCAGGAGGTTCTTTAGCGCGTGGTTCGACTCGGGAAGGACCGTGTCGTTGAAGAAGAGCATGACGAGCATCGCGATGACGCCGAGGCCGAATACCGGTGCCATGATTCGCGCCGGTCGGACACCCCCGGCCGACATGGCCGTGATCTCGTTGGACGAAGCCATGGAGCTGAAGGCGTACAGAACCGAGACGAGGACCGACATCGGCAGCGAGAGCGCGATGGTGTGGGGCACCGACAGGACGAGGAACTCGACGATGACCGTCCAGGGGAGTCCCTTGCCGACCAGTGAGTCGACCCGCTGGGCGATGGCGTTGACGAAGATGAGGCCCGTGATGGCCGACAGGGAGAAGAGGAATGGACCCAGATGGGCCCGAATGACGTATCGGGCTAGCACTCCTTTTCGCATCGCTACGTCGCTCGTCTCTTCGGCGGGTGGGCGTCTTTGGCCGTCGGGCACTCCCTACACCCGTTCAGGTCCAACTGTTCGTCCGGGGTGCCGCGTCGGTCGGCGCCTGACTCCCCCCCACAGACCGCTGTCTTGATTCCACGGCTCCTCTCCCTGCTCCTGACAGCGCTGGCGCCGGCCATGGCTGGCGTCGGTATGGAGGCAGGCGACGGGGCAGCGGGTGGACCGAGTGAGCGGAGTGTGGAGGCCATCCAGGACACCATCCTCCGCCCGGATCTCTCGGAGCCGCCTTCGGCGGTACGCGCGGGAATCTCCGCCGACGCCACCGAGCCCCATGTCCGGCTCGGTCTTCGAAGGATCCGGGTGACCGATGAGGGACTCGGGGCTCCTCGCCCACCGACGGCGGGTCCGCTGGTGGCGCGGTACCGCCTTGGCGCTCCCCGCCGGATCTACCCCGGCGGCATTCAGGCCGGGCCGCTGGCGCCGGTCACGGTGCCGCCACTCGATGAGTTGGTTCTCCGGCGGCGGGTGGCCGAACTGGGCCAGTCCGAGCTCGATCTCTTCCTTCCGCCGGCGCCGGTGCGGAGGGCGGACGGCGTTCCCGCCGACGGCGACCGCTTCGTCACGGACTACGCCGACCTGGCACTGAACGTACGGAGCCGGATGGAGCTCGGCGGCGACTGGACGCGTTTCGAGCCGTGCGATGCCGACTTCGGCGTTGGGTGCAACCCCAATCTCATTCCCCAGCTCAGTCCCGACGTCCAGTTCGGGGTCCAGATCGACGGCACCATCCTCGACCGGATCCGTGTCGACGTGGACTTCGACCAGTCCCGGGAGTTCGACGCCGCCAACCGGATCAACATCTTCTACGAGGGCTCCGAGGACGACGTGCTCCAGCGGATCGAGGTCGGGGACGTGACCTTCGACCTCCCTCAGTCCCGCTTCCTCACCGAGGGGATCCCCGCGGGCAACTTCGGATTTCAGGCGGCCGGACAGGTTGGCGCCTTCGACGTCGAAACGGTCTGGGCCCAACAGCGGGGCGACCTCAATTCCCGCACGTTCCAGCTCACTGGCCTCGGCGACCAGCGCGCCTTCGTTCAGGAGGACACGCTGGTGCTCGACGACGCCGACTACGTGAGAGGCCAATTCTTCTTCCTCGTCGAGCCCTCACAGATCGACAGGTACCCGCACATCGACGCCCTGGAGCTGGACCCGGCGTCGGCTCCCTTCACCGTGGCCCCCGGGGCCGAGCCCTTGCAGCTGTACCGCTTCGAGGACGATCCCATCTTTCGCCAGCAGGTGGAGGGCTTCATCCAGGCCGACGCGGTGGCCACGGATACCACCGGCCTGGAGCTTCGCGAGTCGGGTTGGTTCCGCTATCTGCAACAGGGCATCGATTACTACGTCCACCCCAGTGGGCTGTGGATCGCACTCCGCCAACCGCTGAGCCGTGAGGAGATGCTCGCCGTGACGTACATCACGGCGTCGGGCGATACCATCGGGGACTACAACCCCGAACTCATCTACAATCAGGGCCAGCGGCCGGAGCTTCGTCTCCTCAAGGCGTCGGGGGCGAACCATCAGCCGGGTCGACCCACCTGGGACCTGGAGATGCACCAGGTCTACCGGGTATCGGGGTCCGCGGACGTGGCGCCGGGCTCCATCGACCTGTCCATCTCCCTGGGTGAGCTGTCCGCCGGTCGCACCTTCAAGCGACGACCCACAGGTCAGGACATCACCTTTCTCCGCCTCTTCGGACTCGACGAGGAGGCGCCTACCGATGACCTGGACGACGCCTTCGTATTCTCCGCGGGGGAGGACTTCTTCCAGGACCAGCCGCCGGTGCAGGGATCCTTCGTCTTCTTCCCGACTCTGCGCCCGTTCGCGGTGCCACCGCCCGTCGAGTCCCTCTCCCTCACAGAGACGGCGACACAGCAGATCCTGGGCGACGACGCCAATCCCAGGATCTACTTCGAGGAAGACCCCTTCGAGCGGGACAACGGAGGGCGCTTCCGGCTGACGCTGGCGTATCGGATTCAGTCCCAGGGGCTCATCTCGTCGTTCTCGCTGGGCGCCTTCGGCATCCGCGACGGCAGCGAACGGATCTTCCTGGGTGAGCGGCTCCTCACCCGGGGCGTGGATTACGAGATCGATTACGACGTGGGTCAGGTCAGCCTCCTGGACCCCGATCTCCTCTTCGCATCGACACCCGACGCGTCCGTCCGCGCGAGTTGGGAGCAGCGCTCCCTCTTCCAGATCACTCCCACGCAGGTCTTCGGGGTCCGAACCCACGCCGACCTGGGGACCCGGGGCGGCATCGACGTCCTCGGGCTCTACCAGTCGGAGCGTTCGGTGGTCCGGCGACCGATCCTCGGAACGGAGCCTGCAGCCGCCCTTCTCGGTGGGTTGAGCAGCCGCTACGACACACCGGTGGGGTGGTTCGACCGTTTCCTGGAAGCGGTGCCGGGGCTCGAGTTCGCCGGCTCCTCCACCTTCTCGGCCAGCGGGGAGGTCGCCCTTTCTCTCCCCAATCCCAACACCCTGGGCCGGGGCTTCGTCGACGATTTCGACGGGGCGTCCGAACTCTCGGTGAGGCTGCGTGCGTCCGACTGGATCCTGGGCAGCGCTCCGGCTTTCCGGGACGGGGCCGACGCGGTCCTGCCCGCGGTCGTGGACGCCAGCACGGCGAGCTCCCTGGTGTGGCAGCACCAGTGGATCATTCAGTCATTGACCGGCGATAGCGTAGGTGTGCACGAGGGCTACTTCCCCCGCATCCAGATCGACAACCAGATCCGCCTCGCCGGATCGGACATCCGTGAGCCCGGCCTTCTCCTCACGCTGGGGAACAGCCCTGCCGGCCTGGGGGCGCCGGGTTGGCGATCGACCATGACCCCTCTGTCCACCAACGGGCTCGATCTCACGAAGACAGAGTTCCTGGAGTTCTACGCCACCGGGGACGAGGCCATCACCCTCATCATCGACTTGGGGACATTGAGTGAGGACGCCTTCTTCGTCGACGAGAACGGCAACGTCCAGGGCACGCGCGAGGACGGACGCCTGTGGGGTATCGATCGCCTCGACCACGAAGCCGATCCGGCACGCGGAGAGATCTGGAATCCTACCCGGGACGAGGCGGGTGTCTGGGACGAGGCGTGTCAGGCGATGCCAGGGCGTCTGTACTTCATCGGTGACCCCAGGGCAAACTGCACCGCCGGAAACGGACGACCGGACACCGAGGACCTGGATCGAGACGGGAACCTCGACACCTCCGAGCGGCATCTCCGCTATGTGGTGACGTTGGACGGGAGCTCTCCTTTCCTGGCCCGGAGCGCCGTGGAGACGGGATCGGAGTTGGGCTTCGAGCTCTACCGGATCCCCATCCGGGGTGGATTGGGCGTGGAGGTGGGTGGCGTGATCTCCGAGGCCGACCTCCGGGCCGTGCGCCATCTCCGGGTGACGGCGGCGGGGACATCCGGGCAGGTGCAGTTGGCGCGTATGCGCCTGGTGGGCTCGCGCTGGATCAAGCGCAACGGTGAGGGCGTCCTCGAAGGCATCATCGGGGACACACTTTCCGTAGGCGGACGCGTGGAGGTCGCCTCCATCTCACGGGTCACCGAAGGCGACGCGTACCAGTCTCCGCCGGGAGTCCTGGCCGAGCTCGTCGACCCGACCCAGGCCCTCGGCGGGCAGGGCATCGAGTTCAACGAGAAATCGTTGGGCGTGACCTTCGAGGACATCCCGTCCGAGGCCCGGGCGGAGGTCTACTATCGATTCCCACAGCGGCCCCAGGACTTCCTCACCTATCGGCAGGCGAGGTTGTGGGTGGTGGCGCGGTCGGGGGATTTCGGACCGAACACGCCGAACTACTTCTACTTCAAGGTCGGCAGCGACCCCGACAACTTCTATCTGTATCGAACGCCCCTCCCGGCGCCCCGGGGGGGCGGAGTCACCCAGGCGGATTGGCTTCCCGAGGTCGTCGTCGACTTCGACGCCTGGCTGGATCTGAGGCGACGGGCCGAAGAGCAACTCTCCTTCGCCCCCCGGGCGCCCGGGGATCCCCCCGTAGAAGTGTGGTCGGCGGACTCGACGTACGCCGTCGTGCTCGCCGATCGTGGCCGGGCGCCCAACCTGGCGTCGGTGAGGGAGCTCTCACTCGGTGTCTGGAACGGGACTCTCGCCCCGGTGAGCGGTGAGGTCTGGATCGACGAGCTGCGCCTCGCGGAGCCCGTGCGCGAGGCCGGACTGGCCAGCGCCGTCAACGTTGAGCTCGATGGGGCGGGCGTCCTCACCACGCGGCTGAGCATGACGAACCGGGGCGCCTTTTTTCGCCAGCTCCGTGACGACCCGACGTATCAAGACGACCAGACCCTGTCGCTCTACACCCGTCTCGCCGCCGATCGTTGGCTCCCCAGCGACTGGGGACTGGACATGCCGGTGACGTTCGAGATGTCGAAGGCAAGCCAGGACCCCGTCCTCCTATCCAATTCGGATGTCCGGGCCGACCGCATCGGCGGCCTCCGTGACACGGAGGCGAACCGCCGCAGGGTCGGAATGTCGCTGAGGAAGCGGACGGAGACGGCGAACCCGGTACTCGGATTCGTCATCGACGGCCTCGATCTCCGGGCGTCCTACAGCACGGCCGATGGATCGACGGTGACCACGGAGAGCGACTCGGAGACCTTCGATGCCGGCGTCGGATGGTTCAGGGAGCCAGAGCCGAGGGCCATCGGTCTCGTTCCCGACTTCGCCAAGGGCGTGGTCCGCAGAGTCCTTCCCGACTTCCTCGAAGACAAGGTGGCCGAGGCTGAACTGCGTCTCACGCCCGAACGGGTCTCTTTCGGAACATCGTACTTTCAGCAGGACGCGCGGATCTTCCGTTTCGAGCGCATCATCGAAGGCGTCGAGACAGACGAGGTCACGGCGACGCTGGCGCCCCGGGAGTTCGTGGAGACGGCGGCCGACATCCGGCTACGGCCCCTCCCGCCCCTTACCGCAGACCTGGCGGTCCTGACCGTCCGGGATCTGCTGTCGCCGGAGAAGTCGGCCACCGGGGATCAGGTGCAGGCTCTCATCGCCGCCGAGCGGGCGAGGGTGGCCGGCGTCGATCTGGGTTGGGAGACGAATCGCCAACTGCGGACAGGCCTCGGGTTCCGGCCGTCCTTCTTCGAATGGCTCCGGTCCGACTTCGACTGGAGTACGACGTACCGTTCCGAGCGCAACACGAACTTCGTCGAGCGACGCCCGGCGGGTGCCGACACCACCCTCGTCCTCGCCAGGAATGCCCGGGGCCAGCGGGATTGGGGTGTGATCCTCGCCTTGAGCCCGGCGGGTGTCGCCCGGGCGTGGTTCGGGGAGCCCACCGAAGGCGACGATCCGGACGTGGCCCAGTTGCGGAGCGTGATCAGCGCTGTCCAGCCGTTGACGGCCACGTATCGCGACGGGATCACGTCGCGGTTCAATCGCGAGGCCATCGATCCCCGTCTCGAGTACCAGTTCGGGTTCGGCGGCGTCGACCGTTATCGGTTCATCGGCCAGGACACGGCGGCCTCCCTCACGGACCGATGGAGCTGGCGACTCGGCTCCGGCGTCACCCTACCCGGTGGCGCGGGCGTGCGGGTCTCGTATCAGATCTCGGACGCCACGACCCTCGACACCCGGAGTGCCCAGGATATCGTCCAGCGCACCTGGCCGGAGATCCAGGCGACGATGCCCACGCTGCGACCTCCATCCTTCACCGGCATCCAGGCCATCAACCTGTCGGCGGGGATCGTGAGAACCACCCGCGCCATCGAGTTCGGTGGCCGGGCGCTTCAGAGACGCTTCGACTCCGACACCCGCGTGCCGCTGGACGTCTCCATCCAGTGGTTGCGAACACTCGTGACCAGCTATCGAGGGTCCTTCCGGTCCGGACGAGGTGAGGACCCGACGGGACGCACCCAGCGGGAACAGCAGAGCCATCGAATCTCGCTGAGCAGTCAGCTTCTTCCGGCGTCGGCACTGGCCAGGCGGCTCGATCGCCCCATCCGGCTGTCCTTCATCGGCGCGTTCTCCACCGAGGTCGACTGTCGGATCACGGCGCTCGGAGACGAATGCGTCGACTTCGTTGATCAGGTGACACGGACGGCGAGTCTGTCCGCAGACACCAGTGCCGGGGGCTTCGAGTTCGGAATCCAGGTGAGCTTCGACGACCGCAAGTCCTTCGTCGGTCAACAGACCGGGTCCACACAGTTCCAGGTCGGCCTCTTCGGTCAGCTCGACTTCGCCGCGGGGTCGCTACCCATCCGCTGAAGCTGACGGCTCGCCCCAACGCTGACGGCTCGCCCCAACGCTGACGGCTCGCCCCGACATGGTGACGCCCGCCTCGCCCATCCACTGTCAGTCATGCGCGAAGCCGAGCACCGAGCCCTGCTACGGGCCGCCGTCCTCCTTCTGGGGATCAGCGTCCTGCGATGGACCGCCACCCTCGGGCGAACCGATCCCCTCGCGAGCGCCGAGGGGGCGAACGCGTTGTCGAGCCACCAGGCGGCGACGGCGGGCGCCGTGGACGAGGCAGAAGAGCGTTCCCGCCCCCTCGCCGAGGGTGAGCGGATCGATCCCAACGATGCCGACGAAGTCCAACTGGACCGTCTCCCCGGCGTCGGCCCCGCGACGGCCCGAGCCGTCATCGCGGCCAGGGACTCGGGCATCGCGTTTCGGCGGGCGGAGGACCTCCTCCTGGTCCGGGGCATCGGACCGGCATCTCTGGAGCGCGTCCGCCCCTGGCTCGAGGTCCGGGGTGGGGGTGCCGGCTCGCGCTTGGTCCGGCCGACGACCGGCGAGGCTGGAGCGACGAGAGGTGGCAGGAGAGCAGGGGCGGTCGGCCGGGTCCCCGGAGCCGTGGTCGGGCGACTGGATGTGAACCAGGCCGACACCGAGAGCCTTCAAGCGCTGCCCGGGGTCGGTCCGTCTCTCGCCGCCCGAATCGTGGCGGAGCGGAGGGTCAGGGCCTTCGATTCCGTGGAAGATCTGGTTCGAGTCCGTGGAATCGGTCCGGCCACGGTTGCGCGCCTTCGGCCTCTGGTGAGCGCCGGCCCACGCCGATGACTGCGATCGGCAACGTCAGCGGCTGGAAAACCCGCGCCCAACGGCGGGCATGGCCGGCATCTCCGGACCACCTCCGTGCGACAGTGGGATTACACTTTCGACGTCGGGAGACGAATCTTGTACCCAGGAGTGCTGCACCCGTATTCTGTACGCGGGCGCGACGGTCCCCGCGCCTGGGACTCGCATAAGGATCGGGTGGATGGCTGCAAAGGTCGCGCAGGAGCTCAGACTCGGAGATCTCTTCGTAAAAGAGGGGCTCATCACCGAAGAGCAGCTCAAGGAGGGCCTCGCCGAGGCGAAGACGTCCGGGCATCGCATAGGGTACGCCCTCGTGCACCTGGGCTTCGTCCAGGAAGAAGAGCTCACCCGCATGCTGGCGAAGCAGTATCGGGTCCCCGCAGTGGATCTCGAGAAGATCACGGTGGACTCGAAGATCCTGAAGCTCGTCCCTTCGAACGTCGCCCAGAAGCACATGGTGCTTCCCCTCCGACGCGTCGGCCGGATGCTCACGGTGGCGATGACCAACCCCACCGACTTCTCGGCCATCGACGACCTCAAGTTCATCTCCAAACTGGAGATCGAGCCCGTCATCGTCGGCGAGTACACCCTCCGCAAGCATCTCGAGAACTACTACGGGATCGGCGAAGAAGAGCAGATCAACGAGATGCTCGAGGGGTGGGAGGACTTCGACGACGTCGAGGTCATCGAGGACGACGACGACGAGGACTACTCGGCCCTCGCTGCGGAAGTCGACTCGGCGCCGGTGGTGAAGTTCATCAACGGCCTCCTCACCGATGCGGTGACGAAGGGTGTCTCCGACATCCACATCGAGCCGTACGAGAAGGAGATGCGGGTCCGCTACCGCATCGACGGCTCGCTCCAGGAAGTGATGAAGCCGCCCATGAAGATGAAGGCGGCCCTCACCTCCCGCATCAAGATCCTCGCCGATCTGAACATCGCCGAGCGGCGAGTCCCACAGGACGGGCGCATCAAGCTGAAGATGCGCAACAAGGTCGTCGACTTCCGTGTGTCGACGCTGCCCGTGATCTTCGGAGAGAAGATCGTGCTCCGTATTCTCGACAAGGGAAACCTGACCTTCGACTTGACGAAGTTCGGGTTCGAGCCCAAGGCCGAGAAGGACTTCATGTGGTCCATCTCCCGGCCCTACGGCATGGTCCTCGTGACCGGCCCCACGGGATCGGGAAAGACGACGACGCTCTACTCGGCGCTGTCACAGGTCAACACCATCGACACGAACATCATGACGGCGGAGGACCCGGTGGAGTACAATCTCCACGGGATCAACCAGGTTCTCGTCCGCAGTGAGATCGGCCTCGACTTCCCCGCCGCTCTGAAAGCGTTCCTCCGCCAGGACCCGAACATCATCATGGTCGGTGAGATCCGGGATATCTCTACCGGCGGTATCGCCATCAAGGCCGCCCTTACGGGTCACCTCGTGCTCTCCACGCTCCACACGAACGATTGTCCGGGCACCATCACCCGTATGATCGACATGGGTCTGGAGCCGTTCAACGTGGCTTCGGCCCTGAACCTGATCTCCGCCCAGCGGCTGGCCCGGCGGATCTGCGGCAACTGCAAGCAAGAAGCCACCTATGACGAAGAGTACCTGAGGGCCGCCAAGGTCGATCTGGATTGGGCCCACGGCACGACCTTCTACAAGGGCGAAGGGTGCGACCAATGTGGGGGGTCGGGCTACAAAGGCCGCGCGGGTCTATACGAGGTGATGATCATGTCCTCGAGTCTGCGAAAGGCCGTCATGAACGAGATGGGTACGGATGAGCTCCGCGAGCTCGCCCAATCCGAGGGCATGCTGACGCTTCGCCAGGACGGCCTGAAAAAGGTGGAGCGTGGCACGACCACCCTCGATGAAGTGATCAAGGAGACGACGGTCGCCGACTAGCGGCGCCGCCTATCAACGAAGGTCAAGGGAGATCCATGAACCAGCCGGCCGCACCGGCAGGACAGCAGGCTCAGCAGCAGGAGGTGAACCTCCGGGTGCTCCTTCAGGAGATGATCCAACGAGGCGCTTCCGACCTCCACGTCACCGTCGGCAATCCGCCTCAGATCCGCATCGACGGCGATCTCCACGACTCGAACATCAAGAAGGTCCTTGCCCCCAAGGACACGCTCTCGCTGGCCTACTCGATTCTTACGGACAACCAGAAGAAGCGCTTCGAGACCGAGGACGAGCTCGACTTCTCCTTCGGCGTACAGAACCTCTCGCGCTTCCGTGGCAACGTCTACAAGCAGCGCGGGTGCGTCGCCATGGCCATCCGTCAGATTCCGTACGAGATCATCTCCATCGAGAAGCTCGGGTTGCCACCCATCATCAATCAGTTGGCGGACCGTCCCCGCGGTCTGGTGCTGGTGACCGGACCTACCGGGTCCGGGAAGTCGACCACGCTGGCAGCCATGGTCGACAAGGTGAACAAAGAGCGGAAGGGTCACATCATCACCATCGAAGACCCTATCGAGTTCATCCACCGTCACCAGGGGTGCATGATCAACCAGCGGGAGGTCGGGGCCGACACCCAGAGCTTCCGGGCGGCCCTCAAGTACGCTCTCCGACAGGATCCCGACGTCATCCTCGTCGGTGAGATGAGGGACCTGGAGACCATCGGTGCGGCCCTCACCATCGCCGAGACAGGCCACCTGGTCTTCGCTACGCTGCACACGAACTCGGCCGCCGAATCCATCAACCGCATCATCGACGCCTTTCCGGCTCACCAGCAAGGTCAGGTCCGGGCCCAGTTGGCCTTCGTGCTCGAAGGTGTCGTGACACAGACACTGATTCCCAGAGCCAAAGGGAAGGGCCGAGTGGTGGCCGCCGAGGTCATGATGTGCACCCCTGCCATCCGGGCGGTCATTCGCGACGAGAAGATCCACCAGATCTACTCGCTCATGCAGGCCGGAAAGAAACACGGAATGCAGACGATGAATGACGCCCTGCAGATGTTGTACATGAAGGGTGAAGTCACCCTCGAGGAAGCACTCAAACGCTCCGGTGACCCCAACGAGCTCCTGAGAGCCGTCGGCGAGCCGGTACCCGGTGAGTAACCCCAACGCAGTCGAGAGGTAGCTCAAGGCCATGCCCACGTTTTCCTACAGTGCCCGCCCCGCCTCCGGCGGAGAGATGCAGACCGGCGAGCTCGACCTTCCCAGTAAGGACGACGTCCTCGCTCATCTCCATAGGCAGAAGCTCATCCCCGTATCGGTGCGGGAGAAGCCCAAGGAGATCTCCATCTCGTTCGGTACGGGGATCGGTACCCGGGACATCGTCATCTTCACTCGTCAGTTCGCGACGATGATCAACTCGGGCCTGCCCCTCGTGCAGAGCCTGGACATCCTCGCCGAGCAGACGGAGAACGAAGCGCTGCGAAAGACCATCAGCGACGTCCTCTACGACGTGGAGTCGGGTCACACCCTGGCCGACGCCATGGGCAAGCACCCGAAGGTCTTCACCGAGCTGTACGTCAACATGGTGGCGGCCGGTGAGGCGGGCGGTATCCTCGACACCATCCTGCTGCGTCTGGCGACCTTCCTCGAGAAGAACGACGCCCTCGTTCGGAAGATCAAAGGCGCCATGATCTATCCCGGCGTCATCTTCTCGGTGGCCGGCGCCGCAATCGTCATCCTGCTGATCTTCGTCATCCCGACGTTCCAGACGATGTTCGAGTCAGCAGGTATCCCCCTGCCGATCCCGACCCAGATCGTCATCAGCATGTCGGCCTTCCTCCAGGCGTACTGGTGGGCGTGCGGTGTCGGGCTCATCGCCCTCGTTGTCGGGATTCGCCAGTACTACCAGACCGATCAGGGACAGCTCGTCATCGATCGGATTCTGCTTGCCATGCCCATCCTCGGGGACCTGCAGCGCAAGTCGGCGGTGGCGCGCTTCACGCGTACGCTCGGCACGCTGGTATCGTCGGGTGTGTCGATTCTCGAGGGTCTGGAGATCACCGCGAAAACGGCGGGCAACCGGGTCATCCACGACGCCGTCATGGGTTCGCGGGCGTCCATCGCCGGTGGTGAGACCATCGCCGGCCCCCTGAAGGAGTCGGGCGTGTTCCCGCCCATGGTTGTGCAGATGATCAACGTCGGTGAGCAGACCGGTGGCCTGGACGAGATGCTCACCAAGATCGCCGACTTCTACGACGACGAGGTGGACACAGCCGTCGAAGCCCTCCTGGCGGCCATGGAGCCCATCATGATCGTCGTGCTGGGTGTGATCGTGGGTGGCATGATCGTGGCGATGTACCTGCCGATTTTCGACATGATCAACGCGGTGCAGTAGCGCGGTTTCGGCGCGCCCCGCAGGCTTCTGCCGGCGGGTGGGCGAAGCGTGACTCGTTCTCTCGAGGAACACGCTCGCCTGCCCGCCGGTTCTTGCTTCGGGGCTCGCCAAGAGATGCGACGCGTCACGTTGCTCGCGTCGTCATGACTGTTCCGCGGCGGCGCACCTGTCACTCTCCGAGAGAACGAGCCACGGCCGGGCCCTACCGCTCGTTGAAGCCCTTGCCGGCCAGGACCTTCGCCCGGCACTTCTCGACGCGGCCCTTACGGGTTTCGGATCGCTTCGCTGCGGCGATGTGGAGGAGGTGGCTCCTTCTTCGGCCGGGGGTCAACGCCTCGAAGGCTTCCCGGTATTCCGCGTCCCGGCGGAGGCGCTCTTCGAGCTCCAGGGGCCGTTGTGGCTCGGCCCTTCTCTCTGGCGGCACTGCGACGCCGGCCTCCTCGATGGCGATGGCTTCGTCCACGTAGGTCCGCACCACCGACGCCAAGTCGGTTACCTGCTCCAGACTGGTGAACTCGATCCGCTTGGCCGATCGAGTGTTCTCGCCCTGGGACCGGAGAATGCCCTTCTCGTCGCTCAAGAGCGCTCCCTTGAAGAACATGAGGGAGAGGTGGGCCTTGAAGGGCTGCACGATGGCGATGTTGCCACCCGATGCCGTGTAGCACGGCTTGCCCCACTTGATCTCCTCTGCCACGTCGCACTCGCGGAGGACGCGGCGAAGGGCCCGCATCTCCTCTTGCCATCGGTCGGCGCGGTCGATGAAGCGGGTCACTTCGGCGGAATCGGACTTCTCGGTGGGCATCGGTTCGTCCTCCCGATCCATCAAGCTCGAAGGGGCCGTCGACGGACCGCGGTTCAGCGCCTAGGTTTGCCAGCGACCCTCCTTCCTACAGTAGAGACACGCCAGGAGGCCATCATGCTCGTACGGTTTCTCCACTTCGACCCGCCCGGCGCCGGGCGACTGCTTGCCCTGATCCTCGTCGTCGCCTTGGCCGGTTGCGGCGATGACGGCCCCACGAGTCCGTTGACCAACGGTTCGCTCAGCATGTCGGTCGATGGAGCGACCTGGTCGGCCACATCGGTCTCGGCGCAGCGATCCGGAGGGGTCGTGTCCGTGGCGGCGGTTGAACAGGCGACGATCACCGGGTTCGGCCTGGGGTTTCCGGATGGCGGCACGGGAACGTTCGCCATTGGCGCGACGGATGTCGCGTTCACCTACTCCGAAGGGGCCGACGGTTGGACCGCCCACTCCTTCACCGGCAGCGGCTCCATCACCGTGACGACGCTGACCTCCGAACGCGTGGCGGGGACATTCCAGGGCGAACTGACGCCCGGCGGCGGCTCGGCGACGGGGAACGTGATGATCACGACCGGGACCTTCGACATCCGCTTCTGACGGCTTGGGGGCGCGACCTGTCTGGTCGACGGCGCTTCGTGCTCCTCCTTCGGGACTCGACTACTCGCCGGTACGCCTCAGCGGTTTGACCTTCCGCGTCTGCGCGGAATCGTCGATGAGTTGTCCAAGCCTCCGAAGCCGCGTTTCCTCCTTCTTGGCGCTCATGATCCAATGCGCCACCTGGCGCTTGTAGCCGGGTGGACGGGTCTCCCAGTCGGACCAGGCGGCCCGGTTGGCCTTCAGGCGCTCCAGGTAGGCGGGTGAGAGGGCAAGTCTCTTCTTCTGTTCATAGGAGTACAGGGAGGACTTGTCCTCCGTCCTCCGTTCCCACGCGGCCCTCCCGGCGGGCTCGACGAGTCCAGCTTCCTCCATGACCGCGTACCGCTCGATGTTTCTGCTGCTCCAGACACTCCCTTCTCGCCGGGGTGTGAAGCGGATGGTGTAGGCCTCCTCGTCCACTTTCTTCCGGATACCGTCGATCCAGCCGAAGCAGAGAGCTTGATCCACGGACTCGGGCCAGGTGATGCTGGGCTTGCCGGTGGCCTTCTTCCAGAAGCCCACCCACAGCTCGTCTCGCTTTTCATGGTGCTTGGCGAGCCACGTTCTGAAACCCTCGGGCGTGGCGAAGTACGTCACGCCGTGGGGTTCCAAGCCGGCCATCTACTCCTGCTCCGCGCGGCTGAGCAACCGCTCCACTTCCCGTTCGGCCTCCAATTCCCGGGCCAGGTCTTCCAGGGCCGATACGACGCCATCCAGCGCCGCGCTGTCCCGGAGCACAACCGTGCGGTGGAGTTGGGCGAGCTGTCCGAGAATATCGCCGGCCCGAGCGTCGAGAAGGTCCTGGAGGTCGGAGATGGATCGGCTGGCCTCCCGCCGCCGATCGGCGATCTGGGTGGCAGTGAGGTGGTCGAGGCGACGGAGATCGTGGAGGAGCCGACGCAGCCGGACGACCATGGCCCGTGTCACGCTCCGGGTTCGCTCGTCGACGCCGGGGTGTCGCATGATGCGGTGGGCCATGGACTCGGCGACCTCCAGCCGTGGGTCGCTGGTCAGCCCGGAGGACTCGAGAGCCCGTTCGACCCGCAGGTCGTCCCAGCGACGGATGACATCCTTGGCGAGGCGAGGCTCACGACTCACGGGGAAGTAGTAGAGCCCGAGGAGCGCGAGGATCACCAGGAGGAGCCACTGGAGGGGCACGAAGACTTCCAGAAGCAGGAGCGCACCCCAGGTACCGCCGGCCACTGTCCCCAGGCCGAGGATCTGCCACCCATAGGTGTAGAGCACCTCGTGGGCTTCCTCGACGACGCGGGGAAGGTCCTGGGCTTCGTCCACCGGCTCCAGCCCCAGCTCTCGATCGTCGTTCATCTGCCGCCCACCCCGTTCCGAGTCACGCCCGGTTCGTTTCGTCGGCGAGTCTCTCGTCCAGACGCCGGACGACCAACAGCGGGACGGCGAAGGCGGTGTCCGTGAACGTTTCCACCGCGTCATCTCCTTGCCCCGCAGGCGGCAGCAGTCCGTCGCCACCGGGTGCTGCGCCGTTGTCTGACTCACCAACCAACCGCCTCCGGTCCGAGGACATCCCGGGCGACATGGCAATCAGATAGCGCCAAGACCCACCCGGGCGCCAGCGACGCCCGGCGTGGACCTCCGGATCAAATCGTCGCGGCCACTCCGGCGGCAGCCAGCAGGGCGAGGGCGATCCAGACGATGGGACTGGCCCAGACCGGCTTGATGGCCTTCTCGACGTCCTTCCGCCGGTGCTGGTTGATTGCGATGGCCATGTGGCCCTCTTCGTCCCTGCGGCCCTCGAGGAGCCGGTCGCTGAGCAGCTCGTTGACGGCCTTCTGGTACTTCTCCGGCTCCTTGCTGAAGCCGGGAATCGAGGAGGGGCGGACGTATTGTGTACCGGAGCCGGCCTCGGCGCGGGCGAGCTCTCTCAGGATGGTCTTTCTGGGCGACATGGAAGTGGAGGAGTGAATGGGTCGCGAGTCTCCATGATTGGACGCCCTTACGAGTGATCGGGTTGCGATGTTGCAACTCGGGAACGGAATCGGAGGAGTCGATGGTGCCGGCGGGGCGCAGAGAAGCGCTTCGGTACCGCCGACATGGTCGTCGGTGCGGCGGTGTGGTCGAGGCTGCTGGACTCGAGGGCGCCCACCCGCGAGGATGGTGCGGTCCCGGAGCTTGAACCATCCCGGAGCCCGAACGAACCCCGGAGCCCGCGTGCCCGACGACATCCTGACTCCCCTCATGCTGGCCGGCGCCGGATTCATCGCCGGGACCATCAACTCCATCGCCGGTGGCGGGTCTCTCCTCACCCTTCCCCTCCTGATCTTCGTCGGGCTGCCGTCCACGGTAGCGAACGCGACGAATCGCATCGCCATCCTCGTCGGCGGTGTCGGAGCTACGGCCAGCTTCCACAAGCGGGACCTCGTTCCGTGGGGCTGGGTGAAGTTCGGTCTCCCACCGGCTCTCGTGGGTGTGGCGCTCGGAACGTGGGGCGCCATGACCATCGGAGATGTCGCGTTCGAGCGCATCCTGGCGGCCATCCTCATCGCCGCCGCGGCGTGGATGATCTGGGACCC
Organism: Longimicrobiales bacterium; assembly: GCA_965229435.1. Lineage (GTDB taxonomy): Bacteria > Gemmatimonadota > Gemmatimonadetes > Longimicrobiales > Gaopeijiaceae > UBA2589. Next base: position 482,514 of record CBDDJE010000005.1, read on the forward strand.
CAGCGCACCGCTGGCCGGTGAGAACCCTCTGGAGCCCGACCCGGCCCACAGATGGCTGCTCCGCCTGGCCTTCTTCGGACTCGGCCTGTACAGCGGGTTCATTCAGGCCGGAGTGGGCTTCCTATTCCTCGCCCTGCTCTCCGCCAACGGCCTGGACCTGGTCCGGGCCAACGCCGTGAAAGTCCCACTGATTCTCGCCTTTACCGTGTTGGCGGTCATCATCTTCACCTACAACGGCATGATGGACTGGGAGGCGGGCCTCGCTCTGGCTGCTGGGCAGTTCTTCGGCGCCAAGTTCGGCGTCCGTCTACAGGTGCTGAAAGGCCAGGAGTGGGTGCGACGGGTCCTCACGGTCACCATCGTCATCTTCGCCGTCCGGCTCATCGTGCGCGGCTGAGTCCCCACCGTACGCCGAAGCGCCGCACCGCCCGAGGTGGACGATGCGGCGCTGAAGGCTGCGCCCTCGAAAGAGCGTGTGCCTTCGCCGTGAGCCTCGGTCGGCGCTCCCGGGCGTCGGTGCCTAGTACCTGTAGTGGTCCGTCTTGTACGGCCCGTCCTTGGGCACGCCGATGTACTGCGCCTGCGAGTCGGAGAGCTCGGTGAGCTTGGCACCGAGCTTGTCGAGGTGCAGTCGGGCGACCTTCTCGTCGAGGTGCTTGGGCAGAACGTAGACCTTCTTCTCGTACTCCTCGGTGTTCCTGGCCAGTTCGATTTGAGCCAGCACCTGGTTGGTGAAGGACGCCGACATGACGAAGCTCGGGTGGCCCGTGGCGCATCCAAGGTTCATGAGACGGCCCTCGGCGAGGATCAGCACGGAGTGCCCGTCAGGGAACGTCCACTCGTGGTACTGGGGCTTGATCTCCTTCTTCGTGATCTCGGGGTTCCGCTCAAGACCGGCCATGTCGATCTCGTTGTCGAAGTGGCCGATGTTGCCGACGATGGCCTTGTCCTTCATCCGAGCCATGTCGGAGGCGGTGATGATGTCGCGGTTGCCCGTCGCTGTGATGAAGATGTCGGCGGTCTCGACCACGTCCTCTAGCGTCAGGACGGAGAAGCCCTCCATGGTCGCCTGAAGGGCGCAGATGGGGTCGATCTCGGTGACTGTGACCCGGGCCCCGGACGCTTTCAGCGCCTGGGCGCAGCCCTTGCCCACGTCGCCATACCCCAGGACCACGGCGTGCTTGCCCGAGAGCATGACATCGGTGGCCCGGTTGAGGCCGTCGAGAACGGAGTGCCGGCAGCCGTACAGGTTGTCGAACTTCGACTTGGTTACCGAGTCGTTGACGTTGATGGCGGGAAACAGCAGCGTGCCTGCCTTCTGCATCTCGTAGAGACGCATCACGCCGGTGGTGGTCTCTTCGCTGACGCCCCGCATGTCCTTGGTGATCCGCTCCCACTTCCCGGGATCCTCAGTGAGCGTCCTACGCAGGAGGTCCAGGATCACTCCCCACTCCTCGGGATCATTGTCGGGATCGAAGGCAGGGACGTTGTCGGGCGTCTTGTACTCGACACCTTTGTGCATGAGGAGCGTGGCGTCGCCGCCATCGTCCACCAGGAGGTCGGGACCGGAGCCGTCGGGCCAGGTCAGCATCTGGTCGGTGCACCACCAGTACTCCTCGAGTGTCTCGCCCTTCCAGGCGAAGACTGCGGCGCCCTTCGGGTCTTCAGTCGTACCGTCGCGGCCCACGGCCACGGCCGCTGCCGCGTGGTCCTGCGTGGAGAAGATGTTGCAGGACGCCCAGCGTACGTCGGCGCCGAGGTCCATGAGCGTCTCGATGAGGACGGCGGTCTGGACCGTCATGTGCAGCGAGCCGGCCACCTTGAGGCCGGCGAGGGGCTGCTCGGGACCGTACTCCTCGCGGGCGGCCATGAGGCCGGGCATCTCGTCTTCTGCGAGCCGGATCTCATTGCGGCCCCACTCGGAGAGGGACAGGTCGGCCACCTTGAACGGCGGCCGGTCGGTGGCGTCGGTGGTCTTGTTCTCGGTCATGACTGCGGTCTCGGCCATCGGGTTCTCCACGTATCGGAATCGGGTTCGGTTATCAGGTCAGGTTATCGGTCGTCAGGTCAGGTGTAGCGGTAGGTCGTGTTGTGGGTTCGTTGTCGGCGGTGGGCGTCATCGACATCGGGCAGAAGCGAGGAAGAGCAGGGGACCCGTGGCCTCAGGGTCATGGGGCAGGGGGACGACACGGACCGCCTCGAAGCCGGCGTCACGAAGCCATGCCGACACCCGCTCGTTCTCGAAGCCCGGCCACACGTGTCCCATGGCTTCGGTGAAGCCCGGACCCCGCTCGTGGCGGCGCATGTCCAGGATGACGATCCGGCCACCGGGGGCGAGGGCACGCCGCACCTCGGCGAGGACGGCGGGGGGAGCCACCAGATAGTGGAGGACGAGGGCGAGGAAGGCGACGTCCAGCTCGTTGTCGCCTACCGGAAGCCGCTCGAGATCGCCCTGGCGGAGTTCCACGTTGTCGAAGGCGTCGACGCGAACTCTGGCCGTCGCCAGCATCTGATTGGACCGGTCGACGGCGACGACGCGCCGGGCGAAGGGGGCGAGGCGGGCCGCGAGGAGCCCTGTGCCGGTGCCGAGGTCGCCGACGATGTCGTCGGCGTCCACGAGCCCGAGGAGGGGGGCGAGGCCGGTCCCGGAGCCGAACAGCTCGACCCGCATATCGTCCCACCCCTCCGCCGACGCGGCGAAGAATTCGGTGGATCGTAACCTTCTGTGCTCGAGGACCGAGCGAGCGCGCTCGCTGTCGGCGGCATATACGCCCGATCCGCCGATCTCTTCGCGGATGATGCGCCACAGGCTTCGAGCGGCCTCATCCAAGGAGGGACTGAGGCGGTAGTGACGATTCCGCCCGTCTGCCCGTGCTTCCACCCACCCCTCCGACGCAAGGGTCTTCAGATGGCGGCTCACCGTCGGCTGCGGCACCTGAAGGACCGAGCACAACTCCGACACGGTGAACTCGCTCCGATCGAGAAGCGCCAGGATGCGCGTCCGCGTCTCGTCACCGAGGACGGCGACGCGATCGAGAATGGCCGGGGAGGTAGTCGTATTCATAAATTCGAATATCAAGATGCAATCGCCCTGCCGGGACTTCAAGGGGTAGTGCACCGTTTGTTTCCCGATGCCGTCCATGTAGCTTTGCGGGTGGCCCTCTACGCGGGAGGGCCGCTTTATGTTTTGATCGCATCATCGGGAGTTCGGTTTTGGCCCACGACCACCCGCCGCACGACGACGTCGTTTATCCTGCGGCAGTCCCCTTCGTACTGACCCACCTCGTCTGCCTCGCAGCAATCTGGACGGGGGTACCGGTCGCGGCCGTCGTCGTCGGTCTCGTGTTGTATTTCGTCCGCATGTGGGCGATCACCGCGGGATACCATCGGTACTTCAGCCACCGGTCGTACAAGACGAGCAGGGTGATGCAGTTCATCATCGCCTTCCTCGGACAAACCTCGGCTCAGCGCGGAGTGATCTGGTGGGCGGCCGTTCACCGCCACCACCACCTGTACTCCGACACGGAGCACGACGTCCACTCGCCGCGGCATCACGGATTCTGGTACTCCCACGTCGGCTGGATCTTCAATCCCACGAATTGGGAGCCCGACTACGGGACGGTGAAGGACCTGACCAAATACCCGGAGCTCGTCTGGCTGGACAAGAACACCTACCTGCCCGCCATCCTCTTGGGTTTCGCCGTATGGGCAGTCGGGGGTTGGGCCATGTTGATCGTCGGCTTCTTCTGGAGCACGGTGCTTCTCTTCCACTGCACTTTCTTCATCAACTCCCTGGCCCACGTCTCGGGGTCGCAGCGCTACCTCACCGGTGACGACTCACGCAACAACTTCCTCCTCGCTCTCATCACGCTGGGCGAGGGGTGGCACAACAACCATCACCACTATCAGAGCTCGACGAGACAGGGGTTCAAGTGGTGGGAGGTGGACATCTCCTACTACGTCCTCAAGGTGATGTCCTGGTTCCGGCTCGTCTGGGACCTGCGGGCCCCACCCGAGGCCATCGTTCGGGGCGAGCGTCCAGCCGGTCGCAAGGTCATTGAAAAGGTGGCCGGTGAGCTGGCGGCGGCCTTCAGCGTGGAGCGGATCGCCATCGGTGTCCGTGAGGCGTGGGACGAGAGCCATCACCTCGAAGACCTCGCCGAGCGGGCCCGACGTGCCCGCGGTCAGGTGGAAGAGCGTCTCGCCGAGATGTCTTTGCCCCACCTGCCCACCGTGCCCGAGCTTCGGGAGAAGGCCGAGGAGATGTATCAGGAGTCCCCGTCCTTGGATGCCATCGTGAACCGGGCACATGAACTACTCGCCGCAGCCGTGGCCGCCCACCTTTGCGAGACGGCCCTCGCCGGAGCCGGCTGAGTTCGCCCGGCGCGTCGTTCACCGGGTCCTACAACCGCGCATTCGGCTCTTTCGACCGTAGATTGCTTGCCCCGCCGTCAACGGCGGGGCATTCTTTCAGGCTTTGAGTCTCGGGAGCACCGCTCCACGAGATGCACATCCGGCGTCATCGGCGCCGTCCTCTGACGACTCAACCCAACGGGCAAACGCATGGAATCCTTCCTCGACAGATTCCTTTCGCCGATCGTCGATTTCGCCAACACGTACATCATCGAGATCGGCCCGACGGTGGCTGGCGAGCGCATCGCCGTCATGGTCATCCTCCTGTTGGGGACGGGCCTCTACCTGACGGTCCGGACGGGCTTCGTCCAGCTGAGACGCCTCGGCCACGGGTTCGGGGTCACCACCGGTCGCTACGACGACCCCGACGACCCCGGTGACGTCTCCCACTTCCAGGCCCTGACGACGGCGCTGTCGGCGACGGTCGGCATCGGCAACATCGCCGGGGTGGCCATCGCCATTCACTGGGGTGGGCCCGGCGCGCTCTTCTGGATGTGGGTGACGGCCTTCCTGGGGATGGCGACCAAGTATTCCGAGGTCACGCTGGCGCAGAAGTACCGCACCGTAGACGAGACCGGGGCGGTCGCCGGTGGCCCCATGTACTACATCGAGAAGGGTCTGGGCTCGAAGTGGAAGCCCATGGCGGTCTTCTTCGCCGTCATGCTGGCGTTCACGGCCTTCTTCACCGGCAACGCAGTCCAGGCGAACACCGTGTCCGACCAGATGAGCTCCACCTTCGGCATTCCGCCGCAGATCATGGGCCTGGTGACGGTGGTCATCGTCGGTGCGGTCATCCTCGGCGGCATCCGCCGGATCGGTAAGGTCACCGCGGTGCTGGCCCCCTTCATGGCGGCCATCTACGTCCTCGGCGCCCTCATCATCATCTCGATGAATCTCGGGGCTCTGCCGGCGGCCTTCGGACGCATCGTCACAGAGGCCTTCAATCCTCAGGCCGGTGTCGCCGGTGTCGGGGCCGGTGTCTTCGTGGTGACGCTCATGTGGGGTGTCCGCCGCGGACTGTTCTCCAACGAGGCCGGGCAGGGATCGGCGCCCATCGCCCACGCCGCCGCGAAGACGCCCGAACCGGTCTCCGAGGGTGTGGTCGCTCTTCTCGAGCCCCTCATCGACACCATCATCATCTGTTCGTTGACGGGTCTGGTCATCATCATGACCGAGACCAACACCCAGCGATTCGAGACAGAGCTCACCATCGGCAGCGGGGACATGGCCTTCACCGCTGTCACCGAGGCCAACCGTTGGGAAGGTGTGGATCCGCCGGAGGAGATCCGGATCGAGAACGGTTCCCACGTGGCGTCGGGCGTAGGAGCTCCCGTCGTCTCGTGGCACGAGGTGGGTGTCGAGCCCCTCTACGTCGACGCCGCCCAGACCGAGGTCTTCACGGGCGTGATCTATCCGACGCGGGGTGAGGCGGTGGCGGACGATGGCCGGACATTCACGTCTCTGTACGGGATGGCCGTGGAGAACGGCGCTCCCCTCACGGCGGCAGCGTTCCGACAAGGGTTGGCGCCACTGGGTGACTGGGGGCACATGATCGTCGTCTTCGGAGTGCTCCTCTTCGGTATCTCCACGGCGATATCGTGGAGCTACTACGGGGATCGATGCGCCCACTACCTCTTCGGGCAGAAGGCGATTCTGCCGTACAAGGCCCTATTCCTCGGGGCCCACTACATGGGGGCCGTCATCCCCCTGGCTGCGGTGTGGGCCCTGGGTGATGTCGCGTTGGCCATCGTCATCTGGCCGAACCTCATCGCACTCCTCTTCCTGGCCCCCGTGGTCGCCGAAGAGACGAAGAGCTACTTCGAACGGAAGCCCTATCTGGCCCAGGCCGAGAAGAACAGGGCGGCAAAGAACGCCTAGAAGGCCCCTGGAGTAACAGGGGAGGACGTCCCACGGCGGTCTGTCGCGAAAGCGGCAGGCCGCCGTTTCGTCCTATCAGGAGTCCTCCATCGACCGACCCGTGCCCGCCGTTCCGCTCCGGTCGACGCCCGGCAGTCTCGATGACGGTCCCGTCAGCCCTGGACCGCCTGGATGAAGGAGCGGGCACGGTCGGGGTCTACCCCCGCGCCCGCGAGCCCTCCGTACATCACGGTACTTCCGACGATGAGTCCGTCGGCCTGGCGGAGGTAGTCGGCGGCGGATTCGGCGGTGACGCCCGACCCGATGAAGAGGGGGGTCTCGGGGACGGCCCTGCGGACCTCCTCGACGTCGGACGGGGCGGTGGCGTCACCCGTGCCTCCTCCGGAGACGATGAGGCCGTCGGCCAGGCCTCGGTGCCAGGCATCGGCGGCCGACGGACCGAGGGCGGCGCCCGCCGGCGGCACCGCGTGTTTCACATGAACGTCGGCGAGGATGGCGACATCAGCATGCAGAGACGTCCGAAGGCGCAGCGTCGTGGCGGCTCGACCTTCGATGAGACCCTGGTCGGTGAACATCGCGCCGGTGTGCACGTTCACCCGTACGAAGCGGGCGCCGATGGCGGTGGCGATGCCCAGGGCGGCCTGGGCGTCGTTTCGTAGGACGTTGATCCCCACCGGAACGTCCACGGCGTCGACGACGGCCGACCCTGCAACCGTCATGGCGGCGATGGTTTCGGGGGGCACGGAGTCTCCGTGGAAGGGGACGTCCGAATAGTTCTCCACCATCAGTCCGTTGAAGCCCGCGTCCACGAGGGCCTCCGCGTCGGCGAGAGCGCGCTCGACCACCGGCGCCATGTCCCGACCCCAGCGAGGTGCGCCGGGGAGGGGGAGGAGATGGATCATCCCGACGAGGGACGGCCGGTCCGGCCAGATCGTTCGGATGCCCTGCGCGCGAAGGGTCATCCGTCGACCCTCTCCGAGCCGTCGGGCTTGGTGGAGCCGGGCTCACGAACCAGTCGGCCAGGCAGGATGGCGTCGTCGCCGAAGCGACGGGCGAGGGAGTCCACGACCCGGGAGACGTCGCGGTCGCGGTCGCTTTCGCCTGCGACGGGCTCGTCGAAGAGGGCGAGCTGCCGCGCCTCGTCGGCGGGCACCAGGCCCGTGAGGCCCACGCCCAGGAGCCGCGCCGGCACGCGGCGCTGCTGGCGAAGCTCCTCGAGGAGTGTCTGGGCGACATCGACGATGGCCGCGTTGGATTCGATGGGTTCGGGCACGGTTCGGGCATGCTGCCGGGTGGTGAAGTCGTGGTCCCGGAGCTTCACCGTCACCGTTCGTGCGCGGAATCCCTTGGTCCGGAGGGTCGATCCCAACGAGGTGGTGAGCTGGATGAGGCGCCGCTCCAGTTCACGATCGTCATCGATGTCTTCGAAGAACGTCCGTTCACTGGAGATGGACTTCCGGCGCTCGTGGGGGTCGACCCGGCTCTCGTCGATGCCCCGGACCTTCCGGTACAGCCACGCCCCCCGGCGCTGACCGAACCATCGCTGAAGCCATTCCTCCTGCACGCCGAGGGCTTCCTCCACCGTGTGGAGGCCCTTCTTCTCCAGGCGCTCCACGAGGGAAGGCCCGACGCCGGGAAGCGCCGAGAGCTTCAGGGGGTTGAGGAAGTCCTGCTCACCTCCGGCGGGTACGATGTGAACTCCGGCGGGCTTGGCGAAGGAAGCGGCGAGCTTGGCGATGACGCGGCGCGTGCCTCCCCCGAGGGATACCGAGATGCGGGTTCTTCGGAGCACCTCCTCACGAATGCGCCACGCGGTCTCCTCGAAGGTCTCCTCGCGAAAGAGGCGCTCCGTACCCGACAGGTCCAGGTAGAACTCGTCCACCGAAGCCGCCTGCACGACCGGCGCCAGCTCCTGGAGGGCGGACCGGACCTCTCGGCTGTATCGGCCGACGGCGCCCCGGGGGACACCCACGACGGTAGCGTCCGGGCAGAGGCGAAGTGCCCGGGCGGTGGGCATGGCCGATCGGACGCCGAAGGCTCTGGCCTCGTACGAAGCCGACGTCACGACTCCCCTCCCGGTTGCGGATCCGCCGACGATGAGAAGGGGTGCGCGACCGGCTCCGTCGGGATCCTCGAGGCGTGCCACTTGGACGAAGAAGGCGTCGCAATCGACGAGCAGGATCCTTCTTTCCATGGGCTGGTGGACCACGACGGATGTCCCCTGGGGCATGTTTTGTGGGGGCCGACAATGCGGTTACAATCAAGTGCTAGCGATCACACGACCCCGCCGATCAAGGTAGCAGGGATCGTCAGGGCGAGGGACGCCCGACGCGGGGTCGCAGCCTCTCTATTACATAGAACGCGAGGAGTTCGCACCCATGGCCTATCCGTTCCAACTTCCCGATCTCGGCTACGCCCACGATGCGCTCGAGCCGCACATCGACGCGCGCACGATGGAGATCCACCACGGCAAGCACCACGCGGGCTACACGAACAAGCTCAACGCGGCCCTCGAGAGCCATCCCGATCTTCACGGCAAGTCTGCCGTAGAGCTGGTGTCGAACCTGGACGCCCTCCCCGAGGCCATCCGGACGGCCGTCCGGAACAACGGCGGCGGCTACGTGAACCACGCCCTCTTCTGGGATATCATGACGCCAGGCGGAGCGAGCGTCCCGGGTGGTGACCTTGCCGCGGCGATCGACCGGGCCTTCGGCTCTTTCGACGACTTCAAGGGTGAGTTCCAGTCGAAGTCCGGCGGTCAGTTCGGGTCGGGTTGGGGCTGGCTCTGCACCGATGCGTCGGGTGCTGTCAGCATCATGGCGACGGCGAACCAGGACACGCCCCACTCCCACGGCCTCACACCGATCCTCGGGGTCGACGTCTGGGAGCATGCCTACTACCTGAACTATCAGAACCGTCGACCCGACTATCTGACGGCGTTCTGGAATGTGGTGAACTGGGACAAGGTGGCCTCCCGGTACGCGGCCGCGCAGGGCTGACGGCGGTACCCCCCGACGCGGTTCGTCGTCGGCGACGTTCTCCGTGAGCCGGGTCGGTCACGGGTGGGTGTGATAGGGGGACCAACGAGGATCGAGGGGGTCGGGGTCGCGGAGGCGACTCCGGCCCCTTTTCTCGTCGGCTCTCCGCCGGACCGGGCTGGCGTCGTGGGGGATCCCGAACGGCGGGTCCGGGTTAGGGAAATGAGGCGCCGGCTCCGCCCTACGCCGTGCTTGTGTCCATGTAAACATCTGTTTAGTAATGTACGACGTCGAAGTCCCATGCCCTTGAACGTTCCGTCTGCCCCCAGCGATCGGATGCCCCGCTCACCCCGGAGACCGAAGGAAGTCCGGTTGGCCACGTGCGGTTGCGCGTTGGCGCTCTTCGTGTCCCTTGCCGCGGACGCCGCGTCAGGGCAGAGCCTGAGAGGCTCGCGGGCATCGCTCGACCTGCAGAATCGGGTGGCGAGGCAGCACGACTTCACGTACATCGACACGCCGAGCCGCGTTCGGTTCTTCGCGGACCAGGGCTGGCTCGTGCAGGTCGTCCCCAACGGCGACTTCGAACTCCATGCCGTTTCCTTCCCCTACGCTCGCCCCGAAGTCGAGCTGTTCATTCGCAGGCTGTCGAGCCAGTACCGTCGCGCATGCGGGGAGCGGCTCGTCGTCACGAGCCTCACCCGGCCCACGACCCGACAGCCGCGCAACGCCTCCGATCGCTCGGTTCATCCTACAGGGATGGCGTTGGACCTGCGCTACTCCTGGGACCGCAACTGCCGGAGTTGGTTGGAGGGCGTGCTGACGAGCCTCGAGCGGCAGGGTGTCCTGGAAGCGACGCTCGAGCGTCGCCCTCGCCACTACCATGTGGCGCTCTTCCCGTCGCCTTACGCGTCGTATGTCCAGGCCCTGCAGACGCGACAGGCGGCGGACGCTCCTCAGAGGCGCGAGTACCGTGTCCGAAGCGGCGACTCCCTCTGGAGGATCGCCCGCGAGCACGGGATCTCGGTGGACGACCTCAAGCGCTACAACGGGATCCGCGGGAACCAGATCTTCGCAGGCCAGGTCATCGACGTGCCTCTCGGCAGTTGAAGCCGCTCCGAAGGATCGATCCTGCCGAGATCCCGACGCTTGATCGGTACCACCTCATGACGTCGCTGGTCGTCCCTCGACCCATCGGATGGATCTCCACGTGGGGCTCGGACGGAGTCTCGAACCTGGCGCCTTTCAGCTATTTCTCCGCCGTGTCCGTCGCCCCCATGTTGGTGACCGTTTCCATCGGGAGGCGTCGGGACCGGCTCAAGGACACCATCACGAACATCCGGGCTCGTGGTGCGTTCTGCGTGAATGTCGTCACCGAGGGACAGCTCCACGCCATGAACGAGACGTCGGCCAGCGTCGAACCCGGCATCGACGAGTTCGACCTCGCTTCCCTGCCGCGAGCCGACTCCGACCGTGTGGATGCACCCTTCGTGGCCGACTGCCCGGCCATCCTCGAGTGCGAACTCCGACAGGAGGTCGACCTCGGTGGGGCTCCCAACGCCCTCGTCATCGGCGAGGTGGTGGGTGTTCGCCTTTCCGACGCACTGGACTTCGAGGAAGGCACGATGATCGTCCGGCCTGAAACGCTCCGACCGGTTGGCCGGCTCGGTGGTTCGGCCTATGGGGTCATCCGGGAGGTGGAGCGAGTCGTCCGACCGGATCGGCGCTAGAAGGCTGTTCGAGCCACCCCGCCTCGGCGGTCCGGCGACTCGGTGTCCCAGTGTCTCGCGGTCTTTAACGGCTCGTCGCCTGGCCCGCCGCTCCGCCCCAGAGGAGTTCCATGCCCTCTGCGTAGTCGAGGAGCGTAGCCGGCTCACCGTCGATCAAGACAAAGGCTCGTCCGTCGAAGGTAGTGAGGGCCGGCAGGTTGCCCGCAGGCCCCAGGTCGCGAGCGGCCACCACCGCGCGGTCCGCCAGTGGAGGGTATCGCCAGGCGAAGAACTCCAGCTCCAAAGTCCCGAACCGGTCCGACGCTGCTTCCCGCCGGCACGCGGCGTCGGGTGCCCGCGACGGGTCGACACGCACCCGATTGCCGGGAGACAGCTCTCGCACCTCGAGGAGGGTGGGCGTCCCGGGACGCGGAACGAGGTCGAGGGCCGGGGGAGGGCCCGCTCGCCCGGTCAGTCGCCATCGTGTGTATCGATCCACGGCGCAGATGTCGTTGCGCCGAAGGGCGGTCTCGATGGAGTCCCTCCGCATGCCGTCGCCCGCCAGCCGCGACGCGAGGCGCGACGACCAGCTGCCGTGGATGAAGACGAGTGCGGGTTCTGAGGGGGTCGGGGTGATGGACGCGTGGGCGCTGCTCCTCGTCACCGTCAGGGCCGTCGGGGCGAACGCCAGCCCACCGAGAACGGTCACCACGACCGTCCAGCGATAGAAGCGCGCGGTCGTCGATGAAGGCGTGAGTCCGTCGGCCCGGAGGAGCGCGGCGGCGGCCGCTGCGAAAAGGGCCACCCACGCGGGGACGATCTCGTAAAGCATCCGCGGACCGAAGTGGATCCCGTGGTGCCAGTACAGGAACGCGGCGGCGACGCCGGCTCCGGCCCAAGCCCAGAAGACCCGCGTCTCCTTATTCCATGGGACGACGATGAGGGCGAAGCCGATGAGTGCCAGGGCGGGGAGGGGGCTTTCCAGGAGCCGGACCCCGAGGAGGAGGAGGTCGGAGCCGGTATAGGCCAGAGCTTCCACCGGGCCGTAGGCATTGCCCCATGGGTCGTCGTGGAAGCCTAGGCCGTGGGCAGGGCCGAACGCCGCGGTGTAGCCCACGGCAGTCGGCGACCCGAACAGCGCGGAGTTCCACCAGAGGAAGATGACCGCGAACGGCAATCCCCCCAGGCCGAAGGCCGCTACCTCGCGGATGCGGACACGGGGGCGGCCCACCCACAGCGCAGCGAGAATCGCCGCGGAGCAGAGGAGTCCCGTCCAGGGACGCGCCGATACCGCCAACCCGACAGCCCCGCCGGTGACCGCGAGCCAGGGTAGCGGACGGCCACGCCCACCAGGAGGGCGCCCGCCCTGGTGGTCAGCACGCCCGTCGGCGCGGCGGACCTGCACCCCCGCGGCCAAGACGAGGGCCAACGCGCACCCCGCTGAAACGTGATTCGCCGGCGTCGCGCCCATGAGGAGCCAGAAGGGGGAAACGCAGAGGAGGATGCCGGCGAGCCGACCCGTTCTGGAGCCGAGGAGGACGTCGGCTGCCCAGGCAAACGCGGCGGTGGCGACGCCGAGGAGCAGAGGGCCGACGAGCCAGCCGGCCCCGACGGCCAGCCCGGTGGCCAGAAGGGCCGTGTGGCCAGGGGGATAGATCGAGGCCCATCCGCCTCCGGTCTCGATACCGTTCTGGATGATCCACGCCGCCGGAGAGGTCTCCACCGGGATGGTGAGCCGGCCACCGGCGACAGCCACGGCATGGAAGAGCTGGGCCATCTCGTCCACCGATGTGGGGCCACCCCCGTGGATCGTCCGGGCCACCGTGGCGGCGGCAAGGAACGCCACGCCGCCGAGTGCGAAGGCGAAGACGGGGCGGGCGGGCTTCGCAATGAGGGCGGCGAGGCCTTCCACGGGGTCCGGCCGCTCCGCGTCGTACGGGACCATGCGGGCGAGGAGCCACGCGAAGGTGAAGACGATGAGCGAGCCCGACAGCCCGAGAACCCAGGCCGCTTCGGCCGCACTTCGAACCGACCTGCCGGCGGGCCCCGTACGTTCGACCTCCAGCAGCCGGTGGAAGGGGAGGTAGGCGGCGACGAGGAGCGCCGCGCCGGTGACGCGGCGCAAGAGGGGCATGGGGGACAATCTGCCGTACCACTTCGAATCATACCACCCGGAAGTGCTGCGAGCCGCTGTCCCACCGACGTTTTTGCAATATGCCAGGACGAAATCCTTGCAGAATGCGAAGGGCCTCGACTACCGTGCGGGTGCGCATCTGTCAGGTCGGATCCCCCACCGGCTCTCCTTATCGCCACCGGCTCGGAGCCCGCTCTCGTGGCACAGTTGGCCCCTGCACCGACGACGTCATCCGGCCCCGAACCACGTGGGCTCCGGCGACGCGACCTCCTCTGGTGGCTCTATGTCGGCCGGCTCACGCTGGTGGCGGGCATCCTGGTTGCCGTCCTCGCCGACTGGTTCGTGGCTCGACCGTCGGAGACGCTGATCGTCAGTGTCATGTTCATCAGCGCCCTGGCGGTCACCGGTTGGTCCTTCTGGTTCACGCATCTCAACCAGAATGAACCTGGCGAGGGGTTCCTCTACGCGCAGGTCGTGCTGGACGCGCTCATCGTAACGGGCATCGTCCACCTCACAGGGGGGCCGGATAGCGGCTTCGCGTCGCTCTACATCCTCGTCATCAGCGCCGGGGCGCTCCTCCTCCCGCTCCCGGGCGGAGTTCTCATCGGCGGCCTGGTCAGCATCCTCTACTTCGCCGACCTGGTATGGGGATACCAGGAGACCTTCACGATCTTCGTGGCTCTTCGCATCGCCCTCTTCACGGTGGTGGCCCTCATTACCGGCCTTCTGGGCGACCGCCTGCGCCGCGCCGGACAGGCGCTGGGCGAAGTCGAATCCAAGCTCCAGCAGCTCCGCCTGGACACCGGCGACATCCTGGCCAACCTCTCCACGGGGGTGATCACCGTCGATGGGGACGGCCGGCTCGCCTACGCCAACCCGGCCGCGGGGAGCCTCCTGAACCGGCGCCTGGAGGGCTTTCTCGGCAAACCTGTTCTCGACGAACTCGACCGGATCGCGCCGCCTTTGGGCTCCATGCTCCAGAAGGCCATCCACGGTGGAACGTCGGTGACCCGCGGCGTGGTGGAGTCGCCGTCGGTGAAGGGGACCGCGCGACTCGGGGTCAGTACCGCCGTCCTGGAGCGGGAAGGTGGGGCACTCCCTTCGGCGACGGCGCTGTTCCAGGACATCACGGACCTGGAGCGCCTGGACGAGCTCAACGTCCGCAACGAGCGGCTCGAGGCGGTGGCGACCCTGTCCGCTTCACTCGCGCACGAGATCAAGAACCCATTGGCTTCCATCCGCAGTGCCGTGGAGCAACTCAGTGGCAAGCGCCTCTCCGCGAGCGATCGAGAGGTGCTGGAACGGCTGGTCCTGTCCGAATCGGACCGCCTCAGTCGCCTCCTTACCGAGTTCCTGGACTACTCGGGGCTGGGGATGGGGGCCACGGAGCGCGTTGATCTCCAGGCGTTGGTCCGGGGGTGCGCGCTCTTCGCCAAGCAACATCCGGCGCTGGACGGCGTCGACATCGTCACCGACGTCGACGACGGACCGATCTATGTGGAAGGCGACGCGGACCTTCTGCACCGCGCCCTCTTCAATCTCATCCTGAACGGGGGGCAGTCCGCTGGCCCGGGCGGACGGGTGACGGTGGCCCTCCGCAACGAGCGCGACCGCCGACGCCCGCGGGGCACGGACATCTCTCATCCGGTGAGGCTCTCGGTCGGTGACAGCGGACCGGGCATCCCCGTCGGGTCGAGACCCCGGATCTTCGATCCGTTCTTCACGACGAAGGACGCGGGGAGCGGCCTCGGGCTTGCCGTCGTCCACCGAGCCGTCGAGGCCCACGACGGGGCGACGTTCGTCGAGGAGAGCGAGGACGGGGGTGCCGAGTTCGTGATCTTCCTGCCGGGAAGCCCGGAGCCCGCCGATCTACAGACCACAGGCTTGACCACGTGAAGATTCTTCTAGTAGACGACGAGACCGCGATCCTCCACACGCTCGAGATCCTCTTTCGGGGGGAGGGCTACGAGGTCGCGGTGGCCGATTCCGGCCCGAAGGCTCTTGCTGCCCTCGAAGACGAGCGCCCGGACATCGTCCTGACCGACATCCGCATGCCGGGCGCGACAGGGTTGGAGGTTCTGGCCCACGCCCGGAACGTGGATCCGGAGATCGCCGTCATCCTCATGACGGCCCAGGCGTCCCTGCAGTCGGCCGTCAGCGCGGTGAACGAAGGGGCGTACTACTACCTCCAGAAGCCCTTCGCCAACGACGAGCTCCTGGCCATCTGCCGGCGGGCCGCCGAGGCCAGAGAGCTGAAGGTCGAGAACAAGCGGCTGAAGCGCGAGATCAAGCGCACTTCGAAGAACGGTGGGAAAGGGAGGCCCATCGGCGTGGCCGCGAGCTTCATCGAGGTCCTCGATCTGGCCGAGACGGTGGCCGGGACAGAGTCCACGGTGCTGTTGTCAGGCGAGAGCGGGACCGGTAAGGAGGTGGTGGCGCGCTACATCCACACGCTCTCCGAGCGTTGCGACGGTCCCTTCATGTCCATCAACTGCGGAGCACTCCCGGAGAGCCTTCTGGAGAGCGAACTCTTCGGACATGTGAAGGGGTCCTTCACGGGCGCCGTCAAAGACCGCGACGGCCTGTTGGTGGCCGCCGCCGGTGGCACGTTCTTCCTGGACGAGATCGGGGAGATGAGCCCGGCCACCCAGGTCAAGCTGCTCCGAGCCATTCAGGAACGGGAAGTGATCCCGGTGGGCTCGACCCAGTCCGTCCCCGTCGACGTGAGGATCGTCGCAGCCACCAACCGCGACCTGGAAGAAGAGATCGGACGCGGGTCCTTCCGCAGTGACCTCTACTACAGGCTCAACGTCATCCAACTCCACCTCCCACCGCTCCGGGAGCGAAGGGAGGACATCCCCATCCTGGCCAAGCACTTCCTCCGCGAAGCCGGGGCCGAGGGCGAGGAGGTCTTCACGTTGTCCGACCAGGCCATGAAGCTCCTCACGGAGTACGAGTGGCCGGGCAACGTGCGGGAACTCGAGAACGCCTTGGAACGGGCCGTCGTGGTCTCGGACGGACACGTCATCGAGCCCGAGGCGCTCCCGGATCGGGTGCGGGAGGCTCCGGCTCCGCGACTCGCGGGTTCCGAGGCACCCGCGAATCCAACCATGGAGGTCATCGAGAGAGCCTACATTCTGTGGGTTCTCGAGTCCGAAGGCGGCAACAAGACCCGCGCCGCCGAGGTGTTGGGGATCGACCCCTCCACGCTCTACAGAAAGCTCAACCGCTACGGGATTGACGCATGACGATGCCAGGACTTCCAGGCTACGGCTTCACCGAGCAGCGCGACCTCGCGTGGGACCGTGTTCGCCTATCCGTGGTCATACCCGTCTTCAACGAACGGCGTACCGTCGAGAATCTCATTCGCCGCGTGCGGGAAGTGCCGCTCTGGCTCGAAGTCATCTGCGTCGACGACGGCTCCACCGACGGCACCCGTGACATTCTGCGGGAGCTGGAAGGAGAGCTCATCGATACGCTGGTCTTCCACGAGCAGAACAAAGGAAAGGGGGCCGCGTTGCGGACGGGCTTCCAGCACGCCCGGGGCGACGTGGTGGTGGTCCAGGACGCCGATCTCGAGTACGACCCCCGCGAGTTTCCCCTGCTGCTCCAGCCCATCCTGGAAGGCAAGGCCGATGCGGTCTACGGATCGCGTTTCCTCGGTGGCCCACACAGGGTCCTGCTCTTCTGGCACTCCGTGGGTAATCGCGTGCTCACGATCCTGTCGAACATGTTCACCGACCTGAACCTCACCGACATGGAGACGTGCTATAAGATGGTCCGCACGGACCTCCTCCACTCCCTGCCTCTGTCGGCGAACCGCTTCGGCATCGAGCCAGAGCTGACGGCCCGGCTCTCCCAGGCGCGGGCGCGCATCTACGAACTGCCCATAAGCTATGACGGCCGATCGTATTCGGACGGCAAGAAGATCGGTTGGAAAGACGGTGTCTCGGCCCTCTGGTGTATCCTCAAGTACAACCTCGTGGGGCCGAGGCCTCCGGTCTGGGAGGCGCCCGAGGTGGACCCCTGGGACACCCCTGGGCGCCTTTCTTCCATCTCGGTCGAAGCGTCCGGTGACACCGCTTCCGACGACGATCGCTCCGGCTCCGCGGGTCCGGGTGTGGCCGGTGTCACGGGCGGCGAAGGCTGAACACGTTGGATTCCTCGTCGGCGGCTTCGTCGGGGCCTCGAGGAGATTCGCCCGCTCCCGTTTCCTCGCCGCCGGCGTCGAGAGGGCGTTGGTGGGGTTCTCCTCTCACGGACCGGAGGTCGGCGTATCTCCTGGTGGGGATCGTCGCGGTAGCGGTCTACCTGAATTCGCTGCCGAACCTCTTCGCATACGACGACACGCACATCCTGCCGGCCAACGAGGCCATCCACTCGTTCGAGACGCTGCCCCAGGCGCTGGTGCGTCCCTATTGGCCGGGGGACTTCGGGAGGGAGCTCGGTCTCTGGCGCCCGGTGACGACGGCGCTCTTCGGCGTTCAGTGGGTCGTCGGCGGGGGAAGCCCTCTTCTCTTCCACGCCGTGAACGTTCTGCTCCACGCCGCTGCGTCGTTGCTCGTGTTGGCTTTCCTCATCCGGCTCATGTCGCTCTCGGCGGCGTTCGCGGGTGGGTTGGTGTTCGCGGTCCATCCGGTCCATGTGGAGGCGGTAGCCAACGTCATCGGGTTCTCGGAGATCTTCTCCACGGTGTGCGTGGTGGGAGCGCTCATCCTTCATCTCCGGGGGGGCGAGCGATCGTCTTGGCGAACGGCGCTTCTCATCGGGCTGCTGTACTTCCTCGGCTTCGGTGCCAAGGAGAGTGCCGTGACCCTTCCGGGCGTCGTCTTCCTCCTGGATGCCGCCCGCCGTCGCATCGCGTTCGGAGATCTGCCCGCGTACCTGGCCGACCGTTGGCGGGTGTACCTCGTCATGCTCGTGGTCGCTCTCGGGCTCCTCACCGCTCGCTTCTTCGTCCTGGGCAGTATCGCCGATCCCTTCGCCCCGTTGGGCGCCAGCCTCCTCAAGGAGCTTCCCCGCATCTGGACCCTCGGCGAGGTCTGGCTCCACTACGTCCGCCTCTGGGTATTTCCGTTGGATCTCTCCTCGGACTACTCCCCGGGTGTGATCCCCATTTCGTTCGGTTGGAACGTGGAGAATGTGGTGGGTGTCAGCCTCTCCCTTTTCATTCTCGTTCTGGCCTGGGTAGCGTGGCGGCGACCGGCTCTGAGCGAGGGGGTCGACACCGCGCGGACGGCCGCCTTCGGCGTGGTCTGGTTCATCGTGACCATCTCCCCCACGTCGAACACGCTCTTCCTCTCGGGCATCCTCCTGGCGGAACGAGCGTTCTACCTCCCTTCGGTGGGACTCGCGGCGGCCACCGGCTGGCTGGTGGTGAGGCTCGCTCAGGACCGGAAACGTGTGGCATGGGTGGGCCTCACCCTGATGGTGCTGGCCGGAAGCGTGCGAGTGTGGATCCGCAACCCGACGTGGAAGGACACACCGACGGTCATGGAGACCTTGATCCGCGACTATCCCCATTCCGGGCGATCCCAGTGGATTCTGGGAGACCAGTTCCTCCTTGCCGGCCGTACCGAGCAGGCCCTCGTGTCGTATCGAGCGGCCATCAACCTCCTGGGCACCCACTACGCCCTCCTCACGGAGATCGCCAAGCGCCTCATGGGCGCGAACAATCACCTCGCAGCGGAAGGGCTACTGGAGATCTCCATTCACGAGCGACCGGAGTTTCCGCTCGCCTACTCTCTCCTGGCTCTGGTGCGGGCCGAGTACGGAGATGCCGAAGGGACCGAGCGATGGGCAAGGCAGTCGCTGGAGCTCTACCCGGAAGACGCGACCCGGTGGCACCTCCTGGCCTGGGCCCTGGCGGCACAGGGTCGTCTGGAGGAAGCCGCGGAAGCCCGCGCGACAGCCGAGGGCCTGGGGCGGGCCCTCTTCTGGCAGAGCCATCTCTACCAGGCGTATGAGCGATGGGAGGCCGGCGACAGCGCTGGCGCCTACCAGGCGTTGGACTCCGCGTCGGTGTGGGTGGCCAGTGATCTGGGCCGTTCAACGCTCGATTCGGTCAAAGTGGCCGACTTCGGCCTGGAGCCGGAAACAGCCCGTTGACCCTTGCAACCTGCCTACGAATTGCAGAATCCCAGACGAAAGTACCCCGATTTCGGTCTTTCGTATCGGATTGACATAGCTGTAAATCACTATAGGATATGAAGTTACGGGAAATGGCACGGCTTTGGACCCTGCCTTGCTTCTACCATGGCCCGAGCAACAAAACAAAAAACCGTGTTTCACTCACACCTGGAGTCACTCCAATGCGGGACACCAAAGGTTTCACCCTGATTGAGCTCCTCATCGTGGTCGTGATCATCGGAATCCTGGCGGCCATCGCCATTCCGAAGTTCAGCGCCACGCGTGAGAAGGCTTACTTCGCCGCGATGAAGTCCGATCTCAAGAACCTGGCCAGCCAGCAGGAGATCTACTACTCGGACGCCTACGCCTACTCGACGAGCTTCGCGGACCTCGCGTTCACGAACTCCGATGGCGTTACGGTCGTGCCGGCTGCTTCGTCCTCCGGTTGGAACGCCACGGCGGTGCACGCCGCGCTCGGTCCGGCAGAGGGTTGCGCCATCTACTACGGTACGGCCGCTGCCCCGAGCACGCCTGTTGCCCCCTCCCAGCCGGGTGAGGTCGCCTGCACCAGCTGACCCTAGCGGTCTTGCGGACAGGCTCCCGCATCTCGGTGCGGGTGTGACATGAAGCGGTAGGGTGGTCCGGACTCGCTCCGGGCCACCCTTCGTTTCGTTTTGGGGACGGGTCGCCCGATCCGAGCCCTTCTTCGTCGGTCTTTCCCCGCCACGCGACGGTATCCTCTGGACGTGAACAAGCGCCGCCTGGTCATCCGACTCGCCATCGTGTTCGCCGTGGTTCAGGCCATGGCCGTGGCGGGCGTCTATCTGGCGGTTCCGTCCATGACGGGCGTCATCTCCCCTCCGCTCCCTACCATCTTCCTGCTGGCGGTCGACCTGCTGCTCCTCGTCATCTTCTCCGGCTGGCTGGTCTCGGCCTCGGTGGAGACTTCCGTTGGTCGACTGGCTCAGGACGTACAGCGCATCGGAGAAGGGGACTACCATCACCGCGTGCGGGATCCCGTACGTCCCGAGCTTCGTGAGATCCAGGCCAGCGTGAACCGCCTGGCCGACCGTCTCATTGCCGACCAGAGGCTCCTGGCAGAGAACATCGAGTCCTTGGAACTCACCAACCGAGAGCTTCGTCACGCCCGGGACCAGGTTGTCCAGACCGCTCGTATGGCCTCTGTCGGGACGCTGGCGGCAGGCATTGCCCATGAGGTGGGGAATCCCCTTGGGGCCATCATGGGATTCGTGGATGTGGCGCGGGCTCGCGTGGTCCGAGAGGGGGGCGATCCCGATCTCCTGGACTCTATCCGTCGCGAGGCCGAACGCATCGATCGGATCGTTCGAGGGCTGTTGGATTACGCACGTCCCACCAACGGGGCCGGCGAACCCTCTGCTGCACCCGAGCCCGTGGAGCGTGTCCGGGAGATCCTGGAGAGCCAGGGGGCACTGGACGGCATCGATGTCCAGTGGGACGTCGCAGTGGGAGCCGAACAGCTGGTGGATCAGCCGCGCCGCCTCGAGCAGGTACTCATCAACCTGCTGCTCAACGCCAAGGATGCCGTGTCGGGCGTGGCCGAACCGACAATCGTTGTGTCGCTACGGGAGGAGGAAGGGGAGCTCAGTGGCCTTCCTCGACGACGTGAGGACGACCCACCGGGCATCAACTACATGCACCGCCGCCGTCGGGCTCGGGACGAGCAGGCCCCAGCCTCCGTGGACGGGGCCGAACGGGTGACCGTCCTCGAGGTGTTGGACAATGGCCACGGCGTCGACGAGGATCAGATCGAACAACTCTTCGACCCCTTCTTCACCACGAAGGCGCCTGGCAAGGGAACGGGACTCGGGCTCTCCATCTGCGCACGGCTGGTGGAGGGCATGGGGGGGCGGATCGACGCCGAGAACCGCGAAGAGGGCGGAGCCCGTTTCGTCATCCGCCTCCCGGTGCTATACGATATCGGCGACCACGATGCGACCCACACCCCCGAACCGGCGCGATCTTGAAGATCCTCATCATCGATGACGACGCTGGGCTGAGAAAATCGCTCACCCTCATTCTCTCCGACGCCGGCTACGACGTAGTCCAGGCGGAGGACGGAGAACAGGGATTGGCGACAGCCCAGGAGCAGTCTCCGGACATCATCCTCTGTGATGTGCGGATGCCCAAGCTCACCGGGATCGAGTTCCTCGAGGCCTACAGGGAAGGTGGAGGGCGGGCGCTCGTGCTCGTCATGACGGCCTATGGCGGCCTCGACCTGGCCATGGAAGCCATGAAGAAGGGGGCGTACGACTACATCCCCAAGCCCTTCGGTTCCGACGACGTGCTTCTGATCGTCAGGAAAGCAGAGGAGCGCGAACAGCTCCGCCAGGAGGTTGGACGACTCCGTAGAGAGGTCCGTGCCGATGCCCGCTTCGGAGAGATCGTCGTCGGGTCGCCCGCCATGCGAAAGGCCATGGAGGTCGCCGAGAAGGTGGCGCCGTACGACTCCCCAGTGCTGGTCACCGGGTCCAGCGGTACGGGTAAGGAGCTTGTGGCACGCATGCTCCACCGTGAGTCGTCCCGGGCAGACATGCCGTTCGTGCCGGTCAACTGCGGCGGTGTCCCGGAGCAGCTCCTCGAGTCGGAGTTCTTCGGGTTCGTCCGCGGTGCCTTCACCGGAGCCGATCGGAACAAGGAAGGGCTATTCGAAGTGGCCGACGGAGGGACGCTCTTCCTGGATGAGGTAGGAGAGCTTCCTGGAGCCCTGCAGGTGAAGCTCCTACGGGCCTTGCAGGAAGGTGAGGTGCGACGGATCGGAGCGACGGAAACGACGAGAGTGGACGTGCGGGTCGTCTCCGCCACCAATCGTGATCTGGAGGAAGCCGTCGAAGACGGCAGTTTCCGCAAGGACCTCTACTACAGACTCGCGGTGGTTCCCATCCACCTGCCGACGCTTCAGGCCCGGAAGGAGGAGATCCCCCAGCTGGCGCACCACCTCCTGGAGCGCCATTCGGCACGCCTCGGCGTCACGGTCGAGGGGATCGACCCCGATGCAATGGAGGTGCTCCTCTCGTACCCGTGGCCCGGGAACATCCGCGAGCTCGAGAACGTCCTCGAGCGTGCTCTGGTCCTCACCGAAGGTGACACGGTCTCTCTCGACGACCTTCCGGAGGCCGTCCGCCGGCCTGCCCCCGAAACTCCGGGACTGGGCCTGGACACCGACGACCTTTCGGTGAAGAAGCACGGTGCTCGGCTGGAGAAGCATCTCATCGGGTTGGCCCTGGATCGGACGGGGGGGAACAAGACCCAGGCCGCTGATCTCCTCGAGCTGTCGCCGAGGGCTCTCCGCTACAAGATCCAGGAATACGGGATCGGGTAGGAAGTAGTCGCGCAGGCCCATCCAACCATCCCGGCGCCCCACGGCTCCGGGCATCGTTGGTGCCATGGACGCCAACGCCTCGCCCCGTCTACATCAGCCAATGCCCGATACCCGGGCCGCGCGGGAGTACCGGTTCGGCCGAGAGGGGTACTCCCTTGTCGAGTTGATCGCTGTCCTCGCTCTGCTGGCCGTTGGGGTGGCGACGGCGGTGCCCTCCGTTCGCCGCTTCGCGGACGAGGCGGCGGTCGCCGCGGCTCGTGAGAGGGTCGCTCGCGGTCTGCTGCGTGCCAGGACTTCGGCGGTCCAGTCCGGCGGTAGCGTCGTCACGATCGTCGCCGACCCCCCGACGCTTCGCGTCGTCGCGGCGGGGGTCGTGGTCCACCAGGCCCCCCTGGCCGATGGCCCGACCGCGGTGGAACTGACGGGGGGCCGAGACTCGCTCGACCTTCGATTCGACGCTCTCGGTATCGGCCGATTCACCAGCGCCACCATCTCACTGCGGCGGGGTCGGGCCGACGCCGGCCTGGTGCTATCCAGCTACGGGCGGGTGAGGCGCAGATGAGTTCGTCGCGGGGTATCACCCTCATGGAAGTCGTCATGGCCCTCCTCGTCCTGGAGATGGCTGTCGTCGGTGTTCTGGGCACGATGGCCTTGGCGGCGCGGACGCTGAGGCGAGCCGAACGATTGGAGGCGGCGACCGGCCGAGCCGAAGCGGTGCTGGATTCCCTCCGGCGGGGCGCCGCACCAGGTTCCGGCCGGGACGTTTTCGATGACGTGGTGGTGGCCTGGACGGTCGACAGCTCGGGGAGCGTGGAGTTGACCGCTACCGACGAGCATGGGGGTGAGCTCCTCGGCCTCCGGTCGGAGGTGCCGACACGATGATCGGGCTTCGCGGTTCGGCCGGAGCCTCTCTGGCGGAGGCGCTGGTCGGCCTCCTCCTCGGGCTCGGCATCCTCCACGTGGGCCTGACCACGCTGACGGAGGTACGCGACGCGTACGCCTCCCTCACCGGCCGTCTCGACGCCCTGACGTCGGGGCGCATCGCTCGGACGGTCCTGCGACAGGACTTGGCACGAGGAGTCGTGGGCGTCGACTGGTGGGGGGACTCCGATTCACTTCGGTTGCGCGCTTTCCGCGGAACGGGTGTCGTCTGTGCGGCGGGTCGGTCCGCCAATGAAGTCGTCGTGGCCTACCGAGGTGACCGTCTACCGGATCCTGCCAAGGACTCTCTGGAAGTGACGACGGGGGAGGGCGTCGTCCATCCCCTCGACCTGTCCGGCTCGCCGGCCGCCGCAGTGACGTGCCCAGGCACCGACTCTGCGGAGGTAGCATTGAGGCTCACCGCCGCCTGGGCGATTCCACCCGGAGCCTTGTTCGTCCGGGTGTTCGAGTCGGGCTCGTATCATCTCACGGGGTCGGCGCTCCGGTACCGGGTGGGCAGCGGAGGTCGACAGCCTCTCACGCCCGAGGTCTGGGTCGACGGGGGGACGGGGTTTCTCCACTCCGACTCGACGCTTCGAATCCGTTGGCAGCCCGCGGAGCGACTCGCCCGGCCCGCCTCCGAGTTCTTGGGGTGGGTACCTCCATGATGGTCCGGTCGAGGGGCGAATCGGGGGCGGTCCTCGCCTTCGCCGTTCTGGTTGCCCTCGCCCTCCTGGTCCTGGGCCACTCCCTTCTGGTGTCGGCGGAGGCGGCCTATACGACATCGAAGGCGCACGCGCGCATCGTCCAGGACGGCTGGAAGGTCGAAGCCATTCTGATGGATGTCCTCGACGCTCCGTGGACGGCTTGGCTGGACTCGGTGCCCCAGGGTGGGCGGCGTACGTATCAGGTCGTCGGCCCGCGTGGGGACTCGACGGGCCTCACGTGGCGGCGCTTGTCGCAGGAGGTGTGGCTACTCACGGCGCGACCCGAGTCGGTAGGCGGCGGCCCGACCTTGGAGCGTCGCCGCCTGGTGTGGGTCCTGAACGCGGCGCAGCGGATCATGGAGCTTCCCGCTGTCGTCTCCGTCGCGGCCGGGTCCCCCACGCGGGTCGTCGGCGCCATCACCGGGGACACGACGGCCATCGGGGTCGTCCCGATGCCGGGCCTGGGGCTCCTCCCGCTGCGTGCTGCGATGGGGCAGGGGCAGTCACTGGACCCAGGGGGGACACCTGGGCCCTCCGACGCCTTCGGTACCTGCGACACTTCGGACCGCTGGAACTGGGGGGATCCCGATCATCCAGCGCGTCCGTGCGGATCCCATACGGCCCTCCGAAGCCGGGCGGGGGACGTTGTCGTTTCCGGCGGCCGGGGCCGGGTCGTATTGTTCGTGGATGGAAACGCCACCTTCCAGGCCGCAGCAAACGTCGATGGGCTCGTTGTCGCGTCAGGGGTGGTGCGACTCGAGGGCGGAGCGTCGATCCGGGGCCGGGTGCTGGCGTACGGAGGCGTTGAAGTCGAGGCGGGTTCGTCGGTGGTGGGCTCTCGCGCTGTCGCCACGGCCGCTCTCGAAGGGGTGCGCGAACGCTTCGCAGCGCGAGGAGTCCTGCACCCAGCCCAGCGGCTGGGCCCGGGTTGACGCGGCGAGGCCATCGTCCACAACTCGTCGCTTTCCCGGCGAAGCCCCGCTCCTCGAGCAAGGACGGGTCGACCTTGCGGAAGTCGCGAAATGACGGGTTCATCGGGGAGCGGACCAGCGGTCGACTACCCGTTTTCTCCCCGGTCTGGGTACCAAATGTTTACCAATTATTGCCCTCTGCACAGATAGGAGTTTTTTCTTGACAAGGCTCGACAAACGGTGGTAACCTGACACCGAACTTCTCAGGAAAATGTGTCTTCCCCATCCCCTCGGCTGAAGGCGGAGCATGGGCCTCTTCGGACGAAAGCGCACCGTGATCGGCCTGGACATCGGATCCGGGTTCGTGAAGGTCGTGGAAGTTGACCATTCGGGCGATCAGCCCGAGGTGGTCCGGGTCGCCATGCGACCGCTCCTCCCCGACGCCATCGTCGAAGGTGAGATCATGGACTATGGTCTCGTTTCGGATGCCGTCCGCGGGCTGTTCCAGGAGATGGCTATCAAGGGGGCTGAAGTGGTCACGGCCGTGGGCGGCCACGACGTGATCATCAAGAAGATCGAGATGGATCGGATGAAGGAGTCCGACGCTCGGGAGATGATCCGCTGGGAAGCAGAGCAGCACGTACCTTTCGACATCAAGAGCGTCGAGTTGGACTTCCAGGTCCTCGACCCCAACGACGATGGGCTCAAGATGGAAGTGCTCCTCGTCGCGGCGAAGCGAGAGCTGGTCGACAACAAGGTCGGGTTGCTGCAAGACGCCGGAGTGAACCCCGTGGTCATCGACGTCGATGCCTTCGCTCTCCACAACGCGTTCGAGCACAACTATCCCGACCGCCTCGAGGGGATCGTCGCTCTGGTGAACATCGGTCACGAGACGACCAACGTAAGCATCCTGGAGAACGGGATCCCGATCCTGACCAGGGATATTCCTTTCGGTTCGCGGAAGATCCGCGAGGACCTCCAACGGGAACGGGGGCTCACGGCCGAACAGGCCGAGGACGTGGTCCAGGCTCGTGAGACGGCAGCCGATCTCGACAGCTTCGTGGCGGCTTCTGCCGACGAGGTAGCAGTCGGCATCGAGCGCGCCAGCGCATTCTTGATGACCCGCGAGGACGGCGACTCCGTCGGTCGCATCTACCTCAGCGGCGGTGGGGCCCGGATTCCGGGCATGAGCCAGACCCTCGCTCAGCGCATGAACGTCGAGACCGAGTTGGTGAATCCTTTCGAACGGGTGCCGGTGCGGCCCGGGGCGGCGGGAGACATCGCGATCGACGAGGCTGCTCCAATGCTGCTGTTGCCACTCGGACTGGCCCTTCGGGCCTAGGATGAGGACAGCGATACTGTGATCGAAGTCAATCTTCTTCCGGGGGGAAAGAAGGGGTCCGCAGGCGGATTCTCTTTCAACCTGGACGCCTTGAAGAACCTACGTCCCGGTGGGGGCGGGGGCTCGTCCGCGGATCCGTACCTGCTTTTTTTCGCCGGGGCCGCCATCGTCGCGCTCGGGTACACGGGCTTCATGTTCATGAGCCTACGCTCCCAGGAGTCGGAACTGGAGGTGCAACTCCAGACGGCCATCGCCGACTCGACGCGCAACGCCGCCATCATCCAGCGGACCAACGAGCTTCGGGCCCGAGCCGATTCCATTCAGGCCCGGGTCGCCATCATCCAGGAGATCGACGCCCACCGGTACACGTGGCCGCACATCCTGGACGAGATCGCCGCAGCGGTGCCGGACTACACATGGCTGCGGGAGGTCCTCTACACCGGGGAGAACCCGTTGACCATCCGGGTGACGGGGCGTGCCGCGTCGTACTTCGCCATCACGAGCTTCATGCGACGACTCGAGGCCTCTCGGTTCCTACGCGGGGTGAGCCTGGAGACGAGTCAGCAGGTCGCCTCAGAGGAGAGCGCGGAAGATCTGGTGTACATGTTCGAGCTCATCATGGCGTACGAGTCGCCGGGCATGGATGAGCTGGAGACGGTGCCCCTCTTCGACGACGGGACGGTCCAGGCGCAGAGCGCCGGGCCGGGGAGCTGAGTCATGGCCTGGTACAATCCCACCGATCCGACCCAGCGGAACTACATGGTTCTGGGAATCATCTTCCTCTTGGGCATCATCCCGTTCTACATGTACTACCAGACTCCTCAGGTCGAGGAGATGGACGTAGTCCGGGAGCGGCTCGAGACCCTCGACATCCAGAACCGCCAGGCCCAGGTGATCCTGGCCCGTGGCGGTCAGGATCTCGAAGAGCGCATGGCCCTCTACCAACGCCATGTGGCGAGGTTGGAGGAATTGATTCCGGCTCAAGAAGAAGTGCCCGTGCTGCTCGACGACATCCAGCGGCGGGCGCGGTTGGCCGGAGTCGAGATGCAGGGCCTGGACCCCGAACCGACGCAAGCTGCCGGTCCGTACAACCAGACCGGCTACCAGATGTCCGTCGTCGGTGAATACCACGATGTTGCCCGGTTCCTGACGGAGATCGCGAGCCTCTCTCGCATCGTGACCCCTGTCCAGGTGGAGGTGGAGTTGTTCCCCAACGCGGTCACCTTCCCCGACATGGAGTCACCGGTCATCGCGAACTTCCGAATCGAGACCTACGTACTTCCGGAGCAGAGCTCGGTCGCACCGGCCGAGCTCCCCGAGGGTTGATCATGACACTCCAGCATGCGTTCGGGGCTGCGCTCGTGGCGGTTTTCGCCATCGCGATGCCCGATGGCCTCGAAGCCCAAGAACCGCAACAGCCGCCACCTCCGGCGGGTGAGACCGAGCTGGTGTTCGAGCGTGAGGTTTTCTCCTACCCCTCCTTCACCCGTCGCAATCCCTTCCGCCCCCTACTCGGGGCAGCGGGCGGCGTGCGCTTCGAACAGCTCAGCCTCATCGGCATCATGTACTCGCCTGACCCGGCCTCCAGCGTCGCGGTCCTGAGCACCGGTGGAGTACAAGTGGCCGAGGACGGTACGATGAGCCCGGTGGACGGGGACGCGTACTACCTGAAGGTGGGCGACAACATTGGCAACACGACCGTCGTCGAGATTCGTCGCGATGCAGTCGTGGTGGACGTGGAAGTCTTCGACTCCGTTGAACGTGAAATCATGAACTTTGTTTCCAGGCGCCAGGGAGGCTCCTCATGACGTCGATGTTCGCTCTTTGGGCGGGCACGCTCCTGGCCCTCGGCGGGCCCGTCACCGAGTTGACGATCACGCCGATGGCCAGCCAGACGAGCGTCCTCATCTCCGTCGACGGGGAAGTCCAGTATCGCGACTTCCAGATGGAGGGCCCGCACCGTCTGGTGGTCGACCTCATTGGCGCCACCCACGCTCTGCCACAGGACGACTTCGCCTCGGTGAACCGCGGCGGGATCCTCTCCATGCGGACCAGCCAGTACTCGGAGGACGTTGTCCGGGTGGTTCTGGTTCTGGACCGCAAGCTGGGTTATTCGGTCATCCCCGACCCCCGTGGCCTGCGGATCTCGTTGGAGAATCCGACGGGCGATTTCGAGCCGTGGTCGTCGGGTTCGACCACGCCCTACGCGGAATCGGTCGCTCTGCCTGCGCCTCAGCCGCAGGTACAGGAAGCCCGGCGAATCTCCGTGACGTGGACGGAGGCGCCCATCAACGATGTGCTTCTCGCCTTCGCCGCCTTCTCCGGGCGATCCATCGTTCCCGGCTCCAACGTAACCGGCTTCGTCACTGCCGACATCAACGACCAGCCCTGGGACATCGCCCTCGAGACGATCCTCGCCGGGCAAGGCCTCGTCGCCGAAGAGCTGCAGTCGGGTATCATCCGGGTCGACAACATCACCGACTTGAATGAACGAGAGACCGTCGAGCCCATCGAGACGCGTGCCCATCGCGTGTCCTATGCAACGGCCGCGGAGCTGGAGGCAATGGTCCAGCCCCTCCTCACCGAGCGGGGCAACGTTTCGACGGGCCAGGGAACCAACACCCTCATCGTTTCCGACATCCGTCGGGTGCAGGACCAGATCGAGGACCTGCTGGCCAGTGTCGACGTCCAGACGCCGCAGGTGACGATCCAGGCCAAGATCATCTTCGTGAACCGGACCGAGCTGGACGAACTCGGTGTGACCTATGAGCTCAAGGATTCCCGGGGCAACCAGTTCAACCAGCTGAGCAGTGGCTTCGCCGACACGGATGGAGACGGCACGGCCGAGGTGGTCGCTCAGGGGACGTCCGTCGTTGCCCTGGGTGGAAACTCCATCGCGGCCCTGGGCAACGCCACGCAGCGCGTAGCGGCCCCGTCGCTTCAGCTCCTGACCTCATTGGTCATGGGGCGTCACCAGCTCATCGGATTCATCGACGCCCTCGAGTCCGTCCAGCTCTCCGACATCGAAGCCACGCCTCAGGTGACGGTGCTCGACAACCAGCTGGCCGATTTCCTGGTGGGTGAGTTGACGCCGATTCGGACCATCGATGCCGGTGCAGGAGCAGCCGGGGGCGCCGGCGGATTCCCCACCGCTCAGGTAGAGCAGCAGGAGACCGGTATCATTCTCCAGGCGACACCCCACGTCACCCCTGACGGGTACATCCTCCTGGAGGTTCTGGCTGAGCGGTCGGCCGCCGAACTCGCTGAATCCGACGCGGGCTTCATCTTCCGGACCCAACGCGTGCAGACGCGCGTCCTCGTGGAAGACGGAGAGACGGTAGTCATGGGTGGACTGACGCAGAGTGAGCGCACCGAGTCGCTGGCGGGCATTCCCCTTCTCAAGGATCTGCCCATCATCGGCGCACTTTTCCGGACGCGCCGCCAGCAGGAGATCCAGCGCGACCTGATCATCCTCGTGACGCCGCACATCGTACGCAGCGGCCTCTCGAACTGACTCGGGACGACACCATGACTTTCGCCGCGATGAAGAGCACGTCCGTACGCCTTGTGGTCGCGATCCTGGCCACCGCGGCGGTGGCAGGGTGCGCGGGGGAGAACCTCTTCTCCGTGGCTGGCGTGGGAGCGAGTGGTCCGGAGGTCGGGATCACCTCGCCGACGGACGCCGCAGAGGTCACGGCTGGATCGTCCCTCCCTGTTGCGGCCGACGCCGTGGCCCAAGCCGGCGCAGCCAATGTGGAGTACAAGGGAGTATATGACGACGGCACCGCCGCCTATTTGACCCAGAGTGCTTCTCTCAGCGGACTGGTGAGCCTGGCGCTCAACGCAACGCTGGCACCCATCGCTGGGCAGGACGAAGGTGCAGCGCTGATCATCGTCACGGTGACAGACCAAACGGGTCAGGTGGGTGCCGACACGGTGAAGATCACCATCACGACGACCAACGAGTAGTTCAATGGCGCGGGCCGGGGCGCTGCGATTGCGCAACCGCCCCGGTCGAATGGTTAGGCGGCTCCGGGCTTGGACCGGGGCCGCCTCTTCCTTTATACATAGGATCTCATGCGACGAATCTCCTTCCACACCGCCGGCGAGTCCCACGGGAAGGGTCTGACGGCTCTCCTCGAAGGAGTGCCCGCTGGACTCGACCTCAGCATGGAACGGGACGTCGATCCCGAGCTGAAGCGACGACAGGGCGGCTACGGCCGAGGTCGACGCATGGAGATCGAGTCGGACCGGGCCGAGCTCCTCAGCGGGGTACGGTTGGGCGAGACGTTGGGCTCGCCTCTGTCCATGATCATCTGGAACCGGGACTGGGAGAACTGGACGACGGCCATGAGCCACGACCCTCCCGATCCGGAGGGCAACCCCAAGGCTCTGCGTCCCCACTACCTTCCCCGTCCGGGCCACGCCGATCTCGTCGGCGCCTTCAAGTATGACCGACGGGACGTCCGCGACATCCTCGAGCGGGCCAGTGCGCGTGAGACGGCGGCGCGCGTTGCGTGCGGGGCGGTGGTGAAGCGACTCCTCGCGGAGTTGGGTGTGCGTATCGGCAGTCATGTCGTCTCCATTGGCGCGACCGTGGCCGACGACGTCGAGCATCCGGAAGATCTGAATGGCGCGAGCGATACGAACCCGGTGCGGTGTCTCGACGGGGCCGCGTCGGAGCGGATGATGGCCGAGATCGACGAGGCCAAGGAGCGAGGGGATACCCTCGGCGGTGTCTTCGAGGTCGTGGCCACCGGCGTGCCCGTGGGGCTGGGCAGCTACGTCACTTGGGACCGCAAGCTCGACGGTCGTTTGGCTCAGGCGGTGGCCTCCATCCAGGCGGTGAAGGCCGTCGAGTTGGGGACAGGCTTCGCCAATGCGCTGGTACCGGGCTCCGAGGTCCACGACCCCATCGTTCTCGCCGAGGAGAAGCCGCGGGCCGGGGGCATCGGGCGTGCGTCGAATCGGGCGGGGGGTCTGGAGGGTGGCGTGACCACCGGCGAGCCCCTCGTCGTGCGCGGCGCCATGAAGCCCATTTCGACGCTCCGTAAGCGCCTGCCAAGCGTCGACCTCCGCGACGGGAGTGTCGGAGACGCTGCGGTGGAGCGAAGTGATGTCTGCGCCGTGCCCGCTGCCGGGGTGGTCGCCGAGGCGATGGTCGCCCTGGTGCTCGGTGACGCCCTTCTGGAGAAGTTCGGTGGCGACTCCGTCGGTGAAGTCCGGCGGAACCTGGAGGGGTATCTCTCGTATCTGGCGGAGCGCGGCTTCGGGGAGCGCTGACCACGTGATCGTCGATCGCGTGGTCCTCGTCGGCTTCATGGGCGCCGGAAAGACTTCGGTGGGCCGAAGCCTCGCCCGTCGACTCGGTTGGCGGTTCGTGGACGTCGACACCGTCGTGGCCGAGCGTGCCGGACGTGGCATCGACGAGATCTTCCGGACCGATGGCGA
Organism: Longimicrobiales bacterium; assembly: GCA_965229435.1. Classification (GTDB taxonomy): domain Bacteria; phylum Gemmatimonadota; class Gemmatimonadetes; order Longimicrobiales; family Gaopeijiaceae; genus UBA2589. The sequence goes on from CBDDJE010000005.1 coordinate 514,445, forward strand.
AGGCGCCTTCCGGCTGCTGGAGGCCGCAGCGGCGACGGATGCTCTGCGCGAGGCTCACGTCGTGGTGGCTACCGGCGGGGGCTGGGCGGCGCGGGAAGGTGCGTTGGAATCACTGCCTTCCGGCTGTGTGTCGGTCTGGCTCGGAGTTGGGGCGGAGGAGGCCGTTCGCCGGGCCGAAGGAGACGCTTCGGTGCGTCCTCTCCTGGCTGTCGAGGACCCCCTCGAGAACGCGTCACGGCTCCTGAGCGGGCGACGCCCATTCTACCGACGGGCGGACGTCAGAGTGGACACGGAGGGCCGCTCGGTAGATGATGTCACGACGCGGATCCTGGAGATCCTGCAAGAATTCGAAACTGAAACCGGCGCTGAATGAGCGATAACGGCGGAAAGCACCTGGTCATCGTCGAGTCTCCCGCAAAGGCTCGTACCATCGGCAAGTATTTGGGCAGCGGCTATGAGGTCGCGGCCTCGGTGGGGCACGTGCGGGATCTTCCCAAGAAGGAGTTGGGCGTCGACGTGGACGGCGACTTCGAGCCGAAGTACGTCACCATCCGCGGGAAGGGCAAAGTCATCGCCGACCTGAAGAAGAAGGCGAGGAACGCGGCCTCGGTGATCCTCGCCACCGACCCGGACCGGGAGGGTGAGGCCATCGCGTATCATGTGGCCGAGCAGCTCGGGTACGAGAAGGACGCCCAACGCTTCCAGCGCGTCATCTTCCGTGAGGTCACCAAGAGCGCGGTCGAGAACGCCCTGAACAGCCCCGGCGAGCTCGACCTCAAGAAGATCGAGGCCCAGCAGGCGCGTCGTATCCTCGACCGCCTCGTCGGCTACAAGGTCAGCCCCCTCCTGTGGAAGCCCATCCGCCCCGGATTGTCCGCTGGCCGGGTCCAGACCGTCGCCCTCCGCCTCATCTGCGAGAGGGAGGACGAGATCAGGGCCTTCGTCCAGGAAGAGTACTGGTCGATACTGGCCCACCTGCAGCGCGACGAGCAGGGCTTCGAGGCCAAACTCCATCACATCGACGGAAAGGCCTTCAAGCTCGAGAACGAGGCCGCTGCCAAGGCCGTCCTCGACGCCGTGAACGCGGTTCCCTTCCAGGTGACCAGCGTGAAACGGCGGGAACGTCGGAAGAACCCCTCGGCGCCGTTCACGACCTCGACGCTCCAACAGGAAGCAGCGAAGCGCCTCCGCTACTCGGCTCGCCGGACAATGTCCAACGCGCAACGCCTCTACGAAGGTCAGGAGATCGGCGGACGGGGCCAGATCGGACTCATCACCTACATGAGAACCGACTCTACCCGTGTGTCACCCGGGGCCGTGAACCAGGCGCGTGAGTGGATCCAGAACGAGTTCGACGAGAAGTACACCCCCAAGGCTCCCCGACTTTATGGCGGGAACCAGCAGGCCGCCGCCCAGGACGCCCACGAAGCGATCCGGCCCACGGACGTCACCATCCTTCCCAGTGAGGCCGAGCGGTACCTGGAGCCCGACCAGGCGAAGTTGTACGAGCTGATCTGGATGCGGTTCGTGGCCAGCCAGATGTCCCCGGCGGTCTACGACACCACCACGGCGGACTTCGACCTGAAGGGTGCCGACGGTCGCGCCTACCTGTTCCGGGCCACCGGCTCCATCGTGAAGTTCGACGGCTTCACCCGCCTCTACCTCGAGGCCACCGAAGCCGGCGACAAGCAGCGCCTCGACGATCTGGAGCCGCTACCCGAGCTGGACGAAGGCTACACGGCCGACCTGGACAAGCTCGAGCCGCGTCAGCACTTCACGCAGCCACCCCCCCGATTCTCCGAGGCCAGCTTGGTCAAGGAGTTGGAGAAGCTCGGCATCGGGCGCCCCTCCACCTACGCGTCGATCATCTCGGTCATCGTGGACCGGGGGTACGTGGAGCTCGAGCAGCGACGCTTCCACCCCACCGATCTGGGCGAGGTGGTAGCCAAGCTCCTGGTTCGGGTGCTCCCCAACATCTTCGACGCCGACTTCACCAGCAGGATGGAAGGTGAGCTCGACAAGGTGGAAGAGGGTGACGTCGACTGGCGGAAGCTCCTGGCGGACTTCTACCCGCGCCTCATGAGCCGCATCGAAGAAGGGGAGGCCAACTCCGACGAGATCATCAAGGAGATCCTCGCCGCCGAAGGTGAGACGTGTGACAAGTGCGGTCGGCCCATGTTGGTCCGCTGGAATCGATACGGCCGCTTTCTGGGCTGCTCGGGCTATCCCGAGTGCAAAAGCACGCGGTCGCTGGACGGCTTCGACCCCAGTGGCGAGGAGCTCGGTCAGCACCCCGAAGAAGGCCGCTCAGTCCTCCTCAAGAACGGCCCCTACGGGCCGTACGTAGAGCTCGAGGCGCCCGCGGAGGACGAGAAGCCGAAGCGCGTGAGTCTCCCGAAGGGGGTCGAGCCGTCGGACGTGGATCTGCCCTACGCCCTCAAGCTCCTCGAGTTGCCCAAAACGGTGGGGCAGGATCCCGAGACCGGCGAGGATCTGGTCACGGGCATCGGGCGATACGGGCCATTCGTGCGCCGAGGGAAGGTATTCGCCAGCCTCCGGAACGTCTCGGATCTCTGGGAGATCTCTCCGGAAGACGCCAGCGCTCTCATCGAGGCCAAGAAGGCCGGCAAGCGTCTGCCTCTCAAGGAGCTGGGTAAGCATCCCGAGACCGGAGACGAGCTTTCCGTCATGTCCGGCCGGTACGGCCCCTACGTCACCGACGGGGACATCAACGCCACCATTCCCAAGGGTACCGACCCCGAAGAGGTCGACCTCCAGATGGCCGTGGAGATGCTCGCCGAGAAGGCGGCGAAGGGCGGAGGCAAGCGTCGCCGGAAGTCGAAGAAGAGCGCGAAGAAGAAATGAGCCACGACGTCACCGTCGTCGGTGGCGGATTGGCTGGATGTGAGGCAGCCCTCAAGCTCGCCGAGGCCGGACGACGGGTTCGCCTCGTGGAGATGCGTCCCGTTCGGACCACCGAAGCGCACCAATCCGATCGTCTCGGGGAGTTGGTTTGCACGAACTCCTTCAAGAGCGAGGCCGTATGGAACGCCCACGGCCAGCTCAAACGCGAGATGCGGACGCTCGGGTCGGTCCTCCTTCGTTCGGCGGACTCCAGCCGTGTGGCCGCCGGCTCGGCGCTGGCCGTGGACCGCCATCTCTTTGCCGAAGCGATGACGGCGGCCGTGACGTCCCACCACGGCATCGAAGTCGTGCGCGAGGAGTGCACCGCCATCCCCGACGGACCGACGATCATCGCCACCGGGCCGCTGACCTCCGGAGCCCTCTACGAAGCTGTCGAGGACGCATTGGGCGACGGTGGCCTCGCCTTCTTCGATGCCATCGCTCCCATCGTCCATCGTGACAGCGTCGACGAGGAGATCGTCTTCGCCCAGGGGCGGTTCGATGAGGACGCCGACTACCTCAACTGTCCCATGGACAAAGAGGAGTACGACGCCTTCATCGAGGCGCTCAAAGCGGGGAAGGCCCATGAGGGCCACGACTGGGACGCGGTTCCCTACTTCGAGGGCTGCCTTCCCATCGAGGTCATGGCGTCGCGGGGGCATGACACCCTTCGTTTCGGACCCATGAAGCCCATCGGCCTCACGGATCCCCGAACGGGCAATCGGCCCTGGGCCGTCGTCCAGCTCCGACGTGAGGACCGGGCGGGCCAGATGTGGAACATGGTGGGCTTTCAGACGCGGCTGAAGATCGGTGAGCAGCGCAGGGTGTTCACCATGATCCCGGGTCTCGGCGACGCCGAGTTCCTGCGATGGGGCTCCATCCATCGCAACAGCTACCTCAACTTCCCCGACCGCCTCACGGCCCACGGCTCTCTGCCTGACCGCGAAGACGTGCTCTTCGCTGGGCAGCTCACCGGGGTAGAGGGCTACACCGAGTCTGCCGCCAGTGGAATCCTCGCCGGGATCAATGTCCACCGAATCCTCGACGGCGAGCCGGCCGTCGTGCCCCCTCCCACCACGATGATGGGTGGACTCCTTCGCTACCTGCGTGAGGCCGCACCTGGCCGTTTCCAGCCCATGAACTCCAACTGGGGGCTCATCGAGCCGTTGGCCAAGCGGGTGAAGGACAAGCGGCAGAAGCGGGAGCTGCTGGCTGAACGTGCCCAGCGGGACTTCCTCGAGTGGATGGCGGAGCAGGGGCTCACGCCGGCTCTGGACATAGATGCGAGCACCCACGTCGACACGGCGTCGGCTGGCGACTGACTCATGGGCGAGCGTCAGCCGGGAGATGGCGCGGAAGCGGCGACGCATCGGTCGCGCACTGAGGCGGAAGATTTCCTTCGGCACCTCGAGGACGAGCGCCAGCTCAGCCAGAACACGCTCAAGGCCTATCGCCGTGACCTGGGCCAGCTCGAGTCCTTTCTGAGCGAGTATCTCGGGCGGGAGGGATGGGGCTGGTCCGACCCGGACGTGGACCGACTCGCCATCCGCTCGTTCCTCGGCTGGCTCGCTCGTAAGGGGTTGGCCAAGCGGAGTGTCGCCCGGAAACTCGCGGCGACACGGACGTTCTTCTCCTTCCTCCACCTCGAGGAGCGGACCCCGTCGAACCCCGGCCGGACCGTGCGGGCGCCGAAGCTGGAGAAGCGCCTTCCAGGCCATCTCTCCGCCAGCGACGTCGATACCGTCTTCGAGTACGCCGAGAGCCGGGCGGCGGAGAACACCCTCCAGGGTACCCGAGCCCTCGTCATCCTCGAGCTCCTCTACGGTAGCGGTCTGCGCCTTTCCGAGCTCCACGGCCTGGACCTGGGTGCCCTCGACCAGCGCAGCGGTCAGGCCCGGGTGCTGGGTAAGGGGTCGAAGGAGCGAATCGTGCCTGTCACAGGCTCGGCCCTCCGGGCGGTGGCGCGCTACGAGCCCCGCCGATCGGAGGTCACCGCGGGTGAGGAGGATGCCCTCCTCGTCAACGCCGATGGAGGACGGCTCTCCCGGCGTTCCATCCAGGCTGCGGTTCGAGACGCGCTGGAGAAGGCCGCCGGCGCCCGCGGGCTCTCCAGCCACGCCCTGCGCCACAGCTTCGCCACGCACCTCCTGGAGGCCGGAGCCGACCTTCTCGCCGTGAAGGAACTCCTGGGCCACGTCTCCCTGTCGACGACCCAGATCTACACGCACACGAGCAAGGAGCGGTTGTTGAGGGTTTACAGGGACAGCCACCCACGCTCGGAGTAGCAGAGCGGCGATGCATTTCACCCATCTGCCATATCGGCAGCGGTGTGGTTAGATTCGTGGCCCGCCGGTCTCGATCGCGGCCCCTTCGGTCCCGCGTCCCCGAACACTCTCGAGAAGCACGCATGAGCCTGCCCGACGTACACGCCACTACCGTACTCGCCGTCCGCCGGGACGGGCGCGTCGCCATGGGTGGCGACGGTCAGGTCACCATGGGCGATACCGTGGTGAAGGGGAGCGCCAGGAAGGTTCGAGCCTTGAAGGAAGGCGCGATCCTGGCGGGCTTTGCCGGGGCGGTGGCCGACGCTTTCACCCTCTTCGAGAAGTTGGAGGAGAAGCTGGAGCGGTACCCGGCGAACCTCCCGAAGGCGGTGGTGGAGCTGGCGAAGGACTGGCGAATGGATCGGTACCTCCGGCGTCTGGACGCACTTCTCGCCGTGGCCGATGCCGAGCACCTCTTTCTGGTTAGCGGCAACGGCGACGTCATCGAGCCCGATGACGAGATCCTGGCCATAGGCTCCGGTGGCTCATTCGCCTTGTCGGCGGCCCGGGCCTTGAAGCAGCACTCGGACCTCGATGCCCGCGAGATCGTACAGCGTGCCATGGAGATCGCGGGAGACATATGCATCTACACGAATCGCGACATCGTCGTGTTGGAGTTGAACGGGGATGAAGGAGAGCAGGGATGACGACGGAAGCACTCGAGCGACGTGACGCGACGACGCCCGCCGTGGAGGACGACGACGCGGGTGAGGAGATGTGGCTCGACGAGCTCACACCTCGGCAGATCGTCGCGGAGCTGGACAAGTACATCATCGGTCAGGACGACGCGAAGAAGGCCGTGGCCATCGTTCTCAGAAACCGGTGGCGGAGGCAGCGGGTCGATGAGGAGATGCGTCCCGAGATCCTGCCCAACAACCTCATCCTCATCGGCCCCACCGGCGTCGGGAAGACGGAGATCGCCCGTCGACTCGCGGGTCTGGCCGGGGCGCCGTTTCTGAAGGTCGAGGCCTCGAAGTTCACCGAGGTGGGCTACGTGGGCCGCGACGTTGAGTCGATGATCCGAGATCTGGTGGACATCTCCATCAACCTCGTCCGCGCCGATCGGGAGTACGAGGTTCAGGACACTGCCGAGCGGAGGGTCCACGAACATCTGCTGGACCTGCTCCTCCCGGTGACCAATCCCGAACCCCCGAAGGTCGATGGGAAGGACACTCCGAGCGTGTTCGTGGCCGGACCGTCCGGGGTCGAGGCCGCGACGGAAGAGGTGCAGGCCCGACGCGAGCGGACGCGGGAAAAGCTCGGCAAGCTGCTCGATGACGGGAAGCTCGAGGAGCGAGAGGTGGAGATCGAGGTGACCCAGTCGGCGTCCATTGACGGGATGATGCTTCCCATGGGTGGCGGCGACGGGATGGACTACAACTTCACCGAGATGCTACAGGAGATGCTGCCCAAGAAGACGAAGCAGCGCAGGGTCTCCGTGGCCGAGGCCCGTCGGATCCTCCTCCAGGACGAGCTCGACAAGCTCGTGGACATGGACGAGGTGGTGAACGAGGCTCTGTACCGGGCCGAGGAGATGGGGATCGTCTTCCTCGACGAGATCGACAAGGTCGCCGGCGGCCGGAGCACTCAGGGCCCCGATGTGAGCCGGGAGGGCGTCCAACGCGACCTCCTTCCCATCGTCGAGGGTTCGACGGTGGCGACGAAGTATGGGCTGGTCCGCACGGATCACATCCTCTTCATCGCCGCCGGCGCCTTCCACGTGGCCAAGCCCTCGGACCTGATTCCCGAGTTGCAGGGGCGCTTCCCCATCCGGGTCGAGCTCCAGACCCTGGGCAAGGCGGAGTTCGTCCGCATCCTCCAGGAGCCGAAGAACGCCCTCTTGGCTCAGTACCGGGCCCTGGTGGAGACGGAGGACGCCAGCATCGAGTTCACCGACGACGGTATCGACGAGATCGCCCAGATCGCCATGCAGCTCAACGACCGCATGGAGAACATCGGAGCTCGACGTCTCCAAACGGTCATGACGACGCTCCTCGAGGAGGTCCTCTTCGAGCTTCCGGAGACGAAAGGAGACACCCTCGTCGTCGACCGGGCCTACGTCCTAGAACGCCTCGAGAAGGTGGCCGAGGACGACGATCTCAGCCGCTACATCCTCTGACGAGCTCGAGCATGCACCGCCGTATCCTCGAGCCATGAATCCGACGGACCGCAGCCTGCGAACCCTGGAGCCGACCGCATGACCGAAGGGCAGAAGAAGACGACCCTCTACGACGCACACGTGGAGCTCGGCGGGAAGATGGTCCCCTTCGCGGGCTACGCCATGCCCGTGCAGTATCCGACGGGAATCACCGCCGAACACGCCGCCGTACGCGAGGCGTGTGGCCTGTTCGACGTCTCCCACATGGGCGAGTTCATTGTTCGCGGGCCTCAGGCGTTGGATCTGGTCCAGAAGATCTCGGTGAACGACGCCTCGACGATGGAGGTGGGGCAGGCCCAATACTCGGCTATGTGCCTGGAGAACGGCTGTGTCATCGACGATCTCATCATCTATCGGTTCGATGACCGGTACATGCTCGTGGTGAACGCATCGAACATCGCCAAGGACTGGGACTGGATCGCTCGCCACGCGGCGGCATTCGACGTCGAGTTGGAGGATGTCTCCGACCAGACGGCTCTCCTCGCTGTCCAGGGACCGAATGCCCGGGAAGTGCTGCGGGGGCTCGCGACGCCGGATATCGACGAGGTGAAGTACTACCGATTCGCCGAAGGCGAGGTGGGCGGTGTCGCGGCGGTCGTCAGCGGTACCGGGTACACCGGCGAGGACGGCTTCGAGCTCTACATCTCCGCTGATGCGGCGCCGAAGCTGTGGCGCGTCCTTCTGGACGCCGGCGCCGACCATGGTCTCCTCCCGGCGGGTCTTGGAGCTCGCGACTCCCTTCGCCTCGAGGTGGGCTACGCTCTCTACGGCAACGATCTCGACGAGGAGCACACCACCCTGGAGTCGGGCCTCGGTTGGATCACCAAGCTCGACAAGGGTGATTTCGTCGGGCGGGAGGTCCTCGCCGCCCAGAAGGAGGCGGGCGTGGAGCGCCGTCTCGTAGGCCTTCGACTCACCGACCGGGGCTTCCCCAGGCCCGGGTACGACATCCTCCACGGCGACGACGTCGTCGGCCGCGTGACCAGCGGTACGGTCAGCCCCACGCTGGGCTACGGGATCGCCCTGGGCTACGTCCCGACGGACCTGTCCAAGGCGGGCACCGAGCTGAAGATCGACGCCCGTGGGCGTCCGGTGGGAGCCTTGGTCCAGCGTCCTCCCTTCTACACCGAGGGATCGATCAAGAGGTAGGAGGGGGCCCGTGAGTGCTGGACCGCAGATTGCCGTCGGTGTTCTCACCGTGAGCGACCGCTGCCACCGCGGAGAACAGGAAGACGTGAGCGGCGAGCGGATCGTGGAATGGTGTGAGGGGCGTGCCTTCGACGTGGCGCGACGTGCCATCGTGCCTGACGAGACAGCTGCCATCACCCCACTGCTCGTGACGTGGGCTGACGCGGGGCTCGGTCTCATCCTCACCACCGGGGGGACGGGGCTGGCTCCCCGCGATGTGACACCCGAAGCCACGCGGGTGGTCATCGACAGGGAAGTGCCGGGCATCGCCGAAGAGATCCGTCGAGCCGGACTCGCCGCGACGCCGTTCTCGGTGCTGTCTCGTGGCTTGGCCGGACTTCGGGGTCGAACGCTCATCGTGAACCTGCCAGGGAGCCCAGGCGGGGTGTCCGACGGATTGGATGTCCTCGGGCCCCTCGTCGAGCACGCCGTGCGCTTGGCTGGCGATGTCCCTACGGCCCATGCCCCTCCGGCCGAGGTGGAATCGTGAGCGAAGGAGCCGTCATCCTCATCTCCACGCACGACCTTCCTCACGCGGGGGAGCTCCGCGACGGGTTCGGGGAGGTTGGGTACGAGACCGAGCTGGTGACGCCCAAGGAGCTGCTCTCGGGCTATGAGGACGCCGCGCTCCTCCTTTTCACCGGGGACGCCACGTCCACGAACGACCCCCTGGTACATCAGGCCCGGGAGACCTTGCACATTCCGGTCTTCGCCTTCGGGGACTCGGAGACGTCCACCGCGGCACAGCGGGCAACCTTCGAAGAGGTCTTCCCGCCCTCGGCCGACGTCGACGATATCGTGCTGCTGGGTCGACGCGCGGCGGAGCGCCGCCGCCTCCGTCGGGTCACCGGCATCGTTGGCCAGACCGACGCCATGCGCGAGGTCCTCGAGCGGGTCGTGCAGATCGCCCCGGTGGCTTCCACGGTACTGGTCACCGGCGAATCCGGGACGGGTAAAGAACTGGTGGCCCGTGGCATCCACCATCTGTCGTCGCGACGGCACAAGCCGTTCATCGCGGTGAATGTGGCCGCCCTTTCGGAGACGCTCCTGGAGTCGGAGATCTTCGGCCATGAGAAGGGGGCCTTTACCGGGGCCATCGATACCCGCAAGGGCCTCTTCGAGCTCGCCAACGGTGGGACCATCTTCCTCGACGAGATCGGCGAGATGCCGCTCCAGACCCAGACCAAGCTCCTTCGGGTGCTGGAGCAGCGGGAGTTTCACCGGGTGGGGGGTGAGAAGCCCATCACCGTCGATGTGAGGATCGTCGCCGCCACGAACCAGGATCTCCGCCAGCTCGTCGCCATCGGTGACTTCCGTCGGGACCTCTACTTCAGGCTGAACGTCCTCAGCATCCAGCTCCCGCCTCTCCGCGATCGGCGAGCCGACATCCCGCTCCTCATCGAGGCGTTCGTGAAGGATGTCTCCGATCGCAACGACCTCGAGTTCCCCGGCATCTCGCCGGAAGCGCTGGACATCCTCATCGACTACTCGTGGCCGGGAAACATCCGGGAACTGCGGAACCTCGTCGAGTCCATGGTGGTCCTCGCCCCTGGTCGCCAGATTCGGCCCGAAGACATTCCCGACGACGTGCGTGGCGGAAGTGGCGCCTCACTCCTGCCGGTGGCCGTGCCGCGGGGCGGTGGAGGTGGGCGGAAGGACGGTGACGACGGTCGCACGCTGCGGCCCGAGTTGGAGTTCATTTTCCGGACGCTGGTGGAACTGAAAGTCGACGTCGACGACCTGCGCCGGGAATTCGAGGAGTACCGCAGCGTTCTCGGCGAGGACCCCGACCGTATGCCTCTCGTGGGTCGCGTGGGGGGCGGCGACGCCTCGGATATCACCGGTGGCATCGAGATTTCTCCGTATTCGCCGGGCATGGTCGCCGCCGACGAGGAGTACCCTGATGAGTTCGGCGACGAAGAGGATCAGAGTGGCATCGTGGTCTTCCGACCGGGGATGACCATCGAGGAGATGGAGCGCGAAGCCATCGCCGCGGCGCTCTCGGAGGTGGGGGGGAATCGGCGGAAAGCCGCGGAACTGCTGGGCATCGGGGAGCGGACGCTCTACCGCAAGATCTCGAAGTATGAGCTCGAGGCCTGACGGAGCGCGCTTCGGCTGAGACGCTGCCTAGCGGCGGCTCGAGTCCCCGATGCCCGCTCTTGCCCGGGCCCTGGCGAGCTCGGCCTGGACGCGTGAGAGGACGCCCGCCCAATTGCCGCCCTGGGCGAGGCCGTAAGCCAGCGTCAGTTCCGACCCCAGATCCACGTCCTGGGTGAACGCGTAGACGGCCATCTGGGTGGCTCTCTGCCGCACCCGCCGTTGACCCCACGTCGGTGTCACGGGCTCGATGGCCCGGGGGCGCACGCGAAGGCCGCGGGAGAGGATCTGTACTTCTTCGGGCACGAAGCGGACCTCGGCTTGCTGGGTGTAGAACGACACCAGGAAGAGGACGCTGGACGTTGGGAGGCTCCCACGGTGCTGGTCAGCGATGCGACGGAGCCGCTCGTAGGTGTCGGGGGCCGTGACGAGGATCACCGATTCGGCCAGGGGGGTGACCATGATCTGCAGGTCCTGATTCTGCAGCGTCATGGAGATCTCTTCCTGGCGAAGCGTGCCGAAGCCCGGAGGCGGGAGAGAGTCGGCCACGGCGGGTGTGGCGGCGCCTTCAGGCGGTGGCGCGATGGTGCAGGCCGTTCCAGCCACGGCGAGTGCGACGAGGACGGCGAGGGCGGCTCGGGTCACCGGGCGGCTGCCTCCTCTGCGATGAGCTCCTCCAGGGCCTCCAGAAGCTTCTCACGACCCTCGCCGGTCTTCGACGAGAAGGGGAGGAGCTGCGATTCATCGACGCCCAGGGTCGCCATGGCCCTCTGGATGGACTGTTTTCGCTCACTTCTCTTCAGTTTGTCGACCTTCGTGAGGACAACGAGGGTGGGGAGGCCCACGTCCGCCAGATAGGCGACCATGGTCAGGTCGTGCTCGGTGGGCTTGTGGCGGGCGTCGACGAGGTGCACCACGCCTCTCACCGTCCCCGACTCGCCGAGGTACCACTCGATGAGCCGTGCCCATGCGTCCCGCATGGACACAGGCACCTTGGCGAAGCCATACCCGGGGAGGTCCACGAGGTAGAAGTCACCGTTTACCTCGTAGAAGTTGAGCGCCTGAGTCTTGCCGGGCTTCGCCGAGACGTGGGCGATCTTCTTCCGCGTCCGCCGGAGAAGGGTATTGATCAGCGACGACTTCCCGACGTTCGAGCGCCCCGAGAAGGCGACCTGGGGAAGCGTACCCGGTGCAGGACCCCCGGGCGCGGCGATGGTCCCGGCGTACTCCACGTCTCGTATCTTCATTGCCCAGTGCTCATTCCTGGACACCGTCCCCCGGGGCTGCGCCGGTGAGCCCTCATCCGTGGGACAGCGGCACGCTCAAATCGGAGTCGGCCGGCTGTCGGCGCTTGGTCACGCCTCGGGCCAAGACCGCGTCCATGACCTCGTCCATGGTGGTGACGAGGTCGAACGTCAGGGCCTCCCGAACCTCTTCGGGAAGCGTCTCGAGGTCGTTGGCATTGGCTTCGGGGAGCACCACCCGGCTCATCCCTGTGCGGAGTGCGGCCACGGCCTTCTCCTTCACGCCGCCGACACCGATGACCCGACCTCGTAGCGTGATCTCGCCGGTCATGGCGACATCGGCCCGGGTCGGCGTGTCCGTCAGCGCCGAGATGAGCGCCACGGCGATGGTGATTCCCGCCGACGGACCGTCCTTGGGTGTCGCGCCCTCGGGGATGTGGATGTGGACGTCGATCTTCTCGTGGAAGAGCGGGTCGAGTCCCAGCAGGGTGGAACGCGACCGGGCGTACGTCACGGCGGCCTGGGCCGATTCCTTCATGACGTCACCGAGGGTGCCGGTGAGGCGGAGGTTGCCACCTCCGGGCACGATGGCGACTTCCACATCCATGACCTCGCCCCCGGCCGCTGTCCATGCCAGCCCATTGGCGATGCCGACACGGTCGCTGTTCTCGTCCCGATCCGGGGGCTGGTAGGCCGGGGGACCGAGGAGTTCCTTGAGTTCGGCGGCCTCCACCGTGCGGTCTCGGCCGTCGTCGAGGGGCGTTTCGGCCACTTGGCGCGCCAGCTTGCGGGCCACCCGGGAGAGGCGTCGGTTCAGCTCCCGTACTCCTGCCTCACGGGTGTATCGCTCGATGACCTCGTGGATGGCGTCGTCGGCGAGGCGAACACCGTCGGATGGCAGCCCGTGTTGCTCGGCTTGCCGCGGCCAGAGGAAGCGCGTGGCGATCTCGCGCTTTTCGGTGTCGAGGTAGCCGGGAAGGCGGATCACCTCCATGCGATCGCGCAGCGGTTCCGGTACGCCTTGGAGCGTGTTCGCCGTCGCGACGAAAAGCACGTCGGACAGATCGTACTCCAACTCCAGGTAGTGGTCCGTGAAGCTCTTGTTCTGCTCGGGGTCCAGGACCTCGAGGAGCGCGGCTCCCGGATCACCGTGGAAGTCCCGGGCGAGCTTGTCGATCTCGTCGAGGAGGAAGACCGGATTCTTCGTCCCGCTTCGCCTCATCCCCTGAATCACCCGGCCGGGCAGGGCGCCTACGTACGTGCGGCGATGCCCGCGGATCTCGGCCTCGTCGCGCACCCCGCCGAGAGAAACCCGGACGAATTCCCGCCCGAGAGCGTCGGCAATGGAGCGTCCCAGCGACGTCTTACCGACGCCAGGCGGGCCGACGAGGCATAGGATGGGGCCACGCATCTCCTGGACCAGGGAGAGGACGGCCACGTGATCTAGGACGCGCTCCTTCACCTCCCCGAGGCCGAAATGTTGGGACTCGAGGATCTCCGCGGCATGGCGGACGTCGAGGTTGTCGTCGGAGCGCCCCGACCATGGCAGGGAGACGATCCAGTCCAGGTGTGTACGGATGACAGCCGCCTCGGGCGCCACCGGATTGAGCTTCTCGAGGCGACCGAGCTCTTTTTCGGCCCGGGTGCGGGCGTGCTCCGGAAGGTTCGACTCGCGGATCTGGGTGGCGATCTCTTCCCACTCCTCGGGATCTTCCCTCTTCTGGGCCCTCTGCCCACCCGAGGGGCGTGGGCTCAGGTCGAAGGGACTGTCCCGGCCTCCGAGCTGGAGCTGGATCTGTCGGTCGAGCTTGCGCTCGATCCGTAGGATCTCGAGCTCACGAATGAGCATCTCCCGGAGGAGGTCGAGTTGCTCCCGCAGGTCCGCGGTTTCCAGGACCTCCTGCTTCTCCAGCGAGGGAAGGATGATGTGACCGGCCACCAGGTGGGCGAAGCGTACCCGGTCCCCCTTGGCCGAGAGCATGCCCGATAGCTCCTCTGGGATGCGGTCGTGCATGCGGGCGTACTCGGTATAGAGACGGCGTACCGAGTCGGTGAGGGAGTCGAGGGATCGTCCGGGCGGGAGCTCCGGCCCTTCGGCATCGGCCGCCGCGGGATCGTCGCCGGCTGCGCCTTCGGCGGCCTCGCTGTGGTCGTGGCCCTCCCCACCCCCTGCACCTCCCGCCGCACGTACTGTGGCGGCGGACTCGTCCCTCTCCGGCTCAGCCTCCCGGGGCGCGAAGAGCTCGACCGTGGCCCGGAGTGCTTCGGTGGTGGTGGTCAGTCGCTTGATCCGGGCCCGACCCAGGCCCTCCAGCACGACCCTGGACGTCCCGTCGGGGAGTCGTGTGACCTGAACGATCCGAGCCACGGTTCCGATGCGGAAGAGATCGTCGGAGCCCGGGTCGTCGATGCCGGGGTCCTTCTGAGCCACGAGGAGGACCAGGTTGTCCATCTCCCGCGCGGCGTCGAGGGACGCGACGGAACGCTGCCGACCAATGAGGATCGGGAGGACGATGTAGGGGAAGAAGACGAGGTCGCGAAGCGCCACCACAGGGAGGCGTTCAGGAACTTCGATGACGTCGTCGACGCGGGTCAGAGTTGCCATGGGTGGCGTATCGTAGTCCGTCGTCGCCCGGGGCAAAAGGGAGAGCCCCTGGCAGCCGCGGCGCCAGGGGCTCTTGTCGTGCAGCCGACGTTAATTCCTGCGTCGTCGTCGCTCAGGCCTCCATGGCCCGTTCCTCCGCGTGGAGGACCATGAGCGGAGGCACGTCCTCGTCGATGCACTCGGGAGTGATGACGACCTCGCGTACATCGTCTCGAGACGGGATCTCGAACATGATGTCGCGCATGGCGGCCTCGATGATGGATCGGAGGCCACGGGCTCCCGTGTCCCTGGACAACGTCTTCTTGGCGATGGCCCGAATGGCATCGGGGTCGAAGCGAAGGCCGATCCCCTCGAGCTCGAACATCTTCTCGTACTGCTTCACGAGAGCGTTCTTCGGCTCCTGGAGGATGCGGACCAACGCTTCCTCGTCGAGCTCGTCGAGGTGGACACTCACCGGCAGACGACCGACGATCTCGGGGATGAGACCGTAGCGCTGCAGGTCTTCGGGCTCCACCCACTCCAGGACGTTGCCGCCCTTGAGCTCCTCCGGCTCCTCACCCGCGAAGCCGATCTGACGCTTGCCCACCCGCGCCTCGACGATCTTCTCGAGGCCGTCGAAGGCCCCTCCGCAGATGAAGAGGATGTTGCGGGTGTTGATCTGGATGTACTCCTGCTGGGGATGCTTTCGCCCCCCCTGGGGAGGCACGCTGGCAATGGTCCCCTCCAGGATCTTCAGGAGGGCCTGCTGAACACCTTCACCCGAAACGTCGCGGGTGATCGACGGGTTCTCCGACTTACGGGCGATCTTGTCGATCTCGTCGATGTAGACAATGCCCCGCTCGCACTCGGCGACGTTGAAGTCGGCGGCCTGGAGGAGGCGGACGAGGATGTTCTCCACGTCCTCACCCACGTACCCGGCTTCGGTGAGCGTGGTGGCGTCGGCGATGGTGAAGGGAACGTGGAGCGTGCGCGCCAGCGTCTGTGCGAGGAGGGTCTTCCCGACACCCGTCGGCCCGATGAGCAGGATGTTGGCCTTGTCGATCTCCACGTCATCGATGACGCCTTGGTGGCCAACCCGCTTGTAGTGGTTATACACCGACACCGAGAGCGCCTTCTTCGCCGCCTCTTGACCGATGACGTACTGGTCGAGGATCGCCTTGATCTCCTGAGGCGTCGGACTCGGGACCGTCTGTTCCTGTGCCTCGCGCTCCTCTTCCTCGGCGAGGATCTCGTTGCAGAGCGAGATGCACTCGTTGCAGATGTAGACGTTCGGCCCGGAGATGAACTTCTTGACGCTCTCCTTGGACTTACCGCAGAAGCTGCAGCGAAGGTGCTTGTCCGTCATGTCCACTCCCGGTTCCCGGCTCTACTCGGCGCTGTCGGAGTCTGTCGGCTTGCCGTCCATTTGCTGGACGGTGCCCTCGAGCACCCGATCGATGAGGCCGTAGTCCACCGCTTCTTCGGGACTCATGAATCGATCACGATCGACGTCCTCGGCCACTTGATCGACCGAGCGGCCGGTGTGCTTGCTGATAATACCGTTGAGTTTCTCTCGAATATGCAAGATTTCCCGTGCGGCGATCTCGATATCCGCAGCCGTGCCCTGCGTCCCGGACGACGGCTGGTGGATCATGATCCGGGCGTTGGGGAGGGCGTGTCGCTGCCCCTCCTCTCCGGCCGTCAGGAGGACCGCACCCATGGACGCGGCCATCCCCACGCAGAAGGTCGACACCGGTGCCCTCAGGTGCTGCATGGTGTCGTAGATGGCCATTCCGGCGTACACGCTGCCCCCGGGGGAGTTGATGTACATGTAGATGGGCCGCTCGGGATCCTCGGCATCGAGGAAGAGCAGCTGGGCGACGATGATGTTGGCGACATCGTCGTTGATTCCCGAGCCCAGGAAGACGATCCGGTCCATGAGGAGCCGGCTGAAGATGTCGTAGCTGCGCTCACCGCGGCTGGTGCGCTCGATGACGTACGGTGGGTAAAGCGGCATGAATCGTCCTTGTGCGTCTCTTGGGTCGGGGTCGCCCTCAGGCGCCTTCGACGTCGGTGATCTCGGATTGCTCGTACAGGAAGTCGAAGACGGCCTTCTCGGTGAGCTCCCTTTCCAGGGCTTCGAGCCGGCCCGACTTCTGAAGCTGTGCATACACCTTTGCGGCGTCAGTGTTGTTGGCCTCGGCGATCTCCTCGATCCGGGCGTCGAGGTCGTCGTCGTTGGCGGCCAGACCGTGGACCTCGGCGATACGCTCGATGACGAGGATCCGCTTCACGGCCTGCTCCGACTGGGGTCGGATCTGCTCGCGGAACTGGGCGAGCTGCTCCTCGGGCACGTTGGGCTGATCCCCGATGAGGCCGTCGGAGTAGCGCTTGACCATGGATTCGGGGACGTCGAAGGGGTTCGCCTCGATGATAAGGTCCAGGAGTCGTCCACGGACTGTGGCGTCGGCCTGTTTCCGGGCCTCCTCCTCCATGTCCTCGCGGATCTTCGACCGCAACTCGTCCATGGTCTCGAAGTCGCCGACCTGGCGGGCGAGGTCGTCGTCCAGATCCGGAAGGTCCATGGTCCGAAGCGAGGACAGCTCGATCCGGACACGCTCGCTTTCCCCTCTCCGGGCTTCGTCGGGGAAGTCCTCGGGGAAGCCGATCTCGAAGTCGCCCGACCCACCGGGCTGGAGCGTCTGGATGGCCTGTTCGATGTCGGGGATGGCGTCGCCCTGCCCGATGACCAGGTCGTAGTCCCGCCCCTCGTCCTCCGGCTCCCCATCGGCGTTCAGCCGGGTGATCTTCACGGAAACCAGGTCCTTGACCTTGGGTGTCCCCTCCTCGAGGGGTTGCCAGACCCCGTTCTGCTCCTGGATGCGTCCCAGAACCTCGTCGATCTGCTCGTCGGTGACCGGGGGCTGCACCCGCTCCACCGCGAAGCCGCTCACCCGTTCGACATCGAACGAGGGCTCGACGTCGAAGGCGATGGAGAAGGTGAGATCCTGCTCGGGCTGGTAGTCGAGGTTCTCGATCTCACCTTCGCTGATGGGCCGCAACGCTTCGGCCGCCAACGCCTCCCGGTACGCGGCGCCGATGAGCTTGTCGAGCGCCTCCTGGCGAAGGCTGCCGCCGAAGCGAGACTCGATGACCTTCGTCGGGACCTTGCCCTTCCGGAATCCTTTGAGGCGTGCCCGGGAGGCGAGCTGCTGCGCTGCTTTCCGCTCCTCCGCCTGGACGATGGAGGCGGGGACCGTCACGCTCATGCGGCGGCGCCAGCGTTCGTCTTCTTCTACGGAGATCTGCAGGGTCGATGCGTCGAGATTCATGCTGCTGAACGTCCTGGCGGAGCGGGGTGCTCGGCTCGCGTGATGGGGTCGGGGAGGGTGGCGGCACAGTGCGAAAGGGGGGACTCGAACCCCCACGGCACGAGGCCACGGGATCCTAAATCCCGCGCGTCTACCAATTCCGCCACTTTCGCGCAGACCGAAAGATAAACTGCAGGGAAGGGCTCTTGAACCGCGGGGCGGCAATGCGACGACGGCTGCCTACGTAGTCGTATCGCGCGAAGGGGGCGCAGGGCCCTTCGAGCCCTCCGCCCCCTTCGTCGATCGTGTCCGGTCACCGCTTGAGCGGTGATGCGCCGCGGCGTCGCGGAAACGCTTCCCTCTACGGCATCCTCACGTTGACGAAGCGTTGACCGAACTCGGGGTGCTCGAAGTACAGAGAAACGATCTCCCCGGCCTCCACACTCTCCAAGGAGGTGCGGACGTCGTCGGGGCGCTCGATGTCGCTGTCATTGATGCGGGTCAGCTTCCAACCGGTGTAGCTGCCTACGCCTCTGCGCTCGGCGGCGCTCCCGCTGAGGACGTCCCGAAGGATCACCCCAGACGGGTCCTCGTAGCCGGCCCGCTGCGCCAGGTCCGGTGTGAGGGCCTCCACCTGGATGCCCAGTCGTTCCGACGCCAGGACGGGCACCTCGGCGACGAGCGCGGGCACGTCGTTGATGGGCGCTTCGCCGAGTCGGATGGTCAGGTTCTCCGGCTCACCGTCGCGATAGACGGTGAGCTCGACGCGGTCACCCGGTCGGCGTTCGGCGATCTCCGCCTGAAGCTCGGAGACGTATCCCACTGGCTGTCCGTCGAGAGCGACGATGACGTCCTCACGCTCGAGGACCCGGTACGCGGGACCGTCGCTCGGCACGTCCTGGACCAAGACGCCCGACACTTTGGGGAGGCCGTACGCCTCGGCGTCTTCGGCCACGACGTCGGCAATCTGGACCCCGATGCGCGGGCGCTTCACATGCCCGTACTCGACGAGGTCCTCCATGATGCGCCGGGCGAGGTTGATGGGAATGGCGAAGCCGTATCCCTGGTAGACACCCGTGCGCGTGGCGATGGCCGAGTTGATGCCCACGACCTGGCCCTCGAGGTTGACCATGGGTCCACCCGAGTTGCCCGGGTTGATGACGGCGTCGGTCTGGATGAAGTCCTCGATGGCGTAGGGAGCGTAGTCTCGAAGCCGCCGGTCTCCCTGGAGGTCACGCTGCAGAAGCTGCAGGCCGCGTCCCTTGGCGCTGATGATGCCTGCGGTGACGGTGAAGTCGAGCTGCGTCGAGGCGCCGAACCCTGGGTTGCCGATGGCGACGATCCACTCGCCGACGTCGACCTCGTCGGAGTCACCGAAGGACATGACCGGAAGGTCCTCGTCGACATCGACCTTGATGACTGCGACGTCGGTGAAGGGATCCTGACCTACAACGCGTGCGGGGAAGTAGCGGCGGTCGGGGAAGTAGACCCTCAGGTCCGTTGCGTTCTCCACCACGTGGTTGTTGGTGAGGATGTAGCCGTCCCGGGACACGATGAAGCCGCTTCCGCCGGAGATGGCGGAACGGGGCTCACTCGGCTCGCCTTCGGGAACGTCGAAGTACCTCCGGAACTGCTCGGGCATCATCTGCCCACGGGTAGACGCTTCCACCGTGCGCCGACTCTCGATCCGGACCACCGCCGGCGTTACCGCGTCGGCCAGATTGGTGAATGCGTCGCTGAGGTCCATGGCCGGCTGCACCGCCGCCACCGGGACCTGTGGCTCCTCCACCACGGGGAGCATGGCGTGGGAGGTACTGGTCCACCCGAGTCCGGTGGCCGCACCTGCTCCGATGATGAAGACCGTGGCCGCGAAGGCCACGACGCGCGCTTTTGCTTTCAGTGGATCGTACATCCCGAATCCCTCCCTGATGCTACGTATCGTTGCGGTCATCGACCGACAGTTCGCCACCTGAATTCCTGATTCCCTACACGGTGAGGGGAGGTGTGGTCCCTTCACCTCTTTCCTCGAAAGTCCTCCGCCAGGGAGTGACCTCCGGTCGATCTAAAGACGCAAAAAGGGAGCCGACGGGTTGCCCCGCCGACTCCCGTCGCGCTGCGGGGCCGAGCTTCGTGGAAAGCGTTACTTCTCTTCGTCCACGATCTCGTAGTCCGCTTCGACCACGTCTTCTTCCTCTGCTGCCGCGGCCTCGTCGTCCGGCGCTGCGGCGCCCTCTTCGAAGTCCTCGGCAGCGGGCTCGCCCGTGGCCTCGGCCTCGGCGGCCTGGGCCTGGTACATCTCCTGGCCGGCGGCGCTGAAGGCCTGCATGAGCTCGTCGCGGGCCGAGTTGATGGTGTCGAGGTCGTCGCCCTTGAGGGCTTCCTTCGCCGCCTCCGTGGCTTCCTTGAGGCGGTTCTGGCTGTCCTCGGTGAGCTTGTCGCCCCACTCCTCGGTGTCCTTTTCGACCTGGTAGACCAGGGAATCGAGCTGGTTGCGGGACTCCACCTTCACTCGCCGCTCCTCGTCTTCCGAGGCGTGGGCTTCGGCGTCTTTGACCATCTTCTCGATCTCGGCGTCGGACAGACCGCTCGAGGCCTCGATGCGGATCTTCTGCTCCTTGCCCGTGGCCTGGTCTTGGGCGGACACGTGCAGGATGCCATTGGCGTCGATGTCGAAGGCGACCTTGATCTGCGGGATGCCGCGTGGTGCCGGCGGAATCCCCGTGAGCTGGAATTTGCCGATGGTCTTGTTGTCCATCGCCATCTTCCGCTCGCCCTGGAGGACGTGGATCTCCACCGTGGTCTGAGTGTCCTCGGCGGTGGAGAAGGTCTCCTCCTTCTTGGTGGGGATCGTCGTGTTCCGCTCGATGAGGGGCGTCATGACGCCACCCAGCGTCTCGATTCCCAGCGACAGTGGCGTCACGTCCAGGAGGAGGACGTCGGTGACGTCACCGGCGAGCACTCCACCCTGGATGGCCGCGCCGACCGCGACGACTTCGTCGGGGTTCACGCCCTTGTGGGGGTCCTTGCCGAAGAACTCCTTGACGATCTCCTGGATCTTCGGGATCCGGGTCGAACCACCCACCAGGATGACCTCGTCGATGTCGGCCTTGGACACCCCGGCGTCCTCGAGAGCCTTCTCCATGGGCGGAATCGTGCGCTTGATGAGGTCGTCGACGAGCTGCTCGAACTTGGCGCGACTCAGCGTATAGTTGAGGTGCTTCGGCCCGTCCTGCGTCGCGGTGATGAAGGGCAGGTTGATGTCGGTGCTCGACGTGGTCGAGAGCTCCATCTTGGCCTTCTCGGCGGCCTCCTTCAGGCGCTGGAGCGCCATGGAATCCTTGGAGAGGTCGATGCCCTGATCCTTCTTGAACTCGTCCACGAGCCAGTTGATGACCCGCTGGTCGAAATCGTCACCACCCAGGTGGGTGTCACCGTTGGTGGACTTCACCTCGAAGACGCCGTCCCCGAGCTCGAGGATGGAGATGTCGTAGGTGCCGCCACCCAGATCGAACACGGCGATCTTCTCTTCGGCCTTCTTGTCGAGGCCGTAGGCGAGGGCCGCCGCGGTGGGCTCGTTGATGATTCGAAGGACCTCGAGACCGGCGATCTTGCCTGCGTCCTTCGTGGCCTGACGCTGAGCGTCGTTGAAGTAGGCCGGGACGGTGATGACGGCCTGGTTCACCTTCGTGCCCAGGTAATCCTCGGCGGTCTGGCGCATCTTCTGGAGGATGATGGCGCTGATCTCGGGCGGAGAGAGCGTCTTGTCGTGGTTCGGGATCTTCACCTGCACCCGCCCGCCGGCGCCCGACGAGACCTCGTAGGGGACCAGCTTCTGCTCCTCCGTGACTTCGCTGCTCTTGCGGCCCATGAACCGCTTGATGGAGAAGACGGTGTTCTCCGGGTTCGTGATGGCCTGACGACGCGCGACCTGACCAACCAGCCGCTCTCCGTCTTTCGTGAAGGCGACGACCGACGGTGTGGTCCGGCCGCCCTCGGCGTTGGGGATCACGACGGGCTCGCCGCCCTCCATGACCGCGACCACCGAGTTGGTGGTGCCGAGGTCGATCCCGATGACTTTACCCATGTTCTCCTCGAATGCGTTGTTTGCGTTCCACGTTGACGGGGGCGGTGAAGTGCAATCCCCATGCCGCCTGAAGGCCCCGAAAAGCCGCCGTATTGGCGGCGATCCGCCCTCCCGGCTGCCCACCGCTGCCGAAGTGGCATGACGCGATCCGGTTTCGGGCCCAGGAGACGGTCAGCCCGTCGAACGCGTAACTTTCAGGGTCCACCGTCCGCGCTCCGTCACAATAGCCACCCGCGAGCATGTTTCCCCTCCATGACGACAACCCCACTGAGATCTTCCCGGTGGTCACGGTCCTCCTGCTTGGACTCACCGGGGCGGCGTGGTGGTTCCTACAGGGAGGGGGGCTCAGCACCCCGGCGATGGTGGGGTCGGTGTGCGCGTTCGGGGCGATTCCGGCCGAGGTCATCGCGTGGTGGGGAGCGGTTGCTGGTGGACCGGATGGAGGATTCGGCGCCCCTGGCGGACCGAGCGGTGCGATGGCTCCCGGCGATGGCGGACCCTGTCGTCTCGGGGGCCTCACCTGGCAGGCGCTCTTCACCTCCATGTTCATGCATGGCGGATGGATGCACCTCATCGGTAATCTCTGGTTCCTCTGGATCTTCGGGAACAACGTCGAAGACTCCATGGGGCACCTCCGCTTCGTCGTTTTCTACCTGCTGACGGGTCTGGCCGCAGCCATGGCTCACATCTGGACCGACCCGTCGTCCACCGTTCCCATGGTGGGCGCGTCGGGAGCCATTAGCGGCGTCATGGGCGCCTACGTCGTCCTCTATCCCCGGGCGCGCATCGATACCCTCTTCTGGTTCCTCTTCTTCATCCGCGTCGTGCCTCTGCCGGCGTGGGTCATGCTCGGCTACTGGATGCTCATCCAGTTCGCCGGCTCGGCGGCCACCGCCGTGGGAGGCGGAGGAGGTGTGGCCTACGGAGCCCATATCGGCGGATTCGTAGCCGGGGTGGTCCTGATCTTCGTCTTCCGGAATCCGAAGCTGGTGGCAGCCAAGCGGCACGGCGTGGTACTCCAGCGCCACGAGATCGGCCACGGGGGGTGGTGGTGAGGCTCGGCGTGGTGCTCTGCCGACGGCATCGGATCGCCTGATGGAAGTCGCCTTCGACGCCACCGTGTTGGAGCGCCTCCGGTCCCTCGTCGGCCTGGTCGCCCTGGTAGCCATCGCCTGGGGCCTGAGCGCCGACCGGTCGCGCGTTCCCTGGCGGGTGGTGGGGTGGGGGATGGCCCTTCAGTTCGCTTTCGCCCTCTTCATTCTCAAGACCCCCCTGGGCGCCGATGTCTTCGACCTCGCGGGAACGGCGGTGGTGCGGCTCCTCGGATTCACCCTCGACGGGGCGGCGTTCATCTTCGGCAACCTGGTCTACGACACGGTTCCCGTGGGAACGCAGGTGGTCGGGCAGGGAGGGTTTCAGGCCCTCCCCGACCAGGTGGCCCGGACCGGCGCCACCATCGCCTTCAACGTGCTGCCGACCATCATCTTCTTCTCGGCACTCATGACGGTCCTCTATCACGTTGGCGTCATGCAGCTTCTGGTCCGGGGGGCCGCGTGGGTGATGCAGAAGACCATGGGGACGTCGGGCGCGGAGACGCTCTCCGCGGCGGGGAACATCTTCATCGGGCAGACCGAGGCGCCCCTGCTGGTGAAACCCTTCATCGAGTCCATGACCGAGTCCGAGCTCATGGCTGTGATGACGGCCGGATTCGCCACCGTCGCCGGAGGTGTCCTGGCGGCGTACGTGGGGATGATGGTCGGCTTCTTCCCAGAGATCGCCGGCCACCTCATCGCCGCTTCGGTGATGTCGGCGCCGGCAGCCCTGGTCGTCGCCAAGATCATGCTTCCCGAGAGCGAGGTTCCGAACACGTCGGGTGAGCTGAGCATTTCCGTCGCGAAGCCCGACGTGAACGTCATCGACGCTGCGGCCCGGGGAGCATCGGAGGGGCTCCAATTGGCGCTGAACGTGGGCGCCATGCTTCTGGCCTTCGTCGCCCTCATCCACCTCTGTAACGGAATGCTCGGGTGGTTCGGTGGGCTTTTCGGTTACGGGGACCTCACCTTCGAAGCCATCCTCGGCGACCTTCTCGCCCCCCTCGCTTGGCTCATGGGGGTTCCATGGAGCGATGCGCCTGCCGTGGGGTCGCTCATGGGCGTCAAGACCGTGCTCAACGAGTTCGTCGCTTACCTCCAACTCGCGGGCATGCTCGAGAACGGCGTGCCAGGCGGCGGTACACTCGATCCGCGCTCCGTGGTTATCGCCACCTACGCCCTCTCGGGCTTCGCCAACTTCGGCTCCATCGCCATCCAGATCGGGGGGATCGGGGGCATCGCTCCCAGTCGCCGCCAGGACCTCTCCCGACTCGGCCTTCGCGCCATGATCGGCGGCTCCATCGCCGCGTTCATGACAGCCACGGTGGCGGGCATGATCCTGTGACGAGTTCCGTGGATGTGGACCGCGCTGCGGCGTTTCTCCAAGGCCGGCTCCCGTCGATTCCCGGAGCGACCATCGTCGCCGGGTCCGGACTGGGTGCCCTCGACGCCGCCCTTACCGATACCGTAAGAGTGCCCTTCTCCGACGTCCCCGGCTTTCCGTCGACGAGCGTGGCGGGCCATTCCGGGGCCTTCGTCCACGGACGGCTCGGTGCCGACGAAGTGCTCGTCCAGGCGGGGCGTTTCCACGTGTACGAGGGACATCCCATGGATATCGTCGTCGCGCCCATCCGGGTCCTGGCCACGGCGGGTGCCGAGACGGTGATCCTCACCAATGCCGCCGGGTCCATCCACCCCCTCATGCACCCCGGGGACGTGGTACTCCTCGACGACCTCGTGAATCTCCAGTTCCGGAGTCCCCTGACCGGGGCGGTCCGTGAAGGGGAAGTGCGCTTCCCCGACATGAGCGCGCCCTTCCACCCGTGGCTCCGGGGGGTCCTCCGACAGGCGGGTCGCGTTGCCGGGGCGGCTCTGAAGCACGGGACCTATGCGTCCGTCACCGGGCCCGCGTATGAGACACGGGCCGAGATCCGCATGCTCCGACGTCTCGGCGCCGACCTGGTGGGGATGTCGACCGTGCCCGAAGTCCTGGTTGCCGCGTCCCGTGGGCTGAGGTGCGGTGCCTTGTCGCTGGTGACGAACCGGGCGGCAGGACTGTCGGCGACGCCACTCGCCCACGACGAGGTGCTCGAGATGGGGCGCATGGCTGGGAAACGGGTGGTCGCGATCCTTCGCGAAGCCCTCCCCGTCCTGTCGAGGGGCCGCACGGCCGAAGGTGCTGGCACGTGAGCGACGCCGATGGTCCGGAGCGCGTTCAGTCCGGAGACGCGAAGTGATCCACGGGCCCTCGGCCACGTCCCAGCCCGGGCGCGGATGCGATGGCGCGTCCCACGTAGCGAGTGGCCCGTTCCACCGCGGTGGGGAGATCGTCGCCCAGGGCGAGGCCCGCGGTGATGGCCGCCGAGAGGGTGCACCCGGTTCCATGTGTATGGACGGTGTCGACCCATGGATGTCGGAAGACGCGCTCCGTCGTTCCGTCCCACAGCACGTCCACGGCATCAGCCGCGCCCGTCCCCTTGACGGCCGACAAATGCCCTCCCTTCACCAGGGCGGCGCCGGCACCCATGTCCACCAGCCGCCGAGCCGCCTCCTTCATTTCCTCCGGCGAGGACACGGCCCGGCCGACGAGGATGGAGGCCTCCTCGAGGTTCGGCGTGACCACCGCCGCTTGCGGCATCAACTCCGTGCGAAGGGCCACTTCCGCATCGCTCTCGAGAAGTCGATCCCCGCTGGTGGCGACCATCACGGGATCCATGACGTAGCCGGTGAGGCTGTGGTCCCGGATGGCCCGCGCCACCTCCACCACCAGCTTCGTCGTCGCCAACATGCCCGTCTTGAGGGCGGTGGGGCGGAGGTCGGTGACCACGGAGTCGATCTGGGCCCGTACATCCGCCAGGGGAACGGCATGGATCGCTTGCAGGCCCAGGGTGTTCTGGGCGGTGATGGCGGTAATGGCACTCGTCCCGAACACTCCGAAACGGTGGAACGTCTTCAGGTCTGCCTGGATGCCGGCCCCTCCCCCCGAGTCGCTACCGGCGATGGTGAGGGCGACAGGTGGCGTGGCGTCGGGGGATGGGCTCATGACACCATGAGGAACGGGAGAACGTCCAGGAGCGGGACAACAACGGTAGGGATGGGGGTCTCCAAAGTCGACCCGAGAGCGGAGCGCCGTCGATGCCCTTGAGCCAGCGGCGGGCCAAGCTCCTGAGACGACTCCACTCGAACAAGCTTCGCGCTCGGGAAGGGCTGGTGCTGTTAGAGGGCGTCCGGGCGGTGAACGACGCTCTCGACGCAGGAGCCGTCGCGTCGTTCGCGGTGGTGAGCCCCCGGCTCGAGTCCACCGACGAAGGCCGAGCGCTCCTCGACCGATTCGACGTCGACGTCGTCCGGGTGTCCGACCGCGAGATGGCCGAGGTGTCCGATACGGAGCACCCCCAAGGCATCCTGGTGGTCGTCGAGGAACCGCGAGCCGATCTCGACCAGGCCTTGGCTCCTGGCCGGCGGGTATTGGTCCTGGACGCCCTCCAGGATCCCGGGAACGTGGGTACCCTCATCCGATCCGCGGTGGCCTTCTCGTTCCATACCGTCGTGGTCCTCGACGGGACAACGGATCCTTGGGGGTCCAAGGCCGTCCGAGCCGCCGCCGGGACGGCGTTCCACCTCATGGTAGTCCGCGCAACGACGGACCAGATGCTCGACTCGCTTCGGGCCGCCGGCCTTCCCATCCTGGCCGCTTCGGCCGATGGTTCGGCCGGCTTCGAGGCTCCCCTCGATGGATTTGCGTTGGTCATCGGCAACGAGGGAGCGGGAGTGCGCCCCGCGATCGTGGCGGCTGCCGACGCCGTGGTAGCCGTCGCCATGGGTGGCCCGGCTGAATCGTTGAACGCCGGCATCGCCGGCGCCATCCTCATGTCCGAGTTCACCAGAGCGAACCATCGAGGGGAGGGATGATGACAGGCGAGACGCCGGGCCGGGTAGTCCGAGAGGGGTGGAACTGACCGTGGCGGATTGGGGGATTCCCTTGTTCGCGGGAGTCTACGGACTCCTCATCGGGTCGTTCCTCAACGTCTGCTCGCTTCGTTGGCCCGTGGACCAGTCGGTGGTTCGGCCACGATCACGCTGCCCCAACTGCGATACGCTCATCGCCTGGTACGACAACGTGCCCGTGCTGAGCTGGGCGATTCTCCGCGGGCGTTGTCGGCATTGTGCACACGCCGTGTCGGTTCAGTACCCGCTGGTGGAACTCACCACCGGCTTCCTCTGGGCCGGCGCCTTCGTCTTCCACGGACCGTCGTGGGAGGCGGTTAGGGCGGGCGTCTTCCTCTCCATCCTTCTGGGCATCTCCGTTTCCGATGCCCGCTTCTACATCATCCCCGATCAGTTCTCCGTCGGCGGGGCGGTGGTGGGGATCGCCATGGCGTTCCTTCCCGGGGGCATCGAGTGGATGCCGGCGGTCGTCGGAGCGGCGTCGGGGTATGCGGTGCTCTGGATCGTCGGCGTGCTCGGGACCTGGCTCATCGAGAAGCTCTCTCCGGGCCGCTTGGAGGCGGCTGGCGTCGATCAGGCCATGGGCGGCGGGGACATCAAGATGATGATGATGATCGGAGCTTTCCTGGGTCCGTGGGGCGTGGCCCTCACCGTCTTCCTCGGGTCGGTCCTCGCCCTCGTCGTGACCATGGTCCGGGCCCTGGTCTCGGTGGCTCTGGTGGGCTCCGATGAAGAGGCCTTTCACCGCCTCATCCCCTTCGGGGTCTTCCTGGCCGGCGGAGCGGCGGTGGCCTACGTCTGGGGCGAAGCCATGATCACCTGGTACATGAGGTCGATCCTGGGGCTCTGACCCGTCCGCCCCCCGTCAGCCGCGCCATCCCCGTATGGGTCGTCGAACCCGCAGGGGCCGTCGAACCGGCGGGGGCCGTCGAACCGGCGGTGGCCGTCGAACCGGCGGTGGCCGTCGAAGGCCATTGACGGGCGACTCTCGCTTGGCGACGGGGACGTCCTCGCGGCATCAAGGGCGCGTCTGGGGCGACGCACACTCGGGCCGGACCTCGACTCGACGGTTCGCGGCTTTTCCGGCGGCCGTGTCGTTGTCCGCGATGGGCTGCGCCTCCCCCACACCCTGGGCGCTGAGCCTGTCGGCTCCGATGCCCCGTTCCGCGAGCCAGGACACGACGGAGCGCGCCCGGCGCTGGGACAGATCGAGGTTGTAGTCGGCGCTGGCGTCCGAGTCGGTGTGGCCTTCAACCGTGACAGCCAGCCCGGGGCGTTCGTTCAGGGCCGACAGGATCTGCTGCAGCGCCGGCTCCGAATCCGGGCGCAAAAGATCGGAATCCACGTCGAAGTTCACCCCGTAGACCACCGCGGATTCGCAGGCGTCGAACGCCGCCCCGACGCCGTTGTCCGCCTCGCCGGAAAGGGGTGAGCAGTCGGTGGGATTACCTCCAGGCACACCGACAGTCCGTGTGAACGATCGGCCTACCTCGACCCCCAACAGGCGTCCTTGGCTGTCGATGAGGTAGAGACTGGGCACCCCGTCGCCGGCCAGGACCTTGAGGATGCCGTCCTCGATCCCTCCCTCCAGGGTTCGCACGGCGCCGCCCGAATGCACGCACCCCATGACCAGGGCTCCGTTCTGCACGAGCTCCACGCGATTGCCGTCGGGCCCTCCACCGCCGCCACCGGTGAGGAAGATCCCGGTGAAGTCATAGGGTCCGACCCCGCGCGCTGCCTGCTCGCCATACCCTCGAAGCTCCGTGAACGCCGTCCCTCGATAGTCGTCGGGGTCCGGCTGCTGTCGACCTTCCAGGGTGATACGTAGCCAACGCACCTCCGCTGACGAGGAAGCCGGGAACTCCTGATCGGCGTCGTACACTTCGGGCGCCACCTCGAATCGAGCGAGCTCCTGGAAGTCGCCGTCGGGTCCGGAACTGGATCCCTCCACGGTGATCGTTCGGATATGTGTGCCGCGGCAGCACCCGGACCTCGACATGGGCGGGACGGCGAAGGTCGTGAAGCGGGTGGTGGCGGGCAGCTCCACCAGGAGCTCCACGGGACGGTCGGGTCCCTCGGGGCCGACGCCCGGAAGGCGAACGTACCCCGGTATCCCGTCGAGGACGGCCCGGGCCACCTCCGCCGTGAGCCGATCGTCTGCCGTCATGGGGAAGGCCCCGCTTCCGTAGTCGATGAGGTCCGCGCGCACGGCTACCTGCGGGGCTGCCTGCGGTGCTCTCGGCGCTGCTGCGAGCAACGACGAGGCAGCCGTCGTCAGGGAAAGGGCGCACAGACCCAGGACCGCGGGAATGGAGGCCGAGAGAGAGAGCCCGACGGGGCGAAAGCGTGACATGGGGCTCAGATCTCCCTCGGGTTCGGGGACAGGGATGGACGAGACGGTCGATCGGCGCCCCAGGATAGGCCGGGGGCGCCGGTCAGGCCAGAAGACGAGTTCAGGGGTCCGAACAATCCCGTTTGTAGCCGCAACGCTCACAGATGAGCTTGCAATGGAGGTTCAGCATCTCGTTGCCGCACAGGTCGCAATAGAAGGTCTCTCCCTCGCTTGCCGGGCCGGCACCTTCCTGGGCGGAGTCTCCCTGAGCTCCTTCGCCGTGGCCGTCCCGCCTGCCTTCCTCGGTCACTCGACCCTTCCGATGCCCTCGCGCAGATAGTGGCGTGACAACTCCACGTAGTGGGTGCCCCCACCTTCGATCCAATCCGCTGCCGATCCTTCGAGCGTCTTCTTCACCGTCCCCGGAACACCGGCTACCAGGCTACGTGTCGGGATCTCACGGTTCTCCAGTACGACGGTGTTGGCGCCCAGGAGGCACTCGGTGCCGATGGTCGCTCCCTGGAGGATCACCGCGTTCATCCCCACCACCGTACGATCGCCGATGGTGCAACTCTCGAACTTGGCGCCGTGGCCGATGGTGCAGTCCTCTCCGATGAGCGTCGGACCCCACCGCCCGACGTGAACGACGCAGTTGTCCTGAACGCTCGTCCGGCGACCGACGACGATCCCGTTGTCGGGGTCGTCGCCACGGAGGACGGCTCCAAACCAGATGCTCGCGTCCTCGCCCACGGTCACGTCGCCGATGAGGACGGCGGTGGGTGCCACGAAGGCCGAGGGGTGGATGGTGGGCGTCTTCCCGTTGAAGGGCACGATCATTGGGGCACCCGCCGACGTCTCACGCGCTGCCCTCCACGCGTTCGGCAAGACGGGTCAGACGCGCGCGTCTCACCTGAGTCTCCGTGGCCTCGATGACCTCGATCTGGACGCCCTCGGTCTCGAAGCGCTCCCCCTTGTCGGGGACGTGGCCGAGCTCGTCGAGAATGAAGCCGTTCAGCGACCGGTGCTCACCCTGCCGGAGGGAGACGCCGAGCGCCTCGTCCAGGTCCCTCAGGTCGACGGCAGCGTCGCAGACGACGACATCGTCGCCCACACGGACTATGGCCTCTTGCTCCACGTCGGTCTCATCGACGATCTCGCCCACCAGTTCCTCCAGGACATCCTCGAGGGTCACCAGTCCGTCGGTTCCACCAAACTCGTCGGCGACGATTCCCATGTGGATCCGCCGAGCCTGAAAGCCACGGAGCAGCTGGGTCAGGGAGAGGGACCCGGGGACGAAGAACGGCTCCTTGGCGAGCTCCCCCAGCGTCACGTCCAGTCCGCCCTTGGCTACACGCGTGTACGCCTCCCTTACGTAAACGACACCGGTCACGTCGTCCACCGACTCCCGGTAGACGGGCACCCGACTGTAGGGGACCGCGGCCAGCTCATCGACGATCTCCCGTAGCGTACGGTCCTCGGGCCAGGCGAAAATGTCGACCCGGGGCACCATCA
This sequence comes from Longimicrobiales bacterium, assembly GCA_965229435.1. GTDB lineage: Bacteria > Gemmatimonadota > Gemmatimonadetes > Longimicrobiales > Gaopeijiaceae > UBA2589. The sequence goes on from CBDDJE010000005.1 coordinate 545,222, forward strand.
CGTCCCACGCGGTGAGTTCGTCCAGGCGGAAGGCTCGCTCCACGAGGAGGTTCTCCGACGCTTCGAGGACGCCCTCCTCTTCGCCGATCTCCTGGATCTCCCTCAGCTCGCGGTGTTCGTCGTTCACCGAGTCGGTGTCTCCCCCGATCCGGTCCTCGAGCTTCGCCACGGGGGCTGTGAAGGGCCGGGCCAATCGCTCCACCGACAGCAGGACGGGAGCGAGGGTCAACGCCAGGCGCACCGGCCGTCGAGCCGCGATGAGGTGGGGGATGATGTCGGCCACGGCGAGGACGATGATCACGCCGATGATCGTGCTGGGGACGGGTCCGGCCACCCCCCACGTGGAAACCCCCGTCAGGGCGATGATGGCCAGGGCCGAGAGGTCGAGGACGTGGGTGACCACCCGAACCGACGCGCCCACGTCGTGCTCGAGGTCCCGGACTTCCCGGAGGCGCTTGGCGCCGTCGAACCCCTCTTCTTCCAGGGTGCGGAGGTGCGACGGGCCGATCTGGAAGACCGCATCGTAGACTGCGGTGACAACGGCGGATAGCAAGAGAAGGAGGGCGACGGTGGCGGCAGCCAGAATCATGGCCGCACCAACCTGTCGCCGTTTCTACTCGGTGGGTCCTGAGTGCCCACGTCGGTGCTGTCGTTGGAGTCCGGTGGGTGAGATCCCACCCGGGTACTTCGACTTATGTCCAACCCTGGCTCTCCTGGAGGAGCTCCGCGATCACGTCCCGCGTGCTGCGCCCGTCGGCCTCGGCCTCGAAATTGAGGACGAGTCGGTGGGCCAGAACCGCCGGCGCCACCGCACGTACATCATCATAAGACGGAATGGCGGCCCCGCGCGATGCTGCTCTGGCCTTCGCGCCCAGCACCAGATACTGGGACGCCCGGGGCCCGGCCCCCCAGGAAACGTAGTTGGCCGTCACGGAAGCCGCTTCGTCACCCGGTCGGGTGGCTCGGGCCATCTGAACCGCGAATGACACCAGCGACGGGGGCGCCGGAATGCGGCGCACGAGGCGCTGGAGGTCGATGAGCTCTGTGGCCGATACGACGGGGTGGACCTGGGCCTGTTCTTCGCCGGTGGTCCGCATCGCCACTTCCTCTTCCTCGTTACGCGACGGATAGTAGATGGGAAGCTCGAGCATGAAGCGGTCGAGCTGCGCCTCGGGGAGCGGGTAGGTGCCCTCCTGCTCGATGGGGTTCTGGGTGGCGAGCACGAAGAAGGGCGGGGGAAGCACGTAGGTATCGCCCGCAGCCGTCACCGCACGCTCCTGCATTGCCTCCAGAAGGGCAGCCTGGGTCTTGGGCGGCGTCCGGTTGATCTCGTCGGCGAGGACGATGTTGGCGAAAATGGGCCCCTTCACGAAGCGGAACACCCGTTTCCCCGTGGTCCGGTCCTCTTCGATGACCTCGGTACCGGTGATGTCCGTGGGCATGAGGTCAGGCGTGAACTGGATGCGGCTGAATTCCAGGTCGAGGGCCTCGGCCAAGGTTTGCACCAGGAGGGTCTTCGCCAGGCCGGGCACGCCGACGAGGAGAGCGTGACCGTTTGCGAGGAGGGCCACGAGCATCTCGTCCACCACCTCACGCTGGCCGACGATCTTCTTCTCGACCTCTCGCCGCATAGCCGCCGAGACGTCCGACGCGCGCTCCAGGAGTTGGACATCGACGTCGCCAGGAGGCGCTTCGTCGGTGACCGTCGCTTCGTCCGTCGTCGTCATTCACTCTCCGAATGGAAGGGACACCTTCCCGTACGACCAGTCACGCGACGCAACTGTTGTAGTGGCACGGTCCCTACCGTCGCGGGGCGCCGGCCGGAGCACGCGTCCGCTTCATATGGATGTCGATTCGAGAGCCCCGTGTGGGCTCCCGATCTTTGGTCGTCGCTCCTTACCCGTGCCCGTACCGACGGGTCCTCGCCGACGAGGCAGGGAGAAGGTGGCGAAGATCGAGCGCGAGCGGTCGACCGTCAAGCGTCGCCGATACCAGGGTAGCGGCCCACGGGTGCCCGATCCCGTAGGCCCCCGGGGGCCCGTGCCTCGGTCTCACGGGCACCGTTCCGATGCGCGGAGCGCGCGGTCGAGCCTACCCTGCCGGAGACGTCAGCGGTCCCCTCTGGAGCACCCCCGCGAATCGCACCCCCAACCGCCCGGAAAGCCCCGAAAATCAGCGCCGTCGTCCGCTTGCGCTTTTTTTCACAAGGGCTACCTTAAGCAGGCTACGCGGGCTGCGGTGTCGCGAATGGGACATCGGCCTGCTGAGTCGAGGAGCACGGCCTTGGTCGACGACGATTCGAAGGGATCGGACGGGCACCGCGAGATGATGCGGGCGTCCAGCCACTTCCTCGGGTTCGGACTCACCTGGGCACTTTCGGTTCTGCTGTTTCTGGGTGTCGGAGCGTGGGTCGATTCGAAGATCGGCACGGCCCCGATTCTCATGATTGTTGGAGCGTTCGTCGGCGGCGCCGCCGGATTCTACAGCCTCTACTACCACATCGTGATCGAACCTCGTGAGCGGGACGAACCGCCCACGAAGAACACCTGACGATGAGTCCCTCCCTCAAATACGCGGCGACCGGTGCGGCAGGCATCGGCGTGACGGTCGGCGCTCTCTGGCTGGTGCTGGACCCTGCCGGTCGATCGGGTGTCCTCCTGGCGGCCGCCATCACGCTGCCCGTCCAGGCCATCGCTTTCTGGGGCCTCCATCGGTCCCGCGACGAACCCAATGCCTTCCTGGCCGCCTGGATCGGGGGAACCCTCCTCCGCATGGCCGTCGTGGCCGTCGCTGCTTTCGTGGTGATCCGGTCGCAGATGGACGGCGCCGTGCCCATGCTACTCGCCCTCGCGGGCTTTTTCTTCGGACTCCTGCTCCTCGAGCCCCTCTACTTCAAAGACGGCTCCGGGGCACTGACGCAAGCCGAAACGGTTGAAGCATAGATGAGCCTTCTGGCGATGATGCAGGGTGGCGCCCAGGGCGTCCAGGAGAGTGGTGGGGCCGATGGTGGCCAGCCCGACCTCCAGGGGATGCTGACCCATCACCTTCTCGATGCGGACTACTGGGACGCGGTTACCCCGTTCGGCGAACTGAAGATCTATTTTCCCCACTTCGATCCGGTGCAGCTGGGTCCGTTGACCGTCGACCTCTCGCCGACGAAGCACGTCGTTTTCATGCTTCTCGCGGCCATTATCTGCCTCGTCATATTCGTGCCCATCGGCATGGCGATGCGGAAGAAGTATCAGGACCGTGCTCCCACCGGAGCCGCCAACGCCATCGAGGCGATGGTGATCTACTTCCGGGACGAGGTTGTGCGCCGCAACATCGGCCACGGAGCGGATGCGTATACGGGGTATATCCTTACCCTCTTTTTCTTCATCCTCTTCATGAACTTGCTGGGGTTGGTGCCGTTCGGCGCGACAGCCACGGGCAACTTCATGGTCACGGGTGCCCTGGCTCTCGTGACGTTCGTCGTCACCGAGATCTCGGGAATGCGGGCGTTGGGATTCCAGGGCTACATGGGCACCATCTTCTACGCGCCGAAGGGGCTCAACCCCGTCGGCACGGCCATCATGCTCGTCATCCTCACGCCGGTGGAGTTCCTCGGTAAGCTGACGAAGCCCTTCGCCCTCATGATCCGACTGTTCGCGAACATGATGGCGGGGCACACGCTCGTCCTGTCCCTGTTGGGGCTCATTTTCATGTTCGCTGGAGGCAGCGCCATCATCACGGGCGGCGTTACCGTCGCGTCCCTGGCGATGGTCTCCGGCATCATGATTCTGGAGGTCTTCGTGGCGTTCCTCCAGGCGTACATCTTCGCGATGCTGACTGCGGTCTTCATCGGGCTGATTCGCCACGCGCACTAGCAGTTCACACAGAGATTTTTCAACCCGTCGTAAGACGACAATTTCCAAGGAAAGCACATGCTCTACGGAATGCTCGCCATCGCTCAGGATGCGGCTGCCGCCTCCGGTGGTCTCGACCTCCTCGGAGCCGGTATCGGCATCGGACTCGCGGTCATCGGCGCCGGCATCGGAATCGGACAGATCGGCAACGGCGTTGCCCAGGGTATCGCCCGTCAGCCCGAGGCTGCCGCGACCATCCAGACGGCCGGCATCATTCTCGCCGCGCTCATCGAGGGTGCTGCGCTGTTCGGGCTCGTCATCACCATCCTCTTCAAGTTCTTCTAGGCGCCGCGATACACGCCGCTCCCGGCGTTGGGTTCTCCTCGGCGTAGCGTTGCTACGCTGTCGTCGACCCGCCTTGGGAGCGACGCGCCTCGCGACGCCTGCGAGCCCTTCGCGCTGAAGGGGGCAGGAGGGTGAGGCGGGCAAGGGGTGCGGGCCGGTTGGATTGACCGGTCCGAGCGAAAGAGGAACTACGGAGAGATCATGAGAGCGAGTCGGATTACAGCGGGCCTGCTGGCTTTGTCCGCTCTGCTGCCTGAGGTGCTTTGGGCGCAGGGTGGGGGCGGGGACGGCGGTCTGTATGACATCAACACGGGGCTGAGCGTCTGGACGCTCATCGTGTTCGGCGTGCTCGTCTTCATCCTGGGCAAGTACGCCTGGGGCCCGATCCTGGGCGCCGTCGAGGCGCGGGAGAAGGGCATCCAGTCGGCACTGGACGAGGCGGCTGCGCAGAACGCGGAGGCCGCCCGTCTCCTGCAGGAGCACAAGGCCCAGTTGGCCGACGCCCGGCGTCAGTCCAGTGAGCTCATCGCCGAGGGCAAGGCCGCCGGCGAGGAAGTGCGGAGGGAGATCGAGGAGAAGGCGCGGACGGAAGCCCAGTCCATCGTCGAGCGTGCCCGGCAGGAGATCGAACGCGAGCGCGACCAGGCCATCGAGGCCCTTCGCAAGGAGTCGGTTGAGCTCGCCCTGGCGGCGGCTTCGCGACTCCTCCAGGAGAAGCTCGATCAGGAGCAGGATCGTCAGCTCGTCGAGCGGTATCTGGGTGACATGAACACCACGGACGGAATCCGGTCGTGAGAGACGAGACGGTCGCACGGAACTACGCGGAGACGCTCTTCGAGCTCGCCGACCGCAACGACGCCGTCGAGGACTACGGCGAGGCCATCGAGACGGTGGCCCGGGTGATCGACGAGAACCGGGAGTTCCGCGTGTTTCTCCAGACGCCCCGGATCGACGACGACGACAAGAAGGACCTCGTGAGGAAGGTCTTCGGCGACAAGCTGCCGAAGCACGTGGTGAACTTCATGCTGGTGACCATCGACAAGCGCCGGCAGCGCCTGCTCAGGGGGATCGCGACCCAGTATCACGCGCTGCTGGACGAGCGCATGGGACGCGAGCATGTGCAGGTATCAGTGGCTCGTCCGGTGGACGACGCTACCCGTGAGGTGATCGCCGACAAGTTGTCGGCCGCCCTCGGCAAGAAGGCGATTCCCCACATCCGGGTACGCCCGGAAATCATCGGCGGAATCGTCGTGCGTACAGGTGACACGATCTATGACGGCTCGGTACGACGGAAGCTCGACGGCATGCGCCGCCGGCTCCTCGCCGCCGACATCACTCATTAGGACGAAATAGAAGATGGCCAACGACTCCCAGCTCCGCGCCAGCGAGATCAAGGACGTCCTCCTCAAAGAGATCGACCGTTACGAGGACGAGCTCAAAGCCGAGGAGATCGGCGAGGTTCTCGAGGTGAAGGACGGTATCGCCCGCATCTACGGGCTCACCAAAGCCATGGCCTCGGAGATGCTCGAGATCACCTCCTCGGAGAGCGGCGACAGCGTCACCGCCCTCGCACTCAACCTCGAAGAGGACAACATCGGCGCGGTCATCATGGGTGACTGGACGAGCCTCCACGAGGGCGACCAGGTTCGCCGTACCGGGCAGGTGCTCTCCGTGGGCGTCGGTGCCGGCTACCTGGGCCGGGTGGTCGATCCTCTCGGTGACCCGCAGGACGGAAAGGGCGCCATCGAGATCGAGGACACCCGCCAGATCGACATCGTCGCGCCGGGCATCGTCAAGCGGCAGCCCGTCGGCGAGCCGCTCCAGACGGGCATCAAGGCCATCGACTCCATGATCCCCGTGGGCCGCGGTCAGCGCGAGCTCATCATCGGCGACCGCGGCACGGGTAAGACCGCCGTCGCCATCGACACGATCATCAACCAGAAGAACACCGACGTCATCTGCATCTACTGCGCCATCGGTCAGCGGGCCGGTAAGGTCCGAGGCGTGGTCGAGACGCTCCGTGAGCACGGCGCCATGGACTACACCATCGTCGTGGCGGCCAACGCGTCCGACCCGGCACCCATGCAGTACATCGCGCCGTACTCCGCGACGGCTCTGGCCGAGCATTTCATGTGGCAGGGCAAGCACACGCTGGTCGTCTACGATGATCTCTCGAAGCAGGCCCAAGCGTACCGTCAGCTCTCCCTGGTCCTTCGCCGGCCTCCGGGCCGCGAGGCGTACCCGGGCGACGTCTTCTACCTCCACTCCCGCCTCCTCGAGCGCGCCTCCAAGCTGTCCGACGAGTTGGGCGGTGGATCGCTCACGGCGCTGCCCATCATCGAGACCCAGGGTGGTGACGTCTCGGCGTACATCCCGACGAACGTCATCTCCATCACCGACGGTCAGATCTTCCTGGAGCCGGACCTCTTCTTCTCGGGTGTACGGCCGGCGGTGAACGTCGGAATTTCCGTCTCCCGCGTGGGTGGCGCGGCGCAGATCAAGGCGATGAAGAAGGTCGCCGGGCGTCTCCGCCTCGACTTGGCCCAGTACCGTGAGCTGGAGGCCTTCGCCCAGTTCGGCTCGGACCTCGACGCCGCCACGCAGCGGCAGCTCGCCCGGGGTGCCCGGACGGTGGAGATCCTCAAGCAGCCCCAGTACCAGCCCATGAAGGTCGAAAATCAGGTGGCCGTCATCTACGCGGTGACCAACGGCTTCCTGGATGACATCGACATCGAGCTCATGCGGGAGTGGGAGCTGGGCTTCCACGAGACGATGCAGGCCAAGCACCAGGACGTCCTCGACGAGATCCGGACCTCCGGCAAGCTCGAAGACGAGCTCACGGCGCGCCTTACCTCGGCCATCGAGGGGTACAACGCCACCTTCGCCGCCGAGCACGAGAAGGCCGCGCCCGCTGGCGCGACGGCCTGAGCCTATCGCACTCGCCTAGAAAGAGAGAGGAAGAGACGTGGCAGGCGCTCGCGACGTAAAGCGCAGGATCAAGTCGGTGGAGAACACGCGGCAGATCACGCGTACGATGGAACTGGTGGCAACGTCGAAGCTCAAACGCGCGACGGACCGTGTGTATGCGGCCCGCCCGTACGCCGACGCCCTCAACGAGATCGTTCAGGGGCTCTACTCACCGGCGCTGTCGGAGCGGTATCCCATCCTCCGCCGCCCGGAGAAAGTCGAGCGGGCGGCGGTCCTGCTCCTCACGGCGAATCGCGGACTCTGCGGTGGGTTCAACTCGAACCTCATCAAGCAGGCCCGAACGCTCATGGACGACCTTCGGGGGCAAGGGATCGCCACCGAGCTCCACATCGCCGGAAAGAAGGCAGTGGCCTACTTCCGCTTCCGCGGCGAACCGATGGAGACGAAGCGCACCGACATCGGGGATGCCCCCACCGTCGAGGACGCCGAGTCCCTCGTGGGACCCATCCGGGACAAGTTCGAGGCGGGTGAGATCGACGCGGTCTATCTCGTGAGCTCGAAGTTCGTCTCGGCCATGAGCACGCCGCCGCACACGGCGCAGCTGCTCCCTATCGAAGGTGATCCGGAGGCTCCCTCAGCGGACACCTTCATCCTGTCGCCCAGCGGCGACATGATCCTCGAGAGGATCCTTCCCGCATACATCCGCAACGCCGTGTACACGGCGTTGGTGGAGAACGCAGCTGCCGAGCAGGGTGCGCGGCGGTCTGCGATGAAGAGCGCCACCGACAACGCCGGTGACGTGCTCGAGCACCTCACCAGGACATATAACCGGGCTCGTCAGGCCCAGATCACGCAGGAGATCGCCGAGATCGTCGGTGGCTCCGCCGCCCTCGAGTAGGGATACAGAGACATGGCTGATAATATCGGAAGAGTCGTTCAGGTCATCGGACCCGTTCTCGACGTGGAGTTCGACGACGCCCATCTCCCCGACATCTACAACGCACTGCGCCTCAAGACGAAGAACGAGGCGGGCCAGGAGATCGAGCTCGTCGCCGAGGTGCAGCAGCACATCGGCCGAGGCCAGGTCCGCGCCGTCTCCATGTCGTCCACCGACGGTGTGACGCGAGGCATGGACGTCGAAGACACCGGTGCCTCCATCTCCGTCCCCGTGGGCGATCCTGCCCTGGGCCGCATCCTCAACGTCCTCGGCGAGCCCGTGGACGAGCAGGGGCCCGTGGGTGGCGAGGGCGCCGAGCTCGAGCGTTGGCCCATCCACCGGATGGCGCCGAAGTTCGACCAGCTCGAGCCCAAGACCGAGATCTTCGAGACGGGCATCAAGGTCGTGGACCTCCTCGCTCCGTACGTGAAGGGTGGTAAGACGGGTCTCTTCGGCGGCGCCGGAGTGGGCAAGACCGTCATCATCATGGAGCTCATCAACAACATCGCCATGGAGCACGGCGGCAAGTCCGTGTTCTGCGGTGTGGGTGAGCGGACGCGTGAGGGCAATGACCTCTGGCTGGAGATGAAGGAGTCGGGCGTCCTCGAGTCCACCTCCCTGGTCTACGGCCAGATGAACGAGCCGCCGGGAGCCCGTCTCCGCGTCGGTCTCTCCGGTCTGACCATGGCCGAGTACTTCCGCGACGTGGAGGGCCAGGACGTGCTCCTCTTCGTCGACAACATCTTCCGTTTCACGCAGGCGGGTTCGGAGGTGTCGGCGCTTCTCGGCCGCATGCCCTCCGCCGTGGGATATCAGCCGACGCTGGGCACGGAGATGGGTGAGCTCCAGGAGCGTATCACGTCGACGGCGTCGGGCTCCATCACGTCGGTGCAGGCGATCTACGTGCCGGCCGACGACCTCACCGATCCGGCGCCTGCGACGGCGTTCACCCACCTGGACGCCACGACGGTTCTGTCCCGCTCCATCGCGGAGCAGGGCATCTACCCGGCGGTGGATCCCCTCGACTCGACGTCCCGGATCATGGATCCCCAGTTCGTCGGCGAGCGGCACTACAAGGTGGCCACCGAGGTGCAGGCGATCCTGCAGCGCTACAAGGATCTTCAGGACATCATCGCCATTCTCGGCATGGACGAGCTCACCGAGGAGGACAAGATCATCGTCGGCCGTGCCCGGCGGATCGCCCGCTTCCTCTCCCAGCCGTTCTTCGTCGCCGAGCAGTTCACCGGCATCAGCGGCAAGTACGTGAAGCTCGAGGACACCATCGAGTCCTTCGAGCGCGTCGCCGCTGGCGAATTCGACCATCTCCCGGAGCAGGCCTTCTACATGCAGGGCGGCATCGACGAGGTGGTGGCCGAGGCCGAGCGCCTCGAGAAGGAAGGGTAGGCCGTCATGGCCCTGAACGTTCGCGTGGTCTCGCCCGAAAAGATCGTCTTCCAGGGTGAGGCCTCTGCTCTGGTGGCGCCGGCCTGGGATGGCCAGGTCGGCGTTCTCCCGGGTCACGCGCCCATGCTCGCGCTCCTGGGTGCCGGCGAGCTCAACGTGGATCGTCCCGGCGGGGGCAGCGACAGCTTCCACGTCGCTGGTGGCGTGCTGAAGGTCGAGCGCGACAATGTCACCCTTCTCACCGAGTACGCGGGCAAAGAGCCCCCGGCCGAGATCCCCGCTTCGGCGGTCGTCTTCGCGGAGGATGTCGAAGACTGAGGGTGCCCCGTCGGAGTACACGCTTCATGTCGATGGACACGGAGCCGTGGTATCCTTGCGCGGTCGAGCTACCGAGCAGCTCTTCACGGAGATCATCGCCGAGCTGACCGGCCACCCGGACTTCCACTTGAATCTCCCTTCGGTGTGGGACATGCGGGAGACCGAGGGGTTCGGCGAAATGAGCCGGGCCGAACTGTCCCGCCTCGTCATGATCAGTCGCCAGGCCCGCGCGGGCGCGACCGGGTATCGCGTCGCAATGGTGGCGGGCAAGACGCTGGACTACGGTGTCGGTCGGATGCTCGGCGGTACCGTGGAACGCGGTGAAGTCATGGACGTCGCGGTCTTCTACGACTTCGAGGAGGCAAGGCGGTGGGCGTTCGGCCGTGGTCAGCCGCCGGCCGCCGGAGCGGATACCGCGTGAGGCTCGACCTCCACATGCACACCACGGCCTCGGACGGCTTCTGGTCGCCCGGGGCCGTCGTGCGGGGGGCCGCGGAGGGCGGACTGGACGTCATCTCCATCACGGATCATGACACGGCGGCGGCGGTGCCCATAGCCCAGGAAGCGGCAGCGGCGCTTCGCATCGAGGTGATTCCCGGCATCGAGGTGTCGTCCACCTTCCATCGAGACGACATCCACATCCTGGGCTACTTCATCGATCCCGTGTCCGAGGCCATCGTCGCCCATTCCGAGCGTGCCGGCGCGCGGAGGGTCGAACGGATGAAGGAGATGCTGGCGCTCCTCGCCGACGACGGGATCGAGGTGCCGTTCGAGGACGTGGAGGCGGCCGCGGGGCCCGATGGGGTGGTCATCGGTCGACCCCATCTGGCCCAGGCCCTCGTGGACGGGGGGCACGTGACGTCCATCTACCACGCGTTCGACGACCTCATCGGTGACGACGGCCCTGCCTTCGTGCCGACGCACCTGCTCGAGCCGGCCGAGGCCGTGGACGTGGTCCTCGCCGGTGGCGGCATCCCCATCTGGGCGCACCCGCCCGGGGAGTTGGTGGACACACTGCTACCCGGACTGCTGGAGGCCGGCCTGAGAGGGCTGGAGGTGTACCGTCCCCGCAACCGGCGCTCGGAAGTCCTGCGCTTCGAGTCCATCTGCCGGAGCGCCGGACTTCTCATGACCGGCGGCTCGGACTGGCACGGACCCGATGGCGGAAACGCCCTCGGGGATTTCCATGTGCGGGCCGAGGAGATCGAGCGCTTCCTGGAGGCCGGCGGGTTGTAGACCGAAGGCGGGGGGGAGGACCTGACCGCGTGCCGGCTCCCCTGCCTCGACCACGGCAACGACGTTAGGGGCCCTCCACCAGCAGTCTCACGCGGTACTCGTCCGCGGGGATGGGCCCGCTGGATCGGGCGGCCGGAGCCACGGACACGAGTCGGATGGTGAAGCCGCCGTGCTCGACGGAGGTGGGCCCGACGTCCTCGTTCAGATGCAGGGATCGGGGCACGGTCGGGCCGGTACCCAGGGTCAGTCCGATCTCGACTTCGGTGTCGCCCTCCCAGACACACGTCACGTCGGCGGGGCAGCGCGAGTCGTACACGATGCGTGACAGCATGACACGGAGCACGCTGCCCGGCACCAGGATCTCTTCGCCCACGGAGAGCGTGATGTCCGCGTAGCCGTCGAGGGACGTCAGTGTCAACCATTCGCCCGTCCCGATACGGTAGGCCAGGCGCTCCGTGTGAGCGAAGCCCGGGATGCGATGGAGGGCCGTGCCCACCTCCAGGAAGTTCGACTCGCCGGGACCGAGGGGGTCTGCCGGTTGCCCCTGGTCCAGACACCCCGTGTTCCGGGTGATGGAGAGGTGCTCATCCCCCACCGAGTCCGCCGGCAGGACACCACCCTCCGACGTGAGGAAGACGCCGTCGATGTTCACCACGGCCACGCACGTTCCGTCGAGGTCCGTGAGGCTCGAACCACAGGCGGCAGCGCCGGCCATCACGATGAAAAGAGACAGCGACAAGGCGCGGGCTTGCCTTGCAGACGCTTCCGGAAACGTCCTCATGCAGCCCTCCGACGGAGTCCCGTCGATCCGGGTGAGACACGACCGACGACGACGCGTCGGTGCATCAGGAGACGATCGGCGGCTCGGATTCGTGACACGATCCGTTGCCAGGACGGATGTCTTGTCGCCGGCCCGACTTCCGGACTGTGTAGCTCCTGAGGTGGGAGATCTCAATCTCGTCCTGAACCTGGGGCCGGCTTGCCCGCCGCGGGGGGTCGATCTACCGTGGCCGCCGAATCCGACACCATGCACCGCACTGCCATGACCCACTCCGACGTTCGCGCGGTGGCACCGCTGGTCCGCCTCCTCGTCCTCTCCCTCTGCGTCGCCGCGTTCGTCCCGCACAGCGCCGTCGCCCAGGCGCCCTTCATGCCCGTGACCCTCGAAGAGTCCACGGGTCGCGTCCTTCTCCAGCTTCCGGGCCTCGATCAGGACGTCCTCTACCTCAACGCACTCGCCACCGGACTCGGCTCGGCGCGCGTCTTCGGGCTCGACGCGGGCTCAGGAGTAGACGAGGTGGTGGTGCGCTTCGAGCGCCACGGTCCGAAGGTGGTGATGGTGGCGCCCAACGTGACCATGACGGCCGCGTCGGGTGATCCGGGGCAAGTGGAGGGGGTCGAGCGGGCCTTCCCGGTGTCCGTCCTGGCCACGATGGACATCGAGAGCGAAGCCGGGGGCAGCCTGGTGGTCGACGCCACCGACTTCCTCCTCAGCGACGCGGCGGACATCCGAGGCACCATCCGGAACGCGGGTCTCGGCGCCGTTCAGCTCGAGCGGGACAAGGCGTATGTCGACGCTTCCCGCACCGGCGCCTTTCCCGAGAACACCGAGATCCGGACGGTCCTGACCTTCGCCTCCGACGCTCTCCACCCCGAGCTGGCCCGTCACGCTCCCGATGGCCGGGCCATCACCTTCGAGCAGCACCACTCCTTCATGGCTCTGCCCGAAGAGCCCATGCCGGGACGGGTCTTCGATCCCCGCACGGGGAATGGCGCCACGGTCATCCACGACTATTCCCAGGGCTTCGACGGCGACTACCGCATTCGTCTCACCTCTCGCTGGCGACTGGAGCCTTCCGACCCGGCGGCCTATCTGCGCGGCGAGCTCGTCGAGCCGGTGAAGCCCATCGTCCTGCACCTGGATCGAGCCACACCCGAGCCCTATCGGACGGCGTATCGGGAGGGCATCGCGTGGTGGACCGAGATCTTCGAGGCTGCGGGGTGGCGCAACGCAGTGCAGGTCCGCGACCTCCCCGAGGGCGTCGACCCTATGGATGTCCGGTACTCGGTGGTGCAACTGGTGAACCGCAGCGTGCCCGGGCCCTCCACCGGCGGTGGGCGACAAGACCCGCGCACCGGAGAGCTCCTCGTGGGAATGCCCCGAATGGACTCCCATCGGTCCCACACCGATTTCAACCTCTACATGGGGCTCATGCCGGTGTACGACGCCATGGGCATGGAGCCCCAGCTCGACGCCGAGGAGTTCACCATGGCTCGGCGTCGCCAACTCGCCGCCCACGAGGTGGGTCACACGCTGGGCTTTCCCCACAACTTCATCGCGGCGGCCCAGGGCCGCACCTCGGTCATGGACTACCCCTTCCCGCGTATCGGCGTCGACGGACAGGGGCGCCTCGATGTCTCGGATGCGTACCGCAACAGCGGAGGGTGGAGCGACACCCTGAGCGTCCGCTACGCCTACACATGGTTCCCGACTCCGGAGGCAGAGGCGGAAGGGCTCGCGGCGATCGTTCAGGAAGCCCTCGACCGCGGCCACCTCTCCATGGCTGACGGGCAGGTGTCGAACTCGTATCCCGAGGTGAGTCGCTGGGTGGACGGCGCCACCATGTTCCAGTCCCTGGACAACGCCCTGGCCGTGCGACGGACAGCTCTCCGCCACTTCGACGAGGCGGCGGTACGACCGGGAGAGCCCTTGTCGTGGCTCAACGCCAGGTTCGCCCACGTGTACCTGCACCACCGCTACGCCATGGAGGGTCTGGTGAAGTACGTGGGAGGGCTGCACTACCGCTACGCCCTACGAGGGGACGGACAGGATCCCACCGAGCCCATCCCTGCGGCGGAGCAGCGGCGCGCTCTGGAGCGCATCGTGGACGTCCTTTCGCCGGGTGAGCTCGCCGTCCCGGAGCACATCCCGGGGCTCATCCCGCCGCCGCCGCCCGGATACAGGGAGCCGGCTGGCTGGGTGAATCCTGCGGGCGTGGCCCTTCCGCCGGCGGTTGGCTCCCATGCTCTCTGGATCGAATCCCCGGCGGGGGCGGCGTTCGACCCCTACGCCGTCGCTCGGTCCTTCGCCCAGGAGGTCGTGGACAACCTCTTCTCCCGGGAGCGGATGGCGCGCGTCGTGGCTCTCAACGGACTCGACGCCGGCCAGCCTTCCCTGGACGAGGTCATGGGGGCGCTGGTCGACGGCACCTGGGGTGCTTCCGGGAGCCGTGCCGGATCCCCGGGGCTCTACAGTAGGGCTGCCGAACGGTCCGTCCTCGACGGACTCTTCACCCTGGCCATCGACGAGAACGCCACCTCGGAGGTCCGGGACGGGGCCCAACTATGGCTGCAGCGTGTGGGCGAGCGTCTCGCCGGAGATCCTCCGTCGCCGGCGGACGCCGGGTATCTGGCCCACCGTGCCCGGGCCGCACGGGACATCCAACGCTACCTGAACATGGGCGAAGTACCGGCTCTCCGGACCGGCGTCATCCAGATCCCGCTGCCCTGGCCGTAGTTCGGGGCGCCGCTCCGTGGGTTGCGCCCCGCGCGCCTCCCGAGGGTGGTTCCGCACGGTGGCTACCCTGGGGTCCTGGAGGGCATCAGCCCATCCAGGGCCTCAGGAGGGATCTCACTGCGTCATCGACGTCCGCCGCGCCCATGACCGCTCCGACCACCGCCACACCCGCGGCACCGCTTCCCGCGGCGACCTGTGTCGAGCGTGCCGCGTCGATGCCCCCAATGCCCACCACCGGCACATGCACGGCCTCCACGACTCGTTGCAGCCCATCGACGCCGATGGCACCGCCGGCGTCGACCTTGGTGGTGGTGGTGAAGACGGTTCCGCACCCGATGTAGTCGGCTCCGTCCGTGACGAGTCGCCGGGCGGTAGCCGGGTCGTCGGTGGAGGCGCCGATGAGGAAGGGCCGGCCCTTGCCGGGCTCCTGCCCCGGACCCGAGCGCCCCACGGCCTGGGCCGCTCGCCGGACTGCCACCACCGGCAGATCCTCAGGACCCACGTGCACTCCATCCGCACCGAGGGCCAGGGCCACGTCGACTCGGTCGTTCACGAAGAAGAGGGCGCCTGCGTCCCGCACCACCGGCAGGAGCTCGAGGCCCGCGGCGTAGAGCTCCCGTGCCGATGCACCTTTTGCTCGGAGTTGGATCGCGGGGGCGCCGGCAGCCACGGCAGAGCCGACCACGTCGAGCACGCGTCGAGGGCGAGCCATCGCCTCGTCGGTGATGACGATGAGGCGCAGGCGGGCCGATAGCCCCGAGGCCGATAGCCCCGAGGTCGTCATCGAGAGGCCGAAGTCGCGACCATCAATCCCGACCGGCCTGGGCCTCTTCTTTCGCGCTGTTGTGCTCCGAAAGGGAGCGTGTGAAGGCGTGGGACCCGTCCGGGCGTGCCACGAAGAACATGAAGTCGTGCTCTTCGGGGCTCAACGCGGCGTCGATGGCGAGCTCCCCCGGTGAGCCGATTGCCCCCGGCGGGATGCCTCCGTGGGCGTAGGTGTTGTACGGGTTGTCCTCCACCGAGTCGATGGCGGCGTACAGTAGCCGAGCCCGGTATCCGCCGAGAGCATAGAGGACGGTGGGGTCGGCCTGGAGAAGCCACCCCTGCTCGAGGCGGTTGTGATAGACACCCGAGATTCGGGGCATTTCGTCGACGATCCGCGCTTCGGCCTGGATGATGGACGCCAGCGCCACCAACTCCCTCTCGTCGAGTCCACTGGCTTCGAGCAACTCCCGGCGCTCCGGCGTCCAGACCTCCCTGTAGCGCTCCACCATCGCGTCCACGACATCCCCGAGGGGGACACCCTCGGCGAAGAAGTAGGTCTCGGGAAAGAGGTACCCTTCGAGTGTCGGCCCGGGTACGCCGGCGGCGTCGGCCATGGACGGCTGGAGGAGCGAGTCCTTCACGAGTGAGTCGGGGATGCCCGTGACCTCGGCGATGCGTGGAGCCATCTGCCAGATGGCGAAGCCCTCGGGGATGGAGAGCGCCACCGTGACGACCTCTCCGCGGGTGATCCGGCGGAGGGCGGATGCCATGGACGACCCCGTCTTCAACTGGTACGTCCCGGCCTTGAGCCGTCGGTCCGCCCGCCGCACCCTCGCGTATACGTGGAAGAGACGTGCGCTACCCACAACGTCGTGGTCCTCGAGAATGGACGCCACCTGGGGCAGGGTGGATCCTGCCGGGATGACGACGGTCACCGGTTCCCCGGGGCCCCGAAGGGTGAGGAGCGCCATGAGGGCCCCCACGACGAGGACGCCGCCGAGGACTCTGCGGTTCCCGGTCTTCATGTCGTCACCTCGCGACCTCGGGATTGTCGAGCCACGCCTGGAGGATTAGCTGGGCCGCCGCGGCATCGACGCGGCCCTTCTGCTCGCGGTTCGTCTTGGAGAGACCCGCGGAGCGGACGGCCCGCTCGGCCCGAACCGACGTCATCCGCTCGTCGATGAAAGCCACGGGCACACCCATTCGTTCGGCGAGCTTCCCGCCGACGGCCCGCACCTCCGCGCACCACTCGTTCTCGTTACCGTCCAGCGCGATCGGGAGGCCGACGACGATCTGGCCGACCCCGTGCTCCGAGGCGATCTCTGCCATCTGCTTGATGGGCGGGCGTTTCCCGGCTCGCCGCACGAGCGTCTCCAGCGGTGTCGCCAGAGTGTTGGTGGGATCACTCACGGCCAAGCCAATGCGTCTCTCTCCGAAGTCGACGCCCAGGGCGCGCGTAGGTGACATCCTTTGGACCGTAGGGGTCAGAGCTCGGCGAGAGCGCTGTCGAAATCGGCGCCGTCGAGGAGGCGGCCGTAAAGGTCGTGGATCGCGGTCTCGGATCCGAAGGCGAAGTCGCACGCGTCGTCGCCGCGAGCCCGGCACGAGACCTCGAGGACCGCGACGGGGCCTCCGGCGAGCTGCGAAAACAGACCTGAGAGGTAGCCGGCGCTGAAGTTGCAAGCGGCATCGGGTGAGGTCTCCTCCGTCTCGGCTTCTGCCCAGTCCGTGGTCCGAAGGATTCCGACGGCGGCGTGGGGAGACCGGTGGTTCACCGTGCCCCATCCGCGCTTGGAGAGGAAGTCGGAAAGGTGGCCCCAGAAACCGGTGGAGGAGAGCGAGAGGGCCTGGCCCCCGGCCTCGCGGTTCACCGACTGGGCGGCATGGAGCCCTGCCTGATATCCGGCATGATGCAGGGCCCTGACGGTCTGGAGCATCCCGGCGGCCTCCTCCAACTCGTGCCGCAGGGCGTCGAAGACGGATACCGGCACGGCGATCTCCCTCGGACCGCTTCCGTTCCTGCTCATCGGCTCTCCCCCGTGTGGCCTTCCCGAGTCGCTAGATTACCGCTGCAAATATACATAAGAACGTACGCCTGGCGGCGGTTCAAAAAGCACCGCCAGCCTGGACATGGAGGACAGGGCGATGAGTTCGGAGAGCGAACGCGAGGCCGTGAGCTTCGTATCGGGGTTGATTCTTGGAGCCATCATCGGAGCGGGGGTCGCCATGCTCACCGCGCCCCAGCCCGGGAAGAAGACCCGCAAGCGGCTCAGGAAGTCGGCGCGCCGACTCCAGGGCACGGCGGCAGACCGGCTCGACGAGTTGGCGGGTGACATCAAGGAAAAAGTCGACGAGGCGGTGGTGGCGGCCCGAACCCGGCTTCCAGCGAACTGAGCCGGTGGGGGGTGACGCGAGGCTGGCGGAGGGCCCTCCGGGTGGTCCCGATCAGCGACCCCCTGGAAGCCTTCCGCGAATCCGGGGGAAGCGGAAACGTCGGCTCGAGCGGTCGCACAGTTCGGTGGGCTCGGTGCCGGGGATGAAGTACTCGATGTACTGGTCCTCTTCGGCGCACCATCGCGAAGCGAGCAGGCCGGTCTCGCGATCCACGAGGACGGTCTTCAGCCCATCGGGGACGGGCCATTGGTTCGGAACGGGTAGAAGGGGAGGCTGTTCTTCCTGTCCGTTCTCCTCATCGGCTTCGACGCCGACATACACTCGCCTCATGAACTCCCCCCACACGGGAGCCGCCAGCCCACCACCCGTCGCCTGGGGCTTACCCGGTCCCAGCTCGAAGATGGGCTGTGGGTTGTCCATGCCGAACCAGACGGTGGCGATGAGGTTCGGTGTGAAGCCGTTGAACCATACGTCGGTGCCGTCGTTCGTCGTCCCGGTCTTTCCGGCTGCAGGTACTTCATAGGGCAGCCCGGCTCGGACGCGGATGGCGGTGTAGCCGGTCCCACGACGAACCACGTCCTGCAGCATGTCCACCATGATACGCGTGGGCAGGCTGTCGAGGACGACGGTGCGTTCGGGTTGAGGCTCCCAGACGACGTTGCCCCTGGAGTCCTCCACCCTGAGAATCGGGAAGGGGCGGACCTTGGTGCCCATGTTGGGGAACGCCGAGTAGGCTTCGGCGACCTGGATGGGAATGACCTCCGCCGCCCCGATGGTGGAGGAGGGGAATCGCTCGATCTCCGTCTGGATTCCCATGCGACGGGCCGTCTGGGCGATGGTCTCCATCCCGACTTCCTCCCAACCGAGACGGATGGCGATCATGTTCGTCGAACTCGTGAGCCCCTGACGGATGGTCATGGGCCCCTTGAAGTCCGGAGTGAAGTTCGAAGGCCGCCAGTCGGTGCCGTCGAGCTGGGGGTACACCACGGGAATGTCCTCGACGATGTACGTCGGGGGGATGCCGGTGGTAATGGCGGCGGTGTAGACGAAGGGTTTGAAGCCTGATCCGGCCTGGCGGCGGGCGAGGCGAGCACGGTCGAACTTCGACTGGTTGAAGTCCCGGCCACCGATGAGGGCCTTCACGTGCCCCGTCTCCGGGTCCAGGGCGATGAACGCACCCTGGATGTACGGTGTTGCCGACCCCGAGAACTCCGGCACCGTATCGAACTCGGCGTAGAGGGGGTGAGGGAAGACCGGATCTTCCTCGATGCGCGCCCACCCTTCTTCCATGGCCGCCTGTGCCGCCCGCTGCATGTCCACGTCCAAGGTCGTGTACACCTGGTATCCGCCGCTGTAGATCTCCTGGCCGAATCGATCGTCCAGGATCTGTCGCACCCACTCGGAGAAGTAGGGGGCGATCTGGGCATCACCCTCTTCGGGCTCTTCCGAAGGGAGGGGGTACGCCTTCCACCGCTCGGCCTCCGCCTCGCTCAGGTAGCCTGCATCGGCCATGAGGTTGAGGACGAGGTTGCGGCGGGACAGGGCGGATTCGGGGTTTCGGAAGGGATCGTAGCGGCCGGGGCGGTTGAGGATCGCCGTCAGAAGCGCCGCCTCGGCGACGTTCATGTCGATGGCGTCCTTGCCGAGGTAGTTCCTGGCGGCGTTCTGGAAGCCGTATCCCCGGCCCATGTAGATCTCGTTCAGGTACGCTTCGAGAATCTGGTCCTTCGTGTAGGACCGCTCGAGATCGAGTGCGACCTGCAACTCCTTGAGCTTGCGGAGGTAGCGCTTCTCGAAGCCGATCTCGTCGAACATGTTGCGGGCGAGCTGCTGGGTGATGGTGCTTCCGCCGCCCGCGTAGTTGAATGTCAGGACGCCGACCGCTGCCCGGGCGATGCCGATGGGGTCGAAGCCACCGTGCTGGTAGAAGCGTTTGTCCTCGGTGGCGATGACGGCCTGCGGGACATACTCGGGCAGGGCGCGGATCTCCACGGGGGTCCGGCTCTCGAATCCGATTTCGTCGATCTGCCGCCCGTCGATGGCGAAGATCTTGCTCTTCTGCTCGTGCTGGAACGTCCGGATCTGCGCGATGGAGGGACAGGCGTCTCCGGCGCAGAGGTTCTGCCACGTGCCCCATACGCCTCCGACGCCGAGGGTGGCGACGAAGGTCAGAACAAGGAGGTATTCGCGGGGATACCAGTACTTCTCGAGTTTGGCCAGTCGGCCGTTCCCGGAGCCGCTCGTCTTCGGTCGCGCTCGTGCCATCATCTTCCGGGCACCACTGGGGTCAGGGGCAGGTCTTCTCGACACCTGTGCAAGTGGAGTGCCAAGGGGTTATTCGCATGGAAGCTAGCCAGGGTTCCCCGTCGACCTCAACCGTCTCGACGAGGCGATGGCCGATTCGAGAGGCCAGCTGTCCGGCCTGTCTTCCCGTGGGCCCACGTGCTTGACCCCCATCGGTGGCGCGGTGATCGTCCGACCATGATCTCCTCGGCTTTCATGGAATTCCCGGCCCGGTCCCTCGTCCTGGTACTCCTGGCGCTGGCGCTCTCGGCCACCGGCGGCCGGGCGCAGGCCCCGGCGTCGCTGGTGATCTCGTCGGACCCCGAGCTGCGGGCCATGGCGGCGGAGCTCCTTCCGGACCTGGCGGCCCGCGCCGGGATGGAGCTTCGGGAGCCGGTCAGACTCGAGTCTAGGAGCCGGTCCGAGCTCGTCGACTACCTGAGGACGAAGATCGACGAGGAGCTGCCGGCGGAGGAAGCGACGGCGCGGAGGGACGCGTATGCGCTGTTGGGTCTGCTCCCCGCCGATCTCGACCTCCGCCAAATGTTGTTGGAGTTGTATACCGAACAGGTGGCCGGCTTCTACGAGCCTGACTCCACCGCCCTCTTCGTCATGGACGATCAGGACCCGGAGGATGTCCACGCTCTCCTCATGCACGAGCTCGTCCACGCCGTCCAGGACCAGAACGTCGATCTCGAGGCCCTCACCGATTCGGACCGTGGCAATGATCGGTCTTCGGCGGCCCAGGCGGCCATCGAGGGACAGGCGACGCTCGTCATGTTGGAGTACGCAACCGAACAGATGACCGGGATGTCGGTGGACCTGGGGCAGGTCCCGGATTTCGGAGCACAGATCCGTCCCGCCCTCCAGGCCATGAATGCCCAGTTCCCGGCCCTCGCCCGAGCGCCCCGGGTCATCCGGGAATCGCTCCTCTTCCCTTACGTCGAAGGCGCAGGATTCGTCCAACGGCTTTGGGCCGACGGGCGACGGCTCGATCCCTTCGGTGAAGCCCTCCCACTGTCCACGGAGCAGATCCTTCGCCCCATGGCCGCTCCTCCCGTGGAGGTCGATGTTTCGGTGTCCGCAGGTGAGGTCGTCCTGGACGATGTCCTCGGAAGGCTGGAACTCGGTGTCCTCATGGAGGATGTCCTCGGGGTCGGAGGCGGTGGGACGGGCGCCGCCGGCGTCGGAGGGCCCGCCGAAGCCTGGGACGGCGACCGCTTCGTCCTCGTCGAGGCGGCGGATGACCGAAGGGGGCTGATCTGGGCCGTCGTCTGGGAAAGCGTTCAGGGGCGAGCTCGCTTCGTCCAGGCCGTCGACGGCGCCAGGGCCTTCGGGGGCCCGGTCGCCGTCGAGCTGCGCACGGTGGATGGCCGCGCCCTGACCCTTCTTCGGATCGGTCCGCCGGAGGTCGTCGGCGTCGACGCCGTGGAGGTCACCGTGTCCCTTCCTACGATGCGGTGACGCCCGGTGCGAATCGACGTCCCTACCGCGGGGGGGAGTTACCCCGTCTTCGTGAAGGAGGGAGCCGCGGAGGCCGTGCCGGATCTGGCGGGTGACCATGCCCCTGGAGGAAAGGTCGGGCTGGTGTCCGACTCCAACGTCGGTCCCCTCCACGCCGAACGGCTGGCGGAGGCGTGTCGCCAGCGGGGACTGGACGTCTACCTGCAGACTTTCCCAGCCGGCGAGGCGTCCAAGACCCGTCGCCAGTGGTCGGAGTTGACCGACGCACTCCTCGACTTCGGCCTCGGCCGCGACGGCTGCATCGTCGCCGTCGGCGGGGGCGTCACCACCGACCTCGGTGGATTCGTGGCAGCCACGTACCTGCGCGGCATCCCCGTCGTTCAGGTCCCCACGAGCTATTTGGCGATGATCGACGCGTCGGTCGGTGGGAAAACGGGGGTCGATGTCGACGCCGGCAAGAACCTGGTCGGCGCCTTCCATGCACCGGCGGCCGTCGTGGCCGATACCACGCTCCTCCGGACCCTTCCTGCCGCCGAAAGGGGCGAGGGGCTGGTCGAGGCCGTGAAGCACGGAGCCATCCTCGACGTGGGCCACCTCTCCGCCATCGAGGCCTCGGTGGACGCTCTTCTCGCCGCCGATCCGGGGGTGGCCGCGGAGGTGATCTCCGCCAGCGTGAGGTTGAAGGCCGAGGTGGTTGCCGAAGACGAGAGAGAGGGAGGGTACCGGCAGATACTGAACTTCGGTCACACCATCGGTCACGCCGTGGAAGCCGCCTCCGACTACCGCCTGGGACACGGCAGCGCGGTGGCTCTGGGTATGCTGGCCGAGGCCGAGATCGGGGAGCGCTTGGGAATCACGGCACCGGGCACCCGGGACCGGCTTGCCCACGTTCTCGGGCGTCTGGTGGATGGTCCGGCGGCTCCACCACCAACGGCCGCATCCGCCTCCCTGCTCGACGACGCCGTCGCGTTCCTTCTCCAGGACAAGAAGGTCCGGGGGGGGAGGCCCCGCTACGTTCTCCTCGCCGAGGTCGGGCGGGTGGCCCGGGGCGAGGGTTGGACCCACGACGTCCCTGACCAGATCGCCCACGAGACTCTTCGGCGCGCGATGGCGGGGTGATCACAGCCTTCATCTGGCCGCCTCCGATCCTCTATAATATCCGGCGAGCTTTCCCCGAACGGAGGTGCCATGGCGCTCACCGAGCGCGCTGAAGGGATGACCATCGCGTCGGCGCTGACGACTCGCGCGACCACGGATCCAGGCTCGTCCCTCCTGCTGTTCGGCGAGACGACGGCGACGCTGGCCGAGGTCAACCAGCAAGCCGACGCCCTGGCCGCGTCCCTGGCCAACCTCGGCGTGGAGGCAGGGGATCGCATCGCCCTCCTCCTGCCTCCGTGTCCCGAGTTCGTCGTCACGTTCTTCGCGGCGGCCAAACTGGGGGCGGTCGTGGTCCCTCTCAATCCGCGGCTCACGAGTGCCGAGATCCAGTACATGCTCCGCCACTCCGAGACCGTTTGCGCGGTGACGGTGGAGCAGGATCGGGAGGTGGACTACCTCCAGCTCTTCGAGGAGCTCATGCCCCAGCTCCCCGAGCTCCAGTACCTGGTGACGGTAGGCGAGGAGGATCTCTGGTACGACGACCGGATCTTCCAGTTCGAGGACCTCCTCTCGGCGGGGAGAGGCCGGGATTACCCGGTACCGCCCATCGAGACCCAGGACTTCTTCGCCCTCGTCTATACATCGGGGACCAGCGGCAAGCCGAAGGGGGTGGAGCTGAGCCACGCCAATCTGCTTTCGGCGGCTGCGGGGACCGCCAAGACGATCGGGTTACGCGCCGGAGACCGGGTCGTTGGCATCTCGGCCCTCTTCCATGTGTACGGCTTGGCTTCCGGTCTCTTGGGCTGTCTGCTCTCGGGAGCCGCCATGGTCCTCCAGGACGACGAGGACGCGGCAGCCACCCTCGATGCCGTGGAGCGTGACTGGGCAACGGTCCACTTCGGCATTCCCACCCTCTTCGTGTCGGAACTCGACCTCCTCGAGGAGCGGTCGTGGGATCTGGGCTCCCTTCGACTGGGGGTCATCGCGGGTGCTCCCGTCCGCGACGAGCTCGTGGTCGCGGTGGCGGAACGCCTGGGCGTCACGGTGGTGACGGGCTACTCTCTGACCGAAACGGCTTCGACGGTGAGCGCCTCGAGCCCCGACGACCCCCCGGAGAAGCGCCGTTTCACCGTCGGCCGACCCATCGACGGAACCACCATTCGAATCGTCGATCCCGAGGACCCGTCGTCGGAGCTTCCGGTGGAGAGTGTGGGCGAGATCCGGGTCAAGGGACCGGGGGTGATGCTCGGGTACTACCGACAACCGAGACAGACCTCCGAGGCCTTCGACGCCGACGGATTCTTCCGCACGGGAGACCTGGGTCTCGTCGACGAGGAGGGCTATCTCCATTTGGTCGGCCGGACCAAGGACGTTATCATTCGATCTGGCTTCAACGTGTACCCCCGTGAGGTAGAGGCTCGAATCGAGTCTCACCCGGCGGTACATGAAGTGGCGGCCGTCGGCATTCCCGATGCGTTGCTGGGTGAAGCCATCTGTGCCTGCGTCGTCCCCGTCGAGGGAGCGATCGTGACCGGGCAAGAGATCGTGGAGTGGTGCCGCGAGACCCTCGCGGAAGACAAGACTCCCGATCGAGTCCGGTTCTTCGACGCTCTACCCCGGTCGGATACGGGTCAGGTGCGGAGGGTCGAACTCTCCCGAGCCGTTCAATCGGAGGGACAGTCGACCTGAGGGGACCGCGGCGTCCACGGTGGACGCGCCCCGAGGCTTCCCCGACCCCGACGCGAGCTCAGGCTCGCGCCCGAGGTGGGGAGGTCTCGCGAACCACAATTCAGTTTGCGAGACAGAACACATCATGACGGTTCCGTACACCAAGGCTCCCCACCAGGGGAACTTCGGCATGGCGGGGGCCGAGTCGCCCCACGCCGCCCTCCTCATCGACTTCGACAACGTCACGATGGGGATGCGCAGTGATCTCTCCAAGGAGCTGAAGACGCTCCTGGACTCCGACGTCATCAAGGGCAAGGTCAGCGTCCAGCGGGCCTACGCCGACTGGCGGCGCTATCCCCAGTACATCGTGCCTCTCTCCGAGGCCTCGGTGGACCTCATCTTCGCCCCCGCCTACGGGAGCAACAAGAAGAACGCCACCGACATCCGGATGGCGATCGACGCCCTGGAGCTCGTTTTCATCCGCCCGGAGATCGGGACGTACATCCTCCTCACCGGCGATTCCGACTTCTCGAGCCTCGTCCTGAAGCTCAAGGAATACGGCAAGTACGTCATCGGCGTGGGGATCCAGGAGTCCAGCTCGGACATCCTCGTCCAGAACTGCGACGAGTACTACTCCTACACGAGCCTCACCGGTCTCACCAAGACCACCGACCTTCCCAGCGGCGGCCGCGATCCCTGGCAGTTGGTGAAGGAAGCGGTGGAACGGATGGTGAAGCGCGATGACGTCATGCGCTCCGACCGCCTCAAGCAGGTCATGCAGGAGCTCGACGCCTCCTTCGACGAAGGCTCCATCGGCTTCTCCAAGTTCAGCAAGTTCCTCGCGGAAGCGTCGTCCCGAGGACTCGTCGTCCTCAAGAAGATGGACAACGGACAGTACGAGATCTCGCCGTCCTCCGGCGGCGGGCGCAGCGGAGGCGGGCGCAGCAGCAGCCGGTCGTCGGACAGCCGGGGCAGACGCGGCGGACGGGACCGCGGCGGACGCCGCGGTGGCCGGGACCGGGGCGGACGCTCGGATTCGGGGGTAGACACCTCGGCAGAGCGTGAGGTCTCGTCGTCGGATGCCAGTGGCGATCCCCTCAACGACGCGTACGATCTCCTTCGCTCGACACTCGAGACGTTGCGTTCCCAGGGGCGTGATCCCGTGCGGGACTCCGACGTGAAGCGGAAGATGCTAGAGCGGGACCGGGGCTTCGACGAGACGGAGTTGGGCTTCGGCAAGTTCAGCCTCTTCCTCGCCCAGGCAGAGGACGACGGCGTCATCACCGTCGACCGGAACGAGAACGGCAATCTCCAGGTTTCTCTTGACGACTCGGGCGCCGGAGCCGGCCGCAGTGCAGGGTACGACGACGATGCCCAGGATGGATCCTCCGGTGGGCGTGATGACGGAGCCAGTCGCAGCGAGGGCCCCACCAGTCAGGAGCCGGCGACGCGGGACGAACGGAGCTCGCGTGAAGCCTCTTCCTCCTCGACGTCGGCTGAAGACACCGCGTCCGATGGCGGCGACGACGGCGCGACCGTCATCGAAGTCGAGCCTCCCCGACGGAGCTTCTTCGGATTGCGGCTCGGGCCCCGTAAGGGTTCGACCCGGCGCCGGAGCGAAGAGGTGACACTTCTCGAGGGGCAGACGGTGACGCCTCCGTCCAAGGAGACTTCGGCGTCGGCCTCGCCTGCCAGTCGCCCATCTACCTCGCTTGGCAGCGACCCATCGGCCTCGGGAGCGGAGTCCTCGACTGCGGCCACCGCGAGTACCGACAACGGGGGGCAGCCCAGCGCGTCCGGGTCCACGGACATCGATGACCTGGCGTTGCCTTCGGAAAAGGGTGCCATCGTTCGGTACCTGGCCCATCGGTACAAGGGCGTGGGGGAGAAGACCGCCGAGACGCTCGTCGATCACTTCGGCGCGGACATTTTCCGCACGATGCACGAGCGGCCCGACGCCATCGCCGAAGTCGTGCCGCCGAAGCGCGCCGAGCAGGTTCTCGACGCCTGGCGCTCCGACTACGAGCGCCGGACGCGTACCCGGGGTTGATCGCCGGCGTGCGCGTGCCTCTGGTGACGTTCCGCTGATCGCGCGCGCATCCTGACCCGTCGACCGCGGCTGGCGCTGGATCCCTCTCTCCACAGCATCGAGACGGACCAACCGGTTGCGGTCGACTTCTTTTCCAGACCGGCTGTCGAGGTCGCCCGGGATCTCCTCGGGAGCTGTCTCGTCTCGGCTATCGGCGGTCGGCTCTCTGCGGGGGCGATCGTGGAGACCGAGGCGTACGGCGGTCCCGACGACCCGGCCTCCCATGCCGCCACCGCCATCGGGATCACCGACCGGAACCGGGCCATGTTCGGTCCTCCCGGGCGAGCGTACGTGTATCGAAGCTACGGGGTACACTGGTGTCTGAACGTCGTGACCGGGCGCGACGGGGAGGGGGAGGCCGTTCTTCTCCGTGGACTGCTTCCCTGCCACGGACGCGACGTCATGCTCGAGCGGAGGGGGCGTGAGCCTCTGGCGGCGGGGCCTGGCCGCCTGTCCCAGGCGTTGGGCGTGACCGACGCTTGGTACGGCCACGATCTGCGCAAACGACCTCTTCTCCTTCTTCCCGGGTGGAGCGTTGCCGACGGAGATGTCGGCGTCTCGGGACGTATCAGCATCAAGAGTGCGGCGGATTGGCCTCATCGGTTCTATGTTCGAGGCTTCCCGGGGGTCTCCGGCCACCGGAAGTAGCGGCCGCCCAGGGCGGCACCTCCCTCCACGCCCAACCGATACGACGAGACGCGCATGAGCGATCCGACTTGGATCTCCGTCCTGCCCCCTGTGCTGGCCATCGTCCTCGCCATCTGGACCCGTCAGGTCTACCTCTCCCTCGCGGGCGGGTCCTGGCTGGCGTACACCATCCTCCACGGGTGGAATCCGGTATCGGCCATCGGCGCGACCATCGAGAGCTGGGTAGCGGTGTTGGGGTCGGCCGGCGATGCCCGGGTCATCATGTTCACCTTGGTCATCGGTGCCCTCATTGCGACCGTGGAGGCGTCGGGGGGTGTCCGGGGCTTCGTGGGCTGGCTCGAAGCAAGGGAGTGGGTGAACAACGCCAAGCGGTCGCAACTTCTCGCCTGGGCCACCGGCATCGTGATCTTCATCGAGTCCAACATCACGGTCCTGGTCGCCGGCTCGGTGGCTCGTCCGCTCTTCGACCGTTACAAGTGCTCCCGGGAGAAGCTGGCGTACATCATCGACTCCACGTCGGCACCCATCTGCATCCTGATCCCGCTGAATGCCTGGGGAGCGTACAACCTCCAGATTCTCACCAACCTGGGCGTGGAGAACCCTCTCGGGGTCTTCCTCCAGTCCATCGCATACAACTTCTACGCCTTCGCGGCGGTCCTCGGGGTCCTCCTCGTGATCCTCTTCGGCATCGACATCGGTCCCATGAAGAAGGCGGAGAAGCGGACCCAGGAGGGCAGGGTTCTCTGGCCGGACGCCACACCCATGATCGACGAGGAGGTCCTGTCGCCCCCTCCCCTCGAAGGAGTGGAGCCGAAGGCGCGCAACATGTTCCTCCCCATCGCCACCATGGTGCTGTTCATGCCCGTAGGGCTCTACATCACCGGAGGCGGGGACCTGCGGGAGGGCTCGGGGTCCACCAGCGTGCTCTGGTCGGTCATGATGGGCCTCGCCGTCGCGTGGGTACTGCTGAAGGCCCAGGGGGTCTTCACCATCGACGAGCTGGTGAGGGTGGCGCTGAAGGGGGCGGGAGCGCTCGTGCCCCTGGCGCTCATCCTCATGCTCGCCATCGGTCTGGGGAACGTGGTGGAAGAGCTCGGGACCGGGGTGTACGTGGCCCAGGTCACCGCGGGAACGATGCCGAACTGGATCTACCTCCCGTTGGTCTTTCTCGTGTCAGGGGGGATCGCATTCTCCACGGGAACGAGCTGGGGGACGTTCGCCATCATGCTTCCCATCGCCGTCCCGGCTGCGGCGACGCTGGGCCTGCCGCTGGCACCGTTCGTGGCCGCGGCCCTGGCTGGAGGCATCTTCGGCGACCACTGCTCGCCCATCTCGGACACGACGATCATCTCGTCCATGGCGGCGGCCACGGACCACATCGATCACGTACGGACACAGCTTCCCTACGCCCTCATCGGAGGGGCCGTGGCCTCGGTCTGTTTCGCCATTCTGGGAGCGACGCTGTAACCGGCGCCGAAGCGGGTCAAAAGCACCTGTTTTCGATGTATTTTGGTAGGACCCGACGCACCCTCCAGGTGTAGTCCGGGCGCGAAGCCAGAGCTTTCGACCTCGCTCATGGAGCTGTGCGGTACACCCCGGACGGCTCCGTTTCTCGGAGTAGAGATTTGAACGTCATCGTGTGTGTAAAACGCGTCCCCGATACCGAGGCCCGAATCCGCGTCGATGGGTCGGGACGTTCCGTCGAGAAGGCCGGGATCAAGTACGACATGAGCCCGTACGACGCCTTCGCGGTGGAAGCCGCGCTCCGCCACAAGGAAACCGTGGGCGAAGGTGAGATCACCCTCCTGTCCCTCGGCGACTCCTCGGCCCAGGAGACCCTTCGGAAGGGACTCGCCATGGGTGCCGACAAGGCGGTCCTCCTCACGGGCGAGGTCAGTCTCGACGGTCTGGCCACTGCCAAGGTCCTCGCAGAAGAGCTCCGCGGCGCCGATGCACCGCTGATGCTGTTCGGGATCAAGGCCGCGGACGACGACCAATCCCAGGTCGGACCCATGGTCGCCGTGCTCCTCGATCGACCCTGCGTAACGGGCGTCTCGACCTTCGAGGTGGAGGGTCAGACGGCGGTATGCCACCGTGAAGTCGAGGGTGGCACCGAGGTGGTGGAGGTCGACCTGCCGGCCGTCCTCTGCATGACCAAGGGCCCGACCGAGCCGCGTCTCGCCGCCCTAAAGGGAATCATGGCCGCAAAACGGAAACCGCTGGAGGAGAAGGCCGCCGCCGATTCGCCGAGCCGCGTGCGTCTCGTCTCCCTGGAAGAGCCACCCGCTCGATCGGCCGGCCGGATCATCGGCGAAGGCTCCGATGCCGTGCCCGAGCTCGTGCGTCTGCTTCGAGAAGAAGCGAACGCCCTCTAGACGCGTCGCCGCACCGCCCTTCGCCCAAGCGGAGGTCGCGTCGATGACACCCTTACCTCACATAGATCCAACGGAGCAACACCATCATGGCGAACGTACTCGCCTTCGCAGAGCAGAGAGAGGGTCAAGTAGGGTCCTCCGCCAGAGAGGCCGTCGGCGTGGCCGCCTCCCTCGCCGATTCCCTCGGCGGTGAAGCCCACGCGCTGGCCCTCGGCGCTCCGGGCCTCTCTTCGTCCGCCGGTTCTCTGGGGTCGTACGGCGCCGCTGCCATCGCCGTCGGCGAGCACGATGGTCTGGCCGAATACAACCCGGAAGGGTACGCCGATGCCGTGGTGGCCCACATCCGGTCGAGGGACTACGCGGCCGTCGTCTTTCCCGCGAGCACCCTGGGCAAGGACCTGGCCCCCAGGGTGGCGGCGAAGCTCGACGTGCCCCTCGCCAGCGACGTGACGACGGTCGCCGTCGTCGACGGACAGGTCTCGGTCAGGCGTCCCGTGTTCTCGGGCAAGGCGTTCGCCGAGGTCGTACTCGAAGCGTCACCTGCCGTCGTGACCATCCGTCCCAACGTCTTCCAGGCCGAAGAGCGGGGTGCCGAGGGAGCGGTCTCGACCTTCACCCCCGACGTCGATCCCTCCAGCTGGAAGGTCCGCGTGGTCGAACGGAAGGGTGCGTCCGACGGCAAGCTCGACGTCACCGAGGCCTCCATCATCGTTTCGGGTGGCCGGGGCATGAAGGACCCGGACAACTGGCATCTGCTGGAGGATCTACGAGACGCCATGGGGTCGGACGTGGCACTCGGCGCCTCACGAGCCGTCGTCGACGCCGGTTGGCGCCCTCACGGCGAGCAGGTAGGACAGACCGGAAAGACCGTCGCACCCAAGCTCTACGTGGCGGTGGGCATCTCCGGCGCCATCCAGCACTTGGCAGGTATGCGCACGGCCAAGACCATCGTCGCCATCAACCGTGACGCGGACGCCCCCATCTTCGGCGTCGCGGACTATGGCATCGTCGGGGATCTCTTCGAGGTCGTGCCGAAGCTCAGTGAAGAGATCCGGGCACTCAAGCAGGGCGACTAAGGCACGGAAGCCCTCAGCGGTGAGCCCCGGGCTTGCCGCCGAGGACCGGGATGGGGTCCACCGGGCGCCCCCACCGCCACACCTCGAAGTGGAGGTGTGGGGCGCTGGCATTGCCCGAGGCACCGCTGAGTCCGAGAACCGTGCCCGCCGAGATCCGCTGGCCCTGGCGTACGTCGATCCGGGAGAGGTGGGCGTAGGCACTGGATAGCCCGGCGACGTGGTCCAACCAGACCACGTTGCCGAAGCCTCGCTGTACGCCGGCGAACCGGACGGTTCCCCCGGCCATGGCCACCACCGGTGTGCCCGTGGGGACGTTGAGGTCCACGCCCCGGTGAAGGTCCGGACGAGCGCCCATGAAGCGGAGGCCGAACCCCGAGGTCAGCCGGGCGTCTACCGGCCACCGCGGAAGGGCGCAGGCGGAGAGCGTGAGCAGCACCAGGCACACAGCCGTGACCGTGCCCCGCCTTCTCGCCGACCGGCGTGGACGTCGGGCCTCGGTGTCTTCAGGCCCCCGGACGGCCTCTACCCCACGTCTGCTTCCAATGCGGCAGGGCCCGAATCCAGGAGCATGACCTCCACCGGATCGCCGGCTTCTACCGCTAGAGTCTTCGGAGGCACGATGGCGAGACCATCGGCGCTGGCCAGCCCCGAGACCAGGCCGGACAGCTGAGGGCCGGTCAGATGGGCCACCGTGTCGGCTCCGTCGCGGTCCAGGTGGACGCGCTGGAAATACGTGAGCTCGGCCGGCGTCTCCATGCGTTGGCCCGCCCGGCAGGTGAGTCGTCGTCGCAGCACCCGCCGATGGCCGGCGAGGGTCAGCAGGAAGGGCCGCACGAAGACTTCGAAGGCCACGAAAGCCGACGAAGGATTCCCAGGAAGTCCGAAGACGGCCTGGCGGCCCCGGCCGGTGGGCAGCCACCCGAAGCTCACCGGGCTCCCCGGGCGCATCTTGACCCTCCAGAAATCGAGGTCCAGGCCGGCCTCGTCGAGGACACGCTTTACGAAGTCGGCCTCCCCCATGGAGGCGCCTCCGATGGTGATCAGGACGTCGGCATCGCCGCCGGCCTCGATCCTCCGGGCGAGCTCGGCGGGATCGTCGGGTGCGATCCCGAGGTGAACCGGTCGGGCGCCGACGGCACTCACCATGGCCGAGAGCATGCCCCCATTGGATTCGGGCACGCCGAGACCTCGACGCACATCGTCGTAGTCGCGCGTCTCCCGGAGTTCGTCGCCGGTGGGGAGGATGGCGACCGAAGGGGTGCGATGGACGACGGCCTCGGCCAGCCCCGCTGCCGCGAGAACGCCCAGAGTTCCACCGGTCACGGAGTGACCGGCTTCGAGGAGCGTGGTGCCCTTCCGCATGTCCTGGCCCGCGGGGCGGATGTGGCGCCCTACGTCCCGATCGTCGAAGACCCGGACGGTCCCGGCCACGGCCTCGGCATCGGTGTCTTCGACCCGGATAATGGTGTCGGCCCCGGACGGTACCGGCGCCCCCGTCATGATGCGGACCGCTTGCCCCGGCCCCACCGAATGACCTGCATCGCCCCCCGCTCGCACGACGGCGGTCACGTCCAACTCCACGGGATCCTTCTTCGATGCCCCCTTCACGTCGGCACCCCTGACCGCATATCCGTCCATGGCGCTGTTGTCCCAGGGGGGCAGCGTGGCCGATGCGTGAACGGGCTCCGCGAGAGCGCGCCCGAGGGCGGCGGGCAGGGGGACAGCTTCCGCAGGGAGGTGCGAGCCCGTCGAGAGGATCCGGAGCAGCGCCTCGTCGACCTGGAGCCAATCCGCAGGTCGGTTCGAGAACCCCGTCCCTGGCGGGGCCTCCGTCATGGGCGTGGTCGCGCCGGCCTCGGTGCGCTCGAGTCCCTCACCAACGGTAGAGCAAGGTCAGCGTGAGGGTGTTGCCCGAGACCCATTCGCCGTCCGAAACGTCCTCGAATCCCCGGTCGGGATCGCTGAAGCCCGGCGGTGTGTCGAGCTTCCATAGGGAGAACCGCGCGTCGAACCGTGTCGCGATCCGGTCGGTGACGAACCACCGTGTGCCCAGGCCCATGGATCCCAGGAAGCTGTTGCCGAAGTCGAAGACGTCCGCCGGCAGGAGCGTCTGATCGAGACTGGACGTGTCCAACATGTCCATGGCAATGCCCGCGTGGGCCGAGAGGAAGGGAGCGAAGCCATGCCACGACCGCCGACCGGTGAAGGTGAAGCGGAAGCCCACATCGACGGTAAGGATCTGGGAGTCGATCTCACCGATGATCTGTTCTCCGGGAAGGCGGCTCGGATCGATGACCTGCCGGTGGCCGTCCACGAAACCGCTTCGGGCTTCGAAGCCGAGCGGCCCCGACAGTTCCACTGCGTAGCGGGCGCCGTAGGCGGCGCCACCGTCGGGGCCGAAGCCGAAACGCCCGGTTCCCGCGGACATCGTTCCGAAGTAGGCACCGATCTCTTGCCTGTCTTCGAGGTATTCGAACGCCGAGGGAATGGTCTGGCTCGCGACGGGGTGACTGGCCAGGGCCAGGGCCACGACCGTCAGTGAGGCGCTCGCGAAGGGATGCCGCATCGTGTGAATCGACTCCTCGTCGATCTCGATTTCAATGATTGACGCCCTCGGGCGCCCCGGGCAGATTGCTGATACGGCACCACTTACGTGGTGGCGAACCGCACTTGTAACACCTCCCGTTCCGGATCGTTTCAGACCTCATGTCATTTCGATGGAGGACCCTCCGCAGGGCGTTGCTCCTGGTCGGTGGGCCCCTCGTCCTACCTTCCGGGACGGTTGGCGCCCAGGAGGCCGCTTCGGTCCGGATCGACGAGAATTTTCGTCGGGAACCCAACGGGCTGATTCTCGCTCGGGTCTCCCCCGGTACGGAGCTTCGTGTTCTCGATAGCCGCGACGGCTGGAGTCAGGTGGAGTTGGCGGGGTGGGTCTGGCTCCCGTCCCTCCAGGTGAGCGACGACCCCGACCTCGGGCTGGTGGTGACGGCGTCCGGCGGTGAGAACCTCCGTGCGGAGCCCGGCGGACCGATCCTGGCCCGCTTGGTCGACGGCGCCCTCATGGCGGAGCTCGAGCGCAGACCATCTTGGGCACGGGTGTCCCGCATCGGATGGATCTGGACCGCATCCCTCGAGGAGGCGGTGACAGGCGGCGCAACGACCACCTCACCCACACCCACGGGACCACGCCTTCCGGCCGCTCGTGCTCCCGAGGACTTCATCGGGAGCGCGGGTGGGCCCATTCTCGCGGCCCCCGACGGCGACACCCTCGCGGTGGCTCGCCCCAGCAGCGACGTCCAGGTCGTTCGTCGGGAGGGCAACTGGGCCCGGGTGCGTCTGGAAGGGTGGATGTGGATGCCGGGCAGCGCCGAACCGGGTCCCGACGACGCCCCGGCGCAGGACGTCACCGCGCTCGAGCCCGGTGATCTCGCTTCTCGCCCCGACGGCTACGCCGGGCGAGCCGTCGAGTGGACGCTTCAGTTCATCTCCTTGGAACGGGCCGAGGAGATTCGCACCGACTTCTTTCGCGGCGAGCCCTTCCTCCTTACCCGATTCGGGGGAGCGGATGGGCCGTTCGTGTACGTGGCGGTGCCCCTGGAGCGACTGGGGGAGGTCGAAGGCCTGGTTCCTCTCGAGGCCATTACCATCACCGGTCGCATTCGGACCGGAGCGTCGTCCCTTACGGGTGTTCCCATCGTCGATCTGGTGAACATCCGCCGTTCCCGAGGTGGGTTTTGAGCCGGATATCCGCAGCCCCGTCAGTGGGTCCTCGTGCACGGTGGCTGGCGGCGATCCTGCCGGCGGCGTTCGTGGTCACGGCCGCTTGCTCGAACCCCGTGAACGTCGTGGAACCACCCTTGGAAGCCCTCGTCGCCAGCGGTGACAGCCAGTACGGCACCGCTCGACAGACCTTGACGGAGCCTCTTCAGGTGCTGGTGCGATCCCTTGTCACCAGGGTGCCCCGAGAGGGCGTCACCGTGGTCTGGACCGTGGAGGAGGGTGACGCCGCCATCTCCGGTCCCGGGGCGACGGTGACGGATGAGACGGGTTCGGCCCGTGCGAGCGTGAACCTGGGCTCGACCACGGGGCCGGTGGTGGTCCGCGCCACGGTGCAGCAGCAGAACCAGGCAACGGCCGACTTCCAACTCTTCCTCGTGGACCGGCCGGAGCTCCAGAGTGTGAGTCCGGGGTCGGCCGCTCCCGGCGGGTCGGTGACACTCGCCGGAGGCAATTTCTCGCCGGACCCGGATCACAACGTCGTCCTCTTCTCCGGCATCCGCGGCCAGGTGACCGCCGCGTCCACGACGGAGCTGACGGTGACGGTGCCCGCCTGCCTCCCCGAGGGCTCCGTCATGGTTCGGGCCCAGCTCGGGTCGGTGGCCAGCGACGGGGTGGTCCTCGACGTAGGCCCCGGTGGCCAGGTGACCGTGCTGCAACCCGGTCAGGTCGCCGATGCCGACGACCCCGGCGGCTACGAGTGCCTGATGCTGCCAGGTGACGGCTCCGCCACGTACGTGATCATGGCCCAGAGCGCCAGCGAGCTCGGTGCGGCGTCTCACCCCTTCACCCTCCACGGGCTGGCGTCCCCGGCATCGGGTCCCCACTTCGCCGTGGCTCCGTCGGGGAGCCGGTCGGAGTCGGTGGACAGGGGGGAAGTCCGACGTGCCGTCGGTGCGGCGCAGGGAGTCGTCCCGAGCGCCGTCGACCCCCAGTTCGAGTTGGATCGGCGTCTCCGGGAGGTGGAGAAGGAGGTCACCCGTGGGGGCGGATCCATGCGCTGGGGAGGCGATCCCGCGCAGGTCCAGGGGCCCGCTACGGTGCCCCCGACCCTCGGTCAGCGCCGGACGTTCCAGGTCTTTCAGAGCGTGGGCAACTTCACCGAGGTCACGGCGGAAGCTCGGTTCGTCGGCGAACGGGCGGCCCTCTTCGTCGACGAGGACGCTCCCTCGGGTGGCTTCACCCCGGCGGACCTCCAGCTCTTCTCCGAGCGCTTCGACGACTTCATCCACCCGACGGTGGCGTCGGCCTACGGCGCCGAGTCCGATCTCGACTCCAACGAGCGCGTCGTGATTCTGTTGTCACCGGCGGTGAACGCTCTGACACCGAGGGGATCGACGGGCTTTGTCGGCGGCTTCTTCTTCGGCATCGACCTGATCCCCGAGACGGAAGGAAGCAACGGCGGAGAAGTGTTCTACACCCTGGTGCCGGACCCTGACGGCATCTACTCCGACCCTCGGTCCAAGGATGCCATTCTCGAGATCGTTCCGGGCATTCTCGCCCACGAGTTCCAGCACATGGTACACTTCAACCAGCGTGTGCTCCTACTCGGTGCCGAAGCAAATGAGGCGCTCTGGCTCTCGGAGGGGTTGGCCCAGTACGCCGAGGAGCTCGTCGCCCGCGCATATGCCGACGCCGGTGACCCGGCGAGCGAAGAGCTCTTCAGGGACGGCGCCCGTGAACGCTCCCGGCGCTATCTCGCTGCGCCGGAGGAGGTGTCCGTGGTGATCTCGGCCGGGCAGGGTACCCTGGAGGAGCGGGGCGGGGGCTTCCTCAATGTGATGTACCTCGTCGACCGTTTCGGTACCGCCATCCTCGACGGTCTGGTCCGGACCACACGCATCGGTGTCGACAACGTCGAGGCGGAGACGGGAACCCTGTGGCCCTCGATACTTTCTGACTGGTGGGCGGCCATCCGTCTCGACGAGACGGGCGTGGAGTCGGCTCCTACGGAGTATGCCGGTGTGGACCTCCGGAGCTTTCTCCAGAACCCGTTCCCCCTGGAGCCCGAGGCATTGAGCCCGACCGGGTTCGAAAGGACGGGGTCGCTTCCCTCGTCGGGAGTGGCGTACTTTGAGGTGGTGCCATCCGCGGGTGGCTCCCTCACCGTGCGCATCGGGGGTTCCGGCGGTGGAGTGATTCCGGTGCAGGCGGGTCTTCAGGTCAGGGTGATCCGGGTCCAGTGAAGGGCTCGAAGCAGGATAAGGAGTGGGGGTCGCAGGTGCGGGGAGAGCAGGCCTGATGCCTGAATCTTCGTCTTTTACCCCTCGTAGGGTCGATAACCGAACGCGAAACGTCTTCCGGCGATAACGAATGCGCTGTTCCACTTGCGGCGAGAGCCTTCAGCCCGGTTCCGTGAAATGCCCGACGTGCGGGACGGCCACCCCTGTGGGCATGGCCATCCAGCGCCCGTCGGGTGTCCGGCGATGCCCTCGGTGCTCGTACCAGGGCGAGGGAATGCCCTACTTCCGCCGGGCAGGCCATGTGGGCCTCCTTCTGGGCGTGAGCCTCTTCACGTATGGCTTCGGTGGACTCGTCTACTGGCTCGCCCGTCGAAAGCACCTCGTCTGCCCCCGGTGCGGCCTGGGCTGGGAGAACGCCTCCAGGGCGCTGGCCGTCACCGGGCCCGAGCCCGAACGACGCATGATCGAGGCCGAGCCGCAGGAGAAGCTCCCGAGCTCCGGGATCAAGCGCAGGGTCCTCGGTACGGCCCTCGTCCTCCTGGCGAGCTTCCTGGTACTCATCGGCTTCGTCGAATGGGAGATGGCTGCCGTCGCCGTGGGATCGGTCCTCGGTGGGGCCGGCTCCATGACCTTCTATTGGGGTTGGAAGGGGCTGCAGGATCGCCGAGACGCCATCATGAAGGGTATTCAGCGAAAGGTCTTGAAGCTGGCGACGGCCAAAGGCGGGACGCTGACCGTCACGGAAGTGGCCGCGGACCTGAATCTGGAGCTTCCCGCCGCGGAGAAGATCCTGACCTCCATGGACGACGGCTTCCGTGTCCGGTCCGACATCTC
The DNA here is from genome assembly GCA_965229435.1 of Longimicrobiales bacterium. Taxonomy (GTDB): domain Bacteria; phylum Gemmatimonadota; class Gemmatimonadetes; order Longimicrobiales; family Gaopeijiaceae; genus UBA2589. The sequence continues at coordinate 582,406 of CBDDJE010000005.1, forward strand.
GCCACAAGGCGTCCTCTACTACGAGTTCCCGGAGATCCTCCACCGGGCGGGACTCGCTTCGCCGGAACTGAGCGGCGGCTTCGGGCCTGCGGCGCTGGAGTCGGGGTCCTCGGACCTACTGGACTGAGCGAATCTGGCGGCCGTGAGTCCCGCCAATATGATGGCGGCGCCCCCCAGTTGGAGTGCGGTGGGCACCTCGCCGAGCCAGAGCCACGCCGTCACAAGCGCCATCACGGGGACGAGATTCGAGTAGATGGCGGTCCGGTTGTTGCCCAGCACCTGAACACCGCGGTACCAGAGGAGGTACGCCAGGGCCAGGGAAAGGAGCCCCGAGTACACCACACCCAGCCAGGCCCCTGTCGACACCGCCTCCAGATCGGTGGAGAGGATCGGGGGGATGCCCATGATGACCAGCAACGGAGTTCCCACCCAAAGCGTCCAGGTGGTCATCCTGAGCGCGCCGTAGCGACCCACCGGGCGGAGGCCGGCCACGGTATAGGTGGCCCAGAGGGTGGACGCCACGAGCATGAGCAGGTCCCCTGCCAGTGTGCGGGAACCCAGCGTCGGTGCCTCACCCCGGCCCAGGACAACGAGGACGATTCCCACCACCGTGGCGGCGACTCCCGCCAAAGCGGCACCGGTGAGCTCCTCGTGGCCGGCCATCCGCGAGAATAGGAGGGTCCACGCGGGCGTCGTCGCCAACAGAAGGCTTGCGTTCCCCGCCAGGGTCCAGTCCAGCCCGAAGATGAAACAGAGCTGGTAGAACACGTTGCCCACCACGCCGAGCACGAGGACGCGCAGAACGTCATCACGAGCGGGCAACATGGGCCCCGGGGTCGCCCTGAGGATCAGTCCCAGGGCGAGTGCCGCCATGGGAAACCGGAGGGCGTTGAGGGCCAGGGGATCCATCTCCACCAGGACGACCTTCATCACCGAGAAGTTCACGCCCCAGATCGCGGCGACGGCGATCAGCCCGAGGTCGGCGATGAAGCCCCTCGATTCTTGCGGCATGTAGGCCCTGGGTATGGACGTTGTGTCGCGCCGTCAGGCGGCAGTAAGTTGGAGGAATCTAGAACAAACGGTAACGAAGGGACCCTATGTCCGTAGCCAAGGTGCTGAAGCTCGCAGAGCACCGAGATCGGCGCCAATATCGATTGGCAATGACGCGTGCCCTGGTGCATGGGGATCCGGCCCGGCGCTCGCTCCTGGAGCATTTGGCCGAGGTGGCCGATCTCACGGGATCAGACCGCGTTGCCGTTGTGTGGGTCGATGAGTACGGCGCGGGATTCGTACACCCCCACCTCATCTTGGACCTCCTTTCCGACCGGCCGCGTCGCTTCTTCTCGTCGGACCCTCTTCAGCGGGCGTGGGACCTCGGCGTACCCGGTGCACTCGACGATGTCGTCGCCTCCGATCGGGGCAGAGTGGCCACCTTTGCCGTGGCCTTGGGAAGTGACGGCGCTCGCGGGTGGTTCCTCGTCGCCGATTCGGTCACCCGTCGGGTGAGGGTCGACGAAGGGCGCCGGGACCGGCTCATGTTCCTCGCCGGCGAAGCTTCCTCCGTCGTCCTGCACCGCGACTTGGACGCGGAAGAGGACGCTACCGCCAGATTCGCCGGCTGGCGCGTCCTCGAAGACCTCGAAGGATATGAGTCCAACACCCAGCGGTCCGGTGTCGTCGGGCGCCGGTTCGAGGTTGGACGCCTCGTCATCGGCCTGGTGGAAGACGACCTGGTCACTCCGGATGAGCGCAGGGTCGAGTTGGCCGAGCGCGCCAGGGAGTCGATCCTTCGCGACAAGAACGTCGACGACCAGGAGACGATCCTTCTCGAGGACGTCCTTCACGCTTACGAAGTCGGTGATCTACCACGCCTCGCTGCGGTGAGTCTGGAAGCGGGCCATGCCGCGGAACGCGAAGACCACGCCCACGGCGCCCTCGAGATGTATCGCTGCGCCTTCGAGATGGCGTCGGCGCTGGGCGAACCCGAGACGGCCATCGAGGCCGCCCGGTCCAGAGGGCGTGTCCTCCGGCGACGCGGTGCGTGGGCGGAGGCGGATCATTGGTATGGTCTCGCACTCAAGATCGCCGAACGGGCGGAGCTGTGGGACCTCATCGCGAGGACCCGGGCCGGCTTGGCCGTCATCCACAAGGACCGGGGCGACCTGTCCGCTGCCCGCCACGGCTTTGCAGGAGCCCTCGAGGCGGCCGGCTCGGCCAAGGACGCGGACACCACCGCCAGCATCTATCAGGATCTCATGAACCTGGAGTTCGTCGCGGGGGATCTGCCCCTGGCCGCTCGACATGGCTGGCGCGCCGTGAACACCGCGTCCACGGACGAAACCCGTACCCGCTCGTTGGTGGGCTTCGCGTGGATCCTCAAGGAGTTGGGCGATATCGATGCGGCGGAGGATGCGTACGCCGTCGCGCGCGAGACCGCCGAGGACTTCTACTACCGCCTCTACGCGTATGACGGCTACGCCCACATGGCGGCCTTACGAGGCGACGCCGGGGCCTTCGACGCCAGAGCGGCGGAGTGCGACGAACTCGAATGGGCCGACGGGCCCGCAACCGCCAAGGCCGAGATCCTGTACTTCCGAGGCGTCAGCCACGCCCTCCTGGGCCGGAAGTCGGAAGCGCGTTCGTGGTTGGAGAAGGCGGTCGCCTTCGCCGAGGACCGCGCGTTCGAGGTCGTTCTCGACAATGCCCGGGCGGCGCTGGCCGAGCTCACGGATGAGGACGAGGAGACCCGGGCCATTCAGCAGAGCTCGGGTCCGGTGCGCAGAACGGCCCCCCCCGACGTGCGGGACGGACTCCGCGCCATGCGCGATGAGGTTCTGGGAGTCTTGAGCGCCTGACCCCGAGCCGACTCTCGTCGACCCGGGGTGCAAGCTGCTCAAACCGGGGGCTGCTGGATCAGCCGCCCGAGACGTTTCCGCCGTCCGGCGTGTAGTTGCCACCATCAGGCGTATAGTTACCACCGTCAGGCGTATAATTACCACCGTCGGGCGTATAATTCCCGCCATCGGGGGTGTACGGGCCGGTGATCGAAGTTCCGCAGGCGGCGACGCCGAGGGTCAGCGCGAAGGCGAGGAGGGTGCGTCGGAGCGTCTTCATCAGGAGTCCCCTGGTTCGTTTGAGGGCGATGTACGGCCCGCCACCTGGCGGTCCGTTCGCGAAGTTCTGACTTGAACTTTCGAAGACCAGCCCTTGGACGTAGTATCACTTTCACCCTAGGGTATGTCTTTTCCGAAGATTATGGCGCTCATTCCGGTCCTCAGCCCCGACCCGCGGCTCGCCGAGGTTGTTTCCGAGGCGACATCGGACCGGGTCGTAGTCGCTCGTTCGAGCAGCTGGGACCGACTGCAGTGGCTCATTCGGGAACGACCGGCGACGGGTGTCGTCCTGGATACCGGGGGACTCCCACCGGTCCCCGAGCCAGATGAGGGCATCGCGGATCTCCGTCGCCGGTTTCCCAGTCTGGCCCTCGTCCTGGTCTTTCGACCTCAAGCCGACCGGACCATGCTCCTGAGACTTGGTCGAGCGGCCATTCCCCACCTCGAGGTCGTCCCGGGGGAGAGCGTGTGGCCCGAGATCGCCAGAGCCCTGGCACGCGCCGAGAGCGCCGGCGCCCGTGCGGCCGTCTCACGAGCTCTGGGCATCCGAATGCCTCCTCTCCAAAGGCACATCGTCCGAGCCGCGATGGACGGGGTGTTGCTTGGCTGGACGACAGACGACCTGGCCGACTGGGCCGGCTGGACCCGCCCGCACCTGTCCGTGCGCCTGAAGGAGGAGGGGCTACCCTCGGCCGGGAGCCTCATGCTCTGGGCTCGCCTCCTCCACGCAAGCCAATGGTTGGCCGAGCCGGGCCGCAGCGCGGAGAGCGTCTCCCGTCAGCTGGGGTACGCCAACGGGCCGGTATTTCGGCGGGCCGTCAGGAACTACCTCGACGCTACGCCGACGCAGGTCGTCCTACGGGGCGGCCTCGACTACACCTTGCGCCTGTTCCTTGACGAATGCGGGCTCGGTGATAGCGTTCGAAGCACCCTCTCCGTCGCCTGACCGAGTCCCCTCGGTTCTTCGGACCGCCATCCCTCCGGACCGCCACCCTCGAGGTCACCATGAAAGAGTTCACCGATGCCGATGGTCGACGTTGGGTCGCAACGGCGACCGAGGAGACGTCCACGGACTACAAAGGGCGCTACTACATGGTGTTGCAGCCCGAAGACGGTGACGAGACGTTGAGTCTGCGTGACGTACGCTGGAACTCGGAGCGGACGGCTCGTCGCACGATCGAGACGATGTCGGAAACCGAGCTTCGCCGTCGGCTACGGTTGGCCCGAGGGCGGAGCGCCCCGATCCCGACCGCTTGATCGGCGTTCACCTGGATCTGAACCCGCCGCCCGGCGGGCCCCTCACCGGGGGGCTCCTAGCGCCCTCCGCCTCCACCTCGACGAGGTAGCTCCAGCCACTGCCCGGCGATGATCCGGTTGGGCTCCAACCGAGGGTTCACATCCAGGATCTCCTCGACCGTCACCCCATAGCGGATTGCGATGGAGGAGAGGTTTTCGCCGCTGGCCACACGGTGGCGGTCGCTGAAGGCCGTCGACCGGATCGGTGGGTCGGCGGGTTGTTCGAAGGCGAGGGCCGTCATGTCCCCGGCGGGCCGGCGGAACTCGGCCAGGCGGACTCCGATCTGGTTCTCGAGTCGCTTCGCGCGCGTCTGGGACGGGGAGTCGTTGACGATGAGGGAGAAGGCCAGACGCTCGCCATCCTGGGACCGGACCATTCCACTCAGTGCGGAGACGCCCCGGATCGTTCCCGTCTTCGCCCGGAGGTTCCCGGCCGCGGCTGTCCGGTACATCCGGCCCAACTCGAACCGGGTGCCGGCGCGCGGCAGGGTCGCCCAGAACTCGTTCCAGAGGGGACCCTGGCTCATGGACTCCACGGTCTCCACAAGAGTGGCCGCCGTGACCTTGTTCTCTCCGGAGAGGCCAGAGCCGTCGCGTTGAACCAGCCCCGCGGTGTCCACACCGATCTCGTGTAGCGTCCGGCGGACGGCCGCCGCGGCTGCTTGCGGTGTTCCCCGACCCTCCACGACGCGCCCTACGGTACGGAAGATGAGCTCGGCCAGGAGGTTGTGGCTCTCCTTGTTCACGACGTGGAGGTAGTCGATGAGGGGGCGCGATTCGTGAGTGGCGAGGATGCGCGGCCCCCTGCGCCCGAGAGCCGGAGCGGTGATGGTGGGCATGTTCGAGAAGTCCTGGCGCACCACGCTCCGATCGTTTCCCTGGATGACGATGCCCCGCTCCTCCAGGGTGGCCCGGAACGAGGCTGCCACGAAGTCGGCGGGAACGGCCACGGTCATCTGGCGCCACACGTCGCGCGCCCCCACGCGTAAGCGGCCGATGATCCGGACGGGCTCCAGGGGATCGTCCCGGAGGATCGCGAGACGGGGGCGGGCCTGCCCGGCCACCGTCTCCGCGCTGTTCTCCACCACGAGGGCGGAGTGGGGGGGGACGGTTTCGACGAGAGGCGGGGCACCGGGTTCGGCCGGCCGGATCCGGAAGGAGACGACATTGTCGTTGTACGACAGCGCCGAGATACCGGCGGTGAAGTGCTCGTTGAGATCCCGGGGATCCCAGTCTGCGTCCCGCAGCGGCCCGTCGAAGTACGTCGCGTCGGCGACGAGGTCGCCGGCGACGGTGTGGATCCCGGCGGCCTGCAACTGATCCGCCAGGCGTTGGAAGACCTCGTCCTTGGACCGGTAGAACCGATCGGAGATGCCAGGATCGCCGGTACCGTAGACGATGAGGTCACCGAGTAACACCCCGTCGTCGACGTCGCCGTCACTCAGCACCCACGTCCTGAAACGGAAGTCGGGTCCCAGCACGTGCAGCGCCGCGGCGGTGGTGAGGAGCTTGACGTTGGACGCCGGGGCCAGTGGCTCGTCCGGAGCCAGGGAAAAGAGGGTATCCCCGGTGTCGAGGGACACGACCAGGGCGCCCCACCGTGCGTCACCCCATCGATACGCGTCGAAGAGGTCCTGGAGGTCGTTCCCCAACGCCTCGGTGCTCTGGGCTCCGACGGTCGCCGTGCACGAGACGAGGAAGGCTGTTGTCCACCCCATCACGACCGAGCGTCGGATCTTCATCGGTGGAGGTGGTGGGCGGTCGCGAGTCGAACTCAGGCGGCGGCCGGCTCCGGCCCCCCTTCAGGGAGGCACCCTGAACAGTAGCCCGAGAGCTCCAGTCGGTACCCGGTGACGGTGAAGCCCGTGGCTTCCTGGCGAAGGTGCTCGATGTCGGTGGCCGGGATCTCGCCGGCGATGTCCAATACCTTCTCGCACGCCATGCAGCGGGCGTGGTGATGGGGGTCGGTGTTGCCATCGTAGCGGGCCGAGTGGTCGGCGTAAGTCAGCTTGACCGCCAGGCCGCACCCCACGAGGGTTTCGAGGCTCTTGTAGACGGTGGCGAGGGAGATGGCCGGCAGATCTTCCCGGACGGCGAGATAGACCTCGTCGGCCGTGGGGTGCACGTCGGTGCTCACCAGATAGCGGAAGACCGCCGCTCTCTGCTCGGTGAAGCGTTGTCCGCTCGCCTCGAGGGCCTCTCGGAGGCGGGCGTCGGTGGTCTGCGTGCTCTGGGCCATTTCGGAAATGTATCCGCCTCGTCGGCTGCCTTCGTAACCGTCCGTCAAGCCTTACGTTACATGGCTTGTCGAAGAAGTGTCAACTGAATCGTACCCATGAAGGATAGCGAAATCATGCCGCAGTGGCGGGACGATCTCTGATGCCCGAATCCCCTGGTCCCATACTCACTCTCGAACCGCTCATCGAAGCCGTTCGGGACGGCGTCACCGGCGAGGGATGGGGGCTGTCCGGCCTCCAGAAGACGACAAGTCACCAGTTCGAGGGCCGCTGGGAAGGAGACTCCACCCGGAGCGCCTACCTCTTCTTCCACCCCACGGGCGGGCCGGAGCACGTGAGCATCGACGTCTACCTCGACGAGACGAGTCGGGGGCTCACAGGCAACCTCGCTCTGGTCGTCGACCTCGTGCCTTTCGGTTCGCTGGGCGGGGCCGATGGTGTGCTGGCCTCCCTCGGTGAGGCGTCCTCCAGGGAGCTCGATCGTCGCCACAAGCGCCCCGTGACCCTTCGCCTGAGGCTCTCCGACGCCGCGGAGGCTGTGGAGCATGCCGATACGGAGGTCCGCTTCAAGATCCGCATCCCGCGAAAGACCATGGGTGCCGGGCACGATGCGGTGGTTGCCTTTTCGAGGGAGGCGGTGCACGGCTTCGCCCGTCTTCTCACCGCCGGAGAACTCGTCCGCCTTCTCAGGGACGAAGACGAGGCCCTCTGACGCGCCCGTGTCGACCCCTCCACTTCGCCACCGGCTTGCTCGCCCCGAGCGCGCGTGCAGATTGGGGCGGCATTCGACCCCCCATTAGCCCGAACGAAGAGAACGGCCCATGAGCACAGATTCTGGCGCCTTCGACGATCTGCTTCACGAAGAACGACGCTTCCCTCCGGCGTCCGAAATCACTGCCGAGGCCGTGGTGAGCGACGCCTCCATCTATGAGGAGGCGTCCCGGGACCGGGAAGCCTACTGGGCCCAGTGGGCTCAGGAGCTCGACTGGTTCGAACCGTGGAGCCGAGTACTCGACTGGACGCCTCCCCACGCGCAGTGGTTCGTCGACGGAAAGCTCAACGTCTCCCACAACTGCCTGGACCGTCATGTGGAGGCGGGAAGGGGCGACCGGACCGCCCTCATCTGGGAGGGGGAGCCCGGCGACACGCGTACGTACACCTACGGCGAACTCTTGGAGGAAGTCGCCCGATTCGCCAACGCCCTCAAGGGCCTCGGCGTGGAGCGGGGCGACCGGGTCACCATCTACCTGCCGATGATCCCCGAAGCGGCCATCGCCATGTTGGCCTGCGCGCGGATCGGGGCAGTCCACTCGGTGGTCTTCGGCGGGTTCAGCCCCGATTCCCTATCCGACCGGAACAACGACGCAGAAGCCAAGGTGCTCATCACCGCCGACGGGGGTTGGCGGCGTGGAGGGATCGTGCCCCTGAAGGCCAACGCCGACGAGGCGCTGCGGTCTTCTCCGACGGTGGAGAACGTCGTGGTGGTCGCTCGGGGAGGGTCGCTGACCGAAGACGTCGCCGCGCCCATGGTCGAGGGACGGGATCACTGGTACCACGACCTGATCGCCGACGCCGATCCCGATTCTCCTCCAGAGGTGATGGACGCCGAAGACACCCTGTTCATCCTCTACACCTCGGGCACGACCGGGAAGCCGAAGGGTGTCGTGCACACCACCGGAGGGTACCTCACCCAGGTCTACGCCACGACCAAGGCCGTGTTCGACCTGCACGACGAAGACGTCTATTGGTGCACCGCCGACGTTGGTTGGATCACAGGCCACAGCTACATCGTCTACGGTCCTCTGGCGAACTGTGCCCAGGTCGTCATGTACGAGGGCGCTCCCGACACACCCGATCGCGGTCGCTTCTGGGAGCTCTGCCAGAAGTACGGAGTCACCATCTTCTACACAGCGCCGACGGCCATCCGGGCGTTCATGCGGTGGGGGGACCAGTGGCCCGCGAAGTACGACTTGTCGTCGCTGCGTATCCTCGGGACCGTCGGCGAGCCCATCAACCCCGAAGCGTGGATGTGGTACCACGAGACCATCGGGGGCGAGCGCTGCCCCATCGTGGACACCTGGTGGCAGACGGAGACCGGGGGCGTGATGATCACGCCTCTTCCGGGGATCACCGAGACGAAGCCGGGCACCGCCACGCGGCCCTTCCCGGGAATAGAAGCGACGATCCTCGACGACTCCGGAGACGAGACCCGTGCCGGTTACCTCGCCATCACCGAACCGTGGCCGTCGATGCTTCGGACCGTGTGGGGCGACGACGAGCGCTTCCGGGAGACGTACTGGTCGAAGTGGGAGAACATCTACTTCCCTGGCGACGGAGCGAAGCTCGACTCCGACGACTACTTCTGGATCCTGGGCCGGGTCGACGATGTCCTCAACGTCGCGGGGCATCGGATCGGTACCGCCGAGGTGGAGAGCGCCCTGGTGGACCACCATGCCGTCGCCGAGTCGGCGGTGGTGGGCAAGAAACACGACATCAAGGGTGAGTCCATCGCCGCGTTCGTTACGCTGAAGGAGGGCGTGGACGGATCGGACGACCTCGTGGCCGAACTTCGGGAGCACGTGGGCGCCAAGATCGGCGCCATCGCCAAGCCCGAGCTCATCGTGCTGACCGCCGACCTCCCCAAGACCCGCTCCGGGAAGATCATGCGCCGTCTTCTACGGGACATCGCAGAGGGCAGGGCAGTGGGCGACACCACGACCCTCGCTGATCCGGCGGTGGTGAAGCGTCTACAGGAGGAGCACGAGGAGGAGGGCTGAGACGCCACTCCTGTAGGCGAGAGGAGAGACGGCGCTAGTCGTCGGCCATGGGGTCGACGGTGGGGGGAGCCTTCGAGGCCCGCTCGTCCGCCGGCTTCTCCTTGGCCTTCCGGGCGGGGACTCCTACGTAGACCCAGTGGGGCTCGGTGCTCTTGGTCAGCATGGAGCCCGCGCCCACCATGGAGTCCTCAGCCACCGTCGTCCCTGCGAGGATGGTGGCGTGGTAAGTGATCCGCGCTCCTTTCCCGATCCGGGTTTTCGGGAGGTAGACGATGCGCCCGTCCACGATGTTGTGGGAGTGGGAGTAGACATTGGCGAAGTCGGACACCGACGCACCGTCGCCGATCTCGATACCTCCCCGGTCATCCAGGAGGACGTGGCGGTGGATCACCACTCCGTCGCCCACCTCCATGTTGTATCCGTACGAGAAACGCACGTGAGTGAAAGCCTTGAAGTTCTTGCCGCACCGCCCGAAGACGTGCCTCGCCAGAATCCGGCGAAAGTGGACGCCGAGTTCGACGTTCTCTCCTAGGGCGCTTCGGTCGAACATCTCCCAGAGCCAGAGGAGGGGCTTTCGCGGTTCGTACCGGTCGAGGTCGATCTCCTCGTAGTACTCGGGCTCCAGCGTGACATTACGCGGGTCCATCTGCGCCAGAGCCACGCGAGCCGTCGGTGAAAGCGCGGACGGGTCGACCTCCGACGCCTCCGGGTAGTAGATGTCCGTGAGGACGGCGCGGCAGAGCTCATTCCGGTCGCAGGCCGGGTCGTCGAGGGCTTCGCGGAGCCAGGCCAACCACTCGTCGTAGAGATCTGCGGCCGCGTCGGCCACCGGAACGGGGCGAAGAGGCAGAAAGGGCATGGGTGGACGTTATCGGGATTGCCGAAACGAGCAAGGCTGCCTTCAACATCGGTGGGGGTTAGACTTAGGCAGCCGGGCACTTCCCGGGGCCACAGTCTCCTCTACGGGCTCCCACCAATGCACGACGTCCTCAGACAACGTCTTCTCAGGAAGATCGAGAGTCTTCCTGACGACCAGGTCTACCAGGTCCTCGACTACATCGAGTTTCTCGAGTCCAAGTACGTGACGGCCGAGGGGGTCTCCACCTCCGGGCTCCAGAAGTTCGCCGAGGGACTCGAGGACAAGCTCCGGCGGCGCGCGGTGAGTCCGAACACCATCCGGGAAGCCTTCCAGCTCATCTCCGCGGCCGACCGGGTCCTGTCGGGCGTCTCGTCCGCGGGTCGCCAGATCCTCGGCGACCTGGGCCAGGCCCTCGAAGTCGAAGAGGGCGCGCCGGCGCCCCCGCCGGCCGGCGGCGAGGCTCAGACGTTCGAGGCAGACCCGAGAAAGCGGCGGGCGGCGGCCAGTCGAAATCACGGTCGCGGCAGCGACGCCGAGGGGACGACGGGTGTCCCGGAGCCGGACCTGGAGCCAGCCTCTGACGGCGCGGGCTCAGGGGACACGGAGGACTCCACGGACTGATCCTCTTCCGACGGAGGCCCGGCGTTGACCTCCCCGGGCGGTCCGAATATCCTCTCCTATGGTACGATCGAACGCTCCTCGGAGAGCCATCTCACGCCCGCCCCCGCGCGACCTAGAGGTCTCGGCGGAGGCGGGCGCTCGCATATGCTGAAAGGTCGAAAACTCGATGACTGACGGGCCCCACCACGACCGCATCGTCAAAGAAGCCCTCACCTTCGACGACGTACTCCTCATCCCCGGTCATTCACGGGTGCACCCCAAGGACACCGACGTCTCGTCGAGGGTGACGCGGGAGATCGAACTGCGGATCCCCCTCCTCGCGGCCGCCATGGACACCGTCACCGAGTCCCGGATGGCCATCCAGATGGCCAGGGAAGGGGGGCTCGGCATCATCCACAAGAACCTCACGCCGGAGAAGCAGGCGGAGGAGGTGGACCGGGTGAAGCGGTCCGAGAGCGGGATGATCCTGAATCCCATCACCCTCAAGTCCGATGGGAAGCTCAAGGACGCCCACGCACTCATGTCCCGCTTCTCCATCAGCGGCGTTCCCATCGTGGAGGACGGGAGCCGGTTGGTGGGCATCATCACGAACCGGGACCTCCAGTTCGAGACGGATCTCGAAAAGCCCATCTCGGCGGTCATGACGTCCGAGAACCTGGTCACCGTGCCGGTGGGCACCACACTCGAGCAGGCTCAGGCGATCCTCCACGAGCACCGCATTGAGAAGCTCCCCGTCGTCGACGAGGACGGCCGATTGAAGGGCCTCATCACCGTCAAGGACATCTTCAAGCGCAGGATGTACCCCGACGCCTGCAAGGACGAGCACGGTCGCCTGAGGGCAGGCGCCGCGGTTGGCGCCTCCGCAGCCGACGTCGCGAGAGCCGAGATGCTGGTGGAAGCTGGGGTCGACGTCCTCGTGGTCGACACCGCACACGGCCACTCCGAAGGCGTCCTGGAGGCCATCCGGCGCATCAGGAAGCGCTTTCCCGATGTTCAACTGGTCGGAGGCAACGTGGGCACCGTGGAAGGGGCTCGCGCCCTCGCAGAGTGTGGGGTCGATGCCGTGAAGGTCGGGGTGGGCCCGGGCTCCATCTGCACCACCCGGGTTGTGACGGGTGTCGGACTGCCTCAGCTCTCCGCCATCATGGATGCGGTTGCGGGCGTCGACGACGACCTCCCCGTCATCGCCGATGGGGGAATCCGATACTCCGGCGACATCGTGAAGGCCCTGGCCGCCGGCGCGCATTCGGTGATGATGGGCTCCATGTTCGCAGGCACCGACGAGTCACCCGGAGAGACCTTCCTCCTCGAGGGCCGCCGATTCAAGACGGTGCGGGGGATGGGGTCGCTCTCCGCCATGGAGGAGGGCTCGGCCGACCGCTACTTCCAGGACGGAGAGGCGGAGAAGCGCAAGCTGGTCCCTGAGGGAATCGAGGCGCGGGTACCGTACAAGGGGCCCGTTTCCGACACCATCTACCAGCTCATTGGCGGACTCCGGAGCGGCATGGGATATTGTGGCGTCGGAAGCATCGAAGAGCTCCGCACCGAGACGCGCTTCAACCGGGTGACCACTGGCGGACTCCGGGAGTCCCATCCGCACGACGTCACCATCACCCGCGAGGCGCCGAACTACCACCTCTGACCCGGACGGACATCCTCATGACGACGACGAGGTGGGTCGGAGGTAGTCGCCACGCCGGCGATCCTCCCGGCCGGGCCAGGCCACGAATGGTGTCGCGACTCGGGTTGTCAGCCGCCGGGCTGGGCCTTTCTGCGTGCTCACTCCTTCCCGCCAATGAACCGGAGCTGAACATCTCTCCGGCCGTCGTGGAGACGCCGCAGATCGAACTCGAGCCCGCCGACCTGGGCCCCTCGGTGCACGTCGCCTATCTGGCGCCACCGTCCGGAGAGCCCATGGTGGACGAGCTTCTCGCGTCGCCATTGCTCCGCGATCCGGCCTTCAACGAGGTGTTGGACGACTGGATCGACTACTGGGAGAACGCGGCCAACCGGTGGTTCCCCGACTTCGTCCGTCGGATGGGTGCCTTCGAGCAGACGGTGGATTCGGCTCTCGCGGCCCGTCGCCTCCCACCGTCGCTCCGTTACCTGCCCCTCATCGAGAGCGGGTACAACCCGGGAGCGAGAAGCCACGCGGCCGCTGTGGGGATGTGGCAGTTCATGGCGGGCACGGCCAGGGAGCACGGCCTGGAAGTGGGCGCTTTCGTCGACGAACGGCGGGACCCCTTCCGCTCGACCGACGCGGCGGTCTCCTTCCTCGCCGAGCTCCACGGCGAGTTCGACTCGTGGTTTTTGGCACTCGCCGCGTACAACGGTGGCCCCAATCGCACGCGCCGGATCCTCCGCCAGAACGCGCCGCTGGCCCAGCCGTCGGACAGCCTGTTCTGGGCATTGCGCCGGCATTGGCCACGGGAGACGCGAGAGTTCGTCCCGAAGCTCGTCGGGGCCATCATGGTGGCACAGCGACCCGACCGGTACGGCTACGACCCCATCGAGCCCGAGCTCCCTTTCCGCTTCGACGAGGTGGTGGTGCCCGACGGAACGACATTCGACGTCCTGGCCGCAGCCGCGGGCACGTCGGAGGACGAGATCCGAAGACTGAACCCGGAGTTCTATCGGAGCTTTACCCCGCCAGGTGAGGAGGTGATCATCCGCGTCCCCGCTGGAAGCGGGGACCTCTTCCAGGAACGGTACGCTCAGGTTCCGGCGGATCGGCGGATGACGGTGGTGGAGCACTCTGTCCAGCAGGGGGAGACGTTGTCGCACATCGCGGTGAGGTACGGTGTGAGCGTGCGGGACCTCCAGGCGGCGAACCCGGAGGTGCGGCCCCGGTTCCTCCGGGTGGGCACCACCCTGACGGTACCAGTGCTCCTCGGCCGTCAGGGGCGCTGAGGTCCTACCGACGTTCGTCCGTCGCCGGGACACCCTCGGTCGGAGTCAGTCGACAGGAGTCGGTTTCCGGGGACTCGGTGCACCGGTCAGTCGGCGGACCAGTCTCCCGACGCGCCACCGGCCTTCTCCACCAGTCGAACCCCCTCGATGCGCATCCCCCGGTCGATGGCCTTCACCATGTCGTAGACGGTGAGGAGTGCCACCGAAACGGCGGTGAGCGCCTCCATCTCCACCCCGGTCTTCCCCTCGTACGTGGCCTCGGCTCGCGCTCGAACTCCGGGCAGATCGTCATCGGCTTCCAGCCTTACGACCACCGAAGCACCGGGTAGCACGTGGCACAGGGGGATCAGGTCCCCGGTCTTCTTGCCGGCGAGGACCCCGGCGAGTTCGGCCACCTGGATGGGGTCGCCCTTCTTGGTGCGACCTTCGACGATGGCGGCCAGCGTCTCGGCGCCCATCACGATCCGCCCCTCCGCCACGGCCTTCCGCCGCGTCACCGACTTTGCCGTCACGTCGACCATCCGGGCGCGACCTTCGGTGTCCAAATGGGTGAGACCGTCCTCGCGCTCGCTCACCTTCCGGCTCCCGCCGTGGCGGCCTGCCGTTGCTCTCTCGTCGACTGGCCCGACCCCGGGCGCAAGGCGTGACGCAGGTCACGGATGAGCCCGCTCATCACCAGTTGGGGATTCACATTGCCACGGGCCAGTTCGCGCGCCCGCTCCACGGCGAGGAAGGCGAGAGGCACCCTCGCGGGGTCGATGGACGCCCTGTCGACGTGTTTCTTCAGTCGCGCCAGCGCGTCCTGGTTGAAGACGACGTCGTCGGCGCCGGCGGCGGCTGCGGCGAGGTCCCTCAGCCACTCCTCCACGAAGGTGAAGAGGTCGATGAGCTTCCGGGCGCCGGCAGGGGGGAAACCGATGGCGACCTCGAACCCGCCGCCTGCGTCGTCGGAGATTGCGGCGACGACGGCGTGGAAGGCTTTGCGACGCAGCTTCTCCAGAGGCCCGAGTTCTTCGTCGTCCGGGAGGAAGGCCATGGCACGCCCGGGCGAGCCCTGGGAGAGCGTCGCCGCCCACCTCGCCGTGTCCGCGTCGACATCGAGACCATCTTCGAGGAAGGATTGAACCAGAGGCACCGGCAGTGGCGGTACGTGGAGGGGCACCGTACGGGAGCGAATCGTCGAAAGCAACATCCCTGGCTCACTGCTCGTGAGAATGAAGCGCGCATCCCCCGGCGGCTCCTCCAGGAGCTTCAGCAATGCGTTCGCCGCTTCCTGACTCGCCTCCTGTGGGACCAGAAGCTCCGCCTGTCCGACGATGAAGATCGGCCCGTCGGCCATGGAGGGTCGCTTCGCCGCCCGGGAGCGGATGTTCGCCACGGAGCCCAGGTAGAGCGCCCGGATCTCGTCGTGGAAGCTCGCCCGCATCGCTTGGGCCCGGAGCTCGGCCATCTCGTGATGACGGGCCTCTTCCAACTTGTCGGCCAGCTTGTCTCCGCTGACGCCCTTGGGCCGCGCCAAAGGGAAGTACCAGTGGATGTCCGGGTGCTCCAACGCCAACGTCATCCGGCACGGCCCACACCGATGGCAGGGCCCCTCGGGACCGGGGGAATCGCAGACCACCAGCTGGGCCAGCCACAGCGCCAGACGCTGCTTGCCGATGCCGCGAGGGCCGTGCAGGAGAAGGGAGCCCGGCAGATCGCCCCGCTCGTGGGCGACGCGCAAGGCGTCCCGGACGCTTTCGTGGCCCACGAGGGGGTGGAGGCTCACGGCCGGTTCCTCGACCGGAGCCACTGCAGGGGATCTTGGGCCAGCGGATTTCCATTCGCGACTTCCGGGGCCCGAATCTGGAACTCGAGGTGTGGCCCCTCGGGGGTGTCCGAGCCTCCCACCGTCCCCACCACCTGGCCCGGTGAGACCTGACGGCCTTCCACCACGCCAATCTCCTCCAGATAGAGATAGAGCGTGTAGAAGCCGTCGCCATGACTGAGCATGACCGTAGGGCCGTACCCCTCGAAGGGGCCGGCATACGCTACGGTCCCGGCTTTCACGGCTCGAACCGGCGTCCCCGTGGGAGCGGCAATGCCGATCCCGTTCCACCGGATGACGGTGCCGTTGGGGCGTTGGTCGCGTCCGAACTCGTAGATGATGTCGCCCTCGAGGGGCCAGTCCAGCGAGCCGGCGTCCTCCGCCGATAGGGACGCGGCCCCGGCTCGCCGCCTGGCCTCGAGTTCCCGTCGTCGCACTTCGAGCTCGGCCATCAGGTCGGTCATTCGTTCCTCGTCCGCCTCGAGCTCTTCGAGCCGGGACGCCGCGGATTGCTCCCGGGCCCGGAACTGTCGGATGGCGGCCTGACGCTCCGACTCCACCGAACGGAGCTGGACGACCTCGGTGAGGCGGTCCTGGCGAAGGCTCCCCAGGAGCGCCATTCGCTCCCGCAGAGCCGCGTTCTGCTGCGCCAGCTCGGCTTCTAGGCCCTGCACCCTCTCGAGGAGTGATCGGTCGAAGGCGGCGATCCGTTGGAGGTAGCGATAGCGGTTCAGGAGATCGGTGAAGGAGTCGGCTCCCAGGAGCACCTGCACGGTGCGCATGGGGCCCATCTTGTAGATGTCGCGGAGGCGTCGGTACAGGACCGCCTGGCTCTCGGCCATGCGGTCCTGGGTGGTGATGAGGTCCCGCGTCGTCTCCTGGATCTGTTCCGCTGTCGCCTCCGACTGGAACTCCACTTCGGCCAGCACCGATCGGGACGCGGAAAGTCGACGCTCGACGTTCGCCAGCTCCGCCGACGCGTCGCGGATCCTGTTGCGTGCGTCTCCGGCTTCCCGCTCGAGACGTTCGCGTTCCGCCCTGATCTGCTCCAGGCGTCGCTGGCTCTCCCGGATCTCCCGGGCGATGTCGGGGTCCTGAGCGGCCATCGGGGCCGGCGCGCTCAGCCACGCGCCCGAGGCCACGAACACTGCAAGCGCGACCACCCGCATCCGGTCGGCGACGAGGGGCAGCCCGCGCATCCGTCAGATCTCCCGCAGGTGCCGGCGGATGGCGAGGGCGCTCGCGACGGCCCCGAACGCCGTTCCCGCCGCGAGTCCGCCCACGATCCACGTCCCGGGTACCCAGGCGATCTCGAAGAGGTAGGCGTAAACCCCGCGATACGTGGCGTAGGTCAGGCCCCACGCCAGGAGCCCGCCGGCCAGGCCCGCCATGGCCCCTTCCAGGAGGAAGGGTCTGCGAATGAACGAGTTCTTCGCGCCGACCAGACGCATGATGTAGATCTCGTCCCGACGGGCGAAGATGGCGATGCGCAGGGCCGTACCGATGATGAGCGCAGCCACCAGGGCGAAGGCTATGCCCAGCACCCCGGCGCTGGCGGCGCCGATGCGTCGCAGTGCGAAGAGCCGGTCCACCCACTCTTCGCCGTACTGGGCGTCTTCGACGAAGGGGTATCCACGGGCTGCGAAGGCGATCTTCTCCACCACCTCGGGATTCCTCGACCCGGGCCGGAGTGCCACTTCCAGCGACTGGGGCAGGGGATTCACTTCCGAGGTCATGAAGAGCTCTCCGAACTCGGGCAGCTCGGTCCTGGCTCGCTCCAAGGCCTCGCGCTTCGAGACGTACGATACGAGTCTCACTTCTTCGAAGTTCGACAGTTCCGTGAGGAGGAGGTCGATCTCGCTCTGACGGGCGTCGTCCCGGAGGTAGACGACCACCTCGACCCGCTCTTCGATGGCCGAGAGCGCCAGCTGGAGATTATAGGTGGCCAGCCCGAAGAGTCCGACGACGAAGAGGGCCAACCCCACCATGGCCGACGAGAGACCCGTGAGGACGGGAGCGCGTCTGAAGGCGGCGACGGCCTCGCGCACGGCATACATCAGCGGTCTTCCTCGGCGCCCGCCGCCCCGGCCCCATTGGGTCGGCTGACGCCGTCCTCGGGCGTGTCCGAGTCGTAGACCAGCTTGCCGTGGTCGAGCTCGAGGACCCGCGTGCTGGGGTAACGGCGGATGAGCTCCAGATCGTGGGTGGCCATGAGAACGGCCATACCCTTGGCCTGGATATCCCAGAAGAGCTCCATGATGCCGCGGGTCGCCCGCTCGTCCAGGTTCCCCGTCGGCTCATCGGCGAGGAGTACGAAGGGGTCGTTGACCAGGGCACGGGCGATGGCAACGCGTTGCTGCTCTCCACCGGAGAGTTCGTTCACGAAGGCTCCCGCCTTCGTCGAGAGACCGACCTGGCTCAGCAGGCGCTGAGCCCTGGGCTGGATGGCCTTGGGCGGTGTACCCGTGACCTCGAGGGCGAAGGCCACGTTCTCCTGGGCGGTGCGGCCGGGAAGGAGACGGAAGTCCTGGAAGACGTAACCGACTCGCCGCCGGACCTTCCACAGGTCCCGCTCCGTGACCTTCTCCGACGAGTATCCCGAAACCCTCACCTCGCCCTGCGTGGGTCGGTCGGCCATGTGGATGAGGCGCATGGTCGTGCTTTTCCCCGAGCCGGAATGGCCCGTGAGGAAGGCGAACTCACCTTTGCCGAGCTGGAAGGTGACGTCCTGGAGCGCGAAGCCGCGCTTGGGATACTGCTTGGAGACGTTCGAGAGTTTGATCACCGGATCAGAAGCCCTCTGGGCGGCCGCGGGACGAGACCCTGTTCCGGGAAGGAAGGTTAGACATCGGCAGGGAAGGTGTCAAAACGATTATTCGCGAGGCGATGGGCGAGGGTCAGCGCTTCCATCATCGACGACGCGTCGGCACGTCGTCGACCGGCGATGTCGAAGGCCGTGCCGTGGTCGGGAGAGGTGCGGACGAAAGGAAGCCCGAGCGTCACGTTCACCCCTGAACCGAAGGAGACGGTCTTGAAGGCGGCCATGCCCACGTCGTGATAGGGAGCTGCTACGGCGTCGAAGTCTCCACTCAGGGCCCGGGAGAAGACCGTGTCCGCGGGCAGGGGCCCGGCAGTCGGGATGCCGGCCGATCGGAGGCTGGCGAGAGCCGGTGCGAACACTTTCGCTTCTTCGTCGCCGAAGAGCCCGCCGTCGGAGGCATGGGGGTTCAGCCCGCACAGTCCGATCCGGGGCCGGGGAATGTCCCAATCGGACTCCAACGACCGATGGAGGAGGGTGACCTGGTCCACGATCCGCTCACGCGTAAGCGCTCGAGGCACATCGCGGAGTGGCAGATGCGTCGTCACCAAGAGGACGCGGAGAGCGCTGCCGAGCCTGGTGCGTTCGGCGGCCATGAGCATACCCACGTGCTCGACGTCGCAGAGCCGGGCAAGCATCTCCGTCTGCCCGGGTACTGGCCAGCCCGCCGCGTGAAGAGACGGCTTGTGGAGAGGAGCCGTGATGATGGCGTGCACCTCTCCGGTTCGGGTCATGGCCACCGCCCGTTCGATGGACCGGGCCGCGACGGTTCCCGCGGCGACATCGTCGTCGTCGGCCCGATGCTCGTCGGCGAGCTCTGATAGATCGTCGAGGTCGAGAGGGCCGTCCGGTCCCATGACTACGAGGTCGGCCGTCGGGTGGGTCTCTCTGAAGCGCCGGATGGCGTGGTCGGCGACCTCGGGGCCTACGCCCCTCGGATCCCCCGGAGTGACAGCGAGGCGGGGCTCCACCTACATGCGGATGTCGATGTACGTTCGGGCGCGTAGTTCCTCGAGCAATCGCTCGATGCGCTTCTCCTGCTGCAGCTGAGCGGCGATTTGACCCCTCAGGTCTTCGAAGGTGTAGGCGCCGGCCTCACGGATCTCTTCCACCGCCACCACCGCGTAGCGGACTTCGTTGGGGCCCAACTCGTACTCGAAGGGCCCGATGACGTCTCCCTCACTGGCCGTCCGGAGCGCCCCGTAGGCAGGCGGAAGCTCG
The DNA here is from genome assembly GCA_965229435.1 of Longimicrobiales bacterium. GTDB lineage: Bacteria > Gemmatimonadota > Gemmatimonadetes > Longimicrobiales > Gaopeijiaceae > UBA2589. The sequence continues at coordinate 602,065 of CBDDJE010000005.1, forward strand.
GCGAGCTGTTCGAAGGCGATGGTCACCGAGTCGGGGGCAGCGGCGTCTCCATGTTCCGCCGCGAGGTCGGCCACCGACGCGCCGGCGCGGATCTGGGTCGCCAGCTCCTCGGCCTGCTGTCGGGCTGCCTCGGAGTCCGCCTCCATCTTCTGAGGCACGATGAGGATGTGACGGGCGTTCCGCTCTCCGGCCCGGTAGCGCTCCACCTTGATGATGTGGTAGCCGAAGTCGGTTCGGACGAGATCGCTCACCTCTCCGTCGAAGAGGGCGAACGCGGCGTCCTCGAACTCCCGGACCATGCGTCCTCGCCGAAACCAACCCAGGTCGCCGCCCAACTCCCGCGTGCCGGGGTCATCGGAGTGTCGCATGGCCAACTCGGCGAAGTCGACACCGGCGTTGATGCTGTCCAGGAGGGCCTCGGCCTTCACCCTGGCCGCATCGACGGCGTCGTCGCTGGCTTCGGGGGCGATGACGACCTGGCGAAAGCGGATGGTCCTCGGGCGCTGCTGGAGGGTCGGGCGAGCCTCCTGGAAGCGTTCGAGCATCTCGTCTTCGGACACCACGACGGGGTCGGTGGTTCGGAGTTGCTGCTGCATGAAGAGCTGCTGGACCCGCTCGATCCGGGCCTCGCTCCGCAACATGTCCCTGTACTCGGCCAAGGTCATGCCCTCGGCAGAAAGGGCCTGCTGGAGCCCCGTCTGTCCGCCGAACTGCTGGGCCAGCTGGTTGATGCGCTCGTTCACCCGCTCGTCGACGATGGTCTCGTCCACGGAGATGAGCGAGTCCCGGGCGGCGGCCTGAAGGATGAGGAGGCGGTCGACGAACTGATCGAGGATTGTCCGGAAGAGTTGCTCGTACTCGGGATCGGTGGGCTCGGGTATGGGGCGGCCCTGGAGGGCCATCCGCTGGATCTCCTCCTCCACCTGGGTCTGAACGACCACCGAATCGCCCACCACCGCCACGAGACGGTCCACGACGTCGCTGCCTTCGATGAACTGGGTGGTGGCGGGCGCCGGCAAGAGCGCGAGGGCGAGCGCCAGGAGCAGTGCAGTAGGGATCGTCTTCATCGGGGTTCGTAAACCGGTGTCGCGAGTGTGGTTCCGGTGGTCATCCGATGGTATCGGACGAGGGCATGCCTTGCTCGGCCGGGGAGAGGGCGCGCGCCGCACGGATCTGGGCCACGTCGACGATGACTTCGCCCATACCCTCCTCCAGAATCGCCGCCGACCGACCCTCACGGAGCTGGAAGGAAACCAGGCCCAAGGGTACGATCCGGGTCGCCCCGGAGAGGTTGTCCGCGAGGGCCTCCATGACGGCTCGCTGGATGGCGATCTCCAGGTCTTCGCCCGGCGCCTGATCGAGGTCGAGGAGGCCGAGGGTCCTGGCCGCGGACCGCAACTGGACCCTGGCGTCGTCCACGAGGGAGTCGATGCTGTCGCGGACCGGTCGCAGGCCCGCCGCCTCGGCCTGCTCGATGAGGAGGTCGCGCCGGACGAGCCCCAGAAGGAAGTCCTCGACGACCTCGTCGGTGGCCTGTTCCAGCTGATTCCTCAGGATGGCGTTCTCGAGGCGGAGAAGCTCCTGGAATTCGCCTACGGAGATGGAGCCGCCCTCCCACTCCACCAGCGAACGACGGGCCGCCCTACCCGTCAGGCCGGAGCCGGGTGCGGCTGCCATCTCCCGGACGATCTCGGCTGCTCCTTCGGTGATCTCGGGGGCGACGCGATCCACCAGGTCGCCGACGAAGACGGACTCGGCCTCCTGAACCATCCGGCGCTGGACTTCACGGCGGTACCCCACCGCAACCTCGTCGAACTGCCGGACCCTTCGCTCGTCGAGGCGGATGATGTGGAGCCCCATAGGGGTCTGGACCACGTCACTCACCTGGCCGGGCTCGAGGGCCAGGGCTGCCTCCTCGAAGGGAGCGACCATGTCACCCCGCGTGAAGTATCCCAGGTCGCCGCCCATGCGTGCCGTGCCCGGGTCCTGGCTGAACTGGCGCGCGAGGGCCTCGAAGTCGGCGCCCTCGACGACCCTCTGCCGCAGAGCCCGAAGTGCAGCGACGACGCTGTCACGAGCCGCCGGGCTCGCCCCGGCGGGTACTTCGAGCATGATGTGGCTCGCCCGCAGCTGAACCTCCGGGGATTCGGTCTCGTACATCGACCGCAGTTCGTCGTCGGTGACGAAGGTGTCGACCTGGATCACCGAGTCGCGAAGCTGAAAGACCATCATCTGGCCGATCTGCCGCATGACCAGCGGCTCCACGTCGAGGTCGGAGAAGGTCGTGTCCTCTGCGGCGGCCTCGGCCAGGAGGGTGTAGTCGATCCACAGTTCGGCCAGCGACTCCACCACGCCGACGTCCGCCGCCAGACGCTCCTCGTCCACCAGGAGCTCTACGGCGTCGTCTACGGTGAGCCGGTAGTCGTCGACTCTGGCGACGATGCCCTCATCGGACGCGGCGTCGCCGCACGCGGCGACCAGCGCCGCCAGTGCTACGCCAGCGAGGGCGGGCTTCCAACGGCTGATCTTCACAACACTCTCCTGCGGATATCGTGGTGGGCCGCCAACGGTCGTGCGAGCCGCCCCTGTGTACTCGCCATCGGTCTCACAGTTCGATGATCACGCCGCCGCCCCTCGGGCGGAGGCGAGGGCCGTGAGGGCCACCAGGGTGGTTTCGAGAACCGGCTCCAGCCCCTCGGCCACCAGCTTCACCGAAAGGGGATGTACCCGGAGTACGTCCATGGCCGCCTGCCGTTGCCGTAGCGGCCCTTCCAGCCGCGACAGCTTCGGCACCACCCCCTCACGGAATGTGAGACGCGCCGAGTCCTCCCGAACGATGGCTCGCTCGAGACCCAGGTTGCGCCCCAGGATGCGGATCGTCGCCGCGTCCAGAAGTCGCTCGGCTTCGACCGGGAGTGTTCCGAAGCGGTCCTCCAGCTCGTCCTTCAGCCCTTCCACCTCGGTTCGGCTTTGGGCTTTCGAGAGCCGACGGTAGAGGTGGAGCTTCTGGCTCGAGTCGGCGACGTAGCTGTCCGGGAGATACGAAGGACCGTGCATGGAGACGTCCGGGTCCGGCCAGTCGATGGCCTCCTCGCCCTTCTCCAGGCGTTCCACGGTCTTGCGAAGGAGCCGCATGTAGGCGTCGAGGCCGATCTGCGTCGCAAAGCCCGACTGGTCGGCGCCCAGGAGGTTGCCGGCGCCGCGGAGTTCCAGGTCACGAAGGGCTACGGAATAGCCCGAGCCGAGCTCGGTGTAGTGTTCCAGGACTCTCAGGCGTCGTTCGGCGTCTTCATTCACGTCGTCGGGGACCAGCAGGTAGCAGTAGGCCCTTCGGTCGGAGCGGCCGACGCGTCCGCGGATCTGGTAGAGCTGCGACAGCCCGAAGCGATCGGCACGGTCTACGATGAGTGTGTTCGCGTTGGGCACGTCCAGGCCGTTTTCGATGATGGAGGAGCAGACCAGGATGTCCACTTCGCCGTCGACAAAGGCCGTCATCACCTCATCGAGCTCCCGGCCTGCCATCTGCCCGTGGGCGACGGTGACCCGGGCTTCCGGCACCAAACCCTGGATCTCTTCGGCAACGGTGTAGATGGTCTCGATCCGGTTGTGGAGGAAGAAGGCCTGGCCGCCCCGGTCGAGTTCTCTGTGGAGCGCCTCACTCAGGAGCTGGTCACTCCACGGAAGGACGTTGGTGAAGATGGGCATCCGGTCCCGGGGAGGGGTCCGGATGAGAGACAGGTCGCGGACGCCGGACAGAGAGAGGTAGAGCGTTCGTGGGATGGGCGTGGCGCTCAGCGTCAGGACGTCGATGGTGGCGCGCAGCTTCTTGAGTCGTTCCTTGTGCTTCACCCCGAACCGCTGCTCCTCGTCGACGATGAGAAGGCCCAGGTCCTTGAAGACGACGTCGGGAGACAGGAGCCGGTGGGTCCCGATGACGATGTCCACGCCTCCGTCCGACAGGTCGGCCAGGAGATCCTTCTGTTCCCTCGGCGTCCGGAAGCGACTGAGTGAGCCGACGTTCACCGGGTAGTCGGCGAGTCGTTCTTCGAAGGTGTGGCGGTGCTGCTCGGCCAGGATGGTCGTGGGGGCCAGGACCGCCACCTGCTTCCCGTCCTGCACGGCCTTGAAGGCTGCACGGATGGCGACTTCCGTCTTTCCGTATCCCACGTCGCCGCACACGAGGCGGTCCATGGGCCGGTCCGACTCCATGTCCCGCTTCACGTCTTCGGTGGCCTTGCGCTGATCCGGGGTGTCGTCATAGAGAAACGACGACTCCATCTCCATCTGCCAGCGGGTGTCCGGCGAGAAGGCGTAGCCCTTGGCGGCCTGCCGCCGGGCGTAGAGCTCGAGAAGTTCGGTGGTCATCTCTTCGATGACGCGCTCGGTCTTCTTTCGGAGGTTCTTCCAGCGCTTGCCGCCGATCCGATGGACGCTCGGGGGCTTGGCGTCGTCGGACTCTCCCACCCACCTCTCGATGACGTCCAAGCGCGAGACGGGCAGCCGAAGGATCTCTCCGGCGGCGTACTCGATCTTCAGGACTTCCAGTTCCTGACCACCGATCTCGATATGCTCAAGGCCCTGGAACTGGCCGATACCGTGGTCCATGTGAACCACGTATTCGCCGGGGGTGAGCTGGGCGAGACTCTCCAACGCCACGGAGCCTCGAAAGCGGCGACTCCGTCGGACGCGGCGTGGGCGCCGGAAGATCTCGTGGTCGTTGAGGATTCTGAGTGGAGGCCGGCTGTCGGCCAGTTCGAAGCCGCCGGCCAGGGAACCGATGCCCAACCGCGTGCCCGGCGGCAGCCTGTGGACACCGCCGAGGATCTCCTCCAGTCGTTGGAGCTGCCCCTGGTTGTCGCACAGCAGCACCGTCTCGACTTCGCGGGCGGCTCCTTCACGGAGGTAGGCGTCGAGCTTGGCCATGTCCCGGTCGATGGCCGGTGGGGCCTCGGAGTCGAGGGCGGAGGACTCGGCGGCCTCGACGATCTCCAGACGGGGCAGTGCCGCGACTCTGTCGACGAGGTCGCCGGGAGGTAGAAAGAGCGTCTCCGGTGGCCGCGGAGCCGCCCCGGATTCGACCAGACTCTCATAGAGCGTGGAAACGCGCCGCCAGGTCCGCTCACCGTGTTCGAGGAGGCTCCACGTGCCCAGTCGCACCAGGACGGCATCGGAGGGAAGGAGCTCGAGGAGGGAACGGGACACTCGGGCGTCGCCCCCGGCGTCCGAACGTCGGAAGTCCACCGGGAGGACGTGGGTCTCCCTGAGCTGCCCGGTGGACCGCTGGTCGAGGATGTCGAACGTCCGAATGGAGACGATGCCGTCGCCCCAGAACTCCAGCCGTACGGGGTCGCCGGCGGATACCGAGAAGAGGTCGATGATCCCCCCGCGAACGGCGAACTGGCCCACCTCCTCCACCAGGGACACACGCTCGAACCCTTTGTCCTCCAGGAGACCGGGGATCTCGGCGAAGGCGATCTCGTCGCCCACGCGGAACGTCGTCCGCAGGTCGGCCAGGCGCTCGGGCATGGGCACCCGCTCCTGGAGGGCCCGCGGCGTCGTCACCAGGATCTTGGTGCTCCCGGCGAAGAGGGACTCCACGGCTTCGACCCGTAGCCCTCCGATCTCCAGGTGCGGCTCGGACTCCTCGTACGGTAGCGCCTCTTTCTGAGGATAGAGGTGCGACTCCTCTTCACTCTCCAGGACCGTTTCGAGGTCTGCCTCCACCGCCGAAGCGGCCTGGGGCGACTCCGTTACCACGACGAAGACCCGTTCGGGGTTCGCACGGTGGAGGGCGGCGACCGCCGCAGCTCCCAGGGAACCGATGGCGCCGCCCAGCTTCGCACCTTCGCCCGCACCGGGTAGCGCATCCGAAAGGGTTCGGACGGCCGGCGACGACGCGACGGCCCGGAGTACCACGTTGGCCGACATCAGGCGCTGCCGGCCCCCGCGCTACCCGCGAGTTCCGAGGGCGCTGTCGAGCCCGGATGGCCGGAATGCGCGAGGGATCCCGGTACGGGATCCATCGGGCGGACCCGAGCCCCGGGCGGGGAATCCGAGTCTCGCCGGATGCCGAAGGGCGAGCCGGTCCCCGACGTCGCGACGAACGTCTCGACGAGCAGAAGGAGGAGAGCGAGAAGCAGCAGGCGATTCCAAAGCTCAGGGCCCTGCCGTTCGCGGAAGATCTCGCCCGGCCAGTCTTCCGCCCGTTCTACCCGCGCGACCGCCGGTCCTATCGCTGTCGCCACTACGTCTTCGCCCAGCCGGGCGAGGCGCGACTCGGCCAGAGGCGGGTTGAGTGCCACCACAGAAAGGGTCGAGTCTCCGGCCAGGAAGTGGTAGAAGCCGGCCTCGCCCGTGCCACGCACCGTCCGGGTTCCGTCGATCTCGACCGTTGCTCCCGACGGGAAGCGCACGTGGGTGGAGCCGTCGGGAGCGGGCAGGTGATCGCCGACCACGCGCTCCGCCAGCGCCACGCCGGTTCCCGACCATTCGCTGGCCAGCCAGTCCATGAAGCGAAGCATGGAGGTCGAGACCGGGAGGGAGGTAGCGTCCCGGTCGAGGGGTGACGCGAGCAGTAGGTATCGCCGACCTGCCGGCCCGCGCCCCTCCACCGCCCAGGGCCGACCGTCGGCTTCGGCGAGTGTGCGTGGCGGTGCCGGCGGATCACCGGACTGGACCAACTCGAAAGCGCGACGGACGGTCACGCCTTGGAGGACCGGGGGAAGAGCATCACCGACCAGCGGAGCCTGACCCACCCGGGAGGAAGGCTGAAAAGCCCAGGGGACACCGGCGTCGGCCAGGCGCCGGTTCAGGGCAGGAAGGAGCGTCTCGTCGGCAGGGGGGAGGATCACGACCGCGCCCTCGGCGGGTCGACGATCCAGGCCCGCACCGTTTCCGGAGACCACGAGATCGGCTTCTTCAGGAGCGGAGACACGGACCCGGCCGGCCTCGGCGAGCACGCCCACGGCCTCGTCCACGAAGAGGCCGGTCCCTCCCTGGATCGCGACCCGGGGTGGCGGTCGGGATTGGAAGGCGAAGAATCGCCGGTCGTCGGCCCTCAGGTCGTCGGGGTCGGCGTCGGCGTACCCTAGGATCCACCCCGTACCCGCCGGGGGCATGGGAATCGTGGCCTCTGCACCCGGGGGCAGTGTCGTGGCCCCGCGGATGCGTTCGTTGACCACCAGGCGGACCGGTAGGCGGACGGTATCGGTGACACCCGGAGCATCCAACGACGCCACCGTGACTTCCGTCCGTTGTCCCTCGAGGGGAGGAAGTCCCCCGCCCACCGTGACGCCGGCCAGGGCGCGATTCTCGGGCCCCTCGGGCGTCCCTGCCCAGACGACCACGGGAACGTCTCCCGCCGGTCCGTCCCCCGGCTGGAGAAAGGCCGACGCCTGGAGGTCCGACAGAAGGTGGATCTCCCGTGCGGGCAACTCGGCCACCTCCAGCAGACGTCGGGCCCGCTCGAGGGCTGCCGTGAGGTCACCTGCCGCCTCGGACACGTCGGTCTCGTCCACGGCGCTCCTGGCGTCGGCGGCGCCCCCCGGGAGAGCGGGCAGCCAAGGTTCACCGGCCCGGATCACCCAGAACCGATCGTCGTCGGTGGCCTCGTCCAGGGTGGCGTGGGCAAGCTCCTTGAAGCCATCGAGGACCCTCCGTTCGCCGTCCACCAGACCGCTACTGAGGGAGTTGTCGATGATGATGACGGTAGCCGTGGGAGGGTGGGACGCCCCGCGACCCGCGAAGAAAAGCCGGGCCCCCGCGCCCACGAGGAGCAGTAGGATCGTGACCCGCATCAGGAGGAGGAGGATCTGGCGCATGCGGATCTGACGCGCGTGCTCCCGCTCGGTTCTCTCCAGGTAGCGGAGCGCCGGGAAGCTCAGGCGCCGGGTCTTGTGACGATGGAAGAGATGCAGGTACAGCGGCACCGCGATGGCGGCGCCGGCCAGGAGAAAGAGGGGGCTCAGTGCGCCCACGGTCGCGGCGTCGCCTTCCTCAGCCCAGCCGTTCCCGCTTACGCAGGTAGGCCCGGAGGGCGAGGGTCATGGGGCTGTCGGTGTCCACCACCTGGTAGTCGATGCCGTGGGGCTTGAGGTCGCGACGCCACTCCTCCAGCGCTTCTTCCACCGCCTCGCGATACTCGGCTCGGATGTCGGCTACGCTGACGAGAAGCTCGTCGTTCGTCTCGGGATCGTAGAAGCGTGCTTCGGACGCTGCCGGCAACTCACGTTCGCCGGGGTCGACGACGTGGAAGACCAGCACCTCGTGCCCGTGGTGCCGGAGGAACTTGAGCGCCGTCAGCGTCTCGGTTCGGTCCACCAGAAGGTCGGACACGAGGACCACCAGACCCCGTCGGCGGAGGCGGATGGCCAGGTCCTTCAGCGCCCCCTCGGCCGACGTACCTCCGGTGGATTCGAGGGCCTCCAGCCTCCGTGCAAGCTCGTGCCATTGGCGGCGGCCGCCACGGGCCTTCACCCGGTCGATGGTCCGGTCGTGGAAAGCCGCCATGCCCACGGAATCGCCCTGCCGGATGAGGATGAGGCCGAGGGAGGCTGCTAGGTGCTTGGCGTACCAGAGTTTGGATGGCTGGGTACCCGGATCCGAGCTCCAGCCCATGGACTCACTCACATCGATGCAGAGGTAAGCCCGGAGGTTCGTCTCCTCCTCGAACTGCTTCACGTAGTAGCGATCCGAACGGCCGAACATCCGCCAATCGATGTAGCGGAGGTCGTCACCCGCCTGATACGCCCGTAGCTCGGCGTACTCCGCGGAGAATCCACGGTGGGGCGACCGGTGCAGCCCCATGAGGAATCCCTCCACCACTTCACGTGCGACGAACTCCATACCCCCGAGCTGAGACAGCGCGGCGGGGTCGAGGAGGTCGGCGCGCCGTCCTCCCCGGGTGAGTGTCGGTGAGTCGCTCATATACGGTCTTCGACAGCCTTCTGTCGCGTTCGGGGCAGAGCAGGAAGCTACCGGAGGTCGGACGCCCCCTCAACGGGGTCGGAGGCCCCCCTCAACGGGGGTGGAAAGACCGTTCGGACGTTGGTCCTCTACTCCGGAGCGGTGACCCCGGGGTGTGTCGTTGGCCGGGCACACGGGTGTCCTCCCCGGATGACGCTTCAGCGGGAGATGCCCGTGGCTCAGGCTTTCTCGGCGTG
>CBDDJE010000006.1:0-58908 GCA_965229435.1 Longimicrobiales bacterium
CTCCGTCGTCCAACTCGATCGGCTCGTGGGTCAGCCCGTCGAGGTGTTCGTGAGCGACAAACCCTTCGCCACCGGCGAAGTCGTCGTCATGGGCGAGAAGTTCGGGGTCCGCATCATCCGGATTCGTGAGCCGGTCCAGGCGGGAGAAGTCCCCTCTTGATCAGCCTGCTCGTCACCGGGCTTGCTCTGGCGGGTGCAATGGCGGGGCTGGCGTTCCTCGCGTTGTGGGCGCGCAACCGCCTCCTCGGGATGCGCCTGGGCGGTCTCGACCCCAGGTGCCTTCAGGTGGTGGCGCGGGTCGGGCTCCACGCCAACCAGGGGCTCGCCCTCGTCCGCGTGGGACGAAGGATCCTGCTGGTTTCGTCGGGTGAAGGCGGTGCGAGGATGCTTGCGGAGGTGTCGGAAGAGGAGTTGGAGCTCGAGGCTTCGAGTGTGCCGAAGGAAGGGTTCCAGAAGGAGCTGGACCGTGCGGAGGCCAAGGGTCGTTGGCATGTCGAGGCCTCATTTCCCCGGGGCATCCGTGGGGCCGTCTCCGCCGTGAAAAAGGCCGGGACCATGATGGCATTGGTGTTGGGACTGGGCCTCCTGGGCGCGTCCCAACCCGCTGCGGTGGCCGGCGATCAAGTGCCTCCGCCCGTCGGCGTAGTGCCTTCCCCTCAGGGGGCCAGCGGTGCTCAGGGGCCCGCGGACCCGCGCACCGGCGATGCCTTCGGGCAGGATCGCTCCGCGTCTGTGGGGGGGTCGATCTTCGAGGCGCTTCCGCAGATGTCGGTGCGGATGGGCGAGGAGGGTGAAGGTCTCCAGCTCAACGGAACGGTGGGGACCGTCCTCGTCCTCGGGCTGTTGTCTCTCCTGCCGACGTTGCTGCTCATGACGACCGCCTTCACGCGGATCCTCATCGTGCTGCACCTTTTGCGGCAGGCACTAGGCACCCAGGCCACACCCCCGGGACATCTCCTGGCAGGCATGGCCATCCTCCTCACCGGCGCCGTCATGGCGCCGACGCTCCAGGAAGTGAGAGTGGTGGCGGTGGATCCATGGATGGCGGGTCAGATCGACGAGAGCGTGGCCATCGGCCGAGCCGTCACGCCGATGCGCCACTGGATGTTGACCCACACGCGCGAGAACGACCTTCGGACCTTCCTGAACATCAGCCAGACGCCCCAACCCATGACGCCCGACGACATCCCCATGTCGGTGCTCATGTCGGCGTTCGTCACGAGTGAACTGAGAACTGCCTTCGAGATCGGCTTCGCCATCTTCCTGCCCTTCATCGTCATCGACCTCGTGGTGGCCGCGGTCCTCACGAGCATGGGCATGTTCATGCTGCCGCCGACGATGATCGCGCTCCCGTGCAAGCTCATGCTCTTCGTCCTCATGGACGGGTGGGCCCTGCTCATGGGCACCCTGGCCCAGAGTTTCCTGTGAGGGCCAGGCGATGACGTACGAGCTGGTGGTGGAGCTCTCTCGTCAGACGGTGATCACCGCCTTTCTCCTGGCGGCCCCGCTTCTGACCGTTGCGCTGGCGGTGGGCCTCACGGTGGCGGTGCTCCAGACGGTGACGCAGATCCAGGAGCAGACCGTGGCGTTCGCTCTCAAGTTGTTCGCCGTGGGCTTCGCCCTCTTCCTCCTGCTACCCTGGACCCTCGGCGTCGCCGTCCGGTTCGGCGTTCAGCTGGTGCGCTCGGTACCGGCGATGGTGTACTGAGCCGTGCCTGAGCCCCTCTCCGCGTGGAGCGTGCCATTCGCTCTGGTCCTCTTCCGGGTCGGCGGGCTGATGCTCGTTGCGCCGCTCTTCTCGTCGCGAACGATCCCGCTCATGGTGCGGACGGGCTACACCCTCCTCCTCGTCGTCCTGCTGACCCCGGTGATTCCAGCGCCTCCCGTGGGTGTCGCCTTTGGGCCCACTCTGATCATCGGAGAGCTCTTCCTGGGTCTGGGGATCGGGCTCGGCGCCGCGGTGCTGCTAGCCGGCGCCGAGTTGGCCGGTGAGATCCTCGCGGTCCAGACAGGGCTGTCGGGTGCGACGACCCTGAACCCCCTCACCGGTGTCGGCACGGGCGTTCTGAGTCAGCTCTTGGGGCTTTTTACACTCCTGCTGCTGCTTGCGACCGGCGCCCATCTCGTCCTCATCGAAGCTCTTGTGGTGAGCTACGACTCGGTTCCCCCGGGGGCGCTGGCGGATCTCCAGTTCGGAATCATGGAGCTCACCTCCATGTTCGGTCTGCTCTTCTCCACCGGCCTCAAGTTCGCCGCCCCCATCGTCGCGGCCGTCTCGGTCGGGTACCTGGCTCTGGGAATCCTCGCTCGGACGTCGCCGCAGATGAACATGCTGGCGGTAGCCTTCCCACTGCAGATCGGTCTGGGTCTTCTCGTGCTAGCCGCCGTGTTGCCGCTGGCGGCGACGTTCTACGCGGCGTGGCCGGACCACATCGCCGGGTTGGCCGGGCGGTTTTTCCTGTCGGTAGGCGGAGGATGAGCCGTGTCCGAGTCCTACCAGGAGAAATCCGAACAACCGACCGCGAAGCGGGAGCGAGAGGCCAAGGAAGAGGGACAGGTCCCGCAGTCGAAGGAGCTGTCCGCGGCCGTGGGGCTCCTGGCAGCCGGTCTCATGGTCGGCCCTGGCGGAGCGGCCCTCGGGATGGCGCTGGAGCGCCTGACTCGAGCCAGCTTCATGGTGGGGCCCAACGCCATGAGCGATGCCCAGGCCACGGTGGATTGGGTTCGCTGGGTAGGGACGCAGGCCGCCCTCGGGTACATGCCCTTCGCCCTCGTCTTGATGGCCGCTGCCCTTGCCGTCGGGGCGGGCCAGGGCCGAGCCACCTTCACCACGAAGCCCCTCGTACCGGACTGGTCGAGGCTCTCGCCCCTCAAGAACTCCAAGCGCTTTCTGACGCCGCGGCCTCTGGTCGACCTCATCAAGGCGGTCTTCAAGCTCGGGGTCGTGGGCTTCGTCGTGTACCTGGCCCTGGTCGGCTCCATGGAGGAGCTGAGTCGCCTGCCGCAGAGTGGTCCCTGGGCACTCATCGAAGTGCTTCGCTCCGAATCGGCTCGCGTGCTCTTCGCGGCGGGCTTGGCGCTGCTGGCGCTTTCGGTCGGGGACTACAGCTACCAGTCGTGGCAACACCGGCAGCAACTCCGCATGACGAAGGAGGAGGTCCGGAAGGAGCTCAAGGACGCGGAGGGCGATCCCATGATCCGCGCCCGGCTGCGCAGCCTCGGGCGGTCGTTGGCCCGGATGCGGATGATGAACGCGGTGCCGACGGCGGATGTCGTGGTCACCAATCCGACCCACATCGCCGTTGCGTTACGGTACGATCCCGACGTGGCCGAGGCCCCTGTCGTCGTCGCCATGGGATCCCGGAAGGTCGCCCTGAGGATCCGGCGGATCGCGTTGGAGAACGGCGTCCCGGTCATCGAGAACAAGCCGGTTGCCCGGGCCCTGTTCGTGGCGGCCAAGATCGGAGCTCCCATACCGCCGATGCTCTACGTGGCCGTCGCGGAGATCCTCGCCTTCGTCTACCGGCATCGCCCGACGGGTCACGCTCGGACGGACGTGAGAGCGTGATGGCGACCGGAGGCGTGTCATGAGCCAGCGGCGCTTCGTCAACGCGGACCTGCTCATCATCGCCGCCGTGGTGTTCGTCGTGGCCCTCCTGGTCCTGCCGCTTCCAGCGTTTCTCCTGGACCTGCTCATCACCGTGAGTATCGCCAGCTCTCTGGTGGTCCTCCTGGTGGCGCTCCAGACCTCCAACCCTCTGGAGCTCAGTGCCTTCCCCACCTTGCTCCTCCTTCTCACCCTCTTCCGGCTGGGACTGAACGTCGGAAGTACGCGGCTCATCCTGGGGAGCGGCGAGGGCGGGCAGGTCATCGAGGCCTTCGGCGACTTCGTGGTGGGCGGCAACTACGCGGTGGGGATCGTCATCTTCCTCATCCTCATCGCCATCAACTTCATCGTCATCACCAAGGGTGCCGGACGCGTCGCCGAGGTCGCGGCCCGATTCACCCTGGACGCCATGCCGGGTCGGCAGATGAGCATCGACGCCGATCTGAATGCCGGCATCATCGACGAGCACCAGGCGCGTCAACGCCGTCGGGAGATTTCGCTGGAGGCGGATTTCTACGGAGCCATGGACGGTGCCGCCAAGTTCGTTCGGGGTGACGCCGTTCTCGGACTGCTCATCACCGGTATCAACATTCTCGGCGGCATCTACGTCGGTATGGTGCAGAACGGGCTGGTTCTCGCGGCCGCGGCGGCCCAATACACCATCCTCACCATCGGCGACGGTTTGGTGAGTCAGATCCCGGCGCTCATCGTCAGCACGGCTGCCGGTATCGTCGTGACCTATTCCGCGGGTGGGACTCGGGTCGGCACCGCACTGGCCGAGCAACTCGGACGCGACCCAAGTCCTCTTTGGGCCTCCTCGGCGATCCTGTGTGCGCTGGGCCTCATTCCTGCTCTCCCCGCCGTACCGTTCCTTCTCCTGTCCGCGTGCTGCGGCGGCCTCGCACTGGTGGCGACCGGCGCGACACCGCACATGGTGGACGGAGTCGCCATGGAGTCCGGTAGCACCGGAGTGGCGCCGTCGACGGCCGGCACCGAGGTCGCCAAGGCGCCGACATCACAGGCGCTGCCGACCTCCTTCGACCCTGTCGACGACCTCCTCCTCCTGGACCCAGTGGAGTTGGAAGTGGGCTTCGGCCTCATCCCCCTCGTCGACGAGTCCCAGGGAGGCGATCTCCTTTCCCGAGTGGGCATCCTCCGCAAGAAAGCGGCACAAGACCTCGGCCTCCTCATTCCGCCCATCCGGATCCGCGACGACATCGCCCTCGCCCCGGGTGAGTACGTCGTAAGGCTCCGGGGGTCGGAGGTGGGTCGAGCCGAAGTGATGATGCGCAAGCTCCTGGCGCTCGACACGGGCGGGGTCATGGAAGACGTGGAGGGCGTGAATGTGGTCGACCCCAGCTTCGGCCTGCCGGCTCGCTGGATCGACCCCGAAGCGAAGGTGGACGCCGAGGCCCGCGGTTGGACCGTGGTGGAGCCCGGCGCGGTCGTGGCGACCCACCTCATGGAGACCCTGAAGGAGCACGCTGCCGATCTCCTCGGGCGACAGGACGTCCAGACGATGATCGATCGTCTCAACGAGTCCCATCCGGCGCTCGTGGAAGACATCATCCCGTCCCGGGTGTCCCTCGGGGTGGTTCACCGCGTTCTCCAGCGGCTCCTCCGTGAGCGCGTGCCCATCCGGGACCTGGTCACGATCCTGGAAGCCATGGCCGACCACGCGGACCAAACCAAGGATCCCGAGGTCCTCGCCGAGCACGTCCGACGTGCTCTCGCCAAGGCCATCGCCGAGCCCTTCCTCGATTCCCGGGGGTCCGTCCGGGGAATCACTGTCGGTCCTCGCCTGGAGGCCTCGCTCATGGGGCTCTTCAGCCCGAGGGGCACGGCAGGAGAGGCGCTTCCACCGGAACGCCTTTCCTCCGTCATCCAGAATCTCGATCGCATGACGCGCGACGCCGGTGCCGTCGGCACCGTCCCGGTGATTACGCCGCCGTCGTTGCGGGTGGGTATTCGCAAGCTCCTCGAGCCGGTGCTGCCGAACGTGCCGGTCATCTCGCTGGCGGAGCTTCCTTCACACGCGGGCTTCGAGCCCGTCGGCACCTGGGAGTTGAACGATGCGACTTGAGCGATTCCACGCGTCCGACGCGTCGCGGGCTCTCCGTCTGGTGCGCTCGGCATTGGGTGAGGACGCCCTCGTGCTCCAGACGTTCACCCGCGAGGACGGGGTGGAGATCCTGGCGACGACCACGGAGGAGATGGAGCGTTTCGGGACGACCCTCCGATCGCCTCCGGTGCGACCCCGTCGGGGACGCCGGGCCCGGATTCTCGCCCTGGTCGGCCCCACGGGCTCCGGGAAGACGACAACCCTGGCGAAGCTGGCCCTCGACGACGCCGCATTCGGCGGGAGTCGGGTGGGGCTCGTTTCCCTGGATACGTACAAGATCGGGGCTTTCGACCAGATCCAGACGTACGCTGACCTGGCGGGCCTGCCACTCGACGTCATCCACGAGGCCTCGGAGGTGCCCTCCGCCCTGAAGGCGCTGGAGCGCTGCGACGTGATCCTCGTGGACACTCCCGGGCGGACCCCCCATTCATCCGCCACGGAGTCCGCCTGGCGGGAGACACTCGTCGCCTTGCAGCCCGACGAGGTTCACCTCGTGCTGCCCGCGAGTCTGAGGGAAGGCGTCGTGGACGGCTTTGTCCGCCACTACGCCCCCCTGGGGCCGACGCATCTACTCCTCACCAAGCTCGACGAGGTGCCAGCGGAGGACGGGGTCGCCGATATCGCAGCCCGGGTGGCCCTGCCTGCCCGGTGGGTCACCGATGGTCAGGCCGTGCCCGACGACCTCGACGATGCACCCGACCGCCTGGTGGCGGCGGCCATCGGCCACCCGGGACACAGGTGGTCGGAGGAGGCCTACGTGTGACCAGTCAGCTGGAAGCGATGAGGGAGCGCATCGGGGGGCGTCGCTTTGCCCGTGCCGGGGCCCCGCACGTCATCGCCGTCCTGTCCGGGAAGGGTGGATCCGGGGTGTCTCTCGTGTCCGTTCTCCTGGCCATTCGTTCGGCTCGTGCTGGGCGTCGGACCCTCTTGGTGGACGCAGATCCGTGGCTCGACATGCAGCGGGTCTGGCTCGGGCTGCCCAAGGCGCCTTCCCTGGACGGGCGATACCTCGGGGCCGAAGACGTCGAAGCACGAATCACCCCGGTCCATGGAGGACTGGAGTTGCTTTGCCTCGGAACCGGTGAGGCCCAGGGGCGGGATCGACGTGCCGGGGTGCGCCGCGTGCCCACGGTCTTTCGTGAGCGCGATGCCGTGGTCGTGGACGCCGGGTCCCGCCTGGAGAGCGTGGAGCGCTGCGCCGACCTCGATGTCGGGTCGATGCTCATCGTCTCGGGCTGTGACGCGGTGGGGTTGGCGTCGACCCACGCTCTTCTCAAGGCAGTGGGGTCGCGCACCGAAATCGAGCCGACCATCCTGTTCAACCAGGTCGACGAGTCCGCAGCCCGAGCCGCCTGCACCGTCCTCACGAACGGAGCCGAGCGTTTCCTCGGGGCGACGCCGGACGTGTTGGGAGGGCTGCCGACGGACACCGGTCTCAGCGATGGGCTCGCCAAGGGCGCGACGCTCCTCGAATGCCTCGTGTCCTCGCACCTGCCGGAACGGGTGGAGGCGCTCATGCCGAGCTTGTCACCGTGGGAGGAAGCATGAGCGCCGATCCCGACCGCCGGCCCGGGGAGGAGAAAGAGGTGTCTCCCACCGATCGACTCGTGACCGACAACCTGGGACTGGTCTACGACACGGCGAAGAAGCTGGCGCGCCCGGGCGGCGACGGGCCGGAGCGTGGTGATCTCATCAGCGCCGGCGTACGGGGGTTGATCCAGGCAGCGTCGACCTTCGAGCCCGAGCGCGGCCTGGCCTTCAGTACGCACGCGGTGACCCGGATTCGCGGTGCGATGCTCGACGAGCTCCGGCGGTGGGACAAGACGCCGAGGTCCGTGAGGAAGAAGGAGCGGACCATCAAAGAGGCGGAGTCGCTGCTCTGGGCCGAGCTCAAGCGCAAACCGACGGTCGCCGAGCTCGCAGACCACATCGGCGTGGATCCGGAAGAGGTCTACGGGTGGGAGACCGATGTCTCGCGTCACGTGGAGGACTCCCTGGATCGGGTCGCCGGGCAGGGAGAAGAGGAGGGCCGACTGAGCGTCTCGGAGGTCGTCCCGGACGACACTCCGGACGTATTCGAGGAGCTGGGTCACCAGGAATCGGTGGAGATTCTCACCGAATGCCTGCAGGCCCTGCCTGAGCGCGAACGGCATGTCCTCGCCCTCTACTACTTCGAGGAGCTCCGCTTGAGGGAGATAGCCGAGCTCCTCGGGGTCACCGAATCACGGGTCTCACAGATCCGGTCGGGGGCCCTGAAGACACTCAGGTCGATGATGACTCAACGGGGAGTTGATGAACCATGATGAGGTTCGTTGTTGTAGCCGTGGCGTTGGTGGGCACGACGATGATCGCGCGTCCCGCAGGTGGAGTAGCTCAGGAGCAGACCGGGCGCCCTGCCGCCGAAACCGCAGCCAATGTCGTCGAAGCGATTCTGGCCGGGCGAGATGATCCAGCGGCCTGGGGCGCCCTCGAGACTGCCCTCGGCGACGGACTCCCGAGGTCGGTCGATGCCGCGGGGCTCCCGAGCGCCGATGGCCGCGCACTCGCCGGGGGGTTCACGGTGCCGGGAACCTCGATGCGGCCACCCGCCTGGATGCAGTCCATGGAAAGCCAGCGCATCGTGGCCGGGGTGCTGACGGCCTCGCTCGCTCTGCTGCTGATCTTCGCCGGGGGGCAGCTCATCCGGTTGGTAGGCAGGGCCGTACGTGCGGCCATGCCGCGACGCCGGGGGGGGCGGACCCTGGTTCGGCGGAAGAACCGTGACCTGCCGCGGTCCCGGGACGCCGAGCGACTGCATGCCCAACTACGGGCGCGGCGGGCAGCGTGAATCGGCGACTCCGGCAACCGATGCTCCTCCGGCCACCGGCCTCACGGCAGGAGCTTCCGGGCCGGCAGAGGCTTCCGGGGGCACTCCTTGGATCGAGGCGCTGCGACGACGGAGGGGGGATCCGGTATCTCATTGTGGGACAAATGGTTGTGACGTGGCGTGGTCGACCTGCGGAATGGCACGGGCGTTGCTCTCCAACGGTGTTGACTGCATCACCCTGGTGGAGGAGGATCCCATGAGCGGAGGACCGGAGAGCCTCAGGGCCGCGGGTCACGCGCTCCTCTATTGGCAGCGCCGCCAGGAGGTGAACACCCACAACCTGGCCAATGCCGATACGGCTGGCTTCCGTGCCCGGCGGGTCTTCGCAGAGATGCTCGAGGGTGGGATCCCTACCGTAGGGACGCGCACGGACACCCGGGTGGGTGAGCTTCGCCAGACCGGGGCTCCTCTGGACCTCGCCCTCGCGGGGGAAGGGAACTTCGTGGTGCAGACGCCCAACGGTGAGAAGCTGGTTCGGAGCGGCTCCTTCACCCTCGATCCCGAGGGCCAGATCATCGACGCCGCCGGGAACCCGTTGCTCGGCACGACAGGCCCACTCGTGGTCCCACCGGGACCGGTTGGGATCGACGCCCGAGGGGGTGTCACGGTCGATGGCGAACAGGTGGGACGGCTGCGGATCGTCGGCGAAGCCGTGTCGACGCAGCCGCTGCCGGGAGAAGAGGTGCTCCCGGGCGACCGCGGGTCGGTAGAGGGCGATCCGATCCGAGCGTCTGGTCGTGGCGCAGGACCGGATGAGATCCCCGATGAACTGCCCGACGAGATGATCACCGTCCGCCAAGGCTATCTGGAAGAAAGCAACGTGTCCGCCCTCGACTCGCTCATCGAAATGACGACGATCCAGCGGTCGTTCGAGGCGGTTCAGACCAGTGTGCGCACACTCGACTCCATCATGGAGACGGTGGCGAATCGTATCGGTCGGGTCGATTGACCCGGACCGACTGACAAGAGGAGTACCTGATGGATCCGTCGCTCAAGACCGCCGCCTCGGGAATGGCGGCTCAACAGACCCGAATCGATGTCATCGCCAACAACCTGGCGAACGTGAACACCCCTGGCTTCAAGCGAAGTCGTGCCCACTTCGAGGACCTCCTGTATCAGACGGTCCAGGGCGAGCAGCGCCTGGGTACCGCCGAGGCGGAGACCGCGCCGGCCATCCAGATCGGGCGGGGAACCCGGCTTTCGGGCATCCAGCGGGTCCACGAGCAGGGAACGCTGGAGATCACCGGTCGACCCATGGACATCGCCGTCGACGGAGAGGGCTTCTTCCAGGTTCGACGCCCGGATGGAGGCATCGCGTACGCCCGCGACGGGAGCTTCACCATCTCCGACCAGGGGGTGATCGTAACGTCCGGAGGCTATGCCCTCCTTCCAGAGACCCGCGTGCCTGAAGACGTGACGAACGTCGGGGTGTCGCGGACGGGGATCATCACCGGGTCGTCGGCGTCGCAGGCCGAGCCCATTGAGATCGGTCGGGTGGAGCTCGCCCGCTTCCCCAACGCCCCGGGCCTGAACTCGTTGGGCGAGAACCTCTACGCGGAAACCGCGGCGTCCGGTCAACCGATTCTCGGGAACCCCCAAGAAGACGGCTTCGGCCGCCTGGTCCAGGGCGCCCTCGAGTCCAGCAATGTGGAGGTCGTGCAGGAGATGGTGGATATGATCGCTGCCCTCCGGGCGTACGAGATCAACGCCAAGGCCGTGCAGGCGAGTGAAGACATGGCCGACGTCACCAACCAGATGGTGCGGTGATCCGCTCTCTGGTGCCGGCGTTGTCGATGGCCCTGCTGGTCGGCGGTGGGTACCAGGGGGACGGTTCCGCCCAGGAGCCACCCCACGCGGAGCCCGAGGTCGGCTCGGCGTCGCCTTCCGTGGACGCCCAGGCGGCCCTGGTCGGGCAGCTCGCAACGCTATGGGAAGCGGCGCCCGCTTCGGTGCGCGTGGAGCTGCCCACCGACGCGCCGACGCTGGTGGATTCGGTCTTCATCGAGGCAGGGTCGGGCGATCGGTGGATCGCCACCTTCGTGGTGGACGGGTACGTCGTCCGTCGCTTCGTACGGGTGGGGCACGAGCAGGACGTGCCGGTGGCCGCCGCCGACATCCCACGGGAACACGTCCTCGGTCCGGACGACCTCACCATGGGTTCCAGAACCATCTGGGGGCCACCGTCCGCTCCGGCGCCCATCCCCGACGGATGGGTCGCTCACCGCCGGATCGAGGCCGGAGAGGTACTGGCCGAGCCGGCGGTCCGCCCCCCCCTCATGGTTCGCGGAGGCGACGAGGTGGAAGCCGTCTTCGTTCGAGGCGGCGTCGTCTTGAGCATCCGGGCTGAGGCCCTTTCGTCCGCCAGGTCGGGCGAGGCCGTGTCCGTCCGGATGCCGTCGGGAAAACGAATGGAGGGACACGCCGTGGCCCCCGGTAGGGTCGCATTGTACATGGGAGTGAATCGATGAAGAGATGCACAAGAACCGCGCTTGTTCTGGCAGCGTTGGCGTCGATGGTGGCCGCGCCCGGCTTGCAGGGTCAGCAGGTGCCTCCGCCCACCATTCCCGACTACGGTTGGTTGGCGGATGGTCGTCGCTTCGCCGTGGGCGACATCATCACGGTGATGGTCGACGAGTTCACCGCCGCCTCCGCGGATCGTCGCACGGACGCGCTGGAAGACCGGTCGACGGACGCCGGGGTCGCGCTGCGAACGGGCTCGACGACGGCCGGCGGAGATCTGGGTTCCTTTCTCGGGCACCAGTCCACTCAGCGTGGACGTGACGTCCGGCAGGATCGGCTGAACTCCGAGGTCACGGTTCGGGTCACCGAGGTGGAGGACAACGGGGCCCTTCGCATCGAGGGCACGAAGACCTTGATCATCGACGACCACGAACAGGAGGTGACGGTCCGGGGCGTGATCCGACCTCAGGACATCACCTCGCAGAACACCATCGACTCCTGGCGAGTGGCCGACGCCGAGGTGCTGTATGCCACCGAGGGTGAGCTCGGGAAGCCGAAGAGAGGGCTCCTGTCGAAGATCCTCGCATTCATCATTCCGTGATGCGTCCCGTCGCTTCGTCACGTCGCCTCCTGGCGGGTTTCGCTCTGGCGCTCGTCGCGACCCTCCTGCCGGCGATGACGCCGACCGAACTCATCGGACAGACCACCCGCGTCCGGGACCTGACCATCAACGAGGGTGAGGTGCCCGTCCGGCTCGTGGGGTATGGCCTGGTGGTGGGCCTGGACGGTACCGGAGATCGTGTCTTCGGAAGTAGCCAGGGCTCGATGACCGTGCGGTCCATCGCGAACCTCCTGCGCAACCTCGGTATCGACGTGCCCGAGCAGTTCATCCGCACCCGGAACGTGGCAGCCGTCCTCGTCACCGCCGAAGCATCGCCGTATCTGCGGCGCGGCGGACGGTTCGAGGTCAGCGTCGCCTCCCTCGGGGATGCCTCGTCCCTTCGGGGTGGCCAGTTGTGGCAGACCCCGCTCCTGGCCTCCGTCGGTGGGCCGCCGGTGGCCATCGCACAGGGCAATCTGCTCCTTCCTCCCGGAGACCCGGGTCGACGGAGCGGGCCGGTGGAAACGTCGGCGGTCCTCACCGACGCGGCCGTGGCACTCACCGACTTCGGTGGATGGGCCGGCGGGCCTCCGTCCCGACTCATCCTTCGTAGTCCCGATCTGGCGACGGCCCAGCTCATCGCTGAGGCGGTGAACGGTGCTCTGGGCGCCGGAGCGGCCGTCGTCGAGGACCCCGGAGCCGTTGCCCTGACACTGCCGGCCGACGATCCCATGGGCGCCCTCGTCCAGCTGGGTGAACTCACCCTGACGCCCACGCTTTCACCACGGATCGTCATCGACGCTCAGTCGGGCGTCGTGGCCGTAGGAGGAGACATCAGCGTCGGCGAGGCGGTGGTCAGTCACGACTGGCTCACGGTGACCATCGCACCGCCGGACGCACCGGCTCCGGCGGGTGGAGCCGCTGGACCTGCAGGGGCTGCTGCTCCTCCCGACGCAGGCTCCCTCCTTCCGCCTGGGGCGGTGAGGGCCGATCCGGGGATCCGGGTACAGGAACTCGCCGAAGCACTCCACGCCGTGGGCGCGACGTCGGACATGATGGGTGCCGTCTTCCGGTCGCTACGAGGTGTGGGCGCCCTCCAGGCGGAGGTGGAGATCCGATGATCCAGGGAGTCGGAGCAGGGCCTGGTGCCCTCTCACCACTGGCGGAGCCCCACAGAGCTGAAGCCGGCGCCGCCTTGGATGGCGCCGAGGCTGCCGCGACGGAGAAAGCCGAACGGCTCGAGCGACTCCGGAAAGCCAGTGAGGACATGGAAGGGGTCTTCATCGGATACCTCACCCGGGCGCTCCGGGCGACGGTCCCCAATGGGGGCAGCCCGGACGCGCCGGGTGCGGACATGTACGGGTCGCTCCTGGACGAGCACCTCGCCCAGAGCGTGGCCAACGATACCCGGACCGGCATCGCCGAGGCTCTCTACCGGCAGCTTGCCAGCCGCTTCATTACATCCCAGGGAGAAGGGGAAGGTTGATGCAGACGCAGACGATCCAGGACTCCTCGCAGCCCGATCTGACCAGTGAAGAAGGGCTTCGCGCTCACCTCGTCGCAGCCCTCGACGAGGAGGTGGAGCTTCTCGAAGGGTTGCGCCGGATCTTCGCGGCCCAGCGCGACGCGCTGCGAGCCGGAGACCCGACGGCCCTGGACGACGGCGTCTTCAGTGCGACCCGTGTCATGCGGACCATGGAAGAGGCTCGCCGCCGTCGCCGCCGTCTCACCATGAACCTCCTGGGGTCCGACCTCGAGTTCGACGAACTGGATACCGTTCTCACCGGCTCGCGAAACCGCCCGGTGCGCCTGGCACGGGAACGAGTCCGGGCCGCCGCGGCTCAGCTCCGTACGGAGGTGGGAATGCTTCAGCGGATATTGAGAGTGGCCCTCCAGGACAATCGGGTGCACCTGGAGACGCTCTTGGGAGACGGGGTCCACCGGGCCACCTCGGAGGCAGCGTACGGGACGGGGGAGGGAGACGCCCGGGCGGCCTCGTCAGGGGTCGTCGTCGACCGGACGGTGTGACATGTCTGCTTCGCTGAATGCGATCCTCTCCGTCGCGAAGACCGGTCTCCTTTCCCAGCAGCTCGCACTGCAGGTGACGAGCCACAACCTCGCGAACGCCACCACCGAAGGGTACTCGAGGCAGCGAGCCGAGCTCGTGCCCGGGACTCCGCTTCAACTACCGGAAGGTCTACTCGGCACCGGCGTACGCGTGGCCGACATTACCCGGGCTCGCGATCAGCTTCTCGACGGCATCTATCGGCGGGAGTCTGCCCTGTTCCACGGCTTCCAGACCCAGTATCAGGCCCTTTCCTCGGTGGAGTCCGTCTTCGGTGAGATCGGGGCGACGGGCCTCGGCGACTCTCTGGATGCGTTCTGGAGCGCATGGTCCGACCTGTCCAATGATCCCACGAGTTCCGCCGCACGCGCCGTCGTGGTTTCCAGTGGTCAGGCCCTGGTGGACCACTTCCGACGGATCGATGGCTCGCTCGACACCGTGATCGGCCAGGAGGTGGAGCGGCTCAGGAACTCCGTCGGCCAAGTGAACGAAATCATCGACCAGGTCGCGAAACTGAATGTCGACATCGCGGCCGCCCGGGCGAGTGGTACCTCGGCGCCCGATCTGGAGGACCGCCGCGACGTGCTCCTCGATCAGCTTGCGACGTACGTGCCCATCGAGGTGACCCCCCGGGAGAACGGGGCGGTCGGTGTCTCCGTGAATGGGATCTCCGTGGTGGAGGGTGTGAGTCATCAGACCCTGAGCCTGACCTCGTCGGCCGGGACCTGGTCGTTGACGACGGGCGGGGGACTCGCGATTCCCGTTTCTTCGGGCCGAATCGGCGGGGGCCTGGAGACCGTCAACAATGACTTCAGTCGCTTCCGTGCCGATCTGGATACACTGGCTCAAGGGCTGGTCGAGGCCGTCAACGCCATCCACGTGAACGGGACCAATCCCCTCGGAACGACGGGTCTCAACTTCTTCGACGACTTCGGCGATCCCACGACCGTCACCGCCGCGACGCTGACCCTCGATTCCGCCATCGCCGCCGATCCGCAGAACGTGGCCGCGGGATCGCCCGACGGTGGCGGCAACTACCAAGCCGGGGCGAACGACATCGCCCTTGCCCTGGCAGATCTACGGACCACGGCGCCCGGGGGGATTCTGGGCACGTCCACGATCAACGGTGCCTACCAGGACCTCGTCGCCGATGTCGGACTCACCGCCTCGGCGGCTCGGGACGCAGCGGACAACCACTCGGTGCTTCTCGCCTCGTCCGGAGAACGAAGGGAGTCTGTCGCCGGCGTGGCTACCGATGAGGAGCTCGTGAAAGTCGTCCAACTCCAAGCCGCCTATGCCGCGGCCTCGCGCATCGTCACCGTTGTCGACGAGATGTATCAGACGCTCCTTACGATTTGATGCTCATTCTCCAGCGCAAGCCCAGTGAGGCGGTGCTCATCGGGGACGACATCCGGATCGTCATCCTGCGTTCCGACGGTGGTGGCGTTCGCATCGGAATCGAGGCTCCTGCGGAGATCCCCATCCTCAGAGAAGAGATCGTGCACGAGGTCCAGTCCGAGACCGTACGCGCCTCGCAGGCGGTCTCCGCTTCGGCGACGGGCCTCCAGCCACCGCCCGCGTCCCCGGTGAACGCGAAGGGTCGTGGCGCATCCGAAACGACAGATGAGGACACCAACTGAAGCAGGTCGGGGTCGGAACTAGCTTGTCGGCGGAAGCAGGATTCGGGCGGACCTCGGACCCGTAGGGTCGATCCGTACGTCGCTGTCGTCGAAACGCAGTTCGTCGTCTTCCGGGGGGAGAGTCTCCGACGAACGCACTTCGAGGGCGTGGGCAGACTCGAGGTGGACCGTGACGAGGCGCTCTTCTCCACCCCCTCGACTCGCCCACGCCCCTGCCACGAGCAAGGCGCGCACTGCTCGACTCCAGTCGGTCCGCACCACGGGCCCGTCCTCGGCATCCTCCGTCTCGAAGACGATGGAGCCTTCGGGAAAGCCGTCCATGATCTCTGTGGCGGCCTCGGTGAGGAGGGTCACGGAGATGGGTGACACGTCGGGACGGGAATCCCGGGCCAAGGAGCGGATCAGCCGCACCTTCATGGCGAGGTTGTCCAGGTGCTCGCGGAGGGGGGCATCACTCTCATCGAGGGCGCCCCGACGCTCGAGGAGGAACACGTACGCGTTGAGGGCCGCGAGCTGGTCGTTCAGCGCGTGGCACAATCCTACCAGGGCCCGCTCGGTGGCGGGCAGGTGTTCACCGCTAACAACGGTGTCCATGGTTGTTGTCTTCAGCTTGGGGGGCTGACGGGAACTGAAGAACCGAAGCGGGGCGACCGATAATTGCTAGCCAGAGGCTCGCGTACCGATCACGCTTTACGCCGGAGCGCACCGCTCGGTGTTACTGATATTAGGACTATTTGTCGTATTTGGCAGCATCTACGTCGGCTATACCATGCACGGCGGCAGTATCGCGGTCCTCATACAGGTCTCCGAGTTCATCATCATCGGAGGGGCGGGCATCGGTGCGGTGATCATCGGGAACTCGGGCGCCGTGGTGAAACGGATGATCACCGAGTGCCTCGCCCTGTTGAAGCCGAGTCCGTACGGACACGAGGCCAACAAGGAGCTGCTTACCGTTCTCTACGAGATCTTCTATCTCGCCAGGAGGGACGGACTCATCGGCATCGAGAGCCATGTCGAGTCACCCCGCGACAGCGAGCTCTTCAAGAAGCACCCCGTCTTTTCGGCGAACCACCACGCCATGGACTTCCTGGCCGACACCCTGAAAGTCCTCCTCACGGGAACCGTTGCCGACCACCATCTGTCGGAGATCCTCGAGACCGACATGGAGCAGTACTACGAGGAGGCCATGGAGGTACCTCACGCCGTCACGGCCGTTGGTGATGCCAT
The DNA here is from genome assembly GCA_965229435.1 of Longimicrobiales bacterium. Lineage (GTDB taxonomy): Bacteria > Gemmatimonadota > Gemmatimonadetes > Longimicrobiales > Gaopeijiaceae > UBA2589. Next base: position 16,589 of record CBDDJE010000006.1, read on the forward strand.
GCCGGGATTCGGCATCGTGGCCGCAGTCCTCGGCGTCATCATCACCATGGGGAAGATCGGTGGGGAGCCGGCGGTGATCGGTGAGTCGGTGGCGGCCGCCCTCGTCGGGACCTTCCTCGGCATCCTCCTGGCTTACGGTGTTTTCGGGCCAATCGCCCAACTGCTGGAGTCCCGGGTCCGCGCCGAGCAGGACTATCTCCGCTGCATACGCACGGCAGTCCTATCCTTCGCCCGGGGCGACGCGCCCCTCACATGCGTCGAGTTCGCACGGCGGAGCATCCCCCCGGAAGAGCGCCCGAGCTTCTCGGAGGTCGAGGAGTTCACGGCGCAGGCGGTGGCGGCCTGATGGACGACAACAAGATCGTCATCATCAAGAAGAAGAAGATCCGTGGCGGAGGACATCACGGAGGCAGTTGGAAGGTGGCCTACGCCGACTTCGTCACCGCGATGATGGCCTTCTTTCTCGTCATGTGGATCGTAGGAATGGATTCGGACGTGAAGGATCTCGTCCAGGGCTATTTCAACAACCCCATCGGGTATCGACGGGCGTTCGGTGCCGGCGTCAACCCTGTCTCTCAAGGTGCGACTCCCCTCCCTACGGAGTTCAGGCGGATGCCCCTCTTCGTGCGTCAGGTGGAGGAGCGACGCTTCAACGCCATCCGCGACGGGATCCTCCAGGAGCTCGAAGGGCTCACCGGTTCCGAGGAGTTCGGGTCCCAGGTCGAGGTGGTTCTCACCGCTGATGGCTTGCGCATCGAACTCGTCGAAGGCCCCGGAAGGGGGACGTTCTTCGCACTGGGTTCGGACCAGGTGCAACCGGCGGCCCGGGTGGCCTTGTCTGTAGTGGCCGGCCGTATCGGAGAGATCCCGAATCCCGTCGTCATCGAAGGCCATACCGACGCGGCGACCTTCGGGGCCGGCGATTACACGAACTGGGAGCTTTCGACGGACCGGGCCAACGCGGCCAGACGGATCCTCCAATCCGAAGGCCTCGATCCACGACGGATCCGGGAAGTGCGCGGACTCGCGGATCGACACCCTCGAGTGCCCGACAGTCCCCTCGACCCCGCCAACCGTCGGGTCACCATACTGATTCCGTACCTGGACCCCGTTGATACGGGAGACGACATGGAAGGCGTGGTCATCGGCGGCTGATCTGGGCCCCTCCGTGGAGCCCTGCCCTGAACAGCGCCCCTCGAAGCGGCGCCCTACCGGCCTTCAGCTGGAGATCACCGCGTCGTCCGGCGGATCGTCGACAGGTCGTCCTTCGCGGTCCATGGACCCCCTGTCCACTGGGCGCGGCCCGGCCTTCTCGATGCGATGCAACAACCTGTCGTAGTCGAAGGGCTTGCTGACCACAGCGTGGTGGTGACCCAGGAGTCCCAGCGTCGTCAAGTCGCCGGTGAGGAGGAGGACTCGTCCTCGGAATCGGAGGTCGGAGACCAGCTCGTCCCAGAGGTTGACTCCGCCCTGGCACATGCCCGCGTCGATGAGGATGAAGTCCGGGCGTTGTTGGGCGATGAGATCACGTGCCTCGCTCACCCTGCTCGCCTCGAGGACGGCGTGTCCGGCGTCCTCCAGAACGAGTCTGAGTGCGAGTCGCAGGGACGAGTCGTCGTCCGCGACGAGGAGGCGCATCAAGAGGAGAGATCCCCACCGTTAAGAATGAACGGGGGGGTAACACAAAGGTGCGACGTCGTCGGCTCTCAAGCAAGGCGTCGTACGTAACGATGTCCGTGTCCCGCAAGGGCTTTCAGAGCCCCCGGGATCGCCCCCGCAACCGCCCTGGGAGATGCCGGCTAAACGTTCTGTCGACCCGACCGATACTGACGGCAGAAGGGGTCGGACGATCCGCTGCCCCAACGCTGCGCAAGGACGCGCAAGAAAACTCATGGAGGAGTTCAAGTGAGGATCAACACCAACGTTGCAGCGATGAACACGCTGCGGGTCATGGCCCAGACGGACCAGGCTGTGACGCGATCGATCGGACGGCTCTCGTCGGGCTTCCGCATCAACCGGGCCGCGGACGACGCGGCCGGCCTGGCCATCGCCAACCAGCTCCGTGCCGACCTCGGCGCGCTGCGGCAGGCGACCCGGAACGCTGAGCAGGCGGGTTCGCTGCTGAAAGTGGCCGAGGGAGGTATGAACGGTATCCAGAGCGTGCTCGAGCGAATGAAGGAACTCGCGAGTCAGGCTGCGTCGGACAACGTCGACAGCGCCGGCCGTACCCGAATCAACACCGAGTTCCAGCTACTGATCGCCGAGATCGACCGCATCGCGGTCAGCACCGAGTTCAGTGGCGTCGTACTGTTGAACGGAACCGCTTCCGACCTCGAGTTCGTCGTCGGTAACTCCAGCGCGATCGCCAACGACAAGATCACGCTGACCGCTTCCACCATCGACCTGGACGCCACCGCACTCGGCGTTGCGGGCACCGCAGTGGATACGGACACCGGTGCCGAGGCGGTCCTCACGCAGCTCGACGCTGCGACGACGGGCTCGTTCGACCTCATCGGTAACGCGTTTGCGACGGTTGGTGCTCAGGCGAACCGCCTGGATGTTGCGCTCAACCAGGTTCGGATCACGGTGGAGAACACGGCTGCGGCCGAGTCCGTAATCCGTGACGCCGACATGGCTGCCGAGATCACCGAGCTGACCAAGAACCAGATTCTCGCTCAGGCCGGCATCTCGGTTCTGGCCCAGGCCAACTCGAGCTCTCAGTCGGTACTCGCCTTGCTGCAGTAGAAGGCGACGTGGTAAGGGAGGCGGAGGTCCGGGTTCGCCCGGACCTCCTCTCCAACCCGCTCACTAGCTTGACCCGAGGATAGGACACGACGACGATGGATCCCATCGCGACGATCAGTGGACTCGCTACCGGAATCGACTTTCGGGAGTTGGTCAACCAGATCATCGAGGCCGAGTCGGCCCGACTCGAGCCCTTGCGGGTGCGCGTTACCGACGGTCAGGAGAAGCGTGCGGCGTGGGAGGAAGTCCGAGGGCTGCTCAAGACCCTCCAGGACGCGACACTGGCACTGGAAGACGGTTCCGGGCTGAATGCGTTCACCACCGAGATCCTCGGGTTGAACTCCGCCATCCTCCAGGCGACCGCATCTGCCGACGCCGCTGAGGGTCGACACAGCGTGCGGGTGCTTCAGGAGGCTCAGCGGGAACAGCTGGGTAGCGGCGTCTTCGCGAGTCGATCGACTGCGCTGGGCTACTCGGGTCAATTCATCGTGGGTGGGCGCGTCGTCGATGTCCTCGCGGGAGATTCCCTCCAGGACATCGCGGGAAGCATCAACGCCCTCAACATCGGCTCGGACCCGACGGGGGTATCAGCCACGGTTACCGGAAGCGACGGGGCCTATCGCCTCGTCCTGTCCGCGACGGAGACGGGTTCGGCCGGCCTCGACGTTCTGGACCTGTCCGGTGTCCTGTCTTCCCTGGGGCTGCTGGACGGGACCACCATCGTCAAGAACCGAACGAGTGGCGGATTCGAGAGTGACGGCTTCTCCGATTCGACCACGGCGGTGGGCACGCTTCTGGGGTTCCCCGGCGTCACACCGTCCGGGACGGTCACGCTGGGCTCCGGCGCCAGCGCCTTCACGGTAGCTCTCGACCTCTCGACGATGTCCCTGGAGGGAGTTCGCGACGCCATCAACTCGGCGGCTGCCGGGGCTGGAGCCTCCATGTTCGCCTCCATCGTCACGGACACCTCTGGTGACGAGACGGTCTACCGGTTGGACATCACGGGAACGCCGGCGGCGACGGACGATGGGGCGGTGCTCCAGTCCCTGGGGCTCCTCGAGGGTGGGCGGAGCGCTGTCAGTCAGGTTGTCCAAAGCGACGTCCTGACCACGGACGCAGGTGGGACTCCCGCGACGGCGAGCACGGCTCTGACATCCCTCTTCAACGGTGGGTCCAACGCCGGTGTGCAGGTCGGTGATACGCTGACCTTCCAGGGAACGGACCACAACGGAAGCACCTTCACCTTCACCCACACCGTTCAAGGTGGGGACACGCTCCAGACGCTCATCACACGTCTCGAGGGGGCCGAAGGGTTCAACGGTTCCGCCACGGCCGAGATCTCCGCGACCGGTCAGTTCACGGTGACATCCGCGACGGCAGGGGCCAGTCGACTCGGCCTCGAGATCTTCGCCGGAAACGAGGGCGGAGGCATTCTCGACTTCGGGGACATGGCCATCACCGACGCCGGCCGGGATCGGGAGATCTCTGCCGGCCAGGACGCATTGGTCGAAATCAATGGTTCCCTCGTCACCAGCGCCTCCAACGAGATCACCGATGTGGTGCAGGGCGTGACATTCAGCATTCTCGGGGCCGATCCGTCGAGTCCCCTGGAAGTCGTCGTCGACCGGGACACGGAGTTCGGGGTCGAATCGGTTCAGGCGTTCATCGACGCGTACAACGCCTTCTCCGAGTTCGTGGGCAACGGTGTGGGGGACCTCTCGGAAGATCGTCCGCCGCTGGCCGGAGACTCCATCCTCAGGGGCATCCGGAACAGGGTCACCTTCGCGCTACAGTCGAGCATTCCCGCCGTGAGCGCCGGCTCCTTCACCCGGCTCCACGAGCTCGGAATCGAGATCACGCGCGACGGTGTCTTCACCTTGGACGCCGCCACCTTGCAGGACGCCCTCAAGCTGGACCCCGCCGGCGTCCAACGGCTCTTCACCTCGTTCGGCGTCGGCAGCTCGTCCGCGATCTCGTACGTTGCGTCCGGATCCGCGACTGCCGGCACGTACGACATCAATGTGACCCAACTGGGTTCGTTCGCGTCGACGACGTCCGTCGGCTTCGGGGGCACCTACGTCGACGACGGCACGCCCGACACCCTCACCATCGTAGATGACGAGACCGGTGCCCAGTACAACATCCAGTTGTCCAACGGGATGTCGCTGAGCGCCATCATCGACGCCATCAACACCGAGTTGGCGGACGGTCGCGCTCAGGAGATCACCTCCCAGCGAACGATGTACTCCGATTCGGGCGCCACCACCGTGGCCAACTCGAGCACCGCCCTGGCGGATCTCTACCATGGCGCGGGGCAGAGCTCCGGCATCGTCGCGGGTACGGAGATTACGATCTCCGGTACCAACGCCGACGGAGACGCGGTCCTCGAGACCTTCACGGTGACCGACCCGACGACGCAGACCCTGGGGACCCTGCGCGCCGAGGTGCAGAGTGCCTTTGGTGGCGGCACTGTCGCCTCCATTTCGAACGGACAACTCGTCGTCGCCAGTACGTCCCCGGGCGGGTCCCAGCTCTCCGTGAGCATCGGGTCCGACGTGGCCGGCAATCCCGCGCCCTTCGGCCAGATGCTGGTGACCCAACAGGGACGAAGTGTGTCGAGCATCGCGGCAGAGGCGACCGGGTCCGAGCTCACCATTCGCGACTCGTCCGCCGGGTCGGCCAATGGATTCACCCTGTCGTTCACCGCTGGCGGTAGCGACGGTTCGGCGAGTCTCGGCCTGGGATCAGGGAGCTTCATCGGCACCGATGTGGTAGGCACGATCAACGGCGAGGCAGCCACCGGTACTGGCACCGTCCTCACCGCCGACGCGGGCACGACCGTCGAGGGGCTGGCCGTCAGCATCGGGGGAGCGAACACCGGCGCCATAGGGAGCGTGACCATCGGAGCCGGCATCTTCAGCGGTGTGAAGGATCAGCTCGATGCACTGCTTCGCGCCGGAGACGGGCAGATCGACGGCATCATCAAGCGGCTCGATGAGTCCGTGGACCGGATCGAGGACCGTCTGGAGGACAGCGAGGCCCGCCTGGAGGATCGTCGCATGCGTCTCGTGGCCCAGTTCGTCGCCCTCGAGCAGGCCGTCGCCCAGGCTCAGAGCATCCAGGAGCAGCTCGCCAGTCAGCTCGCCACGCTGCCAGGGGGTAATTGATGTACGGCCGTCGGAAGACCGACCTCCTGGCCCACGCGTCCTCGTCGTATCAACGCTCGCGGGTCATGACGAGCTCGCCCGCCGAGCTCATCGTCCTGCTGTACGAGAAGCTACTGTCGAACCTCCGCGGCGGCGCCATCGCCATTCGTGCCAACGATGTCGAAGCGAAGGCGAAAAAGGTGGCCAGCGCCACCGACATCATCTTCGAGCTCCTGGGGGCCCTGGACCGCGAACGAGGCGGAGAGGTGAGCGAAAGGCTCGCGGCTCTCTACGCGTACATGTTCTCGAGGGTGACGGAGGGAAGCCGCAACATGGACGCCGACGCCCTCGACGAGGTATCGGAGCACGTGGAGTCCTTGCTTTCGGCCTGGCGGCACATCGCCTCAGAAGAGAAGAAGGCGGCGCCCGTACCTGATCCGTCCATCAGCTAGGGAAGGAGAGCGCATGCGTGTCGAGCCCACGGCCAGCGTCCATCCCGTCTTCAGTAGTTGGTTGGAGCGGCGACGGGAGCGGATGCGCGCGCAGATGCAGGCTCTCGAGGACGAGCGCTTCGAGGACCTGGTGGGCCTTCTCGATGAAGAGGCGTCGGACCCGCCTCCGCCTCCGGGCAACGCAGAGGAACGGGCCGAGTACGAGAAGATGCTGGCGACTGGCGAAGAACTCACCCGACGACTCGCCGATCTTCGGAGCAAGGTTCTGGTCGAACTCCGGGGCGTGGAACGCCGGCAAGGCCGGACCCTACCCAACCAGGGGCGGAGTCGACGGGGCGGCTCCCTCGACGGATATGTGTAGCTCAGCCGTTCCCCTGTTTCGTCACCGTGGGAACGTTCGCCTAAAGTCTGAAGAAACCGTGTCGATACTCTTCTTAGAGGAGGATTCGCCATGACCATTGATCCGACAAGACTGACCAACGTTCCCGGCCGAGCCGCTGAGCAGGCCGCGGACGTTCCGGGCAACCGCCAGGGCCCGGCTCCGGTGGAGCCTGTTGGTCGCACCGATCAGGTGCAGATCTCCGACGAAGCTCGGGAGCTCGCGCGTCAAAGCGCTGTAGAGCGGGTGCCGGTTACCGAGGCGCGTTTGGAGGAGATCCGTAATCGGCTCGAATCCGGCTACTACGACGATCGTCCGAAGATCTGGACCGAGATCGCGCAACGCCTGTTGGAGTCGGGGGACCTGTGATCAGCCGGTTCGCCCTCGATCCTGAGGCCTTCGCGGCCTTTCCCAAGAACCTCTTGGACGACTGCGAGGAGTCCACCCGGATGGCAGAGCGTATCGTCCGGGAGATCGGCCTCGAAGAGTGCGAACACGGACCGCCGACGGCCCTTTCCGACCGTCTCTCCTGGGCGATTCGTGCCATGGAGGACGACGAGCCAGAGGGGTAGGCCGTGCGCCTCACCCGGAGCGCCGTCGCGGTGCTCGAGAAACCCTGGACCGAGGTGCGCTAGGTGGACAAGGCTTCACTTTTCGGCGTCGTCGCCGGCACCGCTCTCATCGTCATCACCATCATGTTGGGTGGGAGTCTTCTCACCTTCGTGAACATCCAGGGCATGCTCGTGGTGCTCGGAGGGACGCTGGCCGCGACGAGCATCGCGTTTCCCACCAACGAGTTGAAGCTGCTCTTTCCTGTGTCGCGCCGGGTGTTCAAGGATCCGGGTGACGAGATGATGGAGATCTCCCAGTTCCTCGTGCAGGCCATGGGGACGTTCAAGCGGGATGGTCCCGTCGCTCTCGAGAACATCGCCGAGCAGTCTCCGACGAAGCCTCTCGCGAAGGGTCTCCAACTCATCGCCGACGGAGCCAACGCCCACACCATCGGCGACATCCTCCAGACCGAACGCAAGTACATGGAGGAGCACCATCGGGTGGGCCAGAAGATCTTCTCAGAGATGGGCAAATTCGCGCCGGCCTTCGGTATGGTCGGAACGCTCATCGGCCTTGTGCAGATGCTCGCGGACCTGAGCGACCCCGATGCCATCGGCCCTGCCATGGCAGTTGCGCTCCTCACGACCTTCTACGGAGCGGTCGTGGCCAACCTCATGTTCATCCCTATGGTCACGAAGCTCGATCGTCGGATCCAGATCGAGGTCCAGCAGATCGAACTGGCGATCGTGGGCCTCGATTCGATGAACCGGGGCGACACGGTCCAGATTCTCAAGGAGAAGCTGAGCGCCTTCATGAACAGCCAGGAAGGCGCGGCTGAAGAGCTTCTTCAGGCCGCCTGAGGTCCGCCATGGCCGACGCTGAAGCGCCACAAGAAGGCGCGACCCGGCCACCCGACGACGGCGGTGGTGCGCCGGTTGAGGAGGGCGCTCCAACCTGGATCGTCACCTTCGCCGACATGATGAGCCTGCTTCTCACCTTCTTCATCCTCATGTACTCGATGTCCGAGGTGAAGCAGGAGCGCTTCCTGCTGGCGTCGGAGTCTCTCCGCGAAGCCATGGGCTCCACCGCGACGATACCCACGGACAACCCCATGGGGCTGATGCCCGAGGACGTGGACCCGGATCTGGACCTGGCGAACCCCGGGATGAACAACGGTGCGACCACCAGCCCGGTGGATTCGGAGAACGCTGGCGACGACGTCGTCAACGTTTTCGCCGAAGCGTATATGAAGATGATCGAAGAGCGTCTTCGCGATCTCGTCGAGGAGTCCGGACTCGATGCGTCCAGCGTAGAGATCGTTCGCGAGGAAGACGGCGTCTACCTCCGCATCCGGGACGCCGCCCTCTTCGCCACCGCCCAGGCCAACCTTACGCCACAAGGCGAAGCCCTCGTGCTGAACCTGTCCGGCATTACGAAGGGTCTCGGCGTCCCGACCATCGTTTCGGGTCACGCCGACTCGCGACCCATCCGGACGGCGAGCTTCCCGTCCAACTGGGAGCTTTCGGCCGCCCGCGCCGCGGGTGTGGCGCGACTGCTCGTGGCTGCGGGTCAGGATCCGGAGACGGTCCGGGTCCAATCGTTCGGTGAGTTCCGGCCCATTGCCGACGAGTCGACGGAAGAGGGGAGGGCCCGGAATCGCCGGGTGGAGCTCTTCTTCTCACGCGATGCCATCGAAGACATCGCGCTGAGGCTTCAGGCGGAGTCCATCGAGACGTCCGAGGTCGCCGACTCGGTCCCTGCGGGCTGAAGCCACTCCACGACGGCGTTCCGCAACTCGTCGATGGTCAAGGGCTTGGACAGGAAAGCGTCCATCCCCGACTCCAGGCACCTCTGCTTGTCGCTTTCCCGGGCACTGGCCGTGAGGGCGACGATGGGCGTGTGGCCGCCGCGCTCCTTCTCCAGTTCGCGGATGGCCCGGGTGGCATCGTAGCCATCCATGACAGGCATTTGGCAGTCCATGAGGACCAGGTCCCACGCCTCTGCGGCTACGGCCTCCAGGGCTTCCTTTCCGTTCTCAGCCACGGCGGCCTTCACGCCCATCTTCTCGAGGAGGCTGGTGGCGATCATCCTGTTCACCCGATTGTCCTCGACGAGCAGGACGCGTCCAGATGCGAGCATCGCGGCCTGTGCGGAAGCCTCTTCTTCGGCAGCCTCGGTGGAGCCGTGGATGCCGAGGCGGCGGAGGGCATCGACCCAACGGCGTTCGAGAAGCGGCTTCGGAATGTCGAAGTCGAAGCCGTTGTCCTCGTTGCGGTCGGGCAGGTGCCCCGGGGTGAGCCGGATGACCGATGTCGCGTCTCCTGCCGCCGCCCGCACGGATCGGGCGAGTCGACTACACGCCTCCATCCCCAGGGCAGCGTCGGCCAGTACGGCGCGGTAGGCGTTCCCGCCCTGGGCTGCGACGACGGCGGCACGTTCGGCGTCGGCCGCCGTGCTGTGGACGTCGGTGGACGCGCCGAGGATCCCCAGTTGGTCGGCGGCGAGGCCGGCTACGAAGGTCGAGGGGGAGACCACGAGGAATCGGTGACCTTCAGCGACGCCCTTCAGCGCGTCTGCCGGTGCGTTCGGATCGGGAGCGAGGTCCAGCGTCGTCCAGAAGGTGGACCCCGCGCCCACTTCGCTATCGACGCCGATGTCGCCACCCATGAGAGCCGTCAGCTCACGACAGATGGCGAGCCCCAGACCCGTCCCGCCGTGTTTTCGAGTGGTGGAGAGGTCGGCCTGCTCGAACTTGTCGAAGATCCGATGGACGGCGTGGGCCGGGATCCCCGTCCCCGTGTCCTGCACGGACAGCCGAATCCGGCCCTCCGGGGTGGCATCGACGGAAATGAGGACGTGCCCGTCGGAGGTGAATTTCACGGCGTTGCCAGCCAGGTTGGTCACGACCTGCCGAATCCGGCCCGGGTCCCCGATGAAGTGTCGATCCACGTCGGGTGCGTACCGGACCCCCAACTCGATGCCCTTGGTGATGGCCTGGGGAGCCAGTAGTTCCCCGACGTCGTCCACGACGACCCTGAGATCGAGGGGTACTTCTTCGAGGGTCAGCGACCCCGCCTCGATCTTCGAGACATCGAGGATGTCGTTGACCAGCATGAGGAGGGTCTGGGCCGACCGCTCCGTCGCCTTGGCGAACTCCCTCTGCTCGGCGGTCAGGGAGGTCTCGAGAAGGAGTCCCGTCATTCCCAGGACGCCGTTGATGGGCGTCCGGATTTCGTGGCTCATGTTCGCCAGGAACTCGGCCTTGGCCTTTGCCGCGGCCAGGGCCTCCGCCTCGGACTTCCGCAGCTCTTCGGTCCGGTCCCGGACGGTCTGCTCCAAGCGATAGTTGTGCTCCGCGAGTTCCCGGTAGAGCCCACCACTCTCGAGGACGCCGGCGCAGTTCTGCATGAGGATGGAGAGGACCATCTGGCCCATCTCCGGAATGAAGGGGTGCTCGTCGTCCAGGGCGGCGAAGAACATCCCCGAGATCTTCGACGGAGTCGCCAGAACGTGCATCAAGAGCGACTTCCCCATGTGGGTGCCGGCAACGATGATCGGGCGGTCCTGATACAGGGCCCACCCGAACGTCCCCTCCTGGATCTGGGCATCCAGCTCTGCCTGCACCGCGGCCCGGTCCGACTCGGGCTCTACCAGGCCGACCTCGAAGCCCAGGCCCTCGTCATCGGCAAAGACGATGGCCATGGTCTTGAAGTCGGCGACGCGGAGCAGCGCCTGACGGGCGGCACGGAAGACGGTTTCCGGTGTCGCCCCGGATGCTTGCTCGGTCTGGAAGGTGGCCCCGAGGTGGGCGACGGCGTCCAGAGCCTCGCGCAGCCAGAGTTGGGTGCGCTCGGTCTCTTCCGCAGGCGGAAGGACACCATCGAGACGGTTGGCTCCCGGGGCGACCGCGTCGCTCGTCGCGACTTTCTCCGTCTCCTTGGGGCGATGGCCGGGGGCGAAGTCCACGGTCAGTCCTCCAGCGCCAGTCCCAGGAGGTGGACGGCCGACGAGTACTGCCGATCGATGTCGTCCACGGCGAAGCTCATGACACCGGGATCGATCCCGAGCTTGGCCCAGGCGCCGGCCGACACGGGCGGCACCAATCGCTCGCCGCTGCTTCCCATCTGGAGCGCCGTCGCAATGATGTCGGCTACATGGACCGTCCCCGCCTCGATGGGATATCGTTCGGCTCGACGGGGGTCGTGGTGGAGGCGGACGGCCTCGCGCAGGGCGTCGGGCATCTTCCAGTGGTCCATCAAGATTCCGCCCATGCGGGCATGGTCGAAACCAAGGGCTTCCCGCTCGGTCTCATAGAGCAGCGTTCCACGGGCGCGTGCCGCTGCGATGACGTCGGCGGTCTCTTGAGGAGCGCGCATGAGCAATACCAGCCGCCCTACGTCGTGGAGGATGCCCGCCACGAAGAAGCGTTCGACGTTGGCCTCATTCCGAAGGCTGGCGAGGACACGTGCGGCGACGCCGACACCCAGGCTGTGCTTCCAGAAGTCCTCGACGTCGATGAGATCCGATGGTATGCCCTTGAACAGGTCCGTTACCGAGGTCGCCAGGGCCAGGTCGCGGACCTGCGAGGTGCCGACCACGCTCACGGCCTGGGAGACGGTCTCGATCTTCTTCGGGAAGGCGAAGAAGGCGCTGTTCACCAACTTGAGGAGTCGCGCCGTCAGGGCGGTGTCCTCGCGGATGACGTTGGCGACATCCCCGGCACCCCCTCGGGGATGGTTGATGACCTCCACCAGGCGCCGGTAGACGAGGGGTGGAGAGCCGAGCTCGGGAGAGTCGGCCAGCAAGTCCTGCGGACGTAGGCGTTGGTTCGTTGGGATCATGCCTGGTCTCCGGCTGCGGCTTGGAGCTGGGCGGCACGCCTGGAGACGCACGCATCGAAGAGGTTGTCGACCGCGGGGTGGCCTCGGTTCGACTTCTGGAAGAGGGCTTCGAGTTCCGCCGTGGCCTCGTCCACCGCCCAGGGCTCGGCCTCGGCCGCGGCGCCCGCGATGTCGTCACCCTCGACCTCGATGCGGGTGACACCCCAGGCCGGCAGCGCCGTCACGTACTTCTCGACGAGTTCCTTGCCGGCGGGGATGAGGACGCGGCCGCGCTTGTCGAGCACGTCGGCCGCCAGGACCATTCCGGGCTGCGCGAGGGAGACGTCGATGACGGGCAAGGGGATACTCCGCGCGGGGGGGGACAAGGCGCGTCCAAGTGGCTTCTTCCCTACTTGCCGGAGTATCGGTCGCGGAACTGCCTTCTTTAGATGGCCCGGGGGCGTGAAAAGGCTTGGAACTTGCACCTTCGGGCACTAACTACGGCCTCAAGGTGAGCCTCCGTGCTACCGACACTTTCGTCGGAGAGCCACGATTCCCCCACGAAACCTCAAGATTCCGCCATTATGAGATTCCTGCGAAGGCCCCGGTGCCAACCGGGCACACGCTTCCGTATGCGGGCAGACTTTGCCGCGTTCGCCGTGCTGGCAGTGACGGCCGGATGCGACATCCCCACCGAGTTGCCCGAGTTTGAGAACCGCTGGATCGTCCCCGCGGAAGAGACCAGGTTCGGCGTCGACGAGCTTCTGCCAGGGGACGTGAGCCTGGCTCCCGACTCGGCCGCGTTCATCGTCGACTTCGATCCCATCAACTTCTCGGCGTCGCTCGGATCCATCTGTGCCGGGTGCGCGGCGGCGGACGGCTTCACTGTGCCCAAGCCCGCGTTCATCGGCGGTTTCTCATCGACCCTCGGCTTCCCGCCGGAGGTCACGGCCGTGGACGTCGTCAGCGGTTCGGTGCAGCTCGAGATCTTCAACGGCTTCAACTTCGACCCGATCCGCCCGGCGAATGGTGTGTTCGGCTCCATGGAACTCACCTTCACGGACGAGGCCGACGGTGACATCGTCGGCACGCTGACCATCGATGGCGAGGACCAGGCGTTTGCCGCGGGGTCGACGCTGATGACCTCGGTGGTGCTGGGCGCTGCATCCATCGAAGGCGGGATCGAGGCGACGGTTGTTCTGGACTCCCCCACCGGCGATCCGGTGACGGTCGACGCGAGCGCCGAGTTGAGCGTGGCCGCGACACCCATGGACGTGCGGGTGGCGAGCGTTGAGATCGACGTCGCCGGCGAGAATGTCGACTTCGATCCCGTGGACCTGGACCTCGATGACGTGGATCAGGACCTCATCGATCGGGTGATCTCGGGCTCGTTCGTTCTCGACGTGGTGAATCCCTTCGCTGTCGCGGCGGACTTCGACCTGGAGATCTCGGGGCCCACCATCGCGACCATCGAGAAGTCCGCGTCCATTGGGCCGGATCCGGAGTCGAGCTTGACCATCACCTTCACCGGTGACGAGATCCGCAGCTTCCTGGGTGAGCCGAATGTGGTGCTTTCCGGAGGGGCCGTGGTGGACACCGGTGCGGGAACCATCGTCGTGAATCCAGGTCAGGAGCTCATCCTCGAGGCCGCTCTCGATCTCGTCATCCGGATCGGAGGCTAAGACCATGACCACTATGCGAACGTATACACTCGTCGTTGCCGCCCTCGGATTCTTCGTGGCCCCGGCAACGGCCCAGCTGCCCCAGGCCAGCGCCACCGCGCTGGGTCTCGGCTTCAACACGACCGCTTCGGCCCGCGGATTCGCGGCGCTCGCGAACAATCCGGCCGGTCTGTCCATGGACGACGGACCCGGCTTCTCCCTGGCCGTGGCTGCCGTCGCAGTAGAGACAGGGCTCGGTCCCATCTCCCTCCGCGACCTGGTGGACTACGAAGGTCAACTCGTGCCCGACGCGGTGAAGTCGGAATGGATCCAGCGGGTCGCCGAGTCCGGTTCCCAGGCGGGAACCATCGGGGCCGGCGCGACGCCTGTCGCCTTCAGCGTCGGGTCGCTCGGCTTCCAGCTTTCCGCCCAGGTAGGAGGAGAGGTCAACCTCGGCCCTGACGCCGTCGAGCTCCTCTTGTTCGGAAACGCAGGGCGCACGGGTTCGGCCGGTGACTACGATCTGGAGGGTTCGTCCCTCGATGCTTTCGTGCTTTCGACCGCGGCGGTGGGATACGGCTTCCAGGTGTCGCCGCAGCTCCACTTGGGTGTAACCGGCAAGTACACCGTCGGGACGGGTCTGGTCGTCGGACGTGACGCCGGTTCCGTTCTCCAGTCGGATCCTCTCCTGGCCCAGATCGAGTTTCCCGTACTCTTCACCGATTTCGAAGACGAGTTCGGAAACGAGCGCGATGGTGCCTTCGACAACGGTTCCGGCTTGGGGCTCGATGTCGGCGCCATCTGGGTGGGACCGTCCCTGACGGTCGGCGCCACGATCCAGAACCTCATCAGCACCTTCGAGTGGGATCTGGCCGGCTTCTCGTACACGCCGGGTCAGGCCGTATTCGATGGTGAGGACGGGGAATCGAACTTCGACGAGTTCCCGGCCGACGCCGCGCCCCAGGTGCTCCTGACCGCGGCCGAAGAACTCACCCTCAAACCGGCCTTCGCTGTCGGCGTGCAGCTCGAGGCCACGTCGCTGCTTCGGGTGACGGCCGATCTGCGGAAGCGAACCTCCGGCGGGCTTTCCGTCGGTCCCGACTTCCATCTTGGAGCGGGAGCGGAGTTGCGGGCCCTCTCCTTCCTCCCGGTGCGGGCGCATCTCGCCAAGGTCTCCGAGGGTTTCCAGGTCGGTGGAGGCGCGAGCCTCGTTCTCGGGCCCGTGAACCTGAGCGGCGGCGTCGCGCTGCGGACGGGAGACGTCGGGGACGCCACCCTCGGTATGGTGACGCTCTCCTTCGGAGGCAACTAGAAGGCGCGTGCTCCTAGCCTCACGCTAGGCACCGCTCGACCTGAGAGCGGGCCGGAACACCGCGATCCGGTCGTCGGCTTCCGCCGGCGGCCGGATCGTTTCGTTGGTGTGGTTGGCGCAGGCAGTCGTTTCGTTGGTGCGGTCGACGCAGGTAGTCGTATCGATGGTGCGGTTGGCGCAGGTAGTCGTATCGATGGTGGCCAGCAATCTGGCCGCGCCCCGGTTGGGTCGGCGAGAGGCCGGAGGGGCGCTGTCGTCCCTCCGGGCATTTGAGGGATGAGCCCCGGCGTCGTATCGTGCCGGCCCGTCGCCCTCATGGGCGAGATCCGACAACCGGAGCGAGACCGATGACCTGGACCGCCCTCTTCCCACCCCTCCGCCGGCGCTCCCGGCTCCTCCCCCTCGGCGCCCTCGTGGTCGCCTGTGGCGGGGAAGCACCTCGCGAGCCCTTCGACGTGGTCGAGGCGACCATCCCGGAGATGCAGCAGGCCATGGCGGAGGGCTGGGTCACGAGTCGTGAACTGGTGGAGGCTCACCTCGTCCGGATCGCCCTCTACGAGGAGGAGGTCAACGCCGTGATCGCGGTGAACGCCCGCGCCCTCGAGGAGGCGGATCGACTCGACCGAGAGCGCGCCGAAGGCAATGTCCGCGGACCGCTCCATGGCATTCCCGTCGCCTTGAAGGACAACGTCCACACCACGGACATGGCGACCACGGGTGGGGCACTGGCCTTCGAGGACTACGTACCGCCCTACGAGGCAACGCTCACCGAGAACCTCCGCGAGGCGGGGGCGGTCATCCTGGCCAAGACCGTCATGACCGAGCTGGCGAACTTCACCGCCCAGGGTATGCCGGGGAACTACAGTGCCATCGGTGGCTACGGCATGAACCCCTACGATCCCCGGCGCGATCCCCGCGAGGGGCGCAACGATGGGCGGCCGGTTCTCGGCGTCGGCGGCTCGAGTTCAGGCATCGGGACGGCGATGAGTTTTTGGGCGGGCAACGTCGGCACCGAGACGTCGGGCTCCATCTTGTCGCCTGCCAACGCGAACATGCTCGCCGGCGTCAAGCCGACCGTGGGACGCATCAGCCGGTGGGGCGTCATCCCCATCACCGGCGACCAGGACACCGCAGGACCCATGACACGGACGGTCACGGACGCGGCCATCTTGCTCGGAGTCCTGGAGGGTGACGCACCCGACCCGAACGATCCGGCGACTCGAACGTGCGAGCCACCATCCGAGGGCGACTACACCCAGTTCCTCGATGCTGGCGCTCTGGAAGGGGCGCGGATCGGGATTCCCCGGTCCCTCTATTTCGACTCGGTTCAGGTACCGGGGTCCGACGAATGGCGAGGAGGGCTGACGGGTGAGGCCCGGGACGCCATGCAGGAAGCCATCGAGATCCTCAGGGAACGGGGGGCGATCATCGTCGACCCGGCAGACATCCCCAGTGTCGTCGCCGAGGACGCCGACGACAACCTGCTCACCGCGCCGGGCAGCTCCGTCCTCTTCTACGGGATGAAGCGGGACTTCAACGCGTGGTTGTCGAGCCTCGGCGAGACCGCCCCGGTGGCCGACCTCACCGAGCTCCGGGAGTGGAATCTCGCCCACGAGTCCGCCGGCGCGATCAAGTACGGCCAGCTTCGGCTGGACCAATCCGATGCCATCGATCTGGAAGGCGACCGGGGAGAGTACGAACAGGACCGCGCACGGGACCTCCGGCTCAACGGGGAACTTGGAATCGATGCGGCGATGGCCGAGCACGACCTGGATGCGCTCCTCTTCCCAGGATCGGGTGGTGCCGGCATTGCCGCGCGGCCCGGATACCCGACGGTCATCGTGCCCTTCGCCTTGGTGGACAGCGACCCGAGTCCTCCCATGCCCGAGGGCTTCGACCTCCAGCCACGACCTTTCGGGGTCAGCTTCACCGGGTCGGCGTGCAGTGAGCCCGAGCTGCTGGCACTCGCCTACGCGTTCGAGCAGGCGACCATGCGTCGGGTCGCTCCGCCGGGGATGCGCTGACGGCCCGTAGTCTCAGCTCCCGTTGTCCATCTGCTCCCTCAACGGAGTGAGTACGAGAAAGACCAGGAAGGTCATGACCGCGATTGCGATGGCGAGCTCGTAGCGGTCGAGGGCGACGGCGGCCCCCAGCGCGCCGGTGGCCCAGATGGCGGCGGCGGTGGATGCGCCCTTCACCTCTTCCGAGGACTTGAGGATGGCTCCACCGCCGATGAAGCCTATCCCCGTGATGAGCCCTTGGACGATGCGTGCGAGGCTATCCGAACTATCTCCCGTGATGGCCAGCCCGATGAGGACGTAGGCGCAGCTGGCCATGGCTACCAGGGGGAAGGTGCGAAGGCCCATCCTTCGTCGACCTCGCTCACGATTCCAGGCGATGGGGAGCGAGAGTGCGAAAGCGACGAGGAGAGACACGATCGCCGGAACGACGGACTCGGGCTGGATGGGTAGCTCTGGCATTGGAAAGGCGGGTTGGAAGGTTACTCGCTGAGGGGAGCGCGAGTGGGAGGCTACTTGCTGACCGTCGGATTCAGGCGGATGTTGCCGGTTCGATCACGATAGCCAAGGAGCGTGCCATGCGCCGTATCCGCACCCCGATCCTCGGCGGCCTGCTGCTGGTCGTCGGTCTTGTCTCCGCTCCCACTCTCGCGGAGGCCCAGGACGCCGCGGCAATCGACAAGGCGCTGGCCGCCGCCCCCGCTCGGGCCCGCGATGAAGCCACGGTCATCCGCTGGAACGCCGACCACACGTACGAGACCCTCAAGGAGGGGAGCAACGGTTTGGTCTGCTACGACCGCTCCAACGAGGCTCGCCGTGCCCCCTTCGACGTGCAGTGCACGAGCATGGGCAACCTCCCCCGGGTAGCGCAGAATCGGCAGTTCCGGGCCCAGAGCGCTGATCGCGAGGCCGAGAACGCCCTCATCGCCGCCGCAGACGCCAACGGTACCCGGGTGCTACCGGAGTTCGGCAGCCTCTGGATCGCCATGCGCGGGCAGGACCGTGAAAGCGCGGGGACACACACGACCATCGCCGTACCCAACGCTACGGCAGAGTCATTGGGACTGCCGGTGAACGGTCGTCAGGATTCGGCGTGGCTCATGGGTGCGGGCACGTCCGGTGCCCATATCATGATTCCCGGGAGCTGACGCTCCCGGGGGTCAGCTGGCCCCGCGATACTCCGCTTGGGCGCGCTCGATGAGCCCGCCCCACTGCTCGAGTTCCCACGGGTCCCACACCTCGTTCATGGTGGCCCGGGCCTCGTCCTCGGGAATCCCTTCGACGAGTGTCCGGTACATGTAGACGAAGGCCGACGCGCGCATGTTCGCGAAGCAGTGGACGTAGACCTTCCGGTCGGCGTTCGCCTGCATGACGTCGAAGAAGATCTCGACGTCTCCCAGGGTGGGCTCATTCCAGTCCACCGGGATGTGGATGTACGTCAGCCCCTCTCGGGCGACGAGGAAGCCCTCTTGTCCGTTCCGCTCCTCGTCTGCAACGGCCAGGTTCACCACGACCTCGTAGCCCTGCTCACGAAGGAGTGGGATCTGCTCATACCCGATTTGGCCCGACGAGGCCAAATCGTCGGAAACCCGCTGGAAGTTCCGCACCGTCTCGAGCGGCGGTGGAGCCTGCTGGGCTCCCGCGGCCGCGGCCAAGATCAGAACCAGGCCGGCTGCGAAGGGGGCGGTCAGGGGCTTGTACATGGTCGGACCGGGGTAGAGGGCTGGGATACGGGCCGGAGGGTCACCCCCGGCCCGCATCAACCATAATCGTGGAGGCGCGGCCCGGCCACGATGCCGGACCCGCCGATTCTGTCTGCGCCAGTTGAAACCCGTCGTGTCAGTTGACCGTGATGGTCCCGCTCATTCCCTGGCCGACGTGAGGCTCACAGAAGTACTGGTAGGTACCGGGTGTGTTGAACGCGTGGACGAAGGTGTCGCCGTTGTCGGCGATGGTAGCCGCCGTCCACTCCGAGTGGCCGTTCGGCGTCACCGTGTGGAGGACGCTGGTGACGTTCACCCACCGCACCTGCGTTCCGGCGTCGATGGTCAGAGCCGAAGGACTGAACTCGAGACTGCCGTTGGCCTCGATGGTCTCACCCTGGAAGACGTCCACGAGAGCGAAGGACGTGGCCGCGGTCTGGTTGGCGACGACGGTGACACTCTTTCTGGCGGTCTCGCCGGTGTCGAGGTCGAAGAACTGCGGAATGTCGACCTCGACCTCCCAGGTGCCCTGCTCGACGCTGGCGAAGGTGGCCACTCCGTTCGCCGATGTGGCGACCGTCGACGTCGCACTGCTGGCGCCGGGAGCGAAGAGCTGTACCAGGATGCCGGCAGCGGCCGAACCGTCCGTGGTGACCGTGGCGCTCACCGTCCCGGTGGTCGTCGGCTCCATCCCGTTGTCGGGGTCGTCGCCGCCGCATGCGTAGATGAAGAGAGTGACGAGAACAACGCCGCCGAGCGGCAGGATCGAACGAAGGTAGGAAATCATACAGATACCTCCTATTAAAAGGTTGAGCCGTTCACTATTCGGATAGTACACACAGAATCCGACCCCGACCAGCGGGACTCGCGTCCTGGGTTCAAGACGTGGCCCGGACGCGGAGTTCCGACCTGGTGTCCGGCTCCGTCGACACGGTACGATTCATGCTGTGGAATGGGCGTAACGCACCACCGCACGCTCAATCCAGGGGGGGACTCGTGCTGGGCAAGAAGACGAAGGATCAGGAAGGCTCACATGCGGCGTCGGCACGAACCGGTTCGAAGGCGCAGGGGCCGACATCGGTGATCTCGAGGGACATGCGAATCACCGGCGACTGCATCGTAGAAGGCAGGATCCGCATCGAAGGCACAATCGTCGGCGACGTGAGTGCGGCCGGACTGGAGCTCGCCCGTTCAGGCTCCGTCCAGGGCGATCTCACTGCCGCGAAGGGTGCAGCAAGTGAGACATTCGTGATCGCCGGCGAGGTCCAAGGGCGGGTGCATGCCACCCACGTCGAAGTGGGCCCGAACGGGTCGATCCTCGGGGGTGTCGAAGCCGACGAGGCCCAGATCCGTGGCCGGGTGGAGAATGGTATCGTCGCCCGGAAAAGACTCACCCTGGAAGAAACCGCCGTCGTGGAGGGGGATGTCCGCGCGAAGGCGTTGGCCCTCAAGGAGGGTGGACAAGTCAACGGCACCATCGTCATGGGAGACCGTGCTACCTCGGCCGATGGGGGTGAGGAGAAGTCGAAGGCCGGGCCATCGCCCAAGGCCAAGGGGCGCTCGGTTTCGCAAGTGGCTGACTCCACAAAAGCCGCCGAAGCGACAGAGGCCTCCGAAGCGACAGAGGCCCCCGAAACGACGAAGGGTGGTCGGACGACGGACGCTGGCGAGGGAGCGGCGGCTTGATCTTCGCGCGGGGCGTCGCGGGCGCCTGACGGAGTCGCGGGCGCCTGACGGAGGGGTCTCCATCTCCAGCGGGGGGAAGCCGTCCGGCGTAGGATAGGGTCTTGGAGAACCTCCGTCTCAGGCCCAGAGAGCCCGATGAAGCCGTTGCCCTACACCTCGCGCCGTGAATCCCGGGTGGGTCGCCAGCTCGGCGACGGTCCACGATGCATTCGCATCGAGCCCGGCATACTCTTGGCCGTCCCGGCACTTTTTTTCGTCGTGCTGATGGCGTGCTCGGGTCCGAAGCCGCTGGCCGCTCAGATGGTGGTGCCGGTCCACGAAGAGCCCCGGCATCGGCTGGTGCATGGTGAAGACCGACTTCAGGTACTCGACATCGGGATCCAGCCTGGTGACACCACCCTCTTCCACCGTCACGATCGTCCCATCGCCTACGTGGAGATCGACGCCACGGTAGTGAACCAACAGGTGCTCGATGGCCCGTGGGGCCGGGTCTCCGCGACAGCGACGCCACCGGACCGTCCGCCTGGCAGGGTGAGCTGGAACGAGCGGTACCGTGAATCACCGGTGGAGCATCGCGTCACCGCCATCGGGCCCGGCCCCTTTCGGCTCATCGGTGTGGTGAATCTGGGCACGGGCGGATCGGGCGATCGGGTGGGTACGTTGGGCCCCTTCCGCGAACCCGACGACTCGAGTCGATACTTCAGCCGGGTCGCCACGGAGTTGGCCGCCGGAGACTCCAGGGGATGGCCGGAGGGAGACGCCCCTGTCGTCGTGGTGCTT
Organism: Longimicrobiales bacterium; assembly: GCA_965229435.1. Taxonomy (GTDB): domain Bacteria; phylum Gemmatimonadota; class Gemmatimonadetes; order Longimicrobiales; family Gaopeijiaceae; genus UBA2589. Next base: position 37,843 of record CBDDJE010000006.1, read on the forward strand.
GCGAGCGAAGGAGAGATTTCGGTGGACGGGGGCGATGTGGAGGGTGCGGTGCACCTCGTGGGTGCCGGGGCGTTCGCGGTCCTCGGTCCTGGTACCGCCTACCAGATCCGGAACGCCGGAATCGGTTCGGCCCTCCTCTCCTTTGTAGAGGTCCGGTAGCGGGACTTGTCTCCGGCATGGGCCGCGCCCCAGAATCCTCCCCGAGGCTCGTGCCTGTTCGAGGGACGTGCCACTGTTCCGAGGGGGGTCCCGGTCCGCGGGAAGGGGGAAGGAAATGAATGAGTCACTCGTCGCCCGGTTCGGGCTGTCCATGGCCCTGGCTTTGGTGGCATTGCTCGTTCCTGCCGGCGTAGCCGGGCAGGATGCGAATGTGGCCGGGGCGTGGGCGCTGGAGGTCGAGACCGATCAGGGCGTCACCAACCCGACCTGGGTTCTGGAGCAGGAGGGGACGACGCTCACCGGCCAGTATTCGTCGGAGGCTCTGGGGCAGAACCAGATCCGCGGAACCGTGGACGGATCGACCATCGTCATCCGCTTCTCCGCCGATCTCCAGGGACAGGCCATACCTGTCGAGTATCGGGGGACGCTGGGTGACGACGGGGTCATCCGAGGCTCCATCGACGTCGCCGGCGGCATGATGCAGGGCTCCTTCACGGCCCGCCGCAGAGACGGCTGAGCCGATCCACCGGGCAGATGATCCGATCCCAAAGGGTGGTGGGATCGCGGGCACTATCTTCCGTGTCCCCCGTACTGAGAGAGCGATGACCGAAGAGCGCCGCTACGACGACACCGAGGTCGAGGAGATCTTCCGACGAGCCGCCGAGACGCGCGAAGGCGCCCTCCGCCAACCGACGTCGAGCACCGGCGGGCTGACGCTCCGCGAGCTGCAGGAGATCGGTGAGGAGGTGGGCTTCCCAAAGGATGTTGTGGCCCGCGCCGCCGCATCGGTAGGAGTGGCTCCTGCGACCTCCGGCAAGGTGCGCTCCTTGGGCCTTCCAGTAGGCGTGGATCACACCGTCCCGCTAGCGCGACCTCTCGTCGACCAGGAGTGGGAGCGGCTGGTGGCCCGATTGCGAGACATCTTCAAGGCTCGTGGCAACGTCGAGGTCATGGGTCGGCTGCGGCAGTGGTCCAACGGGAACCTCCGGGTCAGCATCGAGCCCACCGACTCCGGGTACCAGCTGCGACTCCACACACACAAAGGCAATCTCCGCCCATTGGTGGGCATGGGTCTCTTCATGGTCGGTCTCGCCATCGCTCTCAGCGCCGTCAGCCTGATGATCGGTCGGGAGTTGGATGTGATGGGTATGCTGATGCTGGCCATCGTAGGGGGTGGCATGGCCGGAGGGAGTCTCGTCCAATTGCCGGGCTGGGCCGAGACCCGTGCGCGTCAGATGGAGGAAATTGCCGAGACGGTCACCGCTTGGACGGCGCTGCCACCACCCGGGGAGTGAGCCGCGGGGCTCCATCGTGGTGACGACGGAGGCACGCGTCGCGGTCTTTGCCGAGGTCGAGCACCTCTGGCGGTTGCATCGCGAGGAGGCGGACTGTCAGATCGTTCGCCACTCGATCCTTCCCAGGGGCCTTGCCCAGCCCTTCGCCCTCGAGGTCGACGGGCAGCTCGTCGGGTACGCCGGAGTGTGGATCGAGCACTTTCCGGGTCGGGTCATGGAGTTCTACATCTCGCCGCCGGCCAGAGCCCACCTGGATCGCTGCTTCGGCGAACTGCTGCGAGCGTCGGGCGCGTCGGCCATCGAGGCGCAGACGAACATGCCTCTTCCCCACGGGGTTCTCCGTCGCTTCGCGACCGAGCTCCGCGCGGAGAACGTCCTCTTCGGGGAGCCAGCCGGAGGCGGGGAAGACCGATCCGACCTATCCGGATCCGATGTGCGGCTTCGACGCAGGCAGCCCAAGGACGAAGGACCGTCAGGGGAGTGGGTCCTCGTGAGGGACTGCGACGGGGTGGTCGTCGGGTCCGGCGGGTTCCTCCAGCACTACAACCCGCCGTACTGCGACCTCTTCATGGAGGTGGCGGCCGAACACCGGGGGCGGGGCTACGGCAGCTATCTGGTTCGGGAGCTCAGGAGGGTGACTCGGGAAGCTGGCCTGAGGCCCGCGGCTCGTTGCGATATCGGCAACGAAGCCTCTCGCCGAACCCTGATCAGAGGAGGTCTGGTGGAGTGTGGTCGGATTCTGGCCGGACAGGTTCACCGGGATGCCAGGATCCGATAGGCGATTCCCGTCGATATCCCCTTTACAGCCCGACTCCTTGCCGCGACCGTTGTACCGTGGATTACAGCTACATCACACAGACTTGTCAGGGCGGGGATCTCGTTCTTGGAGATTCGCGTCCTTTTTGGTTGGTGGCCAAGAGGGCCACAATCCGCGCGAAGTTCATCGCGCAGCAGCATGTCGGTCAGTACGCGTCATAGTGTCTCCGACTGCACAATCCGAGGAGCGCTCGATGCGTACCAAGGGAACCGTGAAGTGGTTCAACGATCAGAAGGGTTTTGGCTTCATTACGCCTGAGGACGGCAGCAAGGATTGCTTCGTCCATCACTCGGCGATCCAGTCCCAGGGCTTCCGCTCGCTGGATGAAGGCCAGGCCGTAGAGTTCGACGTCGTCGCAGGGCCGAAGGGCCCCGCAGCGGAGAACGTCATCCCGGTCTGACGCTAGACCGCGGATAGGATCGAGGCCGGCCCGCTTAGCGGGCCGGCCTCTTTTTTTCTCCGGCGGCGAGCCCCTGACCGCGAATGAGGAGGTCGCCCCGCAGACGAAGCCGGCTATTCGATGGGCCAGCTCAGATTCAGGGCAATGACCTCCGTCCCCGGGTTCAGATCGCCGTTGAGGAGCTTACCGTGGGACATGTGGTGGAAGCTCCCGGTGATCCTGGCTCCCGCATCGAAGCGATAGCCCACCTCGAATCCCGAACGTAACGCCCCGCTGCTACCGAGCTCCTTCCCGTCGTCTCCGGCGATGTACATCGCTGGGCCGGTATTCACGTTGACTACCAGTCGGTCGGCGAGGTGGAAGTCGTGGGCGATGGAAGCCCAGCCGTAGACGGTGCCATCGGAGTTGCCTGCGATGCCGAAGAGAGGTTTGATGCGGTGCCAGGTGAAGCCTGGCTGATACTCCACCAGGAAATCCAGGGCCATGTTCTCCTGATCCACCGCGTCGAATCGGCCGAGGCTCGTCTTGAGGTACGACTGACGCGCGTCGGGCTGAGGAGTATCGAAAAGAAACCCGGGCACGACGGCGGCCAGGGCCGCTCCACCGATGTAGAACACGGCAGGGTCCTGGGCGTCGACGTCTGCCGCGGCAATCGTCCATCCGATGGAGATCAGGGCAATCATTGCCGCCACCCGGTGGAATCGACGGGTGGTCCCGTTCTCTATGGTCCGTCTCACGGTGCGTTTCCGGCCGGGCATTCGCGTTTCGGCCATCGACATGGCCGCCTGGGAACGTTGGTCCCTTCCAGGCCGCATTTCAAGCGAGACCGTCGCCGGCGACTGGGCGGGTGGTTCTGTCTCGCTACTTTTCAGCCGTCTACCCAGTGGCCGTCTCCATCCGCGACGGAGTCTCATGAACGACCGCACCCTCCGCGTCTTCAGTGTGCTGCCGTTGTTGGTCGCCGCCTCCGCCTGCGATCCCGAATCCCAGGGATGGGAAGAGACCTCCGGGGACGCGACAGGGGGCATGCCCGAACTGGTGGCTGCCCAGGCCGATCTCTTCGGCGCTCCTGGCGCTCAGTCCAACGCCTGGGCCGATGCCGACGGGGATGGTGACCTCGATCTCTTCGTGGGGTTCCGTGGAGCCCCCAATCGACTGTACCGGAACGACCGAGGCGTCTTCGTCGATGTCGCGGAGGCCTCGGGGCTCGCCGACCAAGCTGAAACGAGAGCCGCCGCGTGGGGTGACTACGACCTGGACGGCGACCCTGACCTGTACGTCGGCCACGCGTCGGCGGAGCAGCCCAACCGCCTCTACAGGAACGACCGTGCCGATGGTTTCGTGGACGTGGCGGAGGAGTTGGGCGTCTCCAGGGGCGGCGTGACGCGACAGCCCTCGTGGGTCGACTTCGACGGTGACGGCGACGTCGACCTCTTCGTGGCTTTCCGGGACGGCCCGAATGCCCTCTTCGTGAACGAGGACGGGGTCTTCACCGACGAAGCCGCGGAGCGCGGGATCGCGGATCCCCGGCGTACCGTCGGCGCCGCCTGGTTCGACATGGACGGGGACGCCGATCTCGACCTTTTCGTGGCGAATCAGAACGGAGACGAGGACGGCGTCTTCGTGAATGAGGAGGGGCGCTTCCGGGACGTAGCGGCGGAGTGGGGGATGAACCAACCAGGTCGCACCGAGGAGCAGGGTAGCGTTGGCGTCGCCGTGTCCGACTTCGACAACGACGGGGATCTCGATCTATTCGTCGCATCCTATGGGCCCGACGTGCTCTGGGAGAACCAGGGCGATGGCCGCTTCGTGGACGCCGCTCCGGGTACGCCCCTGGCCGGCGACCACCATTCGGTCGCGGCCGCCTGGGGTGACGTGGACAACGACGGCTGGGTCGACCTCTACGTGAACACGTTCGTTGCAGGTGAGCCGGAGGCCCGGGACTTCCTTTTCCGGAACCGGGGCAACGGCGTGTTCGAGGATGTCACTCCGACATCCGTTCTCGAGCGGGGGTCGAGCCACGGCGTGACGTGGGCCGACTTCGACTTCGATGGAGACCTCGACCTCTCCCTGGCCAACAACGATCCGGCGGGAGCGCATCCCCTCTACTTGAACCGACTCGCCGCGGCTGCCGGCGAACGTTCGCTCCAGGTAGGCGTCGTCGACCGGGAGGGCCGTTGGAGCCGGACCGGGGCGACGGTGCGGCTCGAGCGGGAATCCGATGGCTACGTGACGACCCGACTCATGCCGACGGGCGGAGGCTATTCATCGCAGGGCATGGTCCCGGCCCACTTCGGGCTTCCCCCGGGGGAGGGTCCGCTGTCCATCACCGTCGCCTGGTTCGAGAACGGAGGGGCTCGCAATGCCACGATCTCCGGCGTCCAGGCCTCCCAGTTCCGCGGGCAGTGGCTGATGCTGCAGCTCGGGGTGGACTGATCTCCCCGGCGGTCGGGGCTCCTCGGCGGTCGGGGCTCCTCGGCGAAGGGCCGGAGCCCCTGGCAAGCGGCGCGGGTCGGCAAAGGGCTGGAGCCCCCGGCAAGCGGCGCGGGTCGGCAAAGGGCTGGAGCCCCCGGCAAGCGGCTGGGGCAGGTCGGCAAGAAGCTGAAGCGGGTCGGTGTAGCTAGCGCGCGAACGGTATCGGCAGGGGAGGCGAGACGACCGTGAAGGTCGGGCGCTGACCGGCTACCCCGTCATATGTTGAGGCTCCGACGATGCCCCCGGCGACGACCCCGAGGGCTCCACCCACCAGCGTGGCTGCAAACCGGCTGGCGGTGTCGCTTTCCCCGATGAGGCTCTCGGCGACCAAGCCGGCGAGAGCGCCGCCAGCCGCGCCGATGGCGCTCCCGTAGACCGCCCGTCGCTGCCGGTCTCCGTTTCCGCTCAAGGCCAGCCCCGTCCCCACGGACGCTACGAACGCGCCGGCGAAGGTGACGGCCGGCCCGGTCTTCGTGGTGTAGCCCCCTTCCAGGCGTCCGACTACCGCCATGGTCCCCATGGCGAAGACGAAGCTGGACGCCCCCAGGGTGGCGGCGCAGGCGATTTCGCAGGGATCGGACAGCTGCCCTTCGACGTTGTCGGCGGGAATGAGGAAAGCCCCGAGGGCGACGACCAAACCGGCCATCCGAAGGGCTCTCATCGAGGGTCCTCCCTCGAAGCTTCCGCACACGTCTCCGCGACCCCTTCCGACAAAAGGCAGGTAAAGACGGCTCGGACCTCGGACGGGTGTCCGGCCCCTCCGTCGACCTGGGCGAAGGCCACCAGTCGTGCCTGCCCAGGAGTAAAGTCCACCCGCATGTAGCCGTGTCGTGACGTCGCGTAGCGCGTTCCATCGAGGCGGGCTACATGGCTGGACTTGGAGGCCGATCCACTCACCAGCTGATAGACCGGAAGGTCGGAGGCAAAGAGTCGGATGACCTGGAGGGAGTGGTCGTGGCCCGTTGCCATGGCCAGAGGGCGGGTTCCGGACTCCTGGATCGCCTGACGGATGCGCCGGATCATCGCTGAATACCGCCCCGACGCCAGGTCCTGGACGCTCAAGCCGCTCTTGATGGCCAGGTAGTAGATCACCGGCACGCTCTCGAAGAGGCCGACGTTGCCACCGTGGGGCCCCCCGGTGACCAGCGGGTGGTGAGCTACGAGCACGACCCGATCGCCCCGGAGGCGTCGCAGCTCCTCGGTCAGGCGGGAGTAGAAGATATCCGGCCCGCCACAGCCCCCTGGAAGCCTCAGCAACCACTCGGTGTCGATGAAGAGAACGTGGACGTCGTCGCTCACCGTCACCCGGGCGGGACCCGGGCATTCATCGTTGGGGAGGAAACCGACGTTCTTGGCGCCCTCGATCTCCTCGATCCAACGCTGCTGGACCTGGATCGCGGTCCGGCCTTCCGGATCGGGGGCGCCCTTCCCCCAGTCGTGGTTTCCAGGAAGGAAGATGCCTCGCACCGATGGCGCCATGGCGACGGCCCGGACCTGGGCGGCGAGAATGGCCAGGTCCTGGGCGCGGAAGTCCACCCGTGCCCCGGCGTCGTAGATGTTGTCGCCCAGGAAGACCATGAGGGCGGGCACGTCGGGGTTCCGGCCGGCGTGAGCGGCCAGGTCTGCCTGGGCATGGGCCAACACGGCCGTCCGTCCGGGGCTGTCCAGGCCGGCGTCGCCGATGAGGTACAGCCTCGCGTCGATCGCCGAGACCGGTGTCGGAGGGGTGTCGAGCACCCCGTACGACACGTTCGTGGCACAGCCCGCGAGCAGCGCCGAAAGGAGCGCGATGGACCCGAGATGATGCAAAAGCGTTCTCCGCGACCTACGATGTTGGATTCTCCACCCGATCGCCGGAGCCACTGCGATGAGTGATGCGACACTCCCACCCACAGAAGGGACACCGGTCCAGCCGATGCGTTGGCCGCCCCCGGGGCTGGCGCGCATCCAAGGTGACCTGTGGATCGTCGCTCGCAAGATGGCCATCGTGGCGAGCGTTCTCGTCGTACCCCTGCTCATCGTCCTGAGTGTCCCTCATTCGCCCTACGGGCTCGGGCCTTTGGGGGAGGCGTGGTGGCTCACGCTCCTGACGACCATCATCGGCGTCGCGCTCTTCACCGATGCGGTGGTCTCCCTGGTCCGGTTCATCCGTCGGGTGCGTCGCGCTCTTGCAGAGGGATACACGAAGCATGTCGTCGCCCTCGTCGTCTCCGACCGGGATCGCGATAACGGCTTTCTCCTTCAGGGTGTCGCCGCGTTCTCCACGTTGCGGGGGAGCGAGCGGCGCACGGTGGGCCGGCTCCGCTTCCTGGCGCCGCTGTGCTATCTGATGGGTGCGACGTGGTTCGTCGGCGGCTTTGGTGTCCTGCTCTTCATGGCGGCGCGGGGATGGGTGACACCCACCGGGCTCGGCTTCGGTACAGCGGCGCCGGCGGCGTTCATCTGGTTCTTTGGACTCGTCTTGAGGGCCACCGAGGGAACGCTCGCGTATCGTGCCAGGGAATCCTGGCATCCGGAGGAGTGGGCCGAGGACCTCGTCCGAAACGAGATCGAGGCGTGGCAGTCGGCCAGCGAGGAGCGCGGCTTCGTTCCTGCCGGAACCTCGGTCCGCGGCGCGCCGGCGTGGCCGACGTTGGCGCTGGTAGGGCTCATCGTCGGGGCTTTCGCCGCGGTCATCCCGGCCATGACCCTCGTTCCCGCCTCATCGGTGGGCGCCGTGTTTTCCGCCATGGGTGGATGGTCCTACGATCGTACGCTCCGGCGGGGAGCAGTCGCCGAGGCCTACCGCCCGTACGTGGTGCCTGTGGACTCTTCCGTCACTGCCGCGCAAGCGGGAGAGCTTCTCCACTCACTGGCGCGAGCGGGCTACGGTTCCCACGATGCTGAGCAGTTTCGTGAACCCGCCCGAGTCTACGATGAGCCGTGGATGGTGGAGGGCGCGCCGGAGGGATTCAGGCCGGAGGCGCCACCATACTGGTCCGACACCATCTGGACCTGGGTGGAGCGAGGCCTGACCCCGGAGGAGACGGCGTACCTCAGCGACGTGGCGGACCATCCTGCGCGTCAGGATTTCTCACGGCTCGCATCTGCGTCGGACCTCGACCTGGTGGGGGCCTACTATCGGCTCCCCTTCGACGAGAGCGCCACCTTCTTCTCTTTGCCCATTCCCAGGACCGCGGGCATGCGCTCGGCCGCGAACACCCATCTGGCCGAGGCGGCGCTGCACGCAGCGGCGGGACGGCACGACGAAGCCCGGCGGACCGTTCGGGAGGTGATCTCCGTCGGCTTCCTGCTCACCGACGCGGCCCCCAGCCTGATCTCGAATCTCATCGGGGCCATCCTCGTGCAGACGGGTGGCGACGCCCTGGAGAATGCCATGCGGGTGGCCGGTGACACCGAGGCCGAGGCTGGGCTGGCGGCCAGTGTCCAGGCGGCGGAGCGGGCCGCTGACCGGATGTCCGTGGCCGCGAGCCCCACCCCAGGGGGGACCGCGTACCTCCAGCGGCTGCCCGAGGTCGCCGAAGATTCCCGTGCCCTCCCGGGCCTGCGCTGGGAGGCCGCCCACCTGGTCACGGTCTTCTCGCCCTGCGCCAATCTCCGACGCGTGGTCTTCGGTCCGGACGACGAGTACTTCGCCTGGATGGACCGTGTTCGATCTTCGCTGGTTCGGTTCCCCTCGGAGGAAGCCTACTTCGAGGTGGCGATGAGAGGGATCGCCCCGATGGCCGAACCGAGCTTCTTCTCGCGTTTCGTGGCCATGGCCATGGGCGGAGCCTCGTCTCAGGGAAGCTGCGCGCAGGTGGCTGCCGCGCTGCCTTCGTTGGACTGACTGGCCGTGGAAGCCGATGCCTTGGCCACCGATGCTCCTCCCGATTCTGTTGAGACGGGTGCGGTGAAGACCGATGCTCCGAGACGGTCAGGCTCCACGGTGGCTACGGCGGTCACGGTGTTCGCCATGCTCCTGTCGTCGTGCGGTCAGCCCGAAGAAGACGCCCGGTACCGTGTAGCGGTGGCCACGTTCCAGCATGAGACGTGCACCTTCTGCCCCGGTGGCGATGTGGAGGCTGAGGACTGGCGGCAGCGGCTGGTCGGGGACGAGGTGCTGGAGTCGGGAGGCTACGTTCGCGGCTTCGTTTCCCAGGCGATGGACTACGGGGACATGGAGCTGGTCGGTCTCCGATCTCCGGCGGGCGTCTTCGGGGGGTCGTCCCGAAGCTGGAACTCCAACGCCGCGTTCGAGGAGTTCGTCGACGCCATGATCGAGGACCTCAGGGCCGCGATGCCGGTGGACGGCGTGTACCTCGCCCTCCACGGCGCCATGGCGGTGCGGGGAGTGCCGCGTCCCGAAGCGGAGATCGCCCGGCGCTTCAGGGAGGTGGTGGGGCCGGACGTGCCCATCGCCGGGAGCTTCGACCTCCATGGCAACGAAGACGCCGAGTTCCTCGAGCACGCCGACTTCGCTTTCGTGACGAAGCGATATCCGCACTACGACGCGTCACTCCAGGGAGCCCGATCGGCCAGGGCCCTTCACCGGGTGATGTCCGGGACCTATCGGCCGACGACGGCGACGAGGAAGCCCGGGATCATCACTGCCACCGTCGTCCAGTGGACCGGGCAGTCGCCGTCCATGGACATCATGGAACGGGCCCGCCGGTGGGAGGCAAGAGAAGCCGACGCTTTCGTAAGCGTCTTCTACGGTTACCCCTGGTCGGATGTCCCGGACGTAGGCGCCACGGTCCACGTCATGACCAACGGCGACCAGGCTCTGGCCGATGAGATCGCCGACGACATGAACGATTTCATGTGGAGTGTGCGAGAGAACTTTGCCGGCGGCACCTACCCTTTGCCCGACGAAGCCGCCGGCATCGTACTCGGTGCCATCGCCCGCGGTGAGACCCCGGTGGCTGTCGGGGACCATAGTGATCGGCCGGGAGACGCCACCCACATCCTGAGGGCCTTCGAGTCGGCGGGGGTGGGGAGGGTCCTCTACGGCGCCATCAGCGACGGCGAGCTGCTCGACTCACTCGTGGCCGCCGGGGCGTCGGCCGGAACGTCCTTCGACGCGTCGGTGGGCGGTTTCACGCCATCGGGTGGGAGCCCCGCCAGGGTCCAGGGGGAGCTCGTCTATCTGGGAGAGTGGCGCGGGTACGACCACGTGGCCGTCGTCCAGTTCGGAACGGGGAACGCCGTAATCATCGTTCCAGCGTACACCCAGATCACGGACCCGGGGTCGTTCCGGTTCGGGCCGCTGGACCCCGACGACTTCGACGTCTTCGTAGTCAAGTCGCGGGTCCACTTCCGCCGTGGCTTCGATGAGACCGGCTTCGCGCCGACCATCGTCGTCGTAGAGGCCCCGGGGCCGTTCGTGGGAACGACCTTCCTGGATGCACTCCCGTACGAGAACGTCGACCTGGGGGAGCTCTATCCGTATGGAACACCGCCCGGGCGCTGAGCCGCTCTGGTTCCATCTCGAGGCCGAGGAGGCGCTGGTCCACCTCGAATCGGCGCCCCCCGGGATCAGCGAACTGGAGGCTCGTCGTAGACGGGAGCGCTTCGGGCCCAACCGACTTCCTCGGGTCCGGGTCACACCGTGGTGGTCCATCCTCTTCGACCAGTTCACCGGAGTGGTGGTTCTCCTTCTGGTGGTCGCGGCAGTCGTCTCCGGCGCGGTTGGGGAGTTGGTCGAGGCAGCGGCCATCGCCGGCGTCCTGATCATCAATGCAGGCATCGGGTTCGGCGTCGAGCTTCGGGCTCGCCGCGCTATGGATGCGCTGCTGGCTTTCGAAGCTCCGGTCGCCCGGGTTCGCCGTCCGACGGGCGTCGTTTCGTTGCCCAGCGTCGAGCTCGTCCCCGGGGACGTGGTCGAGGTGGAGGAGGGCGACGCGGTACCGGCCGACGCCCGGCTCCTGGAAACGAGCGGGCTCCGGGTCGACGAGGCCGCGCTCACGGGAGAGTCCGTCCCCATGGACAAGACCGCGCCCGCCGTGAGCGCGGCAGCGCCGTTAGCCGAGCGGAGCTCCATGATCCACTCGGGGACGACCGTGGTCGGTGGCCGTGGCGTCGCCGTGGTCACGGGCACGGGAGCCAACACAGAGGTCGGCCGCATCGGCTCGCTCCTCGCTGAGGTGGACGTGGTCGAGACCCCCCTGGAGCGTCGACTGGACAGCCTGGGCCGGCGTCTCGTGGGTCTCACCCTGGTCGTGGCGGGAGTCACGGCGCTCCTCGGTATCGCGCGAGGTGCTCCCGTGGGCGTGATGATCGAGACGGGCATCGCCCTGGCCATAGCCGCGGTACCGGAAGGGCTCCCCGCTGTCGCCACCATCGCCCTGGCCATCGGGCTCAGGAGGATGGCGCGCCGCCACGCACTCGTCCGTCGCCTCACCGCCGTCGAGGCCCTCGGGAGCACCACCGTCGTCTGTACCGACAAGACGGGCACACTCACCGCCGGCCGGATGACGGTGACGAGGGTCGAGGGAGCCGGACGGACGATCGTGGTGACGGGTACCGGATACACCCCGTCGGGCGGCTTCGTGGAGAACGGGGCCGCCGTCGATGCGGGCTCGATCCGTTGGCTCGTCCAGCTCCTCGAGACGTGCGCACTCGCGAATCGTGCCGCCATCCTCGGCGAGGGTGAAGGAGTCGCCGGTGACCCCACGGATGCGGCGCTGCTCGTCCTCGCCCAAAAGGCCGGTGTGGACGCGGCCGCTCTCGCCCGTCGTTGGCCACTGGTCGACGAGGTGCCCTTCGACTCCGAGCTGCGCCTGAGCGCCTCCATCCACGGGCACGACGCGGAGCCGGTGTCGCACGTGAAGGGGGCACCCGAGGCGATTCTGGCCCGCTCGACCCGATGGGTCACGGAGGAAGGGGCCGAGCTGATGAGCCCGACTACCACGGATGAGATCCGCGCCCGGGATCGGGCCATGGCCGCCGACGGGCTCCGCGTCATCGCTCTCGCTCGTGGTACGAAGGGTGGACTCGACGATCTGACCTTTCTCGGCCTCGTCGGGATCCTGGATCCTCCAGCGGAGGGTGTGGCGGAGACCATCGCGACTCTCCGATCGGCAGGGATCTCGACGGTTATTGTCACGGGTGACCAACGCTCGACCGCCGACGCCATCGCGAGGGAGCTGGGAGCCTACGGAGCCCGCCGCGATTCCCTCGAGGGCCAGGAGATCTCTTCGGCGAGTGACGAGGATCTCGCCGAGCTGAGCGAGGTCGTGGGCGTCTACAGCCGGGTCAGCCCCCGCGACAAGGTGAGGATCGTCACGGCGCTCCAGAGCCGGGGAGAGGTCGTCGCGATGATCGGAGACGGTGTCAACGACGCTGCGGCGCTGAAGAAGGCCGACGTGGGAGTCGCCATGGGGCTCAGGGGCACCGATGTGGCCAAAGAGGCCTCGGCCATCGTCCTCAGCGACGATCGCTTTCCCACCATCGGTGCGGCCGTCGAAGAGGGGAGGGTGATCTTCGACAACATCCGCAAGTTCGTCTTCTACCTGTTCAGCTGTAATCTGGCGGAGGTAGCCACCATCGTCCTCGCCAGCCTGGTCGGAGCCCCGGTCCCGCTCCTCCCTTTGCAGATCCTCTGGCTCAATCTGGTCACGGACACCTTCCCGGCCCTGGCCCTGGCCCTGGAACCGGCGGAGCCGGGAATCATGACCCGAGGACCTACGGGCCCCGACGCCGACATCCTCTCGAAGGGGTTCGTCCGGTCCATCGCCTTCTACTCCGGGCTCATCACGGCGGTGACCCTCATCGCCTTCGGCTGGGGCCTCTCCACGGGGCCACAGGACCGTGCCGGAACGGTGGCGTTCATGACGTTGGCGTTGGCCCAGCTCTTCCACCTCGGCAACGCGCGCAGCCGTGGAGATGTCCTTCGCCCCGCTCGGATCACGGCCAACCCGGCGGCTCTAGCGGCGGTTCCCCTCGTGATCGCGCTCCAGCTTCTCGCGGTCAACTGGCCACCCCTGGCTACCCTCCTAGGGACGACGCCAATCGATGCCTCCGACTGGATGGTGGTCGCGGGGCTATCGGTCGTACCTGCCCTCGTAGGGCAGGTGCTGCGCCGTTCCCGGCGACCCACCGGTCGGGCCGCGGCCTGAGCCGGGGATCCCCCACGCGCGAATCCTCCGTTTCCCGACAGCCTTCCCCGGCTCCCTGTTCGAACTTCACAGTGGAGTGGTGGTGAAGCCACATCCACCCTCCTCGGGAGTCCAAGAGACAGGAGGTGGATCATGGCCGCCGCGAAAGCTGTTCCATTCGAACGGGATCTGGACAGTCGCTACCAGCGCCTGAAGGATCGATTCCCCTCGATTCTCTGGAGCTCCATGATCCTTGCCACCGCGGTCCACTTCGCCGCGTTTGCGTACTGGCCGGAGATCGAGGCGGAGGACTTCTCGTTCACAGCCGACGAACTGACCGCCGTCGAGTTGCCGCCGGAGATCGAGGTGCCGCCACCCCCGAAAGCCATCGCCCGACCGGCGACACCGGTCATCGCCAGCACGGAAGTGAGCGAGGAGATCACCATCGCGCCCACCACCTTCGAGGAAAACCCGGTTTCGGCCCTGCCGCCTCCCCCTGAAGTGACGGAGGATGACAGGGATATCTCAGAGCGACCCACCTTCACGCCCTTCACCGTCGCTCCGGACATCCTCAACCGGGACGAAATCGTCGAGGCCATGGTCCGGGCCTATCCGCCGATGCTTCGGGATGCCGGCATCGGGGGAGTGACGAAGGTCTACTTCTTCATCGACGAGCACGGTGTGGTCCAGGACACGCGTGTCAACGAGAGCTCGGGGCACCAGGCACTGGACGAAGCGGCTCTTCAGGTCGCCGGTCTGTATCGCTTCTCACCTGCGCTGAACCGCGACACCCGGGTGCCGGTTTGGGTCTCCTTCCCCGTGGAGTTCCGGGTGGCTCGCCGATGACGTGACGGCAGGTTGCCCGGGACCTATGTTGGCCGTCTGCGGGAACAACAACCTGCCGCACTGACGACTCGCACATCCTGGAGCACCTCGTGATCTCGAAGCGCAACCTCCTCCTAGGCATCGCTGCATTCTCCGTCGCCCTCATCGGGGCCGTCGATGTCTCCGCCCAGAACCCCGCCGACCGTTTCGGCGAGTGGAAGATGGACTCGGACAACCCGCCGCCGTACGTGAACATCATGACCTACGAGCCTTGGGGCGACGGCGGCATGAGCATCACGGTGGCGTCTACCAACACGCGGGGTCAGGACTCGGAGTGGGGCTACAACACTCTGTTCGACGGTGAATTCCGTCCGGTGTGGGGCCAGGAGGGATCGCAGACCGCGGTGGAGTTCGTGGACGAGCGGACGACCCGGATCACGAACATGCGCAACGGGCGGGTCACTCAGGTGATCATCAACACTCTTTCCGAGGACGGTGATGTCATCGAGAACGAATACGTCCGCATGGACCAGAACGGGAAGATCACCGGCGTCGGCCACGCGACGTACCGCCGGATCAAGTAGGGTCGCCCTGCCCATGTTCGTAGGCGGTCGCTGGAGCCCTGGCCGGCGGGGCGGCTCACGCTGATCCGCTCCACTCACCCTGACCGTTCCACTCGCCTGACCCGTTCCACACGCCCGACCCACTGGCGCTCCCGCTCGCCAACCAACCGACGGACCTTCGATATGAAACGCACTGGTCTACACCTGGCCGTCTTCGCCCTCCTCGCCTCGGCACTCTTGGCTCCGGCCGTCGCTGCGCAGCAGGAGGACAGCTACGACTACTGGCGTCCCCAGCGGGAGATGATCCGGTACGGCCAGCAGGCGATCCTCATGTGCAACGGCCTCTTCTCCGGGGACCGCTCCCTCGAGCAGGTCTACGACCAGGAGCTGGCGTTCCTCCGTCAGCCGGTGGGTACGCCCGAGGGAGGCGACTACGTCGTCGACTGGGAGCGTCGAGCCGTCGCTATCGGGGCGCCTGGCGGCACACCGACCATGCGGGCCGCGTTCCGGGAGGGGCTGGGGTGCATCATCCTGGCGCCGGATCAGACCTTCGAAGACATCGCCGATCTCCCGGAGCTTCGCTTGCCGCCACCTCCGGGTGACCCGGCGACGATGCCCTGGCCGGACGGCGACTTGGTGTCGGAGACGCGACTGCCCCAGGGCGTCGACGCCAACGCCCTCGAGGCGGCGTCGGACTGGGCTTTCGACCGTGAGTCGCCGGAGCAGGTGACGCTGAGCCTCATGGTGGTCCACGACGGAAGGATCATCCATGAGCGGTACGCTCCGGGTGTGGACATGCACACGAAGACGCGCACCTGGTCCACCGCGAAGAGTATCGCGGTCACGCTCATCGGGATGCTCGTCGAGGAGGGGCGGATGGCGCTGGACGAGCCGCTCGGACTCGAGTGGCTGCCTCGGGCGCGATCTTCCGAGACCGACCCACGCAACGAGATCACGCTGCGCCATGTGCTGAACATGTCCAGCGGCCTGGAAACGGTGGACAACCGGGGCCTGGAGTACGCGACGGGCTCGGGCCTCGCCTATTGGGCAGGAGCCAGCTCGGTGGACGGCGCATTGAGCCGTGCGCTCTTCAGGGAGCCGGGGACGTTCTGGGACTACGAGAACTACGATACGCTCCTGGGCGTACTGGCCATGAAGCGGGCCCTGGGTGACGACCAGACCTATCTGGAGTTCCCGCGCCGGGCGCTCTTCGACAAGATCGGCATGCGCAACACGTTGCCCAGCACGGACCGTTTCGGTGATTTCATCTTGAGCAGTCAGGTCTATACGAATGCCCGTGATCTGGCGCGGTTCGGGCTCCTGTACCTCAATGGTGGGGTGTGGAACGGCGAACGACTCATCTCCGAAGAGTGGATCGACTTCGTACGCACACCGGCGCCGTCCACGGCCTCCATCGGCAACCAGTATGGTGGCCAGTGGTGGCTCGTCCCCGATGGCCGCGACGACGTACCGTCGGACGCTTACTCCACGGCCGGGAACCGCGGGCAGTACGTCGTGGTGGTGCCTTCCCACGACCTCGTCATCGTGCGCCGAGGGCTCGACTACGGTCGGCAGGGCTTCAATCGGTGGGATCTCACCCGCGAGGTTCTCAAGGCCTTCGGCCGCGTGAGCGACACCGACGGCTCCTGACGCCCCGAACCCGGCGTGCGCGGCGGGGTAGTTCGGGCTGAAATTGCTTAAGTTCGGAAGTACTCAGGGCCCTCCCAGCTCGACGTCGCGGGATTGATGTTCAAGACCGGATACATCCTGAATCCGCGCCAGGACCTGGTGTGGTTCCTTCTATTGCCGTTCTTCGCGGTAGCCATGGCTCTGGGCTTCCAGGCCTGGCTCCCGTACGTCGCAGTAGCATCCATCAACCTGTGGATCACCATTCCCCATCACTATGCGGGGTGGGTGCGCTCCTACGGGATGCCCGACGTCTGGGATCGCTTCAAGGACCGGCTCATCATCGGTCCCATCGCCATCGTGGCGTTCACCATCCTGGGCCTTCAGTACGCGCCTATCACGCTCCTGCTTCTGGTGACCGCGTGGGATCATCAGCACAGCGTGATGCAGCAGCACGGGCTGGCGCGCATCTACGACTACAAGGCCGGCGCGGGACTGAAGAACACCCGGCGGGTGGACCTGGGCCTCCACTGCGTCCTGTACGCGTACATGTTCCTGAACGCTCCCATGTTCCGGTTCCTTTGGATCCGGGAGCTTCACCGCATGCAGGTCCCGTTGTCGGTGGACTTCATCAACGGCGTCCTCATCTTCAGCCAGGTTGTGCTGGTCGGCTACCTGATCTTCTACGGGTATCACCTCTGGCGGACCGTCCAGGAAGGCGGCGTCATCAACCCCGTGAAGTACGCCTTCATCGGAGCGAGCTACTTCCTCTGGTACTTCGTGTCGTGGCACACCAACTCCATCCTCCTCTACGCCGTGGCTCACAGGCTCATGCACGGCGTTCAGTACATCGTGATGGTCTATGCCTTCATGAGTAAGTCCAAGGAGAAGGGGACCTTCCGGGAAGGGATCTGGAGTCGGATGACCGGGAAGGGCAACCTCCGGTGGTTCCTGCTGGGCGGCGTCGCGTACGCCATCCTATTCCAGCTCATCATCAATCGTCCTCTCGACGAGTTCGGGTTCGGCGTCGTCAACTTCGCCCCGTACCCGGCCATCCCGGAGTTCGGGATCCCGGCGCTCGACTACACGGCGGGCTACGCCCTATTCTCCCAGATGATGATCTACACCTACGGGCTCATGCATTACTACCTCGACTCCTTCATCTGGAAGGTGTCGGACAAGCAGACCCAGAAAGGCTTGTAGTACGAGCCGCCCCGGGGGTTCTGAGCTGTGGCGTTGGCACCCGACAATTCTCCTTGGTATCGCAAGTTCCGGATGCTTCTGGGCATCTACTTGCTCGCCATGGCGTTCGGCGTGCGGGAGTACTACCTGGCCAGACAAGGCGCCATCGTGGACCCGGAGACGGCCGAGTGGTCTCGGATGGCGGAGGTCATCTCGCGGATCAACCCCGCCGACGCCGACACCGAATACCTGAATGCCATGGAGGCGCTCAAGCGCGGTGACTCCGACGCGTTCGTCCGGCACATGGAAACCGCCCTGGACAAGAACGTGAAGCACAACGACGTGCTCCTAAGGAGCTACGCACAGCACCTGTTCACCACCAACGCCGACTATCGCCTGGTGAACAGCGCCCTGCGGCGGTGGCGTCAGAATCATCCCTTCAACAACGAGCCCTTCGAGATTCCCCTAGGTTCCGGGCCCACGACGCCCGAGGCGGAGCGGGCACTACGCCGCGAGCTCGACGCCATCGAGTGGATCCTGCGGTACGACTTCCAGCCGCCTGACGACGCGAATCCGCGTTGGCGGGTCCTCCTGTACATTCGCCCTGCGGTGGAGATCGATGCCCGTGACGCCGTGGCGGCCGTCTCCATCCTTGCGTTGCCGCCGGAGATGCGGAGGGATTTCAGGGTGACGTGCCTGAACCTCGAGGACTGCAGAAGGATTCCACGATGAGCCCGTTGCCGTGAGCTCCGTGGCGAGCGGCCACACGCCCGACGCCGTCCTGGCGTGGCTCGAGTCGGAGGCGTCGGACGAGCACCGGGAGGGGCTGCTTCGGTACGGGATCCCCAACGAGCGGGCTCTGGGGGTTCCCATGGGCGTCATGAAGAAGAAGGCCAAGGCCGTGGGCCGTTCCCATGATCTGGCCCTCGGCCTCTGGGACCTGGAGATCTACGAGGCCCGCACCATGGCGGCCTTCGTCGACGAGCCGGCCACGGTCGAGGTGGCACAGATGGAGCGCTGGGCCGGCGACTTCGACAACTGGGCCATCTGCGATACCGTCTGCTTCCACCTCTTCGACCGGACGGCGCACGCGTGGACGATGAGCGAGGAGTGGGTCACGCGCTCGGAGGAGTTCGTGCGTCGGGCCGGGTTCGCCGTGATCTGGGGCCTCTCCGTGCACGACAAGAAGGCCGACGACGCCCTCTTCGAGTCGGCTCTGACCTGGATCGCCGAGACCGAGTCCGACGACCGGCCTCTGGTCAAGAAGGCGGTGAACATGGCCCTTCGAGCCATCGGGAAGAGGAACGGCGCGCTGCACCGGTCCGCGTGCCGAGTGGCCGAATCCCTCGACGCGTCCCCCGACCGGCATCGATCGTGGATCGGCTCCCACGCCCTGCGTGAGTTGACCAGCGACAAGGTCCAGGAGAAGGTCGCCAGCCGATAGATCCGCTGCGGGTCGCTTCCCCGCTCGGTGCACATCGAAGCCACGCTACTCAACACATCCGGAGAATGCCGTGTCACCCCTTCGGCAAGCAGCAACCGTACACGAAGTCCACTCCAGCTTCTCCGGATGGGAGGCTCCCATGAATCACAGCGCCGCTGACGGACGGCCCTCCGCGCGAGGGCCGAGACGACGCGCAGGTGGGAGGTGGTCCGCAGCGTAGCGGTCCACACGTCCGGGTAGCTCTTTGGGCGCCCCGCCTGCGATTCCTGCAGGTGGGGCGTTCTTCGTTCGGTGTCGTATCCGACGTCGGCTCGAAGGCCCCCGTTCGATGACTACCAAAGAGAAAGAAGAGTGAGATGGGCACGAACCGGTTGGACGATGTCTTCCGGGACCCGACGCTCGAGCGCCCGGCCACGGACTACTACCGGGTCCGCATCGAGCCCCACGGATACCTCAGCGTCACCCGTGACACGGCGGCTCGCATTCTCGCGGCTCTCACCGATGAGAATGCACCGAACTTGATCCGGTGCGAGACGATCGGAGGATCCGTCGCGTGGGTCCGCGCAGACGCGGTGCTGTACGTGCAGGAGTCCACGCGGGCTCAGCGTGACGCCGAGCGTCGGTTCTGGAAGCAGATCGACGACGAAGATGAAGCACAGTCATGGTGACATTCCGGGGTCCGGTTCCTGATCAGGAGCCGGACCCCGACGCCGTCGAGGCGTTCGTCTGCCGACTTCAACGTCGGCGTTGGTCCACAGTTCCGACCGTCAGCGTCCGTCCACCAACTCCGACTGCAGAACGGTGGGCTGCATGACCTTGTAGATGGGAGCCAGGGGCGGTCCGTCCTGGCCTGCCGACCCAGGGCGGGGCACCCACGCATCCATGCGGTTCCAGTAGACGACGTTGTCCTCGGTCTCGACCTCCAGCATGTGTGCGGCGAGTCGGCCGAGGGCTTGGGCCGTCCTGACAACGTACGTACCCGTCGGGAACTCGCGGCTGCGGGTCACCACGTCGCCCACTTGGATGCGGGTTACCGCCGCGTGGTTGTACTGCGGTTCGTGCATGACATCGGACACGGTGTACGCCTGGACGTCGAGGGTCACGGGCTCGAGGAGTCGCTCGACGGTGATGCCGTGTAGGCGCAGCAACTCCACCGCGTCTTCGGCGTCGCGGGGGAGTACATATGCCCACGGACGGTCCCGCAACCGGGTCGCCACCGGCTTCTTCATGAGCCGGGCACCGGAGACCTGGATGGTGTCGAGGCCGCCGCCGTCACGCTCCCGCACGATCTCGTACGACGCCGGCTCGTCCTCGGCCTCGTACGTCATCTCGACAGCGATCTGGCCCGAGGGCGCCGCACCCATGGCAATGGTCTCGGCTCGGGCCTCTGCGACGGTCCCCATGAGGTGTTCGGCGTTCCGCGCTGCCCAGTCGACGACGGCCAGGTATCCGAGGTAACCTGCCCTGGCGCCGACCTCCAGCTCCTGGCTGGGCGCCTCGAAGAGAATACCGACGCTGTTCACCATGCCGCCGTAGTTGCGGCCGATGCGGACCTGTGAGCCGCCCGTACGCCATTCCTCTTCATCACCTCGGGCGTAGTACCACGACTTCATCCCCTCCTGGGCCAGCCGTGCGTCGATGGCGGGGAAGATCTCGTCGTCACAGATGTCGGTGAGCTCGATGGCCGAGTCGTAGTGACTCGTGCACTGGTAGTTGAGGTTGTAGGGGCGAGAGCCACCGTTGTGTCCGTCGATGAAGAGGTGCGGCCGCCACTCCCCGATGACGTTCTCCACGTAGTTGCGAATGGACGGATGCTCCAGCTTCACGTAGTCGCGGTTGAGGTCGATGCCCCACGCGTTGCCCCGCTGCCCGCGCTCCGATGCTTCGAATCCGTCCGGGTTGATCTGGGGCGCCACCACGATGGTCACATCGTCGAGGAGAGCGTTCGCCTCGGTGCCCGGAGTGGCCAGGTCCCGCATGAGGATCAGGAGACCCTCCCGGAAGGTACGCTCACCTCCGTGGACGTTGGCGGCCAGGACGAGGATGGGCCGTCCCAACGCCATGGCCTCCCACGGTTCGCTGACCATGGGCCGGCTGAAGATCGCGTACGCCAGATCGCGGCCCTGTCGTGTCTTGCCGTAGCTCCCCAGGTACATCTCGTGGCTGGCGCCGCTCAGCCCCCGGAGGTAGTCCCACATCTCC